>NZ_JAFCTS010000007.1:0-506 GCF_049896145.1 Microbacterium sp. TWP3-1-2b2 | reverse complement strand
AACGGCGGCTGGTATATGTATCCGCCCCTGACCAGCATGGCCTATTCGCCAGGGATCAACGCCGACTTTTGGCTGCTGGGCATCGGCTTCATCGAGATTTCGGCCATCGCCGGCGCCATCGAGATCATCGTCGGGGTGCTGAAGACGCGCGCGCCGGGCATGACGCTGGACAAGCTGCCGATCTTCGCCTGGGCCATGCTGATCTTCGCCTGCATGATCATCATCGCCTTTCCGTCGATCATCCTGTCGACCCTGCTGCTGGAGTTGGAACGCGCGCTCGGCTGGCCCTTCTTCGATGCGGCCAAGGGCGGGGACCCCATGCTGTGGCAGCACCTGTTCTGGTTCTTCGGCCACCCCGAGGTCTACATCATCTTCCTGCCGGCGGCGGGGGCCATGTCGACCCTGATCCCGGCTGTCGCCCAGACAAAGCTGGTCGGCTATCGGCTGGTGGTGCTGGCCATGCTGGCGACGGGATTCATCAGCTTCGGCGTCTGGGCGCACCACAT
>NZ_JAFCTS010000006.1:0-603 GCF_049896145.1 Microbacterium sp. TWP3-1-2b2 | reverse complement strand
CGTGAACTGGAACGCCGAAGTGAACGACGGCTGGGCCGCGTTCGCGCGTCTGGGCTACCGGTTCAACCCGAACTGGCGCGTCGAGCTCGAAGGCGGTTACCGCTCGGGCGACATCGGCCGCATCCGTCACTCGACGGGTTCGGTTCCGTCGGGCGTGTGTAACTTCACGCCGGCCACGGGCCCCTGCTTCTCGCCGGAAGGCGACATCGAATCCACCACGCTCATGGCCAATGTCATCTATGACATCGGCGGCGAGTACTGGGGCGTTCGTCCGTTCGTGGGCCTCGGCGTCGGCGTGAACCGCGTCAACACCGAGTTCGTGGGCACGATCCGCGGCCAGCGCACGGTCTCGATCGCGGCTGACGACAGCTCGACCAAGTTCGCGGCGCAAGCCCTGGCGGGCCTGAGCTATGCGATCGGCGACCGCGCCAACATCGACCTGACGTACCGCTATCTGACGGGCGACATGGAGTTCAAGACGTTCACGAACTCCACGGCGGCCGTGAACAACTACGGCACGTTCGATGGCGACTACGACGAGAGCCACACGGTGACCCTGGGTCTGCGCTACGCCTTCGGCGCAGCCGACGCTCCGCCGCCCCC
>NZ_JAFCTS010000005.1:249-607 GCF_049896145.1 Microbacterium sp. TWP3-1-2b2 | reverse complement strand
ACGGCGGCGGCCAAGGCGGCTTCCGGACGCACGCCGGGGACCGGGATGACTTCGGTCGCCATGCGGTTGCCGAAGGTGATGGTGCCGGTCTTGTCGAGCAGCAGGGTGTCGACGTCGCCTGCCGCCTCCACCGCACGGCCCGAGGTGGCCAACACGTTCACCTTCAGCAACCGGTCCATGCCGGCGATGCCGACCGCAGACATCAGGCCGCCGATCGTCGTCGGGATCAGGGTGATGAACAGGGCGCCCAAAACGATGGGATCCAGATCGACGCCCGAATAGGCGCCAAGACCGACCAGGGTCACGACCGCGATCAGGAAGATCAGGGTCAGACCGGCCAGCAGCACGGCCAGGGCCA
>NZ_JAFCTS010000005.1:0-239 GCF_049896145.1 Microbacterium sp. TWP3-1-2b2 | reverse complement strand
GTCGAGCCCGGCTTGGCGGTGATGCGCACCTTGATCCAGTCGGAGACGACGGTGGTGCCGCCGGTCACGGCCGAACGGTCGCCGCCGCTTTCGCGGATCACCGGGGCGCTTTCGCCGGTGATGGCGGCCTCGTTGACCGAGGCCACGCCCTCGATGATCTCGCCGTCCGAGGCGATCACGTCGCCGGCCTCGACCAGGATGATCGACCCGACCTCAAGCTCGGAGGCGTTGGTCGGAAC
>NZ_JAFCTS010000004.1:0-1082 GCF_049896145.1 Microbacterium sp. TWP3-1-2b2 | reverse complement strand
GCAGGATCGCTTGAGCAGTGAGCGGTTACGATATCTTTAAAGGAAGGCTGCTTCTAAGCCAACCTCATGATTGTAAAAGCAATACAACATCGATTCCCACTTAGCCATGACTTTGGGGCCTTAGATGATGGTTAGGGTTGTTTCCCTTTTCACGACGGACGTTAGCACCCGCCGTGTGTCTGCCCGATAGTTCTCTCAGGTATTCGGAGTTTGGTTAGTATTGGTACCACTCGCGCAGCCCGCAACCATCCAGTGCTCTACCCCCTGAGGAATTCGTCGGACGCTCTACCTAAATAGATTTCGCGGAGAACCAGCTATGTCTAGGTTTGATTGGCCTTTCACCCCTATCCACAAGTCATCCCAGAATTTTTCAACATTCACGGGTTCGGACCTCCAGTAAGTGTTACCTTACCTTCATCCTGCTCATGGATAGATCACCTAGTTTCGGGTCGTCATACGTCGAACTTAGCGCCCTATTCAGACTCGCTTTCGCTGCGCCTACACCTAACGGCTTAAGCTTGCTCGACACATGAAGTCGCTGACCCATTATACAAAAGGTACGCCGTCACCCCGCTTGGGGGCTCCGACTGCTTGTAGGCTTCCGATTTCAGGATCTGTTTCACTCCCCTTGTCGGGGTGCTTTTCACCTTTCCCTCACGGTACTTGTTCACTATCGGTCGTAGAGGAGTACTTAGGCTTGGAGGGTGGTCCCCCCATGTTCAGACAGGATTTCACGTGTCCCGCCCTACTCGAGTCTCTTGCTATTTGACGCCTACGGGGCTTTCACCCGCTATGGCCGACCTTTCCAGATCGTTCGGCTTTATATCACAAGAGCACTGGCCTGGTCCCGGTTCGCTCGCCACTACTACGGGAGTCTCGGTTGATGTCCTTTCCTCCGGGTACTGAGATGTTTCAGTTCCCCGGGTTTGCTTAATGAACCCTATGTATTCAGGTCATTATACCTTTGAACAATCCGCCAATCCTCGCCCTCCCGAGGGAAAGCAAAGTTGGAAGACTGTAAAGGTGGGTTTCCCCATTCGGAAATAACCGGATCAAAGGGTGCTAGCGCCTCCCCGGTTCTT
>NZ_JAFCTS010000003.1:722-2114 GCF_049896145.1 Microbacterium sp. TWP3-1-2b2 | reverse complement strand
CTCGGGAGACAGACGGCGGGTGCTAAGGTCCGTCGTCAAAAGGGAAACAGCCCTGACCTACAGCTAAGGTCCCCAAGTCGTGTCTAAGTGGGAAAGCATGTGGAAATCCCAAAACAACCAGGAGGTTGGCTTAGAAGCAGCCATCCTTTAAAGAAAGCTTAACAGCTCACTGATCAAGCGATCCTGCGCGGAAAATGTAACGGGGCTCAAGCCATGCGCCGAAGATATGGGTTCGCGTAAGCGAGCGGTAGCGGAGCGTTCCGTAAGCCGGTGAAGGTCAGGCGTGAGCCTGGCTGGAGGTATCGGAAGTGAGAATGCTGACATGAGTAACGATAAGGAGTGTGAGAGACACTCCCGCCGAAAGACCAAGGGTTCCTGCGTAAAGCTAATCTGCGCAGGGTTAGTCGGCCCCTAAGGCGAGGCTGAAAAGCGTAGTCGATGGGAAGCAGGTAAATATTCCTGCACCAGCCAGAAGTGACGGATGGCGTAACTTGTCAGGGCTTATTGGATTGTCCTGGCAGGGAAGTTGTCCCTGGAAATAACTCTGGCAGAGACCGTACCCGAAACCGACACAGGTGGTCAGGTAGAGCATACCAAGGCGCTTGAGAGAACTGTGCTGAAGGAACTCGGCAAATTGCACGCGTAACTTCGGAATAAGCGTGACTCTGCTTAGGGCAACCTTTGCAGAGTGGCACAAGCCAGGGGGTAGCGACTGTTTAGCAAAAACACAGGGCTCTGCGAAGCAGCAATGCGACGTATAGGGTCTGACGCCTGCCCGGTGCCTGAAGGTTAAAGGGAGTTGTGAAAGCGACGAACTGAAGCCCAGGTAAACGGCGGCCGTAACTATAACGGTCCTAAGGTAGCGAAATTCCTTGTCGGGTAAGTTCCGACCTGCACGAATGGCGTAACGACTTCCCCACTGTCTCCAGCACAGGCTCAGTGAAATTGAATTCCCCGTGAAGATGCGGGGTTCCCGCGGTCAGACGGAAAGACCCTATGAACCTTTACTATAGCTTCGCCTTGGCGTTAGCGACCGTATGTGTAGGATAGGTGGGAGGCTATGAAACCGGGGCGCCAGCTCTGGTGGAGCCATCCTTGAAATACCACCCTTACTGTCGTTGACGTCTAACCGAGGACCGTTATCCGGTCCCGGGACATGGCGTGGTGGGTAGTTTGACTGGGGCGGTCGCCTCCTAAAGTGTAACGGAGGCGCGCGATGGTGGGCTCAGACCGGTCGGAAATCGGTCGTCGAGTGCAATGGCATAAGCCCGCCTGACTGCGAGACTGACAAGTCGAGCAGAGACGAAAGTCGGCCATAGTGATCCGGTGGTCCCGCGTGGAAGGGCCATCGCTCAACGGATAAAAGGTACTCTAGGGATAACAGGCTGATTG
>NZ_JAFCTS010000002.1:300683-416957 GCF_049896145.1 Microbacterium sp. TWP3-1-2b2 | reverse complement strand
TGAGTTCTCAAGGATCGGACGCTCCCCCGACCCAGTCATCACAACCAGGCCCGAAGGGCAACTTCTCAATCTTACCCGCCTCGCGGAGCCTGTCAAATCGGCGCTTCGGATCTCAGATCCGATGTGCAGCCGATGACCGCGACCCATGAGGTGGGACTCTCTATCCTAGACGCAAGCGTCCACACTCTCAAGTGAGAGAAGGAGTTCGGGAGTTGTTCTTCCGCTTGAGGGGGGTGAGGCACTTGGCCTTTCCGCTTCCCTGTGGGGCGAACAAGTAATAACTTACGCGGGATCCCGGGACGCGGCAAATCCTGCCCGCCCCCCGGGCGTGTCTCGCTCGCGCGCGAGGCCGAGCGATCCGCCGGCGGCCCCCCGAAGGCACGAAGAAGGGCCCCTGTCTCAATGACAGGGGCCCTTCTTGTCATGCTCAGATGGCGTTGACGTCCAGCGGGATGCCAGGGCCGAACGTCGTCGACACTGCGCCCTTCTGGATGTAACGGCCCTTTGCACTCGACGGCTTGAGGCGGACGATCTCCTCGAGGGCAGCGCCGATGTTCTCATCGAGCTGCTCAGCGGTGAACGAGGCCTTGCCGACGACGAAGTGCACGTTGGCGTGCTTGTCGACGCGGAACTCGATCTTTCCGCCCTTGATCTCCTCCACGGCCTTCGCCGTGTTCGGGGTCACGGTGCCGGTCTTCGGGTTCGGCATGAGGCCACGGGGGCCGAGCACCTTACCCAGTCGACCGACCTGTCCCATGAGTTCCGGCGTCGAGACGGCCGAGTCGAAGTCGGTCCAGCCTGCGGCGACCTTCTCGATGAGCTCGGCGCCGCCGACCTCATCCGCACCTGCGGCGATGGCTGCCTCGGCCGCGGGGCCGGTGGCGAACACGATGACGCGGGCGGTCTTGCCGGTGCCGTGCGGGAGGATGACGGTGCCGCGCACCATCTGGTCCGCCTTGCGCGGGTCGACGGCGAGCTTCAGCGCGACCTCGACGGTCGAGTCGAACTTCGCCGAGCCGGTCTCCTTGGCCAGAGCGACTGCTTCGGTGGGAGTGTAGAAACGATCTGCCTCGATCTTCGCGACGGCAGCGTTGTAAGCCTTGGACTTAGTCATGATTGTTCTCCTCAGCCCTCGACCGTGATGCCCATGGAGCGGGCGGTGCCGGCGATGATCTTCGAGGCGGCCTCGATGTCATTCGCGTTCAGGTCAGCCTGCTTGGTCTCGGCGATCTGACGGACCTGGTCCTTGGTGATCTTGCCGACCTTGACGGTGTGCGGCGTAGCCGATGCCTTCTGCACACCGGCTGCCTTCTTGATGAGCTCTGCGGCCGGCGGGGTCTTCAGGACGAACGTGAAGCTGCGGTCCTCGTAGACGGTGATCTCCACAGGAATGACGTTGCCGCGCTGCGACTCGGTCGCTGCGTTGTACGCCTTGCAGAACTCCATGATGTTCACGCCGTGCTGACCGAGCGCGGGGCCGATCGGCGGGGCCGGGTTGGCGGCGCCGGCGTTGATCTGAAGCTTGATCAGGCCGGTCACCTTCTTCTTTGGTGCCATTGTCTTTTCCTCTCATCGAACGGATGCCGTGGCATCCGATCTCCCACGATCCGGCATCTCCGAACCGCGGTGCTGTTTCGTGCACGCCGAAGCGCACACACAAACCACGTAAGTCTACCCGATGTCGGCGGGTGCGTGGAACGACGAAACGGCCACCCCGAAGGATGGCCGTTTCGAGAAGATCGACGTCAGTTCATCTTGGTGACCTGGTCGAACGACAGCTCGACCGGGGTCTCACGCTCGAAGAGGGAGACGAGCACCGTGAGCTTGCCGCTCTCGGGCTTGATCTCGCTGATCGAGCCCGGAAGGCCTGCGAACGAGCCTTCCTTGATCGTGATGGTCTCGCCGACCTCGAAGTCGACCTCGGCCGGGATCGAGCGAGCGACAGCGACGCCGCCCTTGGACTGGACGTTCTTCGCGGTCGGGACGTCCTTGACCTCGACGAGCGCCTTCAGCATGTTGAAGGCCTCTTCGAAACGCAGCGGCGTCGGGTTGTGAGCGTTGCCCACGAAGCCCGTGACACCTGGTGTGTGACGGACGACGGACCAGGTGTCTTCGTTGAGCTCCATGCGCACGAGAACGTAGCCGGGGATCCGGACGCGCGTGACCATCTTGCGCTGACCGTTCTTGATCTCGACGACGTCCTCCATCGGGACCTCGACCTGGTAGATGTCGTCCTCGACCTCGAGCGTCGACTTGCGCTGCTCGATGTTGGCCTTCACCTTGCGCTCGAAACCGGCGTAGGAGTGGATGACGTACCACTTGCCCGGCATCATGCGCAGGTCCATGCGGAAGGCCTCGTAGGGGTCTTCCTCCGCATTCTCGTCTGCAGCGTCGGCTGCCTCCTCGTTCACGGCATCCTCATCGCCGTTCACGTCGGGGCCGTCGTAGGGGGTGACCTCTTCGGCGGATGCCGCCTCGAGATCTGCGGCCTCTTCGGCCACTCCGTCGTTGAGGACCTCAGCGGCAGCTTCAGATTCTGCCGCTTCGTCCAGGTTGAGAGCGTCGTTCACGATCGCGTCCGCCTCCGGGTCGTCGATGTCGATGTCTTCCGTGCCTTCTTCACTCAGGTCTTCCGCGTCGCTCTCGATGTGGACAGCGACGTGCTCTGCAGCAGAGGAGGACTGCTCTTCGGCCGAGAGGACATTGCCCTCCTGCGCCTCGTCGTCCTCGCTGGACTGCTCCGCAGCGGTCGCCCAGTCGGCGTCGTCGGAATATCGTTCAGACACGTTATTTCTTTCCAATCATTGCGGTCGCAACCGCGGGGGTGACGCTTACTGCGGCACTCCGAAGACCTGGGCCGTCAGCCACGAGAAGGCGGTGTCCAGACCGTAGACCAGGGCCATCATGATCGCCACGAAGACCAGCACGACGCCGGTGAACTTGAACAGTTCCTTGCGCGTGGGTGTGACGACCTTGCGAAGCTCGCCGATGACCTGACGGAAGAACAGCGCGATCCGGCCGAAGAAGCCGAGCTTCTTCACACTGGCAGCGCCGCCTGCCGCGACGACTTCGCCGCGCGGTTCGTCCTGATCCATCCTGAATGTACCTTTCGTGTGTCAGCATCGCGCTGACGCGCAGGGCGGACAGGAATCGAACCTGCAACCTGCGGTTTTGGAGACCGCTGCTCTGCCAATTGAGCTACCGCCCTAGAGACCGTGAGGCCCCTGGATCTGCATCTGCCCCACACCCGCGGGCATGGAAAAAGAATGCAGACAACTGCCTGTCCAGTGTACGGCATGCTGTGTGCCCCGGCGAACCGCGACGCGTTCCGCAGGCTCAGGGGCGCGTGTCGTCAGAACAGCTGCCGCCAGTTCGCCCTGGCCAGATCCAGCAGTTCGTCTCCGCGGCCGGACATGACGGTGCGGATCGCGTAGAGCGCGAAGCCCTTGACCTGCTCGGCAGTGATCGCGGGCGGCATGGACAGCTCCTGGCGCTCCGTGACGACGTCGAGCAGTGCCGGCCCATCGTGAGCGAGCACTTCGCGCACGGCATCCGGAAGATCCTCGCTGCGCTCCACCCGTCGTGCGAAGATGCCCAGCGCCTCGGCGACGGCCGCGAAGTTGGGGTTCTCGAGGTCGGTCGCGTACGTGACGAACCCGGCAGCCTTCATCTCCAACTCCACGAAGTTGAGCGAGGAGTTGTTCACCACGATCGTCTTCACCGGCAGCCGATTCTGCGTGAGCGTGATCAGCTCGCCCAGCATCATCGCGAGTCCGCCATCGCCTGCCAGGGCGACGACCTGCCGATCCGGCGCCGCGGTCTGCGCTCCGATGCCGTGCATGAGCGCGTTCGCCATGGATCCGTGAGTGAACGAGCCGATGAGACGGCGCCGACCGTTCATCGTGAGGTAGCGTGCCGCCCACACTGTGGGCGAACCGACATCGGCCGTGAAGATCGCGTCGTCGCTCGCTGCCTCGTCGATGAGGCGGGCGAGGTACTGCGGGTGGATCGGGTTCTTTCCCTTGGCCGGCACCGCGAGCTCATCGAGCTTCGCCCGCGTCTTGCGATAGTGCGCGACGGCGTCATCGAGATGCGAACGATCCGACTTCTCCGCGATCCGCGGGAGGAGCGCCTCAGCGGTCGCCTTGACATCGCCGACGAGGCCCAGATCGAGTGGATGCCGCTTGCCGAGTTGCGAGCCCCGGATGTCGACCTGGATCGTCGTGGCGTCTTCCGGATAGAACTGCGGGTAGGGGAAGTCCGAGCCCAGCACCAGCAGCGTGTCCGCCGATTCCATCGCCCGGAACCCGGAGGCGAAGCCGAGCAGCCCGGTCATGCCCACGTCGAACGGGTTGTCGTACTCGATGAACTCCTTGCCGCGCAGAGCATGCACGATGGGTGCGCCGAGGCGGTCGGCGAGCGCGACCACCTCGTCATGCGCTCCTTCGACCCCGGCTCCCGCGAGGATCGTCACGTTCCTCGCCGCGTTCAGCAGTTCGGCGGCCTTCTCGAGCTCGCCCGGGTTAGGAACGACGACGGGATGCGCGCGCGTGATGACCGTGGCGCGGTCGACCGGCACATCGGCGAGGGCGACCTCGCCAGGGATCACGATCACGGCGACCCCGCGCTTCTCGACGGCCTCGCGCATCGCGATCTCGAGGATGCGCGGCATCTGGACCGGATCGGCGACGTATTCGACGTACACGCTGCACTCGCGGAACAGCTCCTGGGGATGCGTCTCCTGGAAGTAGCCGGTGCCGATCTCGCTCGTGGGGATGTGCGCGGCGATCGCGAGCACCGGGACGCGCGAGCGGTTGGCGTCGAACAGTCCGTTTATCAGATGGAGGTTGCCTGGACCGCACGATCCGGCGACCACCGCGAGGTCGCCGGTGAGCCCGGCATCCGCCGCAGCAGCGAACGCGGCTGATTCCTCATGGCGCACATGCAGCCAGCGGATCGTGCCGTCTTTGCGCAGGGCATCCGTGAAGCCGTTGAGCGAATCGCCGGGGATGCCGTACACCCGGTCGATGCCGTTGGCTCGTAGCGTGCGGACCATGTTCTCAGCGACAGTGACCATACGTCCACGCTACGCCAGCCCAGGACAGACGGGGCGGGGCCCTCGGCATCCGTCTCCGGATTCCGAGGGCCCCGCATTCGACGGTCGTCAGCTCATCGGGATGACTGCATACGTGAGCCAGGTGAGGAGGAACCCGGCGACACCGAGGACCGTGGTCAGCGGCGTCCAGGTACGGAGGCCGTCCTTCACCGACAGCCCGAGGTAGCGGGTGACGACCCAGAACCCGGAGTCGTTGACGTGGCTGAGGCCGAGGGCCCCGTATCCGATCGCGACCGCGACGAGCGCGATGTGGATCGTGTCGAGCCCCAGCACTGCGACCGACGGCAGAAGGAGACCGGCCGTGGTCGTGATGGCCACCGTGGCCGAGCCCTGCGCGGCACGCATGATCAACGAGATGAGGAACGCGGCGAGCAGTAGCGGCATGCCCGATCCTGCGAGCAGTTCGGCGACAGCACCGCCGATGCCGGTCTCGGTGAGGATGCGGCCGAAAGCGCCACCGGCACCCGTGACGAGGATGATGACGGCAGCAGCGGGCAAGGCCGATTCCATGACCTCGCCGAGCTTCGCAGCCGACCACCCGCGACGCACACCGAGGAAGAACATCGCCGCGGCGATCGCGACCATGAGCGCGAAGATGGGCTGACCGATCATCGACAGGAAGCTGTTCCAGAAGCTCCCGACCTCGAATGCCGGCGCGACAGCCGTGCCCAGCATGATGAGCACGAGCGGGAGAAGGATGAGCCCGAGAACGGTGAAGGCGCTTGGCGCCTTCTCGCCGTCGCGGAGCCCCGCGTTCGAGGACGGCTGATCGTTGCCGAAGCTGTCGAACATCTCCTTCGTCGCCTCGATCATCGCGAACTCGCGGCGGTTGATGAGCTTGCCGACCCAGAACGACAGAGCCGCCAACGGGATGGAGATCAGCAATGCGAAGATCGTGACCCAGCCGATGTCGGCGCCGAGGATGGTCGCGCCGCCGACGATGCCCGGATGCGGCGGGACCGCGACGTGCACCGCGAGCATGATGCCCGCGACGGGGAGACCGAACTTGATCGGGTTGAGCCCTGCGACCTTCGAGAAGGCGAAGATGATCGGCACGAGGATGATGAATCCGGCGTCGAAGAAGACCGGGATGGCCAGGATCGCGGCGGCGATCACCAGAGCGATGCCCACTCTCTTCGGGCCGAGCCACTTCGTGAAGGTTCCGGCGAGCGACTCGGCGCCACCGGAGAGCTCGATGATCTTGCCGAGCATCGAGCCGAGGGCGACGAGCACTGCGACGGAGCCGAGTGTTCCGCCGACCCCCGCGATGATCGCCTGGATGATGCCGAGCTGTTCGGGGGAGCTTTCCGTCGCGGCGATCGTCGTCATCGGAAGACCGGCGGCGAGCCCGACGATGATCGAGACGAGGATCAGGGCGTAGAAGGCCTGCATCTTGAAGCGGATGATCAGCAGGAGCAGCAGGGCGAGGCCTGCGATTCCGATCGCGATCAGCGCGGGAAGAGGGAGCGTCACTGGGTCTCTTCTTTCAGTGTGTTACGCGGCGCGGATGCGCCGGGGTCGATAGTGGGTCACGAGAGTCGTTCGGGGGCGATCACACGGATCACGGCGGAGTCGTCGCGAGCGCCGAGCCCCTGTGCCTCGCCGAGCAGGAACAGTTGTTCTGCGGCGTTCGCGACGGGGGTCGAGAGGTGCGCGGCGCGCGCAGCGCTGCCCACGATGCCCATGTCCTTCACGAAGATATCCAGGCGGCTGAGCACCTCAGCGCCGCCCTCGTCGTAGGCCTGCAATGAGCGGGGGCCGCGGTTGCCGAGCATGAACGAGTTCGCGGCGCCGGCGGTGAGCGCTTCGAGCGTCTTCTCACGATCGAGACCGAGGGCATCGGCGAGGGCGAGCGCCTCGGCGGCGGCGGCGATGTGCACACCGCACAGCAGCTGGTTGACCGTCTTGAGAGCCTGACCGTCGCCCGGCTTGTCGCCAACGATCGACAGCGTCGATGCGAGCTGCTCGAGTACGGGACGCGCGATCTCCAGGGCTGCCTGGCTCGCTCCGACGACGATCAGCAGATCGCCTTCGCCTGCACGCACCGGTCCGCCCGAGAGCGGGGCGTCGACGAGCTGAACGCCGTGCTCGGCGAGCCGTGCGGCGATCTCGGCGATGCCGTCGGTGCCGACCGTGCTGGTGAGGATGACGACCGCGCCTTCGGCCAGGTGCGTTGCGAGGCCGGTCTCTCCGAAGAGCAGATCGTCGAGCTGTGCTCCGGTGCGCACGGCGACGAGCACGGCCTGAGCATCGGCGACGGCGTCCGCAGCGGAATCCGTCGGCGTGACGCCCTTCTCCGCAGCCAGCGCGACGCGCGCGGCTGCGATGTCGAAGCCGCGCACCTCGAAGCGCTCGGCGAGGCGTGTGGCCATGGGCAGGCCCATTGCTCCCAGCCCGATGACGGCGACAGTGGAGGTCATCTCTTGTCCTTTCGTTTGTCAGTTGGCGTCGGCGAGGGTCGCGACGACACGCGCCAGAGAATCCGTGTCTCCCACGTTTCCTGCGAAGACGATGTAGGGGATGCCGACGGCGGGTCCGGTCTCCGGCTGCCACAGCGAGACGATGCCGGGGAGCATCGGTCCGAGCACGGTGGCGCGGCGGATCTCGAGCGCTTCGCTCGCGACGTCGCTGGATGTGATGCCGCCCTTGGCGATCACGAAACGGGGCGGTGCGATCTCACGCACTCGACGCACCAGGTCGACGACTCCGCTGGAGACCTTGCGGGCGATGTCGAGGCTCTCGTCGCCGTCCGCGCCGGTGACGAGCTCGCGCGTGGTGTGGACGATGACCGATCCTGAAGCCAGCGCCTCCGCCACTGCTCGCGCCTGGGCCTCGAGGTGCGCTTCGCGGCGGTCGTCGATCAGTTGACGCACGTCGAGCTCGATCGTGATGGTGTCCGGTCGCTGACGACGCAGCTCGGCGAGCTGCTGCGTCGTGAGCGGGACATGGCTGCCGACCACGACGAGTCCGCCGCGGTCGTACGCGAACGGGATGTCCGCGGCGGCGACGGGCTCGGCGATCTCCTGCCCGATGTGGGCGCGCACGTAGGGCGGGCCGACGCGCAGGAGCACGTCGCGATCACGCATGCGGTGCAGCGCGAGCGCGAGGACGCGCATGTCGGTCTCGTCCACGACGTCGACGACCACGATTGACCCGGCGGGCGCTTCGCGGAGGAAGGACGCCACGGCGTCGACTCCCGACCGGATGACGTCGATCGTGAGAGCGGCGACCTCATCGGACGCGACACGTCCTTCGGTCTTCTCGGCGACCCAGTCGCGCAGATCGGACGATGCGAACCCGAACGTGGCGTCGGCGGCGAACGGCGTCTCGCCGACGGGGGTCGCCTCACCGTCCGTGACCCAGTAGTGAACCGAGTCGACGGTGATGCGACCGGCGTCGGGGAAGGCGGGGATGATCAGGACGAGATCCGGAGCCTTGCCGCCGTGCGCGACGATCTCCTCGGCGAGCACGTCGGTCTCGAGTGGGAAGTGACCGCGGAGCGTCGAGTCGCTCCGGGAGACGAATGTCACGCGCTGATCGGCATCGGATGCCGCGGCCATGGCGACCGCGACGACCTCACGGTTGCGCGCGGCGGCCGTGTCCTCATCGAGCGATCGGGTGTTCGTCAGCACGTAGACGGCCGGAGCGCCGGTCGCGAATGCGCCCGCGAGGTCTTCGTACTCCCACCTGGTGAGCACGGGGAGCCCGGCGACCGACTGCGTTCCGGTGGGATCGTCGTCCAGCACGACGAGCACGCCGTGCGGATCGAGAGCGGCACGGACCTCGGCGGCGTCGATCTCGACGGATGCCGGCAGCGAGGCGAGAAGCGCATCGACGTGCACAGGAACTCCTTCGTTCAGAGGGTGTCGCGGAGTGAATACGAGAGGTTCGGAAGCGTTATCCGATATCAGATAACGAGGGTACGCCCTATGGGTTCCCGGGCAAAATCGTCGCGTCTACTCGCCCAGCACGTAGTGCAGTAGATCGTCGCGAGTCTGGCGCATGTGACTCGCCATGGCCTCCCTCGCGGCATCCGCAGAACGCGTGCGCATCGCCTCGAGCACCGCCGCGTGCTCGGCGATCGCATGTTCGCGGATGTCGCGCACCGAGCTTGTCTCGGTGCGCGAGTCCTGCAGCATCGTGGTGAGGGGGCGCACGGATGCGACGAGGATGCGGTTGTCCGCCGCGGCGAAGATCACATCGTGGAACGCGAGATCAGCATCCACGAATCCGGGGACATCGCCGTTGTGATGGGCTGTGCGCATCAGCTCGAGCCTGCTCTCGAGTTGCGCGATGTGCTCGTCGGTGCAGCGCGGCGCGGCGAGTTCGGCGGCGCCGGTCTCGAACATCACGCGCATGTCGATCAGATCGAGCGACGAACGACGCCGCGCTCCCCCGCTGCGAGCCAACCGCACCACTGCTTCGAGCCCTGTCCACTCATCGACCGGGGCCACCCTGTGCCGACTGCCGGGCACCGCGACGATGACGCCTTGCGCCTGCAGCAGGCGAACACCCTCTCGCAGCGTGAGCCGAGAGACACCGAGGAGGGTCGCGAGATCGGCCTCGGCGGGAAGAGTCTCTCCGGCCACGAGCCGTCCGGCGATGATCTCATCGAGCAGCCCGTCCACGACAGATTGTGTGCGCGAGACTCGTTCGACCTTCATGCGTCCACGGTAGCGCGCATGGATGCTTCCGCGGATTCCGCTCCTAGGCAGTGCGGATGAGCTTCTTGTTGACGAACTCGTCGGCAGCCAGGTGACCGAGCTCGCGCGACGTACCGCTGCGCTTCACGCCCCCGAACGGCAGTTCCGGACTGTCGGCGAGCACGAGGTTCACGTAGACCATGCCCGCTTCGATACGGTCAGCGACCCGTTCCGCCTGCTCTGGGTCGGTGGTGAAGAGATAGGAGCCGAGGCCGAAGGTGGTGTCGTTCGCCAGCTCGACCGCTGCGTCCTCGTCCGCCACGCGATACACGACGGCGGCAGGGCCGAACAGCTCCTCGCGGTACACGTCCATCTTCGCGGTCACATCCGCGAGCACGGTCGGGGCGAAGAAGGCACCGTCGCGAGTGCCTCCGGTGAGCAGCGAAGCGCCCTGTTCGACGGCACCGTCCACCTGCTTCTGCAGGTGCTCCGCTGCCGCGAGCGACGCGAGCGGACCGAGCACCGTGTCGTCCTGCATGGGATCCGTCGCAGGCACGATCGACATGCGTGCGACGAACTTCTCGACGAACGCGTCGTACAGGTCGTCCACGATGATGAAGCGCTTCGCCCCGTTGCAGGCCTGGCCGTTGTTGTCCAGGCGCGCATCGACACCGGCCTGCACCGTGGCATCCAGATCGTCGGTGGACAGCACGATGAACGGGTCTGATCCTCCCAGCTCGAGCGCGACCTTCTTGAGATTGCGCCCCGCGACCTCGGCTACGGCAGCGCCCGCCCGCTCGGATCCGGTGAGCGAGACGCCCTGCACACGCGGGTCGGCGATGATGTCGGCGATCTGCTCGTTCGTCGCGAGCACGTTCTGATACGCGCCGCTCGGGAAGCCGGCATCGCGATAGATCTCCGCTATCGCGCTCGAGGACTCAGGGCACTGCGGGGCGGGCTTGAGCAGGATCGTGTTGCCGACGATGAGGTTGGGAGCCGCGAACCGTACGATCTGATATGCCGGGAAGTTCCACGGCATGATGCCCAGCAGCGGTCCCAGCGAGTCGCGCCGGATGATCGCCGAGCCCTCGCCGAGGATCGCGATCGGCTGGTCGGCCATGATCGTCTCCGCCTGGTCCGCGTAGTACTCGGCGATGTCGGCGGCGAAGTCGACCTCGCCGAGTGCCGCCTCGCGAGGCTTGCCCATCTCACGCACGAAGATGTCGGCGAGCTCCTCGCGGCGTTCGCGATGAAGCTCTGCCGCGCGACGCACGAGTGCGGCACGTTCGGCGACCGCCGAGGATCGCGACCAGCCGCGATGCGCGGTATCCGCGGCGGCGATCGCCTGGTCGATCTGCGCGTCGGTGAAGGTGTCGTATTCGGACAGGGTCTCCCCCGTCGCGGGGTTGATGACGGCGTAGTCGGTCATGGTCGCGGTCCTCTCGGTCGTCTTCGGAGCGTTTCAGTTCGGGATCAGGGTGTACTTCGTGGACAGGTACTCGTGGATGCCCTCGAGGCCGCCCTCGCGGCCGATCCCCGACTGCTTGACGCCGCCGAACGGAGCTGCGGCGTTCGAGACGACGCCCACGTTGAGGCCCATCATGCCGGTCTCGAGCGCGTCGATCATCCTGTGCCCGCGGGCGAGGTCCTCGGTGAACACGTAGGAGACGAGTCCGTATTCGGTGTCGTTCGCGAGGCGCACGCCCTCGGCCTCATCCGTGAAGGTGGCGATCGCCAGCACGGGGCCGAAGATCTCCTCGCGGAGGATGTCGCTGCCGGCCACCACCTCCGTGATCACTGTCGGCTCGAAGAACGTGCCCTCCCCGTCGATCGAATGCCCGCCTGCGAGCAGCTTCGCACCTCGGCCGACAGCATCCTCGACGAGCTCGCCGGCCTTCGCCACGGCATCCGCGTCGATGAGAGGACCGATCGTGACGCCTTCCTCGGTGCCTCGTCCGATCTTCATCGCCTGAACACGCTCCGTCACGCGACGCGCGAACTCCTCCGCGACGTCCGCGTGCACGATGAATCGGTTCGCCGCTGTGCACGCCTGACCGATGTTGCGGAACTTCGCCATCATCGCACCGTCGACCGCCTTGTCGAGGTCGGCGTCGTCGAAGACCACGAACGGGGCATTGCCGCCGAGCTCCATGGAGACGCGCAGCACACCCTCTGCAGCCTGCGCGATGAGCTTCCGGCCCACCTCGGTCGAGCCGGTGAAGGACAGCTTGCGCAGCCGAGGGTCGGCGATGATCGGCGCCGAGAGCTTGGAGGACGAGGAGGTCTGCACGACGTTGACGACGCCGGCCGGAAGCCCCGCCTTCTCCAGCAGCGAGACGAAGAACATCGTGGTCAGCGGAGTCAATGCCGGTGGCTTGATCACCACCGTGCATCCGGCGGCGAGCGCCGGCGCGATCTTGCGCGTCGCCATCGCGAACGGGAAGTTCCACGGGGTGATGAAGAACGAGGGCCCGACCGGACGCTGCGAGACGATCATTCGTCCCGTGCCCTCAGGGTTCGATCCGTACCGGCCGGCGATGCGCACCGCCTCCTCGCTGAACCACCGCAGGAACTCCCCGCCATAGACGACCTCGCCGCGCGACTCTGCGAGAGGCTTGCCCATCTCGAGCGTCATCAGCAGCGCGAGGTCTTCCTTGTGCTCCTGCACCAGGTCGAACGCCCGACGCAGGATGTCACTGCGGGTACGCGCGGGGGTGTCCGCCCACGACTGCTGCGCCTCGGCTGCGGCGTCGAGCGCGCGGATGCCGTCGTCAGGTGTCGCGTCGGCGATGGAGTGGATCACGGCGTTGGTCGCGGGGTCGCGCACGTCGAAGGTGCGCCCACCGGTGGCCTCCACCCACTGCCCGCCGATGAAGAGTCCCGTCGGGACACGTTCCAGGAGGGCTTTCTCATCGGGTGCAGTGGTCATCGTGCTCTCTTTCTGTGCGGGATGGGACGGGTGTCAGCGACGTCGCAGGCTGGGCGGAGCATCCATGGCGAGGGTCTCACCGCGGAAGAACGCCGGGCGCTTGATCGCCTGCCAGATCATGATGAGGATGCCGAGGACGATCACGGTCACCCCGAGGATGAACACGAGGCCGACGCCCGCGATGTTGGATCCGCTGCCGTAGTCGGGGTTCATGCTGTCGACCAGCGTCATCACGAACAGTGCAGCGAGGATGATGCCGCCCACCAGCGGGAACAGCAGCGTGAAGAAGAACGTGCGCGCCGAGTCGAACCACTGCTTGCGGAAGTACCAGACGCAGGCGAACGCGGTGATGCCGTAGTAGAAGCAGATCATCATGCCGAGTGCGGTGATGGTGTCCCACAGGACGTCCTCGCTGATGAAGCGCATGACGGCGTAGAACGCGGATGCCACGACGGCGGCGATGATCGTCGCATACCCCGGTGTGAAGAACCGCGGGCTGACCCGGGCGAACTGCGAAGGCAGAGCACCGTAGTGCCCCATCGCCAGCAGTGTGCGCGCGGGCGAGACGAAGGTCGACTGCAGGGACGACGCCGAACTCGTCAGCACAGCGAGCGAGACGAGGAAGGCGAGCGGGCCGAGGATGGGCCCTGACAGGTAGAAGAAGACGTTGCTCTGGATGTCTTCGTTTCCGAGCCCGAGCGCGCCGGTGCCGATACCAGCGAAGGACAGCAGAGAGAGCGAGAGCAGCAGGTAGAGGACGACGATCGTGATGACCGTGAGAGTCGCAGCGCGCCCGGGGGTCTTCTCGGGGTTCTTCGTCTCCTCGTTCATCGTGAGGGTGACGTCCCACCCCCAGAAGATGAAGATCGACAGCGAGAGTCCGGCGACGATCGCTCCGACCGATCCGACCGCGAACGGGTTGAACCAGCTCAGCTCGATCGGACTCGCGTCGAACGCATTGCCCTGGGCCACCTGCACGAACGCCGTGACCGAGAAGACGAGCAGCACGAGCAGCTGGAAGCCGACGAGGTAGTACTGCAGCTTCTGCGTGGTCTGCATGTCACGGTATGACACGAGCGTCGCGCCGAGCATGAAGAGCAGACAGACGGCGACGTTGATGAAGGGGTTGAACGCGAGCTCGGCGATCGTGCCGGGGTTGCCCGCGATCTGATCGATCAGCAGGAACAGGAACTCGACCGCGATGCCGGCGAGATTGGAGAGGACGAGGATGGTCGCGGCGATCAGTCCCCAGCCGGCCATCCATCCCACCCACGGCCCGAAAGCGCGTGCGGCCCAGGTGAACGACGTGCCGGAGTCGGGCATCGACCGGTTAAGCTCGCGATAGCCGAAGGCAACCAGGAGCATCGGGATGAAGCCGATCAGGATGATCGCCGGCACCTGGAATCCGACCTCGGACACGGTCGGGCCGAGTGCCGCGGTCAGAGTGTAAGCCGGCGCGATGCACGAGATGCCGATGACGACGGCGCCGATCAGGCCGACCGTCCCAGCGCTCAGCCCCTTCTGGGACAGGCCTCCGGTGACGGGGGCCGGTTCGGGCGCGGAGTCGGTGGTCGGGGGTGTGGTGCTCATGCGCGGTCTCCTTCGACCTGGGCACCCGTGCGGGTGCGTGGCACGACGATCATGGGAACGGGAAGCACGCGCAGCATCTTCGCCGCGGTGGAGCCGAGGAAGAGTCTGCGCGGCTGGGCGAGCCGGCTCGATCCGACCAGGACGACTTCGCCCGGCAGCCAGGAAAGCTGGGTGACGGCATCCTCGACGCTTTCCCCCGGTGCCTGCTCGGCCGACACGGCCACGTGCACCGGCAATGCCGCCTTGGCTGCGGCCAGCACCTCATCGGCGTGGCCTCCCGCGACGACGCGGATCGCGCCGGTGTCGAGGCCGGGCGGAACATCGAACGGCACGAGCGATACGAGTCGCAGCGGCGTACCGCTGTCGGTCGACATCGCGACGGCCTCGTCGAGCAGGACATCGGCGCCGGCACGTGTGCCGAGCGCTGCCGTTATCCGTGGGACGACGTCAGCGGGCTGCTGCGCGGTCCCCGCCGGCGCGAGTGCGACCGGGATCGGTGATGAGTGCACGAGTGCGGATGCCACGCCTCCCAGCCTGTGCCGTCCGAAGCCTGCGCCCTCCGCTGCGCCGACGACGATCAGCCGGGCACCGAACTCCTCCCCCGCGGCGATCAAGCCTTCGGCGAATGATTCTCCGAGACGCACGTGCCCGCTGCGAGTGATCTCCTTGGGAAGGCTCGCCATGGCGTCGGCGAGCCATTTCTTGCCCTGAGCGCGGATGACGTCCTCGTACGCGCGCTCCGGAGGCACGGCCGCGCTTCTGGTTCCCTCGGAGGGGAGCACGATGACCAGATGCAGCCGGGCACCGAGGCTTCGGGCCAGGCGCGCGCCGAGAGCTGCCGCATCGGCGCCGGCATCCGTCGCGGTGTACCCGACGACGATCGCGCCGCTCATCGTGCGCTCCCCGACGTCGCACCGACGGCCGCTGCACTGGTGGAGCGGCTCGCTTCCACGATGTCGGCGGCGACCAGGTGCCCCATACGGATGGCGCCGTCCACGTGCTGGTAGCCGGCACCGGCGAGATCGCTGCACGCGAAATGTATCGGGCCGACGGGGGTGCGAAGGTCCTTGCCGTAGCGGTGGAGGCCTCCGAGGTCGAAGCTCGCGGCGTACGCTCCGCGCGTCCATTCCTCACTTCCCCAGTCGCTCTCGTAGTAGACGACGGGGCTCTTCGCCTCCGGGCCGTAGTAGTGCGAGAGGGACTCGAGGATGCGCTCCTTGCGCTCTTCGGCGCTGAGCTCGAAGACGCCGTCGGCGTGCTTGTCGGAGACGAATCCGACGAGGGTCCCCCGCTCATCCGCGTGGTTGGTGTTGTCGTAGGCCTCATGCGAGAGCTCGTACGGGCTGAACGCGGTGCCGCTGAGGCCCTGCTCACGCCAGAACGGGCGGTCGTAGACGGCGTGCACCTTGATGACGAAACCCATCGACAGGTGCTGGTGCAGCTGATGCTGTCTTCGCGGCATCGGCGGTACGAATGAGATGCGGTTGTAGAGCACCGGTGCGTGCGCGAGGATCGCGAATCGCGCCCTGACCGTCACGTCATCCGTCGTGGCCGTCACCCCGCCGTTCCCCGACCCTGTGGAAGGGGCCCATTCCAGCGATCGCACCGGTTGGTTCAGCAGCACGTCGTCGCCGAGTCGCTCCGCGAGCAGCAGCGGCACCTGCTGGAGGCCGCCGATGACGCGCTCGTCGAGGATGAAGTCGGCGTCGACGAGATTCGAGAAGCTGCCGGCGGATGCTGCCATCAGCAGCGCCTGCAGTGTGGAGAAGGCGTGCGCGGGCTTGGTGAGCATGGCTCCGGCGATGAAGAGGGCGATGTTGTCGCGCGCCTCCTGGTCGTCCGTCTCCTGTTCGAGCCACGCCTCGAACGAGATCTCGTCGAGGGCTTCGGCATCTGGATGCTCCCATGGACGGTCAGGGTCCAGTTCGGCGACCATGTCGTCGAGCTTCTCGATCAGGTCGACCATGACTTTCTCGGTCGCCGGCGCGACGGGGAAGATGTCACCGGTGAAACGGGTGAGTTCCCCTGACGGGCCGATGTAGACGCTCTCCCCCTCGCGGTAGCGGCTGTAGGTGGCGAGACCGAGCTCCTCGATGGTCTCCTTCAGAGCATCCTGATCCGGCGACACCCACTGTCCGCCGATCTCGAGCATCGCTCCGTCGATGACGTCGGTCCACAGCCGCCCGCCGACGCGATCGCGCGCTTCGAGCACGGCGACCGAGAGCCCGGCCTTGCGCAGGTCGTTGGCGGCGGTGAGCCCTGCCGCTCCGGCGCCCACGATGAGCACGTCCCGTGTGATCTCAGTCATCAGCAACTCCTTCGTCGTTCATGCGGACTGTGTGTCAAGTGCCGGTCGCGACCCGAAATCCCCCGATACAGATCGCGACCGGACGTTCTATGCGGCGGCGAGCGCCTCCGCGATGACGTTGAGCCCTTCGTTGAGCAGATCGTCGCCGATCGAGAGGGGCGGGAGGAACCGGATGACGTTGCCGTAGGTTCCGCAGGTGAGCACGATCACGCCCCGTGCGATGGCGGCCTTCGCGACCGCGGACGTGAGCGGGGCGTCCGGGGCCATGGTCTCCGGATTCACGAACTCTGCCGCGATCATCGCACCATGGCCGCGGACGTCACCGATACGCGGATCCTTCGACTGCAGAACGGTGAGCCGCTCTGTGAGGATCGCCCCGATCTGCTGGGCCCGCTCGATCACACCGTCGTTCTCGAAGACGTCGATCGCGGCGAGCGCCGCAGCGCACGCGATCGGGTTGCCGCCGTATGTGCCGCCGAGGCCGCCCGCGTGCGATGCATCCATGATCTCGGCGCGTCCGGTGACGGCGGCGAGCGGGAGGCCGCCGGCGATGCCCTTGGCGGTGGTGATGAGATCGGGAACGACGCCGAAGATCTCGCTGGCGAACATGTGGCCGGTGCGGGCGAATCCGGTCTGGACCTCGTCGGCGATGAAGACGACGCCGTTCGCGCGACACCACTCGGCGAGCGCCGGCAGGAACCCGTCGGCGGGGACGATGAAACCGCCCTCTCCCTGGATGGGCTCGATGATGATCGCGGCGAGGTTGTCTGCGCCGATCTGCTTCTCCATCTGCGAGATCGCGCGAGAGGCGGCCTCCGCTCCGGTGAGCCCGTCGCGGAACGGGTACGACATCGGGGCGCGGTAGACCTCGGGGGCGAACGGGCCGAATCCGCTCTTGTACGGCATCGACTTGGCCGTGAGCGCCATAGTGAGGTTGGTGCGGCCGTGGTAGCCGTGATCGAAGGCGACGACGGCGGAACGGCCGGTGTGCTTGCGTGCGATCTTGATCGCGTTCTCGACGGCTTCGGCGCCGGAGTTGAACAGCGCGCTCTTCTTGTCGAAGTCGCCTGGCGTGAGCCTGTTGAGCGCTTCCGCGACCTCGATGTACGACTCGTACGGGGAGATCATGAAACAGGTGTGGGTGAACTGCGCGACCTGGGCTGCGACGGCAGCGGCGATCTTCGGATGCGCGTTTCCGACCGTGGTGACGGCTATGCCGCTGCCGAGGTCGATGAGCGAGTTGCCGTCGGCGTCGACGACGACGCCACCACCGGCGGCCACGGCCGCCACGGGCACCGTGTGTCCGACACCGGCAGGCACGGCATCCGCTTTGCGGGCGAGGATCGCCGCCGAACGGGGTCCAGGGAGTTCTGTGACGAGTCGACGCTCCTGCGGGAGGTCGGGCCCGCCGAGCGGTGGTGCATCGGTCGCTGCATCGAGAAGTGCCATGTTGGTGAGCGTATGCCGCTTGCTTATCGGGATGCACTCGCCCGTCTGTACAATCTTGGAAAGCAGTTCGCCGCGACGTATAACGGAGAAGCTCATGGATCAGCCGACGCTTCGCGCACTGCTGCGCCGGGACGATCTGCGATTGCGACTCGTCTCAGACGAGGATGCTCTGCGCGACGGCGCGCTCGACCGGCCGATGCGCTGGGTGCACTCCTCCGACCTCACCGACCCCACGCCGTTCCTCGCCGACGACCTCGCACTTCTCACGACCGGATCGCAGTTGGCCGATGAGGATGCCGCAGGCATCGATGCCTATGTCGACCGTCTCGCCGGCCGCGGCATCGTCGGACTCGGCTTCGGAACCGGCATCGGTCTCGGCCCTGGTGGACAGCTGTCGGATGTGCCGGATCGGCTGATCCTGGCGTGCGCGGTCGCGGGCATCCCGCTGTTCGAGGTGCCGTACGCCACGCCGTTCATCGCGGTCGCGCGCGCGCACTCAGAGGCGATCGCGGCGCAGGCGTACGCTCGGCGCACCTGGGCACTGGACACGCAGCGGGCGCTGGCGCGTGCTGCGCTGAGGTCTCGCGGGCTCGAGTCAACGCTGACTGAGCTGGCGCGGCGGTTGGATCGCTGGGTGGGGATGTTCGATGCGACCGGTGCGCTCGCGCACGAGCATCCGCACGACCGGCTGCCCGCCGACGATGTCGCCACCCTCGCGATGCGCGCCACCGAACTGATCACCAGGGGCGGCCAGGCCGGGCAGTCGTTGACGCTCGGGGCCGAATCGTTCACGCTGTTCACCCTGGGACGCAGCGGGCACCTCAGAGGCGTGATCGCCATCGGCACCGCGACGCTCGATCCGGAGGCACGTGCGGTGGTGACATCCGTGATCGCGATGGCAGGTCTCGCACTGGAGCAGAACGAACAGCTCGAGCGCGGGCGGCGGCGCCTGCGTTCTCAGGTTCTCGCCTCATTGCTTCTCGATGACCCGACGCTCGCACGCCACGTGCTCGGCTCCCTGCCGCCCTCTCCCATGGTCATCGCCGTCGCTGATGCGGATGCTCCGGCCGATGCCATCGCCGATTGGTGGGAGCGCAGGCAGGCGGAACACGGCACTGCGGTGTTCGGCGCCACCTCCGATGCAGGACTCACGTTGTGCGTGTCCGCCGAGGACGAGGGCCTCTTCGATGAGCTCTCCGCTCGTTTCGGCATCCGCCTCGGCATCTCGGAGCCTGAGGGCTACGGAGCGTTCTCCCGAGCACATGCCCAGGCTGTCGTCGCACTCAGGCACAGCGATCCAGGGGCCGTGCGTTACGTGGACACCGTGGCGTCCAGCATCCTCACCGCATTCGCCACCGACGAGGCTCGCCTGGTCGCCGAGTCGCGTCTCGCACCGCTTCGCGCACACGCCGAGCTGGAGCAGTCTCTGCGCGTCTGGCTCGAGCACGACGCGCGCTACGAGTCGGCGGCTGCAGCTCTGGGCATCCACCGGCACACCCTGCGTTCTCGGATCACCCAAGCCGCCGGGCTGCTGAACCTGGACCTGGGCTCGTTCCCCGCCCGCGCGGAGCTGTGGGCGGCGTTGCAGACCGCGCGCGACTGACAGCTCCCTACCCACGAGACCGACTTCGCGACACGAAACCGACTCTGTACGACTCGGTCTCGTGCGGGAGGCTCGGTCTCGATGTCGAGTGATGCGCCGCTATGCGCCCTCGCCGAGGTTGTCCGAGACGACCTCCATGGCGTGCGCACGCGCCTCGCGCGCATCGACGCCCCGCTCGGCCGCGACCGCGGACGCGAACACCTCCGCGAACACGAGGTACGCGACCCTGGAGGTGTGCTCCAGTTCGTCGCGGAAGCTCACCCCGCTGGGGGTGATCACGAGCGAGAGGGTGGCGAGCTCGGTGAGGGCGGATGCCGCGAACGATGTCAGTGCGATGACCTTGGCTCCTCCCCTCGAGGCGGCAGCCGCCACTCGCAGTGTGGCTTCGTTCGCCCCGGAACCGCTCACGATGAGGCACACGTCGTCAGCCGTGAGGTGGCGCGCTGCGATCTGCTGAGCGATCGCGTCGGCGATGAACTCCGCCGGCCGCCCCGACGCCGTCAGCCTCATGGCCAGGTCACTGGCGATGGGAGAGGAGAGACCGTTCGCGAGCACGAGCAGGCGCCCGGCGGATGAGGCGAGGCGCACCGCCTCTGTCACGACGTCGGCATCCAGCAGGCTGGCGAGCGCCGGCAGGGATGCGGCGACCCGGTCGATCTCACCGCGCATGCGCCCCAGCACGCCGGGACCGTGATCGGCGACGGCATCCGCCGACTGGCCGAGTTCCGCGGCGAGTGCGACGCGCAACTGGGGATAGCCCCGGTATCCGAAGCTCTGGCAGGCGCGCACGACGGTGGCTCTTCCCACGCCGGCCTGATCCGCGAGTTCCTGTGCAGTCCACTCGACCACGGACTCCGGCTGCTCCGAGATCAGCTCGGCGACTCGACGCTCGCTCGGGCCGAGCGTGTTGCCGACGCTCGCGATGCGAACGGTCGGCGGAGTGCTAGATGAGAACACGGGCACGGGCTCCCTCCATGATCCGACGACGGATCGCTCCTGACGCCCAATCGATGAGCATCGTGACGATGACGACGACGATGAGCAGCACACCCACCGTCGACCACTCACGGTACTGCGTGTACGAGGTGAGCATGTCGCCGATGCCGCCGACGCCGATCAGGCCGAGCACGGCGGAGGAGCGGACGTTGATCTCGAAGCGGTACAACCAGAACGACCAGAACGTGGGCGCAGCCTGGGGCCAGACGCCCCAGCGCAGCACCTGCGACGTGCCTCCACCCGCGGCACGGGCGGCCTCGATCGGTCCAGGTGCGACGCCCTCGACGGCTTCATATCCCCACTTGCCGAGGGTGCCGATGCCGTTGATGGCGAGGGCGAGAGCGCCGGTGAACGGCGTGAGTCCGGTGACGGAGAGGATCACGATCGCGATGATGATCTCCGGCACGGCGCGGATCAATGAGAAGAAGCCGCGAAGAAGCGAGCGCAGCCATGCGGGGCCGAAGCCACGGGCAGCGAACAGGCTCAGCGGAGTGGCGAGCAGGATACCGAGGACCGTGCCGACCCACGCCATCTCCACGCTGCGCCAGGTCTGCCACAGCGCCTCGGATAGCTTCTCCCAGTTGGGCGAGCCGAACATCAGGAACAAGTAGCGCACGATCTCCGACGGCAGATCGGCGAGGCGCGCCCAGTTGATGTCGATCGACCAGAACGCGAGCACCACGATCGCGGTGACGGCGATCCATCCGGCGATGAGCCATGGCCTTCGCGGCCGCGCCGGGACGACGATGGCGCTCATACCAGCCTCCGTCGGATGGCCGAGCTTGCGATATCGATGACGACCACGACGATGAGGATCTCCAGGATGATCAGCGACAGCTGGTCATAGCGGTAGAAGGTGCGCACGGAGTCGATCAGCAGCCCCATGCCGCCGGCACCCACGAGGCCGAGCACGCTCGACGCGCGCACGTTGAGTTCGAACACGTAGAGGGTCTGATTGGCGAAGGCGGGCCAGGCGTCGGGCAGCGCGAGCGTACGGTTGATCTTCGCCTGGGTGGCGCCGACCGCGCGGCCGGCCTCGAGGGGACCGCCGTCATTCGTGTCGATCGCCTCGGAGACGAGCTTGACGATGATGCCCACGTTGAAGAGCAGCAGGGCGAGGATGCCGGGGAGAGCTCCGACGCCGACCATCGCGACGAGCACCGCCGCGTACAGAAGGTCGGGAACGCTGCGGATGACGTTGAGTATGCCGCGGACGAGGATGCGCCAGAATGCGTTCGGGTTGGTGCTGCGCGCGGCCCAGAAGCTCAGCGGAAGTGAGATCAGCGCGCCGACCGCGGTGGCGATGATCGCCATCTGCAGGGTCTCGATGAGAGGTGCGATCGTGCGAGGGAAAAAGCCCCAGTCGGGCACCAGAAGCTGCAGGACCTTGCCCGCACCGTTCTGCCAGTTGCGGGCGATCGCCGAGAAGTCGACGTCGATGCCGATTCCCGGCAGGCACATCACGACGGTGATCGCGACGATCACGAGAGCGATGACGGGGGCCTTCCAGGCGCCACGCGGCTTGTCGGGAAGTTCGAGCGGCGTCGCCGCTTTCGATCCCGCGGCCGTGGCGACGCTCATGAGAGCCGGTCCTCCGGGTTGATCGAACGGCCGTAGATCGCCTCGAAGTCGGCATCCGTCGCCCCCGCCGCGTCGCCGTCGTACACGACCTCACCGGCACGCATGCCGATCATGCGCACGCCGTACTCGCGGGCGAGATCAAGCAGGTGCAGGTTGACGATCACGGTGATGCCGAGTCGCGATTGATCCGTCGGAGGTCGGCCATCACACCGTGCGCGGTCGGCGGGTCGAGGCTGGCGACCGGCTCGTCGGCGAGCACGATGCGCGGCTCCTGCGCGAGGGCGCGGGCGATCGCCACGCGCTGCTGCTGTCCGCCGGAGAGGTTCGAGGCGCGCTGGTACAGCTTGGGCAGGATGCCGACACTGTCGAGCGCGCGATAGGCGAGCTGCTTGTCGCTCTCGGGGTAGAGACCGAGCAGCGTGCGCCACAGCGGGGTGTGCGCGAGCCGGCCGACCAGCACGTTGCTGAGCACGTCGGCGCGTCCGGCGAGATTGAACCCCTGGAAGACCATGCCGATGTCGCCGCGCAGTCGTCGCAGCGCGCGGGGCTTCGCCCCACTGACGCGGTGCTCCCCCACATCCAACGTGCCGCCTGTGACGGGGACGAGACCGTTGACCGTGCGGATCAGCGTGGACTTTCCCGAGCCGGAGAGTCCGACGATCGCGATCATCGATCCCGCGGGGATGTCGAGCGAGACGTTCTTGAGGCCGACTGTGCCGTTGGGATAGCGGACCGTGACCCCATCGAGGCGGATGGACCACGGCGTGGACGCCGCAGCCGGAGCTGCGACGTCCACGCTCTGATGCTGGTCGGGCACTTACTGCAGTCCCAGCGCTTCGGCGGCGCGGGCGACCACGTCGAGCGATTCGGGGTTCGCGGGTGCGAGCTTCGTGATCGAGTACACGCTCTCGAGGATCTTCGAGCCTTCCTCGGTGTCCGAGAAGTCGGCGAGCGCGGTGGTGATGCGCTCCTGCAGTTCCGGCGAGAGGTCGGACGACAGCGCGACGCCGTCGTTCGGGATCTCTTCGGTCAGCGCGAAGACAACGACCTTCTGGCCGACGTCCGGGGTGTCCTTGACGACTATCGAACGGGCATCCCAGAAGCTGAAGCCGACTTCGGCGTCGCCGTTGTAGACCGCGAGCACGGAGGCGTCGTTCGCAGTGACCGGGATCTGGTTGATGTCGGTGTCGGTGTCCAGGCCCGCCTCCTGCAACGCGAGGACCGGGTAGATGTAGCCGGCCGGCGAGCCCGGCCCGAGCAGCGCGACGTTCGCGCCCTTGACCTTGGCGATGCTGTCCAGGCCCGCCGGGCCCGCCATCGCGTCGGCGCCGTTGCAGAACAGCATCCCGTCGCGTTCGACCGGCTCGTCGTCGCAGTACTTGTCGGGGTTGTTCGTCATGAACTGCGCGGGGTACGTGATGTTGCCGTTGCGCTCGGTCTGCAGCACGACCGACGCGTCGTACATGTCGTTGGCCTGCCACAGCTGCAGCGACGGCAGGAAGCCGATCTGCGCCTGGCCGGCACCCATCGCCTCGACGGCGGCCTGGTAGTCCTTGGAGACGACACCCGTCACCTCGATGCCGAGTTCCTCGGTGAGGTGGTCGGTGAGCGGAGCCGCGGTGTCGACGAGGCCGTCCTGATCCTGCGAGGGGACCAGTGCCAACACGAGCGACTCGGGGTCTGCAGCCGGAGCGGCAGCGTCTCCCTCGGCGGTCGCGCTGGAGCAGCCGGCAAGAGCGAGCAGAGCGCCGGCGGCGACGAGGGCCGTCGCCGTATGACGCAGGGTGGAGGTGCGCATGATCATCCTTCGGTGAGAGTGGTGGTGGGTGCGGGAATGGTGGAATCGGCGGCAGTGGAGTCGGTGAGCCACTCGCGCAGCTGCGGCAGCAGCGCGGTGAGTGTGGCAGCGCGGAAAGTGGGGTGGGCCCCTGGGTCGGAGAAGTCACCGACGAGCGCGGTGGCATGGCCACGGCGGTGCACCGGGGCGAGGTCGTTGTGCCAGATGTCGCCGATACTCAGCACGCGCACGTCGTCGGCCAACTCGTCGAGAATCCGCTCGATACCGGCGGGCTTACCCGCACTCGTCACGATGCGATCGAAGAGACCGTCCAGTCCGAGAGCGGCCAACGCCTCGGCGAGGCGCACGTCGGGAGCGTTCGTGACGAGGATGCGATGGGCATCGGCCTCCGCCAGGAACTGCGCGAGGCCGTCAGGCGCGGTGATGGGCGCGTCGGGGGTGCCGAGCCGACCACGGCTGGCGAGGTACGCGCGGCTGAGGTGGCCGGTGTTCGCTCCGGCGGCCTCTGCGACGCGACGCACGGCATCGTAGCCGTCGAGCGCGCCCTCGCCCCCTGCGGTGAGGAGCAGGCGGATGCCGTCGACGAACCCTTCCGGCGAGCCCAGCTCAGCAGCCACGTGCTGCGCATAGGCCAGCACCGGTCCGTCGCCGAGCGCGACCGTGCCGTCGAAATCGAAGATGATCGTGGTGCGGGTGTTCACTGATACTTTCCAATACTGTGGACGCTTCGTCCAGTATGAGCATCAAGAATGGACGCAGCGACCACAATGCGTGAACAGAATGTAAACAGTTCGCGAGTCGGCGGCTGCGATTCGCCGATGCCGACGGCCTAGTGTTGTGGCCGTGACAGAACTCGTCGTGCACTTCCTCGATGCCGTCTCCGCACGCGCAGGGCGTGACACGCCCACAGACGCCGCCGCCGCGGTCGGCATGATCGCCTGGCTGACGACGAGCATCGCGGAAGATCGTGCAGCGGCGCGCTTCGATTCCTGGGGGCGCTCCACCGTGATCGACGAGAACCTCGGAAAGCCGGTTATCCGGCGCGCGCTCTTCGAGCACCTGCACGAGCTCGCCGGGATCGACGCCGCCTGGCCGATAGGCAACGCCGGAGTGCTGCACTGCTACGGGTATCTGCTCTCGCGGGTGAAGACGCCGCACGGGCTGAAGCGGGAGCGGTGGCTCGGCGCCGACCTCGCCCGCGCGTACGGACGGCCCGACGACGGGTTCGTGCCGTGGTCGGGCGATCGGACGCTGCTCACGCGGGCAGCGGACGCGGCATCCGCTCTGCTCTCGGCGCCTGCGCTCTCGCGCACGCTGTCCGTCGACGGCCGCGAGACGCGTCTCGCGCTCAGCGCGACGACCGGACCGGGTGCGCTCGCCTACGCCGTGGCGCCCCAGATCGGCGCAGAGCCGCTGCCGGTGACGACATTCCCGGTTGCAGACGTCGCCGCGATCGTCGAGGACTTCGATGCCCAGCCCCGGCTGCGGTGGAACGCGGTGTGAATCCGCGCTGGCGCAACGAGCGAGCACCCGGCATGCCTAGTCATAACGGGTGAATCTCTCGAGTGCTGGCGCAGCGGGGTGCTCGCTCACCCGCGCGCCGCGCGTCCGCGTGCAGACAACACGCGGACGCAGCCCCAGCCCATCAGCGCCACACCGACCACGACGAAGACGACGCCGAACAGCCACACCGCGTCCTCCCAGTGGAAATAGCCGTACGACGTCGCCTGCAGGAGGCGGCCGAGATCTTCGGGGAAATCCGCGATGCTGCCGCCGTCACCGAACACCCAGAGGCCGATGCCGAGGACCGTGACGCCGAGCCCGCAGAACACGAAGGCGGTCGTGGAATCCCGCCGCCCTGCCCCGACCGTCTCAAGGTGCGATCCGGCACCGGTGATGTGCGGCGCCCTGATCGAGATGACGGGCAAGGTGATGACGAGCGCGACGGCGAGTGGGACGCACATGCCGATGACGTAGCCTCCCAGCGGCACCAGGAACAACTGGCTCGCCATCCCCTCGCTCCACCAGTAGTGAAAGCCGCTGTTCTCCGCCTCGGCATCGGCGATCGTCTGCCTCACACCGGGAAGAGCGACGGCGATCGCCTGAATGACCGCCACCGGCAGCACCACGAATGCGGGCGCGACGATGCACGCCGAGACGAGGCGGAGAAGCACCGTGCCGATGTTCGCCAGCGTCTTCCACGCGATCTCCAGCATGCACCAGCCGGCATATATGCCAGGGGCCGCGACGGTGAGATTCCCCCAGAAGCGGTCTCCACCGGCATCCGTCATGGAGTCGAGGACGCCCCACACGCCTGCCGCGATTGAGGCGATCAGAACGAGGAGGTTCACGCCGCTGAGAAGCGACCGGAATTCGTCCCTCCAGATGCGCGAGTCCTCCGAAGCCGCGTCCGTGTCAGACATGGCATCCCCTCCCCGAAGTCACGTCCCCGCAAGATTAGCGCGGCGCGTGGGCCTCGAGGAACTCGTACACGTCTGTCGTGTCGACCCCGGGGAATGCGCCGGTCGGCAGCGTCGCGAGCAATGTGCGCGGGGTCTTGACGTTCGGCCAGGACTGCTCTCGCCAGCGCTCCTCCAGGTCGGCTGGCGCCCGTCGGCAGCACACCTCGACCGAGTGCTTGGAGACGCCGCGGTTGGGTGTGTCCCTCCCGACGAACCACTTCGTGTCGTCGAAGCGGACGCCGACGCTGACCGAGTGCAGACCTTCGCTGGATGCTTCGACCCGCGCCGTGCACCAGTAGGTGCCGTTGCCTGTGTCGGTGTACTGGTAGTACGGGTTGAAGCGGTCGTCCTCATCGAACACGACGCGACTCGTCCACCGGCGGCAGCACATCTGCCCCTCGATCGCCCCAAGCCGATCGGTCGGGAAGTTCACATCGTCGTTCTCGTACGCCTTCGTGATCGTGCCCGACTCATGCACCTTCAGGAAGTGCACCGGGATGTCGAGGTGCCTCGTGGCGAGGTTCGTGAAGCGGTGGGCCGCGGTCTCATACGAGACCGAGTACGTATCGCGCAGGTCTTCGATCGAGATCGCCCGACGCTCCTTCGCCGCCTTCAGCGCGGGCACCACGTGCGCCTGCGGAATGAGCAGCGCACCTGTGAGGTAGTTCGTCTCCACCCGCTGACGCAGGAACTCCGCATAGCTGCGTGGCTCTGAGTGCCCCAGCATCCGGCTCGACAGCGCCTGCAGCACCGCGGTGCGGGCGTCGCCTTTGGCGGGCACGCTGCTCGAGAGGTACAGTCTGCCGTTCGCGAGATCGGCGACGCTGCGCGTGGTCTGCGGCAGATCGGGCGCGTAATGCAGCGTGAAGCCGAGATAGGCGGCGATCTCGGATGCTGTGCGCTGAGTCAGCGGACCTCCTGGGTGCCCGACTGCCTCGAGGATCTCCGATGCCTTCGCCTCGAGCTCGAGGAAGTGGTTGTCCTGACGCCGCATCAGGTGCCGCAGCTCGACGTTGGCCCTGCGCGCTTCCTCCGGAGTCGCCGCGCGCTCATCCTTCAGCCGATCGATCTCACCGTGCAGGGCGAGCATGGCCTTGAGCGCATCCGTCGGCACGCTCTTGGCGATGCGGAACGGATCGATGCCGAGGGCCTGGAACGTCTGCCCCTTCATCGCGCGCTCGAGCGCGATCTCCATCGCACTGCGCTCATCGAGCGGCTCGCCCTCGAGCAGCGCGTCGATGCCGGTACCGAGCGCACGGGCGATCGCCTGCAGCAGGGTGAGCTTCGGCTCGCGCTTGCCCGTCTCGATCATCGAGAGTTGGCTCGGCGCCCGCTCGACCGCGGTGGCGAGATCTTCGAGCGTCATCCCGCGGGCTGTGCGGAGTTGTCGGATGCGGCGGCCGATCGTGAGGGCGTCGGTGTCTTCTGCAGCGTCAGCGGTGCTCATGCGGCCGATTCTGTCACGAAAGCAGAAATACGATCAATCTTCACACTGGATTTGTTCAGTTCAGGCGTGGAACTTCACTCAGAGTGGTGTCAAGCCACCCGGTTCATCATCCGGGGAACATCCGACGAAGGAGACGCCATGACGAACACCGCACCTCGCCCCGCCGGCCTGCGAGCCGGAGACCAGACGCAGACCGCGGCAGAGCTCCAGGAGATCTGGGACACCGACCCCCGCTGGGACGGCGTCGAGCGCACGTACACGGCTGAGGACGTCATCCGGATCCGCGGTTCCGTCCGCGAGGAGTCCACGCTCGCGCACCGCGGCGCGGAGAACCTCTGGAACCTCCTGCACACCGAGGACTACGTCCGCGCGCTCGGCGCCTACACCGGCGGCCAGGCCGTGCAGCAGGTGCGTGCGGGGCTGAAGGCCATCTACCTCTCGGGCTGGCAGGTCGCCGCCGACGGCAACCTCGCAGGCCAGACCTACCCCGACCAGTCGCTGTACCCCGCGAACTCGGTGCCGGCAGTGGTCCGCCGCATCAACAACGCCCTGATCCGTCAGGATCAGCTCGAGCACGCCGAAGGCGACACCACGCAGGATTGGCTCGCCCCGATCGTCGCGGATGCCGAGGCGGGATTCGGCGGTCCGCTGAACGCGTACGAGCTGGCTTCCTCTCTCATCCAGTCCGGTGCCGCCGGCATCCACTGGGAGGACCAGCTGGCCAGCGAGAAGAAGTGCGGCCACCTCGGCGGCAAGGTGCTCGTACCGACCCAGCAGCACATCCGCACTCTGAACGCGGCACGCCTCGCGGCCGACGTCGCCGGCGTTCCCACGGTCATCATCGCGCGAACGGATGCTCTCGCCGCCGATCTGCTCACGAGCGACGTCGACGAGCGCGACCAGGCGTTCACGACCGGCGAGCGCACCCCGGAGGGCTTCTACCGCATCCGCCCCGGCATCGACTCTGTCATCAGCCGCGGACTCGCCTTCGCACCGTACGCCGACCTGATCTGGGTCGAGACCGGCGAGCCCGACATCGAGCTCGCCCGCGAGTTCGCGAAGGCCGTGCACGCCGAGTTCCCCGGCAAGCTGCTCGCGTACAACTGCTCGCCGAGCTTCAACTGGAAGCGGCACCTGTCGGACGCCGAGATCGCGACGTTCCAGCAGGAGCTGGCCGACCTGGGCTACAAGTTCCAGTTCATCACCCTGGCCGGCTTCCACGCCCTGAACTACTCCATGTTCGACCTTGCCCGCGGCTACGCCGATCGTGCCATGAGCGCGTACGTCGAGCTGCAGGAGGCCGAGTTCGCCGCTGAGACAGACGGCTACACCGCCACCAAGCACCAGCGCGAGGCCGGTACCGGCTACTTCGACGTGATCTCCACGGCGCTCAACCCCGACAGTGCCACGCTCGCCCTGGCCGGCTCCACCGAAGCCGCCCAATTCCACTGATCCATCCGCTTTCCGACGAGACCCCCGGTTCTCGCCGAGACCCCGTCCTGTGGACGACCGCAAGACGGGGTCTCGGCGACAAGACGGGGTCTCGGCATCAGCAAAGGACTTCATCATGACCACTCCCACGGCACCCCCGACCACCGCTCCGACCGAGACCGCCCAGCAGGGACCGGCCCTGCACATCACCGGGCCGCTGCGCGACCGCTTCGACGAGATCCTCACACCCGAGGCGATCGCGTTCCTCAGCGAGCTGCACCACCGCTTCGCGGGCCGTCGGCACGACCGGCTCGCCGACCGCATGCGCCGCCGCTTCGAGATCGGCAACGGCCACGACCCGCGCTTCCGCGACGACACCCGCCACATCCGCGATGACGCCGACTGGCGCGTCGCCGGTGCCGGCCCTGGACTCGAGGATCGCCGCGTGGAGATCACCGGACCGACCGACCCGAAGATGACGATCAACGCGCTGAACTCCGGCGCGAAGGTCTGGCTCGCCGACCAGGAGGATGCGACGAGTCCCACCTGGGCGAACGTGATCGGCGGGCAGTTGTCGCTGCGCGACGCCATCCGCGGTGAGCTGACCTTCACGAACGAGGCAGGCAAGACCTACGAGGTCACCGCAGAGCAGACGCCGACGATCGTGATGCGACCGCGCGGCTGGCACCTCACCGAGAAGCATCTGACATTCATCGACCGCACCGGCCGCAGCATGGCGGCATCCGCATCGCTCGTCGACTTCGGGCTGTACTTCCTGCACAACGCGAAGGCGCTGATCGAGGCGGGCCGCGGCCCGTACTTCTACATCGCCAAGCTGGAGTCGAGCGAAGAGGCCAGGCTGTGGGATGACGTTTTCACGTTCAGCGAGGACTACATCGGTATCGAGCACGGCACGATCCGCGCGACCGTGCTCATCGAGACGCTGCCGGCCGCGTTCGAGATGGAGGAGATCCTGTTCGAGCTGCGCGATCACTGCGCGGGCCTGAACGCCGGGCGCTGGGACTACATCTTCTCGATCATCAAGAACTACCGCGGCCGCGGTGCACGCTTCGTGCTGCCCGATCGCAGCGAGGTCACGATGACCGTGCCCTTCATGCGCGCCTACACCGAGCTGCTCGTGAAGACGTGCCACACACGCGGCGCCTTCGCGATCGGCGGCATGAGCGCATCGATCCCCAATCGACGCGATCCCGAAGCGACGGCCACGGCCCTCGAGAAGGTCGCAGCCGACAAGAAGCGCGAAGCCGCAGACGGGTTCGACGGCACCTGGGTCGCTCATCCTGATCTGATCCCGACGGCGCAGGCCGAGTTCGACGCGGTGCTCGACGGGCGCCCGAACCAGCTCGACCGTCAGCGCGACGACGTGAGCGTGCGTGCGGAGGATCTGTTGGATCTGCGCATCGGGCGCCCGATCACCAGCAAAGGCGTGCGCGACAACGTCTCAGTGGCGATCCGCTACATCGAGGCGTGGTTGCGCGGGCTCGGCGCCGTCGCGATCGACAACCTGATGGAGGACGCCGCGACAGCGGAGATCTCGCGTTCGCAGGTGTGGCAGTGGATCCACCAGGATCGCACCACCGAGGACGGCACCGGCATCACCCCGGAGTACATCGAGGGCCTGATCACCGATGTGCTGGCCGAGGCGACGCGTTCAACCGGAGACCGGTTCGACGACGCCGCCGAGGTGTTCCGCGAGGTGTCGCTCGGCGCGGAGTTCCCCGCGTTCCTCACGACGTCGGCCTACGCGAAGTTCCTGGTCGAGACGGACTGACCGCGGTCGCACGGCGAAGCACGGTGATCAAAGAAGAGTTTCCGGGCTCAGGATCGACCGAGAGCCCGGAAACTCTTCTTTCGTCGTGCCCGGCTCGTGCCGGGGCGGTGGCAGTCGGTGGCCGGCGGGGGTCAGCCGATCTCGCCGGCGACCACCGTCTCGGCGAGCGCATGCACGCGCGGCAGGTGGTGGGCGGCGTAGAAGTCCGCATCGCGCAAACGGGCGGCATCCGCGTCGGACGCTGTTTCGTGACGGGCCACGGCGACAGTCGCGAGCGCATGCATCCAGCCACCGGCGAGGGTGCCGAGCAGCATGAGGTACGGAACGCTGACGGCATACGCGTCACGAGGGGAGCCCTCGAAACCGAGCACAGCATCGGTCGCGCGGCGGGCGGAGTCGAGCGCGCGGGTGAGGCGCTCGGCGAGAGGTGAGCCATGCAACGCGGCCACGGTCACCTCGATCTCGGCGAACAAGTCGGCGACGGTCGCGCCCTGATCACGCAGCACCTTGCGCCCGATGAGATCGTTCGCCTGGATCGCCGTGGTGCCTTCGTAGATCGGGACGATGCGGGCGTCGCGATAGTGCTGCGCGGCTCCGGTCTCCTCGATGAATCCCATGCCGCCGTACACCTGGATGCCGTCGGAGGTCACTCGCAGCGCCTCTTCGCTCGCCCACCCCTTGAGGATGGGAACGAACAGCTCGGCCATGCGGAGGACGTCTTCACCGTTGTCCGCACGATCGAACAGGTCGCCGACGAAGACCGAGAGCGCGCGCATGGCGAACACCTGGCTCGATATGGAGCCCAGGATCCGGCGCACGTCAGGATGCTCGGCGATCGACGTGCCTGCCGGTCGATCGAGGACCCGTCCCTGCAGCCGGGCCGCGGCGTACTCGGCGGCGCCCTGGTAGGCACGGTGCGAGATGCCGGTGGCCTGATGACCCATGCCGATGCGGGCGGAGTTCATCATCACGAACATCCCGGCGAGCCCGCCGTGCAGTTCTCCGACCAGATACCCGGTGGCGTCCTCGTATGACAGCACGCACGTCGGACTCGCGTGGATGCCGAGCTTGTGCTCGATCGCGACCGTCTCGATCCGATTGCGCTCCCCCAGCGACCCGTCGTCATTCACGAGAGTGCGTGGAGCGACGAACAACGAGAGGCCCTTGGCTCCGTCGGGGGCACCGGCCGTTCGTGCGAGCACGAGGTGGACGATGTTCTCCGCCGCGTCGTGGTCACCCCAGGTGATGAAGATCTTCTGACCGCTGAGCGACCACGATCCGTCGTCCCTCGCGGTGGCGGTCGTGCGGATCGCGCCGAGGTCGGTGCCGGCATCCGGTTCGGTGAGATTCATGGTGCCGGTCCACTCGCCGCTGACGAGCTTCGTCAGGTACGTCTCGCGGAGATGCTCGGATGCCGCGGCATCGAGCGCATGGATGGCACCGGAGCTCAGCATCCAGCACAGCGCGAACGCTGCGTTCGAGGCGTTCCAGATCTCGCCGAGTCCTGCGCCGACGGATGCCGGGAGACCGTCGCCCCCAGCGGATTCAGGGGCGGTCGCAGTCACCCAGCCCGCTTCGACGAGCGCCTGGTACGCCTCGGCGAAGCCGTCCGGCAAGTGCACCTCGCCCTCGCGGAGCTGGGCGCCGGTCTTGTCGCCTGACGCATCGAGAGGGGCCAGCACCTCTGCGGCGAACTCGCCCGCACCGGCGATGATCTCGACGGCGTCTTCGGCTGTGATCTCGCCGCCCGATGCCGTGGCGACGATATCGCGGCCGAAGGCCTCACTGAAGAGGAAGGCGTAATCCGCGACGGGCGGGACGTACGGGATGTTGGCGGTCATCGACGGCTCCTGACGGTGAGAGACTCCGAATCATCATAACTGAGACTGAGTTTCACGGCCAGACGCTGCACCTGTGGATAACGCGCCCGGCGCAGACCGGGTGCTGGTTAAGCTCGCCGTCATGTCGACCATCGCTCCCAGGCGCCGCATCGAGGCGCGCATGCGGCGCATCGCCTCTCTCGTGCTCAGCGCAGCCTGCGGGGTGATCCTCGTCGGGAACGTCGTGCTGTTCGTGGAGCGCCCCTCGACGTTCTTCACCGATGGGGCGTTCGGGCTCGCACCGATGCCCGCCGTGATCGTGCACGCACTGTGGTGGACACCCGCCGCCGCAGCCGTGGCTGTGCTCGTCGTCGGGACCATGCCCGAAGCGGCGAAAGGCTCGCCGCCTGTCGATCAGCTCCCCAGGCGACTGCCCATGATGGCCGCAGTGGTCACGCTCTGCGTCGCAATCGCGTTCATCGCCATCCCCACCGTCGTGTTCGTCACGTCGGTCGCGTCCGTCCTTCTCCTATCGATCCTCTGAAACAACGCGGCCACCCTCGAGCAGGGGCACCACCTCACACCCGCTGATGCATCCGAGTAGCATCTGAGGTGTGACCGAACGCGCTCCTCTCTCCCGCAAACTGTCCGCCATCGCCGAGTCCGCGACCCTCAAGGTGGATGCCAAGGCCAAAGCGCTGAAGGCGGAGGGCAAGCCCGTCATCTCGTACGCAGCAGGTGAGCCCGATTTCGCCACCCCGCAGTTCATCGTGGATGCCGCCGCCGAGGCGCTCGCCGACCCGGCGAACTATCGGTACACCCCTGCAGCCGGCCTGCCCGCGCTGCGCGAGGCCATCGCTGCCAAAACTCTGCGCGACTCCGGCCTCGAGGTCTCCCCCAGCCAGGTGATCGTCACGAACGGCGGCAAGCAGTCCGTCTACCAGGCGTTCCAGACCGTGCTGAACCCGGGCGATGAGGTGCTGCTGCCTGCGCCCTACTGGACGACCTATCCCGAGGCGATCGCTCTGGCCGACGGCATCCCTGTCGAGGTCTTCGCCGGCGCCGACCAGGACTACAAGGTCACCGTCGAGCAGCTCGAGACCGCACGAACGGAGCGCACCACCGCGCTCGTGTTCGTCTCGCCCTCGAACCCCACCGGCGCGGTCTACACCGCGGAGGAGACCAGGGCGATCGGCGAATGGGCCGTGGAGCACGGCATCTGGATCATCTCGGACGAGATCTACCAGAACCTCACCTACGAAGGCGTCAAGGCCACGTCGATCGTGGAGGCGGTTCCGGATGCTGCGGCGCAGACGATTCTCGTCAACGGTGTGGCCAAGACCTATGCGATGACCGGCTGGAGAGTCGGCTGGATGGTCGGCCCGTCCGATGCGATCAAGATCGCCGGAAACCTCCAGTCCCATCTGAGCAGCAACGTGAACAATGTGGCGCAGCGCGGGGCGATCGCCGCCCTGAGCGGTCCGCAGGACGAGTCGGAGCGCTTCCGCGAGGCGTTCGACCGTCGTCGACGGCTGATCGTGTCAGAACTGTCGAAGATCGAGGGGGTGCGCGTACCGAATCCGCTCGGTGCGTTCTACGTGTACCCGGACGTGCAGGGTCTGCTGAACCGGACCTGGGGCGGTGTGACGCCGACGACGTCACTCGAGCTCGCGGATCTGATCCTTGAGCAGGCTGAGGTCGCTGTCGTACCCGGCGAGGCCTTCGGCCCTTCCGGATACCTGCGCCTCTCGTACGCGCTGGGCGACGAGCAGCTGCTCGAGGGCATCCAGCGCCTGCAGCGCCTGTTCGCGTAGTCCGCCGCCCTCGCCCGTCTGCTACTCCTGGTAGCCGATGAGCCAGCGGATGCCGTAGCGATCGGTCACCTGGCCGTCGAAGTCACCCCATGGCCGCTTCTGGAGACGGTCGATGTTCGTGCCGCCCTCCGACAGACGGTCGAACCAACGCCGCAGTGTCTCGGGCTCTGCCGTGCCGAGAAGCGAGAAGGTCGCTCCGACGATGTGCACGGCATCCTGGTCGGGACCGGCATCCGAACCGAACAGCTCGACCACGCCCGAGACCATGCCGTGCGCGATGGCGTCAGCGGGCCCGTCGGTGCGACTGAACTGCTCGTTCGTGAAGAGCGACAGCTCGCCGCCGAACACACCGTGGTAGAAGGTCAGGGCCTCACGGGCGTTGCCGGGAAAGAAAAGGTACGGGACGAGTCCACTCATGCGGGCGAGTGTAGCGCGAAGGTCGTACAGCGCGACCCGTCTACAGTTCGACGTCGATCAGCACAGGTTCGGGCTGCAGCAGCAGACCGAACTCGCCCTGCACACGTGCCTGGATGAATCGGGCGAGCTCGGCGAGCTCTGCGGCCGTCGCTCCTCCCCTGTTCGTCAGCGCCAGCGCGTGCTTGGTCGATACCCCAGCGCGTGAGCGCGGCAGACGGAATCCCTTCGAGATGCCGGCGTTCTCGATCAGCCACGCGGCGCTCACCTTCACGTCGCTGCGCACGGTCTGCGTCGGTGGGATGTGGCCGTCGTATGCGCCCAGAGGGATGACGGTCACGGCATCCAGATCGGGGGTGACCGGCCATCGCGGGCACTCCGGTGGCAGCTGAAGAGCCACCGACTCCGGCACGATCGCGTTCTGGAAGAAGGATCCGGCGCTCGAGGTGTCCGGGTCCTCGGGGTTGAGCAGCATCCCCTTGTCCGCACGAATCCGCAGGATCTGCTCGCGAACCCAGGCCAGCGGCACCGCTTGCTCGGCGGCGGCGCCTGTCAAGCCGAGCGCGCGCCGCAGCTGCTCGCCGTGCACGACGCGCCCCGCGCTCCCGACCTCGGCGAGGTCCAGGGTCACGGAGAGGATCACGGCCCGCCTCAGCGGCACCCCGCCGTAGTGGTGCTTGAGCACGGAGGTGCGGAAGCCGAGTCCGAGCTCGGATGCCGGTACCGTCGACACCTCTCCGGTCGACTCGTCGATCATCTCGACCTCGACCAGCGTCGACTGGATCTCCTGCCCGTACGCCCCGACGTTCTGCACCGGCGCAGCCCCGACCGTTCCTGGAATGCCGCTCATCGCCTCGATGCCGGCGAGCCCGTGCTCGACGGTGTGGGCGACCAGGGCATCCCAATCGTGTCCGGCCTGCACGCGCAGGCGTGCGCGGCCCTCGTGCGGTGACGGCAGATGCTCGATGCCCGATGTGAGCACACGGATGACGACGCCGTCGAAGGACTCGTCGCCCGCGAACAGGTTCGACCCGCCGCCCAGCACGAACCACTCTTCTCCTCGTGCCCATGTGTCCCGCAGCGCGTCGACGAGGTCGGGGGTGCTCGTCGCGTCCAGCATCCGCTCGGGCGCGGCGCCGGTGCGCAGCGTCGTCAACTGCGCAAGAGGAATGGGAGTGATCTCGGTCATCGGGCGGCTCAGAGCGCGACGCGCAGCTGGGCTTTGACCAGCACTGTCGCTTCGGCGAACGTGACCTTCAGGTCGATGCGTGCCGAGGTCTCGTCTGTCGCTCCGACTGTGGCGCGCACGTGCACGTCCGCTCCGGCGTCCGGATCGACGACCACCGGCTTGGTGAAGCGCACCCCGTAGTCGAGGATGCGAGCGCCCGGTTCCAGCGCTGCGACGACCACCGACGATGCGATCCCCATGGTCAGCATGCCGTGCGCGAGCACGCCGGGCAGCCCGACGGATGCTGCGACGTCGTCCCGGTAGTGGATCGGGTTGAAGTCTCCTGAGGCGCCGGCATAGCGCACCAGTGATTCGCGGGTGAGGTGGACGGTGCGCTCCGCGATGACGTCTCCGACGGTGTAGCTCATGCTTCGCCCTCCGCGTCGTTGTCGTCAGATCCGACGAGCAGCACACTGGTCGCGGTCACGACGTGCTCGCCCGCGGCATCCGTGATCAGTGCCTCGCTGGTGATCATGGCGTTGCCCGCCATCATGCGGATGCCGGTGACCTTGAGCCGTCCCGACAGCTCATCGCCGGCGACGATCGGCCTGGTGTAGGCGAACCGCTGCTCCGCGTGGATCGTGCGCGCGAGCACGATCCCGGAATCAGGCTCGCTCAGCAGCTGCTGCAGCGTCTGGTCCTGGATGACCATCGCGAACGTCGGCGGGGCGACGACATCGGCATGACCGAGCGCTCGTGCCGCGTCGACGTCGGTGTGCAGCGGAGCGTCGGCGAAGACGGCGCGCGCGAACTCGCGCACCTTCTCACGACCGACCAGGTAGGGCGGGGTCGGCGGGAATTCTCTGCCGATCAGTTCGGAGTTCACAGGCACCCCTCGAGTCTACCGACCGGACGCTGGGGGCCCGGCGTCAACGCTCGACGACCAGCCCTGACGTCTACCCCCGGCGTCCGCGAGAACGAAGAGCCTTGATCGCCATCTGCACGGCGATGACGAGGAGGTATGCCGCGAACAGCATGTTGCCGAGGAACGGGTCGATCAATGTCGCGAGCCACGCACCGAGCGCGGTCGTGGTGCACGCCGAGACGCCGATGATGCCGGCCGCGAGAAGGTCGACGTTGCGATGGCGGAGGTTTCCGATCGTGCCGGAGATCGCAGTCGGGATCATCATCAGCAGCGAGGTGCCCTTCGCCTCGAGGTCGCTCGTGCCGAATACCAGCATGAGCACGGGGACGACGATCACTCCGCCCCCGACACCGATGAGCCCGGCGATGATCCCGGTGAGCACGCCAACGAGAGCGAGTCCTGCGCCGTTGATCCAGCCGAGTTCGAACTCGGCTGCGCGGGACGGGATGACGAGGAACAGGCTGATGATCACGAGCACGAGGAATCCGACGAAGCACCAGCGAAGCACGCTCTGCGAGATCCGCGGCAGAAGTCGCGTGCCCACCTGGGCGCCGATAACGGCACCGGCGGCGAGGATCAGTGCGGGAATCCATGCAACGGATCCGGATGCGGCGTACGAGATCACGCCGACGCTCGCGGTCGGCACGATCGCCGCGAGCGAGGTGCCGGCCGCGAGCCGCTGGTCGAAGCTCAAGAACAGCACGAGCAGCGGCACGATGACCGTACCGCCGCCGACGCCGAAGAGGCCGGACAGCAGGCCCGCGATCAGGCCGATCACGACGAAGGTCACGTAGGCGCGGGGGCCGCGGATCCTCGGGGCGAGTTCGTCAGAGGTTCCAGGCACCATGTCAGACTATCGCGCGGGCGACCGGCACCCGGCATCCGGCCTTCACAGACGCAAGAAGGCCCGCCGTCCCTGAACGGGATGGCGGGCCTTCGTGGCGGAAGTTCTCCGTGGCGGCGTATTACTTGCCGGCCTCGACGAATCCTGCGGCCTCAGCGGCCTCGGCGGTGCGGAACCAGACCTCGGCGACAGTCGCGTCGTACCACTGTCCGTCGGGGCGGTGGAACTTCATCGAGTCCTTGTTGCCCTTGATGTCGAAGCCCTCAGGTGCGGAGCCGTCCTCGTTCGGAGCGGCGGAGTCCTCACCGAAGCCGCCGTCGACGATTGCAGCGGCGGCGGCAGTCTCAGCGGCTGCGCCCTCCTCCTGCGACTCGGCACCGGCGTCAGCAGCAGCATCGGCCTTCGGAGCCTCTTCGGCCTTCGGCGCCTGCTCCGCCTTCGGGGCAGCCTTGGCTGTGGCCTTCTTCTTCGGCGTGACGGGCTCGAGAACGAGCTCGATCACGGCCATGGGTGCGTTGTCACCCTTGCGGTTGCCGACCTTCGTGATGCGGGTGTAGCCGCCCTCACGGTCAGCCACCTGCGGCGCGATCTCGGAGAACAGGATGTGCACGACTTCCTTGTCACCGATGATCGACAGCACCCGGCGACGGGCGTGCAGGTCGCCGCGCTTGGCGAACGTGATCAGTCGCTCGGCGAGCGGACGCAGGCGCTTGGCCTTGGTCTCGGTCGTCTTGATCGACTTGTGGGTGTACAGAGCAGCTGCAAGGTTGGCGAGCAGCAGACGCTCGTGGGCGGGGCCGCCTCCGAGGCGGGGACCCTTGGTGGGCTTAGGCATATTGATCTAACTCCTGGTCAGAATTTCGGGAAGGTCAGAAGGACTCGTCTTCGCCTGCGCCGTAGAAGTGGGCGCCGTCGAAACCGGGCACCGAATCCTTGAGCGACAGACCGAGCGAGATGAGCTTGTCGCGCACCTCGTCGACCGACTTCTGGCCGAAGTTGCGGATGTTCATGAGCTGCGTCTCGGACAGTGCCACGAGTTCGGACACCGTGTTGATGCCCTCGCGCTTGAGGCAGTTGTACGAGCGGACCGACAGGTCGAGGTCCTCGATCGGCATCGACAGCTCGCTGGAGAGCACGGGCTCCACAGGTGCCGGGCCGATCTCGATGCCCTCAGCCTCGACGTTCAGCTCGCGGGCCAGACCGAACAGTTCGGTCAGGGTCTTCGCGGCCGACGCGACGGCGTCGCGCGGGAGCATGCTGTTCTTCGTCTCGACGTCGAGGATCAGCTTGTCGAAGTCGGTGCGCTCACCGGCGCGAGTCGCCTCGACGCGGTAGCTGACCTTGAGAACAGGCGAGTAGATCGAGTCGACGGGGATCTGCCCGGCCTCGGCGTACTCGTTGCGGTTCTGGGTCGCCGACACGTAGCCACGGCCACGCTCGATCGTGAGCTCGAGCTCGAACTTCGCGGTGTCGTTGAGCGTCGCGATGACGAGCTCGGGGTTGTGCACCTCGACACCGGCCGGAGCCGAGATGTCAGCGGCGGTCACTTCGCCTGCACCGGTCTTGCGCAGGTACGCGGTGATGGGCTCATCGCGCTCTGACGAGACGACGAGCTGCTTGATGTTGAGGATGATCTCGGTGACATCCTCCTTCACGCCGGGGATGGTGCTGAACTCGTGCAGCACACCGTCGAGGCGGATGCTGGTGACAGCAGCGCCGGGGATCGACGAGAGAAGGCTGCGACGCAGTGCGTTGCCGATGGTGTAGCCGAAGCCGGGCTCGAGCGGCTCGATGATGAATCGGCTGCGATCCTCGGCGATCTTTTCCTCGGTCAGTGTGGGACGCTGTGCAATGAGCACTCTGTGTTCCTTTCGATCACATGCCCGCTATATGACATGTGGTGGGGTGAGGTCTTGAGTTGTGGAAGTCAGTGCCCTGAACGGGCGGAGAGTCGCCCGCCCTCAGGCGAGCGACTCGACAGCCGGGTTCAGACGCGACGGCGCTTCGGCGGACGGCATCCGTTGTGCGCCTGCGGGGTGACGTCCTGGATCGAACCGACCTCGAGGCCTGCGGCCGTCAGCGAGCGGATCGCGGTCTCGCGGCCGGAGCCCGGACCCTTCACGAAGACGTCGACCTTCTTGACGCCGTGCTCCTGCGCCTGGCGGGCGGCCGACTCAGCAGCCATGCCTGCGGCGTACGGGGTCGACTTGCGCGAGCCCTTGAAGCCCACTCCACCGGACGATGCCCAGCTGATGACAGCGCCGGACGGGTCGGTGATCGAAACGATCGTGTTGTTGAACGTCGACTTGATGTGGGCCTGGCCCAGCGCGATGTTCTTCTTTTCCTTGCGGCGCGGCTTGCGCGCGGCGGCCTTGGGTGCAGCCATGAAAGTCTTCTCCTAGTCCCTGGCCGCTGCTTAGCGGGCCTTCTTCTTGCCGGCGACGGTGCGCTTCGGGCCCTTGCGGGTACGGGCGTTGGTCTTGGTGCGCTGACCGCGGACGGGCAGGCCACGACGGTGGCGGATGCCCTCGTACGAGCCGATCTCGACCTTGCGGCGGATGTCTGCGGTGACCTCGCGGCGCAGGTCACCCTCCACCTTGTAGTTGCCTTCGATGTAGTCACGAAGGGTGATCAGCTGCTCATCGCTGAGGTCCTTGACGCGGACCGACTCGTCGATCTCGGTCGCCTTGAGGATCTCGACGGAGCGGGTACGGCCGATGCCGTAGATGTAGGTAAGGGCGATCACCACGCGCTTGTCGCGCGGGATGTCAACGCCGGCAAGACGTGCCATGCGGTTCTCCTGGGATGTGCAGAGGTGTGGAGCAGAATTTGGACCCGGGCCTCTTTCCCGAGGTGTCACCCACTCGCGTGGGATCTTGATCCTGCCTTTGTGTGTTCAGTTGTGAGTCGACTCTGGGAGATCAGCCCTGGCGCTGTTTGTGCCTGGGGTTGCTCTTGCAGATGACCATGACGCGGCCGTGACGACGAATCACCTTGCAGTGATCGCACATGGGCTTGACGCTGGGCTTGACCTTCATTGTGTTCCTGTTCGCTGTCTTCGTGCACGCCTGGCGGCGCGCCGTTACTTCTCGACCGATCAGCGGTAGCGGTAGACGATACGGCCGCGAGTGAGGTCGTAGGGGCTGAGCTCCACGACCACGCGGTCTTCGGGGATGATGCGGATGTAGTTCTGCCGCATCTTGCCGGAGATCGTTGCAAGGACCTTGTGCCCGTTGCTGAGCTCAACGCGGAACATCGCGTTGGGCAGAGCCTCGGAGATCACGCCCTCGATCTCGATGACACCGTCTTTCTTAGCCATAGCCTCGCTGACGCTTCTGCAGACCGGTCGATCTGCGGTGGATGGGTGATGTGGTGCCGCACCGGACGGACATGCCGAGGCACAGCGCAAGGCACCAACGGTCTATCTTATCCGTCCGGATGCCATCCGGCAACTTGAGCTCAACGACTGCGTCGCAGGATCAGCCGAGCAGCTTCTCCATCTCGGTGATCTCGCCGGCCTGCAGGTCGAGGCGCTTGCCGTTGACCTCGACTGTCGGGGTGCCCTTGATGTCGTGCGCGTTGGTCTGCGCGTCGACGAAGTCCATGTAGGTGCCGTCGGCGATGCAGTCGGCGGCAGCGCCTGCTCCGGTCTGCTCCGCGAGAGCGGTGAGCTCATCGTCCGAGAGGCCGGCGGAGTTCTCCGCCGGCTGGTTGGCGAAGAGCTCGTTGAAGAAGTCGAGGGTCGCATCGGGCGCCTCGGCCGCGACGCAGTACATCGCGCCACCCGCGCGGGTCGAGAACTCGGTGTTCTGCGAGAGGCGGTTCAGGATCGACACCGGGTGGATGTTCAGCGTGATGTCGCCGTTGGCCGCGGCGGTCTGCAGCTGCTCACCATAGGATTTCTCGAAGTCACCGCAGATCGGGCACATGAAGTCGACGTAGGTGTCGACGGTGTCCTCACCGTCGCCGAAGACGATGGCTCCGGTCTCCTCGTTGACGATCGCGCTCTGCGGCGCGGTCCCCGGGTCGTTGGCCTGGTTGTTGAGGAAGACCACGAGGCCTCCGAGCACGACGAGAACGACGACGACCGCGATCGAGATGCCGATCGCGAACCAGTTGGTGTTGCTCTTTGCTGCTGCCATTGCTGTTCGTTCTCCTGGTACTGGACGCCATGGGGGCGGAAGATGCTGCGGGGGGACGTATCCATCGTCCCTGCAAAGTCTATGCACCCGTTGTGAGCGCCGCCCGCCGGTCCTGCACGTCCCTTAGCGTCGAGACCGACTTTGCAACACCACACCGAGCTGAAGAGGGTCGGTCTCGTGCCACGAACTCGGTCTCGTCCGCCCCCGCAACAGGTCAGCGCCAGGACTTCGCACGTGGTCGACTTCTGAGCGTTCCGAGCATCGCGGCCTGTGGCGGTCGCACGCGCGGGACGCGAGCGCCTTCCAGCGCATCACACAGAGGCGACACCTTCCATGCGTCGGCCAGCTCCCATCGCGCGAACGGGTGCCGATGACGCCGCAGCCTGTCCTCCCGACGCTTCTCTTCCCTCAGCCGTGCCGCTGCCGTCTCCGGATTCTCGAGTGCGTACTTACCCCACCCGTCGGCCTCACCTATCGCGCCGGAGGATGGGAAGTAGAAGTCCGTGCGATCGAGATGGCCCTCGTAGCGGAACTCGCGCTGCAGTTCGGGCTTCTCGAATCCGCACCACGCGATGACGGCGCGGCTGATGCTCTCGGCCGGCGACTCAGACGATGCATCCGCCTGGTCCCAGACCCACCGCATCTTCGCTCGACCGCGGGCGCTCTCGAACTCGTGGCCGCGTGCGATCAGCGGTTCCATGAGCAGCGTTCCGCCCTGAACCGGTGAGATCGCCGCATCGGCGACAGCGAGCGCGTCCGCAGGGTTCATGACTCTGACGAGGTCGATGATCGTGTCGAGAAGCGTGGTGACGCACGTCGCGCCGACCTGCGTCAGTTGGCGCGGGTCGCAACTGGCGTGGATTCTGATGTCGCCATACCGCTGAGAGGACGCAGCATCCGGATCGTAGATATGAAGGTACCTGCACTCACCGAACTGCGGGATGCCGTGGAGCACCCCCGCCGACTCCAGGCAGAGGATCGCCTCCGGGTGCGTGCGCAGGTACGCATGCACCCGCACGCTGTACCTTTGCCAGCCAGGCAGAGCGACGTAGTGATCCTTGTCCACGTACACGCCTTTGCGCACACGCAACCATCGCGCAGCCTCCAGCCGGATTCCCAGCATCCGAGCCTCGTCGCGCGTGTACAACGGTATCGGCGACGCGAGCTGTGCGCGGTCGGCCAAAGCGAAAGGCATACGCCGATCTTGAACGAGCAGCACTCTGCTCAGTGCCCGAGAACCCGCGTTCCGTGGAGAACTCCCCCACCCACGCATCCGTGCAGAACGGGCCAGCCTGTCGAGACCGACTTTCTGGCACGAGACCGCGCTAGGCTGACTCGGTCTCGCGCCGCAAACTCGGTCTCGCGAAAAACGGCAGGGCGGCAGGGCGGCAGGCCAGCAGCGCGCGAGGCTACGCCAGGGGCGTGGGCGTGACGCCGAAGGGAGCGAGGCCTGCGGCCCCGCCGTCGGGAGCCGTCAGCACCCAGATGCCGTCCGCGTGGCGGGCGACGCTGTGCTCCCAGTGCGAGCCGTCAGTGCCGTCGACGGTCGAGACCGTCCAGTCGTCGTCCTCGATGTACGTCGCCTCGCCGCCGGCCGTGACCATGGGCTCGATCGCCAGCACGAGCCCCGGCTTCACGTCTGGACCGGGGTCGGGCGTGCGGTAGTTGAAGACGCTGGGCGCCTCGTGCATCTTGCGACCGATGCCATGGCCGACGTACTCGCGAAGGATGCCGTAGGTCTCCCCCGACACCTCCGAGACGCCCTGCGCCTCGATGTAGTCCTGGATGGCCGCGCCGATCTCACCGATGTTGGCCGCAGACGCCATCGCGGCGATGCCGGCCCACATGGATCCCTCGGTCACGCGTGACAACTCTTCACGCGTCTCGACGAGCGAGGGGCGGGTCGGATCAGGCACCACCACGGTGATCGCGCTGTCGCCGTTCCAGCCCTGGAACTGCGCTCCGCAGTCGACCGAGACGATGTCGCCGGGCTGCAGCACACGATCACCGGGGATGCCGTGCACGACCTCTTGGTTCACGGAGACGCAGATCGTGTGGTGGTAGCCGCGCACGAGCTGGAAGTTCGACTCAGCCCCGCGGGCCCGGATCGTGCGGTTGGCGATCGTGTCGAGCTCGAGCGTCGTGACGCCCGCGCGGATCAACGGCCGCACGGCATCGAGTGCCTCTGCGGTGATGAGCCCTGGCTCGATCATCGACTGCAGCTGGGCAGGCGTCTTGTAGATGGAACGGCGGAACATGTCGAACAGGCGATCAGGCGGCGGCGGCCACGAGCCCGCGAGCGGTCAGCGCAGCGAAGATGCGTGCCGTGATCTCATCGAACGAACCGACCCCGTCGATCCGGTCGACGATGCCACGCTCGCCGTACACGTCGAGGATCGGAGCCGTCTCGCTCTCGTAGATGTCCAGACGATGAGCGATGCCCTCTTCGGTGTCATCCGCTCGACCCTGCTCGGCTGCGCGGACGCTCAGCCGCTTGATGCTCTCCTCGCGAGGGACGTCCAGAAGGATGACCGCGTCGAGAGCCTCACCACGAGCGCCGAGGAACTCATCGAGGTGACCGACCTGCACGGCGTTGCGCGGGTACCCGTCGAGGAGGAACCCGGAAGCGGCGTCCTCCTGCGAGAGGCGATCACGCACGATCTCACTCGTCAGTTCATCAGGTACAAGGTCGCCACGAGCGGTGATCTCGCTGACCTGCGCTCCGAGATCGGTGCCGCCCTTGATGTTCGCGCGGAAGATGTCACCGGTGGAGACCACCGGGACACCGAACGCCTCGGCGACGCGCACGCCCTGCGTGCCTTTGCCGGAACCCTGCGGGCCGACGATGAGAAGTCGAGCGGATGCTGTCAACGGAGAAGCCCTTCGTAATGGCGCTGCTGGAGCTGAGCGTCGATCTGCTTGACGGTCTCCAGCCCCACGCCCACGATGATGAGGATCGATGCGCCACCGAACGGGAAGTTCTGGTTGGCGCCGACGGTGGCCAGAGCGATCAGCGGGATGAGCGCGATCAGGCCGAGGTAGATCGACCCGGGGAACGTGATGCGGGTGAGCACGAAGTCCAAGTACTCGGCGGTCGGACGACCGGCACGGATGCCGGGGATGAACCCGCCGTACTTCTTCATGTTGTCGGCGACCTCGACAGGGTTGAACGTGATCGCGACGTAGAAGTAGGTGAAGCCGATGATCAGCAGGAAGTACGCAGCCATGTAGAGCGGCTGGTCACCTGTGGTGAAGTTCTGCGAGATCCACACGACCCACGGCGCCGGCTCGCTGCCGTCCTGCGGGGTGTTGAACTGCGCGATGAGCATCGGGATGTACAACAGCGAAGAAGCGAAGATGATCGGGATGACACCCGCCATGTTCACCTTGATCGGGATGTACGTGTTCGTTCCGCCGTAGGTGCGGCGACCGACCATGCGCTTGGCGTACTGCACGGGGATCCGTCGCTGCGACTGCTCGACGAACACCACGAGGCCGGTGACGACGATGCCGACGGCGAGTACGAGCAGGAACACCTCGAGGCCGTTCGACTCGAAGATCGCCCACATCGCTGCCGGGAAGGTCGCTGCGATCGACGTGAAGATCAGCAGCGACATGCCGTTGCCGATGCCGCGCTCGGTGACGAGCTCGGCGAACCACATGATGAGGCCGCAACCTGCAGTCATCGAGATGACGATGAGCAGCTGCGCCCACCAGACGTCGTTCGTCAGAAGCTGCTGGCATGCGGCGATGTCGGTCGTGCCGAACAGCTGACCGCTGCGAGCGACCGTGACGAGCGTCGTCGACTGCAGCAGCGCAAGAGCGATCGTGAGGTACCGCGTGTACTGGGTCAGGCGGGCCTGGCCGGCCTGACCCTCTTTGTGCAGCGCCTCGAAGTGCGGGATGACGACGCGCAGAAGCTGCGTGATGATCGTCGCGGTGATGTACGGCATGACGCCGAGCGCGAAGATCGACAGCTGCAGCAGAGCGCCGCCGGAGAACAGGTTGACGAGGCTGAGCAGCCCCTCGGTGCCGGCGTTGAGACGCAGACACTCCTCGACGTTCGGGAAATGCACGAACGGAGCCGGCACATGGGATCCGAGCCGGTAGATGGCGATGATCGCCAGTGTGAAACCGATCTTCCGACGCAGGTCGGGCGTGCGGAAGATCCGCGCGATAGCGCTAAACAAGGGCGTTCCTCCTGAAAGGTTGCCGTTCCGCGGAGGAAAGGCTGAAAGACCAGGGTAACGCACGAGAGGGGCCGGAGAATCTCCGACCCCTCTTGCGCAATGGTTACTTGACGGATCCGCCCGCAGCCACGATCTTCTGCTCGGCAGAACCCGAGACCTTGTCGACCGAGACGGTGAGCTTCACGGCGATGTCGCCGTTTCCGAGAACCTTGACCTTCTCGTTCTTGCGAACAGCACCCTTGGCGACCAGGTCGCCCACGGTGACGTCGCCACCGGAGGGGTACAGTTCCGCGAGCTTCTCCAGGTTCACGACCTGGTACTCGACGCGGAACGGGTTCTTGAATCCGCGCAGCTTCGGGGTGCGCATGTGCAGAGGCATCTGCCCACCCTCGAATCCGACGCGAACCGTGTTGCGGGCCTTGGTGCCCTTGGTACCACGACCGGCGGTCTTACCCTTGGAACCCTCACCGCGACCGACACGGGTCTTCGCAGTGTTGGCGCCGGGGACCGGACGCAGGTGGTGCACCTTGAGCACACCGGGGCGGGATGCCGGAGCATCCGCCTTCGGCGCGGCCTTCTTCGCGGCGGGCTTCTTCGCAGCAGCCTCGCTCTTGGGCGCCTTCGCGTCGGCAGCGGCCTTTGCAGGCGCCTTCTTCGCAGCGGGCTTCTTCTCAGCCGCAGCCTTGGGAGCGGCAGCCTTCTTCGGGGCCTTCTCGGCCTCGACGGCGTCGTTCTTCTCAGCCATTAGTCGATCTCCTCAACCTTGACGAGGTGTGCGACGGTCTTGACGTAGCCGCGCGTCTGCGCGTCGTCGGGGCGGACGGTGCTGTCGCCGATCCGCTTAAGACCGAGGCTGCGCAGCGTGTCACGCTGATACTGCTTCTCGCTCACCTTGGACTTGATCTGGGTCACCTTCAGACGGGCGGCCATCAGGAACCTACCTTCGCTGCGGCCGCAGCGGCGGCCTTTGCCTCGTTGCGGATGATGATGTCCGGAACGACGGCGTCGTACTCGAGGCCACGGCGAGCCGCGACTGCACGAGGCTCCTCGAGGCTCTTCAGCGCCGCGACGGTCGCGTGCACGATGTTGATCGTGTTCGACGAGCCGAGCGACTTGGAGAGGACATCGTGGATGCCTGCGCACTCGAGCACCGCGCGGACGGGACCACCGGCGATAACACCGGTACCGGCAGCAGCCGGACGCAGCAGAACGACGCCTGCGGCGGCCTCGCCCTGAACCGGGTGCGGAACCGTGGTGCCCACGCGGGGAACACGGAAGAAGTTGCGCTTGGCCTCTTCGACACCCTTGGAGATGGCCAGAGGCACCTCGCGGGCCTTGCCGTAGCCGACACCGACCAGACCGTTGCCGTCGCCGACGACCACGAGAGCGGTGAAGCTGAACCGACGTCCACCCTTCACGACCTTCGAGACGCGGTTGATGGTGACGACGCGCTCCAGGAACTGGTTGTCGCCACGATCGCGGGAGTTGCGGTCACGGCCTCCCTGGTTGCGGTCACGGCCGCCACGGCGACCTTCGCGCGCGGGCTCTGCCTGAGTCGTGCCGGCAGCCGTCTCGGAGACGACAGCGGCCGCCTCTGGAGCGGCAGCAGCCGTTTCGGTCACTTCGTTCTCCTTGTTGTCACTCACAGTGCCAGCCCCCCTTCACGGGCGCCGTCGGCGATGGCCGCGACGCGGCCTGCGTAACGGTTGCCACCGCGGTCGAAGACGACCTCGGTGACGCCGGCTGCCTTCGCACGCTCGGCGACGAGCTCGCCGACCTTGCGTGCCTTGGCGGTCTTGTCACCGTCGAACGAGCGCAGCTCGGTCTCGAGCGTGGATGCCGAGGCGACGGTGTGGCCCTTGCTGTCATCGACCAGCTGGACGAAGACGTGGCGAGCCGAACGGTTGACGACCAGGCGCGGACGCGCCTCGGTGCCGATGACCTTCTTGCGAAGGCGTGCGTGACGACGCGCGCGGGCGTCAGACTTTGACTTGAGAGCCATGGTTACTTACCACTCTTTCCGGCCTTGCGACGCACGATCTCGCCGGCGTAGCGCACGCCCTTGCCCTTGTACGGCTCGGGCTTGCGGATCTTGCGGATGTTGGCAGCTGCCTCACCGACAGCCTGCTTGTCGATACCACTCACGGTGACCTTGTTGTTGCCTTCGACCGTGAAAGTGATGCCGGCGGGCGGGTCGACCAGCACGGGGTGCGAGAAGCCGAGGGCGAACTCGACCGAGCTGCCCTTCTGCTGCACGCGGTAACCGGTACCGACGACCTCAAGACCCTTGGTGTAGCCCTGGGTCACGCCGATGATGTTGTTGTTGATGAGCGTGCGGGTCAGGCCGTGAAGCGACCGTGACTCGCGCTCGTCGTCGGGACGGGAGACAACCACCTGGTTGTCCTCGACCGCGACCTCGATGGGGCTGGCCACGTTCAGGGTGAGCTCACCCTTGGGGCCCTTCACCGCGACCGCACGACCGTCGACCGAAATGGTGACGTCCGAGGGGATCGAGATGGGAAGTCGTCCAATACGCGACATTTCGAATTACCACACGTAGGCGAGAACTTCTCCGCCCACGCCCTTCTGCTCAGCCTGACGGTCAGTGAGAAGACCGGAGGAAGTGGACAGGATGGCCACGCCGAGGCCGCCGAGGACCGTGGGCAGCTCGGTGGACTTCGCGTAGACACGAAGGCCGGGCTTCGACACGCGCTTGATGCCCGCGATCGAACGCTCCCGGTTGGGGCCGTACTTCAGCGTGAGAGTGAGGTTCTGGCCGACGCGTGCGTCAGTGACCTCCCAGCCGGAAATGTAGCCCTCCTGCTGGAGGATGTCAGCGATGTGCGTCTTGAGCTTGCTCGACGGCAGGGACACGGAGTCGTGGTGTGCCGAGTTCGCGTTGCGCAGACGGGTCAGCATGTCTGCGACCGGGTCTGTCATTGTCATGAGTGTTTTCCTTTGTTCATGAGGTTTCGGCTGCCGTTACACGACAGACGACCTTCTATGATTCGCAATCTTCAATTGTAAGCGCATGCGGGACCCCCGCCCGCCCTTCGACAATCTCAGGGAACGGCAGGGGTCCTGTGCATCACGCCTTGGCGTCGTCGGCCGTGAACGGGAAGCCGAGGTGACGCAGCAGCGCACGACCCTCGTCGTCCGTCTTCGCCGTGGTCACGACAGTGATGTCGAATCCACGGACTCGGTCGATCTTGTCCTGATCGATCTCGTGGAACACGCTCTGCTCCTGGAGACCGAAGGTGTAGTTGCCGTTGCCGTCGAACTGCTTGCCCGACAGGCCGCGGAAGTCGCGGATACGGGGCAGCGCGAGCGAAACAAGACGGTCGACGAATTCCCACGCACGGTCGCCACGGAGGGTGACGTGCGCGCCGATCGCCTGGCCCTCACGCAGCTTGAACTGCGCGATGGACTTGCGTGCCTTCGTGACGATCGGCTTCTGGCCGGTGATCTTGGTGAGGTCCTCGACCGCGCCATCGATCACCTTGCTGTCGCGAGCCGCCTCACCGACACCGGTGTTGACGACGACCTTGACGAGGCCGGGGATCTGCATCACATTCTTGTAGCCGAACTCGTCCTGCAGCTTCTGCTGGATCTCGGCCTTGTACTTCTGCTTCAGGCGCGGCTGGATCTTGCCAGCCGGCGCGGCAGTGTCGGTGCTCATCAGAGGTCCTTACCGCTCTTCTTCGCGTAACGCACGCGGACGGTGCGCTTGACGCCGTCCTTGGTCCGCTCCTCGACCCGGTGACCGACACGAGTCGGCTTCTTGGTCTCGGGGTCGACGACTGCGACGTTCGAGATGTGGATGGGTGCCTCGATGGTCTCGAGGCCGCCCGTCTTGGTGCCACGCTGCGTCTGGCCGACGCGGGTGTGCTTGGTGACGTAGTTCACGCCTTCGACGATGACACGGTTGCGCTCGGCGAGGATCTCGAGGACCTTGCCCTGCTTGCCGCGATCTCCGCCGCGCTCGGGCTTGGCGCCCGAGATGACCTGAACCAGGTCACCCTTCTTGATTTTCGCCATGATCAGATAACCTCCGGCGCGAGCGAGACGATCTTCATGAACTTCTTGTCGCGAAGCTCACGACCGACCGGTCCGAAGATACGGGTGCCACGGGGCTCCCCGTCGGTCTTCAGGATGACGGCGGCGTTCTCGTCGAACTTGATGTAGGAGCCGTCCGGACGACGGACTTCCTTCTTGGTGCGGACGATGACCGCCTTGACGACGTCGCCCTTCTTGACGTTGCCGCCCGGGATCGCGTCCTTGACCGTGGCGACGATGGTGTCACCCAGACCTGCGTAACGGCGGCGTGAGCCACCGAGAACGCGGATCGTGAGCAGCTCCTTCGCGCCGGTGTTGTCGGCGACCTTGAGGCGGGATTCCTGCTGAATCACTATTACTCCTTAAGTAAGCCGAAGGCTTACTTGGCCTTCTCGACGATCTCGACCAGGCGCCAGCGCTTGGTGGCGCTGAGCGGACGGGTCTCACTGATGACAACGAGGTCGCCGATGCCCGCCGAGTTGGTCTCGTCGTGCACCTTGCGCTTCTCGGTACGGCGGATGACCTTGCCGTAGAGCGGGTGCTTCACGCGGTCTTCGACCTCGACGACGATGGTCTTTTCCATCTTGTCGCTGACGACGTAGCCACGCTGCGTCTTGCGGTAACCGCGAGCGTTCTCGTCACGCACATCGTGCGAGACGGGAGCTTCCGCTTCCTTCTTGGTGGCCATTACTCAGCCTTCCCTTCGGCGTCGGCCGAGGCATCCTCGGACTTCTTCGCCTTCGACTTGGACGCCTTCTTGGCCGGAGCCGGAGCGGCGGCGGGCGTCGCACGGATGCCCAGCTCGCGCTCGCGGATCACGGTGTACAGGCGCGCGATGTCGCGCTTGACGGCGCGGATGCGGCCGTGGCTCTCCAGCTGGCCGGTGGCCGACTGGAAACGGAGGTTGAACAGCTCCTCCTTGGCCTTACGCAGCTCCTCGACGAGGCGCTGGTCTTCGAACGTGTCGAGCTCTGCCGGAGCGAGCTCCTTGGTGCCGATCGCCATTACGCGTCGCCCTCCTCGCGCTTGATGATGCGTGCCTTGAGAGGCAGCTTGTGAATGGCTCGGGTCAGAGCTTCGCGAGCGAGTTCCTCGCTGACGCCTGCGACCTCGAAGAGGACGCGACCCGGCTTGACGTTGGAGACCCACCACTCAGGCGAACCCTTACCGGAACCCATGCGGGTCTCGGCAGGCTTCTTGGTGAGCGGACGGTCCGGGTAGATGTTGATCCACACCTTTCCACCGCGCTTGATGTGACGCGTCATCGCGATACGAGCTGCCTCGATCTGACGGTTGGTCACGTAAGCGGGTGTAAGGGCCTGGATGCCGAACTCGCCGAAGGAGACCTTCGTGCCGCCGGTAGCGTGACCGGTGCGACCCGGGTGGTGCTGCTTGCGGAACTTGACCTTACGGGGGATGAGCATTATGCCGACGCTCCTTCTGCAACAGGTGCCTCGTTGCGCGGGCCACGACGACGGTCGCCGCCACGGTCGCGCGAAGGCTTCTGGTTGGCCTGCTCGCGAGCAAGCTCCTTGGCGGTGAGATCACCCTTGTAGATCCAGACCTTCACGCCGATGCGGCCGAAGGTGGTCCGTGCCTCGTAGAAGCCGTAGTCGATGTTCGCGCGCAGCGTGTGCAGCGGCACACGACCTTCGCGGTAGAACTCCGAGCGGCTCATCTCCGCGCCGCCGAGGCGGCCGGAGACCTGGATGCGGATGCCCTTGGCACCAGCGCGCTGTGCGCCCTGGAGACCCTTGCGCATCGCGCGACGGAACGCCACACGAGCAGAAAGCTGCTCGGCGATGCCCTGTGCGACGAGCTGAGCGTCAGCCTCGGGGTTCTTCACCTCGAGGATGTTCAGCTGGATCTGCTTGCCCGAGAGCTTCTCGAGGTCGCCACGGATCCGCTCGGCCTCTGCACCACGACGACCGATCACGATGCCCGGACGGGCCGTGTGGATGTCGACGCGGACGCGGTCACGAGTGCGCTCGATCTCGATGTTCGATACACCGGCGCGATCGAGCTGCTTCTTGAGCAGGTTACGGATCTTGATGTCCTCGGCCACGTAGTCGGCGTAACGCTGACCTGCCTTGGTCGAGTCCGAGAACCAGCGCGAGACGTGATCCGTGGTGATTCCGAGGCGGAAGCCGTACGGGTTTACCTTCTGTCCCATTACTTGCTCGCCTTCTTCTTGCTTTCGCCGTCGGCTGCGACTGCAACCTCCGGCGTCGAGAGCACGACCGTGATGTGGCTCGTGCGCTTCTTGATCTGGAAAGCGCGACCCTGTGCGCGGGGGCGGAAACGCTTGAGCGTCGTGCCCTCGTCGACGTACGCGTTGACCACGTACAGGTCCTGCTCGTCGAGGTACTCGCCGTCGCGATCCGCCTTCACCTGCGCGTTGGCCATGGCCGACGCGACAAGCTTGTAGATCGGCTCACTGGCGCTCTGTGCTGCGAACTTCAGGATCGCAAGAGCCTCCTGGGCCTGCTTGCCCTTGATGAGCGCGACGACACGACGAGCCTTCTGAGGGGTCACGCGGATGTGTCGCACGCGTGCGATGGACTCCACCATTTCTCTCTCCTCTATCGTCCCCGCGTCAGCGGCGACGGCCCTTCTTGTCGTCCTTCTCGTGGCCGCGGAAGGTGCGGGTGGGCGCGAACTCGCCCAGCTTGTGGCCGACCATGCTCTCGGTGACAAACACAGGAATGTGCTTGCGACCGTCGTGGACCGCGATCGTGTGACCCAGCATGGCCGGGATGATCATGGACCGGCGAGACCAGGTCTTGATGACGTTCTTGGAACCGGCTTCGTTCTGCACGACGACCTTGCGAAGCAGGTGCTCGTCGACGAAGGGGCCCTTCTTGAGACTCCGTGGCATCTTCTTCTACTCCTACTTACGCTTCTTGCCGGCGGTGCGACGACGCACGATGTACTTGTCGCTTTCCTTGTTGGCGTGACGGGTGCGACCCTCAGCCTGGCCCCAGGGGGTGACAGGGTGACGACCACCGGAGGTCTTACCCTCACCACCACCGTGCGGGTGGTCGACAGGGTTCATGGCCACACCACGAACGGTCGGGCGGATGCCCTTCCAGCGGTTACGGCCGGCCTTACCCCAGTTGATGTTCGACTGCTCGGCGTTGCCGACCTCGCCGATCGTGGCGCGGCAGCGGGCGTCGACGTTGCGGATCTCGCCCGAGGGGAGACGCAGCTGGGCGTAGATGCCGTCCTTGGCGACGAGTCGCACCGAGGCACCTGCCGAGCGGGCGAGCTTTGCACCGCCACCCGGACGGAGCTCGATCGCGTGGATCACAGTACCGGTCGGGATGTTCTTCAGCGGGAGGTTGTTGCCCGGCTTGATGTCAGCCGATGCACCCGACTCGACGACATCGCCCTGGTTCAGCTTGTTCGGCGCGATGATGTAACGCTTCTCGCCGTCGAAGTAGTGCAGCAGTGCGATGCGTGCGGTGCGGTTGGGGTCGTACTCGATGTGAGCGACCTTGGCGTTGACGCCGTCCTTGTCATTGCGACGGAAGTCGATGACGCGGTACTGGCGCTTGTGGCCACCACCGATGTGACGGGTCGTGATGCGGCCCTGGTTGTTGCGACCACCGGTCTTCGAGAGCGGGCGCAGCAGCGACTTCTCCGGCGTCGATCGTGTGATCTCGGCGAAGTCAGCCACCGACGAGCCGCGGCGACCCGGGGTCGTGGGCTTGTACTTGCGAATAGCCATGATTGTCCTTTATCCCCCGGATCAGCCGATTGCCGTGAAGATGTCGATGGTGCCCGACTTCAGGCTCACGATGGCGCGCTTGGTGTCCTTGCGCTTTCCCGTGCCGAAGCGGGTGCGACGGGCCTTGCCGACGCGGTTGATCGTGTTGACCGAAGCAACCTTGACGCCGAAGATCTTCTCGATGGCGAGCTTGATCTCGGTCTTCGTAGCACGCGGGTCGACGAGGAAGGTGTACTTGCCTTCGTCGATCAGCGAGTAGCTCTTCTCAGAGACGACCGGCTTCAGGATGATGTCGCGGGGGTCCTTGTTGAACGCCGACTGGAGGGCGCCTACCTGCTCGGTCATGCCGAGACCTCCTCGGTTGTGCCGGTCTTCGAGGCGATGAAGCCCTCGAGCGCGGCCTTGGTGAAGACGATGTCGTCAGAGACGAGCACGTCGTACGCGTTGAGCTGGTCGAACGTCAGCACGTGGATGTTCGCAAGGTTGCGAATGCTCTTCGTGGTGATGTCGTCGCCTCGTTCGATCACGAGGAGAACGTTCTTCGACGTGACGACGGTCGTGAGGAAGCTCACGGCAGCCTTCGTCGAAGGCGCACCGTCGATGCCGAAGGACTCGATGGCGTGCAGACGGTCACCGCGGAAGCGGTCGCTGAGCGAGCCAAGGAGGGCCGCGGCGATCATCTTCTTGGGTGTGCGCTGCGAGTAGTCACGCGGCTTCGGGCCGTGGACGATGCCACCACCGGTCATGTGCGGCGCGCGGATCGAGCCCTGACGGGCGTTACCCGTGCCCTTCTGCTTGAAGGGCTTGCGGCCTGCACCGGAGACCTCACCGCGACGCTTGGTCGAGTGGGTGCCCTGGCGAGCCGCCGCGAGCTGCGCGACGACGACCTGGTGGATGAGCGGAATGTTCGTCTTGACGTCGAAGAGCGCGGCGGGCAGCTCGATCGAGCCTGCCTTCTTGCCGTCAGCCTTGAGGACGTCGAGCGCGAGAGACGAGTCAGCCATGGACTAGGCCCCCTTCACAGCGTTGCGGACGTAGACGACACGGCCACGTGCACCGGGAACAGCGCCCTTGACGAGCAGCAGTCCCTTGTCGGTGTCGATGGCGTGCACCGTCAGGTTGAGAACGGTCACGCGCTCGCCGCCCATACGGCCGGCCATGCGCATGCCCTTGAAGACGCGGCTCGGGGTCGAGGACGCGCCGATCGAGCCGGGCTTGCGGTGGTTGCGGTGCGAACCGTGAGATGCCGAAACGCCCTTGAAGTTGTGGCGCTTCATGACACCCGCGGTGCCCTTGCCCTTGCTGGTGCCGACGACGTCGACCAGCTGGCCTGCCTCGAAGAGACCGTCGACCGTGAGCTCCTGACCAAGCGAGTAGTCAGCAGCGTCCGCGGTGCGGATCTCGGTGACGTGGCGGCGCGGCGTGACGCCGGCAGCCTCGAAGTGGGCCGTGAGGGGCTGGTTCACCTTGCGCGGGTCGATCTGACCTGCCGCGATCTGAACAGCGTTGTAGCCGTCCTTCTCGGGCGTGCGGATCTGAGTGACCACGTTGGGTGCCAGCTCGATGACGGTGACGGGGACGAGCTTGCCGTCCGCGTTCCACACCTGAGTCATGCCGAGCTTGGTGCCCAGCATTCCCTTGGAAATCTTTGAGTTGATGTCAACCATGCCGAGCCTCAGAGCTTGATCTCGATGTTGACATCGGCCGGGAGGTCGAGACGCATCAGCGAGTCGACAGCCTTGGGCGTCGGGTCGACGATGTCGATCAGACGCTTGTGGGTGCGCATCTCGAAGTGCTCGCGGCTGTCCTTGTACTTGTGGGGCGACCGGATGACGCACACGACGTTCTTCTCGGTCGGAAGCGGCACCGGGCCGACGACAGTCGCGCCCGCACGGGTCACGGTGTCTACGATCTTGCGCGCCGACGAGTCGATGACCTCGTGGTCATACGACTTCAGGCGAATGCGGATTTTCTGTCCCGCCATTGTCTGTTCACTCTCTATAAGGCGTCTTACCGTCCTGGGCCGGGTGACCCAGGGGCATTGGACGCACGTCGACGCTGTTCGCGCCTCGGCACTTCTCTTCACCGGATGCTGCACCGTCTCCGGCCCAGCGCCCGAGAAAGGGCACCACTGTTCTTCTGTCATCCCGCGCATCTTTCGACGCACGGCAGAACCTCCGTGAGGAGGTGGTTGCTGTTCTGCCACCCGCGGCCTAGGTCCCTGCGCGCGATCTCCTCGGAGATGACGCCGCCTATGCACTGCCCTGGTGGTGATCCGGTGGGCACACAAAGTGCACCGCCGGAATGTGGAACCTGTCTATTCTGCCAGCCGGATTTCAGTTACGCAAACCCGGGCGTGTCGCGCATTCCGCCACCCCTCGACACGAGGCGTGCACCCGCTGCCGATGACATCCCGGCAGCGGGGTGAGGCATCCCCATGCCCCACCCCGCCTAGGGGAGTGCTCGGCGCGAGGGGGCACGCCGAACACGAGGATCACGACGCGAAGGGGCGCCGAGATCCTCGTCGATGGCGCGGCGGATCGACCGCCGCGCAGGCGGGGTGAGGCGTCGACGCACAGACGGCGCACGACGCGTGATGATCCCCAAAATCATTCCCCAGATTCATGCACAGCCTTGGCTGCGCATCCTCGGTTCGCCGAACCCCTTCGACGAACCCGGCCGCGTGATCCCCAGGCGGCTGGACTCATAGTACACGGAAGGGGCGACGCACCGAAGTGCGCCGCCCCTTCCGGAAGATCATCTACTCGTTGCCGACTGCCTTGTCCGCACTGTCGCGGATCTCATCGATCTTGTCGGCAGCACCGGGTGCCAGCTTCTTGGCGAAGTCGGCGACACCGTCGAGGACCTTGTCGCTGACGTCCTCGGCCTGCTCGCTCTTGACCGCCTCCGCGATCTTGTCCTTGTTCTGCTCGTACAGGTCTTTGCCCTTGTTGACGATGTCGTCCGTGCCCATTGCGGGTCCCCCTCGAGGTTGTGACGTCGGCTGAGTCTGCCGATCACTCTCATTGTGCACGGCATCCCCGGCAAAGGAAACCCTTGCCCACCCGTGACAACGACAGAGGGGCCGAGCCCGAAGGCTCGACCCCTCTGCGAGGAAGCGGATGCTTACTTGATGATGCTCGTGACCGTACCGGCGCCCACGGTGCGTCCACCCTCACGGATGGCGAAGCCGAGGCCCTCTTCCATGGCGATCGGCTGGATCAGCTCGACCGTCATGTCGGTGGTGTCGCCGGGCATGACCATCTCGGTGCCCTCAGGCAGCGAGATGACGCCGGTGACGTCGGTGGTGCGGAAGTAGAACTGCGGGCGGTAGTTCGTGTAGAACGGGTTGTGACGGCCGCCCTCTTCCTTCGACAGGATGTACGCGGTGCCCTCGAAGTTCGTGTGAGGGGTGACCGAGCCCGGCTGAACGACGACCTGGCCGCGCTCGACGTCTTCGCGCTTCAGACCGCGAAGCAGCAGACCACAGTTCTCGCCGGCCCATGCCTCGTCGAGCTGCTTGTGGAACATCTCGATACCGGTGACCGTGGTCTTCTGCGTCGCGCGGATGCCGACGATCTCGACCTCGGAGTTGATCTTGAGGGTGCCACGCTCGGCGCGGCCGGTGACGACCGTTCCACGACCGGTGATCGTGAAGACGTCCTCGATCGGCATGAGGAAGGGCTTGTCACGGTCGCGCTCCGGGTCCGGAACGCTGTCGTCGACAGCCTGCATGAGCTCGAGGATCGCGTTGACCCACTTCTCTTCGCCCTCGAGCGCCTTGAGAGCCGAGACCTGGACGACAGGAGCGTCCTCGTCGAAGCCCTGGCCCGCGAGCAGCTCGCGAACCTCGAGCTCGACGAGCTCCAGGATCTCCTCGTCGTCGACCATGTCGCTCTTGTTCAGCGCGACGAGCAGGTACGGCACGCCGACCTGCTTGGCGAGCAGAACGTGCTCACGGGTCTGAGCCATCGGGCCGTCGGTGGCGGCGACCACGAGGATGGCACCGTCCATCTGAGCTGCACCGGTGATCATGTTCTTGACGTAGTCGGCGTGGCCGGGGGCGTCAACGTGCGCGTAGTGGCGCTTGGGGGTCTCGTACTCGATGTGCGAGATGTTGATCGTGATACCACGCTGGCGCTCTTCCGGCGCCGAGTCGATGGAAGCGAAGTCACGCTGCACGTTGGTGTCGGACGGGTACTTGTCAGCGAGCACCTTGGAGATGGCTGCCGACAGCGTCGTCTTGCCGTGGTCGACGTGACCGATCGTTCCGATGTTCACGTGCGGCTTGGTGCGCTCGAACTTGGCCTTGGCCACTTGGTCCTCCTCAGGACGTTCGTGTAGAGATTGCCGAGCACTGGATTGTGACCGGTTCCCTACGGGGTTTGATTCTCAGTTTAGTAGAGAGAGCTTTGTGAAGTTGTGTGTTGTCCGGGCGGCCACAGGCCGCCCGGACGAAAGGGCTTACTCGCCCTTGGTCTTCTGGACGATCTCGTCGGCCACGGCCCTGGGGACCTCGGCGTAGGAGTGGAACTCCATCGAGTAGACAGCGCGACCCGAGGTCTTCGAGCGCAGGTCGCCGATGTAACCGAACATCTCGGACAGCGGAACCTGTGCACGGACGACCTTGACGCCTGCGGCGTCCTCCATCGACTGGATCTGACCACGACGCGAGTTCAGGTCACCGATGACATCACCCATGTACTCCTCAGGAGTACGAACCTCAACAGCCATGAGCGGCTCGAGAAGAACGGGGTTGGCGCGGCGGAGGGCTTCCTTGAAGCCCATGGAACCAGCGATCTTGAACGCCATCTCCGAGGAGTCGACGTCGTGAGCTGCACCATCGACGATGGTCGCCTTGACGCCCACGATCGGGAAGCCGGCGAGAACGCCGACGTTCATGGCGTCCTGGAAACCGGCGTCGATGGATCCGATGTACTCACGCGGGATGCGACCACCGGTGACGGCGTTCACGAACTCGTAAGTCTTCTCGGCGTCCAGATCCAGCGGCTCGATGTTGAACTGGATCTTCGCGAACTGACCCGATCCACCGGTCTGCTTCTTGTGCGTGTAGTCGTACTTCTCGACGGCCTTCTTGATCGTCTCGCGGTACGCCACCTGGGGCTTGCCGACGTTCGCCTCGACGTTGAACTCGCGCTTCATGCGATCCACGAGGATGTCGAGGTGCAGCTCGCCCATGCCCTTGATGGTCGTCTGACCGGTCTCGGGGTTGAGCTCCGTGCGGAAGGTCGGGTCCTCCTCAGCGAGCTTCTGGATGGCGACACCCAGCTTCTCCTGGTCGGCCTTGGTCTTCGGCTCGATGGCGACCTCGATGACGGGCTCAGGGAACGTCATCGACTCGAGGACGACCGGCGACGTCGGGTCGGTGAGGGTGTCACCGGTGGTGGTGTCCTTCAGGCCGATGACCGCGTAGATGTTTCCGGCGGTCACAGACGGCACCGGGATCTCCTTGTTGGCGTGCATCTGGAAGATCTTCCCGATGCGCTCCTTCTTGCCCTTGGTCGAGTTGATGACCGCAGAGCCGGAATCGAGGTGACCCGAGTAGACGCGAACGTAGGTGAGGCGACCGAAGAACGGGTGCACTGCCACCTTGAACGCCAGAGCCGCGAACGGGTCGTTCGCGTCGGGGTGACGCTCGATGATCGTGTCGTAGTCCTTCGGGTCGTGCGCCTGAATGGCACCGACGTCGAGGGGGTTCGGGAGGTAGTCGACCACCGCGTCGAGCATCGGCTGCACGCCGCGGTTCTTGAATGCCGAGCCGCACAGGACCGGGTAGATCTCCGAAGCGACGGTGAGCTTGCGGATCGCGCCCTTGATCTCGGCGACCGAGAGCTCTTCACCGCCGAAGAACTTCTCGAGCAGCGCGTCGTCGGTCTCCGCGACGGTCTCGAGGAGCTGCTGACGGTACTCGTCAGCCTTGTCCTTGAGGTCGGCAGGGATCTCCTGGATCTCGTACTTGGCACCCATGGTCACGTCACCCTTGGAGTCACCCTCCCAGACGAGTGCACGCATCTCGACGAGGTCGATGACACCGATGAAGTCGTTCTCCGCGCCGATGGGCAGCTGAATGACGAGCGGCTTCGCGCCGAGGCGGTTGATGATCGTGTCGACCGTGAAGTAGAAGTCAGCACCGAGCTTGTCCATCTTGTTGACGAAGCAGATGCGCGGGACGTTGTACTTGTCAGCCTGACGCCACACCGTCTCGGACTGGGGCTCGACGCCCTCCTTGCCGTCGAAGACGGCGACTGCGCCATCGAGGACGCGGAGCGAGCGCTCCACCTCGACGGTGAAGTCCACGTGACCGGGTGTGTCGATGATGTTGATCTGGTTCTTGTCCCAGTAGCAGGTCACGGCGGCAGACGTGATCGTGATGCCGCGCTCCTTCTCCTGCTCCATCCAGTCGGTGGTCGAGGCGCCATCGTGCGTCTCGCCGAGCTTGTGGTTGACGCCCGTGTAGAACAGGATGCGCTCGGTGGTGGTGGTCTTGCCGGCATCGATGTGCGCCATGATGCCGATGTTGCGGACCTTGCTCAGGTCGGTGAGCACGTCTTGTGCCACAGGAGTGTCCTTATCTTCGAGATGTCGCTGAGCGACGAGGTGAAGGGTGTCGGTCAGGGGCGGAGACCGCCCCTGACCGAGCGAAGCTGTTTACCAGCGGTAGTGAGCGAACGCGCGGTTCGACTCGGCCATCTTGTGAGTGTCCTCACGACGCTTGACCGCAGCGCCCAGGCCGTTCGAGGCATCCAGGATCTCGTTCTGGAGACGCTCTGTCATGGTCTTCTCGCGACGGCCCTTGGCGTAGCTGACGAGCCAGCGCAGCGCGAGGGTGTTCGCACGGTGAGGCTTGACCTCGACCGGGACCTGATAGGTCGAGCCACCGACGCGGCGGCTGCGAACCTCAAGGGTGGGGCGCACGTTGTCGAGCGCCTTCTTCAGTGTGGCGACGGCATCCTGGCTGTTCTTCGCCTCGACGCCGCGGAGGGCGCCGTAGACGATCGACTCTGCCAGCGACTTCTTGCCGTCGACGAGGATCTTGTTCACCAGCGAGGTGACGATCGGAGCGCCGTATACCGGGTCGTTGACGACGGGGCGCTTGGGGGCGGGACCCTTACGAGGCATCTAACTCAACCCTTCTTCGCACCGTAGCGGGAACGAGCCTGCTTACGGTTCTTGACTGCCTGGGTGTCCAGGGCGCCACGGACGATCTTGTAACGCACACCGGGGAGGTCCTTGACACGACCGCCGCGGACGAGCACCAGGGAGTGCTCCTGCAGGTTGTGGCCCTCGCCGGGGATGTAGGCGGTGACCTCGGCCCCGTTGCGGAGCTTCACACGAGCGACCTTGCGCATCGCCGAGTTCGGCTTCTTCGGGGTGGTGGTGTAGACGCGGGTGCATACCCCGGCCTGCTGCGGGTTCGACTTGAGCGCCGGCGCCTTGGTCTTTGTGACCTTGGGCGAGCGACCCTTGCGAACCAACTGCTGAATGGTTGGCACGTTCTCTCCTCATAATGCTGCACGGTGACAGCGTGATGGGTTTCACATCATGACCCACCGGCACGCCTGATCAGGCGTGCTTTTGGTGTGGTGGGTATGCCGTGGGGGCAGACCGGTATGGACCGGCGCCCGTGTGCAGGCACGCCGAGACGTGCACACACCTGATCAAGTGTAATGCCGCGTAACGTACGCGGTCAAATGACGGCGGATGCCGCGGTTCGTCGGCGTGTCCGAAGCCGCCTCCACTCGTTCCCCGCACATCTCGTCACCGCAGATCTCGGATGCGAGCCACCACCGTGTCGGCATCTCCGCTGCGCCTCTCGTACGTGACGGCGATGATGAGCAGCACCGCGCCGACCACGGCCAGCGTGATCCACCACGGCATCGACTCGATCCCGCGGCCGATCTGCACCGAGAAGACGAACACGTTCTCGATCGGCAGCACGATCATGCCGAGGAGGAAGGGTGCCGCAAGGCGCCTGCCTGCTCCGACCATGATCGCGGCGAGTGCGAGCACCATGACGAGGATCGCGCGCCACGTCAACGGATCGGTGAAGGTCGCGGCGATCGACGCGCTCATCATCGTGATGATTCCCGGGGCCAACAGCGGCCACGAGCCGGCGTGACCGGCCGGCCAGGCATTCAGCCCGCCTCCGCTCTGCGCCCTCCCTCGTCGCAGCGCATGGATGCCGGCCAAAAGGAGGAACGCGCCGAGCGGCAGCGAGAACCACTCCACCCTCAGGTCGCGTGGACTCCACGCCACCACCGCCGTGACGAAGGCGATCGCGAACAGGAACCACACCGGAGGAAGCACCGTGCGCTCCGCGCGCACTGCAGCGGTGAGCATGAGGGCGAGGATCCCGATCATCAGCGCCCACATCAACCAGATCGAATCCCAATCCCGCTCGATCGCGCACCAGGTGCCTGCGGCAAGCGCGAGTGCGGCGGGCGCGTATGTCCAGCGAGATGTGCGCAAAGGTGAATCCGCACGCGCTGCGGCACGGATGCCTCGTCCGGCGCACACCAGGATGATCGCCGCCACTGCGGAGATCGTGGTGCAGGCGAGGAACAGGGCTGCTCCGTGCAGGAAGACGAGATCGGCTCCGAGGCCCATCCTCACGCCCTGGATCGGACCAGCGATCGCCGCGACCCCCGCAGCGACGAGAGTCGGCGGCACGAGCGTACGCATCCGCGCGGTGCGCGACTTCCGGCCGATGCGAGCGAACCAGGTGGCCACGCCCAGCAGTACCGCGCCTCCGGCGAGCAGTGAGATGGCCCGCCACGGCAGGTCCGCGGCGGTGCGCGCATCCGGCTCCACGAGAACGAGCAACCCGAGACTCGGCACGACGGCGATGCCGAGTCCCGCAGCGTAGAGGCCGCGCACATCGAGCCCCCGCGCACTGAGGACGGCGGCGATCGCACCTGCGGCGAGCGCCGGTGGAAGCAGGTAGGCCTCGAGCAGATCGACGCCGTTCATCGTCCACACGCACCACAGCGCACCGGTGAACGCGGCACCGGCCACCCACCATCCGTAGCGGCGGCGGGTGAACACCGCACTCGCCGCGGCACCGACGCCGAGGATCACGAGCACGAGGAACGTGGTGCCGAGGCCGGCGGCTTCCCTCGCAAGCGCGAGGACGGTGGCGATCGACCCGGTCAACAGCGCCGACGCCTCGATCGCGATACGCGCGGCCGCCGCAGCATCCGCAGGCAGGCCATTGCGACGCAGCGCGTCACGGATCAGTGTCGTGCTCGGCAGAATGAGCGCCACGATCGCGGCGATCACGGGCAGGGTGACAGGCGAAGCACTGACAGCGAGCACCTGCGCCCCGAGGCACACGACGACGACCGCGACGGTGGGCACCAGCATCCCGCTCGCGACCGTCCGAAGCACGATGTTGAGACCAGGGCGTCTGGTCAGCACCAGCGACAGGGCGAGAGCGAACATGAGCGCGGTCGAAAGAGCGGTCCAGCCGCTGCGCTCGAAGATCACCTGCACGATGCCGGCCGCGAACGGCACTGTCGTGACCACGAGCACGGCGTACCAGTCGCGTGCGCGGACACGCGGCAGGAACGTCACGATGATCGCTCCGACAAGCCCGGCCGACGTCACCAGACACAGGACCGCGATGCTGCCGAGGTCGGTCTGCGCGAGAGCCTGTCCGAGGCACACGAGCGCATAGGCGAAGCCGGCGCCGACGTGCAGGAATCGGACGCTGCTCGGCAGGATCCTGCTCGCCAGAGCCAGCACGGCGATCACTCCGATCCCCGACAGCGGCGCAGTGTGCGGGTCGAGCCAGGAGATGAGGATGCCGACCGCGACGGCAGCGTGGACTCCGACCACCAGCACGATGCGGTGCGGGGCGGGTGTCCTGTTCGTCCTGCTCAGAGCGAGCGCCATGGTGGCGGCGACGCCCAGCACGACGACGAGACGAGCCGCGAGAGGCAGAAGGCCGCTGCATGCAAGGGTGAGCACCGTCATCACCCCGGCGCCGAGGGCGACGAGGTCAGTCGCCCTGGCGAAGCCGCGCAGGGTCTGACGTCGCGCGTTCACGGCGCGCGCATCGAGGCTCTCGCCGATATCGAGGCTCTCGCCGGCATCGCGATCGCGGGCGAGGCCGCCGAACAGGGCGAGCCCCGAGGCGACACCTGCCATGCCGATCAGTGGCGCCCACGCCCACGGCTCTGCCTGCACCGCCGTGCCGTCCCCGCGCACCACGGCCGTCAGTGCGTCGAGGAATGTCGTGGACGCGTACAGCAGTGGAAGCAACCCGAGCACGGCGACCACCGCGATCCCGCCCGTTGCGAGCGTCGAGCGCACGACCTCGCGCATCCCCGGCGCCACCGCGACCGATGCGAAAGCGAACGCCGCCGCAGTAGGGAGCACGGCCGGCAGCCACTCAGCAGCCGTGTGCGCCACCGGAGATGAGACCGCGAGGACGAGTGCGATCGTCGCGGCACCGCCGGCGACGAAGCTCCACCAGCGCCGCAGCGAGTGGCCGGCGGCCAAGGCTGCGTGAAGCGTGATCAGCGCGAACGCCGCGCTGAGGCCGAGCATGCCCACGACCGTGATCCCGAAGGAGAGCGCGCCGAACGCGGAAAGCGGTACGGCACTGAGCACTGCGATGACCTGGAACGCGGCGAGTGAGCGCCTCGCGGTCCGCGGCGACGCCGTGACGAGCGCAGCGGCGGCGAAAGCAGAACCGAGGTGTCCGAGTGCCCAGACGTAGGTCGACGCGGCCGCGTATCCGAGCATGGCCGGCACCGTCGCGATACCGAGCATCGCGGCCCATTGCCACACTCGGATCTGCGAGAAGCGGCCCGCTACGAGCATCACGGCTCCGGCGACTGTCGTGGCGAGAGCGGCGAGCAGCCAGGTGCCGGAGTCAGTGATGCCGAGTTGCGCGAAGGCGTAGACGTCAAGGCACACGAAGACCAGCCCGAGCGCGCCGACCGCTTCAGCGGAGAACTGCAGTCCGCGGCGCGCGAGCATCCACGCACCGCCGAGGAAGACGAGGGTCACCAGCCCGACGACCGCGCTGCGAACGCCACGGTCGGAGAGGTCGGGATTCAGGAACGTGAAGATGAGTGCGGCGATCGCGAACAGTCCGGCTCCGGCGATCGCGAGGACGGACTGGATGGTGGCGCTGGAGCGCGGACGCTCCGGTTGCGCCGACGAGTGCGTGCCGGGAGAAGCAGGCGGAGGAGCGGCCGCTGTCGGGAGAGCCGACGCAGCGGCGCCTGCCGATGCGAGCGGCGTGCCGGCCCCGGCCGTCGTCGGGGCGAACGCCGAAGTCCGGGGTGCGCGGCTCAGCACCGCATCGCGGGCGCGGAGCGCGTGCGCGGCCGTGGCTGAGGCCTCCCACAGCTCGACACCGTAGGCGCCGCGAAGGTCTGCGCCGCAGCGGGGGCAGCATCCGTCGGCCAGCCGTTCAACGGCGCACACGGGGCAGGTCGTGGCATCGAGCAGGTGCAGGGCGATGCTCTCGCCCCAGCTGATCGTGTCGGTCGGCGTGCTCATCACTCCCCCGCTTCTGTCTCGGTGTTCGCGTCCGGGGTCCACCGCAGGATGTCGCCCGGCTGACATTCGAGCACCTGGCAGATGGCGTCGAGGGTGGTGAACCGCACGGCCTTGGCCCGCCCGTTCTTGAGCACCGCGACGTTCGCCGGGGTGATGCCGATGGCATCCGCGAATTCCTGAACACTCATCTTCTTGCGCGCTAGCTGCACGTCGAGGTCGATGACGATGGGCATCAGACGACCTCGGACATGTCCTGCTCGAGTTCGAGCGCCTTGCGCAGCAGCCCGCGCAGCACGACGACGAGGAGGGCGAGGGCGGCACTGACGACGATGCCGAGGATCGCGAGCAACGTGAGCGAGAGCGAGACCGCACGGCTCGCGATGATCACCACGTACGAGATGGCGATGATGGCTCCTGCCGCGGCCAGCGCCCAGAGGATGATGTCGACGTACCGGAAGGCGTCTGCGCTGAAGATGCGCTCGGCGCGCACAAGGGAGAGCAGTCGCCACACGCAGATGAGCGTGACCTGCACGAGCGCCAGGAAGATGATCGCGCCGATGATGCCGGGAATCTCAAGCTGAGCGACGTCGGGGTTGCGGAGCGCCGTGACGCGCGCCACCTCGGGGATGACCAGGATCTGGCTGGCGAGCAGCAGCAGGATCATCACGGCGATCAGGGTCTTGAGCACGGCGGTCACACGTGGTTGCATCAATCTGCCTATCGATAAGCGGCTGGTATCTATCGAAAAACGATAGCCCTCCGCGCTCCCCAACTCCAGCCGACGCCCGCGCTCACAGGAAATCCACGGGTGGTGGCGCGGGGGGCAGCGTGAGCTCGAGACCGAGCCGACTGCACGAAACCGACCATGCGCGGCTCTGTGTCATGCCGCGAACTCGGTCTCGATGTCAGGGCGTCTCGGGATCGAAGGGCGAGTCCAACGACGACGTCAGCTCCTCGAGCAGCGCCTCGATCTGAGGTTCGACGTGCTGAGAGATGGCGGCCTGCACGTTGAGGCGGTGCCGCAGCAGGATTCCGCAGATCTCGCGACCGATCATGTTCGCGTACTCGTCGGCGAGGGCGACCTCCTGCCGGAGCGCGGCTTTGGCCTCCTCGGTCAGCGGAGGCAGGGGCGGAAGTTCGATGCTCTCTTCGTCGGCGAGCCCGGCGATGGTGAACAGGAACGGTGCGCCCGGCACGGGTTCAGGGTCGAGCGGCAGTCCCTCGAACTCCGGCTCGAGATCTTCAGAGGGCCGGTAGCTGCGGGCGCGGTTGCGCGCCGCTTGCTGGTCGAGTTCCTTCTGCAGCATCGGCAGGTTGCGTGCGGTGTACTCGGCGACCGAGTGATCCACGATCGTCTTGATGCGTGTCGAGAGGCCATGCTGCACGCCGTGCGGAACATTGCCACCGATACCCGCCGCAGAGAGGATGGGAGAGCCGAGACAGCGACGACACGGAGCGACACGTCCGCGATGAGTGGCGGGCTCCCAGCGCGGCACCCAGCGCAGCCAGGCCTCGACGGCCTGGTCGACCTGCGTCTCTAGCGACCGCTCCACGTTCTCCAGAATAGGGTCATCCCCGCGAATATCGCGTGAGTCGATCAGTTCTCGTCGATGTCGTCGCGCTCCCACGGCCAACGCGGACGCTTCGCGCGCGTGCGCCGCAGCGCGACACCGGCCCAGGCTGCGATCGCCGCGGTCGCGAGAATCACGAGACTCGCACCCCCGGTGACGAGCTCGCCCATGACCGCCAGCGCGTTGACGAACTCGCCCGTGACGACGACTCCGGCGATCCCCGCGGCGAGCAGGTGCGCGAGCGCTGTCGCGATCGCGATCGTCCACACCGACCGGAAGCGCGGGTGCTCGATGCGCACGGCGAGGTAGAGGATGCCTGCGAACACCGCGACCGCGAAGACCATGCCGACGATGCCGGGGGCCTGCCCCGTCTCAGGCACCGTGATGATGTCGGCATCCGTCACCACGCTCAGCGCACCGAGGCTGAAGACCGCGATCGCGAAGAACCCGATCGTCGTCATCGCCGTCGCCTGGACAGCCGAAACCCCCGCAGGCACTGGGCCGCGGGGGTCGGGCGAGGAAGTGTCCGTGATTACCTCGAAAGGGTCGGGCCGGCCTCGAGCGTGCGCTCGTACTCACGCTGAGCCTCGATGTTGAGCTCGGTCTTGCGTGCGCCGCTGCGAGCGACCCATGCGCCGAACCAGATGGTGAGCTCGCGTCCGAAGACGAATGCGGCGATCGCGAGAGGTGCGAGCAACTGGCTGCCGACGAGCTCGTTGCCCTCGGACGTCGAGATCAGCCAGAACGGCGCCTCGAACAGCTGGCCGAGGATGTGTCCGGCGTAGGCGAACAGGCCGACGATGATGCCGAAGACGACCCAGAGGCCCCAGCGGCCGCGGTTGATGATGGCGCCGAGCAGCCAGAATCCGACGAAGAACACGACGACCGGAACCCAGAAGCCCCACGTCGTGAGAGGTGCCAGCGCGGCCTCGCCGATGTTCTCTCCGGTGACGTCGCCTGCGAGGGCGCCGAGACCGAGAGCAGTGCCGAGGTACAGGATCGCGAACACGAGGGTCGCGAGCAGCCCGATCGCTGCCGCTGTGCCGCGGTTGCCCCGATCGCGCGGGGGCTCAGGCGCCTGCACGAAGATCGGCTGCTGCTGCTGTGCGACCGGCGCGACTACGACGGCCGGCTCCGAAGGGACGACTCGTGTCTCGGCATCGTCTGCCACAGGGGGCAGATATGCGGTGTCTGCGATGGAGTCCGTGTGCACCGCATCCGCGTCGGACGTCCTCGACTCACGGTCTGAGCCGAACAGACCCGCCGGGGCCGCCGTTCCCTCTGCACGATAGCCCGCGTTCGGGCGGTCGTCGGCACGGTCGTCGAAGGACTCGGATCGCTCGTTGAGCTCAGGTGTCGCGAATGTTCCGGGGTGAGACTTCTCGGCCTCTTCGAACGCGGCGAGATCAGGATCGGCGGCGGCATGGTCGACAGCAGCCGGCTCGACCGAGGTCTGGTCGACGGAATCACGTTCGCCACGAACCTCGGCGCCTGCCGCAGCGGCGTCGGCAAGTCCCTCGTTCGCGCTGTCGACGACGTCGTTGACGTCTTTCGGCCGCTCGGGCTGGGGAACCTCGGGGTCACTCATGGGTGCGCCTCTCGTCGGATATGTGCAGTGCGAGGTTATCGCCGTGCGGCCCCGCGGCCTCGGAGGCGTGCCGACGTGTCGCATGACCGGGCGGTTCTGCGGCCGTTCACCCCTCGCCGGGATCGATGGCGCGAAGCGTGTCGCCGACGTAGTCGATCATCACAGGGGCCATCGGCAGCGCGAGCCAGAGAAGCGCGGCGATGACGCCGGCGCAGAATACGCCGGCGATCCAGCTCATCGCCGGATTGCGTCCGCCCACCTGTGCCATGACTCCAAGGTAGGGCCAGCGCGGGCGTCCGCCTCAGATGACACGCGTGGAACGTCGCGCGATCATCGTCCCTGGCGGGCACGAGGTGGCGCAGGTGGTCGGGTCAGCGCGCGCGATGCGGCACGCCGAGGCACCTCACGGGCGATCTACCGGACACGCCCGCCACTTGGTGGCGTAGATGGTCGCTTCACGGCACGCAACGCGGCGTGTTGCGACACCTCGCGAGAGGATCGCCGCACCCACCGGGCACGAGGTGACGCCGGGCCGTCGGTCAGCGGCGGCGCAACCGCCACAGGAGCCAGCAAGCCTCCCGATCCAAAAGTCGCGGCGCAGCTCTTCAGCAGTCGGTCAGCCCTTCGTGGCGCCGGCCGTCAGCCCTCCGACGATGTACTTCTGCAGGAAGAGGAACAGGATCATCACCGGGATGGCGGCCATCACCGCACCGGCCGAGAACGCCGACCAGTCCGCGTAGCGCGGGTTGGAGACGAGCTTGGTGAGACCGACGACGAGCGTCTGCTGCTCCGGGTCGATCAGGATGACGCTCGCCACGACGTACTCGTTCACCGTACCGATGAACGACAGCAGTCCGACGACGGCGAGGATCGGGGCGACCAGGCGCAGGATGATCGTGAAGAAGATACGAGCGTGACCGGCGCCGTCGATGCGAGCCGCCTCGTCGAGCTCCTTCGGGATCGTGTTGAAGAATCCGTACATCAGGTAGGTGTTCACACCGAGCGCCCCACCGAGGTAGACGAGGATCAGGCCCGTGTGGGTGTTGAGGCCGATCGCGGGGAACCAGTCCCCCAGCGTCGTCATCAGCAGGAAGATCGCCACCACAGCCAGCAGTTGCGGGAACATCTGGACGACCACGATCGTGACGAGCCCGACGCGGCGACCGGCGAATCGCATACGCGAGAAGGCATATGCCGCGCACGCGCCGATGAACACGGTCGTGAAGCCTGTGACGAGCGCGATCACGAGGGTGTTCAGGAACCACAGCCCGTACGGGTTCTGCGGGTCGCTGAGGATGCGCACGTAGCTGTCGATGCCGATCGCGGAGAACAGCTGGTTCGAACCGGTCAGCGTGCCCCGAGGGTTGAGCGACGCCGAGAGCACGTACAGCAGCGGGAAGATCGCGAAGAGACTCGCGACGATGGCGACGAGGTGGCGCCAGCCGGTATCGGCGAACCATGCACCGAAAGAACGACGACGACGCGTGAGAGGAGCGGGAGCAATGGTCATCTCAGTTCAACTCCTCGAGGGCCTTGGTCTTTCGGAAACTGATGATCGAGATCGCGGCGACCACGATGAAGATCAGGATCGTGAACGCGGAGGCGAGTCCGTAGTCACGGGTCTGTCCCGTGAACGCCACCTTGTAGACCATCGAGATCAGGATGTCTGTGTGCCCGACGGGTATCGACACGTCATCGAAGCGCGGCCCGCCCTTGGTGAGCATGTAGATCAGGTTGAAGTTGTTGAAGTTGAACGCGAACGAAGAGATCAGCAGCGGCGTCACGGTCACCAGCAGCAACGGGAGCTTGATGCGCCGGAAGACCTGCCATGGGTTCGCGCCGTCCATGACGGCGGCCTCGTTGACGTCCTCCGGAATGCCCTGCAACGCCCCCATGCAGACCAGGAACATGTACGGGAAGCCGAGCCACAGGTTCACGATCAGCACCGACACCTTCGCCAGGACAGGGTCGGTGAGCCATGGGATGGATGCTCCGCCGAACACGACCTGGTTGAGGAAGCCGAAGCTCTCATTCATCATTCCGGCCCAGACCAGCGCCGAGAGGAAGGCGGGGAACGCGTACGGAAGGATGAGCAGGATGCGGTAGCCGTTGCGGAAGCGCATCCTGGTGTTGTTGAAGACGATGGCCAGCAGCAGACCGAGGAAGAAGGTCGTTGCGACCGAGATCAGCGCGAACGCGAATGTCCAGATCGTCACGGAGATGAGCGGCCCGCGGATCGAGCTGTCGGTGATCGCGCGCACGAAGTTGTCGAATCCGACCGTGATCTGCCAGCCGGGAAGCAACTGCTCACCGTCCGCGGCGGTGAACGCCCCGGTGCCGTCGTCGCTGTAGACGGTGCCGGATCGCACGTCGGTCATGGTGCCGGCGGCCTCGTCGTACTCGAGCGTGGAGACGTAGAGGAAGCCGCTCTGCCCGTCCGGCGTGCGGATCGCGCCGTCATTGGGGTCGTCACTGAAGTCGACCGACAGCTGCTCGACCTCGCTCGATCGAGCGAGCACCTGAGCGAAGGTCAGCGACTCCCACCCATCGATCGCGACGGCGCGATCGCCGTCCATCCGAGCCCCGTCGACTTCCTGCAGCGGCTGCTCGTTCGTGCCGACCGACACGTCGCCGTCGTCCGGATCGGTGACGAGCAGTCCGAGAGTCCCGAACTGCTCCACCACTGTGACGGGGAATGTCGGAGAGTCCTCGACGCGCTCCTGGGCGGATGCCATCAGGGCGGACACCGCCTGGTCCTTGCTGCCGTTGTGGCCTGTGCCGTAGTTGGTGAACCCGATGTACCCGGTGTACAGCAGTGTGAAGACCTGAAAGAGGATCAGGAAGATGATGCCAGGGGTGAGGTATTTCGCCGCGACGCGTTTGCGCGAGAAGTAGATGTAGTTGACAAGGACCGCGACAGCGACGACCAGCCCGAGAACCAGCCATTCCTGGTGCGTGAAGAGCACGAACGCCGCATAGAGGGCGACGGCGTCGACGACCGCGAGCAGCAGGATCTTCAGAAGCATCCAACCGATTCGGCCGGATGCTGCTTCCGCGATGTCCGCGGCCTGACGCTGTCGTCTCGTCGGCGGCGTCTGCGGCTCTGTGGTGGTGGTCGTATCGGTCATCTCTCGCCCCGTCATCGATCTGCCGGGGAGAGGCGAACGCCTCACCCCGGCAGAAGGAACAGTGTTACTTGATCGCTGCCGTCACGTCGTCGACGAGCTTCTGCCACGTCGACGCGGGGTCGGCCCCATTGATGACAGCCGCCTCGGTGACGCCCCAGAACTCCCACACGGAACCCATCGCCGGGATCGCCGGCATCGGGACGGCGTCGGCGCCCACAGCCTGGAACCCGGCGATGATCGGGTCGGATGCTGCCGTGTCGGCTGCGGCGGTGAGGGCCGGGAGGATGTTGCCCGACTCGAACAGCGCCAGCTGCACGTCCTCGGTACCGAGGTAGTTCACGAGGAAGTCGTTCGCCGCGACCTTGTTCTTCGAGTCTGAGCTGACGAAGAAGCCCTTGACTCCGGCGAAGGGCGAGGCGACCTCAGCGGTCGGGCTGGGGATCGGGTCGATCTCGACGTTGATACCAGCCTCGACTGCTGCGCCGACGTTCCACGGGCCGGTCAGCCAGAATGCGGCCTGGCCGTCGATGAACTGCTGCTTGGCAATCTCACCGTCGATGTCGGTGTTGAGCGTGCCCGCCGCACCCTGCGCGCCGAGCCACGTGGCGAACTCGGTGCCACCTGCGCTGCCGAGCTGAAGGTCGGTGGCGTCGTACGATCCGCTGTCGTCTGTGCCGAACACCGGTGCGCCGAACGCGGTCTGGAACGGGTAGAGGTGGTACGGGTTGCCCTCGGCGCCCTGCTCGACGACGAACGGCTGGGCGAGGCTTGCGGCCTGGCCCTTGGCGATCATGTCGTCGAAGTCGGTGGCGGCTTCGGGGATCAGGTCGGCATTGCGTAGCACCGCGATGTTCTCGACGGCGTACGGAAGCATGTAGACGGTGCCGTCGTAGGTCGCTGCCTGCAGCGCGACCGGCAGATAGTCCTCGGCGCTGTCGCCGAGCTCGAGCGGGGCGACGACGCCGTTCGTCGAGAGTTCGCCGAGCCAGTCGTGAGCGCCCATCGTGATGTCGGGGCCCTTGCCGGTCGGAACCTGCTGGATGAAGTCATCCTTGATCGTGTCGACGTCCTTCGCGACGACATCGACCTTGACACCGGTCTTGTCCTCGTACGCGTCCGCCGCTCCCTTGAGAGCGTCGACGCGCTCGGCGTCGACCCAGACGACGAGCGAACCCGCATCGCCCTCGGCGTCTGCGGAATCGTCAGTGGCTCCGGCGGCGCAGCCTGCCAGCGTCAGCGTCGAAACGACGGCGATCGCGCCGAACGCGGCGATGCCCCTCATGTTCACCTTCATTGGTGTGTGCCTCTCTCAGTGCGTGATCGACCGGCACTGCCGGTGGGTGCACCGGTGCGGCCGCTCGTGCCTGCAATCCTGCAAGCGCTTACAGTATGCATCGAAAACGTCTCGGGATGCAACGCATCACAGCGCTGATATCAAGCTGTGATAGTGACGTGACGACGCTGATGCCCGTGGAAGCGCTTCCATCTTCGTACTCCGGATGCGGGATCGATAGACTGAGCCCATGGCAGACTCATCGTTCGACATCGTCAGCAAGGTCGACCACCAAGAGGCGGAGAACGCACTCAATCAGGCGCGCAAGGAGATCGAGCAGCGCTACGACTTCAAGGGCACGGGCTCGTCCGTCGAGTGGAGCGGTGAGTCCATCCTGATCAAGGCGAACACCGAGGAGCGCGCGAAGGCTGTACTCGACGTGTTCCAGTCGAAGCTCATCAAGCGCGGCATCTCGCTGAAGAGCCTCGAGTCGGGTGATCCGTTCGCGAGCGGCAAGGAGTACCGCATCGTCTCCACCCTGAAGGACGGCATCTCCTCCGAGAACGCGAAGAAGATCAGCAAGATCATCCGTGACGAGGGCCCGAAGAGCGTGAAGAGCCAGATTCAGGGCGATGAACTGCGCGTGCAGTCCAAGAGCCGCGACGATCTGCAGGCGGTCATCGCGCTGCTCAAGGGCTCCGACCTGGACGTCGACCTGCAGTACATCAACTTCCGCTAGAGCGCGCCCACCCCGTGACCCAGCGCTCCAACCGGGCGTAGGCGTCGTCGCGTGCGGCTCTACGCGACAGGAACACATCGTGAAGTGCGCCGTCGATGCGTTCGACGGTCACGGAAGACCCGAGCTTGAGCGCCCGCCGCGCGATGTCGTCGACCACGAGCACGGTGTCGGCCGAGGTGAGCTCTTCCGACCAGCGGTTCGGCACCGCCGAGCGGGCCGAGAGCAGCACGCATACCGGCGACGCGATCGAGAGGCCGTCATCGAGGGCGCGATGACCGCGCAGGATCGCGTGCAACCAGCCGGCATGCACGGGCATCGAGGGGACCGGCCGCCACGCCGGGTTCGTCTCCACCACGTCATCCGGATCGGCGGCCTCGGCCTGCGCCCGCGCATAGAAGCCGAGGTCGATCTGCGGTGCCACATCGAGCGGCCGCAGTCGCGCCTGCAGTTCCACCACAGGTGCGATCGCGGCGCGCAGTGGCGCGAGCTGGAACTCGAGCCACGGCGAGTTGAGGATGACAGCGGACGCGGCACCCGGATGTCGTGATGCCCACAGACTCAGCACCAGCCCTCCGGTCGAATGGCCGATCAGCACCAGACGACGGGCACCGCGCGATGTGTCAGCATCTTCTGCGATCACCTCGAGCGCGGCGGCGACGTCTTCGTCATACTTCGAGAGATCGGAGATGTACCCCGGCGTCTGGCCGCCGCGGAGGCTGCGGCCGTACTTTCGCAGATCGAGGGCGAAGAAGCGTGCCCCGCGGGAGGTCCAGAATCGCGCCAGGCGCTTCTGGAAGAAGTAGTCCGACCAGCCGTGCACATAGAGCACGTCGACGCCGTCGAGCAGAGGCATCGAATCGCTCGAGGACGCGTCGCCCAGCCTGCGGACGAGCCTCTCCCACAGCCCGAGGGGGCGCGCGTCGGCTGACACAGGCAACGCCCGCACCAAGGTCGCGACGATCGCACCCTCGTCATCCTCGCCGAGCGGGAGCGTGCGCTGCTCGAACTCATCGCCCAGCACGTCGGCAGCCCATTCGGTCATGGGGTCCATGCTATTCATCGCGGCGCGGGCATGGCCTCGATCTCCGCAGCGTTGGCGGCGACGGCTTCCGCGACCGGTTCCAGATCGCCCGATGAACCGGTTCCGGTCAGCCTGATCCAGTCGGCGCCGACGAGGATGTCGATGAACGGGGCCGGGTACGTCGAAGTGCCGCCCATGCCGGAGTAGGCCTTGTCAGCCCCAGTCACCGTGATCGGCGTCCGGCCCTCGATCAGATCGAACGCCCACGCCCCGCCGGGGAGATCAGTCAGCTGCAGGTGCTGCACACCGTCGTACTCACCACCGTCGCCGTAGATGCAGATGACGGCACCATCGACGACGAGATACACCTCGGCCGGGACACCCCAACCGCCGAACTCGTCGGTGAGGTGCGTGGTGACCCCCCACAGCTCGCCGAGCCGCGCCGACGCCATCAGCTGTTCGCAGTCGGCGCCGGCGACCTCGGACGCAACGACTTCGAACGGCTCCTCCTGCTGGCCCGCGGATGCATTCTCCGCCCACGTCTGGGCGAGAGCACGCGCGCCCTCCGTGGCGTCGGATGCGATCTGCGCTGAGTGGACGCTCCCGACCAGCAATGCGTCCCCTGCACGGGCCATGAGGGTGCACGAGCCCTCGAGGCATTCTGACGGCTGCTCGGCATACCCGTTGGAGACCAGCGAATTGATCATGCGCTGGGCGTCGGGGACGATCACCACCTCCCAGGCGTCCTGCATCCCGTCCGCTCGCTGTTCGCCGTCGTAGGCGCACACCATGCCGCCAGCGCGCTTCATCATGAACTCCGCCGGCCCCGGGTACCAGTTCGGCGCGGATGCCAGGCTCATGCGTTCTTTGACGCCGTCTGCGCCGAACCCGACGAAGTCGTTCATCGCGACCGCCACATCGGCACAGTCGATATCGAAGACGCTCTCGGGCTCGCTGACGGGCGGCACCTCCGCCGTGCTGGACGGCGACGGCGACGGTGACGGCTTCGGGCTGGGGTCCGCGGCCACAGGCCCACCCGTGCATCCGGCGAGGAGCGCCACCAGGATGGGTGCGACGACGGCAGCGGCGAGCACACGCGTGTTCATGCGCTCAGCTTAGGGTGCCGCGCGCACCGACGACCCTCACGGGCGGCCGCCGCGAGAATTATTCTCCGCGCGAGATCCGTACCATGTCTTCGCGCGGAACGACCTTCACACGCGCGCGTTCGTGCGGCGCACCGAGAGCGATCTCATGCTGATCGAGTCGGTGCCAGCCGTCGAGATCCGTCCACTTCACACCCCGCGATTCGAGCAGCGCCGGGATCGCGGCTTCGGACGGGTCCTGCGGCTGCCACCACGAGCCCTGGTCGTTGACCAGGTGCTGCACCGTCTCCATCGCATCGGACTTCGTGTGGCCGATGAGGCCGACGGGTCCGCGCTTGATCCAGCCGGTCGCGTAGACGCCCGGTACGCGCTGGTTGGAGTCCTTCGCGAGCACCTGACCCTCATGGTTCGGAATCACGCCGTGCTTCTTGTCGAACGGCACTTCACTGAGCGGTGAGCCGAAGTAGCCCACGGCGCGGTACAGCTGGCCGATCGCGATCTCACGCAACTCACCGGTGCTCCGTATGCCGCCAGAGCCGTCCGGCTCCGTGCGCTCATACACGATCGCGGCGACCTTGCCCTCGGCATCCGTCTTGATCTCGATGGGCTTGGACCAGAAGTGCAGATGCAGCCGGCGACTCGCCTCTCCCCCTGCGTTGTTCGCCGACGGGCGGGTGCGCCACTGCTGCAGGACCCGGTCGATGACCTTGACCTGCTTGTTGCTCGCGATCGCGGCCAGCGACGCGTCGTCGTAATCGAAGTCCTCGTCGTAGACGACCATGTCGACGTCGCGCAATTCTCCGAGTTCGCGCAGCTCGAGCGGCGTGAACTTCACCTGCGCCGGGCCACGACGGCCGAACACGTGCACATCGGTGACCTTCGAGGCGTCGAGACCAGCGTGGACGTTGTCGGAGATCTCGGTCGGCAGCAGGTCCTCGGCGTGCTTTGCGAGGATGCGGGCCACGTCGAGTGCGACGTTGCCGTTGCCGAGCACGGCGACCGATTCGGCATCGAGCGTCCACTCCCGCGGGACATCGGGGTGGCCGTCGAACCAGCTCACGAAGTCTGCGGCTCCGAACGACCCTTCCGCGTCGATTCCGGGGATTTCCAGCTTCGTGTCGCGGATGGCTCCTGTGGCGAAGATCACCGCGTTGTAGTGCTTCTTGAGGTCGGAGAGCGTGATGTCCTCGCCGAAGCGCACATTTCCGAAGATGCGGATGTCACCGCGGTCGAGCACGTCGCGGAGGGCGTTGATGACGCCCTTGATGCGCGGGTGGTCCGGCGCGACGCCGTAGCGGACGAGGCCATACGGTGCGGGCAGTTGCTCGAACAGGTCGATCGACACTTCGAAGGAGCGCTCGGTCTTCAGCAGGATGTCGGCGGCGTAGATGCCTGCGGGGCCCGCCCCGACGATGGCCAGGCGGAGCTTGGTCATGAGTGTCCTTTCGGATGCTGCGGCGATCGATTCACGATCAGCTGCTGCGGTCAGCGAGTGATTCTGCGAAACGGGTCAGCGCCTCGCGCACCGTGCCCTTGGGCAGCGGTGCAAGTGCGCCGATGGCATCGCGCGTCCAGGTGCGCGCGAGATCGAGCGTCTTCTGCGTCACCGCATGGTCGCGGAGCTCAGCCAGCGGCTGATCGAGGATCGCAGGGTCAGCACCGTCAGCTATCCGCGCCACGCCTTCGTCGATCTGTGCGGCGAGGGCAGCGGACGCGGCATCCGTCTCGGTCTTCAGCAAGAGGTACGGCATGGTCGGCACCCCGGCGCGAAGGTCGGTACCGGGTACCTTGCCCGTCTCCTCCGGTTTGGCCGACAGGTCGATCACGTCGTCCAGCAGTTGGAAGGCGACGCCGACCTTCTCACCGTAGACGCGCAGCGGCTCCTCGTACTCGGCGGGGGCGTTCGAGAAGATCACACCACCCTGCGTCGCCGCGGCGATCAGAGAGCCGGTCTTGTCTGCGAGCACCTGGATGTAGAACTCGATCGGGTCATCGCCCGGCTGGGCACCCACGGTCTCGTGCAGCTGCCCCATCACGAGGCGCTCGAAGGTGTCGGCCTGCAGACGGATGGCGCGGTCCCCGTAGCGCGACATCAGCTGACTCGCACGCGAGAACAGGATGTCTCCGGTGAGGATCGCGACGCTGTTTCCCCAGACGGCGTGCGCGGCGGGGACACCGCGTCGACGGTCGGCGCCGTCCATGACGTCGTCGTGATAGAGCGAGCCGAGGTGCGTCATCTCCAATGCCTTGGCGACGTCGATCACCGCGGGGATGTTGCCCTCGCCCAGCTGCGCTGTCAGCAGCGCCAGCACGGGACGGATGCGTTTGCCACCTGCCTCGTAGAGGTAGCGGCTCGCCGCGTCTGCGACGGAGTCCGCGACGCGCAGGTCTTCGGCAAGGCCGTTCTCGACGAGGTCGAGCCCGACTTCGATCTGGTCGGCCACACGCCGCGCGGCGCGTCCGATGAATACGCGGTCGCTGAAGCCGAGACGGCTCGCGAGGCGCGAACCCGGGGCGGCAGGGCTCGAAGTCACGGTTCCACCCTACCTGGGCCTCACGCCTGCTTCGTCGCCTTCGTGTCCGTCTTCGGCGTGGCAGGCGTGGCCGGCTTCGCAGGCTTCTTCGCGCGGTGCAGCGCGACGATGCCGAACGAGAGGTTGCGGTAGGCGACTTCCGTCCAGCCGACCTCGCGAAGCCATGCGGACAGCGTCCGCTGATCGGGCCAGTCCTGGATCGACTCGTTCAGATAGTCGTAGGCATCGCTGTTCGTTCCGGCGACGCGAGCCACGCGGGGCAGTACCTGCGCGTTATAGAAGCGGTACAGCCCGCGGAACACCTTGCCAGGGGGTGTGGAGAACTCGTTGACGACGAGTCGTCCGCCCGGTTTGGTGACCCGAAGCAACTCGGCGAGCGCCTTCTTCGGCTGCTGCACGTTGCGCAGGCCGTACGACATCGTCACCGCGTCGAACTCGTCATCCGCGAACGGCAGGTTCATCGCGTCGGCCTCGACGAACGACAGGTTCTTCAGGTGGCCATGGCGTCGCTTGCCCTCGGTGAGCATGCCGGGCGAGAAATCGGCAGCGACGACTTCTGCTCCGCTCATCGCGAGGGACGCTGACGAGGAGGCCGTGCCCGCTGCGAGATCGAGGATCCGCTCCCCGCGTTTCGGCGCCACCGCGCGGGTGGTGGCCGCCCGCCAGAACGCGTCGTTGCCGAACGTCATGACGGTGTTCGTGCGGTCGTAGCCTGCGGCGACCTGATCGAACATGCCGCTGACGCGCTGGGGATCCTTGCCGAGGTCTGCGCGTTTGGACTGAGTCACGCGTCCAGTCTAGGTCGGTCGAGCTGCAGCACCTCAAGGCGGTCGAGCCACGCGTCCGCAGTCGCGTCATCGAATGGGGCGACCTGGGCGCGCACCCGAGTCTCGAGGTCGAGCGTGAGCCCTTCGAGATGAGCCGTGACATCCGCCGGATAGCCGAATCGGACGCTGTGCTCTGCCCACTCGTCGCGGTCGTCGACCCATGTGCCGCTCGGGCCGTCGGCAGGGTCCCGGTCCCGCTCGAGGCGGATGACGTCGAGATCCATGTCTATGCCGGTCGCCAGCACCGGATCATCCGTCCAGACCACGTCCCAGCCGAGATCGATGTAGATGCGCATGCCGATCGGGTGGTCGCGGTTCACGGTCAGGGCGAAGTCGCCGGACGGCGGCACCAGCGTCACGTTCGGCGCTGCGGCGTAGAACTGCGCACCGGGACGTGCGCTGTGCCAGCCGACCGGCTGCCCGACCCAGTCGCCCCACGCGTCGGCTCCGAGGTAGACGCACTCGTGCCGCCAATGCGTCGACCCGTCCCACTTGCGCCATTGGAACACCATCTCCGTGCCGGGTTCGGGTCGCGCGCTCATGCGTTCACTCTATGCACCGGATCGGACAACTATTCTGGGAAGGTGAGCAGAAGCCTGATCGTGCAGACCCGTGAGATCGATCCGGTCGAAGACCTTCTGGCTTACGCTGATCCCTCCGCTCCCCTCGCCTGGCTTCGCCGTGGAGACGGCTTCGTCGCGGTCGGTGACTCGATGCCGTCTTTCATCCGCATCCCTGCGGGCGCGGCTCCCATGCGCTCCCGGGTGATGGCGGATGCCTGGCGAGAGCTGGCCGCAGGAGCGGAGATCGATGATCCTGTGCAGCTCCCCGGTACCGGGCTGGTGGGCTTCGGCGCACTGACGTTCGATGAGGACTCCGCCTCCGACAGCGTCCTCGTCGTGCCGTCCGTCATTCTCGGCAAGCGCAAGGGCCGAGGCTGGATCACGCGCATCGCGCTCGCAGGCGAAGACCTTCCCCAAGACCGTCCGGACGCGACTCTCGAGCTGCGCGCCTACGGACCGCACTGGGCCGGCACCCTCGGCCCAGGACAGCAGACTCCGGACGGCTACCAGGCCTCCATCCGGGCCGCGCTCGGTCGCATCGGCGACGGCGAGATCAGCAAGGTCGTGCTCGCGCGCGATCTCGCCGGGACTGTGCCCGGTGGCAGCGATCTTCGCCGACTCGTGCGCGAACTGTCATCCGGATATCCCGACACGTGGACCTTCGCCGTCGACGGGTTGATCGGTGCGAGCCCCGAGACGCTGGTCACCGTGCAGGACGGCGCGGTGACGGCACGAGTACTGGCCGGCACGATCGGCCGCGGGGCGGATGCCGATGAGGACAACGCCGCATCCGCATCGCTGTCGTCCAGCGTCAAGGACATCGACGAGCACCAGTACGCCGTGCAGAGCGTGCTGATCTCGTTGCGCCCGCACACCAGCGCACTCGCTTCGAGCGAGCAGCCGTTCCTGCTGAAGCTGCCCAACCTCTTCCACCTCGCCACCGACGTCGAGGGCGAGCTGTCCGACGGCGCCTCCGCACTCGATCTCGTCGGGGCGCTGCATCCTACGGCCGCCGTCGCAGGCACACCCACGAAGGCTGCGATCGCGGCGATCCGCGACCTCGAGCCGTTCGATCGCGGGCGCTACGCCGGCCCGGTCGGCTGGGTGGATGGAAACGGCAACGGCGAGTGGGCGATCGCGCTGCGCTGTGCACAGTTCGAGGCCGGGTCTCTGCGCGGAACGGACGACGGCGGCACGCTCGGTGTCACGGCGTACGCGGGTGCGGGCGTCGTCGCTGCGAGCAATCCGGAGACGGAGCTGCTCGAGACCAGGGTGAAGTTCCGGCCGCTCGTCGACGCGCTGGCCTGAGTCAGCTCGCCGCCAGGCGCTTCTTCTCGGCCTCGATGTCGTAGTCGGCCGCCGGCCACTGCGGATCGATGTCCTCGAGCGCGATCAGCAGCAGTTCCTGCACGGCCAGCCGCGCGTACCACTTGCTGTTGGCCGGCACGACGTGCCACGGCGCGACCTCCGTCGAGGTGCGGTCGAACGCGGCCTGGTATGCGTCCATGTACTGCGGCCACAGCATCCGCTCGTCGACGTCGCCTGGGTTGTACTTCCAGTGCTTGTCGGGGCGCTCGAGGCGCTCCATCAGGCGTTCCTTCTGCTCTTCCGGCGAGATGTGCAGCATCACCTTGACGATCCTGGTTCCGGATGCGGCGACCTGAGCCTCGAACTCGTTGATCGCGTCGTACCGTCGCTCGATCTCCTTCTCCGGCGCGAGGGCGCGCACCTTGCCGATCAGCACGTCTTCGTAGTGCGATCGATCGAAGACCCCGATGAAACCGGGCTCAGGAAGACGCTGCTCGATGCGCCACAGGAAATCGTGCGCCCGCTCCTGCTCGGTCGGCGCCTTGAATGCCGTGAGCGCGATCCCCTGCGGATCGACGCCGCCGACCACGTGCCTGACGATCCCGCCTTTGCCGGCCGAGTCCATCGCCTGCAGCACCAGCAGCACCGCATCCGTGGTGTCACCCGCGCGGCTCTCCGCGAACAGACGCTCCTGCAGTTCGCTGAGCGCATCGATCCCGGCTGCGAGATCCTTCGCGCCGCTCTTCTTGTTCCCGGCGTAGCCGGGGTGAGCGCCGGGGTCGACCTCCGCCAGGCGGAACCCCGCATCCACTCGCAGGATCTCGCGTGCGTCGCCCGCCCAGCCACGTGTGCTCATGCGTACATCCTGCCCGCAACCGCCCGTGATCGACATGGTTTCGTCAGAACGAACCGAGCGCCTCGGTCGGGGTCGCATCCAGATCCAGGGCTTCGAGCACGATCAGCAGCTGTCGCTCCTCGTAGCGGAAGTGGCTCTCCATGATCGCCGCCACGCCTTCCAGATGGCGGTCGAGCTCATCAGGCGCCGCGCGGGAATCGACCGCCGACTGCAGACCGCCGAGAAGGTGCGCGATCATCGAGTGATCCTGCTCGAGCTGGCGAAGCACCGGCGCGAGTTGGGGGTGGGCCCGCTCGATCGAGGGGAACAGGACTCGGTCCTCGCTGCGATGATGGCCGTCCAGTGCGACGCAGAATCCGTGGCAGTAGAGCAGCAGGTCGCGTGCGGCAGTCGTCCCTGGCTCGCCGTCCGCGACGGCTCGCCTGGTCACCTGAAGCGCCTCGCGGAGCGTGGTGTGCACTCGCCGAAGCTCCGCACTCCATGCCGTGAATCTCTTCGTCTCCGGTTCATCCACGGGGCAGCGGAACCTCGATGAGTTGTCGGCCACCGGTCGACCCGGTGAGCGCCTGATCGAGCGCGGCGCGCGTCGTGACCCTCTGATACGTCCAGCCGTAGGCGAGCGCGAGGTGCTCGAGTCCGGCGGTGTGCGGCGTGTAGAAAGCACGATCGAGATCTTCGCGGGGTGCGGATGCGGACACCTCGAGCGCATCGAAGATCGTCCCGCCCCCGTCGTTGCCGACGATGACCTGAATGCGCGGCTCCTGCTCATCCGGCGGCAGCAGCAGCGCGCCGACGTCATGCAGGAACGCGAGATCGCCCAGCAGCACCCGCGTGACGCCGGCCGCGCCATCGGCCTGACTCGCGATGGCGATACCCATGGCGGTGGAGATCGTGCCGTCGATGCCCGCCAGGCCGCGGTTGGCGTGCACCGGCACCTTCTTGCCACCGAGCACGGCATCTGCGACCCGCACCAACCTCGAGGATCCGAACATCAGACGGTCATGCGGCCAGGTCGCGCGCCAGAGGGCGTCAACGAGCAGTTCGCGATCGAGCGGACGCCGCACGGCCTCGAGCTCGGTTCGCACCGCGTCTCGTCGAGCCGCGAAGTCGGTCGAGGCGAGCCCCTCCTGATCCGGCGCGGCCTCACTGAGGTCGATGACGGAAGCCGCGGATGCCTCCATCCACGCACCCATCCACGAGCGGTCGGCCTCACCGGGCGCGACGGCGACGGATGCCGCAGCCACCGTGCGTCCGTTGAGATTCAGCTCCTCACCACCGGAGCGAACAGCCACGACCTGAACGTCGTCGCGGCGCAGGAGCGCGGTCACCTCTCGGCTGAGCGTGGGATGTCCGAGCACGACGGCGCGCTGGATCCGACCGCCGAGCATGTCGTCGCGCAGCATCTCGCGGTAGCCGTGCACGATGTAGCGGCCGAAGCGCGCGCCGCTCACGACCTCGGCGATCAGCGGCCAGGTGCCGGCGTGGGCGATCTCCTCGGCCTGCGCGCCGGCATCTGCGCCGGCGATCACGACAGTGCGCAGACCACGCGTGAGGAGCAGCGGCTCGCCCGCGGTCGCTGTCGGCGCCTGTCCGGGCGTCACCGCTGTGTCCTCTGACAGCGCAGCGGACAGCGGCTCGCGCGACGGGAGGTTCAGATGCACTGGTCCTGCGACTCCCTGCAGGGCGGAGGGCGCGGCGTCGGCCCCCATCGCAGCAGCCACAGCCTTCGCTGCCAGACCGTTCCATGAGCCGTCCCCGGGAACCGGGGCGTCGAGCGACAACCGCACGAACGGGTTGAAGAGTCCCGGCTGGATCGTCGCCTGGTTCGCTCCGACGCCACGCAGTTCCGGTGGACGGTCGGCCGTGAGCAGCAGCAGAGGCACTCCCGAATGGAACGCCTCCATCGCTGCTGGAAGCAGGTTCGCCGCCGCGGTGCCTGATGTGCAGATGACCACTGCGGGTACGCGGGTCTCGCGGGACAGGCCCAGCGCCGTGAAGCCGGCCACCCGTTCATCGATGCGTACATGAACGCGAACGGCGCCGTGCCTCGCGAAGCGGGTGGCGGCGAGCGCAAGAGCCTGTGAGCGGGACCCCGGCGCGATCACGATGTCGCGAACCCCGTGCCCGATGAGCTCGGCGAGGAGGGATGCCGCGGCATCCGATGCCGGCGAGGCCGTCACGATCGTGGCTCGGCCGCCGGAGGGTCCGTCTCGTCGTCCAGGCGGGCGAGTTCTTCTTCGAGGCGGCGGATCCGCTCGTCCTGCTCGGTCTTGCCGATGCTGCGCAGGAACTCGGGATCATCGTCGGGAGCAGCTCGACGGATGCTCTCCTGATCCCTGCGGCGCCTACGCCCGAGGGCGAACCAGAGGATGCCGCCGAGGACCGGGATGAGGACGACGATCGCGATCCAGGCGGCTTTGGACGCACCGCGGTGCCGCGTCGCCGGCTGCACTGCGCAGTCGACGATGCTGAACACCCAGAAGACGAGGGCCAGGAAGCCCCCGACGATCAATAGTCTCGCCACGTCTTCAGTCTAGGCGGGTTATCCGCGCGTGGAGTCCCGACCAGGAGCGCTGGACTGGGCCTACGCTGAGGGCGTGATGATCGACGAGGCCACTCTGGGTCCGGTGAGGATCGCCTGGACCGTCGCAGTCGACGACGCCGACCTGCGCGACGCGGTGCGGTCACTCTGGCCCTCTCAGAGGATTCGTCACGACGGCATGGATGCCGCGCGGGCGCGGCGGTTCGCCACGGGGCGACGACTCCTGGCGACGCTCAGCACCGGAGCGGCATCGGGCACCATCCGCATAGAGAGCGTCTGCGATCAGTGCGGCGGTGACCACGGCCGCCCCCGCGTCGAGGGAGCTCCATCCGCCGTGAGTGTCAGCTACGCCGGGGACATGGTCGCTGTGGCCGCAGTCGACCTGGAATCGGCGTCCGCCGTCGGCATCGACATCGAACGCCGCTCGCCCGGCGAAGACGCCGCGATGAGCGAACTCGCGAGCCTGTTCGCACCCCGAAGACCGCCCGGATTGCGTGAATGGACCGAGATCGAAGCCGCGGTCAAGGCTGACGGCCGTGGGATGCGCATCCCGCCCTCAGAGGTGACCTTCGGCGAGCGATCCGCAACGCTCCTGCCGGGCGGGCGAGCGGTCCATGTTCCCGGGCGCGATGAGCGCTTCGAGGTCGCCGCCGCACCCGGCCCGTCCGACCACATGATCAGCGTCGCCGTCATCCAGGCAGAGCCGGCAGCGGTGTCGCGTCGACCCACTCGTGGAAGAGGTCGGCGAGCGGGACGCCCGTGACCTCCTCGGCCACCTGGATGAAGTCCGTCGTCGTGGCGGTCGCCCAGCGGTATCGCTCGGTCCAGGTGTGCAGCAGCCGGAAGAAGGCCTCGTCTCCCACCGTCAGCCGCACGGCGTGGAGGGTGAGAGCGCCCCGCTTGTAGATCCGGTCATCGAACATCAGGTCGGGGCCGGGTTCGCCGAGGACGACGTCCTGATCGAGAGCGCCGAGTCGGCGGTGATGGCTCACCGCCTCGGCATGTGCGGTGAGACCACCGGAGCGCTCCGACCAGATCCACTCCGCGTAGCAGGCGAAGCCCTCGTTCAACCAGATGTCGCGCCACTGCGAGAGGCCGACGCTGTTTCCGAACCACTGATGCGCGAGCTCGTGGGCGATGAGACGCTCTGACCCCGAAACGCCATCGGCATGGTTCGCCCCGAATATCCCGACGCCTTGTGCTTCGAGGGGAATCTCCAATTCGTCCTCGGTGACGACGACTCGGTAGTCCGGCAACGGGTACGGACCGAACGTCTCCTCGAACACCCGCATCATCTCCGGCAGGTCGGCGAAATCCGCCAGCACCCGGCTCTCCAGCGCGCGCGGGTAATTCAGCTCGCCCACCACCCCGGTGAAATCGATCGGCGCCTGGACGTAACGCCCGATCTGCACGGTCGCGAGATACGTGGCCGTCGGGATGTCGCGGTCGAAGATCCATGTCGTCTTGCCACCGCGGGTCGAGCGTGAGGTGGCGCCACCCGCGACGACGGTATACGCGGAGTCGGTGGTGAATGTCAGCCGATAGGTCGCCTTGTCAGACGGCAGATCGTTGCACGGGAACCAGGTCGGCGCTCCCGTCGGCTGCGAGGCGATGATGACGCCGTCCTCCAGCTCTTCCCAGCCGATCGTGCCCCACCGTGATCGGCGGGGCCTCGGAGCGCCGGCGTAGGCGATGGTCGCCGAGAACGAGTCGCCGGCGGCGAGTGGAGTTCCGAGCGAGACACGGAGCTTGCGGTCGCTCTGGCGAAAGGGCACGGACTTGCCGGAATCGACGCGCACGCGTGAGGCGCGCAGCCCGACGAGGTCGAATGACAGTGCAGTGGTCGCCGCGCGGACGTGTCCGCGGATGACGGCCGTGCCGCTGAGACGATTCGTCGCCACTTTGTACTCGAGTTCGAGTTCGTAGTGCGCGACGCTCAGGTTCGCGTCGCCGCTCTGCGCGACGTACGGGTCGCCGCTCATAGGTCGGCAGACTGGTACGCGCGGACCTTGACCGCGCGCCACGGTCCGATCGGATTCCCGCTCCACCGACTGCCGACCGGCACGGTCTCGCCGCGCATGACGAGGGATGCAGGGCCGACGGTGGCATCCGCGCCGATGGAGGCGGCCGGAAGGATGACGCTGTGCGGCCCGAGGGTCGCGCCCGCTTCGAGGGTCACTGTGTCGGTGCTCATCACTCGATCATGGAACAGATGAGTCTGAACCACACAACCCCGGTTAACTGTGGCCCCATCGCCGAGCGTCACGAGGTCGGGCTCCGGAAGCCAATAGCTGTCCGTCCAGACACCGCGGCCGATCTTCGCGCCGAGTGAGCGCAGCCACATCGCGAGGATCGGAGTGCCAGCGGCCGCGTTGGCGAACCAGGGCGCGGCCACCATCTCGGTGAAGGTGTCTGACACCTCGGTGCGCCACACGAAACTCGACCAGAGCGGATGTTCGCCGGGTCGGATGCGGCCGACGATGACCCATTTCGCGATCGTGCTGATGGCGGCCGCGCACAGGCCGGCGAACATCACGACGACGCCGGAGAGCACGACTGTCATTGCCACTCCCCAGGTGCCGATCATCGCGGCGAGCGCGAGCAGGACCGCCACTCCCAGCGCGCAGCTGACGACCACGGGGATGAAGCGGCACAGCTCCCACAGGGCGCGGGCGAAGCGGAGCCCGGCACGCGGTCGGTACGTGCGCTCCAGGTCGGCGTCGTTGACCACGCGGCGGAGCCTCATCGCCGGCGACCCGAGCCATGACGACCCCGGCTTCGACTTCTCGGGAGCCACCGACAGCACGGCGACGAGGCCGTCACGCGGCACGCGATGTCCGGGGCCGGCCATCCCCGAGTTGCCCAGAAATGCGCGCTTGCCGATCCGGGCACGATCGATGCGCATCCATCCGCCCTTGAGCTCGTACGCCGCGACCATCGTGTCGTCTGCGAGGAAGGCACCGTCGTCGATCGTCGTCATCGAGGGGATCAACAGCACCGTCGACGCCTCGACCTCGCGGCCGACCTTGGCACCGAGCATCCTCAGCCAGATCGGTGTGAACAGGCTCGAGTAGATCGGGAACAGGATGGTGCGGGCCGAATCCAGCAGTCGCTCCGTCGCCCACGCCTGCCATGCGATGCGGCTGCGAACGGCATGGATGCCTTCGTGCAGGCCGATGGACAGCAGGCGCGTGAGCAGCACGACCAGAGCCGCAAGCGTGACTCCGGCCGCGAGCGTCGCCGGCACCAGCCACGCCAGAGCAGCGGGCAGCGCCCCGGGAATCGATTCGGACCCACGGATCGCCTGCGCGACCACGAGCACGCCGACGCCGTACGCGATGAAGGGAAGCAGTGCCAGGCCGGCGGAGGACAGGCCGTAGACCCAGAGCCATCTCCGCGGGGCAGGCGGACGCTCCGGCGCGAGCGGACTGGATGTTCCGCCCACCCGCACCGCCGGCGAACCCGCCCATCGCTGACCGGCGCGGACTCTGCCGAACACGGCTGAGCCAGGGGCGATCTCGGCATCTCGGCCGATCTTCGTCCCCGGAGCGAGGGTGCTGCGGGCCCCGATCGTGGCACCCGCGCCGATGCGGATGCCGCCGATGCGGACGGTGTCGCCGTCGATCCAGTACCCGGACAGGTCGACCTCCGGCTCGATCGCCGCGCCCGCGGCGACGTCGAGCATCCCGGTCACCGGCGGCAGCGCGTGCAGGTCGACGTTCGGACCGATCCTGGCTCCCAGCGCTCGCGCGTAGTACGTCACCCACGGCGCACCGGCAAGGCCCACCGGGTCGATCTGATGCGCGATCTGCTCGGCGAGCCATAGCCGCAGATGCACTCCTCCCCCGCGCGGGTAGTCACCGGGGCGCACTCCCGTGAGCAGAAGCCTGGACAGCGCGGCGGAGACCGCCATCCGTCCGAACGGGATCACGAAGATCAGCAGACCGATGGCGATGACCCACCACGGCGCGTCAGGCAGGAACTCGAATCCCGGCACGAGCTGCAATATCCAGCTGCCGGTGAGAAGCCACAGCGTCCATCGGATGCCGGTGAGGATGAACAAGGGCACGCCGGCGATGCTCTGCACCCATTGCATGATCCTCGGTGTGGGGTGCGCTGTACTGAAGGTGGCGGCGACGTCATCCTCATCGGCGGCGTCCTCCTCCACGGCATCCGCCATCTGACGGAGCTTCGGCAGATCGTAGACGTCCGCCATCGTGAACTCGGGGGCGCGGACGCGGATCCGAGAGACGAGCTGAGCGGCTGCGAGAGACCCGCCGCCGAGCTGGAAGAAATCGGCCTTCTCATCGGCGGGACGGATGCCGAGCACTGCCAGCCACTGCTCGGCGAGCCACGCCGCGGTGCCGGACAACGACGAATCCGAGCCGTCGGTGTCTTCGAGGGGCCACGGCAGAGCAGCCTTGTCGACCTTGCCCGAGGTGCGCACGGGAAGGTCGTCCATCACGGCGAGAAGCGGGATCAGCGGTGCAGGCAACGTCTCGGCGAGCTCAGCCCGCGCCGTCTGACGATCGAAGCCTTCCGCCGGCACGACGTAGCCGACCAGGAGCGGGACGCCGCCTTCCGAGCGTTGCACGACCACGGTGGCGGCAGAAACGGCCGTGAGCGCCTGCAGCGCCGTTTCGACCTCGCCGAGTTCGATGCGACGGCCGCCCACCTTCACCTGATCGTCCGCGCGCCCTTGGAAGAGGAAGCCTGCGGGATCAGCCCGCACGAGGTCGCCGGAGCGGTAGGCACGTTCCCAACCGAGCGTGGGCATCGACGCGTACTTCTCGGCGTCCTTGGCAGGGTCAAGGTATCGGGCGAGGCCGACTCCGCCGATGATCAACTCGCCCACCTCGCCGTCGGCGACCTGGTTTCCGTCGGCGTCGACGACGGCCAGGTTCCAGCCGTCCAACGGCAGCCCGATGCGCACGGGGCCCTCGCCGTCGAGCAGCGCCGCGCACGCGACGACCGTGGCCTCGGTCGGACCGTACGTGTTCCACACCTCACGCCCCTCGGAGACAAGGCGGGCGACGAGTTCGGGCGGGCAGGCCTCACCGCCGAAGATCAGGAGGCGGACGTTCTCGATCGCATCCTGCGGCCACAGTGCTGCCAGCGTCGGAACGGTGGAGACCACGGTGATCCCGTGGCCGAGGAGCCAGGGACCGAGGTCCTCTCCCGAGCGCACGAGCGCGCGGGGCGCGGGGACGAGGCACGCGCCATAGCGCCACGCGAGCCACATCTCCTCGCACGACGCGTCGAACGCGACGGAGAGACCTGCGAGTACGCGGTCTCCCGGTCCGAGCGGAGCGTTCTGCAGGAACAGGCGCGCCTCTGCGTCGACGAAGGCCGCCGCGGAGCGATGCGTGACGGCGACGCCCTTGGGCACCCCCGTCGAACCGGACGTGAAGATGATCCACGCGTCGTCGTCGACGGTCGGCATCTCCACGGTGGCGATCGCACTCGAGCTCGGGTGCGGTGGCTCCCCCTCGAACAGCTCTCTCGCCGCAGCGAGCGATCCGGCTGTGCGAGGCTCGTAGACTCCCGCCCCGGTGATCACCCCTGCGACGCCGGCCTCTCCGAAGACGAGATCCGCCCGCTCCTCCGGGTCATCGGCGTCGACCGGCACGTAGGCTGCACCGGCGGCCATGATCCCGAGGATCGCGATGTAGAGCTCGCGGTCCCCGGACGGCATCCGCACGCCGACACGGTTCCCCGTCTCGACGCCATGCTCACGCAGGCGCGCCGCGGTCTGCCAGACGAGAGCCAGCAGTTCGGAATAGCTGAGCGCACCTGCAGCGTCCTCGAGGGCGGATGCCTGGGGGTGTCTCGTGGCAGATGCTCGGAGGATGTCGATCAGCGTGCGCGGATCGGTCGCAGCACCGGAGTGGTCGAGGTACTCCTGCATCGGCCGGTTCAAGCCGACAGAAGTGTGATCAACTGCGCCTTGGTGAGTCGGGAGAACCCGGTGCGTCCGTCTGCTGTGGCGCGTGCGCGCAGCTGCGCGACGGTGAGCGTCGACAGGTCGGATGCTGCGGGAGTCGCAGCCTTGGGAGCGGCGGGGCGCCGCGTCGCAGGCGCCGCAGCCGGCTTCGTGGCAGCGGGTTTGGTGGCGGCCGGTTTGGTCGCGGTGGGCTTCGCCACGGCGGGCTTGCTCGCCGTCTTGGTGGCGGGCTTGCTCGCCGTCTTGGTGGCGGGCTTGCTCGCCGTCTTGGTGGCGGGCTTGCTCGCCGTCTTGGTGGCGGGCTTGGCCGGGGCCTTCACGACGGGCCGCGTGAGCGCTGCCTCGGCCGCGGGCTTCTTCGGGTCCTGCGCCTCAGCCTTCTCGGCCTTCTTCAGCTTCTTCGCCGCGTCTGCCTGCACCTTCTTGGCTGCCTCGGCTTTCGCGGCCAGCTTGCTCTCGATCTTGTCCGCGGTCTTCTCGATGCGATCGATCGCCGCGACGGCCTTCTTCTCGACCTTGCGAGGGCTGCGCTCGACCTTCTTCTTCTTCGCCTTCGACACGTCCTTGGCGTCGTCGGCGAGGGCGCGGAGCTTCTTCGCGTCCTTCTTCGGGAGCGTCCTGCTCAGGCGCTTCGCGTCTTTCGCGGCTTCGGCCGCGGCATCCAGCGCAGCGTTCGCCGACTTCACGGCCTTGGTGGTCTTCGCCATCTTCACTCCCTCAGTCCGCATGTCCGCCGCGAGATTTCGGCGTACTGCATGCGGCGCACATCGTACAGGGGCAAGGAGAACAGTTCGGAAACTCCCGTCACACCAGTTCGCCGACGAGCGTCTCGATGCGTGCCCGGATCTCATCGCGGATCGGACGCACGGAGTCGATGCCCTGACCTGCGGGGTCGTCGAGCTTCCAGTCCTCATAGCGCTTTCCGGGGAAGAACGGGCAGGCGTCGCCGCAGCCCATCGTGATGACGACGTCAGAGGCCTGCACCGCTTCGGTCGTGAGCACCTTCGGGGCTTCGGCGGTGATGTCGATGCCGAGTTCGGCCATCGCGTCGACCGCGATGGGGTTGATCTGATCCGCCGGCATGGATCCGGCGGAGCGCACCTCGATGCGGTCGCCGGCGATGTCGCGGAGGAAACCCGCCGCCATCTGAGAGCGGCCGGCGTTGTGCACGCAGACGAAGAGGACGGAGGGCTTGGAAGCAGTTTCGGTCATGAGGACTCCTTGAGTAGTTCCTGGACAAGAGTTCGAACGCGGGCGGCGATGTCGTCGCGGATGGCCTCGACTCCCTCCCGGGAGGCGAGCGCCGGGTCGCCGACGGCCCAGTCGTCGTAGCGCACCCCTGGGATGATCGGGCAGACATCGCCGCAGCCCATCGTGATGACCACATCCGCCGCCCTGACGGCATCGTCCGTCAGCGGCTTCGGGAACCGCTCAGCGGCTTCGTCGCCCTCGATCTCGGTGAGCAGCGACCGCACGTGCGGATGGATGACGTCGGCGGGGCTGGATCCCGCTGAGCGGGCGATGACTCGGCCGTCTGCGAGCTGATTGACGAGCGCGGCGGCGAGTTGTGAGCGACCGGCGTTGGCCGCGCAGACGAACAGCACCTGCGGCACGGTCGTGTCGCGGTCTCGACTGAGATCGCTCAGCCGCTGCCTGGCGAACCGCTCTGCGAGCGGGATCAGGGCCGAAGTCACCCGAGCGGTGCGCGCCAGAGCGGTGTACGACTCCCGGACGACGGTGAGGACGATGGCCGCGTCAACCTCGGGAATCTCGGCGGCCAGTTCGTCAGCAAGACGGGTCACGCGGGCGTCGAAGTCCGGCCGGAGTGACTCTTCGGACGCACCATCCGCCGCAGGAGCGGCGACTGTGGCCGGCGCGAACGAGTCCAGCAGCGTGGTGACGGCACGGCGACGCTGGGGGTTGATCCTGTACCAGACCCATGTGCCGCGGCGCTCTGACGTGAGCACGTCGACGTCTTTGAGGACCTTGAGGTGATGCGACACCGTCGGCTGGGACACCTCGGCGAGCTCGGCGAGATCGCAGACGCAGGATTCCCCACGCGGGTCGGAGGCGATCGCGGAGAGCATCCGCAGACGCAGGGGGTCGGACAGCGCCTTCAAGGTGGACGCCACAGACGACGCGGCATCCTGACCGATCGCATGTGAGGTGACGGGACTGCAGGTCTCATCTGCGGTCAGCATGACAGTCATGACGGCATCCTCTCGGCGGTGTGAGGAGCGGCGGTGTACGGATCGGTGTGGAACCAGCGCCTTGCCGCCCAGAGCGAGACGTAGACGAGGCCGACGAGGACTGGGACCTCGATGAGCGGGCCGACCACACCGGCCAGGGCCTGACCGGAGGCAGCGCCGAAGGTGCCGATGGCCACCGCGATCGCGAGTTCGAAGTTGTTGCCGGCAGCCGTGAACGCCAACGTCGAAGAGCGTGCGTATCCCAACCCGAGCGCTTTGCCGGTGAAGAGTCCGATGAACCACATCACCGCGAAGTACGCCAGCAGCGGCAGTGCGATCCTGGCCACGTCGAGCGGGCGAGATGTCACCTGCTCGCCCTGCAGCGCGAACAGCAGCACGATGGTGAACAGCAGCCCGTAAAGGGCCCACGGGCCGATCTTCGGCAGGAACTTCTCCTCGTACCAGTCACGGCCCTTGCGCCGCTCCCCGATGAAGCGGGATGCGAAACCGGCCAACAGCGGGATGCCGAGGAAGATCAAGACGTTCAGGGCGATCGACCCGACGGAGAAGTCCAGGCCCTGAGTGTCCAGACCCAGCCATCCGGGGAGGACGCTGAGGTAGAACCAACCGAGCAATGAGAATGCCACGACCTGGAAGACCGAGTTGATCGCGACGAGCACGGCTGCCGCTTCCCGGTCGCCGCAGGCGAGGTCGTTCCAGATGACGACCATCGCGATGCATCGGGCGAGCCCGACGATGATCAGTCCGGTGCGGTACTCGGGCAGATCTGGCAGGAGCATCCACGCGAGCGCGAACATGAGCGCGGGGCCGATCAGCCAGTTCAGTACGAGCGAGGAGATGAGCAGCCTCTTGTCGCCGGTGACGGCGGCGACCTTGTCGTAGCGGACCTTCGCCAGTACCGGGTACATCATCACCAGCAGCCCGAGTGCGATCGGGACCGAGATCCCGCCGACCTCGAGGCTCGCGAGCAACGCAGACACCCCCGGGACGAAGCGGCCGAGCAGGATGCCGCCGACCATCGCCACCCCGATCCAGAGCGGCAGCCAGCGATCGAGGGTCGACAGGCGACGCACCGCGGGCGGAGCGGGAACGCTGGCGGTTGCGGTACTCATGCGGCGAGGACCTCGGTGGATCGTTGTTTCGACATGCGTCTATATTGACATCCATCGATATCGACCGCAATACCGCCCCGAGTGAACCGGTCAGCCGACAGTGACCGGACGCAGGCCGATCTGAAGGGCGGCAGGCGCAGCGCAGCAGCTTCCGGCACTGTCGTCGAAGCCGCCGGAGCCGCCGCATACCCCGGTGCCTGGAAGGACGAGCTCGTTGCGCGCAGCAGCCTCCTGATCTCCGGCTAGGTGCGCGACGACACTGCGGACCTGCTCGTGTCCGGTCATCGCGAGGAACGTCGGTGCACGTCCGTACGACTTCACTCCGACGATGAAAAACCCCTGCTCGGGCTGCGCGAGCTCCCTCGCTCCGGTGGCCCCCACCGAACCGCAGGAGTGGATGTTCGGGTCGATCTCGGAGGCGATACCCGCGACGGCGTCGAGGGCGGGGTCGAGGTCGATCCGCAACTCGCGCAGCATCTCCGTGTCGGGACGGAAGCCGGTCAGCGCGAAGACGTGCGCGACGCCTGAGACCTCACGACCGTCGTCGGCGACCACCGTCAGCGCCCCGCCGTCCCGACGGAACTCGGCGACACGGAAGCCGGTCACCAGGTCGACGAGCCCGGCATCGATCACCTTGCGGGCGCGGGATCCGAGCGCAGCGCGTTCGGGCAGTTCGTCCCCTGTGCCACCACCGAACACGTTCGCGGCGCTTCCACGGCGCAGCATCCAGGTCACCCGCGTTCCGGGCGATCGCCGCGCCAGTTCGCTCAGCCGGAGGACCGCGTGAGTGGCGGAGTGCCCTGCACCCACGACGACGACATGAGACCCGGCGAGCGCGGACACATCATCAGGAATGCGGTAGGAGATCGAGGTCGACGCCCCACTCTCACCGAGCGCCGGGAATCCATCAGCGCCGGCAGGGTTCGGAGATCCCCACGTGCCACTCGCGTCGATGACCGCACGCGCGATCAGGCGAGATTCGACGCCATCCTGATCGACCATGTGCACGACGAACGGCTGACCCTTCCGTCCGCCGTCGACGACCTTGTCACGCCCCTGGCGGGAGATGCCGGTGACGGTCGCGCCATACCTGACACGTTCACCGAGCGCACCGGCGAGCGGCGCGAGATACCCGCTCACCCATTCCGCTCCGGTCGGATAACCCGAGATCTGCGCAGTCCACCCCGTGGGCTCGAGAACACGGCGAGCCGCGGCATCCGTCAGCTCCGGCCAGGCCGAGAAGAGGCGCACGTGACCCCATTCCGACACCGCTGCCGCCGGTCCTTCACCGCGCTCGACGACCACAACGTCCACGTCGCGTTCGACCAGGTGCGCCGCTGCGGCGAGTCCCTGCGGGCCTGCTCCGATGACGACGACAGGAAGTTCAGACATCACATCTCCTCAGATCGAGAATCTTCAATATGAAGACTGTCACGCACCTATCGAAGAATGTCAATACGTGTCAGACTATGGGTGTGAGCATCCCGACGACCATCGAAGCGAACTCCTGCTGCGTGCCGAGCGTCACATCCTCGCTCACGGCTGACGACGCAGAACGAGTCGCACGGGTGTTCAAGGCGCTCGGCGACCCCACGCGCGTCAGACTGCTGTCGCTCATCGCCGCCGGCGCAGGCGGAGAGGCGTGCATCTGCGACCTCACCGAACCGGTCGGGCTCTCACAGGGCACCGTCTCGCACCATATGAGGCTGCTCACCGACGCCGGTCTGGTCACGCGCGAGCAACGGGGCAAGTGGGCGTACTTCGCTCTCAACGACGGCGCGTTGGACGCAGCCGCCGACGCACTCCGCCCGGCATGACCGCGGTGGATGCCCCGCCACGGCAGGGCGGTCGTCTGGCCGCACTCTCGGTCGGGCAGGTCATCAGCTGGGGGATCCTGTTCTACGCCCTCATCGTCGCATCCCCTGCGATCGCGGACGACACGGGCTGGCCCGTCGCCCTGGTCACGTTGTCGTTCTCCTCCGGCCTCGTCGCCTCCGCTGCGGCGGGAGTGTTCGTCGGGCGGTGGCTCGATCTCCAGGGACCGCGCCTCATCATGACCATCGGCAGTATCGTCGGCCCGTCAGGACTCGTCATCGTCGTGCTCGCGCCGAACCTCGGCGTGTTCACCCTCGGATGGGTGATCGCCGGCATCGCCCAGTCGGCCGTGCTCTATCAGGCGGCGTTCACCGTCATCGCCCGTCGATACGGGTCGCGGCGTCGGGGCGCGATGACGATCCTGACTCTGGCCGGCGGCCTCGCCTCGACCGTCTTCGCTCCCATCGTCGCGGGTCTTCTCACGGTCACCGACTGGCGCACCATGTTCCTGATCCTCGCCGGCATCCTGCTGATCACCACCGTCCCTCTGCACTGGTTCAGCCTCGAGCGCACGTGGGACCCGATCATCCACGACAGTGACGAGCAGCCGCACACTGTGAGTTCGGTCATTCGCACCCGGCGTTTCTGGATGCTCGAGCTGTCCATGCTCGCCCTGGCGGCAGCCCTCTTCAGCGTCACGCTCGCCCTCATCCCACTGTTCACCGAGAAGGGCATGAGCTACGAGCTCGCCGCCTGGGCGCTCGGTCTCCTCGGTGCGGGGCAGGTGATCGGGCGGCTCCTGTACGTCGCCATCCCTCATACGGCAGCCCCCTGGATCCCTCTCGCCGCCACTGCCGGACTCAGCGCGGCGTTCCTCGCGCTCCTCGCGCTCGTCCCCGGTCCGCCGTGGCTGCTCATCTCCATCGGCATCGCCGCCGGAGCCGTCCGCGGCGCGCAGACGCTCGTGCAGGGCTCCGCGGTCGCCGACCGGTGGGGCACGCGCAACTACGGCTCCATCAACGGTGTCTTCGCCGCCCCGATCACACTCGTCGGCGCGTTCGGGCCCGCAATCGGACCGCTCCTCGCCGTGGCAACCGGCTCCTATTCGGCCATGGCTCTGATCGCCGTCGGGTTGGCCGCGCTCTCGCTCGCCTTCGCCCGATTCTCCTGATCCATCCGGCGATCTCAGGCCCGACTGAAGCGCATCGTGACGATCTGGAACGGGCGCAGTTCGAGTCGCACGCAGTCGCCGTCGCGGTCGACAGCGACGCCATCGAGGACGGCGTCGCGTTCGAGCAGGTCGGTCTGCCGCGCGTCAGTGAACGCGAACCCGGTCGTGAGCGTCGCCTGCGCACGCGTGCCCAGGGCTTCATACAAGCGCACCACGACGTCGCCGCTGCCGTCCTCGGCGAGCTTGATCGCCTCTACGACCACGCCAGGGTGATCGACGATCGCGAGCGGCTCGATCGCCTCGACTGCGGTGTTCTCGAGCCGACGGGCGGGCAGATTGATGTGGTATCCCTCAGCGACCGTCTCGGCGACATCCGCGCCGATCACGAAGCCTGCTCGCAGCTCGTGACGCCCCTCGTCCTGTGCGGGGTCGGGGAACAGAGCCGACCGGATGAGTGACAGTCGTGCGACCGTGATGGTGCCGCCGCGCTCATCTCGTTGTTCCCGGGTGATGTCGTGACCGTACGTCGAGTCGTTGACTATCGCGACCCCGAAGTCGGGCTCGCAGACGCGGATCCACCGGTGCGCCACGGTCTCGAACCGGGCGGCATCCCATGACGTGTTCGTGTGCGTCGGACGCTCGATGTGTCCGAACTGGATCTCCGACGCGGCGCGGTCGGTATGAAGGTCGAGAGGGAAGGCGAGTTTGAGCATCTTCTGCTTCTCGTGCCAGTCCAACTCGAGGACGAACGACAGCACGCGCGAGTTCTCGCCCAGACTGATCCGCTCGATCACGGTGGACGTCCCGAACCGGCGCTCGACGACGACGGCCGACCCGGCGACCCCGATCGAGGCGACCTCGGTCAGATCGGTGACGGTGTTGCGATAGTGCACGTCCACGTCCCACGCGTCCCACTGCGTGGGGGTGTCGCGGTGCAGTTGGAGCAGCCCTGCATGGCGTCCCGGCGCTACGACTTCCCGCCCCGTCTCGATGTCGACAGCCGAGACGACCAGGCCGCGATCGTCCACCGTCGCGCGGACCACGCCGTTGTCGAGCACCCATCCATCGGCGCCGTCGCGGCGCGGTTCGACGTCTTTCACGCCCTCGCTCGCGCCGGCACCGAGCGCTGCGACACCCTCTCTGGCATGCGGGGACGCGTTCGCGACGAGTGTCCGCGCACCTTCGCCGGCGAGCGCCCGCAGGCTGTCACCGATGATCTCCTCGAGCTCGCGCGCCACGAAGGCGTAGTTGCGTTCGGCGTCCTGATAGACCCACGCGATAGAGGATCCAGGAAGGATGTCGTGGAACTGCTGCAGGAGGACGGTCTCCCAGACCCGCTGCAGCCGCTCGGCGGGATAGGCGATGCCGAGGCGCACGTTCGCCGTCGTGGCCCAGAGCTCCGCCTCGCGCAGCAAGTGCTCGCTACGCCGGTTGCCCTGTTTGGTGGCCAGCTGGCTCGTATATGTACCACGGTGGAACTCTAGATAGAGCTCCCCCGACCAGACCTCGGGTCGGGGATATTCGGCCTCAGCGGTCTCGAAGAACTTCCGAGGAGTGCTGTGCGCGACGCGCGGTGACCCTTCGAGCGACTCCGTACGTGCGACTGCTGCCGTCATCTCGCGCGTCGGCCCTCCGCCGCCGTCGCCGTAGCCGTATGGGAGGAGCGAGACCGTGGCACGACCCTTGTCTGCGAAGTTGCGCTCGGCATGTGCGAGTTCATCCGCAGTGACGCGCGAGTTGTATGTGTCGACGGGCGGGAAGTGCGTGAACAGCCGCGTTCCGTCGATGCCCTCCCATTGGAAGGTGTGGTGAGGGAACTTGTTCGTCTCGTTCCACGAGATCTTCTGTGTGAGGAACCAGCGCGTGCCTGCCGCCTTGGCGATCTGCGGCAGCGCTCCCGAATACCCGAAGGAGTCAGGGAGCCACGCCTCGGGCGTATCGATCCCGAACTCGCGCAGGAAGAACGACTTGCCCGCGACGAACTGCCGTGCCATCGCCTCCGACCCCGGCATGTTCGTGTCGGACTCGACCCACATGCTCCCCACCGGGATGAAGCGTCCCTCGGCCACGCGAGCGCGGATCCGTTCGAACAGGTCGGGATAGTACTCCTTGACCCACGCGTACTGCTGCGCGCTGGACGCGACGAAGACGAACTCGGGGTCTTCGTCCATGAGGGACAGCACGTTCGAGAAGGTCCGCGCCACCTTGCGGACCGTCTCGCGCACGGGCCACAGCCACGCGGAGTCGATGTGCGCATGACCTACGGCGTGCAACGTGTGTGCGGAAGCGGATGCCGGCTTCGCCAGCACGGGGGCGAGCACCTCACGTCCGGCAGTCGCGGTGCCGGCGACGTCGTCAGGGTCGACGACGTCGATCATCCGCTCCAGCGCGACGAGGATGTCGGCGCGGCGCGGGGACCCGTCGTCCATCTCCTCGACGAGGCCGCGCAGCGCGAGCGTGTCGGCGAGCAGATCCGCGACCTCGAGGTCGCGGAGGCGCACGTCGATGTGGCGCAACGTGTAGATGGGGTCGTCGCCCGCGGTCGCAAGATCGCCGACGTGGGTCGGGTCGAACGTGAAGAGGCTTCCGACATCAGGGTTGGAGGCAGCCTCGATGTAGACGTCGACGTCGCCCGCCTCGTCCACCGCTTCGGCGACAGCGTTGTTGAGCGGCGCGATCCCGCGGACGGGCCTGCCTGCGACGTCCCACACCATCGCCTCGCATTGGAAGCCCGGCTGACCTTGTGTGAAGCCGAGGTCGACGACGAGCTCGGCTCGTGTGCGCGGGGGCAGCGAGCCGTCAGCGTCCCGCCACGACGCAGGGACGCCGCCCTGCAGGCGGAACCATGTCGTTCCCCACGGGCGTCCCCACAGATCGCCGGGGGCGATCGGCGAGAACTCGCCGGCCGCAGCTTCCGCGAATGCAACGGGCTCGCCTGCCGCGTCCCAGCGCGCAGCTGTGATCGGTGCGGACGCGCGGTGGACATGGGTGCGCAGTCGCTCGCGGACGAAGCGGTCGACGCGGAGGAGGGCAAGGCGGGAACGGTCGTGCATGGGTGGCTCTTTCGGGAGAGGAACGGACTGAGTCAGCCCTTGACGGAACCGGCGAGCGCGAAGGACGAGCCGGAGAGTTTCTGGACGATGACGTACAGGACGACCATCGGCGCCGCATAGAGCACCGAGTACGCCGCAAGCTGCCCATAGGCGATCGTTCCGTACTGTCCGAAGAAGTTGAAGATCGATACGGCGGCAGGGAAGCGATCTGAAGTGAACAGGAGCACGAACGGGACGAAGAAGTTCCCCCACGCGCCTGTGAAGACGAAGATGAACACCACGCCGATCCCCGGTCGCATGAGAGGCACCACGATGCGCGCGAGTGCTTGCATCGAACTCGCACCGTCGACCCAGGCCGCCTCCTCGAGCGAGATCGGCACGGAATCCATGAAGTTCTTCAGCATCCAGATGGCCATCGGCAGTGATGTCGCCGACATGAAGACGATGACTCCCCACGTCGAGTTGAGGAGCCCGAAGGACACGAACAGGGAGTAGACCGGTACCATCATGGCCGTGATCGGCAGGCCTGTGCCGAAAAGGATCGCGTACATGAACGGCTTCTGATATCGAGCCGCGTACCGCGAAAGCGGGTAGGCAGCCAGTAGGGAGACGAGGACCGTGATGACCGCGGTGCCGAGCGAGATCAGCACCGAGTTGAGCAGCGGCAGCCACGTGAGCTCCCAGGTCATGACGCCCGTGTAGTTGTCGAGTGTCCACGACTCAGGAACCCGCATCGAGACGGTGGCGTTCGCATCGAACGACGCGAACACGACCCACAGGAGTGGCACGAGGAAGAGTACGCCGATGACGCTCAGGATGACGGATGCTGTCACGGTGTGAGCGCGTCTGCGCGGAGCTGACACGCTCAGCGACTTCCGTCCTGCGGTGACGAGCGTGCGCGTCTCGGTCATGGTCTGCGAGGCCATTTCAATCCACCTCCGGCTTGAGAACACGAATGTAGATGATGGAGAACACCGCACCGATCAGGAGGGTCACAGTAGCGATCGCTGTGCCGTACCCGACCTGTGCGAATTTGAAGGCCTCCTGGTAGGCGAGCACGGGCAGCGTCGCGGATGCCGTGCCCGGCCCGCCGCCGGTCATGACCCAGATGAGGGTGAACACGCCGAGCGTCTGGAGCGTGGTCAGGAGCAGATTCGTGGAGATCGAACGCCGGATCACTGGCAAGGTCACCAGGATGAATCGCTGCCAGGCCGACGCGCCGTCGATGGTCGCCGCCTCGATGAGGTCGGGCGGCACCTCGGCGAGGGCCGCGTTGTACACCAGCATCGAAAAGGCCGTCCCTCGCCAGATGTTCGCGACGATGACCGACAGCATCGGGAGATAGTAGAGCCATGCCGTCTGCTCGACGCCGAACCAACCGAGGACCGAGTTGAGCGTGCCGTCCTTGGCGAAGAAGGCGTAGAGCGCGAAGGCCGCCACGATCTCGGGGAGCACCCAGGCGAGCACGACGATCCCGCTGACGATGGACCGCACAGGCTTCGACGAGCTGCGCATGAGCACGGCCAGCAGCATCCCGAGCACGTTCTGGCCGACGACGGCGGATGCCAGCACGAAGACGACCGTGAGGACGAGGGAGTTCCAGAACTCGGCCGAGCCCAGCAGCTCGACGTAATTATCGAAACCGACGAACTGCGGGTTCGCCGCGCGCGGGCCTGTGAGTGCCCGGTCCGTGAACGATCCATAGAGCGAGTACACGATCGGACCGAGCATGAAGGCGGCCAGCAGCAGCACCGACGGAACGAGCGGCAGTATGCGGAAGAGCGCGCGGCTCGGGCTGCGCCCGGGCCGCGCGACGGCGACGGCGGTCATGAGACGATCAGCCCGCCTTGATGTTCTCTTCGCCGACGATTCCGATCAGCGCTTCGTCGTACACCCGCTGTGCGTCCTTCGTCGACGACTGCCCGGTGATCACGGACTCGGTGGCCACAGGGATGTTCGACGAGATCTGCGAGTAGTCGGGCGTCGCCGGACGGAAGTGCGTGTACTCGACCAGCGAGGAGAAGAACTCGAAGGAGGGGTTGTAATCGAGATATTCCTGGCTGGAGGCGACATCGGAGCGCACCGCGATCTGTCCTGCCTCCTGGTGGTAGGTGAGCGCGTTCTCAGGCGTCATCGCCTGGGCGATGAAGTCGAAGGCGGCCTGGGGGTCTGCGGCGTTCGCGCCTACGGCGAGCGTCCATCCACCCGACATCGATGTGAAGCCGTCACCGCCGCCGTCCTGGGTCGGCATTGCGGCGAGGCCCATGGTGTCCTCCCACTCCGGCCACGCGTTATCGCCTGCGATCCACCCGCTCGGAAGCCAGGAGCCGTCGATCGCGATCGCCAGCTTGCCCTGCGGGATGAGCTCGTTCTGCACCTTGGATCCCCACCCTGGGTCGAGGGCGTCTGCGGGATCAGGGGCGAGACCCTCTTCGAACGCGGTCTCGTAGAAGCCGAGTGCGTCGAGGAATCCGGCTGAGCCTGTCACCCACTTGTTCGACGAGGAATCCATGAGCTCGTCACCGGTGCCGTACAACAGCATCTCGAAGCCCTGCATCGACGTGGCCTCGCCGAGCGTCTTCGACGCGTAGATGTTGAGCGGCGTGACATCCGGGCTGCTCTCCTTGACCGCGCGTGCCGCTTCCAGGATGTCCTCCCACGACGTGGGCTTCCAGTCCGCAGGCAGGCCGGCGGTCTCGAAGAGGTCCTTGTTGAAGTAGATACCGCGGGTGTCAGTGCCGAGCGAGACCCCGTACGTCTTGCCGTCATCGCCCACGCCGGCCTGCTTGGCACCGTCGTCGTACAGACTCCAGTCGTCCCAATCGGCCAGGTAGTCGTCGATCGGGAGGAGGTAGCCGGCCGCGGCGTCGGAGCGGATCTGGAATGTGTCCTCGTAGATGACGTCCGGCGCCGTATCGGCCGAACCGTTCATGAGGGCGAGCTTCGTGAAGTACTGATCCTGCTCGGCTTCGATCGGCACGAGCTCCACCTTGCGGTCCGGATACTCCTTCTCGTACTCGGCCTTGACCGTCTTCATGAGGTCATCCATGGCCGTGAACGACGAGGTCTTCTGGTACGCGATGCGCAGCGTGTCGTCGCCGCCACCACCAGAGGTGCCGCCCGAGCAGCCGCTCAGGGCGATGGCCAGGCTGCTGACGGCGAGGACACTCAGTCCGGTCAGTGATTTCTTCATCGGAGCTCCTTTGCTCACTCGTGATGCGCAACATCGCGCCCGTGTTATTCAAACATATTTAGATATTCTGTCAACCCTTTCCCGCGCGAGGCGGTGAGCGGTCAGGACGCGCTGATCATCAGACCGGATGTCCGCGCCGTGAACGCGCCGTCCAGCACAAGACATGCCGCTCCCGCTGCGGCGAGATCCGTACCCAACCGCGCCTCGACGAGGCGGAGGGGACGCGTCGTCGCGATCTGCGCGATCGTCGGGAGGACGGCGCGCAGCCTGGGCTCCAGCACCTCGCTGAGCCGGTTCCAGACCGGTCCTCCGATCACGAACGTGCCGGCGTCGAGCACGTTGTTCATCAGTACGATCGCCCGCGCCAGAACTTCGGCAGCATGAGCGCACACTGCCAACGCGCGTGGATCACCGCCCCGCGCGCGGGTGAGGAGATCATCGATGGCTGCGCGCCTCGTCCCCCACGGGATATCGAGCGAGGTGGTCACCCCTGCGTCGAGGAGCAGCTGCTCCGGCGCCACTGTGACCCCGAAGCAGCCACGCTGCCCGCATTGGCACCGAGGGCCACTCGGGTCGACGACGAGATGCGCGATGTCGCCGGCGTTTCCCGTGCGACCTCGGACGGCGTCTCCGTCGATGGCCACGCCGAGGCCCACGCCCGCGCCGTAGTACAAGAGCGCAGCGTCCCTGAGCGCGTGGTCCGCATCCGCCCACAGTTCACCGACCATGGCCGCGACGACATCCTTCTCCACCACGACCGGCAGGCCCGTCGCCTCGGTCAGAAGATCGCGCGCGCGAGTGTGGTGCCAGTGGGGCAGCAACGGCGGCGTCAGCAGCATCCCCGTCGCGTCGTCGATCGGGCCCGGCACCGCTGCGCCGATGCCGAGGACGCGGTCGAAGGGGACATCGGCCGATCTCAGGAGCGCATTCGCGCTGCCGGCGAGTGCCGCGATCAGTTCCGGTGACGAGCTCGCATCGTTGGGCGGCGTCTCCATGTGCGCGACGACGCCTCCCGAGAGATCGACCACGACGAACGTGTCGATCGATGGATCGAGATGGATACCGACGGCGAATCGTGCGCTGCGGTTCAGGCGGAGCAAAGTGCGCGGCTTTCCAGGGCCGGCGACGACGCGCTCGCCCTCGACGATCAGGTCCGCGGCGGTGAGCCGACGCGCGACGTTGCTGAGCGTCTGCGCTGACAGCCCGGTGAGCTCTGCGAGTTCGGTGCGGCTCACTCCTGACGGTGAGCGACGGATCATGTCGAGAACCAGGGTCTGGTTGTACGTCCCGACGGCGGGCATGTTGGATCCGCGTTTCATGGTTCCTCCCGGGCGCGTACTGTCGCTTCCGCAGACACTACCCGTCCGGGGCTTCTGAAGTGGACGCGACGGCGGGAGTCGAACCCGCAACACCCTCAGGTATGAACTGGAGCCCGGGACCACCCGGACCGCCGCGATGGCTTCGACGTTACCCGGCCGTGACTTTTCTGACCAGGGTCCCAACCTGAGATAACGGTATGAGTCAGTGGATGACCACTCGTTTCAGCGGGGCCTTGCGCAGGTGCTCAGCGGCGAGCGGCAGGGGGCGGAGCATCCAGCGCGCGAAGCGCTCGCTCCAGCGCCTCGCGCAGCTCCGCGCGGTGCGGCTCGGGAAAGTCGGTCGTGTACTCGACACCGGCCGGGATCCACAGCAGCCCGTAGAGCGTCTCACGCCAATCCGAACCGCCGATCGGCCACCGGGTATGCGTCTCATCGTCTGCCGACGCGCCCTGCGCCCACACTCCGAAGTGCTGATCCATCTCGTCGAGCGGGAGTGCCATGACGACGTCAGCCTCGACATTCTGGGGCGACCAGGACGATGCGAGCAGTACCCGCTCCGCGATCTCCTCCTCGGAGATGTCACGCGGGTCGAACAGAACGCGAGTGTGCTCGACCGATTCGATCCGATCGACACGGAAGGTCCTCCAGTCCTCCCGGTCGATGTCCCAGCACAGCAGATACCAGTTGCGTCCAGAGGACGAGAGCGCATGGGGTTCAACCCGACGCACACTCTGCGTGCCGTGACGGTCGGTGTACCGCAGTCGCACGCGTTCCCGATCACGCGACGCGAGCGCGAGTTCGCCGAGAACGACCGGCGACACCGCCGGACCCTCCCCCACACGCGAAGGACGAACCGATGCGGCGAGCGCGTTGACGCGCCTGCGCAACGCCGACGGCAGCACCTGTTGAAGTTTCGCGAGGGCGGTCAGCGTGACCTCCGGGCCGCCGACCAGCTGCTGAGTCGCGGCCACTCGCAACCCGATCGCCATGGTGACCGCCTCGTCATCGGTGAGCAGCAACGGCGGCACAGCACTTCCTGCTTCGAGCCGATAGCCGCCGGCCACTCCTGGAGTCGACTCGACGCGGTAGCCGAGCTCTCGCAAGCGGTCGACGTCGCGGCGGACGGTGCGCTCGGTCACGCCCAGCCGCGTCGCCAGTTCGGTTCCCGGCCAGTGCCGGTGCGTCTGCAGCAGATTGAGCAGTGCGAGGGCGCGGGTGGTCGTGTCGGACATGTCCCCAGATTGCCAGGTTTTGCGGACAGGATCTGTCCGCATCATTTTCTACTCTGCATCCATGGCACATGAACCGATCATCGAAACCGAGGGCCTCAGCAAGGTCTTCACCGTCAAGAAGGCGCAGGTCGCAGCGGTCAGCGACCTCACCTTCACCGCCGCTCGCGGCGAGCTCGTCGCCTTCCTCGGCCCGAACGGAGCAGGCAAATCGACGAGCCTGCGGATGCTCACCACCCTCATCCCGCCGACCTCAGGCACTGCCCGCGTCGTCGGACATGACATCCGAAAGGACCCGGCTGAGGTTCGCGCGCGCATCGGCTATGTCGGACAGCTCACCAGCGGCAGCTTCGCCCAACGCGTGCGCGACGAGCTGCTCAGCCAGGGCAAGTTCTATGGCATGAGCAAGCGGGACAGCATCCGTCGTGCGGACGAGCTGATCGAGTCGCTGGATCTCGGCAGCTTCGCAAGCCGCACGGTGCAGCAGCTCAGCGGAGGGCAGAAGCGCCGACTCGATGTCGCGCTCGGCCTGATGCACGCACCTCCGCTGCTCTTCCTCGACGAGCCGTCCACCGGCCTCGACCCGCAGAGCAGGGCGAACCTCTGGGACCACATCCTCGAACTCCGCCGGCAGCATGGCACGACCGTCTTCCTCACCACGCACTACCTCGAAGAAGCCGATCGTTACGCCGAACGGGTGATGATCATGGACAAGGGTCGCATCATCGCCGACGACGAAGCCGTCGCGCTGAAGGCGAACCTGGCCGGCGACGTGCTCACGTTCGGGTTCACCGACCTCGAGCAGGCTTCACGCGCTCGCCCGATCCTCACCGATCTGGCGCGGACGCAGATCAGCGGCGCTGACACGCACCTCTCCCTCACCGCACCGAACGGCGACCGACTGCTGCCTGTGATCGTGCGCGAGCTGGATGCCGCTGGGATCACCGTACTCAACGCGACCGGAGTACCTCCGACACTGGACGACGTCTTCCTCACCCTCACCGGACGCACGCTTCGCGAAGCCGGAGAAGGCGCCGACGCCGAGACGGATGCAGACACCGAGGCGACAGCATCCGTCGCCTCTGACAAGACAGGAGTCCTCTGATGACCACCGACACCCTCGTGCGCTCGAACCTCGCGCGCGACAGCTGGAACGTCTTGACCCGTGAGCTGAAGCCCGTGGTCCGTGACCCGTTCTCTTTGATCTTCAGCCTGCTGCAGCCTCTCGTGTTCCTCGGGCTGTTCGCGCCGCTGCTCATCGGCGGCTCGGGCGAGCCCGCGGGCGAGACTCTGCGCTGGTTCGTCCCCGGCGTGCTCGTCATGCTCGTGTTGTTCGGCACAGGTGCGACCGGATCGAATCTGCAGTACGAGATCAGCACGGGATCGCACGAACGGACACTCGTCGCACCTCTCGCCAGGCCGTCGCTCCTGATCGGCCGCGCGCTGAAGGAGGTCGCGCCGATCGTCGTCCAGGCTCTGATCATCGTCCTCATCGCCTGGCCATTCGGTTTCGTGATCAACCCTCTCGGCCTTCTCATCGGCCTGGCACTTTTGGCCGTGTTCGGGGTTGGCCTCGGTGCGCTCTCCTATTCGCTGGCGCTCGCGTCGAAGAACCGGGAGTGGCTGTTCTGGGGCGTGCAGCAGACGCTGATCTTCCCGCTGCTGATCCTCTCGGGGATGCTGCTCCCGCTCGATGACGGACCGGCATGGATGCGGGCGGTCGCCTCGGTGAACCCGGTGAACTGGGTCGTTCAGGCCGAGCGCGCGCTGCTGTCCGGCGACTTCGCGAATGCGACGGTGGCATGGGGATGGATCTCCGCGCTCGCGGTGGCGATCGTTGGGCTCATCGTCGGCGTGCGGGCGATGCGCCGCAGCAACTGAGGCTCGCGCGTCGGATCGAGCTCTTGCGGCGCCGGCACGGAGCTGGCGCCGCAAGGAGCGAGCTTAGACTGGAGGGATGAAGTTGCCACCCCTCCTCGTCTACTCCGTGCTGCGGCTGCTGGCGTTCCTCGTGCCCCTCGCGGTGATGTGGCTCTTCTTCCCGATCATGCGAGAGCTCTGGTGGCTGACGGCGATCTTCGCCGCGTTGATCGGCATGAGCATCTCGATCCTGTTCCTTCGCAAGCCCCTCTCAGGGGCGTCGTCCGAGATCTACCAGCGTCGCGAAGCCCGCTCGACGCCCGGCAGGCAGAGCTCTGCCGCGCAGGATGCCGACGCCGAGGATGCTGCGCTCGACGACGCTGCGGACGGCTCATCCGGCACTGCGTCGAGCAACGCCACGACGCAGGACTGACCGCTCAGCCCACGAACGCCCAGTAGAGCGCACCGGCGTATGCGAGCGCGGTGAGCGACGTGAGACCGAGCGCCACGACGAGTTCACGCGACTGGCGGTACGACCAGACGATGATGATCGAGGGGATGCCGGCGAGCAGGGCCATCAGCGAGAGCCACGCGATCGGGTAGAGCAGCGCGAGGAAGCCGGCGATCAGGAACGGCACGACCATGAACACCGTGTAGACGATCTTCGTCGCACGACGCCCGATCAGCACGGTGAGAGTGCGCTTTCCGACCTGGCGATCCTGGTCGATGTCGCGCAGATTGTTGGCGAGCAGCACGGCGCACGCGAAGAGTCCCGCTGCGACGGCGCCCAGCCATGCCTCCTGCGGCAACCGGAACGCCTGCACCCATGTGGTGCCGAGCGTGGCCACGAGCCCGAAGAACACGAACACGAACACTTCACCGAGTCCGAAGTATCCGTACGGCCGCTTGCCGCCCGTGTAGAACCAGGCCGCGACGAGACAGACCGCCCCGACCGCCAGCATCCACCATTGGCCGGTTCGGATGACGATCGCGAGGCCGACGAGGGCCGCGAGCGCGAAGAACGCCAGCCCGATGATCAGCACCGTGCGCGGACGCACGCGGCCGGACGCGGTCAGACGCGCGGGCCCGACGCGATGGTCGTCGGTGCCGCGGATGCCGTCGCTGTAGTCGTTCGCGAAGTTCACCCCGATCTGGATGAGGACGGCGACCGCGAGACAGGCGAGCGCGATGACCCAGTGCAGCTCGCGATCGACGAGCTGTGCAGCGCCGGTACCGATCACGACGGGGGCGACGGCGAGCGGCAGCGTGCGAAGACGTGCGGCGCCGATCCAGTCGCGGGCGGTGATCGGCGGCGCCTCGACGATCGGTCGCTTTGCCGGGTTGCCACTGGTGCGCACCGGCCTCCGCTTGGGTGCCGACGTCTTGCGCTTCGAGGATGCTGCCACGGAGGGAATCTTAGCCGCCGCGCTGATGCGCCTACTGCTGCGGGTTGTTGTCCTTGCCGTCGAGCCAGAGCGTGTCGACGGCATCCGCATGCGTGCCGTCGGTGCCGACGTGCTTGGTGCTGATCTGCGGCCCCTTCGTGATCACGTGCACGAGCGCCATGCCGTGGCCACGCCCGAGATCGTAATCGGCCTTCAGCCACTCAAGGATCGGTGTCGCCTTGGTGGTCTCATCGAACCCCTTCTCGCGTGCGAGATCGACGAGCTGGCGCGGTGTGAGTCCTGTCTTGATCTCGATCGTGTCGAGGTAGGCCTGAAATGACATCTGGTTTCTCCTTGGTGAGCGATCAGTCGAGGAAGGTCTGGATGATTGTCGGGGAAGAGTGGATGCCGAGGATGCGGAGCACCCCGTCGCCGACATTGGTGAAACGGTGCGGTACGCGCGCGGGACCGGTGGCGGTGTCGCCCGCTCCTGCCACGAAGGTCTCCTCACCGACGGTGATGCGCGCGGTGCCTTCCAGCACCACCCAGGTTTCAGAATAGGGATGCCAATGCAGACCGGGCCCCTCGCCCGGCTGGTTCTCGACGAAGAAGTACGAGATGTCCGCACCGTGCTCTGCACCCACGAACCGGCGCGAGCGGCCGGTTCCGATGCGGATGTCTCCGGCTGCGACGATGCCTTCCAGGATTGATGCGTTGTCCATGCGTCCAGTCTCGACAGCGTCGCCGCACGGCCCTAGAGTTTCGATGTGAATCGAAACATCAGGATCGATCATCCGGTCGAGGGTGTGGAGCACCCCGAGCATCGGGTCGATTTCGAGCTGAGTCCCGGCGACATCCAGGCTGTTCGATTCGGCATCTCACCCGGTCACGAGCTCGCGCACGCCGTGCGCGTGCTGCTTCGTCCGCAACAGCATCCGTTGCAGTGGGGCTGGCTGCGAGAAGTGCGAGAGCGGCTCCCCCGCGACGGCTTCGAGCTGCTCACCGCCGTCATAGCTGAAGACGGCTACCTCCCGGACTTCCTGACCGCGACGGCGAGCTGGGACATGACACCGGACGCCGAGCTCGACGCGCTGCGGTCGGCACCGCTGGAGCCGATGCGGGTCGACTTGGGGAAGATGGTGCTGCGCTCGACGGGCTCGCGTCAGCGCGCGCTGCGCGAGATGCAGCAGCGCCCCACGCGAGCGCGGGCGATGATCGCCGACGCCTGGGAGGAGGTGTGGGAGGCCGCGGTCGCACCGGTGTGGCCGCAGCTCGATCGCCTGCTGCGCGCCGACATCGCGGTGCGTGCGCGCACGATCGCATCCTCGGGGATCTCCGGGATGGCCGACCAGCTGCACCCCAACGTCAGCTGGGGCCCAGGAGCCGTGCGCGTGCGGCTGCGCAAGCACAGCGAGCAGGTGGACTGCCGCGGAAGCGGACTCGTGCTCGTCCCCTCGGTGATGTCGTCGTGGGGATGCATGGTGCTCACCGAGCCACCCGCGCAGCCGACTCTGTTCTACCCCGCGCGCGGTGTCACGGCGGGCTGGGCGCGGAGCACGGCCGAAATCGCGGACGCGCTCGCAGCACTGCTCGGACCCGCGCGAGCAGAGATCCTGCTCGGGGCGAGCGCCGCGCGCACCACCTCGCAGGCCGCCAGGGATGCCGGGATCGCCGTGTCGACGGCATCGCATCATCTGACTGTTCTCCGCGCCGCCGGCCTCATCGCGAGTGAGCGCGAAGGCGCACGGATGCTGCATCTGCGCACTCCGCTCGGGGAGGCGATGGTCGGAGCGGTGCTCTGATCAGTCCGCGGCCCCCACCGCGATGGGGCGGTTCTCGTAGTAGGTCTGCAGCACGACGGTGGTGTGGGTGCGCACGTTCGCCGCCAGGCGCACCTCGTTCACCAGTTGCTCCAGCGCGCGCGGCGATGCCACCCTCACGAACAACATGTAGCTCGCATCACCGGCGATCGAGTGGCACGCCTCGATCTCCGGGAACGGCTCGAGCAGCTCCGGCGCATTGTCCGGCTGACCGGGGTCGAGCGGGGTGATCTCGATGAAGGCCGACAACGGCTTGCCCAGCGCTTCCGCATCGAGGATCGGGCGGTATCCGCGGATGACATCGCGCGATTCCAGGCGGCGCAGCCTCGACTGCACGGCCGAACTCGACAACCCGACCGCCTCCGACAGCTGAGCCAGGGTCGCTCGTGCATCGCGAGAGATCTCAGTGATGATCTGACGGTCGACAGCATCCTCCATGGTGGAATAATATCGGAGAACAACGGCTTCTGCCGGAAAGTTTCCTTCAAGCTGATGATCGGAGGTCCCGATGTCCACCACTCCCACCCAGATCAACGCCATCATCGGCGAGCCCGAGGTCGTCGAGGACGCATCGATCGCAGAGACCTCCACGGCCTGGATCCAGCTGAAGAACGCCGCACTCGCGCTGCGCGAGATGCAGATCAAGGACGGGTCGATCCCCTCCGCTGAGCATCACGCCGCAGCGCGCGAGCACGTCTCCGCCATCGTCGCGGCCATCCGTGCCCTCTCGCCTGCTTTCCCCCACGACGCGGAGTACCTCGCAGCATCCATCGAGGACTTCGAGCGCTGGGCCGCAAGCGACTTCGGCGTACCCGATTTCCTCGATTCGCTCGTCGCATTCCAGCCTCAGCGAGATCGCGTCGACGGCATCCGTCACCTCGTCATCTTCCCGATGTACACCCAGAACGGTTCGCCGGACCGGCTCGTCGAGGCGCTGATCGTCGAGGCCATCTGGCCGGAGTTCATCGCCGAGCTGGAAGCGGGCGATTACGGCAACAAGCTGTTCGTGTCGCTGCGTCTGATCGACTTCACGCCCGGGTACGACACGAACTCGGCCGTACTCTTCCCCGAGACCGTCGCGATGCGGGAGATCCCCACATTCACGTGGGGCGCGATCTTCCAGGACCGCGAGGCGGCCCGTTACCGGCGTGTGGTGCGCGCGGCATCCGAGATCACGAAGCTCGATCTGCCCGAACGTGCCGCACGGATGCTGGATGACCACGAACTCACCGAGCAGACGTTCGTGATGTGGGACATCATCCACGACCGCACGCACATGCGCGGCGACCTGCCCTTCGATCCGTTCATGATCAAGCAACGGATGCCGTACTTCCTCTATTCGCTGGAAGAGCTGCGTTGCGACCTGACGGCCTTCCGCGAGTCGGTGGCGATCGAGAAGCGGCTCGCCGTTCGCGACGACCTGACCGCCACCGAGCAGCAGATGCTCGAGCACGCCGGTCTCGTGCAGTACGCAGTGATCTTCGACCGGATCTTCCGGTTCGCGATCACCGGTTCACGCGCACGCAACTACGACGGTCTCGGTGGACAGCTGCTGTTCGCCTGGCTGCACCAGCGCGGCGTGCTGCACTGGACCGACACGCAGCTCGCATTCGACTGGGACGAGGTTCCGGATGCCGTGATCGCCCTCGGTGCCGCGATCGACGACTTGTACTGGCGCTCGATCGACCGGCCGAAGACTGCACATTGGCTCGCCGCGTACGACCTGGTGCGCAGCGTGCTGACGCCGAACCCCGCGTCGAACTGGGCTCGCGGACTGTCGGATGAGGTGCTGGCCGGGCCGCCGAAGGGTTTCACCGACAAGGTGCTGGACGACGAGTTCCCCCTGTCGATGTTCTTCGAGGCTCTGGAGAAGAAGATGCGGCCCGTGATCGAGTCGACTGCGGGGATCCGAGCCTCTGATGCCTGACCTGCGCGTGCACGTTCTTCGGAGAAGTGCAGCTCCTTCGGACGCTTCGGCGCAATTCCTCCGAGATAGGTGCATTTCTCCGAAGTTCGCGCTCGGGGGTGAGCGATGACTGCCGAAGGACGCGTGGTCGTGCTTGCCGGCGCGACCAGCGCGGCCGGGCTCGCGGTTGCGCAGGCGTTGATCGGCGCTGGAGCGCGGGTGGTCGCGACGGGACGATCGGAGGATCGCCTCGCTGAGTTGGCGGATGCCGGGGCTGAAGTCGCCGTGACCGATGCGACCTCGCTCCAGGACATGTCAGTACTCGCCGAGCGGCTCGAGAGCGTCGACGGCGTCATCTCCCTGGTGGGCGGCTGGCGCGGCGGCGGGGGTCTCGCCGGCCAGACCGACGAGGACTTCGATGCGCTGCTGCCGGCTCTCCAGGCCGTGCGGGCGACCAGTCGTGCCTTCGACGCCGCCCTGCAGGCGTCGGATGCCGGGCGCTTCGCCATCGTGTCGTCCACTGCGGTGGCCCGACCTCTTGCGGGCGGCGCGAACTACGCTGCGGTGAAGACCGCGAGTGAGAGCTGGGCGCGCGCCGTGGCGCACGGATTCGCGAAGTCTGCGCGGGATGCCGGCGAGCCGTTGCGTGCAGCATCCGTCATCTTCCGCGCCAAAGCCCTCGATCCGCAGTCGCTCGCCGACGCTGTGTCGGAACTGTGGGACGCGGATGCCGAGTCACTCAACGACCGGGTGATCGAACTCTAGGAGTGCCGGTCAGGAACCTCTGGTGGCATCCCGCGTACAGGCGGCGGCGCTTCGAACACGGGTGAGCCTTCGGCATCCACAGCCACGCCGGCCTCTCCGTCCGCGGCGCCCCCACCCCCGACCGGCTGAGCCGGCGCATGCGCGTACAGCTCGGTCAGCTTGCGGTAGGAGCGGGTGAGGAATGCGAGTAGCGCCGCGACGACCATGATGAGCCCGGCGAACAGGCAGATCAGGGCGATGCCACGCGCTTCGCCCTCGCCCAGCAGCCACCCCCACCGCTGCTGACCGGCAGGTGTGTCCATGTACGGGATGATCACGAACTCGGCGATCGGCGCGATGAGGAATGCTGTGACAGGGGCTGCCGCCGCCTCCATCGCCGCTGCGACGCCGAACACCCGGCCCTGACGCTGGAACGGCACCACCTTCTGGATGATCGTCTGCTCCGACGCCTCGACCAGAGGGATCAGCATCATGTAGAGCCAGATTCCGGCCGCATACAGCGGCCACCACTCGCGGAGCATGAAGACCGCGCCCAGCAGTCCCATCACGATCACGGCGAGCAGCAGCGTGCGCATCGGCCGCTTGCCGAGGCCGAACTTCGCGATGAGCGCGCCACCGATGAGGAATCCGGTGGAGGTGACACCCAGCACGATGCCCCACATCTCGACCGAGAACAGCGTCAGACCGTACGGATCCATCAGGGCCATGTACACGCCGCCGATGAGGTTGTTGAACGTGGAGAAGATGATGAGGGCGAACAATCCCGGTGCGAGACGGATCGCCTTCACGCTGCCGCGGAAGTCGAGCGCGCTCGAGGAGTCCGGGTCGGGTTCCGGTGTTCCCTCGGGGATGCGCACGAAGAGCAGATGGACGAAGCTGACGCCCATCGCGACGATCGCGATCACCAGCGTGCCGCCCATCCCGAGGAATCCGATCGAGAGGCCGGAGAACACGCTCGTCACCATGAACGCGATGCCCTGCACGGTGCCGACCAGGCCGTTCGCGTTCGCGCGCTTGTCCTCTTCGACCAGAAGCGTCACCGTCGTCGAGAGTGCGATGTTGCGCAGCTGCTCGATCACGCCGCCGAACAGGATGATGCCGGAGAACAGCCAGAACCAGGGCCCGCCGAGATCGAGGAGCGACGCCTCGGGCTGCCACAGATAGAGCACACCTGCTGCCGCGAACGCCGCGGCCGACACCACGCTGGACAGCAGCATGACCGAGTGTTTGCGGTGGCGGTCGACGATCGTGCCGAACACCATCGCGAAGAACGCGACGAACAGCATGTAGGCACCGCCGATGATGCCGGTGGCCAGCACCGACTGCGTCTCGATGTACACCCAGAACGTCAGGGCGAACCAGAGGAAGCTCGTCGTGACGTTCGCGATGAGAGTGTTGACGAGGACGTTAGCGAAGGCCGTCCTTGCGGCAGTGCGCTTCATGGAACACAGCGTATGCTTCACCGCCGACATCCGACATAGGCTGGTGCAGTGAGCACACTGCATGACCCCGCGATCCGGGGATTCGCGTCGGACAACTACTCCGGCATCCACCCCGAGATCCTCGCGGCGATCGCCGCGGCGAATGACGGCCACCAGATCGCCTACGGCGAAGATGCGTACAGCGAGCGTCTGCAGGAGGTCTTCCGCGGCCACCTCGGCGAGGGCATCGAAGCATTCCCTGTTTTCAACGGCACCGGAGCGAACGTCGTCGGCCTGCAGTCGATGCTTCCCCGTTGGGGTGCCGTGATCACGGCATCCACCGCCCACATCAACGTCGACGAGGGTGGCGCGCCGGAGCGGATCGGCGGCATGAAGCTGCTCACCGTGCCCACCGACGACGGCAAACTCACCCCCGAACTCGTGGACCGCGAGGCCTGGGGCTGGGGCGATGAGCACCGCGCGCAGCCGCTGGTCGTATCGATCACGCAGTCCACTGAGCTCGGCACGCTCTACACGGCTTCTGAGATCCGCGCCCTCGCCGACCACGCGCACGGCCACGGCATGCGCCTGCACATGGACGGCGCACGCATCTCCAATGCCGCTGCGGCTCTCGACATGCCACTGCGCGCGTTCACCCGCGATGCGGGCGTCGATGTGCTGAGCTTCGGCGGCACCAAGAACGGCGCGATGCTCGGCGAGGCCATCGTGGTTCTGAACCCCGAGGCATCCTCAGGTCTGATCTTCGGCCGCAAGTACAACATGCAGCTCTCGTCGAAGATGCGTTTCGTCTCTGCGCAGCTCATCGCGCTGCTCGAGGGCGACCTCTGGCTGCGCAATGCCCGTCACTCCAATGCGATGGCCGCACGGCTGCGCTCCGGCATCGAAGCGGGGCTGGATGCCGGAGCGATCAGCGGTGTCGAGTTCACGCAGCAGACCCAGTCGAACGGCGTCTTCGCGACGCTGCCGGATGGCGTCGCCGACCGACTACGCGAGTCGTTCCGCTTCTACGACTGGGATGCTGCGCGCAACGAGGTGCGCTGGATGTGCAGTTTCGACACGCAGGAGGCCGATGTGGATGCGTTCGTCACCGAGCTCGGCCGTCTGACCACGCAGCACGGCTGAACACGAAGGCGGTGGGGCCCCCAAACCCGGGGCCCCCCCCACGACCCTAAACGGCGGGAAAAACCCCCGCGGGAGCCCCCAGTGAAACAAGA
>NZ_JAFCTS010000002.1:0-300673 GCF_049896145.1 Microbacterium sp. TWP3-1-2b2 | reverse complement strand
GGGCTAAACCCTCGGGGGTGGCCCCCCCCTCCGGGTGCGCACCGCCTTCGTCGATTCCGGGCGATCAATGCCCCGGCGTCAGCTCCTTGTCATCGAGGAGCGAGTCGGCTTTCGCGCTGAAGAAGCGGGTCGCCCACATCATGGCGGCGGCGAGGAAGGCGAACACGCCGAGCGACACCACGCCCCACGCTCCGCTCTCGGTCGGAGCGGCCTCGTTGAAGCCGGTGCGCATGATCGGCGCCACGAAGCCGCCCAGGTTGCCGAGCGAGTTGATCAGACCGATGCCGGCGGCTGCGGCTGCTCCGGTGAGGAACGAGGTCGGGAACGACCAGGTGATGGGACCCGCCGCGAGGAACGCGGAGACGGCGATCGTGATCGCGAGCAGTCCGATCAGTCCCTGACCGTTCGCTCCGGCCCAGGCCGAGACGAGGATGGCGACGCCGGTGATGACGAAGAACCACGCACCCCACACCCGACGGCGCTTGATCGTGTCTGCGTGCTTGCCTGCGTAGTAGCAGGCGAACAGGCCCACCGCCCACGGGATGGCGGAGACGAGGCCGACCTGCCAGCCGACGTCCTGCCCGATGAGCCCGGAGACCTGCTGCGGAAGGTAGAACGTCGTGCCGTAGACGGCGATCTGCAGGCAGAAGTAGATGATGGTGAAGTACCACACCTTCCAGTTCACCATCGCCGCACCGATTCCCCGCGGACCGTCGGTCTCCTTGACGGCGTCTTCGTGCTCCATCACGACCCTGAGCGCGTGCTTCTCGTCATCCGAGAGGAACTTCGCCTTCTGCGGCGAGTCCACCAGGAAGTAGAACGCGGCGATACCCGCCACGACGGCCAGCATGCCCTCCACGAAGAACATCACCTGCCATCCGGCCCATGGCGTGAGCTGCTCGCCGAAGCTGATCAGTCCGCCTGAGAGCGGAGCGCCCAGCATCTGCGAGAACGGCTGCGCCAGATAGAACAGGGCGAACATCTGAACGCGGCGCTTGTTGGGGAACCACTGCGACAGGAACATGATCACGCCGGGGAATAGGCCGGCCTCGGTCACCCCGAGCAGGAAGCGCAGGATGATGAACATCGTCTCGCCGTTGACGAACGCGAACGCCGCCGCGACGATGCCCCAGGTGATCGCGATGCGGGCGAGCCAGAATCTGGCGCCGAACTTGTTCAGCAGCAGGTTCGACGGGATCTCGAAGAGCGCATAGCCGATGAAGAAGATGCCGGCGCCGAGTGCGTACGCACCGGCCGAGATCCCCCTGTCGGTCTCCAATGCCGCTTCGGCGAAGCCGACGTTCGTGCGGTCGAGGAAGGCGACGAAGTACAGGATGATGAGCATCGGCATCAGACGGAAGGTCGCCTTCTTGATGCCGCTGGCAAGATGAGGACTCGCCAGCAGTGAGGGCGCCGTGGCGCTCGGGGTGGATTCGGACACGAAGAACTCTCCTTTGAGTGGGTTCGGTTGGACGGCGTCAGCTGCCGAGCGCCGGAATGATCAGAAAGAGGCCGACGGCCACACAGATCACTCCGAGCACCAGGAAGGCGATGCGGCTCTTGGACCATGGACGAGTCATGATGAGACCCTTCAGTGCATGTAGAGACCGCCGTCGACGTTCAGGGTCTGTCCCGTCACGAAACCGGCGTTCTCGCTGATGAGGAAGGCCACCGCTGCGGCGATGTCCGTCGGGGTGCCGATGCGCGGGAGCACACCGTCAGCCGCCATCGCGGTCTTGCGCTCCTCAGTGAGAGTGCCGCCCATGATGTCGGTGTCGATCGGTCCCGGCGAGATGACGTTGGCAGTCACCCCGAACGGGCCGAGTTCTCGTGCGATCGAGCGCATCAGCCCGATGATGCCGGCCTTCGACGCCGAGTACGGCGTCTTGGAGAACGTGCCGCCCCCGCGTTGCGCTGACACGGACGAGATGCCGATGATCCGGCCGACGCCGTTGTCCACGAGGGTGCGCGCTACTCGCTGAGTGATCCAGTGCACGCCGTCGAGGTTGATCGACTCGACGCGGTGCCACTCCTCGGGACTCACCTCGAGGTACGGCACAGGCGAGGACACACCGGCGAAGTTCACCACCGCGACGATCTGCGGAAGCTGTTCCTCGAGCGCGTCGACGGCCGCGACCGCCTGCTCGCGGTCGGCGACGTTCGCGCCGACGCCGACAGCGCGCACGCCATGCGCCTGTGCGACCTCAGCGGCAGTCTGCGCCGCCGCTTCGCGGTCGACATCGATGATCCCGACGTTCCAGCCCAGCTCGGCAAGATGGAATGCGGTGGCGCGACCGATCCCGCGAGGACTCGCGGCACCGGTCAGGATGACGGTTCGTTCGGTGGGGAATGTCGTGGACAACACTGCTCCTCTCATTTGGAGGGGTGGATGGGTGCGGGGCCGAGCTCGTCCATGAGCTTCTTGATCGCGACGTACGCCTTGTTGCGGTACGCGATGAGCTCGGGCGTCCGCTCGGCTGGGACGTCCAGGAACCCGCCGCCCGACTTGGTGCCGAGCTTTCCGGCCGAGACCAGGTCAGAGAGCGCCTTCGGCGTGGCGAAGCGCTCCGGGAACTCTGTCTGCAGCGAGGCGTAGCAGAACGAGTACACGTCGAGTCCTGCCATGTCTGCGATCGCGAACGGGCCGAAGACCGGGAGGCGGAATCCGAACGTCGTGCGCACGATCGTGTCGATGTCCTCCGGCGTTGCGACGCCTTCCTCGACGAGCTGGGTCGCCTCGTGGAACAGCGCGTACTGCAGGCGATTCAACACGAAGCCGGTCGCGTCTTTGACGCGAGCGGTCTCCTTGCCCGTCGCCGCCACGATCGCCTCGACGACGGGCAAGATGGCCTCGTCCGTCGCCGCGTGCGGAATCAGCTCGACGCCGGGGATGAAGGGCGCAGGGTTGGAGAAATGCACGCCGAGGAAGCGCTCCGGGTTCACGACTGCTTCGGCGAGCGTGCGGATCAGGATGGTCGAGGTGTTGCTGCCGATGATCGCTCCAGGGGCGGCTGCCTCGGAGATGCGCCGCAACGTCGCGTGCTTGATCTCGATCTTCTCCGGCACGGCCTCTTCGATGAACGAGGCACCGTCGACGGCATCCTCGATCGTGGCCGCCGTCACGCGCTCCGCGATGATCTTCGCCGCATCGGCGGGGAACAGTCCGTCCGCGACGAACTGCTCGGCCTCGACGATCAGACGGTCGCGGTTCTGCTTCGCGATCTCGATGTCGACATCCGCGATGCGTACATCTGCGCCGGACAGCGCGAGGCACTGCGCGATGCCGCCACCCATGTATCCGCTGCCGATGACGGCGTAGATGGGGCGTTCCTGATTGGTCATTGTGGTCTCCTGTGTCGAATTCGGATTCGTCGAGTTGCGGATGCCGCTCAGGCGTCTGCGGGCTCTGGGAGCAGCGTGCGCAGGTAATCGCGGTTGGTCGCGCAGACGCCGAGGCTGTCGCCGCCGTACTGCTCCATGAGGAATGGGCCGTTGAAGCCCAGTTCGATGGCCCGAGCCACCATGTCGCGGTAGTTGATCAGTCCGAGCTCCATGCTGGTGGGCACCGCGGTCTGCCAGCTGCCGTCGCCGGCCTCGTCACGGATGTAGTTCTTCACGTGCCAGTAATTGGCGTACGGGAGCGTCTTCTCGTGCATCTCGCGCCAGTCCTCGATCGGCCGGTGCAGGCGTACCAGATTGCCGATGTCGGGGTTGAGGCCGACGTTGTCCAGCCCGATCTCCTCGATCAGCCTGACCGCGCTGTCCGCGGTGCCGAGGTAGGTGTCCTCGTACATCTCCAGCGCCATCGGCAGACCGACGGATGCCGCGTGCTCACCGAGTTCGCGCAGGCGCTTAACGGCGAGCGCGCGGGTATCGGCGTCGTCGGGGTCGACCGAGCCCTGCGCGGTCCAGAACCACAGCGCCTCGCGCTGCGCGGGCGTGAACGGCTGGTGAAGGCCGGTCGAGAACACCTGCATGCCGAGCTCAGCAGCGGCGTCGATCGCCCGGTGCGCGTACGCGAGGTTCTGCTCGCCCTTGCCCGGCTCGATGACGCTCTGACGCTGCACGTGCACCGAGACGAGCTGCACCCGGTGGGAAGCAGCGATCGACGTGAGCTCCTCGCGCCGCTGCGGAGTCAGTTCGGAGGGGCGGATGTGGCTGTCAGCGATCTCGATCGCGGTGAAGCCGAGCCGGGACACCCGCCGGAAGACGCCATCCCAGGTCTCCGCCGATGCATCATGCAGTCGAGTGCCATCCGCGGCGACGGGAGAGAACCCGTGCATGCAGACGGCGATGGGCCAGTTGTCGCTGGTGAGGGGGTGCGGCGTTGCGGTCATGACGGCTCCGTTGACGTGTTCGTATTCGAGAACTGATCGAATCTTCCTAGATCCTATAGGAAATAGGGAAGGCGTCAAGGCGTGCGCTCTCGACCCGGCATGCGGCCGGACGATCCCACTCCGCGTCCGTGGGGTCAGCTGCGCTCGAGATCCAGCGAACGCGAGCGCACCTGCTCGATGTGGCGACGCATCAGACGCTCCGGCGCATCGCGGTCGCCGCTCGCGAAGGCGTCGACGATCGCCTCGTGCTCGGCGATCGCCTCACGCACGTCCGTGACGCCGTGGAGCACGGACTGGCGCATGCGGTGCAGCTGCGCGCCGAGTGATTCGGACATCTCTTCCAGATAGCTGTTGCCGCAGTGACGGAAGACCACGCGGTGGAAATCCGCGTCGGTCGCGAAGTAGGCGGTGGTGAGTTCGACGTCGGGCGACCCGGCGCGCATCCCTGTGATCACTCGCTCACCCGCAGCCCGATGAGCCTCCTCGGCCGCGCGCAACTCGTCGAGCATCAACGGGGAGGCCGGTGTCGCCAGCCTCGCTGCATTGGACTCGAGCATGATGCGCGCCTCGAACAGCTCCGCGAGCTGACCGGCGCCGAGCGGCGGCGCGACTCGATAACCCTTGAGCGCTTCACGGGTCACCAGGCCGGTGCGCTCCAACAGCACCATCGCCTCACGGACAGGCGTTGGCGAGACATCCAACTGGCGCGCGATCGTGTCGATGGACAGGCGTGCGCCGGGCGAGGCGTCACCACTCAGCAGCAGCTGCAGGATGCGGTCGTACACATGATCGCGCAGACCGCGGCGCTCGATCGTCGCATCCAGACCGGACAGACCGCTCTCGAATTCCATCGTCATGCTTGATTCTCCCTCGCCGGCGACCGTTCAGCACCCAGCAGTGCGACTTCATCGAGAATGTCATGAACCGCCTGCGGATCGTGCGCGAACCTGCCGAGGAACAGGCCGTCGACGCTGTCGGCGATCGTCGTCAGCAGACCAGGGCCCGCGCTTCCGCCGTAGATCACGGACGCATCTTCACGAGTGTCGCCGAGATGTCGTCGCAACCGCGAGCACACGCCGCGGATGTGCTCGGATGATGCCGGCGCCGCAGCGCCTATCGCCCACAGCGGCTCGTACGCCACCACGATCGGACCGGTGACGCCCGCGGTGTCGGCAGCACTGAGACCGGAGCGGATCTGCTCGATGCAGTCCTCTGCGGCGGCCGCCGGATCGATCCGATCCGCCTCGCCGACGCACAGCAGCGGCGTCAGTCCGTGGCGCAGCGCAGCGTGGATCTTGGCCGCGACCACCTCGTCCGTCTCGCCGAACAAGCGACGCCGTTCGGCATGGCCCACCTCGACGAAACGGCAGCCGAGTTCGGCGAGCACGGCGCCGGACACCTCGCCCGTGAAGGCGCCCGCATCGTCGCCGGCGAGGTCCTGCGCCCCGACCGTCAGCGGACCGCCCAGCGCGAGAGCCGCGGGAATGGAGGGATACTGCGGCATCACGAAGGCGGTCACCGTTGCCGCAGCGTGGTGCGCCCGTAGGATCTCCGCGGCTTCCGACACCCACTCGACGGTGCGCGCGTGGGAGAAGTACATCTTCAGGCTCACACCGATGAGCATGCGGTGATCGATCCTCAGGAACCTTCGTAGGCGCAGATCTCCTGCACCTTCTCAGCGGAGGCGCTGGTCGGGTCGAAGGTGTAGGTGAGCCACTCGGCCGCAAGGCGCCTCGCCAGCTCGATGCCGATGACCCTCTGCCCCATGCAGAGGACCTGCGCGTCGTTGGACAGCACAGAGCGCTCGACGCTGAAGGAGTCGTGCGCGGTGACCGCGCGGATGCCGTTGACCTTGTTCGCGGCGATCGCGACGCCCAGGCCCGTGCCGCAGATCAGGATCGCGCGATCGGCGTCGCCTGCGGCGACCTTCTCGGCCGCGTTCGTCGCGATCCTCGGGTAGTTGGTGTGCCCGTCCGCGTCGACGCCGACATCCACGACGGATTCGACGAGAGGGTTGGTGAGTAGATCCGCCTTGATGCGTTCCTTGTAGTCGTAGCCCGCGTCGTCCGAGCCGATCACCAGTCGAAGTGCCATGTCAGTCTTTCCCCTTCAGGATGTCGAGAACCGTGTATGCGATGAGCGCGAAGGAGACCGCGCCCGGGTCGGGAGTGCCGAGGCTCTTGTCGCCGTGCGCGCGAGCACGGCCGAGCTTCGCTGAGAGGTCGGCGGTGGCCTTGGCCGCATCGTCCGCTGCTTCAGCGGCCTCAGCCCACGCATCGACGAAGTCGGCACCTGAGCCGACCAGCTCGGCGAGCCGATCGGCGAAAGGGACGATCGCATCGATCATCGTCTTGTCGCCGACCTTCGCCTTGCCGAAGGACATCACCGCATCCTTCATCGCCGTGATGCCTGCGGCGACGCGCGCGGGGTCAGGATCACCGTCGTCGCCGAGTGTGGTGCCGAGTGCCACGAGCATCTCACCCCAGATGGCGCCGGAGGTGCCGCCGCCCTTGTCGGCCCAGGCATCACCGGCCTGTTGAAGTGTCGTGCGCGCACCGGCTCCTTCAGCGACGACCGCGGATGCTGCTGAGGAAGCCGCCCTGCTTCCGCGCTGCATGCCGATCCCATGGTCGCCGTCGCCGGCGATGCGGTCGATTCGACCGAGCTCGTCCGCCTCGGCATCCAGCTTCGCGGCCATCGCGATCAGCGCGCGATCGATCGCCGCCGCCGTCCGCCGGGAACCGTCGCTCGCGGGCCCGATGACACGCTCTTCCTCCGCGATCTCGACGGCGTCGACAGCCACCCGTCCCTCGACCGCACCACGTCGGAAGGCGGCCGTGTCGCACGACGCGTGCCAGAGCGGCTCGAGCTCGTCGTCGAGCCACAGCAGGGTGAGAGAGACGCCTGCCATGTCGAAGCTCGTGCAGAACTCCCCCACCTCGGGCGAGACGACGACGAGACCGGATTCGGCGAGCAGCCGATCGATCTCGGCGTAGACGACATACAGTTCTTCGTACTTGACGCTGCCCAGTCCGTTGAGGATCGGCACGACGCGCGCGCCGTCCCGATCGATTCCGTCCGGGATCTCGGCGAGGAGGGACGACACGAACAGCTCTGCCAGCCCTGCCGCCGTCGGCACGTCGACCTCGTCGATGCCCGGTTCGCCGTGAATGCCGAGTCCTACGGCCATCCGCCCCTCCGGCACGGTGAACAGCGGTTCGTCTGCGCCGGGCAACGTGCAGCCGCCGAAGGCCACCCCGAGAGACCGAGTGCGCGCATTGGCCAGTAGGGCCAGTCGCTCGACATCGTCGAGGTCGAGTCCGGACTCGGCCGCGGCGCCCGCGACCTTGAACACGACGAGGTCACCGGCGATGCCGCGGCGTTTGTCGAGCTCAGCGGCCGGGGCACTGGAGATGTCGTCGGTCACCACGACGGTGCGGCAGTCTATCCCTGCGGCGCGCATACGCTCCTGCGCCTGTGTGAAATGCAGCACGTCGCCCGCGTAGTTGCCGTAACTGAGCAGTACGCCGCGACCCTCGTGGGCTGACGTCGCGACGCTGTGCACCTGGTGCGCGGACGGCGAGGCGAACAGGTTGCCCATCGCCGCTCCGTGTGCCAGTCCGGGCCCGACCAGACCCGCGAACGCCGGGTAGTGTCCGCTCCCGCCGCCGATCACGACCGACACTGTCGGCGTCGCGCCCCGCGTGGAACGAATGACACCGCCCGTCACCGGCCGGACCCATCGGGCGGACGCAGCCGCGAAACCGACAGCGGACTCGGAGGCGAAGTCGTCCGGGTCATTGAACAAGCGCGTCATTGCGGTCTCCTCTGAACGAAAAAGGGGGCACACGTGCGACCCACGAGACCGATCCTATAGGAAATTGGATCAATTCAGAGCGAAAATGTTCGCCGCTGCGTCCGACGACGGATGAAGCGGCGTGGAACGGGCGGTGTCAGCGCAGAAGGCCGAGGCTCGCCAGAGCCATCCTGACGAGGGTGCCCCGGCCGCCCTCCATCTCGGCGGACACGGCGTCTGAGGCAGCCTCCTCCGGCGAGAACCAGGTGATCTCCAACGCGTCCTGACGAGGTTCACACGTGCCGGTGACGGGAACCACGAAGGCGAGCGAGACGGCATGCTGCCGTTCGTCGTGGTACGCGCTGACGCCGGGTAGCGGGAAGTACTCCGCCACAGTGAACGGCAGCGGTTGGAGCGGCAGCAACGGGAAGGCCATCGGGCCGAGGTCGTTCTCGATGTGCCTGAACAGTGCATCCCGGACCGTCTCGCCGTACCGCACTCGACCGGACACGATCGTGCGCGTCATCTCGCCGAGCGGCGTGGAGCGCAACAGGATGCCGAGTTCGGCGACCTGCCCTGACCCGTCTGCGCGCACCGGGATCGCCTCGACGTAGAGCATGGGCAGGCGTCGCCGCGCTTCGGCGAGCTCGAACTCACTCAGCCAGGCCGGATTGTTCGCGTCTGCGGGCAGCTCACTGAACCGCGAGAGGTCGTCGTCGCCCCCCTCGGGGTCAGGATCAGGTGTGCGCACCGACATGCCTCATTTCTACCAGTGTCTGTGCCTGCGCAGTTCTGCGCCTGCACAGTTCTGCCTCGGCTCGGTGTCCGTGTCGGCTGGCAGGATGGATGTGTGAGCGAAGAACTCAGTATCGACGCCGATGCCACGCGCTGGTCCATCGGTGAGCGCGCCGGGCTGCCGTTGCTCGTACTGCTGCATGGTTACGGCGCCGACGAGCACGATCTGTTCGGACTCGCGCCGTTCCTCCCCGATGACATCGCGGTTGCCTCCGTCGCCGCGCCCCTGGCACCGCCATGGCCCATGCCGGGCAGGTCCTGGTATGCGATCGATGGCCTGAACGGGCGAGACCCAGATGCCGTGACCATCGCCGCGCGCGCGTTCCTGCGGTGGCTCGACATCGCTGCAGCCGACGCGTCGACGGTGGCACTGCTCGGGTTCTCGCAGGGTGCCGCCGTTGCGCTGCAGGCGATGCGTCTCGAGCCCACGCGCTTCGATGCCGTGGTCGCGCTGAGCGGTTACGCGTCGCCGGGTGATCTGCCGGACGATGAAGCGCTGCGCGAGGCGCGTCCTCGCGTGTTCTGGGGCCGAGGAACGAACGACGACGTGATCCCCGCTCCACTGGTCGCCCACACCGCCGTGTGGTTGCCGGACCATTCCGAACTCACCGGCCGCGTCTACCCCGGGCTGACGCACAGCATCTCCGAGGATGAGCTCGCCGATGTGCGCGTCTTCCTCGAGAAGTGGCGAGACGCTTCACGCTAGCCGGTGCTCGCGTTCTCGGCATCCGCGCTACTGACGCGGAGCCCCTCAGCGCTTCTTTCCGCCACCGGGGGCGTCGACGTCCACCCAGACGAGCCGGTGATCGCTGGAGGGGAACGGGTACACGCCGGTGAGACGTGAGAGCGGGTCATCGGATGCGGGCCAGAAGACGCCAGATTCGATGATGCGGATCTGACGGCTGGGCAGCACATAGTCGACGCGGATGTTTCCCGGCGGCTCGGAGAAGTCGGCCGTGTCCTGCGCCGGGTCGCCCGCGTGCTCGTCGTTGACGCCTGCCTGAAGTTCTGCGGCCTCGACGGCTCCGGAGCTGGTCGGCACGGAGGCCGTGTTGACGCGGGGGCTTTCCAGAAGCTGCTGGATCGCACCGCCGGTGGAGTCGCCGTCATTGGGGTCGGCGTTCTGATCGCCCGCGATCACGAAGAGCTCATTGCGCCCGAGGCCGCCGCCGTTGCCCTGGTCATCGACGATGTACGACCCGGCCTTGCCTCCTGCGATGTAGTCGGCCCAGAGGCGGATCTCATCGTGGTTGCGTCGGCCGTTGCGGTCCTCTGCGCCGTCGAAGGTCGGCGGGGTCGGATGCGACACGAGGAAGTGCACGGTCTTGTTCTTCGACACCTCGATCGGCACGTCCCAATGCGACTTGCTCGAGAGCGGGAACCGGGCGAGCTCCTCCGCAGAGTAGAAGTCGGCCGGCTGGGGTGTCGTCGGGTCGTCCGGCAGAAGCGCGCCTGGCATGTCCGCCCACAGGAGGTTCTGGAATGTGCGGATCGCGTCCTGATCGATCGGATACTTCGAGTAGACCGCCATGCCGTATTGACCAGGGAAGAGTCCGAAGCCCCAGGCGTCGTCTCCGCCGGAGACCGCTCCGTCATTGTTCAGATCGAAACCGCTGGGCACGCCCGTATTGACCGGTGCGGAGTAGCGATAGGCGTACTCGACGGGCTCCGCGTCCGCATGCGGTGTTGACAGGTAGTTCTCCTGGAACAGTCGCAGGGCCTCACCGCCTGCGTCGTAGTCGAACTCATTGATCAGCAGAACGTCGGGGTTCGCACGTTGGATGATCTCGGCGACCGCATCCGCCTGCGCGTTACCTGGGGCGGAGAGATCGGCGACGAGCGCACCCTCGGTGCCGCGATTGAGCGAGGCGTTGAAGGTGGCGAAGCGCACGTCCGAGTCGTCATTCGACCGGTGCGGAGGTGCGGCCGCGGCCGAAGTTGCGGTCGTGGCGGCGGCGCCGACGACCAGAAGGGCTGCGAGAGCGGCCGCGCGGACGCGGCGATGCGTGGTCATGCGCGCCAGGCTAGCCCGGAACCGTGACGTTCAGAAGACCGATCGATGAACGGATGACGATCGCGACACGCCCGGGGGTTGCGTCGTTCGACACGCCCGGGTATCGTCGTCACGTCCTGTCCGCCGTGTTTGGAAGTTCATTGATCTGATCTGTCGCCTCCGCGCTCTTCTTTCCGCGCGCTGACACGACGATCCTTCCCACCCTTCGACAGGCTCAGGGACCGAGCCGCTCCGCTTCTTCGGCGTCGAGCGGCGACCCGCGTCAGTGCATCCGCACACCCTCGGGAGACACCCCATGTCATTGCAGACCACCCACGCTTCGGTCACTCTTGACCGCCTCACCTTCACCTGGCCGGACGGTGACGCCGCACTCGACGGCGTCACCGGGTCGTTCGCCACCGGCCGCACCGGTCTGGTCGGACGCAACGGGTCCGGCAAATCGACCCTGCTTCGCCTCATCGCCGGAGAACTCTCACCCACGGCCGGTGCGATCAATACCTCTGGTGATGTCGCCTACCTCCCCCAGCGGTTGACGCTCGATGTCGATCGCCGCGTCGCCGAGCTGCTCGGGGTCGCATCGGCGTTGGACGCGGTCCGCGCAATCGCCGCGGGCGACGTCGACCCCGAACATTTCGACGCCGTCGGCGACGACTGGGACATCGAGGCGCGAGCGGAGGTGTCACTGGCTGAGGCCGGTCTTGATCCTTCGTTCCTCGACCGCCGAGTCGGCGAGCTGTCCGGCGGCGAGGCCGTGCTCGTCGCCATCGCCGGCATCCGGCTCTCCCGTGCACCGATCACGCTGCTCGACGAGCCGACGAACAATCTCGACCGCTACGCCAGGGCGCGCCTCGCCGACATGGTGCGCTCCTGGAAGGGCACGCTCGTCGTGGTCAGTCACGACGTGTCATTGCTCGAGCTGATGGATGACACCGCCGAGCTGTACGCGCATTCGCTGAGCGTGTTCGGCGGGCCCTACTCGGAGTGGCGTGCGTGGCTGGACGCCGAGCAGGATGCTGCGCGCCAAGCGGAGCGCGATGCCAAGCAGTCGTTCAAGAAGGAGAAGCGACAGCGCATCGAGGCCGAGACCAAGTTGGCAGGCAGAGCGCGCGTGGCGAACAAGGCGTTCGTCGAGAAGCGGGTTCCGAAGATCATCGCGAACGGTCGGAAGATGGCCGCCCAGGTCTCCGCCGGAAGGCTGCGCACCGAGGTTGCGGAGAAGGAGAGCGAGGCGAGGGCTGCGCTCGACGAGGCCGGACGGCGCGTGCGGGGCGACGCCTCGATGAAGATCGAGTTGCCGGATCCTGATGTGTCTGCTTCCCGTCGCATCGCCACGATAGGTGACCAGGAGCGATCCTGGATCATCCAGGGACCGGAGCGCGTGGCGTTGATCGGCCGCAACGGCGTGGGTAAGACGACGCTGCTGCAGCGGCTGGTCGATGGCGTCACGGACGGCACTCCTGCCGTATCGGCCCACACCGATCGCATCGGGTACCTGCCGCAGCGCATCGATGGTCTGGACGAATCGCTCTCGGTGCTCGAGAACATCGCGAAGGCCGCACAGGCGATCCCGGAGAAGGAGTTGCGCAACCGGCTCGCGCGATTCCTGATCCGTGGCGATACGACCGATCGTCCGGTCGGTGCGTTGTCCGGAGGCGAGCGCTTCCGCGTCGCGCTGGCGAAGCTGCTGCTCGCCGATCCGGCACCGCACCTAGTGGTTCTCGACGAGCCGACCAACAACCTCGATCTCGATACGGTCGATCAGCTCGTGGAGGCGTTGCGCGCGTACCGCGGCGCAGTGCTCGTCGTCAGCCACGATGACGCTTTCCTGGAAAGGCTCGTCCTGGACCTGACGCTGGAGATCGATGCAGAGGGGAGGATTCAGGAGATCAGCCGTTGAGGTCCGTGAGCCAGTCGTGATCGGGGAGCGTCCGCATCAGCGCATCACGCAACCACGCCCGTCGCGGATGGTCGAGGAACGGCAGCGTGGCGGCGAAATCGGCGTCGTCTTTGGGCCGCTGTCCTTTCGCCTTGTACAGCAGCTGGATCTCGGGTTGCAGATACCGGATGCCGTCTCGCTCCCAAAGGGCATCCGCCAGCGGCATCCGGACCGTCTCATCACGCTTGTACACCCACTCGCTCACGGATCCAGGGCTCAGGAGAATGTCGTACTCCCACGGGCTTGCCGCCCCCTGACGTGTCCACAGTTGGCCGCACCCGTCGGGGAGGATGTCAGCGGCCAGGGCTTCGGGCCGGTCATCTGGACGCACGGGGCGAAGTGCGCCCGAGAACGCGCACCATGCATCGAGGCGGCCCGAGAGGTGGCGACGCAGCAGTGGCAGCTCCTCTCGAAGCACCGCGGGGTCGATGTCCTCGTGATGCCGCTGCACCCCGGTGAATGCCTCCAGCGCCCAGCCGCCCGCGATCCACCACGTGCCGGGATAATCGCGGAACAGGTTCGCTGCGTCGTCAGGGGTGCGCGCAAGCCACTCTCCGTAGAGCCGCTCGAACTCGGCATCCTCGTCGCTCATGGATGAAAGGCTATCGGGCGCCGTGTTCGAACCGGCAGGCGGCCTTAGCGGTCAGAACGGCGCCTCGGACGGCATCCGGTCGGCCACGTCTTCGAAGGTGACATAGGTGGCGACGCCCGGTGGGTGATCGACATAGCTCCTGCCGGTGGGACTGGTCCACTCCAGCACCCCACCGCCGAGTTGTCGCACTTTCCATGGCGTCTGGTGCTTGGTCACATGATGTCGGCGGCAGAAATCCGCAAGATTGGTGACCGTCGTGGCGCCGCCGAGCGCATGATCGATCGTGTGGTCGTCGTCGCATATTCTCGCGACGAGCCTGCATCCTGGAAACCTGCAGCGCCGATCTCTGGCCCTCAGATACCGGCGCATCTCGGTCGACGGTCGATATCTGTCCACGCCGAGCACCATTCCTGATGCCGGGTGGGTGAAGACCCGGTCGAACCCGGATGCATTTCCGGTCAGAATCCGGGCCGTCGCCGGATCGACCGGACCGACACCCTCCAGATGTGCGGGCGAGGCGATCTCGTCGGGATCGGTCAGGGTGAGCACCGGGACCGTGATGTCGACGCGCGCACGGATCTCACCGAGTAGCCCGTCTTCGGTCTCGTGGCCGGTCGGGGATCCAGTCAGAACGAGGTCAGCGAGCAGGTCGAACCGCAGCTGATTCATCGTCCGCTCATCCGCGAAATCATCCGTCGCGGCATCCGAAACGCCACCGGCTTCCTTCGCGGCCCGAGCGTTCTCGGCCCTTACCTTCAGCCCCATCTGCGTGGCTCTGTCTTGCATGCCGTTGATGATCGCGCTCGGTCCGAACAACACGAGCTCGCCCATGCCGTCGTCGCGCGCTTTCACCCACGCCCCGCGCTTCTCCCGCGCCTCACTGTGCCGCTCGGTGAATGAGGCCTCTCGAAAGCGCTCCGCCGTCTGCGCCGCGAAAGGCCGTAGCCGATTCGGGGATTCCGCCTCGGCCCGTGCAACCACGACCGCTTCATAGCGGGCTCTGCTCCCGGCATCCTCGATCGGATCGCCGGCATCCATGATGACCCGCACATGCGCCTGCGAGATGCGACCGGCGCCGAACGAGGCCGCCGTCGCGGGAAAACGCTCCGCGAGTCGCGCGGCCGTTCCCATGTGGGCCTCGATCGTACGATCGCTCAACCGCAGCGCGGCACCGATCTCGGTCGCCACGGCACGTTGCGACATCTCACGCGAATCGACCGAATCGAACGGTTCATCATCGGCGATGCGCGACGCGGTCGCCAACAGTGCAGACTTCGTCGCCATCAGCTGGTTGATCGTCTGATCCACCGACGAGAGCGTCGTGACGACATCTTAGAGCAGCGCGTTCAGCGCCGGAGAAGTCATCGTCGAAATGTTCATATCTACATTGAACTGCTACCCTCGGACATTAGTTCATATGTGCTCATAGTTCACCACGTGCTTCGTCGTCTCGCCCCGATGTCTGATCCACAGACGATGATGGAGGGATGAGCGACGTGCTCGAACGCTTCACCCCCGCCACACAGGACTGGTTCAGGGGCGCCTTCAGCGCGCCCACGCCCGCACAGATCGGCGCGTGGGACGCGATCTCCGCCGGCAGGCACGCCCTCGTGGTCGCCCCCACGGGGTCGGGCAAGACGCTCTCCGCCTTCCTCTGGGCGATCGACCGCGTCTTCCGCGAGCGAACGGATGTGGCGGACGCCGCCCCCACGAAGGGCGCTGCGCGCACACGCATCCTCTACATCTCCCCCCTCAAGGCCCTCGGTGTCGACGTCGAGCGCAACCTGCGCTCCCCTCTTGTCGGCATCGGGCAGTCGGCGCGTCGACTGGGACTCGCGGCGCCCTCGGTGAGTGTCGGAGTCCGCTCAGGTGACACCACCTCGAGCGACCGCCGAAAGCTCGTCTCCGATCCGCCCGACATCCTCATCACCACGCCCGAGTCGCTCTACCTCATGCTCACGAGCCGCGCAGGCGAGACCCTGCGCGACGTGCACACCGTCATCATCGACGAGGTGCACGCCGTGGCTGCGACCAAGCGCGGAGCACACCTCGCTGTGAGCCTGGAGCGACTGGACGCGCTTCGGCGAGCCGGCCGCGAAGACACGGCACCCGCGCAGCGCATCGGCCTCTCCGCCACCGTGCGCCCCATAGACGAGGTGGCTCGTTTCCTCGGCGGTTCGGAACCTGTCGAGATCGTCGCACCGAAGGCATCGAAGACGTTCGAGTTGTCGGTCGTCGTGCCGATGGATGACATGACCAACCCGCCTCCCCCACCAGGCGCCCCGGCCACGAGCGATGATCCTGCCGAGTACACCGAGGTCACAGGATCGGTCTGGCCGCACGTCGAAGAGGCGATCGTCGACCGGATCCTCGAGAACAAGTCCACGATCGTCTTCTCCAACTCCAGGCGACTCGCCGAGCGCCTCACCGGCAGGCTCAACGAGATCTACGCCGAACGCATCGGGGTCCCGGTCCCCGAACCCGCGGGACCTCCTGCCGCCATGATGGCGCAGGCCGGCTCCACCTCAGGAGCCGACCCCGTGCTCGCCAAGGCGCACCACGGTTCCGTCTCGAAAGAGCAGCGGGCGCTCGTCGAGGAAGAGCTGAAGTCCGGCATCCTGCGCTGCGTCGTCGCGACGAGCAGCCTCGAACTCGGCATCGACATGGGCGCCGTCGACCTCGTCATCCAGGTGGAGGCGCCGCCGTCCGCAGCATCCGGTCTGCAACGCGTCGGACGCGCAGGGCACCAGGTCGGCGAGATCAGCCGCGCCGCTCTCTTCCCCAAACACCGCGGCGACGTGCTGCACACCGCGATCGTGACCGAGCGGATGCTGGCGGGCAAGATCGAGGCGATCGCCGTTCCGCGCAACCCGCTCGACATCCTCGCCCAGCAGACCGTCGCGGCCTGCGCACTGGCGCCGATCAGCGTCGAGGAATGGTTCGAGACGGTGCGGCGCAGTGCACCGTTCCAGGCGCTCCCCCGTTCGGCATACGAGGCGACGCTCGATCTGCTGGCAGGACGCTTTCCATCCGACGAGTTCGCCGAGCTGCGCCCTCGGCTGATCTGGAATCGAGATGCAGGCACACTCACCGGGCGGCCCGGCGCGCAGCGGATCGCAGTGACGAGCGGCGGCACGATCCCTGACCGCGGTCTGTTCGGTGTCTTCGTCGCCGGTGAAGGTGCGGGTCGCCGCGTCGGTGAGCTCGACGAGGAGATGGTCTACGAATCCCGGGTGGGCGATGTGTTCACGCTCGGCACGACGAGCTGGCGGATCGCCGAGATCACCCACGACCGCGTCAACGTCCTGCCCGCATACGGGCAGCCGGGCAAGGTGCCGTTCTGGCACGGTGACGGCATCGGCCGGCCTTTCGAACTCGGCGAGGCACTGGGCAGGTTCTCCCGTGAAGTGTCGGCCGCGACTGCGGAGAAGGCCACTCGACGACTGATCGAGGCCGGCCTCGACGAACAGGCGCGCGCCAACCTGATGGCTCATCTGAACGAGCAGCGCGAGGCCACCGGGACGCTCCCGACCGACCGCACCCTGACCGTCGAGCGCGGGCGCGACGAGGTCGGCGACTGGCGACTCATCCTGCATTCTCCATACGGCATGAAGGTGCACGCGCCGTGGGCACTGGCGATCAACGCGAGGGTCAGAGAGCGCCTCGGGGTCGAGGGGTCAGCAGTCGCGAGCGACGACGGCATCATCGTGCGGATCCCGGATGCCGACGCCGAGCCGCCAGGTGCCGAGTTGTTCGTCTTCGACCCGGACGAGCTGGAGCATGTGGTCACCGAAGAGGTCGGCGGCTCAGCGCTGTTTGCCTCGCGGTTCAGGGAGTGCGCTGCCCGCGCTCTGCTCATGCCGCGCATGAACCCGAACAAGCGCACTCCCCTGTGGCAGCAGCGCCAGCGCTCGGCCCAACTGCTCGAGGTCGCCCGGCGTCATCCGACGTTCCCCGTCATCCTCGAGACGCTGCGCGAAGTGCTGCAGGACGTCTACGATCTCCCCTCGCTCCGGCGGCTCATCAACGCCATCGCCGAGCGGAAGGTACGGCTGGTCGAGACGGAGCCGTCGCAGCCCTCGCCGTACGCACGCGATCTGCTGTTCGGCTACGTCGGCGCATTCATGTACGAGGGCGATTCGCCGCTCGCGGAGCGCCGCGCGGCCGCGCTGTCGGTCGATCCTGCGCTGCTCGGCGAGCTGCTCGGGACGATCGAACTGCGCGAGCTGCTCGACCCCGACGTGCTCGCGCAATGGGAGCGTGAGGCACAACGGCTCGACCCGGAACGGCACGTGCGCGGGCTGGAAGGAGTCGCCGATCTGCTGCGGATGCTGGGACCGCTCGATGCCGCGGAGGTCGCCGCGCGACTGGAAGACACCACAGGTCCCGAAGGCGCGGATGCCGGATCTCGGGCCCTGCCCACTTCCGCGGCCCAGACACACCTCGACGATCTGATCGTCGCCCGTCGTGCGATCGCCGTCACGGTCGCCGGCTCCCTCCGCGTCGCCGCGATCGAGGACGCCGGACGCCTGCGGGATGCGCTGGGTGTCGCCCTGCCCACTGGCATCCCTGTCGCGTTCCTCGAACCGCTCGCCGATCCGCTCGGCGACCTGGTCGCCCGCTTCGCCCGTACGCACGGCCCGTTCACGACGGATGCCGTCTCACTCCGCTTCGGCATCGGTTCTGCCGTCGCCCGCCACACGCTGCAAAGGCTGGAGAACGCCGGTCGCCTCACCAGCGGGTACTTCCTGCCAGAGGCGGCAGGAAGCGGGTCCGAGATCGAATGGTGCGACACCGAGGTGCTGCGCCGCCTTCGGATGCGGTCACTCGCCGCCATCCGCGGCAGCGTCGAACCGGTCTCGCCGGAGGCTTACGCACGCTTCCTGCCCGAATGGCAGCACCTCGGCCGCCCGTTGGAGGGGCTCGACGGCGTGGTGTCGGTGATCGAGCAGTTCGCTGGGGTGCCCATCCCTGCAAGCGCATGGGAATCGCTGATCCTGCCCTCCAGAGTCCGCGACTACACGCCGGCGCTGCTTGACGAGCTGACAGCGAGCGGCGAGGTCATCTGGTCGGGCCACGGCACACTGCCGGGACGTGATGGTTGGGTGTCGCTGCATCCCGCTGATCTGGCGCCGTTCACACTGCCGGAGCCGGAGGACGAACTCGCGCCGGACTCTCTCGAATCACAGCTGCTGAGCGCGCTCGGGGCCGGCGGGGCGTACTTCGCGACCCAGCTGCGCGAGATGACCGGCGCCGAGAACGAGCAATCAGTGCTCGAGGCGCTGTGGAACCTCACCTGGTCGAGCAGAGTCACCAACGACACGTTCGCCCCGATCCGGTCACTGCTCGCCGGTGGGTCGCAGGCCCACCGGGTGACCCGCCGCGCACCACGCACACGCACCTACCGTGGCATGTCGTTGACTCGCACCCCTGCCAGGCCGACAGCGGTGGGCGGACGATGGTCGCTGCTTCCTGCAGCGGAGACGGATGCCGCGCGTCGCGCGACCGTGACCGCTGGCCTGCTGCTCGACCGCTACGGCGTCGTCACGCGCGGTGCCGTGCAGGCCGAGGGTGTTCCGGGCGGATTCGCCCAGGCGTACCGCGTGCTCGCCGGGTTCGAGGAAGCAGGGCACTGCAGACGCGGGTACGTCATCGAGAAGCTCGGGGCTGCGCAGTTCGCGGCATCCGCGACCGTCGACCGCCTGCGCACGTTCGCGGCCCTGGCGGATCCACCTCCCCGCAAGGCCGTCACGCTCGCTGCGACCGACCCGGCGAACCCGTACGGCGCAGCGCTCGCGTGGCCGAGGCGTGACGGCGTGTCGCATCGTCCAGGGCGCAAGGCGGGAGGACTCGTGGTCCTCGTCGACGGGTCGCTCGTGCTCTACCTCGAACGCGGTGGCCGCACCGTGCTCGCGTTCGATGATGATCCCGAGCTGCTGCGCGCCGCAGCATCCGATCTGGTCATGACTTCGCGCGCACGCCGACTCGAGACGCTCACGGTCGAGAAGATCAACGGCGAGGCGATCTACGGCACCGACTTCGCAATGGCGTTGCAAGAGGCGGGTTTCGTGGCGACCCCGCGCGGCTTCGCCCTGCGCAAAGCGATCTAGCGGCGAGACCGATGCTCCGGCATGAAACCGAGCTGCGCGCGCTCGGTTTCGTGCCACGAACTCGGTCTCGTGCCATCACGCCGGCACGAAGCCCCTTTCGATCCAGCGCGCGACACGATCGACCGAATCGGTCGCCGCCGATTCTTCCGGCCGGTTCAGGTGACCGTGCAGCACCGCAGGCTCGGTCGCGAGTTCGAGCGGTATCCCCGCAGCGACCAGCGCCTCAGCGAACACTTCACCCGACAGCCGCAGAAGGTCGATCTCGGAGTTGATCATCAGCACCGGGGGGAAGCCGGTCAGCTCTCCCGCCACGGCGCGACCTGGCACGACTGCCAATGGCGCATCGTCGACGGGGCCGCCGAAGAAGTTCCGATACATATCGCGAACATAGCCCGGGGGGTGGATCGCCGACGGATTCGCATCGAGCAGCGCCTGCAGCGCGGCATCCGGCGTCGGCTGATCGGCGAGGAGGGTGGGGTACGCGAGGAAGACGCCTGCCGGGGCCGGCACCGAGCTCGCCTCATCGGCGAGCAGGCGCAGCACCGCACCCGCGACGAGATTGCCACCCGCACTCGCTCCGCCGACCGCCGTACGCCCGATGTCGATGCCGAGCACGTCGGCGTGATCCAACGTCCACGTCCACGCGGTGAGGATGTCGTCGGAGGGCGCGGGGTAGTGAAATCCTCCGCCGAGGTGCCGGTAGTCGACGGAGATCACAGTGACTCCGCGCGCGGCGAGCGCACCGGACGTCCAGTGCGCCTCCGGCATGTCCAGATCCCCGCCGCGAAAGCCGCCGCCGTGGGCCCACATCAGCGCCGGCGTGCGGCCCGACTTCCCGGGCGACGCCGGATAGACGCGAACCAGCCCGTCGGCCGCGTCGAATGGCTCAGTCATGCTCATGGCCTCCTGGCCTGTCGTCGTGCGCATCCACAGTCTGCGCGCTACGCTACATGAATCGTTTCAAGACGCGCAAGCCACCGGTTGCGATCCATATGATGGATTTCACCGCGCGCCGCGCGACCAGCTAGATGAGGTGCATGTGACCGGGCCAGTAGGAATTCGTGAGGTGGCCGAGCGTGCGAACGTGTCCGTCGGCACCGTCTCCAACGTGCTGAACAAGCCCGAGCTCGTCTCGGCTCGAACCCTCGCGCTCGTGCAGTCGACGATGGACGAACTCGGCTTCGTACGGAACGATCTCGCCCGGCAGCTGCGGATGGGTGGCGGCACCACACTCGGCATGATCGTGCTCAACGTCGCGAATCCGTTCTGGGCTGAGCTGGCCCACGCGTGCGAGGCCGCCGCAGAGGTGCAGGGCCACACGGTGATCTTCGGCAGCAGCGATCAGCTCGATGGACGCGAGGACCGCTACATCGACCTCTTCGAAGAGCAGCGGGTGCGGGGAATGCTGATCGCGCCCCTCGATGGCGCGACCGAGCGGATGAATCGGCTCACCCGACGGGGCATGCCCCTCGTCCTCTTCGACATCCATGCCGCAGGCGGCGACGTCTGCTCCGTCGCGCTCGACGGCAACGTCGGCGGCTATCTCGCGGTGAAGCATCTTCTCGACACCGGCAGGCGCAGGGTCGCGTTCCTCGGCGGACCGCTGCACCAGGTGGAGGACCGGTGGGAGGGAGCCCAGCGCGCCATCTCGGAGGTGGCAGATGCGACGCTCACCCATTTCGACACCGCAGATCAGACGATCGCAGACGGTCGCGCGATGGGTGAGCTGATCGCCGACCTGCCGGAGCACGCGCGCCCCGATTCGATCTTCGGCGCCAACGACCTGCTGGCGCTCGGCGCGATGCAGTCCCTCGTACTCGCCGACGGCGTGCAGGTTCCACGCGACATCGCGATCGTCGGCTACGACGACATCGACTATGCGGCATCGGCTATCGTGCCACTCACCACGATCCACCAGCCGAGACAAGCGCTGGCGACCGAAGCCGTACGGCTCGTGCTCGACCACGCGGCGACCGGAGGCGCGCACGAGCATGAACACCTGCTGCTGCCGCCTCAGCTCGTCGTGAGGGAGAGCACAGCACGCTGATCAGGACCAACCGATCACAGTCTGCCGATCACCACGTCGGGCGCCGCGTACTGTAACCGACCTCGCCCAGATGGAACGCGAGCGGAGTGAGATCGGCGGCGTCGTACGGCCCGGCATTGGATGCGTCGGTGCCAGAAGCTCGCACGCGGATGCCGACCTCCACCTCGGTGATCGCCGTACCCGTGACCAGGTCGGAGACGTCGACTGCCACGCGGTTCCATCCGGCCGGCCAGATGGTTCCGGTGCGCTGCACACTCGTGCCGTCCGCTCCGTGCACGATGATGATGCTTTCGAGGGGGCGCCGCGGATTCGGCGTGCACAGGTCCAGGAGCGCATAGACGAAGCGCGCACGCGACAGCATCCGCCCCGTCGCGGGATCCACGCTAGTCCCCGGCGGCATGCGCACAGTCACGCTTCCGACGTTCGAGTCGGACGACGCACCCTGCCGGGATCTCACCAGGAGGACAGGTCCCGCCGGCTGCTCATGCGGCACTGGCATGCAGCGGATGCCGTCGCCCAGGACCTCGACCGACAGGGCCGACGAGTCGACGACGGCCCCGGCAGTGATGGTCCGTGTGAGCCAATCACGTTCGCCCTCGACGTCCGGCGAGGGCGACGGACGGAACGGCGGCGTCCATACCGCCTCATCGGGCGGCGTCAGCCGACGCTCCGGAGGGCGAACCGTCGAGACGGGGACGGTTCGCTCGTGCACGCCCGCCCCCAGCGCCTCCGCCGTCCGTCCTGGCAGACGCAACTCTGCGTGAGACCCGACGGGCACTGTGAGGAGGAGGGACACCGTCTCGGCATCCTTCCGGTAGCTCAGAGCGACAGTGCCGCGCACAGTGCGCGACGACAGGGTCAGCGAGTCCACGCCGTCCACGAACTGCGGTTCGGCGACGAAGGCCGACCAGCCCCCGCCGGTCGGACGGACGCCGGCGAGCCACTGCCAAGCCCAGCCGGCGAACGGTCCGCCGAGTCCGATGTGATCGAGTGACCCTGTGCCGGTGTTCAGCGGGTCGATCCACCAGCACTCCCAGAACGTGCCGGGCCCGTGATCGAGCATCGCACCGATCCCTGGTTCAGCCGACTGATGCAGGGCATCGAAGACCGCCTGCGAATGCCCGGTGCGCGCCAGCGCACGAACGACTGTCCGCGTGGTGGCGAAGCCGGATGTCACCCGGTCTCCACCGGCTCGCACACCGGCGGCGATGCGCTCGGCCGCGCGCTCGCGCTCGTCCGGGAACAGGATCTCTCCCTCGATTCCGATGGCGTCCGCACCCTGCGTGCCGTTGCCGAACACGTCACGCTCCGCGTCGAAGAACGCCGAGCGTGCGGCCGCGCGGAGCTCGTCGGCGCTCGCGCGCCGTTCAGCAGCGGCATCCGCCTGCCCGACCGCGTCCTCGAGCGTCGCCAGAGATTCGAGGCAGTCGATGCTCGCCAGAGTGTGATGCAGCGGCGGAGGCGTCTGCACGAGTCCGAGCCAGTCCGATCCGTAGCTGATCGGGGCCAGCCCGATCACACCGTCATCGGTGCGCAGGGCCAGTTGATAGTCGGCCCAGCGCCGCAGCACGGGGAGCATGTCGCGCACGACGCGGGCATCGCCATAGTGCAGCCAATGGCCGAGCAGCACCCGCTGGAGGGCTGCGCCCCATACCGGGTCGGGTGTGATCCTGGGATCGCGGAGGTCGGGAGAGATCGCCGGAATGCTCCCGTCCGCCTGCTGACTGGTGCGCAGGTCTCCGAGCCACTTCGTGAAGAAGCCCTGCATGTCGAAGGCCGAGAAGTCGAATTCGGCGGCAGATGCGGTGTCTCCCGTCCACCCCGACTGTTCGCGAGTGGGACAGTCCTCCGGAATTCCATGCACGTTGTTCCGCAGCGTGCGCCTGGCGACGCGAACCAACGCATTGACCTGCGCGTCGTCCGTCTCCAGGTCACTGCTCGACTCCAGATCGGAATGGAGGCTCCACGCCTCCAACTCGACCTCGGCGTCGGCGGGGAGGCCGAGCACCTCGACATAGCGGAATCCGTGATAGCAGAACCACGGCGTGAGAATCGCGTCGGTCTGCCCGCCGACGACGTACTCGACGGCCTGGCGCACGCGCCCGCGGTCGTACGGCATCGTCAGATTGGTGGTGTCGATGCGACCGTCTGCGCCGAGATGCTCGCCGTGGACGACGCGGATCACGCTGCGCTGCGGCAACCGGGCCTTGACAGTGAGCGCGGTTCGCCCAGCGATGTTGGTGCCGATGTCGTACACGCGATACGCACCCGTGCGCGCGAGGAGCGTGGCGCCGTGCACAGCCACCCTGTGCACTGCCGGCGACGGGTCAGGGGCGATGTCGCGCGGGGGCGACTGAGGCGATGAGGGCGAGGCGCTCGGCTCGAGCAGCCGAGCAGCGGATGCCGGATGGAAGCCCGAATGCGTGGACAGCGTCTCATGCCGCTCGAGATAGAACGGCTCTTCCACCGTCACCGGGCTCGCAGCACTGAGCATCCCCTCACCGGTGCCGGCGCGCAGTACCGTGCCGTCCTCCAGGTGCACGACGACGACGGCGAGCACGCGCGGATCCAGCCCGGTTCTCGCCCACTCACCTGAAGCGACGGCGAGGTCGACCGCGTTCTCACCGGACTCGTCGCCACCCGACCGCAGCAGGTCGGTCACGTCGTAGCTGCGGTAGAGAGCACGTGCAGAATCGGTCCGCGACGGATCGGACGATGCTGGGTTGACCGCGACGCCGTTCACGGACGCCCGCACCAACCCCTGCGCGGTGAGGTGAAGACGGGCGGAGACGACCGGTGCGCCGACGTGGAACTCTCGCCGCAGGATCGACAGCGGCGGATGCGACACCCACTGCGCACCCCAGTCGGAGAAGACCCATGGCCCCGTCTCGATGTAGGACGGGGCCGACCAGTCCGACCAGACCCCTGTCTCGTCGCGCGCGCGAACGGCCCAGAGGTACGCAGCGTCAGGATCGAGTGGGGTCGTCAGCTCGACGAACGGATCGGCGCCGTCCTCACCCTCAGCCTTCACCACGACTGTCAGGACAGCATCCGCACGCCGGGGATCCGCGCCGTCCGACGAGACCCGCACCTCGAATGCTGTCTGCCTCTGCCCCGACCGCAGCAGAGGTACGACCCAGGACAGCCTCGGACGACGATGCGAAGCAAGCCGAACGAAGCGGTCCTCGCCGTTTCGTCCGACGGCCGCGCGCGGTGAATGGCCATCGGCACGCAGCGTGGTGGGTACGGGACTGGTCACTTCGCTCCTTCGCCGGCCGAACGGAAGATCAGAACAGCCTTCGCCCATCTTCGACCGTTCGAGAATTTGAAACGTATCATAATCGTGATCAGCAATTCAGTGAGGCACGCTTGACAAGCGGAATCCTGTCGCACATCATGATCTGAAAGGTTTCAATACCCGAGCCTCACCAGTGCACGGCAATCACATCCATGAAAGGAACGATGACAATGATGTCTCAGCAGGCGAAGAAGACGCGTAAAGCGCTCTTCGGACTCGCCGTAGTCGCGACGCTCCCGCTCTTCGCCGCCTGCGGCGGCGCAGCCGGTACCGGCGGCGGAGCCGCAGGAGAGGTCGACGGAAGTTCGATCGTCCTCAACACGATCACCGGCCTCGAGCCCCAGTTCCAGGAGTACGCGGACGCCTATATGGAGGAGTTCCCCGACCGCAAGGTCGAGGTGCGCAGCACCACGGACGATGCCGCAGAATACGCCCAGGGACTCGCCACCGCTCGCCTGAGCGGCGAGCTGCCGGACGTCTTCTTCAACGTCGACTTCCTCGCAGACACACTGGCGACGAACAACGTCACACTCGACCTGACCGAAGGGCTGAAGGACGGCAAGCTCGGCGATCTGGATGCGGATTCGTTCCTGCCGCAGTTCGTCGGCCAGTACCGACCCATAGACGATCCCGACCAGATCACCGGGCTCCCCGTGAGCGCCGATTCCGTGGGGCTTTACTACGACAAGAACGCCTTCGAGAAGGCCGGCGTCACCGAGTACCCTGAGGCCGACTGGACCTGGGACGACATGTACCGGGTCGCCGCGGAGATCCAGACGAAGAGCGGTGGAACCGTCACCGGTCTCGCTGCTCCGCTCGGGGACGGCACCGCACAGATCGTTTTCGGCCCCGTCATCGAGGCATTCGGCGGAAGCGTGTATGACCCGGAGACCAACAAGTCCAGCATCGGGCAGCCTGAAGCACTGAAGGCATGGGAGTTGCTTCTGAGCGCATACGGGACGGCATCCGGCCAGTACACGACGACCACCGACGACCCGACCCTCAAGTTCGATTCGGGCAACGTCGCAATGGCCATCGCGTCACGAGGTGCTGCACCCGGGCTCAAGGCGACGATGCCCGATGACAACTGGGATGTTCAGGTCCTGCCCACGATCGACGGCAATTCGACAGCGGGCGGCGGATCCTACGGACTCTCCATCGCGCAGACCAGCGAGAACCAGGATGCCGCGTGGGCGTTCCTGAGCTGGTTCTATGACACCGACGCGGGGATGAAGGTCGCCCAGGAAGTCGGCGGCGTCATCCCACCGACCGACGACGGCATCGACAACGGCATCTGGAAGGACGGCGCCCCACCGCCCGCCAACATCGAGATCTTCGGCGAGTCGGCGCGCACTGCTGTGCTCCTCACGCAGATGCCCGGATCCTCCTCCACGACGCTGACCGAGGCGACGAAGAAGGCGACACAGGAAGTCCTGTTGAACGGGAAATCCATCGAAGAGGCGTTCGGCGAGGCCGAACAGACCGTCAACGACGCCATCGAGAAGCAGACCAAGTAGCCCGAAGTCCGGGTGGGACCCCGCGGGGCCCACCCGGATCCCGATCATCGGAGATCGCAGTGTCCACCCCCATCGTTGATGTGCCGTTGCCCAGACAGGGCGAGACGAAGCGGCAGGTCCCCGCGGAAAGACCCGGAAATCGGCGGACCAAACGCCGTGACGCGTTGACCGCAGCCGCGTTCCTCACACCAGGGATGCTCGCATTCACGGCGTTCGTCATCCTCCCCGCGGTGGGCGGCCTGGTTCTGACCTTCTTCGAGTGGGATCTGTTCGGCACTCCCCAGTGGGTCGGTCTCGACAACATCATCCGCCTGTTCGGCGACGAGGACATGTGGCAGGCCCTCGGCGTCACTGCCATGTTCGTCGTGATGGGGGTCATCCCCACGATCCTCATCGGCTTCGTCCTGGCCGTTCTCGTCAACACGAACCTCCCGGGCACCGGCGCGATCCGAGTCTTCTACTTCGCGCCGATGATCGCTTCGGCTGCCGTCTCAGCGCTGATCTGGGTCAACCTGTACAGCCAGCAGGGCCTCATCAATCAGTTGCTCGCCGGGATCGGGATCGATGGACCGATCTGGCTCTCCGACCTCGCCTGGGCGCGGCCCGCTCTCGTCCTCATGATGATCTGGGGTGGTCTCCCGATCGTCATCATCCTCTACATGGCCGGGCTCCAACGGGTGTCCGATGACATCTATGCCGCGGCGTCACTCGACGGCGCGAGCAAGTGGCGCCAGATCTGGTCGATGACCTGGCCGAACGTGTGGGGCACCACGATCCTGATCGCCGTCCTCCAGGCCGTCAGCTTCGTGAGCGGCTCCTTCGAGATCGCGCTCATCATGACAGACGGCGGCCCGCTCGGGACCACGCAGTCGATCGCCCTGTACTCCTACAAGGTCGCCTTCTCAGAGCGAGACATCGGCTACGCGAGTGCGCTCTCGCTGTTCCAACTCGTACTGATGATCGTCATCGTCCTGCTCGTGCGCGTGATCGTGCGAATCCGAAAGGAGCGCAGCTGATGCGTACCTCCCCCCTGCATGCCACGCTCCGCTACGCGGCGATCATCCTGGGCGGCTTCATCATGGCCGCGCCGCTGCTCTTCATGGTCTCCGGTTCGCTCCAGTCCGCTGCGGAGGTCTCGGCCTTTCCGAAGCCGCTCCTCCCGGAGACGCCGATCTGGCAGAACTTCGTCGACGCCTGGAATTTCCTCACGCCCCAGGTCATCGCCAACACCTTCATCTTCAGCCTCGGCATCGTCGGCCTTCAACTGCTGCTGTCGTTGCCCGCGGCATTCGCACTCGCGAAGATCCCGTTCAAATGGTCTGCGGCCGTGATGGCGACGTTGATCGTTCCGATGTTCATCCCCGGCAACCTCACGCTGATCCCGCTCTTCATCGTCACCTTCCAGTTGGGCTGGCTGAACACCTACGCCGGGCTGATCATCCCCATGGCGGCGCAGTGCGCCTTCGCGATCCTGCTCTTCCGGCAGTTCTTCGCGACGATGCCAGCGGGCCTCATCGAGGCTGCGCGCATCGATGGGGCGAGCTGGGGGCGCGTGCTCACCTCCATCGCCCTCCCTCTGGCGAAGCCGGCACTCGCCACGTTCTGCTCGATCAGCTTCCTGACCGCATGGAACATGTACATCTGGCCACAGGTCATCGCGCCGAACCCCGCCAACCGCGTCATCAACGTCGCCCTCGCCCCACTCGCCGGCGGCGAGAACTCCGTGATCTCGCCGGCCGTGGGTCTCGCCGGTGCGGTCATCTCGATGCTGCCGGTGCTCATCGTGTTCATCGTGTTCCAGAAGTGGTACCTCAAGGGCATCGCCGGAACGGGGCTCGAGTGATCCAGCGGCTGGAAGAATCGGCCGACATTTCTCCGCAGGCACGCGAGTCGCCTGTGCGGCAGAGCGTCACCGTCACGAAGCTCCGTGCGGAGTATCAGGATGACGCGTTCGGCATCGGAACGGCGACCCCTCGCCTGTCATGGCGCGTCGAGGATGCCGGTCCCGAATGGCGGTCGGATCGATATGAGTTGACGCTCGAACGCGCCAGCGGCACCTCATCGGTGATCGTCCACTCCCCCGAGCAGCTCTTCGTGCCTTGGCCGTTCGCTCCACTGGAATCGCGGGAGCGGGTTCGAGTGAGCGTTCGCTCGGGCAGCGGCCCCTCCTGGTCTGCACCGAGCGAGTCGCTGGTGATCGAGGCCGGCCTGCTCGCGCAGAGCGACTGGGTGCGCGACCTCATCAGCCCGGCGACGATCGGTGGACTCTCCGACGGCGCACCTCTCCTCTTCGGCGACGCCGACCTCGCAGCCGATCCCGTATCCGCACGCCTCTACCTCACGGCGCACGGGATCGTGGAGTTCACGATCAACGGCCACCGCGTCGGTGACGACATATTCGCACCGGGGTGGACCGCGTACGAGAAGCGGCTGCGCTATCGCGTATATGACATCACGGAGCTTCTGCACGCCGGCTCCAATCGACTGCAGGCGCTGCTCGGCAACGGGTGGTACCGCGGGCAGCTCGTATGGCCGCAGAACCGCTCCAGCTACGGTGACCGCCTGGCGCTGCTCGCGCAGATCGAGGTGACGTACGCTGACGGCTCGCGCGGGATCTTCGGAACGGATGCCGGATGGGGAGCAGTCGGCAGCAGCATCCTGTTCGATGATTTCTACGACGGACAGCGTCGTGACATGCGCATCGCCGACTCCCCGGACGGGAAAGAGGTCGACAGGGTCGAGGTGCGCGGCGCAGCATCCGAACGCCTCGTCGCGCCGAGCGGCCCGCCGGTGCGCATCACGGAGACGCTGCCCGCAGTCCAGCTGATCACCTCGCCCTCCGGCAGGACGATCGTCGACTTCGGCCAGAACCTCGTCGGATGGGTGCGCCTGCGTGTCAGCGGTGCCGCCGGCGAGGAGGTCACGGTGCGCCACGCCGAGGTCCTGGAGCACGGCGAGCTTGGTGTCAGGCCGCTGCGCAGCGCGCTGGCGACGAGCACGTACATCCTGTCGGGTCGGCCGGATGAGGTCCTTCAGCCCACGCTGACCTTCAACGGATTCCGCTACGCCGAGATCGACGGAGTGCCGGAGCTCGCTCTCACAGACGTCGACGCACTCGTGCTCGGGACGGACCTCGAGCGAACAGGTTGGTTCGAGTCTTCGGACACCCGGCTCAACCGGCTCCACGACAACGTCGTGTGGAGCACCCGCGGAAACTTCCTCGCCGTGCCGACCGACTGTCCGCAGCGTGATGAGCGTCTCGGCTGGACGGGCGACATCCAGGTGTTCACCCCGACCGCCACGACGCTCTTCGACACCGCCGGGTTCCTGTCGGAATGGCTGGAGGATCTGGCGGCCGAGCAGAAGCCGGACGGCGGGGTGCCGTTCGTGATCCCTGACGTGCTGCGTGATCCGGATCCGGCAGCGGCGGCGTGGAGCGATGCGGCGACCATCGTCCCCGATGCGCTGCATTTCGCATATGCCGATGTCGGAGTGCTCGAACGGCAGTACACGTCCATGCGGGCGTGGGTCGAGAAGGTGCGCGGAATGGTCGGGCCGGATCTGCTCTGGACGACCGGTGGGCCTTTCGGCGACTGGCTCGACCCGACTGCTCCTCCGGAGGACGCAGCGCGCGCGCAAGCCGATCCCGATGTCGTCGCCACCGCCTACTTCGCACGCTCGAGCGGCATCCTCGCGAGAGTGGCCGCCGTTCTCGGCCGGCAGGCCGACGCGGAGGACTACGCCGTTCTTGAGCGAAGGGTGCGTGCGGCGTTCATCTCGGCGTACGTCGATGACACCGGAGTCGTGCGCAGCGACTGCCAGACCGTCTACGCGCTCGCGATCACCGGCGACCTGTTCGCGACGGACCGTCAACGCGACGGGGCCGGCAGACGCCTGGCAGAACTGGTGATGGACGCGAAGTTCCGAGTCAGCACCGGATTTGTGGGCACTCCGCTGATCCTCGATGCGCTGACCATGGCCGGTCGCGAAGATCTCGCCCATCGGATGCTCCTCACCGAATCCTGCCCCTCGTGGCTGTATGCGGTGTCGATGGGTGCGACCACGATCTGGGAGCGCTGGGATTCGATGCTGCCGGACGGCTCCATCAACCCGGGCACGATGACCTCGTTCAACCACTACGCCTACGGCGCTGTGGCCGATTGGATGTACCGCTGCCTCGCAGGTCTCGCACCCACATCACCCGGCTACAGAACGATCGAGGTGCGTCCGCGGGTGACGGGTGATCTGACGTCGGCATCGGCGAGGCATCTGTCGCCGTACGGTGAGATCGCCGTCTCCTGGCGTCTCGAGGACGGTAGGACGGAGCTGTCGCTTTCGGTTCCCTACGGAGTGACTGCCGAGGTGTGGATGCCTGGCGCTACCGCCCCGACGACCGTCGAGCACGGACACCACGAGTTCGCCGCGGAGGTGTCGACCGCGTGAGGGAACCGCTCGACCCCGACCGCTTCGCCGAGCCGCGGGCCGACGATCGCCCCGGCGTGCGCTGGTGGTGGCAGAGCGCAGTGCCGATCGACGATCTTCTCGGCCAGCTGCGCGGCATCGCCGATGCCGGCTTCCGCGAGGTGGAGATCGCTTTCAGCCGTGAATTCTGGGGCGACGAGGCGCAGCGCACGGCGCTCACCGCGGTCCTGCAGGAATCGGAGCGACTGGGCGTCGGTGTCGCGATGACTCTGGGAGCGGCGTGGCCGCTCTGCACGCCGAACACCGCGACAGGCACCGCGTACTCGTCGCGCGAGCTGCAGTACGGGTCTGTGCCGCTCAACGGCGCGACTCCAGCGCTCGTGCCGATCCCGACGGCATTCGATGACCCGGAGGCGAGGCGACCGGCCACGCTGGTGCGGGTCACCGCCGCCCGCGTGGTGCAACGCGGTGCGCCCCCGTCTGTCGTCAGCGTCCAGGACGAGAAGACGTCGCCTCGTGGGCCGATCCACCCACCCGCGACCTCGACCGTCCTCGACACGACTTCGCTGATGGATGTGACGTCCGAGGTCGTCGACTCGGCGATCAGGTGGCAGCCGCGCGACGGCGACTGGGTTCTCTTCGCCTTCTGGATGCGCGAGTGCGAGCAGGGTGTCACGAACTTCCTGGATCAGGATGCGACAGCTGCGGCCACCGCGTACATCGACGAGCATCAGCTGGGCGCCGAGAACGTCGAGCTGCTGCGCCGGGTCGGAACGGACTTCTTCGAGGACTCGCTGGAGCTGCACGCCGATTCGCTGTTCTGGACGTCCGACCTGATCGAGCGCTTCGTCGAACGACATGATTACGACCCCACGCCGTACCTTCCGCTTCTGTTCGCACACGGTATGTCCCACTTCTGGTTGCCGAACGAGGAGCCCGTCGCCGACTTCGAGCTCGACGACGACACCGACCCTGGAACCGGGCGCCGTGTGCGGCAGGACTATTACCGGTTGCTGACCGACCTCTACATCTCCCGTCGACTGCTGCCGCTGCAGGAATGGTCCTCAGGCCATGGCCTGCAGCACAAGTCGCAGGCGGCCTACGGGCAGAATCTCGAAGCGATCCGCAGCAACCGCGACTTCGTACGCGCAGGCGGTCGCGCCGAGGGCGAATCGCTGAACTCCGGCGACAGATTCCCCATCAGCCGCGAGGATGCCACCTGGAAGTTCGCACTCGACTGGCAGCGCTGCGTCGTGGGCGGGGCGCACCAGGGCGGTGCCGTACGCATCAGCACCGAGCTGGGCGCGCAGTTCCGAGCCGCCTACGCCGTCACTCTCGGCGACCTGCAGCGGATGCTGGCGAAAGAGTGGGCGGCTGGCATCACGAAGCCGTTCCTGCATGGTGTGGCCTCGCAGACCGAGGACGCAGAGTGGCCGACCCAGAACCGCTTCCAGCAGATCGTGTCGGACAGCTGGAACAGCATCCACTTCCCCGAGTGGGCGAACTGGCGGCCGCTCACCGACTACTGGGCGCGCGGAGCCGTCGTGCTCGAGACCGGGGTGCCGCGCACGGACGTCGCCATCTACCGGGACGGGTTCCTGACGATCGCGGCGCGGGGCGTGCGCGACCCCACCGCTGATGCGACGACCCCTGCCAGGCTGGCAGACACCGAGGCGCTCGATCTCGCCGGCTTCAGCGTGCAGTTCATCGATCCTCTCGGCGTCATCGACGGGGTGGGTCGACGTCCGGAACTCTTCGCAGACGGTCCGGGCTATCGCGGACTCGTCGTCGACGAGCGGACGCTCCCGCCGGAGACCGCCGAGGCGATCGCCGAAGCCGCAGAACGGGGGCTTCGTCTTGTCGTGGTCGGTGAACCACCGGCCGCCGACTCCGGATTCGCGCGCGGCGCAGACGGCGATGCACGCGTTCGTGCAGCGATGACCCGCGCCCTGTCGATGCCGACGACCGCGCGTGTACGAACGATGGCCGACGCCGCCGCTGCTTTCACCCGACTCGGACTGGCGCCGAGGGCGAGCACCGATGGCAGCGCCGTGCTCACGCAATGGCGCGAAGCGGGGAATGTCCGCTACCTGCTCGTGTACAACACGCAGTCGCGGCCGGTCACGACTCGCTTGTCGCTCGAAGGAGTAGGCCGCGTACGCGAACTCGATCTGTGGAGTGGGGACATCGTTCCGTCTCCACATGCCGCGGGAGATGACCGCACGACGTTCGCCGCCGGCATCCCCGCGCTCGGGGTCCGCGTGTTCGAGCTCGACACGGCGGTGGAGCCGGATCCCGCTGCTGATGCACCGCTCACGACCGATGCCCTGAGGGCCCACGATGCGGCGGCGACTCTCGAGTCTTGGCGGCTGGAGGTGATCAGCGAAGAGCCTGACGGCCCGCGGAGCATCGAGTTGGATGACGTCGGCCCTGGCGACTGGCGGACGATCGATGCGCTCAAGGGCGTCTCCGGCACTGGACGATATACCGCCCGAGTCGTGCTGCCGGACGAGTCGCCTGCAGGCGCGAACGCGAGGATCGACCTCGGCGCTGTGGCTGGGTCGGCCGTGATCCGCATGCACGGCCATGCTATCGGCGTGGCTTATCTCGACGACACAGTCATCGACCTCGGCCGTTCCGTCGTGAACGGAACGGAGATCGAGATCGAGGTCAGAACCGCGCTTCGCAACGCAGTGGTCGAAAGCGGGATCGACATCTTCGATGACCCGCCGACGCGTCCGCACGGATTGCTCGGCCCGGTGAGAATCCTGCTCGAGCATCCGTCATCATCCCCACCTCAAGAACGGCGCACCCCATGAGCCTCCTCAACCTCCCAGAATCGTTCGAGTTCGGAACCGCCACCAGCGCTTTCCAGATCGAAGGCGCGTGGGATGCAGACGGCAAGGGTCCGTCGATCTGGGACACCTTCGGACACACGCCGGGCAAGGTCCACGAAGACATTCCCGGTGACGTCGCCTGCGACCATTACCATCGGTACCCCGAAGACGTCGAGATCATGAAATGGCTCGGACTCGACAGCTACCGGTTCTCACTGAGCTGGTCGAGGATCATGCCCGACGGCATCGGCAGGACCAATCAGAAGGGCCTGGACTTCTACCGCAGGCTCACAGACTCTCTGTTGGATGCCGGCATCACCCCCAACGCCACGCTGTACCACTGGGATCTGCCGCAGGCGCTGGAGGATCGCGGCGGGTGGCCGAACCGCGACGTGGCCGATTGGTTCGCCGAGTATGCCTCTGTCGCCTTCGACGCGCTCGGCGATCGCATCAGCCGTTGGGCGACGGTGAACGAACCCATCTCGACGTGGGTGGGGTACGCACTGGGTGCTTTCGCACCCGGGCTGCGCGACGAGCGCGCCGGCCGCCAGGCCATGCACAATCAGATGCTCGCCCATGGCAAGGCCGTGCAGGCGTTCCGCGCGGCCGGTTCTCCCGGTGACATCGGCGTCGTGCTCGACATCTGGAAGCGCCAGCCCGCCACCGACTCTGCGGAGGATCTGGCATTGGCTGCTCAGGGCGAGGATGATGGCTTCCGCTTCTTCCTCGACACACTGCGGGGCGGCGGCTACAGCGACCGGCTTCGAGAGCGGCTCGAGGCAGAGGGGACGTTCCCGGATGTCCACGACAGCGACCAGGCGATCATCGCTTCGCCCGTGGACTACCTCGGCCTGAACGTCTACTCACGAGTGGTGGTGAACTCGAAGAACCAGGACTCGAACGGCTGGGCCGAGAGCGATCCGCCCCCCGGCGGAAACTTCCTCGACGACGGTTCGGAGTTCTACCCGCGCGCCGTGTACGAGGCACTGCAGATGGTCCGCGACGACTACGGCTGGAACGGACCGATCTACATCACCGAGAACGGCCTTCCCGACGGGCCCGCTGAGCCCGGCGCGGATCCACTCCACGATCAGGAGCGGATCCGCTACGTCGGAGGGTTCCTGGAATGGATCGACCGTGCAGTCGCGGAGGGTTCGGATGTGCGCGGCTACTATCTGTGGAGCCTGATGGACAACTACGAATGGGGCATGGGCTTCACCAAGAAGTACGGCATCGTCCGGGTGGATCCCGAGACGCTGGTGCGCACTCCGAAGGATTCCGCGCACTGGTACCGCGATGTGATCGCCGCGCACCACGCGAAGTGAGAAGCGGGGCAGGGATCGACCCGTCGGTTCCTGCCCCGCTTTCGACTAGTCCGTGAGATATCCGACGTCGTCGATCTGGAATTTGGGAACCCAGTTGGGATAGGTGGTCCCGGTCGCGGCGAACGAGACCTCGAACGAGACCACGGCGCTGCGCGAATCCCAATCGCTCACATCGATCGACAGCTCATTCCACTTGTCCGGTGAGAACGCGGTGTTCCTCTGCGTCACGGAGGTGCCGTCCGCAGCGGTCAAGGTGAACGTGGCCACATACCCGGTCGCACCGGGAGCACCGCCGTACGAGTCCACCCACACGTGAACCGACGTCGCCTCGCTCAGGTCGACCGGCTTCTCCGGTGTCGCCGAGATGACTCGCGGCGTCGTCGCCGGCGCAGGCACGCTCGTCGCTTCGAGCGCTCCGACGCCGCCGTGCGGCACGCGCGGACCGTTGGCGAAGCTCGTGACCCGTGCGACGGAGTCGACGTACGCACCGGCCTCCCACCCCTGCGTATCCACCTCGAAGTCGTATTCGCCGTTCGGTGCCGGTGGCGGGATCGTCACCGTCACCTCGACCGTGTCACGTTCGAGGCCCACGCACAGCGTGCTCGCGTCACCCCGGACCGCACTCACAGTGAATTCCAGTGTGGCAACGCCTCCTGTCGGCGTCTCGGGGATGTTCGCAGCATTCTCGGGAACGTCGAAATCACCGCAGTCGTCCGGGATGCGCACAGCTCCGCGGAGCGCATCCATATCCAGATTGGTCAGAGTCACCGTCAGCTTCGACCCGACGAGTTCTGCGCTGTCGGTCGCAGCGGCGACCACGACGTTCGTCGACTGAGACGGGCCGACAGTCTGGGACAGCGAGACCGACGCGATGTCGAAGGACGTCACCGGTTCGGATGTCCCGGTGCCGCGAACCATGACCTTCACCCTGACCAGGGTGTCGCCGGCAACCGTCTCTGGAAGTTGCAGTGCGACGGAATGGAATTCGCCATCAGCCAGAACCCTGGCCTCGCCTTCGACCACCTGGCCGGACGATGTCGTCGCCCTGATCCCCGCGAACGTGTCTGCGCCCAGTTCGGTATCGACAGGGAGCCTGACAGAAGCGGTGAGCCAGCCGCTGGCCGAGATCGCGTCATCCGCCGTGAACGACTTGGCGACGCTTCGCCACTGCTTGGCGAACTTCTCGGGTGCATCCACGACGTGGAGGACACCGTCGACTGCAGTCGCCTCAGCCACATTGTCTGATGCTTCCCAGCCGTTCTCATCGAGGTCGAACGCACCCAGCGGAGCCGAGCCGCTTTCTCGTCCGTCCACGCGTGTTCCCACCGTGGTCGTGATCGGCCGCTCGTCGAGCACGGTCGAGTCGAATCCGTCGATCACATCCGCCCAGTCATCGATCCCGATGATCGCCTTGGCGAACTCCGTGACCTCGAGCGAGCGTGCCGTGTCGATGTACTTGAACACGTCATAGCTGTACTTCTGACGCAGCGGCGCGTTCGGGCTGTCCGTCGTGGTGTCGTACGCCCACAGGCCCAGATTCAATCCGCCCTCCAACAGGTGATCGACGTGGCGGTGCAGGATGAAGCTGTCGATCGACGGCAGGAAACGGATCTTGTAGTAGGCGTATGCGAAGCAAGCCGCCTGCAGCTTCTCCGCGTCGAGAGTGAGATTGCTGCCAGGGCCCGGTGTATGACAGCCCTGCTCGGAAAGAATGATCCGACGCGGTTCGCCTTTGTACTGCAGCTCACTCGATGCCAGGTACTCGGGAAGCACTTGGATGTTCTTGAAGGTGAGCAGCTTGGTGTCGACGCTGTCTGTCGCGGCGGTGTCGTTCCAGAAATCAGGCTTGAACAAGTCCTGCGGATAGGGATGGAACGCGATGAACCAGGGGAAGTCGCCGCCTGTCTTGGAGATCGCGTTCAGTTTCTCGATCACGTCTCTCGACGGATAGAAGCGGGTCGCGTTCCCCCCGGCCGGAACCGTCCAGTGCTGTGTCAGCGACGTGTACGTGCGCGCCTGGTCGTAGAACTTACGAGAGGACAGCGACATGATGCGCAGCGCACGAGAATAGTCGTTCAGGAACTCGTCGATCGTCTTCTCGCCGGAGTTCGACCAGATCCACTGTGCATCGACCTCGTTGCCGACGATGAAGCCGACCGCACGACCGAACTCCTCATCGGTGCGCGACCAGCGGCTCGAGATGAACTCCATCGCGGCCGTCGTGTACTTCACACCCTCGTCAGTGACGGTGTTGAACCCGAACACCGGTCCAGCACCGGGCTCGCGCGAGGCGTCCGGGTGGATCAGGATGTTCGCAGCGCTGTCCGGTTCGTCATCGTGTTCGTAGAGCAGGACGATCAGATTGACCAGGGTGCCGTTGTCCGACACCGCCTTGATCTGAGTGTCCAGCGCTTCGACTTCTGCGGCGTCGAAGTGGTATTCCTGGCCACCGCTGGCGAACGTGATGTTGTCATCGCTCGTCTTCTTGTTGAGCATGATCGCGGCCAGGTCGAGGTTGATCGCCGCGTGCTGCACACCGAGGCTCTCAGCATCGTCCGACATCTGGACCTGAAGGCCCTTCTTGTCCAGCACCTGAGGGAAGTCCGCTGTGCTCGCCGTGGTCAGCTGCAGGTCGTCGGCGAAGTGGGGCGCACCGACCGCAGAGCCGTTGACTGCCGCTGCGAACTGCCCGTAGAGGCTGTCCGTTCCATCTGCTCGAAGGCGAGGACCCTCGATGGTGAACGAGCCGTCGGCACCCGCGACAGCAGTGCCGAACGCCTGCGCGTCATCGGCGCCGGCAGCCGAATGTGCGCTGGAGACGGACACCTCGACGTCGGCGCCGGCCTGCTCAGCGCCGACCGAGCCGGTTACGGTGATCATCTCGTCTGCCACAGCGACGGATGCGATACCGACGCTTAACTCGGCAGCCGTCAGTTCGCTGGGTCGTGGCGACGCCGCCGCGGACCCCGCTGTGATGCCGCTCAGGAGCAGAGCGGCCGTGGCGATCGTCGCGATCGCACTGAATCGTCTTCTACCAGAATGCATAATGCTTCCTCTCGTAAGGGACAGCTCAAATGGGTTGTGTGGATTGCGGCGTGCGGGTTACTGCGCCCACTCCTCTGTCCACTTCGCCTCGACGGCCTGTTCCTTGGCCCAGGCCACTGCGTTGTCGTTGAGCTTGATCAGTTCGTCCTCGAGCGACGTCGTGCCGAGGAGGTAGCCGGTGCGCGTGTTCTCCGCCGCGACAGCCTTCGGTCCACGCCACAGCCCACCGTTCTGGCCGCCGAGGGAGAGCGTCGCCCACGCGCCGTCGTTCATCGCCTCAAGGCCAGGAGGGGCAGTCAGAGCGGACACCGCTGGGATGCCTCCCGTCTCGTCGAGCCAGGTCTGCACCTTGGGGCTCGAGACGTACTGCAGGAAGGTGATCGCCGCATCCAGCTGCTTGCCCTTGATGTACGCAGGAATCATGTATGCCGTTCCACCGTTGTTGACGCCGAACTGCGCCGGCTCACCGGTCGCCTGATCCGAATCGCTCTTCGCCAGCGTCGGGAACGGGATCGTGCCGTATTCGAAGTCCACCGTGCCCAGCTGCGTGGAGGCGAAGTTGGTTCCCCATGCCATTGCAGCTTTGTTGCCGGGGAAGTCCGTTCCACCGGTGAATGCGCCCTCCGAGTTGATTCCGGACCAGTTCGGCGTCGCGCATTCGTCGTAGAGCTTCTTGAGCGACTCGAGGACGGCGGCGAAGCCGGGGTCCTTCGACATATTGATCTCATCGGTGAGATAGCCGTGCGCGACGCTCTTCACAGTCACGGGCGAGCTCGTGCCCGCTTCGCCATCCGCACCGAACTGGTTCACGGCCTCGGTCTCCGGCACGAGCAGCATCGAGGACAGTGCCGTCGACGCCCATCCGACCGGGAGGTTGCCGTTGTCCGTCGCGAGCGGGATGTGGCCGGCATCCTTGATCTCGCCACACGCGTCGAGGAACCCGTCGAAGGTCGCGAGATCTTCGACGTCGACACCGGCATCGTCGAGAATGTCCTTGTTGAAGTAGATGCCGACGGATACCAGGTTGAACGGGATCGACTCGTAGTGGCCGGCGGTGTTCTGGCCCAGACGGTCCTCGCCACCGAAGTACTTCGAGTTGAAGTCCTCGATCCATGGTTTGCCTGTGTCGGAGAACTCGTTCGGCTCCGCCAGCGCCTCGTCGAGGGACACGACCTGGTCCGGTGAATGCGTCGTCTGGTTGAAGATCAGCTCCGGTGCGGTGCCGGCGGTCAGCTGGGCGGCGGACGTCTGCGACCACGAGCTGAGCGGCAGCACATTGGTCTTCACCTTGATGTCGGGATTGTCCTTCTCGAAGTTGCTGATGAGCTTGTCCCACGCAGGACCGAAGGTCTTCGTGTCGCTCGTGAACTGGTTGGGCCCTGAAAGGGTGATGGTCACCGTGTCCGAGTCGACCCCAGCGGGTGCGCATCCGGCGAGCGCGGCGATGGTGCCCAGCGTCGCCACCGACGCGATCACGGCCAGGCCGCTGCGCCGCGGACGCAACGTCTTCGTTGAATTGAGCATGCTTCCTCTTTCTCACTTATCGATGTTCGGGAACTGCTGTGTCGGGGTAGTAAATCGTTTCAATGTGCGGTTGTCAGAGGCCGCGTCACTCACCCCTAACCCAGGGGCGAGTGCAGCTCAGTGGGCGCCGGGTACGCCGCCCTGCACTCCCGCGAGGAAGTACTTCGACAGGAACGTGAAGAGCAGGACGAGAGGGAGGCTGGCGATCAGGTAGCCAGCCATCAGCGGCCCGTAGTCCGTCGCGTTCTGCCCCTGGAAGAACTGCAGCCCGACCGACACCGTACGCAGATTGTTGTCGGAGATCACGAGCAGCGGCCAGAAGAAGTCATTCCACACTTCACTGACGGTGAGCAGCGAGATCGTCCCGAGAACGGGGAGCGAGAGCGGGAGCATCACGGACCAGTACATACGCGCGCCGGTTGCGCCGTCGAGGCGAGCCGCATCGAACAGCGCTTGGGGAATCCCCTCGACGAAGTTGCGGATGAGGATCGTGCCGAGTACCGCCCCGCCGACCGTGTACGGGACCACCAGCACGATGTAGGTGTTCAGCACACCCAGGTCTTTCATGATGATGAAGAGCGGGATCAGATTCGCCAGCCCCGGCACCATCATGAGCACCAGGACGGCTCCGAAGATGAGCCCCCGACCTGCGAATTTGTAGCGAGCGAGCACAAAGCCCGAGACCGAGGCGATCAGCAGGATCAGCACGATGGAGATCACCGCGACGATGGCTGTATTGACAAGGTACGGCCGGATCTGCTCCCAGGCGACGGCATAGTTCTCGAAATGAAGCGGGAAGGAGACTGCCCAGAAGCTGTCCGCGAACTGCTGATTCGTCTTGAACGACGTCACGACCATGAACAGGTACGGCGCAAGGGCGACTGCCGCCAGAAGGATCAGGACTGTCTTGATCCCGATCTGTCGCGTCCCGCGCTGGGGGCGCCTCATCGCGGGAACCGTGTTCACGTTGCGGGACTGAGTGATAGTCACATTGCACCTCCATCGGTCGTTGCTGAGTCACGTTTGCGCGCAATCATGACCACGGCGCTGACGAGCAGGGTGATGACGAACAATGTCGTGGACAGCGCCGCGGAGTAACCCCAATCGCCGCCCTGGAAGGCGACGTTGATCATTCGCAGGATGGGCACCATCGTCGCGTTGTCCGGACCCCCCGCCGTGAGCACGTATGCGACGAAGCCGTATTGCAGCGTGCCGACGATCGCGAGGAACATGAGGATGCGAACCTGGCTCGCCATCAGCGGCAGGTCGATCTGCCAGAACCGGGCGAATCGTCCTACCCCGTCGAGTTGGGCCGCCTCGAGGACCTCGGTGGGGATGTTCTGCAGGCTCGAGTAGAAGATCAGGAACGGCAGTCCGGCGATGAAGGGAAAGCCCACGAAGAGCAGCGAGAGCAGTGCGGTGCTCGCCTGCCCCGTCCAGTTCTGCGCCAGCGCGCCAAGCCCGAGCGCCTTGAGCGCCTGGTTGATCACGCCATCGTTCGGGCTGTAGAAGAAACCCCAGACGAGCGCGGTCACCACGCCGGGGAACGCCATCGGAACGATGAGGAGGGTGCGCATCGTGAGCTGCCAGCGTGCGCTTCTCAGGGAGATCAGCAGCTCGGCGGCAAGCAACGGGAACACCCATGCGACGACAGTGAACACGAAGATCAGACCGAGGTTCCTGAATGACGACCACCAGATCTGGTCGCTGAACATGGTGACGTAGTTGCCGAATCCGAGGAACGTCGAATCGGCCGCCGGCTGCCAGTGGAAGAACGACCAGAAGATGGCCGATATCGCGGGATAGTACGCGAAGTACCCGATGAACAACGCCAACGGCAACAGCGCGAGATAGATCCACCAGCGCACGCTCCGTCTACGAGGCGAGTGCACCCGCCGCCGTGGATCAGGCGACGGGGCCGAGCTGAGCGCAGAGGCGTCGAGTGTCACAACCAAATTCAGTGCCTCGCCATCGAGTTCGAATCGGACGCACCTGCAGCAGGCGCGTTCGTGGAAATAAAACGTTTCATTATGATCGCTGAGAATCGGTGCATACGTCAAGTACTTCCATAGGAAATCGATTCATTGCTAGAAGTCGGCAGTCGCTATGATCGTCAGTGAGCGACAACCTTCGGATCCGAGGCGATCCTCGACATCAGGAGCGACTGAATTGGTCAGTATTCGAGATGTGGCACACCAGGCCGATGTGTCGATCGGCACGGTCTCCAAGTACCTGAACACTCCGCTTCGGGTCGCGCCCGACACGAAGAAGCGCATCGCCAAGGCGATCCGCGACCTCGGGTACGTGCGCAATGAGGCCGCCCGCCAATTGCGGGCGGGCGCCAGCACGACGCTGGCTTTCGTGGCCCTCGAGCTGAACAACCCGTTCTTCGGCGATGTCGCCGAGGCGATGGAGCGACGGGCAGCCGAGTACGGGCTGTACCTCTTCATCGTCAGCAGCAACGGCGATCCCGAGCGCGAGGGCCGCTACATCGAGATGTTCGTGCAGCAGCGTGTCTATGGTGTGATCCTCGCATCCGGAATGACTCGTGAGCGCGAGCTCGACACTCTCTCCACTCGCCGGATCCCCACCGTGCTGGTCGATGCGTACGGTCCATCGGATCGCTTCTCATCGACATCGGTGAACGACTTCCTCGGGGCGGAGCGAGCAGTCACTCATCTGATCGAACAGGGTTGTCGAACCATCGCGTTCGTAGGCGGCGAGATCCAGATCCACCAGATCACCGAGCGGCTGCGTGGCGCTCGTGCCGCCGTCGCTGCGCACTCCGGTGTCGCGCTCGAAGTCCTCCCCACGTCGGAGCGGTCGGTTCAGGCCGGACTGACCGTCGGCCGGCAACTGCTGAGCAGGCCCAGGACGCTGTGGCCGGATGGTGTCTTCGCTGCGAACGACTCTCTGGCGATGGGAGTCATGCAGGCCATCTCCTCCGGCTCGGACGTGCGCATTCCCGAAGACATCGCCGTCGTCGGCTACGACGACATCGACTTCGCCTCGACGGCCGCAGTGCCGCTGTCGACCGTCCGGAGACCACGGGAGGTGTTCGGCCGCAGCGCGGTGGACCTCGTGAAAGATCAGGCGGAGTCTTCACAGGCTCTGCCCGTCCGCAGCATCGTGATCCAACCGGAGCTCATCGTGCGGGCAAGCTCGAAGCGCATCTGAGCCCCGGATCATCCCCGCGACTACAGCCGCGATGACGTGATCCGCACCGAGTCTCCGCGCGAGTACGGCTCGGAGATCGCCACACCCTCCCCCGTGAGCGACACCGTGTCGGCAGTGACCTGCACGTCGAGCGCCCTTCCTCGCCAGTGCAGGTGCCGGACACCGGCATCCGTCAGCGCCGAAGGCAGGTTCGGGGTGATCACCAGGGCGCCCGGCTCCGCCTCGACCCCGATGAAGGCGTAGAGGAAGCTCGCGGGGGCGAGCCCGCTCTCGGGGAACGGGATATCGGTTCCCACCGAGGTGGCACCAGGGCTGTTGACCGTGCCCTCACCGCGGAACAACGGAGACCCGCCGCTGATGTGGTCGGGTTCGCTCCAGCGATCCAGCATCGCTGTCATCCTCGCCCACGCATCGTCGGCGCCGCGGTAGCGAGCGCGCGCCATGACGTCGAACCCTGACGTGTAGAGGATGGCGCCACCGTCCTGCACCTCGTCGCCCCACGGGGTTGTCAGATGCGTCAGGAAGAACCAGTAGCTGTTGCGACGGGTCGTCGAGCGCGGCGCGAACACCCACTTCGAGTAGATGTCTGCCGGGCCCTCGTAGTACTCGCCAAGGGCGACCACGAACCGCGACGACGCGTTCGGGTCGATCGCGCCGTCGAAATACGCAGCACCGCCGGGCGCAGCCTTCGCCGATGACCACCACGCGAGCTCACCGCTGACGTTCGACACCTCCAGGTAGTACACGCCGGGAGACTGCCTGGGAACCTCGATGTGCGCGACCCGCCCGTCCGACCAGTCATCGAACTGCTTCTCAGCGATCTTCACTGCACTCGCGCTGTACGGCGTCCCTGCGAACAGGGTCATGGTGAACGCCGCCCCACGCGCGCCGTACGTCGGGAAGCGTGCAGCAACGCTGACGAATGCGGAATTGGCCGTGAAGCTCTGCGCCATGGTGTGACCGGCTGCCAGCTTCGGCGCGAGGCCACCGCTCTCGATGAGAACAACGGAATCCTGAAGCTCGGTATGGCCGTTGTCGAGCCAATCGAAGATCTGCGCAGCCTGCTTCTTGGATGGGAGGCCGAAGGACGCCGCCTCGAGGTTGACGTACGTCGAACCGTAGTCGTGGACGATCCCGTCGACGTCGACCGTCTGCACGTACCTGCCCGCATCCTTGTTCCAGAACTCCCGTCCGTACCGTTTCTTCGTCACCTTGCGCACGGTTCTCAGCCGCGCTGCTCTCGCCGCATCGCCGGCGTGCTCCTCCAACTGGGCGAGCGCCTCCAGCGCCCCGTAGAAGTAGGCGTTCAGGAACGCGTCTTTGTAGCCGAACGAGGTGACATCCCAGTAGTTGGATGGGAGGGATCCGTCGGTGCCGTCGTGGTCGGGCGAGTCGATCGTGACGATACCGCTCTTGCCGTCGAGAGAGTCGAGGTAGAAGTCCATCGCACGCCTCACACGGGGCATCATCGTGGCGAGGAACTCCTCGTCACCCGTCCACGAGTAATAGCGCCAGGTGCCGAGGATGTACATCGCGTTCGACGTGAAATGTCTGGCATCGAAGAGCTTGGGGTCAGGGAACGGCCATCCCCGTGAGTCGCCCCACGACCAGACGTAGCCGTCGTCGTCCTGCTTCGTGTTCAGGATGGAATCCGCCTGTGCCCGCGATCCGGCCGTCGCCGTCCAGTCGAGGATGCGGCCGTTCCAATCCGCCCAGTCCATCGCGTGACTGTCGAACCGATAGCTGAACGCCCGCTCCCAGTAGAAGGTCGAGACCTGCGCGGCTCTGTCCTGATCGGATGCGACGAACACGGGGAAGATCGCCGGAAGCTCATCGGTATGCGCAACGAGACCGACATCGATCGCACGAGAGATCGTCGCCTGCGCATCACCAGGTCCTGATGTGAGCGCGAGAGTCAACGAGTCATCTGCCATGGTTCCGGCAAGGCCTGGCCGTTTGCCGCTGAACTGGAGGTCGTACGGTCCTGTGCCGGTCGCGGTCACCGTCGTCGCTCCCGTCACCGGGTTCGTCCAGGCATCGCGCCTCTTCATCTGCTGAGCCGGAAGGTACGCGCCCTCGTCGCCGTGGAAGCGACTGAACAGGACGCCATCGGCATAATCGACCGAGTAGCCGTCCTTGACCCAGGATGTGATCAGAGTCATCCCAGGATCCTTGCGGGCGACACCCTTCCATTGGACGTCATACTTCATCGCCAGCGCTGCGCCGTCGAGCGTGAGGTCCCATGAGGCGACGCCGTCGACATTGAAGCCGCTCACATCGAGCGTCATCGTTCGATTCTGCTGTCGCTGCCTGTTGTTGTACGCCGCTCCGCCGAGATCGACCTCTGTGCCGTCGAGACGGCTCCACCATCCAGGTGTGCCGACGGCGCCGGATATCTCCAGGTAGTACACGCCGGCGGGCTGCGCGGGGAAGTCCAGGTACGCCCACCCGTTGTCCTGCACAGGGTCGACGTCTCTCGTGGCGATCTCGGTGAGGCCGGTCTCAGGGCTCCCCGCGTGAAGCGTCATCGTCACCTTCGAGGTCGAGCTGCTCCAGGTGGGGAACTGTCCGCCCACCCGCGTGAACCGGTACATCGCAGCGGTGAAGGTCTGGCCGAGTGTACTGTCGACCGGAAGAGGAACCGGTGAGTTCAGCTGCTCCTGCTTGAGCGATGCCGTCGACGGAAGCTGAATCCCCGTCAGGCTCAGGGCCCCATCCGCGCTCTCGAACGCGACGTCGCTGTTGAAGCTCGTCGTGAAGAAGTCGGTGGCTCCGAGAAACACTCCGCGGAAGGCTGCAGGCTCGTACGCTCCCGCCCCCGTCGGATCGCACGCTACTTCAGTGAGCTTGCCGTATGCCCCGGTCAGACTGAAGAATCCGTTCTCAATTCGGTAGGTGTCCTCTTCAGCAGCGACGGCGGCGGTCGGTCGCGCGAACGAGCCGGCAGCGGCGAGCACCAACCCGCCACCCGTGCCTTGAAGAAATCTGCGCCGCGTGGTCGTGAACTCGCTGAACTTCATTCGAAATCTCCATCATCATTGATATTGAAACCTTTCAGGTGAGCATATTCACAAGCTTTCGACTGTGTCAACCGGGGCGGGCGGATCTCACCTCGCCGGCCGCTTCTGATTGACTGGCGGCATGATGCAAGAGTGGCGCGCCCGGTGATCCGCGAGTTCTTCACCGGCATCCGGATCCTCGGCAAGGGGTTCGGCATGTGGCGTGCCAAGCCGAAGCTGCTCGCGCTCGGTCTCATCCCCGCACTCATCTCTTTCGTGCTTCTCGCCGGCGCTCTGGTGCCCTTCGGACTCGCCCTCGGATCGATCACCGACTGGATCACGCCGTTCGCGGACGGGTGGGCGTCCCCTTGGCGAGAACTGCTGCGGGCCGGACTCGGCATCGTGCTCCTGGTCGTAGCACTGGCGCTCGCCGGTGCGGTGTTCACGGCGCTCACACTGACGATCGGCGACCCGTTCTACCAACGGATCTGGCGTGGCGTCGAACGCTCTCTGGGCGGCCCTGAGCCCACCGGAGACACCGGCGTGCTGACCACGATCGGGGAAGGCATCCGACTGGTGGTCCTCGGGATCCTGGTGGCGCTGCTCACCCTCGCGATCGGATTCATCCCGGTGGTCGGCGGGATGCTCGCCACCGTCATCGGCGTGATCCTGTCCGGCCGGCTGGTCGCGCGCGAGCTCACCGGTCGCGCCTTCGATGCCCGCGGACTGACCACGTACTCGCGTTCCGAACTGCTCAGGTCCGGCCGGGCTCGGGTCATCGGATTCGGTGTCGCGACGCAGCTGTGCTTCCTCGTCCCACTCGGCGCCATCGTCACGATGCCTGCCGCCGTGGCAGGATCCACGATCCTCGCGCGCTCACTGACCGAACGCGCCACCCCCTCGCCGCAGGCGGTCGAACAGCCGCTGCCTCCTCATGCCTGAAGGCGACACCGTATTCCGAACCGCGGGGCGCCTCGATGACGCGCTGGCGGGTGATGAGGTGACCCGGTTCGACCTGCGTGTTCCCGCCTTCGCGACCGCCGATCTGACCGGTGCCACCGTTCGCGGATGCACATCCCGCGGGAAACATCTGCTGTTGCGCGTAGGCGATCAGACCTTGCATTCCCATCTGCGCATGGACGGTGCCTGGTTCATCTACCGCCCCGGCGAGAGGTGGCGGCATCCGGACTTCAAAGTCCGCGCGATCGTCGGCACAGCTGAGCGCGAAGCCGTAGGCGTCGACATCGCAGAGGTCGAGCTCGTCCCCACCGTGGCCGAAGACCAGCTGCTCGCCCATCTGGGTCCCGATCCGCTCGCAGACGACTGGGATCCTGCCGAGGCCGTGCGCCGACTCGGCGCCGACACCCGCAGCATCCATGTCGCCCTGCTCGACCAGCGCAACGTCGCAGGGTTCGGCAACGAGTACGCGGCAGAACTGCTGTTCCTTCGCGGAATCCTGCCCACGACACCCACCCAGGAGGTCGACATCTCGGCCCTGGTCGATCTCGGCGTCCGCACCATCCGCGCGAACAGACTGCGCTCGAACCGGACCTTCACGGGGGTCGACAGACCCGGCCGGAGCACGTGGGTCTACGGTCGCGCGAACCGCCCGTGCCGGAGATGCGGAACACTCATCCGACGAGGCGCGCAGGGCGCCGATCCCACCCGCGAGCGCATCACCTTCTGGTGTCCTAACTGCCAGCGGTGACGCTTAACCCGGCTCGTTGACCCAGCATCCCCGTTCGGGAATGAATTCACCCATCCCATGGTTGTTCATATATCCGGAGATGTCCGGACACGGGAGGAATCTTGGGTAAGAACTACATCGATATCGAAGACGACCAGGGCAAGGCGTTGCGTTATCGCAAGCACGTCAACGGCCGCGGCCTCGTCGCGCATGGCGCGAAGGTGCACCCGAAGGCTGTTGTCGAAGCCGGCGCCTATGTCGAACCAGGAGCGCGCGTCGGCGCGGGGACCAAGGTCGCCCGCGGCGCGTGGGTGGAACCGGATGCCGTGATCGGCGACAACGCCTACATCGACGCGCATGCGCACATCGGGCAAGGTGCCGCCGTCGGCGACGGCGCGCACATCGGTGTCCGTACGGAGATCGGTGCCGGAGCGCGCATCGCACGCGGCGCCCGGATCGGCGCCGACGAGATCGTCGCCGCAGGCCTGCGGATCGCCACCGACCGGAAAGGGCTCTGGCTGGCGGCCTGAGCCCGCCGGCGCTACTTCAGAGCGCGTCGGATGAGGATCGACGCCGCCTCCACGATCACGACCATGCCGATGATCACGAGAACGTAGGCGAGAACCTCGTCGAAGTGACGACCCTGCAGTGCGTTCAGCAGCAGGAAGCCGATGCCGCCTGCCCCGACGATGCCGAGCAGTGTGGCCGAGCGGATGTTCTGCTCCAGCAGATACATCAGATGGCTGACGAGCGCCGGCACCGACATCGGCACTGTGGAGGAGAAGAACACCTGCGCACGGGTGCCTCCTGCAGCGGCAAGCGCCCGCTCCGGACCGTTCGGCACCTCCTCCATCGAATCACCGATGAGTTTGGCGAGCAGTCCGACGCCGCCGATGCCGAGCGCCAGCGCGCCGGCCTGAGGTCCGATTCCCGCGGCGATGATGAACAGGATCGCCACCACGAGATCGGGGATCGCGCGGATGACGAGCGCGATGCCGCGGAAGAGGTTGCGCACCCCGCTGTTGGGCGCGACGTTGCGCGCTGACAGCGGTCCGACGACGGCGGAGATGATCGTCGCCATGAGCGTCGCGGCGAACGCGATCTGGATGGTCGTCACGACGGCGGCGAGCACATCCGACCAGTCTCTGCTGCCGAAGTGCGGCGGCCAGATCGCTCTGTCCCTTGTCGGGTCCACGAGCTCGTTCCACGCAGGGGCGAACATCTTGGTGACGTCTGGCGCCGTGTAGAGGAAGGCTCCGACGACAGCCACCACGCCGAGCCAGATCCACAGCGTGTTGCCGATTCGGGTCCGATCCCATGGTCGGTGCATGGCCGCTTCGATCCGCGTGTGCCGCTCCTGCGTCGTCACCGGCGATGCGGTTGCGGCTTCAGCGGCGCGCGCGCTCCTGCGTGCGACCGCACGGGCCACGGTGTCGCCCACGCTCCTTCCCGTCGGCCTGACATTCAGCAGGCGGGTGCGCAGCAGCGAGGAGACGATCTCGAACAGCACGCAGAGCACGATGATGATCACGACGAGAGGGATGACGCGGCGCATGCCGGCCGGACCGCCGTGCAGCGCGTCGTCCAGCTCGTAGCCGATGCCGACGACACCGACGACACCGAGGATGACCGTGCCTCGGAGGTTGATATCGGCGCGATGAAGGGTCACGGCGACCCATGCCGGAAGGACCTGTGGAACGACGCCCGACCAGAACTGCTGCGCCTTCGTGCCGCCGGCGGACCGGATGGCGAGCCGCGGGCCCTCATCGATCTGCTCGATCGCATCGGCGAACATCTTGGAGATCATGCCGACCGAGTGGATTCCGATCGCGACGATCGCGGGAAGCGTTCCGGAGTTGAACCAGAGGAAGGCGAGCACGACGACGAACACGACGTCGGGAATCGCTCTGGCGACGACGCCGATCCCGCGGCACACCGCCATCACAGCCGTGTTCGGCGTCGTGTTGCGCGCTGCGCCGTAGGCCACCGGGATCGAGAGCACCGCTGCGAGCGCCGTGCCGGCGATGACCAACGCGAGAGTGATGACGATCGTGAGGAACATCTCCCAGATCGGCTCGAAGCCGACCCATGTCGTCACGAAGACCTTTTCCCCACCGGCCTGTACCTCGGCGGTGACGTCCCACCCCGGCCACTGCATCGGCGTCGCCATGCTGAGGAACCGGGAGAGATTGGCGCCTGTCGTCTCGAGGCTCTTCAGGCTGTAGTCGAGCCCGATGAACGACCATACGCCGAGGCCGAGAATGGCGATGATGACGCCGTATGAGACGACCGAGGACAGTCGAGGGGCGGGGCGCGGAAGCCGCGATATGCGGTCGGCGAGGGCCGCGGGGCGCTCGGCGAGGGTGGTCACGCCGGCTCCTCGTTCGCGAATTCCTCTGCAAGACGCTCGCGCGCCGCGGAACGCTGCAACTCCTGCGTGAGCACCTGCTCGCGCGCCTCGGCGAGCTCGGTCTCCAGCGCGGCGATCTCGCTCGTGCTGGTGGCCACACGGCCGTAGATCTCCATGACCTCTTCGCGCGTCAGGTCATCGGTTCGCGTGTCGAGCACGATACTCCCGGCGCGGAGCCCGATGATGCGGTCGCCCCAGCTCAGCGCGAGATCGACCTGGTGAAGTGAGCAGATGACCGTGAGCGAGCGCTCAGCGGCGATCTCGCGGATGAGCGACATGACCTGGCCGCTCGACTCGGGGTCGAGTGATGCGACGGGCTCGTCGGCGAGAAGGATCTCCGGGTCCTGCATGAGGGCGCGGGCGATCGCGACACGCTGCTGCTGACCACCGGAGAGATTGTCGGCGCGTTGATAGGCGAAATCGAGCAATCCCACGCGGTCGAGATGACCGAGCGCCTTCTCGCGCATGCGTCGCGGGTAGCTCAGGCTGCCGACGCGTGGGCCGCGCAACGTGGCGAGACCTCCGGTCAGCACGTTCTCGATGACCGTCAGAGCGCCGACGAGCTCGAACTGCTGGAAGATGAATCCGATCCGCCCGCGCAGCGCACGCAGCGCCTGCCCCCGCAGCTCGGGAACCGCCTGGCCGAGCGAGACCACGGAGCCGGAGGACGGCGTCTCCAGTCCGTTGACGTGGCGGAGCAGCGTCGACTTGCCCGAGCCGGAGAGGCCGAGCAGGACGACGATCTCGCCCGGGACGACGGACAGCGACACCCCCTCCAGAGCCGGTTGCACGGTTCCGGGATAGATCTTCCCCAGATCGGTGATCCGGACTGCGGGGGTGTCGCTGTTCGTCATGTCATCTCTCCTGTGGTGCGTGCGAGTGGGCTGATCGGGTCAGGCCTGGCAGGCCTCGACCTCGTCGGCGATCTCGGTGCACAGGGTGCGGATGAGGTCGTAGTACGCGTCGTCCACTGCACCGAAGCCGAACCATCCCTCGGTGAGGAACTCGTTGAGTTCGACACCGGCGTCGGTCAGGTCGGACTGAGTGCTGTCGGCGAGCGCGTCGACGAGCTGGTCCTGCACGTCCTGAGGCAGCGCGGCCTGCATCACGATCGGCGCGGCGGGAACCTGCACACGGGTGACCTCTTCGAGCTCACCCGATTCGATCAGCGGGTCGGCGTCGACGTCCTGTGCGAAGCCGACCTGGCAGTCGGTGCCCTCAGCGACCTTCTTGGCGTTGAGGTCGTGCTCCTCGCCGAAGAGGCGGTTCTCGTCGGCGACGGTCACGCCTGCCTCGAGCAGTCCGCCCATCGGAACGGCGAAGCCGGAAGTGGAGGTCGGGTTGACGAAGCAGACCGGCTGATCGGCGAAGTCCTCGAGCGAGGTCACGTCAGAGGCGGCCGGGTTCTTCACGGCGACCGAGAAGTAGCCGGGCTCGGCGCCCTCCTGGGTGATCTGCGCGCCGATCGGCACGATGTCCGCGCCGGCATTCTGCGCCTGGTAGTAAGTGAAGGCCGAGATCTGCGCGATGTCGATCTGGTCTGCGGCGAGGCCCTGCACGACGGCGGTGTAGTCGGTGGCCTGGAAGAGCTCCACCTCCTTGCCGGTGATCTCGGCGATCCAGTCCGCGATCGGCTGAGCGTCCTGGTCCGCGCCCTCGTGGTCGGGCAGCACGGCGAAGACGAGGGTGTCCGAGTTGCCAGAGGCGAACGTGCCTTCTGCGGCAGTGGTGTCGCCTTCGGTGTCGGACGAGGCCGGCGAGGGGGCGCAGGCGGCGAGCCCGAACGCGAGTGTGAGACCAGCGGCGACGGCGAGGCCGCGCGTGAGGGTGGACTGCATGGGGAGGACCTTTCGGTGACAGTGCAGGGTGAGGATCGGCGGGACGACCGACTTCGACAGTCAAGGGGCGGGAGGAGACGCCCGTGGATCGAGAATCCAAAGGTCGCGTAAACGAGACATGAATTCGCAGCGGCATCGCGTGCGCTGAGGCACGGGTAGCCTGAAGCCATGGCGAAACAGCGCGGGCGTCAGGGCGAGCGCGGAGCATCGGCGAAGCGCCCTTCGACATCGAAGACGTCGTCACGCGCGTCCCACCAGTCGAAGAGACAGCCGAGCGCACCCGCACGCAAGGTCGTCTTCGACGCCCCCGCAGTGGTGGAGGAGCCGCGTACGTTTCGCCTCGGCGCCGTCCCCGGTGCCACCCCCGGAAAGTGGATCGACACGTGGAAGCGGCGCATGCCGCACGTGACTCTCGAACTCGTGCCGATCGACGCCGAGACCCAGCGCACCTCGATCGAGGAATTGGATGCCGCGCTCATCCGGCTTCCTCTCGTCGATGAGACCCTGCATCTGATTCCGCTCTACGACGAGGTCTCGGTGGTCGTGACATCAGCGGAGTCGCACCTGCTCGTCGTCGACGAGCTCGATCCCGCAGATCTCGTGGGAGAAGTGCTGATCACTCCGCTCGACGACGTGCTCGGACCGCTCGACATCCCCGGCACCGTCGCACCGGAATTCGCCCGGCTCGAGACGACGGCCGAGGCGATCGCCACTGCTGCCACCGGCGTCGGTATCGTCATCGTGCCGATGTCGCTGGCTCGTCTCCACCAGCGCAAGGACGCCGGCCATCGGCCGCTGCGCGGAGGTCCGATCTCCACCGTCGCGCTCGCATGGCCTCGGGAGCGCACGACAGAGGACGTCGACACCTTCGTCGGCATCGTACGAGGGCGCACCGCCAATTCCTCGCGCTGAGCGACGATAGGTTATCTGCATGGCTTCGCTTCTCTACGTCTGCGTTCGGCCGGAGCGCGGTGCAGCTGAGGCGGAGCATGTCTCATTCCTGCGGGGCCTCGCCGTCGACGACCTCGACCAGTTCGACCTGCTCGCCGCTCCCCTCACCGATGAGGTGCTCGACCGCCACGACGGATTCGTCATCGGGGGCTCGCCGTTCAATGTGACGGACGCTGTGAAGTCACCGTTGCAGCAGCGCGTCGAGGCCGATCTCGAGCGGATCGCCGCACGAGCACTCGCGAACGATACCGCGGCCCTCTTCACCTGCTTCGGCATCGGGGTCGTGACGCGCATGCTCGGTGGCGCGCTGACCCTCTCGTATCCTGAAGCGACCCGCGCGACCGAGATCAGAACGACGGATGCGGGGGCCGCCGATCGCGTCTTCGGACCCAGTGCGCCCGCACTGAACGTGTTCACTGCGCACAAGGAGAGTGCGACCGCTGTCCCGCCGGATGCGGTGCTGCTCGCGACGAACGACGACTGCCCTGTTCAGGCCTATCGTGTCGGCACCCGCTTGTACGCGACGCAGTTCCACCCGGAGCCGAGTCCGCAGGACTTCGCCGACCGGATGACGTTCTACCGGGGCAACGGGTACTTCGACCCTGAGGCTTTCGACATCGTGGAAGCAGAGATCCTCGCCGCCCAGGGTCTGGGCGGCGAGGATCTGCTTCGCAGGTTCGCGGAGACCTTCGCGTGAGCGAGAGGCCCTAGGCGATCGCGTGCACCGCGGCCTCGACGACGAGGCCGTCGCCCGTGGCATCCACTCGTACAGTGCCCCCGTCATCGAGAGCGCCCGCGACCAGCAGGTCGGCGATGCGGTCGTCGACCTCGCGCTGGATCAGGCGACGCAGCGGACGCGCGCCGAACTCGGGCTCGTAGCCGTTCTCGCCCAGCCAGGCCACCGCGTCATCCGACACGTCGAGGCGCATGTCGCGCTCGGCGAGGCGGGTCGAGGTCGCCGTCAGCATGAGCCGCACGATACGCGCCAGCTCATCCTTGGTGAGCTTCTGGAACAGCACGATCTCGTCGATGCGGTTCAGGAACTCCGGACGCATGGCTTCACGCAGCTTGCCCATCACACGGTCACGGAGATCCTTCATCGAGGAGAACCCGTTCGCCGACGCATCCTGCGACGAGACGAAGCCGAGCGCACCTGAACGCGAGGCGAGGAACTCGCTGCCGACGTTCGATGTCATCACGATCACCGTGTTGCGGAAGTCGACCGTGCGGCCCTGCCCGTCCGTGAGGCGTCCGTCGTCGAGCACCTGCAGCAGCAGGTTGAACACGTCAGGGTGCGCCTTCTCGATCTCGTCGAAAAGCACGATCGAGTACGGGCTTCGACGCACACGCTCGGTGAGCTGACCCGCCTCGTCGTAGCCGACGTATCCGGGAGGAGCACCGACGAGTCGCGAGACGGTGTGCCGCTCACCGAACTCGCTCATGTCGAAGCGGATCACGGCGTTCTCGTCATCGAACAGGCGGTCGGCCAGGGCCTTCGCAAGCTCGGTCTTGCCTACGCCGGTGGGGCCGAGGAACAGGAAGGATCCGACCGGACGGCGCGCGTCGCCCATACCCGTACGGCTGCGCCGCACGGCGCGGGCCACGGCGGTCACGGCGTCCTCCTGACCGATCACCCGCGCATGCAGGTCGGTCTCGAGATCGCCGAGGCGCTCCCGCTCATCCTCGGTGAGACGGCTGGCCGGGATGCCTGTGGCCCGTGCGATCACCTCGGCGATCTCACGCTCGTCGACGATCGCGCTGATGGCACCCGATTCGCCGGAGGCCATCGCGTCGATCCGGGCCTGGGTCTGCACGATCTCATCGCGCAGACGCGACGCCTCCTCGTAGTGCTCGGCGCTGACGGCCTCGTTCTTGCGTGCTTCGAGGTCGGCGAGCTCCATCATGAGCTCTGAGGTGTCTGCAGGCAGGCCCAGCTTCAGGCGCAGTCGCGCACCTGCTTGGTCGATCAGGTCGATCGCCTTGTCAGGCAGCACGCGGTCGGGCAGGTAGCGGGCACTCATCGTCACGGCGGCACGAAGCGCGGCATCCGTGTACGTCACGCGGTGGTGGTCCTGATAGGCGTCGGTCAGCCCTTCGAGGATGCGCACGGCGTCTTCGATGTTCGGCTCGTCCACCTTCACCGGCTGGAAGCGGCGCTCCAGCGCAGGGTCCTTCTCGATCTGGCGGTATTCCTTCAGTGTGGTCGCGCCGACCATGTGCAGGTCTCCTCGGGCAAGACGGGGCTTGAGAATGTTGCCCGCGTCCATGCCTCCCTCACCGGATCCACCGGCACCGACGACCGTGTGCACCTCGTCGATGAACACGATCACCTCGTCCTTGTGCGCGGCGATCTCGTCCATCGTCTTGGTCAGGCGCTCTTCGAAGTCACCGCGGTAGCGTGTGCCGGCGAGCATGCCGGGCAGATCGAGTGCGATCACCCGACGACCCTCGAGCTGCGCGGGAACCGTGCCGTCGACGATCGCCTGAGCGATGCCGTCGACGATCGCCGTCTTGCCGACACCCGCCTCGCCGATCAGGACAGGGTTGTTCTTCGTGCGGCGGCTGAGGATCTCGATGGTCTGCTCTATCTCATCGCTGCGACCGATCACGGGGTCGAGTTCGCCGGCTCGTGCCCGAGCCGTCAGGTCGATGCCGTACTTGTCGAGCATGGCGGAGCCGGATGCCGACGCCTCTGCGCCCGCAGCGTCGCCGCCGACGGGGGCGTCGACGTGCCCGCGCGCGGCATCGGTGAGCGCATCCGCCGTCACGCCGATCTGCGCGAGAACCTGACCTGCCGGCACGTCCTGGCCGAGCACGAGCGCGAAGAAGACGTGCGCCGGCTCGATGTAGGTCGCGCCGGAGGAACGCGCCACCTGATAGGCGTGGAAGAGAGCGCGGCTGGCGCTCGGCGTTATGGTGGCTGCGTCCGCCTCGGCGCGCGCCGCCGGCGCCGGAAGCCGGGTTTCGACGGCGTCGATGATCTGCTGCGGCGTCACGCCGATGCGCTCGATGGCCTGTGCGACGGTGGCGTCCTCGACGATCGTGCGCAGAACGTGCAGAGCGTCGAGCTCGGTCTGGCCGCGCTCGAGTGCCAGACGGCCCGCGTTCTGCAGGATCTCCTGCGTACGAGCCGTCAGGAATCGACTGAGGTCGATCGACCGGGTCTGCCGGGCTCGCTCGCCTGCGAGATATCGGGCGAGGAACTCATCGAACGAGTTCGCGCCGTTGTCGCTGAAGTCGTTGGGCATTGCGTTCTCCTAAAGTTGAGCGTGCTTCACTCAACTTCAACGCCGTTGGTTCCGGAGTATTCCCCGTCATTCTCAGAGATTGCGCATCAGGTCGATACGCTCACGCAGATAGGCCTCCAACGGCATGTATGCCCCGGCCCCCGAGCCTGTCGAAGGGCTGGACCATCGCACTGACGGCACCCCATCGATCAGCGCGAGCGGACCGGATGAACCGCCGGCATCCACGGCGGCCACGTCGATGATCGACCAACCGACATGCACGACGTCGCCCTCGTCGAAGCCGCCCCGCAGCGCCAGCTGTCGTCGCGCTGCTCGTGCGCGGGCCGACTCTGCGGTGTATCCACGCCGCCCCGGATCGGCCGCACGCAGGATCTCGGCGGTCGCGAGCACCCGGTCGTCAGTGAGCAGCAGCACTCCCACGTGCCAGGCGTCGCCCACACGCACGATCCGCTCGCCGCGCCAGCGCGATGAACGCTCCTCGCCGAGCCCCTCCCTGGGTGCGCCGAGCAGCGACGCCCGCGCGGCGTCCAGGATCTCGGCCGTCGTGGTCACAGCTCCCCCTGCGGCAGCGTCCGCTCCGCGGTGTCCAGTCGTTCACGATCGCCGCGCAGGATCATCGCCACGAGCGGATAGATCAGCACCGACAGCATGCCTGCTCCGACCAATGCCGCCGCGATCGCGGGATCGAGGATGCCTTCATCCACGCCGATCGCCGTGACAGCGACGATGATCGGCAGGCCGGTCGCCGCGAGCATCCCGAGCGCCGTGCGTTCGCGCAGACTCGCCCCGCGTGACGCCGAAAGCTGGGCGGCGGCACCGCGGATGACGAGCAGCGCGATCAGGAACAGCGGAACCAGTGAGATCGCCAGTGGCGACGCCATGAGCCGGCCGAGGTCGAATGTGACGCCGGTGTACAAGAAGAAGACCGGCACCAGGAACCCGAAGGCGATCGCCTCCAGCTTGCTCTCCACGGCGACAGCATCCGACTCCGGTGCGCGCGCCATGATGATGCGCCACACCGCGCCGGCGACGAAGGCACCGAGCAGCATGTCGAGGTCGAGCAACACGCTGAGCCCGACCAGCGCGGCGATGAGCATCAGCACGAACCGCACTCCGAACTGGTCGGAGGTGTGCAGCGTTGCTCCGACGAACGTGTGCAGACGACCGTGCGGTGTGCGACGCGCGATCAAGATCACGAGAGCGGCGAGCACGACGAACGTGAGCAGGATCGCTGCCGCCACCGGTGCACGGCGCGTGCTGAGGAAGATCGAGATCGCGATCAGCGGAAGGAACTCCCCCACCGCACCGATCGCGGTGACGATCTTCCCGAACGGAGTGTCCAGTTCGCGGGCATCGCGCAGGATCGGCATGAGCGTGCCGAGCGCGGTCGAGCTCAGGGCGATCCCGATCACGATCATGCCCTCATCCGGGGCGATCAGGAATCCGACACCGACGCCCAGCATCACGCTGAGCAGCCACCCGAGCGAAGCCCGCACGAGCGGCCGACCGGCGATCGCCCGGAAATCGATCTCGCTGCCTGCCATGAAGAACAACATCGCCAGCCCGAAATCACTGAGCTTGTCGAGCACTTGCCCTGGCGCCACCCAGCCGAGCACGGCCGGTCCGAAGATGATCCCGAGCACGAGCTCGAACACGATGATCGGCACACGCAGCACCGGGCGGATGCCGCGAGCCAGCAACGGCGCGGCCACCGCGAGAAGCGGTATCAACACAAGTCCGATCTCGCTCGCAGTCACCCGCTCAGAGTATCGACACCAGGGCCCGCAGCGGTGTCGATTCGTCACGGCGGGCGGTGCCGCGAGAGAATCTACGAACACCCTGCAAGGAGCATCCATGTCTCAGCCCGACACCGCCCGCCTGCTCGTCGCCTGCGATGACCAGCCCGGAATCGTCGCTGCCGTCGCCGGCGTTCTCGCCGAGCACGGCGCCAACATCGTCTCGCTCGATCAGCACTCGACGGATGTCGGCCGATTCTTCCAGCGCACGGTCATCCAGCTCGCAGGACTCGCCGCCGCGCGTCCCGTACTCGAAGCATCGATCACCGAGGTCGCCGAGCGGTTCGGCATGGAGTGGTCTCTGCACGATGTCGCCAAGCGCAAGCGTGTGGCCATCTTCGTCTCGAAGTACGACCACTGCCTGATGGAGCTGCTGTGGCGCACACAGCGCGGACAGCTCGACATCGACATCACCATGGTCATCTCGAACCACCCCGATCTCGCAGAGTCCGTGCGCACCTTCGGCGTGCCGTTCGTGCACATTCCGTCAGCAGACAAGGCCGCGATGGAGCAGCGTCAGCTCGAACTGCTGCAGGGCAATGTCGACCTCGTGGTGCTCGCACGGTACATGCAGATCCTCACCGATGACTTCATCGAGAAGGTCGCCGCTCCCGTCATCAACATCCATCACTCGTTCCTGCCCGCGTTCATCGGCGCCAATCCGTATGCGCGGGCCAAGGAACGCGGAGTGAAGCTCATCGGCGCCACCGCGCACTACGCGACCGCCGACCTCGATGAGGGGCCGATCATCGAGCAGGACGTCACGCGCGCCACGCACTCCGATTCGGCCGCCGACCTGCAGAGCCGCGGGGCCGACGTCGAGCGTCAGGTTCTCGCCCGAGCCGTGCAGTGGCACGCGGAGGATCGCGTGATCGTGCACGGGAAGTCGACCGTCATCCTTTAGCCGACCGCCGCGGGGCAGGTGCCTCAGAGCACCTTCGAGAGGAAGTCCTTCAGACGGTCGCTCTTGGGTGATCCGAAGAGCTCTGCCGGTGTTGCCTCTTCCACGACGACTCCGGCATCCATGAACACCGTGCGACCTGACACCTCGCGCGCGAAACCCATCTCGTGCGTCACGAGCACCATGGTCATGCCGCCCTCGGCCAGGTCACGGATGACCTGCAGCACCTCACCGACCATCTCGGGGTCCAGCGCGCTGGTCGCCTCGTCGAACAGCATGATCTCCGGGTCCATGGCCAGAGCGCGCGCGATGGCGACACGCTGCTTCTGACCGCCGGACAGCGAGGCGGGCTTCGCGTCCGCCTTCTCAGAGAGGCCCACGCGCTCCAACAGCGAAAGCGCACGATCGCGCGCCTCTGTCTTGGACAGACGACCGAGTTCGGTCGGCGCGAGCGTGATGTTCTCCAGCACAGTCATATGCGGGAAGAGGTTGAAGTGCTGGAACACCATGCCGATGCGCTGACGCACCTCATCGAGCTTGACGCTCTTGTGAGTGAGGTCGACGCCGTCGATGATGACGTGTCCCGAGGTCGGTTCCTCGAGCTTGTTGAGGCACCGCAGCAGGGTCGATTTGCCCGATCCCGACGGGCCGATCACCGCGACGACCTCGCCGTCCTCGACCGTGAGGTCGATCCCCTTGAGCACCTCGTTGTCCCCGAAGGACTTATGCAGATCCCGGACTTCGATCTTGCTCATGCGTTGAACTTCCTCTCGAGGCGATCAGCGAGCAGCGTCAGCAGTGTGATCACGATGAAGTAGATCACAGCGACGATGGTCAGCACCTGCGCGGACAGGTAGGTGGAGGCGATGATCTGCCGTGACTGGAACGTCAGCTCCGCGAGACCGATCACGCTGAGGAGAGACGTGTCCTTCAAGGTGATGATGCCCTGGTTCACGAACGACGGGATCATGATGCGGAACGCCTGCGGCAGCACGACCTTCTGCATCGTCTTCCACTGTCCGAGCCCCAGCGAGCGCGATGCTTCGGTCTGCCCCGGGTCGACGGCCTGGATGCCGCTGCGGATGATCTCGGTCATGTACGCACCGGTATTGAGCGACAGCGTGATCGCACCGGCCACGAACGGGTTGAATGTGATCCCAGGGAACAGCTGCGGGATGGCGAAGAACACGAAGAACGCCTGCACGAGGATCGGCGTTCCACGGAACACGTAGACGTATGCGGTGGCGAGCCAGCGGTACAGCAAGAAGCCGGACAGCCGACCGAATCCGAAGACGAGGCCGAGGATGAACGCGGCCACGATCGCGATGATCGTCGCGAGGATCGTGAGCCACAGGCCCTCCATCAGTGCGGGCCAATACTGTACCGCGACCGAGATGATGTCCGTGGGCTGCGTCGACTTCTCGCCGCCGCCCAGGTAGGTGTCGACGATCTCGTCGTACTCGCCGGATTCCTTGAGGTTGGCAAGACCCGCGTTGATCATCTCGAGAAGCTCGGGGTTCTGGCCCTTGTTGACCGCGACGCCGTACTCGCCACCGAGCTCCGGCTCGCCGATCAGCCGGAAGCCGGAACCCTGCTGGATGCCGTAGGCGAGCACCGGGAAGTCCTCGAAATAGCCGACGGCCTGACCTGCCTTGACGGCGTCCACCATGTCGGTCGTGTCCTGATACGGCGATACGCGGAAGCCGTACTCGTCCTTGTTGTCATCCGCGAAGGTCTGCCCCTGCGTACCGGTCTTGACGGCGACGGTCTTGCCGTCGAGGTCGTCCAAGGACTGTATGTCGCTGGTCTCGAGCACGCCGAGCTGGATGCCGCTGGTGAAGTACGGATCGCTGAAGTCGAACGTGGCCTTGCGCTCGTCGGTGATCGACATGCCCGCCATGACGGCGTCGACCTGATTCGACTGCAGCGCCTGGACTGCCGCGTCGAAGCCGAGCTGACGGATCTCGACCTCGAAGCCCTGGTCCTCGGCGATCGCTCGAAGCAGATCCATGTCGATGCCGACCAGGTCACCCTTGGAGTCGGTGAACTCGAACGGCGCGAACGTGGTGTCTGTGCCGATGACGTATTTCTCGGCGTCGTCGGCGGCGACGGCAGCGGGCGCGCCGCCGAGCAGCACGCCCACAGCGACGAACGCGGTGAGCGCCATCGCCCCGGCAGTGCGCGCGAGCGTGCGCAGTCGCGCGGGCGCTGCAAATGGATTTCGGATCACGACGGATGCTCCTCGGATCGGATGGTACGACCGGACAGCCGCGGTCATCCAGCCTAGCCTTACCGGTCGCTGGGCCTGTCGGCGCGTCCTGGCAGCCCGGCGACCAGCTCCTCGAACACCTCGATCGCGTCGTCCAGTCGAGCGAGCGGTGCTGCTTGACCGAGCCACAGCGATTGGAGCTCGCCGAGGTTCTGCTCACCCGCTGCGGCGCGGAACCTACCGGTGAGCCAGTTCTGCATCGGGAACGACGCGATCGTGCCGCTCGCCTCGATCGCCCGCACCGCGCGGTTGCGAGCGCCTCGGGCCAGGCGACCGCTCATGGCCCTCGTCAGGACGGTCTCATCTGCCGCTGTGCTGCGGATCGCCGCCCTGTGCGCGTCGGTCGCCGCTGATTGCGCAGTGGCGAGGAACGCCGTGCCGACCTGTACCCCGGATGCGCCCAGTGCGAACGCCGCCGCGACGCCTCGACGCTCGGCGATGCCGCCTGCCGCGATCACCGGAACGGATACGGCATCCACCACCTGCGGCACGAGCGCGAACGTGCCGACCAGCGACTCGTCGGCCGGCCGCAGAAACGAGACCCGGTGGCCGGCCGCTTCAGAACCTGACGCGATGATCGCGTCGACTCCACCGGCATCCAGCGCAGCCGCCTCCGCGACCGTCGTCGCGGTTCCGACGACGCGGATGCCACGGCGATGCGCCTCCTCCACGACCTCAGGCGACGGAACTCCGAACACGACGCTGAGCACGGATGGCGATGCCTCCCAGATCGCGGCGAGTTGCTCATCGAGCGACGGCAGATATCGCTCGGGGCGTGAGGGCACGTCGACGCCCACCGCCTCGTAGAACGGCTCCAGCGCCTGCGCGAACACTGTGTGCTGCGGGCCGGGTTCGACCTCGTCCCCTGTGGGCAGCCAGATGTTGAGCGCGAACGGCGAGTCCGTCGCGTCACGCAGTGCAGCTGCTGTGGACCTGATCCGCTCGCCGTCATATCCGTAGAGTCCATGGCCCCCGAGCCCGCCTGCCTCGCTCACCGTGGCCGTCAGTGCGACCGATGACAATCCGCCGAACGGTCCCAGAAGGATCGGATGCCTGACGCCGAGGATCTCGCTCAGTTCGCTCATGCCTCCGAGGCTACGCCTCAACCACCCGCTGGTACCCTCGATGACATGGCGGACTGGATCGAGAAGCTCATGCAGCTCGTGCTGTCCGCGCTCGGGCTGGCCGGCACGCCCGACCTCGCGACGCTGGATCTCGCAGCACTGAGCCTTGCGGTCGCTGTGCTCGCCGTCGCCACCCTCATCGTGACCATCACGCTCGGTGCGGTGCGCACAGGGCAGGGGTCTGCTCCGCATCCCCTGCGTGCCATCGGCCGCTCCGTGCTCCTCTCGCAGAGTGATCCGGATGCCGCAGGTCATCCCCGTCCGAGGGCGCCGGGAGTCGTGCGCGCCGTGTGACCATCCGTTCGTGACGGGAGCGCGGCACATCTCTTGATGCATGCGCCTTAGGCGCAGCCGACCTTCCCGCACACTCTGAACGGACTTCTCTTGGACATCTATGCCATTGCGCCCATCGCGGCGATCCTCGACGCCGCGTACGGCGCGCTCACCGGCCTCGCCGACCTGCTCGCACCATTCACCGGCGCCTCGGCGGCAGCGGCCGCCATCATCCTCATCACTGTGATCATCCGCTCGCTGCTCATCCCCGTCGGCGTATCGCAGGCGAGAGCAGAACAGACCCGCGCGCGGCTCGCGCCGAAGCTGCGAGAGATCCAGCGCCGACACAAGAAGAATCCCGAGCGTCTGCAGCGCGAGACGATGCAGCTCTACAAGGACGAGAACACCTCGCCGTTCGCGGGGTGCCTTCCGGTGCTGCTGCAGGCGCCGGTGATCGGCATCCTCTACACGCTGTTCCTTCGCACCGAGATCTCCGGGCACCCGAACGACCTGCTGACGCATGACCTGTTCGGCGCCTCACTCGGCACGAGTCTCGTGAGCATGCTGACCGTCGGGCCGTTCTCGATGCCGACGCTCGTCGTGTACGGCGCTCTGATCGTGGTCATGATCGCGGTGGCCGAGGTCAGCCGCCGGGTGTTCCGGCCTGTTCCCGTCGACGACTCCCCGCTGTCATCGCCAGGGATGCTGCGCATGATGAGCGCCCTGCACTACCTGACCGCTGTGTTCGCCGTATTCGTGCCGTTGGCCGCAGGGCTCTACCTGACCGTCACCGTCGCGTGGACGCTCGTGCAGCGTGTGATCCTGCGCCGACGTTTCCCGCTGCCGGTCAGCGTGGGTTGAGGGCGACGCGCAGCGGCGCTCCCGGTGCGGCCGCTGCGGCCACCGCCGCATCCACGTCATCCAGCGGGTGCACTTCGCCGACCACATCGGCGAACGGGTAGGCGCGCCCTCGGCCGGCGAGGAACCCGACGGCGGCGGCGAGCTCGGCGCCGGTGTAATTGTGCACACCGGTCACCGTGAGCAGCCGCCGCACCACGCTCTCGGCGTCGAACGGCACCGGCTCTGCGGGGAACACGCTGCCCACCAGCACGACGGTGCCGCCGATGTCTGCCGCAGCGATCGCGTCTGCGACGGCATGACCGGATGCCTCGATCACGATGTCCGCCGGCCCGGTCGCGGCCGCCGCGGCGGTTGCGCCGAACCTCGCGGCGAACGCCCGTCGAGACTCGGACGGGTCGACGACCGTGACCTCTGCGCCTTCGTCTGCGGCGATCGCCGCTGCGGAGAGTCCGACGAGCCCCGCTCCGAACACGAGCACGCGTCTGCCCTCGAGGCTGCGCCCGGTCATGCCTCGGGCGACCGCTGCCCACGCAGTCGCCGTGGCACACGATGCCGGTGCCAGCACAGCTGCGGGGAGTGCCTCAGGTACCCGTACGATCGTCGTACCGGCGCGCAGATGCACATGGCTCGCGAAGCCGCCGGTCAGCTCCCACCGAGGCCCGATCCGTTCATGGCCGTACTTCGCCAGAGTGCGGCATTTCTGAGTGAGTCCGGCCGCGCAGCGATCACACGTGCCGCACGAGACGGTCACGGACCACACGACGCGGTCGCCGATGCGCAGCGGAGCACCGTCGGCAGCAGTCGTCCCGCCGTCTCCGATCGCGATGACACGGCCGACGCTCTCATGTCCGAGCACCAGCGGCGTCGGCGCCGACCGGTGTCCCTGCACGGTGTGCACGTCGGAACCGCACACCGTCGACAGTTCGATCGCGATCAGCACGTCACCGTGGCCGAGTCCCACCCCTGGCACCGCGACGGTCTCATGCGCCTGGCCCACTCCGAGCCAGACTTTCGCCGTCGCCGCGGGTCTCAGCGTCACGTCCTGCCGTTCATCGTGCGGAAGCAGGGTGCGCATGTCAGGAGGTCCGTGCGAGAGCGGTACCGAGAAGCGCTCTTTCGTGAAGCGCAGGCAGCAGCGCGGTGACGTCGTCGAGCACGGCGTCCGCACCGGCGCCTATCAGCGCGGCGCGGTCGTGCGCACCGCTGAGCACGCCGGCGACGAACCCTGCGCCCGCGCGTCGTCCGGACTGCACGTCGCTGCTGGTGTCGCCGACGACGGCCACGGCGGAGACCGCAGACGTTCCTGTGCGCAGCAGCGCAGTGAGAACGAGATCAGGGGCGGGGCGTCCGCGACCGGCGTCCACCGGCGACAGAGCGAGGTCGATGAGACCGCTCCAGCCGAGGCCGTCGATCAGCGCGTCGCGCGTGACAGGGGCGAAGCCCGTCGTCAGTACGACCTTGAGCCCGGCATCGCGCATGTGCGCGATCGCCTCTGCAGCGCCGGGGATCTCAGCGACGCCCTGCTCGGAGACGAGCTCCGAGTACGCGCCCTCGAAGGCGGCCGTGGCTGCCGTGGCTGCGGCGACATCGCCCCCCGACAGGTGGGTGAAGACATCGATCTTGGACATTCCCATGGTGTCGCGCACGTACTGGAGGGCATCGGCCCACGGCAACCGCTCAGCGACGCCGGTGCGCTCGGCAGCGCGCCCGAATGCCTGCTCGACGACGCCATCGTCGCGGATGGTCGTTCCTGCCATATCGAGGACGACGAGTTCGATGGCGGTCATGAGGTTCCTCCCTGTGCGGGCAACGGCGCCCGGTTCAATGCGGTCTCAAGAGTGCGCTCCGCGAGCCCCAGCCCCGTCGTCATCCCGATCCCCGTCGTCGCGGCGATCACGTGCAGTCCGGGTTCCGGCTCTTCGATGAGGAAGTCAGTTGACGCGGATGCGTAGACGCCCTGCCAGCGCTCCAGCACGCGGAAGCGGTCGACCTCGAACAGGCCCGTTGCCTCGGCCAGGAACGCATCGAACGCCGCCTCCGGCTGGAACGGCCCTGGCTGGGCGCTCTTGGAGTGAGAGTCTCCGATGATGAGCGTGCCGTCAGGCAACTGCGTGTACATCTGGTTCAGATCGAGCGCGGCGAGTTCGGGCCGCTCGGCGTGCAGTCGTTCGCGCAGTGCTGCGGTCTCGGTGAAGGACCCGAACCGCCCGTAGCGCAGCAGCGACCATCCGGTCAGCAACGGGGCGTCGAGCGCGCGCGGCAGATCTGCCGTCACGCGCATCATGTCCAGCGCGCAGCGGACGACGCCGACTCGCTCGGCGAGTTCAGGAAGCAACTGATCGATGTCGTGATTGACAGCCACGATCACCAGGCCGGAATCGATCGCGCCCCGCGTGGTCTGCACCCGTGATGCCGAGACTTCGGTGACAGCAGTTCGGAAGCGGAACTCGACGCCGAGCGAAGCAAGGTACGACACGATCGCGCTCGCTGCTTCGCGAGGATTCGTCTGCAGGTCAGTCTCGATGCGAGCGCCGCCTACGACGGCTTCTCGTCGCAACGGTGCATGTCGCAGCAACTCGTCCGCATCCAGCATCCGGATGTCGTCAGACAGCGACGCGCGCTCCAGCAGAGCGATCTCGTCATCGCCGCGCGCCGCGATCAGCGTGCCGGATTCGCGCAGCCAGAAGCCGGCGTCGCTCGCCAATCGCAGCCAGATGTCGCGCGATGCGTCGGCGAACTCGCGGGCGAGTCCCGTCTGGGCGCCGATGCACAAGTGCCCGAAGTTCCGGATCGTCGCGCCGACGGGGGCCGCCGTGCGATCGACGACGATTACCCGCAGTCCACGGCGCACGGCCGAATAGGCGGCTCCCAGGCCGACGACGCCGGAACCGACGACGACGACATCTGCGACGAGATTCGTCATGGCGGCCTTTCGATACTGAGGGGTGTTCAGCATCCACTGTGACACCCGAAAAAGTCGGGAGTGGGCCGCTCAGGTGATCGTTCGGCTCGCGTTCACCGCCCCTTCTTCCGGGTGAACAGCAGGCAAACTCGCTCGGGAAAGCCGCGCCGTCGCCGCGCAGGCACGCGGAAGCGAGGCTCGAATACGGCCGATGCGGAAGAGACGTCGATCGCTCGAAAAGCTCCAGCAGCGACCGCGAGCGCGACAAGCTCGAACACCATAGTCACGCTCGCGATCAAGCGCTGGGGACGCTCCATCAGACCCAGGCGCTGGGGACGCCTATTTGGGGTGATCTCAAAATATCGGGACCAGCCGATCCCCATAACGACCAAACGTCGAGAAGATACTGGACCTTCGTCCAGAGAATTGATCTCACGGGCCTCGAGGTCAGTTGATCGGCAAGGAGGCCGACACCCGCCACTGCCCGTCGACCGCGCCGGCCGTGAACTCACCGCTTGCCCCGAGAACGCGCTCGGCCATCCTGTTCACGCCGGTGCGACTGGAGGGAAGATCGCGTCGCGGCGTCGCCGGCAGCGGGCTGCGGATCTCCAACGTCAGCGCCTCGTCATCGACGTCCAGTCGGATGCTCACATCGCCTGGGCCGGCGTGCTTCAGGATGTTCGTCGCCGATTCGCGCATGATTCGCGCGAGGATGATCTCGCCGGCGCGGTGGATGCGTTCGTCGCGCGCGTCGCCCTCACTGACCACGGCATGGCCCGCAGCCTCGATCTCGCCCTGCGCCTCGTCGATTGCGGTGGCGAGGTCGCCCGAGTGCACAGCAGACGAGCGCGGCCCGTCGTCGGCGAGCTCGATCACGAATCGCAGATCCGTCATCGCCGTTCTGGCGGCGACACGAATCGCGTCCTGCGAATCACGACTGCGCTCCGGATCGTCCAGCATCTGCACGTGCAGCGCGACGACGGTGAGGTGATGCGCGATGCTGTCGTGCAGTTCGCCCGCGATCCAACGGCGTTCGGCGAGGACCGCTTCGCGCTCGTGCTCGGCTCGTTCCGCCAGTTCCTGCTCAAGCCGACGCCCCTTGTCCAAGGCGAGTCTGAGGGCGAAACCGATCGCGCCCGCCACCGTCGCGATGATCAGGTAGATGCCGACGTTGACCGGGGCATCCGGGTTGCTGTAGCCCACGATCGCGGTCGCGACCAGAAAGGCACCGGCGTACGACAGGATCAGTGACATCCGACCCAACCGGACGACGAGTCCGACGGCGACAGCTGCGGCGAAGATCGCCGCCGATTGCGTGCCCGCTACGAACGACAGGGCGAACACGATTCCGAGCGCCGCGGTGGCGACCCAGGGTGACCAGAGATACAGCGCGAACACGATCGTGGTCGCGATGCTGAGGAGAGACTGAGGCAGGCTCGGCCCATACGAGAAGATGATGCCGAAGAGGTCGACCGCGATGACACCGACGATGACCACCAGCACGGTGATGCGCTCGAGAGTGCTCAGCGCCCCGGATTGCGTCAGCCCCGGAGATCCCGTGCCGCTCCGGATCAACTGACGGAAGGCCATGTCTCCAGTATCCCCTATTCGCTAAATGCGTTAGCCTTTGATACCGAAGGCTCTCGCCATCATTTGCCAGAAAGTCATAGTATTCACCACCAATACCGGGTCTTATGTCGAATGTCTGAACTCATCTTCTCGATGAATCCGCGCCGCCACATCCGACTCACAGGCAGACTTTTTTAGCCAAAGGTCTAGGCCCTCCGCGACGGAGTTCTCGGCCGTTAGGCTTCTCCCATGCCGGAAATCCGTGTTCTCATCGTCGATGACGATCCACTGGTGCGCTCAGCGCTGTCGCACTTCGTGTCGCGTGATGCAGAGATCCAGGTCATCGGGGAAGCCGAATCCGGACTCGAAGCGATCGCTTTCGTGGAGCGGGATATCCCGGACGTCATCATGATGGACGTGCAGATGCCGGACATGAACGGGATCGAGGCGACCGCCGCGATCGCCGAACGCTGGCCGGACATCCGCATCCTGGCAGTCACCACGCTCGAAGGAAGCGACACGGTGCTGCCGATGCTGAGCGCAGGCGCCTCGGGCTACATGCTCAAGGACTCCAGTGCAGAGAGCATCCTCGCCGGCGTTCGCGAGGTGCACAAGGGCGCCAGCTCTCTCTCGCCGAGGATCGCATCCATGCTCATCAAGCACGTCCGCGCAGCGGAATCGAGCGGGATCGGCCAGACGGATCCGCTCGTGTCCCTCACAGAGCGCGAGACCGAAGTGCTGCACCGTCTCGCAGAGGGCATGTCGAACGCCGAGATCGCGCGCACGCTCATCGTCTCGGAGGGCACGGTGAAAGCACACCTGGGCAGCATCATGTCCAAATGGCACGTCCGCGATCGGGTGCAGATCATCGTCACGGCCGCACGTGCAGGGCTGGTGGACTTCCGCTGACCTGCTCTGCCACCGCGGTTACGATCGAAGAGCCGCATAAGCAGAAAGGCCCCCATGCCTGTCACCAACGACGCCCTCTCGCACGCTGAGGATCTCGCAGACTTCGTCGCCGCCTCTCCCTCGAGCTACCACGCCGCGGAGGAAGTCGCCCGTCGCCTGGAAGAGTCCGGATTCGTGCGACTCGAGGAGACGGACGCCTGGCCGACGCAGGCCGGTGGTCGCTTCGTCGTGGTGAGAGACGGCGCGGCGATCGGCTGGGTCGTGCCGGCGGATGCGGCAGCGACGACACCGGCGCAGATCTTCGGCGCGCACACCGACTCCCCCGGCTTCAAGCTCAAGCCGCGGCCGACCACCGGCTCCCGCGGCTGGCTGCAGGCGGGCGTGGAGGTCTACGGCGGACCGCTGCTGAACTCCTGGCTCGACCGCGAGCTGCGCCTCGCCGGGCGCCTCGCCCTCGCGGACGGCCGCGTCGTGCTCGCCGACACCGGTCCGCTGCTGCGGTTGCCCCAGCTCGCCGTGCATCTGGACCGCGGAGTCAACAACAACGGCCTGGCGCTCGACAAGCAGAGTGAGACGCAGCCGGTGTGGGGCCTCGGCGATCCGACCGAAGAGGACCTGCTGGGCGAGCTCGCCGCATCGGCGGGCGTGGACGCCGCCGACATCCGTGGATTCGACGCCGTCGTCGCCGACTCAGCGCGCGGTGCGGTCTTCGGGAAGGACAAGGCGTTCTTCGCGAGCGGCCGCCTGGATGACCTCGCCTCCGTGCACGCGGGCGTCGTCGCTCTCGCCGGCGCGTCGACAGGCACGGCGAGCGGAGAGCTCACCGGCATCGCCGTGCTCGCCGCGTTCGATCACGAAGAGCTGGGCTCCGAATCGCGATCGGGCGCTGCCGGCCCCTTCTTGGAAGACATCCTGGCGCGGGTCTACGCCGGACTCGGCGCGGACGGCACCGAGCAGCGCCGCGCGTTCGCGGCATCCTGGCATCTGTCCAGCGATGTCGGCCACTCGGTGCACCCGAACTACGCCCAAAAGCACGACCCCGTTGTGCAGCCGCTGCTCGGGTCGGGCCCGATCCTCAAGATCAACGCCAACCAGCGGTACGCGACGGATGCCATCGGGGCTGCCGCGTGGGCCCGCTGGTGCGAGAGCGCCGGTATCGCATCGCAGGAGTTCGTCTCCAACAACGCGGTGCCGTGCGGCTCGACGATCGGACCGATCACGGCCACCCGGCTCGGCATCCGTACGGTCGACGTCGGGATCCCCATCCTGTCGATGCACTCCGCTCGCGAGCTCGCCGGCGTGAGTGACCTCCACGCGCTCGCGCGCGTTGCCGAATCGTTCTTCGCCGCCTGACCCCGTAGGCACCGACGCGGTGCCAATATGGGGGCATGTCAGAGAAGATCGCAGCGGGGCCCGGACTGATCGAGCGCGCCGGTATCGAGGTCATTCCCGAATCCGAGCGCACAGCGAAGCCACGTGACCTGTTCTGGCCGTGGTTCGCGGCGAACGTCTCGGTGTTCGGCATGTCATACGGGTCGTTCGTGCTCGGCTTCGGCATCTCGTTCTGGCAGGCGACGATCGTGTCGGTCATCGGCATCGTGGTGTCGTTCCTGCTCTGCGGCCTGATCGCGATCGCCGGTAAGCGCGGCTCGGCACCGACGATGGTGCTCTCGCGCGCCGCCTTCGGCGTGCAGGGCCAGAAGGTGCCGGGCATCATCTCGTGGCTGACCTCGATCGGTTGGGAGACGTTCCTCGCGATCATGGCCGTGCTCGCCACCGCGACCGTCATCACGCAGCTCGGCGGAGACGGCGAGAGCATCGCCCTGCGGATCATCGCGACCGTGATCGTCGCTGCACTCATCGTCGCGGCATCCGTCCTCGGCTATCACACGATCATGAAGATGCAGTCCGTGCTGACCTGGATCACCGGCGCCGTCACCGTCCTCTATGTGATCCTCGCGTTCTCGAGCATCGATTTCGGCGCCGTGCTCGCCCGCCCGGACGGCAGTCTCGGCCAGCTCATCGGCGCACTGGTCATGGTGATGACCGGGTTCGGCCTCGGCTGGATCAACATCGCCGCCGATTGGTCGCGCTATCAGAAGCGCACCGCGTCCGACGGTGCGATCGTCTTCTGGAACACCGTCGGCGGATCGGTCGCCCCCGTCATCCTCGTGATCTTCGGCCTGCTGCTCGGCGCCTCGAACGAAGAGCTGCTGAATGCCATCGCCGCCGACCCGGTCGGCGCCCTCGCGACCATCCTGCCGATCTGGGTGCTGGTGCCGTTCCTTCTCACCGCCGTGCTCGCACTCGTCTCGGGCGCGGTCCTCGGCATCTACTCATCCGGCCTCACGCTGCTCAGCCTCGGCATCCGCATCCCGCGGCCGTCGGCGGCCGCGATCGACGGCGTCATCCTCACGATCGGCACGATCTACGTCGTCTTCTTCGCGACCGACTTCCTCGGGCCCTTCCAGAGCTTCCTCATCACGCTGGGCGTACCTCTGGCGTCGTGGGCCGGCATCCTCATCGCGGACATCCTGCGTCGCAAGAAGGATTACGACGACGAGGCGCTCTTCGACTCGAAAGGCCGCTACGGCGCCTGGGACTGGACATCGATCATCACCATGGTCGTCACCAGCGTGATCGGCTGGGGTCTCGTCGTCAACAACTTCGCCGCCGATGCGCCGTGGAACAATTGGCAGGGCTATCTGCTGTTCCTGATCGGGGGCCGCGACGGCGACTGGGCGTACGCGAACCTCGGCGTGTTCTTCGCTTTGGTGCTGTCGTTCCTGGTCACCTACTTCGCTCGGGCGGGGAAGATCCGTCGCCAGGAGCAGGCGTGAGCCCTTCGGCTGGCTCGAGGGCCGATTCCTGGCTCGTCGTCGTCGACCCGCAGAACATCTTCGCCTCACCTGATTCCGACTGGGGCTCGCCGTTCTTCGCAGAGGTGATGCCGCGCATCCGCGAACTGGCTGATGCCTTCGGCGACCGGGTGCTCGTGACCAGATGGATGCCGACAGCCGACCGTTCCACGTCGTGGGGCGAGTACTTCGCGGCGTGGCCTTTCGCGGATCAGCCGCCGACCGATCCGCTGTTCGACGTCGTGCCGGAGGCCGCATCACTCAGCCCGCTCGAGACCCTCGACCTGCCGACCTTCGGCAAGTGGGGACCGCAGATCGAGCAGATCGTCGGGCACGGCGCATCCGTCGTGCTCGCTGGCGTCTCCACCGACTGCTGCGTCATCTCGACAGCGCTGGCAGCGGCCGATGCCGGGGCCCACGTGACCGTCGTGTCAGACGCCTGCGCAGGTTCGACGGCCGAGAACCACGCCGCCGCGATCCAGGTGATGGGCCTGTACCCGCCGCAGATCACGATGAGTTCGACGGCCGAGGTGCTCGCGGGGCGCTGAGGCCCGGCCGGGCGACGCGTCCGGCCTTTTCATCGCGCGGCGCGAACGGCGGCGGCGATGTCAGCGGGCGAACCGTGCCACGGCGCCCCATGACCGGGCAGCACCCAGGATGCCGATACCTCGGCCAGGCGGTCGAGTGAGGCGTCTGCACCCGCAGGATCGTCCGTGAAAGGGGCGGGCTGCGCGCCGTCGTGTCCGGTCAGCACGTGCCTGGTCGTGAGGGCGTCACCCACGAACACGGCATCGACGAGAGGAACGTGCACGGCGACACTGCCCGGCGAGTGCCCCGGCATCCCGATGATCAGCGGCGCACCCGGCAGATCGAGCACGTCGCCGTCGGCGATCACCTGCACCTCTTCGACGTAGACGGGGCGCAATGCCCTCTTGCGGATGCCGTACGCGAAGAACCCCAGCATCGGCCCCAGCCTCGACGGTCCCATCGGCGTCTTCGGCTTCGCCCCGGTGCGTGTGCGCTCGGCATCGGCTGAGTGCACGAACACGGGAACGCCGTGCTCGGTGCGCAGCCGTTCAGCGAAACCGATGTGGTCGCTGTCGCCATGCGTGAGGATGAGGCCCTTGATGTCTGACAGCGGTCGGCCGATGGTCGCCATCTCCTCCTGCAGATCCTTCCAATGACCGGGCATCCCCGCGTCGATCAGCGTGACCCCCTCCGGTGCGTCTACGAGATACGAGGCAACGATGTCGTTTCCCAGCCGGTGCAGGCGCGGTGCGAGCTTCATGGTGTCCTACCGATCGATGTGTGATGATCTTGCGATGGCTACACTACATAGCTATCATGGCTAATGTCAATAGCCAAACTGACACACGATCGGAGAATCCGCTATGCCGACACCTGAGCGAACCTCGACCGCGGCGATCATCGCTGCAGGGCGCGGCATCCTCGAGTCCGACGGGCTGTCGGGCCTGACGATGCAGGCCGTCGCGGCCCGCGTCGGCGTACGGGCACCCTCGCTGTACAAGCGGGTGCGCGACAGGGATGCGCTGATCGTCGGAGTCGTCGAGGCCATCATCGACGACCTGTCGGCGGAGCTCGAGGGCGTGGAAAGCGAGCCGGCGACCGGCGGTGGCGACAGCGCCGAGAGCGTGCTCGCCGCTCTGGCGGCGACGTACCGTGGATTCGCCCTGGCGCATCCGGAAGGATTCCGCCTGATGTTCACGGCATCCGCTCCGCTCGCCTCCCTCGACCGAGCCGCCGGACCCGTGCGCCGAGCGAGCGCCGCCGTCGTCGGCGACGAGGACGCCCTCGACGCCGCGCGACTCGTCACAGCATGGATGACCGGCTTCCTGCAGATGGAACTCGGCGGCGCTTTCCGCCTCGGCGGTGACATCGATCAGGCATTCGACTACGGTCTGCGGCATCTGCTCAAGGGCTTGGCCCGCTGAGCCGACCGACGCATGTCGCGGCGACGCGGCGACGCGGCTCGAACGAGCACGGCGGCACCTGGTACTGCCACACTGATGCGTGGAGGGGATTCCATGACCACGCTCACGCACGAGAACGACGCCCATGACAGCGATGACCGCCCCAAGAAGGTGCACGGACGCTGGTACAGGACTCGGGTGGCGATCGTCATCGTCATCACCGTCGCACTGGTGGTGGCGATCGTCGGGTCGATCACACCGTGGCCGTCCGCGATGGTGATCAGGGCGGTCTTCACACAGGGCGGCGACGCGACAGCCGCCGAGATGGACAAGCACGTCCCTGACACGAAGCTCACCGAGACGCTCGACGTCGCGTACGCCGATGAAGGCGTCGACACGACGATGGACGTCTTCACCCCGGCATCCGCCACAGGCCCCATGCCGACGATCGTGTGGATCCACGGAGGAGCCTGGATCTCCGGCTCGAAGGAGAACGTCGACCCGTACATGCGCATCCTCGCCGCCGAGGGATACACGACGATCGCAGTGAACTACACGCTGGGACCTGAGGGCTTCTACCCGAAGGCCGTGCATCAGATCAATGACGCCCTCGGTTACATCGACGAACACGCCGAAGAGCTCAACGTCGACCCCGCGCAGATCGTGCTTGCAGGAGACTCCGCCGGCGGACAGCTGGCCAGCCAGATGGCGACGCTCATCACGAGCCCGGATTACGCCGAGATCATGGACATCACCCCGAAGTTGTCCGCCGACCAGGTGGTCGCGACCGTTCTGAACTGCGGTGTCTACGACCTCGCCGCGCTGGCGCAGCTCGACGGCATCGTCGGGTGGGGCTTCAAGTCGTCCATGTGGGCGTATGCCGGCACGAAGACCTGGGCAGAGGACTCCTCCGGTGCGACGATGTCGACTGTGAACTGGGTGACGAAGGACTTCCCCACCACCTACATCTCCGGTGGGAACGGCGACGGTCTCACCTGGCTGCAGTCGATCCCCATGGCCGACCGTCTGAACGAACTCGGCGTCGACGTGACGACGCAGTTCTGGCCGGCGCCGCACGAGCCGCAACTTCCGCACGAGTACCAGTTCCACCTCGACATGCCGGACGCACAGACCGCCCTGCAGAAGACGATCGACTTCCTGGGTGCGAACACGGACTGAACCCGACAGATCCGCGCTCGGCCCTGACGGTCGACGGCACGTTCGGGATAGCCTCGAGCATCATGGGCACTGAACAATCGAACACCGACAACGAGCGCGCGCTCGAAGACGGAATCGTCACCGACCTCACAGGACGGATGACCTACGGCTCGTACCTCGGATTGGACGAGCTGCTCAACGCGCAGCATCCGGTCAGCGACCCTGAGCACCACGACGAGCTGCTGTTCATCATCCAGCACCAGACCACCGAGCTCTGGCTGAAGCAGCTGCTGCACGAGCTCGGCTCCGCCCGCACTCTGCTCGCGAGCGACGACCTGCGAGAAGCGCTGAAACGGGTCGCGCGCGTCAAGCGCATCCAGGACGTCATGACGCAGCAGTGGTCTGTACTGGCGACCCTCACCCCCACCGAGTACGCACAGTTCCGCGGCGCGCTGGGCAACTCGTCCGGGTTCCAGTCGGTGCAGTATCGGGCGGTGGAGTTCGCCCTCGGCAACAAGAACGAGCGGATGCTGCAGGTCTTCCGCGATCACCCCGCGAACCTCGCACTGCTGAAGGCAGAGTTCGAGCGGCCGACGCTGTACGACGAGTTCCTGCGCTTCGCGGCCCGACGCGGGCTGCCCATCCCGACCGAGATCCTTGAGCGCGACGTGCGCGAGCCGTATCGTCCGCATCCCTCGCTCGTGCCTGCGATCCGCGAGATCTACGAGAACCCGCAGACTCACTGGGATCTCTATGAGGCCTGCGAGGATCTCGTCGATCTCGAGGACAACTTCCAGTTCTGGCGATTCCGGCATCTGAAGACCGTCACGCGCACGATCGGGATGAAGCCGGGCACCGGAGGCTCCAGCGGCGTCGGCTTCCTGCAGCGGGCCCTGGAGCTGACCTTCTTCCCCGAGCTGTACACGGTGCGCACGGAGATCGGCGGCTGATGCCGTCTGCGGTCACCTGGTTCGACGTTCGCGGACGCGCCTGGCGCGAGGGCACAGCCGCCGTGGTCGATACCCGCGTGCGGCTCACCGCAGATCAGCCGAGTAGCGGGATGCCACGGTTGAACGGCGTCGTCGCCGGGGCATTCACCGATTCGCACGTGCATCTGCAGCTGGTCGACGTCGCTGAGCTGGCGGGTTCGACGTTGGGTCGGGTGTTCGACCTGGGCGGGAACCCGGAGGTGCTCGCCGGGCTCCGGCACAACTCCGGAGTGTTGACGCGAACACGCCGTGTCGGCGCCGACTACGGGCCGATTCTCGAAGATTCTCCGGAGTCATGCGGCGGGATCGGCGTCGAGGTAGGGTTCGCCGGGGCGTTCCTCACCCCGCCGGGCGGATATCCGTCCGACCGTTCGTGGGCGCCGGCAGGTGCGGTGCGCGAGGTCGTAGACGCGGATGCCGCCGAGCGCGTCGTCGTCGAGATGAAGGATGCAGGGGCGACGCGCATCAAAGTCGCCAGCAATGCCGCGGCGGGGGCCGTGTTCTCGGACGAGATGTTCGCCGCGATCGTCGCGATCGCCGCGAACCACAGCATGCCGGTCATCGCCCATGCGGAGGGACCGGGCGAGGCTCAACGCTCCACGCGTTTGGGGGCACAGATGCTCGCGCATGCGCCCTTCTCGGAACGCCTCACCGACGCCGAACTGCTCGCCATGAGCGGAAGCGTCTCCTGGGTGTCGACGCTCGCCATCCACGACGGCGAGGCGTATGACATCGCCGTCGACAACGTACGTCGTTTCCACGCCATGGGCGGCGACGTCGTCTATGGCACGGATATGGGAAACGGACCCACTCCCGTCGATGTGAACCCGCGCGAGATCGCCGCGCTCAGGGAAGCAGGGATCGACGGCGACGAGCTGCTGCGATCACTCGCACCTGTGGATCCCACCTCGTCGACGTCCCGCCTGCTCTTCTTCCCCGGGTGCGCGACGGACACCGCCGACCCTCTACTCGCTCGACTGCTCACTCCCGCCGATCTGGAGCCCTGACATGACTGATCTCCTCGCCGAAGCCCGCGACCTCGATGCTCGCGATCCTCTGTCCGCGCACCTGAATGCATTCGTCGAGGCGCCAGGCGTCAGCGCATACCTCGACGGCAACTCTCTCGGTCGACCTCTGAGATCACTTCCCGAGCGTCTCGCGGAGTTCGTGCGCGATGACTGGGGCACACGCCTCATCCGCTCCTGGGACGAGCAGTGGATGGATCTTCCGACGGCTCTCGGCGACCGGATCGGCCGGGTCGCTGTGGGCGCAGCCGCAGGCCAGACGGTCGTCGCCGACTCGACCACGGTGCTGCTCTACAAGCTCATGCGAGCGGCAGTGGCAGCCGTTCCGAGCCGTTCGGAGATCCTCATCGAGGAGGGCAACTTCCCCACCGACCGGTTCGTGGCCGAGGGCATCGCCGCCGAACGCGGGCTCACCGTGCGCTGGCTCACCCCTGACCCGGTCCACGGCGTACAGGCTGCGGATGTGAGCGCGGCGGTCACGGAGCAGACCGCGCTGGTCGTGCTCAGTCATGTCGACTACCGCTCCGGTGCGCTGGCAGACATGAGGGCGATCACGGATGCCGTGCACGAGGCGGGCGCGCTCATGCTGTGGGATCTGTGCCACTCCGCCGGCGTCATCCCCGTCGAACTCGACGCGTGCGGCGTCGACCTCGCGGTCGGCTGCACGTACAAGTACCTGAACGGCGGACCCGGCTCCCCCGCGTTCGCATATGTGAGTGCGCGTCATCACGGCCTTCTGCGCCAGCCCATCCAGGGGTGGATGGGGGCGGGCGATGTGTTCGCCATGGGATCCGCCTACGCCCCGGCCGAGGGCATCCGGCAGTTCATCAGCGGCACGCCGCCGGTGCTGGGGATGCTGGCCATGCAGGGCATGCTCGATCTGATCGAGACAGCGACGATCGACGGTGTGCGCGCGAAGTCGAAGACCCTCACCGACTTCGCCGTGCGGGCGTTCGACGACGTGCTCGCGCCGCTCGACGTGCGACTGCTGAGTCCGAGGGATGCTGCGAGACGCGGCGGGCACGTCACGATCGGCCATCCGGACTTCGCCGACGTGACGAAGACACTGTGGACGGACGGCGTGATTCCGGACTTCCGCTTTCCCGACGGCATCCGCCTCGGTCTGTCGCCGCTGAGCACTTCGCATGCGGAGGTGCTCCACGGCGTGCTGGCGGTGCGCGACGCGCTGAGTCGATGAGACGCCTCAGCGTCGCGTCACGCTGCCGCTAAGGCCGCGAGCGCGGCATCCACCGCCTGCTCAGGCGTGACAGCGACATCAAGCACTGCGCCCTGCTCATCTGCCCCCAGCGGTTCCAAGGTCGCCAACTGCGAGTCCAGCAGTGCGGCAGGCATGAAGTGGCCCATCCGTGCGTCCAGCCGCTGACCCAGCAGTTCCCTGCTCCCCGCTAGATGCATGAAGCTCACGTCTCCCGCTTCGTTTCTGATGAGATCACGGTACGAGCGGCGCAACGCCGAGCAGGCGACGACGATGCTCCGGCCCAGTGCGCGCTCGGTGCGGATCGCCTCGCCGACGAGGCGGAGCCACGGCTCCCGGTCCTCGTCCGTCAGGGGAACTCCGGCATGCATCTTGGCCTTGTTCTGGGCCGGGTGCAGGTCGTCGGCGTCGACGAAGCGCGCGCCGATGCGCCCGGCCAGCAAAGCTCCGACCGTGGTCTTGCCCGAGCCCGAGACGCCCATGACGACGACTGCGGCCGGCGCGTTCTGCGCGCTCACCAGTCGTGGACCGTACCGTCAGCAAGGCGGTTGTACGGCAGATACGCCTGCTCATACGGATACTTGCCTGCTTCGTCGATGTTCAGCTCGACGCCGATACCGGGGTTGTCGCCGGGATGAAGCAGCCCACCCTGCCACGTGAACGACTGCTCGAACACCTGATCCGTCTTGTGGCCGTGCTGCATGTACTCCTGGATCCCGAAATTGTGGATCGCGAGTCCCAGGTGCATCTGCGCAGCCATGCCGACGGGCGAGATGTCGGTCGGGCCATGGAACCCGGACTTGATCTGATACAGCGCGGCGTAGTCGAGGGTCTTCTTCAGCGGGGAGATGCCGCCCATGTGCGTCACGGCACCGCGCACGTAGTCGATCAGCTGATCGCGGATGATGTCCTTGAAGTCCCACACCGTGTTGAAGATCTCGCCGATCGCGAGCGGCGTCGTGGTGTGCTGGCGCACCAGCCGGAGCGCCTCCTGGTTCTCCGCCGGTGTGCAGTCCTCGAGCCAGAAGAGGTCGTAGGGCTCGAGGGATTTGCCGAGCTTCGCCGCCTGGATGGGGGTCATACGGTGGTGGCCGTCGTGCAGCAGCGGGATCTCCGGCCCGAACTCGTTGCGCACGGCTTCGAACACGCCAGGCAGGTGCCGAAGATACGCTCTGGTGTCCCAGTCCTCCTGCACGGGCTTGGCACCCCGACGGGCGGGTTCGTGGTCGTAGCGGGACTCGCCTCCGCCGGCATCCGCGGACTGCGAGGCGATGCCGTAGATCGCTTTCAGCCCCGGCACACCGGTCTGGATCCGAATCGCCTGATACCCCTGCTCCAGGTGCGAACGCACGCTGTCGAATAGCTCGGGCAATTCCTTACCCGAAGCGTGCCCGTATGCCAGCAGTCCCGACCGCGATGCCCCGCCCAACAACTGATACAGCGGCATACCGGCCGCCTTCGCCTTGATATCCCACAACGCCATGTCCACGGCAGCGATCGCCGCCATCGTCACAGGACCGCGACGCCAGTACGCGCCCCGATACAAGAACTGCCATGTGTCCTCGATCTTCGACGCATCGCTGCCGATCAGCAACGGCACCACGTGCTCGGACAGGTACGCGACGACCGCGAGCTCGCGCCCGTTCAACGTCGCATCCCCCAGGCCGGTCAGCCCATCCTCAGTGGTCAGCTTCAGCGTGACGAAGTTGCGGTCAGGGCTGGTGACGATGACTTCTGCCTTATCGATCTTCATGACGATCCTTCTGATGTGAATGAGTTCCGGATGTCCGGACTATTTCTCGAAACTGGTCCAGCGTGCGCGCAGTGCGTGCGCGGCGGACTTGGGTCGGCGATCGCGCGTGAAGACGCACCGGCGCTTCGTGCTCGGTGACGAGCTGTGAAGCGATCAGCAGCCTTCGTCGTTGAACGCCGAAGGCTGCTCAACTCTGAGATCTACGCGTCGCCACCCGGTTGCAAGAATGCCAGAGACTCCGCTGCTCTGCTTCATCGCAATCGATTGCCATCCGGGACGGGACGCTATGCGGTCGCCAACCAGGCATCCGCGTCCCGGACGGCCGCGTTCTAACCGGCGACCTCGCCGAGGAAGGCGCGCACGTGCTCCTGCATCCGCAGGATGCGCAGGTCGCGCGCCGTCTCGCGGTCGTACCCCTCGTAGGCGAGCGGCGGGAGGCGCCGCACGTTGTGCGAGCAGCCGAACTCCGCACAGACCAGCGTGCCGATCGTGTCGCCCTTGCGCCCGGCGGCACCGGCCTTGCGGGCCGAGTACAGCTGCACGTCGTTGCGCAGGGTGACGTCCTCGCACCACGAGCACTGCGCTCGCGAGAGCACGCGCTGCTCGGCGCGCTGCAGCAGCACGCCCGTGGGGGCGTCGTCGACCTCGCCGATGACGTACGCACGTCGCGGGAACTTCGGGTCGGACCAGCCGAGGTAGTCGATCCGATCGAAGTCGATGTCGGCGAGGCCCGGAGGCAGCGACAGGGATGAGACCTCCTTGCGGGAGGCGTTGATGAAAGAGGCACGGATGGCGCGCTCATCGATGGGACGCATGAGAAGGACTGCTTTCTGATGTGAGGTGAGAAGATCACGGCATCCGTCAGAGGGATGCCGGGTATGACGAGTCACCGGCGACGGGGGTTCCGCCTCCGGCTCGCACTCAGCCTCTGCCGCCGGCGCGGGGCGCGCCTGCAACCGCCTTCCGCGCCCTCAGGGCGCTCATCGAGAACAGCACCCGGCGAGTTTACACCCGCTGCTGCCCCACGAGCGGCGCGATCTCGTGGCGGCGCGGGGTGCCGAACCGGTGCGACGAGATGGACACCGCCTGCTCGCGCAGGTACGGGAGCAGCTCGATCCGACCGGCGGAGAGCACCGGCCCTGCGTACACGGCGACGGCGGGTGAACCGCCTGTCGCGGCGGCCGTGGCAGCAGCATCCCCGCCGACGAGGCGGATGCGACCGCCACCTGTCTCAGCGAGACGCGTCGCACGCGCTGCCCACCCGGATGCGTCCTCCACTGCGACGACGACGCCGGCAGACTCGACCCAACGCGTGACCTCGCTGGGAAGCGCGGATGCCGTGCTCACGTTGACGCGCCCTCCTGCGCGAAGACCCGCCGCGATCACACGGACCGCCTCGGCGGCGCTCGCCTGCTCCAGCCGGATCGTGACGGGGACGACGTCATAGCGCAGCGCGTTCTGCTCGGTCGTCAGGGCGGTGACATCGCGCACGGCGCCGAACTCATCACGCCAGGCGGCGGCATCTGTCGAGAGAGCGCCCTGCAGCCAGGCGGCGTCCTCGTGGTCTCCGAGCGCCTCGAGTGCGCCGCGGGAGACGGCATCCTTCGGCGCCTTCGCCGTGACCGGCGCGTCCACCCAGTCGGACAGGCCGATGAGGTAGCTCGGGCCGCCTGCCTTGGTGCCGGCACCGACAGCGGCCTTCTTCCAGCCTCCGAACGGCTGCCGCTGCACGATCGCTCCGGTGGTGCCGCGGTTGACGTAGAGGTTGCCGGCCTGCACTGATGCCAGCCAGGCGGCGATCTCGTCCTCGTCGAGCGAGTGCAGCCCGCTGGTGAGGCCGTAGTCGATCGCGTTGACCATCGCGGTCGCGTCCTCGAGCGAGTCCGCCGTCATGATGCCGAGCACAGGACCGAAGTACTCGGTGAGGTGGAACGGGCTGCCTGCGGCGACGCCCTCGCGGATGCCCGGCCGCCACAGCGCACCCTCGTCATCGAGCTTCGAAGGCTCGACGACCCAGCTCTCTCCCGGCTCGAGCGTGGTGAGTGCGCGCAGCAGCTTGCCCTCGGCGGGACCGATCAGGGGTCCGATGCGCGTGGTGCCCTCCCATGGCTGGCCGACCCGATACGAGCCGACCGCGTCGATGAGCTGACGTCGGAACCGTTCGCTGCGCGCGACGGATCCGACGAGGATCACGAGCGAAGCAGCGGAGCACTTCTGACCCGCGTGACCGAACGCGGAGTACGCGACGTCCCTCGCAGCGAGGTCGAGATCGGCGCTCGGGGTGACGATGATGGCGTTCTTGCCGCTCGTCTCTGCGAGCAGCGGGAGGTCGGGACGGAAGCTGCGGAACAGCTCGGCCGTCTCATACCCGCCGGTGAGGATGACGCGCTCCACCGCTGGAGCGCTGATGAGCTGCGTGCCGAGTTCGCGTCCGTCGAGCTGCACGTACTGCAGTACGTCGCGCGGGACACCGGCCTCCCACAGCGCCTCGATCATGACGGCTCCGGAGCGACGGGCCTGACGCGCGGGCTTGATGATCACCGGTGAGCCGGCGGCGAGCGCCGACAACGTGGATCCGGCAGGGATGGCGACCGGGAAGTTCCACGGCGGCGTCACGACCGTGAGTCCGACCGGCTTATGGGTCGCACCGTCGATGGCCTCGATTCGCTTCGCGCTCTCGGCGTAGTAGTGCGCGAAATCGATCGCTTCAGAGACCTCGGGGTCGCCCTGCTCGAGCACCTTGCCGCACTCGGAGCCCATGACCTCGAGCAGTTCGGCGCGGCGCGCCTGGAGGATGTCGCCGGCACGGTGCAGGATCTCCGCCCGCCCGGCGGCGCCCAGCGCCCGCCAGCTCTCCCCGGCCGCGGTGGCCGTGGCGATGACCTCGTCGAGGGCTGCGGCATCCGACAGTGTGTTCGCCCGCACCGTCTCGTCACCGAGCGTCGACGACTGCATGCGTGAGCGGATGCTGTCGCCCCACGCACGGTTGGCCGCAAGGCTCGGGTCGGTGTCCGGAGTGTTCGTGAAGGAATCGCGTGCAGCAGCGGGCTGCTCGGCCGTGCGATCCTGCGAGCGGTTCGAAGCAGGCACGCCAGTGGGCATCGACTGGATGGATGCCAGGAACCGGTCGCGCTCGCGCGCGAACAGCGCCGGCTCGTCGTCCAGTTCGAACACGGCCGACATGAAGTTGTCGGTCGACGCGCCCTCTTCCAGCCGGCGGATCAGGTACGCGATGGCGACGTCGAACTCCGCCGGGTGCACGACGGGCGTGTACAGCAGAAGTGAGCCGACGGTGCGACGCACGACGCTCGCCTGAGCTGTGGCCATACCGAGCAGCATCTCGAACTCGATGCCGTCTGTGACCTCTCGCCGATTCGCGAGCAACCACGCGAGCGCGATGTCGAACAGGTTGTGACCGGCGATGCCGATGCGCACGTTCTTCGTGTGCTCCGGGCGCAGCGCGTAGTCGAGCACGGCCTTGTACGAGGCGTCAGAGGCCTGCTTGCTCTCCCAGGTCGCGAGCGGCCAGTCATGAGTCTCGGCATCCACGCGCTCCATCGGCAGGTTGGCGCCCTTGACGACGCGAACCTTGATCGGGGCTCCACCAGCGGCCACCCGCGCGGCAGCCCACTCCTGCAACCGGATCATGGCGCCGAGCGCATCGGGCAGGTATGCCTGCAGCACGATGCCGGCCTCGAGACCACGGAACTCGTCGCGATCCAGAATCGAGGTGAAGACCGCGATCGTCAGGTCGAGATCCTTGAACTCCTCCATATCGAGGTTGATGAACTTGCCCCCACGCGTCTTCGCGATCTGGAACAACGGCACCAGTGCGTCCGCGGCGTGGTGCACTGCCTCATCGAACGCCCACGGGCTGTGCGGAGCGACCGTCGAAGACACCTTGATCGAGACGTAGTCCACATCGTCGCGCTTGAGGAGTCGACGGGTCCCCGCCAGACGCCGTGCGGCTTCCTCCTCGCCGAGGATCGCCTCGCCGAGGAGGTTGATGTTCAGATGCACGCCGTCGTCGGAGCGGATGCGACGGATGGCCTTGCCGAGCTTGGCATCGGTCGCATCGACGATCAGGTGCCGCACCATGCCGCGCAGCACCCGCCGACTGATCGGCACGACGATTCCGGGGAACGCGGGGGCGAGCGCGCCGCCGAGGCGGATGAGGCCGCGCAGCGCGCCAGGAAGGAACTTCGGGGTGAGCGGCACAAGGTCACGGAGGTTGTGCGCGGCGACGCTCAGATCTTCGGGTCGCACGACACCGTCGACGAAGCCAACAGTGAAGTCGAGTCCGTTCGGATCGCTGAGCACACCCGCGAGGCGCGCGGCCGACGTGTCCGTCGGCACATCACGACTCTCGACGAGCCAGCGCTGCACGAGCGCGATGGCTTCATCTGCGAGTTCCGCGATCTCTGACTGCCCGGTCGGGGCCTGCCCGGTCGGGGCGGATGCGACGTCGGTCATCGGGTCTCCTCACTCCAGCGTGCGTCCACTGCTTCAGTGATCGAGCCGCACGTTCTCGTCTCAGTGTGAAGCTGCAACACCATTCGTGAAAAGCGAGCGTTTACGATGGATAATGTTCGATTATCTCGATGAATATGAGGCGCTCCATGTTCGAACTGCGACGGCTGCGTCTGCTGCACGAGTTGGCGCTGCGCGGCACGATCTCCGACGTCGCCTCGGCTCTCGCCTACAGCCCGTCCACCGTGTCTCAGCAACTGGCCCAGCTCGAACGCGAGGCCGGGGTGCCGCTGCTCGAACCCGACGGTAGACGTGTGCGACTCACCGCACAAGGGCGTCTGCTCGCGGCGCATGCCGCGCGTGCGCTCGAGCTCGACGAGGCCGCACGCGCCGAACTCTCCACGAGCTCGCAGTCTGAGGAACGCGTGCGGATCGCCGTGATGCCGACCGCCGCCGAGGCGCTTGTTCCCCCCGCACTCACGCTGCTCGCCGATCGGATGCCGCAGCTGCGCGTCGAGATGGTGCAGATGGCGCCGGAGGAAGCACTGTTCGAGTTGCAGGCGCGTTCGTTCGACCTCGTGGTGGCCGAGCAGTACGCCGGGCACACGCGCGAGTTGAGAGACGGCATCGATCGCACGCTGCTCGGCAGCGATCCGGTGCGCCTCGCCGTTCCTCCGTCGTCTTCGGCGACCACGCTGGACGATCTGCGCGACAGCGCGTGGGTGATGGAGCCAGAGGGCACGGCGGTGCGGCAATGGGGTGTCCAGCAATGTCGTGGTGCCGGGTTCGAGCCCGATGTGCGATTCGAGGCGACGGACCTCATCGCCCACGCTCGACTGGTGGCTGCAGGCCACGCCGTCGCCGTGCTGCCCGACCTGGTGTGGACGGGCGACCGCGCCTCGGTGCGGTTGTTGGAACTGCCCGGCTCCCCCGTGCGCGAGATCTTCGCTGCGACGCGGTCGTCCTCGCGCGACGGCGCGGCGGTTGCCGCCGTGCGGGATGCGATGGCTGATGCGCTCTACGCGCATCAGCCCCGATAGCAATAATGTTTCGCCAGGTGTCGGCGTCGTTTCCTCCCGGCGATCGCCCGATCTACTCTTGCGGGATCAGTCCAGAGATCGAGGAGCTCATCGTGTCCACACCGCTGCACCGCCTTTCACCCCTCGAGGTGACGGAGCGTACGGCGTGCATGTGCGACCACGGCGACATCTGCTCCTCATTCGCTCCGGGCCATGCACTCCACCTGATCCAGGCACGCCTCGCGTCGGCGACGCCGAGCGACTGGGTCGACGGCATCGTCGACCACGCGGATGCGGTCACGGGCGAACTGCGTGTACGCACACTCGAAGGCGACCAGCACTCGCTCTGGAACGCATCGGGTGCCGCACGCGAGGCACCGACAGGCACGCCAGTGGCCTTGCATTCGCGTTACCACGTGCTGGCGGTCGGACGAGTGCAGTTCAACGTCGCCGTCGTCTGATCAGCACGACACGCCTGAGGTCAGGCGGTCGCCATCATCATGTTCTTGACGTCCACGCAGGCGTCCATGCACGCCTTGCAGGACTGCGCGCACATCTTGCAGACCTCGCTGTGCGCGGCGTGCTCCATGCACTCCTCCATGCACATCTGACACATAGCGATGCAGGCGTCGAGCATCGCCATCATCACCGCCGGCGTCATCCCCTGCATCCGCATCATCGACCGCATCATGGTGTTGCACATATCGGCGCAGTTCATGCACGCCGGGGCGCAGTCCATCATCTGCGTGGAACAGACGGTGCACGCCTGCTCACAGGCGGAACACGCATCCATGCACGCCTGCATGACCGCCATGTCCATCGTCGCCATCCCTGGCATCGCCTTCATGTCCGCCGACATGGCGCCCATCATCATCGAATCCATCGCGCACCGCTTTCGTCAGGGCTTTCGCCGTCGAGAGCGGGCAGGAGACCCGCCTGCGGCCAGCGTAATCCTGTCGGGTGCAGACGTCGATGGGTGTCATGGATCGTCGCCCGACGGAGCCAGGCCGCTCGAGCAGGGCGTATTCTCGGCCTGTGCCATCGTTCTCCGCCGTCCAGCGGCTCGTCATCACCATCGCCGTCCTCGCCTCGTTCGTGACCTTCCTCGACGGCACCGTCGTCACCGTCGCGCTTCCTGCCATCAGGGACGAACTCGGCGGCGGCATCACGACCCAGCAGTGGGTGGTCGACGCCTACCTCATCACGCTCAGCGCGCTCATCCTGCTGGCCGGATCCCTGTCGGACGCATACGGCCGCGTGCGCATCATGCGAATCGGACTCATCGCATTCGGCATCGCATCGGTCGCTGTGGCCGCGGCCCCGGAGCCGCTCACACTCATCATCGCCCGCGCGCTGCAGGGAGCGGCGGGCGCACTGCTCGTGCCGAGCTCGCTCGCCCTCATCATGGCCACCATGCGCGGGGAGTTGCAGTCACGGGCGATCGGGGTGTGGACCGCCTTCACGACGGGTGCTCAGATAGCCGGGCCCCTTCTCGGCGGTTTGTTCGTCGACCTGCTGTCATGGCGATTCGTGTTCCTCATCAACGTCATCCCCATCGGCATCACGCTGTTCCTGCTCGCTCGGCTGCACCTGCCCGATCAGCCGCGCGGCGCGCGCGTTGACTGGTGGAGCGGGATGCTGTGCGCAGTCGGTCTCGGCGCAGTGGTGTTCGCGCTCATCGAGCAGCCCAACCTCGGCTGGTCCTCACCGGCGATCTGGCTGCCCGGCGTGATCGGCGTCGCGCTGTTCGTCGCCTTCCTGGTGCGCCAGCCCCGCTCGCCCGCTCCTCTGATGCCTCTCTCGCTCTTCAACGCCCGCAACTTCGCCTGGGGCAACCTCGCCACGCTGTTCATCTACGCCGCACTCTCGCTCAACGGGTTCGTGATCGGCGTCTACCTGCAGGAGGGCGCCGGACTCTCCGCGACCGCAGCGGGCCTCGCGAGCCTGCCGATCACCATCCTGATGATCCTGCTCAGCTCGCAGGCAGGTGCATGGGCGGGAAAACTGGGACCGCGCCTGTTCATGACGGTCGGACCGTTGATGATGGCCGCCGGTGCGCTGCTCCTGCTCACTGTGTCGCACGACTTCAGCTACTGGTGGCAGGTGCTCCCGTCGATGATCATCCTCGGACTCGGTCTGTCACTCACGGTCGCCCCATTGACCTCTGCCGTCCTCGGGGCGATCGATGAGAACCGCTCCGGCATCGCATCCGCCGTCAACAACGCGATCTCCCGTGTCGCCGGCCTCATCGTCGTCGCCATGCTGTCGACGATCGTCGGCGGCACCCTCGACCTCGACGGTTTCCACAACGCGGCCTGGGTGACGGCGGCGCTGATGGCGCTGGGCGGCGTCATCTCATGGATCGGAATCCGACGGGTGCCTGCGCAGCCGGCGGAGGCCGAAGCCCCGCTCAGGCCATGAACGGCCGCAGGTCAGGGTAGCCCGTGGCCGCCCACGCGCCGTTGACGACGATGTTCTCGCCGTTCACGTACGACGCGTCCTGAGACGCGAGGAACAGGGCGACACCGGCGATCTCATCGGGGTCGGCCGGACGCTTCGCCGGAATGCGCTCGAGATAGGCGCCACTCGTCTCTCAGAGTAGCCCTATCTGACACATGTTGGATAGAGTGGTTGACATGGACGCGAGGGCGCGACGCTCACAGGAGAAGCTGCGATCAGCGGTCATCTCGCTTGCCACCGACACCCCGATCTCGGAGATCACGGCATCGGCGATCTGTCGGGAGGCCGGCGTCACCCGCGACACCTTCTACCGCCATGCGAACAGTCCGGTGGATCTGCTCGCCGATGCGCTCTCGGCGGAGATCGACGAGGTCATGACCGTTTTGCCGAGGGCAGAGGCCATCGGCGACGGCGAGCGGGCGCTGCTCGAGCACGTCCAGCGCCGCGCCGCTGTCTACCGAGGTGCGATGCATCCGTTGCTCGCGGCTCCTGTACGCGGCAATCTCGAGCAGTCCATCCGAGGTGGGCTGGAACTCTGGGCACGGCTGCACCCGCACATCGTCCCCGCCGTCTTCATGGCAGACGAGGCGGCGATGCGTATGGCGATCGCCTACGCGGCTGCGGGCACAGTCGGCGCAATCGAGGAGTGGTTGCGCGACGGCGATGAGGACATAGAGCGAGCCGTCGAGGTCATCCTCGCGGCATCACCGGAGTGGTGGCTGCGCTGATGCGGCCCCAAGAGAGGAGAAACACCATGAAGGCAGCACTGTTCCACGCGAAGGAAGACCTCCGCATCGAGGAGGTGCCAGAGCCCAGCCCCGGCCCAGGCGAGGTGAAACTGCAGAACGCATTCGCCGGAATCTGCGGGTCCGATCTGCACGTCTACTACTCGCCGGAGGCCGCGGGCCTCGATCTCGAGAACCCGCACCCCGTGACAGGGTCGACCCTTCCGCAGATCCTCGGACACGAGTTCTCCGGCACCGTCACCGAGCTCGGCGAGGGCGTCACGAACGTCGCGGTCGGCGATCGGGTCGCTGTCTGGCCGATCTACTACTGCGGCGAGTGCCCCGCCTGCCGGAAGGGCATGTTCAACGCGTGCCAGAAGATCGGGTTCCACGGTCTGAGCTCCAACGGTGGCGGAATGGCCGAGTTCACCACGGTGCCCGCATCCAAGTTGCATGTCCTCCCCGAGAACGTAGACCTGCGTCTCGGTGCCCTGGTCGAGCCGATGTCAGTCGCCTGGCACGCTGTCGGTCGCAGCGGAGTGGATGCCGGCGGCACCGCTCTCATCGCCGGAGCCGGGCCGATCGGCATCGGCGTCTGGTTCGCGCTCAAGGCACGTGGCATCGAGAAGGTGCTCGTGTCCGAACCGAGCGCCGACCGGCGTGCGACCATCGCAGCCCTCGGTGCGACGGTCATCGACCCGGTGAACGAGGATCTGGCAGCTGCCGTGTCAGAGATCAGCGACGGAGATGGTGTCGATGTGGCCTTCGACGCCGCGGGCGCAGGCCCCGCGATCACATCGGCGTTGGCAAGTCTTGTGCCAGGTGGACGCGTCGTGGTCGTGGCGATCCACGAGCGACCGATGGAGTTCTTGCCGACGCAGCTCGTGATGGCAGAGACCGACATCGCCGGCGCCCTCGCTTATCTTCCCGAGGACTTCGACGCCGTCATCAAGGCGATGTCCGAAGGCGTGTACGACACGACCGGCTGGGTCGACGAGGTGTCGCTCGACGGCGTTGTGGATGCGATCCACGCGCTGCGCGGCGGCGTCGGGGCGAAGATCCTCGTGAAGTCGGCGTGACCAGCACAGACCCGAGATGAATCAGGGCAGACCGTGAGCACCGCGTGCTCATGGTCCGCCCGATCGTTCCTTGGATCAACGACTGCCGGTTCACCGGCCGAGTGCGCCGAGCAGCTCCACGAAGTGATCGAGATCTGCGGCCGACCACGTGCGCAGTCGTTCGCCGATGCGGCCCTCGTACCGCGCGCGTGCGATCGCTATGCGCTCCTGCGCGAGATCGGTCGCGACCAGAACACGAGCGCGTCGATCGTCTGGGTCGGGGACGCTCTCAGCGAGCCCCAGCTCCTCGAGCTGACGCACCTGACGGCTCACGGCCGACTTGTCGGTCTGCAGCCTCTCGATGATCGCCTTCGCCGACGTCGCCTTGCCGCTCGCGATCGAGATCAGCACCTGGTACCCGAGCGGCTGCAGGTCGGGGTGCACTGTGACCGCCGCCTCCCGCCAGCTCACCCTGATACGGGCGAAGAGTCGACCGAGCTCATGCTCGACCCGCGCCACCGCCTGGTCGAGTTCGCCGCCCTCGAGCGCCTCGCCCTCGACGTCAGGATCGGATGCTGCGGCGCCGGGAGCCACGGGTTCGGGAGACGACGCACTCATGATCGCCAGTGTACGGCGAAGCCCCGCCGCAGCACGCCTCGGGCGAGTGCTGTGACGGGGCCTGTCTGCTCGGACATCAGACCTCGGCGAGAAGGCGGAACACCTTCGATGCGGCCTGAAGCTCATCCGGCGTCAACTCCGCAAGGATCTCACGCAGCCGGTCTGCGTGGTCGCCTCTCAGATCGGCGAGGATCTCGCACGCGGCCGGTGTCGCCGTGAGCACGCGCTGGCGCCCGTCGTTGTCGTCAGGGCGAGATTCGAGAAGGTGGAGATCCTCCAGCATCCGCACCTGCCGACTGACGACCGACTTGTCCATCTCGAAGCGATCAGCCAGCTGATGCGCGTTCGCGCTGCCCGCCCTGGCGATGAACGTCAGCAGCTTGTAGCCGGACGGCTGCAGCTCGGGGTGGATGCGAGCGGCAGACTCCTTCCAGAGGGATCGGGCTCGGGCGAAGATCAGGTTCAGGTGTCCCTGGAACTCCGAGAGCGCGTCGTCGACGTCGGTCGGCACCGCAGTGTCGGCGGCAACCATGTCAGCGCCCGTTCTCGCGATCTTCGCGCTCGAGCACGGTCACGGATCCCGTCGACGGAGAAGTGGATTCCCCGCCGCCGATGCGAATGGCGCCGGTCGACGTCGTCGCGCCCACCTCGGCCTCGGCGACCTCGATCGCTGATTCCTCAGCCTGATCGCGCAGCAGCTCGGCGGCGTTCTTCGTCGACAGCGGCTTGTTCTTGATGAACGCGATCGCGATGATCGACAGCACGGCGAGCGGGATTGCGAGGATGAAGGCTTCTGCGATGCCCTGACCGTACGCGGACTCGACGATGGTGCGGATCGCCTCCGGCATCTCGGACATGTTCGGGACGTCGCCCGACGCGAGGTGCTTCAGAGCATCGATCTCATCCGGAGTGGTGGGGGTGAAGCCCTTCAGCCCGCCCGCGATGTACGTGCCGACGCTCGTCGACAGCACGGAGCCCATGATCGTGACACCGATGGTGCCGGCGATCGTGCGGAAGAAGTTGACGTTCGACGAGGCTGCACCCAGCTGCGAGGGAGGCGTGTCGTTCTGCACGATCAGCGTGAGGTTCTGCATGACCATGCCGAGGCCTGCGCCGAGCACGAACATGTAGGTCGCGACGAGCGGGAAAGGCGTGTCATAGCGCAATGTGGCCATGAAGGTGACGCCGATGGTCGCGAGCACGGATCCCGTGATCATCCAGCCCTTCCACTTGCCGAACCGGCTCACGAGCTGACCGATGATGATCGACGCACCCATCTGGCCGATGATCATCGGGATCGTCATGAGGCCAGACTCGGTCGGCGTGGCGCCACGCGCCAGCTGGAAGTACTGCGCGAGGAAGACCGACGTGGCGAACATCGAGACGCCGATGGCGATCGAGGCGATGACCGACAGCGTGAACGTGCGGTTGCGGAACAACGACATCGGGACGATCGGTTCCTTCACGAAGAACTCGACCGCGATGAACCCGAGGATGGCGATGCCGGCGATGACGGCGAGCATCACGCTCGTCGACGAGTCCCATTCGAACTGGCTGCCGCCCATCGACACCCAGATGAGGAGAGTCGAGACGCCGACGGCGAGCAGGACGATGCCGAAGTAGTCGATCGACACCTTCGTGCCCCGCTGGGGCTTCGGCAGGTGCAGCGTGAACTGCAGGAGGATGAGGGCGACGATCGCGAAGGGGACGCCGACGAAGAAGTTGGCGCGCCAACCCAGCGTGTCGGTGATGAGCCCGCCAAGGAGCGGACCGCCGATGGTGCCGAGCGCCATGATGCCGCCGACGACACCCATGTACTTGCCTCGCTCACGCGGCGAGATGATGAGGGCGACGGCGATCATCACGAGCGACATGAGGCCGCCGACGCCGATCCCCTGGATGACCCGCACCGCGATGAGCATGTTGGTGTCGGTCGAGAATCCGGCGATCACCGTTCCGGCCGTGAAGAGGATCAGCGAGAGCTGGACGAGGATCTTGCGATCCATGAGGTCGGCGAGCTTCCCCCAGATGGGAGTGGAGACCGCGGTCGCCAGCAGGCTCGCGGTGATGACCCAGGTGTACTGGGACTGGGTGCCACCGAGGTCGGCGATGATGACCGGCAGGGACGTCGACACGATGGTGCCGGAGAGCACGGCCACGAACATGCCGACGATGAGGCCGGAGATCGCGGTGAAGACCTCGCGCGCGGAGCGTGCGGTCTCCGAGGTGGGTGGAGTGTGAGATGTCAAAGTGGGATGCTCCCGCGTCAGAAAGGTTGATCTGGGTCAACGATAGACGCTTAGTTGCTCCAAGTCAACTGTAGCGCGATGTCAACTAAGTGGCCGACGACGCCCGACCACCACTGGATAGGCTGACTCCGTGATCAGGGTGAGGGACGTGACGGGTCGAGCGCGCGATGCCGCCGTCCGTGCTTCTCGAGCCGCGGTCAGCCGAAGAGCTGCACCCGTCTGGGTGTCAGCAGGCGCCGTCGCGGCGGCAGTCGTGACCTTCATCGCGATGGGCGGCCTCGACAGGAGCGAGGTCGTGCCCACACTTCTCGCCGCCGGCGATGAAGTGCGGATGCCTCTCTATGCCGTCACGGTGCTCGACGCCGAGCTCACCGACGAGGTCGAAGAAGAGTCGATGAGCGCCGACCCTGGTGAGACCCTGGTCATCGTCACCGTGCGTCTGGAGAACCTCACAGACCGGCCGATCGGCGTCGGGAGGGCTGCTGACAAGGTCGAAGCGAACCTCGTCGGCTTCAACGATCCGCTCCTCAACCTCACCGGCGTCACCCTGACGGACAGCGCCCAGGCATGGCGCAGCGACGGCTCTGCCGGCACGGTCTTCCTGCAGCCGGGAGTGCCCAGCGAGGTCACGCTGGCGTGGACAGCACCCGAGGACGCCTTCATCGACGGCGTCGTCGAACTCGATGTGTACGATGCCGTGGAGACGCACGGTCAGATCCTCATCTCGGCTGACCACATCAACTGGCAGCGCGGCGACCTTGCCGCAAGAGTCACCGTTGATGCGGAGGTCCGAAGGTGAAGCGCGCAGTCCCCTGGCTGATCGGTGCGGCACTCGCCCTCACCGCCGGCGCCATCAGCATCAACATTCCGGGTGATGAGGTGTACCGCGCGCCGTTCCTGATCCAGGGCTCTGGCGAGGAGCATTCGGTGTCTTCGCGCACGTTGAACGCCATGACGCTCGACGCATCCTTCGCGGACCGGGTGACGGTCACCGACGCCGACTGGCACGCCGACGGCAACTGGCTCGTCGTCACCATCGCAGCATCCGCGCCGCAGACCGAGATCGATGCACGCATCCGACTCGCGACGCTCGTGATCGGCGAACGGGTCTTCCAGTCGAGCGAGCGTCCGGGCAATTCGATCACCGAGGCCGATCTTCGAGTCGGCATCGACACCGAGGGGATGCTGGCCTTCGAACTCCCGCCGGACGTGCAGACGGGCGACGGTGAGGTGCGTCTGACCACCTCGTTCGCCACTCCGGTGCTCGATGATGTCGTCGTGCTGCCCATGTCGCTCGATGATCTGCCGCGGGTTCAGAACGTGGATCTCGCGACACCCACGTTGGCTGCCCGATGAGGCAGCGCGGCGTGGCGTGGTGGCGACGGCAGCGCCTGGCGCTGACAGCTCTCGCTGTCGCCGCCATCGCAACGCTCGGCGTGCACGTGTGGCTGGATGCGCTGCCTCAGGTCCAGGCTCAAGCTCAGGACATCACGCAGGTGACCGACGATGAGAGTGTCGAGATCGCCGGTCAGACGTTGTCGCTGCGCTCGGCCCGTTGGGGCGAGTTCGATGCACCGGAGGGGATGCGCACGGTCAGCGTCCGGCTGAACGCGAGCGGCGGCGACGAGGCGACCTGGTGCCGCGAGTTCACTCTGGCCGAAGCACACGGCGGTCGGGTATGGCTGGACGCCCGATCGGTGCTCGACGTGCCGTACGACGCGGGCGAGGCGTCGTGTCGCGACGAGTCATTCTCCTACGAGATCCTTGCGGTCTTCCTCATCCCGGAGGATGCCGCCGGCCCCTTCCACTTCGACATCCCCGGAGAGCTCGGCGACGTGACCCGCTTCACCGTCGAGGAGTGACGCGCCGGGCTCCGCACCCTGGACTGTCTCTCGCGAGTCCAGGCCGGCATCTGGACGCGCGATCACCGCGTCGTACGCGGTGGCCACGATCGCGACGCGCAACGGCTCGGCGATGGCGGCGACCGCGACAGTGAGGAGAGGGAGGAACGCGGACCAGAACCAGCTCTCGTGTCCTCCGACCGATCGCAACACACCCTGAGTGGCGAGACGTTCCGTGTACGCCCAGAGCGAGTACGCGAGCACGGCGGCGCCGAAGATGACCGGCCCGCCCCTCCAGACCACGGCGACCGCCGCCCACAGACTCTCGAAACGCTGGAGCATCGTCCGCGACAGTGTCGCAGCCGTCCCGCGCAGCGCGGCGAGGCTCCGCTCCACGGGTGCCGGAGCAGAGCTGAAGGTCGTGCCGTAGATGACGCCCGCCACTGCGAGCCAGGCGGCGGGGACGAGCAGCACTGCGGCGAACACGCCGACGATCCACAGCATCCCCTCCCACAGCACCGCGATCGGCGCGATGTTGAGGGCGAACCAGTCGCCGATGCCCTGCAGCCAGCCCATGCCGACCGTCCCGTCCAGCCACTGCCTGGCATCACCCCACCATTGGACGACCAGGGTGAACAGCATGAAGGTCCACAGCACCTCCGCATATGCGGCGAGCGCGAGTGTCCACGACGGGAGACGGGAGCTGTACCTCGAGAACACCAGACGGGCGGCGAGCGCGATCACGAGCACTGCCACCGGGAGCACGCCGACGGACACGAGGCCGCCGCGATCGCCCAACTGCTCGGCGTCGAAGTTCGCATCGTAGATCGCGATGGAGGTCGCGATGTTGAAGAACTCGTACAGGTCGGTGTTCAGCATGCCCCACGCCGAGTAGAAGGCGAAGAACGGCAGGATCGACACGAGGATCGCGGCCGCGAACTCCCGATGTCCGTCAGCCTCGGGTCTGGCCACGTGGGGCAACGATCGTCGGACGGTGAGGTACATCGCGACATACGCCACGAGCTTCGCCGCGACGGCGAGCGGCAGCAGCAGGAGGCCTCCGAGCGTGGTGTACCCGCCCACGAAGCCGGCGAGCTGCAGCAGCAACTGATGCACCGCCTCTCCCCCGAGATACCAGGCGATCAGCGCGGGCCAATGCCGCGCGACGATGCGCCCGAATGTGCGGAGGGGCTGAGGCATGAACCCAACGTAGCGGTCAGAGGGGCGACGAAGGATTGGTCGAATGCGCTGATACTGTGACGTCGGTGGACACTGCGTCCCTGGGGCCGGCCGAGTTGGAGAGATCTCGACATGAAGCGAACGTCACGATGGCGTCTGGCGCGCATCGCGATGCTGGCCGCGGTGGCCGTGCTCGTCGGGACGATCGCACCGTCGCTCGCGCCGGGCGAAGCCGCATCGGCAGCGACCGACGGGCAGATGGTGCACCCGGCATCGGGATCGATCATGTCGAAGGTCGGCGACGGGTGCCGCTCCAACTACCGCGACCACGACGGCATCGACATCTCGGGTCAGGGCGGCACGCCGATCCTCGCCGCCTACGACGGCGTCATCAAGACTCGCGCCTTCAGCAACAGTTACGGCTACTACGTCGACATCCAGCACACGTCCGGGTACGTCACCCGATACGCCCACATGGCTGCGCAGGCAACCGTCGCCCCCGGTGCACGGGTGGCGCGAAGCCAGCAGATCGGCGTCGTCGGCAACACCGGCGCGTCGTCGGGCGCACACCTGCACTTCGAAGTGTGGCGGAACGGATCCGTGTACTCGGGGATCAACCAGGGCTACGTCTGCCTGTCGAGCGTCACGCGCGGCACGCCGATCCCGATGGTCTTCCCCGGGCTCGCCACCGTTCCGCTCTCGCCGGTGAGTTCGGCCGACTACAACGGCGACGGGAAGGCCGACCTGCTGGGGGTCGCCGGCGACAGCGATCTTCAGTTCTTCGCAGGCAACGGCGGTGGCGGCTTCCTCAAGGGGTCGGTCATCACCGGTGCGTGGGGAGGCCACCGGCACGTGACTCACACCGATCTCAACGGCGACGGCAGAGCGGACATCCTCGTCGCACGCAGCGACGGCGTGCTCGAGTACTACGCCGGCAACAGCACCGGTGGTTTCGGCGCATACAGCACACCCGGATCCGGGTGGTACGGGATGCTGCACGTGACGTCAGGCGCCGACTACACCGGCGACGGCCACCAGGACGTGCTCGGCGCATCGGCGGCCGGCGTCCTCACCATCTATCGCGGCAACGGCACCGGAGCGCTCCCCGGTCCCCACACCGTGGTCGGGAGCGGGTGGAACACCATCCTGTTCCTTGCCGGCGGCGACTTCAACGGCGATCGCCTCGGTGACGTCATGGCTGTGGCGAGCAACGGCACTCTCTACTTCTACCCCGGACTGCGCGGACGCTTCGGCACCAGAATCGCGCTCAGCAGCGGTTGGGGCGCGATCACCGCGTTCACCGGGGGCGTCGACTACAACGGCGACAAGCACCCCGATCTGATCGCCCGCACGTCGACGGGTGAGCTGTACCTGTACCCGGGCGACGGGACGGGACGACTCAAGAGCCGCGTCCTCATCGGCTCGGGGTGGGGCGGGTACCTCCAGGTCGAGTGACGCGCCGAAGCGAGAATGGGGAGTTCGACGTCTGCGCCCGCTTCTACGATGAGACCATGACCTCACATCGGTTGGCCCCGTCCCTCGCCGTCGCTCTCGTGCTCCTCGCCGGTGCGACCGTCGTGGGTTGCGCACCGGAGGCGTCCACCTCCGAGCCGAGCCCGACCGCCGAGCAGACCTCGACGTCGCCCACCCCTTCCTCGCCGACGCCGGCACCTGCCCCGACGACCGATTCGCCTGAGCCACCCGAGACTCCCCCGGCGTTCACCGAGAGCGAGCTGGTGCAGATCTGCATCGACGTCACGACGTCCGTGTACGACCCCGGTGTCGTGTTCGATGCCTCAGGAGCCCGGATCGAGAAGCGCACGGTGACGCCGGAGTGGCTCGTGCTCGTGCCTGCTCAGACCAACGGCTACGACGGGGAATCCGTCTGCACGATCGGCGGATCGCCGACGGACCCGGACATCGAGATGTCGTCGGGCTCGATTCAGCCGCTGCCGGAGGAACAGATCCAGAAGCTCATCCGCGGCGAGAACGAGGGCGGGGAGTGACCTGCCGATCGCTGGAGCGCGTCACGCGCACGTGGATGCTCTTCATCAGCGGCTGATCGCTCTGCGCGCTGTAGTCGGCGTTCCCGACCAGGACGTTCATCTCGGGCATGTAACCCGCGGCGCTTCCTCTCGGTGTGTCGTACGCCACGGCCCGGTACTCGCGCAGTTCGCGCTCCGAACCGTCTTTGGACGTGGAGACGATGTCGACGAGATCGCCCTGCTCGATGCCTCGCTCGCGCATGTCGGCGGCGTTCATGAAGATGAGCTCGCGCAGGTTCTTGACCCCGCGGTACCGGTCGCTGCTGGAGTAGATGGTGGTGTTCCACTGGTCGTGCGAGCGCATCGTCTGCAGCACCAGCATGTCCTCCGAGGCAGGTCGCACATCGTGCAGGGCAGGGGTGGAGAAGTCCGCCTTGCCTGACGCCGTGCGGAAGTCGCGTTCGCGAGCCGGCTGCGGGATGCGGAACCCGTTCGGATGCGTGATGAGCTCGTTGAAGCCCTCGAAACCGGGCAGCACCTGTGCCATCACGTCGCGGATCCGGCCGTAGTCCCCCACATACGACTCCCACGGTGTCGCGCTGTCGGGCATGGTGGCGCGTGCCATCCGCGCGATGATGTCCGGTTCGGAGAGGAGGTGCTCTGACGCCGGCTTCTTCTTGCCGACCGAGAGGTGGACCATGCTCATGGCGTCCTCGACGGTCTGACCCTGGAGCCCGCCGGCCTGCTCGTCGCGCTCGGTGCGCCCGAGGCACGGAAGGATGAGGGCCTTGGCGCCGTGCACGAGGTGACTGCGATTGAGCTTCGTGCTGACCTGAACCGTCAGCGAGCACTGGCTCAGCGCCTCCGCGGTGTACGTCGTGTCCGGTGCCGCCAGAACGAAATTGCCGCCGAGGCTCACGAAGACCTTCACCGCGCCTTCGTGCATGCGATGGATGCTTGCGACCGTGTCCAGCCCTGGTTCACGCGGCGACGTGATCCCGCACACCGCGTCCAGACGATCCAGCAGAGCCGCAGGAGAGTGATGATTGATACCGCACGTGCGGTTCCCCTGCACGTTGCTGTGCCCTCGCACCGGTGCCGGCCCAGCACCCGGACGGCCGATGTTGCCGCGCAGCAGCAGCACGTTCATGAACTCGCGGACCATGTCGACAGCATGCTCCTGCTGGCTCACGCCGAGGCACCAGCTGATGATCGTCTTGTCGGCCTTCAGGTATATCGCGCCCGCTGCCCTGATCTGCTCCTCGGTGAGGCCGGACTGCTGCACGATCTCCGACCACGGCGTCGCCGCGACGACGGCGCGATACTCCTCGATGCCCTGTGTGTGACGATCGATGAACGCGGTGTCGAGCGCATTCGGGTCGGTCTCGGCCGCTTCGAAGACCACCTTCGCGATGCCGCGCATCAGCGCCATGTCGCCACCGATGCGCACCTGCAGGTCGAGGGTGCCGGTCTCGTGGGTCTTGAAGAGCGCCATGTCCACGAAGTCGTGCGGCACGATCGTGCGAGTGGATGCCGCTTCGATCAGGGGATTCACGTGCACGACCTGCGCGCCGTTCTTCACGGCATCCGACAGCGCGGTCAGCATGCGGGGTGCATTCGAGGCGGCATTGACTCCGAGGAGGAACAGGGCATCCGTCTGCTCCCAGTCCTCGACCGTGGTGGTCCCCTTGCCGGAGCCGATCGACGCGGTGAGCGCGCGACCAGACGCCTCATGGCACATGTTCGAGCAGTCCGGCATGTTGTTCGTGCCGTACTCGCGGATCATCAACTGGTAGAGGAAGGATGCTTCGTTGCTGAGTCGTCCGGAGGTGTAGAACGTGGCTTCATCCGGGCTGTCGAGAGCCCGCAGCTCCTCACCGATGAGGGCGAAGGCGTCGTCCCAGCTGATCGGCGCATATCGATCGGTCTCTGGGTCGTAGACCATCGGCTCAGTCAGGCGGCCCGCGTTCTCCAGCTCGAAGTCGGTCCACTGTGCGAGCTCGGTGACGGTGTGCTGCGAGAAGAATCCACTGCCGACGCGCTTGTGCGTCATCTCCCACGTGACGTGCTTCATGCCGTTCTCGCAGATGTCGAGCTTCAGCCCCTTCTGATCGTCCGGCCATGCGCACCCGGGGCAGTCGAAGCCCTTGATGGGGTGGTTCATCGTGAACATCGCCAGCGCGCCGCTCACCGGTCGCTTCGATTCCAGCAGGACCTCGCCGACCGACAGCGCCGCGCCCCAACCCGCCGCGGGGTGCTCGTAATCCTCCTGGGACCATGGCCGCGTCGTGACGGGACCATAGCCGCCTTGCCGAGGCTCCGCGGGCATCAGCCCGAGTGCAACACCGCGTTTCCGATCGTCATCGAGGCTGGTCATGTCCTGTCCCTTCCGTCACGAGCGCACGATCATCGGACGGTGCCGGTTCGACCCTCACCCGGTGAGGATGCGAGTAGACGTTCATGCTCCTCTCCCTGAGGAATCCCACCAGCGTCAGACCCGACTTCTCGGCGAGCTCCGCCGCGAGCGACGAAGGCGCAGACACTGCTGCCAGCATGGGGATGCCGGCCATCACCGCTTTCTGCACGAGCTCGAAGCTCGCCCGGCCGGACACCTGCAGCACGGTTCCCCGCAACGGCAGTCGGTCGCTCAGCAGCGCCCAGCCGATCACCTTGTCCACCGCATTGTGCCTGCCGACGTCTTCACGCAGCACGAGGAGTTCGCCGGTCGCGGCATCGAAGAGCGCGGCCGCGTGGAGTCCGCCGGTCTTGTCGAAGACGTCCTGCCTCTCCCGAAGCCGGACCGGGTAGGTGACGAGATCCGAGGCATCGACGACCATGTCATCTCGTGCGACGTCGTACCGGGAGACCGTCTCCACCGCGTCGATGCTGGCCTTCCCGCACACACCGCAGGAGCTGGTCGTGTAGAACGCCCGAGCGACATCCGGTGCGGGCGGCGGCACGCCGGGAGTGAGGGTGACATCCAGGACGTTGTAGGTGTTCTCCACGCCGCCGGTACCGGGTCCACCGCAGTGGATCGCGGAATGGAACTCATCACCCGCCCCGACCACGCCCTCTGAGACGAGGAAACCGGCTGCGAGCTCGACATCGGCCCCCGGCGTGCGCATCGTCACGGCCAACGGGGCTCCGCCGACGCGGATCTCCAGTGGTTCCTCGACGGCGAGCGTGTCGGCACGGCGGTTCGCACCGCCGTCCAGCGCGATCTTCATCACCGACCGCCGCGTCGTGATCCGGCCCATGTGTCCGAGCGTACCCCCGGCCGGCACCGCGAGGTGCGCGAGCGGCTAGCGTGGGACCCGATGATCACCATCGACGAGCATCTCGCAGACATCCTCCGCACCGCCCATCGTCTGCCTGCGGTGCAGCGGAGCCTCGCGGAGGCGCACGGCCTCGTGCTCGCCGCCGACGTGATCAGCCGCCTGCCTTCACCGCTGTTCGACAACTCGGCGATGGATGGGTACGCCGTCCGCCGAACGGATGCCACGGCGGGAGCCGTCCTGAGGATCGTCGCCGATGTCGCAGCGGGCTCGGACGAGCATCCGGTGATCGGTCCTGGCGAGGCTGCGCGCATCATGACGGGTGCCGCGGTTCCTTCGACGGCAGATGCCATCGTGCCGCTGGAGCACACGGACCTGGGCACGGCGATCCGCGCCCAGGCGCCTGACCAGATCACCGTGTTGGTCGAGCCGGAGCCCGGCGCGCACATCCGCAGCCGCGGGGAGGACGCATCGGCCGGCGCGCTGGCCGTCGCATCCGGAACGCCGATGGGTCCGTGGCAGCTGTCGGCCGTCGCCTCGGCGGGAGTGGAGGAAGTCGCAGTGCATCCCGCCCCGCGTGTCGCGATCATCTCCACGGGCAGCGAACTCATCGCACCTTCCGCCACGCCACGGCGCGGGCAGATCCCGGAATCGAACTCTGTTCTCCTGAACGCCGCAGCGCGCGATGCGGGCGCGGTGATCACCAGCATCCGCATCGTCGCGGACGACCCGGCGGTGCTCCGGCAGGCATTGGACTCCGCGGATGCCGACGTCGTGATCCTCTCGGGCGGGGCGAGCGTCGGGGCCTTCGATGTCGTCAAGGCGGTTCTCGGCGGAGAGCGCGGCGTGCGCTTCGATCAGGTCGCGATGCAGCCGGGCAGGCCCCAGGGCTTCGGCGTGCTCGACACGGGAACGATCGCGTTCTGCCTTCCAGGCAATCCGGTGAGCGTCGCAGCATCCTTCGAGATGTTCGTCCGTCCCGCGCTGCGGCAGATGGCCGGGTTCGCCGTCATCGACAGGCCCCGGATCGTTCGAGCGGCCGGCGTTGCGTGGGCCAGTCCGAAGGGAAGAGTTCAGCTCGTGCCCGCGGTGTTCGATGACGAGATCGTGCGGCCTGCGACCCGTGGCGGGAGCCGCTCGCACCTGGTCGCCTCGCTGGCAGCCGCCACAGCATTCGCCATCATTCCCGCTGAGACCGAGCGTGTCCACGAGCGAGATCCCGTGACGGTGATGGTCCTGTCATGACGGGGCGTGCCACGGCGGCGCTCGTGCTGGCGGGTGGACGCTCGAGTCGGCTGGGCGGCATTGAGAAGGCCGGGGTCGAGATCGACGGCGTCGCACTGCTCGATCACGTCTATGCCGCGGTCCGCTGGTGCGCACCGATCATCGCCGTCGGCCCTGACAGCATCGGCCGGCCCGGCGTCCGTGTCGTGCGTGAGCACCCTGCTTTCGGCGGGCCGGCGGCCGCCGTCGCCGCAGGCATCCCTGCACTCGATGGATCGGGGGTCACCGAGACCTGGCTGCTCGCGTGCGATCTCCCCCGCGCGACGGAGCTCGTGGCACGCCTCGCGGCCGTGCCGATCCCCGATGATGCCGACGGCGTCGTCGCCACGGACGACGGTGGACGGATGCAGTGGCTCGCCGGACGCTACCGGGTCTCTGCACTGCAGGGAGCGGTCGCGCGGCACCCGGATCTCACAGGGTCATCGATGCGGAAGCTCTTCGAAGGCCTTCGACTCCACCCGGTCGACGACCGAGGCGCCGCCCATGACCTTGATACCTGGGCGGCCATCGAGCAGTATCGAAGCACGCGAAAGGACGACCATGCCTGATGCTCCCCACGACCTCGATGCCTGGGTCGCGACCCTCGCCGAAACGCTCGGACTCGGCGCCGACGAGCATCCGACCGGCCTCCTGCTGGAGCTCACGCGTGACGCCGCGCACGGCGTCGTGCGGCCGGCTGGTCCGCTGACCACCTACCTGGTCGGGCTCGCCGTCGCGCGCGGCATGTCCGTGGAGGATGCCGCCGCCCGCACCCGCGCCACGATCGCCGATTGGAAGAAGGACGCGTCAGAACCTGCCTGATCGGGTAGGTACAAACGGTTCGAGAGTAGGTATCGCACCCGCGACGTCTGGGACAGTCTGGACGTGCGGAGATCCTCCGCCCGAGAGGAAGGACGAAGATGTTTGGAAACAGAGCGGTCGCCTACGAAGGTCCCGGCGTCGTGAAGGTGATCGACACGGATTACCCCGACTTCGAGCTTCACGACGGGCCGGGCGTGAATCCGGCGAACGTCGGCAGGAAGATCCCGCACGGCGTCATCCTCCGCACGGTTGCGACGAACATCTGCGGGTCGGATCAGCATATGGTTCGCGGACGTACGACGGCTCCCGAAGGACTGGTGCTCGGACACGAGATCACCGGTGAGGTGGTCGAGGCCGGGCCGGATGTGGAGTTCATCAAGGTCGGCGACATCGTCTCGGTGCCCTTCAACATCTCGTGCGGACGCTGTCGCAACTGCAAGGAGGGCAAGACCGGCATCTGCCTGAACGTCAATCCCGATCGGCCCGGCAGCGCCTACGGCTATGTCGACATGGGCGGGTGGGTCGGCGGTCAGGCGGAATACGTGCTCGTGCCCTACGCGGACTGGAACCTGCTCAAGTTCCCCGACCGCGACCAGGCGCTGGAGAAGATCCTCGACCTGACGATGCTCTCGGACATCTTCCCCACCGGCTTCCACGGCGCCGTCACAGCCGGCGTCGGCGTCGGCTCAACCGTCTACATCGCCGGTGCCGGACCTGTGGGTCTCGCGGCTGCGGTCGGTGCCCAGCTGCTCGGCGCCGCCGTGGTGATCGTCGGTGATCTGAATGAGGATCGTCTTGCGCAGGCACGCAGCTTCGGTTGCGAGACCGTCAACGTGGGCGCGGGTTCTGTGCCCGATCAACTCGACCAGCTCCTCGGCGTGCCCGAGGTGGATGCCGCTGTCGACGCCGTCGGCTTCGAGGCGCGCAGCGAGGGCCATGGGGCGAAGGCGAAGGAGGCTCCGGCCACCGTGCTCAACTCGCTCATGGATGTGACGGGAGCCGGCGGCGCCATCGGCATCCCCGGTCTGTACGTCACGGGAGATCCCGGCGCGGTGGATGAGGCGGCCAAGGTCGGATCGCTCTCGATCAGTCTCGGCACCGGCTGGGCGAAGTCGCTGTCGTTCACCACCGGACAGTGCCCCGTCATGCGCTACAACAGGCAACTCATGATGGCGATCCTGCACGACAAGGCGCACATCGCGTCGGCGGTCAATGCCAAGGCCATCACCCTGGATGAAGCGCCACAGGGCTACGCGGAGTTCGATGCGGGAGCCGCCACGAAGTACGTGCTGAACCCCAACGGATATATCAAGGAGTAGATCATGACCACCGTCAACCTCGAAGACGCACGTCGCGTCATCGCCGCCGCTGAGAAGAAGGCCACCGAGATCGGCCAACCGATGAACATCGCTGTCGTCGATTCCGGCGGCAACCTTGTCGCACACGTGCGGCAGGACGGCGCATGGATCGGCAGCGTCAACATCTCAATCAACAAGGCCTGGACCTCGAAGGCCTTCGACATCTCCACGAAGGATCTGGGCGATAACTCTCAGCCCACGCAGCAGTTCTTCGGCATCCAGAACACGAACGGCGGAAAGGTTGCGATCTTCGCGGGCGGCATTCCGCTGGTGCGCGAAGGCGCGGTCGTCGGGGCAGTGGGGGTGAGCGGTGGTTCCGGCGAACAGGATCACTCGGTCGCAGAAGCAGGAGCGGCAGCGCTTTGAGAACTGACCGGTCGCTCCCCCCCGGCGGGTGGGGGGGGGCCGCGACCGGGTAGGTTGGCGTCATGGACAGCGAAGATGCTTCCCCCGGTTCACGTCGACTGCTCGTAGATCTCGATCGAACAGTCGCGGACCAGGCTGATCGCCATGCCCTTGAGCTCGAGTCGCTGCTGGCGATCCTCCGGTCGCCCCGGCTCGACGATCGCTCAGCCAGATCGTCCGCGATAGACACGGCGGCGTCGGCGTTGGTGCGCCTGAGAACAGAGGCCGACGAGCAGAGAAGCTCGATCCTCGAACCGGTCGTCGGAGCGTTCGCCCGACTGCGAAGCGATCTGCGTCCCCTTGAACGGTTCGGCTCCCTGGAGTTCCAGTTCGTGGAACCGCCTGCCACGGGACGAGCCCTTCCCAGCGAGGTCGCTCACGCCGCGCGGGCGATCGTCCGCAACACCATCCTCGGTCTTGTCGACGGCGGCGATGTGAACCGCGTTCGCGTGCAGTGGGACTGCGACGGGCTGAACCTTCTGGTCAGCATCCGAGACGACGGGCGCGGCAACCTGAGCGTGCACGACGAGTCGCTGCGGCCGATCGCCGAGCGGGTCACTTCCCTCGATGGTGTGCTGAGCGTCGACGCGACGCCGGGGTGGGGTTCCTCGGTGGAGGTACGACTGCCGTTGGATCCTCGCTCCGACTCCAGACCGCTCGTGGAGGGGGCGTTCCTGACCGGACGAGAGCATGAGGTGCTTCGACTCGTTACGGCCGGGGAACGCAACCAGGCGATCGCCCTTCAACTCGGCATCAGCGCGAACACGGTGAAGTTCCACGTGTCGAACCTGCTGCGGAAGGTCGGCGCCAGCACGAGGGCCGAGCTGACAGCGCTGGCGCTGGCACGTTAGGCCTACGCCTCGGGTTCCTCCTGCAACGCCCGAACCTCGATACGGCACTGCAGTGCGGCCGATGCCTTGGTCGCCCATCCGACCGCGGCGTCCGCGTCAGCAGCCTCGATGACCCAGAAGCCGCCGACGTACGACGCTGCTTCCACGAACGGCTCGTCGAGCACCTGCGTCTGACCCGAGGAGACGTCGACGGTCTTCGCGGTCGAGGGCGGGTACAGGCCACCGGCGTAGACGAAAGCGCCGGAGTCCTTCAGTGCCGTGTTGAACTCGTCGACTGCTGCCATGACGGCGGCGAGTTCTGCCGGGTCGAACTCCTGCATCGACTCCATCGTCGGCTCGGTCGCCGAATCGTGCGGAACGGTCAAGAAGTACTGAGTCATGATTGATCCTCTCGAATGCGGGCCACCGTGTGTCGCCCTCTCACTACTACGTCGAATGCATCACGCATGGATCGACATCGTCCAGAAGAAATTTCGTGACGATGGACCGCACGGTCATCCGGCGTCGCGCATCGCGCTTCGGCGCGTGCGTGAGCTCAGCAGCGGACGCAGGGTCAGCGCGGCAGTCGCGATGAAGACGAGGCACGTGATCACGATCACAGCATCCGGGAGCGGATCCGCCGAGAGGATCGTCGTGAAATCGGCACCGCCGTGCACGAGCACGAGCGGAAGCACCCAACGGAACCGGTACTGGAACGCCGCCAACCCGATTCCGTAGCACGCCGAGACGAGGACGTTGAGGAAGACGTCATCGACAGTGCGATTCGAGGTGGCGAACGCGGACAGATGCTGCAGACCGAAGAGTGCGCCCGTGAGCGCGACTGCACCCACAGGCGCGAACGACTTTCGCATCCTCTCCAGCACCACGACGCGGCTGGTGAGCTCCTCGTTGAGGCCCACCATGAGCAGGGTGAGTGCCCACAGCCCGAACCCGGGCGGACGCTCGACGAGTCCTCCGGGCACCGCCCACAGGAGCGCCTCGATCACGAACGGCAGGAGAAGCAGCAGGGCGGTGCGCCCGCGCCAGAGTGAGAAGAGGCCGGAGCGATGCCAGAGTCCTCGCACGCTCACCAGCACGACGGCGAAGATCACGCAGGCGAAGTTCGCCGCGAGGCCCAGGTACCAGCCCGAGATGCCCAGCAGCGGAGCCAAGGCCAAGGCCCCCATGATCACGCCGAATCGAAGGAGATGCACGCCGAGGCCGAAGCCTATCGCCCGCCACCGGTCGTGAGTCACGCGCTCACGCTAGGGACGCGCGGTGAACCGCGCGTGAACGGCGCCGGCCACCTCCGGCTGACAGACGACGGCGTTCCGGGCAGGATGGAACCATGACCGTCCATCCTCTCGAATCTCGCCCGTGGCTCGACTCCTATGCGGAAGGCGTTCCCGCGGAGATCGAGGAGCCGACGCAGACTCTGCCGGAGATGATGTCGGCGAGCGTGAAGGCGTTCGGCAGGCGTCCGGCCCTCTCGTTCTTCGGCGCTGTCACGACGTACCGGGACCTCGGGGAGCAGATCGATCGCGCCGCAGAGGGGTTGCGGCGACTCGGAGTCGGTAAGGGCGACCGAGTCGCACTGGTACTGCCCAACTGTCCGCAGCATGTCGTGGCCTTCTATGCGACGCTTCGGCTCGGGGCGATCGTGGTCGAGCACAACCCGCTCTACACCCCGCGTGAGCTGCGGCATCAGTTCGAGGATCACGGTGCGCGCGTCGCCGTCGTGTGGGACAAGGCCGTTGATGTGGTCGACGGCCTTCCCGCAGACCTCAAGGTCGAACACATCGTGAGCGTCGACATCACCACCGCGATGCCGATCTCGAAGCGTCTGGCGCTTCGCCTGCCAGTGCCGAAGGCGCGTGCGGCCAGAGCGAAGCTGACCGGCACTCCGAAGGCGAGGCACCTCGTCGACTGGACGCAGCTGGTCGCTCACAAGCGGCTCTCGCGGCGCGTTGTCGGGCCGAAGCTGGGCGACACGGCGCTGCTGCAATACACGAGCGGGACCACGGGCACCCCGAAGGGCGCGATCCTCACGCATTCGAACCTCCGCGCCAATGCGATGCAGGGACGTGCGTGGGTGCCAGGGCTCGTCGACGGCGAGGAGACCTTCTACGCCGTGCTTCCGTTGTTCCATGCCTACGGCATGACGCTCTGCCTGACTTTCGCGATGAGCATCGGCGCGAAGCTCATCCTCTTCCCGGCCTTCGACCTGGGGCTGGTCACAGAGGCTGCGCGCTCGAATCCGCCCACCTTCCTCCCTGCCGTACCCCCGATCTACGACGCGCTGGCCCGCGCGGCTGCGCGCGGAACCATAGATCTCTCGACGGTCAGGTTCGCGATATCCGGCGCGATGAGCCTGCCTGTCACCACGGTGCAGCGTTGGGAGGAGGCGACCGGCGGCCTCCTGGTCGAGGGCTACGGAATGACCGAGACCTCACCGGTCGCGCTCGGCAATCCGATGGGAAGAACCCGCCGCCCCGGTACTGTCGGCGTGCCGTTCCCGAGTACTGAGATCCGTGTCGTCGACCCCGAGGACCCTTCCGTGGACATGCCGGCCGGGGAGCGCGGCGAACTCCTCGTCCGCGGCCCGCAGGTGTTCCAGGGATATTGGGGGCGGCCCGGCGACACCGCTGATGCGTTGCTCTCGGGCGGATGGCTCCGAACCGGCGATATCGCAGAGGTCTCAGCAGATGGGTTCGTGACGATCGTCGACCGGCTCAAAGAGCTCATCATCACCGGCGGGTTCAACGTGTCTCCCAGCGAGGTGGAGGACGCGCTCGAGGCGCATCCCGATGTGGACGCGGCGGCCGTCGTGGGCCTTCCGAGGTCCAGCGGGGGCGAGGAAGTCGCGGCGGCCATCGTCCTCCGAGAGGGAGCCGCTCTCAACGCTGATGCGCTGCGGGACTTCTGCCGCACCCGACTCACCCCGTACAAGGTTCCCCGACGCGTCGTCGTCGTCGACGAGCTCCCTCGATCGCTCATCGGCAAGGTGCTCCGTCGCAAGGTGCGGGAACAGCTGCTCGCGTAGACGGGAGCGGTGCTCAGGAGGTTGCCGGGTCCGCGAGGTGGCGTCGGCGCGTTCGGGGTCGGGCCGGCGGCAGTTCGGGTCCGGCGACCGTCGCGCCGACGCGGTTGACGAGCTCACCGATGCCCTCGATGGACATGGCGACGACATCACCCTCCCTGAGAGGAGGCGGGGTGAGTCCTTGGTTGCGCCCCCACAGCTCGCCGAGGCATCCGCCGTTACCCACTGTGCCCGACCCCAGAACATCGCCAGGGACCACCCGCGAGTTTCTCGACGCGTAGGCCACAAGCTCAGGGAATGGCCATCCCATGTTCGCGATGAGGTCCTCGCCGACCTGTTCGCCGTTGACCCGGACTTCGGCGCGGATCTGCAGGAATCCTTCCTCGTCGAGATACTGCTCGAACTCGTCGGCGGTCACGATCCACGGTCCCAGTACTGTGCCGAAGTCCTTGCCCTTGGCAGGGCCGAGTCGCACCTGCATCTCGCGAGCTTGAAGATCGCGGGCCGACCAATCGTTCATGATCGTGTACCCGAAGATGACGGATGCCGCTTCCGCAGCAGTGAGATTCGACTCCCCCACTGCGGGTGCGGCGCCGATGACCGCCGCCAGCTCGAGCTCGAAGTCCAGCCGCTCGGTGACGGGTGGGTGAAGCTCTTGGCCCGGCGCGTGGACGGTGTGCGGGTTGGTGAAGTAGAACGTCGGCGCCTCGTACCACTCGGGTGCGACGTGACTCTTCCCTTCCACTCCGGCGGAGACTCCCTCGACGTGCTCTTCGAACGTGACGAAATCTCGGATCGAGGCGGGAACGAGCGGGGCCAAGAGCACCACGTCCGCGAGCGGCACTGCCGAAGCATCCGATTCCCGCAGCTGGTGAAGGATCTGCTCGTGATCCTCTCGCGCTCGCCCGAGGCCGCGGGCGAGAGTGTCGGCGACCGTCGCGCCGTCCGCGAAGGCCACCACCCGGTCTCCGATGACGAAGCCCTCACTCAGGTCTCCGTTGTGTGTCCAGCGGGCGATCCTCATATCGGGGTCTCCATTCGGTCCGTGATCCGGTGCTGTGCCGCGAGGACGGCGACAGGATGCTCAGGCATGGCAGTCAAGGGGCCGCATTCCGTTGTATTCGTACATGTCCTGCCAGGCTCTCGCGACGTCCGGTTCGACTTCGTCGAGTTCTGCGAGGGCGCGATGCAGGTTCCCGACGATGCGCTCCTGCTCCTTGAGGTCGCCGAACCGCGTCAGATCGAGGGCGCGAGCTGCTTCCAAGGGGCCCAGACCGACTTCACGGGCCTCCGTTGCCGCATCGATGAGGAAGTGCAGGTAATCGGTCACCGGCTCGAAGAGCTCGGGACCGCCCACCGGCCCATGCCCGGGAACGACGGTCTGCGGCTCGAGAGCCGCCATCTGCTCCAGGGCACGCAGCCACCCCGCCGGCGACCCCGACAGCGCGAACGGCGTTCCGCCGTGAAAGACCAGGTCTCCGGTGAAGAGCACTCGCTCCTCGGGGAGCCAGACATACGCATCGCCGCGAGTATGGGCGGCTCCTCCTGGGTGGCGCACCTCCACACGACGTCCGCCCGGATCGATGGTCACAGCGTCGTCGAAGACGAGGGTGGGGATGCGCGGCTCTGCCAGGCCTTGTTCGAAGGGCTGGAAGATGTGCGGGGCGAGTGCATGCGGCCTTTGCAGGTCATCGGCGACTGTTCGATGGGCGATGATCTCGGCATCGGGCAACAACGAAGTGCCGTTGCAGTGATCCGGGTGCGAGTGGGTGAGCACCACGCGTCTCACCGGCACCTCTGACACGCGTTCGATCGTGCTCAGATACTCGCGCGTGCGCCGTTCCGTCGACGTCACATCGACACTCGTTGCACCATCAGTCCCGATGATCAAGCCCATGTTGTTGATCATCCAGCCGCCGTCGGGCTGGATGTACGCCCACACTCCCGGCGCGAGCTCCTGCATGCTCGGGGCCGCGGTCACGATCCGGAGTCCTTACGGAACGGCGGCAGGGTCAAGAGCACGACAGCGGCTACCGCCATCATCGACGCGGCGACGATGAGCGGGATGCTGTAACTACCTGTGGCGTCGAACGCGAAGCCCGCCATCACGGGCCCGAAGGCGCTGCCGATCATGAAGACGCTGTACACGATGCTGTACAGCGCCCCGAACGCGCGCGGGCCGAAGTACCGCGAGCTGAGGTATGACATCAGGTCGATCTCGGCGCCGAACCCGATGCCGATGAGGAGTGCGGTCAACGGTGCTGCACCGGGTCCGGCCCACAGGAGCACCAGGCATCCCAGTGCAGCGGCGACGAACAGCGGAACGGCGACGTGAGTCGCGTTGAAGCGATCAAAGAGCCAGCCGATCACCGGACGAGCGATCACGGTGCCGACACCGACGAGCGACGACAGGAATGCCGCCCGCACGGGGTCGACACCGGAGTCGATGAGAAGCGGCACAAAATGCGGAATCATCGTCAGCAGCGCCCAGCCCAGCAGGAAGAAGACGACGCACAGGCTCCAGAATTCGCGGCGGCGGACCGCGGTGCGTAGCGTGAGCCCGGGAAGAGTCGAGCGGTCGATCGCAGCGACGGCGGCCGGCGCGCTCAGCCGCGCGAAGAACACGAGCACGAATGGCAATGCCGCCAGCACCGCCATCGTCAGGTAGGCGGCACGCCAGCCACCGTTGGCGACCACCACGCCCATGAGCGGAGGCAGGAGCAGTCCTGCTGTTCCGAGCCCACCCGCGACGATTCCCAGCGCGATGCCGCGGTTCTTGTTGAACTTCTCGACGACCGCCTTCGAGTAGGTGACGGCCGACGTGCCGGCGCCCAGCAGCCCCGCCATGGCATAGAACGACAGGAAGGTCATCAAGTTCGACGTCAGAACGCTCAGCAGCGTCAGTACGACGACGAACAGCGGGAGCGAGACCAAGGCGACGCGCTTGACCCCATAGCGATCAAGTAGCTTGCCCACGAACGGGAGCGCAGCAGCCAGACCGAGCGAACTGACCAGGGAGGCGAGGTTGATCTCGCCGCGTCCCCACCCGAACTCCTCCTGGAGCGGCACGACGAGCGTGCCGAGAATGTACCCCAGCGCGCTCAGGCCGACACCGGCGCCGATCGTGCTGAACACGAGTGTCGGCCATCCGCGTCGGAACTCGCCCACGACCTTCTCTTCTACGGTCAGTGACTGTGTCATGTGCGTTCCTCTTTCGACGTTGAAGGTCGCGCTCCGGCGCTCGGGTTGCGCAACGATCAATCGTCACAGCCGGGTAGTATTCATGCAATCCCGTCTTTGGCATGGTCTTTATCCATCGCGTGGATACTACGAGGAGATCCCATGGCTGCCTTCGACTTGAATCTCCTGCGACCACTGCTGGTGCTGCTGGAGGAACGCAACGTCACCCGAGCAGCGGCGCGTCTGCATCTCAGCCAGCCCGCGACTTCTGCGGCGCTCGCGCGACTGCGACGCCATTACGACGATGACCTGCTGGTGCGCGCCGGCCGGATCATGCATCTCACCCCCTTCGCGCGTGACCTGCTGCCGGCGGTGACCCATGCGGTCGCAGAGCTGACACCGGTCGTGGACCGCAAACTGAGTTTCGATCCGACTCGCACCGAGCGCAGATTCGTCATCGGAGCGACCGACTACATGACGGCGATCCTCGCCGGCCCGCTGCTACGGACTCTTTCCCAGGACGCTCCCCGCGCATCGGTCGACTTCGCACCGCAACCGGTACGTGACGGGACTCTTGCGCCCTACAGCCATCTTGATCTCATCGTCGGGCCTGTCGGATTCAACCTCCCTGGCCGCAGCAAGGAGCTCTTCACCGACGATTTCGTGCTCATCGCGGATCCGGACAATCCCGTGCTCTCCGGACCCGATCCGACCGTCGCCGACCTCTCTTCCGTGCCGCACGCCGTCGCGTACCTCAACGACCCCGACCACGACCACGTGCAGGACCTCCTACGTCGAGCTGGAGTCGACTACATCGTCGGCGCTCGGCTCTTCGGCCTCGCCGCGCTACCGCTCCTCGTCTCGGGAACGGACATGGTCGCAATGGTTCCGCGGATGCTGGCGGCCAAGGCCTCTCGCACGCTTCACCTCTCCGTGTTCGAGCTCCCCGAAGACATGACGCTACCGATGACCGAATGCGTGTACTGGCACCCGCGCGACGAGGACGACCCCGCGATCGCGTGGCTCCGGGACGCTCTCACCCGAACTGCCGGTTCGCTCTCACGAGAGCCCAGCTGGCCCTCACCGCGGACACTCCCCCATTCTCAGCCAGTGTGATCGGTCAGTGTGATTGTGCGGCGAGGGCCGCGGTGTCGATGTGGGCGATGGAGCGCGTGTCCTGGAAGGCGCGGATGCCTTCGATGCCCTGCTCGCGACCCATGCCGGACTGCTTCATGCCGCCGAACGGTGCCCGCAGGTCAAGGCGGGTGGCGCCGTGGTCGTTGACCCAGACGTACCCGCACTGCAGCTGCCCGCCCACGCGGTCGGCAGTGTCGGCGTTCGCGGTCCAGACCGAACCGCCGAGGCCGCCCCAGGAGTTGTTCGCCGCCGCGATCGCCTCGTCCTCGTCGGTGAAGGGGAGGATCGGGATGACGGGGCCGAACTGCTCTTCGGTGACCACGCGCAGGGAGGGGTCGGGGTCGACCACGATCGCGGGACGCAGGAAGTTGCCGCCGGCGAGGTCGCCGCCCGGGAGTTCACCGAACTCGCGGACGTCGGCGCCGGCATCCTTCGCCTCCTGGATCAGAGCCTCGACGAACGCCTTCTGCACAGGGGAATGCAGCGGGCCCATCGTGGTGCCCTCTTCGAGCCCGTAACCGATGACGGTCTTCTCCAGGCGCGCGGTGAGACCGGTGACAACCTCATCGAGCCGGGAGTCATGCACGTAGACGCGCTTGGCGTTCATGCAGATCTGACCGGTCGTGTCGTAGATCGCGGCGAACAGGCGGTCGAGGTGAGTGTCGTCGAGGACAGCATCTTCCAGCACCACGGCTGCGTCGTTGCCACCGAGCTCCAGCGTCACTCGCGTAAGAGAGTCCGCGGCCATCTGCATGATCCGCTTACCGCCGTTCACCGATCCGGTGAAGCAGACCTTCGCGACGTCGGTGTTCTGGATCAGACCGGCCATGTTCGCGTCCCTGCCGGTGACGACATTCAGCACACCGGCGGGGAGTTTCTCCGCGATCCGCTGCACGACGCGGGTGAGCGCCAACGGAGCCGAGGGCGGCGGCTTGACGATCGCCGTGTTGCCCGCCAGCAGCGCGTGCGGCAACGCGGCACCGAGGATGGCGATCGGCCAGTTGAACGGCACGATCAGTGTCACCACGCCGAGAGCCTGGTACGACACCGTCGTCTCGACGGGGATACCGGGGGCGACCGGGAGAACCTTGCCAGTGTCGACGTCGTCGGCGAGCATAAGGGCGAGGTTCCAGCGAATCTCGAAGACGAGGGAGTCGACCCAGGCTTCGAGGCGGACCTTTCCGTTCTCCTGAGAGAGGATCGCGGCGTCCTCGTCTCGTGCCTCGGCGATGCCGGTCAGAGCATCGGCCATGAGAGCGGCCCGCTCGGTCGCCGACAGTGCCGACCACGCCGGGAAGGCGGCCTTGGCGGCGGTGACCGCATCGGACACATCCTCGGCCGTAGCGGCTGCCGCGTACCCCACCACGACGCCCGGTTTGCCCGGATCGGCCACGGCCAGCGTGTCTGCCGCCTCTCGCGCGACACCACCGATGAACAGTCCGGTCCGGACTGCGTTCACTGTCTCAGTCATAACGATCCTCTCTTGATGGGTGGAAGTTCGGCACGGATCCCGCCCATTGCGGGTACCGGCCTTTGCATAGCGCGCGATGACACGAGGTACTCCATCGACTTCGTGGAGCTGTGGACGAGTGGGCGGAACCCGCCTCCGGGCTCGGCGCCGGGATCATCCGGTGCGAGATATGCTGCGCGCAATTCTGCGGAGATTCGCTCCGCTGCCTTGCGCAATATGGAGATGATGGACGCCGGGTCGGTCTCATCGTTCGGGACCACGACGGCCACCGCGGCCACCACGGCACCTTCGGGGCCGCGCACGGGTACCGCGATGCCGCGGGCATCGACGTGAATGTACCCGTCCGCGACGACGAAGCCGTCATGACGAGCTTTGGCAAGCAGAAGCCGAAGAGCAGCGGAATCGTGCGGCGTGGAAGCAGTGAAGCGTTCACGCTCTGAGCTGAGGTACGCCTCCTGGGCATCGAGAGGGGCGTGCGCGAGCAGCACGAGGCCGCTGGCGGACGCGTGAAGCGCCAGCCGACCGCCGACGAGGGTGGCATTGACGACCGCGTCCTTCATCGAGAGGCGTTCGACGAACAGCACCTCCGATCCGCTGAGGACTCCCAATTGCGTGTGCTGTCGCACCGACGCATGGACCTGCTGCATGTGAGGCAGCGCGACTTCGCGCAGGCCGAGCGCGCCCGGCGTGCGTGCCGCAAGCTCCCAGAGACGCACGCCGAGCCGAAAGGTGCGATCGTCGAGGCGCTCGATGAAGCGGTGCTCTTCCAGCTCTGCCACCAGGCGATGCGCCGTGGAGATCGGGATGCCGCTGCGGCGCGCGATCTGCGAGAGCGTGAGGAAAGCGGCATCCGCATCGAAGGCATCGAGAATCGCCAGATGCCTGCTCAAGCTCGATCTGCCCGATGATCCGTGTGCCATGTCCCGGAACATAGCACGGGTGTTCTTCCATTCATACAAACTCTTGCCATCAATGGAATAGCTCGACCACACGCGGAACTCGGCAGGTAGCTTCGCCTCATCCCGTCGATGACGACCAGGAAGGGGCCGATGATGCCGGCATCACAGACCGAACGCGACAATACTCTCGTGGTTGCGGCGAAGAACGTCGTGGCCGAAGGACTCGTCGCGCTCGAGTTCGTGCGGCCGGACGGAGGCAGACTCCCGGATTGGACTCCCGGCGCACACATCGACGTCGTGCTCGGCGACGGCTTCGTCCGGCAGTACTCCCTGTGCGGTGATCCGTTCGACAGTCGCCGTTATCGGGTCGCCGTGCTCAGGGAGCAGGGCAGTCGTGGCGGCTCGCACTACATCCACGACAGCCTCGAGGTGAACGATCGCGTCGGCTTCGGCGGCCCCCGCAACAACTTCGCCCTCGTACCCGCCCCTCGGTACTCGTTCATCGCCGGCGGCGTCGGCATCACGCCCGTGCTTCCGATGCTGCGCATGGCGGACCAGATCGGCGCGGAATGGCGCCTGCTGTACCTTGGCCGCAGCCGACGCTCGATGGCCTTCCTCGATGACTTCTCGGGCGAGGAGCGTGTCGACGTCCACGCTGCTGATGAGAGTGGCCGTGCCGACCTCGCGGCGTGGATCCGCGAAGCTGATTCCGATTCGAAGATCTATGTCTGCGGCCCGTCCCGTCTCCTCGACGCCGTCGAGGAGACCACCCGCGATCGCCGCCCCGGCTGGGTGCGCATGGAACGGTTCACCGCTCGCGAGCAGGAAGCCCCCGCCCGCACCACGGCATTCGACGTCGAACTGCGCGCGTCGGGTCTTGTCGTCACTGTTCCGCCTGAGGCGACCATCGTCGATTCGGTCCGCGCAGCCGGCGTCAAGATACTCACGTCGTGCAGCAAAGGCGTCTGCGGCACGTGCGAGGCGAGTGTCATCTCGGGCGAGCCCGACCACCGTGATTCGCTGCTCACCGACGCCGAGCGCGAGATCAACGACTGCATGTTCCCCTGTGTGAGCCGTTCCCGCAGCGACCGCCTCGTCCTCGACCTCTAGACGAATGAGACTCCCATGACCACGACGACCACTCGAGCGATCCCCGTTCTCGATGATGACCCGTTCACGGAAGAGAGCCTGCGCGACCCGCTGCCGTTCCAAGAGCGTCTTCGGGAAGCCGGATCCGTCGTCCTCCTCGAGAAATACGACGTATACGCGATGGGGCGCTACGACACCGTTCACACCGCTCTCCTCGACTGGCAGAGCCTCCAGTCGAGTGCGGGCGTCGGGCTCAGCAACTTTCGTTATGAGAAGCCGTGGCGACCGCCGAGCCTGCTTCTCGAAGCAGATCCACCGCATCACAACGCGCCGCGCGCAACGCTCGAGAAGATCCTCAGCCCGCGCGCGATCCGGCGCATGACGCCCGCATGGGAACAGGACGCGCACGATCTTCTCGATGAGGTGCTCAGCGGGCCGCGCGAGTTCGACGCTGTCCCTGCCCTCGCCGAGGTTTACCCGCTCCGGGTCTTCCCGGATGCCGTTGGCCTGCGCGAAGAGGGCCGAGACGCACTGCTCCCCTACGGCAATCATGCCTTCAACGCATTCGGACCCGCGAACTTCCTGGTCGTAGAAGGTGCTCCGCACACACAGAGCCTTTCGGCCGCTGTTGCTCAGATGTGTGCGCGCGGCCAGCTTGAGGAATCAGGGTTCGGCGCGGACATCTGGGCGGCATCCGATCGCGGAGACATCTCCGTCGATCAGGCCCCCTTGATCGTTCGCTCATTGCTCACGGCGGGCGTCGACACGACAGTGCACGCGATCGGCGCGATGATCTACGCCCTGGCATCCAATCCCGCGCAGTGGGAAGCACTCAAGGCCGACCCGTCGCTGGTCAGGACCGCCTTCGACGAGGCGATCCGGCTCGAGTCCCCCGTTCAGACGTTCTTCCGCACGGCGAAGAGCGATGTGGAGATCGACGGGCACCTGATCCCGGAGGGCAAGAAGGTCCTGATGTTCCTGAGCTCGGCCAACCGTGATCACCGCCGCTGGGACGCCCCGGATGCGTTCGATCTGACCCGCGATCCCTCAGGGCACGTCGGCTTCGGCATGGGAATTCACCAGTGCGTAGGCCAGCATGTCGCCCGGCTCGAAGCCGCGAGCCTGATAGGCGCGATGGTCGAGCGCGTCGACACCATCGAGATCGCCGGTCCCACAGAGCGTCATCTCAACAACACGTTGCGGGCTTGGCATTCCCTACCGGTCAGGGTGACGCTCCGGTAGCCCTGCGGCCCGCTACCGCCACACGTCGGCGGCGATCTCGACCACCGAGCGCACCTTCGCCCACTGCTCGTCTTCGGTGAGGGTGTTGCCCTCCTCCGTCGACGCGAACCCGCATTGCGGGCTCAGCGCGAGCTGCTCGAGAGGTGCGAAACGAGTAGCTTCCTCGATGCGCCGCTTGACGGCATCAGGATCTTCCAACTCCCCGGACTTGCTGGTGATGAGCCCGAGCACGACTCGTTTGTCGCCCGAGGGAAGGAAGCGCAGCGGTTCGAAACCTCCGGCGCGCTCGGTGTCGTACTCGAGGAAGTACCCGTCGTAGTTCGTCGCGCCGAGCAGCTGCTCCGCGACGGGCTCGTAGCCTCCCGACGAGATCCAGGTGGAACGGAAATTTCCCCGGCACACATGAGTCGTGACGACGAGGTCGTCAGGTTTTCCTTCGAGAATGCGGTTGAGCAGGCGCGCGTAGCGGTCGGCGATGCCATCGGTCGGAACGCCGCGTTCTCGGGCCTTGTCGACTTCGACCTCGCTACACAGGTACGCCCAGGCCGTGTCGTCGAACTGCACGTACCGCGCACCGACGTCGTACAGACCCTGAAGCGCATCCCGGTAGGTGGTGACCAGGTCGTCTTCGATCGCCTCATGGCCACCCGGGTACACGTCGTTGTCGATGTGCGCCCGCTCGACCCGGAAGTCGAGCACGGTGGGGGCCGGGATCGTGAACTTCGGGGTGACACCCGCCCGCTCGGCCTCCCCACGAAGATGTGCGAAGTGGTCGAGGAACGGGTGCGTCGAGGGGAAGCGGATCGGACTGGAGATATGGATGCCTCGAGGCTTGGTCTGCACGGCCTGGAATTGGATGCCGTGATCGACCTCGACGATGTCGACGCCGTCGAGCATCCCGAAGAAGTCGAAGTGCCACCATGAGCGGCGCAGTTCCCCGTCGCTCGCGACCTTCAGACCGATATCCGCTTGCTTCGCGACCAGGTCCGCGATCGCATCGTCCTCCGTCTCACGCAACGATGCGGCCGGGAGACCGCCTGCGGCATAGCGGTTCCGCGCCTCGGCGACAGTGCGCGGGCGGAGGAAGCTTCCGACGATGTCGGCGCGGAAGGGAAGGGAGGCATCAGTGCTCATCTGGCTGATGTTACCGACCGTCCTCGCCGGATCCAGATCTCGGTTACGCCGTGCGACACTCCGGCGCCGCGAGTTGCGGAGGTGGATGCCGGCGCATCCACCTCATCGCGGCCATCAGTTCTTGCGGTAGTTCTCTCGAGCGAAGGAGGAGTACGGCGCGGGGTACACCGTCGCACGGATATCGATCTGACGATGCGGCTCGACCGCGGGTTTCGTCGAGTTCGGCTCCTCGCCCCACACCACCACGACCTCGGTTCCCGGCTCGGCGTGGGCGGCGTCGAGGCTCGCGAGCGAGGCGAAGACCTGCTCCCCCGTGATGTACCCCGCGTCGTGCGAGATGCCGACCGCAATGCCATCCGCGAGCACGCGGTCGACCTGGTACACGCCGTAGCGGGCCTTCGGGAACTCGATGTACTTCGCCGGGATGCCCGGTTCGTACAACGACCGCTGCGCAGCAGCGAGGTCTTCCGGGTTCCACACCAGTGTCACCTTCGTCAGCTGATTGGTGGCCGCGTGCTTCTCGAGCGCTGCCCGTCCGATGAAGTCATGATCGAAGGCGACGCTGCGACCGTAGCCGAGATCGTAAGGCGTGAGGTAGTAGTGCTCGATGTCGTCGGACGTGAAGCTTCCCGCCAGCGAGCCGAGGCGGTTCGCCGGAAGCCATCGGAGGTATTCAGCCGTGCCCTCGCCGGTGAAGATCGCGGGCAGTGGGGATGGCACCCACGCCGATTCGAGGTTTGCAGAGGAGTACGCCTTCGCGCCGACGAGCACGAGATCGAACTCCGCTCCCGCCGCGATGATGGCGTCGCGAATCTGCTCACCCTGATCCCCCGGCCCGAACAGCTCGAAACCGGGCTGTCCTGCCATGCCGTGCCGCAGCGAACGCACTTCGACTCCGTCGATCGTGAATTTCGCCATGTGGAAGAACTTGGTCTGCGGCACCGGCGCGCGCGTCAGCTTCTCCATCAGTGCGAGCGCGTTCGGCCCCTGCAGCTCGTACCGGTACAATTTCGGCGCAGCCCCCGGCTCCCGCATCAGAGAGTTCGCGTCGCGCTCGAAAGTGACGTCGTAGTCACCGGTCTCGCCGATGTACTGGACCCAGTCGAGCACCATGAACCAGCCGACCAGATCGAACAGGTCCTCCTCGAGGTGGAAGAGGATGGCATCGCCGATCAGATATCCCTCGTGGTTCACTGCGATGAACTGCTTGGCCTTGTCGACATCGAAACTCTCGAAGCTGTTCACTCCGGTGTCCCTCAGCAGGCGCAGCGCATCCGGGCCCGAGATGAACAGGTCCGTCATGTGGTGCGACTGATCGAGCAGCGCAACGCTCTGACGCCATGACAACTGCTCGGAACGCCAGTTCGTGAATTCCGGCGTGACGGGGAAGATGGTCGGTCGCGATTGCGCGTTGCGCAGCAGCTCGACGGCGTTGCCGGTGCTGGCGATCGCTTCCGCGGCGGTTTCGGGCATGAGAACTCCTTCGTTCGACGACGGGATGCGCAGGCATCCATCGTTCATGTTAGTAATCATGATTTCTTTCCCGCGGCAATCCACATAAGCTCTGCTTATGCCCAGCGAAGCAGTGCTAAGCCAGCGCACCAGACTGGCCAGCGCATGGATCTGAACCTGGTCAGGGTCTTCGTGGCGGTATACGAAACACGGAGCCTGACGACGGCAGCAGCTCGGTTGTTCGTGACTCAGCCGGCGGTCAGCCAGGCGCTCGGCCGGTTGCGGCGCGAGCTCGACGATCCTCTCTTCGAGCGCGAGGGGCGTGTCATGCGTCCGACGCCGCTCGCCGACAGCCTGTCCGCGGATTTCCGCGGTGCGATCGCGAGCATCGACCGAGCGATCGACACCGTGCACGGTTTCGATCCGTCGCACTCCCGTCGACTGGTGCGCATCGCCTTGTCGGAACTCGGCGAGATCGGCTGGCTGCCGGCGATCCTTGCCGCGCTGCGTTCGCGGGCGCCGCACATGCGACTCGAAGTCGTTCCCCTCGATGTCGACCTCCTCCCCGAGTGGCTCTCCCGCGGAACGGTCGACCTCGCCGTGACAACGACCCACATACCGGGGATGTTCGAGAGACGCGTGCTGAAGTCACAGGCGTATGCGGTCGCGATGTCCGCCTCGAATCCCCTCGCGCATGGCACGCTCGATCTCGATGCGTATGTCTCGGCATCACACATCATTGTCGGGGGCGACTCCGGCGCGCCCGTGCTCGCGATGGCCCAGCGCCGCGCAGGAATCTCGATCGAACCGACCGTCGCGCTGCGCCACATCGCGACGCTGCCACCCGTGCTCGCCGCCAGCAGCGAGCTCATCGCGAGTGTGCCCGACACGATCGCCGAGGGATGGGCGACGACCTGGCCGCTCGTCGTCCGCCCGCTCCCGTTCGACATGCCTCGGGTCGACATCGCCCTCTACCGACGCTCGACGACACAGCACACCGCGGCGCTCGACTGGCTCTATACGACAGTCGCCCGGGCGATCGAGGGCTCATCCGGCCAGTTCTTCGTCATCCACGGAGACACCGACGCCCGGCCCGCGTCTGGATGACAGGCGCAAGATCGGGTCAGTTCCGGATGCTGTCGGTGAAGCTCAGCAGATGTCGGACGAGTTCCTCAGGTTCAGTGATCATGGGGAAGTGTCCGGTGGCGATCTCGACGACTTGCCAACCAGGCGACTCTCGCACACGTCGGCGGATCGGGTCGATCGTCGGATAGGCCGGCTCATTGCAGTCCACGAACAGTCGCGGCAATGGTTGCAGCAGCGCCTCATCGTAGTGAAGGGGCTCTCGGTACATGCCGAAGGGGTGGGGAACGTGCCTGCGACGCAGCCATTCGACGTCGGCGTCGTTCAGAGCGAAGCCGACCGCGGGGTCCGGCGGCGGTAACGCATTGCCGTGCTGGGCCGCGGCCGCGATGCGTGCTGCGGCGATCTCGGGTGGGTGCGCAACGCCCCACCCTTCACCGGGAAGGGGCGCCATCGCGTCGACATATGCGAGCCCGCGCAACGGGGACACGGGACGCGATTGGAGCGCTGCCGCGGCACCGGTGACCACCATTCCGCCATAGCTGTGGCCGATGAGGACCGCGTCGTGGAGTTCCTCTGCTTCGATCAGGGCGAGGACGTCGTCGATGTGACTCTGCAGGGTGATGTCTGGGCGGCGAAGGTGCGCCCGCTCGCCGTCGCCGGTGAGTGTGATCGCGTGCACTTCGTAGCCCGCGTCCCGCAGCGGTGCGAGGACGCGGCGCCACACCCACGCACCGCCCCAGGCGCCGTGCACCAGGACAAGGGCGGGTTTCGTTGCGGGCGCAGCGTCTTGGATTCCGGTGACCATGTCGGTTCCTAGCGTTTCGGGTTGCTGACGACGAGGTGTCCGACCGCGGTGTTGGATGCGGGTACGTGATAGAACCGGTGGTCCAGTTCGGGAGCCTCTCCTCCGAACTGGTCATCCATCGCGCCGCGGGCGATGAGCCAATCGACGAGCTCGATGCCCTCCGAGCCCGCCTCATCGACGTACTCCATGTGCGACCACTCAGTCAGCCCTTTCGGGTCAGCGATCAGATGATCGAGGAACGCGTTGTCCCACTCCTCATTGATCAGACCCGCACGCGGCCCCTGCAGCTGGTGGCTCATCCCACCGGTGCCCCAGATCTGCACGTTGAGCTCCGGGCCATCCCATTTGTCCAACGCGCGACGGATCGCCTTGCCGAGTTCGTAGCAGCGGCGTCCGGACGGAACCGGGTACTGCACGACATTCACCGGCAGCGGGATGACCTTGCACGGCCACTCCTCGACATCGCCGAAGACGAGTGACAGCGGCACTGTGAGCCCATGGTCGACGACCATCTCGTTGACGAGGGTGAGGTCGAAGTCATCCTGGATCACCGACTGCGCGATGTGAGCTGCGAGCTCGGGGTATCCCTTGACGTCCGGCACAGGGCGGGGGCCGTAGCCCTCATCCGCGATCGGGTAATGCTCACCCGTGCCCAGCACGAACGTCGGGATGATGTTCGCGTCGAACGCGGTGGCGTGGTCGTTGTATACCAGGATCACGACGTCAGGAGTGTTCTCCTTGACCCACTTGCGCGTCCAGGCGTACCCGTCGAAGACCTTCTTCCAGTACGGCTCCTCGGTCTTACCGAGATCCATCGCTGCACCGATAGCCGGCACATGCGAAGTGAACAGCGCAGAAGTGAACCTCGCCGGTGCATCCGGACGCATCGCCTCAGATTTCTCCGTCGACGGAGGCGTCCAGCCATCCAAGTCCTTGAGGCGATTGCCCTCCGGCCGGCGTCCGCCACTGACCATCATGTCCCGGTAGGCGGCCTCACTCATACCCGTCATGGAACCGGCCATCTGCTGGACACTCAGACCCAGTGTCGCGCCGATCTTCACGAGGAAATAGATATTCCCGCCCTCGGCGATCATGGCGTTCAGATCCATGTCCAACACGGCCTGACGCTGCACGGGATTGAGCGGCCACTCGTCCAGGTAGGCCGCCTGGTCAGCAAGGAACCGCTCGCGATTCTCCGCTTTCATCAACGACATCGCGAACTGGTTCAGATGAAAACCCTTGCGGGCCTGCTCCGCATCGAACACCGTCGTCCCCGGAACATCCCTGTACGACAAGTCAAGTGCCATGACAAAACTCCTCCATCAATGCGCCGGAGACCACGGGGACGAATGCCCGTTCTCGGCATCCGTCCCCGTCAGGTCATCAGATCAGAGCGCCCCGGTCGAACGCCATCCACCGTGGTACTCGGTGCGAGCGGTCTCCGCATACGGAACCGGACTGATGACCGCGCGCACTGCGATCTGCTCATGCGGCTCGACCGTGGTCTTCCCGGATCCGCCGTCAGGCTCGCCCCAGACGACGCGAACCTCGGTGCCGATCGGAATGTCGCGATCAACGGTGGCGAGCGACAGACCACGCCTCTCATTGGCGCTCACGCCGGTGAAGAGCGAGAGGCCGACGTTCGTTCCGTCGGCGTCGATCACGGCGTCGTAGTTCGAGGACCCGTAGTTCGCGTTGGGCAGATCGAAGAACTGGTATGACGGTCCTTCTCGATCGATGATGTTGGCGAGGATCTTCGACAGGTCCTCGTTGTTCCACGCAAGGGTGACCTTCTTGCGCTGTGACTCAGGATCAATCTTCTCGAGCGCGTCACGGCCCACGAAATCGTGGTCGAACTTGACGAACGAGCCGTAGCCCAGTTCCCACGGATTCAGGTAGTAATCCTCGATGTTCTCGGACACGAAGGAGCCTGCGAGGGCGTTGGTCGCCTCGTAGCTGTTCGCCGGAAGCCATTCGCGGTAGGCGCGCTCGCCATCGCTCGAGTACACCGCGGGAAGCGGCGAAGGGATCCAGCCCGACTCCAGCGTGTTCGACGAGTAGGCACGCGAGCCGCACGGCTCGATGCCGAATTCCGCGCCGGCCTGCAGGATCGCATCGCGGATGCGGCCATGCTCGGCGTACGGGCCCCAGATCTCGAGACCGGGTGCCCCTGCCATGCCGTGGCGCAGCGTGCGCACATTCATCCCGTCGACCTCGATGTGGCCCATGTGGAAGAACTTCACCTGCTCGACAGTCCGCCCGGCAAGCTTCTCGATGATCGGCCAGGCGTTGGGGCCCTGGATCTGGAATCGGTAGTAGTCGCGGTGCACTGCCTCACCGTACGGACGAGACGGCGAGCGGTCGTCATACTGGAACTCGACGTCGTAGCCGCCGGTCTCCGCGTGGAACTGGAGCCAGTTCGCCGCGGGCGCGCGTCCGACGTACACGTACTCGCCTTGCGCCTCGTGGAAGAGGATGCCGTCGCCGATGACGCCGCCGTTCGACGCGGTCGGAACGAACTGCTTCGCCGTGTTCACGGGGAAGTTCGCGAAGCTGTTGATTCCGGTCTCGCTCAGAAGACGCAATGCGTCTGGGCCCTTCACGAAGAAGTTGACCATGTGGTGCGTCTGATCGAACAGCACCGCGCTCTCTCGCCACGACTTCTGTTCACGTCGCCAGTTGGAGAACTCCGCCGGCACGACGGGGTAGATGTACGTACCCAGACGCGAATTGCGGAGCAGCTCGACGGTGCTCCCCTTCTCGTCCAGCAGTTCCTGCAGATTGCCTGCCATGACAGCCTCGACTTCCTTGTCTGTAGAGGATTGTGAGAGCCATCATATGGCTATGCATTTACCTATGTCTAGAGGTAAACACCCCGATCTTCAGATCATCGCGGAGCCGCATCCGGCGAGGGAACGATTACCGGATGCTCCCCACCCAGCCGCTCCAGCAGTGCGAGGCCCTGCCGCGCCCACTCGATCTCGACGCGCGCGCGATTGACGAGCCCCTCGTAGGCGAAGCGCTTGTACGCGGTGGTCCGCTCGTAATCCTCGGGTGCCGTGACCGCGAGTCGGCGGACGAGCATCGGGCTGGTCAGCTCATCCGTCTGACGAATCTGACCTTCGAACTGCGCCAGTTCGTTCGCCCACTCGACGATGTGTCTCTGCAGGAAGTCGCGCACCGCCTCGGGGGTGGCTGCTTCGAGATACGCCGCGCGCAGGCGCGCGGGATCTCTGAACCGCTGGTACTCCAACGGGGCGGACATCCACTCGAGAAACGTCGTCTGACCGAGATCTGTGACGTGATAGAGGCGGCGCCTGCCCCGCTCGCCGCGGGTCTGCTCCTCGGCCTCGACGAGTCCGTCTGCCTCCATCCGTCGCAGCTCGGGGTAGATCTGAGAATCAGGCGCGTACCAGACGTGCCCGACAGACTCGGAGAACTGTTTGGCGAGTTCGTAGCCGGACAACGGCCCGACTCGGAGGATCGCGAGCAAGGCCATGCGCAGACTCATCGGACTTCCTTTTCTGCTTTTCGTCCCGTGCGGTGGGAGAGCACCATCACGATACCCGTAGGGATGCTCCCCCACACTCACGTCCGTTCCGCCTAATCCCACGTATCGGCGGATGCGTATCCCTTGCCGTTGTACTTCTGCACGACAACATTCGAGACGGCCGGGAGACCGTCCTCAGTGGTGTCGACGACGGCACCCTCGAGCATGAGAGGAGCGGTGTACCCGCTGATCGAACGGAGCTGCTTCATGAAGTCCGCGCGCGTGGGCTCGGTCATCTTCCCGAACACCTGTTCCAACGTCGCCCCGACCTGGTACGACCATACGCAGTGCGGGAACGCCGGCGCGTCAGGGTAGTCGGCGTACTCCTTCAGATCGGCGAGGAAGGCTGCGCCCTCCTCACTGTCGGCGAAGGTCGGCGCCGCAGAGGACTGTGCGAAGGCCACGGTGTACACGCCCGGGAAGGCCGATGCCCCACCGGGCTCGAGGATCGCGCTCGGGCTGGACGTGTTCGACGGCAGGAACCAGTTGGGGAGCCAACCGATCTCCTGCGCCTTCTGCAACGACGAGATCACCAGTGGAGTGATGGACATCGCGTTCACGAACACATCGGCACCGGTCGCTGCGAGCTCGGTCAGCTGAGCATCCACGGACGTGTCCGTGGCTTCATACGTGAGTTCCTTCACGATCTCGATGTTGTCGGCCCCCTCGATGCCGACCTTGAATCCTTCGACGTAGCCTTCGCCGAAGTCGTCGTTCTGCGACAGGATCGCCACCTTGTGATCCTCGGATGACGACGCCAGCAGCTCACCGAAAGCCTGCCCCTCGTTCTGGTAGACCGGCACGAAGCCGAGCTGCCAGGGACTCTGCTCGGCGTCGCTGAAGATCGGGTCACCCGTCATGACCAGCGCCTGCGGCACCTCGTCATCGATGGCCGCCTCTCGCCACGCGCGGTTCGTCGGTGTTCCGAGTCCCGCTGTCATAGCGAAGACGCTGTCCTTGAGCTGCTCGAAGTTCGCTGCGGCCTTCTGCGGGTCGTAGGCGTCATCGAGCGCCTCGATCTCGACGGTGCGAGTCTTTCCGTCTCCGAACTCGACACCGCCATCGGCGTTCTTCGCGCCGAAGTAGGCGGTGATGCCTGCGACGGTGCAGGTCCCGGGGCCGGCGGTCCCGCCGGACAGCGGTGTCGTGATGCCGAGCGTGATCGAGTCGTCGGTGATACCGGGGCTGGATGCTGCACCATCGCCATCGCCGCCGCCGCCGTCTCCGCCTCGGCTGCATCCGGCTGCGAGCAGGGCGACGATGCCCAGCCCGGCGACGATCGAGATCGCCCGCGTCCTATTACTGCGGTGTGTACTCATGTGCCTTGCCTCTCTCTACTGCGTGGGTTCGTGGATGATGAACGTCGACGGCGCCATATCCGCGGCAGCGATACGAGGCCGCCGGGCAGGACGAAGAGCACGAGGAGCAGGATCGCCCCTTGGAGCGCCGCGGTGAGGCTGGGATCGATGACGTTCGTCAACTGCGGCGCGAGCACGTAGTACGCCCCGCCGATCAGCGAGCCGATGATGCTGCCCGCGCCTCCGATCACCATCGACGCGACCAGCGTGATCGAGTGGCCGAAGCTGAGGGTCTCGGGAGAGGTGTACTGGACGACGACCATGTAGAGGAACCCGCTCACGCCGCCGAGAAGCGAGGCCAGTGTGAACGCGAGCACCTTGTACCGATAGGGCGAGATCCCCATCGAGGCCGCGACGGACTCGTTGCCCTTCACGATCGCGAATGCTCGTCCGTACTTGCCGTGCACCAGGTTGCGGGTGAGCAGGAACGCGATCCCCGCGATGAGAAGCACGATGTACAACTGCCATTGGTCGTCGTACAGACCCGTCCACTCCGGAGCGGAGGTGAACCGTGCAGACATGCCCTGCGAGCCACCCGTGAACTCCGACAGACGTTTCGCGAGCGGCACGCCGACGATCGGCAGAGCGATGGTCACCATCGCGATCGCGAGTCCACCCAGGCGCGCAGCGGCGAGCGCGACGAGGAGCCCCACCGCCGCGGGGATCACGCAGGCGAGCGCGAAGACGACCACGATGTTCCATCCCTGCGAGACACCATACGCGGTGACGTACGCGCCCAGGCCCAGGAAGAAGATCTGACCCAGGGAAACGGTGCCGGTGTAGCCCATCACGAGGTTGAGGCCGAGCACAGCGACGGCGAACACTCCGATGCGCGCGATCGTCGTGTTCGCGAAATCCGGCAGGACCAGCGGCAGCACGATCATCGCGACGATGAGAAGGACGATGCCCGCCCTGCGGACCCAGGGCTTGCGGAAGAAGATCGAAGCAGCAGACATCAGACGCGAACCACGGCTTTCCGGCCGAACAGGCCCTGGGGTCGGATGATGAGGATGAAGAAGATGAGCAGGAACGGCACGGCGATCTTCAGATCATGTCCGATGAACGGCACGTACACCGCGGCCAGATTCTCCAGCACCCCGATCATCCATGCCGCGACGATCGCTCCGACCGGGCTCGACAGACCGCCGATGATCACGGCCGCGAGTGCGTACACGAGAGCAGTGTCCATCATTCCCGGAGTCAGTGTCAGTGCAGGCGCGACCAGCGCGCCCGCGACGGCTCCGAGGCCTGCTGCCAGCCCCCATCCCACCATCAGCAGACGTCCGACATGCAAGCCCGAGTACGCCGCCGACTCGGGGCTGATCGACACCGCTCGCAGGGCAAGCCCGAGCTTCGTGCCGAGGAACAGCGCCTGAAGCAGAACCATGATCACCACGACCACCAGGATCGTGCCCAGCGAACGCACGCTGATGACGGCGCCGGCGACCGTGATCGTCTCCAAGGGGAACAGCGACGGGAGCATCCGGTTGTTGTACGTCCAGATCCATGCGCACACGCCGGTGACGAGGGTCAGCAACCCGATCGTGACGACGACCGCGGTATCGGGGTCACCGCCCTCGAACCTTCGGATCAGGTACCTCTCGACGACCGCTCCGATCACGAACGACACGGCGATCGATGCGACGATCGCGAGGATCAACGGAAGTCCGAACTGCGTCAGCTGCCACGCGATGTACGCCGACAGCACCGCGAGTCCGCCCTGGGCGAAGTTGATCAGGCCGGTCGCCTGATTCACGAGCACGATCGCCAGAGCAAGCGCCCCGTAGATCGAGCCGGCCGAGAGCCCGTCGATGACGAGCTGAATGAAACTCCCCACGAGTCAGCCTCCCAGATACGCGCGGCGGATCGCGTCCATGCCTTTGAGTTCCGCCGTCGGCCCGGTCAGTACGCTGCGCCCTGTCTCGAGCACGGTCGCCGAGTCGACAAGAGTGAAAGCCAGATTCGCGTTCTGCTCCACGACGAGCATCGAGATGCCCGACTCGACGCGCAGGCGCTGAATCGAGGCGTACACGTTCTTCGCCGTGCTCGGCGCAAGACCCAGCGACGCCTCGTCCAGCAGAAGCAGTCGTGGCCTCGCCATGAACGCACGCGCCACCGCCAGCATCTGCTGCTCTCCGCCGGACAACGCCGATGCGTTCGAGCGGATGCGCTCTTCCAGCTGGGGGAACAGTTCGAGGCAGTAATCGATGTCCGCAGCGATCCCCTTGCGGTCCTTGCGCGTGTAGGCTCCGACGCGGAGATTCTCACGGACGGTGAGGTCGCCGAGCGTTCCCCGACCTTCCGGAACGTGCGCGATGCCGATCCCGGCCACTTGGTCCGGTCGCATCCCGCGGATGTCTCGCCCGTCGAAGCGAATACTTCCGCCCGCGCGGATCGCGCCGCTGATCGCCCGCAACGTCGTGGTCTTCCCGGCGCCGTTCGCACCGAGGATTCCCACCGCTCCCGCTTCCGGGACGCTCAGCGAGACCCCGTCGAGCACCTGGACGGGTCCATAGAACGCGGTGACGTCGGTGAGCTCAAGCAGCGTCATCGGTGACGTCCTTTCCGATGTAGGCCTCGATGACTCGCGGATCGGACTGCGCCTCGGCGGCAGTGCCCTCCATGAGTTTGCGTCCGTGATCGAGGACCACGACCCGATCGGTGACAGCAGCGATGAGGCCCATGTTGTGCTCGACGACGACAACCGTCATATCGTCTTCGTCGCGCAGGCGACGGACAGTGGCGATGAGTTGCTCCACTTCGGAATGCGGAAGTCCTGCTGCCGGCTCATCCAGCAGCAACAGGCGTGGTCTCATCAGCAGCGCCCGGCACAGCTCGATCCCCTTGTGCAGGCCGTGCGAGAGCTCATCCGCCTGCAGATCCGCCGCCCATCCCAGGCCGTTGCGCTCCAGAAGAGCCAGCGCTTCCTCACGCAGAGCTCGCTCGGAGCGAGAAGTGCGCGGCAGACGCAGGGACCACTCTGCAGCACCACCGGGAAGTCGCGTGTGCGCCCCGAGCAGCACGTTCTCCAGCACCGTTTCGTGCAGTTGCAACGCGGGATGCTGGAATGTGCGGGCGAGCCCACGCTTCGCCAGCGTTGCAGGACGGGATCCTCCCACCTCCGCGCCATCGATCATGATCGATCCCGCACTCGGGCGGTAGTGACCGCTGATGCAGTTGAACAGCGAGGTCTTCCCCGCGCCGTTCGGACCGACGAGCCCGAGGATCTGTCCTGGCTCCGCGGTGAACGCGACTTCCTGCAACACCTGGATGCCCGCGAAATGCAGGTTCACGTCCTCTAGGGTCAGTCGAGCGGCCATGCTCACCTTTCGCGTCATTGCGTGGGTTGGCGTACAGGGGACGGCGGAACCTTCGTGGTTCCTTGGCGAAGGCCGTTCTGGAATGAGCGTACCTATGCCGATAGGTATTGACAATAGTCAATATGCGAAATCGGCTAGGGCCGATCCGTGAAGACTATGGTCTGGTTTCCCTGGCGAATCACACGATCTTCGGCGTGCCACTGCACGGCTCGGGACAGGACCGCGCGTTCCACGTAGGCGCCGCGGGCCTGCAGATCGGCAGCCGTCATCGCGTGGTTGACCCGAGCGATGTCCTGCTCGATGATCGGCCCCTCGTCGAGATCCTTCGTCACATAGTGCGATGTCGCGCCGATCAGCTTGACGCCTCGCTCGCGGGCCTTCCGATAGGGGGCGGCCCCGATGAACGCGGGCAGGAACGAGTGGTGGATGTTGATGACGGGCGCCGCGACTTCGTCGAGGAAGCCCTCACTGATGATCTGCATGTATCGTGCCAGCACGACGAAGTCGACATTCCCCTGCAGCAGCTCGAGGATCCGTGCCTCAGCCGCCGACTTGTCCGCGCCCTGCGACGGGACGTGGAAGAACGGGATCCCGAACGAGCGCACGTCTTCGGCGACATTCGTGTGGTTGGAGATCACCATCGGGATCGTCACGGGCAATTCACCCCTGCGGTGGCGCCAGAGCAGTTCCAGCAGACAGTGGTCGGACGTGGATGCGAGGATCGCCATCCGTTTCGGAATGGATTGATCGGTGAGCGTCCACTCCACCCCGAATGGGATGAGAGTCCTCGCCAGATCGGCCTCGATCTCCTCGATCGCGACTTTCAGATCCTCCCGATGGAACACGACGCGCTGGAAGAACTCCGCTTCCTCCGTCTTGTCGGAGTACTGATCAAGCGTCATGATGTTGCCGCTGTTCCTGGTGATCAGCGCTGCGATCGCTGCGACCAGTCCTGGCCGGTCTGGTCCGTGCACGACGAGGCACGCGTGGTCGATGAGTGATTCGACGGTGTGGGTCATTCGACTGGCTCCGTAGTCATTCCGCTGCCTCCCCGACAATCGTTTCGAGTCAGGCCCGCGCAGTGAACTGGTTCGCCCAGTCGGCTGTGGCCTTGAGCCCTCCGAATGTGTAGAAATGCAACTTGGTGTTGTCGGTCCCACCGGTTCGCGCTGCAGTATCGGGGTCGGCGAGCAGCCCCGACAGGTCGTTCACGAAAGTGTCGGGGCCCGCCGTTCCCATCAGGTTCGTGAGCGAGAACCCGTACTTCTTCACGATCATCGCGTTGGCGCCGATTCCGAACCGGCGCGCGAATCCGAGCAGCCGCTTGATGCCCGCGGGTCCGGGCGTTCCGATGCGGATCTGCGAATCGATCCCCCGGTCGCGGACTGCGGTGATCCACTCCATCACCGGGTCGGTGTCGAACGCGAACTGCGTGAGAATCACCGCGTCCAGACCTTGTTCCTTCAGTGCTGCGGACTTGGCCTCGAGGTGGCGCCACAGCACGTCGTTCTCGATGTCGGGATGACCTTCCGGATATCCCGCGATCGACACTTCCTTCACTCCGTAGCGCTGCAGCAGTCCGGTCTCGATCACAGCGAGCGACGAGTCGTACGGACCCTCCGGCGTGGCCGGGTCACCGCCGACCGAGAACACGTGATCCGTCGCCCCCACCTCTTGGAGCCGGCCCAGAAACTCCTCCAACTGACCCTGCGACGAGAGACGTCGCGCCGAGATGTGGGGAACCGGCACGAAACCGAAGTCTCGAACGGCCTTCGACGCGCTCACGCGCATCTCCAGATCCTCGTTGCCGAGAAATGTGACGTTGATCTTCGAGCCCTGCGGGATCGCGTCGCGCGCCTCTTCGAGACCGGGCACATCCTTCCCGGTCATCTCCAGGGAGAAGTTCTCCAGGAGCCTCACTGCGGGTGACTGATGAGCGGGGTCGATGTGTGCCACGGGCGGGCCTTTCCGTGTGGGATAGCGCAACGTCGCGCGGATCCGACTATACCTATCTATATAGGTATAGACAATAGGTATTGAGATCGACGCCAGAACCCTCCTTTCGCTTGCCAATCACTATGCAGATAGGTACTCTCGGGAGATCGCAATGACGCGTGAGAGCGGAGAATGCCGGATGCTGTTAGAAAGCGGGCCAACGCCCGAAACGCAATCGCTCCCACGCCCGATTCGTCACGACGTCGCTCTCCAGGGTGCCACCGAACCGACAATCGAGAGCGGACCAATCTGCGATTCGCCCCAACGGTCCGTCAACCGCGCAGACGCGATCGCGGCAGTGCGCCAGTTGCTGGCAGCCGTCGGCGAAGACCCCGATCGCCCCGAGCTCGCCCGAACCCCCGGGCGCGTAGCCGATGTGTTCACCGAGCTGTTCTCAGGAATCGGCGTTGACCCGGCAGACGCCTTGGGAACGCCGCTCGACAATCTGAGCACGGACGAGATCGGCGACCTGGTGGCACTCACGGGGATCCGCTTCACCTCCGTGTGCGAGCATCACCTGTTGCCGTTCACGGGCACAGCCGACGTGTACTACGCACCCGATCAGCGAATCGCCGGCCTGAGCAGAATCGCAGCTGTGGTCGAATCCGCCGCCCGCCGCCCGCAGCTCCAGGAACGCTTCGGAACGGATATCGCACACGCGGTCATGACGGCCCTTCAGCCGCACGGGGTGATGGTTCGCGTCGAGGCCACGCACGGATGCGTCGCGCACGCAGCTCCCAACGCCGCAGATTCGCGTGCCGTGACGATCGCGCGGCTCGGCGATATCTCCGGGGGCGCCTTGCAGCTGGCCCTTCGCGAGACCCGCGACATCTGACACCGCGACATCGACGCATCCGACTGCGAGTGGAGCCGCCGCTCCCGCTCGCCTGAGCGGACGAGAGCGGCGGTCGGTCGAGACCTCCGGGGCCTCGGCGCGCGCATGTACGCCTGCTTCACCTGAGCAGACGCGTGCTCCACGCGCAGTTCTTCGTAGCTCGCGAGCGCTGCCGAAGGTGAACGCGGCTTCGCCCGCAAGTCCGACACCTTAACGAAGAAGCCCCCAACTCCCGCAGAATTCTGCGGGAGTCGGGGGCTTCAAGCTGGCGGTGACGGTGGGATTTGAACCCACGGTAGGGGTGAACCTACACAACATTTCGAGTGTTGCACCTTCGGCCGCTCGGACACGTCACCGCGGAAGAGTTTACGCGACGACGGGCTGACGCGCGAATCGGCCGGTTCAGGGCACGAGACCGAGTCTGCGGCACGAGACATAGCGTGCACGGCTCGGTGTCGCGCCGCAAACTCGGTCTCGCGGAGCGGCGGCACTCACCAGGCGGCGGCGACCTCGGCGTGCGTGCGCAAGATGCCCTCGGTGGTGCCCTCCGGTGCCCGCCCGATGCCGCACTCCGTCGCCACACCGAAATCGGAGACGAAGGCGGATGCCGCGCCGATACGTCGCCGCGCACCCTCGGCGCCGTCCTCCCGGTGGACGAGCCCGAGGTACAGCTCCGCGATCGGCGTGAGCGCGGCGATCGGCGCGAAGTACTCCGCGTCATCGCGCGTGATCGGCACCGGCAGATGAAGCCACGTGAGCTCGCGAGCGGATGCCGCGACCACCGCATTCGCATAGCGAACCAGGGTTCCGGCATCCGTCGGCTCGAAGAAGTGCCTCTCGCCGGCGTCGCCGTAGCAGAGGTGCACACCGACCTCGACGCCTACCGGCACGGCATCGACGAGCGAAGCGAGCCGCGCGACCAAACCGTCGAACGGGTCACCCTCCCACCAGGCATCCATCACCTTGCCGTACCCCGCGGCGTGTTCGATGATGCCCATCTCGCTGGCGACGTCCCACTGCACCGCAAGGTCGTCGTGCGGCACGGCGGCCAGAATCTCATCCAGTTCGCGCAGCATCGCCGCCGTGTACACCGGCTCGAACGCCGCACGATCGTCGCCCGAGAAGAACGAAGAGATGATCGCGACGGGCGTCGGCAGCGACACTTGGAAACGGATGCCGGCAGGCACATCTCCTTCGTCGCGCAGCCGTGTGAACACCGCGTACGACTCGATCGCGGCATCCGCGTATCCGAGCGGCGGCAACTCGATGCCCGCAGCATCTACACCCTCGGCGATGCGCAGCGGACGCGCGTCCAGCCCTGCCTTGAAGGGGATCGGCTCATCAACCACCCGCTCGAGGCCATCCGCCCGCCCCAGCACGTCGGGCTGGAACATGATCCAGTGGAACCGCTTGCCGACCTCACCGTCAGGGATGCGCCCCAGGCGATCTCCCAGCAGCGCCGCCGCCGTGCGCATCGTCGTCTCGGCGTCGTCGTAATTCACACTGCCCACGAGAAGGGCGCCCTGCGGCTGAGTCATCCCTCAAGGCTATCCGCCCGTGTCGCGCCGGTCGCGGCGTCCTGCGCCTTCGGCGCGCGCTGGTTAGGATGGCCTTACGAGCGGACGGAGACGCCGGCCCGGGAAGGTTCACCACATGAGCTTCATCACGTCATCGGCGTTGCAGGAGACGGGATACGTCGCCCTCGACCGGTACGATCAGGCGGCCGACCCTGCAGAGTGGTTGGACCTCGAGTACATCGGCTGGCGATCCTCCGGCATCACCCGCTTCGCACCTCTCGCGAGCTATGCCGGCGAGGTCGAGTGCAACGGCTTCTGGAACCACACGCCGCCGCGCACCGACAAGGACGGCGTCTGGATCCCGTCACAGATCGAGAAGGCACCGAACCTCGTCCGGCGAGCGCAGGAGCCCGGCGCGAACGTCGGGCGCTGCCGCGTGATCGAACTGCAGCCGAACACGTACGCCGACGCGATCTACAACCTGCACCAGGACGACAACAACCGCATGAACGAGGAAGGCGACGGCTGGGTCGTCCGAGCCTGGTTCAATCTCACCGATGACCCTGACTCCCTCCTCATCCTGCGTGAGGACCGCTTCGACCCCAGCACCGAGGTGAGGCTTCCCCTGCCCGCAGGCAGTCGGATCATCGTCGACACCCAGCGCTTCTGGCACGCCGTCTGGCACCGCGGCCCCGCACCGCGCTACTCGCTCATCACGTCATGGACGTCGGGCCCTGAGCTCGACGCCTATATCGACGAGAACCATGGCGACCAGCATCCGCAGAGCGTCGCGCTCGACCAGCAGATCGTCGACGAGGCTCAGGTCGAGCTGCACAGGCGCATCGAGGAGCGCCGCAAGGCATTCGAAGCGCAGGGCATCGTGATGGAGCCACCCGCCGATCTGTACAACTGAGGCGCAGCCCTCAGACCGTGCGCCCGCCCTCGATCCGCACGACGCGATCGACGGTCCCCTCGGGCGGATCGACGTGCGAGATCAGCAGCACCGCCTGGTCGCCGGCGGCACCCAGCAGATCGCGCAGCAGCGCATCGGATGCTGCCGGATCCACCCCGGCGGTCGGCTCATCCAGCACGAGCACCGGAAATCCTCGCAGCAATGCCCTGGCGAGAGCGATCCGCTGGGCCTGCCCTCCCGACACGAGGGCCCCGCGGTCGCCGACACGCGCATCGAGCCCGCCGCGCTCGCGCACCCAAGCCCCCAGGCCCACGCGATCCAGCATGGCGAGCAGGTCATCGTCCGTCGCGGTCTCACGCGCGAACAGCAGGTTCTGTCGGATGTCCTCATCGAACAGCTGCGGGGACTGCTCACACACGCCGATCGTGCGTCGCAGCGTCGGACCGCTGAGCCTCGCGGCATCCACCCCGCCGATCGTGTACTCGCCTTCAGAGCGCAGGAAGCCGACCAGCACCGAAGCGAGCGAGCTCTTGCCGGCGCCGCTCGGCCCCGAAACCAGCACCCGCTCCCCCGGCTCGACATCGAGCGACACCCCACGGAGCGCGGGGGCGCCACCCGGCCATGACGCGCGAACGTCACGCAGCCGCACGGCCGTGCCCGTCGGGGCGTCATCTGATCCGGCATCCGAACGCAGCTCATCCGGAACCGACGCCGGCAGCACGTCGACGATGCGCGCGGCGCTCGCACGAACGCTCCGCCAGGATGCCGCAGCGATCGGCACCGCCCCGAACACCTCGAACACGACCATCGGTACGAGGACTGCGACCGCGAGCCACGGTCCGTCGATCACACCGGACGCGAGGCCGGGTGCCGCGGCAGCGAGCGCCCACACCGATGCGATCCCCGCGAGCACTGACAGCACGCCGGCCGCGACGGCCTGCGACAGCGAAGCGCGCGTGACCGAACGGCGCAGCATCGCATCGGCACGCTCGATCCGCTCGCGCGCCTGCGGTTCGGCGCCGTACGCGAGCAGGACGTCAAGACTTCCGAGATAGTCGACGAGGGATGCCGAGAGCTCAGCGCGCTGCGTCGACACGCGCGCCTCAGCGCGAGAGCCGAAGATCCACCCCAGTCCGATCGCCACGGCCGCCGCGACGATGAGGCACACCGCGAGCGTGAGGGAGGCGACCGGTGAGATGAAGGCGATGAAGCCGACGGCTCCGACCGAGACGACGGCAGCCACCGCGAGCGGCTGAACCACGCGCAGCGGCAGGTTCTGCAGATTCTCGACATCGTCGACCAGTGCCGACAGCACCTGTCCGCGATCCGTTCGTCCCAGTCCGGCGGGCGAGAGCGGGATGAGCCTGCGCACCATGTCGGAACGGGTCGTGGCGAGTTGGCGCAGTGCCGCGTCGTGCCCCGAGAGCCGCTCCAGGTAGCGGAACACCGCACGCGAGACCGCGAAGAATCGCACGCCGACCACGGCCACCGACAGCGGCACGAGCGAATCGACGATCGAGGCGCTGACGATCAGCCAGCCGCTGACCGCGAGCAGCGACACCGCAGCGGCCGCCGACAGCACTCCCCAGATCAGCCCTGGCAGGAACCGGCGCACCGGCGGCTGCGCGAGGCTGAGGATGGCGCGCACGTTCGTCATACCCGCACCCCCAGTGTCACGACGTGATCTGCGATGGCGCGTGCCGTGCGGCGGTGCGAGACGAGCAGGATCGTGGCGCCGGCATCCGCCCGATCTCGCAGGGCCGACCAGAGACGAGCCTCGGTGTCGGCGTCCAGCGCGCTCGACGGTTCGTCGAGCATGAGCACTCGTCCTGGGTCAGCGGCGTGCCGGTACAGTGCCCGCGCGACCGCGACGCGCTGCGCCTGACCGCCAGACAGTCCGCTGCCCTGCACACCCAGCTCCTGCGCGGGATCGAGGTCTCCCGCGCACGCTTGCATGAGCGCCTCGCTGGTCCGCTCCGCAGACGGGTTCGCATCGCCCAACGTCACGTTCGACGCAATCGTGCCCTGCAACAGGCCAGGCGCCTGCCCGGCCCAGGCGAGCCAGTCGGAAGAGGCGAGGGTACGGACGTCGTCACCGGCGAACAGGGCGGTGCCGTCGAACTCCACCGCGCCTCGCAGGGCGGCCAGAAGGCTGGACTTTCCGGAGCCGCTCGGCCCTTCGATCAGGGTGATCGTGCCTGGTTTCGCGTCGAACGAGACCGGCGGAAGAGCACGGACTCGCACCTCGGCGACGCATAACTCCGGAGATTCTGTCCGCGATCGCAGCTCCGGGGCCGACAGAACAGGGATCTGCGAAGAAACTCCGGAGTTGTGCGGGCGCACCCGGCCGGCAGCCGCCGCATCGAGCACCTCGAACACGTCCTCTGTCGCCGCTACCCCCTCCGACGCGGCGTGGAACTGCACTCCGACCTGCCTGATCGGCAGGAACGCCTCCGGGGCGAGCAGCAGCACGAACAGCCCGATCTCCAGCGGCATCTCCCCCGCCAGCAGCCGGAACCCCACCGCCACTGCGATCAGCGCGACGGCGAGCGACGCGAGCAGTTCCATCGCGAAGCCGGAGAGGAACGAGAACCGCAGTACCTTCATCGTCTCGCGGCGGTACTGGTCGGCTGTGACCTCGATCTGCGTCGCTGCTCGCCGCTCGCGCCCGAACAGCCGCAGCGTGGAAAGCCCCTGCACCGTGTCGGCGAAGCGCGCGGCCAGATGCTGCAGCGTCTGCCACTGCCTGCGCTGGACGGTGCGAGTGGCGATGCCGATGAGGATGAGGAACAGCGGGATCAGCGGCAGCGTGATCGTGGCGGTCAGCCCACTCGGCCAGTCCTTCCACCACATCACCAGCACGATCACCGGCGTCGCGATCACGGTCAGCACGAGCTGCGGCAGATACCGCGAGAAGTACGTGTCCAGCGCCTCCAGACCGTGGCCCGCCGTCACGGCGAGGGAGGCCTGATTGCGCTCAGCCAGCCAGCCAGGACCGAGCCGGCCGACGGCGCGGATAAGTGCGGAGCGCAACTGCATTCCGGTGCGAGCCGCAGCGGCCGTGCCTGCTGCATCGGATGCCGCGATCAGCGCGCCGCGCAGCAGCGCGAGCCCGAGCAGCCACACGAGCGACGCGACGAACGGGCGCCCGGCCAGCGCTCCGGTGACGGCCTCCGTCAGGAACCACGCGAAAGCGATCACCACCGCCGTCTGCAGCACGCCGATGAGCGCTGCGAGGACGAAGAAGCCTCGCGCGGCGCCGGCGTACCGCAGCAGTCTCGGATCGACGGGTTTCACGCGTGCGCCGGTGCCCCCTCGATGGATGCGCGGGTGACGCGCTTACGGAACACCCAGTATGTCCAACCCTGGTACAGCAGCACCAGCGGCAGGGCGACGAGCGCCGTCCAACTCATGATGGTGAGCGTGTACTCGGTGCTGGAGGCATTCTCGATCGTGAGGCTGAACGCCGGGTCGATCGTGGAAGGCATCACGTTCGGGAACAGCGCGGCGAACAGCATGACGACCGCGAACAGCGTGGTGGCCGCGCCGAATCCGAATGCCCAGCCTTCCCGTCCACGCAGGTTCGAGACGATGGACAGCACCAACGACACCGCGGCGAGCGCCGCGACCACGAGCACCAGAAGGGAGAAGTGCGCAGCGACCGTCCATGCGAGGAAGACCGCAGCGGCGACCAGGGTGATCAGACCGGCACGGAAGGCCAGACGCCTGGCATCGCTTCGCAGCTGACCGTCGGTCTTGAGAGCGACGAAGGTGACGCCGTGCGTGAAGAACAACAGCAACGTGACGACGCCGCCGAGCAGTCCGTACGGATTCAAGAGATCGAACACCGTCCCGATGAACACGTGCCGCTCGTCCAGGGCCACACCCTGCACGATGTTGGCGAAAGCGACGCCCCAGAGGAACGCGGGCACGGCGGAGCCGATCACGATCATGCGGTCGAAGCGCGCCTTCCAGCGCGCATCGTCGCGCTGATGCCGGTACTCGAACGAGACTCCGCGCAGGATGAGCGTGAGCAGGATCAGCAGCAGCGGCAGGTAGAAGCCGCTGAACAGCGATGCGTACCACTCGGGGAAGGAGGCGAACAGGCAGGCACCCGCGACGATCAACCAGGTCTCGTTGAGATCCCAGACCGGGCCGATGGTGTTGATGATCTGCCGGCGCGACACGTCGTCGCTGTTCTTACCGATGCCGCCGAGGAACGGCAGCGACATGCCGACGCCGAAGTCGAACCCGTCGAGCACGAAGTAGCCGACGAAGAGGAAGGCGATGATGCCGAACCAGAGTGTGGCGAGATCCATGATGTCCGTCCTTCCTCTCAGTACACGACCGACGCGACTTGAGAAGTCTCGTCATGGGGTTGTTCGCCGGTGTCCGGCCCCTTCTGGGCGGCGCGGATGATCAGGCGCACCTCGACGACGGCGAGCGCGGCGTAGATCGCGGTGAAGGCGATCAGCGAGATCAGCACCTCGATCCCCGATGTGCCGGGCGAGACGCCGTCGCGAGTGCTCATCAAGCCGAACACGATCCAGGGCTGGCGGCCCATCTCGGTGAAGACCCAGCCGACGATGTTCGCGAGCAGGGCGAGTGGGTACGACCAGATCGCGAGCTTCCACATCCACTTCGCCGGCGGGTTCTTGGCGTTCTTGCGAGTGACCCACAGGCCGACGAGGGCGATGAACGCGTGCAGCATGCCCAGGCCGATCATCCAGCGGAACGCCCAGTAGGTGATCCACAGCACCGGAGCGAAGTTGTCGATGCCGAGGTCCGCGTACTGCACCGCATATTCGGCGTTGAGGTCGTTGATCCCGTGCACACAGGCGTCGAGCGTATGGGTCGACAGCAGCGACAGCAGGTACGGCACCCGGATCGAGAACAGTTCCGAGCTGCCATCCGGTGTGCCGAGCGTGAACAGACTGAACGAGGCGTCAGCGCCGCACACGGTGTCGAAGGTCGCCTCTGCCGCCGCCATCTTCATGGGCTGCGCCGCGTACATGGCGAGTCCCAGCTGGTCGCCGGTGAGCGCCACGCCCGCGGTGGACACCAGCATCCCCCACAGGCCGAACTTCAGCGAGATGCGCATGGTGTCGGTGTGCTGGCCGCGCATGAGGTGCCATGCGGACACAGAGATGATGACCCCTGCCGCGAACATGAACGCACCGAAGATCGTGTGCGGGAACGCGGCGAGGGCGACCGGGTTGGTCAGCAGCGCCCAGATGTCGACGAGCTCGGCACGGTTCGTCACCGGGTTGTACTCGTAGCCGACCGGATTCTGCATGAACGCGTTGGCGGCGATGATGAAGTACGCCGAGAGGACGCTGCCGATCGAGACGCACCAGATGGTGGCCAGGTGCAGCTTCTGCGGCAGCTTGTCCCAGCCGAAGATCCACAGACCGATGAAGGTCGCTTCGAAGAAGAACGCCAGCAGTCCTTCGAACGCCAGCGGTGCGCCGAAGACGTCGCCGACGAAGCGCGAGTAGTCCGACCAGTTCATGCCGAACTGGAACTCCTGCACGATGCCCGTGACCACACCCATCGCGAAGTTGATGAGGAAGATCTTCCCGAAGAAGCGCGTCAGGTGCAGGTAGTGGATCTTGCCGGTGCGCACCCACGCCGTCTGGAAGATCGCGGCCGAGGTGGCCATGCCGATCGTGAGAGGCACGAACAGGTAGTGGTAGATGGTCGTCAGACCGAACTGCCACCGGGAAAGGACCAGTGGATCAAGCCACTCCATCAGAGGACTCCTTCTCTCGAAGGTGCACTGCCTGCACCCGGGAGTGGGCCGGAATCGGCCCGCAGACGAGACGTCGTTGGCGTTGTCTCCAGTATCCCGTGCGGCGGTTCAGCATGTGAGCCGAAAGCGCCTATGGGCGATAGGGATGTCGGATGCCGTCGATAGCCGCGAAGCATCGACGCGGAACCACCTACCGGATCAGCGCCGTCGGACGGCGGGCTCAGGTGTCGGATGCCGCGACTAGCCTGTAGGAATGGCAACCCGTCGCCCCGCTCCCCCTGCTTTCGTCTGCACCGAGTGCGGGTGGACGACGTCGAAGTGGGTGGGCCGCTGCGGTGAATGCCAGCAGTGGGGCACGGTGCAGGAGCAGGCCGCGAAGACGGGCATACTGCGACAGATGACCCCGCTCGCGCCAGGGGCGGATCGTGCGGCACGCCCCATCACCCAGATCTCGACGGCAGACGTCCCCCGCCGCTCCAGCGGCGTGGGCGAGTTCGATCGCGTACTCGGCGGCGGAATCGTTCCCGGTGCAGCGATCCTGTTGAGCGGCGAACCCGGGGTGGGCAAGTCCACCCTGCTGCTCGAGGTCGCAGCACAAGCGGCTCGTGGTGGCCGCAGGGTGCTGTACGCGAGCGCAGAGGAATCCCAGGCGCAGGTGCGGCTGCGAGCAGAGCGCACCGGCGCCCTGCACGACGAGCTGTACCTGGCGAGCGAGACCGATCTCGCCACGATCCTCGGTCATATCGACGAGGTGAAGCCGCAGCTCGTGATCATCGACTCGGTGCAGACCGTGGCATCCTCCCTCTCAGACGGAGCGGCGGGCCAGCCGAGCCAGGTGCGTGAGGTCGCGGCCACTCTCATCCGTGTGGCGAAGGAGCGGAGCCTTCCGGTCATCCTCGTGGGCCACGTCACGAAAGACGGGCAGGTCGCCGGTCCCCGCATCCTCGAGCATCTCGTCGACGTGGTCTGCCACTTCGAGGGAGATCGGCAGACCGCACTGCGATTCATCCGCGCACTGAAGAACCGGTTCGGCCCTACCGACGAGGTCGGCTGCTTCGAGATGACCGGCGACGGCATCGCCGAGGTGCCCGACCCGAGCGGTCTGTTCCTCGGCCACGGTTCGACCGAACCAGGCACCTGCGTCGCGATCGCGATGGAGGGCCGCCGCGCCCTGCCGGTTGAGGTGCAGGCGCTGACCGTGGAGTCGACAGCGCCGAATCCCCGTCGGGTGGTGTCAGGGCTCGACGCGGCACGGGTGGCGATGGTGCTGGCGATCCTCGAGAAGCGCGGGCACATCCCCACGGGAAAACTCGACGTCTACGTGTCGACCGTCGGCGGCGTGCGCTTCACCGAACCTGCGGCAGACCTCGCGATCGCGATCGCTGTGGCAGGGTCGATCCAGCAGTTCTCGGTGCCGCGTACGATCGCGGCAGTGGGCGAACTCAGCCTCGCCGGCGAAGTGCGCGCGGTGACGCAGGCCACGCAACGTCGATCCGAGGCAGCGCGCCTCGGGTACGAGCAGGTCATCGACGAGCGCTCGAAGTCGCTGGACGCGGCACTGAACGACGTGAAATCTCGCAGCCGGTCAGCGCATCCCACGAGGACTCGTCGCGAGGACGATCTACCGCCGTTCTGACGCCCCTTCGGCGTCCGTCACCGTGCGGGAAGCGCGGTCAGGCGTCGAGCGCGGCGAGCAGGTCGCCCGGCGGTGCCTGCATCGGATGGGGTCCTGCGATGTCGAGGAACACCGTCGTGATCGTGTCGCGGTGCGTCGTCAAGAACGCCCGCAACCACTCCGACGAGTAGATGCCAACGCCCGGCGGCAGATTCGCCGGCTTGTTCTTTGCATCGCTGAACAGCAGAAGAGCGACGTCTCCGGTGGCCCCGTCACGGTAGGTCCAGACTTCCCCGCCGTCGAGCGGGTTGTCGCGGTCGCCGGATCTGATCAACGGCACGACGGTCGTCCCGTGGCGCAGTGCGAGAGCGACCGCAGCCATGTCCTGCTTCTCGAGTGCCTGCGCGAGTGCTTCGGAGCGGAACTCCTCCGCTGCCGGCTTCTTGCCCGCACCCTTCGACTTCTTCGCTGCCATGCATCCAGCCTAGAGACTGTTCACCAGGGGCAGAGTCGGCGTGGGGAAATGATTGGGGCCCTCTCGAGTCGTCCATTGGGGACTGGAGTACTCGAAAGGGCCCTCGAACTCTCGAACGGTGAATGTCGAAGCGCTGGGGACGCTGTATACGACGCCACTGGGGATGGCTTGCACCGAAGAATCCCGAGAGTTGATCCAATGGTATCCCAAAGGAATGCGTCTGTCTGCACCACTTCGATGTCGCCGCCCGATCGGTGCACGCACTCACAGCATTTCTTGTGCTCAGTACAACAGGATCTGCCGCGTCTCCGCAGCCTCGAAACCGCCGATCGAGACCGCGACGTGGTACGACGCGCCGCCCCCAGGAGCGCGGGGACGATTCTCCTGATCGCACGTCGCGACGTCGGAGCGCGTACGGTCCCACTGGACCGGCGTCGCGCTCTTCACCGTCTGCCCCGCAGCGAGCGTCACGACCATGCTGCTCGGGCTCTCCTGGCAATCGGTGGAGCGCCACCACGTGTCGCTCCCGCTGGACACGGTGAACACCTGGGTGGTCGATCCGACGTCGATCGTGCAGTCGGATGCGCCCGTGTTCGTGAGCGAGATGGAAAGCTGCGGCAACGCGCCGGCGGGGTAGGTGTCTGCGTCCGTGACAGCCTCGACGGTGACATCGCCCGCCTGACACGGCACCGCCTTCGCGTCCTTCTTCGTGGTGGGCGTCGGGGTCGGCGCCGCAGTCGGGCTGGGGCTCGTCTCGGTGGGCGTTTCCGACGGTGCAGGCGTCGCCGCCGGCGATGGCTCTGCCCCGGCATCCGACCACGGCTGTGCGACGGCGAGCCATATGCCCGCTGCGAGCGCGAGGATCACAACGATCAGACCACCGAAGATCACGACCCGGCGTCGCCGGTATACCGCTGCCGATCTGCGACGAGCCATCACAGATTCTTCAGCATCCGCGTGTTGCCGAGGGTGTTCGGCTTCACATGCGCGAGGTCGAGGAACTCTGCGACGCCCTCGTCAGGGCTGCGCAGGAGCTGTGAATAGACATCAGGGTCGACGACCTGCTCGCCGATCGGCGCGAATCCACGGCGGGTGAAGAAGTCCACCTCGAACGTCAGGCAGAACAGTCGCCGCAGCCCGAGGGCGATCGCCCGCTCCTCGAGCCCGTCGACGATCGCACCCCCGATGCCGTGGTGCAGCCAGTCGTCGCGAACGATCAGTGTGCGCACCTCGCCGAGGTCCTCCCACATCACGTGCAGCGCACCGCATCCGACGAGCTCGCCGTCGAGCTCTGCGACGACGAACTCCTGCACCGCGCCATAGAGCACCGCGAGGTCCTTGCCGAGCAGGATGCGTCGCTCGACCAGCGGCTCCAGCAGAGTGTGGATGCCGAGGATGTCGGCGCTGCGCGCCGAGCGGACGGTGTACTCGCTCACCTCTCCAGCCTAAGGTCGCGTCGCCCCAAGCCACGCATTCGCACACTGGTTGCCTAAGGCAACTATCGGCGTAGAATGAGCTCATGAGCAGAGATCTGGCATCCACGTCGGCAGACCTGCTGGCATCGCTCACGCATCTCATGGCCAGCTGGGCATCGACCCGCACGCAGGCCGCTGTCGCCGAAGAGGCGGGCGTCGAGACGGATCCGCTCGATCTTCCGCCGCTGTACATGCTCGGACTGCAAGGACCGTCTCGAGCGGGCGACCTCGCCACAGCCCTTCACGTGACCCGACCGACGATGAGCAAACAGCTCGTGCGCCTCGAACGTGCAGGCTTGATCGAGCGCCACGCCGATGCCACTGATCGTCGTGCGAGCGTCATTCACCTCTCATCCAGCGGTGCGGCAGCGCACGACCTGCTCGTCGCCCGAGGCGTCGAGATGCTGCAGGAGGCGATCTCGGACTGGGACGACGACGAAGCGGTCCAGTTCGCCACCCAGCTCGGTCGATTCGTCGGCGCGCTGAGACGTCAACACACTGAGACGTCAACACGCTGAGACAACATCACGACCTGACCGTCCGCGCACCCGCGGACGCAACCATGCGACTGCAACAACGGTCGCGAAACGGAGGAAACCCATGACCCGCACCTATGTCGTGACCGGATCCGCTTCCGGCATCGGAGAGACCACCGCTCGGCTGCTGCGCGACCGCGGCGAGCGCGTGATCGGCATCGATCTGAAGAACGCCGATGTCGAGGCCGACCTGTCCACTCCCGAAGGGCGCACTGCAGCCGCAGCCAAGGCCATCGAGCTCGCCGGCGGCACCGTCGACGGCGTGATCGCATGCGCCGGCATCTCGGCCCCGATCCCGAAGACGATCTCGGTCAACTACTTCGGCGTCACCGAGCTTCTCGAGCAGCTTCGCCCCGCTCTCGCCGGGTCGGATGCCCCGCGTGCCGCAGTGGTCTCGTCCATGGCGTCACTGCAGAACCACTCGGAGGAGATGGTCGATGCCGCGCTCGCCGGCGACGAGACGAAGGCTCTCGAGATCGCTGCGGAGCTGACCGCTCAAGGGCCGCAGATCGGCTATCTCGTGTACCCGTCATCGAAGCGGGCACTCTCGCGCTGGGTGCGCCGCCAGTCGATCTCACCCGAGTGGGCGGGCAACGGCATCCCTCTGAACGCCGTGGCTCCCGGCACCGTGCTGACCCCGATGACGCAGAAGCTGCTCGAGACCGAAGAGAGCCGGGCGATGGTCGACGCGAGCGTTCCGATGCCGCTGAACTACCACCAGTCGCCGGAGTCGGTCGCGAACCTGCTCATCTGGCTCACGAGCGTCGAGAACACTCACCTCGCCGGCCAGGTCATCTACGACGACGGCGGTGCCGAGGTGTCGCTGCGCGGCGAAGATGTGTGGTCCTGGGCCGACCGGAAGTAGCCCGGTCACTGCTCGGGCAGAGACGAGAAAAGGGCGGATGCCGAAGCATCCGCCCTTTTCACATAGGTGCCTACTCGCCTGACGCAGCCGCCAGGTCGGGGCTCGAGGTGATCGCGCCGCCGGTGTTGATTCCGACCGAGACCTTCTCGCCGCGCGGGGCGGTCTCGAACTGGAACTTGCCGTCCTCAGCATCCACCTTCACGTGGTCGCCGGGGTTGAGCTCGCCGTGCAGGATCTTCTCCGACAGCTGGTCCTCGATCTCACGCTGCATGGCACGACGCAGGGGCCGGGCGCCGAGCGCGGGGTCGAAACCGATCTCGATGAGACGCTCCTTGGCCGGCTGCGACAGCTCCACCGTCATGTCGCGATCGAGCAGACGGTCGCTGAGACGCTTGACGAACAGATCGACGATCTGCACGAGCTCTTCCTTCGACAGCTGCGGGAAGACGATGACGTCGTCGACACGGTTGAGGAACTCGGGCTTGAAGTGCCGCTTGAGCTCTTCGTCGACCTTGCCCTTCATCCGCTCGTAGCTGGTCTGCGCGTTGCCCTCGACCTGGAAGCCCACCGGGCCTCCGGCGATCGCAGACGAGCCGAGGTTGGTGGTCATGATGATGACCGTGTTCTTGAAGTCCACGACCCGACCCTGACCGTCGGTGAGGCGACCCTCTTCGAGGATCTGCAGCAGCGAGTTGAAGATGTCGGGGTGCGCCTTCTCGATCTCGTCGAACAGCACCACGCTGAACGGCTTGCGGCGCACCTTCTCGGTGAGCTGGCCGCCCTCTTCGAAGCCGACGAACCCTGGAGGGGCGCCGAACAGCCGCGAGACGGTGTGCTTCTCGCCGAACTCGCTCATGTCGAGCGAGATCAGGGCGCCTTCGTCGTCGAACAGGAATTCGGCGAGGGCCTTGGCGAGCTCGGTCTTTCCGACACCGGTCGGGCCGGCGAAGATGAACGAGCCGGAGGGGCGCTTCGGGTCCTTCAGACCCGCACGCTGACGACGGATCGTGCGGGAGAGAGCCGCGATGGCCTCTTCCTGACCGACGACGCGCTGGTGCAGCGCCTTCTCCATGAAGACGAGCCGGCTGGACTCTTCCTCGGTGAGCTTGAACACCGGGATGCCGGTGGCCTGTGCGAGGACCTCGGCGATCAGGCCCTCGTCGACCACTGCGGCGGTCGCGACGTCGCCGGAGCGCCACTGCTTCTCGAGGCGCAGGCGCTCGGCGAGCAGGCTCTTCTCCTCATCGCGCAGCGATGCGGCCTTCTCGAAGTCCTGCTCCTCGGATGCCGCTTCCTTCTGCTCGCGCACTGCGGCGATCTTGTCGTCGAACTCGCGCAGCTCTGGCGGGCTGGACAGGATCGACAGACGCAGACGTGCGCCGGCCTCGTCGATCAGGTCGATGGCCTTGTCCGGCAGGAAGCGGTCGGCGACGTAACGGTCGGCGAGGTTGGATGCCGCGACGATCGCGCCGTCGGTGATCTGCACCTTGTGGTGCGCCTCGTAGCGGTCGCGCAGCCCCTTGAGGATGTTGATCGTGTGGGGCAGGCTCGGCTCGGCGACCTGGATCGACTGGAAGCGGCGCTCGAGCGCAGCATCCTTCTCGAAGTGCTTGCGGTACTCGTCGAGAGTCGTCGCACCGATCGTCTGCAGCTCGCCACGGGCGAGGAGAGGCTTCAGGATGCTGGCCGCGTCGATCGCACCCTCAGCGGCACCCGCACCCACGAGGGTGTGGATCTCGTCGATGAAGACGATGATGTCGCCGCGCGTGCGGATCTCCTTGGTGACCTTCTTCAGGCGCTCCTCGAAGTCACCGCGGTAGCGGGACCCGGCGATGAGCGAGCCGAGGTCGAGCGAGTAGAGCTGCTTGTCCTTCAGCGTCTCGGGCACATCGCCCTTGACGATGGCCTGGGCGAGGCCCTCGACGACGGCGGTCTTGCCGACGCCTGGCTCGCCGATCAGGACGGGGTTGTTCTTGGAGCGGCGGGAGAGGATCTGCATGACCCGCTCGATCTCCTTCTCGCGCCCGATCACCGGGTCGAGCTTGTTGTCGCGGGCAGCCTGGGTGAGGTTGCGACCGAACTGATCGAGCACGGCCGATCCGCCCTGGGCGGACTGCTGGCTGTCGTTGGTGGTCGCGCCGACCGATGCCGGCTCGCGGCCAGGAGCACCGGAGAGCAGCTGGATGACCTGCTGACGCACCTTGTTCAGGTCTGCACCGAGCTTGACGAGCACCTGAGCGGCGACGCCCTCGCCTTCGCGGATGAGGCCGAGCAGGATGTGCTCGGTGCCGATGTAGTTGTGGCCGAGCTGCAGCGCTTCGCGCAGGCTCAACTCGAGCACCTTCTTCGCACGGGGCGTGAAGGGGATGTGGCCGGTCGGCTGCTGCTGGCCCTGACCGATGATGTCCTGCACCTGCTCGCGCACGGCGTCGAGCGAGATACCGAGGGACTCCAGGGCCTTGGCGGCGACGCCTTCACCCTCGTGGATGAGGCCGAGCAGGATGTGCTCAGTGCCGATGTAGTTGTGGTTGAGCATCTTCGCCTCTTCTTGGGCGAGGACGACGACACGACGGGCTCGGTCTGTGAATCTCTCGAACATTGTCAACTCCTTGGTTCGCACCGGGGCGAATGCACTGACGCCAGACGGCTCTTCAGCGCCTGTACATCGAGCGTAACGACCACGCAGGCCGGGTATGCCCGTGTTCGCCGTCGGCATAGCGGGGTGACGCGGTCTGACGAGCGGATGTACGGGCGAGGGTTGACCGAAATATCGATAGTCGTTATGTTAACGAAAAGCGATAACAACGAATATCGATATGGGGGTACTCATGGACAATCGCAGCGCACACCCGTCGCTGAGCGAGGCAGTGGCACTCGGCCTGGTGGCGACCGGCGCCGTGAGCATCGGGGTCGCATCCGTCTTCGGCGCCGTCGGTGCGGGGATCGAGATCTTCGGGTCGCCTGTGCCCGTGAGCCTGCCGGTCGATGGCGCGCAGATGGCTTCACTCTCGGATGCCGACGGCATCGCTGCGGCGGAGTACACGCAGTCGGTCGTCTCGTTCGAGAGCCTGGATGCCGGCACCCGCTGGTTGCTGCTCGCTGAGGCCGCGCTTCCCGCGCTCGCGACAGTCATCGTGTGCGCGTCGCTGTGGTGGTTGGGCTTGTCGCTCATACGTCAGCGGGCGTTCCGACGCTCGATGGTCCCGATGCTGGCGACCGCGGCGCTCGCGCTCATCGTGACGGGGATGACGGGGCCACTGTTCGGCGCGATCGCTCGCGCCCAGGTGGTCGAGCAGCTCGCGGCGTCCGGTGCCGACACAGAAGGCTTCTGGATGTTCCTGTACGAGTTGAACCCTGCGTCGATCGGCTGGGGCATCGCCCTGGCACTCGTAGGGACGGCGTTCGAAGTCGGGCAGCGCTTGCAGCGCGAGACGGAGGGGCTGGTCTGATGATCAACTTCATGGGTGAGTTCTGGCCATCGCTGGGAAACATCGGAATCACACTCGCCGTGCTCAGCGCTGTCGTCGGCTTCGTCGTCTGGCGCGGCCGACGTCGAGGCAGTAAGACAATCGCACTGGATGCCGCGCTGACGGTCTCGGGTTTGTGGGTGATGTCGTCACTCGCCGGCGCTGTGATCATCGTCCTCAAAGCATTCACGGTGGATTGGGCAGAACTCCACGGAACGACATCCGTATGGTTCCCTTGGCCAACAGACCTGTGCAGCGCACTCGCGATGGGAGGTACGACGACCTGCCAATCTGAGAATCTGTCCGACTTCACAGTCGAAGGCGCGTCGCTCGGGCTCCGGCTGCTGGCGGGCTCAGCCCAGCTCTTCTCGATGGCGTTCTCGACGACTCCCGCCATGATGCTGGCCGTGATCTGCTTCCAGACTCTGCGTGGGCGCACCTTCTCGCGAACAGTGACGAGGGTGCTGACTGGCGGAGCAATCGCGGTGCTGGCGCTAGGCATCGTGTCTGAGCTGCTGGGCGGCGTCGCCGCGACGCTCGGACTGCGAGAAGTGGTGGACCAGAGTTCGCAATGGTACCCAATGGTGTTCCAACTCACCGTGACGCCCCTGCCGTTCGTGGGCGCCCTCGGCCTTGCCGCACTCGCAGCCGTATTCCGGCAGGGCATGCGCCTGCAAAGCGAGAACGAGCTTCTGCAACGCGAGACGGAGGGCCTGGTGTGACTCCCGCGGTCGAAGAAGAGGACACCGGCATCCACTGCCGCCTCGACGAGCTGCTCGCCGAACGCGGAATGACGCTGACCGAGCTGAGTGCGAGGGTCGGTGTGAGCATCGTCAATCTGTCGGTGCTGAAGAACGACCGCGCACGCGCCATCCGCTACTCCACGCTGCGGGCGATCTGCGACGCGCTCGATTGCGAGGTCGGCGAGCTGCTCGTGCTCGCCGCCCGCGACTGACTCGGGCGGGACGGGCATTCCTGCCCATCCCGCCCGCCAATCCGGACACCCGGACTGCGTAGGGTTGAACTCATGAACATCGACCGGAACCTGCGCTCCCGCATCCTCATGACCTTGCCGATCGCAGTTGTGGCCATCTCGCTCGCCGCCTGTGCCGGTGGACCGGGTGGCGGGTCCGGCGGCAGCTCTGACCGGCCATCCGCAGAAGAGCTCAGCACCGGCATCACGACGATCCTCGAAGACAGCGGCCAGGGTGACCTCCTCACCGCGGATCAGGTCGACTGCATCGCGGGTGAGTTCCTCGAATCCGAGGTCTCCGATCAGGATCTCAAGAACATGGCCGGCGGTGAAGACCTGCAGACCTCCGAGGAGGCGAAGCAGCTCGTCACGACGACGATGCAGGATGCCGTCGGCGCCTGCGCTGCAGAGTGATCCGCCCCGCCTAGCGCGACGCGCCCCTTTCGAAGGATGACGGATGCTTCGGCATCCGTCATCCTTCGTCATCTCCGCACCCACAACGCATGACTGCTCGTAACGTTGATCCGCACGGCGCACATCCCGGCGCCCTTCGACTTGGAGTCTCATGAGCAGCACCACTCGCGCCCAGAAAGCGCCGGACACCCGCAGCCCCGCACGGAAGCTTCTGACCTCGTTCGGGTTCCAGATCCTCGCGGCCCTCGTCCTCGGCATCGCCGCCGGGCTCATCGGCCGAAACCTCGGCGCCACCGCGGACAACCCGAATGGCCTGTCCGCGACGCTCGACACGATCGGCAGCTCCTACGTCACGATCCTGCGCGCCGCAGTCGTGCCCTTGATCTTCACCGCGATCGTCGCCAGCATCTCGAACCTCCGCCGTGTGCAGAACGCCGCGCGTCTCGCCGGTCAGACCCTGCTCTGGTTCGCGATCACCGCGTTCATCGCCGTGACGATCGGCATCGTGCTCGGGCTCGTGATCCAGCCAGGCGCCCGCGCGGGCGACGGCCTCGAGCCGAGCGAACCGTACGCGGTAGGCACCTGGTGGAACTTCCTCCTCGGCCTCATCCCGCAGAACTTCCTCGGAATCGGCGTCAGCAGCTCGTTCGACGCAGAAGCGGGCGACGTCTCGTCCAGCATCAGCTTCAACATCCTTCAGGTGATCGTCGTCGCCGCGGTCGTCGGGATCGCAGCCCTCAAGGCCGGCAAGAAGGCCGAGCCGTTCCTCGCGTTCACCGAGTCGCTGCTCAAGGTCATCCAGCGTGTCGTCTGGTGGATCATCCGCATCGCCCCGATCGGCACCTTCGGCCTCATCGGCTCGGCCGTGATCAAGTACGGCTGGGAGAAGCTCGCCTCACTGGCCTGGTTCGCCGCAGCCGTCTACATCGGCCTCGCTCTGGTGATCTTCGTCGTCTACCCGATCCTGGTCAGGACGCACGGCCTGTCGATCAAGCAGTACTTCACCGGCGTCTGGCCCGCCGTGCAGCTCGGGTTCGTCAGCCGTTCCTCGATCGGAACGCTGCCCCTCACCGAGCGCGTCACCGAGCGGAACCTCGGCGTGCCGAGCTCGTATGCGTCCTTCGCGGTGCCCTTCGGCTCGACCACCAAAATGGACGGCTGCGCGGCCATCTACCCCGCGATCGCCGCGATCTTCGTCGCGCAGTTCTTCGGCATCGAGCTGAACCTCATCCAGTACCTGCTGATCGTGCTCGTCTCGGTCCTCGGCTCCGCCGCCACTGCCGGCACCACCGGCGCGACCGTGATGCTCACGCTCACGCTGTCGACGCTGGGCCTTCCCCTCGAGGGCGTCGGGCTGCTGCTGGCGATCGACCCGATCCTCGACATGGGCCGCACCGCGGTCAACGTCGCGGGCCAGGCACTGGTGCCGACGATCGTCGCCAAGCGCGAGGGGATCCTTGATGAGGAGCTCTACAACGCTCCCCGCCAGGGCCTGCCCTTCGCCGACGACTCGGACGAGGATGCCGTGGGCGAGGCCGCTGCAGAGGGCGAGCCCGCCGCCACCCGCTGACGTTCGTCCCGCGAGACCGAGTCTGCGGCGCGAGACTTCCGTTCCCACGGTATGTCTCGTGCTGCAGGCTCGGTCTCGTCGTGCGGGTGACCCAAAGCGAGGCTCAGGCGCGGCCTGGAAGCCGCATCGCACCGCGGGTGTCGAGCGCCAACTCCTCCGCATCCATCGCCGTGATCAGCTCGCGCATCACCTCTTCGTCAAGGTTGCCCGCATCCCGCTCCTCCAGGAGCACTTCTCGCCGCACCTGCAGCCACCCGCGCGAAAGCGCGACCAGGTCCTCGGCTGAGGGCCGCGCGGCCGCCTCTTCCGTCTCCTGCGCGTGGTCCGTGTCGGTCTCGACCTTCGTCATGCGGTTCGCGAAGGCGTCGAACGCGCGCAGGTCGATGTCGCCGTACCTCTGCTCCCACAGCGCACGCTGCTCGGCGAGGAACTCCTTGCCCGCCTGCCTGCTGCGCGCACGCACCGAGGCGAGGGCGCGCATGTCCGCCTCGTGATCGACGTCGCTCGCCACACCGAGACGGCGGATGAGCAGCGGCAGCGTGAGTCCCTGCAGCAGCAGCGTGCCCACCGTGACGATGAACGCGACGATGACGATCGCATGCGACGGCCCTGTGGGGAGCTCTGCGATGTCCGCTGCGGCCAACGCGGTCGCCAGGGTCACGACACCGCGCATGCCCGCCCACGAGATCACCGCGTTGTCCCTCCAGTCGAGCGCCGGTTCGGTGATCCGCTCCTTCATCTTCTCCGGTGTGAGCGGCGGACGTCCCGGCCTCTGCCTGCTCGGATCGAACCGCCCTGCAGCCACGGCCCGGTCCCAGCGCCGCAACCGCCGACGCTCCCAGAATCGGGCCAGCGCATGCGCCGGGTAGATGTAGAGCGGACGCACCAGCAGCACGACCAGCAGCACTGCCCCTGAGAGCCACAGGATGTGCTCGACCGACTCATCGCCGAGGTCGACGAGCACTCGCCGGAACTGCAGCCCGATGTACGCGAACACGAAGCTCTCGAGCAGAAGATCCGCCGACAGCCACAGGGGCGCCTCCTGCTGCCTGGTCGTGTAGTCGGTGCGCGGGGCGTTGTATCCGACGTACAGCCCCATCGCGACGACGGCGAGCACACCGGATCCGCCGAGGTGCTCGGCGATCGCGTATGCACCGAACGGCACCAGCAGTCCGAACGTGCCGATCACCACAGGGTCGGCGACACGCATGCGCAGCTGGTGAAGGAGGATTCCGAACACGAGGCCGACCACGACGCCGATCACGACCGCGAGTACGAACTGCCAGATCCCATCCCACACCGTGAGCGTCGCGCCGGCGATGATCGCAGCGAACACCCGGTACAGCGTCAACGAGGTCGCGTCATTGATGAGACTCTCCCCCGACAGCACGGTCATGACCCGGCGCGGCAGCCCGAGCTTGCGGCCGATGGCTGCTGCGGAGACGGCGTCCGGCGGCGCGACGATCGCGCCGAGCAGCAGCGCGCCGGGAAGCGTGAGCGCGGGAAAGATGAGCCACGCGACGAGTCCGGCCGCGAGAGCGGTGATCAATACCAGCCAGATCCCAGCCGTCGGATCTGAGGAAGGCTGCGCTTGAATCCGACGAACGAGACGTCCAGAGCCGCCGAGTAAAGCAACGGCGGCAGCACGAGGTTCAGGAGCACGTGCCCGTCGATCGCCATCTCGGGCATGAACGGGAGGAAGGATGCCGCGAGCGCGACGACGGTGACGAGCAGGGGAGCCGGCCATCCTCGCCATCGGGCGATCGCCGCCACGACGACCGCTCCGACAAGCACGTAGAACAGGGTGGCATCCATGAGTGAATGCTAGCGAGGCCGACAGTGAGCGTGACAGGAGCCTCACGGACCGGGACGGGTGCCTCGATCTGTCACTCGGACGACTCGTCGAGCTGTCCGCGAAGCTCTGCGTTCTCGTCTTCCAGATCGAGCACTCGGCTGATGCCCGCGATATTGATCCCGTCATCACGAAGCCTCGCCGCCCGCTGCATCCGCTCGATGTCGTCGTCGCTGTAACGGCGGGTTCCGCCGTCGCTGCGCGAAGGTGTCAGCAACCCTCTGCTCTCGAACAGGCGCAGAGTGGCCTCGGGCAACCCGACCAGGGCCGCCGCCACGGCGATGCCGTAGACCGGAGTGTAGGACTTTCGTTCGGCCATCCTGAGAACTTCCTTAAACACTTGCAATTTTCTCGGTCGTTGTTCTATAACAAATCTATAGCACGGGTGCAGATAAGCACCCATAATCGCCCGCACGGGCCGCATGGAAGGAGATTACTCATGGCAATGTCATTCGATCCGTTCAGTCAGCTCGATCGCTTCGCCGCGAGCGTGCTCGACTCCGTTCGCGCGCCCCGGCTCATGCCGGTGGACCTCTTCCGCGACGGAGAGAGGTACGTCCTGCACGCCGATCTCCCCGGCGTCGATCCTGGTTCGATCGACGTCGATCTGGACGGCGCGCAGCTCACGCTGCGAGCGCAGCGCACGGCCGACAATCAGGAGGGCGTGCGCTGGCTCGCGCGGGAACGGGGCGCGGGAACATTCCTGCGCCAGTTCACGCTCGGCGACGGCGTCGATCTCGAGGGGATCAGCGCTTCATACGAGAGCGGCGTTCTGTCGGTGATCATCCCGGTCAGCGAGCGCGCGAAGCCCCGCAAGATCGAGGTCGAATCCAGAGAGCACCGGCAGGCCATCGACGCCTGACCAGGTGCCGATCAACTCGATGAAAGGAGTGTCGAGATGCGCATCACCCCTGACATGAGTCAGTTCCTCGCCGACATGGAATATCCGGCCACGAGGGATGACCTTCTGCGAGAGGCGAATCGGGACGGCCTGGGGCCGGCCGACATCGCTCTGCTCGAGGACCTCCCCGAGCAGAGCTACAGCGCAGGCTGGCACATCAAGTACCGCCTCGGCGCGCGGGCGCTCTCCGGTGCCTTCACGTCGGTCGAGCCGGCGCTCGCCTGACGCGGCGTCGAGCCGGCGCTCATCCGACGGACATCTGCGCCGCCGAAAAGGGGAGGGCGGGAATTCCCCGCCCTCCCCTCCTGTTGCCTTCCGTGATGACTTCCGCAGCCCCCGCCCTGTCCGTTCTCGACCTCGTCCCGGTACGCACCGGCCAGACCAGCGCGGAGGCGATCGCAGCATCCCTCAGCCTCGCTGAGATCGCCGACCGTCTCGGCTACCGTCGCTACTGGTTCGCCGAGCATCACAACATGCCTGCCGTGGCATCGACCACTCCCCCGGTACTGATCGCCGCCGCGGCGTCGCGCACCCAGCGGATGCGGTTGGGTTCGGGCGGCGTCATGCTCCCGAACCACGCACCGCTGATCGTGGCCGAGCAGTTCGCCGCCCTCGAGGCGATCGCTCCCGGTCGCATCGACCTCGGCCTCGGCCGCGCACCGGGCAGCGACCCCGTGATCACGCAGTTGCTGCGCACCACGGGAACCACCAGCGACGTCGAGCAGTTCCCTCGGTACGTCCAAGACATCTCACTGCTGCTGTCGGGTGAGGGTGCGACCGTGCGGTTCACCTCCGGCGGCGAGTACACCGTCCACTCGACGCCCGCGGCGACCGGCGCCCCAGACGTATGGCTGCTGGGCTCGAGCGACTACTCGGCTCAACTCGCAGCATCCCAGGGCCTGCCCTACGTCTTCGCGAACCACTTCTCCGGCCAGGGTCTGGAGCGCGCGCTCGACCTGTACCGCTCGGGGTATCAGCCCAGCGAGGCACACCCGGAGCCGCGCACCTTCCTGACGGTCAACGCCGTCGCGTCGCCCACGGCCGAAGAGGCCGAGGCCCGTGCGCTGCCGCAGCTGCGCATGATGTCGCGTCTTCGCCTGAACAAGCCGCTCACCGCCCTCGAGACCGTCGAAGAGGCGATCGCCGCTGGTATCGCCGAGGCGGATGCCGCGACAGAGCAGGTCGTGCAGGCCGCACGCGAGCGGTGGTTCGTCGGCACCGGAGAGTCCGTCGCCGCAGAGGTTCGCGCGTTCGCCCAGACGCATGGCGTCGACGAGGTCATGCTCTCCCCCGTGGCCGGCGCATACGACGCCGAACCGCAGGATTCAGCCGCCGGACGCGCGCAGACGCTGGAGCTCATCGCCGCCGCGTTGTGATCGCCTCGCCCCGGGTATGGCCTTAACCCTGACTCGGGGGTACGGTCAGCAGTGTCGGAAGGAGTTCAATGATGAGCACCACCAAGACCCGCGGTCTCTGGGTCGCATACGGAACGAACGGCGTCGTCGGCAGCATCCGCCATTCGGATGACGGCTACGTCGTGGTGATGGCAGGGGCGGATGCGCAGACCGGCGCGTATCCGTCGCTCGAAGTCGCCAAGGGTGCGCTGTACTCGCACATGCGCCCGGGCAGCAGCTGGCCGCGCTACCAGGAGCACTGACCCTCCGACTGACTCAGGAACCGACCGGGCTCACTCCTCCGGCGCGCCCGAGAGCAGGTCACGCAGCCAATCGCGCGCCTCGACGAACACGTCGTCGGCGTAGCGATCGGGATAGTGCACGATCTGCCGGTCGGCACGAGGGTACGACCCGAGGAACACGACGCGGGGGCTGAACCGGCGGATGCCGAGAAGCGCGTCCGCCATTCGTTCGTCGTGCACGTGCCCGTCGGCATCCAGCACGAAACGGTACCGTCCGAGCTCGTCGCCGATCGGTCGTGACTCGATCAGCGAGAGATTGATGCCGCGGGTCGAGAACTGCTCGAGCATCTCGAGCAGGGAACCGGGGCGGTCGTTGGGGAGCTCGACGATCAGAGAGGTCTTGTCGGCGCCGGTGGGCGTCGGCGGTGTGGCCGTACGGGTCACGAGCACGAAGCGGGTGACGGCAGAGGTGTTGTCGCCGATCTCCGATGCGAGCACGTCGACGTCATAGTGCTCCGCGATTCCTGGTGGGGCGATCGCCGCCTGGGCCGGCAGCGTGCCGTCGAGCACTCCGATCGCGGATGCCACGTTGCTGGCGGCCGGGACGTGAGAGTGCCGCGGCAGGTGCCCCCCGAGCCATCCATGGCACTGGGCGTACGCCACCGGATGTGCAGCGATCGATGTCACGTCCTCGAGCTTCGTACCCGGTGCGGCGACCAGCACGAAGTTCACCTTCACCAGGTACTCGCCGATGATCCGAAGCCCGGGAAGCGTCGCGAGTGCGTCCTGAGTGGTGGAGACGCCGCCCTCGATGGAGTTCTCGATAGCGATCATCGCCGCGTAGCTGCGGCCCTCGAGCACGTCGGCGAGCGCCTCGCCCACGTTGAGCACGGGCCGCCGCTCCTGGCCCCACGCCTCCGCCACCTGATCGAGCGCAGCCTCGGTGAAGGTGCCCGCTGGTCCGAGGTAGCTGTAGGTACGGCGTTCAGTCACGCGTTTCACCCTAGCCCTTCCATCCGCTGTGAGAACCGGGGGGCGATGATGCGCACACGGCCAGATCGGGGCAGACTGATCTCATGACGAGCCGTGCCGGCCTCCCTGCGGAGGAAAGTGACCTCATCGATGTCGACGAACTGATCGCCGCATACTACGACCGCGTTCCGGATCCGTCGGTGCCCGCGCAGCGCGTGGTGTTCGGCACGAGTGGCCACCGTGGGTCATCGCTGTCGAAGAGCTTCAATGAACATCACATCCTCGCCACGACTCAGGCGATCGTCGACTATCGCCGCGCGCAGGGGATCACCGGTCCGCTGTTCCTCGGTCGCGACACGCATGCGCTTTCGCTGCCGGCCGAGCGCAGCGCGATCGAGGTGCTGATCGCCAACGACGTCGACATGCGCGTCGATTCGCGCGACTCCTACGTGCCGACTCCGGCGCTGAGCCACGCCATCCTCACCCACAACCGCGCCCTTGCCGCCGATGCCGCCGGCCGAGCGGACGGAATAGTGGTGACCCCGTCGCACAACCCGCCGCGCGACGGCGGCTTCAAGTACAACCCGCCGCACGGCGGACCCGCAGACGCAGACGCCACCGGATGGATCGCGGACAGGGCGAACGCTCTGATCGAGGGCGGTCTGGCAGAAGTGAAGTGGAAGAGCTTCGCCGACATCGACTGGGACACGCTTCCGAACTACGACTTCCGCGACGCGTACGTGCGCGATCTTCCGACGATCATCGACCTTGAGGCCATCAAGAAGGCAGGCGTTCGGATCGGAGCAGACCCGCTGGGCGGCGCATCGGTCGAGTACTGGCAGCTGATCAAGGAGCTGCACGGCCTCGACCTCACTGTCGTGAACCCCGAGGTCGACCCGACCTGGCGCTTCATGACGCTGGACTGGGACGAGAAGATCCGGATGGATCCCTCGTCGCCGAACGCCATGGCCTCGCTGGTCGCGAAGAAGGGCGACTTCGACGTACTCACCGGCAACGACGCCGACGCCGACCGGCACGGGATCGTCACCCCCGATGCCGGCCTCATGAACCCCAACCACTACCTCGCCGTCGCGATCGACTACCTGTTCTCGCACCGCGCTCAGTGGCCTCGGGATGCCGCGATCGGCAAGACCCTCGTCTCGTCGATGATCATCGACCGGGTGGCCGAATCGCTGGGGCGTCGGCTGCTGGAGGTGCCCGTCGGATTCAAGTGGTTCGTGCCAGGGCTGCTCGACGGCACGGTCGCATTCGGTGGCGAAGAGTCGGCCGGCGCATCGTTCCTTCGCAAGGACGGAACAGTGTGGTCCACGGACAAGGACGGCATCCTGCTGTGCCTGCTCGCGGCGGAGATCATCGCGGTCACGGGCAAGAGCCCCTCCGAACGCTACGCGGAGCTCGAGCAGGCATTCGGAGCATCCGCGTATCAGCGCGTCGACGCCCCGGCGACGCCCGAGCAGAAGGCGACGCTCGGAAAGCTCGCACCGGATGCCGTGACGGCGACGACGATCGCCGGCGAGAGGATCACCGCGAAGCTGTCACACGCTCCGGGCAACGGCGCCGCGATCGGCGGGCTCAAGGTGCAGACCGAGCACGCGTGGTTCGCCGCGCGGCCGTCGGGCACGGAAGACGTGTACAAGTTGTACGCGGAGAGCCTGCTCGGCGCCGAACATCTCGCTGAAGTCCAGGACGAGGCCCGCGCGGTCGTTTCGGCTGCGCTCGGAGGCTGACACTTCCCTGCGTGTCACAGGCCCCTTTGAGCCGCGGGCGTGAGGTGGCGCAAATGGCCGCATCCCGGCGGGGGACGCAGCATTCAGCGACACCTCACGAACGAACCGTCCCGGCGCCCGGGCGCCCCGCGGCCTCAGTCCGCGACGGCCGGAGCGCCGAGCAGCTCGCGCACGCGACTGGACACCTGGTGGAACTCCGCAGTCTCCAGCACCGCCGCGTAATCGCGCTCGGCCGGCAGATCGACGCGGTGCTCCTCGAGAATGTGTCCAGGCCGCGGACTCATGACGACGACGCGGGTGGCGAGGTACACCGCCTCGGCCACCGAGTGGGTCACGAGCAGCACGGTCGTACCGGTCTGGCTCGTGATCCGGTTGAGTTCGACGTTCATCCGTTCGCGCGTCAGAGCGTCCAGCGCGCCGAACGGCTCGTCCATGAGCAGTACGCCCGGCTCATGCAGCAGCGCACGGCACAGCGACACCCGCTGCTGCATGCCGCCGGACAGTTCGTGCGGAAGCGCCTTCTCGAAGCCCGTCAGCCCGGTCATCTCGATCAGCTCGTCGGCGCGAGCCTGCGCCTTGCGCATGTTCATGCCGCGCATCTCCGCCTGGAGCAGGATGTTGCCGCGCACGCTCCGCCACTCCAGCAGGGCCGCCCGCTGGAACACGAACCCGATGTCCTGTCTTGGACCGCGCACCTCGTCCCCTCGCAGCTTGATCGATCCTCCGCTGGGCGTGGTGAGACCGGCGACAGCCTTGAGGAGCGTCGACTTGCCGCATCCGGACGGTCCGGCGATCGTGATGAACTCGCCCGCCTTCACATCGAGGTCGACCCCCTCGAGCGCCGTGACCTGCCCGCGTTTGGACGCGAATGTGATCGCGAGATCCTTGATCTCCAGCACGGAATCACCGCTGGGTGTCGCCGTCATGTCTGCTCTTTCCTGAATCTGCGTCGTCGGCATCCGGGACTCGCTACTCGCCAGGCGCGAAGGTCGCGTCGAAGTAGGTGTCGACGTCTCCCTCACCGGAGATGAGGCCCGCATCCGACAGCACCGCGAGAGTCGACTCCCAGTCCTCTGTGGCGTTCACGCCCGGGTCTTCACCCTCGGTGGCCTCCGTTGTCAGCAGCTTGATGGTCTCTTCCCACTGGTCCAGCAGCACGTCCTTCTCGGGCATCTGCGGGTCCTTGCCGTCCATTGCGGCGACAGCGGCCTCCGGGTCCTCCTGCGCTGCGGTGAACGCTTCGGACGTCGCGGCGACAAGCTCCTTCACGAGCTCAGGATCGCTCTCGATCGTCGAGGTCGGCGCGACCAGGCCGTTACTGAAGAAGTTGAGTCCTGCGTCGGAGTAGCGCAGGTACTCGACGTCCTTGCCGCTCTTCGCGGCGATCGTCGGGCCCTGGTCGTGCGCGAAGCCGATCAGTCCGTCGACCTGCCCGGAGAGCATGGCGGCGATCTTGCCTGCGGCATCCAGGTTCTGCTGCGTGACGTCGGACTCGCTGAGGCCGACGGCCTCGAGGTACATCGGGAAGGTCGTCGTCGGCGCATCGCCGGCGGAGACCGCGATGGTCTTGCCCTTGAGGTCCTCGGGGCTCTCGATGCCGGAGTCCGCGAAGACCTGCACGGCAGAGGGAGTCGTCTGAAGGAAGACGCCGACGCTCTTGATCGCGACGCCCTTGTCGATGTTGGCGAGCACTGCGGGTGTGTCCGCCCAACCGAAGTCGACCTGTCCCTGCCCGACCGCCTGCGCGGTCTTCGTGGAGCCCTGACCGGCCTTGATGGTGAGGTTGATGCCGTGCTCCTCGAAGATGCCCTGCTCGACGCCGTAGTAGAACGCGGCGTGCTCACCGTACGGGTACCAGTTGAGCATGAGGGTGACATCGGTCATCTCGGCGGATGCGTCACCTCCATCCGAAGACGGTGTTTCGCTCGCGCCGCCGCATCCGGTGAGGGCGAGCGCGGATGCTGCGATCAGGGCGATCGAGCTGAGGACGGTTCCCGACTTCTTCATCAGACTCCTGCTTTCGTTGTGTGGCTGTTTGGGCTGGTTCGGGGTGCGGTCAGAGCCGCACGGTCGCCGAGGCGACATCTCGTTTGGACGCGTGCCACGGGATGAGGAACTTCTCGGCGATCTGGATGATCCCGAAGAGGATGACGCCCATGAGCGACATGATGATGAGGGCGGCGAAGAGCATCGCGGTGTCGAGGTTTCCGTTGGCCTGGAGGATGACGTAGCCGAGGCCCTCGTTCGCACCCACGAACTCGCCGACGACGGCACCCGTGACGGCGAGGGTCGCAGCGACCTTCAGCCCGGACAGAAGTTCGGGCAGCGATGCCGGCAGACGCACCTTGAGGAACGTCTTGAACTTGCCGGCACCCATGGTGGAGGCGAGCTGAAGGATCTCAGGATCGACCGTGCGGAGCCCCGCGAGCCCGGAGATCACGACGGGGAAGAACGCCATCAGGACGGCGACGAGGATCTTCGGCTCTGCACCGAACCCGAGCCACACGACGAACAGCGGGGCGATGGCGATCTTGGGAATGACCTGCGCGAAGAGGATCACGGGGTAGAGCGTCTGCTCCAGGCCCTTGGAGTAGACCATGACGACGGCGACGAAGAGCCCGACGACGACCGCGATCACGAAGCCGATGACCGTCTCGTACGTCGTCACCCAGGTGTGCTGCATCAGGTACGCGAAGTTGTCCGCGAAAGCACTCCAGGTGTCGGCCGGCGACGGGATGATGAACGGCTGCACCCACTTCAGTGCGGTCGCGACCCACCACAGCGCGAGTACGGCGATGACGAAGACCACCGGGTGCCAGTTGCGCGACCACCATCCGACGATCGCATTCGGCTCGCGGCGATCGCGGTCCTTGCCCTGAGCGACAGCGAGCGTCATGGTGGCGTTCTGAGGTGACGACATGGAATTCCTCGACATCTTCGTCTGTGGGTGAGGGGGTGGGAAAGCGTATTCCCATTGGTCTTGGTGCGAGTTTATGTCGCCGATACCGCCGTGTCAATCCGTGCGGAAACCGCTCTCCGCGAGAACCGCACCAGCCGCGGTGAGCCAGCGCGCAGGCTCTGCGAGCGCGGCATCCGCCGACCCGGCGAGCTCGGTCAGAGAAGCGGATGCCGCGAACAGAGCACGATCGGCATCCGAAGTGATGCGGCCTGCGACGATCAACGCCGGCACACCGGCCTCTGCGGCGAGCGCAGCGACGAACGAGGGGACCTTGCCGTCGCCCGACTGCCCGTCGTATGAGCCCTCACCGGTGATGACCACATCGGCAACGCTCACATCGGAGGCGAGGGAGATGAGCCGCGCGACTTCCCCCGCGCCGGGTACGAGCCGCGCTCCCCAGGCCACGAGCGCTCCGCCCACACCCCCGGCAGCGCCCGCACCGCTGGTCGACTCATCCAGCTCGAGCATCCCGGCGAGGCGTGCGAGTGCAGCGTCGACGCTGTCGCGATCGGCCGCCTCGACCAGACCCTTCTGCGGGCCGAACACGTGAGCTGCACCGCGGGCACCGGTCAGCGGATTCGTCACGTCCGAGAGCACAAGCACCTCGGGGGCGACGCGCAGCTCGGAAAGGTCGGCCGCCGTGACACGAAGCAGACCACGCGCGCCGGGGTCGACCTCGATTCCGTCGGCGTCGAGAAAGCGTGCGCCCAGCGCCGCCAGCATCCCGATGCCGCCGTCCGTCGACGCGCTCGAACCTATCCCGACCACCAGGCGGGAGACGCCGTGGTCGAGCGCGCCGGCGATCGCCTGACCGAATCCGCGCGAGTGCGCATCGAACGGGCGCAGCTCGTCGAGCAGTTCGATGCCCGACGTCGAAGCGACATCGATCACCGCGGTGCCGTTCGGCGCATCGTCGGACGGCGGAAGCAGCAGCCAGTCCGTCTCCACCTGCACCCCGGCAGGACCGTCGACCGTGAGCGGCATCCGCTCGGACCCCTGCACGGCGGCAGCGAACGCCGACACCGTGCCTTCTCCCCCGTCGGCCATCGGCCTCAGCACGATCTCGGCCGTCGGATCGACAGATCGCCATCCGCGCGCGATCGATGCCGCGGCATCCGCTGCCGTGATCGTGCCCTTGAAACTGTCCGGCGCCACGACGACGCGCATCACAGTGATGCCCCCTCGGCGTTCGAACGCGGCGGCGTGCTCGCACGCACGAGCACCTCGAGCGGCGCCTCGACCTGCTGCCATTCGTCGTCGACTGTCGCTCTGAACGCCTGATATCCGAAGTCGCTCAACGGCACGCGGACAGTGGTGAGCTGAGGGGTGACGTCGCGGCTCACGGGGGTGTCGTCGAAGCCGCACATCGCGATGTCGTCACCGACGGATCTTCCTGCATCACGGATCGCGGTCATCGCCCCGATCGCGATCACATCGCTGAGTGCGAACACGAGCGTGCCCTGCTCCACACCATCGGCGAGGGCCGCAGCCATGGAGGACACCCCCGATTCGCGCGCGAAGCTCCCCCGGTACTCCCGCGACACCGTGCCGCCTCCGGCCGCGAATCCCGAGTGGAAGCCACCGAGGCGATCGTCCGAGGTGCGCACACCTTCCGCTGCCCCGATCGCGATCGCCTGGCGATACCCGAGGCGCGCCATCTCGCGGCCCAGACGCTCAGCGCCGCCGCGGTTGTCGATGCGGATGCTGCGATCGCCACCCGGCCCGAACGTGACGGTGCGTGCCCCCAGTGCACGGAAGGCCGCGAGCTCCTCGGCCGTGGAGTTCGCGCCGTCGTCGGTGCGCGATGCCGCCAGGATCACACCGCGCGGATGCTGACCTCGCAGCGCGCGCAGGATCTTCTTCTCACGCGCATCGTCGCGCTCGGTGATCGCGACGGTGACGATGAGGCCCTCCTCGTCGGCACCGCGCGCGACTCCGGAGGCGATCAGACCGAAGTACGGGTCGGCGATGTCGGCGACGAGAAGCGCTATCACGGCGGAGGTGCCGCGGGCCGTGGCCTGAGCCGAGGCGTTCGCGGTGTAGCCGAGCCGGTCGGCCGCCTCCTCGACGCGCTCGCGGAACGATTCGGCGACCTTGCGGGTCGAGCCGTTCAGCACGCGAGAGGCCGTCGCAAGAGACACCCCCGCCTCGCGCGCGACATCGTGCAGCGTCGGCGTTTCGGAGCGCGGACGCGATTCACGAGGGGTCATGCGTCGATCCTAACGAGCGGCCGAGGAGCGGATGCTGTCGCGCAGCGTCGCGGCTTCGGGGGCGAGAAGTGCGGGGTCGTCGTTCGGCACGAACTCGAGAAGCGCGTCGCGTGGAGGTGCAGGGCTCGCTGCTGCTGCAGCGAAGACCCGCCGCCAGAGCTCGCCGCGCTCGTGCAGGCGCAGCCGCTGTGTCTCGGGCCACCACGAGAAGACATGCAGTGCGCTGACGTCCGGCGCGATGGCCTCGTACTCGGCGAGCGCGATGTCATCGGAGGCGGCGACCGTCGGCTGCCAGTAGGTCGTGAGAGCGGTGCTGTCGACCTCGCGCAGCACGCTCGATGTCGTCGACGCGTTGTCGGCGAGCGTGCCGGAATGGAACTCGAGGGCGAGGCCGATGCTGCGCTGTTGCGCTTCGGATGCCGCGGACCGCAGCCGTTCGATCGTCGCGGCACGTTCGTCGGGCGTCGCCTCGGTGGAGCCCCGAGTTCCCGCCCAGATGCGCACGCGGTCGGTTCCCAGTGCCTCTGCGCTGTCGAGGACGGGGCTGAGGTCTTCACCCGCTCGCGCACGGAAGTAGGAACCGTACGAGGCGACGACGAGCCCGGCATCCGCGGTGGCCTTCGCCACCTGCTCAGCGCGGATCGGTTCGCCCGGACGAACGTGCCCGTCGCCGCCCCACTCGATCGACTCGAGGCCGGCATCCGCCGCGAGATCGATGATGCGCTCCGGACTGAGGGCGCGGAAGGTCACCGAGCACAGGCCTGCGCGGATCGCTGTCATGGGGGTCATCCTCTCACCCGGACAGGCAAAGAGGCTCAGCGGAGGTGCGGCGATACCGTCGCGGCGAATGCCTCGGCAGTGCGCCGCACCACATTCTCCGGCGCGTCTGCCCAGATGTCGGCGTTGAAGATCTCCACTTCGATGTCGCGGTCGTAGCCGGTCGCGATCACGGCCTCGGTGAGCGAGGCGAAGTCGATCACGCCGTCGCCCATGTAATGCCGTCCGAGCAGCACGTCGGCGGGCAGAGGGGTCTTCCAATCGCACACCTGATACGTCGCGATGCGTCCTTCGCGGCCCGCGCGTGCGATCTGCTCGAGCACCTGCGGATCCCACCAGATATGGAACGTGTCGACCGCGGCACCGACGACCTCGGCGTCGAAGTCCGCTGCGATGTCGAGTGCCTGCCCGAGCGTCGAGACGACAGCACGGTCCGACGCGTACATCGGATGCAGCGGCTCGATCGCCAGCGTCACACCGGCCGCCTGCGCGTCCGGGGCCAGCGCGCCGATCGCGTCGCGCACCCGTTCGCGCGCGCCGACGACGTCGCGGTCGCCCTCAGGAAGACCGCCGGCGACGAGCACGAGCACGGCGGTCGAACCTTCCGCGCCGGCCGCCGCGAGAGTCGCCGTCTCTTCGATCGCCCTGCGGTTGTCGTCGAGCGCGGCGTTTCGCTGCGGCCCGTCCGGCAGTGTGAAGAACCCCCCACGGCAGTGCGTGGAGAACCGCAGCCCAGAGTCGGCCAGCATCCGCACCGCCACGTCGAGCCCGACCTCGTTCACCGGCTCCCGCCAGAGCCCGATCGCCTGTACGCCCGCTGCCGCAGTGACCCGCAGTGCGGTCTCGAGGTTCGCGTGCTTGATCGTGGCCTGGTTGATCGACAGTCGCGGATCCGGGTCGCTCACGCGTCGGTCCTTCCTGCGTCGATGCCGTTCAGTCGCAGCATCCCGTGCCAACGCTCTCGGGCGAGTTCGGGATTCTCGAGGGCGAGCGAGAAGTTCGCGAGCTCGACGATGCGGCTGAGGTGCGGCAGGCTCCTGGCCGAGTGCAGCCCGCCGACCATCTGGAACGCGGGCTGGTGACCGTTGAGCCATGAGAGGAACGCGACACCGGTCTTGTAGTAGAACGTGGGCGCGGCGAACACCTGGCGGCTGAGCTCCTCTGTGGGGCCGAGGATGCGCCGATACGCCTCAGGGTCGCCGACGTCGAGCGCCTGGATCGCGGCGGATGCCACGGGTGTGATCGCCGCGAACGCACCCAGCAGCGCATCCGAATGGCCGTCGCCCTGGCCGATCGTGTCGCCGCCGATCAGGCCGACGTAGTTGAAGTCGTCGCCGGTGAACATGCGCACGCCCTCCGGCAGACGCTCGCGCACCGAGATCTCGGACTCGGCGTTGAGAAGGCTCATCTTGACGCCGGCGACCTTGTCCTGGTTCTCCGCGATGATCTCGAGGAGGACGTCGGATGCTGTCTGCCAGTCCTGCGCCCCGAAATAGCCCGCGAGTTCGGGATCGAATGCGGTGCCGAGCCAGTGCAGCACGACCGGCACGGTCGCCGACTGCAGCACTTCTCGATACACGCGGCGGTAGTCCTCGGCATCCTTCGCCACCCGAGCGAGGTGGCGAGACGCCATCAGCACCGGGCCTGCGCCCTCCTGATCCTCGGTGAAGTGCAGCTGCTCCTTGTAGGCGTCGATCACCTGATCGATCGTGATGTGCGTCTCGACGCCGTGATCAGAGGCGAGGTGGTCGGTGTTCACGCCGACGACGACGGATCCACCCTCCTCACGCGCGACCTGCGCGCTGCGGGCGATGAGCTCGCGGGTGGCTGCGGCATCCAGGCCCATGTTGCGCTGCGCGGTGTCCATGGCGTCGGCGACGCCGAGACCCCACGAGTACACGTTGCGGCGGAATGCGAGAGTCGCGTCCCAGTCGATGTCCGCCGGCTGCCCAGGAGTGTTGTCGGCGTGCGTCTTCGGCACCACGTGCGCGGCAGCGTAGGCGACGCGACTCTGCAGCGGCGCGGTGGGACGTGTGTAGACACCGGAATCGTTCAGGGCAGCATCCGATGCGGTGCCGTCCGGTGAGAGAAGGCGCAGGGTGCTCATGACAGGCTCAACGGCTCGATCGTGACCTTGCGACCTTCTGCGCTCGAGGTCAGCCCTGCCTCGGCGAACTGCACGCCCTTGGCCCCGGCGAGCAGGTCGAAGGGGTAGTCGGTGCCGAGGGCGTAGGAGGTCAGGTACTCCTCCCACTGCTGACGGAACCCGTTGAGGAACACGTCATTGGTGGGCACGCTCTGCCAGTCGGCGTCGTAGTCGCGGGTGTCTTCGAGGTCGGGGTTCCACACCGGCTTCGGTGTGGCGTTGCGGGGCTGGATCTTCGCGCCGAACAGTCCGACCACGGCAGAGCCGTGCGTGCCGTCGACCTGGAACTCGACGAGCTCGTCACGGTTCACGCGCACTGTCCAGCTGGAGTTGATCTCGGCGACGATGCCGCCCTCGAGTTCGAAGATTCCGTAGGCGGCATCTTCAGCGGTCGCGACGTACTTCTCGCCGTTCTCGTCCCAGCGCTCCGGGATGTGCACTGCGGCCTGCGCGTAGACGCTCTTGACCTCGCCGAACAGGTTCTCGAGCACGTAGTTCCAGTGCGGGAACATGTCAGTGATGATGCCGCCGCCGTCCTCGGTGCGGTAGTTCCAGCTCGGGCGCTGCGCCGGCTGCCAGTCACCCTCGAACACCCAGTAACCGAACTCGCCACGGACGGAGAGGACCCGACCGAAGAAGCCCGAGTCGATGAGGCGCTTGAGCTTCTGCAGGCCGGGCAGGTAGAGCTTGTCGTGCACGACGCCGGTCTTGACCCCCGCCGCCTTCGCGAGGCGTGCGAGTTCGAGGGCCTCCTCCAGCGACTCGGCGGTCGGCTTCTCCGTGTAGATCGCCTTGCCTGCCGCGATCGCCTTGCGGATGGCGGATGCGCGCGCCTTCGTCACGAGGAAGTCGGCGTAGATCTCCCACCTCTCATCAGCGAGCGCCGCATCGAGGTCGGTGGTGTAGTCCTCGATGCCGTGCAGGGCGGCGAGTTCGGCGAGCTTGGCCTCATTGCGTCCGACGAGAATCGGCTTGACGGTGACCTTCGTGCCGTCCGGAAGCTCGATGCCGCCCTGATCACGGATGGCGAGGATGCTGCGCACGAGGTGCTGCCGGTAGCCCATGCGCCCGGAGACGCCGTTCATGATGATGCCGATCTCGCGGGTCGTCGCCTGTGACATGTGTGATCCGTTCTGTGGGAAGCAGCTGCCCCACCCGTTGGGTAAGCGCTTTCCGACATACTGACACGTTCATGCCGATCGACGCAACCGTCACGCCGATCATGGCGGTCGACGATCAGGCCGAAGCGGCGCTCTCCCGCTCGATCAGACGCGTGCGAATGATGCCCTGAGCACCGCCGTCGCGCGAGACACCGGCAGTCGCGACCTCGTCGCCTTCGATCTCCGCCACGAGAGCGTCGACGGCTGCGACGGCGAGTGCAGTGAAGTCCTGACGGACGGTCGTCAACGGTGGACGGTAGTTCGCCGCATCCGGCACGTCATCGAATCCGATCACGCTGACCCGATCCGGCACGCAGCGTCCCTGCTCCGCGAACCCTCGGACGAGACCCAGCGCCATCTGGTCGTTCGCGCTGAAGACCGCCGTCGCCTGTGTCAGTTCGGATGCGGCGAGGTGTCCGGACTCGGCCGACCAGTCGCCGCGAACGACGGGGCTCGGCGTGACGCCTCTCGCCTGCAGCATCTCACGCCAACCGCGTTCCCGCTCTGCGGCGGCGAACGAATCCGTGGGACCCGCCAGGTGCCACACGTTCTCGTGACCGAGGTCGAGGAGCTTGCCGGTGGCGACCGCCGCTCCCCCGGCATGATCGCTGTGCACCACGCGCAATCCGGACGATGCCGGCGCATCCACGACGACGAGGTGCAAGCCCTCCGGACGATCGGCGGCCAGGGTGAGCGCCGACGCCTCATTCAGCACGATCGCACCGTCGACGCCCTGATCGCGCAACCGATCGAAGGCGTCGGCGACCGCGTCACCGGCGGTGACGAGCAGAAGTGCGTATCCGCGCTCTTCCGCCGCTTCGGCGGTGGCCTGCAGCATCCGCGAGTTCCCGACCGTGGCGAGGGTCGTCACCACCAGGCCGATCGTCTGGGTGCGCCCCGTGCGCAGTGCGCGCGCAGCACGGTGCGGACGGTAGCCGAGTTCGACCATCGCCGCCTCGACGCGGGCGCGCGTGGCGGGGTCGACGCGGGGGCTGCCGTTCACGACTCTCGAGACCGTCTGTCCGGAGACCCCGGCGCGACCGGCGACCATGGCCATGGAGACGCGGCCCGACGGCGCACGGCCCGACGAGGCGCGGTCTGCTCTCGCATCGCCCGACGAGGAGCGGTCGGACGCGGTCCTCTCCGCTCGCACGAGCCGACCCAGATCATCCCGCTCGCGCATCCGGTTCCCCCTCTTGCCGCCTGCCGCTGACAACTCCTGAATGTTGACGTTATCACCGCCGGGACGGTACCGTGTTTACGTGAACATCCAAGATTCTCCGGAGTTGTGCGCGACCGAGCTGAGCGGCGGCGTCACCAAGCGCGCCACGATGCTGGCGGACGGCCGCGACCTCATCTACTACGACGATCCCGGCACGACACTGGGTGCGGACCGTGCCGTCGACGCACGCACTCTCGACCCCCGCCCTGACACCGCGACCATGCGACTCGACGTACTCACCGGAGACTGGATCACCGTCGCGGCCAACCGTCAGAACCGCGTCATGATGCCCAGCGCTGACGCCGATCCACTCGCACCGCAGACACCGACGAACCCTTCGGAGGTTCCGTCGCTCTACGACGTCGCCGTGTTCGAGAATCGCTCCCCCGCGTTCGGCCCCGCTCTCACGGAAGCTCTGGGCACGGCGCCCGGCGCCTCGAACCCGCCCCGCGGACTCGACGATCTCGACGCGCTGGGCCTCGGCCGCACACGCACCTCGGTCGGGCGCTGCGAGGTCGTGTGCTTCAGCCCCGATCACTCCGGCTCGTTCGGCACGCAGTCCGTCACCCGCGCCCGCACGGTCATCGAGGCCTGGGCGGATCGCACGGCCGCGCTGTCGCAGCTTCCGGGCATCCAACAGATCTTCCCGTTCGAGAACCGCGGAGAGGCGATCGGCGTCACGCTGCCGCATCCGCACGGTCAGATCTACTCCTACCCCTACATCACCCCGCGCACTCAGCGACTGCTGGAAAGCATCGACCGCACCGCGCCTGATCTGTTCCAGCGCATCCTCGAGTTCGAGCAGGGGTCTGAGCGTGTCGTGCTCCAGGGCCAGCACTGGACGGCGTTCGTGCCGTTCGCTGCGCGCTGGCCCGTCGAGGTGCACCTCATGCCGAATCGTCACGTCGCTGATTTCGCCGAGACGACCGAGGCCGAGAGGGACGAGCTCGCTCCGCTCTACCTGCGCCTGCTGCGCGGCGTCGACGCGCTCTACGAGACCCCGACACCGTACATCGCGGCATGGCACCAGGCCCCCGTGAACGTCGGTCGCGACTCGGTGCGTCTGCACCTCGAACTCACGAGCCCGCGCCGCGGTGAGGACAAACTGAAGTTCCTCGCAGGTTCCGAGGCCGCCATGTGGGCGTGGACCGCCGAGATCCCCCCGGAGCAGTCCGCCGCGCGGATCCGTGAGGCCATCGCGCGCGCCGAGGAGGTCGGACAGTGACGGCCCTCCAGCAGTCCGCCGAACTGTTCGAGCAGCTGACCGGCCGCGCTCCCGACGGCATCTGGTCTGCGCCCGGTCGCGTGAACCTGATCGGAGAACACACGGACTACAACGACGGTTTCGTGCTGCCGTTCGCGATCCCGCACCGCACATATGCCGCTGCCGGCATGCGCGACGACGGCCGCATCCGCGTCGTCTCGACATTCGCCGGTGACCAGCCGGTCGAAGTCGCCCTCGACGAACTGGCGACGTTGTTCCCTACGCCGACCGGCGAAGAACCCGCGGTCGCCGAATGGGCCGCATACCCGCTCGGGGTCGCCTGGGCGCTGCAGCTGGCCACGCCTTCGACGGGCTCAGGGACCACGCGCTCCGGGACTCAGTTCAAGGGTGTCGACATCGCGATCGCATCCGAGGTTCCGGTCGGCGCCGGACTCTCATCGTCGGCTGCGATCGAGGGGGCGACAGCCTCCGCCCTCAACGACCTCTGGGACACCGCACTCGATCGCACGGCACTCGCCCGTATCGGACGTCGCGCAGAGAATGAGGCCGTCGGCGCTCCCACCGGGATCATGGATCAGATGGCGTCGATGCTCGGTGAACCGGACGCGGCGATCTTTCTCGACTGCCGCACACTCGACGCGAATCTCGTTCAGGTCGGCATCGCAGAGGCCGGACTCGCGATCCTCATCATGGACACCCGCGTGCAGCACTCGCACGCCACCGGCGGCTATCGCGAGCGCCGGGAGGCATGCGAACGCGGCGCGGCCATCATGGGCGTGCCGGCACTGCGCGATGTGTCCGTCGCCGACCTCGGCCGCGCCGAGAAGCTGATGGATGACGTGACCTTCCGCCGAGTGCGCCACATCGTGACCGAGAATCAGCGGGTGCTCGACACGGTCACCACGCTGCGCGAACGCGGCGCCAGGGCGATCGGAGACCTGCTCGTCGCCTCACACGCCTCGATGCGCGACGACTTCGAGATCTCGGTTCCAGAACTCGACACAGCGGTCGACGCAGCCCTGGCCGCGGGCGCGATCGGCGCACGCATGACCGGCGGCGGCTTCGGCGGTGCCGCGATCGCATTGATCGAGCGGGATGGCGTGCAGGCCGTGTCGGATGCCGTGACAGCCGACTTCGCGGCCTCCGGGTTCGCCGCACCGCACATCTTCACGGTCACACCTGCTGCCGGGGCACGCCGCGACACCTGAACTCGAAACTGCACGACCGCGCCGAGGCGACGCGAGCGAATCGCGCACGCCTCGGCGTGATCGAGCGGTCACTCGGCGTCAGCCTCGGCGAGCGCTCGTCGGATGTCGCTGCGGCTGCGGATCTTGCCGGTCTTGATGCCGTCTGTGATCACGACTTCCTGTGAAGCAGTGACCACCGGCACCTCTTCACCGTCGGCGTCCAGCACCTTGCCGTCCTTGATCGTGTCACCGTCGAAAAGGGTCTCGTTCGCGAGGAGGCGGGCGAGATCGTCCTCGCGGATGATGCGTCCGGTGCCGGGGATGAACGCGGAGCGCTCAGGGGACTTGCCACCGAGGTGGTTGAACAGCAGATTGAGCAGCACCGCCATGATCGCGGCGGATGAGATTCCGGAGTGCAGGATGATCCCCACCCAGCTCGGCAGCGCGTCGTAGAAGCCGGGCATGACCACGGGGATCACGCCGAAGCCGAGCGAGACCGCGACGATGACCATGTTCATGTTGCCCTCGTAGTTCACCTTCGCGAGGGTGCGGATGCCCGCAGCGGCGACCGACCCGAACAGCACGATGCCGGCACCACCGAGGACGGGAGGCGGTACGGCTGCGACGAGTCCGCCGACGATCGGCAGAAGTCCGAGCACGACGAGGATGACGCCACCCGCGGTCACGACGAACCGCGACTTCACTCCGGTGATCGCGACGAGGCCCACATTCTGCGCGAACGCCGACTGCGTGAACGAGTTGAACACGGGGGCGACAGCGGAAGAGATCATGTCGGCGCGCAGGCCGTTGGCGATCCGCTTCGAATCGACCTTGGTGCCGACGATCTCGCCGACCGCGATGATGTCAGCGGTGGTCTCGGTCATCGTCACGATGATCACGATGAACATCGAGATGATGCTCGCGATGCCGAACGTCGGCAGGCCGAACGCGAACGGCTGTGGCAGCGCGACGATGCCGCCGTCTGCCACGTTCGAGAAGTCCGCCCACCCGAAGATCGCGGCGAACGCGGTGCCGAGCACGATCGAGATGAGGATGGCCAGGCGCGAGATGGTCGCAGACGCGACCTTGCTCAGCACGAGCACGACGAGCAGGGTTCCCATCGCCAGACCGATGTTCTGCAGGCTCCCCCAGTTCGGGTCCTCTGCGGATGTGCCGCCCATCGCCCAGCCTGCCGCGACGGGCATCAGCGTGAGTCCGATCGTGGTGATCACGGTTCCGGTCACGACCGGCGGGAAGAACCGCACGATCATCGCGAAGAACGGAGCGACGATGAGGCCAGCGACAGATGCAGCGATCACCGCTCCGAACACACCGGGCAGTCCTTCGCCGGCGGCGAGGATGGCCATCATGGTCGCGACGCCTGAGAACGAGACGCCCTGCACCAGAGGCAGCTGCGACCCGAAGAAGGGCACGCCCCATGACTGCAGAATCGTAGCGAGGCCGCCGATGAACAGACACGAGGCGATCAGAAGGCCGATCTCGCCCGGCGTGAGGCCGGCGGCGTTGCCGATGATCAGCGGTACAGCGATGATTCCGCCGTACATCGTCAGCACATGCTGAAGCCCATACGCGAAGGTGGGACCGAGGCGGAGCCTCTCGTCTTCGGGGCGGCGGATTCTGGGCGTTCTCGACATTGATCTCTCCGTTGAGGTGCGTCTGTCATGGATTCACGCGGTTTCCATATTGTGGAAACGATTTTCCACAATTCTGGTAGCGGCGATGCTAGCACCGAATGCGCGTCGCATGCCAGCATCGTGCCTCATCATCGGGGAGGTCTCTTGCCGCGAGTGCGGAAAGATGGCGACGTGACTGAGAGAATGGATGCTTCGAGGAGAGGAAGTCCATGTCCTGGATCGTCACCGGCGGAGCCGGCTACATCGGAGCGCACGTCGTGCGCGCGCTCGCGGATGCCGGGCTCACCCCAGTTGTTCTGGATGACCTGTCCAGTGGGAAGGCGTCGTTCGTGCCGGAGGGCGTCGTGTTCGTGCAGGGCAGCATCCTCGAACGCGAACTGGTCGAGAAGGCGCTCCGCGAGCACAAGGCCGATGGGGTCATCCACGTCGCGGGCTTCAAGTATGCAGGCGTCTCCGTGCAGCGACCGCTGCACACGTACGCGCAGAACGTCGAGGGCACGCGGGTGATCCTCGAGGCGATGGAAGCCGCTGGTGTCAGCAACATCGTCTTCTCCTCCTCCGCCGCGGTCTTCGGCACCCCTGACGTCCCGCTCGTCGTCGAGGAGACCGCGAAGAAGCCCGCGAGCCCGTACGGGGAGTCCAAGCTGATCGGTGAGTGGATGCTTCGCGACCAGGCGATCGCGACCGCCGAGTCGGAGCATCCGCTGCGCCACACCTCGCTTCGCTACTTCAACGTCGTCGGATCGGCCGACGAGACCGTGTACGACGTCAGCCCCCACAACCTCTTCCCGATCGTGTTCGAGGCGCTGCTCGCGGGCAGGACGCCCAAGATCTTCGGCGACGACTACGCCACGGAGGACGGCACGAACGTGCGCGACTACGTGCACGTCGGTGACATCGCGGCCGCGCACGTCGCAGCGGCGAAGCGCCTCGCAGGCGGTGAGAGCATCGAGCCCGCGTACAACCTCGGCTCCGGTGCCGGCCTGAGCGTCAAGCAGATCATGGATGCCGTGGTTCGCGTCACGGGCGTCGACTTCACCCCCGAGATCGGCCCACGCCGTGCCGGCGACCCTGACCGCATCGTGGCCACGGGCGAGCTCGCCGCACGCGACCTGGACTGGAAGATGCGCTACACCGTCGACGAGATGGTGCGAACCGGCTGGGAGGCACGGCGCGCCGCGGAGTGACAGGCCAAGCTCGGTGTCACGATCAGCGGAGGGCGTCCCATATAGCGGAGGTTTTGGGCGAATTCCTCCGCTGATCGTGACATGCTCCGCAAATCGGGACAGGCCGCCCTACCGCCGGCACGTCAAGGTGCTGCGATGAGATCGCGCACCCGGATCGGGTAGAGGAAGAAGCACACCCACGCCAGCGCTGTGAAGGCCATCGGTACGACAGCGAGCATGATCCGGATGCCGCCGTCCACAGCATCCGGCTGCGCGTCGCCGAGCGCAGCATCGAAGCCGCTCGCATTGAGCACCCAGGCGGCGACGACCGCTTGCAGCACCACCGAGCCGCGCACGATGAATCCGTTGACCCCGAAGTACATGCCCTCCCGGCGGTGCCCGGTGCGTGCGGCGTCATCGTCGATGATCTGAGCGAGCACGACCTCGAGCAACTGCAGCAGTCCGCCGACGCCGACGCCCACCGCGACGCCGACGAGCGCCGCGCCCAGCACAGAGGCAGGAATCAAATATCCGAGCACGGCGACACCGAACACCCCGACGGCCCACAGCAGCGCCGCCCGCGGTGACGTGAGCTGCACCACCTTGCTCCACAGCAGGATCGCCGGGATCGCCACCACGAAGATCACCCCGAGCAGGATGCTGCCCTCGCCCTCAGCCGCATGCAGCGAGTACCGCACGTAGAACGGGATCGCCGCGAGGATCACCGCGATCGCGGTCTGCACGAACAGCGACCCGAGCACGTACGGCACGAACGCGCGGTTGGCGAAGGTGTGGCGCAGCTGCGCGGTCCACCGCATCGGCGCCTCGGATGCCGTCTCTCCTCGACGCTCCAGCATCCCGCCGGCGAATGACCAGGTGAACATCACCAGACAGACGAAGCCCAACGCGATCGCCATTCCCGGCCACCCGATGCTGTCATACAGCAGAGGAGCGCCGGCCGTGCCGAGGATCATGCCGGCGATCGCGAACACCTGCCGCGGCACGTTGCCCCTGGCGCGCTCCGCTGTGGTGCGGAAGATCTCGGGGAAGAGGGCCGAGATGTTCAACACGACCACGACGAAGGCGATGTCGTACACGGCGACGACGGCGAGGAACCAGACGATCAGCCCGCCCGCGGACAGCGACGGCGGCATCCAGATCAGCGCGAACGCGACCACGAGGGGCACGATGCCGAACCCGACCCACGGAATGCGCCGCCCCCACGGAGTACGCACCCGGTCGGAGACGGCACCGACGAGCGGGTTGAGCAGAGCGTTCAGGATGCCGTGCGCGATCATCGCCGCCGCCACCCACTCCGCCGGCACGGCGAGATGGGCGACATAGAAGTAGACGACGAAGGCGGAGAACGTCTGCGCCATCAGCTGGGTCGGAAAACCTGAAGCCCCGAATGCCACGGACTGGGCGCGGGTGGGCGCAGCGTCCAGACGACGATCACGGATTCGCGCTGCAAGGCTCGTCACTGGGGCTCCCGTCGACGCTGCACATCGCGCAGCGCACGCCAGCTTAGCCGGACGAGTCCCTCCTTCTCGATGGTGTTCTTCACGATCGGGTCGGCGAGCAGGCGCTGTTCATGACCGCGTTTGGCGGCACCGTAATCGACTGCAGCGCGCAGCTCGTGCCCGTCGACCATCGGATGCAGGTAGATCTCCGTCACGCCGGCCGGCACCCTTCGGAGCAACGCGAGGAAACCGTCGCGGACCTGCTCGTACGTCTCCTCGTCATCGGTGCCCTCGCCGGCCAGTTCGAACGGATGCGTCCACAGCCGGTCGAGGATCACGATGCCGGCGGCGTCCGCAGCCGCCGCGGCGCGGTCGAGAGCCGGCTGCATCGCCATGTCGATCGCGGCGCCGTCGACGACCCGAGGCAGCCGGAACGGCAACCCGTACCGCGCGGCGAGCGCGAACACTGGCTCGAGAAGGTCCCGGCCCGTGTGCAGGCCGTAGACCGAGCCCATGTGGTTGTCGAGGTGTGTGACGTCGACTCCCGCCGAGAGCGCGGCGTCGAGCTGAGCGGCGAGTTCGGCTGCGACGTCTTCGATCGAGGCGCTCTCCTCCACCGTCCGCACTTCACGAGGGAAGTATCCGTCGCCATCGACCAGGCTCGTCCCGTTCCCCGTCAGCGGGCGCCACCGGTAACGGCTCCACTCGCTGGTGAGCACCAGGTGGACACCGACGCTCAAGTCGGGATGAGCAGCCGCGAACGCGAGCGCCTCCGGAGCCCAGGCGCACGGCACCATGACCGTCGCCGAATCGGCATGCCCGGCCACCAGCAGCTCGGCGATCGCCTCGTTCGCCGCGTGGCACATGCCGAAGTCATCCGCGTTGAGAATGATCGCCCTCGCCTGCGATCCGAGTCCGAGCCGAGCCGTGAGATCCGACGGCGCCGTCATGCCGTGCCCATACCGCCGGGCGCGACGAAACGGGAGAACGAGCGCTCGCGCAGGGCGGATGCCGCCTGACCGATGGCTCCGACCATCGTCGCCTCGTGCCCGAACGCTGAGGTGAGGAATCGCAGCACGAGCAGGTGGGAGACGTTCGCCGCAGCGCGGTGCACAGCGGCGACGAAGCACGGGTGAGCCGCGTGGCCCGCCAACACGAAGGCCTCCGGATCGATCACGAGGGTCACGGTGCCCGCCACTGTCACCAGGCGTCTGGCCAGTTCGTCGATCATCGCCTGCGCCGCGTCGTCACCACGGCCGCACGCGTCCAAGTGCACGAGCAGCGGATCGGCAGGATCACGCCCGTGCAGCAGCGCAAGATCCGCCACGACGTCCTCGTTGATCACCGGCGCTCCGATCGGCAGCGGCGGCTGCGGGAGATACACCACCTCACCCGCGATGCCGGCGGCGCCGCGGTGCAGGACGCCGCCGAGCACGGTGCCCGCGCCGAGACCTTGGTCTATCAGCAGCAGTGTGAAACTCGACAGCTCCCGGCCGACGCCGGATTCCGATTCGGCCAGAGCAGCCAGATTGACGTCGTTCTCGATGTGGACAGGGCACTCGACCTGCGTGGTGAGCGTTGCACGCAGCGCCCCACCATCCGGGCCCTGGTCGTCTCTGATCTCACCGTCAGGAGTGACGATCCCTGGCATCGCGACGACGACATGCCGCAGCGGCCCCTGCACCGTCTCACGGCATTCGGCGATCAGTGCGGCGATGTCCGCAGCTCGATCCTCGACACGTCCGAGCGGCGCATCGTGCTGGGCGCGCACCGCCCCTGTCGGATCGACCAGGGTGACGTGCATCGCGGTGTGATCGACGTGCACTGCGGCCGCGAATCCGAGTCCTGGATGAAGGGAGACCCGGGTCGCCGCCGGACCTCGCGTCGCTCGGTCCACCCCAGCGGATGCTACGGCGCCCCCAGCTTCGAGCATTCGAAGGACCTGAGTGACGGCTGTCCGTGACAACCCGGTCTCACCCATCAACTCCGCTCGAGTCAAAGGCCCGCGTCGTGCCAACGCCTCCAGGATCGCTCTCGCGTTCAGTGTTCGCAGCAGGGTCTGCGGACCCGCCAGAGGTTTTGTCACTAAGTTTCCTCGTGCATCGTTTGGGAAAGTATGCCACGAAGTGTTCAAAAGTGCGACACTTTTCGTCACACCGGTGCCGGTACTCTCTAGTCGTGACCGAATCGCCCATCGTGAGCACCGCATCTGGACCAGTGCGCGGATTCTGGCGGGATCACGGCACAGCCGAGGCATCCGCGGCGTTCCTCGGCATCCCGTTCGGTCAGCCGCCCGTCGGCGACCTTCGATTCGCCGCCCCCGTGCCGCCGGCGCCATGGCCCGAGGTCCGCGATGCCACTGAGTACGGTGCGACCGCGCTGCGCACGACCGGCACCGATACCCTCATCCCCGAGCCAGCGATCGCCGGCGACAGCACCCTGAACGTGAACGTCTTCACGCCATCGCTGAATGCGTCACTGCCGGTGCTCGTGTGGATTCACGGCGGCGGCTACACCGAGGGTTCGCCGGCGAGTCCCTGGTATGACGGCAGCCGCTTCAATCGGGATGGCGTCGTGACGGTGTCGATCTCGTATCGGCTCGGCTTCGACGGGTTCGGTTTCATCGAGGGCGCGCCCCACAACCGCGGAGTGCTCGACTGGATCGCCGCACTCGAATGGGTGCAGCAGAACATCGCGGCCTTCGGCGGTGACCCTGCTCGTGTCACGATCGGCGGGCAGTCGGCCGGTGGCGGTGCTGTTCTGACCCTGCTGGGCATGCCGACCGCGCAGCACCTGTTCCATCAGGCGATATCCATCTCCGGCGCTCTCGCCGACGTCCCCTTCGACGAGGCACGCGCGCGCTCGACACGGCTGGCCGCGCTCGCCGGCGTCACTGCTGACGTCGACGGCTTCCGTTCCGTCGACGAAGCCACCCTGCGCGGCCTGCAGAGCAAGGCTGCGAGCGCCAAGCGCGGCTTCGCCGCTCTGACCGATCAGCTCGCGAACGGTCTGCCCTGGGGGCCGATGATCGACGGTGACCTCATCGCGCAGCCGACGGTCGACGCACTGCGCGCAGGAGTTGGCGCAGATCGACCACTGCTGCTCGGTGCGGCCGATGACGAGTTCACAATGGTCGCGGAGCGCGAACGGGCGCGGCTCCGGCCGATCCCCGCGGCGCTTCTGCTGCATCCGTTCATCAAGAATCGAGATGCACGCCGCGCGTACCTCGAAGCGAACCGGCCGCAGCGCGCGCTCGGCACCGCCGCGATGGTCGGGCGCTACATCAGCGACCACATCTTCCGCGTTCTGGTCCCCCGCGTGGCTGAAGCGCGCCTGAGTGCGGATGCGGCGACCTGGGCCTACCGATTCAGCTGGGTCTCACCCACGAAGGGCTGGGCCTGCCACTGCCTCGACGTGCCGTTCTGGTTCGACGGGTTGGACAGGGTGCGCGTGGATGCTCTCGCCGGCCCCCATCCGCCGCAGTCTCTCGCTGATGAGATGCACACGGCCGCGGTCGCACTGGTCGCCGACGGCGATCCGGGCTGGGCGTCGTGGCACTCCCAGCCGGGGACCACGCGGGTGTTCGACGGGTCAGGCCCACACGTCACCGACACCGCGTATGACAGTGTGCTCGCGCTGCTCTGAGCAGATCCCTGAGCTCACGCACGGCGAGCCCGTCGAAGCGACACCATCCGCTCCGACGGGCTCACTCCGCTAGCCGACGACGGCGATCTCGTTGGGCACCTCGGGAAGCTCCCCTGTGGCGAGAACCTCTCCGGTGGCGGCATCCAGCGCGACGATCGTGCTGTTCGCGGAATCGGTCACATAGACGACGTCGCCGAGGGCGGCGATGGCCGGGTGCGGCTGCTGCCACTCGCTCGGACCCTCCCACGCGTCGATCGCGTCATGGGATGCGGTGATCGCACCGGTCGCCGGGTCGATGACATGCAGTTTTCCGTCGGAGCCGATGAGTGCGGCGTCACCGCTCTCGACACGGGTCACCCCGCGGAAGGTGTAGCTCACGCCGTCCGGAAGCTCGACCTTCTCCAGGGTCTTCGCCTCGGTGTCGACCAGGGCGATGTCGGTCAGGAGGTAGCCCTCCATGTCGGGGTCGTCCTTGTAGTCCATGACGACGAGCGGGCTGTTCTCGGAGACGTAGGCGTTGCCGATGCGGCCGAACTCATCGGGAGAGGTGAGCTTGGTGATCTCGCCGTCGTCGAAGACGAGCGCGCCGTTCTCGCAGCCGAAGACGACTGCCTCACCCTGAGCGGTTCCCTCACCATGCACGCCGGGGCACTCTGCGCTCGTCGCGATCTCGGTGCCGTCGGCATCCACGGCGCGGATGCCGGAGCGCCCACTCGCGTCTCCTACGGTGGTGACGAAGGTGCCGTCCTCCAGAAGAACCGAGACGCCGTGGTGCGCTTCGACGCCTTCGATGATCTGTGCGTCGGGCAGAGCGCCGTCGACGTCAGCGAGGGACTCGGTGTCGAAGATGGTGGTGTCGCTGGTCGCGTCGTCGTACAGCACGGTCTTCCCGCCGTGACGGACGACGTGCCCTGCTGCGGCGGCCTCGACGACCAGGTCGGTGAGCTCGGGCTCGCGCACGTCGAGCAGTTGGAAGCCCTCCGACGTGGTCACGAACGCATGCCGTCCGTCGCCCGCGGGATTGAGTCGGACGAACTCCTCGGTCGGCAGATCGTCGACGACCTCGAGGGTCTCGCCGTCGACGATGAGCACCCCGCCTTCGTACGCCACGGCGACGCGGGGGCCGTCGGCCGCTGCAACCGTGCTCGTCGGGGCGGTGTCGGCTGTGTCCGCCACCGACCCCGTGCTGCACCCGGTCAGCAGCAACGCGGCGACTCCTGCTCCGACCGCGAATCGCGCGCTTCGTTTCAGCTGTGTCATGGTTCTTCCTTTCGTGTCGCCCTCTCAGGCGGTGGTCATGGGCTGAGGCCCTTGGTGATGCGCTCGGTGTTGACGTGCATCATGTCCAGGTACGTGTCTCCGGGTTCTCCGGGTGGCGCGAGGGACTCGGTGATGAGCTCGACGACGGCGACCTCTCGATCGGCCTCCTCTGCGAGCACCTGCACGAGTCGGTCGGGTTGCGACGACTCGGCGAAGATCGTGCGGACTCCGGATGCGTCGATCGCGTCGACGAGTTCCTGCAGGTCAGCGGGGCTGGGTGCGGCGAGCGTCGTGCCTCCGGGGATCGCCGCACCGAGAAGCGCGACGTCGTACTGCTCAGCGAGATATCCGAAGACATGGTGATTGGTCACGAGCGCCCGGCGCTCTGAAGGGATATCTGAGAGCGCGTCCGTCATCTGCTCGTCGAGCGCGACCAGGTTCCCCCGGTACGCCGCCACGGACGCGAGGACATCGTCGCCTTCCTCACCGGCGAGCTCCGCGAGCATCGGCGCGAGGGCGTCGACGACGAGGATCATCTGCTCCGGGTCGGTCCAGAAGTGCGGATCAGGGCCGGCTCCCTCCGCATACTCGAGCACCTCGACGTGTTCGCCTGCCTCGACCACGGTCACACCCTCGTCGGCTGCGGCCTCGACATGCTGGGCGAGCCCCTCCTCGAGTCCGAGTCCGTTCGCCACGATGAGCTCGGCGTCGCGCAGGCCGGCCGCCTGCTGGGCGGAGAGCTCGAATGAGTGCGGATCAGCACCCGGAGCCATCAGGGTCACCACGTCAAGCTGGTCTCCGGCGATCTCGGAGACGACGTCGCCGAGGATGTTCGTGGTCACGTAGACGCTCGGCCGGTCGACCCCAGCGGGTGCGCACCCGGCGAGAACGCCGGCGGCGATGGCCGCGGTCAATAGGGCCGCTGCTGCTCGGTCGACGCCGCTCATCGACCGGTCCCCGACAGGTGCAACGGCGCGGTCGCCGTCTCGAATGTCCGGGCGATGCGAGCGCCGTCCGCCGGGTCGATCTCCCACATCGTGTGCTCGGCGGGCCCGTTCAGATAGACCCTGTTCTGGTCTACGACGAAGGTCACGCCCGCTGCGAGTTCGGTGTCCGCAAGCGATTCCTCGACGAGCGGCTCGGTTCGAGCGACGATCTCCCCTTCGGCGAGCACCAGCACCGATCCGGTCGCGGTGAGCGCCAGCATCCGGTCCGCATCGTCACCCACGGCCGCGACTCGGACGATCTCTTCACCGAGATCCTGGAACGTCCAGCCTCGGTCGCGGGTGTCCAGGAGCCACGCTCCATTCGTCCCGGCGAGGGCAGCCACGCTCGGACGGCCCTTGCGACCGGCGAAGTCGGTCGCCGGCGGTGCTGCGCTCTCGGGGTACGCGATGCGCTCCCAGTCGGATGGATCACCTGCGACCGAGAGCGCCGCCCCATCCGCGCAGCCGATGACGACGCCGACGACGGTGGTGACCGTCCCCGTCGCGTTCGCGCACGGGACGGATTCGCCCGCGCTGCCTTCCGCGTCCACGACGCGCAGCGTCTGTGCGATGCCGTCGGCGTCCGGCTCAGTGACGACCGCTCCATCGACCAGGGGCACGACGAGACCCGTATGCGGTTCGACCTGTGTCCGGAAGTGCTCGACGATGTCTCCGTCCGCGAGCGAGGGCGTGTCGATCAGCACCGCTTCGTCGTCGAACAGGATGCCGGTGCCGGTTTCACCGGGGACCACTGTCGCGAGACCGCTCCCCTCGATGTCGCCGACCACGCGAGACGGCGCCTCGTAGTAGTGGAAGTGGTCGACATGGCTCCAGGTCCACACGCCGCTGTCGATGACCGTCACCGATCCGTCTCGGATGCCGAACAGATACCGGCCGTCGCTCACCAGATCGTCGATCGGCTCGATCTCGGCGATCACTTCAGTGTCCTCATCGAGCAGATCGAGGTGATGCACATCGCCGTCCGCGTCGACGGTGCTCAGATGCAACGCGGGCTCGGCGAGCTCGTGCGCCCCGGCGATCTCGCCGTGCCCGTCGCCGACGGATTCGTCCGCCTGCCCCGCGGGCGGCTCGGGGGTCGCGGCGCATCCCGCCAGCGCGAGCAGGAGGATGCCGGAAGCGGCGGCAAGACGGGTTCTCATGAGGGCCTTTCGACGAGGACGTGGGCGCGTCGGCGCCCGGAACGGTGCAGGGAGAAGAGGGCGTGAAGCGCGGCGGATGCTGCGGCCGAGGCGATCGCGACGAAGGCGATCGTGGCGCCGGCGGCTGTTCCCGCGTGCCAGGAGATGAGGAGGCCGACGGCGACGGAGGAGGTGCCGATCAGCGCGGCGAGCGCCATGGTCGAGGGGATGCGCGTCGCCCAGCGGCCTGCAGCGACGGCGGGGCCGAGCAGCATCCCGACGACGAGGAGCGAGCCGACGGCCTGATACGCCGCGACGACTGCGAGCGTGATGAGGCCGACCAGCAGCACATGCGCGACCTGCGGACGCAGCCCCAGCAGCTGCGCCCGTCGCGGATCGACCATGACCGCGACGAACGAGCGGTGGCCCATGGCTGCGACGACCAGGGTGATCACGGCCACGATGGAGAGAGTGAGCACGTCACTCGGCGCGGCGGCGAGGATGTCGCCGAACAGGATCGCCGTGGCATCCGTCGCGAAGCTGCGCGAGGCGGAGATCACGATGATGCCGAGCGCGAGGCTCGCCACGAACAGCAATCCGATACTGGTGTCGGCGGAGAGGCGCCCGCGGCGCTGGAGTGCACCGATCCCGAGCGACATGCCGGCGGCGCTGACCGCCGCGCCGAACGTCGGCGGGATACCGACCAAGGTCGCGACGGCGATGCCTGGGAGCATTCCGTGAGCCATGGCCTCTCCGAGGAAGGCCATACCGCGAAGGACGACCCAGGTACCGACGACACCGCAGATGACGGCGACGAGCGCGCCCGTCAACAGGGCGCGCTGCACGAAGACGACGGTGAAGGGATCGAGCAAGGAGGACACAGTGAGCGACTGTAGCAGTTATTGAGAATGATTTTCATTTGCAATAATGGCGGGCGTGTCTTCTACTCCGCTCCTCCTGCCGACCACTCGGGTGCTGTCGCTTCACGACATCGCCGTAGATCTCGACGGTCATCCCGCGTTGCGCGGCGTCGACGCCGAGGTGCATGCAGGTCGCCTGCTCGCGGTCGTCGGAGCCAACGGTTCGGGAAAATCGACGCTGCTCGCAGTGGCCGCCGGGCTGGCCTCCCCCGACCGTGGGACGGTGGAGCGGCGCGCCGGCATCCGTGTCGCGCTGGTGCCGCAATCCACGCCGTTGGCCCCGCATCTTCCACTGAGCGTCACCGACATCGTCACGATGGGCACGTGGGGGCGACTCGGCGCCTGGCGACCATCCCGACGAAGCGACCGCGATCTCGTCCGAGACGCCATCGCGACAGTGGGTCTCACCGACCTCGCCAGAAGGCAGATCGGCACGCTCTCGGGCGGTCAACGGCAACGCGCTCTCTTGGCGCAGGCACTCGTGCAGCGCGCCGACCTGGTGCTGCTCGATGAACCGATGGCGGGGCTCGACTCGCACTCGCGCGCCGTCATCGCCGCGACGATCGCCCACCTCACCGCGACCGGATCAGGGGTCGTCGCCGTGACGCACGACGTCTCGGAGTTCACGGCGGTCGACGACGTCCTCGAGCTTCAGGACGGTCGGGTGCTCAGAAGGTCGTGACCTCGGCGTGCGGCATCCGCTGCGTCATGACGCGCACGGCCTCCGGGTTGTGGTCGACGAGCACCGCGTCGCGCCCGAGAGCGGAAGCCACTGCTCCTGTCGTGCCGCTGCCTGCGAAGAGGTCGAGCACCAGGTCGCCCGGTCTGCTCGAGGCCTGAACGATCCGGCGCAGGACCCCCTCCGGCTTCTGAGTCGGGTATCCGGTCTTCTCCCGACCGGTCGTCGGCACGATGGTGTGCCACCAGACGTCGGTGGGCAGCTTTCCCCTTGCCGCCTTCGCCGCGGTGACGAGGCCCGGCGCCATGTACGGCTCGCGGTCGATGTCGTCGGCGTTGAAGACGTGCGCGCCGGGCGTCTTCACGTACACGAGGATCGTGTCGTGCTTGGTCGGCCACCGGCGACGGGACTTGGCGCCGTAGTCGTACGCCCAGATGAGCTCGTTGAGGAAGCAGTCGCGGCCGAACACGGCGTCGAGCATCACCTTGGCGTAGTGGGCCTCACGGTAGTCGAGGTGCAGATAGAGGGTGCCGTCGGCGGCGAGAAGGCGCCAGGCCTCTTCGAGACGCGGCATGAGGAAGTCGCCGTAGTCGTCGAAACTGTCGTCGTAGGTGCGCAGCATGCCGCGCACGCGTTCGTACTGATGCCCGTGGAAGCCGTGCCTGATCTCCTTCGGGGCGGGCTCGGGGTCAGTGTCCGGAGCGACCGCCGCAGCCTCCACCGCGCCCGCCGCAGCCACGCCCGCCGCAGGCACCGCGCCGGGCGCATAACTCCGGAGATTCTCGTCAGTTCCGCCTGCCTGGTGCACCGAAGTCGCCGTCTCCGCTTGGTTCTCCGGAGTTGTGCGGGTGCGGCGGGCGGTCACGACCTGACGATTCTGCGCGCGTCCGGTGTTGAAGGGCGGATCGAGATAGACGAGCGTGACGGATGCCGAGGGCAGCGTGCGCGCGACGTCGAGACTGTCGCCCTGGATGATCGAGACGGCGCCCTGCGCGGGTGCCGCCTCCGACGGGGACTGCGGCGGAACGTCCGTCACGGGACGCGATGCAGCCATGCGTCGGTCGCGAACTTCGATTCCACGAGCGCCTCCGCGTCGGCGTACTCGTCGGCGGTGATCGCACCGTCTTCTGCATCGGTGAGCGAACGGAACGTCGCCTTGAAGCTCTCGATGATCTCCGCGCGGCTGAGCCCGGTCTGCGTGCGGAGCGGATCGACGCGCTTCGCGGCGGAGGTCGTGCCCTTGTCGCTGAGCTTCTCGCGTCCGATTCGCAGCACCTCGGTCATGACCTGGCCGTCGATGTCGTATGAGATCGTCGCGTGGTGCAGCACTCCGCCGTTCGCAAGGCGCTTCTGCGCCGCTCCGCCGATCTTCCCGGTCGGACTCGCGATGTCGTTGAGCGGCTGGTACGTCGCATCGATGCCGACCGACTTCAGCGCCTGCAGCACCCAGTCGTCGAGGAACGCGTACGAGTCGGCGAACGTCATCCCCTGGACGAGGGATGCCGGCACGTACAGCGAGTAGGTGATGATCTGCCCTGCGGCCATGAGCATGGCGCCGCCGCCGGAGATGCGGCGGACCACGTCGAAGCCGTGCCTTGCTGCACCCTCCGGATCGACCTCGTTGCGGTACGACTGGAACGAGCCGATGACGACGGCCGACTCATCCCATTCCCAGATCCGCAACGTGGGTCGACGGCGTCCCTCGCCGACGCGGGACGTGAGCACCTCGTCGAGCGCGAGGTTCATGCGCGGCGAAACGGCCTTCTCGTGCACGATCTCCCAGTCGAAGTCGCGCCAGCCGGGGGCAGTGACGAGCGCGCGGCGCACGGCGGTGCCGACCGACTCGGGGTTGAAGCCCAGCAGCTGCGTTCCCGCGGGCAGCGCTTCGCGTACCGCTGCGGCGATGGCCGTGGCATCCGTCTCGACGGGCAGTCCGTTGACTGCTGCGTTGATGTCTTCCAGCGCGCTGTCGGGTTCGAGGAAGAAGTCTCCCGCGAGACGGAAGTCGCTCAGGCGGCCGTCTTCGACCTCGAGATCGACGACGACGAGCTTTCCACCAGGGACCTTGTACTCACCATGCACGTCTACAGCTTAAGCCGCGCGCCGTTCGACAGGCTCAGCGACCGCCAGCCGCGTGCCGCGCCGGCCCAGTCCCGCGCGGCTCAGTCCCGCGCCGGAATGTGCTTGCCGAGCCACGCGAGGACGTCGGCGCGGACCTCGTCCTGCTGCAGTTCATTGAAGATCTCGTGCCGCGCGTCCGGATAGACGAGCGTCGTGACATCGGTGAGACCGGAGCGGCTGCGGTACTCGTCGGCGAGCTTGTGCACGCTGTGCGGGCCGCCGACCGGATCGTCGCGGCCGACCAGAAACAGCATCGGGATGTCGCGGGAGAGATTCTTCGCCGGTCTTCCATAGAGCTTGAGCGCCTCGATCGGGCCGAACAGCTTCAGCAGAGGAACATTCGTGGTGAGGGGATCGTCGCCGAACTCCTTCCACACGGCCGAGTCACGGCTGAGCCATTCGTAGCCGGTCGCGTCCGCGACCTCCCAGCGCGCGTTCAACGGTGCGGCGTTGAGGTCGCGTGGTGTGCGCAGCGCCGACCCGGAGAGGATCACCGCGTCCCATGCGTCCGGATGCTCGTTGACGAGCATCTGCGCGAGGAACGATCCCCAGGAATGCCCGAGCAGCACGAGCGGCAGGTCCGGATGCTCGTCACGGATGATGCCGGTGAGCTGCCAGATCGCCTCCTTGGCGGCGCGCAAGCCGCCCTTGCCGAGCTTTCCGAGTCGGGCGGGCTTGCCATCGTGCTGACGGATGCCGGTGCGCCCATGTCCGCGATGATCATCCGCGTACACGATGAACCCATCAGTTGTCAGCGCATCGATCAGCGCTCCGTAGCGCCCGGCGTGCTCGCCCACACCATGCAGAAGCTGCACCACACCGCGCGGCTTGCCCACTGCCGCGTGGACGTCGTAGACGATCGCGACGCCGTACGCGTCGGTGAACTCCGAGGTCTGGGGCATGCGTCGAGTCTACGGATCACACACGCGGGCGCCAGCGGCATGTCAGAGGCACCGTCACATTCGCCGACGCACCGCAGGTGACGTTCGCCGCCTCCGTCAGAGTGCGAGGGCGCGACGCACGGCGAACGCCGCGTCGCGGTCGGTGACCTCGTATTCGCCGACGCCGTCCGAGGCGGATCCCATCCGCACCTGCCCCCCGTCTCCGGCGACGGCGCGCTTGGCCGAGAAGTGCAGCGCATCGACACCGGTGGCCGCCAGAAGGGCCGCTCCGGTCGCCACGACCCCGCTTCCCGCCATGATCTCGATGCGACCGTCGGCAGCTTTCACGAGCGCACGCAGCGTGTCCACCCCCTCGATCGCTGTCGACGCACCGCCCGAGGTCAGCACCCGTCGCAGCCCGAGCTCTACGGCGTGCTCCAGGGTGGCCACGGGGTCGACCGTGACGTCGATCGCGCGGTGCAGAGTCACAGAGGCCTCGCCTGCCGCATCGCGCAGACGCGCCATCGCGTCGAGATCGAGAGCGCCGGACGCGTCCAGCGCGCCGATGACGACGCCATCCGCTCCGTTCGCTACCGCCCACTCGACGTCGCGCACCGAGAGCGCGACCTCGTCGGCGTCGTAGTGGAATCCGCCGGCGCGAGGGCGGATCAGCACATGGATCTCCGGGCCGCTCTCCCCTGCCGCTTCCCGTGCGAGCTGGAGTGTCGCCGGCGACGGCGTGAGGCCGCCGAGCGCGAGCGCCTGAGTCAGTTCGACGCGTGCAGCACCGATCTCACGTGCGACGCGCACGCCTGCAGGATCCTGGACGGCGAGCTCGAGTGCGATGTTCACGGCATCCATTCTGCCCCCATTCTCAGAAAGATTAGTTAGACTACCTAAGTAATGACTGAACCCGATGATCTTCTGCACGCCACCGCCACCGACCTGCGCATGGCGACGTTCCGCCTCGCACGGCGCCTGCGCCGCGAACGCGCCGTCGACAGCATCAGCGACGCGCAGTTCGCCGTGCTCGCCAACCTCCGCGGCAACGGACGGCTGCCCGTGGGTGAGCTGGCGCAGCGCGAGCGGGTGAGCGCTCCGACGATGTCGAACATCGTCGATGCCCTGGCCGAGAGCGGCCACGTCGTGCGGGTGCCTGACGAGAACGACCGTCGACGGGTCTACATCGAGATCACGGATGCCGGCACGGCGGTCGTGACGGCGACCGTTCAGAAGCGCGACGCCGCTCTCGCTGACGCACTCGCAGAGTTCGACTTCACCGACGACGAACTGCACACGCTTCGCGACGCGGCAGCCCTCATGCGGAAGGTGGCCGAACGATGACGGCGATGTTCCGCTCCTTCTCGTCTTTCAACTATCGGATCTGGTTCCTCGGCGCCCTGGTGTCCAACATCGGTGGATGGATGCAGGCCACGGCCCAGGACTGGGTCGTGCTCACCGAGCTGACCGACAACGACGCCACCGCTATGGGCTTCACGATGGCGTTGCAGTTCGGGCCACCACTGGTGCTGGTCAGTCTCACCGGCTGGGTCGCCGACCGCTTCGATCGGCGCAAGATCCTGCTCCTCACGCAGACGGTGCTGATGGCGCTCGCGATCGGCGTCGCCGCGCTTCTGCTCACCGGCGTCATGACGCTGCCGCTGATGTTCTGCTTCGCACTCGCCTTCGGAGTGACGAACGCCTTCGACGCACCGGCACGCCAGGCGTTCGTCTCCGACATGGTCTCGGTGGGCGACGCCTCGAACGCGGTGGCACTGAACTCCGCGTCGTTCAACATGGCCCGACTCATCGGCCCCGCCGTCGGCGGCCTGCTCATCGTCGCGGTCGGCACCGGATGGGTGTTCGTGATCAACGCGGCGACCTTCCTCGCCATGCTCATCGCGCTCGTGCTGATCCGCTCCCGCGAACTGCTTCCCCGCATCAAGAACACCGGACGGACGCGTCTCGCCGAAGGCTTCCACTATGTCTGGGGCCGGAGCGATCTCAAGGTGACATTCCTCATGGTGTTCCTGATCGGCGCGTTCGGCATGAACTTCCCGATCTACGCCTCGACCATGGCTCTGGAGTTCGGGCGCGAGGCAGACGGCTACGGAGTGCTCAGCTCGGTGCTCGCGATCGGCTCCCTCGTGGGTGCGCTGCTGGCGGCGCGACGCGACAGGGCCCGGATCCGTGTGCTGGTCATCGCCGCGGGCGGTTTCGGGATCGCATCCATGATCTCCTCCTGGATGCCGAGCTACTGGAGCTACGCCGCAGTCCTCATCTTCGTGGGCTTCTCCACCGTGACCATGCTCACCACCGCCAACGGATACGTGCAGACCACGACCGACCCCGCGCTGCGCGGGCGCGTGCTGGCGCTGTACATGGCCGTCGTCATGGGGTCGACTCCGATCGGCGCACCGATCGCCGGTTGGATCACGGACGCCGCCGGCCCCCGGGCATCGATCCTGGTCGGCGGAATCGCCGGACTCGCCGCCATGGCGGTCGGGGTGACCTGGATGCTGGCCTCGGGGAGGCTGCACCGCCGGAAGAACACGCGATTCCGCCTCACGTTGGATGAGACGCGGCCGATCTCGGTCATGCGCGCCGACCCGGTGGAGTTCAGCGACGAAGTGGCCGCCGCCACCACGCCGATCAGGACAGTGCGCGCGGACTGACTCTCCCGCTCGCCCCCGTATCTGGCTAGCGTGTAGCCATGAGCGAACCGGAGAACAGCGAGAATCAGGGCGCTTCACCCGCCGCCGACACCGACGTCGTCGCTGCGCTGCCGAAACGTTCCCTCCCGCCGGTGCAGCGCTGGGTGTTCTGGCCCGCAGCGGTGATCGTCATCGTGTTCGTGGCCTTCACGCTCATCGCCCCCGACATCGCCGAGGCCATGTTCAAGACGATCCAGACCACGATCGTCAACGCCTTCAACTGGTACTACGTGCTCATCGCCGCGATCTTCGTCGCCTTCAGCCTGTATCTCGGATTCAGCAGGTTCGGCGACATCAAACTGGGTAAGGATGACGACGAGCCGGAGTTCTCGTTGATGAGCTGGTTCTCGCTCCTGTTCGCTGCCGGAATGGGCATCGGACTGGTGTTCTACGGAGTGTCGGAGCCACTGACCCACTTCGTCGATCCGCGCCCAGGGGTGGCGGGAACACCAGAGCAGCTGGCACAGGCCGCACTCGGTCAGACCTACCTGCACTGGGGCGTGCACGCCTGGTCGATCTACGTCGTGATCGGCCTCGCCTTGGCTTACGCCATCCACCGCCGCAAGCGCCCGATCTCCATCCGCTGGACTCTGGAGCCGTTGCTCGGCAAACGGGTCGAGGGCGGGTGGGGTCACGCGATCGACGTGATCGCGCTGGTCGGCACGCTCTTCGGCGTCGCGACGTCGCTCGGTCTCGGGGTGCTGCAGATCAGTGCCGGCCTCGATGCTGCCGGCATCGCCAAGCCCGATGCGACCACTCAGGTGATCATCATCCTGGTCATCTCGGTGTTCGTGCTCGCGTCGGTGCTCTCCGGTGTCACCAAGGGTATGAAGTGGCTGTCGAACATCAACCTGGTCATGGCCGGTCTCCTCGTTCTCTATCTGCTGGTGATGGGGCCGAGTGAGTTCCTGCTGCGCGACTTCGTCCAGTCGATGGGGTACTACATCCAGAACTTCGTCGGACTCTCGTTCAACGTGAGCGCTTTTCAGGGCACAGCGGGAGAGGAGTGGCAGGCCCAGTGGACCTCGTTCTACTGGGGCTGGTGGATCTCGTGGGCACCGTTCGTCGGGATCTTCATCGCGCGCATCTCGAAGGGCAGGACGGTGCGCGAATTCGTCGCCGGTGTCATCCTGGTGCCGACGCTCCTCGGCATCCTGTGGTTCTCGGTGCTCGGCGGCTCAGCGCTCGCACTCGAGCTGGCGGATCCCGGCACGCTCACGAACGCGGCCGGCGAGGTCGACCTGCAGGGTGCGCTGTTCGAACTGCTGCAGCACGTGCCCGGCGCCGGCATCGTCAGCGTTGGCGCGCTTCTCCTCATCGCGATCTTCTTCGTCACTTCGGCGGATTCCGGCGCACTGGTGATGGGGATGATCGCGACCGGCGGGCAGCAGAACCCGAAGCGCTGGATCCGCACGTTCTTCGTGCTGGTCACCGCAGCGCTCGCGATCGCACTGTTGTTGGCAGGTGGCCTGACGGCCCTGCAGACAGCGGCGATCACCATCGCGTTGCCGTTCAGCGTCGTGATGCTGCTGATCTGCTGGTCGACCATGGTGGCGTTCATCCGAGAACGGCGGGCGTACGCGAGGGCAGAGCGCGCGCAGCTCATCGACAAGATCGGCGACTACTACGGCCTCGAGGTGGAAGCGCGCGACGAGACTGGTCTGCTCGGAGCGCAGCCACGCTGGCTGCGCAACCTCCAGCGACGCCTCGGACTGCCGGTCGCGCCGACGACGCCTATCCGCATCCCTGCTGAGCTGCTCAGCGCAGAGAGTCGGGCGGATGCCGGCCCCGCGATGCTCGACGTCGACGACTTCGTGTCAGCGGACGAGCTCTCAGCGCATGACGACCAGGATGTGCCGTCGCACGGAGAGGACCAGGAGCCGCCGTTGCGCTGAACTCCGGGCACCGGAGCGCCGACGGCCGGCACCCTCACGTGCCGTCAGGTCTCAGCAGGAAGGATTTCCCGGCTGACATCCGTCGTCAGGCCGGGAAATCCTTCTTCTCACGCGAACGCGTGTCGCGCGCTCAGTGCTGCGATGCAGAGCCCTCGAGTACGAGCCGCAGCTGCTCGAGCGCCCAGTCGATCTCCGTGCTGCGGATGACGAGGGGCGGGGCGATGCGAATGGTCTGACCGTGCGTGTCCTTGACGAGCACGCCGCGTTCCATCAGCTTCTCGCTGATCTCCCTGCCGGTGCCGCGAGCGGGGTCGATGTCGACGCCGGCCCAGAGTCCTGCGACGCGCACGGCGGTGACGCCGTCGCCGATGAGCTTCTGCAGCCCTTCGTCGAGGTGGGCGCCGAGCGTGCGGGCGCGCTCCTGGAACTCACCCGTCTCCAGCATCTCCACGACGCGCAGCCCGACAGCGGCGGCGAGCGGGTTCCCGCCGAACGTGGAACCATGCTCTCCAGGGCGGATCACGCCCAGCACATCACGATCACCGACGACGGCCGACACCGGCAGGATGCCGCCGCCGAGCGCCTTGCCCAGCAGGTAGAGATCGGGCACGACGCCTTCGCGATCGCTCGCGAAGGTCTCGCCGACGCGGCCGAGGCCCGCCTGGATCTCATCCGCGATGAACAGCACGTTCTTCTCGGTGCAGATCTCGCGGACCCGCGCGAGATACCCCGCGGGGGGAATTATCACGCCGGCCTCGCCCTGGATCGGCTCGACGAGAACGGCTGCCGTGTCGTCCGTGATGGCGGCGGCGATCGCATCCGCGTCTCCGAACGGCACCACGTCGAAGCCGGGGGTGTACGGACCGAAGTCGTCGCGGGCCGACTCGTCGTCGCTGAAGCTGACGATCGTCGTGGTGCGGCCATGGAAGTTGCCAGCTGCGACGACGATCCGTGCCTTGTCCGCTGCGATGCCCTTGACCCGGTAGCCCCACGCACGCGCGACCTTGATGCCGGTCTCGACGGCCTCAGCGCCGGTGTTCATCGGCAGCACGAGGTCCTTGCCGCACAGCCGGGCGAGAGCGTCTGCGAAGGGCTCGAGCCGGTCGCTCTTGAACGCGCGGCTCACGAGCGTCACGCGGCCGAGCTGTTCGGTCGCAGCCGCGACGAGATCCGGATGCCGATGACCGAAGTTCACGGCCGAGTACGCAGCGAGCAGGTCGAGGTAGCGCTTGCCTTCGACGTCGGTCACCCACGCCCCCTCACCGGATGCGACGGTGACGGGCAGCGGACTGTAGTTCTGGGCGACGTGCGTTTCCGCGGGCGCCGTCGAGACGGTCATGCGTTCGTCTCCTCGCCACCGGCCGCGCGCAGTTCGAGAGTGCAGCACTTGATGCCTCCACCGCCGAGCAGCAGCTCGGACAGATCGACGGTGATCGGGTTGTAGCCGCGTTCACGCAGCTGCTTCTCGAATCCTGTCGCGCGCGGCGAGATGATGACGTTGTACCCGTCGCTCGCGGAGTTCAGCCCGAAGACGGCACCGTCCGCATCGTCGACGAGAATGGCGTCCGGGAAGCGCTCCTCCAGGATCGCGCGGCTCGCATCGTCGAAAGCACCAGGCAGGTACGCGATGTTCGCCCGCTCCGGCCCGCCGTTCGCGGCGCCCTCGACCGGGTCGAGCACCGAGAGGGCGGTGTCGAGGTGGTAGAAGCGCGGGTCCACGAGATTCAGCGAGATGACCTCACGACCGAACACCTCTCCGACCTCGCGGTGGCTGTCGCCGGTGGAGCGGAACCCGGTGCCCGCGAGGATCGTGTCGCCGACGAGCAGGAAATCGCCCTCGCCCTCGTTGACCTCTTCCGGCTCGACCGTGTCGAATCCGCTCGCACGGAACCAGTCCGCGAATGCGGGCGCCTCACCGGCGCGCTCGACGAAACGGAACTTCGGCACATATGCGCGCCCGTCGATCACGAAGCCGCCGTTGGCCGTGTAGACCATGTCGGGGAAGCCTTCGAGCGGATCGATCAGCTCGACCTCGTGACCGAGTTCCAGATAGAGGTCGTACAGCTTCTGCCACTGCGCCACGGCCTTCGCCGTGTCGGTCGGCTTCGCCGGTTCCATCCACGGGTTGATCTTGTAGCTCACCGTGAAGTGCTCAGGACGGCACATCAGATACCGGCGGTGCTGCGCGGTGCGGGCGGATGTGGTGGTGGTGACGGTTTCTGGCGTCGACATCTTGCTCCTTGAAGAGATGCGGCGGACGCTGTCCAGGGGCCCGGCGGAAGTTCGACCCGCTCGACCCTTCGACTGGCTCAGGGATCGAGGGCGGGGAAGATGCGACGCAGGCACGCCAGAGTTCATTCTGACATTCGAATCTGTGCGCGCGCCAGCGGCGCCTCGAACCCGGGCTCAGCGAAGCAGACCGACGGCGAACTCGTCACTCCTCGACACGGACGACGACCTTCCCCACAGCATGGCCGGTCTCGACACGCGCAAGGGCGGCGGTCGCCTCGGAGAACGGGTACGTGCGCTCGATCACCGGGGCGATGCGTCCCGCGCGCACCAGTTCGATCAGCGCCCGGGTCATCTCCGGCTTCGGCACGGCCAGAAGCGGTCGGATGCGCCGACGCGACCCGATCGAGAGGAGGGCGGCACGCAGCATCCGCGGCAGAGGGCCGAGTACGCTCCCGCCGGCCCCGCTGACCATCACGATCGTTCCCTCGGGGGTCAGGAGATCGCGCAGGGTGGGCAGCGGTTCTCTCCCCACGATGTCGATGATGGCGTCGTACCGACCTGCCTCCAGAACGGATGCCGACGTCACCCGGTGATCGAACGTGCGGGTCGCACCGATCCGCTCGACCAAGGCGCGATTCGACTCGCCGCACGTGGCGTCGACCTCAGCACCACGGTCGACGGCGAGCTGCACGGTGAAGGTGCCGACTCCGCCCGATCCGCCGAGAACGAGCACCCGGTGACCGGCTGCGACACCGGCAAGATCGAGCGCCTGCTGAGCAGTACCGGCCGAGACCGGGGGCGACATCGTCCGGTCGAACCACGATCCTGGCTGCGGGGGCCGCGACGAAGGCGGCGAGTCCTCCCCCGGCGTTCAGTTCGACGATGACCTCGTCGCCGATGCGTTCTCTCGGAACGCCCTCGCCGACGGCGACGACAGTGCCTGCGACGTCGATGCCGCGAATCGGCTGCTTCGGCCGGCGCAGCCCGAATGCGAGTCGCGCCAACTGCGGGTCCCCGAGCAGAAGACGCACATCACCGGCGGCCAATGCCGTCGCCCGCACTTTCAACAGCACCTCGTCCTTGCCGGGGCGAGGGACGATGACGTCCTGCTGTGTCGTGCCTGCGGCAGGGCCGTAATCGGCGCGAAGCCAAGCGGTCATGGTGGCGGGAATTACTGCGGTGTCCATCTCAATCCTCCGGATACTGGAAGAGGTCGTCGATGCCGACCTCGAATGCACGGGCGATCTGAAAAGCGAGCTCGAGCGTGGGCGAGTACCTGCCTTGCTCGATGGCGATGAGCGTCTGGCGCGTGACGCCGATACGGCCGGCGAGATCGGCCTGGGTGATCCCCGCCTCCTCGCGTCGGGAGCGGATGCTGTTGGTGACGAGAGTGGGCTTGACCATCAGACGAGACCCCGACGGTAGGCGATGATCCGCGCGATGCTGCCGATGAACGAGGAGACCGCGAACCCGAGGAACATCGCGTTCGCGATCCAGAACACGTCTGCACCGACGGCGCACAGAGCGATGACGCCGAGACCCGCGATGACGAGGAACGCATGCTCGACGCGCGCGCCCATGCGGTCGATGTCACGATCGCGGATGTCGGTGGCCGTCGCGCCCTTCGGGTCGCGCAACCCTGCGAAGATCCCCCACAGGAGGCTGAGGACGATGGTGGCCGCGATGCTGATCCCGATCGCCCACAACATGATGGGGAACCAGTCGACCGACGTGAGCGGCCCTCCGGCCGCCTGCTGGAGGACGACGACTATGTAGCCGGGGATGATGACGGCCGTGGCGATCAGCGTCGACCAGGTGTTGCGCTCCGTGTAGACCATGACGCCTCCGATGTAAAAGATTCTTGACACTTTGAAGGTACCGCCGCGGCGGCGTCCATGTCAAGAATCTTTTACACGAAAATGAGCGATCGCTCAGATGACGTCGGCACTCCAGTCGTCGGGGTTGCCGAACCGATGAGCCGTGATGCTGATCGACTGCTCGTACACGAAAGGCAGAAGCTCCAACCGTCCGGCTGACGTGACCTCGTTGTCATAGACGGCGACGTCGGGGTCGCCTCCCAGAGCGTCGGCCAGCGAGCGGTGCAGTCGGGCGACCGCACCACGCCCCCCGATGAGCCGCACGCGGACGCCCGACGCGCGTTCCGGCTCGTGCGCGGCAACCGCAGCGGGGGCCGGTTCCTCGCGCCGCAGCATCCGCTCGACCCACTCCGAGTCGCTCTCCACCGCGATGAGTGCGCCGAGGTCGCTGAGCGCACTGCGCACTTCGGCAGGAAGCCCCTCGGCGATGGAGACGAAAAAGCCCGCGCCTGAGCGGATGCCGGCTAGCACCACTCGGAGCACGTCCTGCAGCGGGGCGTCCGCCGTCGCGCGCACCATAACGGGCGCCGGCCGATAGCGGAAGAGATTCCGCTCGATGCCGAGCTGCGACACGTCGCGCACCTGGCCGAATTCACGATCCCATGCGACGGCATCCGACAGAGCCGACTGACGCAGCCATTCGAAGGCTTCGAAGTCCAACGATGACTGCGCCGACTCGATGAGCCCCGAGATACGACTGTCGAGTCCCCGGAGATGCAGGGTGCTCGATGCCCTGCCACGGGGCAACGAACGCCAGGTTCCCAGGCCGATCAGGTAGTTCGGGCCGCCCGCCTTCGCACCGGGTCCGATCGAGGATCGCTTCCAGCCTCCGAAGGGCTGCCGCTGCACGATCGCGCCGGTGATGCCGCGGTTGACGTAGAGGTTGCCGGCCCGCACCCGATCGAGCCAGAGGGCGAGCTCGTCGGGATCCTGGGTGTGCAGCCCTGCGGTCAGGCCGTATGCCACGTCGTTCTGCAGGGCGATCGCGGCAGAAAGGGTCGGCGCGTGCATGATTCCCAGCATCGGGCCGAAGAACTCCTCGCGGTGGGTGCGGGACCCGGGCTGTACGCCGACGCGGATGCCGGGGCGCCACAGCCGTCCGGTCTCATCGCCGCCCACCAGGGAGGGCTTGATCAGCCACTTCTCGTCGTCCTGGAGTTCGCTCAAGGCCCAGGCGAGCTTGCCCCGCGGCTCCTCGATCACCGGACCGACCTCGGCCAGCGGGTCGGTGGGCCACCCGATGTTGAGAGAGCGCACGGAATCCGCCAGTTGTCGGGCGAAGCGCTTGGAGCGTCCTACCGGGCCGACGAGTATCGCGAGCGATGCGGCGGAGCACTTCTGCCCCGCGTGCCCGAACGCGCTCTTCACGAGGTCGGCGACGGCGAGGTCGAGATCAGCTGACGGCGCGATGACGATCGCGTTCTTGCCGCTGGTCTCGGCGAGCAGTGGCAGGTCGTTACGCCAGGATCGGAACAGTGCGGCCGTGTCCCAGGAGCCGGTGAGGATGACGCGATCCACCGATTCATGCGCGATCAGCTGCTCCCCCAGATCGCCCTCTTCGATGTCCACGAGGGTGAGGACGTCCCTCGGGATGCCGGCCTGCCAGAGCGCTTCGGCGACGACAGCCGCGCACCGCCTGGCCTGCGGCGCCGGTTTGAAGAGCACGCCTGAACCGGCGGCGAGCGCTGCGAGCACACCGCCCGAGGGGATCGCGATGGGGAAGTTCCACGGCGGCGTGACGACGGTGACGCGGGCCGGTTCGAATGCGGCACCGGCGACGGCATCCAACTCGCGGGCCTTCGCACCGTAGTAGCGAGCGAAATCGACAGCCTCGCTGACCTCGATGTCCGCCTCGGAGAACACCTCGCCGGTCTCGGATGCCGCGACCTCGATGAGGTCACCGCGGCGGGATTCCAGTGCGGCGGCGGCGCGCAACAGTATCTCGGCGCGCTCGGACGCGGGGCGCGCACCCCACGCCGGTGCGGCAGCACGTACCTGTGCGATCTTCTGCTCCAACACTGCCGCGTCATCGATCCTGGCGTCCAGCACAGTGGAGTCACCGACCGTCGAGGTCGTGATGCGGCCGCGGATGGCGCCTGCCCATTCTCGGTTGGCCGGAAGAACAGGATCAGTGTCCGTGGTGTTGGCGAACCCCGGCGCCCCTGCGGAATCGGATTCCGCCTCACGGCGCGAATACACCGCAGTCTCGACGAACGCCTCGTCATCCGACCCGTCGGATCCTCTGGCGATGCCGAGCACGGCCTTCGTGAGGTCTGCGTCGTCGCTCTGCGAGGCAGACGTGGGCCGAAGCGATTCGTGCACCGGCGTCTGCCTGTTCTGGATGCGGAACGGGACGCGCCTCATCGTGCGATCGCCCGCCCGCTCGAGCGCGCGGAGGAACCGCCCCCGCTCCCTCTCGAAGAGTGTCGGATCATCGTGCAGATGGAACGCGCCGGAGAGGAAGTTCTCCGGAGCCGCGTTCTCCTCGAGCCGTCGGACGAGGTAGCTGATCGCCACATCGAACTCGTCAGGCTTCACCACCGGCACGTACAGGAGCACAGGTCCGACCTCGCGCGAGACGGCCTGCGCCTGCCCCTGCGCCATGCCGAGCAGCATCTCGAACTCGACGTCGTCTCTGACGCCGCGTTCGCCGGCGAGCAGCCACGCGTGCGCGATGCCGAACAGGTTGTGCCCGGCGACGCCGATCCGCACCGCAGCGGTGTTCTCCGGACGCAGCGCCTCATCGAGCAGCCGCAAGTGGTTCGCGTCGGTGTCGAGCTTCGTGTCGTAGGTGGCCAGCGGCCACCCGTGCATCACAGCATCCACACGCTCCATGGCGAGATTCGCGCCCTTGACGAGTCGGATCTTGATCTTCGCGCCGCCGTGCTCGACTCGTGTCTTCGCCCATGCGGTGAGCTCGCGCAACGCCTCGAGCGCGTCGGGCAGGTAGGACTGCAGCACGATGCCCGCCTCCACGAGCAGCAGACGCTCATCTTCGAGGATGCGGGTGAACACCGCGATCGTGAGATCGAGATCGCGGTACTCCTCCATGTCGAGGTTGATGAAGGTGCCGTTCGATGCGGCGGTCACATAGAGCGGCAGCAGGCGGGCGGCGACGGCATCGACGATCTCGTCGAATGCCCACATCGACACGTGACTGATGACGGACGAGACCTTGACCGATACGTAGTCGACGTCGTCCCGCTTGATCAGGTCATGGATGCCGTCGAGCCGGCGCTTCGCCTCCGCCTCGCCCAGCACGGCTTCGCCCAGCAGGTTGAGATTCAGTCGGGCACCCGTCTCACGGAGCTTCTGGATCGCAGCGCCGAGCTTCGCGGGACGCGCGTCGACGACCAGGTGCCCGACCATCTCGCGGAGCACGCGGCGAGCGATGGGCACGGTCGGGGTGGGGATCACGTGGGCGATCCCGCCGCCGAGGCGCACCGCGCCGCGCAGATACCAGGGCAGGAAGTCGGGAACGATCGGTGCGATCCGCTGAAGCTGGGCGGCTGCGGCACTCAGCGACTCCGGCCGCATCACCCCGTCGACGAACCCGAGAGTGAACGGAAGGCCGTTCTTGTCCTGCAGCAGATCGGCCAGGCGCGCAGCCGCCGGATCGACCTCGATCTCTGCCGCTTCGGCGATCCAGCGGCGCGCGAGTTCGACCGCTTGAGCGGCGAGTTGATCGGTCCCATGGGACGACGACTCTGACATGTGCCCAGCCTAAGAGCGCGACCGCACCATGACGCGAGTGACACTGCAAAGCAGCCGCTACTCGGCCCACCCGCACCGCTCTAAGATGTTGCTGTGACCGACCAGGGGGGCAAGCGGCGCTCTTCGAGCACGCCGGAGACTGGCGTCGCCAGGGCGAAGAATGCTGCCGCTCCGACTGCCGCTGCTCCTGATGCTTCGCCGCGTGTGGTTCCGCCGGCATCCGCGGCGCCACCCGCATCCGTGCCGCGGCGCAATCAATGGGCTCGCGCGGCCATCGACCGCGTGCCGGCGAGGTGGCTCGCAACAGGCGCGACCGGAGTCTTCCTCGCTGTCACCGCCGCGTTCGGTGGCCTTGCCTCCGTACCGGAGCCTCCGCTGCCCGAGATCGGTCCAGGCGAGACGTTCACCGGCGCAGAACTGGAGATGACGCCGATGCGGGTCACGGTCGCAGACGAGCTGGAATACTCCGGCCTCATCGCCGACGCGGGGGTGGACGAGCGCGTCTTGACGCTCATCATGGATGTCACGAACCTCAGCGACGTCCCCCGCCGGGCCGCAAGCGACGGTTCTGCTGTAGAAGTGCGCATCGAAGGATTCCCCGATGTCGCGCCCGCGATCGCCCGACTCGAAGACGAGAACTTCGCCGACGCGTGGTTGCAGCCGAACGTCCGGACGCAGATCGCCCTGAGCTGGCTGGTCTCGGCCGCTGATGTCGCTGATCTCACCGAGGTTCGGGTTGTGCTGCACACTGCGACCGAGTTCGTCGGCAGTTCGGTGATGCACGGACGATACTGGGACGCTGTCACCGTCGCTGGGTTCGCCGAACTCCCTGTGGAAGAGATCCCACCCGAGGAGGAATCCTGATGAAGAAATGGCTGCCCTGGGTCGCGACCTTCGTCCTGCTCGTCGGCGCCTGGTTCGTCCAGTTCCTCACGCCCTCCGACGACGCGGCGTCCGAGCCCTTCATCGTCGCCACCGCGGTCGGCTCCGAGACCGTCGGACGCGAGATCGTCGTCACGGTCCTCGACGTACGCGCGGCGAGCGCCGTCACGAGTTCGAACGGATGGAGCGCCGAGGGAACCTGGCTGCTCGTCGATCTGAAGGCCGAAGCCGTCACGACCGACAGTCTCCTCAAAGGCGCGACGCTGACGATCGGCGGTCGCGAATTCCGCGCGAGTGAGCGAATGGACTCGATCTTCTCGACCAAGCTCGTCCCCGGCATCCCTCGCACAGGCACAATCGCGTTCGAACTCCCGGACGACGCGCTGACCGGCACCGGCATCCTGCACCTCTCCCCCAGCGGCGACACCCGTCTCGATTCGGTCATCGAGCTGACGATCCCGCTCGACGAATTGACCATCAGCGCCGAGGAGTCAGTGCACGACACGGAATGGGCGACGCCATGACCGGCTGGTGGCGACGGAACACAGTGCCGCTGATCGCCTTGGCCGTGCTCGCGCCAGTCACGGCTGGAGTCATCGGATGGAACGAATGGCAGGAGTACTTCCAGGGCCGCTCGACCTCTGCTGTCGTACCCGAGACCGAAGACGGGACCGTCGAGCTCGCAGGTGCGACGTGGGGACCCATCCGCGGTCAGTACCTCGAGAACGTCGAAGGCCTGACGCTGCCCGACGGCACCGAAGTGGTCGTCGCCGTCATCCCCGTCGCTCCAGGCGAAGATCCGCCCTCCTGCCTCGCGCCGACGCTGATCGAGCAGAGCAGCGGACGCGAATGGAGTGAGGGGCGCTTCGATCTGGGGGTGTCGTCGAACCCCGACGAGCCGACCATCTGCGACAGCACCGCGACTGAGCCGTACGAGTTGCTCCTGCCCTACATAGTGCCGAAGGATGCGGAGGGCCCGTTCTGGGTGAACATCGCACCGGCGGCGGTCGCCCCGCAGATGGTTCAGTTCTCGATCGACCCCTGAGTCGTCGGCGCAGGACTCGGATCGACCACTTCGGCGGCCACGCGCTCGACGTTCGCCGATTCCGTGCCCTGCGTCGCTGCCACCTGTGGCGTGTCCGACGCCTGAGGCTCCTGTGCTTCCTCGGCCACCTGAGCCCGAAGGGCACCGAGTGTGGCGTCGTACGACGCGGCCACGAGCACGAATCGGATCGGCTCGAGGATCAAGGGCACGAGCAGGAAGATGAGGCTGTCGGCGACCTGCCAGAACGATTCGAGGTCGTTCGGGCCCAGCACACGCGTGATCGCGAGACTGAGCAGCGCGTCGGCAGCGATCACGACCGTGTACAGGAACACGTAGGTGGCGATCATCACGGGGCCGGCCCGCCACATCAGCACGATCGCCTTGCCGAGCGGACGGAAGCGGCCGATGAACTGCTCGCCGAACTCGCTCAGCCAGCGGGACACGGGCCCGGGGAGGCTTTCGACCCGCTGCCGGGTGCGCTTGAAGAAGCGGTGACGCAGCCGTACGTTCTCGGCCACGATCGCCTGCCCGTAGATCACGCCGGAGATGGCCAGCCACGCGAGCGGCTGGAGCAGGATGCCTCCGGCTTCGCCGAGCAACCATTCCACGCCGTCCCATATCCACGCGACCGGCGTGAGCTGCGAGCCGACCCACTCACGGATATCGTCGATCCACACCATGGCGGCGCGGCCGTCGACCCACGAGGTGACGGCCGCGATGCCATCGCTGATGAGGAAAAGGGAGAAGCAGACCCAGACCGCCTCCAGATAGACGGCGAGGAGTGAGAGAACCTTCGGCAGTCGCGCTCCGTACCGCTTCCACGCCCAACGTCCAGCGAAGGCCACCACGATGACGGAGACGCTCGCGACGTTGAAGCCGAGTTGCAGGACGGCATCCGCGGGCAGCGCATTCGCATTGGTCGCGGTGTCGCCTGATTCGATCTGCTCCGCGAGCTGCGTCCATGCCACGCCGGTTCGCACCTCCAGCGCCTGCGTGGCGTAGTCGGTGACGTCGTCTTGCAGGAAACCCCATGCGGCGTAGATCGCGAAGAACGGCAGGATGCTGACGAGCAACGTCTCGAGGAACGTCTTCCGGCGCTCGGCCGCGTTCTCGGACAGGGGCGCGATCGCCTGCAGGTTGTGCAGTCCGTCGCGTACGACGAGGAACATGGCCACGAAGCTGATGAGCTTGGAGAGGATCGCCAACGGCAGCAGCACGAATCCCCAGGTGGAGCTCCACGCGCCGACATAGCCGGCCAGCTGGATCGCGAGATAGTGCCCGAGCGTGCCGGCCGCGAACCACGCCAGCAGAGACGGCCAGTGCCGCAGCAGCACGCGCCCGGTCGTGGCGAGGATCGTCAGCACGCCCCTACGTTAGCGCGCCTCACATCCAGATGCTCGGGGCATCCGCGCGGGTGGCAGGCAGAGCGGACGCGATCGCCCACTCGTGCACCCACGGTTCGACGTCGGGCAGGCCCTCCGGCCGTCCGACGGCCGCGAACAGCTCCTGGTGAGACAGCGTGCCGCCGCTGCGCTTGAGCATGCGCGCGCGGACGATGACCCTGGCGTATATCTCACCGTCGACGACGGCACGGTGCTCGAGATAGATGGCCTTGTCATCATGACCGAGCAGACGCGACTCGATGTCGAAGCGCTGCCAGAGCTGCAGCGATTTGCGAAAAGTCACGGTCTCCGCTGACACGACGGCGTACCACCCGTTGCGCTTCATCGCGTCGCTCATGCCGGTGCGCACCAGCAGATCCCAACGACCGAGGTCGAACAGCGACAGGTATCGCCCGTTGTTCATATGGCGCAGGACATCGAGATCCGTGGGGAGCGTCGTCACCCTGATCCGCCCTACGTCGCCGGGCGCGAGCTGCCCTTCGCGGCGCAGTCTCCGGCGCGCACGCCACATCACGAGGAGGGTTCGCCAGATCACGTTCACGAGGATCGATAGTAGCCAGCGACGCACGAACGTTGAACTCCTTTGTGGGAACCAAACAGGAGCGCCGCTCGATTTCATCTTCGCCCGAGGCGCGCGTAGAGTCACGGGCATGAGCGCCGAAGCCCAGCCAGAAATCATCATCCGTCCGGTCCGTGATGTGGATGCGGAAGCTCTGGGACGCGTGCACGCGCAGTGCTGGCACGAGACCTACGATCACCTCGTCAGCAAGGCCGCTCTGGAGCGCGTGTCGCCCCGCCGTATGGCAGAGCTGTGGACTCACTGGGCCGCGCAAGGCGAGGACTTCCGAATGAGCGCAGCTCTCGTCGACGGCGAGATCGTCGGCTTCGTCGGCTCAGGACCCGCGCGCGACAAGGATGCGCCGGCGTTCCGCGAGCTGTACTTCATCTACCTGCTCGACAAGTGGCACTCCACGGGCCTCGGCCAGAAGCTGTTCGATGCCGCTGTCGAGAAGGACGAGCCGCTGTACCTCTGGGTCGCCGAGGACAACCCTCGTGCCCACCGCTTCTACGTGCGCAACGGCTTCTCGCTCGACGGCGCGAGCCACACCGAGCCCTTCCTCGGCGAGACGCTCACCGAAGTCCGCTTCGTGCGCTGAGACGGCCTTGCTCCCCCTACTTCCGCCGAGACCCCGTCTTCGTGACGAGACCCCGTCGTACTGACGTCAGTACGACGGGGTCTCGTCGATAAAGCGGGGTCTCAAGAAGGTCGCAGGTCAGCGGGCGGAGACGTTCCCGAACAGCTTCGCGATCGGGGCCAGCACCATCGGTCGTGCGGCGACCCACGCGGCGGCGATCACGACGAGCGATGCCACCAGGAACCAGAACCCGGTCCAGTTGTCGGCGTAGGCATTCGGGTCGACAGAGCCCTGCGCGGCGTACATATGGTTGAGATTTCGCAGCGCGCCGGTCGCGAACACGAGGAACACGTGGATCGCGATGAACACCACGAAATACAGCATCACCGGGAAGTGCAGCGCGCGCGCCCACTCGACCGGGTACGCCTTGTTGAGCCTCGCGGCGTTCTTCGGCCAGATGCCACTCATCCGCGCGCCGGTGATGGCGGCGAGAGGCGCGGCGATGAAGATCGTCGTGCCATAGGCGAGTTGCTGGAGAGAGTTGTAGTTCACCCAGCCGTTCTCGGTCGGCCAGTCCAGCGACACGTACTGCAGCGCGGCCGACAGCGCGTTCGGGAAGACGTCCCAGCTGGTGGGGATCACGCGCATCCACTGCCCTGTCGCGAAGAGCAGCACGACGAAGACGATGCCGTTGATCAGCCACAGGATGTCGAGCGACTGATGGAACCAGAGCGTCAGGCTGATCTTGCTCTTCTTGTTTCCGCGCGCAGTCCAGAACGCGGTGGGGCGTTTGTCGTGGCGCACGCTGAGACCTGAGCGGATGATCAGCACCATCAGGAACACGTTGAAGAAGTGCTGCCAGCCGAGCCAGCCGGGGAAACCGACCGGCGCGCCCTCTGGGAGGTGGTACTCGCCAGGGTAGGTCTGCAGGAAGTCCTGCATGCCCGACAGGCTCAGCAGCCAGCGCACGAAGAACACGGCCATCGCTGCGGCGCCGAGCAGACCGATACCTCCGACGATGACGACGCCTGCCCACTGGGCCTTGGTGAACGGTCCGATTCGCTTCGGCTCCGGTGCGGGCGCGGGGCGTGTGAACGCGTTCTTGCCCGCGAACACCGTGCGCTGGAACAGCAATGGACTGCTCACGTCGACCGGCGCCAACGTGGTCGACGGGGCCGCGGAGACGGATGCTGCGACCGCAGTCTCTTCGGCTGTTTCGGTCGCGGCTGCTTCGCTCCCTGAGCTTGTCGAAGGATGCGAGACGGCAGCGGCCGCAGTCGTTGCTGCGACGCGAGTGCCAGCCGGCGGCCACGGTTCAGCGCGGGGGGTGCGCGGCAGGCCACGGCGCAGTGCCGTGCCGTCGGAGGAGGCTTGGGGCCGGTCAGGAGCCGCGCTCGACGTCGCAGTCGCAGCGACAACGGGAGAGGCGACCGGCTCAGCCCTCGCGGACGCTGCGACCGGCTCAGCAACCGCTGAAATCGAGGAAGCTGCAGTCGCCGCCGTTCGCGCTGTGGCATCCGCCGGCGGCCATGGCTCACCACCCGGCGTGCGAGGCAGCCCGCGGCGCAGGACGGAGCCGGCGGCAGCGGCATCGCCCTTCTGGCCGCCGGAAGCGCCATGGTGCGCTGAGCGTGCGGCCGCCCCGGACGCGTCAACCGGTTCAGCTGCCGGCTCGATTGCGGGAGCAGGTGCGCGCACCTCTACGGGCGCAGCATCCACCGGCCCGGCGTCGACATCGGAGCCCGAGCCTGCGGCATCCGCGACCTCGACGTCGCCGGCAGGAGGCCATGGCTCGCCACCGATCACGCGAGGCAGGCCGCGTCTGAGCATCCGCGTCGCCATGGCTACTTCTTCCGCGCTTCGAGCGCCTCGACCACCTGCGGCACGATCTTGAACAGGTCGCCGACGATGCCGAAGTCAGCGACGTCGAAGATCGGCGCCTCGGCGTCCTTGTTGATCGCGACGATGTTCTTGGCGGTCTGCATGCCCGCACGGTGCTGGATCGCCCCGGAGATGCCGACGGCGACATACAGCTGCGGGGACACCGAGACGCCGGTCTGACCGACCTGGTGCGCGTAAGGGATGTAACCTGCGTCGACGGCAGCGCGCGAGGCGCCGATCGCCGCACCCAAGGCATCGGCGAGCTGCTCGACGAGCACGAACTGCTCCTTCGAACCGAGACCCCGACCGCCCGAGACGACCTTCGTCGCGCCGCGCAGCTCCGGACGAGAAGACTCGGCCTCGACGATCTCGATCGAGCCTGCGGTCGCAGCGGCGGCACCGGATGCTGTCACCTCGAGCGCCTCGACGGTCGGCGATGCGACGGCCTCGGCACGAGTGTCGACGGCACCCTGGCGCACTGTGATGATCGGCGCACCGTACGTCGGCGCGGAGTCCACGAGGTACGCGCCGCCGTACACGGAGTGGTGCGCGACGATCCCCTCATCATCGCGGGAGACGCCGATCGCGTCCACCGACAGCGCGAGCTTCTCGCGCACCGCAAGGCGACCGGCGACGTCGCGACCGGCGATCGAGTTCGAGATCAGCACGGCGGCAGGCTGAACCTTCTGGTACGCGGCCTGGAGGGCATCGACCAATGGAACGGTGAGGGATCCGGCATCTGCATCAGCCGTCAGCACGACCGATGCGCCGGCCGCTGCCGCGGCATCCACAGCACGTTGCACATCCGCACCGGGCGATCCGGCAGGAACCAGCGCGACCGGGGATCCGATCGTCGACGCGGCACCGATGAGCGCAGCAGTCGAGCTCGCGGCGTCGCCGGCAGGCGTCACGTCCACGAGGACGAGGATCGAGTTCTCGGGGTAGCTCATCATCACACCAGCCTGTTCTGCACGAGGTATTCGACCAGCTTCGCGCCGGCGTCGCCCTCATCGGTGATCTTCACGCCTGCCGCGCGCGGGGGCTTCTCGGAGACCGTGGTCATGATCGTTCGTGGTGCCGCCGCAGGATCGGCAGAGACACCGAGGTCGTCGAGGGAGAGCACCTCGAGCGACTTCTTCTTCGCCGCCATGATCCCCTTGAAGTTCGGGAAGCGTGCGTCGGGCAATGCCTCGGTGATCGAGATCACCGCCGGGTACGAGGCCGACACGGACTGATTGCCCTCGTCGGCGGCGCGGGTGCCGGAGACACCCTCCGCGGTGATCTCCACGGCATTGAGGGCGGTCGCCTGCGCGTAGCCGAGATGCTCGGCGAGCATGGCGGGGATGACGCCGCCTGAGCCGTCCGTTGAGAGGTTGCCGGTGATGACGAGGTCCGGCTCTGCGCGGCGGATGGCCGCGGCGAGCACCTCTGCGGTCAGCCCCAGGTCGGCGCCGACGAGTTGCTCGTCGACGACGTGCACAGCGGATGCCGCGCCGATGGCGAGCGCGCGACGAATCGACGCCGTCGAAGATTCCGGAGCCATCGCGAGGGCGACCACTTCGACGGAATCGTTCTTGTCGGCGTACGAAAGCGCGACTTCCAACGCGCGCTCTGTGATCTCATCCAGAACCACGTCGCCGGCCGCGCGATCGGCCAACCCGGTCTCCAGATTCAGCTTGCGATCGCCATAGGTGTCCGGCACCTCTTTGACAAGGACGAAGATCTTCATCGAATGCTCCTCACGACACGGCCGAGTCTATCCGCACTGCTCTCTATGTAGCCAAAACAGGTCATATTCTCCAAGTCACTCCCGGAATTGGCGACCTAATGTATACAGAGAGCGACATTCTTCGGTTCGACGCGCAAACGGTAGCGTAGAGTCGTGGCCCTTCCCCGTCCCCTTCCCACCGATCCGCTCGCCGAAGCGAAGCGCCAGTGGCTGGCGCACGGCTGGACGGATGCCGCCGACGGCATGACCGTGGTCACGTCGGTGATGCGGGCGCAGCAGCTGCTGCTCTCGCGAGTGGATGCCGCGCTCAAACCCTTCGGCCTCTCGTTCGCACGGTTCGAAGTGCTGCGCCTGCTCGCATTCAGCCGCACAGGAAGGCTGCCGCTGTCCAGCGTCGTGGCTCGTCTGCAGGTGCACGCCACCACGGTGACGAGCACGGCGGAGCGCCTCGTGCGCGACGGTCTCATCGTGCGCGAACCTCACCCGCACGACGGACGCGCCGCCATGCTTTCCCTCACCGACGACGGTCGTGCGCTCGTCGAGCGTGCGACGACCGCCCTCAACAGCGAGGTGTTCAGCCGCCCAGGGATGGACCCCACGGACGCTGCGGACCTCGTCGCGATCGTCGCCCGTATGCGCAAGAATGCCGGCGACTTCACTGAGCCGCGCCCGCAGCCGGATCCGCTGTGATGACTCCGCACCGCTGATGGCACAGTTCACGCTCGAGCGTGTCATCCGCATGACGCCTGCCGAGGTGTTCTCCGCGTCGATCGACCCCGCACTGCACGTCGAGTCCATGGCGCGATACGGCGAGATCATGGTCGAGGGTCCTGCCGGGGGCGTCTTCACCGAGGGCTCGACCGTGACATGGCGCGCGCGACACTTCGGGCTGCCGTTCCACCTCACCTCGACCGTCTTCGACATCGATCCGCCGCACCGGTTCCGCGACCGGCAGACGAAAGGTCCTTTCGCCGAGTTCCAACACGAGCACGTCTTCGACGAGCATCCACAAGGCACGCTCATGCGGGACACGATCACCTTCCGATCGCCGCTCGGCCCGATCGGCACGATCGTCGATCGGTTGTTCATGCGCGCGTATATGCGTCGCCTCATCGACGAGCGCAACGCGGTGCTGCAGGCATATCTCGAGGGATGACCGCGCCCTGCACCTGACCGCCCCGAAACCGACAATGCGGCGCGAAACCGACCGCGGCCATGTCGGTCTCGTGCCGCAGACTCGGTCTCGAAGACCGACGAGCCCCGCGCTACGCTGACGCCATGACCGAGTTGCATCTGAAGACCGTCCTGGTGGGTCGCAGCCCCGCAGCCGCGATCTTCCTGACCGACGAGCAAGTTGCGTCCCTCGGGGCAGGCAAGGCGTTCCCTGTGGTGGTCGACTTCGGCGATCGCAGCATCCGGCTTCGCCTTTCGCGCATGGGTGGCGAGAATGCGATCGGATTCAGCAAGGCCTCCCGTGCAGAGGCAGACGTCGAGATCGGCGAGGAGATCGAAGTGACGATCTCAGTCGACACCGAGGAACGCGTCATCGAGATTCCGCCGGCGCTGGCCGAGGCACTGGATGCCGACCCCGCCGTCCGCGCGGCCTTCGAGAACCTTCCGCCGTCCAGGCGGAAGGAGATGGCACGCCAGATCGCCGAGGCGAAGGCCGAGGAGACCCGTGCGCGCCGCCTGGAGAAGATCATCGATTCGCTCGGCGAGTAGCACCGACCACGACACCGACGTCACGGCACGAGACCGACCGTCGCCATGTCGGCCTCGTGCCGCAGACTCGGTCTCATCTGTTGGTGAAGGCAGGGCTCCGCTTCTCACGGAAGGCGGCCATGCCCTCCTTCTGGTCAGCGGTGTCGAACAGTGCGGCGAACGCCTGCTTCTCGTGAGCGAGCCCTTCGGCCAGCGGCGTCTCCATTGCAGCATCCAACGCGGCCTTCGCGGCATAGAGGCTCGGCAGCCCCTTCGAGGCGATCGTGTCGGCGAGCGTCGTGGCCTCGACGAGCAGATCGGATGCCGGCACCACCCGCGACACGAGCCCGGCACGCTCCGCCTCTTCGGCTCCCATCATCCGGCCGGAGAGGATGAGTTCGGCGGCCTTGTAATATCCGACCGCACGGATCAGACGCTGCGTGCCGCCCATCCCGGGGATGACGCCGAGGTTGATCTCGGGTTGACCGAACTTCGCGTTGTCCGCGGCGAGGATGATGTCGCACATCATCGCCAGCTCGCATCCGCCGCCGAGGGCGAACCCGCTCACGGCAGCGATCACAGGAGTGCGGACGGCGGCGAAGTCGCTCCACGCTCCGAAGTGATCGGTCGCCTGCATGTCCGAGGCCGACATCGACTCCATCTCCTTGATGTCGGCGCCGGCGGCGAACGCCTTCTCCGAACCGGTGACGACGATCGCGCCGATGCCGTCATCGACGTCGAACGCGACGGCCGCGGCGGTGACCTCCTGCGCGACCTGCGAGTTCAGTGCGTTCAGGGCCTGCGGCCGGTTCAGGGTGATCCAGCCCACGCGTCCGCGCTGTTCGACCAGGATCGTCTCATATTCGGTCATCTGCTCCCTTTCAGCGAAACGTCTCCGACGATCATCACACCTGTCCGTCGCGGATGTCGGTGATGATGCCGGAGAAGTCCCGCCCACCGCCGGAGCCCGCGGCGAATGCGGCATAGATCTCCTGCGCGAGGCGCCCCATCCTCGCATCCGTCGACGTCTGATCGATCGCCTGCAGGGCGAGGCCGAGGTCCTTCGCCATCAGCGCCCCTGCGAAGCCCGGCTGGTAGTCGCGGTTCGCAGGACTCGTGGGTACTGGACCCGGTACAGGACAGTTGGTCGTCAGCGCCCAACACTGACCAGAGGCGTTCGCCGCCACGTCGTACAGCGCATCATGGGACAGCCCGAGACGCTCGCCGAGCACGAAGGCCTCACCCACCACGATCTGCGACACCGCAAGGATCATGTTGTTGCACACCTTCGCGGCCTGCCCGAGTCCTGGTCCACCGCAGTGCACGATGCGTTTGCCCATCGCCTCGAGAAGCGGGAGAGCTGCGGCGAAGTCTTCGTCGGATGCTCCGACCATGAACGCCAGCGTCGCGTTCTCCGCTCCGACCACTCCACCGGAGACCGGAGCATCGATGTTGCGGTGCCCGGCGGCGATCGCGAGAGCGTGCGCCGCCTGTGCCTCATCCACTGCGATCGTGGACGACTCGATGAACAGTGTGTTCGGTCGGGCCGCGGCCAGGAGGCCGCCCTCATAGGCCTCGATCACGTGCTTGCCCGCCGGGAACATCGTGATCACGACATCCGCATCGGTCGCGGCATCCGTTCCCGATGCGGCGAGCGGCACGCCACCCGCCGCCGCGGCCTCCCGCGCAGCAGGCATGACGTCGAACCCGGCCACGTCGTGTCCTGCCGCCTGCAGGTTGCGCGCCATCGGCAGGCCCATGTGCCCCAGCCCGAGGAATGCGATCTTCATGACGCCGCCTTGAGGGCGTCGCGTCCGACGATCATGCGCATGATCTCGTTCGTCCCTTCCAGGATCTGGTGCACGCGCAGGTCTCGCACGACCTTCTCGATCCCGTAGTCCTGAAGGTACCCGTAGCCTCCGTGCAGTTGAAGAGCATCATTGGCGACGCGGAATCCGGCATCCGTGGCGAATCGCTTCGCCATCGCGCAGCGAACGGTCGCATCATCCGCGCCCTCGTCGACCGCGCGGGCGCCATCCTGCACGAGCAGCCGCGCCGCATGCAACTCGGTCTCCATGTCTGCGATCGCGAACACGATGCTCTGCTTCTCGGCGAGAGCCTCACCGAACGTGAACCGTTCGTGCACGTAGCGACGCGCCTGATCCAGCGCCCAGCGGGCACCGCCGAGCGAGCAGGCCGCGATGTTGAGTCGGCCGCCGTTGAGCGCCGACATCGCGATCGCGAAGCCCTGTCCTTCGACGCCGAGCAGAGCGGATGCCGGCACCCGCACCTCATCGAGGATCACCTGCCGCGTCGGCTGGGCATGCCAGCCCATCTTCTTCTCCGGCGCCCCGAAGGACAGTCCGGCGGCATCACCGGGGACGAGGAATGCCGAGATCCCTCGGGCGCCCGCCTCGCCCGTGCGCGCCATGACCACGTACACCGCAGCCTCGCCGGCACCGGAGATGAACTGCTTGACACCGGTCAGCACGTACTCGTCGTCCTCACGGATCGCACTCGACGCGATGGCAGCAGCATCGGACCCGGCACCGGGCTCGGTCAGGCAGTAGGCGCCGAATCCGGTCATGGCGGTGAGCTCTGGCAGCCATTCACCTCGCTGCGCATCAGAGCCGTACGTGTCGAGCATCCAGACGACCATGTTGTGAATGGAGATGTACGCGGCGACTGCGGGGTCGCCCTTCGCGAGCTCTTCGAAGATCGCGACGGTGTCGACTCGCGTGAGACCGGTGCCGCCGAACTCCTCGTCGACGTAGATACCGCCGAGGCCGAGGTCGCCGGCACGCTGCAGCGCCTCTCGGGGGAACACATGGTTCTCGTCGCGTTCAGCGGCGAACGGTGCGAGTTCGGCCTCGGCGAATTCGCGGACCGCGTGCAGGATCGCTGCCCGCTCCTCGTCGGTGGTCGTATTCGTAAGCATCGTCATCGGGGATCCTCTCGCCTTGTGGGCAGATCAGTGATGTGGTCGGTTTCAGTGCATGGTCGGGATGACGAAGCTCGCGCCGTCGCGCACGCCGTGCGCGGGCCAGCGGCTCGTCACCGTCTTGGTCTTCGTGTAGAAGCGGAATGCGTCTGCGCCATGCTGGTTGAGGTCTCCGAAGCCGCTCCGCTTCCAGCCGCCGAACGTGAAGTACGCGATCGGGACGGGGATCGGCACGTTGACGCCGACCATGCCGACGTTCACTCGTGCGGTGAAATCGCGCGCGGCGTCGCCGTCTCGCGTGAAGATCGCGACACCGTTTCCGAACTCATGATCGGATGCCATTGCCAGCGCCTGCTCGTAGTCCGCAGCGCGGGCGATCACGAGCACCGGCCCGAAGATCTCCTCACGGTAGATCGACATGTCTGTGGTGACGTGGTCGAAGAGAGTCGGGCCGAGATAGAAGCCCTCCTCATGACCGGCGACGGTGAGCCCCCGGCCGTCGGCGAGCAGTGTCGCGCCCGCATCGATGCCCTGCTGGATGTAGTCCTCCACGCGCTCGACGGCCGAGCGCGCCACGAGCGGCCCGTAGTCGACGTCATCTGCAAGAGCTGGTCCGACGCGCAGTTCACCGACCCTCTCCGTGAGCTTCGCGGCGAGCGCGTCGGCCGTCTCATCGCCGACCGGCACCGCGACCGAGATCGCCATGCAGCGCTCGCCCGCCGAGCCGTAGCCGGAGCCGATCAGGGCATCGGCGACCTGATCGAGGTCGGCATCAGGCATCACGATCATGTGGTTCTTCGCCCCGCCGAAGCACTGCGCACGCTTGCCGTGCGCAGTCGCGGTCGAGTAGATGTACTCGGCGATCGGCGTCGATCCGACGAACCCGACGGCCTGGATGCGCGGGTCGGTCAGTAACGTGTCGACCGCCTCCTTGTCACCGTGCACGACATTGAAGATGCCTGCGGGCAGGCCCGCTTCGAGGAAGAGCTCGGCGAGACGCACCGGCACCGACGGGTCGCGCTCACTGGGCTTGAGCACGAACGCATTGCCTGCGGCGATCGCCGGTCCGGCCTTCCACAACGGGATCATGGCCGGGAAGTTGAACGGGGTGATGGCTGCGACGACGCCGAGCGGCTGGCGCATCGAATAGACGTCGATTCCGGTGCCGGCCTCGGTCGAATACTCCCCCTTGAGAAGGTGCGGTGCGCCGGCGGAGAACTCGATCACCTCCAGCCCTCGCTGAATGTCACCTCTCGCGTCATCGACCGTCTTGCCGTGCTCACTGGAGAGCAGTCTGGCCAGCGAGTCCATGTCGCGGTGCACGAGGTCGAGGAATCGCAGCAGCACTCGCGCCCGCTTCTGGGGATTCGTCGCCGCCCAGGCCGGTTGGGCGGCCTCGGCATCGTCGATCACTCGACGCACCTCGCCGGCCGAGGCGAGCGGCACCTGGGCCTGCACGCTGCCGATGCTCGGGTCATAGACGTCGCCGAAGCGACCATCCTTAGGTGTGAGAAGCGATCCGCCTACGAGATGGGGGATTATACGAGTCATTATGCGATGTCCCTTCGCGCCTTCATTGGCACGATGAACAGATTACTCTGGCATCCGTCGATTTACTAGGGCATCCATGTATTCGCCGAGCAGAGGTCCAGCCATCCGATCGCCTGTGCGAGAACGGTCGACGTCGCGTGTTCGGCGCCAGTTCACCATCCGGTCACCTTCGACACGTAGAACTGCAGGTGCGCGGAAGAACTCAGACCGGATCGGGTAGTCAGAACTTTCCGCGCACCGGTGAGCACAGCTCCCGAGACCCCCGCCGAATCGGGTCGGCGGGGGTCTTTCCTTTCACGGCCGGATTCTGGTCTCGGCGCGACCCGCGGCCTGAGCGGGCGCGCCGAAGCATCGGTGCCCGTGCCCTCGACGTAGCGTTCGACCATTTCACCGCGACGCGGAACCCCTCGACATGCGTGACGGTCTTTTTGCTACGTCCACTGACGCGCTTGTCCACTGGGCTCAGTCGAGCCCGAGCACGGTCTCCACGAAGTGGGTGAGTCGCACAGCGGCGGCCTCATCGCGAACCGGCAGCAGCGGAATCTCATCCGTGACGACGCTGAGCCCCGCGTGCACCAGCACCGCCGCTTCACGTCCGCCCAGTTCTGGGCGCACGGCCTGCAGCAGGGCCGTCCAATCCGCCACATGCGCGCGCTGCATCGCACGGAGGCGGCGCTGATCCTCTGGCGCCAGATTGCCGAGCTCGGAGAAGTAGATGCGCATGAGCGCGAGGTTCTGGAAGGAATGGTCCACGCACGCTCGGCAGAGGCGTCTGAGCGCCTCATCCGGCGAGCTCGCCGACTCGCGCACGCGCAGTACTGCCCGCTCCAGCGCCACTGCCGCGCGATCACAGGCGGCGAGCAGCACTGCGGGCTTGCCGTCGAAGTGCCGGTAGACACCCGATGGGGTCAGGTCGACCTCGACCGCGAGGTCTTCGATGGTGACCTCGTTGTACCCACGGGCTGCGAACAGCCGGACGGCGGAGTCGACGAGCTGCTCGCGGCGACCGGCACCCGCTCCGATGCCGACGACTCCAGCGGCGGTGTCGGCGACGAAGTCGCCACCCTGGACCGTCGACGCACTGATCTCGGGGTCGATGTCGAGCAGGCGCCACGACGCCCCCTTCAGGAGCGTGCGCAGACTTCGTGCCGCCACGACCGTACGATGCGCTGTGATGCTCGCGACGACGCTGAGCGAGGCGAGGACGATGAGTCGCCGCTGCTCGTCCGAGATCTCCGGCCGGTAGACCCGGTGCGGACGCTCGAACCGTTCACGCAGCAGACGGAACTGGGCCGTCAAGTCCTCACGGTCGGAACGTTCGAGGTAGCGGCCCTCCCAGCGGTAGATCCCCCCGATCGCACGGAGGTCTGCCGTCGTGGAGATGACGGCATCGAGCAGAGCATCGAGCGCGACGCGAGCATCGGCGGCGTTCTCGACCGGCCGCTGCGCGGCATCCTCGGTGGCCTCGATCAGCTGCTGCACCAGGGCGAATGCAGTGCGGACGAACAGCGCGTACTTGTTCGGGAAGTGCCGGTAGAGGGCGGGCGCCGAGATGCCGACCGCATCCGCGATGTCCTGCATGCCCACCGCGTGGTAGCCGTTGCGCGCGAACGCCCCGGCTGCTGCCTCTTGGATATGACGCTTGCGGTCACGCGGGCGGGTGCGATTCGCAGGTGGACCGTCGGTGCGGATCATGATCGACAGCCTACCCGCCGGGATTCTCGCATCCGTTGCGATCTGATGTGACCGACGATTAACTTCCCGCGTCATAGGCATGTGAATAAGTGTTAACACGATTCGTGACGTCGAGGGCCGCGGACGAAGACGGTGCCCTGTACTACTTCGCACTGGAGCGAGTCGACGACCGTGCGGTCGCCACACCCTGAATCACCCGACGTCGCCGTGATGCTGGCCACGCTGGGCTCGGCCGCATCCCTGGCAGACGGTTCGGCTGAGCCTCGAAGCAAACACGAAACAAACCCCGCATACACTCGGATCCGCCACAAGCACGCTTAACTCCGAGGGGCCCACCATGTCCAGCGTTCCGATCACCGTCTCCATCCGACGCGAGGTGGACCCCGCGCGCATATCCGAGGCGACAGCCTGGGTGCAGACCGGCGTCAATCTCGCGAACAAGCACCCAGGATTCCTGGGCTCGGGGTGGGTGCGCGCCGGAGAGGACTCGCAGCTCTGGCACATGCTGTACCGATTCGCCAGCGTCGAGACGCTCGATGCATGGGAGCAGTCGCCGGAGCGCACGTGGTGGCTCTCGATGGGCGAGGGTTTCGTGCGCAGCGAGCATGCGCGCAGGCGCACGGGGATTGAAGGCTGGTTCGACGAGCCGGCGACGGGATCGATCCGGGTTCCGGATGCCGTCACCGTCGAGGATGCTCCGCCCGCACCGCCGCGATGGAAGCAGGCCGTCACGATCTGGCTCGGGTTCTTCCCCGTCAACCTGCTCTTCAGCCTTGCGATGACGCCGGTTCCGGGGTGGGGGGCGCTTCCGCTCTGGTTGCGGGTGCTCGCGACGACGATCGTGCTCACGCCGATCATGACCTACTGGGTGCTCCCCTGGGTCACTAGGGCGTTGCGCGGGTGGCTCGCGCGCTGAAAGACGAACAGCCGGAGGCTCTCACCTTCGGCCGCTCACTTCGATCTGATCAGTGGGGCATCAGTCCCAGGTGACGGTCGGAGTCTCCTGGGCGAAGTCGACCGACGGGGTGTCCATGTAGCCTCCGAACCAGACCTCGAACTCAGAAGTCGTGCCGTCCTTGGTTCCCTGCAGCGTCATGTCCACATCGGGGGTGTCGTACGTCGAGACGAGTGTGGGCGTGGAGTAGTCGACCTCCGGCACCATGCTGTCGAGTGTCGCCTGGCCGTCGCTGGTGATCGTCCGGGTGACGGTGCCGTCGACCGGCGTGTAGCCGCTGAGATCGATGTCGGTGATGTCCATGCCGCACGGCGTGGTGAGCGTCTTCATCGCGACGCACTCCTCGATCGCCGCTCGCACGAGCGATCGGAAGGTCGTGGCGCCCTCTTCGGTGAGCACGGGATAGATGTCCCAGAAGAGCTCGGTGTCGGCATCCGTCGTCAGGGTGAAGGTGTCCGTTTCAGCATCGAGCGCGAATTCCTCGTAGCCCAGCGCGAGCTGGTACGCACCCGGGAATAGCGAGGTCGAAGAATCCGCTGGTTCGGTGCCGTTCACCGTGAGACCGAGACCGTCGAAGTTCGACAGCGTCGCCATGACCAGGCCGTCGCTGATCAGCCATCCGTCGTCCGAGGAGCTGTACGCGGTGAACTCCCGCTCGATCGTCTCGGAGCCGACGGCGAACGAGGCAGAGATCGTCGCCTCGTACTCGGTCGCGTCCTCGGACTCCTCCACGACGATGTCGGTGATGGGGGCGAGCTCGAGCGAGGCTGCGAGCACCTCGTCGGTGAGAAGGCTGTCGTCGGCGTACGTCTCGACGAATGTGAGCGCCGTCTCGGCGTCGCCTTCGGACAGCGCCGTCAGGTACTTCTCCACCGCTTCTGATGCGGTCGGGGCAGCAGCTCGCAGAAGGTTCGGCACGATGACGGCCGCAGCGATCAGCAGCACGAGCACGGCGGCCCCACCGATGATGCCGAACAGCAGCCCCTTCGACATCGGCTTCTTCGGAGCGACGGGCGCTGCCGTGTATGCGCCAGGAGGATATCCGCCGGCGGGGTACCCCTGAGGCGCATTCGGATCGTAGGGCGGCGTAGCCTGATACGCGGCAGCGACCTGGTGCGCGGCCGCACCGGGCAGCTCGTGGCCCCCTGGAACAACCGTCGGGTACTCGGGCGCCTCACTCGCGGGAGCGACCACCGGCTCCGGCGCGGGAGTCGCGACGGGCTCCGGCGCGGTCGCGGAATCCGGCACAGCCTCCGACGGCGCAGCGGCTTCGGGTGCAGGATCCGGCGCTGCAACGTCCGATGAGAACGTACCGTCGAAGCCGTGCTGGCCCGCGGCTGCCTCGTTCCCGGGCTCGGGCACGATCGGCGGGTCGGTCTGGGGGTTCTCGGGTGTCTCGTTCGTCACGACCCCCATCGTATGGCCAGAACGAGAGGCCTCTCACGGGCAGAGGTGCCCGTGAGAGGCCTCGATCAGACCGCGCTGAACCGCCAGGACGCAGCGGCGACAGCTCCTGGATCGAGCACGATGAGATCGACCGTGGAGTTGAATGCATCCGGCGGGCACGTCATCGGCTCCACCGCCAGTCCGATCCGGTGGTTGTGGGCATCATCAGGAAGGTCGGCCGTGTGAACCTGAACCCACGGGCAGCTCTCGTCCCAGGTCAGTGCGACACCGTGCCCGTCCCGCGCCACCACTCGCACCTCGGCGATGCCGTCGGCACGTGAGAGTTCGGTGAATGCATGGTCGATGAACACGTCGCCGATCCGCCGAGGCGAACGGAAGTCCCATTCCGGATGCTGGTCGACCGGCTCGACCGCCACCGGGCTCAGCCGGTCGGGGGTGACGGTGAGCACTTCGGATGCCGGCAGCGTGAGCGTCCACTCGTCCACGCGTCCGTCTCCGCCCACCAGATACGGGTGAGGACCCGTGCCCCATGGCGCGGCATCCCCCCCGAGATTGCGCGCGGTGACCGTCTGACTCAGACCGTCCGGAGCGAGGCGGAATTCGACAGCGACCTCGACACGGAACGGGTAGCCGAGCTGCGGTTCGATCACTGCGACCAGTACGACCAGTTCGTCTTCCACGACGCGGTCGGCGAACTCCGCCCACGCCAGCAGACCGTGCAGCGCGTGGCCGCGGGCAGGCTCCGTGAGCGCCAGCTGATGCACGTCACCGCCGAAGGAGTACGTGCCGTCGACGACGCGGTTCGGCCACGGCGCGAGCGTGGCGCCTCGATACGCGGGGCGCACCTCGTCGGCATCGAAGGGCACGATGAGGTCGCGGCCGTCGTACGTGAGCGCGCGCAAAGTGGCGCCGACGCTCGCGATCACCGCTTCGTAGCCGTGCCCGACCAGCGTCAGCTGCCGTCCGGATGCGTCCACACGCTCAGCAACCGAGGCCATCACAGCCCCTGCGCGAGGCGGTAGTACGCCTGGTTCCAGCGCACCTGCTTCTGGAACTCCGGCAGAGTGGTGTCGTCGTCGATCACGAGCAGCTCGACCTCTGCCATCTCGGCGAAGTCGCGGAACGCCTCCAGCCCGACCGCGGTCGACATGACCGTGTGGTGCGCTGCACCTGCCGTCAGCCAGGCTGCGGCGCTGGTGTTGAAGTCCGGTGCGGGTTTCCAGACGGCCCGGCCGACGGGCAGGTTGGGCAGAGCCGCCCGAGGCGCGACGTTCTCGACCACGTTCGCGGTGAGTCGGAATCGGTCGCGCATGTCGCTCATGGCCACGACGATCGCCGGGCCGGGGTCGGCGGTGAAGACCAGGCGCACCGGGTCGTCCTTGCCGCCGATGCCCAGGGGATGGATCTCGAGCGTGGGCTTCGAGGTGGTCAGCGACGGCGAGACCTCGAGCATGTGGGCGCCGAGGATGAGCTCGTCGCCCGGCGTCATGTCGTAGGTGTAGTCTTCCATCAGGCTGGCGCCACCCGGCAGGCCGGCACCCATGACGTTCGCGATGCGCACGAGCACGGCGGTCTTCCAGTCGCCCTCTGCGCCGAAACCGTATCCTTCGGCCATCAGCCGCTGAACCGCGAGGCCCGGCAGCTGCTTCAGCGCACCCAGGTCTTCGAACGATGTGGTGAAGGCGCCGAAACCGCCCTCCTCGAGGAACGACCGCAGCCCGAGCTCGATCGCTGCGCCGTCACGCAGCGACTGGTGCCGCTCTCCCCCGCGACGAAGTTCGGGGACCACCTCGTAGAGCTCCTCGTACTCGGCGACGAGCGCGTCGATGTCCGATTCGGATGCCGCGGCGACAGCATCCGCCAGCTCGTTCACACCCCAGGTGTTCACCTGCACGCCGAAGCGCAGCTCCGCCTCGGTCTTGTCGCCCTCGGTGACGGCGACGAAGCGCATGTTGTCGCCGAAGCGCGCGAGCTTGAGGCTGCGGGATGCTGCGAGCCCGGCGGCCGCGCGCTGCCAGGTGCCGAGCTCCTTCTGCACGCGCGGGTCACTGGCGTGGCCGACGATGGTCTTGCGTGGCACCCCGAGACGGGTCTGGATGTAGCCGAACTCGCGGTCGCCGTGCGCGGCCTGGTTCAGGTTCATGAAGTCGAAGTCGATGTCGGCCCATGGCAGCTCGACGTTCGCCTGCGTGTGCAGATGCGCGAGCGGCTTCTGCAGCGCATCGAGGCCGGCGATCCACATCTTCGCGGGGCTGAAGGTGTGCATCCAGGCGACGAGTCCGATCACCCGGTCGTCGGCATTGGCCTCGAGCGCGATGCGCTTGATCGCTGCGGAGTCTGTCAGCACCGGCTTCCAGACGATCCTCACCGGTACGTCGGCGGCAGCATCCAGGGCCTCCGCGATCGAGCGCGACTGCTCGGCCACCTGCGCGAGAGTCTCGGGTCCGTACAGGTGCTGGCTACCGGTGAGGAACCAGACCTCGTAGTCGTCGAGGGCGGTCTTCAGCGGAGTACGGGTCATGGGGGTTCCTTCAGAGGGAGTCGATCGCGGCGGACTCGATGGCGAGGCCGGCGCGGTAGCGGGTGAGGTAGGTGGCGAAGCCGGCGGCGTCGGCGGGGTCGGGTGCGACGGTCGACAGGGGTGCCGCAGCGAACACCTGCTCGTCGAGGTATGCCCCGAGCGTCTTGTCGTCCGATTGCGCGAGGTACGAAGCCAGCACGGCGATGCCCCAGGCTCCGCCCTCGGATGCGAGTTCGCCGACGGCGACCGGCGCTCCGAGAGCGCCGGCGAGGAAACGCTGCGCCACACCCGCCGTGCGGAACATGCCACCGTGCGCGAACATGCGGTCAAGGCCGACGCCCTCGGCCTCGAGCACCTGCATGCCGAGGGCAAGAGTGCCGAACACACCGTAGAGCTGGGCGCGCATGAAGTTCGCGAGCGAGAAGTCGCTGTCGGGCGTGCGCACGAACAGCGGTCGGCCCTCGGAGAACCCCGCGATCGGCTCACCGGCGAGATGGTTGTACGCCAGCAAGCCACCGGCATCCGCTTCGCCATCGAGCGCTTCGCGGAAGAGAGCGTCGAACACCGCGTCATCGTCGAGCGGCTGACCGGCGGCTGCAGCGAACCGCGCGAACAGGCCGGCCCAGGCCGCGAGTTCGCTGGCGCCGTTGTTGCAGTGCACCATCGCGACGGCGTCCCCAGCCGGAGTCGTCACGAGATCGAGCTCGTGATGCACACTTGCGAGCGGTCGTTCCAGCACCACCATCGCGAATATGCTCGTCCCGGCCGAGACGTTGCCGGTGCGAGGAGCGACGGAGTTCGTCGCGACCATGCCGGTGCCGGCATCGCCCTCGGGCGGGCAGAACGCGATGCCTGGGCGCAGTGCGCCAGTCGGATCAAGAAGCGCCGCCCCCTCGGCGGTGAGCGTCCCCGCCGCTGCACCCGCAGGGAGCACGCGGGGGAACAGATCGCCGAGGGGCGCGGGAAGACGGTCGGCTGCGAGGACGGAGTAGGCGTCCAGCATCCCAGCGTCGTAATCGCAGGTGGCGGAGTCGATCGGGAACATGCCGGACGCATCACCGACGCCGAGGACCTTCTCGCCGGTGAGCTTCCAGTGCACGTAGCCGGCGAGGGTCGTGACGAAATCGAGTTGCGGCACGTGCTGTTCTTCGTCGATCACCGCCTGGTGCAGGTGTGCGATCGACCAGCGCAGCGGGATGTTCACGCCGAGCAGACCAGTGAGCTCTGCGGCCGCGACACCGGTGTTGGTGTTGCGCCAGGTGCGAAAGGGCACGAGCAGGTCGCCGGAGGCGTCGAAGGCGAGGTAGCCGTGCATCATCGCCGAGATACCGATGGCACCGAAGCTCTCCGGTCGTACGCCGTGCCGCTGCTCTGCGTCGCCGACGAGGTCGGCGACCGCGGCTTGCAGTCCCTTCCACACCTCATCCAGCGCATATGTCCAGAGTCCGCCTTCGAGGCGGTTCTCCCACGCGAACGATCCGGTCGCGAGCACCTCGGTGGCATCGGTCCCGATCAGACACGCCTTGATGCGGGTCGAGCCGAGTTCGATGCCGAGGCTGGTGCGGCCGGCGGCGATGTCGTCACGAGCGCTCATCGCCTGGAGTCCTCACTCTGGCCGTACACGTTCTGGTACCGGTTGAAGAGACTGTCGATCGCGTCCTGCGGGATCGGGATCGTCGGCCCCGCTTCGCGGGCGTAATGCACGGTGCGGGCGACGTCTTCCACCATCACTGCGGCCTTCACGGCATCCTTCGCATCGGTGCCGATCGTGAAGGGTCCGTGGTTCTGCATCAACACAGCACGTGAGCGGTGGCCGGTGAGCGTCTCGACGATGCCACGACCGATCGAATCGTCTCCGATGATCGCGAACGGACCGATCGGGATGGGACCGCCGAACTCGTCAGCCATCGCCGTGATGACGCAGGGGATCTCCTCGCCGCGCGCTGCCCACGCTACGGCGAACGTCGAGTGCGTGTGCACGACGCCGCCGACCTCCGGCATGTGGCGGTACACATAGGCGTGGGCCGCCGTGTCGCTGGACGGCGAACGATCACTGCCCGCACTGCCGATGATGACGTCGCCGTCGAGGTCGCACAGGATCATGTTCTCCGGCGCGAGGTCGTCGTAGCTCACGCCGGACGGCTTGATCACGAACAGATCGGAGCCGGGAACCCGGCCCGACACGTTGCCACCCGTCCAGACCACCAGCCCGTTGCGGACCAGCTCGCCGTGAAGGGCTGCGACGTCGGCACGGACTGCCGCGATGGCCGACTCGACCTCTGGGCTGAATTCGGGGGCTTCTTCGCTCACGTGTTCCTCATCGATGTCTCACCCTGACTGTGACCGGTCACAGTCAGAGTCTCAAGTGTATGTGCGGCTGTGTTGTACGGTCAACCCGTGGGCGATCCCCCGCCCTCGATCACGAAGGTGCGCGAGAGTGCTCGAGAGGCGTGTCGTGCGGCGGAGCCACCGAGCGACGCGAGACCAGCACCGGCGCGACGGGTGCGAGACCGGATGCCGCAGCATCCGTCCCACCTGTCAGTGACGCGACAGCACGACGGGCGAGCTCCTCGAAATCCTGCCGCACAGTGGTGAGCTGCGGCCAGTAGAACGCCGCATCGGGGACGTCGTCGAAGCCCACGACGCTGATCTCCTCCGGCACGGTGACACCCGCCTCGTGCAGACCTCCGAGAAGCCCCAGCGCCATCTGGTCGTTGGCCGCGAACACCGCCGTCACGCCGGCGGCCAGCAGCGTTCCGGTCGCCTCGTATCCGGAGCGCGCGGTCCAGTCCCCCACCAGGACCAGAGCGGGGTCAAGGCCCCGACGTGCAAGCTCTGCCGCGTATCCGTCCGCGCGGGACTCGGCCTCCAGCCAGTCCGCAGGGCCGGCGAGGTGTGCGATGCGCCGGTGTCCGGCATCCGCCAGTGCCGCGACGGCGAGGCGCGCGCCGGCGGCCTGGTCGACCGAGAGTCCACGGGGCCCGCGCCCAGCGGAATGCAGCGTGAGGACGGGGACCCCGACGCGAAGGGTGTCGAGTGCGCGAAGCGTGCGCGCGTGCGGGGCGACGACGACGATGCCCTCCACACCCTGCGCGATGAGGTGCTCGACGGCCGAGACGACCGACGCGTCGTCTCCGGCGTCGGCGAAGGCCGCACTCACCCAGTACCCGGCCGCTCGGGCCGCATTCTCGATCGCGGCGATGCTGCGCGAAGGCCCGTACTGCAGCGCATCCGACGCGAGCACGCCGAGCGTGCGGGAGCGGCGCGTGCCGAGCGCACGCGCCGCATTGTTCATCCGGTATCCGAGCTCGTGCATGGCCTGCAGCACGCGCGCCTTGGTCTCCGGTGCGACATCCGGGTGGTCGTTCAGGACGCGTGACACGGTCTGCCTTGAGACTCCGGCGAGCGCAGCGACGTCACGGACGCCGACGGCGCGCGCACCACCTGTCGGACTGCTGCTCGACTCGCTCACGCCGACGAGTGTACGGCGTGCACCGCGGACGGAGGCCTCGCGGCCTATCCGCCGCAGGCTTTTACATCGTGGTAATCCTCTGATTCAGCGCCAGCGCGACTAAACTGATCGCATGACAGCGCCGGCGCCGCCCCCTGCGACGATGAAGGATGTCGCCGCTCTGGCCGGCGTCTCGCAGAAGACTGTGTCGAACGTCGTCACGGGGGCTGTCCCCGTCCGCGACGAGACCAGGACCAGGGTCGAGGCGGCCATGCTGAAACTCGACTTCGTTCCCAATCTCAGCGCCAGAGGGCTGCGCAGCGGACGCTCGGGCACCATCGCCCTCGCCCTTCCGGATCTGGCCACCGCGTACTCGGCCGAACTGCTGCATCGCATCGTCGATGCCGCGCATGGACGCGGGCTGGCCGTGCAGATCGAGGAGACCGCCGCGACTCCCGAGAGGGAGCGGGAACTGCTCGCGCGCGCCCGCTCCCATCTGATCGACGGCCTCATCCTCAATCCGATCCGACTCGAGGACAGCGTCATCCGCTATGCGGACCGCCTGCCACCGCTCGTCGTGATCGGTGAGGTTGAGCAGAATCGCGCTGACCACGTGCGCATCGACAGCCGACTCGCGGCCGCGGATTCCACTCGTCACCTGCTGACGCGAGGCGCCAAGAGAATCGCGGTGATCGGCGCCGACGACAACGCGTCGATCGCCACCGCCACGAGCCGGCTCCGTCTGGAAGGGGTCCACGACGCTCTGCGCGAAGCGGGGATTCCACGTGACCCGAACCTGGAAGTCCATCGCATGCCCTGGTCGATGGCATCGGGCGCCGAGGCCGCACGGACGCTGCTGGCTCGCGGGATCGCTTTCGACGCCGTGGTGGCGTTCACCGACTCGCTGGCGGTCGGTGCGCTGCACGCACTCCACGATCACGGCATCCGCGTACCGGACGACGTGATGATGACGGGCTTCGACGACGTCGAGATCTCCGAATACACCTCGCCCTCACTCACCACGATCGCCTTCGATCGCGGCGCGTTCGCAGAGGCCGTTCTCGATCTGCTCGAGTCCAGGATGATCGATCGCACGACGGCGCCACGATCCCTCACCATTGCGCACCGCGTCGTGGAACGAGCGAGTACCGCACGGACCTGAGCCGCCCTCGCACCTTTGAGGGGCGGACCACCGATCTTCGGCGTGTCCTTGCGTCCTGATTACTGCGATGTAATCATGTAGACGCCAACCCCGGTCACGAAGGAGTGACGATGACACCCCCGCTCAATCTGTCCCGCCGACAGTTTCTGACTGCCAGTTCGCTGGCCGCCGGCGCAGCCCTGCTCGCAGGATGCGCTCCCGGCCCGGCGAGCGGCGCCAGTACCCAGACACTGCAGTTCTGGCACCTCCTGAGCGGTGGTGACGGCGTCACGATGTCGTCCCTGCTGGACGGAGTCAACAAAGCGCAGGACGCATATCGCATCCGCCCCACCGTGCTCGCGTGGGGGACGCCGTACTACACGAAGCTCGCAATGGCCGGTGCCGGTGGTCGTGCTCCGGATGTCGCGATCATGCACGCCACCCGCGTCAACGGCTGGGCCCCCGGTGGCCTGCTCGACGATTGGGATCTCGATCGGCTCGCGGAACTGGGCGTCGACGAAAGCGCGTTCCCGACCCCCATCTGGGAGAAGGGCTTCGTCGGAGACCGGCTCTTCAGCATCGCTCTCGACGCGCATCCGTTCGTCCTGATGTTCAACACCGACGTCTGCGACGCAGCCGGCGTGCTCGACACGGACGGGCGGTTGTTGGAGACGACCTCGCCCGACGAGTTCCTCGATCAGCTCCGCACGGTCAGCGGCTCGGCCGACGGGCACGCGCTGTCCTATGGCTACCTCGGCGACGGCGCGCAGATGTGGCGACTCTTCTACGGCCTGTATGCGCAGCATGGACTCGCGATGGAACTGCCTGTCGGCGGCAAGGCCGTGATCGACAAGGATGCAGCTGTCGAGTCCCTCACCTTCATGCAGTCCCTCCTCGACGGCGAGATCGCCGCAGCGCAGAATGATTACGGATCGGCGATCGCAGAGTTCGCCACCGGCAAGAGCGGCATGCTCATGACCGGCGTCTGGGAGCTGCGCACGATGCAGAACGCGGGTATCCCGTTCGACGCGACGATGATCCCGACGCTCTACGGCACCCCGGCCGTGTATGCCGACTCGCATTCGTTCGTCCTCCCCCACCAGGCGAATGCCGACGAGACCAAGCGCGATCTGACCTATCAGTTCGTGGCCGACGTGCTGAAGGGCTCGTTCGACTGGGCCGAAGCGGGACACATTCCGGCATTCCTGCCCGTCACCGAATCGCCGGAGTACGCCGATCTGATCCCCCAGTCGAATTATGCCGAGGCAGCGGAGCACGTCGTCTACGACCCGGCCGCGTGGTTCACCGGATCGGGCTCCAGCGTTCAGGAGGACTTCGGCGCCGCCGTGCAGGGTGTCCTGCTCAGCGGCGACGATCCGGCCGCGGCGATAGACCGTTTCGAGGCACGCGTGAACACCATGCTCGCCCAACCGAATCCTGCCGACCCCGAAGGGACGTGGAAGCCATGATGACCTCTGCCACCGCATCAGGTGCCGCCACGCGCACGATCGTCACCGGCTCCGCCTCGTCCGCCGTCCAGGTCCGCCGCGCGGGAAGCCGCAATCGTGAGCAGCTCATCAGCTGGGCGTTCCTCGCTCCGTTCCTGGTCGCCTTCGTGCTCTTCCTCGTGTGGCCGATCGCGCACGGGATCTACCTCAGCTTCACCGATCAGTCGCTGACGGGTGCAGGAGGATCGTTCGTCGGCTTCGCCAACTACGGCGAGGCACTGACGGATCCGGTGATGTGGCAGTCGATGTGGAACACCGTGTGGTTCACGCTGCTGTCCACCGTGCCTCTCGTCGTGATCGCACTGCTCATGGCGGCCCTCGTCGATCGCGGGCTGCCAGGCCAGTGGCTCTGGCGGCTCTCGTTCTTCATGCCGTATCTGCTCGCATCCACCGTGATCTCGCAGATCTGGGTGTGGATCTTCAATCCGCAGATCGGCGCGGCCAACAACATCCTGAAGGCCTTCGGCCTCGAACCGCTCGCCTGGCTGCAGAACCCCGACACCAACATGCTCTCGATCGTCATCGCGACGGTGTGGTGGACGGTCGGATTCAACTTCCTGCTCTACCTCGCGGCCATGCAGAACATCCCGCCGCAGCAGTACGAAGCGGCCTCGCTCGACGGCGCAGGCCCGTGGCGGCAGTTCTGGTCCATCACGCTCCCGCAGCTGGGACCCGCCACCGTGCTGATCCTGATCCTGCAGATCCTCGCCTCACTGAAGCTCTTCGATCAGGCGTATCAGATGCTCGGCGGGGTTGCGAGCGACACCACTCGTTCCATCGTGCAGTACATCTACGAAGCCGGCTTCGTCAACTACCGATTCGGCTACTCGGCCGCGATCTCGTACGTGTTCTTCGCCCTCATCGTCATCATCGGCGTCGCGCAGGCTCTGGTCTCGCGTCGCCGGAAGGAGCTGTGATGTCCACCGCCACTCTCTCGCAGACCGAGGCGATCATCGCACCAGGTGCGCAGCGCAACCGCCGTCCGCATCTGCCGGGCCAGAAGCCGTTCGGCCCACTGCGCGTCACCGCCTTCGTGGTGCTCGCCGTGCTCGCGATCGGCTGGCTGCTGCCGTTCCTGTGGGCGATCGCCACCGCGTTCAAGACCGAGACGGATGCCGCATCCGGCGATCCGTCGTGGATCGGCGCCACGGGGCCCACCGTCGAGGCCTTCGCGGCGATCCTCTCGCAGGGCAACGTGTACACCTGGGCGTTCAACAGCCTGTGGACGTCGGCCGCGGTCACACTCATCACTCTCGCGATCTCCGCACTGGCCGCCTATGCGTTCTCGCGGATGGACTTCACAGGGCGCAAGTGGCTGTTCATCGTGATCATCGCGTCGATCATCGTGCCGCCGCAGGTGCTGATCATCCCGTTGTTCTACCAGATGCTGACCTTCAACATGATCGACACGTACTGGGGTCTGATCCTGCCGCAGGTCGTGGCGCCGGCGATGGTGTTCATCCTCAAGCGGTTCTTCGACGCCATCCCGATCGAGCTCGAGGACGCCGCCCGTGTGGACGGCGCCAGCAGGTTCCGCATCTTCTGGTCGATCGTGCTGCCGCTGTCGCGTCCGATCCTCGCGTCGGTGGCCATCTTCGTTTTCATCGGAGCGTGGAACAACTTCCTCTGGCCGTTCCTGGTCATCAACGACACCACGCTGATGACACTGCCAGTGGGCCTTCAGACCGTGATCAGCGCGTACGGCGTGCAGTACGCGCAGGTCATGGCGCAGGCGGTGCTCGCCGCGCTCCCACTGATCATCGTGTTCATCATCTTCCAGAAGCAGATCGTCAAAGGCGTCGCGACCAGCGGCTTCGGCGGTCAGTAGTTCCCCCCAGCACCCCGGCAACTCAGCCAGAAACAAGGAGAGCAATGTCCCACGCCCGTATCACCATCGACCGCGACTACACGATCGCCGACGTGCCGCGCAGGCTCTTCGGTTCGTTCGTCGAGCACATGGGCCGCTGCGTGTACACCGGCATCTACGAGCCGGGACACCCGCAGGCCGATGAACGCGGCTTCCGCAGGGACGTACTCGCGCTCGTCAAGGAGATGGGGCCGACGGTCATCCGCTACCCGGGGGGCAACTTCGTCTCCGGTTATCTCTGGGAGGACGGCGTCGGCCCAGCGGCCGATCGCCCGACGCGCATCGACGGCGCTTGGCACACGATCGAGACCAACGCGTTCGGTCTGCACGAGTTCGTGGACTGGGCGCGTGAGGCCGACGTCGAGATCATGGAGGCCATCAACCTCGGCACCCGAGGCGTCGAAGAGGCGCGGGCGCTCGTCGAGTACGCCAACCACCCCGGTGGCACGTACTGGTCTGACCTGCGTCGCAGCAACGGCGCGGCCGATCCGTTCGACATCAAGCTGTGGTGCCTCGGCAACGAGCTCGACGGTCCGTGGCAGATCGGGCACAAGACGGCTGCCGAGTACGGCCGCCTCGCGCAGGAGACCGCCAAGGCGATGAAGCTGGTCGATGACTCGATCGAGCTCGTCGCGGTCGGCTCTTCCAACCGCGGCATGCCGACGTTCGGCACGTGGGAGCACACCGTGCTCACGCACGCCTACGAAGAGGTCGACTACATCTCGATGCACGCCTATTACCAGGAGCACGACGGCGACGCCGAGTCGTTCCTCGCCGAGGCCGTCGAGATGGACGCCTTCATCGAGGGCGTGGTCGCGACGATCGACGCCGTGAAGGCTGCGGGCAAGCACACCAAGCAGGTCGACATCTCGTTCGACGAGTGGAACGTCTGGTACCAGTCCGGTCTCGACACCGAGGACCAGCCGCATCAGGTGTCCAAGTCATGGCGCACGCATCCGCGCCTCATCGAGGACACCTATTCGGTGACGGATGCCGTCGTCGTCGGCACGTTCCTCAACAGCCTGCTGCGTCACGGCGACCGCGTGCGCATCGCCAATCAGGCGCAGCTGGTCAACGTGATCGCCCCGATCCGCTCCGAAGAGGGCGGAGCGGCGTGGCGGCAGTCGACGTTCTGGCCCTTCGAGCGGATGGCACGACTCGCCCGCGGGCAGATCCTGCGCCTGGCAGTCTCGTCGTCGCAGATCAGCACGAAGCGCTACGGAGATGTGGATGCCGTCGACGCGGCCGCGACGTGGGACGAAGAGACCGGCCGCTTGGTCGTGTTCGTCGCGAACCGCTCGCTGGACCAGTCGAACGACCTCACGATCGACCTGCGCGGGCTGGGTGAACTTCGAGTGCGACAGGCCGAGACGCTGACCGTCCCGGAGGACGGCGACCGCCACACAGCGAATCTCGAGTCCACGCCGGACGCCGTGCGCATGGTGCCACTGGCCGCCGCTGAGGTCGTCGAGGGTGCTGTCCGTGCCACGCTGCCGCCGCTGTCGTGGTCGGTGATCGAACTCGGCTGAGTCGCCCCGCCTGTTCGAGTCGCGCCCGTCGATGCATCCCAGCCGGGTGCAGCGCGGGCGCGACTCGAACTGCCTGAGGGCGAAGGCCTTCCGTTGAGGGCTTCTCATGCCAGTCTGGGGACATGCGCATCGCACTGACCGGATCATCCGGCAAACTCGGCACCGTCGTCGCTCGTGAACTTCGCGCGAAGGGCTACGACGTGATCGGCATCGACGTCGCCGGCGAGCGCGGGCCGTCCTTCGTGCAGGTCGATCTGACCGACTACGGCCAGGTCATCGACGCGCTCTCGTCCGTCGGCGACCGACACGACGGCGTTGACGCGGTCGTGCACCTCGGGGCGATTCCCGCGCCAGGCATCCGCAGCGACGTCGCCACCTTCCACAACAACATGCCCGCCACATTCAACGTGTTCTGGGCCGCCGTCCGTCTCGGCATCCGGCGGATCGTCTACGCATCCAGCGAGACCGTCCTCGGCCTGCCGTTCGACGCGCCGCCGCCCTACGTACCGGTCGACGAAGAGTATCCGGCGCGGCCGGAATCCGTGTACTCCCTGGTGAAGACGCTCGAGGAGCAGTTGGCGGGTGAGCTCGTACGCTGGCATCCCGATCTCTCGATCACCGCGCTGCGATTCTCCAACGTGATGACGCCGCAGGACTATGTCGAATTCCCTTCCTTCGACGCCGATGCGACACGGCGCAAGTGGAACCTGTGGAGCTACATCGACGCCCGCGACGGCGCTCAGGCCGTGCAGCGGGCACTGGAGGTCGCCGCCCCGGGTTTCGACCGGTTCATCATCGCGGCGGCCGACACCGTGATGTCGCGCCCGAACGCAGAGCTGCTCGCGGAGGTCTTCCCTGATGTGCCTGCCTCACGCGAGTTCGGACCGAACGATACGCTGCTTTCGATCGACAAGGCACGGCGCGTCCTCGGGTACGAACCGCAGCACTCCTGGCGCGAGCACGTGTAGTCGCACGAACGCGGACCTTCGACGGTGCGGGTGCGGATCCGAGGAGTCGACGGCGTCTAACGTCGCAGAGTGCTGGCGCGCACGACGAGTTCCGGCGTGCGCATCGCACTCTGCGCGGCGACCTCATCATCGCGCAGAGCCGCGAGGACGGCCGCCGTCGCCTCCTGCCCGAGGAGCATGAAGTCCTGCCGCACAGTGGTGAGCGGCGGTGAGAAATGCGCGGAATCCGGCACGTCATCGAATCCGACGACGCTCACATCCTCCGGCACGCGCAGACCGGCATCCTGCAGCGCATGCAGCAGCCCCAGCGCCATCTGATCGTTCCCGACGAAGACCGCCGCCGGAGTCCGCTCGTCGAGCAGCCTGCGCCCGAGGGTGTATCCGGAGCCGGAGGACCAGTCGCCGCGCAGTGGGTCTGCGGCCGACAGCCCCGCGGTGGCGAGGGCGTCGCGCCATCCGCGCAGCCTCTCCTCCGCGTCCATCGACCCCGCCGGTCCTGCGAGATGGACGATGTCCCGATGGCCCAGCTCGAGCAGGTGGGCGACCGCGCGCCGCGCACCGCCGTACTGATCGAGGCTCACGCGCACGCCGCGACCGCGCGCCTCTGAGGCGATGGAGATGAGCGGGACTCCGAGCTCCCAGCCGTCGAACGCATCGAGCACTCCGCGCTCGGCTGCCAGCAGCACGATCGCCTCGACGCTCTGCCTGATCAGCATCTCGGCCGATGACCGCAACGTCGATCCCTCGATGTCGGTCGGGTTCGTGGCGATCACCGCATAGCCGGCGGCGCGCGCCGACTGGTTGAAGCTCAGCACGATGCTCGACGGACCGAAATCGGGAAGCCCTGTCGCGACGAGACCGATCGTGCGCGAACGCCGGGTGACCAGCGCACGTGCCGCCTGTGAGGGGACGTAGTGCAGCTGGCGGATCGCCTGCTCCACCCGCTCCCGCGTGCTGGCGCGCACATTCGGGAGGTTGTTCAGCACTCTCGAGACCGTCTGGTGGGAGACCCCCGCCAGGCGTGCGACATCGAAGATCGTCGTCGCGCTGTGCGACTGATCGTCGTTCGGACTCACCGCTTCCGCCTGCTCCCTCTGGCGTCCTGCGACGCGCACCGTACCCCCATTATCGTGTCGGGCGTCTCGCACTCCGCGCCATCACGTCTTACGCCTGGTGAGCACACGCTGCAATCCGATGAACGCGAGCAGGAGAGCACCGATGAAGATCTTCGTCCACCATGACGACAGCGTCCCCTCGAAGGTGATGATCGTCTGAATGATGCCCAGCACCAGCACGCCCAGCACAGAGCCGAGAACGAACCCGTATCCGCCGGCGAGGAGCGTGCCGCCGATCACCACCGCCGCGATCGCATCGAGTTCGGTTCCGATGGCCGTGAGCGGATAGCCGGAGAGCGTGTAGAACGAGAACAGGATGCCGGCCAAACCCGAGCACAGGCCGCTCACGGCGTACACGAGCACCTTGGTGCGTGCCACCGGTAGGCCCATCAACTGCGCACTGTGCTCGCCGCCGCCGATCGCGTAGACCGTACGTCCGAAGCGCGTCCGGTGCAGCGTCCACACCGCGATGGCCACGATCACGAGCGCGATCACGACGCTCCAGGTGATCGACATCCCACCGCCGAGAGAGATGCGCGACACGGCGAGCGCGATGAACGACGGGTCGGAGATCGAGATGGAGCTCTGGCTGATGACGTAGCAGAGACCGCGGGCGAGGAACATCGCCGCGAGCGTCGCGATGAACGGTTGCACCTTGAAGTAGTGGACCATCAGCCCGACCAGCAGTCCCAGCCCGGTCGTCGCGACGATGATGACCGGGATCACGACCACCGCGGGCACTCCGCTCTGCAGCAGACTCGCGACCATCATCGTCGACAATGCCACGACGGCGCCGACGGAGAGATCGATGCCCCCGGTGAGGATGACGAAGGTCATGCCGACGGCCAGGACGATGAGGTACGCGTTGTCCACGAACAGATTGAGGATCACCTGCCCCGCGAAGAATCCGGGGTAGCGGATCCCGCCGGCGATGAACACCACGACGAACAGGATCGCTGTGACGAGCACCGGCCCGTACTTCGGGCTGGTGAATGCGGAGCGCGCGCGGCGCAGCATCCGCTCGGTCTGCGTGGGAGCGGGTGTCTTGATCAGCGTGCTCATACCGACACCGCCTCCTTGCCTGCTCGCAGGGCGAGCCTTCGTCGGAACGCCGCAAGCGCCTCATTCGTCGTCGGCGACTGCAGCAGGCACACGAGCGTGACGACCACGGCCTTGAAGACCATCGTGATGATCGGCGGGATGCCGACGGTGTAGACCGTCGTGACGAGGGTCTGGATGACCAGCGCCCCCACCACTGTTCCGACGAGCGAGTAGCGGCCGCCTGCGAGTGAGGTGCCGCCGATGACGACGGCGAGGATCGCGTCGAGTTCGATGAAGAGCGCGACGTTGTTCGCGTCGGCGGCCATCGTGTTCGCGGTGAGGATGAGTCCGCCGACGGCAGCGCACAGCGCCGCGAAGACGTACACGAGGAAGAGCAGCCCGCGTGCCCGCACGCCGGCCTGACGTGAGGCCTCTGGGTTGATGCCGACCGCTTCGATGAGCATGCCGAGCGCGGTGCGCCGCGTGAACAGCACCGCGATGAGGAAGACGCCGGCAGCCAGGTAGATCGCGACCGGCACACCCCAGACGAAGCCCGCCCCCAGCACCTTGAACGGCGCGCTGCTGACGGTGAGGATCTGCCCCTCGGTGATGAGCATCGCTGCCCCGCGGCCGGCGGTCATCAGGATCAGTGTCGCGATGATCGGCTGTATCCCCACCACCGCGACGAGGAATCCGTTCCAGGTGCCCAGGACGAGCGCGATCAGGATCGCGGTGAGGATCGCGATGGCGACAGTGCCGGGATCCGCGGGGTCGGGCGCGCCGAGCAGGATGCTGCACGCGACGGAACCGGCGATCGCGGCGACGGCGCCGACGGAGAGGTCGATGCCCCGGGTGGCGATGACGAGCGTCATCCCGATCGCCACGATCATCATCGGTGCGCCGTTGCGCAGGATGTCGATCAGGCTGCCGTAGAGATTGCCGTCGCGGACCGTGATCGAGAAGAAGCCGGGGAACGCGATCACGTTGATCAGGAACAGGACGGCGAGCATCACGAGCGGCCAGAACAGGCGGCTGGAAACGATACGGGCCAGCAGTGCGCTCATGCGGTGTCTCCGAGTTCCTCGTCGGCATCGCCCTCGGCGATGAGAGCGAGCAGGTTGTCGATGGTGAGGTCGTCGTTCTCGAGATCGGCGACCTTGTGACGGTCGCGCATCACGACGATCCGATGGCTGAGCCGCAGGACCTCCTCGAGTTCGGCGCTGATGAAGATCACGCTCATGCCGTTCTCCGCGAGGCTGATCACGAGCTTCTGGATCTCGGCCTTCGCTCCGATGTCGATGCCGCGAGTGGGCTCGTCGAGGATCAGCAGACGTGGTGCGACGGCGAGCCATCGACCGAGCAGCACCTTCTGCTGGTTGCCGCCGGACAGATTGCGCACGATCGCGTCGGGGTTGGCCGGGCGGATGTGCAGGGCTTCGATGTAGCTCTGGGCTAGCTCGTCCTGACGCTTACGCGGGATCGGCCGGAACCAGCCTCGATCGGCCTGCAGCGCGAGGATGATGTTGTCGCGGACCGTGAGCTCGTCGACGATGCCCTCAGCACGGCGGTTCTCACTGGAGTACGCGATGCGCCGCGACAACGCATGCCGAGGAGTCCTGAGCCGGATGCCGTCTCCGAGGATCTCGAGCGTGCCGGTGTCCGCCCTGTCGATGCCGCCGAGCAGCCGCGCGACCTCCGTGCGGCCGGAGCCGAGCAGGCCGGCGAAGCCGACCACCTCACCCTCGCCGATGCGGACGTCGACGGACGAGACCGAGCCCTTCCTCCCGATACCGGTGGCACGAAGGAAGGGCACGGACTCCGGTGTGCTCGGGTCGTTCTCGCGGACGCGCTGCTCGAGATCCTCGAGCGTGCCGATCTCCTTGCCGATCATCTTCTCCACCAGCTCGATGCGCAGGATCTCCGGTGTCAGATGCTCGCCGACAAGACGCCCGTTGCGCAGCACGGTGAGCCGATCCGCGATCTCGTAGACCTGGTCGAGGAAGTGCGACACGAACAGGATGGCGACGCCGTCGTCTCGAAGGTTGCGGATGATGCGGAAGAGTTCGGCCACCTCGTCGGCGTCGAGGCTCGAGGTCGGCTCGTCGAGGATGAGCACCTTCGCGTTGATGTGGATCGCGCGGGCTATCGAGATGAGCTGCTGGATCGCCAGCGAGTGGCTGCCGAGCATCGATTCGGGGTCGACATCCAGGCCGAGTGTGTCGAGGACGACCCGGCTCTGCGCCCGCATGGCCCTGTAGTCGATGGATCCCCATCGGCGGGGTTCTCGCCCCAGCATGATGTTCTCGGCGACGGAGAGATTGGGAAGGAGGTTCACCTCCTGATAGACGGTGCTGATGCCGGCTTCCTGCGCCTGCGCTGTGCTGCGGAAAGAAGCCGGGGCGCCATCGAAGACGATGCTGCCGGAGTCGATCTGGTACACGCCGGTGAGCGCCTTGATCAGGGTGGATTTGCCCGCGCCGTTCTCCCCCATCAGGGAATGCACCTCACCGGGGAACATCCGGAACGACACCTCGTCGAGTGCCTTGATACCGGGAAAGGAGATCGACGCGTCGCGGATCTCGATGATCGGGTCGGGGTGTCCTGCGGGTGCGGCGGGCCTGCTCAGCTCAGTCATCCTGCTTCTCCATCGAAGGGGTGATACCGGGAGCGGACGCGCATCCGCTCCCGGTCTGGTCGTGCTCAGTACTTGCGGTCGGGCAGCGCCTCGATGGCCTGCTCCTTGGTGAAGGTGGTCTCCTCCGTGACGATACGCGGCTCGACGGTCCCGCCGTCGTTCAGCGTCTTCACGATGTCGACCAGCTGCTGACCGAGCAGGGGTGAGCACTCGACGATGAAGTTGATCTTGCCGTCGGCGAGTGCCTGCATGCCGTCCTTGACGGCGTCGACCGTGATGATCTTGATGTCGACACCCGGCACGAGACCGGCGGCTTCGATCGCCTCGATGGCGCCCAGCCCCATGTCATCGTTGTGAGCGTAGACGAGGTCGATGTCCGGGTTGGACTTGAGCAGCGCCTCCATCACCTGAAGGCCACCGGCACGGGTGAAGTCACCGGTCTGGCTCGCGACGATCTCGAATTTGTCGTCTTCACCGATCACGTTCGCGAATCCTTCTGCACGATCGATCGCCGGTGCAGCACCGGTCGTACCCTCGAGCTGGACGATCTTGACGGAATCCGCGTCAGCGAACTCCTCGACCGCCCATTCCCCCGCCTTCTCACCCTCCTCCACGAAGTCCGAGCCGAGGAACGAGACGTACAGCGACTCGTCCTTCGAGTCGACTGCGCGGTCGGTGAGGATGACGGGGATGCCTGCTGCCTTGGCCTCGTTGAGCACCGCATCCCACCCGGTCTCGACCACAGGGGAGAACGCGATGTAGTCGACGCCCTGCTGAATGTACGAGCGGATCGCCTTGATCTGGTTCTCCTGCTTCTGCTGAGCATCGGAGAACTTCAACTCGATGCCGGCGTCTTCGAATGCCGCCTGGATGTCCTTCGTGTTCGCCGTGCGCCAACCGGATTCCGCGCCGACCTGGGCGAAACCGACGACGAGCTCGTCGAGCGCCTTGGCATCTCCGCCGCCACCGGCGTCGCCGCCGCCGGCATCGCCTCCGGACGCGCAGCCTGCGAGACCGAGCAGCAGCACGCCGGCCGCTGCGATCGAAATGAGCTTCTTCATGGGTGAACCTCCTTGTTCGTCCGGTAGCTGCTGCGGCTGGTGCTCCGCGGTGCATTCGGGCGGCCACCGTGGCCGCATTCGAAATGTTAGCGCTCACTGTTAGCGCTCACAAGAGCGTGATCACGGCCCCTGCGCAACGAAACGGTAACGGCTCCGCAGCGCACACGAAGGGCGCACTCCCCCGCTCGCAGCGGACGAGTGCGCCCTGAGTCGCCTGCCGGTCAACCGATCGTGGCGAGGATGGCCTCGGAGAGCCACAGGCCGAAGCGGCGCAGTCCCGGCTCCTGATCGCCGGCAGTACCTGCTGCACGAACGAGCTCCGCATCAGGGCTGGGCTGACCGTTGATGATCGCCACCAGTTCGAGGTAGCGCCCCTCGGTCGCGCGGTACCCCTCGTGCTGGAGCGCCTCCGATGTGATCTCGTCCACCCGGCTGTAGACGTTCGCCAGGCGCTTGCGCAGAGCGTCGTCAGGCGTGACGCCCGCGGCTGACGCACTCTGCTGGATGAACTGATCAGCGAGCCGAATGACCAGAGGATCATCAGATGCGAGCCCAGCCCCGCGAGCCGCACCGAGCTTCGGCATCAGGTCGCCGCCCGCGGAGCTGATGAACTCCTGCACAGCCGGCGTCGACATCCACCTGCCGACCTCGGTCGCATACGTCTCACGGAGGTAGACGCGAGTCTCCTCCCGGTACTTCTCATCCCTCAGCAGCTCCGAGAGGCCGATCCACGCCTCGAGCTGCTCCGGGGAGGGATCCTCCGGGAGCCGGGGATGCGCATCTCGCATCTTCTCGACCGCAGCATCCGGAAGGTCTGCCGAGACGCTAGCCAGGAAGTCGTCGACCAATTGCTGCCGCTCGGTGTCGGACATCGTGACGAGACGCTGCAGGAGCTTCGCCCGTTCGGAGGTGCTCTCCTTGCGTACGAGCGCTCGCAGGACCGCCCGTCTCGCCTGGAGTTCCTTCGCACGGCCCTCCACGACGTCGAGGTGCTCGGCGAGAAGATCCCGCAACGACACGACTCCGGTGAGGACGCGACGGATCTGATCCAGACCCGTGTCGAGGTCGCGCAGGGTGCGGATGAACTCGAAGCGGGCGATGGCATCCAGATCGTAGAGACGATGCCCGCCGTCTGTCTCGCCGGTCGGCCTCACGAGACCTTCGTCGGAGTAGTAGCGGATGGCGCTGACGCTGAGGCCTGTGCGGCGTGCGACGTCACCGATGAGATGGAGGAAGGGTTGTGTATCGGTCATGTCCTCCACTCTGCGACCTCAAGCCGCTTGAGGTGCAAGTGCCTCTTTTTCCATCATGGCCGATGCTCGCGTCTTCTCGCGCTCACCCCAGCGCGATCGCGTTCCACGAGACCGGGGGAAGCACGATCGTGAGCGCGCCGTCGACGAGAGAAGCTGTCTCGTTCGGATGCGGAGCGACGCGCTCGCGCTCTTCGAGGGTGTTCTTGGCGTAGATGTCGGCGTCGCTCAGCATGTGCGACTCGAGCACAGAGACGTCTCCGAGCCCGGCGACGTCGATCGTGACCGTGATCTGATCCGTCACGCTGCGATTCACGAGGAACACGGCGGAGCGACCGGTCTCGGCATCGTGGGTCGCCACGGCGTCCACCAGCGCGACCTCGCCGAAGCGCGCGGTCTCGTACGTCGGGGAGTCGAGCTTGAGTTCGAGCGATTCGCCCTGCGCCAGGCGCGATGTGATCGAGAACGGGAAGAACGTCGTCTGCCGCCAGGCGGGGCCACCCGGTTCGGTCATGATCGGGGCGATCACGTTCACGAGCTGAGCCAGTGAGGCACTCGTGACACGATCGGCGTGCTTGAGCAGCGAGATCATCAGACCGCCGAAGACGACGGCATCAAGTACCGAGTAACTGTCCTCGAGGATGCGCGGCGCCACCGGCCAGTTCTCGATCCCGGCGATCTTGTCGACGCCGTGATAGCGATCGATGTACCAGACGTTCCACTCGTCGAAGGAGATGTCGATCCGCTTCGCGCTGCCACGCACGGCGCCGACGTGGTCTGCCGTCGCGATGACCGACTCGATGAAGCGATCCATGTCGACTCCCGAGGCGAGGAAGGAGTCGATGTCCCCGTTCTTCTCCTCGTAGTACGCGTGGCACGAGATGTAGTCGACATCGTCGTAGGTGTGGCCGAGCACCACGCGCTCCCATTCGCCGAAGGTCGGCATGTGGGCACCGGATGAGCCGCACACCACGAGCGCGACATCCGGATCGATCTGACGCATTCCCTTCGCGGTCCGCGCAGCGAGCTTGCCGTAGTCGTCCGCCGAACGGTGTCCCAACTGCCAGGGTCCGTCCATCTCGTTGCCGAGGCACCACATCTCCACGGCGAAGGGCTCGTCACGCCCATTGGCACGGCGGCGCTCACTGAGTTCCGTGCCCTGGGGAATGTTGGTGTACTCGAGAAGGTCGAGCGCCTCCGAGGTGCCCCTGGTGCCGAGGTTCACGGCGAGCATGAGATCGCTGCCCACCTTCTCCAGCCATGAGGAGAACTCGTGCAGGCCCACTTCGTTCGTCTCCGTGGAGTGCCATGCCAGATCGAGTCGGCGCGGCCGCTGCTCCCGCGGGCCGACCGAGTCCTCCCAGCGGAACCCCGAGACGAAGTTCCCGCCCGGGTAGCGGATCGTGGAGACACCGAGCTCTCGGACGAGCTCGATCACATCCTGACGGAACCCTTCGGCATCAGCCGTCTCATGCCCCGGTTCGTAGATGCCGTCGTAGACGTGCCGGCCCAGGTGCTCGACGAAGCCCCCGAACAGTCGGCGGTGGATCCGCCCCACGACGAACTGCGGATCGATGGTCAGATGGGCTGCGGGCATTCTCTGTTCCTCTTCTGTGACGAGATCGTGGGGACTGCTGTTGCTGTCGGCGCTCATGCGACCTCGGTTCGGAGCACGGGGTCGACGACCTCACGCGTGGCACCGGTCATGACGAGCGTCTGCGATCGCACGAGGGCCCCGACGGAGAACCCGGCGGAGAGCACGATCTCTCCCGCTTCGACGATCCGGCGGCGAGCGAGACCGGTGAACGAGAAGCGGTCGGCGTGCAGGGTGAACGACACCCGTGTGCTCTGACCGGCTTCGAGTGCGATCCGCGCGTAGCCGACGAGCTGCTGCACCGGCCGCGTGACCTGTGCGACAGGATCGGCGCAGTACAGCTGCACGACGGTCTCCCCTGCCAGGTCACCCGTGTTCGTCACGGTCGCCGATGCCGTGACCGTACCGTCCGTGGTCATCTCGGCGCGGTCGAGGACGAGGTCGTCGATCTCGAACGTCGTGTACGAGAGACCATGCCCGAAGGGGAAGGCGGCAGCGATCGACAGGTTACTGATCCTGTCCCCATCCTGTCCGAGCGGGGGTGCGAGGTAGGTGTGCGGAAGCGCTGCGCCCCCGTGCGGCACCTGCACCGGCAGATGGCCGCTCGGATTGATCTCTCCCGCAAGGATGCGCGCGAGGGCGCCTGCGCCCTCGACTCCGGGCATGAATGCCTGCAGCATCGCGGCCGCACGGCCGACGAATCGTCCGAGCGCATAAGGACGACCGGACAGGACGAGGAGCACGACGGGGGTGCCCGTCGCCAGGATCGCCTCGACGAGGTCGCCCTGATCACCGGGAAGTTCGAGGGAGGGCGCGTCGGACCCCTCGCCCGACGTACCCTTGCCGAACATGCCGGCGTGATCGCCCACGACGACGACCGCGATGTCGGCGAGCGTCGCGGCGTGAACGGCGCGCGCGAGATCCTCCGGCGTGCCGGGCGCCTGCAGCGGACAGCCGCGCTCCACGACGACATCCGCGTCGGGGAAGGACGCGCGCACGGCGTCCGGCAGCGACGACGCGTCGAGCCCGAGCCCGAACTCCCGATGCCGGGAGAGCACGTGAACCGGGAACGAGTAGGCCCCCATCATCGCGCTCGGGTCATCGGCACAGGCTCCGATGACCGCGATGCGCGATGTCGATCGGGACAGCGGGAGCAGACCCGCGGGGTTGTCGAGCAGAACGACGGACTTCTCCGCCATCCGTCGCGCGATGCCGCGGTTGGCTGGACTGTCCAGGTCGTGGTCGGCGGGTTCGGCCGGTTGCCAGCCCTCGTCGAGCAGCCCGAGTTCGATCTTCTGCCTGAGCACGCGGCGCAGCGCCGTGTCGATGTCGGCGGCGGTGCGCCCGGGATCGGGATCGTCCTCGTCCAGAGCGAGGAACGCAGAGATATCGGGCAGTTCGACATCGAGTCCGGCGTGGAGGGCGAGACGGCCCGCCTCGGCCATGGACCCGGCGACCGCGTGCTTGGACTTCAGGAAGGCGACGGCCCAGTAGTCGGAGACGACCGTGCCGTTGAAGCCCCATTCGCCGCGGAGCAGATCCGTGAGCAGCCATCGATCCGCTGCTGCGGGCACCCGGTCGGTCTCGGTGTAGGAGTTCATCACGCTGCGCGCTCCGGCCAGGCGAACGGCCATCTCGAAAGGTGGGAGCACGAGATCGCGCAGCTCTCGCTCACCCATCGCGACGGGCGCATGATTGCGTCCGCCTCGCGAGGTCGCATGCCCGGCGAAGTGCTTCAGCGTCGCGATGACACCGGATTCCTGCAGGCCGTGGACGTACGCGGATGCGAGCGTGGCGACTACATAGGGGTCTTCTCCCATGGTCTCCTCCACCCGACCCCAACGGTAATCGGTCGCCACATCGAGCACTGGGGACAACCCCTGATGGACACCGACCGCCGACATGTCGCGACCGATCGCGCGAGCCATCTGCGCCACCAGCTCAGGGTCGAAGGTGGCGCCCCAGGCGAGCGCGGTCGGATAGACCGTCGCCCCGAGAGTGGTGAAGCCGGTGAGGCATTCCTCGTGGACGATCGCAGGGATGGCGATGCGCGTGGTGTCGAGCAGGTGCCGCTGCGCATCGCGGATGCGTTCCATCCCGTCGCGCGCCGAGACCGGCGCAGTGCCGAAGACCCTGGTGAGCTGACCGATGCCGTGGCGCACGACGTGCTCGAACGGCGCCCTGCCCTCGGAGAACACGTCCTGCATCGGCGCGATGATCTCGCCCGAGGTGCGCTGGTCCGCCCAGTATGCGCCGAGCTGAGCGATCTTCTCGTCCGGGGTCAGCTCTGCGACCAGCGCGTCGAGTCTCTCCTCGACATCGGTCCGGGGATCCCGCCAGATCTCGTCCGCCATTGGTGCGCCTTCCGTCATCGGCTCTTCACTGCTCGCATCCGTGCACGACATCAGCTCAGGATCGTATGCCGGGCGCAGAAATACAACGTTGTAAATTTTCTCTCCGGAGTATAGCCTTCTCAACCGAGGACGGAGAAGTTCAGTCCCAGAGGCATAGTTCGAGGAAGAAACTGCCATGGCCGAAACGCATCGCATGAAGAAGCTGCTCTACAACCAGCGGCTCGCCCCCTACCTGTTCATCCTGCCGTTCCTGGTGACGCTGCTCATCTTCTGGCTGGTCCCGGTAGGACGCTCCGTGATCATGAGCTTCCAAGAGGTTCTGTACGGTCAGGCGACGTTCATCGGCACCGCGAACTACGACCGGCTCTGGCGCGATCAGGTGTTCTGGAAGGCGATGTTCAACAGCATCCGCTACATGGTGCTGACGCTCGTGATCCTCGTTCCGATCCCGATGGTGCTGGCGGCCCTCATCAACTCGAAGCTGGGCAGCAGCCGGATCAAGAACTTCTTCAAGTCGTCGCTGTTCGTGCCGGCGCTGACGTCGGTCGTGGTCGCGGGCATCGTGTTCCGACTGATGTTCTCCGAGACCGACTCGGGGCTGATGAACCAGATCGTCGAGTTCCTCGGCTTCGGGCCGGTGCGCTGGCTGCGGGAGGATCTCACCGGCCTGTTCGCGCTCCTGCTCCTCGCCCTGTGGCGCTGGGCAGGTGTCAACACGATGTACTTCCTCGCCGGGATGCAGGCGATTCCGAACGAGTACTACGAAGCGGCATCGATCGACGGCGCGAGCAAGATCCAGCAGTTCTTCAACGTGACGCTCCCCGGCATCAAGCCGACGATCGTCTACGTCACCACCATCAGCGTGTACGGCGGGCTGGCGATGTTCCTGGAGAGCTTCATGCTCTACGCCGGCAACAACTCTCCCAACAATCAAGGTCTCACGATCGTCGGCTACCTCTACCGGAAGGGCATCCAGGAGAACGATCTCGGCTTCGCCTCCGCCGTCGGCGTCGTGCTCCTCGTCGTAGTGCTCGCCATCAATCTCACCCAGCTCACCGCCACGGGGACGTTCAAGAAGGAATCGACTCGATGAGTAAGCAGACAGCCACGAGGCCCGACCGCACCCCGACCGTCGGTGCGTCGCGCCCGGGCATGAGCCGCAGAACGGCCGCGCTCATCCAGGGCGCCTTCCTGATCGTGATCGCACTGATCTCGCTCGTCCCGGTACTCGCGATCTTCGTCGGCACCTTCCAGGATGGCAACGAGGTCATCCGCAACGGCATCTCGTTCTCGATCGACCTCTCCGAACTGAGCTTCGACAACTACGTGATGCTCTTCACCGATTCCGGCATGTACTTCCAGTGGTTCTGGAACAGCCTGGTGCTGACCGTCGTCCAGGTGGTCGGCACGCTGCTGGTGAGCTCGTTCGTCGCGTACGGATTCGCGATGTACGAGTTCCGCGGCAAGAGCCTGGGCTTCATCCTCGTGATCATCCTGATGACCATCCCCTTCGAGATGCTCATGCTGCCGCTGTACGTGCAGGTCAACGACATCGGCGCCGCGGACCAGTACTGGATCGTGGTCCTGCCGTTCCTGGCCCAGGCCGTCACGATCTTCTTCTTCCGGCAGTACTTCCTGGGCGTGCCGAAGGAGATCCTCGAAGCCGGTCGCGTGGACGGCGTCTCCGAGTTCGGCATCTTCTTCCGACTCGTCGTCCCCATCGCCAAGCCCGCTTTCGCCGCCATGGCGATCCTCAACGGGATGACCATCTGGAACAACTTCCTCTGGCCGCTTCTGGTGCTGCGCTCACCCGAGAAGTTCTTGCTCCCGATCGGCCTCAACACCCTGCTGACGCCGCATGGCAACAACTACGAACTGCTGATCATCGGCTCGTTCTTCTCCCTCATCCCGATCCTGATCCTCTTCCTCGCATTCCAGCGATTCTTCGTCGCAGGCATGACCGCCGGCTCGGTGAAGGGCTGATCTCAGCACCGTCTCCCTATCCCTTACCCGCAGTACCCAACACACAGTCAGGAGTATCACCATGCGAATCCGAAGGATTCTGACCGCAACGATCGCGACAGGGCTGGTAGTCGGAGCTCTCTCCGGCTGCACGAGCGGTGGCCAGTCGGACGGCGGCGGCGAAGGCGAAGGCGGAGCCACCGAGCTGGAGATGTGGGTGTTCGCCGAGCTCCACGGCCAGGTCTACGAAGAGATGGCCGAGAAGTGGAACGAGGAGAACCCCGACAAGGCCGTCGACCTCAACCTCACCGTCTACCCGTACCAGGACATGCACGACAAGCTGCTGCTCGCCGTGAACTCCGGCCAGGGCCTGCCCGACCTCGCCGACATCGAGGTGGGCAAGTTCGCGAACTTCGTCAAGGGCGACAACCCGCCGCTCGCCGATCTGACGGAGGCCGCCGCCCCCTACGCCGACGACATCGTCAAGGCCCGACTCGACCTGTACAGCCGGGACGGCAAGATCTACGGCTACCCGACGCACGTCGGTGCGTTCGTGGCCTTCTACAACACCGAGCTGCTCGAGGGCGCGGGGATCGACTACACGACGATCAAGACCTGGGAGGACTTCGCCGCAGTCGGAGCCGAGTACAACGAGGCAACGGACAAGGCGTTCAGCGTCGCCAGCACGAGCGTGTACTTCACCGAGCCACTCGCGATCGCGCAGAACGGCGGGCAGCTCTTCGAGGACGACGGTCTCGGCGCTCCCGCTGTGAACAGCCCCGAGGTCGTCGAGACGATGCAGATGTTCCAGGACATGAAGGACTCCGGCGCGATCTCTACGATCCCCGGCGGCAGCCCCGACAGCGAAGAGGCCTTCGGCGCCATCAACAAGGGCGACTACGCGGCCATCGTCTACCCGGCGTGGTACACCTCGCGCTTCGTCGACTACATGCCCGACCTGGCCGGCAAGATCGCCATCGCTCCCGCTCCGCAGATCGAGGGCTCGGATGTGCTCACGATCGGTGGCGGCGGAACCGGCACCACGGTGATGGCGGCCAGCGAGAACAAGGAGCTCGCCAGCGAGTTCCTCGCCTTCACGAAGCTGTCCCTCGACGCCAACGTGGCGGTGTGGGAGGTCCTCGGCTTCGACCCGGTCAACATGTCGGTCTGGGAGGACGAAGCGGTCACGCACAACCCGGACAACAAGTTCAACAAGTACTTCCAGACGAACCTGTTCGACGTGCTGAACTCGGTGAAGGACGGCATCGGCCACTTCGAGTCGTTCTCCAACGAGAACCTGCCCACCGTGGACAACCAGTTCCGGACCGTCACTCTCAACGAGATCTACGAGAGCGGCACTCCCGCCGAGGACGCCCTCGATCAGGCACAGGAGACCGTGCTGAACGAACTGGGCCAGTAACCCAGGGAGAGTCCGGATGCGGGCGGGTGTTCATTCGCCCGCCCGCATCCGCCGTTAATATGATCCTCCGCGGCACGGCCGTCGTGATCCCGGACGATCACGACGGCATGACTAGAGTGAGAACAACGGCGGCAGTGGTGGCGATGGGCGGGACCGATGGATTCGACGATGCACGACGTCGCACAGCTCGCCGGCGTCTCCATCAAGACGGTCTCGAACGTCATCAACGACTACCCGCACGTCCGGCCCGACACACGTAATCGGGTGCAGGCTGCCATCGACGAGCTGGACTATCGACCGAACCTGTCGGCACGCGGTCTTCGCTCGGGCCGCACAGGGGTCATCGGCCTGGCCGTACCGGCGCTGCGCGAGAACTACTTCGCCGAGCTCGCCGACGCGATCATCCGGGCGGCGGATGCGCGCGGTCTCGGCGTCGTCGTCGAGCAGACGAGCGGCGACAGGGAGCGCGAACTCCAGGTCGTCACCGGTGGCCGCCTCCGGCTCACCGACGGCCTGATGTTCAGCCCCTCGGCGCTCGGCCAGAACGATGCCGGATCGCTGAGCACCGAGTTCCCGCTGGTGCTGCTGGGCGAGCGCATCTTCAACGGCCCGACAGACCATGTCGCGATGCACAACACGTCCTCGGCGCGCGCGGCCGTGGAGCATCTCCTCGACATCGGGCGGCGAAGGATCGCGATCATCGGCGCCGAGCCTGAACGGGGCGATGAAGTCAGTTCAGCGAGCTTGCGCCTGGACGGCTACCTCCAGGCTCTCGAGGGCGCCGGCATCGCCAGCGACCCAGCGCTGATCCGCCCGAGCGCGCACTGGAGCCACTCGGCCGGCGCGTCGATGACGCGTCAGCTGATCGAGGACGCGGTCGCGTTCGACGCGATCTTCGCTCTCAACGACACATTGGGATTGGGCGCACTTCGCGCACTCGGCGAGGCAGGGCTTCGCATACCGGAAGACGTCGCCGTCATCGGCTTCGACAACATCGACGAGGCGCGATTCTCGCTCCCCTCGCTGTCCAGCGTGGACGTCGGCAGCGAACAGATCGCCACGACGGCGGTCGATCTGCTCATCGAGCGCATCGCGGAGAAGGGAGCCCGCCGGCCTCCGCGCACGGTCAAGCCGGACTTCCGCATCATCAGGCGCGAGTCCACCGGCTTCTCCGGCAACGGGAGGTAGCGCGCGGCCGCTCAGACCAGCCGTGCTGTCGGTGCGGCTGTTCAGAGCCGTTCGATGATGGTGGCATTGGCCATGCCGCCGCCCTCGCACATGGTCTGCAGCCCGTAGCGGCCGCCGGTCGCTTCAAGCTGATCGATGAGCGTACCGAGCAGGCGTGTGCCGGATGAGCCGAGCGCATGGCCGAGCGCGATCGCTCCTCCACGCGGATTCAGTTTGGCGGCGTCCGCGCCCAGCTCCGCGGCCCAGGCGAGCGGGACGGAGGCGAATGCCTCGTTGACCTCGTACGCATCGAGTTCGTCGATCGCGAGTCCGGCGCGATCCAGGATGCGGCGCGTGGCGGGAATCGGACCGGTGAGCATCATCATCGGGTCATCGCCCACCACGGAGAATGCGTGGAACCGGGCCCGAGCGCGGAGTCCGAGAGCCTCGGCCCTCTCCGCACTCATGAGCAGCGCTGCCGAGGCGCCGTCTGTGAGCGGCGAGGAGTTGCCGGGGGTGATGCTCCACGTCAGTTCAGGGAACCGAGCCGCAAGAGCGTCGGTGCGGAAGGCGGGCTGGAGCCCGGCGAGCTTCTCGACCGTGGTCCCCTGGCGTACGGTCTCATCGGTTCGGGCGTCCGGCGCCTCCTCGACGTCGATGACCGTGCGATCGAAGAATCCGTCTGCCCAGGCCTGAGCCGCACGACGGTGCGACTCGGCCGCGTACGCGTCGAGTTCCTCGCGGCTGAAGCCCCAGCGCTGCGCGATCAGCTCGGCCGAGACGCCCTGGTTCACCAGACCGTCGGGGTAGCGGGCGCGCAGCCGCGGCGACATCGGCGACCCACCGGTGGCGGAAGACCCGAGCGGAACGCGGCTCATCGACTCCACCCCGCCCACCAGCACCGCGTCGTATGCGCCGGCGATGATGCCCTGGGCTGCGATATGCACGGCCTGTTGACTGGATCCGCACTGCCGATCGATCGTCGCACCCGGCACCGTCTCATCGAACCCCGCCGCCAGCACCGCCTGTCGAGCGATGTTCATCGACTGATCGCCGACCTGGCTGACGCAGCCGAGGAGCACGTCGTCGATCTGCCGGGACTCCAGTCCGTTGCGTTCGAGGATGGCGTTCAAGACCCCTGCCGCGAGGTCGACCGGGTGCACCTCGCTCAGAGCGCCGCCCGGCTTGCCGCGCCCCACCGGGGTGCGGACGACGTCGATCAGAACCGCTTCGCTGCCTCTTGTCATGATTCCCCTTGGTTGGATCAGCCCGCAGCCTCCTCCGGACGCTCCTGCACCTCGACGGCTGCGGTGTCGGGTTCGTACTCCTGGATATGCCGCTCATCCGGGCCGTTGTAGGCGGACAGCGGGCGGATCAGCGCATTGGAGGCCTGCTGCTCGAGGATGTGCGCCGTCCAGCCGGTGATGCGAGCGGCGACGAACAGCGGGGTGAACGTGAGGGTGTCGTAGCCGATCAGGCTGTAGGCCGGCCCTGATGGGTAATCGAGGTTCGGGTAGATGCCCTTACGTGCGACGAACTCGCTCTCGAGCTTGTCGTAGAGCTCGGCGACGTCAGGGCGGTCGTAGTGCGCGACCAGGGTGTCGAGCGCGGCCTTCATGGTCGGCACACGCGAGTCGCCGCGCTTGTACACGCGATGGCCGAAGCCCATGATCTTGCGCTTCTCGGCGAGCGCCTTGTCGAGCCACTTCTCCACTTCCGACGCGCTGCCGATCTCGTCGAAGATGTGCAGCACTGCCTCGTTCGCGCCACCGTGAAGCGGTCCCTTCAACGCGCCGATCGCGCCGACGACTGCCGAGTAGAGGTCGCTGAGCGTCGAGGTGATCACGCGTGCGGTGAACGTCGACGCGTTGAAGGAGTGCTCTGCGTACAGGATCATCGAGCGGTTGAACGCGTCCACGACCACAGCATCCGGCTCTTCGCCGAACGTGAGCCACAGGAAGTTCGCCGCGTAGTCGAGATCGTGACGCGACTCGACCGCATCCAGCCCGTGACGACGACGCTGACCGTACGAGACGATCGCCGGCAGCGCCGCGAACAGCTGCAGGCTGCGCTGCAGGTTCTCCTCCGGGGTGCCGACGGCATCCAGCACGTTGCTGATGCCCGCCGTCTCGATGGCGCCGATCACGCTGACCGCTGTGCGCACCTCGTCCATCGGGTGCGAGTCGAGCGGCAGACGGTCGATCGCGTCCTTCACCACGGGGGCGAGCGCGCGATGCGCGCGCTCAGCGGCGCGCAGCTCTTCCAACTGGGCTGCAGTGGGCAGCTCGCCGTGCCACAACAGGTAGGCGACGGCCTCGAAGGGCTGCGTCGCCGCCAGTTCCTGCACCGGATATCCCCGGTACAACAGACTGTTCGTCTCCGGGTTGACCTTGCTGACCGCCGTCTCGTCGGCGATGACCCCTGCGAGGCCCTTCTTGATCTCGTTGTCAGCCACTGCTCACTCCTTCGTAACGGTGAAGTTGAAGACGCCGGAGTCGAAGTGGTTGTACGACTCGTAGTCGATGAGGTCGTAGAGGTCGGCGCGGTGCTGCATCTCGCCGAGCTTCGAGGTCAAGTGCCCCTCATGGTTCAGCGTATCGAGTGCACGACCGGTCGCGCCCATGGCGATGCGCAGCATCGACACCGGCCAGATGACGATGTTCACCCCCACATCGCGCAATTGGGAGGTCGAGAACAGGTCGCTCTTGCCGAACTCGGTCATGTTGGCCAGGATCGGCACATCCACTGCCGCCCTGATCGCGGCGAACTCCTCCAGCGACCTCATCGCCTCGGGGAAGATCGCGTCGGCACCGGCATCGACCAGCGCCTTGGCGCGTTCCTTCGCCGCTTCGAGCCCGTCGACGGCGGCGATGTCGGTGCGCGCCATGATGAGGAAGTTCTCGTCGCGACGCGCGTCGGCGGCGGCCCGGATGCGTTTGATCGCCGTCTGCTCGTCGACCACGGCCTTGCCGTCCAGGTGACCGCACCGCTTCGGGTTGATCTGGTCCTCGATGTGGGCTCCGGCGAGACCGGCATCCTCGAGGGTCTGGATCGTTCGGGCCACGTTCATCGGCTCGCCGAACCCGGTGTCGGCGTCGATGATCGCCGGCAGTTCTGTCATCCTCGCGATCTGCTGGCCACGGCCGGCGACCTCGGTGAGAGTCGTCAGACCAATGTCCGGCAGACCGAGATCGGCCGAGAGCACGGCGCCCGAGATGTAGACGCCCTCGAACCCCTTCTGCTCGATGAGCCGTGCACTCAGCGGGTTGAACGCGCCGGGGAACCGGAGCAGCTCACCGGAGGCGAGGCGCTCACGGAACAGTCGCCGCTTCTCGGCGGGCGTGGTGGTGGAATACAGCATCAGAACAACCCCTTGGTGGTCGGATCGGGTGCCACGACACCGGGCTTCGCGATGATCGAGAGCTCCGCCACCTCTGCCACGGTGAGCTCCGGCAGACGCTGAACCAGCGAGAGGAACCGTTCGATCTCGACCTCTTCGAGCACCGGCGCAGCCAGCAGACGGAACTTGTTGATGTAGTTCTCGCGCGCGAACGGCCGGGCGCCCAGAGGGTGCGCATCGGCGACGGCGATCTCATCGATGACCTTCGAGCCGTCCTTCATCGTGATCTCCACACGACCGCCGAATGCCTTCTCGCTGATGTCGTTCGAGTGGTAGCGACGGGTCCACTCGGCATCCTCGAGGGTCGTCACCTTGTTCCACAGTTCCACGGTGTCCGGGCGTGCGGCGCGCTCGGGCGTGTAGGAGTCGACGTGGTGCCACGAGCCGTCCTGCAGCGCGACGGTGAAGATGTACGGGATCGAGTGATCGAGCGTCTCTCGGGAGGCGGTCGGGTCGTACTTCTGCGGGTCGTTCGCTCCGGAGCCGATCACGTAGTGCGTGTGGTGGCTGGTGTGCAGCCCGACGGATTCGATCTTCGACGTGTCGACGCCCTCGTTGTGCAGTTTGCGAGCCAGGTCGATCCAGGCCTGAGCCTGGTACTCGGCCGAGTGCTCCTTCGTGTAGGTGTCGAGGATCGCGCGCTTCGCCTCGCCTGCGGCGGGCAGCGGCACCTCGTAGGCAGCATCCGGCCCATCCAGCATCCAGGCGATCACGCCGTCTTCGCCTTCGTAGATGGGTGAAGGGCTGGTCTGGCCGCGCATGGCACGATCGACGGCCTCGACGGCCATCTTGCCTGCGAAGGCCGGGGCGTGCGCCTTCCATGTCGAGATCTCGCCCTTGCGGCTCTGCCGAGTGGCGGTCGTGGTGTGCAGCGCCTGGCTCACGGCCTGGTAGATCGTCTCGGCGTCGAGGCCGAGGAGTGTGCCGATGCCGGCAGCGGCCGACGGACCGAGGTGCGCGACATGGTCGATCTTGTGCTTGTGCAAGCAGATCGCCTTCACCAGGTCGACCTGGATCTCGTATCCGGTGGCGATGCCTCGTACGAGCGCACGTCCGTCGGCGCCGGTGTGCTGGGCGACCGCGAGGATCGGCGGGATGTTGTCGCCCGGGTGCGAGTACTCGGCCGCCAGGAATGTGTCGTGGTAGTCGAGTTCGCGCACGGCGACACCGTTGGCCCACGCTGCCCACTCAGGGCTGGTGCGCTTCTCGATCGAGGCGCCGAACACTGTCGCTCCGGCGCCGCCGGTCGACACAGGGTGGCTGAACGCCTGATCGCGGGCGGCGATGATCGGACCGCGGGTGAGGGATGCCGCGGCAACAGAGGCGTTGTCGATGACGCGGTTGATGATCATGTCGACGACGTCCTGCTCGACCTCGACGGGATCCGCCCCGACCTCGGCGATCTTCCAGGCCAGCTGGTTCTCGCGGGGCAGGTCTTCTTCGCTCTTGTAGACGCGGACGTGGTGGGTGACGGTCATGACTGTCCTTCGTTCTGAGTGATGTCAGGGTTCTGGATGCTGCCGAGGATGCTGGTGAGAGCGTTCCGCAGATGCACATGCGTGGCGTGCGCGGCGAGGTCGCCGTCCCGCTCGGCCAGCGCCTCGGCGATGAGCCGGTGCTCGGCCACAGACGCGGCGAGCCGCGCGGGGATGTCGCGCGACAGCCGACGCACTCGCACCAGGTGGGTTCGCACGGTGCGCAAGGCTGAGGCGATGTAGTCGTTGTCGACCGCGGCATCGACGGCCCCATCGAAGCGGGCGATGAGCGCGTAGTACTCGTCTCGACCGGTGACCGCGTCGAGGGATGCTCCGGCATCCGCGAACTCTGCGGCAAGGCGTGCGAACAGCCCGGCATCACCTCGCATTGCAGCGAGGCGGGCGGCGGATTCCTCCAGTGCGCGACGGATCTCGAAGAGCGACCGGATGTCGTCAGCATCGATGCCGGTGACGACCGTGACCCGTGGGGACTGCTGCTCGACCAGTCCGTCGGCGCTGAGCTGCTGCAGCGCCTCACGCAGCGGCGTGCGGCTGACTCCGAGACGAGCTGCCTGCTCGACCTCGGCCAGAACGGTGCCGGGTGCGAGCTCGCCGGACTGGATCTCCTCCAGCAGAGTCGCATATGCGCGATCGCTGGCCCTGGTTCGCTCGACTGCGGTGCTCACATCCTCAGTGTATACACAATTCGCCCGATCGGATCAGGGGACCACTATTTGAGCGGGCAACGTATACAAAGCACTCAGCCGGCGTCGGTCACACCCTCGTACAGTCCGATGGCGTTGCCATCGGGGTCGGCGATCACGGCCCACCAGCTCGTCTCACTGATGGGCTGTTTGCCCATCAGCAGCGTCGCGCCTGCATCCACCGCCGCCGCAACGGTCTCATCGATCGAGTCGACCTCGACGTACGAGCGCGGCTGGGTGAAGTCGGCGCTGCGTGGAGCGAGTCCTCCCCCGCTGATCTTGTTCGGCGCCTGCCACATCGGGTAGTCCTCGAACCCGGGGATCTCTGCGATCTCCCATCCGAACAGCCTGGAATAGAAGGCCTTGGCCCGCTCCATGTCGCCCACAGGAATGTCGATGTGGGTGATGTCTCCGTGAGCCATGTCGATGCCCTCTCTGTCGCGTCACCGACCCCGATCGAGAACCGGCCCGGCCAGTCTCGTCCGCACTGAGGTCGAGATCAAGAGGCACCTCGGATCACGTCAATGCGGGCTCACCCGCCTCCGCAGCCGCAGGCTCGCCGAGCTTCACGACCACCACGCCGGCCAGCACCAGCGCGGCACCGAGGCCCTGCACCAGGTTCGGCAGCTGCCCCAGCAGCAGCCAGCCGAACAGCAGTGCAGCCACCACCTCGGCGAGCGCGATGAAGGACGCGAGCCTCGAGCCGAGCAGGCGCGTCGAGGCGATGCCGAGTACGTACGCCAGCGCAGTCGCAATGATGCCGATCGCGAGCACCGGCACGAACCATGGGACGGTTCCGAACCGGTAGGTCACATCGTCCGCGTTCCAGGCGATGGGGACGATGCCGACGAGACCCGCCAGAGTCAGACCGATCGCACCGACGAAGAGACCGGCACCCGCCAGAGCGATCGGTGGAAGCCCGGTGTCGCTTCTTCCGGACAGCAGGAAGTACGCCGCCGCCCCGATCATGGCGCCGAACGCCCAGAGCACTCCGCCGAGGTCGACGATGCGGCCGGACAGGACGTCGAGCATGAGGATGAGTCCGATGAAGGCGACGACGGCACCGACGATGCTGCGTGCGGTCGGTTTCTCTCCGCGCCTCAGCCATAGCCACAGCACGACGGCCACGGGCGCGGTGTACTCGATGAGGAGCGCGAGCCCGACATCCATCACCGCGACCGCCTGGAAGTAGAACAGCTGCGTCGCCGTCACCGCGAGCAGGCCGTAGGCGGCGATGATCAGAGCATTGCGGCGCAGCTGCACCCACCGCCCGCGCACCGCGATGATCGTGGGGATCAGCAGCACGAGCGCCGCCACCCAGATCCGCACTGTGACGGCCGCACCGGGCGTCCACCCCGCGTCGATCAGCCCACGCGCCCACGCACCGGACATCCCGAACGAGAACGCCGCGCCGATCGCGAGTGGCAGCCCGAGTCCCCAGCCGGATCGGACGCGCCTGTCATTTGCCAACGTAGCCATGATCAATGACACTAAGACGCGATCATGTAATGTGTCAATATGCTTTTCACGGATGACACGGTCGAGGCGCTGCGGGCCGCAGTCCACCTCGCCAACACCGCCGAGCAGCCGGACACGCTGGTCACCGCAGAGGACTTCGCCGCCTTCCTCGAGGCGTTCCCGTATACGGGGCGGATCGACAGCGACGACGACGAGCTCGCCGAGCTGCGAGCCTTGCGTCCTCGGCTGCGCTCGGTACTGCTCTCATCACGCGACGAGATGGTCGCCGGCATCAACAGCGCGCTCGGAGAAGTCACCCTCGATGCGCGACTGGTGCGCCACGACGGCGCGGATTGGCATCTGCACGCCGTGGCAGACGACCGTCCACTCGCCGAGCGCATCCTCGCGGAGACGGCGATGGGGCTGATCGACGTCGTGCGCGCGGACGAGGGCAGCCGGATCTCGGTGTGCGCCGACGAGGATTGCGGCGGCGTGGTCCTCGACCTGTCCCGCAACCGCTCTCGCCGCTACTGCTCTACGGCGTGCACGAACCGCAACGCCGTCGCCGCGTACCGGGCCCGGCAGCGCTGAGCCCCCGTCCCGACCGCGGCTATGAGCGGTATCCGGTGTGGTCGGGGTTCGCCTTGAGCGCCCAACCGTCGCCGTCTGCGACCACGAGGTTCTTCATGCCGCCGGCCTCAGCGATCACGGCGTAGTCCTGCCCCGCATCCGCGGAGTAGCAGAACAGCGTGACGAACGGCTCGTCCCCCACGTTCACGCTGCGATGGATCCAGTGACCTGGCACGTCGACGGCCTTGCCGGGCGTGAGCTCGACGGCCGAGGTCTGTCCATCCAGGGTCTCCAGCAGCATGACGCCGCGCCCGCTGAGGCAGTAGTACAGCTCGGCCCGGTCGGCGATCGCGTGCAGATGACCGCGAGTGACGGCGAACTCCTCACCGTAGCGACCCGGCAACACCGTGCTCGTGCCCACGATCAGGGCGCCTGGGCCCTCCTGGTAGCGGTGGTCGTCGACCCAATAGACGAGTTCATCCGTACCGCGCTCGCCGACGGCATCCTGCCAGGCCCGCCCATCGCGGTACACGCCGTCCATGTCGCCCAGGTATTTCTCGTAGCGGCGAGACCGCCCCTGGATGCCGCCCTCCGGCGAGATCTCCAGCAGGGTGGGGATGTCCACAGCGGGTGGGGTGCTCACGATGATCTCCTACGACTTGTAACTACAGGACTTGTAATTACAGGTATACTCCAAAACAGCACGATCTGGAAACGCAACCACCGAAGCAGGCACCCACTGTGATCATCGCTCACGACCTCGGCACCACGGGGAACAAGGCATCGCTGCACCATGACGACGGCCGGCTCGTGGCATCCACGACGGTCGGGTACCCGGCGCACTTCGCCGCCGGCGGAGTGGCGGAGCAGAACCCGCAGGACTGGTGGGATGCCGTGGTCTCGGCGACTCGCGAACTCCTCGCCCGCACCGAGACCGCTCCTTCCGACGTGCAGGGACTCGTCGTGAGCGGTCAGATGATGGGAGCGGTTCTCCTCGATGGAGATGGCGCGCCGGTGCGTCCCGCGATCATCTGGGCGGACACGCGCGCGAGTGCGCAGCAGCGGGAGCTGGAGCAGGAGCTCGGCGCAGAGCATGCGTATCTGTTGCTCGGGCACCGACTCAACCCGACCTATTCGATCGAGAAGGTCATGTGGGTGCGCGACAACGAGCCGGACGTCTGGTCACGTGTGCGCCGCTTCTGCATCGCCAAGGATTACATCGTGCTGCGCCTCACCGGACGCCTGGCGACCGACCGCTCCGACGCATCGGGCACGAACGCCTACGACCAGCAGACCGGCGACTGGTCGGATGAGGTGCTCGCCGCTGCCCGCCTTGACCGGTCCCTGTTCCCCGAGATCCTCGACTCCACTGCGATCGCCGGTCCACTCACGGATGCCGCGGCATCCGCCCTCGGACTGCACGATGCTCATGGCCGGCACAGGAGTGTGCGCGTGGTGATGGGCGGCGGCGATGGCCCGATGGCCGCCGTCGGATCGGGCATCGTCGCACCGGAGGACGGCGCGTACGTGAGTCTCGGCACATCCTCGTGGATCTCGTTCGCCTCGAAGGCTCCCCTGATCGACAAGGGGATGCGTACTTTCACCTTCGACAACGTCGTGCCGAACAGCTTCGTCCCCACCGCGACGATGCAGGCCGGCGGCGCCTCGATCCAGTGGATCAGCGAGGCGCTGTCGCCCGATCCGCAGCATCCGGACACCGCTCGACTGACTGCCGAAGCCGGCGGCGATCTCGACACCGAGGACCTCTATTTCCTGCCGTACCTGCTCGGCGAGCGCTCCCCCATCTGGGATCCGAACGCCCGTGGCGCCTTCGTCGGCATCGGTCGCCATCACTCCCGTCAGCACCTCGTTCGCGCAGTGCTGGAGAGTCTCGGATACAACCTGCTCAGCAGCATCCACGCCTTCCGCGAGTCGGGCGCGATGATCGATCGCATCGACGCGGTCGGCGGCGGCGCGCAGAGCGACGCGCTGCTGCAGGTCCTCGCCGACGTGTGGGGCATACCGGTGCGGCGGCGCACGATCGTCGAAGAGGCGAACAGCCTCGGGGCGGCCGTCACCGGTGCGGTCGGACTCGGTCTCGCCGACTTCTCCGCAGCACGCGAGCTGAGCGAGGTGACGGCGGAGTTCACCCCGGATGCCTCCCGCCACAGCATCCACGCCGCACGGCACTCGCGCTTCACCTCGGCCTACGACGCCCTGGCGCCGTGGTTCGCGGGAGCCCCACGATGATGGCGCCCGGAGGGGGCGACTGATGGGCATCATCCTCGCCACCAGCCGCTCGTTCTCGGACGGCGACCTCGACCTCGTCACGCGCGCGACCGACGCCGGCCATGAGATCGTGCGGGGCCCTGCGCACCACGACCTGTCAGCGCTCGCCCCGCTGCTCGCAAGAGCGGACGCCTGGATCGCCGGCACCGGCCCCGTCACCGCCGCCCACCTCGACGCTGCCCCGAACCTCAAAGTGCTCGCCCGCTACGGCGTCGGCACTGAGGCTGTCGATCTCGCCGCCGCCGAGGCCCGAGGCATCCCGGTCACCAACACGCCCGGCGCCAACGCCGACGCTGTCGCCGATCACGCCCTGGGCCTCATGCTCGGCGCGCTCCGCTTCATCCCCGACGGCGACCGTCGCGTGCGCCGGGGCGACTGGGGCGTGCGCCGCGGACGCGAGCTCGGCGCCGCAACCGTCGGCATCATCGGCTTCGGACGCATCGGACAGGGCGTCGCACGGCGTCTGGGCGGGTTCGGTCCGCGGATCATCGCCGCCGATCCCTTCCTCCCCGCCGAACGCATCCGCGATCTCGGCGCCGAGCCTGCAGAACTCGATGAACTGTTCGCATCCGCCGACGTCATCAGCCTGCACGCACCAGGGGGCCAGCGGCTCGTCGATGCTGACCGGCTCCGCAGCATCCGTCCTGGCACTGTCATCATCAACACCGCCCGCCCCGATCTCGTCGACGAAGCAGCCGTGGCGAAGGCACTCGAGGACGGCCGCCTCTCCGGCTACGCCGCCGACACGCTCGACGGCGACACCGCGGCATCCGCCAGTCCCCTGCTCGCCGATGACCTCGCCGACCGCGTGATCGTGACGCCGCATCTGGGCGCGCAGACCACGCAGGCCGTCGACAACATGGGCTCGTATTCGCTCGACGACGTTCTGGCGATCCTTGCCGGCGAACAGCCGACCCATCCCGTCACACGCTGAAAGGCCTCGCATGACTGCTCCCTCATCCGACTACATGGGCTTCGTCGGCGTCACCACCGGTTCGTCGTCGATCATGAAGGTGTTCCCGCTGTGGGCCGACATCCTCGGCCTGCCCACCCGCACGCTCGTCGGGCACGACCTGCCAATGGATGCCACGCCGGAGCAGTACGTCGGGCTCGTCGAGCAGATCCGCGACGACCCGCATCACCGTGGCGCCCTGGTCACAACGCACAAGATGAACGTGTACGCCGCAGCATCGGGCCTGTTCGACGAGCTCGATCCCTTCGCGGTCTCGTGCTCTGAGATATCCAGCATCGCCAAGCGCGGCTCGCTCCTGTCCGGGAGGGCGAAGGACCCCATCACGGTCGACCTCGCGCTGAGCGATTTCCTGCCCGCCGACCACTTCGCCACCACCGGTGCCCAAGTCATCATCCTCGGCGCCGGAGGCTCGGGCACGGCCCTCAGCTGGGCGCTCTCCGAGCGGACGGACGCCCCCTCGCGTGTGGTCGTGACCGCCCGCGACGACGAGAAGCTCGATCACCTGCGCGAAGTGCACCGCCAGCACGGCACCCCTGACGGGTTCATCGAGTATGTGCGCACGGATGCTCCGGAAGACGCCGCCGCTATCGTCGCAGCCGCTCCCCCAGGCTCCCTGATCGTCAACGCCACAGGGCTCGGCAAAGACCGCCCTGGCTCTCCCCTGCCGGATGACGTCGTCTTCCCCGACGCCGCGTACGTCTGGGAGTTCAACTACCGGGGCTCGCTGGAGTTTCTGCATCAGGCACGCGTGCAGGAGAGCGCTCGAGCCCTGCATGTGATCGACGGAGGGCGGTACTTCATCCACGGATGGTCCCAGGTCATCGCCGACGTGTTCGAGCTCGACCTCACACCCGAGATCGTCGAACGACTCGCCGACGCCGCGGAGTCCGCGCGACGATGACGCAAGCGGCGCGTACTCGAAGAGCCATGATCCGCACCGTCCTCGGCGACATCGACCCGACACTGCTCGGGCCGACGAACTACCACGAGCACCTGTTCCAGATCAGCCCCCTGCTACCAGGAGACGAGCTCGACGACGAAGCCGCGTCCGGCGCGGAAGCCGCGCTGCTGCGCGGCAGCGGCTTCGCAGCCATGGTGGATGCCACGCCCTTCGGACTCGGTCGTGACCCCGAAGCGCTCGCACGCATCAGTGACTCCACCGGATTGCACGTCGTCGCCACGACAGGGCGGCACCGTGAGGCGCACTACGGCGACGAGCATCCGATGCAGGTGTGGACGGCCGAACAGCTCGCAGAGCTCCTCATCGCCGACGTGACCACCGGCATGGCCGCGAACGACGCGGAGATCTTCGAGAGCCCCGACGTGCGAACCGCCCGCAACCCGACCGGCTCTCCCGTACGCGCTGGGTTGCTCAAGGCCGGCATCGACTACTGGCGGATCAGCCCGTTCGAACGGACGACGCTCGAGGCACTGGCCGCAGCGCACCGAGCGACGCTCGCACCGATCATGGTGCATCTGGAGTTCTGCACGGCGGCGCACGAAGTGCTCGATCTGCTGGCCGCCGACGGCGTCGCACCCGATCGGGTCGTTCTCGCGCACGCCGACCGGGATCCGGATGTCGGGCTGCACGCGTCGCTCGCTGAACGGGGTGCATATCTCGGCTACGACGGATTCGCGCGGCCGCGCACCCGCAGCGACGCCGAACTGCTGGCACTGAGCGCCGCCGTCGTCGAACAGGGCGGCGGCGACCGCATCCTGCTCGGCGGGGATGTCGCTCGGCGCACCCGCTACGTCTCCTACGGCGGCATGCCCGGCCTCGCCTATCTCGGCGAGCGGTACATCCCGCGCCTGCGCTCCCTCGTCGGCGACGACGCTGTGGACCGGATGCTGGTCGCCAACCCCGCCAGGTTGCTCGCCCTGGCGTGATCCCGGCGGCGCTCCGCCGCACACGTGCAGGATGCGCACACTTGCAGGGTGAATGCACGGATGCAGGGCGACACGCCGTGATCTGGCCCTGCATCCGTACGATCGCCCTGCATCCGTGCACCCGATGCGTTTGCCGGGACACGGAAACGGCCCCTCGCCCGAAGACGAGGGGCCGAAGCCGACCGATCAGATCACTCGTAGAGGACGGCTGCGATTTCCTCGTCTTCCATGTTCTCGGCGTCGTACCAGTACGAGCCGGTGTCGTAGAACTCCTCGACATCGTCGCCGTTGGCGGCGTCGAATGCGGCCTGGACGACCTGCTCACCGATGCCGATCGGGTCCTGGGTGATGGCGCCGGCCATGGTGCCGTTCTTGATGGCTTCGATCTGCGCCGCACCGGAGTCGAACCCGATGATGGTCAGCTTGCCCTTCTCCAGGCCGAGCTCGCCGACGGCGTTCACGACGCCGATGGCCGAGCCCTCGTTGGTGCCGTAGATGCCCTTGAGGTCGGGGTGCGCGGCGATCATGGCCTTGGCGATGTCTGCCGACTTCAGGTGGTCGCCGTCGCCGTACTGGATGTCGACGATCTCGATGTCCGGGTAGTCGGCCTCGATCTTCTCGACGAAGCCATCACGGCGCTCGACACCGGTCGAGTTGATCTGCGAGTGGCCGACGATGCCGACTTCACCCTCGCCGCCGATCAGCTCTGCCATGTGCTCTGCGGCCAGGGCTCCGGCGACCTTGCTGTCGGTCGCCGAGAGGCTCAGGCCCACGTCGCCGTTGCACGGGGCGTCGAAGTAGACGACAGGGATCTCCTTCGACTTCGCCTGCTCCAGCGGAGCGACGCACGCCTCCGGATCGAGAGCGGCGTAGGCGATGGCATCCGGGTTCTTGTCGATGGCCGTGGTGAGCATCTCGAGCTGCTGGGCGATCTCGGTCTCCGCGGCAGGGCCTTCGAAGGTGATCTTGACGCCGAGTTCTTCTGCCTTCTGCTCTGCGCCCTTCTTCACCGCCTGCCAGAACTGGTGCTGGAAGCCCTTCGACACCAGCGCGATGTACATCTCGCCGTCGCTGCTGCCGCCGCCGTCGGGGGCGCCCTCTTCGATGATGTCGCCGCCGCCGCCTGCGCAGCCCGCCATCACGAGCGCGGATGCGGCCATGAGTGCCGCGAATGCGGTCTTCTTGCCAAATCGCATGGAAACTCCATTGTTCGGTGATTACTTGTGGATGCCGGCCTCACGGTCGGCGCTGTGGTGGATAGGGAGGGAAAGGATCAGGTTCGCTGGCGGTTGCGCAGCGAGTCGAGGAAGACCGCCAGCAGCACGACCACGCCGACGACGATGTTGCGCCATTCGGTCTGGATCGACAGGATGCTGAGGCCGTTGACGAGCACACTCATGATGAGTGCGCCGATGACCGTGCCGATGATCGATCCGCGACCGCCGAGCAGGGACGTACCGCCGATGATCACGGCGGCGATCGCCTGCAGCTCGTAGCCCGTACCGATCTGCGGCTGCGCCGAGTCGAGGCGAGAGGCGATGACCACACCGGCGATCCCGGTGAAGGCACCGGCGAACATGTAGACGAAGATCGTCCAGCGTCGGGTGTTCACACCGGAGAGCCGCGTTGCCTCCTCGTTCGAGCCGATCGCGAAGGTGTAGCGGCCGAGCAGCGTCTTCGACAGGACGAGGAACGCGATGATAGCGAGCACGGCGGTGATGAGGACGGCGTTCGGGATGCCGGGAATGATGGCACCGAGCGCGATCCGCTTGAAGTCGGGGGCCGACGTCGAGAAGTAGATCGGGGCGACGTTGGAGATGACCAGGGCGAGACCGCCGGCGATCATCATCATGGCGAGCGTCGCGATGAACGGCGGCAGCCGCAGGAACGTGACGTTGAACCCGTTGACGAGGCCCATCAGCACACCGGTGGCGATACCGCCGATCACGCCGATCCAGACCGGGAGACCCATATTCGTGATGAGCACACCCGTCATCACCGAGCAGAGAGCCATACCTGTGCCCAGCGACAGGTCGATGCCTCCCGTGATGATGACGAACGTCGTCCCGAGGGCGAGGATGCCGATGACCGCCGTCGACAGCAGCACAGAGGCGATGTTGCTGAAGGTGAAGAAGTTCGGACTCGCGAGTGAGAAGAAGATCAGCAGCACGACCAGCGTGCCGAACGCCAGGGACTGCTGCACCTGACGCTTGAGGAAGGCACGAGTGTCACGCTTGTCGGTGTTCTCGGCCATTGCCTGCTGGATGACGGTCGTCGTCGATCCGGACTGTTCTGGGGTGCTCATCAGTCTTCCTCCCCGTGGGCTGCGAGTTGCATGATCTTCTCCTGGCTGGCTTCTTCGTTGCGGAGCGTTCCTGTGATCCGACCGTTCGCGAACACGGCGATGCGGTTCGCGACGCGGAGGATCTCGGGCAGCTCCGATGAGATGACGATGATCGACTTCCCGGCATCCGCCAGCTGCTGCATGAGGCGGTAGATCTCTTCCTTGGCGCCGACGTCGATGCCGCGGGTCGGTTCGTCGAAGATGAGGATGTCGCAGTCGCGCATGAGCCATTTGGCGATGACGACCTTCTGCTGGTTTCCGCCGGACAGCAGCTTCACGACCTGGTTGACGGACGGGGTCTTCACACGAAGCTGCTGGACGTACTCCTTGGTGCGCTGCTTCGCCTTGCTGTCGCCCATCCACCCGATGGCGCCTGCGTACGAGTCGAGCGAGGCGAGAACCGTGTTGAAGGTGACGCTCTGCTCGAGCATGAGTCCGAGGCGCTTGCGGTCTTCGGAGAGGTACCCGAGGCCGAGTTTGACCGCGTCCGCCGGTTGATTGATCTTCGCTGCCCGTCCGCCGACTTCGATGACGCCGCCGTCTCGGGGATCGGCTCCGATGATGGCGCGGGCCGTCTCGGTGCGTCCGGCGCCCATGAGGCCGGCGAATCCCAGGATCTCTCCCTTGTGGAGCTGGAACGACACGTCTTTCAGCAGCGTCCTCGTCGTGAGTCCCTGCACGTCGAGCACGACAGGATCGCCGAGATGCTCGCGCGCCTCTGGGCGGGTTCCCTCGTCGATCACACGCCCGACCATCATCTCGATGATCTTCGGCACGCTGATCTCGCTCTTCTCGAGTGATCCGATGTATCGCCCATCGCGCAGCACCGAGACGCGGTCGGCGAGACGACGCAACTCGTCCATACGATGCGAGATGTAGACGATGCCGGTGCCGCTGGCCTTGAGCTGCTCGATCAGGACGAACAGCGTCTCGACCTCGCTGTCGGTGAGGGCGGAGGTCGGCTCATCCATGATGAGCACCTTCGCGTTGAACGACAAGGCTTTCGCGATCTCCACCATCTGCTGCTCGGCGACCGTCAGCTCACCCACCAGCTGTCGCGGGTTGAGGTTGATGCCGAGTCGGCCCAGCAGTTCGGCCGTCTGCTTGTTGAGTCTGCGCTCGGACAGCAGGAGGGCGGAGGTGGGCTCGCGGCCGATGTAGATGTTCTGCGCCACGGTGAGGTCGGGCATCAGGTTGAGTTCCTGATGGATGATCGTGATGCCGAGGTGCTGCGCCTGCAACGGGCTGGTGAGCTCGACCTCCTTACCCTCGAAGGCGATGGTGCCCTCGTCGCGTGTGTAGATCCCGGACAGGATCTTCATGAGCGTCGACTTGCCCGCACCGTTCTCGCCCACGAGCACGAGCACTTCACCGGCGTGCACTTCGAGGTGCACATCCTGGAGTGCCTGGACCCCGGGGAAGCCCTTGCTGATGCCGTCGACCCTGAGGATGGGATCGCTCATGTACTCACCTGCTTCCTTGGAGGTCGTGTGCGGATTCCGTGTGATGGAATCCATTTCAAACATCGGGTCAATTCTGTACCAGCGTCATCTCCGACGCAAGTTGTATCTAAATGTACCTACTCGAGTCCTGCCATGCTAGACCTGTAATAACAACTTTGTCACGGATGCGCGCGAACGCGCAGAGAGAAGGACGCACATGCTCATCGGCGCGCACGGACTGGTCTTCACGGGATCCTTCGAAGAGGCGGGCCTGCGGCGCGCCATCGAGGGCACGAAGCAGGCAGGCTTCGATCTGATCGAGATCCCTCTGATGGACGCTTCATCTTTCGACTCGGACCTCGCCGCGCGGATGCTGCGCGACAACGACCTCGCCGTGACGGCATCCCTCGGGCTGACCTCCGCGACCGACCTCACCAGCGAGGACGCGGCGGTCGTCGCATCCGGAGTCGCGATGCTGGAGCGCTGCCTCGACCACGTCGCCACGATGGGCGGCGACGTGCTGTGCGGTGTTATCTATTCGGCGATGGGCAAGTACATGTCGCCGGCGACACCGAAGGGCATCGAGAACAGTCAGCGTGCGATCTCAGACCTCGCTGCCAAGGCTGCAGCCCGCGGCATCCGCCTCTCGCTCGAGGTCGTGAACCGCTACGAGTCGAACGCCTTCAACACAGGGCGAGGTGCGCTCGGCTTCCTCGACGGCGTCGCAGGCGATGTCAGCGTGCACTTGGACACCTACCACATGAACATCGAGGAATCGGATTTCTTCCAGCCCGTGCACGACGTCGCTGCGGCGGGAAAGCTCGGCTACGTGCACATCGGCGACAGCCACCGCGGCTACCTCGGCACCGGCACAGTCGACTTCGCGACCTTCTTCCGCGCGCTGCACGACGTCGACTACGACGGCCCCGTCGTGTTCGAATCGTTCTCGTCAGCCGTGGTCAGCGCCGAGCTGAGCAACACGCTCGGCATCTGGCGGAACCTCTGGCAGGACTCGGACGATCTCGCCGCTCACGCCAATCGCTTCATCCGCGACGCCATGCACGCCGTGGAGAGCATCGATCGGCACTGACCGCCTACGCGGACGCGTGCCCGACCACACCCTTGCGCAGCAGCGCATTGCCGTACTTGCGGGTCTCGCCGGTGCGCACCATGAGGTAGGCGGGCGCGGCGATCTCGTAGTAGGCGAAGCGCTCCACGAACCGGGTGGTGTCGACGGTGGTGCCGGCGGCATCCATGAGTTCGCACTGCACGTCCAGCACCTCGCCGTCGGCGGATTCCATCAGGTCGAGGCCCGGCGCATCGTCGAGCGGGATCACCGTGCGGATCGCCGCCAGCACCTCGGGCGTCGTGGTGCCGGGCAGATCGATCGCGCGTTCGCCCAGGGCCCAGGCGGGAAAGTGCGCATCCGCGATCACGACGGCATCGGAGTGCCCCATCCGATCCAGGTGCAGCAGCAGTTCGCCGGTGAGCAGCGGGTTGATTCCTTCGAGCATGATTCCTCCTCAGACGGTGGATGCCGGGATGAGCCGATCCTCGACGAGCTCATCCCAGAACTCGTCGGGAATCGTGAGAGCCGCGAGTTCGGCGTTCTGCCGCACCTGCTCAGGGCGTGAGCTGCCCAGCACCACCGACCGCGTCGACGCGTCCCGAAGCGGGAACTGGACGGCCGCCGCAGGAAGCGGCACGTCATGCGCGCTGCAGACGGCGACGATGCGCTGCAATCTGTCCCAGATCTCGTCCGGCACGCCACCGTATTCGTAGCGACCGTCCCGTGTCGGCTCGGCCTTCGCGAGCAGTCCTGAATTGAACACGGATGCCGCGACCACCCCGGTGCCGCGATCGCGGCACGCGGGCAGCACGTCGACCGCGGCCGGCTGCTCGAGCAGCGTGTAACGCCCGGCGATCATGATGATGTCGAGGTCGGCCTCTCGCACCGAACGCGCCAGCGCCGCGGATGCCATCGATCCGATGCCGATCGCCTGCACACCGCCCTCAGCGCGCACCGCCTCGAGAGCGGGGAAGGCCTCGGCGAGCGCGAGGTCGAGGTCATTGCGCTCCGGATCATGCAGGAAGACGAGGTCGATCCGGTCGAGCCCCAATCGCTCACGCGATTCATCGAGGGACGCGCGGATGCCGGCATCCGAGAAGTCCCACACGCGCTGCAGGGCATCCGGCACGAAGAAGTCGTGGGCGGTGTCGAGACCGCCGTCGAAGTCGGGGTTCGGTCGAAGGAGACGGCCGGCTTTGGTCGAGACGACGAATTCGTCACGTGGCTTGGTCTGCAGGAAGGCCCCGAGACGTCGCTCCGACAGTCCCAGGCCATAGTGCGGTGCGGTGTCGTAGTAACGGACTCCGCTCTCCCACGCCGCCTCGAGCACTGCCCATGCTTCATCGTCGGAGAGCTCACGGAAGAGGTTTCCGACATTCGCGGCGCCGTATCCGAGCGTGGGCAACTGCAGTTCAGTCGATGACATGCTCGCCCTTCCAGGTGTACTTCGCGATGCTCTCCGCCTTCATCTCCATGCTGGCACCGGGAGTCGTGGGTGCCATGTACGAGCCGCCTTGGATGTCGGTGGGCACGACGAAGTGCTCGTGCAGGTGATCGACGAATTCGATCAGACGACCCTCACGGGTGCCGGTGACGGCGACGAAGTCGAACATCGACAGGTGCTGCACGGCCTCGCACAGTCCGACGCCGCCGGCGTGCGGGCACACCGGAACACCGAACTTCGCGGCGAGCAGCAGGTTGGCGATGTTCTCGTTGACTCCGGCGACGCGTACGGCATCGATCTGCATGACCTCGATCGCGTTCGCCTGCAGCAGTTGCTTGAAGATCATCCGGTTCTGCGCATGCTCCCCCGTCGCGACGCGGATCGGCGCGATCCCTCGGGCGATCTCGGCGTGACCAAGGATGTCGTCGGGGCTCGTGGGCTCTTCGACCCAGGTCGGGTTGAATTCGGCCAGCGCGTTCACCCACTCGATCGCCTCCGAAACCTCCCAGCGCTGATTCGCGTCGATCGCGATCGGGAAGTCGGGTCCGACGACCTCGCGGGCCTTGCGGAAACGGCGGATGTCGTCGTCGAGGTCTGCGCCGACCTTGAGTTTGATCTGGGTGAAGCCGTCTGCGAGCGCCTCGCGCGCGAGGCGCTCGAGCTTCTCGTCTGAGTAGCCGAGCCATCCGGGGCTCGTGGTGTAACCCGGGTAGCCGGAGGCGAGAAGTTCGGCTTCGCGCTCTTCCCTCCCCGCGACACCTGCGCGCAGGATCTCGAGCGCATCCTCGGGGGTGAGCGCGTTGGTGAGGTAGCGGAAGTCGACGAGATCGACGATCTCCTCTGGCGTCATTCTCGCGAGCAACTGCCAGAGCGGCAGGCCCGCACGCTTGGCCTTGATGTCCCAGAGAGCGTTGATGACGGCGCCGATCGCCATGTGCATGACGCCCTTCTCCGGGCCGAGCCAGCGCAGTTGCGAGTCACCGATGATGTCGCGGAACGTGGTTCCCATGTCATCCAGAAGAGGCTCGATCTCACGGCCGACCAGGTGCCCGGCGAGTGCATCGATCGCCGCGACCTGCACATCGTTTCCTCGTCCGATCGTGAAGACGAAGGCGTGGCCCTCGATGCCGTCTGCGGCGTCGGTGCGGATCACCGCATACGCTGCCGAGTAGTCCGGATCGGGATTCATCGCATCCGAACCGTCAAGGCTCAAAGACGTGGGGAAGCGGATGTCGGTGGTGTCGAGTGCGACGATACGGCTCACGGGGATTCCTCTCCTCGTGCAGCACGAATATTCTGCACGGATCTCTTGGAGTGTAAACATCGGATGTCTATACTGTCAATCAGATGGGCCGTCAGCCGGCGGTTCCCCTGAGAGGCTGGAGAACCATGAAGTTCGCGCGGCTTGGCGCCCCTGGATCCGAGATTCCCGTCCTGGTCGACGGTGATCGACACTTCGACCTCCGATCGGTGACATCCGATGTCGACGGGGATTTCCTCGCGACCGACTTCCGTGCGCGAGTGGATGCGGCGCGCGCCGCCGGCGAGCTCGCCGAACTCGAGGGCGCCGCGGATCTCCGCATCGGCTCGCCGATCGCACGCCCGAGTGCCGTCATCTGCATCGGCATGAACTACGCAGCGCACGCGGCGGAGTCGGGTTCCGAGCCGCCGAAGATCCCGATCATCTTCCTCAAGACCCCGAACACCGTGGTCGGGCCGAACGACGACGTGACGATCCCCCGAGGCAGCGAGAAGACCGATTGGGAGGTCGAGCTCGGCATCGTGATCGGCGCCCGAGCGGCTTACCTCGATTCCCCCGAGGAGGCCGATGCGCACATCGCAGGCTACGTCGTCGCCAACGACGTGTCGGAGCGCTCCTTCCAGATCGAGGTCTCCGGCGGACAGTGGTCGAAGGGCAAGATCGCCCCCGGATTCAACCCGACCGGCCCGTGGCTGGTCACCCCGGACGAGGTCGATGTGGACGATCTGAACCTCAAGAGCTTCGTGAACGGCGAGCCGCGTCAGGACTCGAACACGTCCGACATGATCTTCGACGTGCGCACCATCGTGCACCACCTCTCGCAGTACGTGACGCTCGAGCCGGGCGACCTGATCCTCACCGGCACACCTCAGGGCGTGGCACTGTCCGGCAAGTACCCGTATCTGAGGGCCGGCGACGTCGTCGAGATCCAGATCGATGGGCTCGGGCACCAGCGGCAGAACTTCGTGGCATGGGAGGCGAATCGATGAGTGCTCCTCTGGACAGTCTTGTCGCGATCGTCACGGGCGGAGCGTCAGGCATCGGCGCGGCGATCGCGACGCGTCTGCATGCGGACGGCGCTCAGATCGCAGTTCTCGACCGCGACACGTCGGGCGCCGACGAGCGCTTCGCAGCGTTCACGGCCGACATCTCTGATCGTGCAAGTGTGGATGCCGCGGTCGCCGCCGCCGCCGCGAAGTTCGGCCGCATCGACATCGTCGTGAACAACGCGGGCATCGGTGCCGTCGGAGACGTCACCGCGAACGACGACGAGGAGTGGGCGCGGGTGCTGTCGGTCAACGTCACCGGGATCGCAAGGGTGACCGCGGCGGCGCTCCCCTGGTTGCGGAAGTCCCCCGCTGCCGCAGTGTGCAACACAGCATCCATCGCCTCCACCACCGGTCTGCCGCAGCGCGCGCTGTACACGGCGTCGAAGGGCGCGGTCTCTGCGCTCACCCGCGCCATGGCCGCCGACCACCTGCGCGAGGGCATCCGCGTCAACGCCGTGAACCCCGGCACGGCCGACACCCCGTGGGTGGGTCGCCTGCTCGGCCAGGCCGTCGATCCTGACGCCGAGCGCGCAGCACTCGAAGCGCGTCAGCCGCACGGACGACTGGTCTCACCCGACGAGGTGGCCGCGGCCGTGGCGTACCTGGTGAGCCCTTCCGCGGCATCCACCACTGGCACGTTCATCGAGGTCGACGGCGGCATGGCGCAGTTGCGCCTGCGGTCGGAGTAATCCCGAAGACACGGACCCCGGGTCGGACGGACGCACCCGGGTCAGCGGCGCCGCGCGAAGTGTCGCACGATGCCGCATCCACGCGAGATTGGCGACCATTCGCGACACCTCCTGGCTCCCCTCAGACGTAGAGGTGTCGCGGGATGCCGCCTCGGTGCGGTTTTTGCGACCATTCGCGACACCTTTCGCGCGCGAGCCGCTACCCCAGCCGGTAGAAGCTCTCGGCGTTGCGCCACATGATCGCGTCGACGTCGAGGTCTCGAGCGACCGCCCACGATGCGACCGCCTCCGTCCAGGCCCCGATCGCGCCCGCATCCAGCGCAGCACGATTCTCGCCATTGCCACCATTCCAGCCGGATGCCGTGACCGCCGACACCGGCCAGTCGCTGCCGATCATCAACCTGTCGGGTCCGAACGCCTCCAGCGCGACATCGAAGAACGGCTCCAGCTGCTCAGCGCTCCACGATCCGCCCGCTTCGGCAGGCAGTCCGGAGAGCTTGCAGTGCACCTGGGCGTGCGCGGCAAGCGCGTGCATCGACGCCGCCCACTCCGCGGAAGGCGCTTCGGGCTCCACCGCGGTCCCCACCGAGGGCTTGCCGAGATGATCGAGCACGATGCGAAGCTCCGGTACCGCAGCCGCCAATGCCTCCACGTCACGCGACTGCGCCTCGCCGCGAACGCACGCATCGAAGGTCAAACCTCGGTCGACAAGAGCCGCGGCACCCGAACGGAACGCCTGCCCTCCTGCGAACCCTGCCGGCTCACCCTGCAGCAGATGCCGCACGCCGACGACGAGAGGGCGCGCAGCGACAGCATCCAGGTGACGCTCCGTCTCGGTTCCGCGATCCAACCGGGCCCCCGCGACGATCGCGCGCACGCCCACCTTCTCGGCGAGCGAGGCCACCCAGTCGGTCTCGTCGAGGTACTGCGCCTCGACGCAGTCGGCCTGCACGAACACGAAACCACGCTCGTCCTCGACCCCGTCGACAGCGGTCGCGATCTCCTCCGCGGCGAAGCGTGACAGCAACGGACCCTCGAGCCACGGGTAGTCCAGGAGCGCCGGGTCCCACAGGTGCAGATGTGAATCGAGAACGCGCATGGCACCATCCTGCCCCAGACATCCGATCAATCGCTAGGATGACGACCATGGCTGTTACCGATGAGGCGATCGAGAAGATCAAGGCGATGATCGTGTCCGGCGAGTTGTCCCCCGGAGACCGCCTCCCACCGGAGAAGGAGCTCTCAGAGCGGCTCGGCCTCTCGCGCAATTCCATGCGTGAGGCGGTGAAGGCGCTCGAGGTCATCCGCGTGCTCGATGTGCGCCGCGGCGACGGCACCTACGTCACCAGCCTCGAGCCGCACCTGCTGCTCGAGGCGATCTCGTTCGTCGCCGACATGCATGACGACGACTCGCTGCTCGAGATCTTCGCGGTCAGGCGGATGCTGGAATCCCAGGCGACAGGGCTCGCCGCAACCCTCGGCACCGCGGATGCGATCGCCGAGCTGCACACGGAGTTGGACGGTATCGACTCCGACGTCTCGATCGACGCGCTCGTGGAGCATGACATCCGGTTCCACCGCGACATCGTCCGCATGGCCGGCAACGCCTACCTCGCCAGCCTCATCGAAAGCCTCAGCGGCCAGACCGTTCGTGCACGGATCTGGCGAGGACTCACCGAGCAGGGCGCGGTCGAGCGCACCCTCTCCGAGCACCGCGGCATCGCCGAGGCGATCGCGCAGCGCGACCCGAATCTCGCGACATCCCTCGCCACCGCGCACATCGCGGGCATCGAGCGCTGGCTGCGACAGGCGGCCGCGGTCACCGAGGCATAGCCTCGGCCTGCACTTCCCGCCGCGCTAAGCGCCGATGCGGCCCATGGCGGCCTCGAATTCTGCGGCCGAACTGTCGCTCACGGAGTGCTGCAGCACCTCATCCAGCACGTCAGGCGCGGCAGTGAAGTACGGCACACCGGCCAGCCGCAGCGACACGACGTCGTCGGCAGACCTGAGACTCGCCGCGAGCACGTTCGTCGCGCTTCCCGCGCACACGGCCTGCATCTGCGGGATCAGCGCGTCGCCGTCGACTCCTGCATCGCGCAGCCGCCCGAGATAGGGCGCGATGTACGCCGCGCCGATGCTCGCCGCGGCGAGGGCCTGCGCGACCGAGTACACGGCGGTGATGAGCACGGTCGCTCCGTCGGCCACGAGGGCGGATGCTGCGGCGAAGCCCTCTGCGGTCGCCGGCACCTTCACCGCCACTCGATCGCCGAGTGCGCGGATCGTCTCGGCATTGCGCAGGAGTTCGGCACGGGACGATCCCCAGGTCTGGAAGAAGATCTCGCGCGCACCCTCCGACTCCCACTGCGCGTAGAGCGAGGGGATCTCGGCCGCGGTGCGACCGCCGCGCTCGAGGATCGTGGGATTCGTGGTCACGCCGTGCACCACCTGCGCCGTCAGCAGTCTGGAGACCCGCTCCGTGTCGGCGCTGTCGACGTACAGGCGCGGGGAGATGACGTTGACGGGCATGGGATCGACTCCTAGTGACGAACCTGTCGTTACAGGTTCGGATTCGGCTAATGTAATGACAGGACTCGGCGAAGTCAAAGACGGTGCCGAGAACGACGCGTGCCGCAGAGGATCAGGAGCCCCATGACCGTCTCACCCACCGAAGGACGCAACGGCGTCGTCATCGTCGGCAGCGTCACGGCGGATGTGACCACATTCTCACGGCGGCTGCCCGCGCGTGGCGAAACGATCCTGGGCGATCAGTTCACCATGATGCTCGGCGGCAAGGGCGCGAACCAGGCCGTGGCCGCCGGCCGCGCCGGTGCCAGAACGAGTTTCGTGGGATGCGTCGGCGACGACCTCTTCCACGACCTGGTCGTCGACGGGCTGACAGAGGCCGGCGTCGACCTCACTCATCTGCGCACAGTCCCCGGTCCCACTGGCATCGCGCACATCCGCGTCGACGCATCCGCGCAGAACGACATCGTGATGGTGCCGCTGGCCAACGCCGAGCTGAACACCGATCAGATCGACGCCGCTCTCGACGCGCTCTCCCCTACCACCTCCGTGCTGCTGACCCAGCTCGAGACACCGTCAGCGCTGACGGCGCACATCACCGCCAGAGGCCGCGAACTCGGCATGACGGTGATCCTCGACCCCGCGCCCGCCGCGCCTCTGCCCGCAGAGGTGTGGGCGAGCATCGACATCGTCACGCCGAACGAGACGGAGGCGTCGGTGCTCAGCGGGATCAAGGTGACGGATGCCGCGACTGCAGAGCAGGCCGGACGCTGGTTCCTCGCTCACGGTGTCGGGGCCGCCGTCATCACGCTCGCCGAGCAGGGTTCGTGCGTGGTGACGACAGACGGCGCGTCGATCGTCCCCCCTCTGCCGGTCGAGGCCGTCGACACCACTGCGGCCGGAGACGCCTACGCCGGCTACCTCGGCGCCGCTCTCGCGAACGGCGCCTCGCTGACCGATGCCGTCCGGCTCGCCACGGCTGCCGGCGCCCTCACCGTCACCAAGCCGGGCGCCTCCCCCAGCCTGCCCGTCCGAGCCGACGTCGATGCCTTCCTGGCATCCCGAGTCTGACTGCCACCGACCAGGAGCCCACGATGCGAAAGACCTCCACGACGATCAATCCCGCCCTTTCGCGCGTCATCAGCGAGACGGGGCACACCGACCTCATCGTCGTGACGGATGCCGGGCTGCCCATCCCGCCCGGATCGGAGCGGATCGACCTGGCTTACCGCCCCGGCGCCCCGGCGTTCTTCGATGTGCTCGACACCGTGCTCGCCGAGATGGTCGTCGAGGGGGCGACGGTGTCGGCCGAGGTCGCGGACCAGAGCCCAGAGGTGCTGGCCGGACTCCGCGAGCGGCTGCCCGGCATCGAGATCGAACTCGTGCCGCACATCGAGTTCAAGAAGCAGACGCATGCCGCCCGCGCATTCGTGCGCTCCGGGGAGTTCACCCCGTACGCCAACGTCATCCTGCACGCGGGGGTGGCGTACTAGATGTCCACCATCGCCCGGACCCAGCCGGCACCGGCGGACACGATCGACCGGCACTCCGCGGCTCCCATGTACGACCAGCTGCGTCAGCTGATCATCGACGGCATCACCAGAGACGGACTGCAGCCCGGTGATCCCCTCCCCGGAGAGCATCGGCTGTGCGAGCGCTACGGCATCTCGCGCACGGTCGTACGGCAGGCGCTCGCACAGCTCGAGCATGAGGGTCTCGTCGAACGCGTGAAGGGCAAGGGCACCTTCGTCTCCCGGCCGCGCACGAGCGAAGCGCTGGTCCACACGCTGATCGGCCTGTTCGACGATGTCGAGCGACGCGGAGGACACGTGCACAGCGACATCCTCCGCCATGAGCGTGAGGATGCCGATGCCGACGTCGCCGCGGCCCTCGAGGTACCGGTCGGATCGCCTGTCATCGCGCTGGAACGGCTCCGCCATGTGGACGGTGAGCCGTGGTCCCTGTCCACGACATGGATGCCGGAAGCCGTCGGCACCCTCACCCTCGATGTCGATCTGTCAGAGGCCTCGCTGTATCGCCTGCTCGCCGAGCACGGCGTCCGCGCCACCGACGGCGTGCGCTCGGCCGAGGCGACCGTCGCGACCCACGACCAGGCACAGCGGCTCGATGTCAGCGCCGGGTCGGCCCTGTTGCGGCTGCGCAGCATCAGTCGCGACGCGGAGGGGGTTCCGATCGAGTACTTCATCGCGCTGCACCGCGGAGACCGCTCGCGGTTCGAGTTCCAGCTGCGCCAGGAGCAGTCGCAGGCGTCGCTGCTCCACGTCGACGGCGACGGCGGAACCTCGCGAGCCGGTACAGTCTCTCTCTGAGGGCGATTGATCCCCTCGGAAGGGACGATCATGGTCGAAGAGCAGCCCAACCAGCATGACGATTCTGCACCGCCGCTGGCTGACCTGAGTACCCGCCCGAGTCCGGTTCCCGGCCCTCTCACGAAGCCGGCGCCCGTCATCCGCGCCCAGAAGAAGCGCAGGCGCTGGGTCATCGTCGTCGCCGTGCTGGTCGTGCTGGCGGGGCTGATCGCCGGCGGCATCGCGTGGAGCAACTCCCTTCAGGCCGCCCCGCAGTCGTCGAACACTGCGCTCGGCGACGAGCATCCTCCGGTACTGCCTCTCGCCGGTTGACGGCACAGCTACGCTCGAATCCATGACCTCATGGACCAGCACTGCGATCTCCCTGCTGGAAGCAGACGCCAACCGCAGCGCCGACACCCACCTGCACGTCTTCCCGCTGCCGGTCGAGTGGGGCATCGACCTGTACCTCAAAGACGAGTCAGTGCATCCGACCGGCTCACTCAAGCATCGGCTGGCCCGCTCACTGCTGCTCTACGGTCTGGTGAACGGACGCATCAAGGAGGGCACGACGCTGGTTGAGGCATCCAGCGGATCCACTGCGGTGTCGGAGGCGTACTTCGCGCGGATGCTGGGCCTCGACTTCGTCACGGTCGTGCCGCGTTCGACGAGCCCGGAGAAGATCGAGCTGATCGAGTTCTACGGCGGCCGCTGCCACTACGTCGATCGCCCACCCGAGATGTACAGCGAAGCCGAGCGCCTCGCCGCCGAGTGCGGCGGTCACTACCTCGACCAGTTCAGCTACGCGGAGCGGGCGACCGACTGGCGAGGCAACAACAACATCGCAGAGAGCGTGTTCAGTCAGCTCTCGCGCGAACGGCATCCTGTTCCGGAGTGGATCGTGGTCGGTGCGGGAACCGGTGGAACGAGCGCCACATTCGGCCGGTACGTCCGCTACCGCCAGCATCCGACCAAGGTGGCCGTGGTCGACCCTGAGGGCTCGGCGTTCTACGGCGGTTGGAGCACGGGAGCCGCCGACTACACGACTGGCACACCGAGCCGCATCGAGGGCATCGGTCGGCCGCGCGTCGAGCCGTCGTTCGTGCCGGGTGTGATCGACGAGATGCTGCAGATCCCGGATGCTGCGTCGATCGCCGCCATCCGCCTCCTCAAGGAACGCACCCTGCATTGGGCCGGCGGTTCGACGGGCACGAACCTCGTCGGCGCGTTCCAGCTCATCTCGCGGATGCGTGCCGCGGGGAGGACGGGCAGCGTCGTCACGCTGATCTGCGACGGCGGCGCCCGCTACGCCGGCACCTACTACTCCGATGAGTGGGTAGCGGCGCAGGGCTGGGACCTCGCCCCGCATCGCGCGCAGCTCGACCGGTTCCTCGAGACGGGCGCCTGGTAGCGGGGCTACGCTGGCCGCATGACCACTCTGATCCTCACCGTCGCCGGATCCGACCGCCCGGGCCTCGTCGCAGCCGTCGCTGACGTCGTCGACGCCCACGGCGGCAACTGGGAGAACAGCCAGCTCGCCGAACTCGCCGGAGTATTCGCCGGGGTCATCCAGGTGTCGGTGACGTCCGAGCGCCAGGACGAGCTCACCTCAGCGCTGCAGGCCCTCGACGGCCTGCTCACGGTGGCCGTGCATGCGGGATCGGATGCCGCGACCGCTGCCGCGCAGTCGATATCGCTGCAGATCCTCGGCAATGACAGACCCGGCATCGTCCGCGAGGTCTCCGGCGTGCTGCAGGCGCACGGTGTCAGTATCGAGACGATCGACACCGAGACCAAGGATGCTGCAATGGCCGGCGGTCGGCTGTTCGAAGCGTCCGTGACGGCCGAGGTCCCGGCATCCGCCGATCTCGACGTGCTGCGTTCGGATCTCGAGCGACTCACGTCCGAGCTTCAGGTCGACATCACCCTGACCTGACCACCCGCACCTTCGTTGAGACCCCAGGTTGCTGCCGAGACCCCAGGTTGTAGGCGTGAACAACCTGGGGTCTCGGCGAGAACCTGGGGTCTCGGCGGAAGAAACTCAGACCAGGCGCGACTTCGGGGAGACCGAGTACGTGGCTTCGGCGTCGCGGTTGACCGTGTCGCCCAGCGCCGTGTCGATCGCGGCCAGCGTGTCGGCGTCGAGCGTCACGCCGGACGCCTTGACCGTCTCGGCGAGCTGCTCGGGACGGGATGCTCCCACCAGGGCCGCTGCCACGTTCTTGTTCTGCAGCACCCACGCGATCGCGAGCTGCGGCATCGAGAGGCCGGCCTGCTCGGCGATCGGCTTGAGCTTCTGCACTGCGGTGAGGATCTCGTCGCGCAGGAAGCCCTTGATGAAGTCAGCACCGCTGTGCGGGTCGGTCGCCCGAGAACCATCGGGCACCGGCTGACCGGGCAGGTATTTGCCGCTGAGCACGCCCTGCGCCATGGGCGACCAGACGATCTGCGAGATTCCGAGCTCTTCGGATGCCGGCACGACCTTGCCCTCGATCACACGGTGCAGCATCGAGTACTGCGGCTGGTTCGAGATGAGCTGTACGCCGAGCTGCTTCGCGAGCGCGTGGCCTTCGCGCAGCTGCTCCGCCGTCCATTCACTGACGCCGATGTACAGCGCCTTGCCCTGCCGGACGACATCGGCGAAGGCCTGGAACGTCTCCTCCAGCGGCGTCTCGTAGTCGAAACGGTGCGCTTGGTACAGGTCGACGTAGTCGGTGCCGAGTCGCTTGAGCGATCCGTTGATCGACTCGAGGATGTGCTTGCGGGAAAGCCCGGTGTCGTTCGGGCCCTTCGGACCGGTCGGGAAGTAGACCTTCGTGAAGATCTCGAGCCCCTCGCGGCGCTGGCCCTCGAGCGCCTTGCCGAGCACGACCTCCGCAGCGGTGTTCGCGTAGGTGTCTGCGGTGTCGAATGTCGTGATGCCGGCATCCAATGCCGCGTGCACGGTCTGCACCGCAGCGTCGTCGCCGACCTGTGATGCGTGCGTGACCCAGTTGCCGTAGGTGATCTCAGAGACCTTGAGACCGCTGTTGCCGAGATAGCGATAGTTGACCATGTCTCAACGCTAGCGGCTGACGGAAAGAGCGGGGTCGGCTTCGTCTCGATGCGTCATCTCGGCGTTGCTGGTTGATGCTTGCGCAGCCAGAACTCCGTCTGGGCCACATGTCCGGCAGCGGCCGCCGAGGCTGCCACCGGGTCCCGGGCCTCGAGTCCGCGCAGGATCGATCGATGCCCGGCGTCGGAGAGCACCTTGATCTGCGCGGCATCCTCTGTCGTGAAGATCCGATAGGCGCGCGAGCGCGCCCGCAGCACATCGAGCAGCATCGCCAGAGCGTCGTTTCCCGCGATATCGGCGATGGCGGAGTGGAACTCGTGATCGAGCTCGGAGAGCTCCTCATCGTCGGTGACCGCCTCCAACCGATCGAGAAGCGCATCCAGCCGCCCGATCGTGTCCTGGTCGACGCGCGCTGCCGCAAGGCTCGCGGCATGAGCTTCCAGCGCACGGCGCAGTTCGTACAGCTCGATGATCGAGTCCAGGGGCAGCAGTCCCACTGTGAGGCCGAGGCCCTTGATCAGATCTGCCGCGTGCAGCTCTGACACGTAGCTGCCGGACCCGTGTCGCGTGTCGATCACGCCGAGTGCAGCGAGTGTGCGGATCGCCTCGCGAAGAGGACCCCTCGAGACGCCGAGCCGCTCGCACAGTTCGCCCTCGCTGGGTAGTCGGTCGCCGGGGCGCAGGTCACCGTCGGCGATCAATGCACGCAGACCGTGCAGCGCCGTCTCCATCGCACCCATGTGCCTGCTCTCTCTCTCGGGCGCCGGTGAGCGCCGCTCCACATTCGGAGTCTGCCGCGCCGACCCCGCTGCACCAAGTTGTATTACGACTTTGCTAAATGTACGTCTTTGAATCGCCTTTCGGGTCGGATTATGGCAAAGTTGTGCAACAAGTTTCCTTTCGTCTGATCTTCCCCGAACGAGGCACCATGCAGCAGCCGACATCCACCATCGCCCCGGTGCAGCTGGCATCCGGTATGCGTGCCCGTGATGCCTGGCCTCTCGATCCCGCGATCATCCACCTCAATCACGGCTCCTTCGGCGCGGTCCCGACCGAGGTCGTACAGCATCAGAACGAGCTGCGTGCGCAGGCAGACCGCAGTCCCGTCGGGTGGTTTCCCCGCATCGCCGAGCACGTGGCGGAGGCTCGCGCCAGAGTCGCCCCGTTCGTCGGGGCCCGCGCAGAGGACACCGCATTCGTTCCGAACGCGTCTGCCGCCGCGACCGTCGTCTACAACAGCCTGCACCTCTCCGCAGAAGATGAGATCCTCGTCACCGACCACGGCTACGGCGCGATCACGATGGGTGCGGCCCGACTCGCACGGCGCTTCGGCGCCCACGTGCGCACGGTGCACATCCCGCTGTTCGCCACCGCGGAGGAGATCATGGAGCTCTTCCGCCAGGCGATCACCGGGCGCACGCGCCTGATCGTGGTGGACCAGATCACCTCCCCCACCGCCCGCGTGCTCCCCACCGCCGAGATCAGCGCGCTCGCGCGGGAGCGCGGAATCCGCGTGCTCGTGGACGGCGCGCACGCGCCCGGACTCGTCGCCGATGCCGCGGCGGTCGGCGGCGGCGACTGGTGGTTCGGCAATCTGCACAAATGGCCCTGCGCCCCGCGCGGATCCGCGGTTCTCGTCACCGCCGATCCCGACCGGCAGGAACTGTGGCCGCTCATCGACTCCTGGGGTGCGCCGGAGCCCTTCCCCGGCCGCTTCGACACGCAGGGCACGATCGACGCGACGACATACATCAGCACCCCCGCCGCCATCGAGTTCGTCGAGCGCGAGTACACCTGGGCGCGGACCCGCACCACGATGCGCGAACTCGCCGACATGGGAGCCCGCATGATCGCCGACGCCGTACAGCCCTATGTGGCGGAGGAGGCACTCGTGCAGCTCCCCGCGGCCGCCGACGCCATGCGCCTGATCCGCCTCCCCGACGGGCTCGGCAAGACCCGTGAAGAGGCCGACGATCTCCGGATGACGTTGTTCGACAGCGTCGGCGTCGAGACGGCGTTCACCAGCTTCGAGGGTCGCGGCTACTACCGCCTCTCCGTCCACCTCTACACCGAGGTGAGCGATTTCGAGGCGTACGTCGAACGCTGCATCCCCGAGATCCTCCGCGCGGCCGAGGCCGCGGAATCCTGACCCGAATCCCCGAGAACAATCACCACACACGAAAGAGGTACGTCATGAAGCGCACTCGTCTGACGACGATCGCCGGCGTGGGCACAGTCGCCCTGCTGGCCCTGACCGCATGCTCCGGCGGCGGCTCCGATTCCTCCGCCGATGGCGGCGACGTCGAACTGCAGATGGTCGAGAGTCTGACCAACCCCGCGCGCACCGAGCTGCTGCGGGGCCTGCTCGACGACTTCGAGGCCGCCAACCCCGGCGTCACGGTCAAGCTGGTCTCGCCGCCCACCGAGCAGGCCGACCAGACCATCCAGCAGATGCTGCAGTCCGGTTCCGGCGTCGACGTGCTCGAAGTGCGCGACATCACCGTCGGCCCGTTCTCGAACAACGGCTGGCTGTACGACATGACCGATGACCTCGCGAGTTGGGACGGCTGGGATGCCCTGACCGACAACGCCAAGGCTGCTGCCGAGGGCGATGGCAAGAGCTACTTCGTCCCGTACGGCTTCTACGGCCTCTCGCTGTTCTACCGCACCGACCTGGTCGAGGAGGCCGGGTTCGACGGCCCGCCCACCAGCTGGGAAGAGCTCCTCGAGCAGGCGTCAGCCATCCAGGACCCGGCGAACAACACGTACGGCTACGCGTTCCGCGGTGGCCAGAACGGCAACACGAACGTGGTCGCCGCCATCGAGGCCTACCTCGTCGACGACCTCGATCCGAGCAACGCCTTCCTCCTCGAAGACGGTTCGACGATCTTCGCGGCGCCTGAGGCGCAGGATGCCGTCGACACGTACTTCGACCTGTTCGAGCAGGGTTCGCCGCCGTCTGCTGTCTCCTGGGGCTACCCCGAGATGGTCGCCGGGTTCACGAACGGCTCGACCGCCTTCCTGCTGCAGGATCCAGAGGTCATCGCGACCGTGCAGGAATCGAACCTCACCGAGGACCAGTGGGACACCGCACCACTGCTGACCGGCCCTGACGGCAAGGCCGCACAGCCTCTCGCCGTCGCCGGCTGGGGTGTCGCCGAGGCGAGCAAGCACAAGGCGGAGGCCGTGGAGCTCGTCGAGTTCCTCTCCTCTGCCGAGCCCGCCACCGAGTTCGCGCAGGCCAACAGTCTGGTGCCGATCATCGCCGAAGCGTCCGACGACGAGTTCTACTCGACCGGTCCGTGGACGAGCTACGTCACGATGACAGAGAACCCCGACACCTACGTCAACGTGCAGCAGCCGCGTGGCGAGAGCTGGTGGAGCGAATGGATTCAGAAGTCCGACCAGGATGTGCAGAACGTGCTGCTCGGCAACATGACCACGGCCGAACTGCTCGAGTCGTGGGATGCGTACTGGGTCGAGAAGTACGCCTCTGAAAAGGGCTGACCATGACCTTGCTGACACGTTCGGGGCGCTCCACCGGTGAATCCGGTGGGGCCGCCCCGGCGCGGCCGGGGAAGAAGGTCTTCCGCAGTCGACATGCCTGGACGATCCTCGGCTTCCTGGCCCCCGCCATCCTCTTCGTCTGCTGGTTCACCTACTACCCGATGCTGCAGGGCATCCGGATGGCGTTCCACGACTGGAACCTCTGGGACCTCACCTCGACCCCGTTCGTCGGCTTCGACAACTTCGCGCGCGTCTTCAGCGATCCGGTCTTCCCGCAGGTCGCGTGGAACTCCGTGCTCTGGGTCATCGGATCGCTGGTGCCGCAGTTCGTCATCGGCTTCCTGATCGCCCTCGCCCTTCGCACTCGATTCCGCTTCCGCGGGGTCTACCAGGCGCTGGTGTTCTTCCCTTGGGCGGTCTCGGGGTTCCTGATCGGGATGCTGTTCCGCTGGATGTTCAACGCGGAGTTCGGCGTCATCAACGACCTGCTGATGAAGACGGGGCTCATCGACGCTCCGCTGCCGTGGCTCGCCGATCCGAAGCTCGCGATGGTCGCGGTGATCGTGGCGAACATCTGGTACGGAGTGACGTTCTTCGCGATCATGATCCTCGCCGCTCTCCAGTCGGTGCCGGATGAGATGCTCGAGGCCGCAAGCCTCGACGGCGCGGGAAGGCTCCGTCAGCTGTTCTCGGTCATCATCCCCTACATCCGGATGACGCTGATGCTGACCGTGCTGCTGCGCGTGATCTGGATCTTCAACTTCCCCGACATCATCTGGGCGATGACCAGGGGCGGACCGGCGAATCAGACCCACATCATCACGACCTGGATGATCAACTACACCCAGCAGGGCAACTACGGCATCGCGAGCGCGATCGGCCTCATCGTCGTCGGGTTCCTGTTCGTGTTCTGCGCCTTCTACCTGATGGCGATGAGGAGGGCCAACCGATGAGCGCCACTGCACAGATGGTCCTTCCGACGGGCGCGCGTCGTCGTCCGATCGGGAACCGCAAGAAGAAGGTGTCCGGTCTCGGCATCCTGCGCTTCGCAGGGCTCGCCGTCTGGCTGCTGATCACGCTGTTCCCGCTGTACTGGATCGCCCTGACCTCGTTCAAGGCGCCGGCCACGGTCAATGTGTACCCGATCGAGTACTGGCCCAGCCAGCCGTCGATGCAGAACTACGCCAATCTGTTCGAGACGAGCAACTTCGGTGTGTTCCTGGCGAACTCCGCGATCGTGGCATTGGTCGCGGGTGCGACGAGCACGTTCATCGCGCTGCTGAGCGCTTTCGTGATCGCGCGCTTCGAGTTCCGCAGCAAGGGCGCGGTGCTCATCGCGTTCCTGCTCACCCAGATGATTCCCGCCTTCATCGCACTCGGGCCGCTGTATTCGATGATGGCCGACCTCGGCCTGGTCGACAGCAAGTTCGGCCTGATCCTCGTCTACGTCGCGATCTGCATTCCGTTCTCCACCGTCATGCTGCGCGGCTTCTTCGAGAACGTTCCAGTGGCGCTCGAGGAGGCGGCGATGATCGACGGATGCTCGCGGCTCGGCGCTCTGTTCCGCGTGCTCGTGCCGGTCATGACTCCCGGCATCATCGCGGCGTTCATCTTCAACTTCGTGAACTGCTGGAACGAGCTGTTCCTGTCGGTCGTGCTCATGCATTCCGACGAGAACCGCACGGTGCCGGCCGCGTTGAACGGCTTCATCTCGACGTTCAACGTCGACTGGGGCTCGATGTCCGCCGCTGCCGTCGTCACGATCCTCCCGACGATGGTGCTGTTCGCCCTCGCCAGCAAGTGGATCGTCCAGGGCCTGACGGCGGGAGCGGTCAAGGAGTAGCCGCCGCCGTCACGCCGGGGCGCCGACCCCGGCGCGGTCAGCGGTGCTCACTGCGATCTTCTCGCTCAGTTCGCGAAGCTCGGTGGCGAGAAGATCACGGTCCTTCGTGTCGGACTCGTACACGTACGTCGTGGACCCGTGCGTCGCGCCGCAGTACTTCACGATTCCTCGTTCGATCTGAGTGCTGACCGCCTGGGGTATCCCATGCCGTTCGAAGCTCTTCTTATCGTCGCCGGCGACGATGATCAGATGGATCGTGAGGCGATCCAGCATCCCGAACTGCGCCGCCCCCGGTGCCGCGTCGTAAGCCCACCCGCCGACGAAGACGCGGTCGATCCAGCCCTTGAGCAGCGCGGGCATCGACCACCAGTACATCGGGAACACCAGGATCAGGTGGTCTGCACGGTCGATTCGTTCCTGCTCGGCGACGACCTCGGCCGGCACGCCGCCCCTGCCGCGGTACAGATCCAGATCAGCGGTTGCGAATCGCGGGTCGAAGTCCTCGGCCGCGAGGTCTGCGAACTCCGCGTCGCCGCCCGCAGCCCGGATCGCCTCGAATGCTGATCGAGCCGCGTTGTGCGTCAGCGAGTCAGGATCGGAATGCGAGACGACGACGAGACTGCTCATGGGTTTCCTCCGGTAGGATTGTTATGTACTAAGCGTAGGTTACTAATAGTACATAAGGTGGGAAGGGGTCGGATGACCAGGCGGAGACTTTCGCGCGCGGACAGGTACGGTCAGCTGGTCGAGGTCTCCTGGGCCCTGGTCCGCTCGGAGGGAGCGGATGCTCTGACCCTCGGCCGACTCGCTGAACGGGCAGGAGTCGCGAAACCGGTCGTCTACAGTCATTTCGCCTCCCGTGCCGCTCTCCTCGCCGCTCTCTTCACGGAGTTCGACGAACGCCAGAACGCGATGCTCGAGGAGTATCTGGTCACCGCCGACGTCACTCTTGCAGGGCGCGCGAACGCCATCGCCGACTCGTACGTCGAATGCGCTCTCGCTCAGGGTAGAGAGTTGACCGGAGTGCTCGCCGCTCTGGAGGGTTCGCCGGAACTGGAGTCAGTCAAACGCGAGTCAGAGCAGGCGTACTCCGAGCGGTGCCGCGAGATCCTCGAACCCTTCAGCGCCCCAGCCGGGGTGACACACGCATCCATCACCGCGATCTTCGGCGCCGCGGAGGCGCTGTCGCAGGCAGCGGTATCGGGAGCACTGTCCGCCGACACGGCGAAGGAAGAACTCGCGGCGCTGATCGTCACGGTGGTGGGCAGAACCTGATCCGCACGAACCCGCAGATCAGGTCGGTTGGGGGGCCGACTGCTCGGTCACGATCTGCGCACGGTCACGGAACCCTTCGGCGGTCACCTTGTCCAGCGCCACCTGCTTGCGGATCGCGACAGTCTTCTCGTACAGCGTCGGCTCGCCGAAACTCGTGAGCACCTTGACGAGCACCGGAAGCAACTCGATCATGAAGAACAGCGCGGCGATGAGCCAATGCGCCCACAGGATCGCCGGTTCCTTCTCGGAGAGCCGGTTCAGGCCGCTGATCTGACTCAGTAGCCCCGTGGCTCCGGCATTGCCGCCCGCCACGGCATCCGCCCGCGCGTTGTACGCGGCGAGAGCCTGGTCATAGCCGTCTCTTGCGGCGGGCAGCTGGGACTGCGCCTGCTCACGGTTCTGCGACTCGGACGCCGAGGTGTTCTCCTTGGCTGCGGAGCCCGCGGCCTCCAGATCTTCGTTCGCGTCGCGCTGCTGTGCGGCGAGGGCGTCGTACGTCTGCTGGGCCTCGGCGAGCTGAGCCTCGGCGGCGTCGGAGCTCGCGCCCTCGCCGTTCACGCCGGTGCAGCCCGGCACCGTGCCGGCACCCTCGCCCGTGAGCTCGCACTGGTACAGCGCGCGTGCCTGATCGATGACCGCCTGCTGATCGGCCATCTTGGCGCTCAGATCGTCGACGGTCGCCTGTGCCGCGGACTCGGTGGCGGATGACGATTCGGTGCCGGCGACTATCCCGGTGGCAGCCTGGTTCTCCAGCGTCGCGACGCGGTCGGATGCGGCGTCGAGCGCCAGCTTCTCCGGACCGGATTCGAGCGCTTCCTGGTCAGACTGCGCCTGGACGATGTTCGTGGCGGCGACCTCGCGGGAGATGTCGTTGTGGAAGATCTGCAGCACGAGCGGCTCGGCGACGACGAAGCCGATGATCACGGCCATGATCACCCGAGGGATGGCGAGTCCGATGAGCTTCCAGATGTTGCGGGTCGACGTCATGGTCGAGGTGAGGAAGCGGTCGAGGTTGAAGATGATCAGGGCCCAGATGATCGCCAGTGGAACCGCCAGCCAGATGATCGCCTGCACGCCGGTCGTGAGCGCGAACAGCATCGAGATCGCGGAGACGAGAGCGGTGCCGGCGAGCACGAAGAACATCTGCACGAAGCGAGGCGTCTCGCCCGGGACACGGTCGAGGATGTCCCCGTCGGCACCACCCAGGATCGCGAGGGTGCGCAGACGCGAACCGGGCGTGCGGGAGCGACGCGGTCGGCGGACGCGCTGCTGACGCGCCGGCGTCTCGCGGGTGGCGGCAGCGGGTGCAGCATCCGGCTCCACGGCGGCCGGGCGCTGCGGCGTCGCTCCGATGAAGGGCTCGTCGTCGTCAGAAGCCCCGTCGACTGCGGGGGCGTCGTCGACAGAGGGTGCGTCGTCGACGGAAGACGTCGAGTCGGAACCCGTGGGTTCGAACTCGCGCAGGAAGTCGAGATCATCGGTCACAGCATCGGAGTCACTGTCGAGGATGATCTGACCCTGCGAGTCGAGGCGACCCGGTCGATGGGCGGAGTATGGCATCAGACCAATGTAGGAAAGAGTGCCTGTGGACTCGGTGCAAGAGTCCTGCGAGCGGCTCTCAGGAACGTGCACCTGAGGGGTCAGACGAGCCGATCGACGGTCGCATTGAGCGCGTCGAGCGAAGCATCGAGTCTCAGGTGACCGGCGGCCGTGAGCGTGCCGAGTCCGTGCGCGAGACCCCACAGCGCGGCGACGTCGTCGGCGTCACCTAGACCCGCCGCTCGCGCGGCGGCAGCGAGGACGGATTCCAGCTCATCGATGAGCGGCGCCATGGTCTCGGTCGGCGCCCCAGGTACACACACGGTCGGGTCGTAGATGACATCGAAGGAATTCGGATGCTCCGCCGCGAAGCGGATGTACGCGGCGCCCGCTCCGACAAGCGCAGCGCGTGGAGTGTCGGCCAGAGTTCCCTGACGAACTGCGTCAAGGAGTTCCCCCATGCTGCGTTCGGCGAGAGTCTTCAGCAACCCGCGCCGGTCGGTGAAGTGGTGATAGGGCGCATTGTGGCTCACGTCGGCTGCGCGCGCGACCTCGCGCAGGCTGATCTCGGCGGCCGGCATCCGTTCGAGCAGTTGCATGGCCGCGGCTTCGAGGGCGCGCGCCAGGTCACCGTGGTGATAGCCGGTTTTCGAACTTGACACAAGCAACATCATTGCTTATCTTGACAGTGTCCACCTAATAGACAGTGTCAAGATAGGAAATCTCCGATGCCATCCGCTCTCATCATCGACGGTCATCCGAACGCTGAATCCCTCACGGCATCCATCGCCCAGCGCTATGCCACCGGCTACGGCGACGCTCGGCTGCTCACCCTTCGCGACCTCGACTTCGATCCGCACATGCGGTTCGGCTACCGACAGCGCATGTCACTGGAACCCGACCTCGCAGACGCCAAACAGGCCATGCAGGAGGCGAAGACGATCATCATCGCGACCCCGCTCTGGTGGGGATCGGTGCCAGCCCTGCTCAAGGGCTTCTTCGACCGCGCTCTGCTGCCGCAGCAGGAGTACCGGTACACCTCTCTCGGCCTGCCTCAAGGGCTGCTTCGGGGACGACGCGGGCGCATGTTCCTCCTCGCCGATACCCCCTGGTATGCAGCGCCCGTACTCGGGCTCCCCGCCTCCGCGCACGTTGCGAAGAGCACGATGAAGCTCTGCGGCGTCCGCCCCTTCCGCGTGCATCGCCTACTCGGCGTTCAAGGTGCGGACGAAGCGCGAATCGCTCGGTGGCTCGTCAACGCCGAACGCACCGGAGCGTCAGACGCACGGCGAGACGCCGACCGACCGAAGACTCATGCCATCGCGGCCGAGGCTGCTTCGTCCTCGGTGGTCGCGACGAGCTGACCGCAGGCTCCGTCGATCTCCTTGCCGCGGGTGTCGCGGAGGGTGGTCGGCACGCCGGCGTCGTTGAGGCGGCGCACGAATTCGTTCGTCACCTCACGGGTGGATGCCGTCCACACCGACTCCGGAGTCGGGTTCAGCGGGATCGGGTTCACATGCACCCAACCGCGTCCGCGCTGGTTGAGCTTCTCGGCCAGCAGATCGGCGCGCCAGGCATGGTCGTTCATGTCCTTGATCAACGCGTACTCGATCGAGACGCGGCGACCGGTCTTCTCGTAGTACTCGTACGCGGCATCCAACGCCTCGTCGACCTTCCACTTCGAGTTCACCGGGATGAGCTCGTCACGCAGGTGATCATCCGGCGCGTGGAGCGACAACGCGAAGGTGACCGGGATGCCCTCGTCGGAAAGCTTGCGGATCGCCGGCACCAGGCCGACGGTCGACACCGTTATGCCGCGGGCGCTCATGCCGAGACCGTGCGGCTGCTCTGCGACCATCGTGCGCACCGCATCCATCACACGCTTGTAGTTGGCGAGCGGCTCGCCCATCCCCATGAAGACGATGTTGGAGACGCGCTCCATGCTGTGGTCGTCGGCCTTCTTGCCACCCAGGCCGCCCTCGGCGATCAGACGGTTCGCGCGGACGATCTGCTCGATGATCTCGGCGGAGGACATGTTGCGGGTCAGACCCGCCTGGCCGGTCGCGCAGAACGGGCAGTTCATGCCGCATCCGGCCTGGCTCGACACGCACAGCGTGATGCGCCCCGGGTAGCGCATGAGAACCGACTCCACGAGCGCACCGTCGTGCAGACGCCAGAGGAACTTGATCGTGTCGCCCTTGTCTGTCTCCAGTCGGCGCACCTCGGTGAGCAGCGGCGGCAGCATGCCGGCGACGAGCTCTTCGCGCTGCGCGGCGGGGAGGTCGGTCATCTCGGCGGGGTCGGACGTGTAGTGCGTGAAGTAGTGCGTCGAGAGCTGCTTCGCACGGAATCCGGGCAGGCCGAGTTCCTTGACCTTCTCGATGCGCTCTTCGACAGAGAGGTCGGCGAGGTGCACCGGCGGTTTGCCACGCTTCGGGCTCGCGAACTGCAGCAGCGGACGCCCGCTCTCGTCCTTCTTCTGGGTCCACCCTTCGGTACGGGGACGCACCTGGGTGGCGGCATCCGTTCTCGGGCGTGCGGGACCCGTCGAGCGGATGCGGGAGGACTCAGTCATGCTTCCAAGGGTACGCGGTGGCAGGTGGGAAGCGGCTGGGGTCGAGACCGCAGCGCGCAGAGCCTGTCACTACAGCCTGCAGGATGCACGAGAATAGAAGCGTCACCGATCGAGGAGCTTCCATGACCGACCGTCTTGCCCGTGCCCGTGCCACCGGAGTTCTCGCCGTACTGCGCGCTCCCTCGCCTGAGCAGGCGCTCGATGCGGCAGATGCGATCATCCGCGGCGGGGTCGCCGGCATCGAAGTGACGTACTCCACGCCCGATGCTCCTGCCGTGATCCGCGAGCTCATCGCCCGCCACGGCGATGCCGCCTACGTCGGAGCCGGCACCGTGACGACGATCGAACAGGCGACGGCCGCAGCAGACGCGGGTGCCGAGTTCCTCGTGAGTCCCGGCACACTGCCCGACCTCACCCGCGCCATGCTCGACACCGGACGCGTCGTGATGACAGGAGCGATGACTCCGACCGAGGTCATGAGCGCGCTCGCGCTCGGCGTCGACGTCGTGAAGATCTTCCCCGCATCCCTCGGCGGCCCGTCGTACCTCGGCGCCTTGCGCGGACCGTTCCCCGACGCTCCGCTCATGCCCACCGGCGGCGTGAAGCCCGACAACCTCGCAGAGTGGTTCGCTGCGGGTGCGGTGGCAGTGGGCGCAGGCGGCGACCTCGCGAACTCCGCGTCGATCAAGGCCGGCGACTGGTCCGACCTCACCGCGCGCGCGGAGGCGTTCGCCGCGGCGCTCAGCGCCGCCCGCGCCTGAGCGTGCCCGATCTCCTGCCATGGGCGTGGGTCGTCCTGGCGCTGGCCGCGCTGACGATCGGCCTCGCGAAGACCGCGATCCCCGGCGGCGGCATCCTGCCGGTGGCGCTCTTCGCCGCTGTGCTCCCCGCTCGGACATCGACTGCGGCACTGCTGCTCCTGCTGATCGTCGGCGACATGTTCGCCCTGATCGCATACCGGCGGCACGCGCATTGGCCGACCCTGCTGCGGCTGGCACCGGCCGTCGCCGCCGGCCTGTTGGCCGGCTTCGCGTTGCTCGCGATCGGCGATGACAACATCGTGCGCCGTGCGATCGGCGTCATCCTGCTGGTCATGATCGGGATCACGCTGTGGCGTCGATGGCGTCAGAGCAAGAGGGATGCCGCGCCGGCCGAGCACGGCATCGTGATCGCATCCTCGTACGGAGCGCTCGCCGGCTTCACGACCATGGTCGCGAACGCCGCTGGGCCGGTGATGTCGATGTACTTCCTCGCGATGCGCACCCCGGTGCAGGTGTTCCTCGGCACCTCGGCGTGGTTCTTCGCGATCGTGAACCTCGTGAAGCTGCCCTTCCTCGCCGGTATCGGACTGTTCAGCGGCCCCGTGCTGCTGATGGATGCCGTACTCATCCCGCTCGTCGTCGTCGGTGCACTGCTCGGGGTGCGCGTGGCGCGTCGGATGAAGCAGCAGGTGTTCGACTGGATCGTCATCGTCCTGACGATCATCGGCGCCGTCTACCTGCTGTTCTGATCCATCGCAGCCGCACGCTGACCTCAGCCGAGGAAGATGTCCGGGAACAACCGGTCGTCCGGCGTACCGGGAACGGCGGCGTAGCCGGAGAAGTCGGTCACGCCGTCCGCCTCCAGCACGTCCTCGACGATCAGACTCTGTCCGGTGTACTCGGCCGCCGTCTTCGTGAGCACTGCGTAGGCGGCATCCGCATAGATCTCCGGCGTGCGACTCGCAGCCATCACCTTGTCGCCACCGAGCAGGTTCTGCACTGCCGCTGTCGCGATCGTCGTGCGCGGCCACAGCGTGTTGGCTGCGATCGCGTCCGAGGCGAACTCCGCCGCGAGCCCGAGAGTGACCATGGTCATGCCGAACTTCGCCAACGAGTAGCCGGTGTGCGCGCCGAGCCATTTCGGTGTGGGGTTGAGTGGCGGCGACAGCGACAGGATGTGCGGGTTCTCTGCCTCGCGCAGCTGCGGGATCGCCGCGCGCGACAGCATGAACGTGCCGCGCACGTTGACGTCCTGCATCAGGTCGTACTTCTTCGCGCCGAGGTCGAGCGAACGGGACAGGTCGATGACGCTGGCGTTGTTGATCACGATGTCGATGCCGCCGAACTCGCCCTGCGTCTTCATGACCGCCTCGGTGATGTCATCGTCCTCGCGTACGTCGCCCACGATCGGCAGTGCGTTGCCCCCTGCGGCACGGATCTGGTCCGCGGCCGTGTAGATCGTGCCCTCGAGCTTGGGATGCGGGGTGTCTGTCTTCGCGAGCATCGCGATGTTCGCGCCATCCGCTGCCGCGCGCAGCGCGATCGCCAGTCCGATGCCGCGGCTGCCGCCGGACATCAGGATCGTCTTGCCTGCGAGGTTGCTCATGCTGCTCCTTCTTCTCTGTTCACTTCGGCGCCATCCGGATCGCACCGTCCAGGCGGATCGTCTCACCGTTCAAGTAGTCGTTCTCGACGATGCTCAGGGCGAGCGCCGCGTACTCTGACGGACGCCCGAGACGTGCGGGATACGGCACCTGCTGGCCGAGCGACTCCTGCGCAGCCTGTGGGAGTCCGGCCAGCATCGGCGTCTCCATGATGCCGGGAGCGATCGTGCAGACCCGGATGCTGTGCCGAGCGAGCTCGCGCGCGATCGGCAGCGTCATGGCGTGCACTCCGCCCTTCGACGCCGAATACGCCGGCTGACCGATCTGCCCGTCGAACGCGGCGACGGACGCCGTGTTGATGATGACGCCACGGTCGCCCGAGTCGGAGGGTTCGTTCTTCGCGATCACGGCGGATGCCTGCGAGGTGACGTTGAATGTGCCGACGAGGTTGATGCGGACCACGCGTTCGAAGTCCGCGAGTACTGCGGGCTTGCCGTCGCGATCGAGCACCTTCGCGGGTGGTGCGATGCCGGCGCAGTTCACGACGATGCGCAGCGGAGCCGCGGCGTTCGCGGATGCCGCGGCGGATGCGGCATCGTCGGGACTCGTGACGTCACCAGGGGCGAACGTGCCGCCCAGTTCTGCGGCCAGCTCCGCGCCCTGAGATGAAGGAAGATCGAGCAGCGTCACGTGCGCGCCGGCTGCGGCGAGCGCGCGGGCGGTGGCGAGGCCGAGGCCTGAGGCGCCGCCCGTGATCAGTGCTCCGGATCCCTGGACCTGCATGTGTTCTCCTTCGAACGGGTGTGCAACTCAGTTCCAGCATACGCAGTTCTCAGTTCCACCCTGGCGTCGCGGTGCGAACAGGTGTTGGGTGGAGGGTATGGAACTGCGTCGCAAGCGAGCCTACGACAACGCCGAGGCGGCTGACGGGTTCCGTGTGCTGGTGGACCGGCTGTGGCCGCGAGGCCTGGCGAAGGAAAGGGCTGAGATCGATCTGTGGGCCAAGGACACCGCTCCCAGCCCCGAACTGCGCAAGGCCTGGCACGCGGCATCCGACGATGACTGGGGCGTATACGCCGACCGCTATCGCGCGGAACTGGGGAATGAGACCGCACCCGCACTCGAAGAGCTCGCGGCCGAACTGAAGCAGCACGGAGTCGTCACCCTCGTCTACGCCGCACATGACGAGGAGCACAACCACGCGGTCGTGCTCGAGGCAGCGTTGCGGCCGCTGCTGTGACCGCACTTGCTTGTTCACAACTCCTCAAGTTTCGCTGACATGCGGTGCCCCCGGCGAACAAGTCGGCGTTCTGCAACCATTTCTTGGGGAGTTGTGGGCGCACCACCTCGTCACGACGACATGTATAACATGTATTCCATGTCAAAGACCAGTGGTGAGTTCGAGAGCTCTGAAGCCGATCACGCCCTCTCCGGCCCGGGCGGACGGATGTTCTACGGCGCCGTGACCGTCGGCGAGAGAGGTCAGGTCGTGATTCCCGCACAGGCCAGGCGTGACCATGACATCGCGCCGGGCGACAAGCTGATCGTGCTCGGTAGTCCGGACGGGTTGGCGCTCATGGGTGCTGATCGTCTGCTCGACCTCCTGGGCGACACGACGGTGCTCGCGGATCGGGTACGAAGAGTGGCACGGTCATGAGCCGCATCCTCTTCATGGGGCCCCACGGGCACGGGCACGTCACTCCGATGCTCGGCCTCGCCGAGGAACTCGTCACTCGTCGTCACGACGTCGTCTTCGCAGCTCCGAGCGAATACGAGAAAGGCGTCGCCGCGAGCGGTGCATATTTTCACCGCGTGCGGTCCGAGTGGGAATCACTCGATGCTGACTCGATCCCTCAGATGCATGGTCGAGAGATGGTCCGCGCCATGGGCCTGCTGCTCGACGAGACGAAGGCGATGGTCGCACAGCTCGCTGACCAGCCGCGCCCCGACCTCGTGGTCCACGACGGGACGCTCGGATGGTGGGGGCGGATCCTGGCACACCGCTGGAACGTCCCATCGGTCGAGACGTGGCCGAACTTCGTCGGGAACAAGCATTGGAACATGAGCCGCTATGTGCGGATCAACCCGTTCAGCCCGAGATTCCTCGTGACGATGCTCCGTATCGGCCGGTACATTCGTTCCGAGGGGATCCCGGACGTCGGCGCGTTCATGCAAGGACGTTTTGCGGCTGCGCGGATCGTGACGCTACCGCGGTCGTTCCAGCCGCGGGGTGAGACCTTCCCCGACCACGATTTCGTCGGGCCCATCATCGCGGACCGATCGTTTCAAGGCGAGTGGAAGGCTCCCGCGCCGGGCGTGCCCGTCGTTCTCGTGTCGCTCGGGACGGCGTACAACAATCAGCCCGAGTTCTTCCAGATGGTCGTGGAGTCGGCGCGTGAGCGCCCGTGGCATGTCGTGATGGCGGTCGGCAACCAGGTCGACATGGATGGCTTCGGTGACCTCCCACCGAACGTCGAGCTGCACCAGCGGGTGCCCCAACTTGCCGTGCTGAAGCGCGCCCAGGCATTCGTCACCCATGTCGGAATGGGGAGCACCCTCGAATCCCTTGCCCTGAAAGTACCGATGATTGCTGTTCCGCAGATGGCGGAACAGCAGGCCAACGGTGACCGCATCCGCGACCTCGGTCTCGGAGAATCGCTCGGTCACACGGCGCTCACACCCGACGCGCTCTGGAATGCGATCGACCGCGTCTCGCGCGACGGGCAGATCGCACAGCGACTCGCCGACATGAGCGCCGAGATCGAGGCGTCGGGCGGCGCCAAGGCAGGCGCGGATGTCGTGGAGCGGATCCTCACGACATCGTCACGGAACTCACGGCGATAGGACTTGGGCATGATGACACCCTTCCAGCGGCGCCTCACAGCACCACAGGTCAGGTGTCGCCTATCCGTTCAGTGCACCTGAGAGTCCTTCGCGGATGCTCGGCCAAGGTCCCGACGCGGCGTCCGAGCGACGAGCCATGGCGTAGCCCCAGGTCGCCAGGGCGAGCAGTGGTCCCCACAACCAGAACGGGAACATGAACAGGGACACGACAACGTCGCCGACGCTGCCGCCGCTCAGCGCGACCTCGATCGTCGGCAGTATCAAGTCGACGCCGCCGACGGTGAACAACGCCGCGACGATGGATGCCGGAACCACGGCGAGCGAGATCGGCACCGGGCGTCCCCCAAGACCTGCCATCCACCGCGGGAAGCGCTGACCCCATGGACGGATGAGCCCGAGTGTCAGCACGCCACCAGAGAGCATCGCAGCACCGAGGCTGAGCCCGATGAGAAGCGTGCCCGTTTCCTCGGCGAAATCGATCCCGCTTGGTGCAAGCAGAGGCCAGGGCGTCAGCCACGACGCCCGAGCGATCGAGTACGGCAAGGCGCAGCATGCGGCGACGACGGTGACCGCGGTGCGATGGCGAAGCAACCACTCGGCGAAGGAGCCGCGATGCGCAATCTCACGCATCACCGATCGAGTGATGAGGGCAACCGCTGCAATCAGATATACGACCGCGTACAGCAGCCAAGGGAGTTGTCGGACGAACGCGGGCCCGAGCTCGCCCACGACAGCTGCGCCCCTCAGCCCTACGAACACCCATGTCGCGATGGCAGCGATCACAGCGATCACGACCACACCCCACGAGGGATTGCGCCACACGAACAGCGCACTCAATACGACGACGCCGACGACGACGAACGCCACGAAGGAGTAGCCGGCGATCGGGATCAGCTCTCCGGGAGTCAGCAGAATCATGACGGCAGCGACGACGACGACCGCGATTCGCAGCACCGTCGGCGCCTGACCGGTGCGCGTTGCGGCGGGCTCGAGCAGTCCGACGGCGAGGCCTGCGAGGCCGATAGCGAGGCCGAGCGTCGCCTCCACCGCGTCGGGAAGCACTCGCCCAGCAAGCCCAGGAGCCGCACCCTCTACCCAGTCAAGTGAGCCGGGGATGATGAGGCGGACGCCGCCGGCGATGGTCAGCACGGCCGAACAGAGGACGACGACGAACGTCAGGAGACGATGGGTGCGCAAAGTCATGGCTTCACGGTACGAGCGCGGCACCGTCGCGAGCATCACCTACTGAGGTGGTCGTGCCTCACCCGCGCGAGTGAGCTTTCATTCGAGTTGTGAAGGCGACAATCAGGAAGATCGGGGCGATGACCGAGAGAATGGTCACGTGAGCATCCCCTCCACGCACATCGAAGTGCCGCAGCGCGTGCGCGAGCTCGCAGGTCGCGCGGCGCTCGCGCCCGTGTGGCACAACAACATCGGTGGGCTCACGTACCGCACCGACGATGGGCGCTTCATCAAGTACGGTCCCCTCGATGCCGAGGCGAACATGCGCGACGAGGCGGAGCGCATGCGCTGGGCCTCCCGGTGGACCCCGGTGCCAGAGGTCATCGAACAGGGAGAGGATGCCACCCACGAGTGGCTTGTCACGGTCGCCGTTCCCGGCGAAAGCGCTGTCGTGGCCCGGTGGATCGCCGAGCCCGCAACGGCTGTGAGAGCCGTCGGTGAGGGTCTGCGCGCGCTGCACGATGCACTGCCGATCGGCGAATGCGCGTGGAGCTGGGGCGTACCCGCCCGAATCGCGAATGCCGGAGCCCGCGGCATTCGCGTACCCGAAGCACTGCACGAGGCGCCGGCCGTCGATCGCCTCGTCGTCTGCCATGGCGACGCGTGCGTACCCAACACCCTGCTCGACGCCGGCGGGCGCTGGCTCGCGCACGTCGACCTCGCCGCACTCGGCACCGCCGACCGCTGGGCAGACATCGCCGTGGCATCCATGAGCACGACGTGGAACTACGGCCCCGGGTGGGACGACGCACTCATCGAGGCGTACGGCCTCGAGCCCGACCGCGAGCGACTGGCGTACTACCGCGACCTGTGGAATGCGACATGACGGCTCATCCGATCATGTTCGAAGATGACGACCCGCTGCTGGCACGGGCCCGAGCCATCGCGCTGGCCCTTCCCGAGGCCGCGGAGAAGGTCAGCCACGGACGCCCGGCGTTCTTCACGCAGAAGGTGTTCTGTTACTTCGGCGGCTCCGTCCGCATCGATCAGGAGTGGGTCGCCCACGATGCGGCGATCATGGTGCGCCCCGATCCCGCCGACGAGCCCGCGCTCCGTCAGGATCCGCGATTCTGGGTGCCGGCCTATCTCGGCCCATCCGGTTGGCTGGGGATCGATCTCGACGACGCGACGGACTGGCGGGAGATCGCCGAGCTCATCGACGCCTCATTCCGCGTCACCGCGCCTCGGCGACTCGTGCGCGAGCTCGACGAACGCTGAGAGCGACGTCGCCAGCGCTACACATTTCGACATCCGCGTCATCGATCGATGTAGCGGATGCCGAAACATGTAGCGGATGGTCGTGGAAAGAGGATCTCAGCTCCACACGAACCGGAACGTGCCGAGCAACACCGCCGCAGCCAACGCGAGCGCCATGATCACCGCGCCCCCCAGCAGCGCGACTCCGTCGCGCGCGTGCAGACGCGACGGCCGGGCCCAGGTGCGCGGGATGCCGGAGCCGAAGCCGCGCGCCTCCATCGCCATCGCCAGCTTCGTGCCGCGGCGCACCGCGAAGACGAGCAGCACGAATGCCATCGAGAAGAACCGCCGGAGCGCGCCGCGATCGCCGACGCCGCGCGCACGGCGCGCAAGACCCATCGTGCGCCAGTCGTCGAGGAACAGCCCCAGCATCCTCGTGCCGGCGAGGACACCGAGCACGAATCGGCTGGGCAGCTTCGCAACCTGGGCGAGAGCATCAGCCAGTTCGGTCGGATCGGTGCGCCCGAACAGCAGGATCGTCGGCAGCCCCAGGGCCACCACGCGCAGACCGACAGCGATGGCGAGCTGGATCGAGTCCTCGCTGATGGTCGCGAAGCCGAAGCTCCAGTAGATGCGCCCGGCCGGCTCCGCGTACAGCAGCATGCTGAGCCCCGCCACAGGTGCGAAGATCACGATCGGCAGCATCCGCCTGAGCACCGTCGAAAGCCGCATCCCGGTGAGCGGCAGGCACAGCAGTTGCAGTCCGATCGCGGCGATACCGCTCACGACATCGATCGACGCGAACAGCGGCACCGACAGCAGCAGCGCGAGCACGAGCTTCGTCACCGGGTTCACGCCGTCGAGCCACGACCGGCGCAGAGGTTCCGTCGACACCGCGGTGCGCTGCGCGGTCACGAGGTCGACTCCAATACGATGCGATGCCCGCCGAGGTGGCGGACCACGCCCTCGTCGTGCGTCACTGCGACGACAGACGTGCCCGAGGCGATCTCCTCCTGCAACAGCGCGACCAACTCGATCCAGCCACGTCGATCCTGACCGAAGGTCGGTTCGTCGAGCACGATCACCTCGGGAGAGGCCGCGAGCACCGTCGCGACCGAGAGCCGACGTTTCTGCCCGCCGGACAGTGTGAAGGGATTCGCGAGTGCGAGATGCGAAAGATGCAGGCGCTCGAGCAGCGCGTCGACAACGGATGCGGTGCGCTCGGCGTCCCAGCCGAGTGCCTTCGGCCCGACAGCGAGCTCGTCGCGCAGCGTCTGGGTGAGGAACTGATGCTCCGGCTCCTGGAACACCGTGCCGATTCGGGTGAGCAGCTCGCGCGATGTCCACCGGATCGGCCGGCGGCCACCACGCCCGGAAAGCGACGATGCCGCGACCACCTCACCCGCGTGCTCCGGGAGGAGGCCGGCCAGCGTGAGAGCGAGCGTCGATTTGCCTACGCCGTTCGGTCCGGTGATGACGGTCGCACTCCCCTGCGGCACGCGCACGTCGAGCCTGGACTGCACGACGGAGCGCGGTTGGCGCGCGACGGCGAGGCCCTTCGCCTCGAGAACAGCGGATGCCGCGCCAGACGGGGACGGCAGCACCGGCAGCTCGACAGCCTGATCGGGCACCCACACCCCGGCGTCCGCCAGGGCTCGACCGTGCTCGGCGAACACCCGCGCCGGCGAGCCGTCGGCGAGCAGCCCTCCATCGGCCGCGAGCACGATCACCCTGGTCATGAGGTCGATCCAGACCGGAGTGCGGTGCTCCACGACGATCAATGTCGCACCCGTGGCGTCGACGACCCGTTCGACACTCGCCCGCACCTCGGCGATCCCATCGGGATCGAGGTTCGCGGTCGGCTCATCGAGCAGCAGCAGCCCCGGACGCATGGCAAGCACGCCCGCGAGCACGAGCCGCTGCTTCTGCCCACCGGAGAGCTCCTTGGTGAGATGGCGCAGCGGCACCTCCAGACCGACGGCTTCCAGCGCCGCCGCTACGCGGGAGGGGATCTCTGATGCCGTGACGCCGAGGTTCTCGCATCCGAATGCCACATCGTCGCCGACCTTCGACAACACGATCCCGGCATCCGGGTCCTGCATGACGAGACCGGCCTGACCTCGACGCGACTCGGGGCTGGCGCCGTCGATCAGAAGCGATCCGGTGCGCTCGCCCTCATCAGCATCGCCGAGCACCCCTGCGAGGCCCGCGAGCAGGGTCGATTTGCCCGCGCCGGAGGCACCGAGCAGCAGCACACGCTCCCCTGGCTCGATCGTGAAGGAGACGTCGCCGACGGCGGGAAGCTTCCGTCCGGCGTAGCGCCAGCCCCAGCCCGCGGCCTGCACTCGCGCCGGGGTGGCGGTGGCCATTGTCAGACCTCGCGTGCGAGTTCTCTGCCGGCGGCGAAGCGGCTGAGCGCTCCGGTCTTCGCCAGTGCGCGCACGAGGAGCCACCCGACGACGCCCGCGAGGATCGCGCCGGAAAGGGCGACGCACACCAGGTAGATGGTGTTGAACTCGAGGGATTTGAGGATGTTCGGCGAGCTGCCGTAGAACAGCTCGAACACCCAGGCCGCCACGCCGGCGCCGACACCGGCGAGAGCTGCGACTCCGAGGCCGAACCGGCGATACAGGAACAGCGCGAAGATGAGCTCGGCGCCGAGACCCTGCACGAGTCCGGACAGGACGGTGGAGACGCCCCACACGTTGCCGATCAGCATCGAGACGATCGCGGCGACCACCTCGACGACGAGCGCGGCGCCAGGCTTGCGGATCACGAGGCCGCCGATGACACCGCCGATCAGCCAGATGCCGACAGCGATGCCGCCGAGTCCGGGGGTCACCGCATCCGCCGCCCCGAACCAGGCTCCGCCGACGACGTTCCATCCCCAGAAGAGCAGGCCGATCGCGACACCGAGGACGGCGGCGACGACGATGTCGACGACGCGCCAGCGCCACGGATTCGTGCCTGCGCCGTCGCGTGCAGCATCGGGCGTGCGTGTAGACGTGCTCATTTGAACTCCTCCCTGCGCTGGCATGACCCAGATCAGGTTCGACGGTCGAAGCGCTTGTCGCTCCCTCTCAGCCCGGCTCGCCGGACTCCCGTGGTTGTGTTGACGATCATACCCAGGTTCGAAAACCTCGGTACCGCCACCAGGACGGTACCAGCATCCGCTCACAGCATCGCCCGCGTCTACACGCAGCATCACGCTGCATTCGGTACCGTGAACAGGTGACCATCGATGACGCGACGCCCGATACCGGGACCCTCACCCGGCGTGGACTTCGCGCAAGCACGGGCACCACGAAGACCGTTCGCCCGCCCGCACTGCCCTTCAGCGACACCGCGGACGCTTCTGTTGCGGATGCTGCCGACAACGAGGCACCCTCGGATGCGTTGGAAACAGGGCGATCACCCGCGCCGGACGCTGAGCCGGCACCGGGCGATGCCGCCCTCGATGACATTCAGACGGTGCTGGCGTCAGACGATGACCTCGATGCCGATGGTGCCACCGCGTCCGATGTGCAGTGGGCGGATGGCGAACGGACGGCCACCGCTTTCACCTGGCTCGACACCGACGAGGTCGCGGACGCCACCCACCCTGCCGATCTCGATCCAGTAACGATGCGTGAGGCGGCGCCCGATCTTCTCGCTGATGCACGGCTGCGCCCCGCGCTGCTACGCGCCCGCTGGCTGGTACCGATCGGTGCTCTCACCGCGCTCGTGCTCGCATATGCGGCGACCGTGCTGCTGTGGCCGCTGCACGAGGTGCCGCCGACTGTCGAGGCCGTGGAATTCCAGACGGTCGCCGCACAACCCGCGACGCCGACCTGGCCCTCTGCCGGTAGCGCAGGCGTCGGTATCGCCGGTGTCTCGTCGATCTCGTCCGCCGCGGATGCCGTATCGATCGCCAGCGTGACGAAAGTCGTCACGGCGCTGATGGTGCTTGACCGGATGCCACTGCAGCTCGGCGAACAGGGACCCGAGTTCTCCTTCAGCTACAGCGACAGCGTGGACTACTGGGACTATCGTCGCGCCGATCAGTCGGCACTGGACGTCCCGGTCGACGGTGTGCTGACCGAGTATCAGATGCTGCAGGGCACCCTGCTCGGGTCTGCCAACAACTACATCGATCGCCTCGCACGCGAGATCTGGGGATCGGATGCGAGCTTCGCCGAGGCCGCAGCCGACTGGCTCGCCGACCGCGGGTTGTCCGGCATCACGATCGTCACGCCTTCCGGTTTCGATGAGGGAAACGTCGCCACTCCGGACGCCCTGCTGCGCCTCGGCGAACGCGCCATGCAGAACCCGGTCTTCGCCGAGATCGTCGGAACGGCCAGCGTCGACATCCCTGGAGCGGGCCTCGTCACGAACACGAACGGCATGCTCGCGGACCCGGGTGTCGTCGGCATCAAGACCGGAACCCTCGAGGGTTGGAGCATGCTCACTGCGAAAGACGTCGTGGTCGGCGACACGACCGTGCGTCTTTTCGCCGCCGTGCTGAATCAGGGCAGCAATGACGAACGCCTCGCCGTGACACGCTCGTTGTTCGCCGAAGTCGAGAAGGCGTTGCAGGACACGCCCCCTGCGGTTCCGGCCGGCACCGTCGTCGGGGAGGTCGAGACACTGTGGGGAACCAACGTCGATCTCATCACCGACGAGGATGCGACCGTGGTGCTGTGGAACGGAGCATCGGCCGACATGAGCGCGACGCTCGCGATGGGTGAGGGACGCGCTGTCGGCGATGAGGTCGGAACTCTCGACGTGAGTGGCCCGGTGGATGCCGTCGAGGTCACCGTGTCGCTCTCAGACGAAGTCTCCGGTCCGAGTCCTTGGTGGCGCCTGACCCACCCGTTCGAGCTTCTCGGCGTTGGGGGGGGGCGGGGGCCGCCGGGGCCCCCCCCACCAGCAAACACCCCCCCCAACACCCACCCC
>NZ_JAFCTS010000001.1:2170143-3128800 GCF_049896145.1 Microbacterium sp. TWP3-1-2b2 | reverse complement strand
TAACGGGTTCGCTCTCAGACGATGTCTCCGGTCCGATTCCGTGGGGGCGCATGACCCACCAGTTCGAGCTGCTCGGGGTTGGTGCCGACTGACGCGATTGGGCCCACAACGATCGAGCTCAGACCCCGGATGACTCCTCGGCGTCGGCATTCGCACTCGCGACTGCCACCGCATCCGGTTCGGCCTCGGCGTCTCCGGTCGCGACCACCGGGATCGTGCCGGTGAGGGCTTCCTCTGCATCGATGTCGGTCGCAGCCTGCTCGAACTGCGACTGGTACAGCCGCCAGTACGCGCCCTGAGCCGCGATGAGCTCATCGTGCGAGCCCTTCTCAACGATGTCACCGTGCTCCATCACGAGGATGAGGTCGGCGTCGCGGATCGTCGACAGACGGTGCGCGATCACGAACGAGGTGCGCCCCTGCCGCAGTGCCGCCATGGCATGCTGCAGAAGCAGCTCGGTTCGCGTGTCGACCGCACTCGTGGCCTCATCGAGGATGAGGATCGACGGCTTGGCCACGAACGCTCTCGCGATCGTGATGAGCTGACGCTCTCCCGCCGAGACGTTCGCCGCGTCTTCTTCGAGAACCGTCTCGTAACCGTCGGGAAGCGCGTGCACGAAGCGGTCGACATACGTCGCCTTCGCTGCAGTCAGCACCTCTTCGTCGGTCGCCGAGGCTCGCCCGTACCGGATGTTCTCCAGGATGGACCCCGCGAACAGCCACGGATCCTGCAGCACCATCCCGGTGCGCGAGCGCAGCTGAGACCTGGTCACCTCGGAGATGTCCTGCCCATCGAGCAGGATACGGCCGCCGCTGAGTTCGTAGAACCGCATGATGAGGTTCACCAGGGTCGTCTTGCCCGCACCGGTCGGCCCCACGATCGCGACCGTCTGACCCGGCTCCACCCGGAACGAGAGGTCATTGATCAGCGGACGCTCCGGCGTGTACGAGAACGAGACGTTCTCGAATTCGATGACGCCCCTGCCCTCTGCGAGATCCGGTGCGTCCGCGGCATCCGGGTCCTGCTCATCCGCGTCGAGGAAGTCGAACACGCGCTCGGCCGAGGCCGTGCCGGACTGCACGATCGCCGCCATGCCACCCAGCTCGCTCAGCGGTTGCGTGAACTGCTGCGAGTACTGGATGAACGCCTGCACGTCACCGAGGCGAAGCTGCCCGCTCGCGACCATCAGGCCTCCGAGCACAGCGATGCCGACATACGTCAGGCTGCCGACGAAGGTCATGGCCGGCATGATGATGCCCGACAGGAACTGCGCCTTGAAACTGGCCTGGAACAGCTCCTCGTTCTCGACCTGGAACTTGTCGAGTGCGTCCTTCTCACGGCCGTACACCTTCACCAGCGCGTGGCCGGAGAAAGCCTCCTCCACACGAGCGTTGAGTCGCCCGACCTTGCGCCACTGAGATCCGAACGCCTTCTGCGAGCGCGGACCGATGACTCCGAAGATCACGCCCATGAGCGGGAGCGCGATGAGAGCGACCAGGGCGAGCTGCCACGAGATGGAGAACATCATCACCAGAACACCGATGACGGTGAGCACCGAGGTCAACGCGCCCGAGAGGGACTGCTGCATGGCGGTCGTGATGTTGTCGATGTCGTTCGTCACCCGGGAGATGAGCTCACCGCGCTGCACCTTGTCGAAGTACGACAGCGGAAGGCGGTTGATCTTCGCTTCGACCGACTCGCGCAGTCGCCACATCGTGCGCACCATGATCACGTTGATCACGTAGCCCTGGATCCAGGTCAGCAGTGCAGCGCCGACGTAGATCGCGAGCACGGCGACGATGATCCAGCGCAGACGGTCGAAATCGATGCCCGCGCCGACCTGGAAGTCGGTGAAGGCCGCCACCATGTTGGCGAAGTCGTCCTGACCCTGCGACCGCAGGATGTCGACGACCTGCTCCTGCGAGGTTCCGGCCGGCACGCCGCTGTCCCCGAGCGTCTTGGAGATGAACCCCTCGTAGATGATGTTCGTCGCCTCGCCCAGCACTTTCGGTGCGGCGACCGTCAGGACGACGCCGATGGCGCCGAGGATCGACACGAAGACGAACCAGAGCGCTGAAGGCTTCAGCAGCCCGATCATCCTGGCGAAGCTCTTGCCGAAGTTGTCGGCCTTTCCCGGAGCGATCGCATCCCAGTCGCCCGAATTCAGCCTCGCCTGCTCGGCGAGTTCGGCTTCGTACTGCTCTTCTGCCGTGAGCTCACCTGCGGCTCCCTGTGCCGTGCTGGTCGGAGCCTCGGCATACGGCTTCTTCTGGTCGCTCATGCGTCCACTCCCAGCTGCGATTCGACGATCTCTCGGTAGGTGTCATTGGAGGCGACCAGCTCGTCGTGCGTCCCGACGCCGACCATCGTGCCGCCGTCGAGGACGACGATGCGATCGGCGTCCATGATGGTCGACACACGCTGTGCGACCACGATCTTCGTGACCCCGGGCAACTCGCGCCATAGGGCTTGTCTCAGCCTGGCGTCCGTGGTGAGGTCGAGCGCTGAGAACGAGTCGTCGAAGATGAGCACCTCCGGCTGGTGCACGATGGCCCTGGCGATCGCGAGTCGCTGACGCTGCCCGCCGGAGACGTTGGTACCCCCCTGGGCGATACGCGATTCGAGGCCGTCGGGCATCTCTTCCACGAAGTCGCGGCCCTGAGCGATCTCGAGTGCATGCCAGAGCTCTTCATCCGTGGCTTCTTCTCGTCCGTAACGCAGGTTCGAGGCGACGGTCCCTGTGAACAGGAACGGACGCTGCGGCACCAGACCGATGCTCTTCCACAGCGCTTCGACGTCTGCCTCGCGCACATCCGTTCCGTTGACTCGCACCGAGCCGCCGGTCACGTCGAACAGCCGCGGGATCAGAGAGACGAGCGTGGTCTTTCCGGCGCCGGTCGAGCCGACGATCGCGACGGTCTCGCCCTTGTTCGCTCCGAACGAGATGCCGGACAGCACGGGAGCGTCGGCGCCGGGATACGTGAACTCGACATCTTCGAGCATCACTGTGCCTGGTGTGCTGAAGTCGACGACACCGTCCGCAGGGCGGCGCATGGTCGACTCGGAGTCGAGCACCTCTCCCACGCGCTCGGCCGAGACGGCCGCACGCGGAATCATCATCGCCATGAAGCTCGACATGATGACGCCCATCATGATCTGACCGATGTACTGCATGAAGGCGAACAGGGTGCCGACCTCGACGTTGCCCGCGTTGATCTCGATACCGCCGAACCAGATCACTCCGACCACGGTGACGTTGAGGATCAGCATGAACAGCGGGAAGAGCAGCACGAAGAGCGAGCCGATCTTGCGGCCGAGGATCATCAACTCGGTGTTGGTCTCGCGGAAACGCTCTTCTTCGATGGGCTCACGGACGAAGGCGCGAACGACCCGCACGCCCGTGAGCTGCTCGCGCATCACGCGGTTGATCGCGTCGAGCTGGTTCTGGTTGCGGCGGAACAGCGGCACCATGCGTCCGATGACGAGCACGGCGGCGATGAGCAGTGCCGGGACAGAGACGGCGATCAGCCAGCTCAGGCCGACGTCCTGCTGGACAGCCATGATGATGCCGCCGATCGCGAGCAGCGGGGCGGTGACGAACATCGTCGCGCCCATCATCGCCAGCATCTGCACCTGCTGCACGTCATTCGTGTTGCGGGTGATGAGCGAGCCGGCCCCGAACTGCGACACCTCTCGCTCGGAGAAGCCACTGACTCGGGAGAACACGTCTGCGCGGATGTCGCGCCCGACGCTCATCGCGGCCTTGGCGGCGAAGTAGGTCGCGATGATCGAGCAGACGATCTGACCGAGCGACACGACGAGCATGAAGGCGCCTGTGCGCCAGATGTAGCCGGTGTCTGCCTGGGCGACGCCGTTGTTGATGATGTCGGCGTTCAGCCGCGGCAAGTAGAGAGTGGCGAGCGCGCTGGCGAACTGGAACACCAGTACGCCGACGAGCAGCCAACGATATTTGGCGAGGTAGCGGACGAGGAGTTTTCCGAGCATGAAAGTGTCCTTGTGGAAGAGGGCCGAAACAGCCACAGAACAGCGTGCCACGAAGTTCGGACATTCGACATGGCGAAGGACGATTATCCGCTCAGGGCGAACGATCCGCTGATCATCGGCACATTCTGCACCGTGTCCAGCAACTCACGATGGTCCGTTCAGTCGAACAGGGGCACCTCTGGCACGTACGCGCGGGCAGCGGCGCCGGCATCCGGTTCCAACTCCGCGAGGGTCGCGGGCTGCCACTTCGGCGAGCGATCCTTGTCGACCAGTTGCGCACGGATACCCTCGACGAGATCGGGGTGGTGCGTCCCGAACCACAGCACGCGCCGGTACTCGCCGATCAGCGCATCGCGCAGATCGCCTTCACGCGCCTCGCGGACGGCATCGAGCGTGACCGCCACCCCGGTGGGCGCGAGCTCGGCGAGGGTCGCCGCGGTGCCCGTTGCCGCGGGCTCGGGCCTTTCGGAAAGTCGACGCACGACCTCACCGATCGTGTCGGCGGAGAACACTTCGTCGATCCAGTGGCGTTCATCCGCGAGATTCGATCGCTCCGGTGTCTCATCGAACAGCATGACGATCTCGGACGGACTGGTCGGATCGGCGCGTTCGCCGAGGGCTTCGCGCAGCTCGTCGAGGTGCGCTGATGGCACGTAGTAATCAGCGAACCCGGCGTAGACGGCATCCGTTCCCGTCATTGTCGCTCCGGTGAGCCCGAGGTACTCGCCGATGCGGCCGGGAGCGCGACTGAGCAGATAGGTGCCGCCGACATCGGGCGTGAATCCGATCCTGGTCTCCGGCATCGCCAGGCGGCTGCGCTCTGTCACGATCCGGATGGCCGCGTGGCCTGCGAGTCCGATCCCACCACCCATGGTGATGCCGTCGGCGAAGGCCACGACCGTCTTCGGGTACTGCGCGATCATGAGGTTCAGCGCGTACTCCTCACGGAAGAAGTCACTGACGCCCTCATGGTGTCCGCTGGTGATCTGGTCGTAAAGGCCTCGGACATCGCCGCCGGCGCAGAGTCCGCGTTCGCCGGCCCCGTCGATGAGCACGATGTCGACGTCGGCGTCGTCGCGCCAGCCGTCGAGTGCTGCGGTGAGCTGACGGATCATGTCGATATCGAGCGCGTTGATCGCCTTCGGCCGATTCAGCGTGAGCCGTCCCAGCGATCCCTCGGTGCGGACGAGAACAGTGGGGGCCGCGGTGGTGTCAGTCACGAATGCCACGTTACCCGCCTGATTCTTCACGCTTCGCACAGCGCCGACGCGAGATTCTGCGTGTTTTCCGACAAGATAGAGAGAACGCCCAACGCAGAAAGGCCCGGGATGCCAGACGGACAGCTGATCGAGTTCGACCATGTGACGAAGCGCTTCGGCGCTGTCGCCGCGGTGTCGGACTTCTCCGCGCGCGTCAACCCCGGTGTGGTGACCGGCTTCCTCGGACCCAACGGCGCAGGAAAGACGACCACATTGCGGATGCTGGTCGGTCTAGAGCGCCCGACCATCGGCACGACGAAGATCGGCGGGAAACGCTTCTCCGAGTTGCGCGACCCGGCCCGCGTGATCGGCGCGATGCTCGAGAATCCGGGTTTCCGCGCCCGCCGCACGGTCGAGCGTCATCTCATCGCCGCGGCCAAGGCCAACAGCATCCCGCTGTCGCGCGTGGGCGAGCTCATCTCTTTCGTCGGCCTCGGCGATGACGTCGAGACGCGCATCGCTGCGCTCTCGCTCGGCATGCGCCAGCGCCTGAGCGCGGCGACCGCACTCCTCGGCGACCCCGGCGTGCTCGTACTCGACGAGCCTGCGAACGGTCTCGACCCGGAGGGCATCCGCTGGATGCGTACTCTCATCCGCGGCCTCGCCGATGAGGGGCGGACCGTGCTCGTCTCCTCTCACGTGCTCTCCGAGGTGGAGCAGACGGCCGATGAGATCCTCGTCATCGCGAGCGGTGAGCTGAAGTTCGCCGGCACCATGGAAGACCTCGCCGATCCGACCACCGGTCCCGTCGTCGTCGACGCCGTCGACCGCCCCGCGCTGTCCGCAGCGCTGCGTGGCGCGGGCTTCGAGTTCGAGATCCTTCGGTCCGGCCTGACCGTACGCGGCAGTGACGCGGCCACGATCGGCGCAGTGACCGCCGGCGCCGGTGTGGCGCTGACCACGCTGCAGCAGCGCGGCCCCACACTCGAAGACGTGTTCCTCGACCTCGTCAACGACAGGTTCGTGCGTCCGACCGCAACCGCGGCGGTTGCGGCACCAGCGGCCGTCGCGCCGGTGACGGACATGGACGCAGAGGAAGCGACGCCCGAATCCGGCGGGCCGGCGACCGCCCTGTTCGGAGTCGTCGGAACGGCCGCCGACGACGAGGACTCCACCGCTGAGTCTGCGGACGAGACCACTGAGTCTGCGGACGAGACGGCTGGTGACGACACCCCGTCGGATGCCGATGTCGCGAATCCGGAGAACTCGGATCCTGCACCCGCCGACACCGCGACGTCGCCTGCACCTCAGGAAGATGACCGCCCGCTTCCCGGCATCGCGGGACTCGCGGCCGTCGCCAGCCTCTTCAACGCGCCCTCGTCCACGCCGACCTCGGAAGACACCGGCGACCAGGACGCCGAGGACGTCGTCGACGGAACCGTCGATGACCTCGACGCGACTCGCGTCATCGATGTCGTTCCCGGCGCGGGTGCTGAGCCGACAGCGGCCGAGACGGTCTCCGGTGCACCGTCCACGGATTCTGAGCCTGCACCGGCCTCAGAGTCGGATGAGTCCCTCGACGAGACCGACCCGACCGACGAGTTCTTCGACGCGTTCACGGGTGACCCGTCATCAGAGGACGACGACGACGCACAGGACGCAGCATCCGGCGACGATTCGGAAGACGACGACGCAGAGGACGGCGCTTCGGACGACAGCGACTCAGGTCGCAGCGAGTCCGCGCACGACCAGCACTGAGCTCAGACGGGGCGTGGCCGGATGACCGGGCGCTGACGCCCCTTCACGACCGGCACCGGCGCGGTGCTGGCGATCTCCACCACGTCGACCGGCTCTTCCGAGACGTCGAGGCGGAGCGCCTGTGTCAGAGCGAGGCCGTGCCTGGTCGTGAAGATCAGCCGCTGAAACTGCTCATCACCCTCGAGGTCGATGACCACGCTCGGTCGGCTACGACGGATGAGCACGAAGTCGGTCGTCGCCGCGCCCTTCCAGGTTCCGGCCGCGAGGATGCCGGGGATATGAGTGCCCGGCCCCGGCACGCCGCGCAGCCACGTCCATGCGTCATCGGTGAGCTGCACCTTGGTTATGGTGTCTCGCGCCACCCGCAGGTTCTCGCGGTGGAACGTCGCAGCACGTTCGAGCGGAGAGAGCACAACCTCAAGCTGTGTCTGATCCAGCAGCAACGTCACCATGCACCCAGTCTGCCAGCGACGCCCTGCAAACTGTCTGCGACTTCCTCACAGGACCGCAACAATCCGGTTGTGCAGTTCCGCCAGGTCGTCCCCGTCGCGTGTCGCGACGTCCCTCAGGGGCGAGCGGATGCCGCGGCAGCGGCCGCCGCGGGCAGAGCGCGCTCGATGCGGGTCAGAGCAGCATCGTCGTGTGCGGCCGTGAGGAACCACGCCTCGAACACGCTCGGCGGAAGCGCGATGCCCTGCTCTCGCATGGAGTGGAAGAACGGCGCATAGCGGAAGGCCTCCTGCGCCTGAGCCTCCGCGTAGGTGCGGGGAGCCGCCTGCGCGAACACGACGCCGAACAGATTCCCTGCGCGCGGCACGACATGAACGACACCCGCATCGGTGAGTGCCGCATCCAGAGCGGCCGAGACACGAGCGGCCGCTGCATCCACCCGCGCGTAGACCGCAGGTGTGGCGAGGCGCAACGTCGCAAGCCCCGCGGCGACGGACAGCGGGTTCCCCGACAGCGTGCCTGCCTGATACACAGGGCCGGTGGGGGCGAGCAGGTCCATCACCTCGGCGCGACCACCGAGTGCGGCGAGAGGCATGCCGCCGCCGACGACCTTGCCGAAAGTGATGATGTCCGGCAGGTACTCCTCGCCGAGGGAAGCCTGCAGCGCCCAGTAGCCGGCGTGGTGCACGCGGAAGCCGGTGAGCACCTCGTCCAGGATCATGAGCGCACCGTGAGCATGTGCGGTGTCGGCGATGAAGCGGTTGAAACCGGGCTCCGGTTCGACCACGCCCATGTTCGCTGCTGCGGCCTCGACGATGACGGCTGCGATCCGATCCCCGTGCTCTGCGAAGACGGTCTCGAGCGCGGCGCGGTCGTTGTAACCGATCACGAGCGTCTGCGCGGCGATGGGAGCTGGCACACCGGCCGAGCCGGGCAGCGCCAACGTCGCGACACCGGAGCCGGCTTCAGCGAGAAGCCCGTCGGAGTGTCCGTGGTAATGCCCGGCGAATTTCACCAGCAGATCACGGCCGGTCGCCCCGCGCGCGAGGCGGATCGCCGTCATGGTCGCCTCTGTGCCGGTGGAGACCAGACGGACGCGTTCGATCGGAGCGAGGTCGCCGACCCGCACGCGCTCGGTGATGAGTCGAGCGAGCTCCACCTCGCCTTCGGTCGGCGCCCCGAAGGAGAGGCCGCGAGTCGCTGCCTCCTGCACGGCGGAGACGACGTCGGGGTGTGCGTGGCCCAGCAGCGCAGGACCCCACGATGCCACCAGGTCGACATACTCGTTGCCGGCGGCGTCGGTCACCGTCGCGCCCTTCGCGGAGGCCAGGAATCGCGGCGTACCGCCGACAGAGCCGTACGCACGCACGGGAGAGTTCACTCCGCCCGGGGTCACCGCGCGCGCGGCGGCGAACAGGTCGTCATTGCGGTCATTCATGGGAGACTCCTCGGATTCTCTTCGACTCTGGTTTCGACTCGCCTGCGGCTTACTCGACCCGTTTCGTCTCGCTGTGCTGGCTCGACAACCCGCGCAACTCCGCAGTCAGCGCGGGCGGAGCCAGCCGGCAGCCTCTGTCGCCCAGTAGGTGAGGATGGCGTCAGCACCCGCGCGGCGGATGGACAGCAGCGACTCCATGACGGCTGCCCGTCGATCGATCCAGCCGTTCGCGCTCGCGGCCTCGATCATCGCGTACTCGCCGGAGATCTGATATGCCCACACCGGAATATGGACGGCGTCGCGCACCTCGCGGAGCACGTCGAGGAAGCCCATCGCGGGTTTCACCATCACGATGTCCGCGCCTTCGGCCTCATCGATGAGCGCCTCACGCACGCCCTCGCGCCGGTTGCCCGGATCGAGCTGATACGTGCGGCGGTCACCCTGAAGCTGAGAGTCGACCGCCTCGCGGAACGGTCCGTAGAAGGCGCTCGCGTACTTGGCCGCGTAGCCGAGAAGCAAGGTGCCGGTGAACCCCTCGGCATCCAGCCCGCGACGGATCGCAGCGACCTGGCCGTCCATCATCCCCGACAGGCCGAGCAGATGGGATCCTGCCCGCGCCTGCGCGAGCGCCATCGCGACATATCTTTCGAGCGTCGCGTCGTTGTCGATCTCGGGCTCTGCCCCTGAGCCCGTCGAAGGGCGCACAACGCCGCAGTGACCGTGATCCGTGAACTCGTCCAGGCACAGGTCGGTCTGCACGACGAGCGCGTCTCCGACCTCCTCGTAGAGGGCGGTCGTGGCGACGTTGAGGATGCCGTCCGGATCATCCGCACCGGAGCCGATCGCGTCGCGCACCGCGGGAACGCCGAACAGCATCACACCGCCGACTCCTGCCTCAGCCGCATCGACCGCCGCGCGGCGCAGCGAATCGAGCGAGTGCTGAGACACGCCCGGCATCGAACTGATCGGCACCGCCTCGGAGATGCCCTCGCGAACGAACATCGGCAGCACGAGCTGGCGAGCCTCCAATGAGGTCTCGCGCACCAGGTTGCGCACCGCCGACGACTGACGGAGCCTGCGCGGTCGGATCTCGGGGAAGCTCACGGCGCGAACTCGTCGGCCGCGTGCGGGAGGGTGAAGTGCGAGACCGCGTCGATGAGGGCGTCGACGGTCTGCTTGTCTGCGACCACAGTGATGGGAAGGCCCGCCTTGCGGGCATCCTTCGCGGTACGGGGGCCGATCGCGGCGAGCAGCGTGTCATCGGGGATGTCGGGGAACTGCTCACGCACCTGCTGCGCGACCGAGCCGCTGGTGATGAGGATCGCATTGATCCGACCGCTGTCGACGTCGCGACGGATGCGGTCGGTCACCGGCACACCCACTGTGCGATAGGCGACGACGCTCGAGACCTCGTGTCCGGCGTCGATGAGTGATCGCGTGAGCACCGGCTTCGCGATCTCACTGCGCAGCGTGAGGATGCGGCGAGGAGATGGTTCGAGTGCGATGAGCTGCTCTGCCATGCCTTCGGCGGAGTTGTCCTGCTCCGGGACGAGCGCGACTTCATAGCCGACGGCCTGGAGCGCCGCTGCCGTGGTCTCGCCGACGGCGGCGATCTTCGTCGACTTGGGAACGACCGCGCGGTGCGCGAAGAGCACGTCAACGGTCGTCGCGCTGGTGATCGTTAGCCAGTCGAACTCCCCGGCAGCAAGTTTCGTCAGCGCGTCGTCGAGCGCCGCCTGGTCATTCGTGGGGCCGAAGTTGATCAGCGGGGCGACGACGGGAATGGCGCCCTGCACACGGAGGCTCGCGGCGACGCCGTCGCCCCAGGGGCCTCCTCGCGGAACGAGGACGCGCCAGCCGGTCAACGGCTTCTCATGGTTCGTTTCGGGTGTGCTGCTCATCAGGATTGCTCTCGGGAGACGAGTCCGGCCGCCCCTTGATCGAGCAGCCGACGGGCGACAGAAAGTCCGATCTCGCGTGCTGCGTGATTCGGGTCCGCACCATCGGCAGCATCCGCTCCATTGCCACTGCCGTTCAGACGAATATACCCCCGGTGCAGAGTTTCGGTGACGTCGAGCCCTATCCGGCGCTCGCCTTTCGGCGCGTAGACGATGGTTCGCACTCGGACAGCGTCTCCGGTGACGACGGCGTGCGCCGCCATCGGCGCCTGGCATCCGGCATCCAGTCCTTCAAGGACACCGCGCTCAACGCTGATCGCAAGACGGGTCGCCTGATCGTCGAGCCTTGCGAGGGCTGCGAGGAGTTCTTCGGGTGCATCAGCCGTCGTCTCGACGGCGAGCGATCCCTGTCCCGGCGCAGTGGGCCATTCGGCGAGGCCGAGCTCTTCGCGTACGAGAGCCACGTCGGATCCGAGGCGCGAGAGGCCGGCGGCGGCGAGGATCACGGCATCCAATTTGCCTGATTCGACCCTCCCCATGCGCGATCCGATGTTGCCGCGGATGTCGACGATCTCCGCGCGGGGTGCACGACGGCGCACCTGTGCGATGCGCCGAGGTGAACCGGTACCGACCTTCGCTCCGGCGCGCAGTTCGTGAAGCGGTGTGCCGTCGCGAGTGAGCACGACGTCTCGTGCGTCCTCTCTCGCCGGCGTCGCAGCGATCAGCAGACCGTCCGGCACCGCCGTCGGGAGGTCCTTGAGGGAGTGCACCAGGATGTCGCATTCGCCGTTCAGCAGCGCTTCGCGCAGCCGCGTAGCGAAGATGCCCATGCCGCCGATCTCGGAAAGCGACGCGCGGTTGGTATCCCCCTCCGACACGATGGGGACGAGTTCGACCTTGCGCCCGGAGATCTTCTCAAGGGCGGCGGCGACATGACCGGACTGCGCCTGCGCGAGTGCGCTTCGACGTGTGCCGAGACGGATGGGAGTGGTCATGGCGGCCTACTGCAGTACGTCCGCGATCTCGTCGAAGCGGAGCCTGCGGCCCGTGAAGAACGGGACCTCCTCCTTCACGAATCGACGAGCTTCGGTGTAACGAAGGTCGCGCATGAGATCGACGAGTTCGGTGACGTCATCCGCCTCGAGCGGGAGGATCCATTCGTAGTCGCCGAGCGCGAAGGCGGCGACCGTGTTCGCGATGACGCCCTTGAACGCGGCGCCCTTTCGGCCGTGATCGGCGAGCATCTTGCGGCGGTCTTCTTCCGGGGCGAGGTACCACTCCGGTGTGCGCACGAACGGGTACAGGCACAGCCAGTCCTTGGGCTCGACGCCACGCAGGAAACCGGGCACGTGGGCACGGTTGAACTCGGCATCGCGGTGCACGCCCATCACATTCCAGACGGGCAGCAGCGTGCGCAGGAGTTCGGTGCGTCGAAGGCGGCGCAGGGCCTTCTGCAACTCTTCGGCGGTGTCGCCGTGCAACCACACCAGCAGATCCGCATCGGCCTTCAGCCCTGAGACGTCGTAGAAGCCGCGGATCGTGACTCCGGAATTCTCGATGTGCTCGGAGATCGTCTCCAGCTCGGTCGCGTCCGTCTCGGCGACGGGCGCATCAGGATTGCGTCGCCATACAGCCCAGAGGGTGAAGCCGGTGGGGTTCTCTTCGCTCGCGTCGGACATGCTTCCAGTCTGCCCGTTTCTTGAGGAAGGAGCGAATGCAGTCACCCGCGACGGCCGGGCGTCAGCGTGCGAGTGCCCGCGCGATCGCCCAGACGAGCGCGCCGGTCGCTGCTGCGATCCCGACGACGGCGGCCACTGCGCCGACCGGATTGCGATCCGCGAACACGCGCGCCTTCGCGACGCCGCGCACAGACGCCTTCTCGAGGCGACGAGGAACATTGCCCTTGATCTCGATCGCGGCGAGTGCAGCCTTCAGCTCGGCGCGAGCGGATGCGACGGGGTCTGTGATCCCCGCAGGAACAGCCGTACGAGGCAGGTTCAACTCAGAGTTTGTCATCACCGGCGTCCTTCACGAGTCGAATATCGGTCGCGACTGCCTGACCGGGATTCTCCCGGCGCAGCACCTTGCGGAACTTCAGCAGCCCGAACACTGCGCACACCAGAACGCAGAGCAGCAGCAGAGCGATCACGGCGAGCGCCGAGAGCCAGACCGGCCACCAGGATGAAAGCCCGGCGACGGCGAACACGAGGATCATCGGGATCAACCAGAACAGGAAGAACAACGCGATCAGGAACCAGACGCTGCCGATTCCAGCGTCCTTCGCGGTACGGGAGATCCACGTCTTGGCCGCGTCGACCTCGGCCTTGACGAGCTTGCTGACGAGTTCGGGAACGTCTCCGAGGAGAGTCAGGAAGCTGTCGTCGGCGCGGTCACGGTATCCGCGGACCATGTCACTTCCCGTTCGTCGTGGTCTTCTTCGCCGCAGAGCCTGTCGACGTGCTCGAGGTGGCGGTGGACTTCTTGGCTGCGGGCTTCTTCGCTGCGTGCTTCGCGTCCTCGACCACATCTTCTGCCACGTCGGCGACGTGCTCAGCCGCCTTCTTGGTCGTGGCGATCGCGGAGTCGAGCTTCTCACCAGGGGTCGTCCCGTTGCCGGCGGACTTGGCCACCTTGACGATGCCGGACCAGACCGCGCCGGGGATCGCTGCGGCCTTGTCGCCCGCGAACGCCGTGAGTTTGGTCACCTGATCCTGAACCGGGTCCAGGTTCCAGACTTTGAGCCACTGCGTCTTGATCTGTTCGTAGCGCTCGCGTCCGGCGCGCGTGCCGAGTACGTAACCGACGCCGAGTCCGACGACGAGTCCGATCTTCCCCTTCATGGGGTCTCCTCACGTTGTTCCGGTCGAGCCGCAGGATTCTGCCCCTGTCGGCCAGGTACCCAGCGTAACCCCATATGCCGATTTCGGCATCTATACGTCAGGGGGTTGACAGCCAAGGTTCACTCACGTCCAGAGCAGTGCTCGACGCAGACGATCCGCCTCAGCCTTCGCGTCCGGGATGACCTGCGCGAGACCCGTCCCAGCGAGCCACGCACCGACGACCGCCAGGCCTTCGACCTTGTGCACCGCTTCTCGCACTGCACGGCGACGATCGGCCGCTCCGATGAGAGATGCCGGCTGCGCCTGCGTGAACCGTGCGCGATGCGAGTCGACGAGAGCCGATTCCGGGAGTGGGACTCCGAGCATCTCGGTTGCCTCGCGCAGCGCCAGCCGCGCAGCGTCGTCGTCATCGAGCACGGCAGTCGCGGCGGGCTCGTTCTGTGCGCCGAACGACACCCGCACGATGTGGCGGCCACCGGCCGCCTCGCGCAACCAGGACCATTTCGACGTCGCGTGGGTGAGAGCCTTGGCCGTGTGGCTGCCCGGCACGGTGAGCACTCCGGTGCCGCGCGGGGCCGCATCGAGCGCTGGAGCATCGAGCAGCAGGCTCACGATCTCGATCTCGGGGGCGGCGCCTGGCGCACCGAGGGCATCGACGTGACTTTCGAGCAGCGTGCGGGCTCCGGGCTCCGCTGTGGCGACGATGACCGCATCCGCCGTGAGCGTCTCGATGACCTCCTCGCCCGCGTCAGCTCCTTCACCGGCCTCTGCACCCAGCGGGAACGTGACCGTCCAGCCCGCACCCGCACGGGCGAGCGATCTGACGTCCACGCCGGTGCGCACCACTGCGCCGAGTTCGACGAGATCGCTTGCGAGGGCGTCCACGAGCGCGCTCATGCCACCGGCGAGCGCTTCCACTGCCGAACCGGGCGCTTTCTTCGCACGATCAGCGCGCTCCGCGAGCAACTGCGCGACGCCGCCCGAGAGCGAACCCGCGCGCGTGAGTGCCTCGTTCAGCCCGGGAGCCGCAACTTCGGTGTCGACGTCATCGGGGTGTGCCGAGTAGACGCCGGCGGTCACCGGCGCGACCAGTCGATCCCGCACCTTGTCGCCCATGCGCTTGGCGACGAGTCGGCCGAGGCTGCGCTCCTTGCCGATCGTCAGCGGCGGCCGGAGCCTGTCGACGTAGGCGCGCCACGCACCGCCCCAGCCGATGATGCGGCGCACATCGTCCGCGAAGGGATTGGACGGGATGCCGAGGATGCCGCCCTTGGGCAGCGGCGCCGCTGCCACTCCGGGAATGCCGACCAGCCACGCCCCCGCAGGGTTTGGATTGACGATGCGATCGGTGAGACCGAGTTCGGCGAGCAGTTCGCGCACGTGGCCCCCACGCGTCGCGTAGCTCTCGGCACCGGCATCCACCACGATCGAGTCGAGTTCGGCGCGGCGGATCGCGCCGCCGAGGCTCGTCCCCGCCTCCAGTACCGTCACGTTCATACCGACCTTCGCGCATTCACGCGCGGCGACCAGTCCGCCGATGCCGCCACCGACGACGATGACGTGGCGCTGCGCCGCGCCGGCGGCGAGGTCGACGGGATCCTCGGTCATGCGCGTGCCGAGTCCGAACGCGAATGCGCCAGCTCGACGATGCGGGTGAGCTGATCCGGATCGGTCTCCGGCGGTACGCCGTGACCGAGATTGAGGATGTGTGCTCGCGCCGCACGGCCACGCTCGAGCACGTCGATCACGTGCGCCTCGAGGACGGGCCACGGAGCCGACAGCAGAGCCGGGTCGATGTTCCCCTGGACCGTCACGTCAGGGCCGAGGATGCCTGCGGCCTCATCGAGCGGCTGCCGCCAGTCGACGCCGACGGCGGATGCGATCCCGTCGAGCTTCATGTCGTTGAGGAAGGGCCCGGTGCCGACGCCGAAATGGATCACAGGGATGCCGAGGTCGGTCACGGCCGCCTTCGAGTGGGGAGCGATGAACGCGCGGTAGTCGGCGGTGCTGAGCGAGCCGGCCCAGGAGTCGAACAGCTGCACTGCCGCAGCCCCGGCGTCACGCTGAGCCTCGAGGAAGCGGCGCGAGACACGCGAGAGCCAGCCGGCGAGACGGTTCCACGCGTCTGGGTCGGTGTGCATCATGGCGCGGGCGCGCAGATGCTCCTTCGACGGACCGCCCTCGACGAGATAGGCCGCGAGAGTGAAGGGCGCACCGGCGAAGCCGATCAGCGGGGTGTCGCCGAGCTCAGCGGTGACGATGCCCACGGCCTCCGCGATCGCGGTCGTATCGAGCGCCTCCGGATCGATCGACGTGATCCGGTCGACATCGGCTCGCGTGCGCACCGGCTCGGCGAAGACCGGACCGCGACCTGGCTCGATGACGACATCCACCCCGGCCAGTCGCAGCGGGATGACGATGTCGCTGAAGAAGACCGCCGCGTCGACGCCGTGTCGACGCACCGGCTGCAGCGTGATCTCGGCGGCGAGGTCGGGCGTCAGACAGGCATCAAGCATCCGGGTGCCGACTCGGAGTTCGCGGTACTCCGGCAATGAGCGTCCGGCTTGACGCATGAACCAGACGGGGGTCTGCTCCGGCCGATCTCCGGCGAGCGCACGCAGGAACGGGGCGGTGGGTGAAGGCATGCCTCCATCTTCCCATCCGGAGTCTGTGGGTGCCCGGTGCCCGCATTCAGACGGCACTCCGGAAGGCGGCGTAGGATGTCTTTGTGCTGCTGTGTGTGACGGCGAACCACAAGACCGCCTCTTTCGAAATGCTCGAACGACTGAGCCGCACCCCCGACGACGTCGCGCCGAATCTTCTGCGCCTCGCTCCGTGCGTGCAGGGTGCAGTCGTCGTTTCGACGTGCAATCGTTTCGAGGCGTACGTCGAAGTCGATGAGCCGGTGACCGCGGCCGGAGCCGTGGGCGTCGAGGCGGTGCTCGAAGCGATCGAGCAGTCCGCCGGCATTCCCGCCGAGGAGCTCGACGGCGCGTACGCCGTGCACTCGGGGCGCCGGGTCGCCGAGCATCTGTTCGCCGTGGCATCAGGCCTGGAATCCGTCGTGTCCGGAGAGGGCGAGATCGCCGGTCAGGTGCGACGCGCGCTCACGTCGGCTCGTAAGCACGGCACCACCTCCCCCGAACTCGAACGGCTCTTCCAGAGAGCGAGCCAGGCGCAGCGCAAGGTCAAGAACGTGACAGCGCTCGGCCGCGCCGGCCGCTCGCTCGTCCGTCTCGCACTTGAGCTCGCCGACAGCCGTATCGCCGACTGGTCCGCAGAGCGCGTGCTGCTCGTCGGCACCGGCTCGTACGCCGCGGTCACCCTCGCGACTCTTCGCGAGCGCGGCGCGACGAACATCTCGGTGTACTCGCCTTCCGGGCGCGCAGAACTCTTCGCGAAGAAGCACGACATCACGGCCGTCGCCGAGGCCGACTATGCGCACGTCGCGACGGCATCCAGCCTGCTGATCACCTGCACCACCGCGACCGAACCGGTGCTCGGCCGCGCTCAGCTGCAGGGACCGACCGGCAGCGCCGCGGCCGGGTGCCCGATGGGCCTGCAGACTTCGCAGCTCGTCATCGATCTCGGCATGCCGCGAAACGTCGACCCCGACATCGCGACTCTCGAAGGAGTCGCGCTGCTCGACCTCGAGACCATTCGTCTTCATGCCCCGCTGGAAGAGCTGCAGGCGACGGATGCTGCCCGCACGGTCGTTCGCGAGGCGGCCGACACGTTCCACGTCGTCGGCGCTCAGCAGAGCGTGACACCATCGGTCGTCGCGTTCCGCACCCACATCCTCTCGCTCATGGAAGCCGAGATCGAGCGTGCCCGCGCCCGTGGCGACGAGGGCGGCAAGGTCGAGCAGGCCATGCGCCACCTCGCCGGAGTGCTCACGCACACTCCTACGACGCGCGCGCACGAACTCGCGGCTCAGGGACGCGGCGACGAGTTCGCCGCCGCCCTGCAGACGCTCTACGGCATCACAGCCGAGGCTGCCGCCGATGCCCCGGCAGCCGAATCCGCCTGAGCCCGCATCACCCCCTGCGCACGGCCCGAAGGCCCTCGACGACGAGCGCGTGGTCGTCGGCCTCAGCGAGCCCGGACACTGCGGCGACACCGACGAGCAACTCACCCACACGGATGGGGAATCCGCCGCCGAACGGCGCGTAGTCGTTCGGCTCGTGCCAGTTCGTCGTGCGGAAATCGGCGCCACGAGCGCGGAAGGACAGCCCCACCCGGTACGTCGACTGCGCGTACGACGTCACCGTGCGGATCTTCCGCTCCAGCCACAGGTCGTTCTCGACACGAGTCCCCGCACGCGCGGCATGGAACACCCGCTGTGCTCCGAACATGATCGAGACGGCTATCGCCTGATTGCGTGAGCGTGCAAGATCGATCATGTGTGCGCCCGCGACATAGGCGTCGTCGTAGCCGAAGCCGTCGAAGCGCAGTTCTTCTTCCTGGGCGATCACCTCTGCGAGAGCCGCCGTCGTATCCGAATCCACGGTCATCGTCATTTTCTCCAGATCGTCTTCGCTGCCGGCTCCTGTCGGGCCGGCTCATCGGTTCATCCGCGCCAGTCGAGAATCGCCCTCGCCCGTTCCGAGTCGTAGAACGAGACGTTTCCTCGGAGCGGCATCGTGGTCGGCACGTCGGGGTAGTGTCTGGCCGCGAGTTCGGCCGTGGGCGTACTGCTCAGAGTGGAACCGGCGACGAGGTTGAGGACGACGTGCCCGTCCGAGACGACTGTGCACGCGCGCACGGTCGCCGCCGCCGCCTCGTCGAGCGGCGTCCAGCCCCAGAGATCTCGCGAGCGCGCATCCGGGCGCTGACGGTCCAATCGCTCCGATCGGGCGGAGATGAGCGCGTGATACCGCAGCGACAGGACCGAGAGACCCGGATTGGCGGCGACCGTCGCCTCGGCCTGCAGCTCCGCCTCGCGCTTGGACAAGCCGTACGGATCCTCGCAGTAGGACGGATGGGCTTCATCGATCGCGAAGTAGTCGTACCGTGGCGCACGGCTGAAGCATCCGCCGATCGCATTCACGCTCGACGCCATCACCACCCGACCGATGTCCTGCTGGGCCGCAGCGGTCAGTGCGTTGTACGACCCAGTCACGTTGGTGTTGTGCACGACGTGAGCTGGCCTGTCAAGCGGAGACGTGATCGCCGCCAGATGCACGAGAGCATCCGCGTGGCCCACGGCATCCCGCAACTCATCCGCATCCGTGACATCGCAGGCGACGCCGTCGGGCGCCGGGATCCGGTCGATCGGAACGGCTTCATGCCCCTCCGCGCGGACCGCGGCGACGACACGACGACCGAGCAGACCGGCCGCCCCAGTGACCGCGATCCGCATGGTCATCCCCAGACCCGATCCATGCTGCGCTCCGCGTCCCAATGGGACGTCTCTGCGAAGAACACCGGGTCGGCCGAATCGAGGTGGCCGCGCATGGCCTCTTCGTTGATATCGCCGAAGCCGAGCCCCGGAGAATCCGGGACCTGGATGAACCCGTCCTGGATGATCGGGTTCGAGAGCCCGGTGACGAGCTCACTCCATCCTTCGACGTCCGCCGCGTGATGCTCGAGACCGATGAAGTTCTCGGTCGCCGCAGCGAGATGCACGCATGCCATGGTGGCAACCGGCGAGGCCGCGAGGTGCAGCGCCATGGGGATGCCATGCTCCCATGCGTAGTCACCGAGCCGCTTCGTCTCGAGGATGCCTCCGGACGTCGCGGGGTCGGGGTGGATGACGCTGACCGCTGCCTCTTCGATCAGGGGCCGGAAGTTCTCGGCCAGATAGATGTCCTCACCCGTGCATGTAGGCGTGGTCGTGGCGTTGGTGAGGCGCTTCCACTGGGCCGTGTACTGCCACGGGATCATGTCCTCCAGCCAAGCCAGGTTGAACTGCTCGAAGGCTTGCGCGATCCGGATGCAGGACTCGAGCGGGATGTGCCCGAAGTGGTCCATCGCCAGCGGCACCGCGTAACCGACCTCGTCCCGCAGCACGCGCACGTAGTCGACGAGGTACTCGATCCCCGCGGGAGTGATCTGCTGCCCGGTGAAGGGATGCATCGTGAGCGCGGCCTCCCGCGCATAGGGTGGCGCGATGAGGGTTCCAGGGATGTCCCAGAGCAGGTCGACGCCGACATCCACCTTGAGCATCTTGTACCCCGCGTCCAGCCTGCTCCGCAGCTTCGCGGCCGTGCGATGTGGGTCCGCACCTCCTGGAGTGTCCGCGTAGCACATGACTTCGCTGCGATGCTTTCCTCCCGCGAGCTGGTAGGCAGGAACGCCGTACGCCTTTCCTGCGAGATCCATCAGCGCCATCTCGACGGCGCTGACTCCGCCGCCACGGCGTCCGTGTCCGCCGAACTGCTTGATCGAACGAAAGATCGCGTCGACGTCGCACGGATTCCTGCCGACGAGCCGGCTCTTGAGAGCGAGGACGTAGTTCGCGCTCGCCTGGTCACGGACCTCCCCGTATCCGCTGATACCCTGGTTCGTGTCGATGCGCACGATCGTCGAACGGAACGGGACGCCGACCAGGTTCGCGATGCGCAGATCGGTGATGCGCAGCTGAGACGGCGCAGAGGCACGCGAAACGGGCACTTCGTACTCGGTCTCCGAGGACAGCGATCCGATATCGCTCACGGTGGACATCAGCGCGCGCTCCCCTCGAGCTCACTCCAATTCCGGAAATCGGCCTCGATCTCGTCGAGCCACGGAGAGGTGTCGATGGAAGCGCTGGAATAGCGTCCTTCACGCAGCCGCTGCTTGCCGAAGGCGTCGCGCGATGCCGTCTCCCATGCGCTGTCAGCCAACTCGACGGCCAAGTGCGGTGGCACGAAGTAGACGCCTGTCGCCGTTCCGAGCACGACATCCCCGGGCAGCACAGTCGCCGCGCCGACGCGCACGGGGACGTTCAGCCCCGCGAGCGTGACGTTGCGGATCGGCGTGGGGTCGGCGGCACGGTAGAAGAAGTTGACGTCCTCGAGCCGCTGCAGACCGGCGAGGTCACGCACTCCGCCGTCGATCACCGCGCCGGCGTGCGTGCGGGCTGCGATGGCTGTGCCGAGGTTGTCGCCGATCACCGTACCCTCGACGACCTTCCCGAAGATGTCGACCACCATGACATCGCCCTCGCCGAGCGCGTCGATGACCCAGGAGTTCTGACGATCGCCGTCCTGCAGACCGTCGCGCTCGCCGGCGGCGACCACCGCCGCGTCGAAGTCGGGCCTGTGCGGCAGGAACTGCGCCGTCACTGCACGCCCCACGAGCACTCGACTCGGATGAGTCTGCTGCCATCCGCTCGCGAACTGCCGAGGATAGTGGTGCTTGTGCGTCGTCGCCCAGGCGTCCTCAGACGTGGCGGTCCTGATCCGCTCGAGCACGTCATCGCCGACGCGCGGACGGCCATCAGCCGATCGCTCCCCCTCCCAACCGGCGGTGAGGCGGATGATGTCTGCTGGGCTCTGTAAGAAGCCATCGACTGGCACGGTTTTCTCCCTGGTCGGTACTGCGGTTGTGGTTCACATGAGGTTGCGCTGTTGCTGCTGCCGGCTGATGCCGCTCAATCGAAGTCGATCGCGATCACCTCGAAATCGAGCACGGAGTCGATGGTGAGCTCGACGCGCCCGTCGACGATGAGGGGATCGGCCTCGATGCCGGCTCGAAGCAGCCGCACGCGTTCGACTCCTCGCCCCTCGGGGATCCCGATCGACACGAACTGCTCGGGGCTGGGCAGCAGTTCGATGATCGGACCCTTGAGATAGCGCGGGTTCGTCATGTTCACGAGGTGCACAGTCATCGAGGTGGACTGCTCCCACGCGACGACCTCGATCACACCCGCCCCGCGCACGCTCACGAGTTCCGCCGCGTCTCTCGCCCAGTCGATGACGCCGCGCATGAGTTCGAAATGGTCCTGCACGAGGAAATCGCTGAAGGCCCTGTCGATGTCGTTCGCGAAATACGCCACCCGACCGGCACCGAACCGCGAGAGCACGAGCTGCGGAGTGCTCTCGTCGGCGTCCCGGCGGTAGACGTCCTCCATCGGCAGGTCGGGATACGAGTCGATGAGCGTCACCGGCACCGCGCGTGAGATGGCTTCACTCGCATCCTGATCGTCGCGCATCGTCACTTCGACCCGACTGGCCGAGTTGATGATGACGTTCGTCCCGGTGATCCCCCTCAGCACCCGCGTCGCCGCGCCATCATCGCCGGCACTTTTGAGTCTCAGGTACGAGTTCGACACGTCCGTGCGCACGCCGTGTGCGCTGACCCCGAACAGATCGCCCAAGGCGAAGTCGTCGCGCTCTCGGCCATGCTCGTCCAGGAGGCTCGTGCGGTACGTCGCCACGAGCGTGCCGCCGCGGGCGACGAACGCTCGGAGCTGGTCGGTCTGCCGATCCGACATCGCGACGGTGTTCGGCAGGATCAGCACCTTGTACTTCGCGAGCGCATCCCCGTCGAGCAGTTGGTCGTGCACCATATCGAACGGCATCCGCGCCTCGATCAGCATCTGGTACCAGCCGAGGATCGGGCGCTGCACGGTCCGCTCGGACTCAGCGCCGTCGAAGGCACGCGCGCTCTGCTGCGAGTACACGAGTCCGATGTCGGCTATCGAGTGAGTGTTGCGCAGGTAACGCTCGTTCTCGGCGTGCCACACGTAGATGTCCTTGACGACTTCGAGCCAGCGGGTGTCGTGAACGGTGCCTGCGAACTTGGTGAACCAGGCACGCACCCCGTTGGCGGTGGCCGACGCCACCCACATCCGGATCTCCTCGGCGACCTGCACCGAGTCCTTCCAGCGGTGCGCCTCTTCGATGCCCATACTGAAGATGCCGCCGACCGGCTTGTTCCCCATGACCGCGCGGAACTCCTTGGCATGGCGCCCGCTCGTGAAGGCGGGACTCAGCCCGCTCCGCGCTTGCTTGTCTGCGAACAGGATGTCCGACTGCGCGGCGAGCGCCGACATGTCCAGAGGGCTGAGCGCGCCGCCTCCGGAGTTCGGCACGAACCGCGCCTCGGGCTTGATGGCGCGGATCTGCTCGTCCCAAGTGCGTGCGATGCCGAGCAGCGTGCGCTCCCACCATTGGCGGTAGCGGATCTCCTCCGCGGTGTAGCCGCCGTTCTTCGTCGGCAGCGGCGGAATCTCTGCGCCGCCCGTCGCCTCCCGGTACTGCGCGCGGCACCCCTCGCAGTAGCACCGCCCTTCGCCTGTCCAGCGGTTGGCGAAGATCGCATCGACGTCATAGCGTTCGAGGATCTCCGCGTTGATCTTGGGCACGAACTCGGTCGCGTACGGGCCGAATGGGCACGTGAGCCACACGTTCGGCGCCGACCAGTGCTCCTGCGGAGTTCCGTCGGCTTTGCGGCTGAGCCACTCCGGATGCCGTGCCGCGATCGTTCCGTGCACGGCGTGCGAGTCGATGCGCGCCATCACCACGAGTCCCAGTCCGCGTGCACCTCTCACGAGGGCGCCGAAGGGATCGCTGTCACCGAGGTGCGGGCTGCGATGGTGCCCTTCCACGTCACTCGGATAGAACGCCATGTACCCGCCGGCGCTCAGACATGCGGCGTCGGCGCGGATATCGCGCATGTAATCGATCCAGAACTCCGGATCGAAACCGCTGCCGGGTCGCGGGTCGTCACCGACCATCGTCAGCTGCGCCCAGCGCATGGCGCGGTCGTACCACGGGAGTTCGGACCGCTGGGCACCGGCGGCAGTATCCGAGGTCGACAGGGATTCGACGGTGCTCATTCCGCGACCTCTCGATCCAGCCCAAGTGCCGCCTCGATTGCTCGCGCGCTCACCGTCTGCGCCCCTGGTGCATACTCGGCTGCGATGCGTCCCGAATAGCCCACCTCGGACAGCGTCCGCAGCACTCCGACGAAGTCGATGTGTCCCGTTCCCGGTGCGCCGCGTCCCGGGTCGTCGGCGAGCTGCACGTGAGCGATGCGAGCTGCGTGCCTCGTGATCTCCCTCTCGAGATCACGACCGTTGGACGAGAGATGGAACGAGTCGAACAGCAACCGGATCGAGTCGATTCCCTGTGCGGCAGCCCGAGCCCTCACACGCTCCGCATCATCGAGAGACTCGAGCGGATAACCGACGTTCGCAGCACTGCTGAGCGGTTCGAGCAGAAACGTCGCACCTTCAAGTGCGGCAGCGGCACGACGGAGGTTGGTCACCGCAACGTCGAGGGCGGCTTCGTCGCTGACGCCGTGGATGCGCAGCCCGTAAAGCGCGTTGAAGTGCGTGCACCCGGTGTGCTGCGCGATCCGCGCGGTAGACGCGAGTGACCGCTGCAGGTCGACTTCCCGACCCGGGTGGGACAACACACCGCGTTCGCCTGCGGCCATGTCCCCTGCGTACATGTTGAGTGCGACGAGGCGGACGCCGGCCTCATCGATCGCTCTCAGCAGGGCGTCTACGTCTTCGTTCGACGGCGACGGCGTGTCGAACGGCCACCACGATTCCACGAGGTCGAACCCGGCGACTCTGGCGGCCTGAAGCCGCTCCAGGACCGGCAGGTCTGCGTACAGCAGCGAGACGTTGGCAACGATCGACGAGGTCATGACCCATCCGTTCTGGTGTGTGTCGCTGTGACAAGATGATTCGCGACGGTTATCGATACACGCGTCACGATGTGAACAGGAGCGCGATGAGCGACATGCAGCCGGAACCGGCCGTCGGGACGACGCGAGGTCGCGCCACGATCGCCGACGTCGCAGCTCTGGCCGGAGTGTCGCGTGCCGCCGTGTCGAAGGTCTTCAATCGCACGGGCAGCATCTCCGCCGAGACGACCCGGCGCATCCAGGAAGCCGCACGTGAACTGAACTGGACGCCGAGCGCGACGGCGACGGCATTGCGGCGATCGCGTTCGCAGACGGTCGGTCTGGTTCTCGACAAACCGAATACCCGTGTCGACATCGGGTTCGGTACAGCGTCGTTCCTGGCTGGCATCGAGTCCGAGCTCGCCGCGTTCGACTACGGACTGCTGCTCTACGCGGTCGGCCGTGAACCTGCCGCCCAGCTCGCCGCATACCGTCGCGTCGCAGAGACCCGGCGCGTCGACGGCATGATCCTCACCGACGGTGCCGAGCACGATCCGCGCTTCGACGTGCTCGCAGACAACCGCATGCCCGCAGTCCTGGTCGGGACGCCGTTCCCCGGAACCAAGATCGCGCACGTCGAGTCCCCTAACCCCGAGGCCGGCGTCGAGGATGCCATCGAGCATCTGTTCGCCCTCGGTCACCGGCGTATCGCCTATATCGGAGGCACCCCCGGCCGTTACCAGTCCGAGGCGCGCCGCTCGGCGTTCACGGCCGCGCTGGCGGCGCTGGGACTCTCCCCGTTCGATGACGTCTTCGCCGATTATGTCCCCGAGCGTGCAGCCGAAGAGACGCGACGAATGCTGGGAGGTGCGACGGCGCCGACAGCGATTCTCTACGCCTCCGATGCCATGGCCATCGCGAGCATCCGAACGGCCGTCGAACTCGGCGTCCGAGTGCCGGAGGACCTTTCGATCATCGGGTACGGCGGCGCCGATCTCGGAGAGTGGATGACGCCGGCCCTCACCACCGTGGTCCGCGATGCCGAGCAGCGCGGTCGAGCCGCCGCGATCACGCTGCTGCGCCTGCTCGGCGAGCACCCGCAGGGCGACGCCGTGCTCAAGAACCCGGAACTCGTTCTTCGCGCTTCGACCGCGCCTGTTCACGACTGACTCACGCCCCTGCCGGATCGAGCGCGGAGACGGCGACGCTGCGAGCGGCCCAGCCGCGCAGATGAGTACCCGCGTCGCCCCACGATTCAAGCGCAGAACGCACGGTCTCATCGCCGCGTTCGGCGGCCGCGACGATCGCGTCCGCGCGCGCCTCCTCGAGGACGTCATCGATGCGCACCCGCTGACCTCGCTCTGCGGAGATCACTGCGGCTTCCACCATCGCGAGGCTCAGGATGTTGTCGTGCACCTCTCCCGAACAGGTCCCCCCGGTGTGCAGGGCGTCTGCGAACGAATGCAGTGACTCCGAGACACCGCCGTATCGGAGATCCTCGATCTGCGCCGCGGACAGCGGATCGCTCTGCGGGCGATCGTCGCCGTTCCAGATCGCACTGCCGCTTTCGCCGCTGACGCGCCAGGCGCCGTTCCACGATGTCTCAGCTCCGGGACTGGCCCAACTGCCGGTGTAGATGTAGCGCACTCCGCCGGTCATCTCGAAGATCGCTGTGGCCGCGGCGTCACCCTGATACCAACTCCACGCGGGGTTGTACTCCTCGCAGTACACCGCAACGGGATCGGCGTCGAGCAGGAAGCGTGCGGAATCGAAGGGGTGGATCGCCATATCGACGAGCAGCGGGTGCGCCATCTCGTCGCGGAACCCGCCGAAGTGCGGCGCTTTGAAGAACTCGGTGGTGGCGATCCCGACCCGTCCGAGCACGGAGAGCTGGTGTCTGAGCTCGTGCAGCTGCGAGTTGTGCCGGCGCGACTGACTCACCACGAACAGCCTGTCGTGCACCTCGGACGCCGCGGCGAGAGCGAGGCTCTCGGCGAGCGTGGCTGCCGCGGGCTTCTCGCTCACGACTCGGAGCCCGCGTGCGAGGGCTGCCCTGGTCACGTCGAAGTGAGCGGCAGGGATCGTCACATTCGCGACAGCGTCCGTCTCGACCTGTTCGAGGATCTCCTCGAGGGTCGCAGCAACCGGCACGTCGGCGCGCCCGACCCCGTCGGCCGCACCGCGCGCTCCTTCCGTGTAGATGTCCACGACGCCGACCAGCTCGAACCCGGGTGACTCCTCCGCGATAGCGATCCATCTGCGACCCATGTTGCCGGCGCCGACGACGACGACGCGCAGGGGCTGAGCGCTCATCCTGCGTCCATCGCGCTGAGAACCGGCGCCGTGCGGGCCAGCATCGGCAGTTTCCGCTCGACAGGGCCCGTCGCCCAGACGCACGCGTTCGCGAGAACACGGCGCACATCGGGGTGGTGGTACACGGGATAGGCCTGGTCGCCGGGGCTGAAATAGAAGATCCGACCGCGGCCGCGCTTGTAAGTCAGCCCGGAACGGAACACCTCTCCACCGGTGTAGCTCGAGATGAACACCGTTTCATCGGGCGTCGGGACATCGAAGAACTCGCCGTACATCTCCTGCTGGGGGATGTCGATCGGGTTCGGCACGTCCTTGACGATCGGATGCGCGGGGTCGACCGTCCACACGAGCTCACGATCATCCTCATTGCGCCAGCGCAGTGAACAGGTCGTCCCCATGAGCCGCTTGAAGATCTTGGAGAAGTGCCCGGAGTGCAGCACCAGCAGCCCCATTCCGGACAGCACGTGCTCCTGCACGCGGTCGACGATGTCGTCGTCGACTTCCTTGTGCGCACGGTGGCCCCACCAGGTCAGCACATCGGTCTCCGCGAGCACCTCTTCTGTGAGTCCGTGCTCATCGTCGTCGAACGTGGCGGTGCGCACGACGGCGTCGTCCCCGAGGTACTCGCGGATACCATCGGCGATCGTGGCGTGCATGCCGTCCGGGTACAGCTCCTGCACGACCGCATCGGTCTTCTCGTGCCGGTTCTCACCCCAGACCGTGACGCGGATCGGTGTGTGTCGTTCAGTCATGTGAATGCCTGCTCCCAAGCGTGTAGAGATGGATCATCTGGTCGGATGCGGATACGGATGCCAGGACTGCTCACCCCTTGACGGCGCCGATGAGGATGCCGCTCTTGAAGTGCCTCTGCACGAAGGGATACACGACAAGGATCGGAAGGACCGCGAGGACGACGACGGCCATCTGAATGGCCAGGGATGCCGGCTGCGCCTGATCGAGGGCGACCGTGTCGAGCGTGCCGCTGTTGACGAAGCTCTGCCCTTGCAGCACGTATGCCCGCAGGACGAGTTGCAACGGCCATTTGTCGTTGTCGTTGATGTAGAGGATCGCGTTGAAGAAGGCATTGAAGTAGCCGACCCCGTAGAACAGTGCGACGACGGAGATCACAGGCTTCGACATCGGCACGACGATCGTCGACAGGATCCGCCATTCACCTGCGCCGTCGATGCGCGCCGCGTCGATGATCCCCTGGTCGATGCTCTGGAAGAAATTGCGCACGATCAGGATGTTGAACGCCGACACCGCGGTCGGCAGTATCAGTGCCCACACGGAGTTGATGAGTCCGAGACCGGAGACGAGCAGGTACATCGGGATGATGCCGGCGCCGAAGAACATCGTGATGATGATGAGGAAGAGGATCGGGCGGTGCAGCAGCGATCCGGGCCGGGACAGGCCCCATGCGGCAAGCACCGAGACCACCACACTGAGCGCCGTGCCGACCCCCGTCACGAACACCGTGACACCCACGGCTTTCGTGACGACCCCTCCGGAGAGGATCTGAGTGTAGGCGACGGTGGTGAGACCGCTGGGGAAGATCACGAGCCCACCCGCCTTCGTGATAGCCGACTGCGTGGAGAAGCTCGTGAGGACGACGGCCCACAGCGGGAAGAGCACGGCGAGGCACACGACCACGAGTGTCACGATCTTGCTGATCGTCACGATCAGCGAGGGTTTCTCCTGCCATGCGGGTCGTTTCACCGGCTCGTAGTGCCAGATCTTCGCGAGCAGCCCGCGCGGCGCTGCAGGTGTGATCAGTGCCTCGGTGGATGGTTGTGCAGTCATTTCTTGTAGACCCCCGCCTCACCGAACATGTGCGCCACCTTGTTGGCCAACAGCACGAGGATCAGGCTGATGATTCCTTTCAACAACCCTGCTGCGGCGCCGTAGCTGAAGTCGCCAGACACCACGCCGGAATAGTAGACGAAGGTGTCGAGCACTTCGGATGCCTGCGCGCCGACGGCATCGCGTTGCAGGATGAGCTGTTCGAACCCGACCGACAACGCATCGCCGAGGCGCAGGATGAGCAGCAGGATGATGACAGGGCGCAACGCCGGCAGCGTGATGTGCCACATCCTGCGCCAACCGGAAGCACCGTCGACAGCTGCCGCCTCATAGTGGGACGGGTCGATCGACGAGAGTGCAGCGAGGAAGACGACGATGCCCCACCCGGCGTCTCGCCAGATGGTCTGCGAGGTCAGCAGGAGGATGAAGGTGTCGGGGTTCGTCATGATGTTGAGCGGCTCGGCGCCGACAGCCCGCAGTTGCTGGCTGATCAGTCCCGCACCACCCAGAATCTGCTGGAACACCGTGACGATGATCACCCAGCTGAAGAAATGGGGCAGGAACACGATGCCTTGGATCAGCGTGCGCAGCCACGGCTGCATGAGGCTGTTCAGCAGGATCGCAAGCAGGATCGGCAGCGGGAAGAAGAACACCAGCTGGAACCCTGTGATCGCGAGCGTGTTACCGAGCGCATGCCAGAATGCCGGATCCTGCAGCAACCGCGAGAAGTTGTCGAACCCGATGAACGGGCTTCCTGGGATGCCGACGTAGGGCGAGTACTCCTGGAATGCGACGACGTTGCCCAGCATCGGAATGTAGGCGAATACGATCAGCAGCACGACCACGGGCAGCGTCATCAGCAGCAGCGACCGGTCCTGCTTGAACCGCATCCACACGCTTCTGCGCCGCGCGTGTGCACCCCGAGTTTTCTGCTCGGGCTGCGCGTCCTCCTCGTCCATCGCACTGAGTGCCGGCCCGAGCGGAGTGATGACACTCACGATCAGACGTCCAGGTACCCTGCGTAGAACTCCCGCAGCTCGTCGCCACCACCGTTCTTCCACGTCTTGATCGCGGCGTCGAGATCGTCGAGCGACTTGCGTCCGCGGACGATGTCGCTCTCGAGGTCGTTGAACGGCTGCGAGAGGCTCGCAAGCCTCACCGGCTCGAGGATCTGCATTCCGTAGAACTCGGGCTCGACGCCGTACTGCATCGAATCCGCCATGAAGTTGCAGTAGTCGGTGACGACGTCCGGGTACTGCGGCGCGTTCTGCGTGACCGGGGGACGCACGAGCCACTGGTACGTGGACGCGACCTCTTTGAGGCCGAGTTCGGTCTTCACTGGCGCCCCTGTGGCTGGGTCCGCCTCCCAATGGACGCCTTCGAAGCCGTTCTGCAGCAGCGCCTGTTCGGTCGTGCCGAACGGGGCAGCGATGTAGTTGAGCAGATCGAGGATCTCGTCCATGCGGGCGGGATCATCCTGCTTCTTGACGAAGGTCATGATCTTCGCCGGGCTACTTACGAAGAACCGTGGAGCGGAGCCGTCATGCACGAACCACGGCAACGGTTGCTGGTTGTATGTGGGTGTCGTCGGCACAGTGCGAACGTGTGAGCCGATCCAGCCCGAGTAGCCGTCGTACGTCAACAGCACCTTGCCGGATTCGAATCGTGCCTTGTTCTCTCCGCTGTTGCCTGCAACCGCGTCGGGGTGGATCACGCCTGCGGCGAAGAGCTTCGCGGTGAATTCCAGGTAGCCGCGATACTCGTCGCTCTCGTACTTGTGCACGAGCTTGCCCGACTCCCGCTTCCATTTCGGAGGCACCGCATAGATCAGCTTGGCCGTCTCGGAGAGATCGTTTCCTGCCCAGCGTCCGGCCTTCTCGTCCGTGATCTCCACCGTCAGGTCGAAGAACTCGTCTGCGTTCTTCGGCAGCTCGGAGATGCCCATCTCGTCGAACAGATCCTTGCGGTAGAACGACGAACCCGACATCCGATCGGACGGATACGGGAGCCCGTAGAGCTTCCCCTCGAACACGCACGACTTCCAAGCATTCGTGGGGATGTTCGCGAGATTGGGGTACTTCTCGACCTTGTCGCCGCTCAGGTACTCCCCCATGTCCTGGAAAAGGCCCGGCAGCGCCTGATCGAAGCGTGCGGGGATGTTGTGCTCGGCGATGGTGACGAAGTCCGGCACATCCTTCGCCGATGCGAAGATGGCCTGCAGCTTGTCGGGATAAGCATTGTTGTCCGTGAACCTGAAGTCGAACTTCGCGCCGATCTCGTCATTCACCTGCTGCAAGTACTTGCTGTCGGAGAGGCCGGGAACGACATTGCCGTAGGTCGGGGTCATGGCCGTGTACGAGCCGCCCACGCCGGGCACCTTGTCGACCGATTTCACGAGCTTCGGCCATTCGAGGAACCCCGGGGTCGAACCGTCGATGCCGGGGATGTCAGGAGTGACGTACTCGACCGGAACGTAGTTGGGCAGCACGCCCTTGGGGATGCCGATCGGGCCGCTGCCGGCCGCCGTGCTGCCGGAGCCGGCCGCGGTCGTGCAACTCGCCAGGACCGGGGTGAGGACGGCGAATCCGAGAAGACCGAGGAAACCGCGGCGACTCGTCTTCAGGTCGGGTACACCTTCGAACGCATTCATGACACTCCTTCGTGTGATCATCTGGTTTGGTATTTCGATACACCCGCGAAGTCAATATCGCCGGCGCAGGTATTCAGGCACCGTCGTCAGTGTTGTCCGGTGTCGGCGTCGAGCAGCGCGATCTCTTCTTCGCTCAGCTCGAACGAGGCGGCAGCGGCAGAATCGGCTGCCTGCGAGGCCGAGATCGCGCCCGGAATCGGCACGACCGTCGGAGATTGCCGCAGCTCCCAGGCGAGGGCGACGCGCTGGGGGCTCACGCCCCGCTCGAGCGATATCGTGCGCAGTGCAGGGTGACGCTCGGCGATCTTCGCGGCGCCGCCGAGTCCGCCGAGCGGACCCCAGAGCAGGTAGGCGATGCCATGCGTTGCCGCATACTCCATCTCCGCGCGCTGATCGCGGTGACCGATCGAGAAGTGGTTCTCGATCGAGCTCACCCGCCCGCCGAGAATCTCCTGCGCAACGAGGATCTCATCAAGGTCGACGTTCGAGATGCCGGCGCGTTTGATGATGCCTTCGTCGAGCAGATCGCGCAATGCCGTGACGGAGTCGCCGAAATCGTGCTCCGGATCCTTCTTGTGGAAGTGGTAGAGCTCGAGCGCGTCGCCGCCGATCCGTTTGAGCGACGCCTTCGCCGCCTCCTTGAGATACTCCGGCTTCCCGTTCCTGATCCACATGGCGCCGTCTCGGAAGATGAGACCGCCCTTGGTCGAGAGGATCACGTGGGACGTGTCGCCGTCGTAACACCTCAGCGCCTCGACGACGAGCAGCTCGTTGTGGCCCTGTCCGTCCTGCTCGGTCGTGTAGGCATCCGACGAGTCGAAGAGCGTCACGCCGGAATCCAGGGCTGCGTGCACCGTCGCGATGGCGGTCTCCCTGTCCGGGCGCCCCGGCACCGAGAGGTTCTGCGTTCCGAGGCCGATCGCGCCGATGCTGACATCTCCGACACGGCGTTCCAGCTGGACCGCATTCATCCCGTCAGTGCTCTGGGTGTGCATCGCTGCAGTCCTTCCATGTCGCGGCGTCGCGACGTTTGACGTCGAATGTGACCTGCGATCGATCCGGCATGCTCTCCGTCGAGTTGATCACCGTGTAACACCATACGACATGTAAACTCGTAGGACAATCCTGAATGTCGTGATTGACGAAAACACCTCACGGAGGTTCCATTGCCAGCTCTGTCGGTCCGCACCGTCTCGCTCGTCGACGCCGTCGCGGAGTCGCTGCGACTTGCGATCATCAATGCCGAGTACGAGCCGGGCTCGCCGCTCACAGAGGTTCGGGTGTCCGAGGACTTCGGCGTAGCCCGCTCCACTGCGAAAGCCGCCGTCGAACGCCTCGTCGCGGCTGGATTCCTCGAGCGTTCTCCGCACCGCTCGGCGCAGATCCCGCTCCTCACCGAGAAGGATGTCGTCGATCTGTACGAGACCAGGCAGATCATCGAAGGAGCGGCGGTGCGGCTGTCCGCCGCGTCCGGAAAGCCGCCGAGCGCCGCGGAGAGGGCCGAGGCCGAGTTGATCAACGCCGCGACCAGGGGCGACCGTGACGCTGTGGCGACCGCGGATGTCGCGTTTCACACGGCACTCGTCGAAGCGGCGGGGCTGAGCAACCTCGCCGATCTGCACGCGATGCTCATGGGTCGCGCGCACATCGCCATGGTGCAGGTGCAGCGCCGCAATCCGGATGGCGCGCACCGCAGCCACAGCGAGCACGAGAAGATCCTCGCGGCGATTCGAGACGGCGACGCCGACGCCGCGGCTCTGGCGCTGTCGCAGCACCTCTCGAGAGCTCAGGCCGACTTCCGCCGCGGAGGTTCCGACTAGCATCCCGCCCGCCTCACGACGAGTGCTTCGAACGCGCCGATCTCCGCGACGGACAGGACAAGATCGTTACCGTCATTCGTGATCGCGAGGGCGGTGGGCACGACAAGAGCTTCGGCGCCTGCGTCAGCACCCACGCCAGGCACGCGCACGCGCACACCGCGGATCGGCACGACCGGACCCTGTCCGTTGCGACGCTGCCCGCTGTGATTTATGAGATGGATCACGAGGCCCGCCGCAGACCGACCGAGGATGACCTCGATCTGTTCCGGACCGTCCACCTCGACCACGGCCGCGCCCATGACCTCGCGGACTCTCTCTGTCGCGGCGTCTCGTATCCGCGTCAGCCCGAACGCTGCGTAGTTCGCGCCGACAGTCCACGGCAGTTGCGTGACGCTGCCGGCTCCGGCGACGCGGGTGGCCGCCGCGCTCGTGGCGCCAGGAACATGACCGTGCGCTTTCTCCGGTGGCCCGAAGGGCGCGCGTTCGATCACGGGAAGACGGCCTTTGGCATCGCTGCGCCATTGCACGCTGTAGGCGCGCCCGTACCTCGGGATGAGCGCGGAGCCTTCGACATGATCGGCGTCGTCCAGCTTGACGTACGAGGAGAGCAGCTCGGAATCGGCCGTCTCGATTCGGGTCACGCGTGCGGCCGCCGACCACGCCGCGACGCCGTCCGCTCCTTCCAGCCCGGCACCGCCGGATGCCACGACGTGGCCGCCGGCATCCATGTACGCCTCGATCGCGGCATCCTGCTCCGCTGAGAGCGTCACGATGTCCGGCAGCACGACGACCGTGAACCGGTCGAGCATCTCCCGCGAGATCGCTTCTGCGGGAAGCACGTCGAACGACAGGTGGGTCTCCTGAAGCGCGACGAACCAGCCTGTGAACTCTGCGCGCGACTCCGCATGGCGCGCAGCGCCGGCGCGCAGCCCGTCGGGACGCACGAGCGCAATCGACGAGCAGGCGCTGAGGCCCGAGTACACGTCGATGTTCGAGGTCACGAGCCGGGTCACCACACCGGCCGTCTCAAGGCCGTCGTATCGGATGCCGCGGGTCGGCCCCATGATGTACGTCGACGGATTCGCACCGCGTGCGATCGCCTGGATCAGATACTGACCGAGCATCTCGGGCTGCTCATCGGCCATGCGGTACGGCATGTCGAAGAACGCGACCGCGTTGACGAGCGCGGGCTTGCCCGGCTGCGTGACCCTTGATGCGCTGACTTGCTCGTTCGTGGCGTGCGGCCACAGTGGCCGTCCGATCGCGTTGTTGGCCTCGTGGAAGAGGATGTCGGCCGATCTCCCCAGGATGAGCGCGGCTTCTGGGCGGCGCTCGGCGATGTACGCGCTGATCCTGGCCGTCAGCACGTCGATCGTCCGCTGCGCGAACTGCTTCCAGAGCTGATGGTTCGGGTCACCGGCATCCGTCGGCAATGCCGAGCCTGTTGCGTCGAGGAAGGCCGCCTGACACGCAGCGCAATGACAGATGCCGTGCCGCGTGCCGCCGTAGTCGACCTCGTTGAAACCGAACCAGTTGAAGAAGAATCCATCCACCTGATACCGGCTGATCACCTCATCCACGATCTCGAACATGCCCTGCTGGTAGTACGCCCCGCTGGGACAGACGCTGACGAGTCCCTCATAGATCTGCAGATCGCCGCTGGACGAGCGGTAGGCCCATTCCGGATGGGCCTGGATGACCTCGGGAGCCACCTTCGAGAAATCCATACGTGCGAGCAGGCGGATGCCGCGCCGACGCGCGGCATCGACGGCATCACGGACGAGATCACCGCCGGGGCGGGCGGCCAGGTGCGGGTTGCGAGTGTGGAAGCCGAGGTCTGTCGGGTAGTGCGCGAGGATGCCGCCCACGTTGAGAAGCCAGGCTGTCGCCCCGTGGGACTCGATGTCGTCGAGCGTCGCCTCGACGTCGAGAGTCACATCTATCTCGCGCAGGTTCGTCTGGAATACGCCGAAGGCCCGGTTCCACCAGCCGGCTCGCTCGATCTTCTGCCGGTGAGCCGACTGCTCCGGCTCCTGTGCTCCGACCGCGCGCCGCGCGGATAGGAGCTCGCTCGTCACGATGACGCCGCCCGGTTGAGCTCACGAGAGCGCAGGACGAGCGCGGAGTGGTCGAGCCTGCCGTGCCCGTCAACGACGAGTGAATGCATGAACTCGGCGATCAGACTCGTCACCGGAAGCGTGGTTCCCGAGGTCGCAGCCGCATGCTTCACGATGCGCAGGTCCTTGTCGTGCAGATCGACACGGAAGCCCGGTCCGAACTCTCCGGCCAGCACCGCAGGCGACTTCCGGTCGATGACTGTGCTGCCACCGAGCCCTCGGGAGATCGCCGCGAGTGCGGTCTCGACGTCGGCACCTTGCGATTCGAGGAACGTCACCGCCTCGGCGAGCGCCTGCAGATGCGCGGCGACGACGAGCTGATTCGCCGCCTTGACCACCTGTCCCGCACCGGTTGGACCCACGTGCGTGATCGTCGATCCCATCGCTTCGAGCACGCCGCGCTGCGCCTCGATCGTGCCGGCGTCACCGCCGATCATGATCGACAGAACGCCCTCGATCGCGCCGGCCTCGCCGCCGGACACCGGGGCGTCCAGCGCGGGATGGCCCGCATCCACGAATCTCCTGGCGACGGCACGAGCGACGTCCGGGCTGATCGTGCTCATGTCGATGTAGACGGCGTCGGCGGCGATGTTCTCGAGAATGCCGCCCGGTCCGAGCGCGACGTGCTCGACGTCCGGCGAATCCGGCAGCATGGTGATCACGACGTCGGCGCCGGCGATCGCCTCAGCGACGGTATCTGCAACAGGGATGCCCGCGGCCGCAGCTCGTTCGAGTGTCGAGGCCGATCGTGCCGTGCCCACGACCCGATGCCCGGCGGCGATGAGGTTGACGGCCATCGGGCGGCCCATCACCCCGAGTCCGATGAATCCGATGGTGGCCATAAGCGTGAGAACTCCTTCGTGCTCGGTGGTGCGAACCTGCGGTATCCGATAGTGTATCGATATACCAATCCAGTGGAAAGCGTACAACCTGAAGATCGCCATCACCGGAGGCAACGGTCGACTCGGAAGCGAGGCGACCGCATACGCCCGGGCCCGCGGGCACAAGGTGACCGTCATCGACCGCGACGGCGACCCCGGCCCCCAGACCGAGATCATGGATCTCACGGACTTCGACAGCGTCGCCGCAGTCATCAGTCGTGGGGGCTTCGACGCCGTCATCCATCTCGCCGGCATGCCGGGTCGCACTCGTGTCGCAGGCGACGTCCTGTTCCGCAACAACATGCTGACCTCCTACAACGTGCTGACCGCAGCGCGGCAGGCGGATGTGCGCAAGATCGTCTTCGCCTCGAGCGAGACCATCCTCGGTCTGCCGTTCGACACCTCCCCCACCGAGCTTCCGATCGTCGAGACCTCGCCGACCACATTCCGCGTCGGTCACGACTACGGCATGGTGAAGCATCTCGAAGATCAGATCGCGCAGCAGATGGCCGCGGACGACCCGCGTCTCAGCATCAGCGCGATCATGCTGACCACGATCGTCCTTCCTGAGACCTACGTGGATTTCGCGCGGTTCGAAGACGACGCTCGAGGCCGGGGGTACAACCTCTGGAGCTACACCGATGTGCGCGATGCGGCCCAGGGCGTCGTTCGGGCTGCCGAGTATGCCGAACCGGGGTACGAGCGATTCATCCTCGCGGCCGACGACACCGTCATGACAACGCCGACCAGCGAGCTCGTCGGCCGCTACCACCCGAGCAGCAGACTCACCAAGCAGCTCGGCACGCACGAGAGCCTGTTCTCGAATGAGAAGGCGAAACGAGTGCTCAGATACTCGCCGCAGTTCGGCTGGCGGAGCGAGCGATGACGAAAGGCGCCCACGTGGAATCGACAAGGTCCATCCGCAGTGTCCTCGCGACCGTGGACTTCACCCCGGCTGAGATCGAACAGCTGCGCGTCGCATTCGCACCCGCTTCCTTCACACATGTCTCTCGCCATGACACCACGTCGATCTCAGCGCTGCTGCAGGAGGTCGACGTCGCCGTCTTGGCTGGGGATCTGACCGACGAGACGCTCGCCGCACCGCGCCTCGAGTGGGTGCACTGCGACCATGCCGGCCTCAACGACTCTGCGCGCCAAGAGGTGTTCGACCGAGGGCTGCTCGTGACCGGTTCCGCCGGCCGCTCAGGCGGGGCGCTCGCGCAGCACGCGTTCTTCTTCGCTCTCAACTTCGTCTACGACATCCGCTCCACGCTCGCGAAGCAGGACGCGCACGACTGGAGCGGCGGTGACGCATTCCGCGACCGCCCTGCCCTCTGGGGTCAGCGTCTCACCATCGTCGGGTTCGGCCATACCGGCAGGGCCATGGCGGCGTTGGGACGCACATTCGGGATGCATGTGACGGTGCTCACCCGTAGAGAGACAAGCCCGTCCGCAGATGTCGACAGACTGCTGATCGCAGATCATGGGGCCGTGATCGGCGACGCGCTGCCCGAGGCGGACTTCGTGATGCTCGCCACCAATCTGACCGATGAGACCCATCACCTGATCGGTGCAGAGCAGTTTGGTCTGATGAAGCCGTCCGCGATCATCATCAACATGGCTCGTGGCTCGGTGATCGACGAAGTCGCACTCGTTGATGCATTGGAGTCGCAGACCATCGCCGGCGCCGGGCTCGACGTGTTCGAACGCGAGCCGCTTCCCGAGACATCGCCGCTTTGGAGCATGACCAACGTCCTTCTCACGCCGCACGCGACACCCAGGCTCCCCGACAAGACCCAGCGATCGATCGACACGATCGTCGCCAACATCGACCGGTATCGGAGCGGCGAGCCGCTGCTCAACGCGCTCTCCCCACGGGATCTGTACACGCGCGGCTCCCACCGCTGACCACCGCACAGCAGCGCGCTCGAGTGCCACACTGGTCACATGGCCCTTCACATCACCGGAGACACCGCCGCCGACGCCCTGCTCACCGACAACCCGCTCGCGCTGCTGGTGGGAATGCCTCGATCAACAGGTACGGTAACCATGTGCAAGCCAGTGATGCTTGAGCGCAAGAATCTCGATGCGCCCGCGAGACCGTGAGTGCATTCGGACGCTCTACGCAGCGCCGTTCCTGGACAACCACCACGACACTCACGCCCAATCCGGGACGCAAAACGAGGCCCAGGATTCGAGGCTCTTCCGACGCCATGAGCAACGCACCGTCCAAGTTCACAAGCGCGCCGCATGACTGACGCATGATGAAGCCCTGCTGGAGCCGCTTCGGTTCCAATGCGTCGATGTCCGACCCGGTGGGTACTGTGTGACCATGCCGATACAGACCATGATGATCGACGATGCGCAGGTTAACCGCATCCTCGAGGTACGCGAGGGCCACTTCAACGACATGAAGTCGAAGGGCATCAGACCTGGCAAACTTACAAAGGCCATGAGTGCGTTCGCCAACGCGGACGGTGGAGAACTTTACATCGGTATCGATGAGGACAACGGTAGTTTCACCTGGAACGGCTTTGCAGATGAAGAAGACGCGAACGGGCATCTCCAGATCTTTGAACAACTGTTCCCACTCGGCGAGGGATTCCAGTACGAATTCCTGACTGCTCCCGGATATGCGGGCCTGGTGCTGCACGTTGTCATACTTCGCGGGTCCTCCATCCGGAAGGCTTCGGACGACGTCATCTACGTCCGGCGCGGCGCAGCCTCCTTTCCAATCACTACGGATGCGGCACTTCGACAACTCGAGCGCGATAAAGGGATTACTTCCTTCGAGACCGAGCTGGTGAACGCCGATCCTGCGGAGGTGACAAACTCAGAAACTTCGATCGAGTTCATGCTCGAGGCGTTCCCTGCCGTGGAGCCCGAGCGTTGGATGAGATCGCAGCGAGTCGTCGTAGACGGCCGGCCCACTGTCGCCGGAGTGCTGCTATTCGCTGATCTGCCGCAGGCGCACCTGGCCAAGCGCTCATCGGTGAAGTTGTACAGATACAAGACCTCAGAACCCGAAGGCACCCGCGAGACCCTCGACGGGCAGCCGGCGACCATCGAGGGTCCGCTCTACTCGCAGATCAAGGTCGCTGTCGAACGCACCACCGCGTTGGTCGAATCCATAAAGAAGCTCGATGAGTCTGGCCTGACGGCGGTTACCTATCCGCCAGAGACCATCCACGAGATCATCACTAATGCACTCATCCACAGGGACTATGGGGTCGCCGATGATGTGCATATTCGAGTCTTCGACAACAGGGTCGAAATAGAGAGCCCCGGACGTCTCGCTGGACATGTTTCACCTTCGAACATCCTCGATGAGCGGTTTGCGCGAAATGGCAGCATCGTGCGACTTATCAACAAGTTTCCGGACCCACCGAACAAGGACGTCGGCGAGGGCCTGAACACGGCCTTTGCCGCGATGAAGAAGCTTCAGCTTAAGGATCCGGTCATCGAGGAGCTAGATCACTCCGTTCTCGTGAATATCCGTCATGAAAGACTCGCCTCGCCCGAACAGATGGTCATGGAGTATCTCGCCGACCACGGTGAGATCACGAACAAGATCGTCCGTGATCTCACTGGCATCGGTTCTGAGAACCGGGTAAAGAATGTGTTTTACGCACTTGCACAGGCCGGGCAGATTGAGCGTGTACCTGAGAAGAGGGGTAACAAGGCGGCCTGGCAGAAGAAGGCCTCCTGACTGACGAGGCTGCTCCCCTGAGGGGTATCTGCTCCCAGATAGCCAGCCGTGGTGAGTCATGGTTAGTACCAGAGGTGCATCGTCTCTACCTAACGGACGACGCACCTCTCCGGCGGGTGCGGGCGAGACATGGGCACCAGCTATTTCATGCCACTGAAGGCCCGCAGATACGGCACTCATGACTATGCAGTCGAGCCAGGGTGCCACACTGGTCACATGGCCCTTCACATCACCGGAGACACCGCCGCCGATTCGCTGCTGACCGACAACCCGCTCGCGCTTCTGGTGGGGATGCTCCTCGATCAGCAGGTGCCGATGGAGACCGCGTTCGCCGGCCCGCTCAAGATCGAACAGCGCACCGGCTCCGCGGATGCCAAGACCATCGCCGCCATGGACCCGGAAGCGTTCCTCGAGGCGTTCAAGCTGACGCCCGCAGTGCACCGATTCCCCGGCTCGATGGCGACTCGCGTGCAGACGCTCTGCCAGGAGCTCGTCGATGCATGGGACGGGGATGCCGCAGCACTGTGGACCCGCGACGATCCTAACGGTGCGGAGGTGCTGCGCCGACTGAAGAAGCTGCCAGGATTCGGCGAGCAGAAGGCGAAGATCTTCCTCGCGCTGCTCGGCAAGCAGTACGGCTTCACCGGTTCCGGGTGGCGCGAAGCATCTGCTCCCTATGGAGAGGACGGCGCATACCGCAGCGTCGCCGACATCGTCTCGCCCGAGTCGCTGACGAAGGTGCGCGAGCACAAGAAGGCCATGAAGGCCGCGGCCAAGGCCACCAAGTAGACCAGGCCTTTGTCAAGGCCGGTCCGGCGGAAGATCCGGTGACGCAGACTGGTCAGCAAACGAGCCAGGGAGCGCGCATGTCGAGAAACGTCCGAAGGATGAGCTGCCCGCCTGAGGCCGTCTTCCGCGTGCTGGCGGACGGCTGGCTCTACCCGAGCTGGGTGGTCGGAGCATCACGCATGCGGGACGTCGACGCCGCGTGGCCGCAGCCCGGAGCAAAGTTGCACCACTCCGTAGGGGTTTGGCCGGCGCTTCTCAACGACAACACCAGCACCGTGTCCTGGAATCCGCCCCGTCAGATGGTGATGACCGCACGTGGCTGGCCGATCGGAGAGGCGCGCGTGACGATCGACGTCAAGCCCTTCGGTGACGGGTGCCTGGTCCGCATCCAGGAGGAGGCCGTCAGCGGCCCCGCGAAAGCAATGCCCCGCGCTCTGACCGATGTGGTGCTGCAGTGGCGCAATGCCGAGACATTGCACCGACTCGCATACCTGGCCGAAGGAATCACCAGGGTCGACACGGCATCTCCGTCGGAGACGCGATGACGGCCCGCTCAACCGAGATCGACGCCACCGTCGTCGGCGCCGGGCCCAACGGTCTCGCCGCCGCCGTCACACTCGCGCGCGCGGGCCTGTCGGTGCGAGTCTTCGAACGCGCGACGACCGCCGGAGGTGGCGCGGCGACCGCAGAGCTCACTCTTCCCGGCTTCCGCCACGACGTCTGCTCGGCGGTGCATCCGCTCGCCTTCGAGTCGCGCTTCTTCCGCGAGTTCGGACTCACCCGACGCGTACCGTTCGCCGTACCGGAGATATCCTTCGCGCATCCGCTCGATGGCGGGAGGGCCGGGATCGCATACCGGGACCTGGAGCGCACGGCGGAGGGCCTCGGCATGGATGGCAGGGCGTACGCCAGCCTGATGCGGCCGCTGGTCGAGCGATCGTCGAGGGTCGCCGACTTCACGGGCGACACCCTCCTGCGCATTCCCCGGGACATCCCGACCGCCCTGGCCTTCGGCCTGGCGGCGATGGAGCAGGGCAGCCCGCTGTGGAACACACGCTTCCGTGAGGATGCCGCCCCCGCCATGCTCACCGGCGTCGCTTCCCACACGATCCTTCCTATGCCTGGCCTGGCCAGCTCGGGCGCCGGCCTCGCCCTGACGGCTTACGCGCATGCGAAGGGGTGGCCGATTCCTATCGGTGGCAGCCAGAGCATCATCGACGCCATGGTTGACGACCTCGTCGCGCACGGCGGCGAGCTCGTGACCGATCACGAGGTGACCTCTCTCGACGAGCTGGCCTCGTCCCGCGTGACGCTACTCGACGTCACGCCGCGTGCGCTGAGCAGGATCGCCGGCGATCGGATGCCGCAGCGGTACCGCGATGCACTCGGTCGCTTCCGCTACGGCAACGCCGTGGCGAAGGTGGACTTCGCGCTCTCCGAACCTGTGCCGTGGTCGCATCCGGAACTCGGCCGCGCCGGAACCCTCCACCTCGGCGGAACACGTGCCGAGATCGCGGCGGCCGAGAATGCCGTCGCGCACGGCAACCTCTCCGAGTCTCCGTATGTTCTCGTCTCGCAGCCGTCACTGTTCGACGACACCAGGGCGCCGGCCGGTCAGCACACGCTGTGGACCTACACGCACGTGCCCGCGGCATCCCGCGCGGACAGATCGGAGGCGGTCATCCGGCAGATCGAACGGTTCGCGCCCGGCTTCCGCGACACCATCATGGGAATATCGTCCCGCACGGCGATGGACGTGGAGCGTCACAACCCGAACTATCCTCGCGGCGATATCTCCGCAGGTACGCCCGATCTTGCGCAGCTGCTGCGCCGTCCTGTGCTCAGCCCCGATCCGTGGCGGACGCCGATGAAGGGCGTCTACCTGTGTGGTGCCTCCACGACACCAGGGCCAGGAGTGCACGGCCTGGCGGGATGGCACGCTGCGCTGAGCGCCTTGCGGAACGACTTCGGCACCAGAGCACTGCCGGATCTCTCACCGGATCGCCCTTCTGACGGAGAATGAGGTCATGAAGCAAACTGGTTCGAACGTCTCCGCCCTGATCGCCGCAGCGACGCCCGCGATCAGACGACGGGATGCTGAGACGCTGACGGCCCTGATGCAAGAGGTCTCCGGCCGCGAACCCGCCGCCTGGGGAACCATCATCGGCTTCGGCTCCTGCCACTACCGCTACCCGACCGGCACCGAGGGCGACATGCCGATTCTGGCGTTCGCACCGCGCAAGAACGCGACCACGATCTACCTCGATGACACCGAGCGGCACGCAGACGCGCTCTCCGATCTCGGCCCGCATACCGTCGGCAAAGGATGCCTGTACGTCAAGGACCTCGAGAAGGTCGATCTCGACGTGCTCCGCGACATCCTCGTGAGCACTCTCGCCTGGGTTGAGTCCGGTGGTTCGCCGGAGATCGAGCTGACGGTCGCCGACTGAGGCCTTCCGTCACTCGCAGGGTGTGAGCGTCAGCGCAGCACCTCGACCAGCGCGACCCACGAGACGACGACCGCCGAGACGATCGCGAGCAGGCACCCGGCGGCCGCGAGGTGCAGACCGGTCGGGTTCTCTGCCCACACCATCACGCCGGCGACGATGTACGCGGCCAGTGGCAGGAAGCCGATGAGGTACTTGAGCGGTCGCGCACGGGCCGCCGGGGCGGGATCGCGTGCGATCAGCCGGGTGGCGTTCGCCTGGAATACGGTGGCGAGCAGCGTGGCCGCGATGATCAGGCCGCCGTACCAGGCGGGTTCGAGGTCGGGTACGAGGCCGAGTGCCGCGACGGCGAGCGCGAGCACGAGTGTCGCGACGCCGGCGAGGAGCCGCGCGGTGAGCGTGCGCGATTTGATGATCTCCGCGATGTTGACGCTCGCCGCGACGATCACGAGTCCGGCGAGCGCCGCGGTGGCGCCCGCCATGGCGACGTTGAACTCGCTCCACTGCTCCATCATGCGGACAGCCTAGACCCGGCATCCGCCGCCGGGTGAGTATCGTCAGCGACTGCCGTAGCGAGCGACGATCTCCTCGGTGAGCGGCGGCCAGATGCGCTTGTGCTCATCACCGAAGGCGACGCCGGAGAGGAAAGCTGCACCGAGGTCGCGGGAGCGGTCGATGAACAGGAAGCTGCCTTGCCCGCCGAAGTGACCTGCGGTCTCGGGCGGCAGAGTGTCGCTCAGCCAGTGCGGACTCTTCGCGCCCTTGAGTTCGAACCCCAGTCCCCACTGATTGTCATCGAACGAGCCGTATCCCGGCACGACGCCGCGCAACCCGGACCGCGAGACCATGAGCGCGAGATCACGCAGCTCGACGGGGATCAGCGCCGGCCGCAGCACCTCACGTGCGAACGTCAGCAGATCGTCGATCGAGGCCCGGTAGCCTGCGGACGGCCTACCGGTCACGACGATGTCCTGCATGCCCAACGGCACGGTGACTTCATGGGTCACCCAGTCGGCGAACGGCATGCCGACGGCCTCGGCCACGTGGGCGCCGAGCACGTCGAACCCGGCATTCGAATAGATGCGCCGTGTTCCGGGCGCGGCCTGCGTCTGGTCGCCCTCGAACGGCAGCCCGCTGGTGTGGTCGAGCAGGTTCAGCAGTGTCGAACCCTCGGGACCTGCCGGCTCGTCGAGGTCCACGAGCCCACGCTCGACGGCGATCAATACGCCCCAGGCTGATATCGGCTTGGACACCGATGCCAGCGGGCGCACGGAGCGCGGGTCTCCCTGCACGGCGAGCGTCTGCTCAGGGCCTGTCACCCCTACAAGCGCGTTGTGGGGGAAGCCTTCTGTCGCTGCGAATGTCGTGGACTCCACCCCGCTCACGCGCCCTTGAGACGCTCCGCCAGGTACTCGTGCAGCGTGTCGACGGGGATACGCTCCTGCGCCATCGTGTCGCGGTCGCGAACGGTGACGGCGTTGTCGTCGAGCGAGTCGAAGTCGACCGTGACGCAGAACGGCGTGCCGATCTCGTCCTGTCGGCGGTAACGGCGCCCGATCGCACCTGCGTCGTCGAAGTCGATCGCCCAGCGGCCGCGCAGCGAGTCGGCGACTTCGCGCGCGAGCGGGGAGAGCTTCTCATTGCGCGAGAGCGGGAGAACGGCGACCTTGACCGGCGCGAGGCGCGGGTCGAGCTTGAGCACCGTGCGGGTGTCGGTGCCGCCCTTGGCGTTGGGCACCTCCTCCTCGACGTAGGAGTCGACGAGGAACGCCATCATCGAGCGGGTGAGCCCGAAGGACGGCTCGATCACGTACGGGGTGTAGCGCTCGCCGGATGCCTGGTCGAAATAGGACAGGCTCTGGCCGGAGGCCTCGGAGTGGCTGGAGAGGTCGTAGTCGGTGCGGTTGGCGACGCCCATCAGCTCGCCCCACTCCTTGCCGGGGAATCCGAAGCGGTACTCGAAGTCGATCGTGCCGGCGGAGTAGTGCGCCCGCTCGTCCTCTGGAACGTCGAAGCGGCGCATGTTGGCGGTGTCGATGCCGAGGTCTTCGAACCACGCCCAGCATGCCTCGACCCAGTGCTCGAACCACTCCTGCGCGTCGGCGGGCGGTACGAAGTACTCGATCTCCATCTGCTCGAACTCGCGCGTGCGGAAGATGAAGTTTCCGGGGGTGATCTCGTTACGGAATGCCTTGCCCACCTGACCGATGCCGAACGGCGGCTTCTTGCGGCTGGCGGTGAGCACGTTCGCGAAGTTCACGAAGATGCCCTGTGCCGTCTCGGGACGCAGGTAGAACAGCCCGGATTCGTCGTCGACGACGCCGAGGTAGGTCTTGACGAGCCCCGAGAAGGCCTTCGGCTCGGTGTACTGGCCCTTGTTGCCGCAGTTCGGGCAGGGCACGTCGGCAAGGCCGTTCTCCGCCTTGCGGCCCTTGCGCGCCTCGAAGTCCTCGACGAGAGTGTCGGCACGGAAGCGCTTGTGACAGCTCAGGCACTCGACCAGCGGATCAGTGAACGTGGCGACGTGCCCGGATGCCTCCCAGACGCGCTTCGGGAGGATGATCGAGGAGTCCAGTCCCACCATGTCGCCGCGTCCGCGGACGAAGGTCTGCCACCACTGCCGACGGATGTTCTCCTTGAGCTCGGTGCCGAGGGGGCCGTAATCCCATGCGGAACGCGAACCGCCGTAGATCTCACCCGCTTGGAACACGAACCCGCGGTGGCGGGCGAGGCTGATGACCTTGTCAAGACGGGACTGTTCGGCCACGGTGGCTCCAATGGTCGGGAGAGATTCGGATGCTGCGCGCGGACATGCCGCGGCATCCACCATCCTATCCGCGCCGACGCGCCCGGTTCAGCCCTCGGCTGCGGCCGCAGCAGCAGCCGCGCGCACCAGCCACGCGGGCGTCTTGCCCGGTCGCGCGAACGGCACGAGCCGCCCGGCGGCGCTCTCTGCCACCAGCTGCTCGGCGCGCGCGATGCGGGTGGCAGGGCGCTTGGCGGTCGCGATCCAGTGCCGCACGACCTTGCGATAACCCGCCGTCGCGGCGTCGAGGAACGCCTGCGCGGCAGCGGAGGACTCGAGCACGGCCTGCACCTCGGGCTCGAGTTCTGCGGCGTCGTTCTCGTGCGAATACGTTCCGGTGCGGTCTGCGCTGCGCGCTTCGTACGCGGCCAGGCCTGCGGGTGCCATCTTCCCCTCGGCCACGAGACGCTCGACATGCGCCACGTTGACCTTCGACCACGTGCTCCCCGATTTTCGCGGCGTCCACCGCTGACGGCGTCGATCATCGTCGATGGGCTGCGACACCGAGTCGATCCAGCCGAAGCACAGCGCCTCGGGAACGGCATCCGCCCACGTCAGACCCCGATCGGCGACGTGGGCCTTGCGCACTTCCATCCACAACTCCGGCTTGTCGGCGTGGTGCCGCTCGAGCCAGGCGCGGAACTCCGCCGCGTCGCGGAAGTACACCGCGGGCTTCTCCGCCGAACCGCCCGCCTGCCCCGCCTCATCATCCATGGGAACAGGATGCCACGAGCATCCGACACCGGCTCAACGGTTCGGGAATGCCTCTCCCCCGCCTGCGGCGAGCGCCTCGGCGACGATGCGCGCGTGCTCGTCGGCCATCTCCTGCGGCAGCGGCGGGAGGATGTCATCCCAGAAGGCGAGTGCGGCGCCGCGCGCCTGCATCATGCCGGCCGGGCGAGCCAGCGCCCACATGTGCAGATGGGCCGAGCCGTCGTTCCAACGACCGAAATGACAGCGCGCGACGCCGGGGATACGCTTCACCGCCTCGGAGATCCGCTGCATCAGCGGGCCGAGTTCCGCGAGAACCTCGATCGGGGCGTCCTCGAGCAGCCAGTGTCCGCGCGGCGATACCCACGCCATGAACGGCAGGCCGCTCAGCTCGGATCTCATACCCACCTGCCACAGTTCGTCGTGCCAGATCGTGTTCGCGGACGGTGTGCAAGCACCGCACTGCGCTCGGTCCGTCTCACCGCCGCGCGGCTCCTCAGGCACGAGCATGGGCTCGAGCGGACGCATGGTGATCTCATCGAAGGCCCACGGCAGCCCTTCGGTCAGGGCCGTCGCATCCAGTCGTTCCCCGATCGGCAACCGGGAATGGAACGGGGACTCCGCAGGAACCTGTTCGACTTCGCTCATGCACCCATCGAACCATGTCGGATGCCGGTGCCACACTGGCGGAATGGAACAACGACTGAGTTTCATCACCCTGGCGGTCGCTGACGTCGCGAGATCGCGCGCGTTCTATGTGGACGGTCTCCGATGGCGCCCGATCTTCGAAGCAGACGATGTGCTCATGCTGCCCGTCGCCGATCGGCTCATCCTGTCGCTGTGGAGCATCACCGGCTTCACAGCCGAGATCGGTGAAGCACCCGCACCCGGCATCGCGCCGATCACGCTGGCCCACAACGTCGCGACCGAAGCCGACGTGGACGGCGTCCTGGCGGAGGCAGAACGACTCGGGGCGTTCGTCGCCCCCGCAGTGCGCCGTGACTGGGGAGGGTATTCAGGGTATTTCGCGGATCCTGACGGCTTCCGCTGGGAAGTGGCGTTGAACCCGGGTGAAACAGGAGAATTCGTGCTCCCTCCTCGCCGGCGCTCCGAGGACTGAGCGCCGCGCATCACTCGGTGAAGAGGTACCCGCGCTCCACGTCGAAGCCGGCGATCCGCAGTCCACGACCGAGCAGTGCCTCCATCTCACCGCGCAACCGGAGACGCCATTCGTGCGCCGCGTCGGGATCCGTCGCCCGAATCCTCTCGACATCCGACGGAATCTCGAGGGTCGCGACGACGGTCTCCGCCGCAGGGTGCTTGGCGATGTCGGCGAGTGCCCATTCGACATCGAGGCGGTCGCTCTCATCGCCGGCGTCGCCGCCGCCGAAGATGCCGTAGTTGTTCACCGAGTACCCGGTCACCCGCGCGCCGAGAACCGTGAGGAAGAAATGCGCGTTGCGAGCGACGAGCGGGTCGAACGTCCAGGTGATCCGACCGACCTCACGCGAGAACGCCCACTGGCGTTGGTGTTCCTTCAACTCGCGTCCCCACCCGCGCCCCCGGTATTCCGGCAGCAGGGCGGTGATGTGCGAGTGCATCGTGCGCTGGCCTGGGACGCCGAAGAAGGCGACGGATGCCCCGACCATGTGGTCCGCGCCGGACTCATCGTCGAACAGCCCGACGACGTAGTTGCCGGATTGCTGCAGCGCACGCAGGGTGCCGGCGTCGATGACGCGTTCCGGTCCGCGGATGGCATCCAGCAGGGATTGCGCCTCGATGATGAGTTCGACGGTGTCAAGGTCACGTATGGTTCGCACGTCCCCAGTCTGCCCCTCCTCGCCCCCGATGCGGAAACGAAGGTGCCGGATGCCGCTCAACCGAGCAGCCGCGACTCCATCCGTGTGATGACGCCATCGGCGCTGGTGAACAGCAGCAGCGAGCTCGGTGCACCGCGCTCCAGGGCGAGCACGCCGATGCTGTCCCCGAGTTCGACGACCTCGAACGCGTAGTCGCGTGCGAGCCGGTGGAACTGCGATGCCTGCGATGCGACCTGCTCTGCTCCGCGAACGATCTTCAGCCCGTCATGCCCGCTGTCGACACGGAACTCGACGTCGGGGTGCAGCACTCCCACGAGGCGTGTGAAGTCGCCGCCGCGGGCGGCGGCGAGGAAAGCGTCGACGACGGCCCGCTGCTGATCTCTGGTGGCGCGGGACACCGGCGAGACCGGAACCGCACCTCGGATCCTGTCCCGGGCGCGGCTGGCGAGCTTGCGTGTCGCTTGGGGCGTGCGAGCGACGACATCGGCGATGTCGTCGAACGGCACGCCGAAGACGTCGTGGAGCACGTACGCCAGCCGCTCGTCCGGCGCCAGCTGCTCGAGCAGCAGCATGAGTGCGTAACCGACCTGGTCGGCCTGCTCCGCGCGCGCGGCGGGGCCCTGCTCCTCCGGCAGAGCCTCGACGTCGGGCAGCGCATCGAGCGGGTTCTCCTGCCTCCGATTGCGGGTGCGCAGCTGGTCGAGGCATATTCGGCTCACCACGCGGGTGAGCCACGCACGACTGTCGTCGATCGCTTCTTCGGCGCGCTCCAACCGGAACCACGCCTCCTGCACTGCATCTTCCGCATCGGCACGCGAGCCGAGCATCCGATAGGCGACCGCTGTCAGATAGCGTCGATGCGAGTCGAACTCGGCCGCGAGCGCGCTGGTGTCCATCCTGATTCCTCCCATGCCCTGCGCAGATTACCGCGCATGCTCAGGTGCCGGCGCGAACGTGCGTGAGAACAGATTCGTCGGGTCGTACGTGCGCTTGATGTCCGCCAGTCGCCGCCGGGTGGATTCCGGGTAGACGGATGCCACGGCATCCGCCACCGTGCCGTCCAGCGAATTCGCGTAGGCGCCGTCGGTGAACGGCTCCAGCGTGCGCCAGATTTCGTCCATGCGATCCCGCAACCCCTCGTACGCAGCAACGGGCGCCGCCGCGAAGGTGCTCACCATCAGCTCGGCGCCCCTGTGCGCGAAAGCTGTCGCCTCGGGCGCGGTCTGCCCGAACGCCCCTCCGAGGCTGTGCACCACGATCGATGCCGGCTGTTCCGATGCGGCGATGCGCGCGATGGCGGGGGCCGCAGCATCCGCCGACGCCGGCGAGATGAAGCCGTTGCGAAGCGCGACCCGCAGCCCCGCGGGCAGCTCGTTGCCTTCATGCAGGATCTCGGCGTACGGAACCCGGCTCACGGCTTCCTTCAACGGCGTTCCCGCGATCCGCAGCGCGGCGAGGGCATCGTCCACGGATTCCGCGTCGCAGCGGGCGAAGGTGATCTCGATCGGCGCGTCGACACCGCCGGTGAACGGGTTCGACAGCACCAGGGTCGAGCTGATCGCCCGCGGTGCGGTGCGCATGAATCGGACCCATGCGGGAACGATGTGCTCGGCTTGGCCCGCGGGAAAGGTGAGCGACGCGAACGTGAACTGTGCGGCAGGTTGCGCCTCGAATTCGAACGCGGTCGCGATGCCGTACGCACCGCCGCCGCCCCGCAGCGCCCAGAACAGATCCTCATGCTCACGGTCGTCGACACGGATCACGGTGCCGTCTGCCGTGACGAGCTCGACCGCGCGCAGATGATCGAGCGTGAGCCCGTGCCGCCGGACCAGCCACCCGATGCCGCCGGACAGCGTCAGCCCGCCGACACCGACATCCGCCGTGTCTCCGGAGGAGATCACAAGGCCGTGCGGGGCGAGCGCCTCGACCACATGCCGCCAGAGCGCGCCACCGCCCACGCGCACTCTCCGATCACCGAGTAACTCGATGGAGTCGAGTACTCCGAGATCGATGACGATGCCGTCGTCGATCGTGCTGAGTCCCGCCGCGGAATGTCCCCCACCGCGCACGACGAGAGGAAGATCGGATGCCGCGGCGAAGCGCACGGCGCGCTGCACGTCGGCGACATCGATCGGGCGCAGGATGAGTGCCGGTTCGGCGGATGCGAGCGCTGTGCGCGCCGCCTTCGGGTACTCGGGTGAGTCCGGGGCGATGATGGCGCCGGCGAAGTCTTCGAGCTGGTCGTTGCGGGTTGCGGACATGGCATCTCCTTGATCAGTGCGCCGGTGCGGCGGTTCATCAAGAAGACGACCTCGGTCGCGGGAGTGTGACCGATTCGTCAGAGATCGACGATCAGGAGCCGACGAACTCCTCGGTCGGGCCGAACTCGGGCCTCTCGCGCACCGCGACGGTCGCGCCCAGTCCGTCGGTGTCGAGCACGACGATCTCGTTCGTTCCCCGGTTCCACATCGGGGCCGGGGCGTAGAGCGTCTGCTGCGGGCCGACCTTCCAGTAGCGGCCGAGAAGGAAGCCGTTGAGCCACGCCATGCCTTTGGAGCCGCCGGGGAACGCGAGCCAGGCATCCGCGGGCGAGTCGACCTCGATCATCGCACGCGCGACGCCATCCGCCTCTCGAGAGCCAGCGGCGACTGTGGCGTCGGGCGCGGGTGCCGCATCGAGCGGCACCGCACGGTGCGTCCATCCATGCACGTAGCGGCGGCCGTTGACGCGCACGCCGCGCATGATGCCCTTGCCCTCACCCGTGTGCGGACCGTAGTTGATGCGTCCGAGACTCTCGACCACGATCGTCAGCTGCGCCTTTCGGGCGCCGCCGGGAAGCGGAAGCGACAGCTGCCCGTCCCGCTCCAGGGTGCCGATGCGCTCGTCGCCGACGAAGACCGTCGCACGATCGTGCAGCGTGTCGATGTCGATCGTCGCATCCGCTGGTACGTCGATCAGCGCCTGGTAGATGACGATGCCGTCTTCCACGCCGAGCTGCTCGAACGTCTGCGGCATCGGGGTGATCTCTCCGATCATCGGCAGCGTCTCGGCGAACTCGCGCAACGAGGTCACCGGGTGCAGCGGCGCCGACTGCGCGGCCTGAACCGGTGCAGGCGCGGGGCGCTCCGGCAGCTCACCGTCATGGAACGGGGCGAATGCCGCGCGCAGCGCCTCGAACTTGGCATTCAGCGATCCGTCTTCGCCGATCGGGGCATCCGAGTCGTAGCTGGTGATCGTCGGCTGCAGTGCGCCGTCGTGGTTGGCTCCGTTCCACAGTCCGAAGTTCGTGCCGCCGTGCGCCATGTAGATGCTGACGGATCCGCCGACCGCGAGCAGCTCGTCGACGGTGCCGATCAGGCTCGCGGCCGAACGCACATGGTGCCGCTCGCCCCAGTGGTCGAACCATCCGCCCCACAGCTCACTGCACATCAGCGCATCGTCAGGGCGACGCAGCTGCTGCGCCGCGGCGACGCCCGTGCCGAAGGTGAAGGTCGGCAGCGCTCCTGCCACCGAGCCGTGCATGATCATGTCGGATGTGATGCCGTCTGCCGTCGTCAGCAGCTCGACGACGCCCCGCGAACGCAGTCCGTCGCGCTGATGCTCGAGGTACGCGTGATCGCTGCCGAAGGAGCCGTACTCGTTCTCGATCTGCACGGCGACTATGGGCCCGCCGAAGGCCGCCTGCAGCGGCACGACGCGCGGGATCAGCTCGTCGTACCAGCTGTCGACGGCCGCAAGATACTCGGGATCGCTCGTGCGCAGCGCGCTCACCCGTCCGGTCAGCCAGAACGGCAGCCCGCCGTTCGACCACTCGGCGCAGATGTACGGGCTCGGACGCAGGTAGACGTCGAGTCCGATCTCCCCCGCGAGCCGGATGAACGACTCCAGGTCGCGCCAGCCGTCGAAACGCGGCTCTCCTTCCATCCGTTCGTGGAAATTCCAGGCCACATACGTGTCGACCGTGTTCGCGCCCATCGCGGCCAGGCGACGCAGACGGTCCGCCCACTGCTCGGGATGCACACGGAAATAGTGCAGCGCTCCGGCGAGGATGCGATACGGTCGCCCGGCGCGCAAGAGCTGCCCGTCCCGCCACGTGAGCGCAGGAGAGACGTCTCGAAAGGACGAGGATGCGTGGTTCAAGAGGACTCCTGCGTGACTCTCGCTCCGACTTCCACGGAGTAGGGACGGATGCGTGTCGTGCGCAGCCGCGCATGACTCTACCGGAGGCTCGGTTCACACCCCGACGCGCCCACCGCTGCTGCGCACCGATAGCCTTGCACAGTGGGAGATAGAGACGACAGAGCCAGAAAACGTCTCTCCCGCACCCCGAATCGTGGTCTCACGGTCGCGGTCCTCGCCTTCGCCGGCCTGTGCTCCTCGTTCATGTTCACGCTGGTCGTGCCGCTGCAGGCCGAGCTGCCCACGCTGCTGAACGCGTCGCGCGAGGACACCACCTGGGTCGTGACGATCACCCTGCTCGTCGCCGCGGTCGCCACTCCCATCTCCGGACGTCTCGGCGACATGTACGGCAAGCGCCGCGTCGTCGTGGTGCTGATGGCGCTGCTCATCATCGGTTCGGTGATCGCCGCGCTGTCCGGCTCGATCGTCGGCGTGATCATCGGCCGCGCGCTGCAGGGCGGTGTCACCGGCGTCATCCCGCTCGGTATCGCGATCATGCGCGACATCCTCCCGACGAACCGGCTCGGTACAGCCGTCGCCCTGATGAGCGCGACCATGGGTGTCGGCGGGGCGCTCGGGATGCCGTTGGCGGCGTATCTGGCGATCAACGCCGACTGGCATTCCCTGTTCTGGCTCGCCGCCGGGCTCGGCATCGCCGGGCTGGTCCTCGTGCTGCTGTTCGTCCCCGAGGATGTGCTGCTCTCCCCCGGCCGCCTCGACGTGCCCGGCGCCATCGGTCTCGCCATCGGTCTGACCGGCCTGCTCCTTTACGTCTCCCGCGGAGCGCAGTGGGGCTGGACGTCACCGATCGGGCTCGCACTTCTCATCGGCGGCGTGCTGGTGCTGCTGGTCTGGGGCTGGTACCAGCTGCGCACGAAGGATCCGCTGCTCGATCTGCGCGTGGCAGCGCGGCCCGCAGTGCTCTTCACGAACATCGCGGCGATCGGCATGGGATTCGCCCTGTTCGGATCGAACGTCACATTCCCGCAGATGCTCGAGCTGCCGGTGGAGTCGGGCTCGGGCTTCGGACTCGACATGGTCACGGCCGCCTTCATCGTCATGCCTGCGGGCCTGGTGATGATGGTGATCTCGCCGCTGTCCGGATGGCTGGAACGCACGGTCGGTCCACGACCGCTGTTCACCGTCGGCGCGTTCGCGATCGTGCTGGCCTATGTCTACGTGCTCCTCTGGTCGACCGAGTGGTGGCACATCCTCGTCGCCAACGCGATCATCGGCGTCGGCATCGGCTTCACCTTCGCGGCCATGCCCATGATCATCATGCGAGCGGTGCCCGCGAACGAGACCGGTGCATCGAACGGACTGAATGCGCTGTTCCGTTCTGTGGGCACCTCGAGCGCCTCAGCGGTCATGGGCGCGGTCCTGGCCGCCATGAGCGTCGAGATCGACGGGGTCGCCGTGCCCACGCGCGAGGCGTTCAACGTCTGCTACTGGCTCGCCATCATCGCCGCCATCGTCGCGGTGGTGCTGTCGCTGTTCATTCCGAAGAGTCGTGCCATCGAACCGCATCCGTCGCTGCCGAGCTGAAGCGCTTCGGCTCGCGCCGCGCCAGGCGGGTCAGAGCGTGAAGCCGTCCGGATCGCCGGGCTGCGGTGCCCGCAGCCGCTCGGGCACCGGCCACGGCAGCACGAACTGCTGCGCCGCCGTGCGGGTCATGTCGCCATAGTCGTCGATCTTCACGACGATGCGGCCCGGACTGCCGTCACGATCAGGGGTGACCTCGACCATGCGCACCCGAAGCGGACGTTCGGCCTCGCGGTCCAGCATCCACGGGTCCGCCAGCCATGACAGGCCGTGCTCCTCCAGCGCCGCCTCCGCGTCCAACCATTCGATGGGACCGGCGGAGATCGTACGGCCGAGCACGTCGACTGCAACCCATTCGTCATCGCCGGCGGGGTGGATCCACCCGAGCAGCTCGCCATCGTCGCGGCGATGCGGGGTCCAGTCATCCATCCGACGAGAGTACCCCCAGCCGCACCGCCTCGCGGCTGGGCAGAATGGGAACATGGTCGCTCCCCTCCCCCGCATGACGCCGGAGCAATCCCGCGCCTGGCTCGCCCTGATCAGCACGGCCGAGCTCCTTCCGTCCGCGCTCGACGCCCGGTTGCAGCGCGACGCCGACCTCACCCACTACGAATTCATCCTGCTCAGCACGCTGCAGCGCGGGGGTCCGATGCGCCTGAGCGATCTGGCCGCAGCGACGAACGCGACGCTCCCTCGCGCGTCGAAGGTCGTCAGCAGGCTCCAGCGGCGTGATCTGCTGGAGAGGGAGGAGAGCACGCAGGATCGACGCAGCGTGGTGCTCAAACTCAGCAGACAGGGCCGTCGCCGACTCGTGCTCGCAGCGCCAGACCACTTCGCCACCGCGCATCGGCTGGTGCTCGATCGCCTCTCAACCACACAGCTGGATGCTCTCGCCGATGCTCTGGAACCGGTCGTGCAGGCCCTCGACCCGCAGAACAGATTCGGCCCGTACTGACCGCATACCTGCGCACAATTGCAGGGCCGATGCACGGATGCAGGGTGACACGCCGGGCGTCGGCCCTGCAGTCGTATCATCTCCCTGCAGGTGTGCAGATACCGCCGTCAGTGCGCGTACTCCATGAGCTCGAGCCCGAGCACACGGAATGCGTCATGCGCGCGAAGCCGGTGCGTGATCGAGAGGTCGTCGAAGCAGACGATCATCGCGTAGGCGATCCCCGATCGAGGACCTGCGAGCACGCCGGCTTCGGCGCGCACGCCGGGCTCGCGACCCGTCTTGTTGATGAACAGCAGCCCATGGGCGTCGTGATCGTGCGCGAACGGGTCGAGCCCGGTGGATGCCGCGACCAGGCTCAGATCGTGGTTCAGGCTCAGCCACTCCGACACCTGCGCGCTGACTGCGACATCCACCGCCGTGGAGTTCACCAGGGCGGCGAACAAGCGGGTGAGTTCACGCGTCGTGCCCACCGCGACATGCGGGGCGTCATCCGGTCCTCGCTCATCTCGGACGCGGTCGAGCAGCGCGGTCTGCGTGAGCCCGAGCGCCTGAAGGCGATCGTTCACGCGATCGTCCCGTACGTGCGCCAAGAGTGCGTTCACCGCCATCGGATCACCGGCCGTCGCAGCGAGCACCGCGAGATCCACGAGCGGCAGCGCCGGTGCCCGCAGGTTGCGCCACACCCCTGCCATGGTCACATCGTCGACCGAGGAACGTTCGACGATCTCCAGCGGATCCAGCGTCCCAGACTCGAAGCCTGCAGCCACCTCGATCAGCAACGGCACCACACCGAGACCCGCGATCGGCATCGTGACGTGGTCGTCCCCGGCGAGCACCTCTGCGCCGGTGTCGAGGTCGGTGACGTGCACCGACACCTGGGCCCCGGCATCTGCCAGTTCCTCGAGCGCGCGCAGGGTGGCCACGAACGACCGGCGACCCACGGCGGCACGGCGAGGGACACGTCGATGGCTGCGATGTGATCGGCGCAGCATCGCAGACGGCGAAGGCTCGGGGGGAGTGCCCACGCGTGTTCCTTCCCAAGAAGGTCTTCAGGGGACGCTGCTGGGAGCATGCCCCCCAGCAGCACTCGCTATCGTAACCCCGCCCGCTGTCGAAGCGTCACGCCCTGCGGGCAAAGATCACCAGATCGTCACACGCTGTTCGCGCGGAAGGTGCAGCGCATCCGCTTCGGTCACATCGAACGCCTCGTAGAAGGCATCGATGTTGCGGACGATCTGGTTGCAGCGGAACTCGTTCGGCGAGTGCGGGTCGATCGTGAGCAGCCGGATCGTCTCGGCGTCGCGACTCTTCTGCTGCCACACCTGCGCCCAGCTCAGCAGCAGGCGCTGCACCCCGGTGAGGCCGTCGATGACCGGCGATTCGACGGCCTCGCCGTTCGAATCACGACCGAGCGACAGCTCGTATGCCTTCAGCGCGATGCCGAGACCACCCAGGTCGCCGATGTTCTCGCCGATCGTGAGGGCACCGTTCACGTGGTTGTCCTCGCCGAGGCCCACCGGGACCAGAGCGTCGTACTGTGCGATCAGGGCCTTCGTGCGCTCCTCGAAGGCTGCACGGTCGGCATCCGTCCACCAGTCGTCGAGCTTGCCCGAGCCGTCGTAGCGGCTGCCCTGGTCGTCGAATCCGTGACCGATCTCATGACCGATCACGGCGCCGATCCCACCGTAGTTGGCTGCGGCGTCGCGGGAGGCGTCGAAGAACGGGTACTGCAGGATCGCGGCGGGGAACACGATCTCGTTCATCGAGGGGTTGTAGTAGGCGTTGACCATCTGCGGCGGCATGTGCCATTCGTTGCGGTCGATGGGCTTTCCGACCTTGTCGACGTTGCGGTCATGCTCGAAGATGTTCGCCCGGCGCACATTGCCGAAGATGTCGGATGCGTCGATCTCGAGGGTCGAATAATCGCGCCACTCCTCGGGGTGGCCGATCTTCGGGGTGAACGCATCGAGCTTGGCGAGCGCCCGCTCACGGGTCTCAGGGCTCATCCACTCCAGCGTCGTGATGCTCTGCCGGTACGCCTCGATGAGGTTCGCCACGAGCTCGTCCATCGCGGCCTTCGCCGTCGGCGGGTAGTGGCGCTCCACGTAGACCTTGCCGATCGCCTCGCCGAGTGCGCCCTCTGTGACGGAGACACCGCGCTTCCAACGCTCGCGGATCGTGGGAACGCCGGAGATCTCGGTGCCGTAGAACGAGAAGTTCTCCTGCACGATGTCGTCCGTGAGGTATGGGGCGGCGGCGTGCACGACGTGCGCGCGCAACCACGACTTCCACTCGTCGAGTCGCTCTTCGGTGAGCAGCGTGCCGAGGCCCTCGAGCGCGCTGGGCTGTGAGACCACGGCTTCGGCGAAGGCATCCGGATTCGTCGGCACGACAGCATCCCGCCACGGTGCGAGGTCGACGCCGATCAGGCTCTGCAGCTCATCCCACGTCTTGAGGTTGTAGGTGGCGACGGCGTCGCGGCTGGCGACGTTGTCCCAGTGATGCGAGGCGATCTGCTTCTCGAGCTCGAACGAGCGCTCGGCGTCGCCCGCGGCATCCGCGACACCGGCCAGCGCGAGCAGACGCTCCAGGTGCGCGCGATATGCGGTGCGGGTGCCCTCGAAGTTCTCGAGTCGGTAGTAGCTCTCGTCGGGCAGGGAGAGGCCCGACTGCACGAGAATGGGCAGGTAGCGCTCGGGGTTGCCAGGGTCGCCGTCGACGTAGAGGCCGATCAGGTGGGCGCGACCGTCACGCTCGTATGCGCCGACCGTCGCGAGCAGCGAGGGGATGCTGTCGATCTGATCGATCTCCGCAAGTGTCTCGGCGAGGGGCGCGACACCGGCGGCGTCGATGCTCGCGGTGTCCATGAAGCTCGAGAACATGTCGCCGATCTTGCGCGCGAGCGTGCCGCCCTCTGCGTTCTGCGACTCCTCGATGATCGTGCGCACGTCTTTCTCGGCCTGCTCGGCGAGCAGGTGGAACGAGCCCCACCTGGCCTTGTCCTCTGGAATCTCCGTGCGCTCGAGCCAGGAGCCGTTCACGTACCGGTAGAGATCGTCCTGCGGACGGATGTCGGAGCTGAATTCTTCAGTGGCGAGGCCGGTGGGGAGAGCATCAGTCATAGCATCAGTCATGATGTCCACCCTATGCGCGGGGTGCATCGCGCACGTCGTTCGCAGAACGATTCCCGGCTTCGGCATCGCGCTACCCCGGGATCTCCTTCTTCCGTCGACCGAATCGGCGGCGAGCAGGCTCTGGCGCCGCGGCAGGCGCAGGCCGCGCGGCACGGCGCCCTCGCCAGGCCTCGATCTCAGCATCCACGTCGCGCGTGCGCGTGATGACCGGCGGACCGCCCTGCAGCTGGCGGCGGGCGGCGATCACCCGCTTGTTGAAGTCCTGCAGCACCTCGCGCACGTCGCTCTCTCGCGCGAGAGCGTCGAGGTTCGCATCGAGCTCGCGGTCCTCGTTGCGCAGCAGCAGCGCCGGAGGGCCGAGGCCGGTCAGGTTCTCCGTCTCGATCTTGCGCCGGATCCACCAATCGGGGTCGTGGTGGGTACCGAGGCCCTCGATCGGCTTGCCCGCGCCGGGCAGATCGTCGAACTCACCGCGGCGGATCGCGAGTTGGATCGCCGTTTCGACGAACTCGTGCTGATTCTCGGCCGTGAGCGGCATCGGTGCGGGTTCGGTCTCCGCATCCGGCTCGCCGTCGCCGCGCGCCCGGTATCGGGCGGCCGCGTCTCGAGGATCAGTCATCTTCCACCTCCGGATGCCGGTTCCTCCAGCCTACGACGGGGCAGTCGCTGTCGCCGGTACGGCCTAGGCTCGAACGGTGACCGCGCGCCAGACCCTCAATCGAGAGATCCTGCGCCTCGCCGTCCCCGCTCTCGGCGCGCTGGTCGCGGAACCGGCGTTCCTCATCGTGGATGCCGCGCTCGTCGGGCACCTCGGCGTCACACCGCTCGCCGGCCTCGGCATCGCCAGCGCGGTGCTGCAGACGATCGTCGGACTCATGATCTTCCTCGCCTATTCGACGACGCCCGCGGTCGCACGCCGGTTCGGCGCAGGCGACAAGCAGGATGCCGTGAGCGTCGGCATCGACGGCATGTGGCTGGCACTGGGACTCGGCGCGGTGCTCGCCGTCGCGGGTGCGCTCTCCTCCCCCTGGCTGGTCTCGCTGTTCGGCGCGTCCGCCGAGGTCGCGGAACAGGCCGACATCTACCTGTCCATCTCGATGTGGGGCCTGCCCGCCATGCTCATCGTCTTCGCGGCGACCGGTCTGCTGCGCGGCATGCAGGACACCATGACACCGCTGTGGATCGCCGGAGCGGGATTCGGCGCGAACGCACTGTTGAACTGGGTGTTCATCTACGGCTTCGGCTGGGGTATCGCCGGCTCCGCCGCGGGCACCGTGGTCGCGCAGTGGAGCATGGTCGCGGCGTACGTGCTCATCATCGGCCGATTGGCCCGCCGGCACTCGGCATCCGTCCGCCCCCAGCGCGACGGGGTTCGGGGATCTGCGCGTTCGGGCGGCTGGCTGTTCCTGCGCACCGTGAGCCTGCGCGTCGCCCTGCTCGTCACTGTCGGCATCGCGACCGGCATCGGCACCACCGAACTCGCCGCGTGGCAGGTGGTCTTCACGATCTTCTCCGCCGCGGCGTTCGCCCTCGATGCGCTCGCCATCGCCGCGCAAGCGCTGATCGGCAAGGGCCTCGGCGCACGAGACATCCCCGCCGTGCGACAGGTGCTCGCTCGCACGGTCGCCTGGGGTGCATGGTTCGGCGTGATCGTCGGCGGTGTGATCGCGGCCCTGTCCGGCGTGATCGGGCTCGCGTTCACCGGAGACGGCGCCATCGCAGCCCTCATCCAGCCGGCGCTGATCGTGCTGGCCGTCGCGCAGCCGATCGCCGGGATCGTCTTCGTGCTCGACGGAGTGCTGATGGGGTCGGGCGACGTGCGGTACCTGGCGATCGCCGGTGGGCTCAATCTCGTGCCGTTCCTGCCGGCGCTGTGGATCATCACGTTGGTCGGGGTCGACGGCACCGCTGGGGTGACGTGGCTGGCCGTGGCATTCTTCGGCGTCTACATGCTCGCCCGCTTCGCGACGCTGGGCTGGCGGGTGAAGACCGGTGGCTGGCTGAGCGCATCGGTATAGGCGACTTGTTCTGCACAGGTGCGTCCGAATCGGGGTCATCCACCGAACGTGGGCGCGTGCGGGTACCTCTCGCATCCTGAGTGCGGACCGACGACAATGAGGGGATGCTGACGATGACGGAGCCCCAGGTGTGGGTGCTGATCGGCGTCTTCGCCGCGGCGATCTTCGGCATGCTCACGATCACGTCGACGCTGTTCGTCCGAGTGATCCGCAGTGAGATCGGCGGCCTGCGAGGCGAGATGCATGGCATCCATGAGCGGTTGGATCGGCTCGATCGTGACATCAATGCGCTGATGAAGCATCACCTTCGGCATCGACCGCGACTGACACCCGCCTTCGGTGCGTCAAGATGTTCGTATGACCTCCGCATGGCCCGGCGACAGCGTGACAGTCGTGCACTGGGTGCGATCCGCCCTGCGGCGCGCAGCGCAGGACTCCGGCGAGATCGCGCTGAACGGCATCGATGACATCGAGGTGTCAGCCGCTCTCACCGGTTACGATCTCGAGCACCTCACTCTGGATGCCACCGGCACGAAGCTCACGCTCGGCTGGAATGCACCGCCGATGCCCACTGACCCCGTCACGAACGCCCCCGTCGCCGAAGACACCCCCGAGCCGGAGATCGTGACCCGCCAGCCCGGCATCGTGAAGAATTTCCGCTTCTCCGCCCGGCCGATGCGCATCGAGCGGAGCCCGCTCAGCATCGACGTGCAGGCGTTCGACGTGCCGATCGTGTGGCTGACTGCTGCCGAGCCCGCGGCGCCAGGTGTTCCGGAGAGCATTCACTCGCTCGTCCCGGACGATGACCAGGGCGGGATGCGCGGAACCTTCCACGCCGCCATTGCGACGAAGGATCTCGTTCCTCTGATCACGTCCGTCGCCCGGCCGATGCTGCGCGAGGGAGGAATCCACCTGGGCCGGCTGCGCCTCGAGGTCGTGCGGGACGGCGCCGACGGCATCCGTGTCACTGCCTACGCTGGCGTGCGCTGGAAGCTGCTGATGGCATCGGCGCGAGCCGAGGCACGGATCGAGGTGACGAAGGATGCCGTCGTCACGGTCCGCGACCTCACGCTCGGCAGCCGCAACCCGCTCGTGAAATTCGCGCTGCTGTTCGCGCGAAAGCACGTGCGCAGTGTCGTCGGCCGACGGATCGACCTCAACGAGACGATCGCCGAGGACGGCGCGAATCTGCGTCTCCACGACGTGCGCATCGGCACCGGCGAGCAGCTCAGCGTCGAGGGGCGGTTCGGCTGAGAGGTCGGGCCTCCGGCCGTCCGGCGGACGCGGCGCCGGCACGTCGCGCCATGGCGTAGCCCCAGGTCGCCAGTGCAAGCAGCGGGCCCCACAGCCAGAACGGGAACACGAACACGAGTTCGAGAACCTGCACGATGCTTCCGTTGCCGAGCGAGCCGCCGCGAACCGACAGCACCAGATCGATGCCGCCCGCGGTGAACAGCGCCGCGACGACGGATGCAGGTACCACGGCGAGCGCGATCGGCACCGGACGACCGCCGATGCCGGCCATCCAACGCGGGAACCGCCGACCCCACGGCAGGATGAGTCCGAGCGTCAGCACTCCGCCGGCCAGCATCGCCGCTCCCAGGCTCAACCCAGTGAGCAGCGTCATCGGCATGGTGGCGAGGTCGAGGTCGCCCGGCGCCAGCAGCGGCCATGGCGTGAGCCAGCTCAGACGGGCGACCGTGTACGGGACGGCGCAGCACGCAGCGACGATCGTGATCGCCCTGCGATGACGAAGCACCCACGTGCCGAACGCTCCCCGGCGACCATCACCGCGTGAGGCGATCTGCGCGATGAGGGCGACCGCCGCGAGCAGATGGGACGCGGCCAGCACCGCGCCGGGGAGCACTTCGACGAATGCCGCGCCGACGCCGGTGGCCAGTTCTGCGCCGCGCATCCGCACGATGGCCCAGGTGACGAGGCCGGCGAAGGCCGCGATCGATGCGAGACCCCACCATGGATGCCGTCGCACCAGCAGCACGGCGAGTATGGAGACACCGACGATCACGACCCCCGCGAATGTGTAGCCGGCCACGGGAATCAGCCCACCCGGCATCAGGAAGATCATGACGACGGCCACCGCCACGGCCGCGGCACGCAGGGCACGGGACGACGGTCCACCGGAAGCCGCCGCTGCGCGCGCCTCCGCCTCCCCCAGAAGGCCGACGGCCACGCCGGCGAGGCCGGAAGCGACGCCGATGGCCGCGCAGACAGCGTCCGGCAGCATCCGGCTGGCAAGTCCCGGCTCCAGGGTGTCGATCCAGGTCACCGCGGCGGGCGCGAGCAACCGAAGCCCGCTCACGACGGCCAGCGCCGCAGAGCAGAGGACGATGACGAACGTCAGGATGGAGTGGTTTCGCGAGTTCATGTCTTCACGCTATGAACCGGACCCCGCCGCCGGCATCACCCGGTGCAGTGGACTTGCTCACCCGTGCGGGTGATCGTGGCGCAGCTGCGAGGTCAGTCGGCGGGGCGCAGCACGCCGTGCTCGTAAGCCCAGATGACCACGTGAATCCGATCGGGCACCCCGAGCTTGGCGAGCACCGCCTTCACGTGCGTCTTCACGGTGTTCTCAGAGAGGAACAGCGTGCGGGCGACCTCGTCGTTCGACGCTCCCGTGGCGAGCAGCCGCGCCACGTCCTGCTCGCGTGGGCTCAGCAGGGCGAGCGCCGAATCGGCGTCGCGCCTCGGCGCGCCTTCGCGCACGAACCCCAGCAGCGCCTCGGTCGCACGCGGCGACATCACCGGTCGTCCCTCGGCGACAGCGACGACGGCGTCGGCGAGCACCTCAGGAGTCGCATCCTTCGTGAGGAATCCGCTGGCGCCCTCGCGCACCGCGGCATACACGTACTCGTCGAGATCGAACGTGGTGAGCACGAGCACCCGCGTCTGCGGCCGCAGCCGCAGCACCTCCCTGGTCGCCGCGATGCCGTCCGTTCCCGGCATCCGGATGTCCATCAGCACGACGTCGACGCTGTGGGCACGGACGAACTCGATCGCGGCATCGCCGGAATCCACGGATGCCGTGACCTCCAGTCGCTGGTCGCGGGCGAGCAGCGCCGCGATGGCCTCGCGGAACAGCGCCTGATCATCGGCGATCAGCACTCGGACACTCATTCGGCTCCTCCCTGCGTGGGTGCGGCTTCATTCTCGGCATACGGCAGTTCGATGCGTACACGCCATCCCGCGGGATGTCGCGGCCCCGCACTCATGGTTCCTCGTGCGAGGCGAACGCGCTCAGCCATGCCGATGAGGCCCAGACCGCTCCCCGGACTCGCGGGGCCAGGGCCGCTTCCGCCATCGTCGTCGACGGTGGCGATGACGCCGTCTGCGCTCCACTCCAGGCTGACGACGATCCGCCGCGGGGCCAGGGTATGCCGGAGGGCATTGGTGAGCGCCTCGCGCATGGCGTGATGCAGGGCGATGAGCGCATCCGGCTCGAGACGACGAGGCGCACCGGTCACCTCGAGGCGAACATCCGTCTCGACGCTGCGCACTCCGTCGACCAGGGTGCCGATCGTTTCGATATCGGGGGCCGGCTCGCGCGGCGCATCTGCATCCGCAGCTACAACGCCGCGCATCCCACGCAGCGCCTCCCGTCCGGCGTCGGCGACGACGCGCAGCGCACGAGTGCTCGCATCCGGATCATCGCGGACGAGGGCACGTGCGACATCCGCCTGCGCGATCATCACGGTCATGGAGTGCGCGATCACATCGTGCAGGTCGCGGTTGATCCGCATGCGTTCGGCGACGATGGCCTCTCGCACGCGCGTGCGTTGGCGCTCCTCGGCATGCTGACGACGCTGCCGCTGGAGCAGCCCGATCGCCGACGCGGCGGCGATCATCGCAGCAAGTCCGACGAAGAGACCCACCCTGATGTCATCCGGCATGGTCGACACGGGCGTCCAGGCGATCACGGCTGCACCGAGCACGCCGATTCCGAACGCGCCGAGCCCGAAGGGCAGTGTCCGCAGGGCAACGACCTCCCCGACGCACAGGAGGTAGGCGAAGGACGAGGGGAACAGTGCAGCCGGTGCGCCGGCGACGCCTTCGCCTCCCGGCAGCAGCGCGAGCGCGAGCATCGCGAGGCTGGCCACGGCGAACGCGGCGACAGGAAACCGCACCGAGACGAGAGTGGCGGCGTGCACCAATGCGAACAGCGCGGTGATCACAGCGGCCGCCGCCGGATCCGGCACCGCTTGCGCCTGGACGACCGCGATCAGGCTGGCCGGGAGCAGCAGCACCGTCATGGCGATCGCGAGGATCACGTCGGGACGGTTGAGTACGCGCCAGCCGTCAGAAGCGGAGTTCTTCTTCACGGCGCCGGACACGGCCCCATGCTCTCACGAGCACGTTCGGCGACGGATCATCCGCGAGGGTGAACTCCGGTCACTGCGCGTAGCGGCGGCACCACTCGTACATGATCACGGCGCCGGCGGCGCTCGCGTTGATCGAGCGCGTCGACCCGTACTGGGTGATCTCGATATGACCGGATGCCGCGGCGATCGCCTCGTCCGTGAGGCCGGGGCCCTCCTGGCCGAACAGCAGCACGCAGCGCTCCGGCAGATCGGCCTTATCGACGGGAACGGCGCCTTCGACGTTGTCGACCGCGATGATCGGGATGCCCTCGGCCGCGGCCCATGCCGCGAAGGCGGCGACGTCGTCGTGGTGCACGACGTGCTGATAGCGGTCGGTGACCATGGCACCGCGCTTGTTCCAGCGGCGGCGGCCGATGATGTGCACGGTGTCGGCAAGGAACGCGTTGGCACTGCGCACGATGGATCCGATGTTCATGTCGTGCTGCCAGTTCTCGATCGCGACGTGGAACGGATGCCGGTGCGTGTCGAGGTCTGCGACGATCGCCTCCATGCGCCAGTAGCGGTAGCGATCGATGACGTTGCGGGTGTCGCCGTTCTCGAGCAGTTCCGGGTCGTACTGCTCCCCCACCGGCCACTCGCCTTCCCAGGGTCCGAGTCCATGGGTCGTGCGCTCAGGGGTGTCGGTCACTCAGCCAGCGTAGTCTGGAGGCGTGGCATCCCCAGCGGCAGACGACTATCTGAAGACCGTCTATGCCCACACCGAGTGGCAGGATGCCCCGATCACTCCCTCGCAGCTCGCTGCGAAGCTCGGCATCGCCCCATCGAGCGTGACCGAGATGGTGAAGAAGCTCGCCGCCTCGGGGCTGGTCTCGCACGTGCCTTACGGCGCCGTGCGCCTGACGGATGCCGGCGAGCGACGAGCATTGTCGATGGTGCGCCGTCACCGCCTGGTCGAGACCTGGCTGGTGAGCGAGTTCGGCTACGGCTGGCACGAGGTGCACGACGAGGCCGAAGTTCTCGAGCACACCATCAGCGACCGACTGCTGGAAGGAATCGACGAACGTCTGGGACGCCCACGCTTCGATCCGCACGGCGATGCGATTCCGGATGCCGCTGGGCATGTCGCACGCGAACCGTTCCTGCTGCTGGCACAGGCCCCGGTCGGTCACGAGGGCCGCGTGCTGCGCGTCTCCGACACCGACCCTGACCTGCTGTGCGCCCTGGAGGATCTGGGGCTGTCGGTGTCATCCGTCGTCCGCGTCGCCGAGGGCGGCGTCGAGATCGACGGGGTTTCAGCCGAGTTGCCGGACGGCGCTGACGAGGTCGTCTGGCTCAGCGCGTAGCATCCGTCGGGCAAACGCCTCGTACGCACACCATCCAGGTCGCGCACGACGGCGGGGCCGAGGACGAATCCCCGGCCCCGCCGCATGCAGTCCGTCGCGGTGCGGATCAGACCTTCAGCTCGTGCAGGCGCGAGCCGTCGGTGCTGAACGTCGCGGTGGCCGTCGCGATCGCGCCGACGAGGCAGATCACCGCAGCGTAGATCACGACCGGCCAGATCCCGCCGCCTGCGGCCGCCATCAGCGCGGTGCAGATGAGCGGGGCGAGGCCGCCGCCGAACGTGTTGGAGAGCTGGTAGCCGATGTTCACGCCGGTCGTGCGCGCTTCTGGGTCGAACATCTCGACCAGCATGGTCTGCAGCGTCGCCTGCATGGCGACACCGGGGATCACGAAGCCGATGATCATGCCGAGCCAGATCATCCACAGGTTGCCGGTGGAGTAGAGCAGGAACGTCGGCCACACCAGCGCGGCGAAGGCGATGCAGCCCGTGATGTAGACCTTGCGACGCCCGATCCGGTCGGAAAGCGCACCATACGCCGGGGCGACGAAGATCTGCAGGACGCCGACGATCATGGTGCCGGCGAACCCCTGCCAGGCGGGGATGCTCTCCTGGTTGACCATGTACGAGATGCCGAAGGTCAGCACGATGTAACCGGCGATGCTCTGCGGCAGGCCGATCAGGATGCCGAGGATGGCGTTCTTCGGGTGACGGAACACCTCCACGAGAGGCTGCTTCTTCACGCCGGCCGCGATCTGGATCGCCTGCGTGTCCTTGAAGTCGTCGGACTCTTCGAGCTTGCTGCGCAGAAGGATCGCGATGATCGCGAGCACGAGTCCGAGTACGAACGGAATGCGCCAGCCCCACGTGAGGAACCAGGACTCGGGGCCGAGGCCGAGACCTGCCATGAGCCCGGCCGAGGCCACGTTCGCGATGCCCGCACCGCTGATGAGGAAAGCGCCGTACATGCCGCGCTTGCCCTTGGGTGCGTGCTCCACGACCATGGTCGCGGCGCCACCCATCTCGCCGCCGACGAAGAAGCCCTGGCACATGCGGAAGAAGATGAGCAGGATCGGAGCGGCGATGCCGATGGCCGCTCCAGGCGGGATCAGTCCGATGCCGGCGGTCGCGATGCCCATCCCGACGACGGTGATCATCAGGGTCGCCTTGCGGCCGACGCGGTCGCCGATGTGGCCGAAGACGATGCCCCCGACCGGCCGGAGGAAGAACCCGACCGCGAAGGTCGCGAATGACGACAATTGCGCGATGATCGGATCGTCCCCTGCGAAGAACACGACCGGGAACACTGCAGCCGATGCGAGGCCGTACAGGTAGTAGTCGTAGTACTCCATGAGAGTTCCGATCGCACCGCCTGCGATCGTGCGCTTCTGCGTCTTGCTCAGCTTCGTGCTCAGCGTCGGCGTGGCTGTCGTTGCCGCGGCCATAGATACCTCCGGGTTGTCCAGATGAGAGTTCCTGAGACCGATCGGCTTCCGGGCAGCTTCGATCGGGCTACAGACAACATAACCGCATCTGAACACTTCGTCTATGACGTGAACGTTTCGTTAATGTAAATCCGTCGACCGTGGTCACTCACGCTCGGAGCGCACCTGGTCCAGATAGGCGTACGCCGTGACCTTCGAGATGCCGAGTCGCTTCGCCACGGTCTCGACTCCGCGCTTGACATGGAACGCGCCGAGTTCATCCAGCACCCGCAGCGCTGCCATCCGGTCGGCCTTGTCCATCAGCGCGACAGGGCGCCCGACGGCGGCGATGGCGTCGGCGATCATCGTGTCGAGCAGGGTCGCGATGTCGCGCGCATGGAACTCGCGCTCGCGGTGGGGCGCCACCGAGGTCGGCAGCACCGCGCTCAGGACGTTCTGGATGGTCTGGAGAGGCGTCAGGTCGATGTTGATGCACAGCGACGCGATGATGCGTCCCCCCGCATCCCGGTAATACACGGACGAGCAGTGCAGTTCGCGGCCGTCGGCCGTGCGTCCCGGGTAGCCGAACTCGTCGTGCTCGGCCGCCTCGTTCTTCATGACCTCGAGACCGAGGTTCGTGGACGGGCCGCCGATCTCACGACCGGTGACATGCCCGTTGACGATCGCGTAGATCGAATGGTTCATATCGCGCTGACTGAGGTCGTGCAGCACCACCTCGCAGTGGTCGCCGACCGCACCGGCGATGGCGTACATGACGGGACCGAGTACGGCGTAGGCGTCTTCGATGCTCGCGAAGCGCCCCTTGTTCACCGTCAGACCGAACTGCTCTTCCACGGCGCGCACGTCCCATCGACATCGGGCATCATCAGATGCCTGCGAGTCTACGCGGGCTTCGCCGTGGTGCGCGGTGCGAGCCGCCTGCGCGCCCGCACCGCGCACGCCGGCGGCTCACTGAGTGGTCATTCGGCGGGCAACGCCGCTACGACATCGATCTCGACGAGGATGTTCGCGAGCTGCGAGCCGACGGTCGTGCGCACCGGGTACGGCTGCGTGAACGACTCGGCGTAGGCCGCGTTGAACTCGGCGAAGTCGGCGAGATCCTGCAGGTGGACGGTCGTCTTGACGCAGTCGTCGAGCGTGAGGCCGTGCTCGGCCAGCACTGCGCTGATGTTCTTCAGCACCTGCCGGGTCTGCGCGGCAGCGCCCTCCGGAACCTCTCCGGTCGCGGGGTCCTGCGGGCCGAATCCTGCGGTGTAGAGGAAGCCATTGGCCACGATTCCCTGGCTGTAGGCACCGGCGGGCTGCGGTGCGTTGGTGATCTGGATGCCCTGCTTGGCCATCTTCTCTTCCTTTCTATTGGTGATCTGGTGGGTCGATCGGTCGATCAGCGCAGCGCGTGTGCGATCTGATCGGCCGTCTGCTTCAGGAGCGGTATGTGCCCCTCCAAGTACGTGAGATCGTGGATCATCCGCAGCGCCGTGATCGACACGGCACCGACGACACCGGCGGGGGTCGTGATGGGAACTGCGACGCAGTTCACGATCTCCTCGAACTCACCCTGGTCGACAGCCCAGCCGCGGACCGACGTCTTCTCGAGTTCCGCGTCGAGCTCGGCCCTGGTGGTCAGCGTCTGCGCGGTGTGACGTGTCCAGTCGGCACCGGCGAGCACATCGTCACGGCGCTTCTGCGGAAGCCCTGCGAGGATCGCCTTGCCCACTGCGCTGCGATTCGGATGCACGGGCGACCCGATCCGGGAGTACAGCCGCACCCTGCGCGGATCCTCGACCTTGTCGACGTAGAAGATCTCATCGCCGACGAGCCCCGCGACGTGCACGGTGTTGCCGACCACGCGATGCAGCTGCCGCACGGGCACATGCGCCGCCTCCTTCAGCGCGACGTCCTCCAGGGCTGCTGCTCCGAGTACGGCGAGGCGGAATGCGACCGCATACGTGCCGTCCTCGCGCCGGCGCACGAAGCCGACTTTCTGCAGTGTCTGCAGCTCACGGAACATGGTCGAGCGGTGGATGCCGAACTCCACGGCAAGTGGTGAGACGGCTTTGGGTTCTTCGGCGAGCGAGTCGAGGATCGCGGCCGCACGCTCGACGCTCTGCGACATCTAGACCACGTCCTCTCGGCGCACGCTCTCTCGCCGCAGGCCGCGACCCGGCAGCGCCGCGGTCAGCTCGCCGCCGGCGAGGACGGGGACGCCGGCGACGAGGACATCGTCGATGCCGATCGATTCCCTCAGCGGCTCGTCATATGTCGACTGATCCGAGACGGCACGCGGATCGACGACGATGAGATCGGCCACAGCGCCCGGTTCGATGACGCCGCGCCGGCCGAGGCCGAAGCGCTCTGCTGCGGTTCGCGAGAGGTGGGTCGCAGCATCCGTCCAGCTCCAGATGCCGAGTTCACGTACGTACTCGCGCAGGTAGCAGCCGAACGTGCCGCGGGCGCGCGGATGCGGGTGGGCGCCGATGAAGATCCCATCAGAGCCCGCGACATGGGCGGGGTGGGCGAAGATCCTGGCGAGCTCCGAGGCCGGACGTTCGTGCGCCACCGCCATCACCACGTTGGCCTGCAGTCGCGTCGCCGCCAGCACATCGAGTGCGAGCGAGATCGGATCGGTGCCGACCTGCTCCGCGGCAGCGGCGATCGTGAGTCCGTGCGTCCAGTCGTACTCGACGGAAGGCACGTGCGCGAGTGTGAGCATGCGCGGCCAGTCCGGTCCGAGACTCGGGTTCACGTCGATCCGGGGGAACCAGTCGCGACGAAGACGCTCGCGCTCCTCATGGTCTGCGAGGGCGACGAGCACATCGTCCACGGGCTGTGCGGTGAGTTCCGGCGGGAGCAACGGCATACTCATGAGCGAGCAGCCTCGAACGTACGGATATGCGTCGAACGTGGCGTGCAATCCCCGCGTGGCCAGCGCATCCATCTGTTCGATGACGATGTCGGCGTCGGCGTGGAAGTGCGAGACGTGCACGGCGAGCGGCGCTCCGGATGCCGCGTGTGCACCGCCGGCGATGGCGGCGATCTCGTCGATACCGGCGGCGGCGTTGCGCTCGTATCCGCCGCGCATGTGACTGACATAGACACCGCCGACGCGGGCGACGGGCACGCAGAGCGCGGCGATCTCTTCCGCGCTCTGGAACATGCCGGGCACGTAGTCGAGGCCGGTCGAGAGACCGACTGCGCCGTCCGCCATGCCCTGCGCGACGAGGTCGGTCATCGCGGCGCGCTGCGCGGCATCCGCCGGCTTCTGCGAGCGACCGCACACCTCCCAGCGCACTGTTCCCGCCGGGACGAGCACAGCGGCGTTGAGCCTGGAGGCGCCGTCGATCGCGGCGAGATAGCCCGCGACACCGCCACCGGTGTATCCGGCGAAAGGGCCGTTGACGGCACCGAAGTACTCGGTCGCATAAGCACCGTCGCCCGGCGCATACGAGACCCCGTCCTGACCGGCGATGATCGTGGTGACCCCCTGGCGCAGCAGGGAGCGCTGGACGCCGTCGTCATCCCCGCCGGTGAGCAGGCCGTCGGCGTGGGAATGCGCGTCGACGAATCCGGGCATGATCAGCCGATCAGAGCAGTCGATGATCTGATCATCGGGTTCTGCGGCGACTTCACCCACCGCCGCGATGAATCCGTCAACGACGAGCACATCGGCGCGCGTCACGCTGTGCTCGGCGACAACGGAGCCGCCGCGGAGGACGATCCGTGAGGTCGGGCTCCCGGTCATCAGAAGAAGGTGTGGACCAGGTCGACGACGACGTCGGAGTCCACCGATTCGACGACGGGCAGCACCGACCATTTGTCGAAGGCCGTGCACGGGTGCGACAGCCCGAGGCGGACGAGGTCGCCGATCGCGAGTTCGCTGCCGTCTTCGAGCCGCACGTAGCTGTGCTGGTCGTTCATCGCGGAGACGGATGCGCCGGGCAGGGGCTGCCACGCCGCCCCGAGCTCGGTGCTCGTCCCCCGAGGGATCGGCAGACCCTCGTCGAACGGGAAGTCGCGCTTGCCGCCGTCGATCAGGGCGAGTCCGGGCTCCGGGTGCGAGACGACCCGACCGACGCCGAACATGCCGGACACGAAACGCGGCTCATCGTCGCTCGCACGCGCCTCGTCGAACGGCGAGATCCCGCGGTAGAAGCCGTCATCGTGAACGATGTAGGCACCCGAGCGCAGAGTGAACAGCGTGCGGCCTCCGCCCAGACGGTCGGCGGCATCCGCGGCGGCTCCTGCCTCGGCGTACACCTTGGCGACGAGATCGAAAAAGGCGCTGCCACCCGCGGTGACGTACACGTCACCGTCGTCGTAGAGATGGCCGATGCGCTCATGCAGCTCGATCTGGCGGCGCAGGTAGGTCTCGACCGCATCGATCGCCGGCGCGCTGCGGTCGTGAGCAAGGCTGCCCTCGTAACCGGCGACGCCGGCGAGGCGCAGCACATCGGATGCCGCGATGCGTTCGGCGATCGCGATCGCCTCGTCGATCGTGCGGGCGCCGGTGCGACCTCCCTCTCCGCCCAGTTCGACGAGCACATCCACCTGACGGGGAGTCGCGGCGTCACGCAGCGGCGCCTCCATCGCCTCCACCGTCGCGACGGAGTCGGCCCAGCAGACGAAGCGGAAGTCGCTGTCGGCGAGTTCACCGGCCAGGTAGCGAAGGGAGTGCCCATCGACAGCGGCGTTGGCCAGCATGATCGAGGAGACGCCGAAGGTGCGTGCGGTGCGCACCTGCCCCATCGTGGCGAGCGTGATGCCGAGGGACCCCGCATCCACCTGTCGCTGCCAGAGCGAGGGGGCCATGGTGGTCTTGCCGTGGGGCATCAGCTCGAGGCCGCGCTCGGTGCACCAGTTCGCCATGACCTCGACGTTGTGCCGCATCGCCGCGTCGTCGAGAACGACAAGCGGCGACCAGAATTCCGACAGCCGCGGCCCGGAGGCGAGGAATTCCGCCGTCGTCATCCCGACCGCCCGTTGCGGCAGGCCTTTGTGCCGCGCTGTCAGTCGGATCTCCGCGAGCTCGTCCATCTGTCGTCCTTCCATCTCTTCAAAGTGTGCATATGCTGCAACATGAATTGCAGTTGACGCTCACTCTGGTCACACTCGAAGTGTAGTCGCGCTCCTGTCGCGACTCATCCCTGCTCTCCGAGGCAGCACTCTCCGAAAGGCGACACCCCGTGCTCGACAACTCTTCGCTCTCCACGCTCTTCGGCGACGTCCCCCTGATGGCGATCCTGCGCGGAATGGGTGCGGAGCGGACTCTCGCCGTCGCCACCGCGGCGTGGGATCTCGGCATCACGAGCGTCGAGGTGCCGGTGCAGACGCCGGCCGATGTCGAGGCGCTTCGCGTGTTGGCCGACGCTGCCAAGGAACGCGGGCTGACCGTCGGCGCGGGCACCGTCGTCTCCGTCGAGCACGTGCGCCAGGCCGCAGACGCCGGCGCATCGTTCACGGTCAGCCCTGGTTTCGACGTCGAGGTCGTTCGCGCGTCGCATGACGCCGGGATGCCGGCGCTGCCGGGTGTCGCCACCGCGACGGACGTGCAGCTCGCGATGAAATCCGGACTCACGTGGCTCAAGGCATTCCCGGCATCACTGCTCGGACCGGCCTGGTTCACAGCCATGTCCGGCCCCTTCCCGCAGGCGAACTTCGTCGCCACAGGGGGCATGGACTCGACCAATGCGGCGCAGTTCCTCGGCGCAGGCGTCCGTGTCGTCGCGGTCGGTTCCGCACTGGAGGATCCGGCGCAGCTGCCGGCGCTTGCGAACCTGCTCCGCGCCTAGCATCCGCGACCAATAGGCTGAGCTCATGGCTGAACGCTCTGAGATCGAATGCTGGCTCACCGACATGGACGGCGTGCTCGTTCATGAGAACGACGCCATCCCCGGCGCATCCGAGCTGCTCGCCGGGTGGGAGGCCGAAGGTATCCCGTACCTGGTCCTGACCAACAACTCGATCTTCACCGCCCGTGACCTCTCGGCACGCCTGCGCTCGAGCGGCCTCAATGTGCCGGAGGAGCGGATCTGGACCTCCGCGCTGGCCACCGCCGCGTTCCTGCAGCAGCAGGTGCCCGGCGGGTCGGCGTTCGTCATCGGCGAGGCCGGCATCCTCACCGCCCTGCACGACGCCGGGTTCGTCATGACCGAGACCAATCCCGACTTCGTGGTCGTCGGCGAGACCCGCACCTACTCCTTCGAGGCGATCACGAAGGCGATCCGCTTGATCAACCGTGGCGCGCGCTTCATCATCACCAACCCCGACGCCACCGGCCCGAGTGTCGAGGGCCCGCTGCCGGCGACCGGCGCCGTCGCGGCCCTCATCACCAAGGCCACCGGGCGCGAGCCGTATGTGGTCGGCAAACCGAACCCGATGATGTTCCGCTCGGCGTTGAACAAGATCGGCGCGCACTCGAAGCGCACCGGCATGATCGGCGACCGGATGGACACCGACGTCGTCGCCGGAATCGAAGCCGGCCTGCACACCGTGCTCGTGCTCACCGGCATCAGCGACCAGGTCGAGATCGAGAAGTACCCGTTCCGCCCCGACGAGATCGTGAACTCGGTCGCCGACCTGCTGCCGGCCAGGCCCTCCGCGGAGTGACGCCATGAACCAGAGCGACGTGCTCTTCCTCGTCATGATCCTGATCGCTGTCAGCACCCTGACGGTCATCATCGTGCAGTTCGTCCGCTCCCGCAGGCGCAACGACTCCGGCGACGATGGGCGTTCCGGCAACTGGTGGGAAGGCCCCTGGGACGACGACCGCAAGAGCTGACCGGAAGCTCGGGCTCAGTCCAGAGTCAGGCTCCGGACGGATGCCACCGGCTCCGGCATCCGCAGCGGACCGCCCCCTGGCGTGATCGTGCCGAGGATGCGCGGCTCGCGCGCCCCCGTCCCGCCGGGGATGACGGCCGGCACGCCGTGCATCGTGCACCAGCCGATCAGCGCGAACAGGATCGCCTCCTTGTTGTCGGCGGACGCGCCGAGCTCGTCGGCGAGGACGACTTCGGTGTCCGGAAGGGCTGCTCGGAGACCCTCCATGATCAGCGGATTGTGGCATCCGCCTCCCGACACGGCGAGGAAGTCGATGCCGGCTGCGCGCACGTCGTTCGCGACGGTCCGCACCGTCAGCTCGGTGAGTGTGCGCACGAGGTCGGTCACGCGCACGTCTCGGCCCAGCGCTGACGCATGGCCTCGCACGTAGTCGAGATGGAAGTGCTCTTTGCCGGTGCTCTTGGGTGCCGACACGGCGTAGTACGGGTCGGAGAGCAGCGACGCGAGCAGGTCGTCGTCGACATCGCCGGAGAGAGCGATGCGCGCGTCTTCGTCGTAGCCGAGCGGGTCGAGGCCGTACTTCGTGATCACGGCGTCGACGAGCGCGTTCGCCGGCCCGATATCGTAGGCCGCGATCGCACTCGCACCTGTACCGGCACTGTCGCCGACGATCGTGATGTTCGCGATTCCGCCCAGATTCAGCGCGGCCGATGTGCCCGCGCGGCCCCGAAGCAGCAGCTCGTCGAGGAACGACACCAGCGGCGCACCATGACCGCCGGCCGTGATGTCGCGGATGCGCACGTCGGAGATCACCGGAGCGCCGACGCGTTCCGCGATCCATGCCGGCTGGCCGATCTGCAACGTCCCGCGGGCATGGCCGTCTTCGACCCAGTGGTAGACGGTCTGCCCGTGCGTGCACACCGCATCGACGCCGCCGACGGATGCCGCGGCATCCGCCGCCACGTCAGCGAATGCCTGACCGATCAGAGTGTCGAGTTCGCACACCTCCGCGAGAGTCGTCTGCGCAGGAGGCAGCGCCGCAACGAGCCGCGCGCGCAGCGCAGGGTCGTACGGGACGCTGCCTTCGTGCAGCACCGTGCCTCGTACGGCGCCATCCGTCTCGCGGAAGTCGACGACCGTCACGTCGATCCCGTCGTGCGAGGTGCCCGAGAGCAGTCCGAGTACGCGCATGCGTGGTCCTTCCGTCGTGCCTTCGAGCGTACGACGGATTCGTCAGGCGCAGCTGCCCCTAGAACCGGGCGACGCCAGACCGGTCGATGAACGTGCCGGTCGGGCCCTGCCCTCCGCGAGTGGCGAGCTCCACGATCGCGTCGGTGCCTTCGCTCACCGTCTGCGTTCCCTGATTGCCGTTGAAGTCCGTCTTCGTATAACCGGGGTCGGCGGCGTTGATCCGCATCTCGGGGAAGGCCTTGGCGTACTGCACGGTGAGCATGGTGACGGCCGACTTCGACGACGTGTACAGCGGCGCGGTCAGCGTGGACTCGATGCGCGCCGGATCGTGCACTGCGGCGAACGATCCGAGACCGCTCGTCACATTGACGATGGTAGGCGTGCGGGATGCGCGCAGGACAGGAACGAACACCGAGGTCATGCGCACGATGCTCACGACGTTCGTGGCGTACACGGCGTCTGCATCCGCTGCAGTCAGCTCCTCCGCTGCCTTCATCGGTCCCGAGATTCCGGCGTTGTTGACCAGGACGTCGATGCCACCGGCATCGGTGATCGTGCGCGCGGCGTCTGCGACCGAGGCGTCGTCCGTCACGTCGAGTCGGACGAAGCGCCCTCCGAGTTCGGCGGCCGCCTGTCTTCCGCGTTCCTCATCGCGTGCCCCCATCCACACGGTGTGCCCTGCTTCGATGAGCCGTCGGGCGGTTTCGTATCCGAGGCCCTTGTTGGCTCCGGTGATCAGTGTCGTTGTCATGTCTCGAGTCTGCGGATCGCTCGCGCGCCTGTCGTGGCCCGGCCGAGCGGGGGGATCAGCGGTACCACCCTGACCGTGCGCGACGCTGTCAGACTGGTCGGATGCGGCAGAAGCAGATCTCGGACCTCGGCGGGATGCTGCGTGCGTGGCGCGATCGGCTCTCCCCTGTCGACGTCGGCATTTACTCGGGCGAAGGTCGTCGCGCAGCCGGGCTGCGTAGAGAAGAGCTCGCCGCGTTGGCGGGGCTGAGCGTCGACTATGTCGTACGGCTCGAGCAGGGTCGCGCGCGGCACCCGTCAGATCAGGTCGCAACCGCGCTCTCCCGCGCCCTCCAACTGAGCGATGCAGAACGCGACCATCTCTTCGTCGTCGCGGGCCTCCTCCCTCCCTCACCACGCCAGGTCCCGTCGCACATCCCTCCCGGTGTGCAGCGGCTGATCGCCCGGCTCGGCGAGACACCGCTCGCGGTGTTCAGCGCGTCATGGGATCTCATCTCCCAGAGCCCGCTCTGGACCGCGTTGCTGGGTGACCCGTTCCCGGCCGGCCCCGGACGCCCCAACCTGCTGAGGCAGCATTTCTCCGGCACATCCCAGTGCGACGACAGGAAGCGGGTCGTCAGCCAGTCCGGCAGCCCCGCAATGTTCGAGGCGTCGCTGGTGGCCGATCTGCGACGGGTCAGCGGTCATTACCCGGACGACCAAGGCGTCAAGGCGCTGGTCGAAGAACTTCTCGGATCGAGCGAGCGATTCCGCACGCTCTGGCACAGCGGCGCGGTCGGCGAGCACCAGTCGGAGCGCAAAGTGATTCGTCATGACGTCGTCGGCGACATCGAACTCGACTGCGATGTGTTCAGCGTCGCCGGCACCGATCTGCGGATCGTCGCATACACCGCGGCGGCCGGATCTGAGGCCGCGGAGAAGCTCGACTTCCTGCGGGTCTCGGCAGTGACCTCGTCGAGCGTCTCGGCCGCGACTACCTGAGCACGAGCGCGGCGGCGCCGATCAACGGCCCCTCGTCGCCCAACCCGGAGCGCACCACCAGCGCACGACGGGAGTAGTCGTGCACGGCGCTCGCCGTGAGCGCCTGCTGCACGAGTTCGATGTAGTCGGCGGACACCCGTGAGAATCCGCCGCCGATCGCGATCATGTCGAGGTCGACGAGGGTCGCGGCATCCGCCAGCGCCTCGCCCACCGCTTTCGCAGACCGCTCGATGGCCGCACGCGCGACCTGATCGCCGGACGCCGCGTCACGAGCGAGATCCTCACCGGTGGCTCCGGTCCACCCCTGCGCCTGCGCCCACGCCGCGCTGGCCGGACCGGAGGCGATCTCCTCGAGCGTCAGCCCGCCCTCGCGGCGTACCTGTCCGAGATGACCGGCATTCCCGGAGGCGCCGCGAATGTACTGTCCGCCGATGACGAATCCGCCGCCGACCCCTGTCGAGACGACGATCGACAGCGACGAACGCGCCTCGCGGGTGGCGCCGAGCCAGGCTTCGGCGAGCGCGAGCGCGCCGCCGTCGTGTCCGAAGACGGTTTTCACGTCGCGTCCGAGAACAGCGGATGCTGCGCCCCGTACCGCCCCGGCGAGCCCGTAGCCGCGCGCCTGGGGCATGTTGACGGGAACGATCGAACCTGTCGAGAGGTCGATCGGTCCGGCGCTGCCGACGCCGGCACCCACCAGCTCGGCGCTTTGCGGCAGACGAGCGAGTGCGTGAGCGATGACGGCCTCGACCGCGGCATCCAACGACGCCGGCGTCGCGGTGCGGCCGGTGGCCTGCCTGCTGCGGCTGCCGGCGATCAGCGCGCCGTCGTCGCCGACGAGCGCGGCTTCCAACTTCGTGCCGCCCACGTCGACGGCCAGTGCATACCGAGTCATGCGCCGAGGGTCACTGCGGGTCGAGACCGAGATCGTCGAGATCGAAGGCTGCCAGCCACTGCAGGCCCTCCGCCTCGATCGCGGCCTGTGCGCCGGTCTTGCGGTCGACGATCACTGCGACGGCGACGACCTCGGCGCCCTCGCGGCGCAGCACCTCGACGGCCTTGAGTGCGGATTGGCCAGTGGTGGAGGTGTCCTCGAGAACGACGACGCGCTTGCCCGCGATGTCTGCGCCTTCGATCTGACGGCCGCGGCCGTGGTCCTTGGGCTCCTTGCGGACGACGAACGCATCCAGCGGACGGTCGGTGGCGACCGAGGCGTGCAGCACGGAGTTCGCGATCGGGTCGGCGCCGAGGGTCAGACCGCCGACAGCGGCGGCGTCGAGATCGCCGATCAGGTCGAGCATGATGCGACCGATCGCCGGAGCTGCCCTGTGGTCGAGGGTGAGCCGGCGCATGTCGACGTAGTACGTCGCCTGCTTGCCACTGGAAAGAGTGAAGTCTCCGTGGAACACGGCCTCGTCCTTGATGAGAGCGAGGAGGGACTGTCGGTCTGCGTCGAGTGCGGTCACGGCATCCAGCTTAGAGCCGCAGCCATCGTCTTCGCGGTGCGTCGAGCATCGCGATCTCGTGGTCCGGTCACTCGTGGGCAGTGTGTCTCATCCCACCCGTAGGCTGGATGCATGCGCCTGGCCACCTGGAACGTCAACTCCATCCGCACCCGCGTGCGCCGCACCGTCGAGTTCGCGGTTCGCGAAGACATCGATGTGCTCGCGATGCAGGAGATCAAGTGCAAGCCCGAGCAGTTCCCCTACGCGCAGTTCGAAGAAGCCGGCTACCAGGTCGAGGTTCACGGTCTGAATCAGTGGAACGGCGTCGCGATCGCGAGCCGCCTTCCGATGACGGATGTGTCGACCGCGTTCGACGGGATGCCGGGCTTCGCGAAGGGTCATGAGGGTCCGGATGCTCCGCTCGAGGCCCGCGCGCTGGGCGTGACCGTCGACGGCGTGCAGGTGTGGAGCCTGTACGTGCCGAACGGCCGTTCCTTGGACGACCCGCACTACGCGTACAAACTGCACTGGCTCGAAGGACTTCGTCAGCATGCGGCATCGGCTCTGCAGAAGAACCCCGACCTGCCACTGGCGCTCGTCGGCGACTTCAACATCATCCCGTTCGATTCCGACAACGGTGATCCAGACATCGTCGAGGGAGTCTCGACACACGTCTCTCCGCCAGAGCGCGCCGCCTTCTTCGCCTTCCAGGATGCGGGTCTCACGGACGTCGTGCGCCCACTGCTGCCCGAGGGCTACACGTACTGGGACTACCAGCGGCTGAAGTTCCCCCGTAACGAGGGCATCCGCATCGACTTCGTACTCGGCTCCCCCGCGCTCGCCGGTGCCGTCACCGGCGCGTCCATCCACCGCGAAGAGCGCAAGGGCGAGCAGCCCAGCGATCATGTGCCGGTGGTCGTCGACCTCGATCTCGGCGGCGCCGGGGATGACGACGTCGACATGCCGATGATCTTCGCCTAGCAGCCACAGTGCCCGCGATGCGGTGTCCGGCCTCACGGGAGCGGGAGGCCGCACACCGATTCAGCTCACGGTGCGCCGACGCAGCATGAGCAACCCGCCGACCACGACCAGGACGACCGCGAAGGCGGCGGCCAGCGCCGGCACGTCGGCTCCCGTACTCGCCAGCCCTCCGTCCGGAGTCTCCGCTCCGCCGCTGCCCACGCCCGACTGCTGAGCCGCGGTGACCTCGAGAGCCGCACTGGCGATCACTGACGAGCCTGCCATCGCGACGAGCGTGTGCTTCCCTGCCGGTGCGCTGGCCGGGATGCGGAGCGTGCCACCGAGAAGACCGTCCGCGTCGGCCTGCAGTGTGCCGAGTCTGATCGGATCCGAGTGGAGTTCGAAAGTGACCTTCGCGCCCGGCGTGAACCCCGCCCCTGCGACGGTCACCGCGTCCCCCGCCCGCACGGCGTCGACGGAAAGAGTGAGTTCGGCGGTCGGTTCCGGACCCTCGCATTCGGCGGTGAGAGTCACGTCGGACCCCTTGGCGGTGTCACCTGGCTCGAGATCGAGCGACTCCGCGTCATCGAGACTGACCGCGCCGCCGAGGTAGTGGGTGCAGTACCCGGGCATCTCGACGCCGAACGTGTAGCGCCCGGCCCGGAGCGGCCCGCCGTCTCGAGTCGGATCGGCGCTGAAGGCGAATGCACCCCATGACGGAGTGCGAGCGGCTTCGATCCACCCGTCAGCACCCCAGCGATACGCGATGACGGTCGCACCTTCGCCGTCCGGCTCCCCTGCACCAGCCAAGGTCACCGTTCCGCGGATGTCGACACCGAGATCGAGGTCGAAATCAATGCCGACCAGGTCCTCATCAGGTCCGAGGTCGACGGGCTTCGCGTCGCCTGCCGTCGCCGCGTCCTCGTAGTACTCGACGGCGAAGACAGGGTCGGCAGCGGAGGCCCGCGCCTCCAGCACGTAGCTCCCGACGGGAAGGGTGATCGAGTAGGAGCCATCAGGGGCAGTGATCGACGAACCGGCGAGACGATCCCCCGCATATGCGGACACGGAGGCGTCGGCGAGAGGCTCGCCGCCAGCGTGCACCGTGCCACCGATCGACGTCCCCGCCACGAGTTCGGCATCGATCGCGCTCCGCCTCTCGCCGGCCGCGACTGTCACGGGCGTCGCATCCTCAACCAGAGTCGCGTCATCCCAGAACTCCTCGAACAGTCGTTCATCGAAGGGCCGGAAGCGAAGGATGTACGAGCCCGGTGCGACATCGACGCTGTAGTCGCCGTTCAGGTCGACCGTCGCCGTCGGGAATCTTGCATCCCCGACGGCGTAGACCTCGACGGACCCTTCGACCGGTGTGCCGTCTGCCTCTCGGCTGACGTGGCCACTGATGACGGCCGCCTCTGCGAGTGCGGCGTCGATGTTCGTTGTCGTCTCCCCGAGCATGACGGGCACGGGGGTCGCGGCCGTGCTGTCCGCTGCGTCATCCCAGTACTCCGTGGTGAGTCCGCTGCCGGCCGGTGCGTCGAATCTTGCCGTGTAATCGCCGGCCCGAAGGCCATCCGCGCGGAACGTTCCATCCGGCTGGGTCCACGCCGTGGTCCCGCTCCCTGATCCGTCGACTGCCCACAACTCGACGGCGGCGCCCTCGACGGGAGTCCCGTCGGCTTCGCGCGTCACCGATCCCACGATCGATCCTCCGAGTTGCAGAGAGGCGTCGACGTCGGAGACGGTCTCGCCTCCGACTGTGACGATGCGCTCAGCACTCATCCAGTCGATCGCATCGTTCCAGTACTCGGAGATCAACTCCGGCGCGCTTCCCGCTGGGTCGAATCGGACGACATACTCACCGGAGGGGAGGTCAGTGACCGAGTAGTCTCCGTTCGCATCCGAGGATCCGTTGTAGGAGAAGCCGCCCGCCGTATCCGACACGAACACTCCGACGCCCTCGACGGGCGTCCCGTCGGCCTCGCGTGTCACCGTCCCGCTGATGATCGAGGTCGCTTCTTCATCATCCGCGACCGCGGGAATGCCACCGCCCAACGCCATCACCGCGGCGGCCGTCCCCGCAAGCAGAGCGCGCACCGGCCAGCGTCGGTTCGTGCGTCGTGACCTCATCGTTCATCCCCTCGAGAACAGGGCACGACCACGCAACGACGACATTGTCACGGCGGCCCCGGAACCAATGCGCCGCTCGTGCGGCAACGTGCGTTTCTGAATCTAGAGGATCAGCACAGGGAAAAGGAACAGTCAGTTCACCGAAGCACGCACTACTGCCCCATCGTGCCGGTGCGCACCCGACCCGGCGCGGGAGCGTAGCGCAGACTCACCGCCCCGTTGTCGCCGACCTCGGCGCTGAGCAGCCTCAGGTTCGCGGGCGCTGCGCCGTCGGGGAACACCTTCTTGCCCTGCCCGAGCACGACCGGGTAGACCCAGAGCTGCAGTTCGTCGAACAGCTGCTCGGTGAGCAGAGTCTGCACGAGGTCGACGCTGCCGATCACGTGCACGTCACGGTGGTTCTCACGCAACTGTGCGATCTCGGCCGTCAGGTCACCGCCGACGCGCGAGCTCCCCTGCCATTCGAGCTCGATGTCAGCGTCGCGCGAGGCGACGTACTTCGGAACGCGATCGAACAACTGACCGATCGGACCCTCCGGACCCGTCGTGTGATGCGGCCAGTACGCCGCGAAGATGTCATAGGTGCGCCGACCGAGCAGCAGCGCGTCGAGTGTCGACATCCCGTCCATGACCCATTTCCCCACGGCCTCATCCGGCACTCCGGCCTGCCAGCCACCGAAGGGGAAGCCGTCCGATGCGTCTTCCTCTGGGCCGCCGGGTGCCTGAGCGACTCCGTCGAGCGTTGTGAACAGATCGATGATGATGCGGCCGGTCATGATGCGGCTCCTTGCAATTCGAATGAAGCGATGTGGAACGTGGAGGCGAAGGAGTCCAAGAACGACTCCTCGCCGCGGACGACCGCGATGATGTCCTGTGCGATCGCTTCGGCGGGCGTGACCTCACCGCCGATGAGGTGACGGATACCCGGTCCTGCGACGAACACGGCGTCCGGTTCGCCGTCAGGCATCCGTCCGCCGACGGGCGGGGCAGGTGGTGCGATCTGCGCGACGGAGAGCATTCCGCTGCTCACCTGCGCGCGCAGGGCGACGTCACCGACGTGCAGTTCGTAATCGGCATCCGCCGCCGTCTCGGAGCGGAACGCCGTCCGCAGTGCCATGGTGAGCGAGTCCGGCGTCACGACGTCTTCGGGCGACGGGTCTCCCATCGCCTGGAATCCCCAGCGGCCGATGGCGAGCATGATCGGCTCCAGAGCCCGACCGTACGGGGTGAGTTCGTAGACGAGTCCGCAGTTCTTCAGCGGCACCCTTCGGACGACGCCGCCCTCCTGGAGCTCCTTGAGCCTGGTCGACAGGATGTTCGTCGGAATGCGCGGCAGGCCCTGCTTGAGGTCGGTGTACCGCCTCGGCCCCACGAGCAGATCGCGGACGATGAGCATCGCCCATCGTTCCCCGATCAGTTCGACGGCCGTCGTGACCCCGCAATACTGGCCGTAGCTGCGCGCTGCCACGTCAGGCCGACTCCGCGCCCTGCTCTGCCATGTACGCCTCTGGGCCCTTCTCGACGGCCTCTTCGCTCATGTAGAGGAAACCGAGGCTGTTGCCGTCCGGGTCGTCCAGGTCGCGGGAGTACATGAAACCGTAGTCCTGCGCGGGCTTCGGCTCAGCGCCGCCCGAGGCGAGGCCCTTGGCGACGATCGCATCGACGGCTTCCCGAGAGTCCTGGCTGAATGAGACCGAGACCTGCACGGACTCATTGGGGTCGGCGATCGGCTTGTCGGTGAAGGTGGCGAAGAAATCACGCTTGAGGACCATGAAGTAGATGTCCTCGCTCCACACGATGCAGGCGGCGTTCTCATCGGTGAACTCAGGGCTGATGGCGCAGCCCAGACCCGTGTAGAACGCCTTGCTGCGCTCAAGATCGGACGTGGGGAGGTTGACGAAGACCTTGGTTGACATGCTGACTCCTTTGTCTGGTTGTTCGACGCAACCCGGTCGCTGCGTCTGCTGCGAAACATGCTTGCAAAAAACAAGTAACCTGTCAAGAGCACGTCGTCCCTGATCCCCCGCAGGGCGGATGCCGCGGCATCCGCACCCCCGTACCGTTGAGACATGTCCGCATCAATCCGCACGCTCACCGTGAGCCAACGCCGGTCAGACGCACTGCTGGCCGCCGTCGTCTTCATCGCCGGCGTGATCAGTGCCGCACTGTCTGCGGTGTCAGAGATCTATGGTGACGAGCAGGCACCGCTGTGGCAGGCACTGGTCTACCTGGTGTTCGTGGCAGCACCATTGGCCGCGCGCCGCATCTGGCCCGCGCAGGTCGCGATCGTCGTCTCGGTCGCGTACTTCGTCGCCGTCACGCTTCGAATTCCAGAGCTGTACGCCGGAAACGTCGCGATGTTCATCGCCCTGTACACGGTCGGTGCGTGGATGGCGAACCGCCGTGCAGCGATGATCGTGCGGGCCGCGATCATCGCCGGCATGTTCATCTGGCTGCTGATCACCATGTACCGCGACGCGATCGACACCGCACGCGAGGAGGACATCATCGCGGGCGCCATGTCGCCCTATCTCGCCTTCATGATGCTGCAGTTGCTGGTGAACGTGCTCTACTTCGCCGGCGCCTACTACTTCGGCGAGCACGCATGGCGCGCCGCGATGCAGCGCCAGGCCCTCGAACGGCGCACCGTCGATCTGGAGCGCGAGCGCGAGGTCACCGCGGCGCAGGCCGTGGCGCTCGACCGCGTGCACATCGCCCGCGAACTGCACGACGTCGTCGCCCACCACGTCTCTGTGATGGGTGTGCAGGCGGGAGCGGCGCGCATGGTGATCGACCAGGATGCCGGCACCGCGAAGGACATCCTCGCCGACGTCGAAGGCTCTGCTCGCGAGGCGATCACTGAGTTGCGTCATCTGTTGGAGACGCTGCGTTCCTCTGATGCCGGAGTGGATGACGACGCCTCCACTGTCACCCTCGACGACATCGCACAACTCGTTGAGGCCTCGAATTCTGCCGGTGTGCCCACCGACTTCACTGTGGTCGGCGAACAGCGACCCGTGCCGTCGGTGACTCAGGTGAATCTGTACCGGATCGCGCAGGAGTCACTCACGAACGTGCGGCGCCACGCCGGGGCGGGAGCAACCACCGACGTGCGTCTGCGCTACCTGGACTCCGGTGTCGAGCTCGAGATCGTGAACACCGGTCGCACCGTGATAGCCGCCCGATCGGGAATGGGCCAGCTGGGCATGCGCGAACGCGCGCTGGCATCTGGCGGCACGATCGAGTCGGCGCCACGCGAGCGCGGAGGATGGCGAGTGCGCGTACAGGTCCCCCTCTCTGCACCCGCCGCGCTGGCAGGGGCACCCGCATGAGCGAACCGATCCGCGTCCTGCTCGTCGATGACCATGCGATGCTGCGCGCCGGATTCCGGACCATCCTCGACATCCAGCCCGACATCACCGTCGTCGGGGAAGCGGCGACGGGCGCGGAGGCTGTGGCAGCAGCATCCGCTCTCAAACCCGATGTCATCACGATGGACGTGCAGATGCCCGACATGGACGGCATCGAGGCGACGAAGCGGATCGTCGCCGATGATCAGGTGCAGGCCGCGATCGCGATCGTGACGACATTTGATCGCGACGACTACCTCTTCGCCGCGCTGGATGCCGGCGCGAGCGGCTTCCTGCTCAAGAACGGCACGCCCGAGGATCTGGTCACCGCCGTTCGCGTGCTTGCCGCCGGCGACGGGATGCTGGCGCCGGAGGTGACCAGGCGCGTCGTGCAGCGCTACGCCTCGACCGTGCCGAAAGCCGCGGTGACGTCCCCGGCGACCGCCCTCGCCGAACCGCTCACCGATCGTGAGGCCGAGGTGCTGGCGCTTGTCGCCGAGGCGATGAGTAACGCCGAGATCGCGACACGGCTGTTCATCGGCGAGGCGACGGTGAAGACGCACGTCTCACGCATCCTGCAGAAGCTCGGGGCCCGTGACCGCGTTCAGGCGGTCGTGCTGGCCCTGCGGAACGGGCTGGCGTGAGGACGAAGGTTGTGGCCACGTCGATGGGAGGAAAGCGCATCGGAACTCGCGCGGCGAGGTGCGATTTCCTCCCATCGATGCGCTGAGCGATTACGCGTTGACGAGCTCTGCGGAGTGCTGCACGCGCGAGATGAGGCCGTTGAAAGCCTCGAGGTAGCCGCTGAGGAAGCCGGCGGTGCTCTCATCGGTGACCTGGCCGTCTTCGGTGAACAGGCCGGGGCGGTCCTGGATGAAGCCTTCAGGCTGACCCATGGTGATCGCGCTGAAGTGGCCGAGGATCGCACGCAGGTGCTGCTGCGCAGCTGCGGTCGCGACGCCGGAGCCCGAGGTGCCGATCACGGCGACGGGCTTGCCGAAGAATGACATCTCACCGTACGGGCGGGTCGACCAGTCGAGGGCGTTCTTGAGCACGCCGGGGATGGAGCGGCTGTACTCGGGCGTGACGATGATGACACCGTCGACGTCGGCGATGGCCTTCTTGAAGTCGGTCGCCACCTGAGGGAAGTCGCCGTCGAAATCGGGCGAGTAGAACGGAAGGTCCTTGATCGGGATCTCGACGAGCTCCGTGCCCTGGGGCGCGAGGTTCGCCAGCACGCGTGCCAGCCGACGGTTGATGGACGTGCTGGAGATGCTGCCGACGATGTAGCCGATGGTGCGAGTCACAGGTTTTCCTTCTCTTTTCGGGGCTCAGGGACAGCCTTCGACTGTCTTCAAGGGTCAACGACCGCCGACAATATTCTATTCCGATGAATATAATGAGTTCCCTGAGTGCCGATCTCTCGCGCTAGCCTCACCCCTATGACCGACGCGCCCGCTCCGTTGTCCAGGCCGATCCTCGCGGGTGTCGTCACTGCGCTTGTGGGCTTCACCAGTTCGTTCGCCGTGGTGCTCACCGGACTCTCCGCTGTCGGAGCGTCGCCCGCACAGGCTGCGAGCGGACTGCTGATCCTCAGCATCACGATGGGCCTCGCCTGCGTCATCCTCGCCTCGCGTTATCGGATGCCGATCACGGCGGCGTGGTCGACGCCCGGTGCCGCGCTGCTCGCCGCGACGGGAGTCGTCGACGGCGGGTGGCCGGCGGCGACCGGAGCGTTCCTCGTCGTGGCCGCGCTCACCGTGTTGGCGGGAGCATGGACCGGCTTCGGCGGGCTCATCGCTCGGATTCCGGCATCCATCGCCCAGGCGATGCTCGCAGGAGTCCTTCTTCCGCTCTGCCTCGCGCCGGCGACCGGGATCGCCGAGAACCCGTGGGGCGTGATCCCCGTCGTGCTGACCTGGCTGGTCTTCGCTCGAGTGGCACCGCGTTGGGCGGTGCCACTGGCCTTCGTCGCCGCCGCGATCGTGGTCGGGGTGGAGTTGGTGCGGGGCGGCACCCCGATGGATGCGGGCATGCTCATCCCCCGCATCCAGTTCGTCGCACCGACGTTCACCATCGGAGGGCTCATCGGCATCGCGCTGCCGCTGTTCATCGTGACGATGGCCTCGCAGAACGTACCCGGTGTCGCGATCATGCGCAGCTACGGGTACGACGTGCCATGGCGCCCGGCAATGCTCGTGACCGGCATCGGGACGGCGATCGGCGCGACCGCCGGCGGACACGGGATCAACCTCGCCGCGATCAGCGCCGCCCTCGCCGCGTCCCCTGAAGCAGACCCCGACCCGAAGCGCCGCTGGGTGGCCGGCCTCTCGACGGGCGTCTCCTACGTCGTGCTCGGCGGCTTCGCCGCGGTCTTCTCCGCGCTCGTCGTCCTCGCACCCGCAGCGGTGATCCCCACTGTCGCCGGCCTCGCACTCTTCGCAGCGTTCGGCTCCGCCGTTCAGCAGGCAGTCGCAGAACCGCGTGAGCGGATGCCGGCCGTGGTGACCTTCCTCATCGCGGCATCCGGCATCTCCCTGGCCGGGATCAGCGCGGCCTTCTGGGCGCTCCTCGCCGGACTCGCGGTGCGCCTCATCCTCACCCGCACCACCCGCCGTCCGTCCGAGGACTGACAGGGGAAGTCCGCCGCAGGGGGGATGCCGGAGACGGACACGCTCCGTAGCGTGGAGCCATGACCTCAGGAACCCTTCAGTTGACCGGCATCACGAAGAGTTATGGCACGCGCCGGGTGCTCGACGATGTCACCTTCCCCGTCGCGGCCGGCCACCTCACCGGCTTCGTCGGCGGCAACGGTGCAGGCAAGACGACCACCATGCGGATCGTGCTCGGCCTGCTCGCCTCCGACGGCGGCTCGGTGACGCTCGGCGGCACGCCCTTGACTGCTGATGCACGCCGCCAGTTCGGCTACATGCCGGAGGAGCGCGGGCTGTATCCGAAGATGAAGGTGCTCGAGCAGGTCGTCTACTTCGCTCGCCTGCACGGGTTCTCCAAGACGGATGCCACCACGCGTGCCACCGCGCTTCTCGAAGAACTCGGACTGGGCGAACGGCTGAACGACAACATCGAGGCGCTCTCGCTCGGGAATCAGCAGCGTGCGCAGATCGCGGCATCTCTCGTGCACGACCCTGAAGTCCTCATCCTCGACGAGCCGTTCTCGGGACTCGACCCGCTCGCCGTCGAGACCGTGGCGGGGGTGCTGCAGGAAAGGGCCACGCGCGGCGTCTCCGTGCTGTTCTCGTCCCATCAGCTCGACGTCGTGGAGCGCCTGTGCGATGACCTCGTCATCATCGCCGGCGGCACGATCCGCGCATCCGGGCCACGTGATCAGCTGCGTGAGCAGTACTCGGCGCCTCGGTGGGAGCTGGAGAGCAGCGGCGATGTCGGTTGGCTGCGCGAAGAGCCGGGCGTGAGCGTCGTGGACTTCGACGGCGGCAGCGCCGTGTTCGACGTCGACGACCCCGCCACCGCGCAGCGAGTGCTCAGGCGCGCACTGCTGGACGGCGACGTGAGCAGGTTCGGTCCGCAGCATCCCACACTCGCACAGATCTTCAAGGAGGTCATCCAGTGAACGACTCATCGACCAAGGCCGTCTCCACCGGCCAGGGCGTCTGGCTCGTCGCAGAGCGCGAACTGAGCACCAAGCTACGCAGCAAGGCGTATCTGGTCTCCACCGCCATCCTGCTGCTGATCGCCCTCGCCGGCGTCATCTGGGCCGGATTCGCCTCTTCCAACTCCAGCGATACGCCCATCGCTTCGACGAACGCCACAGCATCCGCTCTTTCGGAGGTCGACGGCTACGACGTGACCGAGGTCGCCGATCGGGATGAGGCCACCGCGCTCGTCGAATCGGGCAAGGTCGACGCCGCCGTGATCGACGACGCGTCCGCTGTGACAGGCCTCGTGATCATCGCCGACAAGGAGGCACCCCAGAGCCTGCTCATGGCGCTCTCTGCGACACCGGAGGTCGAGTTACTCAACCCGGATGCCGCCGGCGGTCCACTCCGGTATCTGCTCGGCATCGGCTTCGGCCTGGTGTTCATGATGTCCGCGATGATGTTCGGCATGCCGGTGGCGTCGAGTGTCGTGGAGGAGAAGCAGACCCGCGTCGTCGAGATACTGCTCTCCAGCATCCCCGCGCGCGTTCTCCTGGCCGGCAAGGTGGTCGGCAACACGATACTCGCGATCTCGCAGATCCTGCTGTTGGCGACGGTCGGCAGCATCGGGCTGATGGTCACGGGTCAGACAGGTCTCCTGGCGGGCCTCGGCGGCCCGGTCATCTGGTTCGCGGTGTTCTTTCTGTTCGGATTCATCCTGCTCGCGGCCATGTTCGCAGCCGCAGGATCGATGGTGTCGCGTCAGGAGGACGCCGGCACCACGTTGACCCCGGTGATGTACCTGACGATGATCCCGTACTTCCTGGTCATCTTCTTCGGCGACAACCCGGTCGTGATGACCGTGCTCTCGTACGTGCCGTTTTCGGCGCCGGTGGGGATGCCGATCCGGGTGTTCTTCAACGAGGCGGAGTGGTGGGAGCCGCTGGCATCGCTGGTGATCATGCTCGTCGCGTGCGCGGTGGTGATCCTGATCGGCGCAAAGATCTACGAGAACTCGCTTCTGAAGATGGGCGCGCGCGTCAAGTTCCGCGAGGCGCTGCGCGGCTGAGCGGTCACATTCCTTGAAAGAAGGAAAACGGGGGTTTCCACGGCCGGGAACCCCCGTTTTCCTTCTTTCGTCGCGCGTGCGCTGATACGTGAGGCACGACTGGCCGCGGCCAGCTGCTGGAGCCCGCGCGCCTTCGACTCCGAGACCCCGATCGACGAGGTCAAGCTCGCGGGCGCGCTGGAAGCAGCTCGCTGGTCGCCCTCCGCGAGCAACACCCAGCCGTGGCGCTTCATCGTGGCGCGGCGAGGCACCGACCTGCACGAGCGCATCGAGGCCGCGCTCATGGGATTCAATCGCGAGTGGGCGGGCAACGCCGCCGTGCTGATCGTCGCGTTCGCAGAGCAGACCGACGCTGAGGGCGACCCCCGACCGTGGGCGCAGTACGACCTCGGGCAGGCCGTGGCACACCTCTCTGTGCAGGCGCACTCCGACGGACTCTTCGTGCACCAGATGGGCGGTGTCGAGCGCGATCAGCTCGCCGCGCTCCCTGGCGTCGAAGACCGCTTCGCACCGATCTCGGTCATCGCCATGGGCGAGCTCGGTGATCCATCAGCGCTCTCCGAGAAACTGCAGCAGCGCGAGTTCGCGGCGCGCACGCGACGCCCGCTCGCCGAGACGGTGATCGCCAGCGCCTGATCCGGGCGTAACCGGCTTCAGTGCGTGCGCAACCCATCGAGTGCGACGGCGAGCACGTCGTCGGCCAGTTCGCCTGCACCCTCCGGCCCGGTCGGCCGGTACCACTCCACGATCGAGTTGACCATGCCGAACAGCAGGCGCGTGGCGACGGACGCGCCGATGTCGTCGCGCACCGACCCCTCCTCCTGCGCGGCACGTACCAGCACAGCGACCTCATCGTCGAACGCGCGCCGCCGCTCGAGCGCTGCGCGTTCGACGTCGCTGTTGCCGCGCACGCGCAGCAGCAGGGTCACATAAGCGAGCTTGTCCACGAGCACCCGAACTGCTCCGCGGAGCACATGCTCGAGCCGATCCCCTGCGGGCCCGGCCGTGGCGCCAGACTCGCGCAGCACGGCTTCCAGCGACCCCATCGCCTCGTCGAGGGCGAGCTCGAGCAGTCTCTCCTTCGACGCGTAGTGGTGATACAACGCGGACTTCGAGAGACCGAGGCGTTCCGCGAGCGACGACACGGATGTCGCGTCGTACCCGTGTTCGATGAACACTTGCACAGCGACCTCGAGGATCTGCCGCTGGTCGTAGCCTGGGCGTCCACGACGCACAGTCGGCACCGACGCTGCGGCTTCTTCGGACGATGGCACTGACACGCGTCCCAGTCTGACATCAGCGATTGCCGACCCCTCCGATCCTTGGCATAATAAATTACTGAACGATCGGTCAGAAACTATCGCACAGCCAGACGATGCAGTCAGGAGCGCACATGAACGAGGAACCCCTCGTCATCGATCGCGGCCCGGACCGCGTCGTCGCCAGGCTGAACCGTCCCGACAAGCGCAACGCGATCGATCGCGAGACGGTCGACGCCCTGCACGCGTTGTGCGCCGAGCTCGAAGCCGACCCGCGCGTTCTCATCCTCACCGGCACTGACGGCGTGTTCGCCGCCGGCGCCGACATCACCCAGTTGCGCGCCCGCCGGGCGGAGGACGCGCGCCGCGGAATCAACGCCACCGCGTTCATCCGCGTGCATGAGCTGCCGATGCCGGTGGTCGCCGCGATCGACGGCTACGCGCTCGGCGGTGGCGCCGAGCTCGCCTATGCGGCGGACATCCGCACCGCAACGCCGACCCTGAAGATCGGCAACCCCGAGACGGGGCTCGGCATCATGGCGGCAGCCGGAGGCACCTGGCGACTGCGCGAGATCGTCGGCGATGGCCTGGCGAGCGAACTGCTGCTCACCGGACGCGTGCTCACGGCGGACGAGGCGCTCAGCGCCGGGCTCGTCTCCGGCATCCACCCCGAACCGGAGCTGATGACGGCAGCGCATGCGATCGCAGATCGGATCGTGGCGAACGACCCGCTCGCCACGCAGCACACCAAACGTGCGATGCGCGCACCTCGTGAGGCGCACCCCGACATCGACGGCGAACTGCAGGCTGAATTGTTCGAGAGTCCCGAGAAGATGCGCCGGATGACGGACTTCCTGGAGAAGCGGGGTCGACGATGAAGGTCGGTGTTCTCGGCGGAGGCCGCATGGGTGCAGGGATCGCACATGCATTCCTGACGTCGCCGAACGCGGATTCACCCCACGACGTCATCGTCGTCGAGCGCGATGAGCAGCTCAAGGATGCGGCGGCCCAGCGCATCCACGAGGCCCTCTCACGTTCGATCGCTCGCGGCACCATCGACCGCACCCTCGACGACGCGATCAGCGCGCTGCACGTCAGTACCGATATCGGCGCCTTCACCGATCGCGACCTCGTGATCGAGGCCGTTCCGGAAGACCGCGCGCTCAAGTCGGAAGCACTCACGACCGTGGAGGGTGTGCTGGCCGAAGATGCCGTGCTCGCCTCGAACACCTCCTCGATCGCGATCGACGCGCTGGCCGCATCACTCTCTCGCCCGCAGCGTTTTCTCGGGCTGCATTTCTTCAACCCCGTGCCGTCGTCTTCATTGGTCGAGATCGTGAGCGGATCAGCCACCGATCCGACGCTCGTGGAGCGGGCACGCGGCTGGGTGGAGGCGCTGGGCAAGACACCGATCGTCGTCCGCGACTCCCCCGGCTTCGCGTCCAGCCGGCTGGGTCTCGTCCTCGCGCTCGAGGCGATCAGGATGCTGGATGCCGGCGTCGCGTCTGCGGAGGACATCGATCGGGCCATGGAACTCGGGTACCGGCATCCGATGGGCCCGCTGCGCACCACGGACGTCGTCGGACTCGATGTGCGTCTGGACATCGCCGAGGAACTGTACGCGACTCTCGGCGAGCGCTTCGCGCCGCCCGCGCTGCTCAGGCAGATGGTCGCCGACGGCAGACTCGGCCGCAAGAGCGGCGAAGGCTTCTACAGATGGGATGGCGAATGAGCGAGGTTCTGCCCAGTTACGTCCAGGGCGCGTGGTGGACGCCGGATTCCAGTGCCGGCGCCCTCATCGTGCGCGACGCGTCGACCGGCGAGGAGATCACAGGTGTCAGCAGCGATGGACTCGATCTCGCTGCCGCACTCGAGTACGCCCGGACAGTCGGTCAGGCGTCGCTCGGCGCACTGACGTTCCATCAGCGCGCCGTACTGCTCAAGCAGTTCGCCCTCGCGCTCACGGAACGCAAGGACGAGCTCTACGCACTCTCGGCGCGCACCGGAGCGACGAAGGCCGATTCCTGGGTCGACATCGATGGCGGCATCGGCGTGCTGTTCGCGTACTCCGGCAAGGGCCGACGCGAACTGCCCAACAGCCAGGTGTACGTCGATGGTTCGATCGAACCGCTCTCGAAGGACGGCACGTTCCTCGGCCGCCACATCTTCACCAGGCTGCCGGGCGTCGCGGTTCAGATCAACGCGTTCAACTTCCCGGTGTGGGGATCGCTGGAGAAGTTCGCGCCCGCATTCCTCGCCGGGATGCCGACGCTCGTGAAGCCTGCGACGCCGACCGGATACCTCACCGAAGCCTTCGTGCGCATCCTGGTCGAGTCGGAATTGCTGCCCGACGGATCGCTGCAGCTGGTGAGCGGCAGCGTGCCCAGCCTGTTCGATGAACTGCGCCTCGGTGACATCGTCGGATTCACCGGTAGCGCATCGACTGCCGCCGGGCTGCGTTCGAGCGCTTCGGACGGGGTGCGTTTCACCGCGGAGACCGACTCGATCAACGCGTCGGTGCTCGGGCCGGACGCGACCGAGGGCACGCCCGAATTCGACGCCTACGTGCGCCAGCTCGTCACGGAATTGACGACGAAGGCCGGGCAGAAGTGCACCGCGATCCGTCGCGCGATCGTGCCGACGGCATCAGCCGACGCCGTGATCGATGCCGTGCGCGCGCGTCTTGAAGCGAAGGTCGTGATCGGCGATCCGCGCGCTGAGGGAGTGACGATGGGCCCACTCGTCTCGCTCGCGCAGCGCGACGAGGTGCGGCGGCAGGTGCAGGTGCTGCGGGATGCCGGTGGCCGGATCGTGGCGGGATCCATTGACTCGCCGACGGCGCTGCTCGCCGACGGCTCCACCGCCGAGGCGACGGACGGCGCCTTCGTCGCACCGGTGCTGCTGCGCTTCGATGACGCCGAGACTGATGCCGTGCACGAGGTGGAGGCGTTCGGCCCTGTTGCTTCGCTGCTGACGTACGAGGCAGCGTCCGAGGCGACGGCGCTCGTCGCCCGCGGCGGCGGATCGCTCGTGACCAGTGTCGCGACGCACGATCCGGCGTTCGCGACCGAGCTGATGGGCGGCATCGCCGCGTCGAACGGCCGCGTGTTGTTCCTCGACCGTGATGACGCTCGCTCCTCCACTGGCCACGGCTCCCCTATGCCTGGTCTCGTGCACGGTGGCCCCGGCCGAGCGGGCGGCGGCGAGGAGCTCGGCGGCATCCGTGCGGTGCTGCATCACATGCAGCGTACGGCGGTGCAGGGCTCGCCGGACATGCTCACGGCGCTCACGGGTGTGTGGCATGCCGGTGCGGCGGCTCGCGATGACGGAGTTCATCCGTTCCGGAAATCGCTCGCAGAGCTGCGGATCGGCGACCGCATCGCCTCGGCATCTCGCGAGGTGACTCTGGATGACATCGAGACATTCGCTCATTTCACCGGTGACACCTTCTACGCGCACATGGATGAGCAGGCCGCCGCCGCGAACCCGTTCTTCCCTGGCCGTGTCGCACACGGGTATCTGCTCGTGTCCTGGGCCGCAGGGCTTTTCGTCGACCCGGAGCCGGGCCCCGTGCTCGCGAACTACGGGCTCGAGAACCTGCGGTTCATCACTCCGGTCTCGCCCGGTGACAGCATCCGCGTCGAGCTGACCGCAAAGCAGGTCACTCCGCGTGAGACCGACGAGTACGGCGAGGTGCGCTGGGATGCCGTGATCCGCAACCAGAACGACGACACCGTCGCGACCTACGATGTGCTGACCCTCGTGGAGAAAGAGAGCTCAACCGCGTAGCGCGAGCACGAACGGCAGCACCTCGGTCGCTCCCGCCTGCCGAAGGGAGCGGGCGACGACGGTGAGGGTCCAGCGACTGTCGGCCTGGTCGTCGACGAGCAGCACCGGGCCTTCGGGTATCTCGAGTCCATCGGCGCTGAAGCGCTCCCAGAGACCGGCGAGCCGGAACGCGCTGTTCCCACCGGGCTGGCCGGTAGGCCCGCCATCGACGAGCGTCAGTGCGCCGATGAAGGGCAGCTTGCCGATCTCGGCGATCCCGCGCGCGAGTGATTCGACGAGCAGGGGACGCGATCGCGACGGCATCGCCACGACCGCGACGGGTCGCTCGGCCCACTCCCACCCTGCGAGCACCCGCACGCAGCCGGCGAGCACCTGCGGGCTCACGTGCGCATCAGCCGCGCCCGCTGCGAAGAGCGTACGCAGAGTCCCGCCCCAGCCGAAGTCGGTGAGTCGGGCCAGCGCTCGTCCACTGCCGGCCTGCTCGGCCGCAGGAATGCGCCCTTTGGCCGGAACCCCGAGTCGGTCGGCACCCGTCGGCCACGCGCGGCGCGGGTCGATCGCAATGCCGACCCGGTCGAGGGACTCGGATGCCGCTGACGTCGCCGTCGCTCGTATCTCGCGAGGGAACCACGCGCCGGCACAGTTGTCGCACCGCCCGCAGGGCGCGGCCGTGTCGTCATCGAGCGCACGCTGCAGGAATTCCATGCGGCATCCGTCGGTCTGCTCATAATCGAGCATGTGCTGCTGCTCGGCGACGCGTTCGGCGGCGATGCGGTCATAACGGTCCCGGTCATACACCCAGCTCGCGCCGGTGGCGACCCACCCGCCCTGCACGCGCCGTACCGCGCCGTCCACATCGAGAACCTTGAGCAGCAGCTCGAGCGGGGTGCGGCGGATGTCGACCATCGCCTCGAGCGCAGGGGTCGAGATCGGCGCATCGCCGAGAGCGGCGATCACGCGCTCGGCCCGCTCCTGATCGGGCATGGATGCCGTGGCGAAATAATGCCAGATATCTCGATCCTCCACGCCGGGCAGCAGCAGCACGTCCGCGCTCTCGCTCGCTCGCCCCGCACGCCCCACCTGCTGGTAGTACGCCACCGGCGACGACGGCGCTCCAAGATGCAGCACGAACCCGAGGTCGGGCTTGTCGAAGCCCATGCCGAGCGCGCTCGTCGCGACGAGCGCCTTCACCTCGTTGCGTCTGAGCATGCCCTCCGACTCCTCACGCTCATCGGTGTCGGTCTGACCGGTGTACGCGCGCACCTCATGGCCACGCTCGCGCAACAGCCGGGCCGTGTCGACGGCCGCGGCGACGGTGAGCGTGTAGATGATGCCCGATCCTGGGAGGTCGTCGATGTGGCTGAGCAGCCAGGCCAACCGGCTGGTCGCATCGGGAAGGCGCAGCACGCCGAGCCGCAAGGACGAGCGGGCGAGCGGGCCACGGATCGTGAGCACGCCCTCGCCGGCCGCGGCGACCCCGAGCTGTTCTTCGACGTCTGCGACGACTCGGCTGTTCGCCGTCGCGGTCGTGGCGAGCACCGGCACCTCCGCCGGCATCTGCGTGATGAGGTCGCGCAGGCGCCGGTAGTCAGGGCGGAAGTCGTGACCCCAGTCGCTGATGCAGTGCGCCTCGTCGACGACGAGCATGCCGATGCGGCGCACGAGTGCGGGCAGTTGCTGCTCGCGGAAGGCGGGGTTGTTCAGCCGCTCCGGCGACACCAGCAGCACGTCCACCTCGTCGCGGTCGAGCTGTGCGAGCACGTCACCCCATTCGTGCGCGTTCGTCGAGTTGATCGCCACCGCCCGCACACCTGCGCGCTCTGCCGCCGCGATCTGGTCGCGCATCAGCGCCAGCAGTGGCGAGACGAGCACCGTGGGGCCGGCGCCCTGTCGGCGCAGCAGCAGGGTCGCGACGAAGTAGACGGCGGACTTGCCCCAACCGGTCCGTTGCACCACGAGCGCCCGCCGCCGCTGGGTCACCAGCGCCTCGATCGCTTCGTACTGCCCCTCGTGGAACTCGGCATCGGGGCGGCCGACGAGTTCGCGCAGTGCGGCGAGCGCGGCAGCTCGAGTGTCGACGGCGGACAGGGAGGTCATACCCCCACTCTGCCTCAATCGACGGACACAGCGACCGGGCGCTCGCGCCGGAGACCGAGAGGACCGGCCGCGGACTCCGTCGCATCGTCTAGCGTGGAAAGGTGATCACCCGCGAACTCGCGGTCGCACTGCGGCGGGCCGGCCTCGTGTGGCTCCCCCAGAGCGGCGACCGTTTCCTGCTCGATCTTCCCGACGAGGTCGAGCTCGAGGTCGAGGCCGAGATCTTCACCGTCAGCGAGATGACCATCGAGGCACGTCGGACGCCGCGCGGCACCGACCTCGCGTTCAACGGCACGACCGAGTGGGCGCTGGATGCGGTCGAACTGGCGGACGCCGTATGGCTGCCCCGCGAAGATCAGTTGCGCGACCTGTTGCGCGGCACCTTCCGCAGGCTGGTTCGCCTGGAGGATTCATTCCTGGTGGAGATCGAGATCAGCGGTGAGGCACTGCGTTTCGAGCATCCCGATCCTTCCGAAGCGTACGGTCGGGCGCTCCTGGAGCTCGTCTCACGCTCCCACTGACGAGTGCGAAGTTCTTCCGCATGTGGGAGAATTACTGAACGTACGGTCAGGAAAGACGAAGGAGTCGCGATGGCCATCCCTGAAGGCGCGGGCGAGCTCTCCGAAGAGCAGCGCCGTTTCGACGAGATCATCGCCGCTGATTCGCGGATCGAGCCGCGCGACTGGATGCCCGATGCCTACCGCCGTGCACTGATCCGTCAGATCGGCCAACACGCGCACTCCGAGATCATCGGCATGCAGCCGGAGGGCAACTGGATCACGCGCGCTCCGAGCCTGAAGCGCAAAGCCATCCTGATGGCGAAGGTGCAGGATGAGGCAGGACATGGCCTTTACCTGTACTCAGCAGCTCAGACGCTCGGGATCACGCGCGACGAGATGACCACGCAGCTCATCGAGGGCAAGGCGAGGTACTCGTCGATCTTCAACTACCCCACCCCGACCTGGGCGGACATGGGCGCGATCGGATGGCTCGTCGACGGCGCCGCGATCTGCAATCAGGTACCGCTGTGCCGCGCCTCGTACGGACCGTACGGGCGCGCGATGATCCGCATCTGCAAAGAGGAATCGTTCCACCAGCGGCAGGGCTTCGAGATCCTGCTGGCCCTGATGCAGGGAACGGATGCCCAGCGCAGGATGGCGCAGGATGCTGTGAACCGCTGGTACTGGCCGAGCCTGATGATGTTCGGCCCTCCCGACGGCGACTCCCCGAACTCCGCACAGTCGATGGCGTGGAACATCAAGCGGTTCTCGAACGACGAGCTGCGCCAGCGCTTCATCGGGATGCTGGTGCCGCAGGCCGAGGCGCTCGGCATCACGCTGCCGGATCCGGAGCTGCACTTCGACGAGGAGACGCAGCAGTACGTGGGCGGCGAGATCGACTGGACCGAGTTCTTCGAGGTACTGGGCGGCAATGGCCCGATGAACACCGAGCGACTGCGCGCGCGGCGCGAAGCACACGAGAACGGCGCATGGGTGCGCGAAGCCGCGGTGGAATACGCCCGAAAGCAGGCCGCACGCAACTCGAAGGAGGCCGCGTGATGGTCAGCACCGAGAACGCCCCGGAGACGTGGCCGCTGTGGGAGGTGTTCGTCCGCGCGAACCGCGGAATGAGCCACGTGCACGCCGGATCCCTGCACGCCCCCGACGCCGAGCTCGCTGTGCGCAACGCCCGCGATCTGTACACGCGCCGCGGGGAGGGCACCTCCATCTGGGTCGTGCCGGCGGATGCCATCACCACGAGCGACCCGGACGCCAAAGGCTCGTTCTTCGAGAGCCCTGCGGGCAAGAACTACCGTCACGCCGTGTACTACACCGCATCCGAGGGGGTGCCGCACCTATGAGCGGCTCACGCCCACTCCCGCACGTCACCGTCGACGAACTCGAACTCGCCGCAGAACTCGCAGGCGACACGAACGCCACCGCGACTCCGACCGTCGCCGAGTACGCTCTCTGGCTCGGCGATGACGCCCTCATCCTGTCGCAGCAGCTCGGCGGCTGGATCGCACGCGCGCCGGAGCTCGAAGAGGACGTCGCGCTCGGCAACATCGCGCTCGATCTGCTCGGTCATGCGCGCTCACTGCTGCACTATGCGGGCACCGCCGACGGCCGCAGCGAAGACGATCTGGCGTACTTCCGCGATGAGCCGGAGTTCCGCAGTGCCTGGCTCTTCGAGCAGCCCAACGGTGACTTCGCGCAGACGATCGCACGGCAGCTCGCGGCATCCGCCTACATGTTCGAGCTCTACTCGGCTCTGCGCGCAACGAAGGATGCCACGCTCGCCGCCGTCGCCGAAAAGGCGCTGAAGGAGGTCGACTACCACCGCGATCACGCCGTGCAGTGGACGCTGCGCCTCGCCGGCGGCACCGACGAGTCGCGACGCCGGATGATCCGCGCGGTTGGGGATGTCTGGCCGTACGTCGACGAGCTGTTCCGCGACGAACCGTTGATCGGCGAGCTGGACGGCATCGCGGTTCGTCCATCAACCCTGCGCGACGGATTCGACACCGTGATCGAGGCGGTCTTCGCTGAGGCGGAACTCGAGATTCCCGACGTACGCGCTTCGTCGGGCGGAGGTCGACGCGGCAGCCATTTCCCCACCATGGGGCACCTCCTCGCCGAGATGCAGGTCTTGGCCCGACAGCATCCGAGAGCATCATGGTGACCACCACGACCACGCGCCGCGAGCATGCCTGGGCGATCGCCGCCACGGTGACCGACCCGGAGATCCCCGTGCTCACGATCGAGGATCTCGGCGTCCTGCGCGATGTGACGATCGATCGCAGCAGGGTGATCGTCACCCTCACACCCACATACAGCGGCTGCCCAGCACTCGACGCGATGCGCGACGATGTGCTCCTCGCACTCACTGCCGCGGGGTTCGAGGACGTCGAGGTGCGCACCACCCTGTCACCGGCGTGGACGACGGACTGGATGACGGATGCCGGCAAACAGAAGCTCCGCGACTACGGCATCGCCCCACCGCACGCACGCGCCGCACTCGGGCAGGGGCCGATCCGGCTGCGACTGGCAGTGAAGTGCCCGCGCTGCGGATCGCTCGACACTCGCGAGATCGCCCGCTTCGGCTCGACATCCTGCAAGGCGCTCTTCGAGTGCCGCACGTGCCTGGAGCCCTTCGACCACTTCAAGGTGCTGTGAACACGAGCACGCGCCGCAGAGGGCGCTTCCATGAACTCACCGTCTCCGACGTGCGGCCGCTGACGGCGGAGAGCATCGAGGTCACGTTCGCGGTTCCACCGGACCTGCAGGGCGACTACGACTACCTTCCCGGGCAGTACGTCGCGCTCCGTGCCCACGTCGACGGACACGAAGTGCGGCGCAGCTATTCGATCTGCCGACCGCCGGCCCCTTCGACGGGCTCAGGGAACAGCAGCATCAGTGTCGGCATCAAGCGCGACCGCGGCGGGCTTTTCTCGGTCTGGGCGCACGAGAATCTGAAACCCGGTGACCACATCGAGGTGATGAGCCCCGAGGGCACGTTCACCACGAATCTGCCCGACCTCGAGCATGCGCACATCGCCGGCATCGCCGCCGGCTCCGGCGTGACGCCGATGATGGCGCTCGCCTCCCACGTGCTGGCGTCGTCGCCGACGGCGCAGTTCAGCCTCGTCTACACGAACCGCGCCACGCAGGACGTCATGTTCCTCGACGACCTCGCCGATCTGAAGGATCGCTACCCCGCGCGGCTCGCCCTGCACCACGTGCTCTCCCGCGAGCAGCGCACGGCGCCGCTGCTGTCCGGACGCATCGATGCAGAGAAACTGAATGCGATCCTCGACGACCTGCTCCCGCCGAGCACGGTGACCGAGTGGTTCCTGTGCGGACCGTTCGACCTCGTCGCCCTCTGCCGCGAGACGCTCGAGGGCCGAGGTGTGCCGCACGACAGCATCCGCTTCGAACTGTTCACGAGCGATGCCGACAGCCCGCGCGTCGATCGCGGACGGCCGGTCGGCATCGGCGAGGGCGACGAGATGCGCCTGATCGAGTTCACCCTCGACGGGTTGTCCTCGACGGTGGAGTCGCCGGGGCCCGCGAACGAGGCGATCCTGGATGCCGCGCTGCGGGTGCGCGGCGACGTACCGTTCGCGTGCGCGGGTGGCGTGTGCGGCACGTGCCGCGCGCGGCTGACCGAGGGTGAGGTGCGGATGACGCAGAATTACGCGCTCGAGCCCGACGAGATCGAACGCGGATACGTCCTGACATGCCAGTCCCACCCGACGACGAAGCGCGTCGTCGTCGACTACGACAGCTGATCGCCTCGATGAAGGAGTCGACATGATCGATCTGACCATCTCCGACGGGGTCGCCCACGTCGTGCTCAATGCGCCGCAGAAGCGCAACGCGCTCGACGTCGCGGCTCTCGGGGAACTCAGCACTGCCTACGATGAGGCCGCGGCGGCCGGCGTGCGCGCACTGGTGCTGCGCGGCGAGGGCGCAGGGTTCTGCGCCGGACGCGACATCGCAGGAGTGGACCCGAGCACCGACGACGTGACCGGGTACCTCGACGGCCTCGTCACTCCGCTGCTGCAGAAGATGTCGGCGTTCCCCGCACCCACGTTCGCTGCCGCGCACGGCGCCTGCCTGGGCGTCGGACTCGGTCTGCTGATCGCCACGGATGTGGTGTACGTCGCCGACACCGCGAAGATCGGGTCGCCGTTCGCAGCGCTCGGCGCGACCCTGGACTCCGGCGGTCACGCGTTGTTCTTCGACCGGCTCGGAGCGCACAAGACGCTCGACCTGATCTACACCGGGCGCCTCATGAGCGGCACCGAGGCCGTGCAGTCCGGGCTCTTCTCACAGGTACTGCCTGCCGCCGAGATCCTCGCGGCGACGGATGCCGCGGCATCGCGCGCCGCCGCGGGCGCGACCCAGGCATTCCTCGCCAGCAAGCGTCTCATCGCACGATTGCGCGACGAGCGTCTCGCGCTGTGGGATGCCGTGGCCGAGGAGAACGCGAACCAGGCGTCGCTGCGCGACACCGCCGACTACCGCGAGGGGTTCGCCGCGTTCCAGCAGAAGCGGCCGCCGGAGTTCACAGGCCGCTGAGCGCCTGCGTCGCCTGGCCCGCACTGCGCGACTGCACCACCCCGACGATCGCGGTGGCGAGAGTCCCGACCCAGCCGACGACGGCGATGATCAGAGCGACGCCGGAGATGTTCGACGACACGTCGCTGCTCATGATGCCCCAGGCCGAGAGCGCGGACCCGAACGGAGGCGAATCCCCACCGTCGACGAGGGTGAACATCACGACCAGCAGCGCGCCCCAGGTCACCCAGCTGGCGACGTTGTAGAACAATCGGGTGCTGCGGGCCGCCTTCGCGTCGCGGTCGAAGACGACGATGATCGGCGCGATGTACATCGCGATCATCGCGACGGGGCCGGCGAACAGTCCGATGAGCATCATCCATCCCATCGGCGCACCGAGGAGCCCCCGCCCGAACACCACGAGCGCCGGCAGCAGCAGCGGAGCGATCCACTGGAAGACACGGACGAACCGACCGGAGAGCCTCATGCGGTCGACCCTACCGCCCCAGCGGTGCCGCCCATCCCGCTGGGCTGGCCGCCTATGCCGAGGTCAGCACCAGACCAGACCCGTCCGCAGCCACGTCGACCCGAACGGAATCCCCGTCGCGCACGCCGCCGGACAGCAGCGCCGTGGCGAGCTTGTTCTGCACCTGGTTGGTGATGAGCCTGCGCAGTGGACGCGCCCCGTACACCGGGTCGTAGCCGCGTTCGGCGAGCCAGGACCGAGCATCGGGTGTGACGGCGAGGGTGAGTCGGCGTTCGCGCAGCCGCGTGTGCAGCTGATCGATCGCGAGCTCCACGATCTGCGCCAGATCGTCCTCGGTGAGCGCCTGGAAGATGACGATGTCATCGAGACGGTTCACGAACTCGGGCTTGAAGGCCTGGCGCACGAGATCCATGACACCCTCGCGCTTCTCGTCGAGGGACAGCATCGGGTCGATGAGGATCGGCGAGCCGAGGTTGGAAGTGAGGATGAGGATGACGTTCGAGAAGTCGACAGTACGCCCCTGACCATCGGTCAGGCGACCGTCGTCCATGACCTGCAGCAGCACGTCGAAGACCTCGGGGTGCGCCTTCTCGACCTCATCCAGCAGCACGACGCTGTACGGGCGCCGACGGACGGCTTCGGTGAGCTGCCCACCCTGCTCGTAGCCGACGTAGCCGGGAGGGGCGCCGACGAGACGAGAGACGGAGTGCTTCTCGCCGTACTCCGACATGTCGATGCGCACCATGGCGTGCTCGTCGTCGAAGAGGAACTGCGCGAGGGCTTTGGCAAGCTCGGTCTTTCCCACCCCGGTCGGGCCGAGGAACAGGAACGATCCGGTCGGGCGGCCTGGATCACTGATGCCCGCACGGGAGCGGCGCACGGCGTCAGAGACGGCCTGGACGGCCTCCTTCTGCCCGATCAGACGCTTGCCGAGCTCGGTCTCGAGGTGCAGGAGCTTCTCGGTCTCACCCTGCAGCAGACGGCCCACGGGGATTCCGGTCCACGCCGCGATGACACCGGCGATGTCCTGTTCCGTCACCTGGTCGCCCACCATACGGCCTTCGCTGTCCCCGGATGCCTCCGACCGCTCAGCCTCGATGACCTCGCGCTCGAGCGCCGGGATCTCCGCGTACAGCAGCCGCGATGCCTTCTCGAGGTTGCCCTCGCGCTGCGCGCGTTCTGCGTCGCTGCGCGCGGCATCCAGTCGGGTCTTGAGGTCGCCGACCTTGTTCAGCGACGCCCGCTCGCGCTCCCACCGCTCCTGCAGCTCGCCGAGGCGCGACTGCTCGGCGGCGAGATCTTCGCGCAGCGCAGCCAGGCGTTCCTTCGACGCGGCATCCTTCTCCTTCTTGAGTGCGAGCTCTTCCAGCTTCAGCCGATCGACATGACGGCGCAGTTCATCGATCTCGACGGGTGCCGAGTCGATCTCCATGCGCAGTCGGGATGCCGCCTCGTCGATCAGGTCGATCGCCTTGTCCGGCAACTGCCTGCTCGGGATGTACCGGTTGGAGAGGGATGCTGCGGCGACCAGAGCACTGTCGGAGATCGCAACCTTGTGGTGCGCCTCGTAGCGCTCCTTGAGCCCGCGCAGGATCGCGATCGTGTCCTCGACCGTCGGCTCGCCGACGTAGACCTGCTGGAAGCGGCGCTCGAGCGCGGCGTCCTTCTCGATGAACTCGCGGTACTCGTTGAGCGTTGTGGCACCGATCAGGCGCAGCTCACCACGCGCGAGCATGGGCTTGAGCATGTTGGATGCCGCGACCGATCCTTCGCCGCCTCCCGCACCCATCAGGGTGTGAAGTTCGTCGATGAACGTGATGACCTGTCCATCGGACTCGGTGATCTCCTTCAGGACCTGCTTCAGCCGCTCTTCGAACTGGCCGCGGTACATGGCACCGGCGACCAGCGCGGAGATGTCGAGCGTGATGAGCTCTTTGTCCTTGAGTGACTCCGCGACGTCTCCCGCGACGATCCGCTGGGCGAGGCCCTCGACGACCGCGGTCTTTCCGACACCCGGCTCGCCGATCAGCACGGGGTTGTTCTTCGTGCGGCGGGTGAGCACCTGGCTGACGCGACGGATCTCGCTGTCACGTCCGATCACCGGATCGAGCTTGCCTTGACGTGCGCGATCGGTGAGATTGATGCCGTACTGCTCGAGAGCGGACTGCTGGTCGTCTTGCTGCGGTTGTGCGGGGTTGGTCATCGTGTCCTCCCGGACTTCTCCTCTTCAAAGTTGAGTGCTGATGACTCAAGTTTACCTCACGTGCGCGTTTTCTGCACGGCATCCCAGATTGCACGGGCGACGCGACGCTTCGACCCGTCGGCCGCGACCACGACCACGCCGCCCTCGCCGATGACCTCGACCGCGTTGTCTGCCTTCTCGAAACCGTGCTCGGCGTCTGCGAGGTTCACTGCGAGCAGATCGACGCCTTTGCGCTCTCGCTTTCGACGCGCCCGCTCGCGCCGCTCATCCGCATCGGGCAGCGTCTCCGCCGCGAATGCCACGATGATCTGCCCCGGTGGGCGAGCAGCGGCGAGGCCGGCGACGATGTCGTCGTTCTCCACCAGGTCGATCGAGGAGAGCGTGCCGGCCTCCTTCGTCAGCTTCTGATCCGACGGCTCGGCCGGACGGTAGTCCGCGACGGCTGCCGCCATGATCACGACGTCGGCGGGCGCCGCAGCATCCGTCATCACATGACCGAGCTGCGCGGCGGTGCCGACCGCATGCACCCTGATTCGCGGATGCCGCGCTTCGGCGAGCACGTCGGCGGTGATGTTCGCAGCGACCAGGTCGACGTCGGCACCGCGGGCCGCGGCCTCGGCGGCGAGCGCCACACCCTGTCTCCCGCTCGAGCGATTGCCCAGGAACCGCACCGGATCGATGGGCTCGCGCGTGCCTCCGGCCGAGACGACCACCCGCAACCCTGCGAGATCCTGCGGGTCGAGCAGTGCGAGAGCGGCGTCGACGATCTCCTCCGGTTCGAGCATCCGACCAGGGCCCGAATCGCCGCCGGTCAGTTCGCCGTCCCCCGGTCCGAACACGTTGACCCCCCGCTCGCGCAGCGTGTGGATGTTCGCCTGGGTGGCCGGATGCCGCCACATCTCGGTGTGCATCGCAGGGGCGATCGCGACCGGTGCCGTCGTCGCCAGCAGAGTGGTGCCGAGCAGATCATCGGCGAGCCCCGCGGTCATCTTCGCGATCGTGTTCGCCGTGGCGGGGGCGACGATCACGAGGTCCGCCGCCTGGCCGAGTGCGACGTGCCGCACCTTCGCAACGTCGTCGTGCACGCTCGTCGTGACGGCGTTGCGGCTGATCGACTCCCAGGTCGGCGCTCCGACGAAACGCAGCGCATCCTCAGTGGGGATCACGGTGACCTCGTGCCCCGCCTTGACGAGCAGTCGGACCAGATGAACGGTCTTGTACGCGGCGATGCCGCCAGTGACTCCGACGACGATGTTCATGTGTCGATTCTGCCCGAGTGGCGACCGCTGCGGGCGTCTCGCCCGTCCGATCCGGATCGATCCGTGCCGACAGCAGCGCAAAAAGCGTAACGTGACGGGATATGAGCACTCCTCCTGTTGCGCCCCCGGCGCCAGACGCCGGGTCCGCGGACACGCGCTTCTTCGGCCACCCTCGCGCCCTCGCGCATGTGTTCGGCGTCGAGATGTGGGAGCGATTCAGCTTCTACGGCATGCAGGGCATCCTGCTCATCTACCTCTACTACTCGGCCGCAGACGGCGGACTGGGCATGCCCGAGGCTGTGGCCGCGGGGATCGTCGGGGCGTACGGCGGAGCCGTCTACCTGTCCACGATCCTCGGCGCCTGGATCGCCGACCGGCTGCTCGGCGCGGAACGCGTGCTGTTCCTCAGCGCGATCGTGATCGTGGCCGGCCACCTCGCGCTGGCGCTGCTTCCGGGATTCGTCGGGGTCGGCGTCGGGCTCGTCCTCGTCGCCATCGGATCCGGCGGGCTGAAGGCGACTGCGACCGCGGTCGTCGGCACGCTCTACTCCGCAGACGACACCCGACGCGACGGCGGCTTCTCCCTCTTCTACCTCGGCATCAACCTCGGCGCGTTCCTCGGGCCGTTGCTCACAGGACTACTGCAGTCCACGGCCGGCTTCCACTGGGGCTTCGGACTCGCCGCCGTCGGGATGATCGCCGGCCTCGTGCAGTACTCGTTCGGTCGGCGAGGACTTCCCGAAGAGGCTCGCAAAGTCTCGAATCCACTGCCACGACGCCGGTATCCGTTCGTCGGGGGCATCGCGGCGGCAGTGGTGATCGTCATCGTCGCGCTCGTCCTCACCGGGGTCATCCGTGCCGACAACCTCGCGCTGGTCGTCATCATCACGGTCATCGCCGCGACGATCGCATACTTCGCCGTGATCCTCGCCAGTCGAAAGGTCACTTCTGAGGAACGCAGTCGCGTGTGGGCGTTCGTGCCCCTGTTCCTCACCTCAGTGGCGTTCTGGTCGCTGTACCAGCAGCAGTTCACGGTGCTCACCGTCTACTCGGACAAACGACTGAACCGCGATCTCTTCGGTTGGGAGATGCCGGTATCCTGGGTGCAGTCGATCAACCCCGTGTTCATCATCGTGCTCTCAGGATTCTTCGCGTGGCTCTGGACGCGACTCGGCAAACGCCAGCCGTCGACGCCGGTGAAGTTCGCACTCGGCGCGATCATCATGGGCGGCGCGTTCCTGCTGCTCCTGCCCTTCGCCGGCGGCGGCGAGAACTCGACACCGCTGCTGGCGATCATCGGCATCCTGTTCGCCTTCACGATCGCTGAGCTGCTCCTCTCCCCCGTCGGTCTGTCCGTGACGACCAAGCTCGCCCCGCAGGCGTTCCACACGCAGATGGTCGCGCTGTTCTTCCTCTCGGTGTCACTGGGCACCGCGCTGGCGGGTCAGCTCGCGGTTTTCTACGATCCATCGAACGAGGTGCCCTACTTCCTCGTTCTCGGGCTCATCGCGGCCGCGGTGGGCGTGGCGATGCTGCTCGCTGCGAAGCCGGTCCTGCGTCTCATGAAGGGCGTGCGCTAGCGATCTAGACTGAGCCCTGTGTGCACCGTCGTGATCGATGTCGCTGAGCCGGGAGGGTCGCGACTTCTTGCGGTCCGAGATGAGGACCCCCAGCGCGCCTGGGATTCACTCGGCGAATGGTGGCCCGATCGCTACCCTGGCGTGATCGGTATCCGCGATCGCCGTGCAGGCGGGGCCTGGCTCGCGGCGAATCGGAGCACCGGGCGCCTTGCCGTTCTGCTTAACCGCGCTGACACCCTCGAGTTGCCGGAGGATCAGGTGCTCAGTCGCGGCAGCCTGGCTCTGGAATCCGTCGCCGGGCGGGCTCCGGTCGCCCCGTTGTCGATGCACGGCTTCAATCTCCTCGAGGTCGGACCGGATGCTGCGCGCGTGCTGTCGTGGGATGGCGCGAGCCTGACCGAAACACCCGTCCCGACGGGCGTGCACATGATCGCCCACGACGGACTGGACGACCCCGCCACGGCGCGCATCGCCAGGTGGCTGCCGGAGTTCAGGGCGCACGCGGCCACGAGGGACGACTGGGATCGCGAGTGGATCGAGCTGCTCGAAGCATCCACCGTTCTCGATCCCACCGATGACGCGGCGATCATCCGCGACAACCGCCCGCACGGGTACCCGACGCAGTCGTTGCTGTACTGCGTCGCCTCCGTCGGCCACGAAGGTCTGGACGTACGAGGGACCGCACTTTCCTCCCCGGGTCACTGGTCACCCCGGGAAAGCTGAGCAGATCAGGCTGCTGGTTCGTCTGCACAGGCGAACTTCGCGCGGTACGCCGTCGGCGTCGTCGCCAGCACCCGCGCGAAGTTCTGTCGCAGGACTGCAGCCGAGCCGAATCCGCATTCCACGGCGATCGCATCGAGACCCAGGTCGGAGCGTTCGAGCAGGCGCTGCGCGTGGATGATGCGCTGTCGGGCCAGCCACGCCGCGGGCGTCGCGCCGTGCTCGGCCTTGAAACGACGCGCGAACGTGCGCGGTGACATGTGTGCACGAGAGGCGAGCTGATCGACGGTCAGCTCCTCCCGGAGATTCCCGATCGCCCAGTCTGTGACGGTGACGAGAGAATCGCTCTGCACGACCGGCAGAGGACGGTCGATGTACTGCGCCTGTCCGCCGTCGCGCTGCGGCGGCACGACCATGCGACGGGCGACGCGGTTGGTGAGCTCGGCTCCGATCTCCTGTCGCAGCAGATGCAGGCAGGCATCGAGACCGGCGGCCGTGCCCGCGCTCGTGATGATGCGCCCGTCCTGCACGAACAGCACGTCGGGATCGACGTCGACTTCGGGGAACATCGCCTTCATCTCATCCGCGTACATCCAGTGCGTCGTCGCACGGCGGCCGTCGAGCACGCCAGCCTGAGCGATGACGAATGACCCGCTGCAGATGGTGAGCAACCAGGCGCCCCTGGCCTCGGCATCGCGCACCACATCGAGGATGCGGGGATCGGTGGCTCCCCACCACTTGCGCGGGATCGGACACACGATGACGAGATCGGCTTCGTACGCGAAGGAGAGGTCGTCCTCGACGTTGATCGAGAAGCCGATCTTCGAGGTCACTTTGCCCGGGTCGGCTGTGACGACGCGGAAGTCGAAGTTCGGCACACCGTCGTCCGTGCGGTCGAGGCCGAAGGCCTCGCAGGCGACGCCGAATTCGAACGGGGCGAACCCGTCTTGGATGATGCAGGCGACGGTCTTCATGATGCTCCTCTGCGTCTGAAACCAGCGAGTACAGTTTGGCAGTTTTTCGATGATCTATGTCGATTCTGCCACTGGTGGCGAGAAAACGCCATGCATAGCATTTCTGCCATGGTCATCATCATCCTTCTTGCAGCACTTGCCCTCATCGGTCTCGTTGCGACTCTCGTGGAAGTGCGCCGGGATGGCTTCCAGGCTGTCGCGACGGATTGGACACGAGTCGCGGAGCACGACGTCACCCAGAACGCAGAGCCGACGCCTGCCTACCGCTGACGAACGTCTCGCCGTTATGCTCAACGCATGAGCGACCCGCAGCAGCCTCAGGTTCCGCCGTACGCGTCGAACGCTCCTCAGCCGCCGCAGGCGGGCTACCCGACGCAGCAGACGCCGAGTCCCGCACCAGCGCCCACCGCGCAGCATCACTATCAGGGCGGGGCGCCGCAGCCCCAGTACGCTCAGCCCCAGTACGCTCAGCCGGCGTACGCGTCAACGGCAGCCAGGCCGACCGACTCCAACACACCGGGCAAGATCGGCTTCATCATCGGACTCGTCGGTCTCGGCCTCGGTCTCCTGCAGAACGTGATCGTCCAGATCATGATCCGTTCTCAGGCTTACGATCTGATCAACCTCATCAGCGGCGTCCTGTCTGTGATCGTCTTCCTCGCCGCCGCAGCCGCGCTCGCCTTCGGCATCATCGGCCTCAAGCGGGTGGGGGCTCCGCACGCTCTCGCCGGCATCGCCACAGGCCTCGGCGGGGCCGGCGTCATCGGCACCGGCTTCAGCTTCATCATCTTCTCGGTCAGCTCGGCGTTCGCCTTCTGAAGCCCCGCGCCTGAATGGCGGGCTGCCGCTCCGCCTCTGGCCGCTCTCACCGCGATGCGAGCACGCGTTCGTAGATCTCGATCATCGCTGCCGTGCGCGAGGACTGGCGGAACGCCTCTGCCACGTCAGGATCGGGCGTCGGTGCTGTGCCTGCCGTGATATCGGATGCCGCGCGCTGCAATGTCTCGGCGAGCGCGGTGATGCGCTGAGCCTCGGAGGACTCCCGCCCCGCAGCCCCCGGCCCCGCAACTCCCGGCCCCGCCACAACCCACAGCCCACCGCGCAGCTCACCGGCGATGTCCGGATCACTGACGACCGTCGGCGTACCCAGTGCCGCTGCCTCGAACGGCGTCATGCCCTGCGTCTCGAAGCCGATCGAGGTCTGCACCACGGCATCCGCCGCAGCGATCCGGGCGAGTGTCTCAGCGTAGGAGAGGCGGCCGGCGAACCGGATGCCGTCATGGCCACGGGCGACCTTCTCGGCGGCACGCAGCTGTCCGCCGCCGCCGATCACCTCGATATCGGCATCCACGCCCGATTCCACGACGGCCTCGAGGAAGGGCAGCAGCCGCTTCTCCGGGCTCATCCGCCCGAGCCACACGAAGCGGGGGCGCCGGGCACGTGACGCGGTGGCATCCTGTGCCGCGCGCGTCTGCGCCAGCAGTTCGTCATCGATGCCGTTCCACACCACATCGACCCGATCGAAGACGCCGTGCCGCTCGAGCCGGCGCGCGAAGTGGCCGGAGGGCGCTGTGACGGCGTCCGATCCCTGGGCGATGCCGCGCAGGAACGCCCAGCCGTCACTGCCGCCGATCGGCCGGCCGATACCCCGCATCGCGATGCGCCGCCACAGATTGAGCGCGGCGAGTGCCGGCTTGTACAGGGGCGTGACCGCAGCCATGCCGACATCGACGCGGTTGTGCATGGTGTGCACCACGGGGATGCCGTGGCGGTGCGCGAAGCGATGCCCGATGAACGCACCCCAGAAGTCGGCCTGCACATGCACGAGGTCGACGGGCGGTCGGTGGGCGAATGCCCGGTCGAGGAAGCGGTCGGTGCGCCGCCCCGGCCACGACATCGAGTACTCGCGGTCGAGGGTGATCGGGATCGACGGGGTGTCAAGATAGCCGGCATCCGCGTCGTGCACCACGTGCGTCTTCGGCGCCACCACCGTCACCGCGTGTCCTGCGCGCTCCAGATATCGCCGCTGCAGCCTCATAGACACCTGTGCGCCGCCGAGCGACTCCAGGTGCTGATCGCCGAAGAAGACGATGTGCATGACTACTCGGGCAGCGGTTCGTCGCGGTAGAGCGCTTCGAAGGTGTCGAGTGTGCGGTTGATGTCGTGCACGACGACGCCCTGGAGCGACGCCTGCTGCATCCGCTCGTACTCGGCGGACTCTGCCGTGAGCACGTCGGTGAGGCGCGCAGCGAGCTCTTCGGCGTTGCCGGGTTCGAACAGGTAGCCGTTCTCACCGTCATGCACGAGGTGCGGAAGGGCGACAGCATCCGCAGCGACGATCGGCAGTGCCGATGCCATCGCCTCCATTGTCGCAATCGACTGCAGTTCGGCGATCGAGGCGATCACGAACAGGCTCGCCCGCGAGAGCAGAGCGCGCAGTTCCTCGTCGGTCGTGCGCCCGTGGAATGTGACGCGGTCGGCGAGACCGAGCTCTGCCGTGAGGCGCTCGAGGTTCTTGCGCTGATCTCCGCCGCCGACGATGTCGAAGGTGGTCTCGAGCGCGGGGTCGAGTTTCGTCATCGCCTGCAGGATGACCTCGACCTGCTTCTCGGCGGTCAGTCGTCCGACGAAGATGATGCGGTTCTTCTCACGCGGTGCGATCACCGGCGTGTACTGCGTGCGATCGATACCGCAGCTGATCGGGATGACGCCCTGCACCTCGACCGTGCGCTCGAGGAAGTCGGCGGCGCGACGGGTCGGAGTGGTGATCGCGCGCGTGATCTCGAAGGTGCGCTTGGCATCTGCCCACGCGAAGCGGAGCACCAGGTCGTCGACGAACTTCGGCATCGTGGTGTGATCGAGGATGTTCTCGGCCATCACGTGGTTGGTGGCGATGACCGGGATGCCGCGCTCGTGGGCGATGCGCGACAGTCCGCGACCGATCACGATGTGCGACTGGATGTGCACGACATCGGGCTGCACGCGGTCGATCACCTTGCGGGCGTAGTGCTTGGCACGCCAGGGCCACACGAATCGCAGCCAGTCATGCGGTGCCCAGCGCACCGACGGCAGACGATGAAGCGTCATGGGCTCGCCCTCGATCACCTCGGTCTGAGGCTCGGCGCGGCGGTACTTCCGATTCGGCGCGACGACATGCACATCGTGGCCACGCTGGACGAGGCCGGCCGCCAGACGCTCGGCGAATCGGGCCGCCCCGTTGATGTCAGGGGCGAAGGTGTCGCAGCCGATCACGATGCGCAGCGGTCGGTCGCTGTGCGACGGGGCGGACTCGAGGGCGCTAGACGGAACGACCTTGTCGATCGGAGCGTCAGAGGTGGTCACGGATGGCAGCCTTACGGTACGCGTCGGAAATGAGCCCCGGTGCAGGGCGCTGGCAACTCTACCCGAGCGGTCTGCACGCCCTCGGGAGGCCAGCCGGAGTCAGGGCGCGCACGCAGACTCATCCTCTACCGTGGTGACATGCGCATCGCCAGCTCCGCAGACCCGCAGCTCTGGATCCCTGTCACCGACTCCTTCGGCTGGAAGGGACGCCGGCACCGCAAGGCCGCGTTGCGGATGCTGATGGGCAATGCCGTACAGGCCGGCGGTGGCACACCAGCCCGAGGAACGCGCATCGGCGCGTGGGCGATCAGCCAACTCGCCCCGGCGATGATGAAGCGCGCGGACGGCCGCGTACTGGTGTGGACGTGGAAGGCCGAGCCCGAACTCGTGGTCGCGATGGCGACGACGCAGGAACTGACGAACGATGTGCGCACGGCACGAGCCATGATGCCGATGGAGTACGACGACACCGAGTCGTTCCCCTCCAGGCTCGGGGTCGGAGAGAAACTCGTGATGTCCTTCCCCGAGCAGCCGACCGCTCCTCCGTTCGCCACCTACACATGGGACACCGGAACGCACCTGGTCACGCTGACCGCCGTCGGAGGCTTCCGCGAGACATTCGGCACGCTGATTCCCGCACTCGATGATCTGGCCCGCAGCATCCGCATCGCGGACGATCTCTCCGGCGGCGAGTCACCCGACGTGCTGCGGATCGATCCGGCCTGATCCACATTTAGTGAAGTTAGGTAATGATGTAGTACCATCATTACCATTAATCCCCTGCTCCTCGACCGCCTGCTGCAGATCGCCGACCTGTTCCAGAAGGACATGGCGCGCGCATTCGACGGCACAGGGCTGACACCGGCGCGCGTGCATCTGCTGTGGGTGCTGCAGCATGCCGGCCCCTCCACGCAGCAGACACTGGCGAAGCTCTGCGCCGTGAGCCCCCGCAACATCACCGGCCTCGTCGACGGGTTGGAGCGCTCCGGCCACGTGCGCCGCGCACCGCACCCGACGGATCGGCGGGCGGTGCTCGTCGAGCTCACCTCCAGCGCCGTCACGACCATGACCCGGATGCAGCAGGAGCACGTCGAGCTCAACCAGACCCTGGTCTCGGCGATCGCGCCGGAAGACCGTGACGCGGTCGAGCGCGGCGTCGCCGCCCTCGCAGATCACCTGGCGACGCTTGTCGCGGAAGCCGAGAGCGCACCATGAGCACGGTCATGATCGGCACGTCCTCCCCATCTCTGTGGCGAAGGCTCCTCTCCCTCGCGCACCGCGCACTGATGGCTGAGCTGCGCATCTACGCCAGCATCGGCAGGGCGATCGCCCGCAGGCCGGCGGTGCCGCGCGGAGGCACCGGGATCGGATATCACCACCCGGTGCTGACGATCCTCATCGTCCTCATCGTGCTGTCGGCGGTCGAGCTTCCGATCATCGATCTGATCGTGCACCGCTGGCCTGCCGTGCGCATCACGTTCCTGATCATCGGCATCTGGGGCCTCACCTGGATGATCGGACTGCTCTGCGCGATGCTGCTGCGCCCGCACGCGGTGGGCCCGGATGGCATCCAGGTGCGTAACGGTCTGGAGATCGACGTCGCCGTGCCCTGGAACGAGATCGCGTCCGTCGCGATCAACAGGCGGATCGACGAACCCAAGCAGCCGAGGGTCGTCGGCACGGAATACGCCGAGCGGATGCAGGACGAGACCAACCTCGAGATCGAACTGGAGCGGCCGTATGCCGTGCGCCTACCAGGCCTGCCGCCGCGGGGTGGTGAGCATCTGGTGACCTCGGTGCGCATCTGGGCCGACGATCCGCGCGCATTCCTCGATGCCACACGCCCATTCCTTCTCGCTGCAGACTGAGGCAGCGCCGCTCGCCCTCCGGGCATGCACGGCGCGCGGGCGAACATCCATCCTGATGGACTACATTGGCGGAGGCAGCGGGAGATCCTCTGCTGCAACTCGACCGCATCTGAGGCGGTCCGCGAAGACGGAAGCGAGGTGGTACTCCCATGAGTGGTGATAGTTGCCATCAGCATCCGGACCCCGCCATCGCATTCGAGGCGCCCAGCCTCTGACGCATCCTGCGAGTGTCCGGCTTTCGACTCATCCGTCCAGCCGACGACCCTCAGCGCCTCCTCTTGCGCTTCTTGTCGGCCTGCCCGAAAGAAGCCCTCCATGAACACGGAGCAGATCCCCACCCAGAACGTCGACACCGCAGACCTTCTCGACCTGATCGAACAGAGCCTCTCGCAGCGCGATCTGGCCGCAGCATCCGCCAGCCTGTCGCCGGTGCCGACCTGGCAGGTCGTGCAGGTTCTCGAACGACTGAACCCGCGAGACTGCGCTGTCGTCTACCGGCTGTTGCCGAAGCAGCTGGCGGTCGAGGTCTTCGAAGCACTCTCTCCTGAGCTGCAGGGCGAACTCGTGCGGGGTCTGCAGGATGCGGAAGTCGCCGCGCTGTTCGCCGAGATGGACCCGGACGACCGGGTCTGGCTGCTCGATGAGCTGCCCGCATCCGTCGCACCGAGGCTGCTCCGCGGACTCTCAGCACGGGAGCGGGAGCTCACCGCATCAGTGCTCGGGTACCCGCAGGACTCGATCGGTCGGCGCATGAGCCCGGAGTACGTCACGACCCACCCTGATCTCACAGCCGCCGAGACGCTGCGACGCATGCGCTCTCGCATCGCCGATGCAGAGACGATCTACACGCTCCCGGTGACCGATCACGCGCGACGCGTCGTCGGCGTCGTCAGCCTCCGCGACCTGCTGGCCGCCGATGACGACGCGTTCGTCGAGTCGCTGATGCAGGACGCGCACACCGTTCCGGCCGACTCCCGAGCCGAGGCCGCTGCTCGCGACTGCACCGATCTCGGGTTGCTCGCAGTCCCGGTGGTCGACAGTGAGCATCGCCTTGTCGGGATCTTCACCATCGACGACGCCGCGCGCATCCTCAAGCGCGAGGAGAGCGAGGATGCCGCCCGCCAAGGTGGCGTGGAGCCGCTGGCCCGTCCGTACCTGTCGACGCCGATCCGACGGATCGTGCGCTCGCGCGTCGTGTGGCTCCTGGTTCTCGCCGTTGGCGCGACGCTCACTGTCAAGGTGCTGTCGGTCTTCGAGGCGACGCTCGAACAGCTCACCGTGCTCGCCCTGTTCGTGCCGCTGCTGATCGGCACGGGAGGGAACACGGGCAACCAGGCCGCGACGACCGTGACCCGCGCGCTCGCGCTCGGCGAGGTGCGTCCGCGGGATCTGGTGCGCGTACTCACCCGCGAACTGCGGGTGGGACTCTCGCTCGGCGTGCTGCTCGGCCTGCTGGGCTTCACGATCACCGCGCTGGTGTACGACTGGCAGATCGGACTCGTGATCGGCTGCACCCTCGTCGCGGTGTGTGCCGTGGCTGCGACGATCGGCGGGATCATGCCGTTGGTCGCGCGGATGATCCGTGTAGATCCGGCGGTGTTCTCGAACCCGTTCATCACGACCTTCGTCGACGCCACCGGGCTGGTGATCTACTTCGTGATCGCGAAGGCGATACTGGGCATCTGACCCGGAGAGCCGACCCGGTGTCACCGAGCCTCGACTTCGACACCGGGGAAGTCCTACGTAGAATCGCCGGATGACGTGGACCCGCGTCGAAAGGGGAGGCTGGCGGCAGTGAAGGCACGAACCATGTTCGGCGCGCTTCGCCTTGTCACCGCGGCCGTGTGTCTCACGGCACTCGTTCACCGGCTGTTCTGGGGCCTCAGTTCGCAGACGATCGCCGGACGCAACTTCTTCGCGTACCTCACCGTCGAATCGAACTGCGCACTCGTCGCCCTGCTCGTCATCGGAGGCATCATCGCGTTCCGCCGCGACGACGATCCGCGATGGTTCAGCGTCGCCCTCTCGCTCGTGCTGACGTGGACGATCACCGCTGGACTCGCGTTCGCACTCATCGTCTGGCAGGCCGGGATCCGCGGCATCCGCGTCGACGTGCCGTGGTCGGACCAGGTGCTGCACTTCTGGCTACCCGCGCTGACAGCGATCGCGTGGACCCTCACGCCGGGCCACCGGTCCGTGCCGTGGTGGATCATCCCCGGCTCACTGGTCTTCCCCCTCGTATGGGGCGGCGTGACCATGTGGCGCGGGCCGATGATCGGCTGGTATCCGTATTACTTCCTCGACCTGCGTCAGGTCAGCGGCATAGGCGAGTTCCTCATCACGAGCGGACTCGCGCTGACGATATTCGCGCTGATCGCCACGGTGCTCGCCGTGATCAGCCGGGTCAGCCCGTCGCGTCGGATGGCAGGAACAGCTCGAGGGACGTGAGTGCTGACAGCAGCGCGCCTTCTTCTTCTAGCTCGGCGAATCTCTCCGCGTCGACACCACCGACGATACCCACGAGCAGGTTCTCTCCGGTGACAGGAAAGAGGTTGATCCAGGTCCGCACCGCCACCGCGTTCTCCAGCGTCAACCCGCTGCCGACGCTCTGTCGGTCACCGACGACATGCCAGATCGTCGCCTCGGTGTCCCAGAACGGCTCGTCGTAGCGCATCCAGATCGTCTCGATGTGCCCCATGCCGAGGGCGTTCAATGCGCCACGGTGCGCGAAGGGCAGCGGGGGCGCGAACTCGATGCCTTCACGTTGCAGCACTCCGAGCGGAACGGTGACCACCACCCGGTCGAACGAGGTCGACTCACCCGTTCCGAGCCTCAGACTCACACCCGATTCGTCGTAGGCGATACGTGCCACCGGCGACGACAGCGTCAGCTGGGCGTCTCCCAGTTGCTCCTCCACGAACGCACCGAGATCACCGATGATTCCTGTGGATGCGGCGAGTGGCAGCGCTGGAGGGAACCAGGCGGAAAGCGTGTCCGCGTCAGCACCCGAGGTCGTTGCGAGGTACGCGAGCAGTGCGGCGAGGTCCGGCTCTTCCGGGTCTGCACCGCTCGCGACAAGGGCCTCGGCCAGTGAGACATCAGCAGGGAGAGCCTGCGCTGCGGCGATCGCGGTCTCCAACGGAGCGTTGGCCACCGGTTCGATGTCGCCTTCCGGAGAACGCCACAGCGCGGATGCCAGATCCACCGTCTCCGCCAGATCGCTGTGGTCGTCGGGGCTGACGAGCCATCCGCCGAGCTGAACCGGGATCGGCCAATCGTCATCGAGCTGCGAGTGGACGCGGCCACCGACGCGATCGCGCGCCTCGAAGACGGTCACCTCGATATCGAGATCGGCGAGCTGTGAGGCGACCGTCGCGCCGGCGAGGCCTGCGCCGATCACGGCGATCCGTTCACCGTCCGTCACGGTCGCGCGCAATCGCATCGCGGCGCTCTCGCCGGAGTGGATGGCTCCGGCGATCGTTGCGGGATTGTCGACGTCCGTCGCTTCGCCCGCGAAGTAGACCCGCCCTCCGACCGGCTCTGCCAGCGTCGCGCGCGTGTCCGACTGCACCCCGATGCGCGTGAAGCTCACCGCGCCACGCGAGTACTGGTCGGTGGCCCAAGAGCTGCGCATGCTCGCGGCCGGCGCAGGCACCTTCGTCGTCGGCAATGGTGTCGGCGTGCGCGTCCCGGTCGGCGTCGGGGCGGGCTCCGGGGTGCAGGAAACGAGCAGCACCCCGAGAGCTCCTGCTCCGGCGCCGATCAGCAGCTGGCGACGCGTCATCCTCATCGTGTCGCCACACTACCTGCTCCCGGCGAAGATCACGCTTCGACGTAGACCTGGCGGCCGCTGACGTTCAGCCGCGCACGTACTCGGCGAGTACGACGCCCGACTCGTACGGCGTGATGCCGGTGGGTCGGAAGGAGGCCGGCGCGTAATCGCGCCTCTCGAACAGGGGCACGCCATCGCCGAAGAGCATCGGATTGCGCTTGAGGGCGAGGCGGTCGATCTCGTCCTGCAGCACCGCGGCGAGCGCCCCGCCACCGCAGAGCCAGATCCCCTTGCCCTCTTCGGCCTTCAGCTCGCGGACCACCTCGACGGGATCACGGTCGGTGAACTCGACGCTTTCGGAGCCCTGGGGAGCTACGTGTCCGCGCGTGAAGACGATCTGCCGCAGATGGCGGTAGGGGTTCGGCAGCTCAGGCAAGCCGACGGCGTAGGTGTTCCACCCCATGAGCACGGTGTCGAACGGGCCGCCGTCGATCGGGAACCCTGCGCGCTCGGCGAGGTCGGTCGGGGCGGTGCCCTGGTACTTCTTCGCTATGCCTGACGCGTGGTCCCCTTCGGACAGGAACCGGTCGAACTCGCCGTCAGGACCGGCGATGAATCCGTCAATGCTCACGGCGACGTAATAGGTGAGTTCTCGCATAATTCTCCAATAACTACAGGTGCAGTGATTGGAGACTACAACAGGTGCAGTGGTTGCGCTAGTGTCGTTCTCATGGCGAAGAACGAGACACGGCGAGCACTCCTGGCCGATGCGGGCATCGCGGTGCTGGCACGGGAGGGCTCGCGCGGTCTGACTCATCGCGCCATCGACGCAGAGGCCGGCGTGCCCATCGGCACCACCTCCAACTATTTCCGCAGCCGGGAAGCGCTCATCACCGGGTTGTTCGAGCGCATCGGCATCCGGCTGGCACCGACGCCGGAAGACCTGGCGGCTCGTGCGGCCGAGCAGCCCAGTCGCGCGCTCTTCGCCGACTACATCCGCGACATCGTGCGCCGCCTGACCACGAACCGAGAGGTCACGCTCGCGCTCTACGAGTTGAGACTCGACGCAGCACGGCGCCCGGAACTCGCCGCTTCACTGGGCGAATGGCAGCGCACCGCCTTCGAGGGTGACATCGCGTTCAACGAGGCGGCCGGGCTCCCCGGCGGTCGCCGCGAGGTGGCGCTGTTCCACTACGCGATCGAGGGTCTGGTGTTCGACCGGCTCACCTCCCCCATCGACCCCGGCACCCCGACCGACGAAGTCGTCGACGCCCTCGTCGCTGGGCTGCTGCCCGGCTGATCGCACCTGAAGCACGCAGCTCCACCGAGACCGAGGTTCCCGCACGAGACAGGTCTTCACACACTCTGTTTCGTGCGGCAGACTCGGTCTCGCGCGGGAGGCTCGATCAGATCGCGACGTCGCCGACCAGGTTCACCTTGATGCCCATGCCATCGAACATGGCCGCCTTCGCGATGAGCGCCTTGTCGGCGGTCTCGGCGTCGGGAGCGTAGACGAGCTGCGCGTGGTTGGCCTTGTGGCGGGCCATGAACTGATCGCGCGAGACGCCGTGCAGCACGACGTGCGCGAGAGGCCACTCCTCGTTCGTCACGGCCTTGCGGCGCTGCGTTTCCTCCTCCGGCAGCTCGACGACCGACGCACGGAAGATGTCTGCCTGCAGGATGCCGTCTGCGATGAAGACGCGTGAGAGCACGACCTCGCCCGGGTGGGAGACGCCGTTGAGGGTGGCGCCGCCTGCCGGGAAGAAGACGTGACCCTGGCGCCAGCCCTCTGCCTTGTCCCAGCCGCCGAGGTGAGAAGCGGGCACGGAGCCGGAGATCTCGTAAGCCCAGACGAACTGTCCGTCGTATTCCTCGCCCCAGCGCACGTCGTGGAGCGTGTTGTCCGGCACAAGGCCCATCGCCCGCCACACACGATCGGTGACCAGTGCGTCGACCGCGACACCCTCGTCGGCCTCGTTGAAGTGCGGGAAGGCGCGGCCCTCGTGGAGCACCCGGGACCCGTCCCGGCTGGTCACCGGGGGACGCTCGGTCGAGTTCAGGATGCCTTCGGCGAGGTCGGATGCCGGGACGAGATCCTTCAGCCCCTGCTGGTACTGGATGCCGACGGCATCCAGACCGAAGTCATCCGCGATGCGGAGGGCGGCGATGTACATCTTCATCTGCCACTGCACCTGCTCGCGGGTGAGCTCGGTGGCGCCGTCCTCGCCGTAGCGGAACGTCATGCCGTGATCGACGAGCCAGTCGTACGCGGCGTCCGCCTCGCCCTCGGCGACGTTCAGCATCTCGGCGTACAGCGCGGACTGAGACAGGCGTTCCTTGTAGATGCCGGTCTGGTTGAGCAGCTCGTCATCGAAGATGGCGTTGTACATGCCCATGCAGCCCTCGTCGAAGACGCCGATGATGGCCTTCTCATCGCGCAGCTGAGCCGCGAGCGCCTCACCGAGCTGCTTCTCGGGGCTGTCCGGCAGCGCCGGCAGATCGCGTACGTGCGAGTAGTCGTGGGTGATCTTGCCGGTCTCGATCCACTCCTTGATGGTCGTCTTGAACCAGTCGTCGGAGAAGTCGACCGACCAGGTCGTCGAGTACGGCTTGCCCATCTTGGTGAGTCCGGCGTTCAGGCCGAGCAGTCCGACCAGCCCTGGCCAGTCCGGGGCGAAGTTCGCCGTGGTGAGGATCGGGCCCTCGTGCGTGCGGAGGCCTGCGAGCACGTGGTGCGAGTACTGCCAGTTGGCGATCGCGACGATCAGCGGAGCATCGGTCGGGATGTTCTTGAAGACCTCCATGCCCATGCGCTGGCTCGAGATGTAGCCGTGGCCGGTCTCTGGATCGACCTCGAACGCACGGATGACGTTCCAGCCGAGGTCGTTGAAGACGCCGGTGACGCTGGCTTCGAGTGCGGCCTGCGTCGCCCACCCCGCGGTGTTGGCCGACTCGCGCAGGTCGCCTGACGTGATCAGGTATGCGGTCTTCGGGGCGGATGCCGGGCGGGATGCCGCGGCGGGAAGGGTGTAGCTGGTCATGATTCCTCCGGGGTTGGGGTCAGTGGAAGTCGCACAGTGTGAGAATCACCGGCGACGAGACGGATGCTGCGAGCGAGGCTCATGCCGTGCAAATGCAGTTCGTCGATGTCAAGGGTGCCGCCGTCGAGGTGGAGGGTCAGGCCGGATGAATCGATCTCGACCCTCCCCCACCCTGCGCCCGTGGTGAACAGGCTGCGGAACGGTTCAGAGGCGTCGCATGCCGGGGCGAAGGCGAGGGTACGGGTCGGCGCATCCCACTGCGCTCCGCTCGCGCCGAGCAGCAGTGCCCACGAGGCGAGAGAGCGTGCATAGTGATTGCCGCACTCGATCTCGTTCCAGGGGCTTCGATGCGCACCGTCGTAGCGAGCCCGCAGCGTCCGCTCTATGAGCAGCGCGTCATCGACGCGTCCGGCGAACAGCAGCGATGCCGCGACCTGATGCTCGATTCCGGTCCAGACCTCGTCCGAGTACACGAACGGGATCGCCGGACGGCCGCCATCCGGCCAAGACGCCAGCAGCAGACCGCCCTCATCGTTCAGGGCATACACGCGCTGTGTGCTCTCGTGCGCCGAGAGGTCGCGGCGGTGGTTGTGTCTGACGATCGCTGCGAGCGCTGAGTCGACATGCTCCTTCGGCAGGATGTACCCGAGACCGCCCACGAAAGCATGGAACTGTCCTAGCAGCTGGTCCGAGAGCACACCGTCGCCGTATTGGTAGCGATGGCTGTCAGGATCGTCGATGACCTGCTGGTAGTACTCGCCGTTCCAGAGCACGCCGTCCATGGCTTCGGCGACGCGGTCGGCTCTCGACGCCCACGAATGTGCCTTCTCCTCCTGGCCGAGGTGCGATGCCATGCGCACTCCGGCGCGGAGTGCGGCGATGTAGATCCCGTTCGCGAGCGGCTCGATGCCGTGAAACTCGATGTCATACGTGTTGTGCAACTCGCCGTCGAGCAGGCCGTCCCCGTCGCGGTCCCATTCGCGCGCGGCGTAGTCGAGAGTGCGGGATGCCGCAGGCCACAGCTCGGCGAGAAAGTCGTCGTCCCCGCTGAATCGCCACTCACGATGCAGGCGCAGGAGCGTCCCGAGCTGACCGTCGACCGCCGGCCCCATGAACCACGAAGGTCCACCGAAGACGCGATTTCCCCGGAACTTCTGCGCTCCTGCCTCATCGGTCTCCAGCAGGTACTCGACGCGACGTGCGCTGCGCTCCAGCGCAGGGAACAACCAGGCGAGGGTCTGCGCGTACGACCAGACATGCGTGCAGGTGCCTTCGCACGAACCGGAGTGATCGAAAGACCCCTCCCACGCGGCGAACACCGGGCCATCACCGAGCGTGGGATTCGGAGATTCCAGCACGAAAGCGGTCGTCGAGCGGATCGCCGCGATGTTCGCCCCGATGGCATCCGTGAGCGCGGGGTCGAGGGTGCTGCCGTACAGCGCGTCGACGAAGGCATCAGTGCTCGCTTCGAGGGCCGGAAGGTGCGAGTGCAGGTACGCGGCGGCCGACCAGGCGTCCGGCCAGAGGGCCGCGTAGTGGTTCTTGACGACGTCGGCACCGGCAATCTCCCCGTCCGCGGCGACGATGTGGCCGTGCCATCCACGGGCGCGGTTCGGGAAGTTCCACGACAGCACGAACTCGAAGTCGAAGCTCTCGCCCGGCGCTATCGAGTGGAAGATACCGAGAGATCCGGTGCGGATGCGCGGGAGCCGCGCCATCATCTCCTCTTCGCTGAAACTCGCCGCGGCCTCATCGTCGAGCTCGGCGAACAGCCCGCGTGGACGATCTTCCAGGGTCAACCGGGGCTCGGACGCGAGCATCCCGTCGTCGGCGAGGTCGTTCCAGAACAGTCGCGCCCCATCGGGCCAGTAACTCGTGACCCACTGCGGTTTCGCTGTGGTCGCGACATCCGTCGTCGTGAGACTCAGCGTCCCGTAACCAGGGTCGTCCTGCGGTAGATCGATGCCGAAGTCGAGCCCGCGCACGTCGCCGTCATCTCGCCAGGTCACGGATTGCGTGCCGCGCATGCCCCACGGTTCGTTCGAGCCGGGCCGAGCCCGACCGGCGGTGTGCGACACGCTGCCGACGACAGTCACCGCGACCGCCGCATCACCGGGGTTGCTGACGCGGTAGCGCAGCACGGCGGCGGGAATTGCGGAGGCATCCGCGTCCAGCGGCACGAACGGTGTGAACGCGTGAAGAGTCACCTCGACGGGCAGCACCTCATCGGCGAAGTCGACGTCGACGACCGGGTACTCGCCGTACAGCGTCGCCGAATCCAGTCGTGGAAGCCCGGCGAGCTGGTCGAAGGCATACCCGGCATCCGCGTCATGACGACCCTCGAGCCGCGCCTCGAGCACCCGGGTGACCGCCGGGCCGTCCTCCGGCGATGCGTGGATGGCGAAGAACGAATGCGGGTTCCGTCTGCCCTTGTCCGGCAGGTTCTCGAACTCCCAGTCGCGCAGCTCGCCTCGCGCGCCGATCGACACGTTTCCGGTGCCGATGCCACCGAGCGGAAATGCTGTGGCCTGAGAGGTGTGCGGGATGCCACGCGCGCGACGCGGTGCACTCCCCCGGTGACGCTCACTCATGAGAGATTCCTCTTCGGTCAGAGGCGAGCTCGTGCAAGACGTCTTTCGTGCCTTCATACAGCCGCACGTAGCGATCGAAGAGTGCGTCGTAGAAGGCGCGGAGCTCGGCGTTCGGCGTGATCGTCTTGGTGATCGGGTTCCAGTCGGTTATCACGGGTGCCGCACCATCGGATGCGATGGCGCATGCAGCGAGGAACGCTGCACCGTAGCTGGCGCCGATCGTGGTCTCTGGGACTTCCTGCACGAGTCCGGTCACATCGGAGATGACCTGCAGCCAGAGCTGCCCCTGCGTTCCGCCGCCGACGGCGACGATGCGGGTGATGTCTGCGCCGGCCGCACGCATGGTCTCCACGTTGTGGCGCACTCCCAGCGCCGTCGCCTCGAGTGCGGCGCGGTACAGGTCGCCGCGACCGTGTTCGAGGGTGAGTCCCGCGATGACTCCGCGAGCGTCCGGGTCTTGGATGGGCGTTCGCTCTCCCGCGAAGTACGGCAGGATCAGCAACCCCCTGGCGCCGGGACCCGAGATCTCGGCCTCGGCGAGCAGCTCCTGATAATCGGATCCTGTGAGGTTCTTGAGCCACGCTGTGAGGGCGCCGGACGTGGAGAGCCCGCCCGCGAGATTGCGCGTGCCGGGGAACGCCCCGGCCGTGGTCCACATCGAAGGGGTACGCAGCGTCTGCTCTCCGGTGGCGACGAGGAACATCGTCGTACCGTACATGAGCATGAGATCGCCGACCTCGTGGGCGCCGACGCTGACAGCCTCGGTCCATGCGTCGATCGTGCCGGTGATGACCGGAGTACCTGCGGGGATACCGGTCGACTCGGACGCCGCATCCGTCACCTCGCCGGCGATCTCGCCCGCCCACGTGAGCCGCGGCTGCTCGATCGTGGCCGCGTACCGCTGCCACCACGGGTCGTACCAGGTCTCGTTCTCTATGTCGTAGAGCGGAGACGTCTGGCTCGCGGACTGGTGATCGAGCACATACGCGCCGGTGAGCTTGCGTGCGAGCCAGGATGCGGGCATGAAGAAGCGGCGCGCATCGGCCCAGGCATCGGGCTCTTCATCCGAGATCCACGCGATCTTCGCGCCACCGGCCTGGGATGTGAGAGTCGATCCGCCGATCCGCGTGATCTCGTCGATGCCGAGTTCGTCGGTCATTCTCGCGATCTGCGCGCCGGAGCGCGTGTCGACACCGTAGAGGATCGCGGGGCGAACCGGCTCGTCGTCCGCATCCGCGAGCAGCACGCACGGGCCCATGCCGCTCACTCCGACGGCGGTGATCTCGACATCCGATCCCTGAGTCTGCCGAACGGTCGCCATCAGTTCCGCCGTGATGCTGACGAACTCGTCCCACCAGATGCGCGCGTCCATCTCCACCCAGCCGGTGTGCGGGCGATCGACGTCGTGGGCACGCGTTGCGGATGCGGCTATCGTTCCATCCGCGCCGACCAGAACGCCCTTGGTGCTCGACGTGCCGATGTCGACTCCGAGCGAGTAGTGCATGGCGGTCCTCCTTGAACGCGGATCTTCTACGCAACTGTACGCGAAATCGATTTCATGCCGCAAGCGGAGAAGATGCTGCAGAAGAAGGAACAGCTGCGACGATGCTCAGCGAAGAACGCTTGCCGCCTGCAGTTCGTTGCGCAGCACGACCGTGCGCGAAGGCTGCTCGTCGCCGCCGATCCGCTCCAGCAGCATCTTGGCCGCTGTGACTCCCATGTGGCGCGCAGGCAGCCGAACGACCGTGACCGCCGTCGGGGAGAGGGTCGTGAAAGGCAGCGAGCCGATGACGGCGACACCGACCTTGGGAGGCGTGAGGCTGTGCTCTGTGAGCACTTGGATCGCACCGACGCCGATGAGGTTGTTACCGGCGACGACTGCGTCCGGAGGCTCTGGGCTCGCAAGCAGTTCTTCCATCGCTTCTCGACCGCCGTCGACGCGGAAGGTGGCGAAGCGCAGCAGCGCGTCGAGGTCGGCCTCGGGGTATGCGTGGGCGAGGGCAGACCGCCACCCGGCTGCACGCTCGGCGGCCGTATCGATGTGCTCCGGCCCGCCGATATAGGCGATCCGCCGATATCCGGCGTCGATCAGCGCGTTGGTCGCGGATGTGCCCGCCGCACGGTTCGCCATGACCACGCCATCGACGTCGTACGACGTGCTGCGGTCGACCGCCACGACCGGTCTGCCGGTCGCCAGGATCAGGTCGAGATCGGACTGTTCAGACGCAGTCGCGATGATCACGCCGGACATGTTCTCCGAGATGGCGATCTGCAGGTAGGTCGATTCCTTGTCCACCTGCGCGTCGGTGTTGCACAGCACCACCGAGTACCCGGCCTCCGAAGCGACATCCTCGACCCCGCGCGCCATCTCCGTGAAGTAGGGATTCTCGATGTCGGGGATGATCAGTCCGATGACCTCCGAGCTCTGCCGTCGCAGCGTGCGCGCCGTGCGGCTCGGAACGAACTTCAGCTGCTTCGCGGCATCTCGCACCGCCTTCGACTTCTCGACGGAGACGCTCGTACCGTTGAACACGCGCGAGACAGTGGCCGGAGACACACCGGCCAGCTCTGCGACGTCATAGATCGTGGCCATGCCCACCCTCACTGCACACTCCGGCTCCGCCGGGGGTGAAGCAACAGTATCGCGGGCGGGACATTCTGTGGCGCTCGAATCTGAAATCGATTACAGTGGTCACGATCTCGCTGCGCCGGCGCATCACCACCGCGCATCCACATAGACACAAGGACGTGAACGAAGAGATGACCCTCTCACCCTCTGACCTGGCGACGATCGCCGCCTTGCGCCCGGTGCAGACCCGATCGATCTCACCCGAGAACTTCGACGGTTCTGTCGGCGGCGGCGGGCGTGCCACTACCGGGACCGGCGCCGAGTGCGCACGCGATCTCGGTCCGGGCTGGAAGATCTCGCCGAGCGTCGACATCAAGGCCGGCGAGACCTTCGATCTCGCGAACATTCAGGGTGCGGGCAAGATCACCCATATGTGGATCACCACCCACACGGACAACTGGCGCACGCTGCTGCTCCGCGCCTATTGGGACGGCGCGGCGGAACCCGCTGTCGAAGTGCCATACGGCGACTTCTTCTGCAATGGCTGGGGTGTCTTCGCGCAGGTCAACTCGCAGACGATCGCCGCCAATCCGCATGGCGGCTTCAACTCGTACTGGCCGATGCCGTTCCGCGACGGCGCACGCCTCACCGTCGAGAACACCTCGACCGTCGACGTGCGCATCTACTACCAGGTGACGTACGAGATCGGCGGCGACTACTCGAACGACGCCTACTTCCACGCTCAGTGGCGCCGCTCGAACCCTCTCGAGGACATGACGCCGCACGTGATCCTCGAAGGAATCGAGGGGCAGGGCCAGTACGTCGGCACCTATATCGCATGGGGTGTCAACTCCAACGGCTGGTGGGGCGAGGGCGAGATCAAGTTCTACCTCGATGACGACACCGACTACCCGACGATCGCCGGCACCGGCACCGAGGACTACTTCGGCGGAGCGTGGAACTTCGACATCCCGGGCGAGGGGTACACCGAGTTCTCCACGCCGTACCTCGGGATGCCTCAGGTGATCAGACCTGACGGCCTCTACGTGAGTCAGCAGCGCTTCGGCATGTACCGCTGGCACCTGCTCGACCCGATCCACTTCGCCACAGGCGTCCCGAAGGTCGACATCCAGGCGCTCGGATGGCGCAGCGGTTGGCGCTATCTCCCGCTGCGCGACGACATCGCGTCGACCGCGCTGTTCTACCTCGACCGCCCGACCGCACGCCGGCCGAAGTCGCCGACGGCCGATGACCTGGAGGTTCACTTAGGAACCGCTCCGGTCCCCGACCTCGGCGCGACGCCGTCACGCGCTCCGCGGGACTGAGCCCGACATGAATGACGCGATCTACCCCGACCTCAATGGCAAGCTCGTCGTCGCCACCGGAGGAGGGCGCGGCATCGGGCTCGCCACCGTCCGCCGGTTCCTCGCACAGGGAGCCCGGGTCGTCGTACTCGATCTCGCAGGTGGCGAGGCGGACAACGATGTGGAGTTCGTCGAAGTCGACGTGACGAACGCTCCCGCCGTGGCTTCCGTCGCGGACGAGCTGACCGCGCGGCTCGGCGCCCCGGACGTCGTGCTCAACGCGGCCGGCATCGTGCGTTCCGCGAGCGCCGAAGACATGTCTGCCGAGGATTGGACGCGAGTGATCGACGTCAATCTCTCCGGCACATTCCACGTGTGCCAGGCCTTCGGCCGTCACATGCTCGCAGCTGGTCGCGGCGCGATCGTCAACATCGCATCGATGAGCGGTTCGGTGAGCAATTTCCCGCAGAAGCAGGTGAGCTATAACGCATCGAAGGCCGGGGTGATGCACCTCACGAAGACGCTCGCCGGGGAATGGGCTGACCGCGGCGTACGTGTGAACTCGGTGTCCCCCGGTTACATCGCGACCGACCTGACCGCCGCACTGTTGGAGCGGGAACCAGCGCTCGGTGAGGTATGGCGCGAGCGCACGCCCACCGGCCGCCTCGGCACCCCCGACGAGGTCGCATCGATCATCCTGTTCCTCGCTTCAGAGGCATCGAGCCTGATGACCGGTTCCGACGTGATCGCCGATGGCGGTTACACCGTCTGGTGAGTCCTGATCGCCGTACGATCGAGACATGACCGACTCCTCGCTCGTCCTGGTCGCCAACTCGGGCGACGGCTCCCTCAGCTCTTTCCGCCTCGAAGGCGGGCGACTCGAACGCCTGGCCGTCACAGACGGACTCGACGGATGCTCGACCTTCGCCGTCGACACCGCGCGCGATCTCGTCCATGCCGGAGTGAAGGGGGCACCCGCCGGCATCCTCACCCTCTCGCTCGACCGCGAAAGTGGACGGCTGACGCCAAGGTCCCGCCTCGACCTCCCCGACGGCGGGATGAACTACCTCGCCCTCACGCGGGATGGCGAGAGTCTGCTCGGCGCGTCATACGGCGGCGGATACGGCATCAGCTGCACCGTTGCAGACGGCATCGTGGGTGAGCCCGTCTCGAGGATCGAGTTTCCGAACCTGCACGCAGTGCTGCCGAGCGCCGACGGCCGCTTCGCCTACTTCGTCTCCTTGGGCGCTGACCTCGTCGCGCAATACACGTTGGTCGACGGCGTTCGGCTCGTGCCTCTCGAGCCGGAGACTGTCGCCGCTCCGACCGGAAGCGGCCCTCGACACCTCGTGCTGAATGAGGCGCAGAATGCGGTGTACGTGCTCACCGAGTTCTCCGGCGAGGTGCTTCACTACAGTCGTGACATCACCAGCGGGGAGCTCACGCTCCGCGGCGCGAGCACCGCCTATGACACGACCAAGAACCTCGACCACAGCGTTTTCGGCGCGGATCCACTCGAGCACCATTACATCTGGGGAGCCGACCTGCACTTCGGCGGCGGAGAACGGCGTCTGTGGTCTTCCGAGCGCACCGAGAGCACCCTGGGCGCGGTTGCAGTGGCCGACGACGGATCGCTGTCCGCCCCGGAGAGCTTCACCGTGACCGAGACGCAGCCGCGCGGATTCGCGGTCAGCCCGAACGGCGCACACCTCGTGGCCGCAGGAGAACTGTCGACGACCATCTCGCTCTACGCCGTGCACGACGGCGATCTCGAACTCCTTCAGCAGATCGAGACCGGTCACGGCGCGAACTGGGTCCGCTTCGCCTGAGTCGTCACCGCCCCAGTGTCCCGCGGATCAACCTTATTTGAGGCCGGCCATCTTGATGTTGCCGATGATCTGGCGCTGGAAGATGAGGAACAGGATGATCACCGGCGCCGCAGCGAGTACGGAGCCCGCCATGAGCAGCCCCAGTTCGGTCGAGCGCTCCGAGCGGAACGTCGCCAGGTACTGCTGCACGACGAAGCGCTCCGGAGTCGTGATCGTCATGATCGGCCAGACGTAGGAGTTCCAGTACGCGAGGAACGAGGTGATGCCCATCACGACGAACGGCGGCTTCGACAGTGGAAGGAAGATCCGCACGAAGATGCCCAGTCGGCCGCAACCGTCAAGCATCGCGGCCTCCTCGAGGCTTGCCGGGATGTTCAGGTAGAACTGCCGGATGAAGAACACCGTCGCAGCACTCGCGGCGCCCGGCAGAACCAGCACTGCGAGGGTGTCGAGCATGGAGAGCCTGGTGACCACGATGAAGCTCGTGAGCAGGATCGTCATGCCGGGGATGAACATCGTGGTGATGACGATGGTCCAGATGGTTCTCTTGAATCGGAACTCCAGTCGCGCGAAGGCGTACGCGGCGACCGAGTTGACCGTGAGGCTCAGAAGCGTGAACAGGACGGCACCGAGGAACGTCCAGCCCATCGTGAGCGTGAACGTGGGATCCGCCAGGATCTGCGCGTAGTTCTGCCATTTCCACACCTCGGGGAAGAACTGGAACGGCGTCTGGATGACCTCGGTCTTCGACTTGAATCCGGCGATCACCATCCATGCCAGCGGGAACAGTGCTGCCACCAGGAACAAAAGCCCGGCGAGCACTTTGCCGACGAGCACCAGCCACGAGCCAGGAGTGCGCGGCAGCGGCTTGCGCTTGGGCTCTTTGCCCGCGAGGACGATTCGAGTCGTCTCCTGAACGATGGTCATCTCAGTCCACCAGCCTCTCCGAGTTGACGAATCTGAAGACCACGGCCGAGACTGTGCCCAGCACCACGAACATCAGCAGCGCAGCGGCGATCGAATAGCCGACGTTGATGTCGTTGCGGAAGTGATTGAAGATGAACAGGTTCGGCAGCATGGTCGAATCCAGTGGGCCGCCGTTGGTCATGACGAGCGGAAGCTCGAACTGCTGGATCGCCGCGACAAAGCCGGTGATGAGCAGGTACAGGAGGATGTTCTTCATCTGCGGGAGCGTGATGTAGGCGGTCTTCTGCCACCAGTTCGCGCCCTCCATCGCGGCCGCCTCGTAGAACTCCTGCGGGATGTCCACCATTGCTGCGACCATGATCAGCGAAGTGAGCCCCATTCCCAGCCATATCGCCGGGACCGCGATGGCGAGCAGCGCCCACGCCGGGTCGCCGATCCACGCGATCGGGTCGATCCCGAAGAACGCCAGGAACCAATTGAGCAGGCCGCCGGAGTAGTCGTAGATCAGCACGAAGATGATCGACGTGATCACTGCGGAGATGATCGTCGGGATGTAGATGCTGACCTTGAGGAAGCTGGCGAATTTCTTTCCGACGCTCACCACGAGGCTGGCGAAGAGGAATGCGAGCACCAGCATGGGCGGCACAGTCATCGCCACGAAGACGAAACCTCGACCGACCGCTGCCCAGAACAGCCGGTCGGACATCACATCGACGAAGTTCTTCCACCCGACGAACTCAGGGTCCTTGTAGAAGCTCCAGTCCTGAAACGACAGGTAGCCCGCGTAGATCGCCGGCCAGATCACGAAGATCCCCAGCAGCACCACCAGCGGTGCCAGGAACCAGTACGCGATCTTGTCGTCCCGGAATCGATGCCGGTTCTGCCTCTGCCGGGTCATCCGGCGTTCTTGCACAGCTTGACTGGCCATGTCCACCTCGTAGTTCGGGTGCATCACGGTTCGGGAGCCGGGATGACCCGGCCCCCGACGTGAGCATTGTCAGTTCTTCGGTGCCTTCTCGGGCAGACCATCACGGGTGATCACGGTCTGAATCGCGTTGTTCGCAGTCTTGATGGCGTCGTCGGCGGATGCTGCGCCCTTCATGACCGACTCGAAAGCGGTGCCGACGGCGAGGGAGACGTCCCAGGGGTATGTGGGCTCAGGGATCGCGTTCGGTGCGATCTCGTTGACGATGACATCCGACCAGGGCGCATCGGCTGCGCCGTCGCTCTCGGCGACGGCATCCTGCACCGCTTGTCGCACCGGGACCTTCGTGAACTGGGTGTCGACGAAGAACGGCACGACATTCTCCGGGTCGCCGGCGATGGCCCAGGAGAGGAACTCACCGGCGGCGTCGGCATTCTTGCTCTTCGCGTCGACGACCCACTTGAAGTTGCCCAGCGTGGTGGCTGTGCGGTCGTCGGAGCCGGGTGCGTTCGGGAATGCGCCGATTCCGGTCTTACCGAGCAGGTCGGCGTAGTCCGAACCGATCTCGGACATCATCCAGGAACCGGACACCTTGAAGGCGACCTTCTGCTCGCCGAAGTCCTTGCCTTCGACGTACGCAGCGAGCGGCTGCTTGGGCATGTAGCCCTCGTCCCAGAGCGTCTTGTACTGCTCCATCATCGCCCGGTATCCATCGTCATCGATATTCGGCGCCGTCCAGTCATCGGTCAGTGCCGTGTGGCCGGAGAAGTTGTACTGCTGCCCGACGGATGACCAGGCGAAGGTGGCCGCGTCCTGCGCGGGCGAGATGCAGTACTGGCCTGATGCAAGCGTGGGCTGGATCTTCGCGCACGCCGCCATAAGGTCTTCCCAGCTCTCTGGGCCGTTCTCCGAGTCGACGCCTGCCGCGTCGAGCAGATCCTTGTTCCAGAACAGGACGGTCTGCGGCTCGAGCAGGAGCGGATACGCGTAGAACGTCCCGTCGATCTCCGAGACCGGCTTCGCCGCATCGATGATCTCTGCCAGCGCATCTTTCGGGACGATCGAATCGAGGTCGTGCAACTGCCCGGCGTTCACGGCGTCCTGAATGCTGCCGGCGTGGGTGTAGACGTCGGGCGCCTTGCCTGCGGCCTGTGCGGCCTTCATCTTCTGATCCCAGGCGTCTGCAGGGACCTCGGTGTCGACGACTTTGATCTCGTCCTGAGAATCGTTGAACTTCTTGACGATGTTCTCGTACCACTCGTTCTCGACCGGAGTGAATGTCCGGTGCCAGAACTGGATGGTCGTTACTCCGGCTTCTCCTCCGCCGTCGCCTGCGGCCTCACCGGGCGTCCCGGATCCGCAGCCTGCCAGCATCGTGCCGACGGTCAACGCACCGAGAGCGGCGATGACGGTGCGACGAGTGCGTGTCGTTCTCATTGGTTCCTCCTCAGGAACGCGACTCACCATCGAGTCTTTTTGCTGTGTGCTCGGCCGGCGCCAGAAGTGCGCCCGCCCATGCCAGTCGATCCTCTCTGACCGGGTAGCGTCAGAATAGGCGAAATCGATTTCATGCGCAACCATCATCGCGGCAGCTCTGCTTGTTCGAGTTCAGCGGAGAACCAGAACACGTTGTACGGCCCCCACAGCGACAGCGTGAAATAGATCGTTCTCCCGTCGCCCGACACGTATCGCGGGTTGAGATAGGGCGAGTAGAGCCCGGGATACTCGGCACCGGAGACCAGTTCGATGGGCTCACCCCACGGCCCCCACGGCGTGAGGCCCTCGCGGATGTGCGCGTTGCCGGCATCCGAGTAGGTCATGATCCAACGCTCCAGGTACGTCGACCACATCACGGAGAGTTCGCCGACGGTTCCTTCGACGATCGGCGCGGCATCCGCCATCTCGGAACTCCAATTCGCATCCGCACCCTCGGCGCCGGCGAAGTACTCGTACGAAGCCTGATCCTCCACCGCCTCCTCCGACGCGGGCACGCGCATGAGTCGCACATCACCGAAACGCCCTGAAGGAATCGACCAGAAGTAGATGTATTCCTCACCGCCCTCGATCACCGGGGCCGTCGCGAACTGGACGAAATTCGAGTCGCCCGGCCATTGCACACCATCGACCTGGGTCCATGAAGCGCCGTCATCGCGCGAGACTATGAGCGCGGAGTGGTTCGCATCCCACGCACCGGGCTCACCCCAATGTCGAACCGACATGTACGAGACGTAGATCGTCTTACCCACCGCGAACCCGTAGGTCGGGATCTTCGTGACCTCGCCTTCTGCGTCGTTGGCGTCGTGATCACCCTCGATGAGCGCGGCCGCCAGTCCGATGTCATCAGTCACCCAGTCGTCGAATGTGATGCCGTCGCTCGGATCTGCGTCGGTCGTCCAGGCGGCGACGTTGGAGCGCCAGAATCCGCCCTGCCCTCCGATCGACTCAGGATCTCGTTCTCCGAACGTGTCGCCGAAGAAGAAGAACGTTCTGTCGCCGACGTTCGTCATCGAGCCCAGATCCGTCCCGGCGACGGAGACGGATGCGGTGTCGTTGATGGCGTCAGGGCCCGTGAGCTGAGCGATCTCGGTGAGGTCTGAAACGCCGGCCAGCGCGAACGGCTTGTCCGGATTCGGGTCGACGGTCACGCTCGTCCCGCTTGCGCAGGCCGCGAGCACGATGGCCAACAGAGCAGACGACGCGGCTGCTGTCCGGCGAATTGCGCTGCGTTCATGTCGCATGATCCTCCTCGATCAGCGCCACTCTAGCGAAATCGATTTCAGACCGCTAGCGTATCCGGCATGCATTCTCCATGGATAAGACCAGGACACGATGGCGCCACCGAGCCTCGCTGGGGACACGCCGACGGCATGCAACTGGGCATCCCGCCGATCCCCGGACCCCGGGGCCTGCTGCGGATCTTCACTTCATACCTCGACCACCCCAGAGAGCGTCTGGTGAACTTCATCGCGATCGAACCGATCGTCGATGGACAGACGGAGCGCGGATACTCCGAGCTCGAGCCGAGCACGCTCGATCCGGGGCAGCGAGGCAAGCGTCTCTGGTCGATGGATGCGCCCGACGCTTCTCCCGGCGAGATCGCGCCGGGCGTGATCGATCAGATCGATGGGGTCGAATGCCTCACGATCTGGATCGGCGTCGAGCAATTCGATAGCGGGGCCGTGGTTCGCGTCCGCGTTCGTTTCCGGCTCGACCGCCCGCACGAAGTAGAGGTAGCTGGATTCGCCGATGAGGCCTCCGCCCGGCTGAGCCATCTGGTTCTCAGCGCGACCATGGGCAACTGGGCGAGACTGCGCATCCTGGAACTCGCCGACCGCACAGTGGCACCGGCGGAGCTCTGGCCCGGATTCGCGGGCACCGGCTTCGCTGAGCACGCGCGATTCGCCTTATCCGAGCTGCGGCGTGTCGACGATGCCGCCATCGTCAGCGCCATCGGCGATGAGGCCGACCCGTGGTCAGTCGTCTACTCCGACGACACGGCCGCGCACTGGCACTTCCTCGGCCGCCGGGCGCGGCAGACATGGGTCGTCGATGATCCGCACCCAGAGCTTGCGGCACTCGTGAACGCTCGATGGTCATACTGGGCGAGCGCCTCACCCATCCCCGGCGGTCCGGCCTACGAGAACTTCGAGATCGTGGAGCCATTCCGGCAAGGGGCCGCATTCCGATTCTCGGTCGAGCCGCTAGAGGAGTGACCGCCGCTCAGCGGTACTGCTCGACCACCCGTCGCACGTCGGCGCGCTCGGCATCCGTCGGCTCGGCGATCGCCATACGGCAGTGCGTGTCGGTGACGCCGAGCACGCGATAGCCCTCTTTCATGCGCGCCATGTCACCGCCGATGAGCGAGACGACCGCGTCGACGGCGTCCTGAGCGTGAGCGACTGCGGCACCATCTCCCGAACGCGCAGCATCTGCCAGCGCGCGGAACGGCTTCGGCGTGACCGACGAGACGCCGGAGACGACGCCCTGGGCGCCGGCCTCGACGGCGGCGATGAGGTCGCGGTCGGCGCCGGTGTAGAGCTCGAAGTCTTCGGGGACGACGGCGCGGTAGGCGGCGATGTCTTCCAGCGACAGCTCGCTCACCTTCGCGCCGACGACATTCGGCAGGCCTGACAGGCGCACCAGCAGGTCCGGCGAGACGGGGTTGCCGCTGCGCGCCGGGTAGATGTACACGTAGAGCCGCCCGTCACCGACGGCATCCGACACCGCACGGTAATAGTCGAACACCGCATCGTCGGTCGACCTCAGGTAGTACGGCGTGAGCGCGGCTAACTCGGTCGCCCCGAGGCCACGAGCGATCCGCGTGAGCCGCACGGCTTCAAACGCGCTGGGTTGGCCGACATGTACCACGACACGCATGTGATCGGCGAGCTCTTCGAGCGCCGCCTCGACCAGCGACGTGAACTCCGCCACGTCCACCGCGGGGAACTCCCCCGTCGTCCCGAGCACGAACGCGCCCTCGTTGCCTGACTCCCCCACGAAGCGGAAGATCGCACGCGACCCATCGAGGTCGAGGCTCCCGTCGCGGTGGAACGCCGTGGGGATCGCGGTCAGGATGTCGTAACGGGTCACTTCTTGTTCTCCTTGGAGTTCTTGCGAGGACGGCGGGCCTTCACCGCGGGCGGATTGCGCACCGTCGAGGTGAGCAGGTCAGGGTCGGCGGCGAGCTCATCGTGCGCCTTCGAGAGCTGGGCGAGGCTCGCAGTGTCGAGCACGGAATCGGCGAACGACGCGCGCTCGGCGCGGGGTTTGCGTGCGGCGCGGATCGCCGGCATGACGATCGAGAGCACGGCGAGCACGAGCAGCACGATAGCGATCGGGCTCACTACCTCGAAGAACGGCCGGGTCGGCAGAATCGCCAGGGTGCGGGCCAGGTTCTCCTCGGCGAGCGGTCCGAGGAGAAGGCCGAGCACGACGGGTCCTGCAGGCACCTGCATGCGCTTGAGCAGCACACCGATGACCCCGAACACGAGCATCGTGATGACCGTCGAGAGACTGTTCGATGTCGCATAGGTGCCGATGATGCAGAAGATCAGGATGCCGCTCCACAGGTAGGGCTGCGGCACGTCGAGCAGTTTCACCATGCCCTTCATCCGCACCAGGCTCAGCACCAGCGAGAGCAGCGTGGCCACGAGCATGATCCCGACGATCGAGACCACGAGATCCGGGCGCTCGGTGAACAGCGTGGGGCCGGGTGTGATTCCCCAGATGATCATCGAACCGATCATGACGGCCATCACCGAGTCACCCGGGATGCCGAGCGCCATCGTCGTGGTGAGTGATCCGCCGAGCGTCGCGCTGGATGCCGTGTCGGATGCCGCGACACCCTCGATCGAGCCCTTTCCGAACATCTCCGGGTGTTTGGACGCCTTGCGGGCACGCTCCCAACCGATGAGCCCCGCGATGTCGCCGCCAGCGGCGGGAATGAGGCCGACACCGAGGCCGACCGCACCGCCGACCGCTGTCGCACGGCCGCTCTGCCGGAACTCGGACCTGTTCGGCCACCAGCGTCCGAGGCTCGAGATCGGTCGCACGTTGCTCTTGCGATACGTGAGCAACTGGTCGAACAGCTCCGCGATGCCGAAGAGGCCGATGATGACGGCGATGAAGTTCACACCCTCGACGAGATCGAGCGATCCGAAGGTGAAGCGTTTGTCAGCCGTCGCGGCATAGGTGCCGACGGTACCGAGCATGAGGCCGAAGACGCCGGCGAGTATGCCTTTGAGCATCGACTTCGAAGAGATGCCGATCATGATCGCGATGCCGAACACCACGAGCGCGAAGAGCTCAGGGGACTTGAAGTAATCGCGGGCGAAGCTCGCGATCGGCACGGCGGCGAGTGCGAAGAGTATGAGTGAGGCGAGGATGCCGACGGCGGACACGATGGCCGACATCGTGAGGGCGAGACCCGCCCTTCCCTGCTTCGCCATCGGATAGCCGTCGAGCGTCGTGGCGATCGATGCGGGCGTACCCGGCGTGTTGATGAGGATCGACGGCACCCGGTCGCCGAAGTTCGCGGCGACGTAGATCGTGAGCAGCACCGCGAGGCCCTGTACCGGCTCGAGCGTCATCGTGAAGCCGGCCGCCAGCGCGACGGCCATGGTGGCTGTGATGCCGGGGAAGGCGCCGACCATGAAGCCGAGCAGCAGGCCGACGAGCATGTACAGCAGGATCGAGACGTCGAGGAGCGAGTTCAGCCCCTCCAGCAGCGGGGTCATAGCGGGATCCTCAGCAGCATCCCGAACACGACGTAGATGAACGCCGTGATGGATGCGGTGTAGATGATGAGACTCAGCCAGCGCCGGTGCCCGTAGACGAGCATGAGGCCGGCCATGAGCAGGGCGGCTGCGATCGGGAACACCTCGATGCGGTAACCGAACAGGATGACGCTGCCGAGCGACCACAGCGCGATGAATGCGATCGAGATCACCAGGGTCGTCACGACCCTGACGACGCCACCTGGCTGGATGCGCTCGATGTCCTCACGACCGGCGGCCGGGCGGGTGATCGCGATGACGAGCAGCACGATCGCCACCACGATACCGGTGACGGCGAGGACCATCGGCCAGAACCGCGCATCTATCTGGCCGGGGGCGGCCTCCCGCCTGAGGGAGATCTGGGTCGTCAGAGCCAGGTATCCGGCGGTCACCGCGAGCGCCACCACGGCGAACGCGATCTCGAGCCCACGCGATGGCGTCGCACCCTGGTACTCGTCGCTGTCGGCGACTTCTGATGAAGACATGTGCTTCCTCCGGCTGTGCGGAGGTCGGAAACGACTCCGACCTCCGCCACGTGATCAGCCCAGCAGATCCTGGAACAGCGCGAACTGCTCGCCGACGAACTCGGTGAACTCGGCAGAGTCGCGGTAGACGACCAGGTTTCCGGCGTCCTCCTGGAACTTCGTGTACGCGTCGGACTCGACGGCCTCCTTGATGGCGGCCTCGAGCGTTGCGTGGACGTCGTCCGGCAGACCGGTCGGGGCGTAGATTCCGCCCCAGCCACCGAACACGAGCTCGGACCCGATGGCCTCTTCCACCGTGGGCACATCGGGTGCGTCCGGGTGCCGCTCGTCGTTCATCACGGCAAGAATGCGCACAGCGGATCCCTGCGACAGAGCCTCGCCGAGCCCGGAGACTGCGGCGACGGTCTCACCCGATGCCGCCGCAGCGACGGCCGGCGCACCACCGTCATAGGGAACCGGGGTCACTTCTCCACCGGTCTCGGAGCCGAGAGCGATGCTGGCCGCTTCCCAGATCGAACCGGCCCCGGAGTTGGCGACCGTGACCGGTGCCTTCTTGGACTGGGCGACGAGATCCTCGAGTGTCTGGATGTCGCTGCCTGCTGACACGGTGATGACGCCGGGGGCGAGCATGATCTGACCGAGCATGTCGAAGTTCTCGGGCAGGACGTTCGCGTCCTGCGTGGTGTTGAGCATGGCGATCTCGACCGGGCCGAACCCGATCACATAACCGTCAGGGTCCTGCTCTGCGACGTACTCCATCGCAAGCGCACCAGCAGCGCCTGGCATGTTCTCGGGGATGACGCTGACGTCGAGGATCTTCTCGAGTTCGCTGGCGAGCGCGCGCGATGAGAGGTCGGAGCCACCGCCGGGGTTGGCCTGGATGATCAACCGGATGTCCTTCTCGGGGAAGGAGGACGCGGCGTCGCCGCCCTCTTCCACCTTCGTGCATCCGGACATGACCAGTGCGGCTGTGGTGAAGACCGCGGCGGCTGCGAGCACGCGGTTCATACGCTTGATGGGCATCTTTGCTCCTCTTTGAGTGCAGGTGGGGACCTTACCGACTGGCCGAGCGTAGCATTGTTGACTGTTAACAGTCAACGCGCGAACAGGGTTCTGCGGTTCTCGGACGACTCAGACCCGGCGTTGTGCGAGCTCGCTCAGCATCCGATCGCGCGCGCCGTCCAGATGCTCGGTCAGCACCGCCGCCGCCTGCTCAGGCGAGCCGGTGCGCATGACGTCCATGAGCTTGACGTGGTCGCCAGAGGACTCATGCAGGTCGTCGTCGTGGTTGATCGTCACTTCGAGCAGCGCAGAGAACGTGGGCAGGTACTGATTCCACGCACCCGCCAATCGCGGGTGATCGGCGAGTGCGTAGATCTGCGAATGGAACTCCAGATCGGCAGCCACGAAGGCAGCGTGATCTCCGGAGTCGGCGGCCTCTCCCATGCGGCCTACCGCCGCCGCCATCGCCGTCCATCGAGCCGGGTCGTCGACGCGCATCGCGCGCGACAGCGCCAATTGCTCGAGAGCGCCGCGCAGACTGTAGAGCTGATCGACATCGTCTCGGGTGAGGCCGACGATGTACACCCCGCGTGGGCGCTGCACCTCCACCAGCTTCTCGAAGCTGAGTTGCATGAGCGCATCGCGGATCGGACCGCGACTCACGGCGAACTCCTCGGCGAGTGCTTCCTCGGTGATGCGTTCGCCGGGTGCGAGCTCTCCGCGCACGATCCGCTGCCGCAGCACACCTGCGACCTGGGCGCCGAGGGACTCACCGCGCTTCACTGTCTGAGCCACGACGACCTCCTGTTGACTGTTGACAGGATACACACCTCCTCGCGTCCTCTAGCACAGTCACGCTCACAACGCTCCCCCCCGGGACTCCCGCGCTCGCATCTGGCAACGTGGCATCCATGCAGCCGAACAAGACGCGACCAGCAGCCATGAATGTGCTCAATGATGACGCGCCCTCGATCCTCCTGCAGGGTTACGGTTTCGGCGCGCGCATCTGGCGGAGAGTGCGCGATGGCGCGAGATCAGCGCCGATGCGGCTCCTCGGAGACGACACCATCTTCGTGCGCGGAGCCGAGGGCGTTGAGCTCTTCTACGACCAGCGGAAGATCGCGCGCCACGGTGCGATGCCGGCGATCGTGCAGGAGACGCTCTTCGGTCACGGTTCCGTCCACAGCCTCGACGGTGACGCGCACCACCATCGAAAGTCGACGTTCGTCGACGTCGCCTACGAAGATGCGCAGGTGGCACGACTGCTGCCCCACCTGGAACGGGAGTGGCAGCAGGAACTGGAGGAGTGGTCAGGCGGCGGCACCCGCACCGCATACGACGCCGCAGTCGGAGCGCTCGGACGCGCGATCATGCGCTGGGCGGACCTGCCGGGAACTCCTGCTGCGAAGACGAGATGGGCCGCCCGTCTCGCGCAGATCGTGGACGGATTCGGCGCGCCCTACTCACCCGAATACCTGCAGGCGTGGATCAACCGGCGGTGGTCTGACACGCACACGCAAAGACTGATCGAGGCGGTACGGGCAGGTGCGCTCGAGGCCGAGGAGGGCACCGCCCTGCACGAGTGGGCATGGCACCGCAACACTGACCGAGAGCTGCTGCCTGCTCGAACCGCCGGGATCGAGCTGCAGAACAGCATCCGCCCGATGATCGCGGTCGCACGCTTCGTCGCTTTCGCGGCGAAGGAGCTGCACGATCGTCCCGAGTGGCGCGATCGCATCGCCGCCGAGACGGCGGAGCGCGGATCGCTCGTCAGCGGCCCACTCGCGACGGCGTTCGCGCAGGAGATTCGCCGGACCGCACCGTTCGTGCCGATGCTGCCAGGCCGTGCCATCGCCGATATCGAACTCGAAGGCGAGAAGGTGACTGCTGGCGGTCGAGTGGTTCTCGACATCCTCGGCACCAATACCGACGAGTTGTCATGGGAACGCGCCGATGAGTTCGACCCCGAACGATTCGTCGGTGTCGAAGACTACGAAGCACTGACGGCTTTCATCCCGCACGGCGGTGCAGACGTGGCATCCGGTCACCGCTGTCCAGGCGAGAAGCTCGCGATCGCCGCTCTGGCAGCAGCCGTCGCGACGTTGAGCGATCCGCGTCTCACGATTGCAGGGACAGGCCTCGAGGTGAATCGGCGGCGGCTTCCGACCATGCCCGCATCAGGCGGGCGCGTGAGCTCGGCAGACACCACCACGTCGCGCTGCCCGTTCCACTGAGGCCGGGCCGCGCGGGTTCAGCCCTCGCCGCGGCCTCCCGGGCGCCACAGGACGATGTCGGTGGAGCGACGGATGCGTCTGCCACTCGGCACCGGGACGACGCCGCTCGCCCCTGCCGCGAACACGCGCACGCCCGGGCGGTTCTCCCGCTCGGCACGCAGCGCGCCTTCGAGATCGACCACTCGGCGGCGCAGCATCCGCACCTCGTCCTCGAGATCGAGCAGGCGGGCGATCGCCGGCAGACTCATGCCATCGGCAGAGAGCCGAGCGACCTCACGCAACTGGACGATGTTCCGCGCGGAATAGCGGCGAGAGCCGCCGCGCGTGCGACCGGGAACGACGAGTCCAATCCGGTCGTACTGGCGCAGAGTCTGCGGGTGCATGCCCGCCAACTCGGCGGCGACGGCGATCGCGAAGATCGGGGCATCTTCATCCTCGACCATCGCGATCACCTCCGCTCGGCATGCTCATCAGCCGCGCGCCTTCGCCATCATCTCGGCGCGCGGGTTCTCTTTCGGCTCCAGATCATGGAACTTCTGCAGCGCTTCGCGCGCGGCATCGTCCAGGTGCGTGGGCACCGCGACCTGCAGCTCGGCGAGGAGGTCTCCCGTGCCCTTCGAAGTCGCGACTCCGCGGCCTTTCACGCGCAGGATCCGCCCTGAGGGCGTACCCGGCGCGACGCGGAGCTTGACGATGTCACCGGCCAGAGTCGGGACCTCGATCGTCGCGCCGAGGGTCGCCTCGGTGAAGGTCACCGGCACCGTCAGGCGCAGGTTCAGACCGTCACGAGTGAACACGGGGTGGGGGCGCACCTTGATCTGCACGACGATGTCGCCGTTCTCCCCACCGTCCGGCGAAGGCCTGCCGCGGCCGCGCAGGCGGATCTTCTGCCCGTCTGCGACCCCGGCGGGGATCTTCACCTTGAACGGCTTGCCGTCTTCGCCCTGCAGGGTGATGGTCTCGCCCTGCACAGCGGTGACGAAGTCGAGCGTGGTGCGCGCCGTGACGTCTGCGCCCTTCTGCGGGCCACCGAAACCACGGTATCCGCCGCTCGTCTGACCGAAGCGGCCAGAGCCGAAGCTTCCGCCCTGGCTCTGGTTGAACATCGCGAAGATGTCCTCGAAGTCGGCGTTGCTCTGGCCTCGCCCGCCCTGACCGAATCGGCTGAACACGTCTTCGAAGCCGCCGGCGTCGCCACCGCTCGCCGTGAATCGCGCACCCGAGCCCATGGCCCGGATCTCGTCGTACTCCTTGCGCTGCTCCGGATCGGAGAGCACCGAGTACGCCTCGCTGACCTCCTTGAACATCGCCTCGGCCTTTGCATCGCCCTGATTGGAATCAGGGTGATACTTGCGAGCGAGCTTGCGATACGTCTTCTTCAGATCCGCATCAGTGACGTCCTTCGAGACGCCGAGCGTCTTGTAGAAGTCCTTGTCGAACCAGTCCTGGCTAGCCATCGATCACCCGCCTACTCAGCGGGCACCGCGACGACGACCTTCGCCGGGCGCAGCTCGACATCACCGAGGCGATAGCCGACCTCAACGACCTCGAGGATCGTCGAGGATTCTGCTCCTGGAGTCGGCTGCTGGAAGATCGCCTCATGGTGCTGGGGATCGAAGTCCTCACCCTTCTCGCCATAGGCGACGACGCCGAGGCGCTCCACCATCGCGCGGATCTTCTCGCCGATCACGAAGAACGGCGTTCCCTCGACGAGATCACCGTGCTGGGTCGCGCGATCGAGATCATCGAGCACAGGGATGAGGCCCTTTGCGGCCTCACCCTTGGCGCGGTCGATCTCGAGCTGACGCTGCTCTTCGGTGCGCCGACGGTAGTTCGCGTACTCCGCCTGCAGACGCTTGAGATCGTTCAGCAACGTGGTCTCGAGGTCGGCGAGCACGGCGTCTTCCGCCGCGGCCTCTCCGGTCTGCTCTGCCCCGAGGATGTCGTCGACCGTCAGGTCGTCATCAGATCCTTCGGCAGCAGCCGCTTCGGTCGAGTCGGGGTTGTCGTGGGGCGACGGGTTCTCCTGCGGCGATGGGCCGGATGCCGCAGCATCCGACCCCTCGTCCTCAGGAACCTCGTCGTTGCCGTCGAAGTTCTTCTTCGTCATTACTTCTTCTCGTCCTCGTCGTCGACGACCTCGGCGTCGATGACGTCCTCTTCCTCAGAGGTGTCACCGGCCGGGGCCTCGCCCTCAGCGGACTCGCCTGCGGCAGCATCCGCCTGGGACTGTGCGTAGATGGCCTCACCGAGCTTGCCCTGCGACTCGTTCAGCTTGTCGAACGCGACCTTCACTGCATCGTCGTCCTCGCCGGCGAGAGCCGTCTTCAGAGCATCGACGTCGGCCTGAACGGAGTCCTTGACGTCGGCGGGGAGCTTGTCCTCGTTCTCCTTGATCAGCTTCTCGATCGAGTACGACAGGGTCTCGGCCTGGTTGCGCTGCTCGAGGGCGTCGGCGCGCTTCTTGTCTTCAGCGGCGTTCTCCTCGGCCTCGCGGACCATGCGCTCGATGTCCTCCTTCGACAGCGACGAGCCGCCGGTGATGGTCATCGACTGCTCCTTGCCGGTGCCCTTGTCCTTGGCGGACACGTGCACGATGCCGTTCGCATCGATGTCGAAGGTGACCTCGACCTGCGGGACGCCACGGGGAGCCGGGGCGATTCCGGTCAGCTCGAAGGTACCGAGCGGCTTGTTGTCGCGGGTGAACTCTCGCTCGCCCTGGAAGACCTGGATCGCGACGGACGGCTGGTTGTCGTCTGCCGTGGTGAAGGTCTCGCTGCGCTTGGTCGGGATGGCCGTGTTGCGCTCGATGAGCTTGGTCATCCGTCCACCCTTGGTCTCGATGCCGAGACTCAGAGGAGTGACGTCGATCAGCAGGACGTCCTTGCGCTCGCCCTTGAGGACACCGGCCTGGAGGGCAGCGCCGACGGCGACGACCTCATCAGGGTTGACGCCCTTGTTCGCTTCCTTGCCGGTCTCGCGCTTGACGAGCTCGGCGACGGCAGGCATACGCGTGGATCCACCGACCAGTACGACGTGATCGATGTCGGCGACCTTGACGTTCGCCTCGCGGATGACGTCCTCGAAAGGCTTCTTGGTGCGATCGAGCAGGTCCTTCGTGAGGTCCTCGAACTTCGCGCGGGTGATCGTCTCGCTCAGCGACACGGGGCCCGACTCGGTCAGGGACAGGTAAGGAAGGTTGATGGACGTGCTGGTCGAGGAGGAGAGCTCCTTCTTCGCCTGCTCTGCCGCCTCCTTCAGACGCTGCAGAGCGATCTTGTCGCCGGAGACGTCGACGCCGCTGGTCTCCTTGAACTGCTTGATGAGGTGATCCACCAGGCGCTGGTCCCAGTCGTCACCACCCAGGCGGTTGTCACCCGAGGTCGAGCGCACCTGGATGGTGGAGAAGTCGTCGTCCTTGCCCACTTCGAGCAGTGACACGTCGAATGTTCCGCCACCGAGGTCGAAGACGAGGATGAGCTCGTCTTCCTTGCCGCGGTCGAGGCCGTACGCGAGAGCGGCGGCGGTGGGCTCGTTGATGATGCGCAGCACGTTGAGGCCCGCGATCTCGCCGGCTTCCTTCGTGGCCTGACGCTCAGCGTCATTGAAGTACGCGGGGACGGTGATGACGGCATCCGTGACGGTGTCGCCGAGGTACGACTCGGCGTCGCGCTTGAGCTTCATGAGGATGCGCGCGGAGATCTCCTGCGGCGTCCACTTCTTGCCGTCGATGTCGAAGCTCCAGTCGGTGCCCATGTGGCGCTTCACGGATGCGACGGTGCGGTCGACGTTCGTGACGGCCTGGCGCTTCGCGGTCTCACCGACGAGCACCTCGCCGTCCTTCGTGTAGGCGACCACCGAGGGGGTCGTGCGGAAGCCCTCGGCGTTGGCGATGACCTTCGGCTCGCCACCTTCGAGGACGCTGACGACAGAGTTCGTCGTACCGAGGTCGATTCCAACAGCACGTGCCATGTGATTTCTCCTTCTGGTTGATGTCTGGGGCGACCAGGCAAACCTGAGTCGCGATGGCTCAACTGTAACTCCCGATCGAAGAGATGTCAAACAAAGTTGATACGAGAGCGCTCAACTTTGACTCGGACTAGGCTGACCGGCATGAACAGCACGCGAACGAGGGCCCCCTCCATCCGCTGGGCCACGGTCGCGGCCGTCGCGCTCACGACCCTGCCACTCAGCGGATGCATGTCCAGCTCGATTCCCTCCGAGACGCCGGCGGTCGAAGAGACGAACAGCACCCCCGAACCGACGCCAGACGAATCGGGCGAGTCCTCGGGGGATGCGCCAGCCACCCTCTCCTTCGAAGACGGCGACCTCCTGTCGGCGGACGCCTACATCGAATGGGGTGACGGCCTCCTGGCAGACGACGGATGGGAGAGCACCTCCCCGGACGACGGCAACGGCGGCTGGGCCTATGGCACGATCGATGGCACTTGCACGGCCCAGTTCTGGCAGGGGTACACCTCGGATGTGCAGGTGACGCCCGGCGATGACGCCGCATCGTCCGACGCGATTCTGGGCGCGCTCCTCCAGACGGATGCCGCGACCATCACCCCGAACGCCGTCGACGGTGCCTTCAGCTACCAGATCGGCGGGAACACCGACGTCGCCAACCGGCAGATCACGGGCCAGGACGGCGATCGGACCTGGATCATGGCCGCTCGAGCGTTCGCCACGCCGGGCCTCGGCGTGTACGTCATCGTCGACTGCACCGGCGGCGACGCGAACGCCGTGCTGGCTGAAGTCGTCGAGAAGAACGCCATCGTCGCGCACTGATCTCCTTCAGCGCACCTGCTCGCCCAGCCAGCGAGTGAGTATCGCGGTGAGATCTGCAGGCGCGTCGAGCTGGATGAGGTGTCCGGAGTCCTTGACGACGGACAGTGTCGATCCCGGGATCGAAGACTGCAGCCGGTGCGCGCGCGCAACCGGAATCCACGTGTCGTCGGCACCCCAGATGATGTGCGTGGGTTCGTCGATCCGGGCATACAGCGGTTCCACGTCGTCGGTGTAGCGCTGGTCGGCCTGCGCGATCTGCCGGTAGAACGCCGACTGGCCGCTCGGGCTCGTCCACGGCGCGACGAGCATCTCGAGATCGTCGTCGCGGAGCCCGCGACGACTTGCGCCACGGATGTACGCCTCCACCGCCCCGCGGTGCACAGCGGCAGGCAACTGCGTGAAGACATCGGCGTGCTGCCGAACGAGCGTGAAGAATGGCGAGCCCCACGGGCTGAGCGCGACGACGTCTACCAGGCACAGTGAACGGTAACGAGCATCGTGCAGCAGACGCGCGCGCAGCGCCACCGCACCGCCGAAGTCGTGCGCGACGACGTGAGGACGATCGAGGCCCCATTCGCCGAGCAGTTCGGCGAACAGCTCACCCTGAGATCCGAGGTCCACCGCGTGAGCGGCATCCTTCGAGGACGCGCCGTAGCCTGGCATGTCCCAGAGGTACACGGTGAACCGAGCGGCGAGCGCTTCCGCGATCGGACGCCACAGCGCGGAAGACCACGGCGTCCCGTGCACGAAGACGAGGTCGGGACCGGATCCGAAGCGATCCCAGGCCACCGAGCGCCCTCTCCACTCGAATGTCTCCCGGAGTTCGTACGTCGTCATCCGAGCATCATCCCGCAGAACGTCCGTCACTTGCCGCCTGGCGGGCCGATCAGAAGCAGCACCACGTAGAGCGCGATGACCGCGACGGCGATGAGCGCCACAAGGACCCACGCGCGGCGCAGGAACCAGCGCATCGTGCGGTCGTACCAGGTGCGATCCTGCGGATGGTCGCTCTCTTCGAGACGCCAGTCGCCCTTCAGCCGCCCGCTCCGGTGCAGCCAGATCTCCATCGGGATCGTCGCATAGGGAACGATCGCGCTTGCCACTGCGAGAACGCCGACGCCGACCGACCAGCGCTGGTTGAACGCCACAAGGATCGCGGTGGCACCGTAGGAGAGGAACACGAATCCGTGGATGCCACCGGCAATCGTGACCACGATCGGCGGCGCCCCTACGGCGCGAGCGATCAGCGCGGCGATCAGAAGCGTCCAGGTGATCGCCTCGGCGATTGCCAGAACGCGATAGAGACTGGCGGGCGTGCGGAACATCGTGCTCCTTGCTGGTCGGGATGCTTCCACAGTACGCAACGGAGCGAAGCGACACCTGCGAAAGCCAGTCGGCCAGCGGGAACGCTGACCTCAGATGCCTACGGCTCCCCAGAGGCACAGCACGCCCGCCACCAGCAGGACCACCCACGAGATGTGTCGAGCCCGAGTGAACCAGATCGGAAGAACGGCGCTCAGGATCAATGTGGATCCGATCACCACGAGCACGGTCGACGAAGGTGCGCCCGACGCGATCACGAAGAGGACAGCCGCGAGGCCGAGGAAGAGAACGGTCGTGATGTGCCAGGCGAACCGGATCGTGCCGGCGGTGAAAGACGTGCCCCCGAACAGGCGGGGAAGATCGTGCTTCAGCAGCCAGCCGATGATGTGCTTCTCGCCGAGGAACGAATGCGCGATGCCGAGAAACGCGATGAGAGCGGCGGCGGCGAAGAGCGCGATCGTGACCATGATCCCGAGCGTAGCCAAGGCGCTGGCCGCACCTATCGGAATAGCCAGGCGTGCTCATGCGTTTGAATGAGAAGCAGGACGGTTGTCCTTGCTGAGGCGACCGTAGTGTTGCCCGTCGTGACGTAGCGATCTGCGCGCCACCATCCGTTCTCCTAACATCGAAGAGCTATGCCGACACCTCTGACCACATCCGAAGACCACGCCCGCTGGCAGGCGGAGCGACGCGACGCTGTCACGGCGCGGACGGGCAATCTCGCACTCATCGAGACGCGGTGGACCGGGGCCGAACGTCCCGACCTCACGGCTGAGGAGACCACAGCATCCGTCACGGTGACGTCGCTCGAGCGCAAGAACCTCACGACAGGTGAGGCCGAGTACGGCCTGCGCATCTGGGACGCGGAGTCTCCGGCGATCAGGGCCTTCGACGGCATCGACACGTACGAGTACGACCCTGACTGGGTGATCGAGGCGCAGTTCACACCTGTCGACACCGATCGCACCGTGCCGTTCGAGCACATCCGCGACAACGGCGGCTCCCGCGAACTCGTCGTCCCCGGCGACATCACGTTCACCCGCAACGGGGTCGAGCACCGCCTCGCGGCGTTCGATGACGCCGGTTCGCTGCTGCTCGTCTTCGGCGACGCCACGAACGGCACGGAGACCTACGGGGCAGGACGCTTTCTCTTCGTGCCGCGCGCCGCTGAAGAATTCGCCGCCGTGGGCACGGTCGTCCTCGACTTCAATCGCGCCTTCGTGCCGCCGTGCGGATTCTCCGCGCAGTACAACTGCCCGATGCCACCGGCACAGAACCGATTCGCCGAGCCGATCCGCGCCGGAGAGAAGAACGTCGTCTTCCAGGACGACTTCGACATCTACGCCGCGATCTGACCCGCAACCCGAACACGCCCAGGAGAACCCTTGAGAAGTCCGTTCGCGCTCGTCGCAGCCATCGCCGTCTCGGCACTCGTCCTCGTCGGCTGCTCGCCGAGCGGAGGCGAGACGGTCGAAGAGGACTCCAGCATCTACATCGGCTCGCTGTACGAGCCGCAGAACCTCAGCAATACGCAGGGCGGCGGGCAGGGCGTCACCGAGGCCTTCAACGGCAACGTGTACGAGGGTCTGTATCGACTCACCGACGACGGCGAGGTCGAGCCTCTGCTCGCAACCGACGCCGAGAAGAGCGAAGACGGCCTCACCTACACGATCACGTTGCGCGACGACGTCACGTTCCACTCCGGGAAGGCCCTCACCTCGGCGGATGTGAAGGCGAGCGTCGAGGCCGTCACGGCTGAGGATTCGCAGTCCGCCCGAGCCTCGGCCTTCGCCGTCATCTCCGGCATCGAGACTCCGGACGAGACGACCGTGGTCTTCACGCTCTCCGAGCCGTCGATCTCGTTCCTCTACAACCTCGCGTACATCTGGATCGTCAACGGCGAGGCGACCGACCTCACCACGACGGAAGACGGCACGGGCCCGTACACGCTCGACGAGTGGAAGCAGGGCAGCACCCTGACCCTCACCCGCTGGGACGACTACTGGGGCGAGGCAGCGAAGAACGGCGAGGTCGTCTTCAACTACTACACCGACGCGACAGCGCAGAACAATGCACTCCTCACCGGCGAGATCGACCTGATCACCAGCATCCAGAGCCCTGACGCGCTGGAGCAGTTCGACAACGACTCGTACACGATCAGCGAGGGTACCTCCACGACCAAGGAGCTGCTCGCCTTCAACGACCGGGTCGCCCCGTTCAACGACCCGCTCGTGCGCAAGGCGATCTACTCGGCGATCGACACGAAGAAGCTCCTGAACTCGATCTGGGCCGACTACGGCACACTGATCGGCTCGATGGTTCCGCCGACCGATCCCTGGTACGAAGACCTCACGGACGTCAACCCGTACGACGTCGATCTCGCGAAGCAGCAGCTCGCCGAGGCGGGCGTGCCCGACGGCTTCGAGTTCACTCTCGACACCCCGAGCTACGACCCTCACCCCGCTGTCGCCGAGTTCCTGCAGTCGCAGCTCGCCGAGGTCGGCATCACGGTCAACATCAACACCATCAGCGCCGACGAGTGGTACACGAAGGTGTTCCAGGAGCGCGACTTCGAGGCGACACTGCAGGAGCACGTCAACGACCGCGATGTCGTCTGGTACGGCAACCCCGACTTCTACTGGGGCTACGACAACGCCGACGTGCAGCAGTGGGTCGCCGAAGCCGAGCAGGCCGCGACGCCCGAGGCGCAGACAGAGCTGCTCAAGAAGGTGAACCAGCAGATCGCTGAGGATGCGGCGAGCGTCTGGCTCTACCTCTACCCGCAGATCGTCGTCGCCTCGACCGATGTCACCGGATACCCTGTCAATGGCCTGAACTCGCAGTTCTTCGCCTACGACATCGTCAAGTCCTGATCCGCTCGCAGTGTGTGTGAGGGCCTGGACAACGGCCCCCACACACACTCACTCATTGCGTGCTCATGCTCCCCTATCTCCTACGTCGCCTCGCGTTTCTCGTCGTGTCGCTGGTCGTCGCGATGATCGTGATCTTCGTCCTGCTGCGGCTGCTGCCGGGCGACCCCGCGAACGCGCTGCTGTCGGTGGATGCCACACCGGAGCAGATCGCCGCAGCGCAGGCGCAGGTGGGATCGGACCAGCCACTCGCGCAGCAGTTCTTCACCTGGGCAGGCCAGATGCTGCGTTTCGACCTCGGCGAGTCGTACATCAGCACCCTCCCGGTGGCACCGGAGATCGCGTCCCGCCTGCTGATCACCCTGCCGCTCACTCTTCTCGCGTTCGCGCTGGCGCTCGTGATCTCGGTCGTCGTCGGCATCACGGCCGCCGTCAAGTCCGATCGTTGGTACGGCTCGGTGCTCTCCGGTTTCTCGCAGCTCGGTATCGCCGTGCCGGTGTTCTGGGTCGGCATCATCCTGGTCTGGATCTTCGCGCTCGGACTCGGCATCCTCCCCTCAGGCGGCTTCCCTCGCGATGATTGGGAGGACCCGGCCGAAGCGCTGCGCGCCCTCATCCTGCCGGTCGTCACGATCGCCCTCGTGATGAGCGCCTCGCTCGCCCGCTACGTGCGCGCAGCCACGCTCGATGTGCTGGGCAGCGACTACCTGCGCACCGCGAGGGCCGGCGGCTCCGGGCTCGGCGAAGCACTGCTGCGGCACGGGGTGCGCAACGGCGCCGTACCGGTCGTCGCCATCCTCGGCATCGAGCTGTCGACCACGCTGCTCGGCGCCGTCGTCGTCGAAAGCGTCTTCTCGCTCCCCGGCCTCGGCAGCATGCTGCTGAGCGGCATCGAACAGCACGATTTCGCCAACATCCAGGGCGTGCTCGTGGTCAGCACCCTGTTCGTGCTGCTCGTCGGCTTCGTCGCCGACATCGGCCAACGACTCATCGATCCTCGCCTGCGCGGCAGTGTGGCAGGCAACCGATGAGCGCCGTCGTCGAACAGCAGATCGAGGATGCGGCGCCGCGGCGCCGCGGCGGTCGACGCTCGACGCTCGTGCTGGGGCTGTCTCTGACAGGACTCATCGTGCTGCTCGCGATCGTCTCGCTCATATGGCTGCCGTACCCTCCGTCCGACATCAGCGGCGGGCGCCTGGAGGCACCGAGCGCCGCGCACCTGCTCGGCACGGACAAGCTCGGACGCGATCTGTTCACACAGCTCATGATCGGCGCGCGCATCGCGCTGCTCGTCGGCTTCGGCTCAGTCGCCCTCGCCGCAGTGCTCGGTGTGCTCATCGGTCTGATCGCCGCGTTCGCGCGACCGTGGGTGGATGACTCGCTGTCGGCCACGCTCGACGTCGTGATCGCCTTCCCCGTGCTGTTGCTGGCGATGCTCGTCGTCGCCGTGCAGGGTGCGTCGCTGTGGTCGGCGATCCTCGCGATCGGTCTCGCGATGTCTGCGGTCGTGGCCAGGCTCACGCGCATCCTCGCCCGCCGCGTGCTTCAGGAGCAGTTCATCACCGCGGCGCGCACGAGCGGCACGCGCTGGCACGGCATCGTCCTGTTCCACGTGCTGCCGAACATCGCCCCCACCCTCGGCGTGAACCTCGCGCTCCAGTTCGGCGCCGCGGTGCTGGCTGAGGCGAGCCTGTCGTACCTCGGCCTCGGTGCCCCGCCGCCGAACGCCTCGTGGGGCCGCCTGCTGCAGGAGGCGCAGGGAACGGTGCTCACCGCACCTGTCGGTGCGATCGCTCCCGGCGTCGCGCTGGTCACGCTCGTGCTGGGCGTGAACTTCGTCGCCGACGGCCTCCGCGACTTCATCGACCCCACCCGCAGGAGGCAGCGATGAGTCTTCTCGACGTCTCCGGCCTCACCGTCTCGGCCGGGCGACTGGTTCTTGTCGACGATGTGTCCTTCATGATCTCCGCCGGCGAGCGCGTCGGCGTGATCGGCGAATCAGGATCAGGCAAGTCGGTCACCTCGCTCGCGGTCACCGGACTTCTGGCTGAAGCGCTCTCCGCCTCCGGATCGGTGCTGCTCCACGACACGCAGGTGATCGGCGCTCCCGACAGGGAGCTTCGTCCGTTGCGCGGCCCGGTGGCCGGCATCCTCTTCCAAGAGCCGCTGACCGCACTCGATCCGTTGATGCGCGTCGGGCGGCAGATCGCCGAGCCGATGCGTCGCCATCTCGGCTTGCGCGGAACCGCTCTGCAGGATGCCGTGCGCGCTGCCCTCGTAGACGTCTCGCTGCCAGACCCCCGGTTCGCCGGCGCATTCCCGCACGAACTCTCCGGTGGGCAACGGCAGCGCGTCGCCACCGCGGTCGCCCTGGCGGCGCGACCGAGACTGTTGATCGCCGACGAGCCGACGACGGCGCTCGACGTCACCGTGCAGGACGAGATCCTCACCCTGCTCGACAGGCTCGTCTCCGAGCGCGATATGGCGCTCATGTTCATCAGCCACGACCTCGCCGTCGTGTCACGCATGACCGACCGGATCGTCGTGATGCGCAGCGGGCGCGCGATCGAGCAGGGAACGGTGGGTCAGATCGTCGGCGAACCGCACGATCCGTACACGGCCGCGCTGGTCGCGAGCGCCCGTGCACTGGATTCCGCGCTCGACGCCCCCGCATCCGGAGCATCCGATGGTGAGGCGAGCCGATGAGCATCCTCGAACTGCAGAGCGCCCGCTTCGCCTACGGCAGCCGCACGGTCGTCGACGATGTCTCGCTGAGTGTGTCCGCCGGCGAGTCGGTCGGACTCGTGGGCGAGTCCGGCGCAGGCAAATCGACGATCCTCGCTCTGCTCCTCGGGCTCGCCGCACCGTCCGCTGGAAGCGTGCGGTTCGACGGCGCTCCGCTCGATCGACGTGATCGCCGGATGATGCGGCGCTTCCGGGCAGACGTGCAGACCGTGTTCCAGGACCCGTATTCATCGCTCGATCCCCGTCAGCGCATCGACCGGATCGTGGGCGAGCCTCTGCGCTCGCTCGGCATCGCGAGTGGCGACCAGGCGCGACAGGCCGTGACGGATGCTGTCACCTCCGTCGGACTGGACGTCGATGTGCTGGGTCGGTATCCGCACGAGTTCTCCGGTGGACAGCGCCAGCGCATCGCCATCGCCCGCGCGATCGTCTCGAAACCACGCGTGCTGCTCGCGGATGAGCCGGTGAGTGCGCTGGACGTGACCACCCGCATCCAGGTGATCGAGCTGCTGCAGACGCTTCGTCGCGAGACCGGGCTCGCGCTCATCATGGTCTCGCACGACCTGAGTGCCGTCGCCGCACTGTGCGAGCACACCATCGTGCTGCAGGGCGGCCGCGTGGTCGAGGACGGCGCGACGAGTGACGTGCTGCATGCGCCGCAGACGGACTATGCCAGGGTGCTCGTCTCGGCGATCCCCCGGCTTCCACCCGCGCGCGCCGCGGAATAGGCGCCGCTGACTCTTCGTTGCCACCACCATGGCAACGATCGATCAGGCGACACTCGACCGCGTGCTCTCCGGAGTCAAAGTGGTCTCCGGCGGTACACGGCGCGTCGAGCTGCCGGCATCGGGGGCCCTCCCGCTCGCCGATGGCGTCGTGAGCTTCGTGCACGTCGTCGCCGGTGCCGTGCGCGGCCACCCTCCGCTCGCCAGCGGCTGCACCCTCGGCATCGACCGGGCCACCCGGACCATCAGCGTCACTCGGCCGACTGCTCCCGACGTGCTCGCCGAGGGCGGAGCGTTGCTCACACTGGGAGATCGCTCGATCATCCTCGACGCGCCGGACGGCGCCACCCTGGTCGTTGGCGAGTTGCAACTCTCGGATCCGACCGCGCTGCACATGGTGCCCGGTTTCGTCGTCGTCAGTGATTTCGCCGCACTCGAACCGGCGGCCGCCGCCCTGGCGGCGCAGTTGGGGTTGGACCCGTTCGCCGCCCCGGACGTGCGCTCCGGTGACCCTGTGATCTGCCGGATGATGGCGACCACCGTGCTGCTCTCGGTCATCCGCGCATGGGCCGAGATCGGATGCGTTCCTGACGCGTGGGCTGCCCGATCCAACGACCCCTTCCTGGACCGAGTGGTCGCGGCGATCCATCAGGCACCTGGCCGTGAGTGGACGGTCGAGTCCCTCGCCGGTGTGGGTGCGATGTCACGCTCGGTGTTCGCCGAGCGCTTCCGATCGGTGATCGGCCGATCTCCGGCGAGCTATGTCGTCAGCGTGCGGATGGATGCTGCGAAGTCGATGCTCGCGGCCGGAAGCACGGTGTCGGAGACGGCAAGGGAACTTGGCTACTCCTCGGATGAGGGCTTCAGCCGCGCGTTCCGTCGTGAGACGGGGATGACGCCATCGACCTGGCGTGCGGAGAACGCGGGCGTTCCGGCCTAGCGTCCCGGCAGGCCGTGGCTCCGGGTCAGCCGCGCGCCCGGTTCGATGCCCCGAACAGCACGGCGCCCGCCACCAACGCGGCTGCGCCGAGGGCGTAGGACGGCTCGACCCCGATGCTGTCGACGAGGATGCCCCCGACACCCGCCGCCACCATGATGGCGCCCTGGAACCCGACGACGACGAGGCTTCCGCCCGCCTCGAGACGGTCGGGCATCCGGTGTCCGACCCACGTGTTGACCACGATCAGCCATGACGCGAAGAAGAAGCCCCAGACGAACACGGCGATACCGACACCGAGAACCGATCCCGACAGCAGAATCGTCCCTGCGACGGCCACCGCGATCACGGCCGGCGCGAGCACCGCGAACAGGCGGAACGAGCGGTCGATGATCACACCGATGGTGAGATTGCCGATCAGGCCCCCGACACCGAAGAGTGCAAGCAGCATCACGATGGTGCCTGGGTCGATCTCAGGCAGCCGCTCCAGTGCCACGCGGACGTACGTGTAGGCGAGGAAGTGTCCGAGGACGACGAGCACGTGCCCTGTGAGTCCGAGGCCAACGCCTGGACGGCGGATCGTGTCGAGGAGCAGGCGGAAACTCGACACCTGCGCGGCGGGCACGCGTGGAAGAAGCATCCGCAGTGCGATCGCCAGCAACCCGGTCACGATGCCGGCGAGAGCGAAGACCGCGCGCCAGTCGAGAGCCTCGCTCAGCATCACGCCGACGGGAACACCTGCGACCGTGGCCAGCGACGCTCCGGCCGATGTGAACATCACCGCGCGGCCGAGCCGGTCCGGCCCGGCGATCCGCACGGCGACCGTGATCGACATCGACCAGAACGTGCTCAAGGCGGCGCCGAGCAGGAATCGGGCCAGCAGGATGATGATCAGGTTCGGCGCGATCGCGACGATGAGGTTGGTCGCACCGGCGGCGACCGCCATCCAGACCAACAGCGAACGACGATCCACACGAGGGAAGATCATTCCGACGGTCGGCGCGACGAGGAGGCCGACCAGAGCGGTGACGGTGACGGTCTGACCCGCCTGACCCGGCGTGATGTCCAGCCCGTCTGCCATCTCGGTGAGCATTCCGTTCGGCAGGAACTCCGCCGTCACGAGCAGGAAGCTGAGCAGCATCATGACGATGAGCGCGCCGTATCTGATGCGCTCGGCTGCGGAAGCTTCGGTGACGGGGATGGACGCGGTCGTTGTCATGATCCCACGCTCGCAGATGCGCGGGTGCCGCGCCCGATCCCCCGTCCGCGGCATCCGACCGATCGTCCGACGCACGGCCCACGGGTCTCTGGACACACGACACGGACGCGCCTATGCTCGTTCCTGCGCCGGGACGCCCCGGAAGAAGTCTGCGAGAGAGGAGCTGTGACATGAACGCTGTCGTCGTCGCGCCTCTCGCCGACATCCTTCCTCACGAGGCCGCCCGCTCCTGATCAGCGCGTGGTCTCCCTTCCGGAGCAACCACCTTGACTGATCCTTTCGCGTCATTCGACGCATCCACCCCTCTCTCCTTCGCCGATGTCGAACCAGGCGAAGGCCAGCGCTGGTCGACGTGGCCGGCGGTCACCCCCACTGAACGCGGCCCGCTGCCGTGGCCCGCGTGGGTCGTCACCTCCGCCGGTGCGCTCGACACCGAACTCGGCATCCTCAAGACCGGCAAGGAGGCCGACGTCTTCCTGCTCGAGCGCGCCGTCCCCGATGATCCGTCGCAGCGCACGCTGTTGGCGGCGAAGCGCTTTCGCAGCGAGGAGCACCGCAGCTTCCACCGATCGGCGGCCTATACCGAGGGTCGGCGCGTGCAGAACTCCCGCGATGCGCGCGCTCTCGCGAAGAAATCGGCATTCGGGCGAGAGGTCGCGGCAGCCGAATGGTCGTTCGCCGAGTTCAACGCGCTGTGCCGTATGTGGGAGCTCGGCGCTCCGGTGCCCTATCCCGTGCAGGTGAACGGGACGGAGGTGCTGATGGAGTTCATCGGCACGGATGCCACGGCGGCGCCCCGACTCGCGCAGGAGCGCGGCGACCGCCGCATCCTCGCCGACTACTTCTCTCAGATCGTCGACATCATGCGCATCTTCGCGGCCGCGGGGTTCGCCCACGGCGACCTCTCGCCGTACAACCTCCTCGTGCATGAGGGTCGCGTGCGGGTGATCGACCTGCCGCAGATCGTCGACATCATCGCGAATCCTCAAGGGCTCGATCTGCTGCATCGAGACTGCGTGAACGTGTGCGACTGGTTCACCAGGCGCCGGGTGGAATGCGATGCAGAGGAGCTGTTCGCCGAGTTGATGACGTCGTCGTACACGTGAGCGGCGCGGGGTGCGCGGCGCGCCGCTACCTCTCGTTCACCGGATCCCGCCAGACTTCGACCATGAGCGCTTCCGCACCGAAGGCCGACGACGTCGAACGACCCGCCCGCAGCCGCGGCGTTCTCGCCTGGGCGCTGTGGGACTGGGGATCCGCCGCATTCAACGCGGTCGTCACGACCTTCGTGTTCAGCACCTTCCTGGCGAGCCAGTTGTTCGTCGATCCCGAGACCGTGGCGGCGGCGGGCGGAGATGCGAAAGACCCGGCACTCGTCGCCGCACTCGCGGGCAACGCCAGCTTGGTCGGCTGGGCACTCGCCATCGCGGGTGTCCTCATCGCCGTACTCGCCCCGGTGCTCGGCCAGCGCTCAGACGGGACAGGACGCCGCAAGCTCTGGCTCGGCATCAACACCGGCATCGTCGTACTCGCCATGGCCGCGATGGTCTTCGTCGTCGGCGCTCCCGAGTACCTCATCCTTGGCGCGACGTTGCTCGCCGTCGGGAACATCTTCTTCGAGTTCGCCGGAGTGAACTACAACGCCATGCTCGTGCAGGTCTCCACCAAGGAGAACATGGGGCGGGTGTCCGGATTCGGCTGGGGAATGGGATATGTCGGCGGCATCGTGCTGCTTGTCATCCTGCTCGTCGGCTTCATCGGCCTTGTCGCGAGCCCTGGCCCGCTCGGGATCACCACGGATGGCGGCCTGCACATCCGGCTCGCCGTTCTCGCCTCCGCCGTCTGGTTCGGTGTCTTCGCGATCCCCGTGCTGCTGCGCGTACCGGAGATCCCCGCGCGTGAATCTCAGAACCGCGTCGGATTCTTCCGCTCGTACGCCGTACTCGCCGGCACGATCGCGAAGCTGTGGCACGGCAATCGGCAAGTGCTGATGTTCCTGGTGGCGAGCGCCGTGTTCCGCGACGGGCTCGCCGGCGTCTTCACCTTCGGTGCCATCATCGCCGCGCAGGTCTTCGGCTTCTCCAGTTCTCAGGTGCTCTACTTCGCCGTGGCCGCCAACGTGGTCGCGGGCATCAGCACGATCGTCGCCGGTCGTCTCGATGACGCGTTCGGGCCCAAGCGCGTGATCATCACCTCTCTCATCGGACTCGTGGTCGCCGGAACCGCCGTGCTGTTCATCGGCGATGCGCAGATGGGCTTCTGGATCGCCGGACTCATCCTGTGCATGTTCGTCGGCCCCGTGCAGTCAGCGAGTCGATCGATGCTGGCACGCATCACGCCGGAGGGCCGCGAGGGGGAGATCTTCGGCCTGTACGCGACCACGGGTCGCGCCGTATCGTTCCTGGCCCCCACTCTGTTCGCCCTGTTCGTCGGCATCAGTGGGGACACCCGCCTCGGCATCCTCGGCATCGTGATCGTTCTGCTCGTCGGGCTGGTGCTGATGCTCCCCGTCAAGGCCAAGCAGGCCGTCATCGAATAGGGCTCGAGTGGGGTCAGCTGCCCCAGTTGTCGGCGAGCTTGCTCAGCAGACGGGCGAGCTCACGGCTCTCGTCCTCGGTGAAGGACTCGAGTGCCTTCGAGAGCACTTCGCGCCTCTCGCCGCGCATGCCGCGGGCGATCTTCCGTCCGGCATCCGTGAGGGCGATGCGTGTGCGGCGCGCGTCGTCCGGGTCGGCCTCGCGCTGCACGAGTCCTCGCTGAACGCCCTGCTGCACGAGTCGTGAGGCGCGCGGCTGGTCGACGCCGACGGCTTCGCCGAGCGCACTGACGCTCAGCGGCTCGGATGCTGCGGCGAGAGCCTCCAGCATCCGGATCCAGGCAGGACCTCCCAGGCGTCCACCCGGTCCGCCCACCCACGGTGGCGGTACGATTCCGCGGCGACCGAGAGGCGCGTGGTCGCCGTGTCCGTGGCCATGCCCGTGATGGTCTCCGATGTCGCCGCGCATTCCATGCGGACCACCGCGCCCCGGTCCGTGCGGTCGTCGTCCGCGCAGGCGCGACAGAGCCTGCGCGATGGTCTCAGCCGGGTCCGGATTGTCAGTGCTCACGTATCCGATTTTACATGCGACTTGACATGCATTTGCATTGCATGTCACACTACATATACATGCACAGTTACAAGCAAAGGATCTCCATGAACACGAAAACCACTGATGAGACTTCCCGCCCATTCGGATTCTGGCTCAAAGCCGTCGATCGTCTCATGGCGGCCGAGTTCGCCTCCGCCTTCGAGTCCGAGGGCATCACACGTCGCGAATGGCGTCTCCTGAACGTCGTCGACGGCACGGTTCCGGCCGCTCACGCAAAGAGCGATCGCCCACTGCCCTCGTACAAGCTGGCGCGACTGATCGAGCGCGGTTGGGTGACGGATGCCGATGGCACCTGGACACTCACCGACGAGGGCCGCACAGCCAAGGAGCGCCTCGGCGGTATCGTCGACGGCATCCGGGCGAAGGTCACCGATGCGGTTCCCGCGGACGACCTCGCCACCACTATGTCGACACTCGAGCAGCTGGCTCGCACGTTCGGGTGGGACGAGGAGACGCCGCTCCCGCGCGGACGCGGGCGTCGTGGATTCGGGGCTGGCGGATTCGGCCCACGCGACTTCGGCCGCGGCCATTTCGGTCGAGGCGACTTCGGTCGAGGACGCGATCACGGATTCGGCCCACGCAGTTTCAGCACGAACGGATTCGGCCCGCAGCACTTCGACCATGAGGGCTATGGCGCGCCCGAGTTCGACGGACGCGAGCACTGCACGCACGACGACCACGGACGCCGCGGCGAACCCCGCACTCACGAGGGGCGCGGACACCAGGACCGTGGACGTGCGCACTTCGCGCGCTTCGTTCAGGGTTCGTACGAACGCGGCTTCGACGCCGGATTCGCTCGGGGTCGCGACGCGCAGTGACCTCTGTGCGTGAAAGAAGCGCGCGGGTCGGATCGGGTGATGGCGGATGCTTCGGCATCCGCCATCGTCATTTCTCCAGCGAGACGCGCAGACCCTGCTGCGCACCGGCCGCGATGAGCCGCTCCGTCATCGCGGCAGCGGCAAGCGTGTACGGGCGGTCGTCACGCATGAGCAGTGAGCGAGAGTTCGCCTCTTCGTACAGCGCGATCAGGTGAAACGCGAGGAGCTCGGCGCCCGCCGCGTCGGCCGTCAGTTCCCTCGCCTCGATGGCGGTATCGATCTGCGCCTCGATGTACCCGTACCACGCGGCGGTCGCGGAACGGATGGCGTCACTGACTTCCCCTGGCTTGGAGTCGACATCGGCGCCCGTCGCCGCGAAGAAGCAGCCACCGGGGAAGACCCGGTCGCGTGAGTAGATCAGCGCGTTCTGCAACAGCGCTACAAGGCGCGGCAGTCCGCGCGTTTCCTCGCGTGCGGGAACGATGATCCGGTCGATGAAGATCTCTCTGGCCGCGGCGATCGTGGCGAGCTGAAGGGCTTCTTTGCTGCCGAACAGTGTGGCGATGCTGCTCTTGCTTCGACCGGACGATCCGGCCAGTCGCCCGATCGTCAGGCCGTCGAGCCCCTCGACCGAGGCGAGATCGGTCGCGCTGGACAGGACGATGCGCCTGGTCGCGTCGCCGCGTGCACGGCGCCCATCCTGAACGAGATTCTCCGCCATACCCCTAGTGTACGCACGATCGTTCGTATACTCTACATACGATCGTACGTATTCATTGGCTCAGGAACCCATCGGCTCAGGAACGAGGAATCATGTCTGCCTCCGTAACCGCTCTCCGGCGCAGCATCCGCATCTCCGCCGCGATCTCTCCGACGATCGCGGCTCGGCTCGCACTCAGCGCGTTCTTCCGACCCGGCCCGAAGATGGCCGTGCACGAACGCGACGCTGCGACCGATCTGGCCGGACATCGTGACTATCTGCGGATGGATGGTCGCGATGTCGCGACGTATCGATGGGGCGCCGGCGATCGCACGGTGCTGGTACTGCACGGCTGGCAAGGGCGCGCTTCGCAGCTCGCACCACTCGTCCGCGAGCTTGTGGCGGCGGGGTACCGGGTGGTGTCGTTCGACGCACCGGCACATGGCGCATCAGACGGTCGACGTGCCGACATCTCCGACTGGCTCGACGCGAGCGCCGCACTCGCGCGCCGATATGGCGGATTCGAGGCCGTCATCGGGCATTGCTTCGGCGGTCTCGCGGCCCTTGCGTTGGCACGTGACGACGCGGCGATCCGAACAGTGGCAGTGATCGCCGCCACGTCGAGTCCTGCCGGCTTCCTGCACGAGTTCAGCACGATGGTCGAACTCGACGATGCGACTCGTACGGAGTTCGAGCGGCTCTTCTACGCACGGCTGGGTGAGACTCAGGCCACGGCACTCGCGCGCTACGACGCGGTCGCCCGCCCGCTTCCGGACACGACAGAACTGCTCATCGTCCACGACCGGGAGGACCGACGGATGCCGGATGCCGGATCACTCCGCCTTCACGAAGCGCACGGCGAACGGGCGAGACTCATCCGTACACGCGGGCTCGGGCATACCAGAGTGCTCTCGGACGACTCCGTGCTCGACGCGGTCATGGCGATGAAGAACGGCGGCGTGCATGCCGTCGACGCTCTGGAGGCGGTATCCGCTCAGATCGGCAGCGCGTAAGACGCAGTCGCGTCCGCGAGCGCCGCAGGCGGCCCCAGCGCCAGTGGCGGGTTGCCGACGAGGAAACCGATCAGTACGACGGCGCCGATGAGCAGAATCGCGAGTCCGGCGAAGATCGTGACCGTCCAACCGCGATAGCTGTTGCCGTCCGTGCCACCAGCGGCCGGACTGACGTAGTTGCGACTCGCTTCGTCCCGTGCAGTCGCGGCACGAGAAGCGGCGGCTCGTGACTCGGCTTTCTGCGCAGCGGTCGGCGGCACCGGCTCCTGCTTATGGGCCGATGCCGAGGTCCATGTGTCGTTGGGCGCCCAGGTGTTGCGCTTGCGGAGCGCAGGCGCGTCGGCTGTATCAGTCGCGGCGTTCTCCGACGGGGCCCGCGGGATGACCGGCTCCGGGCTGGCGGGTGGCGGCGCCGCGCCGAATCTGGGTGGCGGCGGAACCTCGAAGTTCTCGATGGCTGCCTCAGCATCCGGAATCGCCACCGTCTCCGGCGCTGGGACGGCGAAGGGCTCTACGCCCGGAACTGCTGCGGGCGCAGGCGGTTCACCACCGGACACGGGCGCATCAGTCGTGGCATCCTCGCCGGGATCTTGCGGTTCTTCCGTGTTTTCGCCGCTCACGCTCTCGATACTACGTGTGACGCGACGATCTGCACCCGACGAGCAGGCGCTCGCCGCTGATCAGCCGCCGAGGGAGCCCAGATCGGTGTTGCCCACATCGGTGCGGTGGAAGTTCTGGAATGAGCGGGATGCCGTCGGCCCGCGCTGACCCTGATACCGGTTGCCGTACGGGCCGGAGCCGTAGGGGTTCTCGGCCGGAGAGGTCAGACGGAAGAAGCAGAGCTGCCCGATCTTCATTCCCGGCCAGAGCTTGATCGGCAAAGTCGCGACGTTCGCGAGCTCGAGCGTGACGTGCCCGGTGAAGCCCGGATCGATGAATCCCGCGGTGGAGTGCGTGATGAGGCCGAGGCGTCCGAGCGAGCTCTTGCCCTCGAGGCGTGCGGCGATGTCATCGGACAGCGTGACCTGCTCGAACGTCGCACCGAGTGCGAACTCTCCGGGGTGAAGGATGAAGGGCTCGTCGGGCTTGACCTCGATCAGGCGCGTGAGCTCAGGCTGGTCCTCTGCCGGATCGATGAACGGGTACTTGTGGTTGTCGAAGAGACGGAAGTACCTGTCCAGGCGCACATCGATACTCGACGGCTGGATCATCTCCGGCTCGTGCGGGGACAGGCCGATCCGACCTGAGGCGAGTTCTGCTCTGATGTCGCGGTCGCTGAGAAGCACGGGTACAGCCTAATGGCGCGGACTACGGCCAGATGATGCCGATGCCCTTGCCGAGCGTCACGGATCCGAGCACGACGAACAGCACGCCCATGATCGTGTGGTTCTCACGAGTGAGCCATGTGTGGAGGGACTCGAGCGGTGCGTGCAGACGCCGCGCCGCGATCGCGTAAGCGATCACCGGGATGAGCACGGTGGATGCGGCGATGACCGCGAACACTCCGGTCGCGACTGCGAGCGCGCCGAAGGGGAGATCCGATGTGCCGAGGTCGACGCCGACGCTGGTGCTCAGGATCACGTTCTTCGGATTCACCACGGACAGGAAGAGACCCAGGCGCACTCCCCCGCCGAATCCCAGCGAATCGACCTTCTTCATCCAGCCGGGGACTTCCGGCGTCTCGCCTGCGTGCGGGCGCTTGTGCCACTGTTTCACAGCGAGCAGCAGCAGGAGGGCGCCGAGCACGAGCTTGAGGATGCCCGACCAGATGCTCGGTGCTGAATCGGCACGCTCCGGAAGGACGGTCGAGACCGCGGTCAAGATGACGATCACGGCGAGGATGCCGACGACCCAGCCGAGCAGGAATCCGACGCTGCTCGTTCGGGCCCGAGCGCCCAGCAGCGTGAGGTTCACGACGATGATCGGCAGCGGACTGATCGCAATCCCGATCGCGAAGGGCAGGAACTCGCCGATGATGGCGCCCATGCATGCCTCTGTTCTCCTCTGCGAGCGCGGAGGTCAGCACCAAGCAAGGCCTGTCACGTCGAGCTTTGGCCATCCAAGCGAGTGCAGGTAGGCTTGCCTTCACTTGTTCTTCATGAGCAGGTTCGGGACTGTAGTTCAATGGTAGAACTTCTGCTTCCCAAGCAGATAGCGCGGGTTCGATTCCCGTCAGTCCCTCCGGCTGTGAGACGAGCGCGTTCTTCGGAGAAGCACGCTTCGCTCGGACCCGTTCCGTAGAGTCTCTCCGAAGATGCTGCACTTCTCCGAAGGTGGAGCGCGACTCGGTGCAACAAGGACGAGCGGGCCGGTGGTTCACCCAGCGAGCCGCGCCGCTACGATACGGGCGGTCGCCTCGGCGTCCATCCGATGGCTCACAGACTCCGGCACCTCCAGGAATTCGGCATCCGGCATCATCTCGGCCAGCCGGGATGCGGCGGCCACGAGGATGGGCATCGTGTCGACTCCGCGCAGGATCGTCACCGGCATCGTCACCTCACGCATCTCTGCGGACGGCGTCGACGCGCGACGCGTCACCATGGTGTCGTAAACAGTGGAGCGTCCGAGCGTCGCGATCTGTGCGAACGCCGGCGAGGCGCGGAACTGCTCTATGAACGGCTCCGGCAGACCCACGGCCTCCCGCTGGAACAGTACGACGGCCTCTTCGGGATGCCCGTCGTCGACCAGCGCTTGAAGGCGCTGCTCGAGATCTGGCGCAGGGTCATCCTCGCCGAATCGGAACGGCGGCTCGGAGAGGAACAGCCGCGACATCGGCACGCCTTGGCCTGCGGCGAACAGCGCGAGGATGGCTCCGGACGAGTGTCCGATCACCGAGACGTCGGGGCCGGATGCCGCGATGATCGCGGCCAGATCCTCGACCTCGCGCTCCGGCGCGGCGGGAGCACTGTCTCCACTGTCGCCGCGCGAGCGTCGATCGTACGTGATGGCACGCAACCCGGCGTCGGAGAACTCACGGGCGATCTCAGCGGCATCGCGCGCCGTCGACAGCGCCCCGTTGATGATGACGATCGTCGGGCCCGTACCGACTTCGTGCATGGCGATCGGTGTTCCGTCCGCAGACGTGACGTGCTCCATCGTCCAAGGCAACATCAGCGCCGTGCGCACGTCAAGGCGCTGTGAACAAGATCAGTGGTGGAACTGCCCTCGACCAGCCACGCGATCAGGCAATGGCGAGGTGAGGCTGTCGAGGTAGGCGACCTCGCCCTTGATGTCTGCCAGCAGCGCCGTCGCGAGATCCCTGCTGAGCCCGGCCTTCACGACGATGCGCTGCAGCACGACGTCTGAAAGATCATCCGCCAACGGATACGCCGGAACCAGCCATCCCTTCATCCGTAGCCGATCCGCGAGATCGTAGAGAGTCCAGTTGTCGGTGTGATCCGATTTCAGCACCCAGGCGAAGACAGGAATCGTGTCACCGCGGCTGACGAGCTCGAACGGCGCCATACGCTCGATCTCGCTCGACAGATATGTCGCAACGTCGATTGAGTTCTGCTGCACCTCGCGGTAGCCCTCCCGTCCGAGCCTGAGGAACTGGTAATACTGCAGCAGCACCTGCGCGCCGGGGCGTGAGAAGTTGAGAGCCAGGGTCGGCATGTCTCCGCCGAGATAGCTGACGTGGAAGATGATGCTCTCCGGCAGCACGGCGGTGTTCCGCCATACGACCCATCCGACGCCGGGATACACAAGACCATATTTGTGACCTGAGGTGTTGATCGAGTTCACCCGATCGATGCGGAAGTCCCACTCGAGGTCGGGCTGACAGAATGGTGCGACCATCGCCCCGGATGCTCCGTCGACGTGGATCCGCACGTCGACGCCGGTGTTCTGCTGGATCTCATCCAGCTTCTTCGCGATCTGCTCCACCGGCTCGTAGGCCCCGGTGTAGGTCTGTCCGAGGATCGCGACGACGCCGATCGTGTTCTCGTCGACGTACTTCTCCAGCTCGTGCCCGTCCAGCACCATGTGCTCTGGAGTGATCGGCACGTAGCGCGGCTCGATGTCCCAGTAGTTGCAGAACTTCTCCCACACCACTTGCACCGCTGCCGACATGACCATGTTGGGGTTCTCGGTCGACTTCCCCTCCGCCTTGCGTCTCTCCCGCCACAGCCGCTTCATCGCCAGACCGCCGAGCATGCACGCTTCGGACGATCCGATCGTCGACGTGCCGATCGTGTCATTCGCATCCGGCACGTTCCAGAGGTCGGCGAGGATACGCCAGCAGCGATCCTCGATCGCCGCCGTCGCCGGGTACTCGTCCTTGTCGATCATGTTCTTGTCGGCGGCTTCGAGGTACAGCTTGCGCGCCTCGTCATCCATCCAGGTCGACACGAACGTCGCGAGGTTCAACCGGGCGTTACCGTCGAGGATCGCCTCGTCGTGCACGATCTGGTACGCGGTCTCGGGAAGGCTGGGCCCATCGGGCATGACGAACTTGTCGAACTCCGTCGCCTCGCCGGGCCGAACGAAGACCGGGTTGATGCTGAGCATCGGATCGATGTTCGTCGATTGACGGGCATCTGTGTCGTTGGTGGTCACTGTTCACTCCTGATCGGTCACATGTCACTGCGCGAACTCGGAGACGGCGAACTTCCCGTCACCGGACACCGTATCCAACCCGGCGGATGAACGGTGCGGAGTAGATTGGGACCGACCCCGAGCCAGAAGCAGGAGAGCGTCGATGGCGAACGATTCGGATCTGATCCCCCCGGGCGCAGCGATCGAGAGACTGGCCACCGGCTCTACCTGGGCGGAAGGGCCGCTCTGGATCCCCGACGAAGGCGCAGTGCGATGGAGCGACATCCCGGGTGATCGCATCATGCGCTGGAGTGCCGCCACCTCCGAGGCCAGCGTGCATCGAAGCGGAGTGGAGTTCACAAACGGACGGATGCTGGACCGAGACGGCAGCGTCGTGCAATGCTCGCACGGCAGGCGCCGGCTGGAGCGGGAGATGCCAGACGGCACGGTCGCCGAGATCGTCAGCCGCTGGGGCGAGCATCGTGTGAACTCCCCGAATGACGTGGCGCTCGCACCGGACGGTTCTTACTGGTTCACCGACCCTGATTACGGGATCACACAGCCTCGCGAGGGGCATCCGGGCATCCGCGAGTACGGGGGCTGCCACGTCTTCCGGTGGTCAGAGGTCGACGGACTCACTTCGGTGATCGACGACATGGACCGCCCGAATGGAATCGCCTTCTCCCCGGGCGGCGGCACCGTCTATGTCACAGACACGGCGGGGCAGCAAGAGGGCCCAGGGCGCTGGATCCGTGTCTACGACGTGAGCGGATCTCGGGCGAGCGGTGGTCGGTTGTTCGCGAGGATCGAGGTCGGCGCACCGGACGGCATCGCTGTCGATGTCGAAGGTCGTGTGTGGTCGTCCGCGGGAGACGGCATCCACGTGTTCTCGCCGTACGGGTCGGAAGTGCTCTTCATCCCGGTTCCCGAGGTGGTCTCGAATCTCTGCTTCGGCGGCGACGACGGGACCGAACTGTTCATCACCGCGACGACCAGCCTCTACCGCATCCGCACCTCGACGACGGCAGCTCGATCCTGATTCCGGTCAGGCGGGTGTGAGGATCGACATGAACGCCGCCTCGAGTGAACCTGCGACGACCGACGGGTCGCCCAGATAGCCGTTCACCATGGCGCCGTCTCGAAGAATCATGAGCTGGTTCGCAACCGATCCGGTGTCTCGCACGCCGGCCTGCGCGGCGATGTCGGCGAAGACGCCGACCATCCACGCCCGATGCGCGTCGACAGCGATGCGCACGGGGTCGTCAGGATCGGCGAACTCTGCTGCCGCGTTGATGAACGCGCATCCGCGGAATCCCGGAGTGCAGCTGGCCGAGCCGATGTCCGCGGCGATCGCGCGCGCCCTCGCGATCGAGTCTCCCCCGCGAACGGTACTCTCCAGCCACGCACGCTCTGCGTCTGACTGCTGCTCCAAGTAGGCCACCACCAGGTCGCTCTTCGTGCGGAAATGTCGATAGAACGTGACCTTGGTGATACCGACCTGCTCGATGATCCGGTCAGCGCTCGTCGCCCGGATTCCGTGGCTGTAGAAAAGCTCGTTGGCTGCGTCGAGTATCCGCTGTCGCGTCCCCGCACCGGTTGTTCTCCGGGCGTCGACGTGCGGATGGGAGTCTCACCGACGCTGGTCGCGCGCGATGCCGAGGGGACTGTCATTGTGACCCTGGACGACGGCACCGAGCATGAAGCCGAGGAGGTCGTGGTCGCCACGGGGCGTCGCCCCGGCACTGCTGCCGTCGGTCTGGAGACGATCGGGCTCACCCCCGGTGCACCGCTCACTGTCGACGACACGATGCTGGTCGAAGGAACTGACTGGCTCTACGCCGTCGGAGACGCGAACGGCCGAGCTCTGCTCACCCACCAGGGGAAGTATCAGGCCCGCGCGGCCGGCGAGGCGATCGCCGCTCGCCTGCAGGGAGCCGCCGTGTCTGACGAACCGTGGGGACAGCACGTCGCATCAGCCGACCACGCGGCGGTCCCACGCGTGGTGTTCTCCGATCCGGAGGTCGCCGCCGTAGGGCTCACTGAAAGCGGCGCTCGCGAGTCGGGGCTGCGCACCCGCGCGGTGGAGTACGACTTGGGGTGGGTCGCGGGCGCCAAGCTCCACGCCGACCACTACGCCGGACGAGCCAAGCTCGTCATCGATGAGGACAGGCACGTCATCGTCGGAGCGATGTTCGTCGGGCAGGATGTCGCTGAGCTTCTGCATTCGGCGACCATCGCGATCGTCGGAGAAGTCACGATCGAGCGGCTCTGGCACGCGGTCCCCGCGTACCCGACCATCAGTGAGGTGTGGCTCCGACTGCTCGAGACCTACGGTCGCCCCCGCTGATCGGCCAGTTGCTCGGCGCAGCCCGGCGTTCCGGGACGCGCCGAGCAACCCCATCGGCATGCGGGTGGCGCCGTGCGCCGCGCACGATCACGTCACACGGATGAGCGAACGCTGCCAGCCGGACGAGCCATCAGGGGCGATCGGCGCACGCTCTTCGATCTGCAGGTCACCGTTCTTGTTGATCGCGCGAACTGCGACGTAGTGCGTACCCGGCTTCGCATCCCACTCCATGAACCATTGCACCCAGGTGTCGTCGTTGATCGGCGTGGACAGAGTCGCCTGCTCCCATTCCCCTTCATCGATGCGCACCTCCACGCGCTCGATGCCGACCGACTGGGCCCAGGCGACACCCGCGATCGGAATGCGCCCGGCCGGTACCGCTTCACCGATGCTCGGAGTGTCAAGGCGGGACGAGAACTTGATCGGCGCCTCGGCGCTGTATCCGCGAGGCGTCCAGTAGGCCTCGTCGTCCGCGAAGGTCGTCACCTTGAGCTCAGTCAGCCACTTCGTCGCCGACACGTAGCCGTACAGACCGGGCACGACCATCCGCACCGGGAAGCCATGTTCGAGCGGCAGCGGCTCGCCGTTCATCCCGACCGCGAGAATCGCATCGAGCTCGTCGTCGACGAGCGCTGCGAGCGGAGTGCTCGCGGTGTATCCATCGACGCTGCGGGACAGCACCATGTCGGCGCCGGACTTCACCCCGGCCTTGCGGAGCACGTCGCGCAGAGGCACGCCGAGCCACATCGCATTGCCCACGAGCTCTCCGCCGACCTCGTTCGAGACACACGTGAGAGTGATCGCGTACTCGTCGATTCCCATGTCGAGGATGTCCTGGAAGCTCAGCTCGACGCGCTGGTCGACCATGCCGTCGATCACGAGACGCCAGGTCTCCGGATCGATCGTCGGAACCGTGAGCGCGGTGTCGACGCGGTAGAAGTCCTTGTTGGGGGTGAAGAGCTCACTCAGTCCAGGAACATCGAGTTCTGCGCCCTCGGGTACGGTCACTCGTGTCCGAGGGGCGGGAAGCTTGAGGGCCTTGCGGATCGACTCCACTGACGCGACGGCCATGCTCACAGTGCGGGCGGTGATGCCGACGACGATGGCGGATGCTCCGGCGAGCGCCGCCAGGACGAAGAAGCGTCGCCTGTTGAGCTCGACCGGACGCCGTCCGGACGTATCGGATGCCGGCGCTTCGTCGGCGTCCTCGCGATCGCTGTCCTGGGCGGTGGATGCGCGCCATGCGCGCAGCCGCCGAACGAGGAGGACCAGAAGGAAGGAACCCATGACTGTTCCGAGCACCGGAGGGAGGAAGGCCAGCGGGGTCACGCCGGCACGGGTCACGATCGCGGCGGTCGAGAGCACCCCGGCGATGATCAGAGCGATCACACCGAGAGGAGGGCGCACCAGTTGCAGAACTCCGGCGATCGCGGACGCGATCACCACGGCAAGGCCGAGCCCGGCCAGCAGCACGATCTTGTCGTACTCGCCGAAGGTGGCGATCGCGAACTCTTTGAACGGCTGCGGGACGATGTCGATCACGAACCCGCCCACCGCGAGGATGGGGCTCGCTGCGCGCGCGAAGAGCAGAGCGAACAGCTCAGCGGTTGCGAGGAAGACCGCACCACCGATCACTCCTGCGAGCGCTGCCCACGCGATGAATCCTCTGCCACTGCTGCGCTTTGCCACGATCTCCTCCAACTTCACCCGTGAAGGTGTGCTCACACGTTATTCGGAGACGGCGGGCAATTGGATGTGATCTGCCGTCCGGGTCCTCGCGGCAGGCCCCAGACACCAGATCGTGGTTACGCTGGAAAGCGGAGCGGCACGTCCACGAGTCCGTTCTCCAGGCTCCGATCGAGAGGAGGGCGCGGATGTCGCCCCAGGACTTAGACGCGATCACAGAAGTCGACCTGCGCCAGGCCGGAAGCATGAAATGGACGATGTTCCCCGACATGATCGGTGCATTCGTCGCAGAGATGGACTTCGGCGTCGCGCCGGCCGTGAAGGACGCCGTGAACGGCGCCTTGGAACGCGGACTCACCGGCTACCTCCCTTCGCATCTCGCCGACGGCCTCGCGCAGGCGACAGCTGCCTGGTACGCGAATTCGTACGGCTGGGACGTACCGGCCGATCGCGTGCACCACGTCCCAGACGTCATCGCGGCATTCGAGTTCGCGATCGAGCAGTTCACACGTCCCGGTGCTGCCGTCATCGTTCCGACACCCGCGTACATGCCGTTCCTGATGGTGCCGCAGATGCACGACCGCCGCGTCATCGAGGTGCCGAGCATCGAGGTGGACGGCCGTTGGCAGATCGACCATGATGCGGTGACCGCCGCGTTCGCGGACGGGGGCGAGCTGTTCGTGCTGTGCAATCCGCACAATCCTCTGGGCACGGTGTCCACACGCGAGGAGCTCGAGCGCGTCGCCGACACTGTCGCCGCGGCAGGCGGCCGGGTGTTCTCCGACGAGATCCACGCCCCGCTCGTGTACTCGCCCGCTCGGCACATTCCGTACGCCTCGATCTCCGAGACAGCAGCCGGACACACGATCACAGCGGCATCCGCGTCGAAGGCATGGAACCTCGCGGGCCTCAAATGCGCGCAGATCATCCTGTCCAACGACCAGGATGCTCTGCTGTGGGAGAGCGCCGGCGGGTGGGTCGGGCACGGCACATCGACGCTCGGCGCGGTGGCGAACGTCGGCGCTTACACCGGGGGCGGAGGCTGGCTGAGCGAAGTCGTGGACTACCTCGACGGGAACCGCCGGTTGCTGTCAGAGCTGGTCGCCGAGCTCCTTCCCGACGTGCGGATGACGACACCGGAAGGCACGTACATCGCAATGCTGGACTTCCGCGGCACCGGTCTCACGGGCGATCTCGGCACCTGGTTCCGCGAGAACGCCGGCGTCGCGATGACCGACGGCGCAGCCTGCGGTGTCGCCGCGGTCGGCTTCACCCGCTTCGTCTTCGCTCTGCCGAGGCCGCTGATGTCGGAGGCCATCAGACGGATCGCCGCGGCTCTGGCAGAGCGCGCGATGGTGACGCCGGCCGGTTCAACGAGCTGACCGAGACTTCCAGCGACGAAGAGGCGAGGATCCATGACGAAGAACCGCCTCATGCCCTCGGTCGCCCTGCTGCTCGCCGCTTCCACAGTGACGGCGTGCACCTTCGTCGACGGCACCGCGAGACCGTCACCGTCCGAGACCCAGACACCCTCGGTCATCGCCGACGGGCTCGATGCCCCGTGGTCGGTGACTTTCCATGGGACGACGGCGCTGGTCAGCGAGCGGGACACGGCACGGATCCTCGAACTCGACGACGAGGGAGGTGCTCGCGAGGTCGCCGTCATCGACGGCGTCACCCCGGGGGGCGAGGGCGGGCTGCTCGGCATCACCGTCCACGACGACCAGCTCTACGCGTATCTCACGGCCGGCGACGAGAATCGCATCGACCGCTTCGAGCTGACCGGCGAGCCGGGCTCGTTGAGCCTGGGCACCCCCGAGACGGTGTTCGACGGCATCCCATCGGCGAGCAACCACAACGGCGGCCGCATCGCCTTCGGCCCTGACGACATGCTGTACGCGACGACCGGCGACGCCGGGAACGGGCAGGACGCACAGGATCTCGAGAGCCCCGCCGGAAAGATCCTCCGCCTCACGGCGGACGGCGCGATCCCACCGGACAACCCGTTTCCGGATTCACCCGTGTACAGCTATGGCCATCGCAATCCCCAAGGCATCGCCTGGGACGCCGATGGCACCCTCTACGCCAGCGAGTTCGGACAGAACACCTGGGACGAGCTCAACGTCATAGAGCCCGGCGGCAACTACGGCTGGCCGGAGGTCGAGGGCGTCGCAGAGCGAGACGACTTCATCGACCCGGTGCAGCAGTGGGCGCCGCACGACGCCAGTCCGAGCGGCATCGCCGTCGTCGGAGATGTCATCCTCATCGCGAATCTTCGAGGAGAGCGCCTCCTCGAGGTTCCCCTCGAAGATCTCACCGCGTCGACCGAGCACCTCATCGGTGAACACGGACGCCTCCGTGACGTCGTCGTCTCTCCCGACGGATCCACGTGGCTGGTGACGAACAACACCGACGGACGCGGCGATCCTGGGCCGGACGACGACCGGATCCTCGAGGTCGCCGTCGACTGATCTGCTGGACCGCCTCAGAGCTGGATGATCGACAGTGTCATCGTGGAAGCGCACGAGGTTGAACTCGTGCGCTTCCACGATGGGGTGGGTCATCCCATGCGGCCGAAGGTCGCGTCGATATCGGCCATCTCCATGGCCGCGGTCGCCTCGATCAGCTTGCGCAGGTCTTCGTCCGCTCCCGGGGAGAACTCCTCGAGGCGCTCGGGCGAGATCGTCATCGGCGCACCGGTGGGGGCCTGCTCGCTGGCGTCGAGTTCGGTGCCGTCATTCGACGGAGACGCGCCCTGGAAGATCTTTCCCGCCTCGGACTGCGCCGTGAGGTCGAATGAGTACTGCTTGCTCTGCAGGCCGAGATCGAGGAGCTTCTTGACCTCGGGGAACTGCTCGGCGTTCGTCTTCGGGATCGGCAGCGACGTTCGCCAGTTCACCCCGAGCGTCTCGAGCGCCTTGGCGTACGCGTTCTCGTGAGCCTGGTCCCGCACGATCAGGTACGAGATCGTGCTGCGCGCCATCTTGTTGTCGGTCATCTCGTAGAGACGGCACTTCTGCAGTCGGCCCGTGGACTCGAGCATGAGGTTGTAGAGCAGGTCGAGCACGAGGTTGCCGGAGTTGTACACGTAGCTGCCCGACCAGGGGTTTCCCACCGCATCGACCGGCAACGCGCCCTGCGCGCCGACCAGGTAGTGGTGGATGTTGCTCGTGTCGACCGCGATGCGCAGGGGTGTCGCACCTCCTGCACCCGGCTCGTCAACCGGGTCGCTCGGCTTTCCCTGGTACTGCGGTGAACCGTCGAGCAGCCGCGAGATGGTCGTTCCGATCAGCTCGACGTGGCTGATCTCCTCGGTGCCGATGCCCTGGATGAGATCCTTGTACGGCTTGCCGGATGCGCCGCGGAAATTGATGCTCTGGAAGAGGTACTGCATCATCGTGCGCATCTCGCCGAACTGGCCACCGAGTCCCTCCTGCAGAGCGTTCGCCGCGGCCGGATCCGGCTCGTCCTGGGCGATCTCGTTGATGAACTCTTGAACGTGGAAGTACATGGGATCCTCCGGTTGTAGGGATGTGGTTTCGTGCGGATGATGGTCAGCGGCCGAGCCCGACGCGGTCGATCTTGCGGTGATAGCGCATCCCGGCGAGACCGCCGAGGATCGCGCCCACAAGGGTCACGATGGCGGCGCCGATCGCGGTGAGGATGCTCGTCGTCGTCGCCGTCTCCGGCGTGACGGGAATCCGCGGGAATCCTTGAAGGGTGCCGAGGATGTCCCACTGCGAGCCGGCGATCGCCGTGACCGTGGCAACGATGATGGCGATCACGATCGCCCAGATCCAGACGGCGATGCCTTGCTTCGCTCCGCTGAAGCGTGCCATTCTGCCGGCGACGTAACCGCCTGCGAAGTACGAGACCAACAGCACAAGGGCGAGGACGATCGCGGCGACGATGCCGAGGGCGCCGAACACGGAATCCGATGCGTCTTCGCCATCCATGCCGGTGTTCGCGCCGATTGCTGCGCCGATCGCTGCGACGAGGGCGGTGAGGAGCACCGTGGTCCCCATCGCAGTCAGCCAGCCGAAGAAGGCGGATCCGAACTTGAAGCCCCCGAACTCCGCCTTCTCACGCGCATGGACATCATCTCGAAGCGTCCGCGTCCCGACGTCAGGGTCCGTTTCCGCACGAGTGACTGCGGTCTCTTCGCGGGTGTCCGCCTCGGGCATCCGGGTGGTGCTGTCTCGGGCCTCGTACGGCTCCGGAGTGTTGTCGGTGGGGCTCATCCCTTGACGGTAGGCGTTCCGAGCGCCTCACCGAAGGTGGTTGTCTCGTGCGTGGATTGCGCGTATTCTCTGCGGCCTTACAGCGTAAATGTCGCGGCCCTTACGGCGTAAACCAGAATTGCGTTTACACCGTAAGCCCCGTATTGCGCAAGGGACGTGGCCAGAACTCTGGAGAGGGCTAGACATGGGGAACCGATCCCACCGATCGGTCCGCGAAAAGGAGCACTAATGTCGGACAGTTATCAGACGACCAGCCCGAGTGGCTCGGACGCGCAATCCCCAGAATCATCAGGCACGGTGGACACTGCCAAGCAGGAAGCCGCTGATCTGAAAGACACCGCCACGACACAGGCGAAAAATGTCCTCGGTACCGCGAAGGATGAAGCGGCCACCGTCGTCGGAGAGGTGAAGACCCAGGCGAAAGACCTGTACGCGCAGACGCAGCGCGAGTTGAAGGAGCAGGCCGCCTCGCAGCAGCAGCGGATCGCCGGCGGGCTCCGCTCCGTCAGCGACGAGCTCGATTCGATGGCGTCGACTTCCACGGGCACCGGCGTCGCCGCCGACCTCGTCCAGCAGGTCTCCGGGCGTCTCTCCGCTGCGTCCGCGTGGCTCGGTGACCGCGACCCGAGTGCTGTACTGAGCGAGGTCAAGAGGTATGCACGGCGCAAGCCCGGCACATTCATCCTTGCTGCCGGCGTCATCGGCGTGGCCGTCGGTCGGTTGACCCGCGCCCTGGCCGCGAACGCGTCCGATGAGAAGGATGCCTCCCCCGCGCCCGTTCCCGCTCCGGCTCAGGTCCGACCGGATCCGTCGGTGCCTGTGCCGGTCGGCACGCCTGCGGATGTGGCGGGCGAGTCGCCGCTGTATGCGCAGACCGCGTCGACCCGTCCGGACATTCTCGGGGAGGACGGCTATGACCGACCCAACGCCGTCTGAGCAGAAGGCCGCCTCCACTTCGCTGGGGGACCTGCTCGGCGAGGTCTCGAGGGACATCTCCACGCTGATGCGACAGGAGGTGACCCTTGCGAAGACCGAGCTGAAGGAATCCGCGACGAAGTCCGCCAAGGGTGCGGGCCTCATGGGGGCCGCCGGGTACGGCGCGCTCATGGCGGTGTTCTTCCTGTCCGTCGCCCTGTGGTGGGCTCTGGGCACCCTCGTGGGCGGCGGTTGGGCCGGTGTGATCGTGGCGGTGATCTGGGCGGTCATAGCTCTGATCCTGTTCATGGTCGGCCGCGGCCAGTTCCAGCAGGTCGAGGGTGCGCCGCAGACGGTGGACACCCTGAAGGAGATACCCGAAACGCTCAAAAGAAATGAGGAGAACCGATGACTGATTCACCCGATGAGATCCGTGCCGACATCGAGCGGACACGGAGAGAGCTCGGCCTGGACGTGGACGCCCTGGCCGACAAAGTCTCTCCGTCGAAGATCGTCGACCGGCAGATGGGCAAAGTGCGCGGCGCGTTCGGTTCGGTCCGCGATCGCGTGATGGGCGCCGCCGATGACGCGGCCTCCTCCGCGACCGATGCCGGATCTCACGTCGGCGAAGTCAAGGATCGCGTCGTGGCGAAAGCCGAAGGCAATCCGATGGCCGTGGGGCTGATCGCCTTCGGTGCCGGCCTCCTGCTCGCGTCACTGATTCCCGCGTCGTCGAAGGAGAAGGATCTCGCGGCGACCGTGAAGGACCAGGCGCAGCCGCTAGTCGACGAGGTCACCGATGCGGCGAAGGAGGTCGGGGAGCACCTGAAGGAGCCTGTGCAGGCATCCGTCGAATCCGTGAAGGATCAGGCGCAGGATTCCGTGAGCGCAGTCACGGAAGAAGCGCAGACTACGGCCGGTGAGGTGAAGGACCAGGCCCAGCACGCTCGCGAGAACATCACGGAGAGCTGACCTCGCACGGAAAGGGGCGGATCCACCGCGAGGTGGGTTCGCCCCTTCGATGAGTCCGCGGCTCCTCGCGGCCCCGCAGCCGCTACTGGCTGAGCGTGCTGCCCAGACGATCGAGAAGAGATTCCAGCGATGCCTCGAACTCGTCGTCGCTGCGATCGTCGCTCAGCAGGTCGCGTAACCGTAGAACCTGAGGTGCGTCACCCAAGTCCATCAGTCCATCGCGCTCAGGGATGTCCGCTCCGCCTTCGTCGAGTGGTTCTGACACCGGACCGGTGTCTGCACCGCGTACCGCAGCCTCCAGCAGCAGGTTTCCGAGGAGGAAGCTGGTGAACGACCGGTAGACATCGACGGCTTGCTCGTCCGTGAAGCCGAACCCGATCAGCGCGCTCAGGAACGCCTCGACGACTTCCACGCTGCGCAGGGGAGGTCTCAGCCACGGTGCCGCGGGATGCCGGGTGGCCACCAGGGGGAATGCTCTCGGATGGTCGATCGCGATACGGCGGACGTGGTGAGCCAGGGTCTGCAGGAACCCTTGCCAGTGCTCTGCGAGTTCGTCGTCGAGGCTCGTGGTCAGGTTCCCCATGAGAAGGGTGACGACACCCTCCAGAAGGTCTTCCTTGCCGTTCACATACCGGTAGAGCGACATCGGCTCCACACCCAGGTCCGGTCCGAGGGATCGCATCGACAATCCCTGGGGTCCGACGGCATCGATCTGCGCCAGCGCTGCCTCGACGATCAGCTCCCGGCTGAGGCTGCCAGCCATCGAATCCGTCTGCGTCTTCTGCGAGTGGTGCGGCATGCCCCCACGGTACTCGCATCCCGTGGTTCGACCGCCTCAGTTCTGGATGATCGGCAGCGGCATGGTGCTGGTGTCGATCAGCTCGTTCTCGTCCTGCTCGGCGACGAGCTCCTTGGCCTCGGCGCGCGTCTCCACCGATGGGAACGACCCCTTCAGCGGTCGCTTCGCCGTCTCCTTCATCGAGAGCATCGCTACGCCGCCGAGCGCCGCGAAGAACATGATGTAGAACGCCGGCATGTACGTGTTGCCCGTCAGATCGATCAGCGCCTGACTGAACAGCGGCGTCGTGCCGCCGAACAGCGATACCGCCACGTTGTAGGCGATCGCCATGGCTCCGAATCGGGATGCTGTCGGGAAGAGCGCGGGCAGAGCGGATGCGGCGATCGCGACATAGAACGCGACCGGGATCGCGACCATCGCCAGCGCGACGATGACCGCCCACTCCTGGCCGATCTGCATGACCGCGAACGCAGGGACCATCAGGACGATCGTGGAGATCACCGCGATCCCGTACACGGGCTTGCGCCCGATGCGGTCGGACAGCTTCCCGATCAGCGGCAGACAGGCGCTCATCACCACGAGCACCGGCACAGTGGCGACCGCGGCCATCAGATTGGACACTCCGACCTCGGTCTCGAGGTAGGTCGGCATGTAGCTGGTCAGCGCATAGCCCGCGGTGTTGGTCGCCGAGACGAGGGCGATGCCGATCAGCACTTCGCGCCAGTAGTGGCGGAAGATGCCGACGATCCCCTGCCGCGCCAGCGGATCGTCGGGGTTTCCCTCGCGCTCCTCCTCTGGTTCGGCCTCGAACACCGGAGTCTCCGGGATCTTCAGTCGGAACCAGATCGCGACGATTCCCAGCGGAATGGCTATCAGGAACGGGATACGCCAGCCGAACTCGGTCATGGCGTCCGGGCCCGCGTTCGCCTCGGTGATCCAGGTGGTCAACGCGACCACCGATGCCCCTGCGGCGAAGCCGATGTACGAGCCCACGTCGAGGAACGAAGACCAATAGCCGCGCGAACGGTCGGGCGAGAACTCGGAAACGTATGTGGTCGCTCCGGCGTACTCTCCTCCGGTGGAGAAGCCCTGCACCATCTTCAGCAGGTACAGCGGAACGATCGCCCAGAGGCCGATCTGCGCCGAGGTCGGCAGCACACCGATGAGCGCCGTCGCGATCGCCATCATGGCCATCGTGAAGAAGAGCACCTTCTGACGCCCGATCCTGTCCCCTAGCGGCCCCAGGACGATGCCGCCGAGCGGGCGAACCAGGAACGAGATCGCGAAGCCGAAAAGCGTCAACAGCAGCCCGAGTCCCCCGGGCGCATCGCCGGTGAACACCGTCGTCAGCGTGACGGCGAGGTACCCGTATACGCCGAAGTCGAACCACTCCATGAAGTTGCCGACCACAGTGCCGGAGATCGCCGTGCGCAGCTTCGACTTCTTCACGACGAGGACGTCATCGACTTCAAGCCTTCGACGGCGTACAAGTGATCTCTTCGCCTTTGCGGGGCGCAGCCCGGATCCGGACGTGGACTCCGCAGCGGAGTCGGGGGCAGGTGTGATGTTGGACATGGGGATGATTCCTTCGGTCCGAGCCGGTTCGGATCATGGTCCGATGACCCTGATCGCCGACTTTGCGCCCTTCACGATACTCACCGACTGACCTCGTCGACGGCAGCTGAGGCGGAGTTGTCGGTCATCCGATTCGAAGGCCACGAGCTGAAGATGAGTCCAAGGTGCCACCATTCGCGCCATTGATCGGCACCTGGGGAGGACGCGCGCAACGCCTGCGCTTCGTAGCGTTGACGACATGATCACAGCAGAAGGCCTCACGAAGAGGTTCGGAGACAAGACCGCGGTGCAGGACGTCTCGTTCACGGTGCAGCCGGGAACCGTCACAGGCTTCCTCGGCCCCAACGGTGCAGGCAAATCCACCACGATGCGCATGATCGTGGGCCTCGACAAGCCCACGTCGGGCCGGACGACAGTCAACGGTCAGGAGTACCGACGACTGCGCGCACCTCTCACCGAAGTCGGGGTGCTCCTCGACGCGAAGGCGGTGCACACCGGGCGCACCGCAAGGAACCACCTGCGCGCGATGGCCGCGACCCACGGCATCCCCACGTCGCGGGTCGACGAGGTCATCGACCTCGCAGGGATCGGCTCGGTCGCCCGCAAACGAGCGGGGAAGTTCTCGCTCGGCATGGGCCAGCGCCTCGGCATCGCCTCGGCGCTGCTCGGCGATCCGCATACGCTGATCCTCGACGAGCCGGTCAACGGGCTCGACCCGGAGGGTGTGCGCTGGGTGCGCCAGTTCGTCCGATTCGCGGCATCCGAGGGTCGGACCGTTCTCCTGTCCAGCCATCTCATGAGCGAGATGGCGCAGACAGCCGACCACGTGATCGTCATGGGTCGCGGCCAGGTACTGGCGGATGCCCCGCTCGGCGAACTCGTCCGGGCGTGGACCACCACGACCGTCAGGGTGCGGAGCCCCCGAGTGGCGGATCTTGCATCGGCGGTCGCTGCCGCTGACGTCGAGATCGTCAGCACGAGCCCCGATTCGCTCGACATCGTCGGGCTCCCCGCATCCCGTATCGGCGACATCGCCGCCGACCGCGGCATCCCACTGCACGAGCTCACACCGTCGAACGGCTCACTAGAGGATGCCTATCTCGCACTCACCGGCGAATCGGTCGAGTACCGATCCGCTGAATATCCCGCAAAGGAACTCGCATGACCACCACAGCCGCACCGGCGATGCGCTCCACAGCAGCCTCGCCGCACAGCCTCACGTTCGTCCGCGCGCTGCGCAGCGAATGGATCAAGCTCTCGACCCTCCGCTCCACCTGGTGGTCGATCGGCATCACGGCGGTCATCACGATCGGTGTCGCATTGCTGATCGCGCAGTCGATGGATGTTCCCGGCTTCGAGCCGATCCAGGCCGTCGTCTCGCCCGTGCAGTTCACGATGCTGCTCGCCGGTGTGCTCGGAGTCATCTCCGTCACCGGCGAGTACTCCACCGGAATGATCCGTTCCACCCTCACTGCCGACCCCATCCGGGGTTCGGTTCTCGCGGCCAAGGCGATCGTCATCGCGGTGTTCCTCTTCATCGCATCGCTGGTCATCTCGCTCGCCGCAGCGCTCGCGGTGTCGCCGATCTTCGGCTCCAGGGATATGCCGTTCCCCTGGGACACACCGGCGGACTCGTTCCTTCCGATCATCGCGGCAGCCGTCTCGATGGCGGTGTTCGCACTGATCGGCGTCGCGTTCGGTTTCATCCTGCGCTCCGGTGCCGGAGCCATAGCGGCGACCGTCGGCCTGTTGTTCGTCCTTCCGATCGTGATGACCATCTTCGCGATGCCGGGCGAAGAGTGGCGATGGATCACCGATGTGTCCAACCATCTGCCGATGTCGGCAGCGCAGAGTGCGATCCTGCCTCAGGATGGCTGGGGGCTGCCCGTCGGCGAGGCATATCTGACACTGAGCGCGTGGGTCGCGGCCGGGATGCTCTCGGCCTGGGCCGTTCTGCGAACCCGTGACGCGTGAGAACGGGTCACGCAGAGATGCACGGGTGACGCGTAGAGTCGAGGCCGTGTCGAACCAGCGCAGCCGCAGCACCTCCTCTAATGAGGAGGAGCTGCGGCTTCCGCGTCCCCCCGGGATCATCCGCCGCTTCTGGGCACGGCATCCGATACTCGCAGACGTCCTCATCGCACTCATCTGCCTGCTGCTCTCGATCGCGCCGGCCACGGTCTTCGGGCCGTACGGATCGGAGTCGGACGGATCCTCGATCGTCGCCGGCGTGACCATCTCGATCCTGGTCCTCGGTGCGTGCGCCTTGCTGCTGCGGCGGCGGCAGTGGCCGGTCGTGGCCTTCGTCGCGGCCTACGCGGTGGCCGTCGCCTATCTGTTCCTGCTCGACCCCGCCGGCGGTCCGCTTCTCCTGGTCACGAGCTATGCGATCGCGGTCTACCGTTCGACACGTGCGGCGTGGATCGGATTCGGGGTCGGCATGGGCTCGCTGACCCTGATCGCCGCCGTGCTCCAGCTCACCGGCGTCGTCACGCTCCAGTCCGCGTTGAACGCCGTGATCGGGCAGCTCACGCTCGCGTTGATCGGCACGCTCATCGGGGTGAACGTCGGAGGTCGCAAGCGCTATCTCGAAGCGGTGATCGACAGATCACGTCAGCTTCTCGTCGAACGCGACCAGCAGGCTCAGCTCGCGGCATCCGCAGAACGCGCCCGCATCGCGCGAGAGATGCATGACATCGTCTCGCACTCCCTGACCGTCATCGTCGCGTTGTCCGAGGGCGCGGCGGCCACCGGAGATCAGGAGCGCGCGAGGGATGCCGCTACCGCAGCGGCCGCTACTGCGCGCGGCGCCCTGACGGAGATGAGATCGATGCTCGGAGTTCTGCGAGACGGCACCGGCGATGTGCCCCTCGCTCCGATGGAGTCTGTGGCTCCACATGCCACCGTCGCAACCGCGCAGAACGCGGGGTATCCGGTCACCCTCACGACCATCGGGGAGCCGAACATGTCAGCGGCCGTGAGCTTCGCGGTGGGCAGGATCGTGCAGGAGGGGATCACGAATGCCATGCGCCACGCTCGCGGTGCGACCAGGATCGCCGTGCACATCGACTACTCCACCGACCCGGTCGTCATAGAGATCGAGAACGACGGCGTCACCGGTCTGATCGGCACGACCGGCTTCGGACTCCGTGGTCTCAGTGAGCGCGCCGCGCATGTGAGCGGCTCGTTCCGCTCTGGACCGGCCGGCGACCACCGTTGGATGCTGCGCGCCGAGCTGCCCGCGGCATCCGAATCGACCACGTCCGACCGACCCGAGGATGCCCAGTGACAGACCCGATCCGTGTACTTCTCGTCGACGATCAGGAGCTGATCCGGGTCGGGTTCCGCCTCGTCCTCGAGGCCGAGGCCGACATGACCGTCGTGGGCGAGGCCGGGGACGGCGACGAGGCCGTCAGACGGACGAAGGAGCTTCGCCCTGACGTCGTCCTCATGGACATCCGGATGCCCGGCGTCGACGGGATCGCCGCGACAGAGACGATCGTCAGTGCGATGCCCGACACCCGCGTGCTCGTGCTCACCACGTTCGATCTCGACGAGTACGCATTCGGAGCGATCCGCGCCGGAGCGAGCGGTTTCCTCCTCAAAGATGCCCAGCGGCACGAGATGACCTCTGCCGTGAGGGCGGTGCACCGCGGGGACGCCGCGCTGTCGCCGCGCGTCACGCGCCGACTCCTCGAGCATCTCGGGCCGCGCCTGCCCGCGGCAGAAACAGCGTCTGATCCCACGGCCGCTCTCACTGATCGCGAACGCGATGTGTTCCGGGCGATCGCCCGCGGCCTCACCAATACAGAGATCGCTCAGGAGCTGCATCTGAGCGAATCGACCGTCAAGACGCACGTGAGTCGGGTGCTGATGAAGCTCGAGGCGCGAGATCGGATCCACGCCGTGATCCTCGCGCATCGATACGGGGTGAGCGAGGAGGGGTAACTCACAACGCGCTCGGACGCGCGATTCGCGGAGTTGCGTCTGCACATCTACGGTGAGATTCAACGGGCGAATATGTGAGCATGCCACTTGAGAGGACCGATCATTCCCGATTCTGAACGGCCCCGGATGCTGCACAGCATCCTCGCCATCGTCGCTCTGTGCCTCGTCGCGGTGATGATGCGGCCGGCGATATCGGCCGTCGGTCCACTGATCGACCGGATGTCCGCGGACACCGGCATCCCTCTCGCGCTCCTGGGCGCGCTTTCGACGATCGTCCTGATCACGTGGGCCGTGGTGTCACCGTTCGCACACGGCATCGGGCGGCGTCTCGGGCTGGGAGGTGCCGTGCTCGCGGCGCTCGGCTTGCTCGCCGTCGGCCTGATCGTGCGATCGCTGCCTGGCTCGAGCGTGTGGCTGTGGGTCGGCACCGGTCTCATCGGCATCGCACTCGCGATCGGCAACGTCCTGATGCCCGCCGTGATCAAGCGGGATTTCCCGTTGCGCGTGCCGATGATGATGGGCGTGTACTCGGCGCTTCTGGGCGGAGCAGGCGCCGTGGCATCGGGGCTCGCCGTTCCACTCGCAGAACTCAGCGGCGGCGACATCGGGACGGGGTGGCGGATGTCGCTCCTCCTCACCGGCGGCGCCGTGCTCCCCCTCGCGATGATCACCTGGTGGCTCGCGAGCCGACGCTCGGTGCGAGTGCCGACGGTCGGGCGTGCCCCGCGGCTCGGAATCTGGCGCGACCCGGTCGCATGGCTGGTGGCCGGCTACATGGGCGTGCAGTCGACGAGCTTCTACGTGCTGGTGACCTGGCTCGCCTCGGTGTCGCTCTCGACCGGGCGCGGTGCCGCGATCGCGGGCGTCGACGTCATGGTCTATCAGCTGTTCTCGCTGGTCGGAGCCCTCGCCCTTCCGCTCGCCATGCGCGGCCGCGGCGAGCGCATCGCGCCGGCCTTGCTGCCAGCCCTGGGTATCTCCGGGATCGCCGGGCTCATGATCTGGCCGGGAACGATCGGATTCTGGGTCGTGCCGCTCGGCCTGTTCTCCGGCGCATCGCTCGGGATCTCTCTGACTTTGATGGCGCAGCGCGCACGTGACCACAGCACGTCATCCGCACTGTCAGGCATGTCGCAGTCCGTGGGATATGCCATCGCCGCGATCGGTCCGGTGCTTTTCGGTGCGATGCACGCGGCCACCGGCAGTTGGACCGTGCCGCTCACGATCCTGCTGGTGGCGATGACGCTGCAGGCGGTGATCGGCGTCTTCGCCGCACGCGACCGTTTCGTTCTCGAGCGCGCGTCGTCCTAGCGCTCCAGCACGAGCGCAAGCCCTTGACCGACGCCGATGCAGATCGCGACGACCGCGACGCCTCTGCCTCGACGACGCAGTTCGTGGGCGGCGTGGCCGACGATGCGGCCGCCCGATGCGCCGAGCGGATGGCCGATCGCAATGGCCCCGCCGTGGATGTTGAGTTTCGCCGGATCGAGATCCGGCCAGCCGCGCAGGCAGGCGATCGACTGCGAGGCGAACGCCTCGTTGAGCTCGACGAAGTCCACGTCGGCCCAGGTGCGACCGGCGCGGGCAAGCGCCTTGTTCGCGGCTTCGATCGGCGCGATCGGAAAGTCGTCAGGGTCGACGCCGTGCGCCGCACGGCCTGTGATGCGAGCGAGAGGCTCGATGGGCAGCGCGCCTTCCCCGCCGAGCAGCACCGCCGAGGCACCGTCGTTGATCGATGAGGAGTTGCCTGCCGTGACGGTACCGTCTTCGGCGAACAGTGCACGAAGCCCAGCGAGCTTCTCCACGGTCGACCCGTCGCGGATGCCCTCGTCACGCGTCATCTCGGCCCCGGGAACCTGCACGATCTCCTCCGCGTAGACGCCGTCTGCCCAGGCTTCGGCGGCGAGTTCGTGCGAGCGCACCGCGAATGCGTCCTGATCTTCGCGGCTGATCCCGGCCACCCGTGCCGCCTTCTCCGCGGCCTCGCCGTTGGATATCGTCCAGTGCGTCGGCAGCGCGGTGTTCGTCATCCGCCATCCGATCGCGGTGTTCCACATCGTCTGGTTGCCGGTCGCGGGGTACGGCTTCGCCGACTTCTCGACGACGAACGGGGCGCGACTCATCGATTCCACGCCGCCCGCGAGGATGATCTCCGCATCCCCCGATTCGATCGCCCTCGCGCCCTGGATGACCGCCTCGACGCTGGAGGCGCAGAGCCGATTCACGGTGACGCCGGTGACGGTCGTCGGGAACCCCGCGAGCAGCGCGCCCAACCGTGCGACGTTGCGGTTGTCCTCACCGGCCTGGTTCGCGGCTCCGAAGATGACGTCGTCGACACGCGCGGGGTCGAGGCCCGTGCGCTCGACACTCGACCGCATCACGAGCGCGGCCAGATCATCGGGGCGGACGCCGGCGAGCGCACCACCCGCACGTCCGAACGGAGTGCGCACTGCGTCGTAGATGTAGGTGGGGGTCATGTGGTTCCTCCGGGTACAGTCTGCTCCTCGAGCGACGCTACCGCGTCAGGGGTCAGAGCGCCGTGAAAGCGTGGGCGGCTTTGGTGCGTGCGGCGTCGTCGGAGGCGAAGAATGCGAGGACCTCGGCGGCGCGCGTCGGCTGGGAGGATGCCGTCGCGACGGCGCCCGCGAAGACCGTGTCGATCGCGCAGCCGTCTGGCATGACGCCGAGGATGCGGACACCCGGCTGTCCGACGAGTTCGCTGAGCTGCTGAAAGCCGAGATCGACATCGCCGTCGGCGAGAGACCTGGCCACCGGGACGCCCGGCTTCGCCTGCACGAGGCGGTCGCCCAGCTCGGACGTGAGCCCCCAGTCGTCGATCATCTTCACCAGCGCAGTGCCGCTGGGTCCTGTCGAGTAGCCGATTCGATTCGCTGCGCGCAGCGCCTCGCGTACACCGGATTCGACGGCGAACGCCGGGCCGTCTGGCCGCGCGGCGGGATCGGACGCGTCAGATCTCACGGCCACCGCGACCTGTGAGAGCACCAGTGGGGTGACTGTCGCAGCATCCACATGCCCGGCATCCGCCAGCTTCGCGAGCGCGCCGTCGGCGAGGACCACCAGATCGAACGACTCCCCCGCGGCCACGCGCTGCACGGCATCCACCCCGCCGACGGACTCGACGGTCACTTCAGGCAGCCCGGCGCTGACGGCCAGTGCCGTCAGGTCGGCGAGCACGTGCCGAGTCGCCATCGACGAAATCGCCTTCACGCGGCGTCCTCGAAGGATTCGGTGTCGACCTCGGATGCCGGCCCTGGCGCGTATCGCGGGCCGGAGACGGTCGTCGTGTCGATCAGTTCGCCCGCTCGTGACAGCAATCCCTCGTGCACAGACATGGCGATGGCGGCCTCGTTCTCACGCACATGATCGATGCTCGTCGTTCCCGGGATCGGCACGACATGCTCACCACGCGAGAGCAGCCAGGCGAGGGCGAGTTGCGCCGGAGTGCATCCGGCCTCTGCGGCGAGTTCACGCCACGCCGGCAGCAGCGCGGCGTTGGCCGGCCAGTTATCCGGCAGGAAGCGGGGCATCGCTCGACGGATGTCCTTCTCCACCAGATCGGAGGGGTCTGCGACCGAGTCGCTGAGGAACCCGCGGGCCACAGGCGAGAACGCGACGAGTGCGACCCCCGCCGCACGCGTGGCCTCCAGCATTCCGAGTTCCGGGTTACGGCTCCACAGCGAATACTCGTTCTGCACTGCCGCGATCGGCGCGACTTCCTGTGCTTCCCCGAGTCGGGCGACCGACACCTCGGACAGTCCGATGGCTCCGATCTTCCCCGCCTCGACCGCGTCGGCCAGCGCCCTGACACTGTCTCCGATCGGCACCTTCTTGTCCCAGCGGTGCAGGTAGTACAGGTCGATGTGGTCGACACCCAGCCGCGCGAGCGAAGCGTCCACTTGCGCGCGCAGAGTCTCGGGTCGCCCGTCGATCACGCGCACGCCATCGACCATCGCCAGCCCACCTTTGCTGGCGAGCACGACCTCGTCGCGTCGTCCCTTCAGAGCCTTGCACACGAGCTCTTCATTGCGGCCGCCGCCGTACAGCGTCGCGGTGTCGAGGTGCGTCACGCCGCTGTCGAGGGCCGCGCGCAAGAGCGCGAGGCCCTCTTCCTCGGACGGCGGGATGCCGTAAGCGTGACTGAGGTTCATGCACCCCAGGCCCATGCGGGGAAGCATCACGCGAGCTGCTCCTCCAGTTGACCGAGCACGCGGTAGCAGTCGATGACCTGGCGCAGCGATGAGTTCAGCTCGCGGCCCTCGCGGATCGCGGCGATGAACTCGCGGTCCTGCAACTCGATGCCGTTCATGCTCACAGCCACGTGCGAAACGTCGATCTGCTCCTCTTTGCCGTTGAAGAGGTCGTCGTAGCGGGCGATGTAGGTCGCCGTGTCGCCGATGTAACGGAAGAACGTGCCGAACGGCCCGTCGTTGTTGAACGACAGCGACAGGGTGCAGATCGCGCCGGACTCGCTCTTCAACTGGATCGACATGTCCATCGCGATGCCGAGCTCGGGGTGGATCGGCCCCTGGATCGCGTTCGCCTGCACGATCTTGCCCGCCTGGTACGCGAACAGATCGACCGTATGCGCGGCATGGTGCCACAGCAGGTGGTCGGTCCATGAGCGCGCCTCACCCTTGGCGTTCGTGTTCGTGCGCCGGAAGAAATACGTCTGCACATCCATCTGCTGCACGTTGAACTCGCCGGCAGCGATCTTGTCGTGGACGAGCTGGTGCGACGGGTTGAAGCGGCGCGTGTGACCGACCATGGCCACACGGTCAGTCGCTTCCGCCACGGCGAGGGTTGCTTCGGCATCCGCCAGCGAATCCGCCAGCGGTATCTCGACCTGCACATGCTTGCCGGCAGCGAGCACGGCCTGCGTCTGCTCGGCATGCAGGCCGGTCGGTGTGGCGAGGATCACGGCATCCACGTCGTCTCGCTCGAGAACTCCCTCGAGCCCGACGACCGCGTTCGCGACGCCGTACTGCGCGGCGACAGCATCCGCCTTCTCCTGCGAGGTGGCGCTGACGACGGTCACCTCGGCGCCCTCGATGTTCTTCAAGCCGTCGAGGTGCTTCATTCCGAAGGCACCGTTGGCGCCGACGACGGCGACGCGGATCTGGTCGGTCATTCGCTCTCCCTTTCGCAGTCCGGTATCAGGATGTCAGGCGTTCGCCACGGCCGCGGTCTCCGCGGGCTCGGGGGCAAGCACCGACTCCGCGGGCTCGGCCACGCCCGCCTCGTCATCGGCGATGGTGGTCTTGCCGACCGGGTTGCTGAGAACGAGATGCCCGACGGCGGTGTTGGATGCCGGCACATGATAGAACCGGTGGTTCATCTCCGGTGCCTCTCCGCCGAACTGGTCATCCATCGCGCCGCGGGCGATGAGCCAGTCGACGAGCTCGATGCCCTCGGATCCCGCCTCATCGACGTACTCCATGTGCTGCCATTCGGTCAGGCCGAGCGGGTCCTCGATGAGGTGATCGAGGAACGCGTTGTCCCACTCCTCGTTGATGAGGCCGGCACGCGGACCCTGCAGCTGGTGGCTCATGCCTCCGGTGCCCCAGATCTGCACGTTGAGCTCTTCGCCGTCCCACTTGTCGAGTGCACGGCGCAGCGCACGGCCGAGCTCGTAGCAGCGACGGCCGGAGGGCACCGGGTACTGGACGACGTTGACGGCGAGCGGGATGACCTTGACCGGCCACTGCTCATCAGGACCGATCTCGCCGAAGACCAGCGACAGCGGCACCGTGAGGCCGTGGTCGACGACCATCTCGTTGACGAGTGTGAGGTCGAAGTCATCCTGGATCACCGACTGCGCGATGTGCGCGGCCAGCTCGGGATACCCCTTGACCGCTGGAACCGGACGCGGTCCGTAGCCCTCATCTGCGACCGGGTAGTCCGCTCCGGTGCCGAGCACGAAGGTCGGGATGATCGAGGCGTCGAACGCGGTGGCGTGGTCGTTGTAGACGAGGATGACGACGTCGGGCTTCTGCTCCTTGGCCCACTTGCGGGTCCACTGGTAACCGTCGAACACCTTCTTCCAGTACGGCTCCTCGGTCTTGCCGAGGTCCATCGCCGCACCGATCGCCGGAACGTGCGACGTGAACAGGGCCGAGGTGTACTTGGCCGGTGCGTTCGGCCGGAATGTGTCGGCTTTCTCACCGGGGGCGGGAGGGGTCCAGCCGTCGAGGTCCTTGAGGCGGTTGCCCTCCGGGCGGCGTCCGCCGCCGACCATCATGTCGCGGTAGGCGGCCTCGCTCATGCCGGTCATGGATCCGGCCATCTGCTGGAAGCTCATCCCATGCGTGGCACCGATCTTGGCCAGGAAGTAGATGTTGCCGCCCTCGTCGATCATGGTGTTCATGTCCATGTCGAGCACGGCCTGCCGCTGCCGCGGGTTGAGCGGCCATTCATCGAGGTAGGCCGCCTGGTCGGCGAGGAAGCGCACGCGGTTCTCCGGCTTCATCAGCGACATCGCGAACTGGTTCAGGTGGTAGCCCTTACGAGCCTGTTCTGCGTCGTAGATGGTGGTGCCTGGGACGTTCTTGTACGGCTTGTCGAGTGCCATGATCATGCTCCTTCTTGCCAGTAGAGGCGGCGCGGATTGTCGACGAGCAGCTTCTGCTGCAGGTCGGGCGTCGTCGCGATCTGAGGGATGTAGTCGACCAGTAGCCCGTCGTCGGGCATGTGGTCCTTGAGGTTGGGGTGGGGCCAGTCGGTTCCCCACAGCACGTGGTCGGGAAATTCCTCGACCACGCGACGGGCGAACGGCACGACGTCGGTGTAGGCGTGCTGCTCACCATCCAGGGCGCGCGGGCCGGTGACGCTCAGGCGCTCGGGGCACGAGACCTTGGTCCACACGTTGGGGTTCTCACGCATGAACCGCATGAACAGCTCGAACTCCGGGCCGTTCGGGTCTTTGGTCACGTCGGGCCGGCCCATGTGGTCGACGACGACGTCGGTAGGGATGCTGGAGAAGAAGTCGTAGAGCTCTGGAAGGTCTTCCGCCTCGAAGTAGATGACGACGTGCCATCCGAGCGCGGCGATCTTCGCGACGATCTCCTGAAGCGAATCGGTCGGCACCCGGTCGACGAGACGCTTGACGAAGTTGAAGCGCACTCCGCGCACACCAGCCTCGTGGAGCTCTGCGAGCTGTTCGTCGGTGATGTCGCGTCGCACGGTCGCAACGCCACGGGCGCGGCCACCGCTGCGGAGCAGTGCGTCGACCAGAGCGCTGTTGTCGGCACCGTGGCAGGTCGCCTGCACGATCACGTTGCGATCGAACCCGAGGTGGTCGCGCAGGGCGAAGAGCTGATCCGCCGATGCGTCGCAGGGTGTGTACTTGCGCTCAGGGGCGTAGGGGAACTGCTCGCCCGGCCCGAAGACGTGGCAGTGCGCGTCCACCGCGCCGGCCGGCAGGCGGAACGTCGGCTTCGTCGGGCCCTCGTACCAGTCCAGCCAGCCTTCGCTCTTGGTGAAGTCACCCGTGGTTTCGCCGTGCGCCATCGTCAGTCCTCCACGTATTCCAGGCCTGCGGCGGCCAGCGGCTCGCGCATGCCGTACAGGTCGAGTCCGAGCACGCCCTCGCGGAACTTCTGGCGCTTGGACTCTTCGTTGTCCTCGCGCTTCTGGCTGGCATCCGCCACCGCGCCGACGAGCTCGCGCGGCACCACGACGACGCCGTCGACATCGGCGACGACCACATCACCCGGGTGGACAAGCGCGTTCGCTGCGACGACCGGGACGTTCACGGAGCCGAGGGTCGCCTTGACCGTGCCCTTGGAGTTGATGGCGCGGGAGAACACAGGGAAGTCCATCTTCTCGAGGTCGGCGACGTCGCGGACGCCGCCGTCGATCACCAGGCCCTTGCATCCGCGGGCGGTGAGCGAGGTGGCCAACAGCTCGCCGAAGAACCCGTCTTCGCTCTCGGTGGTGCAGCCGGCGACGATCACGTCGCCCTCCTGCACCTGCTCGGCGGCGACGTGGAACATCCAGTTGTCACCCGGCTGCAGCAGCACGGTGACGGCGGGGCCGCACAGCTTCGCACCGTTGTAGGCCGGGCGGATGTACGGGCGCATGAGGCCGACACGACCCATCGCCTCGTGGACGGTCGCGACGCCGAACTGCGAAAGGCGCGCGACGTCGTCCGGGTCGGGTCGCTCGATGTTCGTGCGGACGATGCCGAGGTTGTTCAGTCGCATGGTGTTCCTTTCACAGCCCGCGCGCGGAGAGTGCGCGGTCGAGGCGCGGGTATACGCGGCGGGCGTTGCCCTCGAACACCTGCCGGCGCTCTTCCTCGGTCAGATTCGGAGTCGCGTCGACGTAGCGTTTGGTGTCGTCGAAGTAGTGGCCGGTGCGCGGGTCTATGTCGCGGACAGCGCCGATCATCTCGCTGGCGAACAGGATGTTGTCGGTGGGGATGACATCCGTCAGCAGGTCGATTCCTGGCTGGTGGTACACGCAGGTGTCGAAGTACACGTTGTTCAGCAGGTGCGTCTCGAGCTCTGGCCGGCCCAGTGCCATCGCGAGCCCGCGGAACCGACCCCAGTGATAGGGCACCGCGCCGCCGCCGTGCGGGATGACGAGCTTGAGGTCGGGGAAGTCCCTGAACAGGTCACCCTTGAGCAGCTGCATGAACGCGGTCGTGTCTGCACCCAGGTAGTGGTCGCCGGTGGTGTGGAACACATCGGGGCGGCACGTCGTGCTGACGTGCACCATCGCGGGGATCTCGTACTCGACGAGCTTCTCGTAGATCGGGTACCAGGAGCGGTCGGTGAGCGCGGGCGCGGACCACTTGCCGCCAGAAGGGTCGGGGTTGAGGTTGACTGTGACGGCACCGAGTTCCTCGACGGCGCGGGTCAGTTCGGCGACCGTCGTCTTCGGGTCGACGCCGGGCGACTGCGGCAGCATTGCGCCCATGAGGAAGCGGTCGGGGAACAGTTCGCGGACGCGGGCGACGAGGTCGTTGCAGATGCGCGCCCACGTCTCGCTGACCGCGAAGTCGCCGATGTGGTGGGCCATGAAGGAGGCGCGAGGGCTGAAGACGGTGATGTCGCTGCCCCGCTCGTTCATGAGCTTGAGCTGGTTGGCTTCGATCGTCTCGCGGATGTCGTCGTCGCTGATGTGCAGGGATGCCGGATCCGGCGCCTCGCCATTGCCCTTGGTGAACGCGATCTGCAGGTCACGCCAGTCGCCCAGTTGTGCGGGGGCGGTCGTGTAGTGGCCGTGGATGTCGATGATCAACGCGTGTCGTCCTTGTCACTCGGAGGCTGTCGCACAGGTGCTGCTGTTCCCGACTCTAGGTCGGGTGCTGTATATAGTCCAATAGATGTGAAGGACGTTCCCCATAGAGAGGATCGATAGATGTCACTGGCGGATCTGAACCAGCTGCGGACCTTCGTCGTGCTCTACGAACTGCGCAGCGTGACGGCTGCAGCAGAGCGGCTGCACGTCACACAGCCGACCGTCAGCTACACGCTGCGGAGGCTGCGCGAGAAGTTCGGTGACGACCTGTTCCGCCGGGAGGGGCACGATATGGTGCCGACAGCGAAGGCTACCGCCCTGTTCGCGCCGCTGCATGAGGCCCTTGCCCAGATCGACGAGACGGTGAGCGATCCGGAGGCGTTCGAGCCGGCCGGCTTCAGCGGCGAGCTCTCGCTCGGGCTCACCTCGATCGGTGAGCAGACGTTCCTGCCTCCGATCATGGCGGCGCTCGCTCGCGCAGCATCGAGTCCGCATCTGCAGGTGGCGCGCCTGGACTCCGATCAGGTCGAGGACGGTCTCATCCGCGGCACGATCGACCTGGCGATGACCGTGTCGATGATCGGCAGCCCGCGGCTGTGGCGCACGCACGTGCGCGCGGTCGAGTACGTGGCGCTCTCCTCGGGAGAGCATCCGCTCCCCGACACACGGCCGGACATGTTCGACGGCCGTCGCTTCGTGCGCGTCTCGGCACGCGGCGGACACGTGTTCCCGCTGCAGGTGCTGACAGAGCACGCACTCATGCCTCAGGTCGCTCTGACGGTCGAGGAGTATGCGACGGTGCCGGCGGTGCTCGAGGCGACGGATCTGGTCGTGCTGCTGCCGCGGCACGTCGCCGAGGTGTTCAGCGGCTGGTTCCCCGGGCTGCGGATCGCCGAGCTCCCCTGGCCGGGCCAGAGCACGCCGGTGTCGCTCTACACGCGACGCGAAGCCAGCCTGTCGCCAGCGCAGCGGTGGTTCAGGTCTGTGGTGCTGGATGCCGTTGCGGCGGGTGAGTACCGCACGTCACGCGCGGGCTAGAGCTTCTTGCGGTTCCAGCTGGCCTTCGCAGGAGCGAAGGGGCTCCGAACGTGGATCGCCCAGGTCGAGTGGGGGTGGATGCGCAGCAGCGCTGTCTCGTAGAACGACATCGCGGCTGCGGAAAGAGTCGGCAGGACCGCATCCTTGTCCACGGTGTCCTCGGCGCGAGGACGCAGGGCCTTCCACACCAGCTGCACCTCCGGGGAGCCGGTGGGGATGCCGTCGATGTCGAGCACAGCGCGATCCCACGGCAGAGTGAGTCGAGGGTCGCGCTTGTAGACCCAGGCCCGTGGGGCCCCGTCTTCGGCGTTGACCTGGAGCACCCAGGATTCCTTGGCATCGTCGCAGATGAGCACCGGCTGCAGATCGGCATCTTCGGGAGCATCCGCGAACGGCACTATCTCGTCCTCGCCGGGTACCCACGCGCTGAACCCCTTCGGAAGGCTCGCGACCAACTCTGCGAGATCCGCGGCGATGACGCTGACGTCGATGTTCTCGCGGTCGCGGATCGGATGGCCGACCCAGCGGTCGAGCGCGACGCCGCCCGACAGCCACCAGCGGACGGATGCTGCGGCGAGGAGCCGCACGACCGCCTGAGGATCGAGCGGCGCCCAAGGCGTCGACGTGGTGGGTGCGGAGGAGGGCATGGGACGAGGTTACCCGCAGGCGATCATCCGGAGGCCCGCCCCTCACCGGTCGTGCCAGGAGAGGACCGCGGCGCGCCTTCCGCTACGGTCCCCTCCCCTGTCTTACTGCACGGGCTGCCAGTTGTATTCGGGCTCAGGCCCGACCGGCAGCATCACCGGGTTCTTGGCCGAGGAGTTCACGTTCGTGACCTTCTGCCCGATGTAGTTCACGAAATAGCCGGTGAGGATCGGGATCGAGAACGATGCCTCCTGCCAGCGTTCGCTCATCTGCTGGTAGATCTTCTCGCGTTCCTCGCCGCCGACGGTGAGGCTCTCGGCGTACAGCGCCTCCATCTCCTCGTCCATGACTCCGAACGGATTGTTCATCGATCCGGCGCTGCGGAACGGCCGATACGAGTTGGCGACGTCACCGTTCGACGCCCAGAAGCTCGCCTCGTACTCCTTGGATTCGAGCTTCTCGCTGAACGAAGGGATGCTCACGGCATCCACGACGAGATTCACGTCGATGCCGATCTCTGCAAGAGAGCTCGCCACCGCCTGCGCGATCTGCGACTGGTTGTCCTGCACGCTGCTGTCGAGCACCGACATCGTGAAGCCGTCCTCGTAGCCCGCCTCAGCCATCAGCTCCTTCGCGCGATCGAGATCGAACTCCCACCCGATATCGGGGTCGTGCCCCTCAAGGCCCTCGACGACGAACTGGTCACTCGGAGACATGTACTCGCCACCCAGCGCCGCCACGATCGATTCGCGATCGATTGCGAGGCCGATCGCTTCTCTCACACGCGGATCGGCGAGGGCCGGGTTCACTTCGCCGTTGACGTCGTGCAGTCGCAGTTCCCAGTTGTAGAACGGCGCTGCCGCCACGGTGAGGCCCGCGGCTTCCGCCGCGTCGGCGAAGAGCGGCGAACCGAGGCCGAAGTCGATCTGGCCGGTCGATGCCGCATTGAGCACGGCGTTCGGATCGGTGATGATCTCGATGGTCACCCGATCCCACATCTGTGCGTCGGGGTTCCAGTAGTTGGGGTTGAGCGTGTACACGTACTCCGAGTCAGGCACGGATGCCTCGGCATCGTAGATGTACTGGCCGGCCCCATCCATGACCTGGAGAAGGGAATCCGGATCCGCGAGCCCGTCGGGACCGATGACGTTCCCGAACATCACCGTCTGCGTCAGCGAGAACGCCGCATCAGCCCATGGCTGCTCATAGCTGATCCGCACCGTCTGCTCGTCGACGGCTTCGATGCTCGAGATCGGGCCGACGCGAGGAATCTGTCCTCCGCCCGCGCCCAGGAAGTACTCCATCGATGCCTTCACGGCTTCAGCGTCGAGCGGCTCGCCGCTGGCGAACTCGAGCCCTTCTCTCAGCGTGAACTCGAATTGGCGGTAGTCGTCGTCGACGAAGTCCCACTCCGTCGCGAGAGACGGCTGCAGACTCCCGTCGGGGGCCTGATAGATGATCGGGTCATAGGCGAGCACGGTGAAGATCGAACCGCTGGCCGTGCCCTGCAGGGCAGGATCAAGGCTGATCGGAGCTCCTCGGAACTGCAGAGCGAGCTCTTCGCCCCGCTCTGCCACCGGTTCGTCGTTGCCGGCAGCGTCGTCGGCACTGGTGGCGGGACCACATGCGGTGAGGCCTGCGATCAGGGCGAGGGATGCGGCGACCGCCCCCCACCGCAGACCCCGGCGCTGATCCCATGTCAGCTTTCTCATACTGTGTCTACTTTCGTGTGATCGATGATCGGTCGCCGCTCGGGTAGGGCGGTGCCGTTGACTTCGTCCATGTAGAGACGAACTTCGCGAATGAGGCGTTCGGGGATCTCCCTGGTCATGTAATGCCCCTCACTCTCGAAGAGAACGGCCTTGGAATCTCGGACGTTCATGACGCCGCGGAGCGACGACTCGGGCGAGACGATGCCGTCGCGCATCCCGGCGAGCATGAGGGTCGGAACGGTGATGGTGCGCAGCACGGCGGCGAGCTCATCGTTCGTCTTCGCCTCGGGGAACGGCATCCCCTGATTGATCTGCGACTCGTCGTCGTCTCGCGCCATCGCACTCTCGATCGCGCCGTCGATGAGCCGGTCGCGTTCACGGCGGCGCTCGGTCTCGTCTTCGTGCAACCAGCCGCCGAGCTTCTCGAACTGCACCCGCATGGCGTCGACATCGCCCTCCATGCGCGCACGGATGGCCTCACGACGCCCCTCGGAGGAGTCGGTCACACCGAAGCGGTCGTGCGGCGTCCCGACGACGGAGACGAACGCCTTCAGTCGCTCCGGGTGCCGGACGGCGATGTACCAGCCGATACCCGCCGAGTGCGAAGCGCCGGTGTAGACGAACTTGTCTATGCCCTTCGCATCGGCGAAGGCGACGACGTCATCCGCCCACTGCGCCAACCACCCTTCGGCGGGTATCCCGTCCGCCCGGGAGGATCGGCCGAAGCCGCGGGCTTGGATCGTGAAGACCTTGTACTCCGTCGGAGCCTCGGAGAGTCGTTCGGGGTATCCGTCGAGTCCCGAATATCCCATCGCGCTGGACAGGATGATCTCGGATGCATCGTCGGGGCCGTACTCGTCGAACCAGAGTTCGACATCGGCGAGCTTCTGAATGGGCATGGAACCTCCTTGCGGGCTGAGCCCGTGGTCATCGAATACTGCTGGCGATCGCGTCGGTGCGGGCCGACAGACCGGCCTTCTCTCGGGCGGCTGTCCGTCGCGCCTGCACGACGGGATCAGGAACGGGCGCGGCATCCAGAAGCAGGCGCGTGTAATCCTGCTGAGGATCGCGATAGATCTCTTCGGCACTCCCCCGCTCGACCACGTGGCCGCCCTTGAGCACGACGATGCGATCGGAGAGGTAGTGGACGATCGACAGGTCGTGCGAGATGAAGAGGTAGCTCGCTCCGGTCTCGCGCTGGAGCTCGGCCATGAGGTTGATGACCTCGGCCTGGATCGAGAGATCGAGAGCGCTGACCGGCTCGTCGCATACGACGAGCTTCGGCGCGAGGATCAGCGCCCTGGCGATGGCTATGCGCTGCTTCTGACCACCGGAGAACTGCGCCGGAAACCGCTGGGCGGCATCTTCGGAGAGCCCCACGCGGCACAGCATCTCGTACACGCGCTCACGCACCACCGCCTTTGGCGCCGGTTCATGGATCTGCACGGGCTCGGCGATGGAGTATCCGATGGGCTTCGTCGGATCGAGCGAACTGTGCGGGTCCTGGAAGATGACCTGCACGTCTCGCGTCAGCGCGCGCCGCTGCGCTCTCGTCAGCGAACTGACATCGGTGCCGCGGTACCGGATGATCCCCTCGGTCACCGGAGCGAGCCCGAGGATCGCCTTCCCGATCGTCGATTTACCGGAGCCCGACTCACCGACGAGCCCCAGCGTCTCGCCGTCGGCGATGTCGAAGCTGACGTTCTCGACTGCGCGCGTGCGCCGACGGCCTCGCCGATACTCCACCGCGAGATTCTCGACTTCGAGCACAGGGTGCTGTTCAGCGCTCACCTGGCCACCTCCAGCGCCTCTTCACGAGCGACGCGAGCGGCATCGATCCGGATGCATCTCGCCGTGTGATCCTCCTGCACGCTCACCAGTGGAATCCGACCATCACGGCAGGCCTCGGTCGCCAGTGCGCAGCGCGGCGCGAAATGGCACCCGATCGGCCATCGTCCTGCGGGTGGCACCATCCCTCCGATGGTGGGGAGCGGGACGCCCTTGGGCGCATCGTGCGGGTTCGAGCGTTGCAGGGCTTGGCTGTACGGGTGCAGGGGGTCGCTGAACGCGCGTTCGACGGTGGTGCGTTCCACCACCTGTCCGGCGTACATGACCACCGCGTGGTCGCAGATGTCAGCGACCACACCCCAGTCGTGCGTGACGAACAGGATCGCCATTCCGAGCCGGTTCTGCAGCGCACGGAGCAGATCCAGGATCTCCGCCTGCACGGTGACGTCGAGCGCCGTCGTCGGCTCGTCGGCGACCAGGAGCTGCGGACGTCCGGCCAGTGCGATCGCGATCGCGATGCGCTGCGCCATGCCACCGGACACCTGGTGCGGATAGAGTTTGGCGACCTCTGGGGGATTCGGCAGGCGCACAGCCTCGAGCAGCTCCAGCGCACGACGGCGTGCTGCACGCCAGCTGACCTTGTGCTGCGCGCGCACCACTTCGGCGATCTGGAACCCGATCCGGAACGTCGGATCGAGAGCGACCATGGGCTCCTGCGAGATCATCGCCATCTTCGTGCCTCGGAGCGCGCGGTACTGCCGGCGCGTGTAGTCCGAGATGTCGACGCCATCGAACCAGATCTGCCCGGAGACGACTCGGCCGCCCTCGGCGAGCAAGCCCAGCACGGCCATCGCGGTCACGGTCTTCCCCGATCCCGACTCGCCGACGAGCCCGACCGTCTCACCCTTGCGGATGTCGAAGCCCACACGGTCGAGCACCACGACCTCGTTCTCACCGGCACCGAATGCCACGGTGAGATCCCTCACGGAGAGAAGAGCCGTCTCGTCGGCCGGCATGACGGTCTCATCCGGTACGGCATCCGCTGCCGGGGTCATCACCTCTGCGGCAGGGCGGATCACGGGGCTTCTGGTGCCGCGCACCGGTCGCTCGATCCTCTCGGCGTTCGCATCGCGGACAGCATCCCCGAGAAGGCCGAAGGCGAGGGTCGTGAGCACGATGATCCCCGATGTCGGGACGATCATCCAGCTGAAGTACTGCAGCATCGACGAGGCCTCGCCGACCATTCCGCCCCAAGTCGGCGCCGGTGGTTGGGGACCGAAACCGAGGAACGCCAGGCCGGTCTGCACCCCGAGGGCGATCGCGCCCAGCATGGCCGCCTGGACGATGATCACTCCGAGCGTGCGTGGCAGAACATGGCGCACCAGGATCTGCGCGTTCGTGAGGCCGGTCGTGCGCGCTGAGTCCATGTAGAGCTCTTCGCGGACGCCCAGCACGACGCTGCGGATCACGCGCGCGGCACTCGCCGAGACGAGTACGCCGTAGACGACCATGGCGGCGAACATGCTGTTCTGGAAGATGGCGAGCACAGCGAGCGTCACGATGATCCCCGGAATGGCGAGGCTGATGTCGATGCTCCGCATCACCAGCCAGTCGAACCATCCGCCGAAGTACCCGGCCGCGATGCCGATCGGCACCGCGAGTGCCAGGGCGACGATGAGCGCCTGCGCGACTCCGAGAAGCGATTCCTGACCGCCGTAAAGCAGTCGGCTGTAGATGTCGCGACCGAGCGCGTCGGTTCCGAGCCAGTACTCGGCGGACGGCGTCAGTCGCACCGAATCAAGATTCTGCGTCAGCGGATTGTGAGTCGCGAGCACGGGCGCCATCAGCGACATCGCGATCACCACCAGCAGGTACGCGATCGATACCGCCCCCATGGGCTTGCGCAGCACGTCGACGAAGAGACTGCGGCGATTGCTCGCGATGACACGGGGCGAGCCTTGACGAGAAGTCATCAGGCGGTCCTCACCTTCGGATTGAGCACGCCATAGAGCACGTCGACGACGAGACTGATGACGACGGCGATCAGGGTGAAGAGCACCCCGATGCCGAGAAGGACGGGCAGATCGTGGTTGAGCGTGACCTGGGTCGCCAGGGAACCGAGGCCGGGAAGGACGAAGACGTTCTCGATGAAGACGGTTCCTGTCAACGCCGCGACGGCGCCGATGCCGAGGATCGTGATCGAGGGGATCGCCGCGTTCTTCAGGACGTGGCGGACGAGGATCGACGTCTCCCCGACACCGTTCGCTCGCAGAAAGCGCACGAAGTCCTTGTTGAGCGCCTCCTTCGCCGAGTCGCGCATCTGCTTCGCCACCAGCGTGGTCCCGCCGAGGCTGAGCGCGATGACCGGCAGCACCAGTGCCCATATCCAGGGCCCGACCCCGTTCTCGATGGGCGTGTATCCCGTGGCGGGGAAGATTCGCACGGTGACGGCGAAGAGCGAGACGAGCAGGATGGCGATGGCAAAGCTCGGCACCGCGAGGCCGAACAGCGACACCGCATCGAGAACGCGCCCCACGACGCCGCCGCGAAGCGCGCTCAGCAGACCGAGTGAGATCCCGGCCGCCGCGATCACGAGTGTCGACAGCAGCGCGAGCGAAGCTGTCACAGGGAATCTTCCCGCGAGGATGCTCACGACGGGTTCGCCGCTGTAGATCGACGCTCCGAGGTCGCCCCGCACCGCGCTCAACGCCCAGTTCAGGTACTGCTGGTACCACGGCAGGTTCAGGCCGAGCTGCTCGCGGAGAGCAGCGATCGACTCCGGCGTCGCCGTCTCTCCGAGGATCGCTCTGGCCTGGTCACCCGGCACAAGCGAGGCGAGTACGAACATGATCACCGAGACGACGATGATCATCGGGATCACGAGCACGAGTCGCCGTACCAGCATCGGGATCACGAATCAGCCTCCTTGCCGACTTGCCGTGCTCACCACTTCGAACACGTGTATCAAGTAACTAGATACTATTGAATGCGCTGAGTCAAGACATCGCGAGAAGATTCCCGCGGACGAACGGCGCGACGCGGGTCAGCTCCGACGCGACACCGTGGAGATCGGGCTCCCGAGGCCGTCCGCAGCCAGGCGCAGAAGCCTCATGAAGTCAGCACGCTCTTGCGGTGCCATCGCTTCGCACATCTGATCCTCGAGCGCGTTGGCGTGCCCCTCGCAGGCGTCGACTATCCGGCGGCCCTCGGGCGTGAGCTCGATGAGGAGCACTCGCCCGTGATCGCTCGATGGTCGGCGCGACACGAGCCCCTGCGTCAGAAGGCTCTTCACGATCTGATTGCCGCCCTGCGCCGTGACAGCCGTCCAGCGCGAGATCTCGGCACTGGACAGGCCGGGCATCCGCTTGAGCACGAACAGCACGGTGTACTCCGCGTCGCTGATGCCGTACTGCTGGAACTGCTCGGTCAGCTGCGCTTGGTAGGTCCTCGCGACATGACGCAGGACATGCCTGAGCGTCGGGTCAGGACTGACAGATGGGGACGCGAGCAGTCGACGAGACATAAATCGATCAAAGCATTGTTCAGCCGCCGTACGTCGCAAGCGCCGCACATCGGCCGCGTCCGCTGGATACAACCGACCCGATCTACGCTGACGCTGGTCATCCTTGTGCCACTGCCCACATCACAGTAATATCAAGCAACTTGATTTAAGGATGTTCATGAACACACGCATCGTCGCGGTCGGCGACATCGTTCTTCAGTACGACGACCCCAACCCCTACTTCGCCGCCAGCGCGCCCGTGACCCGTAATGCCGATGTGGCCATCGGCCAGATCGAAGTGCCCCACACCACCGAGACCGCGGTGACGGCGCTCACTGTTCCGGCACCACCCGCGAAACCGGAAGACCTAGAAGCGATGTCTCGCGCCGGATATGACATCGCGACCGTCGCAGGCAACCACGCATTCGACCTCGGCGAGCGCGGCGTCATCGACACGCTCGCCGCCGCACAGTCGTACGGCATGGTCACGACCGGGACGGGCGCGAATCTCGCGGCTGCGATGGTACCCGCGATCGTCGAACGGGGCGGCATCCGCGTCGGCGTGCTGAGCTTCAACTGCGTCGGCCCTCGCGAGTCGTGGGCCACCAGCAGAAAAGCCGGAGCGGCATTCGTCAAGGTGCTCACCCACTACGACCTCGACGACCTCAATCCCGGTAACCCGCCGCAGATCTACACCTTCGCCGACCGCACATCGTTGGGCCAGATGACGGATGCCGTCACGGCGCTCGCGGCGGATGTCGACGTCGTGGTCGTCGCCTTGCATAAGGGATACGGCCACACGCCGGCGCGCATCGACGACTACGAGTACGAGATCGCGCACGCTGCGATCGACGCGGGCGCCGACGCGGTCGTCGGACATCATTCGCACATCATGCGCGGCATCGAGATGTACCAGGGCAAACCGATCTTCCATGGTCTCGGAAACTTCGTCACCGTGACCGACGCGCTCACCCCCGCAGAGGACAATGATTCCGAGGAGTTGAAGGCGTGGGCCAAGCGCCGCATCGAACTGTACGGATTCGCTCCGGACCCGAAGATGCCCGGCTATCCGTTCCACCCGGAGAGCCGCAACACGGCGATCGCTGTGCTCGACTTCGACGGCACCGAGATCCATGCCGGCGTGATCCCGTGCTGGATCGATGACAGCGCATCTCCCGTACCGCTCGCCGAGGGCGATCGCGATTCCGTGCTCGCCTATATCGAGGACATCTCCCGTCGCGCCGGCCTGGACACCCGGTTCACGTGGGACGGGGACGTCGTACGGCTTTCCTGAGGACGCCGTCTCCGCTATCCCTCACCCTCAGACGGCTCCCCACGCACTCTCGACCACACCCATCCGGCGGCGAGAAGCGCTGCCACACCGCCGACCGCCAAGGCGAGACGACCGGAGCTGAGGTCGATGATCCAGCCGAGAAGGAGCGCACCGAACGGCACGACGCCGTAGTTGCCGATGTTCATCAGCGACATCATCTGACCGATGTTCGATGGCGCCACCGCCAGCTGAGCGGTGGCGTTGAGCACGCTGTTGTAGAAGCCGATGCCGAGCCCCAGCAGTGGAGCGGCGATGAGGAACGACATGAGCGAAGGCGCTGCGGCGTTGATGAGCACGGTGGCGCCGAACCCCACCAGCGCGACGGCGACCATGACGGGGCGGAGCCGGACGATCGACGCGGCCACGAAACCGCCGACGATTCCGCCGACCGCATTGAGCGCGTGCGCCATCCCGGCCGCGGCACCGTCGCCGTTGAAGTCGATGGTCACGATCGACGTCAATGTCACCATGAAGTTCAGCGACAGCAGTGCGATGAAGACGTTCGTGATCAGGAGGGTGACGATGATGCGGTTGCGCAGGAACCGCATCATCGGCAGCCGCTCTGCGGCTCCGCTCGTACGCCGAGAGTGGAACCGCTGGGGTCGGATGAGCGCGAGCATTCCGAACACGAGCAGGAACGACACCGAGTTCACGACCATTCCCGGAACAGCGCCGAAGGCCTGGAAGAGGATGCCGGCGAGGCCGGGGCCGATCGAGCGCGACACAGCGACCGTGACAGTGCTCAACGCGACACCCCTCGAGAACAGGTGAGGACCGACCAGTTCGAAGATGATGGTCTGCGCCGCGACCCGCTCGAAGGCCTGGGTGCTGCCGAGCGCCGCGACGATTCCGTACAGCGCGGGAAGTGCCGGATCCGGTGACGCCACGATCACGGCGAGCACTGCCACGAGGGCGGCAGAGATCAGGGATGTCGTCATCAGAACTGTGCGCGGCCGGAACCGGTCGGCGATCCGCCCGGCAGGAATGCTGAACAACAGCATCGGCAGGAACTGCGCGATCGTGACGCCGCTCAGCGCCCGCGCGCTCCCGGTGAGGTCGAGCACGACGAGCGAGAGCGCAAGATTCTGGAACCAGGTTCCGGTCAGCGACAGTGTCTGGCCGGCAAAGTACAGCGAGTAGTTCCGTTCACGAAACGGTTCGAAGACGCCTCCGAGGCCCACCCGTCAGGCTCGCGCAGGCACGCGCTCGCGGAGGAACTCCTCGATGCGCTCGGGGATGCGGGCGCTGCCGCTCGAGCGCGAGTCCGCGTTGTTCGCGCGGATCTCCAGGACCGGGATGCCCTCCGCCTCGAGCGCCTCGGAGATGAACCCCGCCCCCGGGGTGTCGTCCGCGACCAGATGCACGACGCCGTCGACGCCATGCGCGAGGGCTTCCTTCACGTACCACTGCGCAGACCATGGAGGCACGTAGAGCTGATCGGTGAATCCGACGAACCGCGCGGCGAGGGCACGCACAGGGTCATCGCCATATCGGGGATAGCCGTCCGCCGCGATCGCAAGGTACATCGACCAGACGAATACGGCGCCGAACTCCTCATGGAACCGTCGATACATGTCGAGGTCGGACCACAGCCCGCGTCCCACCCACATGAGCCGGCGCCTCTCGTCCGAACAGACTGCGACCCCGTCGTCGATGCGACGAGCGACTTCGTCGTGCAGCGCTCGCGCGGTGTCCACAGCCCACTGCGTGCCTCGATGCCACTGCGGCACCATGACCGCGGGCATCGTGTCATTCACCAGCACAGGAGTCGGACGCGCTGTGGCGATCAGATCTCGCGTACGCCTGTTCCACTCCGCCTGCTGGTTTCCGAGGTCCATGATCTGCGCGAGACGATCACGGTCGAGCGTCCGCCCCGTGCGCTCGCTCAGCCAGGCGACGAGTTCCTCTATCTCCGCCTGCAGCAGATCAAGTCGGTCGGCGCCGAACGCGTCCTCCCAATCGTGGGTGACTTTCTCCCACCAGGCAGATGGCACCGGGTCGGCGCCGGTGCGAGAGAGCAGGAACGCCTGCGTGCCTTCACGCTCCCCCCACAGTTCGAAGATCTTCTGCGTGACGTCGCCGCTGCGCTCCGCGATCGCGAAGGCCGGCTCAGGCAGTCCTCCCCATGCTCTCTGCTCCACCGGCAGGTCCTGCGCGCCGAGAGGTATCGCGTCGTACTGCTGACTGAAATCCGGAAGACCCCGTGCTGCGAGGTGCTCCAAACTCGCCGGGCCGAGCCGTTTGGCGGAGATGATCGATGCCCACCACTGATTGACGACATACGGGATGCCCATCGCCCGCAGCACCTCGTGCGGAGCATCCGCGTTGACGAGCGCGATCGGTTCGCCCTCCCGGGCTCGCTGGGCGGTCTCGGCGAACCACGCCTTCTGGTGGCGAGTGGCCATCGCCGCGGTGTCGAGTCTGTTCTCACTCATCCGTAGGCTCCTTCCCTCACCGCACGTGCGGTCACGACGTCCGACGACGCCGAGATCGCCTCCTCCGCGGTGATCCGTGTGCGCGACACGAAGGGCACGCGCAATGTGTCCAGTGCCTCGCGAACCGCGGCGAGCTCCCAGGCAGGAGCGTCGTCCAGGTCGCGGACCAGAGCGATCACCGCAGCAGCCCGCGTCTCGATGACCTTCCGGCGTAGAGCTGTGACGCGCTCAGCGGTGGCGCCACGGGCAGCAGACGGCGGGCGGTCCGCGTGCAGCGACACGAGACCGTCGAGGATGTCTGCTGCAGAATCGCCCGTGGTGCAGGCTGCGAACCAGCCGCCGTCGCCCGCATCGTGATCTTCCGCGACGATGGTGGCTCCGGTGCTCTCCAGTACTTGATAGACGCGAGAATCGGGATGCGCGCTGCCCGTGACGAAGATGCGTTCACCTTCCCCTGTCGACACCTGCGCGTCGTCGATGGCCGCGACGGCGGCTTCCGGCGGAGAGCAGGCCGCAGTGCGGTACGCGTTCAACGCAGAGACACCGGTGCAGCGTCCCTCTGCTCGGCGCTCACGCATCCGGTCAAGGGCGACGGCCACGCTCTGCTCGGCGGCACCCGCTCGACGCAGGTCATCGACCCCCACTTCGGCGCCGGTCACCGCTCTGCAGAACTCGACGAGCCGCACGTACTGGGCGACGACGAACGTCTTCTTCGCCGTCCCGGGTCCACGTAGGGCATCGAGCAGCTGCACGGGGAACGGAACCTCGCCCCGTTGGGCGAGCACTCTCAACACGTAGAACATCCGAAGATTCGCCTGGGAGTCGTTGCAGATCACGAGCCCTGCGAGATCATCGTGATCTCCTGCCAGGATGGCGTCCAGAATACGGCCGGCCACCGCATCCACCGCGCCGAGCAGCTCGGACGCACGACGCGACACCGCACCCGACCATGAGCCGAACAGGCGCACGGGAACCGCGTCGGCGGCGAGCACGATCTGCCGCGGCAGATCCGCGCCGACCACGCCGATTCGCGGGCTGTTCTGCGCACGCGCGTCGCCGAAGCCCGGCAGACTGTGCGCGCTCTGCATCACAACACTCCGGCCTGGCGCAGCTGTGCGATGCGGTCGGCGTCGTAGCCGAGCTTTCCCAGGATCGCGTCGGTGTGCTCACCGAGCCCGGGAGCCGGCGCGGTCAGGTCGGTGCGGCTCTCCGAGAAGAGCACGGGAATGCCTGATCCGAAGAGCCCGTCGAAGTGCCCGAATTTCGGGTGAACGAGCGGCACCACTTCACCGCGACTCGTCACTTGGGGATCGCGTACCGCTTCAGCGGTCGTTCGCACCTCCGCGGCCGGGGCGCCGTTTTGCTCCAGCGCTGTCAGCACCTCTGCGAGAGTGTGCTCGGCAGCCCAGCCGGCGATGAGACCGTGCAGTCGGTCGGCGTTGGCCACCCGCGCGTCGCGGGTGCCGAAGTCGTTTCCGGCGAGCAGATTCTCCCGCCCGATCGCACGAAGCACTCCGGCCGCGAACTGATCCGTCGGCGCGCAGATGGCGAACCAGCCATCGGCCGCACGGAAGTTGCCGAACGGGGCGAGGCGCGGCACGTACGCCCCGGTGCGCAGCGGGAATCCGATCGACTCCAGCGCATCAAAGGGCTCGCAGGCGACCAGCGATGTCAGCGCACCGAGCATCGAGACATCGACATGCTGACCTTGCCCGGTGTGCTCGGCGTGCATGACAGCGGAGAGCGTGCCGATCACGCTGAACAGCGGCGCAACGAGGTCTCCGATCGGCAGCCCGAACCGCACGGGCGGGTCACCGGGTTCGCCGGCGGTCATCATCACACCGCTGAGCGCCTGGATGATCGTGTCCATCGCTTTGCGATCACCGTGGTCACCGGTCGCCCCGAAGCCGCTGATCGAGGTGTAGACAAGTCGCGGGTTCAGTTCACGGACCGAGCCGTAGTCGATCCCGAGTCGCTTGGTGACACCGGAGCTGTAGTTCTCCACGACGACATCTGCTTCGCGGATCAGGTCGAAGAGCACCTCACGGCTCTCGGGCTGCTTCAGATTGAGAGTGATGGACTCCTTGCCACGACCGCGGAGCATCATCGACACTGACATGTCGTCGGATGACATCCGCTTCAGGCTCAGGCCGTCCGCCGTGACATACGGCGAGTTGTTGCGCGAGGAGTCTCCTCCGCGGGTGGGGTTCTCGACCTTGATCACTCGAGCACCCAGCCCAGCGAGCAGGAGCGTGGCATATGGCCCCGCAAGTGCCGTCGTGAGATCGATGACGGTCTTGCCTGCAAGTGGTGCTGTGCTCATAGCTGCTCCTCGTTGTGGGGGAATGGGGCGGTCACGCGCGGGCATCAGTCCGCGACTTCGTTCTGCGATCTCCCTGACCGAGTGAGGAACGTGCGCAGTCGCTCGGACCGCGGGTCCGTGAAGAAGTCGTCTGCTGGGCGGTCTTCGACGACTCGCCCGTCCGCCATGAACACGCACCGATCGGCGACCTCACGAGCGAACGCGACCTCATGGGTGACGACGACCATCGTGTGCCCGGCCGCCGCGAGCGATTTCATGGTCTGCAGCACTTCGTCGACCAGCTCAGGATCGAGTGCGCTCGTCGGTTCGTCGAAGAGCAGAATCCGCGGACGCACTGCGACGGCGCGCGCGATGGCGACCCGCTGCTGCTGTCCGCCGGACAGATGCCGCGGATACGCGTCCGCCTTGTCGGCGAGGCCGATGCGCTCGAGCAGCTCGAGCGCACGCTGGCGGGCCTCGGCCGCGGAGACGCCGTGCACACGCATCGGCGCTTCGGTGATGTTGCGCAGCACGGTCCAGTGCGGAAACAGGTTGAACTGCTGGAAGACCATACTCATACGACGACGCTGCCGCCTGCGCCCAGCATCCGTGAGCGGCCTCAGGTGCCCGCGAGTCTCCTCGAAGCCGAGCAGGTCGCCCTCGAAGGACATCGATCCGCCGTCGATCGACTCCAACTGGTCGATGCAGCGCACGAGCGTGGACTTTCCCGAGCCGGACGGTCCGAGAATCGCGACGACCTCGCCTTCGTACACGTCCAGGCTCGCTCCGTCCAGCGCCACCTGGTCACCGAAGCGCTTGCGCACGTTGGAGACCCGCAGCAGGGGTGACCCGTCAGCCATTCTCGGCTGAACGATCAGCCCGGACGATTCCATGGTCATAGCTGTCGCTCCTTCACTCGGGCGGTGCGTTTGACGGTCACTCGCGAGGTGCCGCGGCCGAAGTGCTCCTCGACGCGACGCTGGATCACCGTGAGAACGGTGACGACGGCGAGGTACCAGATCACGGCGACGATGAGCATCGGGACCACGTCGTACGTGCGGTTGTAGATGACCTGGACCGCATGCAGCAGATCGCCCATGGCGATCACGCTGACGAGCGACGTGCCCTTGAGGAGGGCGATCACCTGTGATCCGGTCGGCGGGATGATGACGCGCATCGCCTGCGGGAGGATGATGCGCGTGAATGTGTGCCAGCGGCTGAAGCCCATGGCGGACGCCGCATCGCGCTGCCCCTGATCCACTGACAGGATGCCGGCCCGGATGATCTCGGCCATGTAGGCGGCCTCGTGCAGGGAGAGCCCGATGATCGCCGCCGTGATCGGCGTGATGAGGTCATTCGTCGACCAACTGAACAGCTCGGGCCCGAACGGCACGCCCACCGATATGCGCGGCAGCAGGTAGGCGAGGTTGTACCAGAAGATGAGTTGCACGAGCGGGGGGATGCCGCGGAAGAGGCCCACGAATCCCATGCACGCCATGCGGAGCGGCCAGAAGTCGCTGAGCTGACCAGCGGCCAGGAACGTGCCGAGCGCCGACCCCAGCACCATTCCTATCGCGGTGAGCATCAGGCTCATCCCGAGCCCCACCAGCACGCTGCCATTGAAGAGATACTCGGCGACGACGGGCCACTCGAAGCGCTCGTTGCTGACGAGGAACCACAGCGCTGCGAGCACGACGGAGGCAAGCAGAACGCCGCCGATGATCCGCAGCGGTTGGACGCGCGCTCGAGCGTTCTCGACATCGACCACCGCCGCGGTCTCCACAGAATCGGTCGTCACGATTGCCTCCGTCGTCGTCACTGGCTGGTCATCGGGTTGAGGACGGGTTCATCCACGGCGACCTCGGTAAGGTCCCACTCGGACATGATCCGCTCGTATTCGCCGTTGTCGAAGATCGCCTCGAACGCGGCGAACATCGGCTCGGCCATGTCGCTTCCCTTGGGCACGAAGAAGGCGAGCTGATCGATGCCCGCTCCCTGATCCTCGGACTGCACGAGATATTCGTAGCGTCCCGGGTCGGTCGCCTGCAGATCGATCGCTGCCGTCTGCGTCGTGCCCGCATAGTCGGCCCGGTCGGAGTTGACCGCGAGGAAGGTCGAGTTGGTGTCGTCGAGGCCGATGAACTCCGGCTGCTCCAGCCCCTCCGCAACGCACCATTCCCCGTAGCGCTCCAGCTGACTCTCAGTGACGGAACCGCCCACGCCGGCCACGCGAGCACCGCAGAGCGCCTCAGGATCGGCGAGTTCATCCTCGCGCTCGGCGAGATACACGTAGGACGTGATGGTCGTCATCCAGACGATCGCGTCGAAGTCCGCTTCACGCTCCGGGGTGGTTCGCAGCGGGCCGTTGAACCCGTCGTAACGACCGGAGAGCATTCCGGTCAGGATCGCTTCCATGCCCGAGACGGATTTGATCTGGAACGGCACGCCGAGCTGCTCTGACAACGCCGCCTGAAGATCGGGATCGATTCCGGTGATGTCCCCACCTTCCTCGACCGTGCGATACGGCGGGTGGGTGTCACCGGCGATCGTGATGACGCCGGCATCTTTGATCCCCTGCGGGAGCTGATCGTAGAGGGGCGCATCGGTGTTGACCTCGCTGACGCCGTCGGTTCCTCCGGCGCCATCGTCGTCAGCGGATCCCGCGCTGCAGGAGGCGAGCGCGAGCACCCCGACTGCCGCGATCAGGGCCGTGCCCAAGCGGTTGAGTTTCATGATGATCTCCACATCGTTGTGAACAGGCAGGTGGTCCATGCGAGAAGAAAAGTATCATGCCGAATGATATTCCTCAACCGATGACGCCGACGGGGGCTGTAGTGTCGGTCAATGTGGAGGAGATCACACGGGACCCGCGCGGTGAGCCAGCAACGTCGCGTCTGAACTACAGCTCGTACCGTCTGGGGCGTGCGTTCAACCGCTTCGCAGAGAACTCCGCACTCTCCCATGGCGTGACGCTCTCGCAACTGTTCGTGCTGCAGGTCCTCGGCGAGGGGCTGCCGCTGTCGAACGCGCAGCTCGCCCGACGCACATTCGTCAGCTCACAGGCGGCGCACACCGTGTCGAACGAGCTCATCGAGACCGGCCTGGTGGAGCGCGGCGACCACCCGACGAACCGTCGCGTGAGATTGGTTCGGCTGACCGAACGCGGCTGGGCGGTGCTGGAAGCCTGTCATGCGGAACTGCGCGAGCACGAGGACCGGCTGGCCGCTGCACTCGGAGACGAGTTCGGCGAGACCCTCGCCGAACTCCTCGACCGCGCCGCCCAGGTGCTTGCCGGAGGGTACTTCGGCGACGACGAGGCCGAGGCCGCCGCCATCAGCAGGCGAACGAACGACATCCGCCCGCGGCACATCCCCTCGCGACTTGCAGCCGCGCGCCTTCGCGCCGATCGTACGGCGCATCCGGAATCCAGATCGTGACCTGAAGCGCGCGCTCTCCCGGCTCCAAGGCTCGGAGCCGCAGTTGACGACGGCGCGATGAAGCTGTTAGCTTTCGACGCAAGAATATCATTCTGATTGATTTTATGCTTCGAAGGAGAAGCCGTGGACCCTCTGCTGCGCACACCGATCAGACCGGTGAAACGTGCCGGTTCGAGCACACGGCAGCACTCGCGCCACCTGCGCGACGCCCTGGTCACTCTGACGATCGGTGCCGTCGGCATCGGATCACTCACGGCCGGCGCCGGCCACCCCGAAACCTTCGGCACGGGTTCCGCGGACGACGCGAGCGTCGCCGCCGACTCCCGCGCTGATTCCGGGATGCCGGACGGCGTGCCGGCGGCAGCGTCTGCGGCGGAACCGACTCTTCCGGACGCGCAGGGCTGGGAATTCTCCGCTGAGTTCCCACGCACGTCGGGAACAAGCCGCCTCATCGACGGGGCTCTGCTCTGGGCCGACTGGCTCTACGACGACACCGGAGCGGGCGACTACACGTACAACGCCGCGGAGGCGGCCTCCAACGGTGCGGACATCTTCCGTGCAGGCGTGGCGGCCGACGAAGACAACACGTATTGGCGCATCGACTGGAACACACTCGTCGACGCGGACGTTTCCATCGCCGCGTGGACGTTCGACACCGACTCGGATGCCGGAACAGGCGTCGCCGAGTGGCCGGCGGACGCCGGTGTGACGTCGCCGGGAATCGACTCCGCGCTCGTGGTCTCTTCTCGAGGCGCATGGGTGATCGACCTCACAACGGGCGAGCAGGAGGACGTCACCTCCTTCGGCGGCGCCGTCGCCCTGGACATGGACGCGAAGTCGTTCGTGGTCACGGTTCCCCGGAGCGCACTGCCCGTCGACGAGGTCTGGAACATTCGGCTGGCCGCAGGCGTCGCCGACTCGGATGGCACCGGATTCGCCGCGGCACCGGAGTGCCCGACGGCACGCGCGTGTACAACGCAGCGTTCCGCGACATGGCGGACGAACCGCCGGTGGTGGATGGCAATGCCGACGCATCCAGCCAGTGGAACAACGGACGACAGTCACAGCGTCTCACCGAGGGCGACATGAGCGGATTCGTCATCGCGGTGGACTGGGACGACCTGCTCTCGGACGTCACCACCCCCGAGGCGATGCCCACCGGGTACTCCACCAGATGGTTCGTATCATCGGTAGAGATCGCCCAGGGTTTCGCAGAAGGGGCCCGCAGGAGCCCGGGTCCTGCGGTGTTGCCCGCGACGTTCTGGGGTCGAGTGCAGCCGTACACGGTATACGTGCCGACGCAGTACACGCCGGAGACTCCGGCGCCGCTGACCATCCTGCTGCACGGCGGCAACTCCAACCACAACGGTTTCATCGGCGACAGGAAGGACGATGTCTACCTGCCGATGTGCGAGGAAAGAGGCTCGATCTGCGTCACACCCCTCGGTCGGGGCCTCTCGTCGTGGTACATCAACCACGCCGAGCTCGATGTCTGGGAGGCATGGAACCGGGTCGCGACGTCCTACTCGCTCGACAGCGAGCGCACGGTCATCGGCGGATTCTCGATGGGGGGCGTCGGCGCCACGCACTTCCTCACCAACCATCCCGATCTGTTCGCCGGAGCCGCGATCGTCTCTGGCGCGGGCTACTACAACACCGCTGAGCAGCGAGACCGCGAGGGTGCCGAGCTGAGAGTCGAGAACCTGGGCAGCGTCCGCACGTACATGGAGTCAGGCAGCAATGACATCGCCCTGGCGAACACAGAGCACTGGGACCGCACCGCGGAAGACGCCGGGATCCCGTACCGAGCCCACTACTACGACGGAGCCGACCATGGGATGCTCGGCTCGTGGCTCGGCTGGAGCGACGCGGCCGAGTATCTCAACGACGCACCCGACCGCGTGACCAGCCCCAGCACGGTCACGTTCCGCTGGGAGCCCGGTGATGAGCGGGAGGATCTCGGAATGCCGGTGAACCGCGCGTACTGGCTCAGCGGCCTGGAACCGCGCGATGATGCTGCACGCTGGAGCAGAGTCACCGCGACTTCTCACGCCCTGCAGACGACACGCTTCGAGCCGCGTCTCACCGATGACGTCCAGGTGATCGACGACCGGGAGGTGCGCGTGCGGGACCAGCGGCTCAAGGCCGAAGGAGCAGTCGCTCCGTATAACGGGATCGACCTGCGGGCGGAGAATTCCCGGACGATGACCGTCGACCTGGATGCCGCGGAGCTGGATGCGACGACCCCGGCAGACGTGCGCATTCACACGGATGGGGAGATCGAGCTGGAGCTGACCCGCGCGGGCGAACACGCGACGATCGCCCTTCCCGCTGGCGATCACCGCGTCGCGAGCCCGACTGCTCCTGGATCGGTCACGGCGTTCGCCGCGGGGGCGACCCGTCACATCCGCTGGGCGGTGAGCGATTCCGATCTGCCGGTCACGTACACCGTGCGCGACCCGTCCGGGGAGATCCTGTGCGAGACGACCGACCTGCGTTGTCTCGTCATCGATCGCGGTGGGAAGGCTCCGAAGGCGGTGACCGTGACGGCTTCGAACATCGTCGGAACCTCTGAGGGTGCGCACGCGGAGGTGACACGACCTGGCCGGTAAGCACGAAGCGCTGACCATCTTCGTTCGATGATTTTTCGACGCCCGTCGGGAAATCCTTGACAATCATGTTCGCTTCCCACACGATGGGCACTAACAGCACGTCGATGTGCGTCCCGTTGCGTTCTCCCCGAAGAGACCGCAATGAGGGTCGGCCTCGACAACCCATCGATGAGAGGCCCACCCATGAAGAAGAGTCTTGCCGCGCTCGGCCTGCTGGCCGTGGCCACCCTCGCACTGTCCGGCTGCACCGATTCCGCGGCCGACCCTGCCACCGAGCCGACCGACTCGGGATCCGCGCCCGACGAAGTGACGAAGATCCGCGTGGCAGCGCTGCCGATCGCCGAGACCGGCGCCCTGTGGGCCGCGATCGACGAGGGCATCTTCGCCGATCACGGGCTCGACGTCGAGGTCGTCCCGGCTCAGGGTGGCGCCCAGGCGATCCCCGCACTGCTCAGCGGCGACATCCAGTTCGCGATCGGCCAGCCGTTCGGGCCCATCCGTGCAGACCTGCAGGATCTCGGCGTCGCGATCATCGGCGACTACGCCGACAGCCTGGCGGAGGGCGACGACGTGAACGCGGTCGTCGCGCTCGGCGACTCCGGAATCTCGAGCCCGAAGGATCTCAGCGGCAAGAAGGTGTCGGTGAACAGCCTCGGCGCCGCCGGCGACCTCACGATCCGCGCAGCCGTCGACGCCGATGGCGGCGACTCGTCCACCATCGAGTTCATCGAGGTGGCGTTCCCCGATGTGAAGGCACAGCTCGATGCCGGCACCATCGACGCCGGCTGGGCACCCGATCCGTTCCGCGGCATGGTCGTGGGAGAGGGCGGCGTCTCTGTCATGGCCCCGTACCAATCAGTCATCCCCGGCCTGTCCGTGCTGACGAACATCACCACGCAGGATCTCATCGACAACGACCCCGATCTCGTCGCCGCATACTCGGCTGCGATGACGGAGGCGCTGGAATTCGCCTCTTCCGATCAGGACGCTGTCTACGCGGCGATCGCGGAGGGGCTCGACATCCCGCTCGAGGCCGCACAGGGGATCACTCTGCCCACCTTCACGTTCGAGATGGATGTCGACAGCATCAAGACGCTCGCTGATCTTGCCGTCGAGTACGAGTACATCGAGTCGCTGCCGGACTTCGACCGACTGATCCAGCAGCAGTGACCTCGGCATGACGACTGCGACATCCTCGGCTTCGCTCTCCGGACACCGTCGCCGCCAGCGCATCGGCACGCTCCGCCGGGTGCTGCTCGGCACGCTCGGAGTCGTCGGCTTCCTCGCGGTGTGGCAGCTGCTCTCGACCTTGAGAATCCTCAACCCCGAGCAGCTGCCGTCCGCGACGGACACGTTCACCCAGCTCGGTGTCCTGCTGCGTGACCTGGAGTTCTGGCGCAACATCGGACGCACCATGACGGCGTGGGCCATCGGACTGGTCATCGCCACGGTCGTCGGCACCGCGCTGGGCACCGTCATCGGAATGGTGCCGGTCCTGCGCCGCGCGACGCACACGGTGGTCGAGTTCCTGCGACCGATCCCATCGGTCGCACTGATCCCGCTGGCAATCCTCGTCTACGGGCTCCAGATGCCCGCCGCACTGATCATCATCGTGTACGCGAGCTTCTGGCAGGTCTTCGTGCAGGTGCTGTACGGAGTCGCCGACATCGACACGGTCGCGCGTGACACGGCGCGCAGCTTCGGCCTCACCAGGGGGTCGCAACTGCGAAACCTCGTCCTTCCCACCGCGCTGCCTTATCTGATGACAGGCCTGCGTCTCGCAGCCGCCGTTGCGCTGATCCTCGCCGTGACGGCGGAGATGACGATCGGCAACCCCGGACTCGGAAGGCAGCTGACCGTGGCGTCCGGGATCGGGAACATCACCACCGTCTACGCCATCGTGATCGTCACCGGAGTGCTCGGCCTCCTGATCAACATCGGATTCCGTGCGATCGAGCGCCGTACGCTGTCGTGGCACCAGTCCGTGAGAGGGGATGAGGCATCGTGACCCTCTACACCAGTACGGTTCGCACGCCGGCACCGAAGTCGCGCCTGTGGGCGAAGGCGGGCGAGAACACGCTCTACGCCGTCGCCCTTCCCCTCGCACTCCTGCTCATCTGGGGCGTGGCCGCGACGATCTCACCGGCCAAATTCTTCCCTGCACCGCAGACGATCGCCGGAGCGTTCTCCGACACCTGGATCGGACCTGCGTTCATCGACGATGTGCTCCCGAGCCTCGCCAGGCTGGCCGTGGCGATCATCATCGCCGTGGTCGTCGGCGTCGTCGCCGGCACCCTCATCGGACTCACGCGGTGGCTGCGCGAACTGCTCGAACCGCTCCTGGAGTTCTTCCGCGCCATTCCGCCGCCCGTCCTCATCCCGGTCTTCGTCGCGTTCCTCGGCGTGACCGACGCGATGCAGATCATCGTCATCGCGTTCGGCGCGATCTGGCCGGTGCTGCTGAACACGATCGAGGGCGTCCGTGCGACCGATTCGGTGATGACGGAGACGGCTCGCTCGTTCTCGCTCACCCGCTCGCAGCGGCTTTTCGACCTCGTCCTTCCGGCCGCGAGCCCGCGGATCATGGCTGGTGCGCGCCAGACGCTGTCGGTGGCCCTGATCATGATGGTCATCTCGGAGCTGTTCTACTCGTCATCCGGCCTGGGATATCAGATCAAGTACTTCCAGCAGAATTACCTCATCGCCCAGATGTGGAGTGGCATCCTGCTGTTGGGTCTCATCGGCGTACTGCTCGCAGTCGTGTTCGGCTTCGTCGAACGTCGGGTGCTGCGTTGGTACCACGGAATCAAGGAGGTCGAGCGTGCCTGAGACGCTTCTGCAGGTGGACAGCCTGAACAAGGTCTACGAATCGGCCACCGGCCGGGTCGAGGCGATCGGCGACATCAGCTTCACGATGAATCGCGGAGAGCTCGTGTGCATCGTCGGCCCGTCCGGCTGCGGCAAGACGACGCTGCTGAAGTGCGTCGCTGGCCTCCTGCGCCCCACGGCGGGCGAGGTCCAGCTGGACGGCAGGCGCGTCACCTCTCCGCCGGAGAAGATGGCACTCGTCTTTCAGGAGTACGGGCGCAGCCTGTATCCGTGGCTGACCGTGCGCGGGAACGTCGAGCTGCCCCTCAAGCACAGGAAGCTCTCGAAGGCCGAGCGCACTCAGCTCGTCGACGACGCCCTCCTGGCCGTCGGACTCGAGCACGCCGCCAAGAGCTACCCCTGGCAGCTGTCGGGCGGAATGCAGCAGCGCGTCGCGATCGCGCGCGCAGTCGCGTACCAGCCGGAAGTGCTGATCATGGATGAGCCCTTCGCCGCGGTCGATGCCCAGACCCGTGCCGACCTCGAGGATCTGGTGCGCAGGCTCCACTCCGAGCGCGGCATGTCGATCCTTTTCGTCACGCACGACATCGACGAGTCGGTGTATCTCGGCGAGCGCGTGATCGTGCTGTCGAAGTCGCCGACCTGGGTGCAGGAGGATCTCGCGATCGATCTGGCGCCGGAGCGCGATCAGATCACGACCAGGGCCCTTCCGCGGTTCACGGAGCTGCGCACGCATGTGTACGAGCAGATCCAGCGAGCCAAGCGCGGCGAAGCCGTTCGTCCGAGCGCATGACCCCTCACGGTCACGACGGAAGCCCCGGGAGCACTGGGACCGAGCCGACGCGCAGCCGGCAGCCGAAGCGACTGATCCTCTCGTTCCTCGGCGAGTTCATGGGACAGGATTGGGCCGCACCGGTGCGCACCGGGGTGTTTCTCGAGGTGCTGCACGGGGCAGGGGTCGCGGCTCCCGCGGCCCGGGCGACACTCGATCGACTGGTGACGGGCGGTGTCCTGTCCCGTGAGCGGCACGGTCGCCATCTCGAGTTCTCGCTGACACCTGCGGGGCGCAAGATGCTCGGCGAGGCGACGGATCGCGTGCGCGGACCGTCGCCGTTTCATCCGAACGGCGACGGGTGGACCCTCGTCACCTTCTCACTGCCGGAGGAGTTGCGCACGCTGCGCGGGCGCCTGCGCTCCACACTCACCTGGCACGGCTTCGCGCCTCTGCGCGACGGACTCTGGCTGGCCTCCGGTCGCCCGGCACTGGCGACCGCCATCGAGCCCCTGCGGGCCGAACTCCCTGAGGGGGCCGTCATGGCGTTCCATGCTCAGGAGCTCGACGGATTCCCGATCGCGTCGAGCGTGCGCGACGCCTGGGACATCGACGGCATCCGCGAGGCGCACCGATCGTTCATCGAGACCTGGTGCGATGTCGCGGTGGATGAGTCGTCGTCGGCTGTGGTCACGCGCACCGTGCTCGTCGCGGACTGGCTGGAGCTGCTGCGGGCCGACCCGCGGCTGCCGCCGGAGTTCATGGATGCGCAGTGGCCGGCGCCGGATTCCTTCGCCCTCTACCGCCGGCTCCGCGCCGAACTCGCTCCCCCGTCTGAGGCGGAGTTCGCAGCCCTCACCGCACGTCCGGCGACGATCGCCCGGTGAGCTCCCTCACGACAGCTCGAGCACGATCTCTCCCATCGATCCGTCTTCCGCGGCGCGCACCCGCGAGACGCACGGGCACACCTTCGAGTTGGCGTCGCGCTGACGCTCGCTGTAGAACACGTCGCGGTGATCGATCGCACCCGTGAGCTGCACGACCCTCGCCTCGCAGATGCCGCATTCGCCCTTGCGACAGTCGAACATGGCATCCGCCCCGGCATCCTCGAGAGCCTCCAACAGCGTCTGGGTCGGCGCGACGATGCATTCGACCCCACTGCCAGGTACGCGAACCCGGAAGGGCTGCGGCTCGAACCATCCGCTGTTGCCGAACGTCTCGAACCGCAGGTTCGCGGGTGGGAGGCCCGCCGCGTCCCATGCCCTGCGTACGGCATCCATCAGGCGGATCGGGCCGCACATGTAGAGTTCGACGTCGTCCGCGAACCGCCCGACGAACTCCTCGACGTCGAGCGAGGTGCCCTCGTCACCGATGTGCATCGTCAGACGGTCGCCGTGCTCCTCGGCGAGCGCGTCGAGATAGGCCATCTGCGACCGACTCCGGCCGCAGTACGAGACCGTGTACTCCTTCCCCGTCAGGCGTGCCGCGCGCGTCATCGCGAGTACGGCGGTGATGCCGACGCCGCCTGCGAGGAACGCGTACCGGCGAGCACCGTATCCGAACGGGAAGTCCTGCAGCGGATGCGTGAGCTCGACCCGCTCGCCCGGGCGGAGCGCGTGCATCACCGCTGCGCCCCCGCGCGAGACATCGCTGCGGTGCACGCACAGCGCGAACGACCCGTCGTCGCCGACGGACTCCGCGATCGAGTACGAGCGCGTCACCGGTTCGCCGTCGATGCGCATGCGCACCTCGACGTGCGTGCCGGGGTCGATGCGTCGCGCCGTCTCGGGCGACAGCACGATCCGCTGGATGCGGGCGGTGACGGGTGCTGACTCGACGACCGTCGCGCCTTGCCAGGTCAGCGTGTGCGAGGTCGCCATGTCACGCGATCCGGGATGCGGATGCCATCGGCACGGATGCCGCAACGATCTCGGCGACCGGCGCCACGGCCGAACGCCCCTCGTCCGCCAGCATCCGCTCCAGAAGGCGACGCACCCACATTCCGCCCGCGTCGATGTTGAGGCTGTAGAACTCGTAGTCGGGGTTCGCGTCGATGGCCTCCTGTTGCGCGCGCAGCATCAGCTCGTCCTCGCCGAAGACCCCGTGCACGCCATTGCGCAGCTGCGTGGTGATGAGCTGACTGTCGAGTCGATAGTTGCGCTGGAACGACCAGAAGTAGTGGCACGTCCGATCGGTCTCGGGGCTGAGCGTGTTCATCACATAGCCGTTGACGCCGGCGCTGCGATCGCCCTCGCGTGCGCCGGTGCCTGCTGCCGCGACGCCGACGTCGAGGCAGATGGTCGACGGCGCCTCGAAGTGGATGATCTGCCAGCGATCGACGCGGCCGGAGAATCCGGGGAACTTGTCACGCATGTTCTTCAGCCAGAACGGGGGCGCCTCGATGTCGAGCATCCAGCGTTCGACCGTGACGGTGTTGTCGGTGTGACTGGTCACGAACTCCGACTCGCTCAACTCGTCCTGGCCGATGCTCGAGCTGTGCACGAATTCCTCGTGAGTGAGGTCCATGAGGTTGTCGAGCACGAGCTGGTAGTTGCAGTCGGCGTGGATCAGCTCGCCGTCACCTGTCCACTCGGGATCCGTCATCTGATGCATGTCGGGGATCGTGGACGGATCGGCGAGAGCGGGCTCTCCCACCCAGACCCAGACGTACCGGTAGCGGTCGACCATCGGGAATGACGCCACCGTCGCACTCGGGTTGATGGTCTCCTGCGCCGGCATCGATGTGCACCGGCCTGCGGAGTTGTAACGGATGCCGTGGTACGGGCACTGCAGATCGTCGCCGATGACCTTGCCCATCGACAGTGGTGCCAGACGGTGCCAGCACGCGTCGGCGAGCGCGACAGGCGTGCCGTCTTCCGTGCGGTACATCGCCAGTGGCCTGCCGGCGATCGTACGCGCGAGCGGCTTGCGAGTCACCTCGTAGTCCCAGGCGGCGACGTACCAGGCGTTGCGCGGGTAGTCGAAGATCTTCGCGGTCGTGGTGTCCGCCATCGTCACTCCTTCGTGCCGGATCATTTACCTATGCGGATAGGTAAATTGATCGTATGTCGTCGGCGGCCACAAACGCAACCAGAGGCGAGAGAGGCCGCCACCTGAGGCGGCGCGCACGGCCTGCGGCTTCTCGACCACCTGTCATGGGCGCGCGGGCCTGCGACGACAAGCGCCTCTCTCAGGGGAGCGTGAACTTCCCGCGCAGATCGGTTTTGCGCACCTTGCCGCTCGCGGTGCGCGGCAGCTCGTCCACGAACCGCACGCCGCGCGGGATCTTGTACTTCGCGATGCGACCGGAGAGGTGGGCGAGCACGTCGTCCGCCGTGATCTCCGAGCGGGCCACGGCGATCGCCAGCGGCACCTCGCCCCAGCGCTCGTCCGGTACACCGATCACCGCGACGGACTCGATCTCCGGTCGCTCCATGATGAGCTGCTCGATCTCGGCCGGGTAGATGTTCTCCCCACCCGAGATGATCATGTCCTTCACCCGATCGCTGATGGTGAGATAGCCCTGCTCGTCGAGGACCCCGATGTCGCCGGAACGCAGCCATTCGCCACGATGCGCATCGCGGGTGGCATCCGGACGCAGCCAGTACTCCTTCATGACGTTGGGCCCGCTGATCTCGATCTCGCCGGTCTCGCCGGCGGGGAGCGTCTCACCCTCGGACGACACGATGCGCACGTCGGTGAAGAAGTGCGCGATGCCGGACGATCCGACGTGCTCCCTCGCCTTGCGATACGGGAGCGACGTCGTGCCGGGTGAGGTCTCGGTCATCCCGTATCCGGAGGAGAAGCTGAGGCCCCGCTTCTCGTAGGCCTCGATGACCCGGAGCGGCACGCTCGATCCGCCGCACGTGAGCTTTCGCAGCGTCGACAGGTCTGCTGAGTCCCAGTCCGGATGCTCGGCGAGCATCTGGAACGTCGTCGGCACACCAGACAGGCTCGTGATGCCGTGCTGCTGCACGGCCGCGAGCACGGCCCCGGGGTCGACCTTCTCCTGCAGCACCACGGTGCCGCCCTTGAGCAGGGTGGGCAGCGCCCCCATGCCGAGCGAGGCGACGTGGAACATCGGCGCGATCAGGAGCGCGCGCTCGTCGGATGTGAGGTCGTAGTCGACGAGGACGTTCATCGAGTTCCAGGTGAAGTTCCCGTGCGTGAGCACGGCCCCCTTCGGGCGCCCGGTCGTCCCAGACGTGTAGAGGATCATGGCCGGGTCGTCCAGCGTGACGGCGGCGACGGGCGGATCGTCGGATGCCGCGGCGATGACCTCGTCGAAACTCTCCACCGCAGGCACCTCTGCCGGACCGTCGACGACGATGCGCCGCTCGATCGCGCTCGACCAGGCCGCGGCTCGTGCGACATCGCGGAGCTCCTGATGGGTGATGAGAAGACGCGCACCGCAGTCATCGATCATGTACTCGAGCTCGCGCGGCGCGAGACGGGTGTTCAACGGTACGAAGATCGCCCCGATCAGGCCGCAGGCGAAGAACGAGGTGAGGAAATCGGGGTGATTGTTCCCCAGATACGCCACCCGGTCGCCTTTGGTGACGCCGCGCTCGGCCAGGGCGCTGGCGAACCGGTCGATCCGGTCCGCCAGCTCCTCATAGCGATACGAGCGATCGCCCTGGATCACGGCGATGTCGCCCTCGGACTTCACCCGACGGCGGGCGATCCAGCTGCCCAGTCCTTGATTCTTCATCCACAGCCTCTTCGCAATGGTTCCCGCCCTCGCCGTCCGGCTCAGGCGTAGAAGCGGTAGATTCCGCGAGCGACGACGGCGGGCTTCGTGCCGCCCTCGATCTCGATGGTCTGGTCGACGGCGAGCTGGTAGCCGCCCTTCACCTCGGTCACCTCGGCGATGACGGCGTTCATGCGCACGCGGGAGCCCACCGTGACCGGCGAGACGAATCGCACCTTGTCGAGACCGTAGTTGACCCGGGTCGTGACGCCCTCAGGCTCGAACAGCTCGCTCCAGAACTTCGTCGCCAGCGACAGAGTCAGGAAGCCGTGCGCGATCGGTGCGCCGAAGGGGCCGCTCGCGGCCCGCTCTGGATCGACGTGGATCCACTGGTGATCATCTGCCGCATCCGCGAAGGTGTCGATGCGGTCCTGGGTGATCTCAAGCCATTCGGAGTAGCCGAGGTCGGTGCCGGCGGCGCCTGCGAGGTCCGCGTAAGCGACGGTCGTTGTCATGGTGAGTTCCTTTTCGTGTTCCAGTAGGTCGAGAGATCGTCAGTCGGCGAGGCCGAGCAGCCGCGCGGCGTTGTCCTTGAGAATGCCGGGCAGCACCTCCGGCTTGAAGCGCTCTGTGGCGTCGGCATCGCGCCGCCAGCGATCCGGTGTCAGCAACGGGTAGTCCGAGCCGAACAGCACGCGGCTCTTGAGGTACGAGTTCGCCGCGCGTACGAGCGCGTCAGGGAAGTACTTCGGGCTCCACCCCGACAGGTCGATCCAGGTGTTGTGCTTGTGCGTCGCGACGGAGAGCGCCTCGTCCTGCCACGGCACCGAGGGGTGCGCCATGATGATCTGCAGCTCGGGGTGCTCGGCGGCGACGTCATCGAGCAGCATCGGGTTCGACAACGCGAGACGCATCCCGCGTCCGCCGGGGAGCCCCGCCCCGATCCCGGTCTGACCGGTGTGGAACAGCGCGACCACGCCGGCGTTCTGCAGGACCTCGTACAGGGGGAAATGAACCGAGTCGCTCGGGTCGAACCCCTGCACGGTGGGGTGGAATTTGAAGCCTCGCACGCCGCTGTCCTCGATGAGCCGGCGAGCGCGGTCGACGGCATCCGCCCGGTTCGGGTCGACCGATCCGAACGGGATCAGCACGTCGTTGTGACGCGCGGCGCCGTCGGCGATCTCTGCGCTCGAGATCGGCGAGTGGCCGAGCCGCGTCTCGGCATCGACGGTGAACACCACCGCCGCCATCCGACGCTCCCGGTAGTGCGCGGCGATCGAGTCGAGATCCGGGCGGCTCGCGTCCGCCGCGAAGTACTTCGAGGCCGCCGCCACGAGGTCGTCGGGAAGCGACGCGTGCCCGTGGTCGTCGATCTCGACGTGCACGTGCATGTCGATCGCCACGAGGGCGTCGACGTCGAGGTTCTGCTCGTAGCGGGTCATCGTGTCAGCGCTGCAGCTCTTCCGGCAGCGCGGGGAAGCGCTCACCCACAGACTGCTGCCGCCCTCCGATGACCTCGTCGAACCGCGCGGCCAGCGCGTCGTACGACCACCCGCCGTCCTGGTACTCCGTGACGACGGCTTCGGGGTGAGACCACAGCTGGATGCGGTCGCCGCCGATGCCGATCGCCTGGCCGGTGACGGCTGCCGCGGCATCCGATGCCAGGTACGAGATGAGCCCGGCGACATCGCCCGAGGTGCCGAAGCCGAGGTCGTGCCGGAAGAACGCAGGCATCGCCTCGCCCTTCTCATCGGCCTCGACGGCGGCGGCGAAGTACGGCACCGTGGCGGTCATGGCGGTTGCCGCTACGGGGATGACAGCGTTGGCCGTGATCCCGGCCTTCTTGAGCTCCATGGCCCAGGTGCGCACCATGCCGACGATTCCGGCCTTCGCTGCCGCGTAGTTCGTCTGGCCGAAGTTGCCGCGTTGACCCGTAGGAGAGCCGATGCAGATGATGCGGCCGGCGATCTCGTTGGCGCGCATGTAGGTGGCTGCCTCGCGGACACAGGTGAACGTTCCCCGCAGGTGCACGTTGATGACCGTGTCGAAGTCGTCGTCACTCATCTTCCAGAGCACGGTGTCACGCAGCACGCCGGCATTCGTGACGAGGATGTCGAGCCGTCCGTAGGTGTCGACGGCAGTCTGGACGAGCTGCTTCGCGGTCTCGGTCGGACCGACCGGCGCTACGACAGCGACAGCCTTGCCGCCCTCAGCCTCGATCGCGGCCACCGCCTCCGTCGCGGCGTCCGATGAGACGTCGTTGACGACGACGGACGCGCCTTGGCGGGCGAGTTCCTGGGCGTAGGCGAGTCCGAGTCCGCGACCGGATCCCGTGACGATGGCGACTTTGCCGACCAATGACATGGCACTCCCTCGTTGGTGTTCTCTCACGTTACTTGAGAACTTCAATTATTGATAGCATCACGGTACCCTAGGATGAACTCATGACGAATCCCGCGGTGCAGCCCCAGGGCAGTCAGGCGTTGATCGATGACATGAGCTTCCTGCTCGCGCGGGCGAGCGCCCTCTCCAATGCCGCGGGCAATGCGGCCCTCGCGGAGTTCGGCCTGAAGGTGCGCTCGTACTCGGTGCTCGAACTCGCCGCGGTCGGTGGGCGCACATCTCAGCGTGAGATCGCCGAATTCCTCCGACTCGACCCGAGTCAGGTGGTCGTGCTGGTCGACAAACTGCAGCGCGCGAAGCTCGTCGATCGCGAGCCCGACCAGCGCGACCGTCGCGCCAACGTGATCGTCGCCACCGCCCTCGGCCGCGAGACGCTCGAGAAGGCGCGCACGCGGGTCCGCGCGGCGGCGGATTCACTGCACGGCGACCTTTCCGCGAGCGAGCGCGCGACGCTCACCGACCTGCTGCGGAGAACCGCGTTCCCCTCGTGACATCCGCCGCCGGTCGGACAGCACCGCACGACCTACAGGTGGCAGGCTAGCCGCATGGCGAACTCCCGCTCCGGCGACTCGATGACCGATCGGATCGTGCGCGTGCTCGACACGTTCACGACCGAGCGCACCATGCAGACCGCCACTGAGATCGCCGCGCGAACCGGACTGCCGGCATCCAGCGCGCATCGCATCGTCGGCGACCTCGTCGCGGCGGGCCTGCTGGAGCGCGATGAGGACAATCGCATCCGTCTCGGCATGCGATTGTGGGAGCTCGCCCTGCGCGGCTCGAGCGCACTGCGACTGCGCCAGGCCGCATTGCCGCACATGGAACGCGTGCAGACGCTGATCCGGGAACACACCCAACTCGCCGTGCTGGAGCACGAGGAGGCGCTCTTCCTCGAACGACTCTCACACCCGGATGCCGGCGCCAACATCACGCGCGTCGCCGGCCGACTTCCGGTGCACGCGTCGTCGTCCGGTCTCGTGCTGCTCGCCCATGCCGATCCTCCGATTCGCGAGCGTGTTCTCGCCGGGCCGTTGCGTGCCGTCGCCCGAGAGACGGTGACGGGTGCCGCCACCCTGCGCGCGATGCTCACGACGATCCGGCGGCGCGGGTATGTCGTCGCTCCGGGATCCATCGAGGCGGTCTCCACCGGGGTCGCGGTTCCGGTGCGCGACCACGGCGAGGTCGTCGCCGCCCTCTCGGTCGTGCTGCCACGCGACAGCGCGACAGCCGCGGCGATCGACGCATTGCTCGACGCAGCAAGGGCGATCGAGAAAGATCTCAACCGATCGCGCTGACTTCCATTCAACGAGATTCGTGTCAACTGAGAGACCTGCGCGCTGCACACTGGTCGACAAGCGGATGATGAACGTCGCCCGCTCGGAACCCTGCAGAACCCCGTCGAAGGAGACGCCATGAGCGCAGCCGCACCGCAGGCTCAGAAGATCCGCACCAGGGTCGCGATCGTCGGAGCAGGGCCTGCCGGCCTCATCCTCTCCCACCTGCTCGCGGACGCCGGCATCGATTCGATGGTGATCGATCAGCGCTCCCGCGACGAGATCGAATCGACGATCCGCGCCGGAATCCTCGAGCAGGGCACCGTCGACCTGCTCACCGCGATCGATCCGAGCACCCGTGTCAACACCGTCGGCCATCGGCACGATGGCATCGAGTTGCGGTTCCAGGGCGAGGGGCATCGCATCGACTTCCCCGGCCTCGTCGGTCGCAGCGTCTGGCTCTACCCGCAGCACGAGGTCCTCAAGGACATGCTGGCGCTGCGCCTCAGCGCGGGCCAGGACCTGCGTTTCGGCGTCACCGCGACCCGCATCGACGACGTCGAGACCGACAGCCCTCGCGTATCGGCGACCACCGCTGAAGGAACGAAGCTCACGATCGAGGCCGACTTCGTGGTCGGCGCTGACGGCTCCCGCTCGGTCGTGCGGCCGGCTGTCACAGGCTCGTCGACCGGTGGCTTCTTCCGCGAGTACCCGTTCGCGTGGTTCGGCATCCTGACCGAAGCGCCACCCTCTGCCGAGGAGCTGATCTACAGCAACTCACCGAACGGCTTCGCACTGATCAGTCAGCGCAGCCCCGAGGTGCAGCGGATGTACTTCCAATGCGACCCTGATGCCGACCCCAGCGCTCTGAGCGAGGAGCAGATCTGGGAGACGCTGCAGTCGCGCGTGCCTGGCACCACCCTCAAAGAGGGCACGATCTTCCAGCGGGATGTCCTGCGCTTCCGCAGCTTCGTCGCGCACGAACTGCGCCACGGACGAGCAGCACTCGTCGGCGACGCCGCCCACACGGTACCCCCGACCGGGGCGAAGGGGATGAACCTCGCCATCGCCGATGTCGTCCTGCTCGCTCGCGCCCTGCGCTCGCTGCTCAACGAGAACGACGAACGCCTCATCGACGGATACGCCGAACTGGCATCTCGTCGCATCTGGAAGGCGCAGCACTTCTCATGGTGGATGACGAGCATGCTGCACACCGCTCCGGACGCGAGCGAGTTCGACCGACTCCGGCAGACGGGAGAGCTTCGGTCCGTCGTCGACTCCGAGGCGGGCCGGACGTTCCTCGCCGAGGCCTACACCGGGTGGCCGCTCGAGTAGTCCTACTTGGCTGCGGGCTTACGGTTCTCCGCGCTCACCATCCATGCGAACTGCTCGAGCTTCTCGATGACCGCGTGCAGGATGTCGGCGCTCGTGGGGTCTGCCTCATCGACGTCGTCGTGCACGTCGCGCATGGTGTGCACGACGGCTTCGAGTCGGACGGTGATCAGGTCGACGGTCTCCGTCGTGTCGATCTCGCCCTGAGGATACTCGGGGAGAGTGGTGGTCGCCGCGACGACGTCGCTTCGACCGTCCGGGACGGCGTGCAGCGCACGCATCCGCTCGGCGACCGTGTCGCTGAACTCGCGCGCGGCCTCGATGATCTCGTCGAGTTGACGGTGCGTATCGCGGAAGTTGCGACCGACCACATTCCAATGCGCCTGCTTTCCCTGAAGCGAAAGCTCGACGAGGTCGACCAGCACCGCCTGCAGGTGCGCACTGAGCTCCTTGGGCGCGACGAAGCCCTTCTCGGCATTCTGTCGACGCGTGCTCTTCTCGCCCGTTCCGCCACGTGCGCTCTTCTGGGTTGCCTTGGGGCTTGACGTCTTGTTCGTTGCCATCATGTTCCCGACGCTAGCCGCGACCGGCCGGCGCCGCCCAGGGGCTTGACAACCCCGACCGGAAGAGAAAGCTCGCGGCTCACTCCAGGAGCCGGTCGGCTGAGCGCGCGATCTCAGGGTGCAGCACGTCCGCAGCCGACAGGATGCCGCGCACGCCGCCGATGCGGAACGTGGCTTCCTGGGAGGAGCGTGATCAGCCCCCGACGCGAAGTCCATCTTCTGCACTGACCCGCGCCAGGCGTGCGCGGAACCGCCACGCCGTCACGGCGAGCACGAGGACAGCCAGGATGACGGCCGTGGCCGCGACGGCCGGCGCCGCCGGGTCTTCCGACCAGCGTCCGACCGCGATCCAGACCAACCCCCACGCTGTCGCCACGGCCGGCGCCCACCGGCCGCCCCGCCACGCGGTGAACACGGCGACGACACCGGCGACGATGAGCGTGATCATCCCTGGGGTCCCCGGCGCCTCTGCCCACTCGTTCATCCCGACAGCCGCGAGCCAGGCTGCCAGATTCGCGGCGGCCGCGACAGTCACCCACCCGAGATACAGGCCGATCATCCCGTCGACGAGCACGATCTCGGCTATCGTGCCGCGCCGCGGCCGACGGCACGCTCGCACGAACGTCACCAGCAGCACCCCGAGCAGGATCACGATGATCACGAACGACTCCGCGATACGCCACGCCTGCACGCACATGATCCAGACGGCATTCAGAAGAGCGGATGCTGCGACGCCGTAGCCGACAGCGCGATGAAGCGGCTTCGCCCCCTGCGAGGGAACCAGCTGCCAGAGTGCGTACCCGACCAGCCCCAGATAGATGACCGACCAGATCGCGAACGCGAAACCGGCGGGTGCCAGCACCGTGGCGTCTGCGGCGAACGCGCCGCCGGCAGCCTCCGGCATGGGTGTGCCGCCGAGCAGCCCTGACCCGAAGACCGCAGCGATGACGGCGCCCGCGACGGTCAGTGCGACGACGATGCGGCGGACGCGATCAGACTTCTCCGTCTGTGACATGCCCCCACATTAGACGGGAGCTCGAGGCGGCTACTCCCCCGCCGGCGGCGTGGCGCAGATGGCCCTGTCGGTGATGGCCTGGTGATACTGCTCTGCTGTGAACGGCAGACCGAACTCCGGCGCGGTCTGACCGCTCGCCGCAGGTGCCTTCGATGCGATCGCGGCGAGTTCCCATGCGAGATAGGCAGCGGGCGAGCCCCCCGCCGTCGAGTTGTTCAGCACGACGGCGACGGTGAAGCCGGTCTCCGGGTCGGAGTACGCCGCGGTCGCATAACCCGGGGTCCAGCCGTGCTGACCGACGAGCGGGCCGACCATGTAGGCGCCTCCCGTGGCCTGATACCAGGACTCGGCCTTCGGCGACACAGGCAGCGGCGCCGAGAAGCGGCCGGGTTCAGCACCCTCGTCCCGCAGCGCCTGCCGCGATGTCGCCTGAACGTAGCGACCCAGATCATCGATCGTGGAGACGACCCCGGAATCGGTGAAACCCGTGCTCGAGGACAGCACCGTGATGTCAGAGGGTGCCGTGCACTCGAATCCGCCCTCGATGGCCGGCAGATAGTTGCCGCTGAGTGCGATGTCGCCCGGAGTGGCCGCTTTCGAACCCGGGAGGGATGTTCCGGCGAGGTCGAGCGGCCGCGTCACATACTCGGCGATGAGCTCGGAGGCGCTCTTTCCGGATGCCCGCTCCAGCGCGAGTCCGAGCAGCAGGTAGCCGGCATCCGAATCGCGATAGGTCGTACCCTGCGCGACCGGATCAAGCCCGAGACCGAACGACGCCAACTCCAGCGCCGGCCACACCCGCTCGGGGGTGTTCAGCCACATCCCCTTCACCGCTGCCTCGGAGGAACCGACGCCACTGGTGCCGTTGCAGAGGTCGAGCAGCGTGATGTCCTCGAGGTGCGCGACTCCGGAGACGTACTCGGGAACCGAGGCGTCGAGTTCGACCACATCGTCATCGACGAGGCCGTAGAGGACATCGCACGTCATCATCCGTGTGACGTCCGCGATGCGGAAGGTCATGTCTGTCGTGATCTCGGTCTGATCCTCGACGGACTGCGTGCCGAGGCCGGTGACCCAGGTGCCGCTCCACGGCACCCACACCCCGACGATCGCGCCGGTCGCGCCGGTCGTGACCATCGCGTTCTCGACGGCTGCCTGCAGTTGAGCTGCGGTCTCGTCCGGCAGAGCGGCGTCGACCTGCTCGGGTGGGGTGTAGGAGAAGGAGTCCTCTGGGGAACAGCCGGTGAGGACGAGCGCGAGCGCAGCAGCGCCTGCGGCGGCGGCGCGCCAACGGCGCGACGAGACAAGGTGCATGAAGATGACTCCCGGAAGATCTGTGCTCACGAGTCTAAAGCGCACATCCTGAAACACATCATCCGTGACGGCGACATCAGGCAGACGTACAGTGATGACGTGCCTCACATCTTCGAACCCGACGTCGTCGCCGCCATCCTCCGACACATGAACAACGACCACGTCGAAGACAACCTGCTCATCGCTCGCGCCTTCGCCACGGCATCCGACGTCGAGATCACGAGCGCCGTGATGACGGACGTCGACGGTGACGGCGGCTCCTGGCAGATCACGCGCGCCGGCATCCCGGAGGAACTGCGTGTCGCGTGGCCGAGCGGGCAGATCTCCGAGCGTGCGGCTGTGCGCCGCGAGGTCGTGGCGCTGTACGACGCCGCGTGCGAGAGGCTCGGCGTCGAGCCACGCCCGCACTCCTGACAGATCCGCACTTCTCCTAAGGTTAGGTTGCCCTTACACTGTGGGCATGGCTGAAATCCTCTCCTTCTCCACCGCACTGCGTGAGCGATCCGCTGGCTCGCACTCACGCAGCGAGCACGCCGGCTTCATGTCCGACCTGCTCAAAGGCGACGGCTCCCGTGAGGACTACATCTCCCTCGTCGCGCAGCACTACTTCATCTATGCGGCTCTGGAATCGGTCGGCGAGCGCATGCGCAAGGATCCGGTGGCTGCGGTCTTCATCAGCGACAAGCTGACCCGCCTTCCCGCGCTCGAAGCCGATCTCGAATTCCTGCTCGGGCCGCAGTGGCAGGGCAGCATCACCCCGCTTCCGACGACCCAGCGCTACGTCGACCGCATCAACGAGGTCGGCGCGACCTGGGTGGGCGGATTCGTCGCACACCACTACACCCGATACCTCGGCGATCTCTCCGGCGGCATCTTCATCGGACGCGTCATGCAGCGCCGGTTCGGCTTCGAGACCAACGGCGTCGGCTTCTACCTGTTCGACGACATCGCCGACCCCAACGCGTTCAAGGACGTCTACCGCGAACAGCTGGACGCCGCGCCGTGGGACGACGCCGAGCGCGAGCGCGTCATCGACGAGGTGCTGCTGGCGTACCGGTTCAACACCGAATTGTTCCTGGACCTCGACCGGGCCAGGACCGCAGCCTAAGCCTTGACCTCTGGCGTCGACGCCCTCTCCCACGCTTCGCGCATGAAGCGGCGCACATCCTCATCGACCCTGATGTCGCTCGGGCGGAGGGGACGAGAGAGGTACAGCCCGTCCAGCGAGGTCAGCCGCGACAAGGCCACATAGGTCTGTCCTGGTGCGAACGCCCCGCCGCCGAGGTCGATGACCGCCCGGTCGTACGTCTTCCCCTGCGATTTGTGGATCGTGACGGCCCACGCCAACCGCAGCGGGAACTGCAGGAACTCCGCGATCACATCACGGCTGAGGGTCTTGGTGTTCTGATCGTACGAGTAGCGGAACCTCTCCCAGACCGCAGGCTCGACGTCGACATCCTCACCGTCGATCTCCACCCGCACCGACCCGCCGAGGATGCGCTTCACTGTGCCGATCGTGCCGTTCACCCAGCGCGGAGGCTCGCCGGTCATCGAGACGTCGTTTCGCAGGAACATGACCTGGGCCCCGATCTTGAGCTTGAGCTCGGCATCGGCGGGATATGAGGCGTCTCCTCGTCCGAAGTCGCCGTTGATCTCGGCCCTTGCGGTCTGCTCCTTGCCTGCGAGAGCGGCGAGGTGGCGACGATTGATGTTGTTGACGATGTCGTTGCGCGTCGCGAGCGTGATCATCGGGACCTCACCCGGCTCCGGATCGGGAGGCGTACGCGCACCCTGATCGTTCAGCACTTTGGCGATCTCCGCCGTCACCCGCCCGTATCGCACCGCGTTCAGCATCGCCTTGAATCCGTCATCCGACTGCCGGTGGATCTGCACCAGCTCGCGCACGTGCAGCTCCGCGCCGTGCCGGCCGAGATCGATGAGTCCGTCGGACTCGCCCATCGTCGCGCCCGCCCACACCTTCGCGTCGAAGAACCAGAATGATCGGTAGTGATCCTGCACGTAGCGCAGCTCGTCGCCGCGCGGCGGCACGGGTGCGAGCTGGTACGGGTCGCCGAACATCACGACCTGCACGCCGCCGAACGGCTCTGCCCGCCGCCCTCTGGCCTGGCGCAGGGCCCTGTCCATGCCATCCATGAGGTCGGCGTTCACCATCGAGATCTCGTCGATGACCAGAGTGTCGATGGCGTTGAGGATGCGGCGAGTGGCATCGTTCTGCTCGATCTCACTCTCGGCGATGAGGCCGATCGGAAGACGGAACAGCGAGTGGATCGTCTGCCCCTCGACATTCAGCGCAGCGACGCCGGTCGGTGCGCAGATCGCGATCTGCTTCTCGGTGTTCCAGGCGAAGTACTGCAGCAGCGTGGATTTGCCGGTTCCGGCGCGGCCGGTGATGAAGACGTGCTCCCTGGTGTCCTCGATGAGACGGAACAGCTCCTGCTGCTCGGTGGACAGGGCGGGGACAGACACGACTCTCATGGTACGTGAGCGTCGAACGTCACGATCCCGAACGTCACGATCCCGAACGTCACGATCCCCGAGCCTGTCGAAGGGTCGCGACGCTCGGCACTGTCTCAGGCCGCTCTCCTAGACTTGCGCCATGGATCAGCCCCAGCCGACGTCGCCCCGGCGCCGCCGCCTCTGGGTGGATCTCACAGCACTGGCGATCATCGGCGTTCTCCTCATCGGTGCGATCGGCGCCGGAGGGGCAGCGCTGTACAAGGAGTACTACGGCCCCGGGGCCTTCGTCACGCGGTATCTCGATCTGCTGGCATCCGGTCGCGCCGCCGACGCACTTCGGGTTCCTGGCGTCGCCATCGATCGCGCCACCCTCGAGGAAGCGGCGATCGAGGCCACGGCATCCGAGGCGCTGCTGCGCCAGGCGGCGCTCGCGCCGCTCACCGAGATCGACGTCGTCGAAGAGGTGACGCTCGACGGCGTCACGTCGGTGACCGTGTCCTACGTCGCCGGTTCCCACCCTGGTACGAGCACCTTCGAGGTGAAGCAGGACGGCTGGGTGGGCGTGACCCCGAACTGGCGGTTCGCCCGCACGCCTCTCGCTGCAGTGTCGCTCAACGTCCTCGGCGCCGACAGGTTCGCCGTCAACGGGTTCGAGATCGATCGTCGCCAGGTGTCATCCGCCGGGGTGGAGGCGGCCCCGCTGGACGCGCTGCCGATGCTCGTGTTCACCCCAGGCGTCTACTCGGTCACGGTCGACACCGCGATCTCGACCTCCCCGGGCGTCAGCATCCTCGCCGACTCTCCGCTCACCCAGACCCCTGTCGATATCCAGACGGAGCCGACAGAGGAGTTCCTCGCGGTGGTGCAGACGCGCGTCGAGGAGTTCCTCACTGAATGCACCACGCAGCAGGTACTGCAGCCGACGGCCTGCCCGTTCGGACTCGAGGTGCAGAACCGCATCGCGAACCTGCCGACCTGGACGATCACGGCGCAGCCGAAGGTCACTGTCGAACCGGACGGCGCGCAGTGGAAGATCCCCGCGACCGACGCCGTCGCGCACATCGAGGTCGACATCCGCTCGCTCTTCGACGGCTCGATCGAGCACGTGTCAGAGGACGTGCCGTTCCGCGTGAACGGGACGATCTCCATCCTCCCTGACGGGTCAGCATCGATCAGGGTCGGCTCCGCGGGGGCGTGAGCCGTCAGCCCTCCCTGGCTTTCTGACGAGCATCGCGATCGGCGAGGGCCGCGAGCTGGGCGTTGTACTCCTCGAGCTCTGCGTCGCCGGTGCGGTCAGCGTGGCGATCGTTTCGCCGCTGCACCTTGGTGTCGTCGCGGCTCCACTGGATGGCCACGGTGATCGCGACGATCAGGGTGGGGATCTCGCCGATCGACCATGCGATGCCACCGCCGAGGTACTGGTCCTCCATCGGCGTCGGGCCCCACGTCCGACCCATCGACCCGAACCATTCGGCGACCATGAGCCCCTCCTGCATCATGATCGCGATGCCGAAGAACGCGTGCATCGCCATGACCGCGATCAGGGTGATCAGCCTGCCTGGGTACGGCAACCGGTACGGGACGGGGTCGACGCCGACCAGGCTCATCACGAAGAGGTAGCCGGTGATGAGGAAGTGGATGACCATCCATTCGTGCCCGAGGTGCTCGTACATCGACCACCGCACGAGATCGGTGAAGTAGAACGCCCACAGCGAGCCGATGAAGAGCCCCGCGGCGACGAACGGATGGGTGATGACCCGCGAGAACGGCGAATGCACCGCCCACATGATCCATTCACGCCCTCCACGGGTGCCGTCGTCGCGCTTGTGGATCGCGCGCAGCGCCAGGGTGATCGGCGCTCCGGAGACCAGCAGCAGCGGTATCGCCATCGTGAGCATCATGTGCCCGAGCATGTGGACGCTGAAGAGGTAGTCCTGGTACAGGTTGATCGGTCCGCACGTCACCCAGACGAGCATGATCAACCCGAGAACCCAGAACACCGTGCGATGGATCGGCCAGCCGTCGCCGCGACGGTGCATGCGCCAGACGCCGGCGAGGTAGAAGAACAGACCGAGGGCCGCGCCCATCGCCCAGAGGATGTCGACGTCCCAGCCGGCGAACCACATGTCGATGGTGAACTCGGGCGGAAGCGGGGAGTCGGTGAGCAGTTCGGCGGGCGTCTTCAGGATCGCGGCGGTCTCTCCGGTCGGAGGAGGCGTGCGCGCGAGCGCCGCGGCCGCACCGGACGCCAGTCCCATCAGCGCGACCTCGCAGAGCACCAGCATCCAGAACCAGCGCGATGCGTTCTCGCCGCCGAGGCGGGGGATCAGGCGCGCGCGATACCAGGCACCCAGCAGCCCCATGCCGCCGAGCAGCACCACCTTGGCGAGGATGATGAGGCCGTACGGCGTCCATAGTCCGTCCCAGCCACCGAGCCCGACGGTGGAGCGCATCACACCGGACACCGCCACGACGAAGAACGAGGCGATCGCGAGCGAGGAGTAACGGCGCACCAGATCTGTGTGATCGATGCCCTTCGCGCGGCGCAGCACGACAAGTAGGAACAGGCCGCCCAGCCAGACGGCGGCGCCGACCGTGTGCAGAAGGATCGAATTGACGGCGACGACGTGCCCGGCGAGCTCGCCGGAGTGCCCCTGGTTCGCCATCGGGAGCAGTGCCGCCGCGGCGATGCCCGCGGTGATGAGGGTGGGAGTCCAGCTGCGCCACGCGAACGCGAGGATCGTGACCAGCGCCCCCATGATCGTGGTGATCAGCCATGCCTGACCGAGGGGCAGCGTGAGCAGGAAGCGGCCGAGCTGCTCTCCGAACTGCTGCTCGAGGCTGAGTTGCACGTTGAACGCGCCGAGGAAGGTCAGGAACGCTGTCACGGCGGAGGAGACGGTGAATACGGCTGCGCCGATGGATGCCACATCCAGTGCCGTCTCGAACGACTTCTCGCCGGCCCGCAGTGCGAACAGGGCGAGAACCATCGAGCCGATCATGACGGCCGCGCTGAGGTTGTTCACCAGCCGCGCGGACGGAAGCCCCCAGCGCACGAAGGCGCCCGGATCGCTGAGCAGCAGAGGAGCGGCTCCCCCGCCGAACTGCAGGGCGACCACCAACGCGATGACGGCCGTGACCGCGAGGATGCCGACACCCGCCGCACGGTACGCCGACGAGCGTGTTGTGCGCAGGTCGGGAGAAGTCACCCTTCCAGCCTAAGCGCGCACGGCCGGAGGAAAGCACGAAGGCCGCCCCCTGAGGGACGGCCTTCGAAAGGAGCGGTCTTACTTGACGGCTGCCTTGAGCTTGGAACCAGCGGTCACCTTGACGCGCTTGCCTGCCGGGATCTTGATCTCGGCGCCGGTCTGAGGGTTGCGGCCCGTGCGAGCTGCGGTGTCGACCTGCTCGAACGAGATCCAGCCCGGGATCGAGACCTTGCTGCCCTTGGCGACAGCGTCGGAGACGGTGCCGAAGAGAGCGTCGAGGACACCGGAGACGGTGGCCTGGCTCTGGCCGGTGGCGCTTGCAATGCTCGCGACGAGCTCGGTCTTGGTGATGGACTTGTCAGCCATGTCATCCTCCAGCGACAAAGTGTCGCATCGTTGTGGTTCGGGAAGCGGATGCCGCCCGCTGGTCGAGTGACCGCCTCGAATGTATCAACCACTGCCCGCATTTCCGCGTCATTTCGCGGGTTTTGGGCTTTTCACCCGCGTGTCGTGTCACTTTGGTCACTCTGTTCACAGATTTCGCTTCGCCTTACCCGCATCGATGGGAGGTTCTCGCACGTTCCGAACACCTCGCACGAGCGAAAAGCTCCCATCGACCTCAGTTGCGACGCCCGGGCACCTCACGTCTACGCCGTCCGCAGGGGCGGCAGAGGCCGGGCACGCAAAAGGAGCGAGGATCCGAAGATCCTCGCCCCTTGAAAGCGTTGCTTACCAGCTCGACTTGGTGATACCGGGCAGCTCGCCACGGTGTGCCATGTCGCGGAAGCGCACACGCGAGATGCCGAACTTCGTCAGCATGCCACGGGGGCGGCCGTCGATGGCGTCACGCGAACGCACGCGCACCGGCGAAGCGTTGCGGGGCAGCTTCTGCAGGCCGAGACGAGCGGCCTCGCGGGCCTCGTCGGTCGCGGTCGGGTCGACCAGGGTCTTCTTCAGCTCGGCACGACGGGCAGCGTAGCGCTCGACGACGACCTTGCGCTGCTCGTTGCGAGCGATCTTGCTCTTCTTCGCCATGTTTAGCGCTCCTCGCGGAAATCGACGTGCTTGCGGACGACCGGGTCGTACTTCTTCAGCACGAGACGGTCGGGGGTGTTGCGACGGTTCTTCTTGGTCACGTACGTGAACCCAGTGCCTGCCGTCGAACGCAGCTTGATGATCGGACGGATGTCCTGAGACTTCTTGGCCATTAGAGCTTGACACCCTTCGACTGGAGGTCCTTGACGACGTTCTCGATGCCGCGGACGTCGATGACCTTGATGCCCTTCGCGGAGACGTTCAGCGTGATCTTACGACCGAGCGACGGCACGAAATAGGTCTTCTTCTGCACGTTCGGGTCGAAGCGACGCTTCGTCCGGCGGTGCGAGTGCGAGATGTTGTGACCGAAGCCGGGAACAGCTCCTGTCACCTGGCACACTGCTGCCATGTGATTACTCCTTCATTACCGTGAGACCGGACGGCCTCACCCAAGATCCCTTGTCTGCGCGCCGCACCTGGATCCGAACCCTGCTCAGGGATCGAATAGAGGGAGACAGCACACGAACTACGCACAGGAGTGTGCGCAGACAAGGAGTCAGTTTAGCACGGCCTGAGCATCGGCCGCGCCCCGACCCCAGCGGAACGACGAGACGGAGGGATCGCCCTCGATCCAGAACCTCCAGGGGAACGCGTGCGTCCCTGCGACGCCCGCCACCCCGACGCGCGGTCCTGTCGCGATGTTGAATCCGCCTTCCGCCAACCACAGTTCGGCAGTGGCGTCGTGCAGCACGGCTCCGGTGATCGCGTCGATACCGTCATGAAGCGGATGCCGCAGGCCGGACACCTGCCCGAACCGGCCAGGCCCCCTGGCGAGGTCGCGCCCCGATCTTCCTGACCGAGTGGTCGCAGCCTCCACCCCGTCGACGACGGACCCGGCGCGCAGCAGCACACCACCGGCGATGCCGTCAGGTGCGCACACGACGTTGACGCAGGAGTGGATGCCGTGACTGAGGTACACGTACAGGTGCCCCGGCTCGCCCCACATCGTCGCGTTGCGGGCGGTTCTGCCCATGCGTGCATGCGACCCGGGGTCGGCCAGCTCGCCCGTGCCGCGGCCGTGATAGGCCTCGACCTCGGTGATCCGCAGCCGCACCTCGAGGCCGGCGACCACCGTGCGCAGCTCTCCTCCGAGCAGTCTCGGTGCGACCTCGAGCGGCAGGGCCTCGAGATCGGTACGGGTCGCGCGATGCAGCGTCATGGTTCAGAAATGCGGCGCCATCTGGCACCACGAGGCGTCGAAGCCGGTGAGCACGACCATCTCCTCGCCGGAGCGCAGGTCGAGCAGGTGCGTCTGCAGGGTTCCAGGAAGCGGCACGAGCATGTCGTCGTACGGGTTCTCCACGAGGTTCGGGGCGACCGTGATGGCCGCGTACTGCCCGCTCGGCGACGGGCACGCCTGCAGGATCGCATTGCCAGAGGCGACATCGAACAGCGAGGTCGCGGCGCCGTCGTCGTCCACTCTGATGATCGCCTGCCCGGTGGGGAGGCCGTCGGCGTCGCGGGCGACGACGTGCCGCAGAGTGCCGCCGGGGTACGGGGTGATCGTCGTCGCCGGGCCGAAGTCGGGCTCGGATGCGGCGAGAGGAGTCTCCGAACCGTCCGCGAGGTTCAGCTCGACGGTCGTGCCGTCGGCGCGACTGACGATGGCCGTGTACGTGCCGCGCGAGATGCCGAGCAGGCTCGTGGCGATGCCCATGTTCTGCGCACCCGCATCCCCGGATCGATCATCGAGGGAGAGCGTGCCGGCGAAGTCGATGAACAGCACTGCGGCCGAGTCCGGGACGAACTGCCACTCGGCGATGCTGGCCTCGGCATCTCCGACCTCGGCGATGTGCGGCTCATCGTCGCCGCTGAGCGATTGGGTGACCAGCACGCTCGCGCGCCCGCTGTCTTCGGTGAGCTCTCGATCGGAGTACGTGTAGCCGACAAGCCCGCCTCGCTCGGAGACCTGCACGGAGCTGACGTAGCCGTCGCCGGGCAGGGTCAGCTCGCGGATGTTCTCACCGTCATGATCCATCACCAGGATCCGTGACTCGTCTTCGTCTTCGACCGCGACGACGAGCCGGGTCGAGGTCGAACGGTAGTCGTTGATGCGCGGATGGGTGAACACCGGCACCGCGTTCTCGCCGCCGAGGTCGGTGCGGAAGATCGAATCGTCCTCGGCGGAGCGGTTGAGCAGGAAGATCTTGGCGGCCGGCGTCGTGAACGTGGTCGAGAGATCGGATGCCGGCCCTCCGCCGACTCCGGTGGCACCGGCGACGCTCACCGTGTACTCGGTCGCGTCGTCGAGAGGGACCGTGAAGCGGATGCCGATGCTTCGGCCGGCGGCGTCCACCGTGAACGGCACAGCGGGATCGACCGTGACCTGTGACTCGTCGATCTCCTGCAGCGCCTGGTTCGCGGTGAGGATGACTCGGCTTCCCGAGACGTCGATCGCCTCAGCCGCATCGACCTGCACCTGGCTGACGCGCGGGCCCTGGAACAGGCTGAGCGCGCCGAGCCCGCCGACCACGACCACCAGAACGGCGACGACGGCGAGGATCGTGTACAGGAACCGGCGGTCCTTGGGGTGATCCGGCCCTGGCTCCAGCGGCGGGTCGTTGAGCGCAGGCTGCGGGGCAGCCGAAGACGACACTTTGACGGGCTCAGGAACCACAGGCTCAGAATCCGCGGGCTCAGCGACCGCGGGAAGTCCAAGCCACTCCCCCTCCGGTGCACGTGGGACCTCGGGAGCCTTCCGGTCGGCGGCCTCGCGGGCGGCGCGTGCTTCGGCGCGGGTCTTCGGCGCCTCCGGCTGATCCTCAGTACTCATAAGGATCCCCGGGCTCGTCGATCGCGACCACCGAGGTGGGAACGACTCGAAGCGATCCGTCGTCATCGGCGGTGACCGTGCCGGTGACCTCGATCCACTGCCCGGTGCTGTACTGCCCCTTGCCGGTCTCGCCGGCGTCGACGCTCACCGGCACTGCGGCCGGCTGGGCGTCGATCACGCAGTGCGTGATGATCATGCGAGTGAGGTTCACGGCATCCGCGTCGTCGCCGGGTGTGACGAACCCGGTCAGCGTGACGGTGGAACCGTCGTAGGACTCCGGGCGGGTGGCGGTGGCGAAGACGCTCGACCATTCACCGACCCCGAAGGTCGTCGTGTCGGCCACTCCGAGCGTCGGGGTGTCTGCACCCGCGAACAGGGCGCCAGTGGCATCCGCCCGCGACATCGCCAGTTCCACGGACAGCGACGCAGGCGGAAGCACGAGAGCGGCGAGGACGACGCCACTCGCGACGATCCCCGCCGAGACTGTGCCGGCGATCTTGAGAGCACGTCGAGGGGATGCCGCGGTATCCGCATCCCCGTGATCGTGCCCATGATCCGTCTCGACACCCAGCGGAAGCGTGCACGACCAGATCGCGCCGGCGAGCACGACGACAGCACCGGCGCATGCGAACCAGATCGATTCGGGGCTGATGTAGAGCGTCAGCTGACCGGTGACCCCGAGGCCGAGTGTGACGACCGAGATGACCACGGCCAGGCCGAGACCGAGCCAACGCGTCGCGAGAGCGCGCCAGCGTGCGCGCGACTGCTCAGCCAAAGACGTTCACCCCGATCCCGATCGCGAACGCACTCATCACGACGACGGCGACGACTCCGACGAGGGTGCGTGTGGTGAACGTCGTGCGCAGCAGAGCGAGCATCTTGATGTCGACCAGCGGTCCGACGAGCAGGAACGCGATCAGCGCACCCGACGAGAAGGTCGAGGCGAACGACAGGGCGAAGAACGCGTCGACGTTCGAGCAGATCGCCACCGTCATCGCGAGCGCCATCATGGCGACGATGGAGAGCACAGGGTTGGAACCGATCGCGAGCAGCATGTCGCGAGGAACGAGCACCTGCACCGCCCCCGCGAGCGCGGAGCCGATCACGAGCGCCGGCATCACGGCGCGCAGTTCGATCAGGAACTGAGTGAGGCTGCGACGCGTCGGAGTGCCGTGCTCGTGCTGCACCCGCTCGCACGTGGCGGTGAACTGCTGGGTGAGCAGAGCATCAGGTGAAGGATGACGGCTGTAGATCCAGCCGATCAGATTCGCGATCAGGTATCCGCCGACGAGGCGTGCGACCAGGATGCCGCCGTCCCATCCGAAAGCGGCGTGCGTCGTGATGATCACGATCGGGTTCACGATCGGGGCGGCGATCAGGAACGTCATCGCTTCCGCCGGGGCAAGCCCGCGCATCATCAGGCCACGGGCGAACGGCACGTTGCCGCACTCGCACACCGGGATGAGCATCCCCAACAACGACAGCACCGCGCGGCGGGCCCATCCGCGCGTCGGCAGCCAGCGCTGGATGAGATCCGGCGGCAGCCACACCTGCACCACGATCGACAGCACGACGCCGAGCACGACGAACGGCAGCGCCTCGATGAGCACGCTCAGCGCGAGCGTGAGGCCGTCCTGCGCGCGGCTGGGCAGTGACGCCGGGAACAGCGCAGGGGCGAACCTGTCGATCAAGAACAGCGCTGCGATGATGACGACGCCGATTGCGGCGCCGATCCACGGCGAGCGAGGCGTGCCGCGCCTAGCGGGTACGCGGCCGCGCCCTGAGCCCGTCGAAACGCGCGGCGACGTGACGTTGCTCACGCGGATGCGGCTCCTTCAGCCGCTGCGCGCCGGCTCGCGCACGGGGTGCACAGCCCGAAGATGTCGACGACGTGCTCCGCCTCGCTGAAGCCGTGCAGCGAAGCCGTGCGTTGCGCCCACGCCTCGACGTCCTTCGCCTCGATCTCGACAGTGAGTCCGCATGATCGGCAGATCAGGTGGTGGTGATGTCCTTCGGTCGAGCAGGCGCGATACAGCGCCTCACCCTCCGGGCTCTGCAGCGAGTCGGCATCGCCGGAGGTCGCGAGGCCGGAAAGCGCGCGATAGACCGTGGCGAGACCGATGCCGGTGTTCTCGTCACGGAGCGTGGCGTGCAGAGTCTGCGCGCTCACGAAACCGCGCGCATCCGCGAGTGCTTCCCGCACTCGCTCACGCTGCCAGGTATTGCGCTGAGCCATACCGAGAGTCTAGGCCGCGGCGCTTGTCAGGGGCTGAGAACGGCGACGCACCCGATCTCGCCCGCGCTGGACCAGCCAGCATCCCGCGTAGATGAGGAACGAGATCGTCGTGATGTATGGGCTGACCGGCAGGGTGCCGGCAAGCGCGAGCAGGATGCCCCCGACCGCCGAGACGAAGCCGAACAGCGCCGCGAGCAGAGGCACGGTGAGCGGGCCGGCAGCCACTCGCATGGCGGCAGCGGCAGGTGTGACCAGCAGAGCCATGACCAGCAGGGCGCCGATGATGTGCACGCTGACCGCGACGATGAGACCGAGCAGCACCATGAAAGCCAGACTGAGCGCCCTGGTCGGGATGCCGCGGGCACTGGCTGCGACGTTGTCGAGCGAGTCGAACCGCAGCGGGTTCCACATCACCAGCAGCCCGATGAGCACGAACGCGCTGATGCCGATCAGCCACCCGAGATCGGGGCTGGACACCGAGACGATCTGCCCGGTGAGCAGGCTGAAGCGGTTCGCGCTTCGACCGTCGTAGAGCGACAGGAACAGGATGCCGAGACCCAGGCCGAACGGCATCAGCACTCCGACGATCGAGTTGCGATCGCGCGCTTTCGATCCGAGGATCCCGATCAGTATCGCGGCGACCAGGGCTCCACCGATCGACCCCGCCACGACGCTGCCGCCGAACAGCAGGGCGGCGGCGGCACCGGCGAATGAGAGCTCGCTCACGCCGTGCACGGCGAAGGCGAGGTCGCGCTGCATCACGAAGACGCCGATCAATCCGCCGACGATGCCGAGCACGGCGCCGGCGATGATCGAGTTCGAGAGCAGCGCGACGAGCGCGCCGTAGTCCCGGAACGAGAAGACGTCGCCCCAGTCGAGGCTCGGCACCATCATGCGGGCACCTCCGCGTCGCATCCGAGCACCGATGCCGGCGCGGGGCCGAGCACCAACTTCGGAGAAGTGCAGCTAACTCGGAGAGATTCGTGCGATTTCTCCGAAGAACGTGCAGTTCTCCGAAGTTGTTGCACACCGCTCAGCACCATCATGCGACTTCTCCTGCGTCGTGGTCGTGATGCGGCTCAGCATCCGGCACTCCGACGACGACCAGCCGGTCGCCGGCACGGAGCACGAAGACCGGTGTGCCGTACAGGTCGGTGAGCACGCGGCTCTGCAGCACCTCGTCCGGGGTGCCGAGCACGAAGCGACCTCCGGCGATGTACAGGATGCGGTCGACCCTGCCGAGGATCGGATTGATGTCGTGCGTGACGAACAGCACGGCGGCGTCGCGCTCCCGGCGCTGACGGTCGATGATGTCGGTGATGCCGAGCTGGTTGGCGAGATCGAGGTTCGACAGCGGCTCGTCGCAGAGCAGCAGCGTCGGCGCGTCGGCGAGAGCCTGACCGACCCGAAGCCGCTGCTGCTCTCCGCCGGAAAGCAGGCCGACACGGCGATCGGCGAAGTGCGAGGCACCGACGCCCTCGAGAAGGGCGTCGACCCTGGCCTTGTCACCGCGGCGAGGGATGGGCAGACCGAACCGGGTGCCGTTGACGCCGAGGGCGACGACATCGCGAGCACGCATGCTGGTCTCCGGCGGGAGCGGGCGCTGCTGCGGGATGTAACCGATGCGTGGATTGCCTCGGCGCACCGGGTGGTCCGCGACGCGGATGCTGCCTGAGCTCAGGGGCTGGAGTCCGAGGATCGCACGCAGGAGCGTGGTCTTGCCGGAGCCCGACGGCCCGAGCACGGCGATGAACTCACCGGGTTCGACCGTCAGATCGAGTCCGGCCCACAGCTCACGGTGTCCGCGACGAAGGGCTGCGCCTTTGATCTCGAGCACCGGCCCGCCAGCCGGCCCCTGAGCGTCTCGAACGGGCGCACTCACTGCTGGAGTGCGGCGGCGAGGTCCTGAATCGCATCACGCATCCACTCAGAGTACGACGATCCGTCCTCGAGCAACTCAGTGAAAGCGACGACGGGGATGCCCGCGGCCTCAGCAGCCTCCTCGACGCGCTCGGTCTCGGCTCCGCCGGTCTGCGCGTTGGTGAGCAGCGCCTTCACGTCGCCGCTGTCGATGACGTCCAGAGCGGCGAGCAGGGTCGCTGGTGCGACGTCGGCGCCCTCTTCCACTGCTTCGGCGAAGCCCTCCGGAGTCGCGTCGGTGAGGCCGGCGGCTGCGGCGATGTAGCCGGGCAGCGGCTCGGTGATGAACACGGATGCGCCGCCCGTCTCGGTGCCGAGCGTCTCGAGCTCCGCTTCGAAGCCCTCGAGGTCGGCGACGATCTCGGCGGCCGCGGCGGTGAAGTCGGCTTCCCCGTCAGGGTCGATCTCGCTGAACTCCGCCGCGATGCCCTCGACGACGTGGATCATCGTGTGCGGGTCGAACCAGACGTGCTCGTTGAAGCCCTCGATGTGGTCGTGGCCTTCGTGGCCCTCTTCCTCAGCGTGGTCGTGTCCTTCTTCAGCGTGGTCCTCTTCTGCATGGTCGTCCTCGGCGTGCGCTTCCGCCTCGGCATCCTCGTGGCCCTCGTTGCCGGGATAGTCGTGCGAGAACGACGCTGCGGTGAAGACATGCACGTCGGATTCGCCGATCAGGGTGTCGACGAACGAGTCGTATCCTCCGCCGTTCTCGATGACCAGTTCCGCGTCCTGCACGCTCAGTCGGTCACGCGCGGATGCCTCGTAGGAGTGCGGATCCTGCGAGGCGGAGGTGATGATCGAGGTCACCTCGACGCGATCGCCGCCGATCTGCTCAGCGAGCGACCCGTAGATGTTGGTGCTGGCGACCACCTGGATCGCATCCTCACCCGCGCCTTCCGAAGCGGCGGTGGGCGAGCATCCGGCGAGGACGAGAGCGGAGACGGATGCGAGCGCAACGGCGGCGACGGACTTCTTCATCCGCCCAGCCTAAGGCTAATGAGAACCATTATCAACTCGACGGGAGGATCAGTGAAGCTTCATCCGGGAAAACGGGGACCCCACTCGGCGCGGCGCGTCACTGCTCGACACGCCACGCCGCAGAAGAATGGTCTCCGTTTTCCGAGCTCAGCCGAGCAGGGCGTCCGGCGCGATCCAGACTGTGCTCTCGCCCGGCACGGCGCCGTCCACAGCGGTACCGAGCACGTCGTGCGCGGAATCCAGACCGAGCTCGAACGGCTCGACGCCGAAGTTCGTCACAACCTCCCAGCCATTCGGCCGCCTGAAGCGCAGCACGTCGGACCGGCCGGTCTCGATCCACTCCAGGCTCTCATCAGCCTGAAGGATGTGCCGCTGACGCAGCGCCTCGCGATACAGCGACAGGGTCGACGACGGGTCTGCTGCTTCGACGTCGACGGCGTACTCGGCGAACCATTCCGGTTGCGGCAGATGCGCACCGGCCGAGCCGAATCCGAATGAGGGGCCGGATGCCGTCCACGGCAGCGGCACACGGCATCCGTCTCGCCCGAGACCGTCGAACGACGCGCCGCGGAAGAACGACGGATCCTGCCGCTGCTCTGCCGAGATCTCGGCGACCTCCTGCAGACCGAGTTCTTCGCCCTGATAGAGGTAGGTGCTGCCGGGTAGACCCAGAAGAAGCAGCGTGGCCGCATGCGCACGGCGGATGCCACGCTCACGATCGAGCTGATCCTCCGGCCCCCCTGCGGCCACCCATTCGGTGCCCTGCTTGACCCGACGCCCATCGAGCGCGGGTAGTCCGTATCGAGTGGCGTGCCGGGTGACGTCGTGGTTCGAGAGCACCCAGGTGGTCGACGACCCGGTCGTACGCGCCTGCTCGAGGTTGTCTGCGATGATGCGGCGGAACTGGGCGGCGTCGAAGTCGGCGACGAGGAGATCGAAGTTGAAGGCCTGACCGAGGCCCTCGGCCGAGGCGTACTTCGCGCGACGCTCCGGGGTCTCGACCCAGGCTTCGGCGACGGCGGTGCGTGGAGGATCGTACTCGTTGAACACCTTTCGCCATTCGGCGTAGATCTCGTGCACATCGTCGCGATCGGTCAGGGGGTGACGACCGGAGGTGCGGTCGATCAGCTCCAGCTCCGCGTTGGACGGCAGTGGCTCTGTGAGGTCTTTGGTGAGCATATGCGCGACGTCGATGCGGAACCCGTCGACCCCGCGGTCCGACCAGAAGCGCAGGGTGGTCAGGAAGTCCTCGCGGACTTCGGGGTGATCCCAGTTCAAGTCCGGCTGTTCGGGCGCGAAGCTGTGGAGGTACCACTGTCCGTCCTCGACGCGCTCCCACGCGCCGCCGCCGAACGCCGCGCCCCAATCGGTGGGCGGCTCCGCGCCGTCAGGGCCGCTGCCCTCCCGGAAGATGTACCTCTCGCGTGCGGCTGAGCCTCGACCGGCGGCGAGCGCCTCCTGGAACCACTCGTGCAGGTTCGATGTGTGGTTCGGGACGATGTCGACGACCACGCGGATGCCGCGCTCATGCAGCGCAGCGACCATCGCATCGAAGTCGTCAAGCGTGCCGAGTCGGGGATCGACGTCGCGGTAATCGGCGACGTCGTAGCCGCCGTCGGCGAGCGCGGAGGGATAGAACGGGCTGAGCCACACCGCATCGATCCCGAGCTCTGCGAGGTAGTCGGCGCGGGACACGATGCCAGGGATGTCGCCGAGCCCGTCACCGTTCGCGTCGGCGAAGCTGCGGGGGTAGATCTGGTAGACGACGGCCTGACGCCACCAGGCTGCTGTCTTGTCGTCTTCGCGGGTCTCGGTGAGAAGCGAATCGGTCATGAGGGGTGGTGCTCCTTCTTTCTTGCGTTGCTCTTCGACGGGCTCAGGGATCGGGCGACTTTCGTGCTCAGCCCTTCACTGCACCCTGCGTGACGCCCTCCATGACGAAGCGCTGTGTGAACAGGTACGCCAGGATCGCGGGCGCCATCGCCATCAGGTACGAGGCGAACGACACGTTGTAGTTGTTGCTGAACTGGGTCTGGAACAGGTTCTGCCGCACCGGCAGCGTCTGCATCGCCGGGTCGGAGATGATGAGCGACGGCATCATGAAGTCGTTCCACGCATACAGGAATGCAAAGATGCCCACCGTCGCGCTCATCGGCGCGAGCAGCGGGAAGATCAGCTGCCAGAACGTCTGCCAGGTCGTGGCTCCGTCGATGCGCGCGCTCTCCTCCAGCTCGATCGGGATCGACCGGAGGAAGGCGGTGAACAGCAGCACGCTGAAGCTGAGCTGGAACATCGTCGCGAGGATGATCACGCCCAAGGGGTTGTCGAGCCCGACGCGTCCGGTGAGCTGGATCTGCGGCAGTGCCACCACAGGGAACGGGATGAACATGGCCGCGAGCAGGTAGAAGAACGAGTAGCGGAACAACCGCCGGTCCCAGTTGCGCACGATCGCGTAGGACGCGAAGGCCGCGAGCAGGATCGTCGCGATCACTGTGCCGGCGGTGACCAGCAGCGAGATCGCGGCGCCGACCGGGAACTTCGTGAGATTCCACGCCTCGACGAACCCGTCGATGCTGAACGGTGCCGGCAGGGAGAAGGCGTTGCCGTCGACCGCCTGCCCCGTGGTCTTGAACGCCATCGAGATCGTGACGTAGAGCGGCAGGAGCACGGTGACGGCGCACAGGATCAGGATGATCGTGCCCGACCAGTTCACCCGCTCCATGCGCACGCGCGGCTTCTTCCCAGCAGTCTGGGTGGTGATCGTCTGCGTCGACATCAGAGGGCATTCCTTCCGCGAGTCAGCGAGAGTTGAAGGAGCGAGATCAGGACGGCGACGATGAAGAAGATCGTCGCGTTGGCCATCTGGTAGGCGTAGTCGCCGCTGTTGAAGCCCGCGATGATCGTCATAGCGACGCTGCGCGTCGACGTCCCAGGCCCTCCGTTGGTGAGGCCGACGATGATGTCGTACGCGTTCAGGAAGCCCTTGAACCCGAGGATCACGTTGATCACGACGTACCCCGCGACGAGCGGGATCGTGATCCGCGTGAGCTGCTGCGTCTTGCTCGCACCGTCGATGCTCGCCGCCTCGTAGACCTCGTTCGGCACCGAGAGCAGGCCGGCGATGTAGATCAGCAGAGCACCTGGGACGGCCTGCCACGCGGTCACGATGACGATCGCCACCCAGGCGAGATCCGGGTTCGCCAACAGGCTCGTCTCGAGCCAGGGGATGCCGGTGGCCGCGCCAGCGGCAGGAATCGAGTTCGAGAACAGGAAGTTGAAGACGTACGCGATGATGATGCCCGAGATCACCATCGGGATCACGAAGATCGTCCGCAGGCCCGTCTTGAATCGGATGCGCGAGGTGAGGCCCACCGCGAGCAGGAACGCGATGACGTTCACGACGATCACCGTCGCGATCGAGAACCCGAACGTGAACAGGTAGCTCTGCAGGATCGCCGGGTCGCTGAACAGCGCGATGTAGTTGGTCACCCCGTTGAAGCTCCACTCGCCGATACCGATCGAGTCGGTGAAGCTGAAGAAAATGCCCATCACCGCCGGGAGGGTGATCGCGAGGGTGAACAGCACGAGCGTCGGAAGAAGGAACAGGTAGTAGATCGGCTCGACCCGTCGGGTGTGCCGACGGAGCCTCCGTCCCTGTCCGGTGACGATGGAGGTCGTGTCCGTCGTCGGGCTGTTCGGCCGCGTGGTGTTCGCGGGTGCGGTGGTGCTCACGGTGCGGACTCCTCTGTCTCGCCTGCTGCCGCATCGTCTGTGGTGGGGATCGGCGCGCGGAAGGCGATGCGAGCCCAATCCGCGTCCATGGTCCGCAGCATCGAGGTGGTCGAGGCTCCCAGCACCATCGCCTGTGCGTAGTTCATCACCGGGATCGTCTTGGGAACGAGCACCGAGGGCCCCTGGTAGATCTGCCCGTCCTCGTAGTAGTCGATCATCCCCTCGATGCGCGGATCGTTCGGCGCCGGGGCATCCTTCGTAGGCGTGAAGCCGAGCTGCGACGCGTTGTACTCCTCGATGTTCTCGGGGAGGTACAGGTACTCGAGGAAGTCACGCGCGGCCTCCTGGTGCCGCGAGCCCTCGGGGATCATCGCGCCGAGGTCCATGTTCACGCGCACGCCGAGGTCGGCCGGGTCGTCGGTCATGGGCAGCGGGAAGGTGCCGAGCTCGAGGTCGGGTGCGGTCTTCGCGATCTCGCTGAATGCCCACGGCCCCTGCATGTACATCGCCGCCTCGCCCTCGCTGAAGGCGAGATTGCCGTCGCCGTATCCGCGGCTCGCCGCATCCTCGTTCGTGTAGTCGTCCGCGAGCTGCATCATCTGCTCCATCGGGTCGGCGAAGTCCTTCTCGAACGAGACGTCGGAGTCAGGGCCGACCGCGGCGCCCTCGACGGCCATGGCGTCGAAGAAGTCGATCGTGTCGACGGAGCCGCCGATCGAGTAGTCGTACCAGCCCTGCCCGACGGTCCAGTCGTCTTTGAACGTGGCGTAGAAGGGGTCGATCCCGGCATCCTTCAACTGGTCGCACAGGGCGATCAGCTCGTCCCAGGTCTGCGGCACCTCCAGCCCCTCGGCCTCGAAGATCTCCTTGTTGTAGATCACGGAGGCCGCCATCACCGAGTAGGGCAGGGCGCTCGTTCGTCCCTCGCAAGAGCCGTACTGCTCCATGAGCGGCTGCAGGTCGTCGCGGATGCTGGCCGCCGCATCCGTCTCGGAGAGATCGGTGAGAGCGCAGCGCTGCACGAAGCGCGCGATCTCGTAGTTGTAGTTGCCGAGGATGAGGTCGGGCGGGTTCCCCCGCACGAAACTGGCCGAGATGACGTCGGGCCCCGAGGTATCGATCTCCACCCGCACGTCGTCCTGAGAAGAGTTGTACTCGGCGACGAGCTCGGTCATGAAAGGGATCGCCTCGCGCTTGTTGAACGTGAAGCGGATCGTCTCCGCTCCCGATCCCGCAGCACAGCTCGTGAGGGCGGCGCCGACCATCGCGAGGCCAAGGCCTCCCGCGACCATCCGCGCCGTGCGTGTTCGTTTCTCAGACACCGTCGTCCTTCCGATCCGATAGATCCGCATATTAAATCTAGTGGGCGAATTTACTGTCGGAAGGTACTCTCTCATTGGAACGAGAGGAAGGTCAAGGGCTGTGACAGAAGTCTCCACAGGACTCGGAACCGGACGCGCGAGCGTCGGGGCCGTCCTCGACTTCGCCTGGGGGGCAGGACAGTTCACCGCCACCGACGTCATGGCCGCCACGTCGCTCACGCGGTCGACGGCCATCGATGCGATCGACACACTCGTCGGTGCCGAGGTCCTGCGCGAACTCCCCAACGCCCGCGCCGCCGGCAGCTATCGCTCCGGCCGCCCTGCCAGGCGCTTCACCCTCTCATCCGACCTCGGCGTCGTCATAGGGATCGACGCCGGCGACACGCATCTCGCCGTCACCGTGGCCGACCCGCTCGACCGCACGCTCGTGCACCACCGCGTCGAGGTGGACTCCACTCAGTCTGCCGATGCGCGTCGGGCGACCATCGTCGAGCAGCTGCGGGCAGCGCTGGAAGAGTCCGGCACTCCCCGAGACGACGTGCTCGCGCTCTGCGTCGGCGTCGCAGCCCCTGTGAATCGCGACGGCATCTCGCCGCCGCATCCCGACGGCTTCTGGGAGCGCACGAATCCCGGCCTCGCCGACGCGCTGCGCGACTGGGCCCCCGTGGTCGAGATCAAGAACGACGCCCAATTGGCGGCGATCGCGGAGGGCGCGGTCGGCGCCGCGATCGGATGCCGCGACTACGTCGCCCTGCTCGCCAGCGAGCGCTTCGGTGGTGGAGTGGTCGTCGACGGTCACGTGCTGCACGGTGCCCACGGAGGAGTCGGCGAGGGCATCGTTTTCGATCACATCGTCGGCGTCGGCTCGGCATTCGGGCTCAGGTATTCGGTGCAGAATCAAGCCAGGGCCGCGATGAAGGCCGGCGAGATCGCCGTCGACGGCGCGGTCGGAAGGCTCGTGGCAGAGGAGCGCATCGACTCGCGTGTCGTGCTGACGCTCGCCGCCTCAGGAGACGCGGATGCTGTGCTCATCACCGACCGCGTCGGCGCGACTGTCGCACGCATCGTCGGAGTGCTCGGCAGCATGTACGACCCTTCCCGCGTGATCGTGTGCGGGGCGGTCGCCGAGAGCATCGAACCCGTGCTCGCCGCCGCCCGGCGCATTCTCCCGGAGGAGCTCCACCTCCCGGCGCCCGAGATCGTGGCCTCGACCCTGGGCGCCGCGGTCGTGTCGGCCGGAGCAATCGCGACGGCGCGCCGCGCCGCCCGCGAGCGGACGGTGCCTCAGCTCGCGGAGCGGCGGCTGAGCGCGCTCTCCTAGCGAAGACATCCTCGCCAGACGCCCCCGGCGCTGGACGTCCTCGCCGAAAGGTGGCGCGGATGGTCGCATCAAGCGCGAAGATGCGGCATCGCGCGACACTTCACGGGCTGTCCTCAGTCGACGAGCAGGGCGGGCTCTTCCAGAATCGAGGCGACGTCGGCGATGAAGCGGCTCATGCCGTCGCCGTCGATGACGCGGTGATCGAAGGAACCTGCCACCGTGGTGACGAACCGCGGACGCACCTCGCCGTCGACGACCCACGGCTTCTGGCTGATGGTGCCCATCGCCACGATGCCGGCCTCGCCGGGGTTGATGATCGGGGTTCCGGCATCCATCCCGAACACGCCGATGTTGGTGATCGTGATCGTTCCGCCCTGCTGATCGGCTGGCGGGGTCTTGCCCTCTCGAGCCGTCAGGGTGAGGCGGTTCAACGCTCGGGCGAGCTCGCGCATGTTGAGGTCCTGCGCGTCCTTGATGTTCGGCACGAGCAGGCCCCTCGGGGTCGCCGCGGCGATTCCGAGGTTGACGTAGTGGCGCACCGAGATCTCTGCACCGCCCTCGGTCTCGAACCAGGCGGCGTTGACCATCGGATTGCGGCGCACGGCCCAGATCACGGCGCGAGCCACGATGAGCAGCGGCGACACCTTGATGTCGGCGTAGTCGGGCGAGGTCTTCAGGCGCTTGACAAGCTCCATCGTGCGCGTCGCGTCGACCTCCTTCCACACCGTGACGTGCGGCGCGGTGTACGCGCTCTGCACCATGGCCGAGGCACTGACCTTGCGCACGCCCTTGACCGGGATCGACTCGGTGCGCGCATCCGCATCCTGGGCGGTTGCCGGCGCAGCGGCGATCCCACGAGCGAGGCCGACCGGAGCGCTCTTCGGCGCCGGCACCGTCTCCTCGCGCACCGCGCCCCACTCCGGGGTCTCGATGTTGCGGAAGACACTCGCCTGCGAGGCCTCCTTCACGACGTCGTCGCGGGTGACCTCGCCGTCTGCTCCGGTCGGGGTGATCGAGGAGAGGTCGACGCCGAGATCGCGTGCGAGCTTGCGGATCGGCGGCTTCGCGATGACGCCGACCGAGGAGCGCACCGGACGAACGGCCGGGCGCGTGCGCCGAGAGGTCGCACCGGCACCGGTGCCGTAGCCGACCAGGACCGAGCCGCCGGTCTCTTCGCCTGCCGGCGCGGGGTTCGGCGGGGTGGCGGCGGGCGCAGCATCCGACACGAAGCTGATGATCGGCGTGCCGACCTCGACCGTCGTGCCCTCGCCGACCAGCAGATCGCCGACGACGCCGGCATACGGCGACGGAAGCTCGACGAGCGATTTGGCCGTCTCGATCTCGCAGATCACGTCGTTGATCGCGACGTCGTCACCCGGGGCGACCTTCCACGTGACGATCTCGGCTTCGGTCAGACCCTCGCCGACATCGGGGAGGTTGAAGTTCTGCGTGCTCATTGCGAGTCCTTTCGGAACGAGTGTCAGTAGGCCAGTGACCGGTCGACGGCCTCGAGGATGCGGTCGGCATCCGGGAGGAAGGTGCCCTCGAGTTTTGCGGGCGGGAACGGAGCGTCGTACCCCGACACCCGAAGCACCGGGGCCTCGAGGGCGTAGAACGCGCGCTCCATGACGGTGGCGGCGATCTCCCCGCCGAGGCTGTTGAAGCTCGGTGCCTCCTGCGCGTAGACCATGCGACCGGTCTTGCGTGCGGAGTCGAGGATGGGTCCGTAGTCGACCGGCGACAATGACCGCACGTCGACGACCTCGCAGCTCGTACCCTCGCTCTCGGCGAGCGCAGCGGCCTGCAGCAGGGTCGTGACCATGGCGCCGTGTCCGACCAAGGTGACATCAGTGCCGGTGCGCACCACACGTGACGAGTGCAGCGGCGCCGCGGACTTCTCGATGTCGACCTCGCCCTTCTGCCAGTACTTGCTCTTCGGCTCGAGGAAGATGATCGGGTCGTTCGAGGTGATCGCCTCCTGGATCATCCAGTACGCGTCGTTCGGTGTCGACGGCGAGACGACCCGAAGCCCTGGAGTGTGCGCGAAGTAGGTCTCCGGACTCTCCTGATGGTGCTCGACCGCGCCGATGTGGCCGCCGTAGGGGATGCGGATCACGATCGGCATCGACAGCGCGCCCTCGTGCCGGTTGGTGATCTTCGCCAGCTGCGTGGTGATCTGATCGAATGCGGGGAACACGAACCCGTCGAACTGGATCTCGCAGACGGGACGGAACCCGCCCATCGCGAGGCCGATGGCCGTACCGACGATGCCCGACTCCGCGAGCGGGGTGTCGAGCACGCGGTTCTCACCGAAGTCGCGCTGCAGGTGCTCGGTGATGCGGAACACTCCACCGAGCTTTCCGATGTCCTCGCCCATCAGCAGGACGCGCGGGTCGTCCTGCATTGCCTTGCGCAGGCCGGCGTTGAGTGCCTTGCTGAACGGCATCGTCTCGAGCGTCATGCGTGACCTCCCCCGTTCTGCGTCGGCTGTTCGAACGATGACTCGTACTGCTCGCGCCACGCGCGTTGCTCGTCCATCAGCGGATGCGGCTCGCTGTACACATGGTCGAAGATCTTGTTCGCACGGGGCGGCTCCAGGGTGAGGGTGCGGACGCGGAGGTCTTCTGCGGCATCCGCTCCCTCCGCGTCCACCTCGTCGAAGAACGAGCAGGCGGCTCCACGGCCCTCGAGGAACGCGCGCATGCGCGTGATCGGGTCGCGCAGCTGCCACGATTCCTCCTCGTCGCTGGTGCGGTACTTCGTCGGATCGTCGCTCGTGGTGTGCGCACCGAGGCGATAGGTCTCGGCCTCGATCGCACGAGGCCCCTTGCCCGCTCGCGCTTCATCGAGCGCGACACGAGAGACGGCGTAGCTGGCGAGCACGTCGTTGCCGTCGACGCGGATGCTGTCGATGCCGTAACCCGCGCTGCGCTGAGCGAACGGCACGCGCGTCTGCGTCGCGACGGGCACGGAGATCGCCCATTGGTTGTTCTGGAGGAAGAAGACGGTCGGGGTCTGGTAGCTGGCGGCGAAGACCATCGCCTCATGCACATCGCCCTGGCTCGAGGCGCCGTCACCGTAGTAGACGATCACCGCTTCGTCACGCTCAGGATCACCCGTCCCCGAACGGTCCCCGAAATTCAGGCCCATGGCGAAGCCGGTCGCGTGCAGCACCTGCGAGCCGAGCACCAGCGTGTACAGCCGGGTGTTGCCGTTCGCAGGGTCGGTCGGATCCCAGCCTCCATGCGAGATGCCGCGCATCAGCTTGATGATGCCGATCGGATCGACGCCCCGGATGCGAGCGACGGCGTGCTCGCGATACGAGGGGAACAGCGTGTCCTGCGCACGCGCGGCGCGCGCAGAGCCCACCTGCGCCGCTTCCTGCCCCCGGCTCGGCGGCCAGAGCGCCAGCTGCCCCTGACGCTGCAGGTTCGTGGCTTGATTGTCGATGGCGCGGATGACGACCATGTCGCGATAGAACTGCTCGAGCTCTGCATCACTGATCGCTTCGATCAGCGGCAGGTACTGCTCGGCGGCAGGGCTGGGCGCGAAGCGGCCATCCGCCTCGAGGACGCGGACGAGATCGGTCTCTGACGAGGTCACCGTTCTACGCTATCCGAGCCGACATGCCCGGTCACGCATACCTAGGACACCCTCGTATCTGCCCGGAACCCGGAGAAACCGCTGGTCAGCGCATGGTGGAGGCGACGTGGAGCACCCGGTCGATGGAGGTCTCCTCGCCGACGGAGATCCGGATGCCGTCACCCGAGAACGGCCTGACGATGATGTCGGCGGCCACGAAAGACGCGGCGATCTCGTCGGTGCGCTCGCCGGCGGGCAGCCACACGAAGTTGCCCTGCGCGTCCGGGACGTCCCAGCCGTGCGCACGCAGTCCGTCCAGCAGACGCGTGCGCCGCTCGACGATCACCGCGACCCGGTCGAGGAGCTCGCCCTCGGCGTCGAGGCTCGCGATCGCTGCGGTCTCGGCCGCGGCGGTGACGGACAACGGGATGCCGGTGGCCCTGGCCGCATCGAGCACCTTGGCCTGACCGATCGCATAGCCGACGCGGAGCCCGGCGAGTCCGTACGCCTTGGAGAAGGTGCGCAGCACGACGACGTTCGGATGACTCTCGAACACGCGCCCGGCGAGACCGTCGACCGCATCCTCCGCGGTGACGAACTCGGCGTACGCCTCATCGAGGATGACCAGCACGTCGGCGGGCACCTTGGCGATGAATGCCGCGAACTCGTCGCTCGTGATGATCGGCCCCGTGGGGTTGTTCGGGGTGCACAGCAGAATCGCTCGGGTGTGCTCGGTGACGGCATCCGCCATCGCGTCGAGATCGTGGCGTGCATCAGCGGTCAGCGGCACCTGCACGCCGGTCGCGCCGGCGACGAGAGGCAGGCCGGGGTACGCCTCGAAGGACCGCCACGCGTAGATGACCTCATCGCCGACGGATGCCGCGGCCTGCACCAGTTGGTACAGGATGGCGACGCTGCCGCTGGCGACGTGCACCTGGTCGAGGTCGACGCCGTAGCGCGCCGCCAGTCGCTCGCGCAGGCGGGTCGCCGAGGCATCGGGGTACCGATTGATCGGCGTGGTGTGCGCGAGTGCCTCGAGCACGGCCGGCAGAGGCTCGAACGGATTCTCGTTGCTGGAGAGCTTGAAGGCATCCGGGCCCGCCTGCTTGCCCTGCCGGTACGGCGCGAGGGCGGCGATCTCTGGACGGATGCGGGGAAGGATCGGCTCGGTCACGACGTCAGTCTACGAGCGGGGCGGAGGAATCCCTCGTCCGGTGACAACCGCGACCCCTCATGGGAGACTGAATCCACCATGCGCTTCATCATCAGAGTCATCATCAACGCATTCGCCCTGTGGGTCGTCACCCTGATCCCTGTGCTGCAGGTCGTGGTCGTCGCATTCCCTCCCGGGGAGACCCTGCAGCTGGTACTCACGCTGCTCGCGGTCGGAGCGATCTTCGCAGTGGTCAACACGATCATCGGCACGGTCATCAAGATCGTCGCCTTCCCGCTGTACATCCTCACGCTCGGACTCATCGGCTTCATCATCAACGGCTTCCTGCTGTGGCTGACCGCGTGGATCACGTCGGGCTTCGGCTGGGGCCTGACGGTCGGCAGCTTCTGGTGGGGCGTGCTGGCGGCGATCATCATCTCGATCATCAACGCCGTGTTCGGCGGCATCCTTCGTCCGCAGAAGCGGCAGCGCCGCGACTGATCGCCACGCCGGTCATCGCCGGCGCGCCACATACTCCGTCGATTCGATCGACAAGGCTTCATCGAGTTCCCTTGCCTTATCGATCCACGCCTCCAGCCGCACGTCCCCTGATGCGTCGACCATCTCGGCGGTCTCGGTATAGCTCTCCATCAGATGCGCCGGCAGCAGCAGATCGAGAGCGTCACCGTCTCGGGTGACGACGACGCTGTCCGGCGAGCCGGTGCCGCCCGGCGCCCCGCCTCCGGAGAGGCTGCTGACCACATCGTCGGTGTGCCGAAGCTCGATCAGCAGCTGGTCATCGCCGACCGTCGGATGCACGGGACTGCCCGCCGTGACCTGGACGGTCACGTCGAACTCGCTCTGCGATGACAGGTACGCGGCGTTGATCGCTGACTGCGAGTGCGCGTAGACCTGCACCTCGTCGCCTGGTCGGGCGCCGGCCGCCTCCAGTGCCTCGACCGTCGCCACGTACGAGGCTGATTCGTGCCCGGTGTACAGGTCGACATTGGACCGCATGTCGAAGGGCTCCTTCGGATCGACGCTCACCTGCGTCCCCTTCGCATAGAGCACGAACCGGTTCGTCCCGTTCGGCATGGTGTATCTCTCGACCTTGAGTTGCGCGTTCGGCGCCGTCGGGAACCGCCGAAGCGCCTCAGCCAGGCTCGATGGTGGAGCGATCGGCGTGCCCGTCTTCACGGGTGTCACCGAGACCGGCCCACCGCTCCCCGACAACGTCGCGTTCGGTGCGAGCCTGCCGGCGCCTGATGAGCCGACCAACGCCACCACGCCCAACATCATCGCCAGATCGGGTCCCGCTGCGCCCGCGGGGCCGAAACGACCCGCATCGAGCTGCTCCGTCAATCCTTCGAACCTCCCCTCCTTCCATCCCGCCAGCAGCCATTGCTCCATCTCGGCCACCCGCGGATCGGATGCCTCGAGCTGTGCGATGCGTGCATTGAGGGCGAAAGCCTGCGCGCTGTCCTGGATCGCGAGCGCCGCCAGCTGCGCCCGCAGCTCGACCAGTTCGTAGACGTCAGCCATGAGCATGGTGTTCGAGGACGCCGACCGGCATTCGTCGTGCAGCATGTCGGCACGATCTGCACTCGCCCACAGCGCCACGGAGTCCACTCGGGCGCTGAGCTCCGGCGTGGCCACGATGAAGCCGTGGGCGTTGCGGATCGCAGCGGCGGCATCCGCGAACATCGGTGCTGTTCTGCCCATCGCAGCCGCGACGGCTCGCAGCGCGTCGGGGTCGACGGCGATCGCCCCTCCGTGAGTGATGTCGACGCCATCGCTCATGATCGTCCTGCCGCATCGATCTCGCACGATCGACTGCGCACCACGCCGACCTCCGCTGTGGTGCGCTCCTTCAGGTCGACGATCAGCACGTGCAATGCACGAACGCCATCGGCCTGCCACTCGCTGGCGTCCACGAGAGGCAGCAGCGCCGCTCCGGCATCTTCGAGGGCGATGATGGCCTCGTCGACGGCGCGCTGCGCCGAGAACAGCTTCCAGAGGCCGTTCGAGCTCCAGGCCGCAGCCCCGATGATGTTCAGCATGCGCCAAGGATGCCGCGCGAAGCCGATCGAGATTCGGGCCGAAACGCGAACCGTGCAGAGTCGGCTCGATCGTCACGCAGTGCAGGAGAAGAACGGTGAAGCCGTGCGGTAAGAGATCGGCGTCGGGGGGCGAGAAGAGGGCATCACGACTGTGCAGGAAGGATGCCGACGGGCAGAATGGATCCGTGACATCGCCCGAGCCCTTCCGCGTGATCTTCGTGTGCACGGGCAACATCTGCCGATCTCCGATGGCGGAGGTGGTGTTCCGTGACCTCGCCGAGCGCCAGGGGCTCGGATCGCGCATCGCATCGAGCAGCGCCAGCACCGGTGAGTGGCATGTGGGCGAGCGCGCCGACGCCCGAACCATCGAGGCGCTCGAACGCCGCGGGTACGACGGATCCCGTCATCGCGCGAAGCCGTTCACCGCAGCATCCTTCGCCGACAACGACCTCGTCGTCGCGTTGGATCGCACTCACGAGCGGATACTCAGGGAATGGGCGCGCGACGAGGATCAGGAGGGCAAGGTCACCTTGCTGCTGTCGTTCGATCGTGACGCCGAGAACCTGGACGTGCCCGATCCGTACTATGCGGAGGCGGAGATGTTCGACGCCGTGCTGGCTATGATTGAGACCGCGACCCGAGGCCTGTTCCGCCAGCTCGAACCCGCCCTGCGTCAGAGCCGCACGTCGCCCCACAATCGAGGGGCCCGATCAGGAGGACTCCCCTGACTTCCCCGAACTCCTTCCCCGTCCAGCCGCTGAGCCCCCTCGACGGGCGCTACCGCCCGGCGGTCGCACCGCTCGGCGACTACCTCTCCGAGGCGGGGCTCAACCGCGCCCGCGTCGAAGCCGAGGTCGAGTGGCTGATCGCACTCACGGATCACTCGCTGTTCGGCACGTCGCCGCTGGCTGAGGCGGACAAAGATCGCCTTCGCGGCCTGTATCGCGACTTCGGACAGAACGAGATCGACTGGCTCGCCGAGAAGGAAGCCGTCACTCGCCACGATGTGAAAGCCGTGGAATACCTCGTGCGCGACCGCCTGTCCGCCCTCGGCCTCGACTCGATCGCAGAGCTGACGCACTTCGCGTGCACCAGCGAGGACATCAACTCCGTCTCGTACGCGCTCACCGTGAAGCGCGCGGTCGAGAACGTCTGGCTGCCGGCGTTCGACGGCCTGATCGCCAAGCTGCGCGAACTGTCGATCGAGCACGCGGATGCCGCGATGCTCTCCCGCACGCACGGCCAACCCGCAACGCCATCGACGATGGGCAAGGAGCTGGCCGTCTTCGCCTGGCGCCTCGAGCGCGTGCGCGCGCAGATCGCCGCATCCGACCACCTCGCGAAGTTCTCCGGCGCGACCGGCACTTGGTCGGCTCACCTCGCCGCCGACCCCGACGCCGACTGGCCGACGATCGCCCGCGAGTACGTCGAGGGTCTGGGCCTCGGGTTCAATAACCTGACCACGCAGATCGAGTCGCATGACTGGCAGGTCGAGCTCTACGACCGGGTCCGTCATGCCGGCGGCATCCTGCACAACCTCGCGACCGACATCTGGACCTACATCTCGATCGGCTACTTCACGCAGATCCCGGTCGCCGGCGCCACCGGCTCGTCGACGATGCCGCACAAGATCAACCCGATCCGCTTCGAGAACGCCGAGGCGAACCTCGAGCTGTCGGCTGCGCTGCTCGGATCGCTCTCGCAGACGCTCGTCACCTCACGTCTGCAGCGCGATCTCACCGACTCGACCACTCAGCGCAACATCGGCGTCGCGTTCGGGCACTCGCTGCTCGCGCTCGACAATCTGCGTCGGGGCCTGAACGAGATCTCACTGGCCCGCGACGTGCTGCTGGCCGACCTCGACGTGAACTGGGAGGTTCTCGCCGAGGCGATCCAGACCGTCATCCGCGCCGAGGTCGTCGCCGGGCGCTCGACGATCAGCGATCCGTACGCGCTGCTCAAGGAGCTGACCCGCGGTCACCGTGTGGGGGCGGCGGAGCTGGCATCCTTCGTCGAGGGTCTCGAGATCGGGGATGCCGCGAAGCAGCGGCTGCTCGAACTCACCCCCGCGACGTACATCGGCATCGCCGAGCGCCTCGCGAAGTAGGGCGCAGGCGGCTCAGGACTTCGAGGAGTCTGAGTCGCCGGAGTTCGACGTGTCCGAGTCGCTCGGGTTCGACGTGCCGTCGCCGGGCTCTTCGTCGTAGAGGACCGGGCGATCGAGCGTCTTGTCCTGGTACTCGCGCGGGTCCACAGCGAGTATCAGCATCGACATGATGAGCAGTGTGACGATGAACGCGCCACCGCCGATGACCAGCCCGAGGGCGATCGGCGTCAGGCCCTGATACGTGCCGTTCGCGATCCCCACGTTGACGCGAGAAGTGAATGCACCGGTCGACACGAGCGTGACCACTGCGGCGAAGATGCCGCACGCGAGTGCGATCCCGAGCAGGTGCAGTGGACGCAGCAGCTCTCGACGGTTGGTCTTCTTCTCGTTCACGCGGCTCCTCCAGTCTCGGCCGAAGCGTTCGTGGCGCCATCGGTGTCGGCATGCTCGGTCGTCACGTCATCCGTCGCGCTCGGGCGATTCGGGGAGAAGCCGGCGATCGCGAGGAACACGGCGACGATCGCGGTGTAGCCGCCGACCATGCCAACCGCCAGAATGATGCCGGTGAGCGTCAGTGCCTCAGCGCCGACCGCGTATTGCAGCGAGTACCCGGCGGGAATGATGAGCAGGACCACAGCGAGCACGAGCCCGAGGGCACCGACGGTGATCGCATCCTTCGCGGTCGCGTCGGTGCGTCGGACGCGGAGCCCGGCGATGAGCTCGACGAGACCGGTCGCCGCGGCCCAGATGATCACGACGACGAAGAACACCGAGTCGGTGCGCCACGTCGGGACACCGCTGACGATCGCCGTGAGCAGATCGATGGCGCCGAGCATGATGAGCGGCCACCGTGAACCTGAGGGCACTGCGAGCCAGGCACCGAGAACGAAGATGAATCCGCTGGCCGCGACGAATCCGCCGAACACGGCGAACCCGACGGCCGCCGAGTGATCCGGCGAGAAGGTGATCATGAGTGCCGCTGCCGCCGCGAAAAGAGCGCGCAGCAATTGGATGTGGCGCACGGTGAAGGTGCGAGCTGGGGCAGACATGACGATTCCTCGGTCTTCCGGGGTGGTGTGTCCAGTCTACGCGTGGGCGAACAGCGCACGCGCCCGACGGCGTGCAGTGCGACTGCGGGGTTCGGCGGCGTCCCCAGAACGGTCGCCGAACCCCGCAGTCCACGCAGGGGGCACTGCGTCAGGTCATGCGTCGACGCAGATGCGAGCTCCGCCTGCGACGATCTGACCCCGTGACCTGCGCATGGCACCTCGGGCCCGAGGTGCCTGCGACCGGCCCTATGCTCAAGGTACCGACTGGTTCTTCACATACCTGGGGAGGTCTGTGATGTACGAAGAAGATTCAGCGAGCGCCGAGCGCGCGACCGACTTCGCAACCGCATTGCGGGCGACGATCCGGGCACGGGGTGCCACACTCACATGGTTGCGGGAACGCCTGGCGGCCAGCGGCAATCCCGTGTCTGCGGCGACCCTCAGCTATTGGCGTTCCGGCGCCAGGCGTCCGGAAGGGCCGCAATCGCTCGCGGCGGTCGATGAGATCGAATCGCTGCTGCAGATGGATGCCGGTGCGCTGAGCCGGCTCGTCGGTCCGAGTCAGCGCGTCGGGCCCATCGGTACCCCGCAGTATCCGCTCGAGGCTGCACGCCTGGAGCAGGCGACTGCCGAGACCTTCACCGCGCTGGGGGCACCGGTCATGGACCCCGGACGCGATGTCTCGACCACAGCGGTGACAGAGGTGGGCGCCGACGGGTCCGTGATCTCGCGCACGACTCGCACGCTGCTGCAGTGCACCTCCGGCACGATCACCAATGTGCCGTACCTCGACCTCACGCCCGGCGTCCGCACGCCCGCGCCCATCTTCAGCGTGGTCTCCGGCGGTCACATCTCACGACTCCACTCGCATCCGAGCGGCGAAGTGCATGGTGCGATGTTCGAACTCGAACGCCCGCTGGGGCCGGCCCAGACCACGATGCTGGAATGGAAGCTGGAGTTCCCTCCCGGCTATCCTCCGAACTCCGAGACCGGCCACGGCGTCGCCCGTCGAGCCCGCGAGCTGGTCCTGTGGACCAGATTCAGTCCAGACGCGCTTCCCGATTGGATCGAGGAGGTCGAGGAGACGCCGACCGAGACGATCGTGACTCCGCTCTTCCTCGAAGGCGCGACGACCATCCATCAGGTGCGGCAGGCCTGGGGCCCTGGGATGCTGGTGCTCCGCTGGGGGTACGGCGAACGGCAGTGACGTGGCGTCACGGCTGCTGACCGCCTCCAACGCACCCGATCGAGGCCGCGCCCCCTTGAAAGGAGAAAAGTGCCGGTCATTCACGATGGGAGCGGGTACTTTTCTCCTTTGAAAGCGCCGTGCGACGCTGCGACGTGAGACCGCGCGCGCGTGGCTACTCGCCCGTGGCGACCGGACGGCCGGGGGTGTTCGACCACTGGCTCCAGGAGCCGTGGAAGATCTTCGCGTCGATGCCCGCTTCAGCGAGCACCAGAGCGGTGTGCGCGGCGGTGATGCCTGATCCGCAATACGCCGCGACCGGGGTGCCGTCGTCGATGCCGGCATCCGCAAAGTTCTTCTTGAGCGTCTCGAGATCGAGCAGGGTGCCATCGCCCGCGACGTGCTTCCCGGTCGGCAGGTTGACCGCTCCGGGAATGTGTCCTGCGACCGGATCGAGCGGTTCTGTCTCGCCTCGGAAGCGCTCAGGCGCACGCACATCGAGCAGCACACCGGATGCCGGGAACGCCGCTGCCTCGTCGATCGTCAGGCTGTCGCCCGCGACATCCGTCAACGTCACCGTTCCACGCGAGTACTCCATCGAACCGCTCTCGATGTCACCGCCGGCATCCTTCCAGGCCTGCCAACCGCCGTCGAGAACCTTCACATCGACGCCACCGTGTCGCAACAACCACCACGCGCGAGCCGCAGGCAGCCCGCCTGCGTCGTCATAGGCGACGACCACGTCACCGTCATCGAGACCCCACTGGCGCGCAGCATCCTGCACCTGCGCGGTGGAGGGCAGCGGATGCCGCCCTTCATCGGGCCGGCCGTGCCGCGACAATTCGCGCTCGAGATCGACGAACACCGCTCCGGGGATGTGTCCCTGGAGGTATTCCTCTCGCCCGTCGGGCTGCGCGCGGCCGCCGGGAATGCTCAGACGCCAGCGCACATCGATGACGCGCACGGCATCGTCGCGTACCAACTCGGCCAACTCGGTCACGCTCACCAGATGGGACATGTTTCCAGGCTACGACGCATCACCCGCGACTTCCGTCAGTTCGGGAGCACCCCGGGTCCATTCCCGACCCCGTGAATGCCGCCGCCGTCGTGGCATCGGCCGGATAGAACGCCTCGATGTGGAGGTCGTCGACCGTGACGTCCATCGCGGAGACGACGGACGCGGCGATGCTGAAGAAGGACAGCTCCTCGTCTCCGACGCTCAATCGCAACGGCACGACGACATCACGCGGCGCGGCGCGTTCCGCGTCCGGTCCAGGGTAGCGGCCCGCCTCTTCGAGCAGCTCACCCAGTTGCGGGTCGGCGGTGCGCTCGAATCGATGCCGCACCTGGCCGAGCAGGAACGACCTCCACTGCCCGAGGTTGCGGATGCGCGGCGCCAACCCGTCCGGGTGCAACGACAGCCGGACCGCGTTCACCGGCGGCTCGAGCAAGTGATCGGCGCATCCGGCGAGGAGCAGATCGGTGGCGGCGTTGCGATCCACCACATTCCACCATCGATCGAGGACCAGGGCGGGATGGGGCATGTGGGCGTCGAGAAGCACGCGAAAGGCGTCGGCGATCGCATGCAGTTCGGGCGATCGAAGGTCCCGCTCCAGGTACTGCGGTGCGTATCCGGCGGCCAGGAACAGTTCGTTCCGCTCTCGCAGCGGCACCTCCAATGACGCCGCGAGACGATCGATCATGTTCGGCGTCGGTCGGGATCGGCCCGTCTCCACGAAGCTCAGATGTCTGGCTGAAACCTCGGTGTCCAGCGCGAGCTGCATCTGCGTCAGTCGTCGACGCTCGCGCCATCTCTTGAGAAGCGCGCCGACCGGGGCGTCATCCTGCACCTTCATCGTCATGCCTCCGACCCTAGCCACTCCGTGTTCCCTACCGATTACCTCAGGGGTAATCGACGCGATGACCTCGATGCGATCGACTGTGGACATCACAACACCGATAGGAGTCACACCATGAACGACATCGTGAACGCATATCTCGACACGTGGAACGCACGGACGGATGCAGACAAGAAAGCGCTCCTCGAGCGGCACTGGTCTGCAGACGCGACGTACGTAGACCCGCTGGCGGAGGTCGCCGGACGCGAGAGCATCGGCAGTGTCATCGAGGCGGTCCACGCGCAGTTCCCCGACTTCGTGTTCAGCCAGGTGGCCGAGCCGGACAGCCATCACGCGCAGACGCGCTTTCAGTGGGGGCTCGGGCCCGCGGATGAAGAACCGATCATCATCGGCTTCGACGTCATCACCGAGGACGAGGACGGACGCATCCGTACCGTGGTCGGCTTCCTCGACAGGGTTCCTGCCTGAGCCGCGCCCTGCGACGACGCGATGAAAGGAGGAAAGTGTCGGTCCTGCACGTCGGGAACCGGCACTTTCCTCCTTTGACGCGCAAGACGCGACGGGCGTCCGGGAGTGTTCGGCCTCGGAGAGGAGTCAGTTCTTGACTGCTTCGTCCTCTTCGTCGTCGGATGCGTCGTCGTCGTCGTCGAGCTCATCCTCTTCGACGTCGGGAACCAGCTCGATGACCTCGTCGCCCTCTTCGAGCACATCGATGTCGTCCGCGTCTTCCGCTTCGTCCTCGTCGGCGGCATCCGACCCGAGCACCCCGTCGGGGCGGATGAGCTCGCGCACCTCGGCCATGAAACTGTTGAGCTGCTGCTGCTGCCAGCGCAGCTGACGTGTGCGGTCCTCGGCGTCGCGCAGCACCTCGGTCGTGTGACCGGTGACGGTGCTGACGATCTTCTGCGCCTTCACGCGTGCGCGCTCCAGCGTCTCGCGGGCGCGCACCTGCGCGTCGGCCTCGATGGCCTGAGCCTGCGAGCGCATCAGACGCTCGTAGTCGTCGGCCTTCGCGGAGATGCGCTTGGAGTGCTCAAGGGATGCCGCGACCTGCTCGTTCGCGTCGGTCGTGATGCGCTCCGCGTGGGCGACGGCCTGGTTGTGCAGCAGCAGGAACTCCTGCTGCGCGTCGTCCTGCCGACGTGTCAGGGTCTCCTCGAACTCCAGCACCCGAGCATTCATCTCGCGCACCTCGCGCTCAGCATCCGAACGCTGCTGGCTCGTCTCGCGGGTGACCATGGAGCGCAGCGCCGCCGAGCCCTTCTCGGCCTCGGTGCGAACGGTCGCGGCCTCCTGCTCGGCCTGGATGACCTTCTCCGACGCGTGGGCTGCCTCGCGCTGGATGGTCGCCTCGTGCGCCGTGTACTCGGTGTCGATGCGCAGACGCACCTGATCGGCGTCATGCTGCGCCTGCGCGGTGATGCGATCGACCTCGGCGGCGAGCTCGACCCGACGCGACTCCGCCTCCTCGCGGGCGGCCTCCAGCAGACGCTCGGCCTGCACTGCCGCGTTCTGGATCAGTACCGTCGCCTGCTCTTCGGCGACTCTCAGCACGGCCTCGAACTGCAGGCGCGAGCCCTCGGTGTCCGCTCCGGTCTTGGGCGCATCGACGAGTTCGCTCGTCAGCGTCGCGACCTGCTGCTCTGCGTCATCGGCCTGCGCACGGGCGGCGGCGAGGTCTGCTTCCAGCGCGGCGACGCGCTCTTCGTTCTGCGCCTCGAGCTCCGCGATGCGGGCCTCGCTCTCGGCGAGCGCAGACTCGACCTCGGATCGCACCGATTCGACGTCCCGACTCACGCCAGCGCGAGCCTCGGCCAGTTCCGCATCCGCTCGCTGCACCTGCATCCGCAATCCGGCGAGTGCGGCATCGACCTCGCCGCGGTCGTACCCGCGGAAGCCGATCGTGAAGGTGCCCTGTTCCCTGGGCTGGCCCTGAGCCAGTTGATCGAAGAAGTCGGCCCCATGCTCGTCGACGTTGTTCTCGGCGGAGTTGCTCACAGGGGGGCCTTTCTGGAGGGTGCTCACCGGGCGGCCTTCACGACGCAGATCGTCAGAGAAGAAAGGTGACGGCTTGCAATTTCTGGGGGAGGGAGTCGAGCTGCGAACTCGTTACTCAGCCTAATGAGTTCGCCTGTCCTGCGGAACCGCGAGATGCTCATGCGGGCGCGCACGTTGGTGCGCCGTTGCGGCATCGGCCATCTGCGCGGATAAACTGCCGCCGACCCCCGAGAGAAGGATGCCGCGATGCCGCGTTTCGACCTGCCAGTGGAGGAGCTCCGCTCCTATCGCCCCGACGTCGCGGAGCCCGCAGACTTCGACGACTTCTGGGAGCAGACTCTCGAGGAATCGCGTGCGGCGGCAGAGCCGATCCAGTTGCGCCGCATCGACTCCCCCTTGCAGTCGGTCGAGGTGTACGACGTGACCTTCAGCGGCTTCGGCGGCGACCCGGTGGGCGGATGGCTGCTGTTACCGGCCGACACCGATGAGCCATTGCCCGCGGTGGTGGAGTTCAACGGCTACGGCGGAGGACGCGGCCTGCCGCATGAACGGTTGGGATGGGCCTCGTCCGGGTATGCGCACTTCTTCATGGACACCCGCGGGCAGGGCAGCAACGGCGGCACTGGTGGCGTCACACCCGATCCGCATGGCTCAGGCCCGGCCGTCTCCGGGTTCATGACCCGTGGGATCGAAGACCAGAGCAGCTACTACTACCGACGCGTCTACACGGACGCCGTGCTCGCCATCGACGCGGTCCGTTCGCTGGATCGGGTCGATGCGGCACGCGTCGCCGTGTGCGGCGGAAGCCAGGGCGGCGGGATCGCGATCGCCGCTGCCGGGCTTTCCGCCGGACTCATCGCGGCGATGCCCGATGTTCCGTTCCTGTGCCAGTTCGAGCGCGCGGTGGGCTTCACCGGGCGCGACCCGTATAACGAGATCGCCCGCTATCTGTCGGTCCACCGCGGGATGGAGGATCGCGTTTTCGAGACCCTTTCGTACTTCGACGGCGTGAACCTCGCACGTCGGGCCACCGCCCCTGCGCTCTTCTCGGTCGCCCTGATGGATCCGGTGTGCCCGCCGTCGACGGTCTTCGCCGCACGCAACAGTTGGGGCGGCGTGGCGGAGATCGCCGAGTACGCATTCAACGAGCACGAGGGCGGGCAGGGTGTGCAGTGGCAGAAGCAGGCCGCCTTCCTCGCCGAGCAGCTCGCGGGTTAGGTGGGTGAGTTCCCGGCCGCAAGCCGGGCGGTGGTCGCGGTACTCGCCGGCTGGTCGGCGACGGATGCGGTGGCGGAGGTGCCGGTGCGCCCGGACGAAACATTCCCGAATCATCGGGCTCTTACGCTTGAGGAATGGCAAAGCACGCATCCGGTTGGAACCCCTCTGACGACGGCATCAACTTCCACACCCGCAAGTGGGTGCGCCCGGAGGATCTGAACGCGAACGGGTCGCTGTTCGGCGGAAGCCTGCTGAAGTGGATCGACGAGGAGGCGGCGATCTACGCGATCGTGCAGCTCGGCAACTACCGCGTCGTGACGAAGCTCATCTCGGAGATCAACTTCGAGGCATCCGCCCTGCAGGGAGATCTCATCGAGATGGGCCTGACCGCGACGCATTTCGGGCGCACCTCCCTGACGATGCGCGCAGTGGTGCGCAACATGATCACGCGCAAGCGCATCCTCACGATCGAGAAGATCGTCTTCGTCAGTCTCGGTGAAGACGGGCATCCCGTGCCGCATGGCTACTCGAACATCACCTATGACCGCGACCGCATGCCGCACGAGCACCCCGGCACCGGAACGATCAGTCTCCCTTCCGCCTGAGTTCCGGATCCGCACCGGCGCCGGTGCTCCCATCCGCCGGGCACGCAGAGGCTGTCGCTTTCTGCTCTGAGCAGAACAACGGTGACACCGGCGCACGGCGGAGTTACCGTGAACCATGGCCGAGATCGTCCCCTTCCCCCGTACGCCTCACCCGCCTCGCGGACCGCGCCCGCAGAACGGACCGGAGCCGCTCTGGCGCCACCTGCTCGGAGATCAGCTCCGTCGCCGCCGGCATGAGCGTGAAGAGACCCTCACCGAGACTGCCGACAAGGCCGGCGTCTCACCGCAGTACCTCTCCGAGATCGAGCGCGGGCTGAAGGAGCCGTCGAGCGAGATGATCGCCGCGGTGGCCGGGGCTCTCGACACGACGCTCATCGAACTCGCCAGCAGCGTCGCGGACGAGCTGCGCATGACCTCGGCACCGGCATCGGCCGTCGTGTCCGCTGGTGCTCGCGGAGCGTTCGCCCTCGCCGCCTGACGCTCGTTCTCACTGACGACGCGCGTCCCGCAACCGGCGCGCACCTCACCCGCTCGGGCGAGCCGGTTCGCCCCTCGGGGGGATGGCCGGGGCCTGGAGCCGCCTCACGATGGAGGCATGACACATCCCGACACCGCCGCATCCATCCCGTCCTCCGCTTCGTACACCGTCGCCGACGCCGCGCATCGCGACGGAGCATCCGTCCGTCCCGACCGGCTCACTGTCTCAGCCGCGATCGCGCTGCTGACGATCTCGGCTCTTCACACCGTGGCGTTCGCTCTGCACCCATGGTGGGGCGCATGGATGGCCGGACCATTCCGAACCACTCAGTTGCCGTTGGACGCGGCGGTGCAGTTCTGGGGACTCCCAGGCGGCTTCGTCGTTCCCGGAGTGCTCCTCGCGCTTCTCCTCCTGCGTGCCGGCCGACGCGGCGACACCGCGCCGCTCTACGTCTCGCTCATACTCGGCACCTGGGCACTCCTGTGCATATGGATGGTCGGCCCGAGCGGATTCCTGCTGCTGCTGATTCCCGCCACACTGCTGCTCATCGCGAGCCTCAGGTCGCGGCGCGGCACCGAGCGCCGGGGGTAGAGCAGGGCCTTAGCCCCGCTCACCCAGCACGGTGTCGATCAGGCCGTAGTCCAACGCGGCGGATGCCGTGAACACGCGGTCCCTGTCGGTGTCGGCGCGCAGCGCCTCGACGGTACGGCCGGTGTGCCGGGCGAGCACGGCCTCCATGTCGGCGCGCACCCTGACAACCTCATCCGCCGCGAGGATGAGGTCGGGAATCGCCCCGCGCGACTGCCCTGCCGGCTGGTGCAGCACGATCCGCGCATGGGTCAACGCCGCTCGCTGGCCTTGCGCGCCGGCGGCGACGAGGAGGGCCGCAGGCCCGATGGCCTGGCCGACGACCGTCGTCGCGACGCTCGGGCGAATGTGCTGCAGCGTGTCGTAGATCGCCAGCGCCGCACCGGGGTCGCCGCCTTCGCTGTTGATGTAGAACTGGATACCGGTCTCCGGGCTGTCGGCGTCGAGATGCAACAGCTGCGCGATCAGTGCGTTCGCGACGCCGGCGTCGATCCCGGTGCCGAGGTAGATCACCCTCTCGGCCAGAAGGTGCGAGTAGACATCCATGACGCGCTCACCGCGCGGATGCTGGGCGATGACGTTCGGGATCGTGTAGCTGCTCATGACTTCGCTCCTTCCTGGGCGGATGTCGTGGCATCCGTCCCCAACCCGACCCGCGCCCTACGGCGCGGCATGACCTCTGCGATCGACGAGACGATCGCGTCGATGAATCCGTACTCCTCTGCCTGTGCGGTCGTGTACCAGCGGTCGTGCAGCGAGTCCTCGAAGATGCGCTCGGCCGGCTGGCCGGTGTCTTCGGAGATCAGCCCCAGCACGGTGTCGCGCATCTGCCGCAGGTCGTCGGCCTGCACCTCGATCTCGACGGCGGAACCGCCGATTCCTGCCGAGCCCTGATGCATGAGGATGCGCGCGTGAGGCAGAGCTCTGCGCTTGCCCTTCGTTCCGGCGGAGAGCAGGAACTGCCCCGCGCTGGCAGCGGTCCCGAGTGCGAGGGTGGCCACATCGTTCGGGATGAGGCGCATGATGTCGCGGATCGCCAGCATCGAGGGCACCGAGCCGCCGGGCGAGTGGATCCACAAGGCGATGTCGGCGACGGGATCCTCGGCCGACAACGTCAGCAGCTGCGTCATCAGCAACGTGCCGTTGTCGTCGTCGAGGGCTCCGTCGAGCACCAGGATGCGGTCGTGGAACAGTGCGCGTCTGGCCTCAGGGCCGAACTGCGGAAGGGGGTTCTCTTCGCTCATGCGTTCAGCCTGCGCGGCCTGCGAAGCGGGCGGTCGGGAATCTGCTCTCGGCGGCTCTGCCCACGGCAGAACCATCCGGCGCCGATTCCGCTCCGACGTCGGCGTCAGCGGTTGTTTTCGGTGCGCCTAAAAGGTACGTTTTCGGTGTGCCTAAAAATCTCCGCGCTGTCGCGGCCGTCGCCCTCGCGGGGTTCGTCGCTGGCGCGGTCGCGCTCTCGGGATGCGCGGGGCCGGATGCCGTCATCGGCGATGACCGCCCTGTGGTTCTGACCACCTTCACAGTGCTGTCCGACATCGCCGAGAACATCGCTGGCGAACACCTGCGCGTCGAGTCGATCACGAAACCGGGTGCCGAGATCCATGGCTACGAGCCGACGCCCGGCGACGTGCGCAAAGCCGCGGATGCCGACCTGATCCTCGACAACGGGCTGAATCTCGAGGTGTGGTTCGCCCAGTTCGTCGACTCGGTCGATGTGCCGCACGTGGTGGTCTCGGACGGCATCGACGTGATCGACATCACCGAGGACGCGTACGAAGGCAAGCCCAACCCGCACGCGTGGATGAGTCCGTCGAATGCGCTGGTCTACGTGGACAACATGGTCACGGCGTTCAGCGATCTCGATCCCGCACACGCCGATGACTTCGCCGCGAACGCCGAGGAGTACAAGGCCGAGCTGCAGCAGGTGCAGGACGAGCTCGCGGCGGATCTCGCCGCTCTGCCGGAGAACGAACGGGCACTCGTCACCTGCGAGGGCGCCTTCTCGTACCTCGCTCGCGACGCCGGCCTCACCGAGGCCTACATCTGGGCCGTGAACGCCGAACAGCAGGCGACGCCGCGTCAGATCGCGGCGACGATCGAGTTCGTGGACGACAACGAGGTACCGGCGGTGTTCTGCGAATCGACCGTGTCGGACAAGGCGATGCAGCAGGTCGTCGAGGCGACGGATGTCACTTTCGGCGGCACGCTCTACGTGGACTCGCTGTCCGAGGCCGACGGCCCTGTGCCCACGTATCTCGACCTGATCCGGCACGACGCCGACGTGATCGTCGCCGGGCTGACGGGGGGCGGATCGTGAGCTCGATCGACGTCAGCGACCTCACCGTCAGATACTCGGACGTGCTCGCACTGGACGATGTCTCCCTCACAGTGCAACCAGGACGCGTGACAGGCCTGATCGGCATGAACGGATCGGGCAAGTCGACGCTGTTCAAGACGATCATCGGTCTCGTACGACCGACCTCAGGACAGGTGCGTCTTGAGGGGGCGGATCCGGCATCCGCTCGTCGACGCGGACTGATCGGCTACGTGCCGCAGAGCGAGGACGTCGACTGGACCTTTCCCGTCTCGGTGCGTGATGTCGTGATGATGGGCCGCTACGGCCTTCAGGGCCCGCTGCGGCGAGCGCGGGCTGCGGACAAGCACGCAGTCGATGAGGCACTGGAGAGGGTGGAGCTCACCGACCTCGCCGAGCGGCAGATCGGGCAGCTCTCCGGAGGGCAGCGCAAGCGCGCATTCGTCGCCCGCGGTATCGCCCAGGGCGCCGGCATCCTGCTGCTCGACGAGCCGTTCGCCGGGGTGGACAAGCGCAGCGAAGCCACGATCGTGAGGCTGCTGCGCGAGCTCGCGGCATCCGGTGACACGGTGCTCGTCTCGACGCACGACCTGCATGCGCTGCCCTCTCTCGCGGACGAGGCGGTCCTGCTGCTGCGCCGGGTGCTGTTCCACGGTTCGGTGACCGAGGCGCTCGAGCCCGGCAATCTCGCGCGCGCGTTCGGGCTGGAGAGCGACCCCGACTCGGAGGGTTCGCCATGATCTGGGACTGGATCCTCGAGCCGCTGCAGTATGACTTCATGGTGCGGGCGCTCATCACGACCGCCATCGCGGCAGTCGTGTGCGCGGTGCTGTCGTGCTGGCTGGTGCTGGTGGGATGGTCACTGATGGGCGACGCCGTATCGCACGCGGTGCTGCCAGGGGTAGTGCTCGCATACATCTTCGGAGCGCCCTTCGCGTTGGGGGCGCTGGTCTTCGGGCTTCTCGCCGTCGGGCTCATCGGCCTCATCCGCGGCACGAGCAGGGTCAAGGAGGATGCGGCGATAGGCATCGTCTTCACGACGCTGTTCGCCCTTGGACTCGTCCTGATCTCGGTCACTCCGAGTCAGACCGACCTCAACCACATCATCTTCGGCAACATCCTCGGCGTCTCAGAGGGCGACCTGCTGCAGATCGGAATCCTCGCCGCAGTGGCGTTCGGTGTGCTGATCGTCAAGCGCCGCGACCTCACCCTGTACGCGTTCGACCCGACGCACGCGTTCGCGATCGGCCTCTCACCCCGCATGCTCGGCGCCCTGCTGCTCGGCGTACTCGCGCTGACCTCGGTCGTCGCCCTGCAGGTGGTCGGCGTCGTTCTGGTCGTGGCGATGCTCATCATCCCCGGCGCCACCGCATATCTGCTGACGGATCGCTTCGGCCGGATGCTGGTGATCGCGCCCGTCATGTCGGCGTTGTGCAGCGTGATCGGGATCTATCTCAGCTACTGGATCGACGCGGCATCCGGCGGGCTCGTCGTCGTCGTGCAGGGCTGCGTGTTCGCACTGGTGTACTTGTTCAGCCCGCGTCAGGGTGTGATCGGCAAGCGCCTGCGGCGACGGATACCGACGGGCGTGGCCGCATAACTCCGGAGAAATTCGCCGTAGAGCGCCTGGAACGCGGGCGATGATGCCGCACCGCGCAGATTCTCCGGAGTTATGCGGGGCCGACCGCTCAGATCGACCAGAGTTGGGCGGCTTCGGATCCTGCTGCGACCAGGTGCGAGGGGTTCTGAACGGCCGGGGCTTGGAACGCCTGCTCCAGGTCGGCGATCAGATCAGCCGCGTTCTCCAACCCGATCGACAGTCTCAGCACATCGGCATCAGGGCGCGCGTCGGCCGGTACGGGACGGTGGGTGAGCGCAGCCGGATGCTGGATCAGGGAATCGACGCCGCCCAGTGACACCGCATGGGTGAACAGCGTCACTGTCGAAGCCACGGCACTCGCGGCGGCGTACCCGCCGCTGAGGCGCATCGCGATCATCGCGCCTGTACCGCGCATCTGACGTTGAAGGATTCCCTGCGGGTCGCCGTCGAGTCCGGGGAAGAACACCTCGTCGACCTCAGGCCGGTCGATCAGCCACTGCACGATCTGCCGCGCGTTCTCCTGCTGCTGCCGCATCCGAACCGGCAACGTGGTGAGGCCGCGGTGCAGCAGATATGCCCCGAGCGGATGCAGCAGCCCACCCGTCACGGCACGCACCCGGCGCAGCGCCTCGGCGGTCTCTTCGCTGCATGCGACGACGCCGGCGATCACATCCCCGTGCCCGCCGAGGTACTTGGTCGCGCTGTGCAGCGACATCGCGGCACCGTGGTCGAGCGGATTCTGCAGCACGGGGGTTGCGAACGTGTTGTCGACCACCACAGGAACACCCCCAGCCGCAGTCACGATCTCTTCGATGTCGACCAGCTCGAGCGTCGGGTTGGCCGGAGTCTCCACGACGACGAGCCCGGTGTCGTGGCGCATCGCCGAGCGCACCTCCGATGCGTGACAGTACGTGGTCTCGACGCCCAGAAGGCCGGAGCCGAGCAGATGATCGGTGCCGCCGTACAGCGGACGCGCCCCTACGACATGGCGACGGCCGGTGGATGCCGTCTGCGCGAGGATGACCGCGGTCATCGCCGCCATGCCCGACGAGAACGCGACAGCTGCTTCGGCGTGCTCCATCTCGGCGAGCGCGTCCTCGAAGCGCGCGACTGTCGGATTCCACAGTCGCGCGTAGACCATGCTGCCGTCGGCGGGCGGGCGACCGCCGGTCGCCATCGCCTCATAGGAATCACCGCCGCGTTCGACGTCCGGTAGCGGATTGGTCGTCGACAGGTCGATCGGCAGGGCATGGACGCCGAGCTCGGCGAGGTCTGCTCGGCCGCTGTGGACGGCGATGGTGTCGGGATGCAGACTCGAGTCGCTCATGCTTCCACGTTGCCGGATTCGCAATCAGAATGGGAGAATTCAACTGGATCCGCCGCGGATGCGGCGCGATCTGCATTCTTCCGCAACCGGAATCGACTCGGGAGGGACGACATTGGCGAAAGCACAACTCGACGAGCTCGACCTGGAGATCCTCGCGGCGCTCAGCGCCCGCGCCGACCTCACCAACAAGGCCCTCGCGCAGCAGTTGGGGCTGGCGGAATCCACGTGTGCGCATCGGGTGCGAAGTCTGCGGGATCGCGGAGTCGTACGCGACACTCGTGTCAGGCTCGATGCTGCCGCGCTCGGCTACCCGCTGGCGGCCATCATCAAGGTGCGACTCGCCAACCACACCGGCGAGAAGGTCAACGCGCTCTTCGATGCACTCGCAGCGACGCCGCGCGTTCTTCAGGTGTTCCACGTCGCCGGTGTCGACGACTTCCTCGTGCATGTCGCGGTGCAGGATGCCACGGCCCTCCGCGACATCGTCCTGGAGCAGATCACCGTGCACCCCGTCGTGCGCGGCACCGAGACGCAGCTGGTCTTCGAACTGCGCGACGGCCGCGGCGTGCTCGGGTAGCGGACCCAGTACCAGCGGCTTCGTCTCGCTCCGGTCACTCGACGACTCGTGACGACTAGCGCCGCAGCAGCTTCTTCCACCGGCGCTGCACGATGATCGGCACGGACGCCGTCACCACGGCATCCACGTTCAGAGAGCTGTTGTCGGGGCCGACGATCGCGATCGGCGTGGTGAGGGTGAGCTCGTCCGGGTCGATCGGCATGCGCGCCAGGGCACGGTGCGCCCGCATGTACGCCGGGATCAGGATCACGACCGCTCCGACCCAGGCCAGCGGATTGCTCGCGGCGACACCCCCGAAGCCGAGCACGGCTCCCAGCGCGACTGCCGCACCCACGCGCATCACCAGTTCGACGATGCCGGTGATCGTGGGGATCAGCGCCTGGCCGAGCCCCTGCAGCGCGCCGCGCAGCACGAACAGCACGCCGAGCAGCATGTACGTCGCACCGTTGATGATGAGCATGAGGTGGGCGAGCTCCACGACCTCGTCCGAACCGTCGCCGACGAACAGCCGGACCACGTGGGTTCCGAACGCGATCAGTACCGCACCCAGCACGAGCGACGCGATCAGCGCCATCCATGTCGCCTGCACGACGCCGGCGCGGATGCGATCGGGGCGCCGCCCGCCGAAGTTCTGCGCGACGTACATCGAGACGGCGAGTCCCAGGGATGCCAGCAGCGCGGTGGCGAGACTGTCGACGCGGGATGCCGTGGTGTACGCCGCAACCGCGTCAGCGCCGAGCATGTTCAGGGCGACCTGGACCACCAGTGTGCCGATCGCGATGATCGACGCCTGGAAGCCCATCGGCAGACCGAGGCGCAGATGCTCGGCGAGATCGGCACGGCTGATCCGCCAGTCGGCGCGGTGCACGTGCAGTGCCGGCATCCGCAGCTTGACGAACACGAGGCACAGCAGCACCGAGATCGCCTGCGAGACGACCGTCGCCAGCGCGGCCCCTGCCACGCCCCAGCCCACGGGGCCGACGAGCACGATGACGAGCACGACGTTGAGCGCGCACGCGATCGTGAGGAACACGAGCGGCGTCTTCGAGTCTCCGATCGCACGGATGATCGCCGAGAAGTAGTTGAAGAACATCGTCGCGCCACCGCCGAGGAAGCTGATCTGCGTGAACAGCACCGCTTCTGCGAGCAGTTCGGGCGGCGTCTGCATGAGCACCAGCACGGGTTCGGCGAGCAGCGGGCCCGCAACCGTGATGATCACACTGGCGATCGCGGCGAGCACTGTTCCGGTCGCCACAGAGCGCCGAACGGCACCCTGATCCCGTGCGCCGAACGCCTGCGCCGTCGGGATCGCGAATCCGCTCGTCATGCCCCAGGCGAAGCCGAGCAGCAGGAACAGCAGGCTGCCGGTCGCGCCGACGGCGGCGAGCGAGTTCACGCCGAGCTCACGTCCGACGACGATCGTGTCGACGACCTGGTAGAGCTGCTGCACGACGTTGCCGATGAGCAACGGAACGGAGAACGACAGGATGACACGCCAGGGGCGGCCCGTGGTAAGGGAGGTGGCCATGCGGAGAAGAGCTTCCGGAACGCGGGGAGGATGGGGGATCGGATGCCGAGAACCGGCGAAGCATCCAGTTTATCGAATCGATTCGGCAAGGGAAGACCTCCCACCGGATCCGTGTCCGACGGTGCAGGATGGATGGATGAGCCGCACCGCCACCGCCGCCACCGTCGCGATCCGGGAGATGCGAGAGCACCTCTTCATCCACGCCACCGACTATGACGGTGCCATCGCGGGATTCCGCTGGCCCCGACTCGACGAGTTCAACTTCGCCCTGGAGTGGTTCGACGTCGTCGCGGGCGAGAACCCGGATCGCCCTGCCGTGCAGATCGTCTCCTCGGATCTGAGCGTCGCGAGTTGGAGCTACGCCACGCTCTCCGCCCGTTCCGACCAGGTGGCGAACTGGCTGCGCAGCCTCGGGATCGGCCGAGGCGACCATCTGATCGTGATGCTGAACAACACGATCGAGCTCTGGGAGGTCATGCTCGCCATCACGAAGATCGGTGCGGTGGCCGTTCCCACATCGACCCTGCTATCGGCATCCGACCTCGCGTACCGCGTCGAGCACAGCCATGCCGGCGCAGTGGTCACGCTCGGCGCTCTGCACGATCGCCTCACCGCGATCGACGACTCGGTGAAGCGGATCGGGATCGGAGACATCCCAGCCGGATGGCACGACTTCACGGCTTCGGCGAGCGCATCGACGGAGTTCGAACCCGACGGCCCGACGCCGGCCGGCGACACGAGCCTGCTGTACTTCACCTCTGGCACCACGAACAGGCCGAAGCTCGTGCAGCACACGCACGTGTCATATCCGGTCGGGCACCTGTCGACCATGTGGTGGCTGGGCGTGCAGCCCGGGGACGTGCACCTGAACATCTCCTCGCCCGGTTGGGCGAAGCACGCCTGGTCGAGCTTCTACTCGCCGTTCCTCGCCGAGGCGACCGTGTTCGTCTACAACTACGACCGTTTCGACGCGACCACTCTGATGCAGGTCATGGACACGCATCACGTCTCGACCTTCTGCGCACCGCCGACTGTGTGGCGGATGCTGATCCAGGCCGACCTGTCACGTCTCGCGCACCCGCCACGTGAACTCGTCGGCGCAGGCGAGCCCCTCAACCCCGAGGTGATCAGCCGGGTGCGCGACGCATGGGGCGGAACGATCCGCGATGGTTTCGGCCAGACCGAGATGACGGCGTGCGTCGGCAACTCCCCCGGGCAGATCGTCAAGGACGGTTCGATGGGCCGACCCCTGCCCGGCTACCCCGTCGTACTGCTGGATCCGGTCACCGGCGAGGTCACCGATGGCGAAGGAGAGATCGCGCTTGACCTCGCACAATCGCCGCTCGGCCTGATGGCCGGGTACTACGAGGACCCGGAGAAGACCGCCGAATCACGCGCCGGCGGCTTCCATCACACCGGTGACATCGCCTCTCGCGACGAGGACGGTTACCTCACGTACGTCGGCCGAGCGGATGACGTGTTCAAGGCGTCGGACTACAAGATCTCGCCCTTCGAACTCGAATCCGTTCTGCTCGAGCACGACCTTGTCGTCGAAGCCGCGGTGATTCCGAGCCCCGACCCCACCCGTCTGGCGGTGCCGAAGGCGTATGTGTGCCTGCGGGCGGATGCTCCGACCGAGGCCGACGCGGCGAAGGCGATCTACGACTTCGCGAGGGAGCGGCTGTCGGCGCACCTGTGGGTGCGGATCATCGAGTTCGTACCCGAGCTGCCCAAGACCATCTCCGGCAAGATCCGCCGAGTCGAGTTGCGGGCGCGCGAAGCGGGACGCGTCGCGGGCGGAGACACCACGGGGCAGCACCTGGACCGCGACTACCGCTGATCCAGCGCTGCTACCTCTGAACGACCACCGTACCGAGGCTCGCGCCGCCGAGTCCCTCGGAACGTCGCGGACGAACGGTCGCGACCGGAGCCGTCTCTGTGCGTTCGGGGCGGACCGGCCGCCTGTTCGACGCCAGCCGGACGAGCGCTCCGAGCACGAGCGCCACGAGCAACGCCGCGCCAGCGGCGGCGATCGGGATCCACTGGCCCGAGAATCCTGCGGCGACGCTCAACAGCGCGCCGACGATCCACACCGCGGTGGCTCCGCCGCACAGACCCGCTGCTCCGCGCGCGAGGGCGACCCCGGCCACGATCGCGCAGATCACGGCGATGCTCGCCCCGACGAGACCCAACGGCAGGAAGAACGCTGCCAGTTCACGTAACGCACTCATTGACGACATATCGTCCAAACCCCCCGGTTCAGCCTCCGTATAACCCAAAGATACGTAGCAATCGCGGCATCCGCATCCATCGGGAGGATGATGTTACGCAATCGGATCATCAGTCCTCCCCGCCTGCCCCTCGCCCGGCCCTACGGCTGCAGCCCCGCTATCGCCGGCGCGAACCCGAGGCGCCGATTCGCGCAGCATCCAGGGCGGCACACGTCGAACCACGGCCCCAGTGATGTGGCGTTCGCACGCTCCCCGACCGGACGTCCTGCGATGCGCTCGCGCACCAGATCCACGAGCGCGCCGACGAACGCCGGGTGCGTGCCCGGTGTGGGCGTTCGACGACTCCACAGGCCGAGACGCTCCGCCGTCTCGGCCGCTTCGGTGTCGAGATCCCAGATGACCTCCATGTGGTCGCTCACGAACCCCAGCGGGACGATCAGCACGGCGCTGCGGTCCTCGAGCCCCTCGAGTGCGTCATTGATGTCCGGCTCGAGCCAGGGCTGGGATGCGGGGCCGGACCGCGACTGGTAGACGAGCTGCCATGAGATCCCGGGCGCCGCTGCGGCCATGACCTCCTCTGCGACAGCGAGGTGCTGTGCCGCATAGCCTCCACCTTCGACGTCGGCGAACAGGCCCGCCCCTGACAGCTCCGCGTCCTGAGTCGGGATGCTGTGCGTCGAGAACAGAACCTCGATGCTCGACGGGTCGTGGCCTGCCTGTGTCGCTTCTGCGATCGCCTCCCGCACGCCGTCGATGAAGGGCTGGATGAAGCCGGGATGAGAGAAGAACTGCCGAACCTTGTCGATCTGGATGATCTCCTGCGTCGCGCTCGCCTCCAGTGCGTCCGCCCAGTCCTCCCGGTACTGCCGGCACGAAGAGTACGAGGAGTACGCGCTGGTCGGGATCGCGAGCATCCGGCGGACGCCGTCCTCGGCTGCGCTCGCGAGCGCCTCGTCGAGATAGGGAGCCCAGTTGCGGTTGCCCCAGTACACAGGCAGGTCCAGACCCGCTTCGGCGAGCGCCGACTTCAGCGCCTGGCGGAGATTGCGGTTCTGGTCGTTGATCGGACTCACTCCGCCGAACCGACGGTAGTGGTGAGCGACCTCCTCCAGGCGCTCATCGGGGATGCCCCTGCCTCTCGTCACGTTGCGGAGGAAGGGCAGCACATCGTCCTGTCCTTCCGGGCCACCGAAGCCCGACAGCAGGATGGCGTCATAGGCGACCGGTTCGACGACATGCTCCGGCCCTGACTGCGCCGCCGGCGTGGCCGATGGCACCTTCGCGCCGTCCTCGAGATGGACGCCCGACGCCTTCGGGGGTTTGACCTCGCGACGACCGGAGGCTGCGAGCGCGCCCTCCCCGGCGGAGGGGTCGTGGTGCTCTGGTTCTCTGCTCATGTTCATGCCTCCTGTTGACCGGTGATTCTGCGACTGCCGTGCGCGACGTCATCCGTCACGATCTTCTCCCACTCGGCTATCGGGCCGGTGATGACCGTGAAACTCGGATGCGGATCTGGCACCCGCAGGTCGCGCCAGCGCTGCCAGGCGACGGGGCTGCGTCGCTCGAGCTTGGCCAGCAGGTGCCCCCACTCGTAGCCCAGCTGACCGCTGTTGACGAGCAGCTTCCGCTGATATCCCGTGGTCCGTATCTTGTCCCTGTTGAAGCGGTACCCCCGCGCGTCCGCTTCGTCGACGACCGCACTCAGGTAGTCGCCGATCGCCGCGCGCGGATCGTCGGTCTCCTGGAACCGGCGCAGCTGCGGATGACGAGAGTACCCTCGCCCGGGTTCCGCGATCACGGCCTGCGCGAGCAGTCCCTCGCGCCAGCACGCGGTGAGCGCCTGGCGATCGAAGTACATCGGATGCACCGACCAGAGCCTCATCGTGGCTCCACGGGGGTGCGCTCGGCTTCACGCAGGATGCTCGCAGCCATCCCGTTGAATATCACGCCGTGAAAAGGCAGAAGCATCGCCCAGTACAGCCGTCCCGTCAGGCCCTTCGGGAAGTAGACCGCACGCTGGCGGTAGAGGCTCCCGCCGCCCGCCGGTTGGACGCCGAGTTCGAGCCAGCCTCGCCCAGGCATCCTCATCTCCGCCCGCAGGCGAAGCGTGCGTCCGCGATCGACCGCCTCCACGCGCCACACGTCGATGACGTCACCGGTGTGCACCCGAGTGGGATGCCGACGGCCGCGGCGCATGCCGACGCCCCCGACGAGCCGATCGATCCAGCCTCGCGCGGCCCACGCCAGCGGGAAGGAGTACCAGCCCTTCTCACCGCCGATCGACTCGATGACGTCCCAGACCGCGGTCGTCGAGGCGACGGTTCGGCGTTCTCGCAGGTCGGTGAAGACCGTGTGACCTGCCCAGTCCGGGTCGCTCGGCAGCGGATCGCTCGGTGCGCCCGGCACTGTGGCGCTCTGCCAACTCGTCTCGATCTCGCCCTCTTCCTCACGCTTGAGGGCGAGCCTCACGGCCGTCCGATACGGGAGCAAGCCGCCGTCAGGAGGTTCGATGTACTCGTCGATGTCGTGCTCCCTCATGACGCAGTCGTTCTGCAGCGACGCGATGATGGGGACCGCGATCTGGCGCGGGACAGGGCTCACCAGGCTCACCCATTGAGAGGCGAGCCACGGCGTGAGCACGGGGAGGGCAGCGATGCCGCGCTGAGGGAGACCCGCTTCGACGGCGTACCCGTTCATCATCTGCCCGTAGCGGAGGACATCAGGGCCTCCGATGTCGAACGTGCGATTGAGTCCGTCCGGAAGGTCGACGGCACGAACCAGATAGCGCAGCACGTCACGGATCGCGATCGGCTGCACGTGGTTGCGCACCCAGCGCGGCGCCGGCATGTACGGCAGCACTTCGGTGAGGTGGCGGATCATCTCGAAGGACGCAGAACCCGAACCGATCACGATGCCGGCCTGGAACACGATTGCGGGCACTTCGCCGTGCAGGAACGTCTGGCCGACCGCCGCCCTCGATGCGAGATGCTTCGACAGATCGGCGCCGTCGGGGTGCAGACCCCCGAGATACACGATCCTGCCCACCTTCGCCGCGACCGCGACCTCGGCGAACTGCTGGGCGTCGCGCTTCTCGGCATCCACGAAGTCGCCTCCGGCGCTCATCGAGTGCACGAGGTAGAAGGCCACATCGACCGCGTTCAGCGCACGGCGCGTGGCGATCGCATCCGCGAAGTCGCCCTTGAACACCGTGACCTGCTGCCGCCACGGCACATCGCGCAGCTTCCACGGCGATCGCACGTACACGCTCACCTCGTGACCGGCCGCCAGAAGCTGGGGAACGAGGCGACCGCCGATGTAACCGGTCGCACCGGTGACGAGCACGCGAGTCATGCGAACAGTCCTCTCGTCGCGCAGAGAATGAGCAGCAGCGTGATCGCGAACCCCACGGCGTAGTTGATGATCAGAAAGCGCCGCCAGGCCCGGTTGGCGTCACCCGAGTGCGCGTCATCCACCCCGAGGTACGGCACCGCGCTGATCAGATACGGCAGCGCAGCCAACGCCGCCAGGCTCGCCGGCCACGGGGTGAAGAGCATGAGGATTCCGGCGACCGCCCACAGCAGGACCGAGAACCAGACGGTCTTCGATGCGCCGAGCGCGGTCGCGATCGACCCGATGCCGGCTTCGCGATCCGGAACGATGTCCTGCACCGCGCCGAAAGCGTGGCTCGCCATGCCCCAGCAGAAGAACGCGACCATGGTCACGGCGATCGGCGGAGTGATCGTCGTGCCTGCGAGCGCCATCGCGTAGAGCGCCGGCGTGACGAAATGCGTGCTCGAGGTGATCGAGTCGAGTACCGGGATCTCCTTGAAACGCAGGCCCCGCACGGAGTACGCGACGACGGCGAACAGGCTCACCGCGAGTACGACCCACGACATCGGCCGGTGCGCACCGAGGATGAGCAGGGCGACCACGAAGGGCGCGGCCAGGAGTCCGGAGGCGAGGAGGGTGATGCGGTGCAGGCGCGGCGGCAGCTTGGCCCCCTCTGCTCCGCCCTTTCGCGGATTTGCGAGGTCGGACTCGTAGTCGAAGACGTCGTTGATGCCGTACATGGCCAGGTTGTACGGCACGAGGAAGAACAGCGTCCCCACCACCAGCGCGACATCCACGCGTCCTGTCGTGAGCAGGTAGACCGCGGCGAACGGATACGCCGTGTTGATCCAGCTCAACGGGCGCGAGGCCGTGAGCAGTGCACGGCTCGTCGAAATGGTCTCACGCATCACGCGTCTCCCCTCGTCGGCCTGCGCCACCGAGCATCTCCCAGGTGCCGCTCAGCAGCAGGGCCCCCGCTACGGGGTACAGCAGGTCCTCGACGGGGATGAGGCCCAGTCGTACGCCCGAGATGTGCTCGACGCCGTAGTCGAAGAAGCCCGCCGCCATCATCACGTTGTCGAAGATGACGGTGAGGACGATGAGGGATGCCGTCGCCACCGCCCAAGCGGACAGGTAGAGCCCGACCGCATCGCGGCGACGAGCGTGCAGGGCACCGAGGCCGAACACGATGAGGGCGATCACGATGAACGGGACAGACATGAGCAGATACGTCATCGGCTCCTCCGCTTCGCTCGCAAGTGCCGCCAGCCACTGAGCAGCACCAGGGTGAGGTAGCTGAGGAAGACGAGGAAGAGCATCTCCTCGAGAGGGAACTGAGAGGAGAGCAGTATGCCGGTGGCCCAGCGAGAGTCGACATGGCGGAACACGCCGAGGCTGATCCCCACCGCATCCCAGGCGATGAAGAACACGACACCGATGAGCAGCACGCCTGCGGCGATCGCCGGTCTCCGCCTGAAGACCAGCGCGAAGCGCAGATCGAGCAGGACGAGACACGCGAGACTGACCAGCAGCGCGGCCGCGTACGCCAGGTTCACGGCTCCTCCAGCGGTCCGGGCGAGTGGTCGCCCCTGACGTGCTTGAGCACGAGTTCCGCGCTGATGAGGCACATGGGCAGGCCGACTCCTGGAACCGAGGTCGCGCCCGTGTAGTAGAGCCCGTCGACCCGCCGCGATCGCGTGACCCCGCGGAAGAACGCGCTCTGAGCGAGTGTGTGCGCCGGCCCCAGCGCACTGCCGCGGAAGGTGTTGAACTGTTCGGCGAAGTCGGCGGGGCCGTATGTCCGGCGCACGATGATGCGCGAGTTCAGATCGGGGATTCCCGCCCACGAGCTGATCTGAGCGATGGCCCGATCCGCGACCAGGCTGACGAGTTCGTCACCGGCTTCATCGATGCCGCCACGCCCGATCTTCGTGTCGGCAGGGAGCGGCACGAGCACGAACAGGTTCTCGCATCCTGCCGGAGCCACGTCGTCATCCGTCGCGCTCGGTTTGCACACGTAAAGGGATGGCGCCTCGGGGATGCGACTGGGCGATGCGAAGATCGCGTCGAAGTTGTCATGCCAGTCGTTCGAGAAGAACAGCGTGTGGTGGCGAAGCTGCGGCAGCGTTCCGCGGACGCCGAGCATGACGAGCACGGCGCCAGGGCCGGAGATCTGAGCGTCCCAGCGCTTGTCCGCGTACGAGCGATCGGCGGGTTCGAGCAGCACCGTCTCGGTGTGGTGCTCATCGATCGCCGAGACGACGATGTCGGCATACAGTCGCTGCGCCTCGCCGTTTCGAGTGAACTCGACCGAACGCACCGCGCCGCTCGCGGTGGAGATCGCATGCACATCGCAGTCGGCGAGCAGTTCGACTCCGCTTTCGCGTGAGATGGAGATGAGCGATGCGACGAATGAACGGAAGCCTCCGACCGGGTACTTCACCCCGTCGACCAGATCCATGTGGCTCATGAGGTGGTACAGCGCCGGTGCGACGAACGGCGAAGTACCGAGGAAGACGGCGGGGTACCCGAGGATCTGCCTGAGACGCAGATCCCGGAACCGACGCGCGGCGAACGACCACAGCGATCGGGTCAGCAGCGGGATCACCGCGGGTGCGGAAGTCAGCACGTCCGTCGACGCGAAGTCGCGCCAGGACGAGAACGGGTTGTAGAGGAAGGAACGCACCGCCGCGTGATAGGTCTTCGTCGCCGATGCGAGATAGGTGCGGATCCGCCCGCCGGCGCCTTGCTCTCGGCTCTCGAACAACGCGGCGACGGCGTCTTCTCCTGACGGGACGTCGATGGCCGCGTTCGGTTCACCCGCTGCGGGTTCATCCGCTGTCGGCTCGCCGTAGATGCGATAGCCGGGCTGCAGCGGCACGAGGTCCAGCTGCTCTGCGGTCGTCGTTCCCAGCATCCGGTAGAAGTGCTCGAACACCTCGGGCATCAGGTACCAGGACGGCCCGGTGTCGAACGTGAAACCGTCCCTCTCCCACACCCCTGCGCGGCCGCCGAACTCGCTGTTCTTCTCGAGCAGGGTCACCTCGTGACCGTCCCGCGCGAGCAGGCATGCAGTGGCCAGGCCGCTCACACCACCACCGATGACGATGACCCGCCGAGCCGTCACTGTCGCGCCTTCATCGCCAGAGCCCGCACCAGAATCCGCGTCTTGACAGTGTCCGGCACACGCACCCTGGTACTCATCAGCACAGAAGCCGGCGTCGATTCGATGCGGTCCGTGAGTTCCCCGAACATCGCCCGAGCGGCCCATACCGCCGGCCGGCACGAGGAGGCCAGGAGCGGGATGGATGCATCCGCCGCGCGGAGATCCTCCCTGATCGATGCGACGGTGGCGTTCTTGGACTCGTCCGTGAGTGTCTGCGCGGTGGCGGAAACAGTCTCAGCGGGGAGATATGTGCGCCCGAGGTCGTCATGATCACCCGCGAAGTCCCGCAGGAAGTTGACCTTCTGGAACGCGGCCCCGAGGCGGCGAGCTCCATCGTGAAGCCGCTCGCGCTCACTGCTCTCGCGGTTGCTGTCGGCATCGAAGACGGCCAGGCACATGAGTCCGACCACTTCCGCGGATCCGTAGATGTACTCGTCGAGCTGGGATTCATCGAACACGGCCTGGTCGAGATCTCTGCGCATCGAGGTGAAGAACGGTGTGCACAACTCCATGCCGATTCCATGCGCACGCGCTGTCGTGGCGAAGGCGTGCACCACCAGGTTCGTGCTGAACCCCAGCCTCAGCCCGCGCTCCGTCTCCGCTTCGAGGTCGTCGAGCAGAGCACGTCGATTCTCCTTGTCGACTCCGGCCGCCTCTGCCGGACCGTCGACCAGCTCGTCGGCTATCCGGACGAGTGCGTAGATGCGAGCGATGTGATCCCTCGTCGGCGCAGGGAGAAGGCGGCTCGCCCAGCCGAACGACGTCGAGTAGCGACGTATGACGACGCGCGCACTCGCGTTCGCTGTCGCCGTGTAGAGATCGAGGTCGGTCATCTTCATGAGGTACGCGAACCGCAGGTCGATGCCAGGTCTCTCAGCAGTACGTGAACCGCGGAGGGCAGGTGGGACTCGTCGATCAGCTGCTGCACCTGCTCGCAGCGCTCGGAGATGAGCGACTCGACGAACAGGAGCGCACCGGATTCCTCGATGACTCGACGGAGGCCGTCTCCCTCGGAAGCGCTCATCCCGTCATCGCCGAAGTACGGTGCCACCGTCGACCAGGCGGCGTCAGAGCGCGCGTAGGAGATCAGAAGAGTCTCCTTCCCCTCGCGCAGATCACTGGAGGCGGACTTGCCGGTTTCGCGTTCGTCGCCGAACACGCCGAGGACATCGTCTCGCAACTGGTAGATCACGCCGATATGACGCGCGATCACCGTCAACTCATCCACGAGATCCGACGGCGCACCCGCGAGCACCGCGGCGAGGGTGAGCGGTGCCTGGAACGAGTAGGCGGCTGTCTTCTGATCGACCATCGCCAGCACGTCCTGCGCAGTCGCCGACTCGAGGCGCAGGCTGAGCCAGACGTCGTAGTGCTCCCCCGCCGCGCTCTCGAACACGGTGTCGTCGAAGATGTCGAGCGCGGTCCGCCGTCGACTCTCATCCACATCGAGCCGAGCGAGGAGCGAATGCGCGAGGGTGAGCATGAGATCGCCCGCGAGAAGCGATGACGCCTCGCCCCAGGTGTTCGCCTCTCGCCTGCTCTTGCCGCGAGACAACGCCTCGGATGCGAATGTGCCTGTGATGTTCATCTCACCCCGGCGGACCAGGTCCCTGTCGATCACGTCGTCGTGGATCACGAGAGCGACGTGCAGCAGTTCCATGGCGCAGGCGGCGTCGACGGCTGACTGCTCGTCGGTGCCGCCCAGCGCCGCGTATGCGTCCAGCAGCAGGCGCGGCCGCACCTTCTTGCCACCGAGCGCCATCCGCTCGAGCGAGTCCCAAAGGTGCGCGTACTGCGGGGAGAATTCGTACGATCGCGCTTTCCGACGCGCGAGTATCCCGGAGAGCCTTGCGTCGAACTGGGCTGTGATGTCGTCGACTCCGAGGGCAGCGTCACTCATGTCGGCCGTCCTCGATGTCGCGCGGAAGATGCGGAGCGACCTCGGGAAGATGCTCCACGAGCCACGGGCTGAACGCCCATGGGGTGGCCACGGTCGCGGCCGCGAGCGCGGATGCCGTCGTCCACTGCACCTGGGCGACCTCATCCGGATTCGGCGACAACGCCGAGACTGCTCGAGCCACGAACACGGGGCAGTGCTCGTTCTCCTGGATTCCGGAGGCGTCGCGGGCGACGTAACCGAACTCGGGCGCCACGCACACGATCGTGTCCACCGTGAGGCCCAGTTCGAACGCGGCGCGGCGACGGACGGCATCCTCCAGGGTCTCGCCGGGGGCCGGATGGCCGCAGAACGCGTTCGTCCACACGCCCGGCCAGGTCTGCTTCGTCAGCGCACGCCTCGTCATGAGAAGGCGGCCGTCGTCATCGATGACGTGACAGGAGAAGGCCAGGTGCCGTGGTGTCGAGGTTCCGTGCGCTGCGGCTTTGCTCTGAGTACCCACCGGGGTGCCCGCATCGTCGACGAGAACGACCATCTCCACCATGCTCACCCCCATTTCGTTAGCTAAGCGAGAGTTCAACTTATCATAAGAAATGTATGCTGTGACAGTGCCAGATCCGGAGAACGACGTGCCTCGACACCCGGGCATGCGCTATTTCTCCCGGGAGTCCGACCTCGTCGACCGCTCCGATCTGTCGGAGGCCGACATCGACCAGTGCGTCAGGGTCATGGAGGCATTGCGCGGTTGGCAGGAGGCTGCTCGAGCTCTCTCTGAAGCCTCGAAGCGCTACATGAAGCTCAACGAGAGCGACATGCGGGCGATCAGGATGATCATCCAGTCCCAGCAGCAGGGACGCGTCGTCACGCCGAAGGACATCGCCAACGAGGTGGGCATCTCCAGCGCCTCGACGACGAAGCTGGTCGACCGGCTCGTCGCCGGAGGCCACCTCGTTCGCGCGGAGCATCCGAGCGACCGCCGAACGGTGTGCATCGAAGTCACCGAATCGACCCGGCTGTCCGCTCATGAGACCATCGGGCGCCAGCATGCACGTCGGTTCGCCGCCGCAGCGGCCATGGCCCCCGGAGACCGCGAGGTCGTCATCCGCTTCCTGAAGGCGCTCAGCGATGCCGACGAGCCCCAGGGCGAGCTCGCCTGAGCGTCGGCAGGATCTCCGGTGCCATGATGGAACAGTGGCTGCTCCCCTTGCTGAACTGACCCGGATGCCGAATGCGCAGCTCGTGTACGCGGCTGACGGCACGCGACTGGCGACCTACACGTGGGGCGACATCGAAGCCCCGGTCGTCGTCATCGTCCACGGCTTCGCGTCCAACGCCCGTGACAACTGGGTCCTCACCGGATGGGTGCGCGAACTGACAGGCGCCGGGTACCGCGTGCTGGCCCTCGATCAGCGCGGTCACGGCCTCAGCGACAAGCCGCACGACGCCGCGGCATACGCCATCCGCACCCTCGTGACGGATGTCGAGACGGTCATGGACGTCTACCTCGTCGAGGAGGCGTTCTACGTCGGATACTCGCTCGGCGCCAGGGTCGGGTGGGAGGTCGTGCGCGATCTGCCGCAGCGCATCACCCGCGCCGTGCTCGGCGGCGTTCCGGACGGCATCCCGCTCGAGCGTCTCGACGTCGGCCAGGTGCGCGCGTACGTCGACGGCGGTGAGCCGGTGCAGGATCAGACGACGAAGAACTACATCGCTCTGACCGAGCGGGTCTCCGGTAACGACCTGCGTTCTCTGCTGGCACTCGCCGAGGGCATGCGGCTCACGCGCACGGTCGATCCCGATCCGTCGAACGCACCGACGGCGCCGATCCTGTTCGCGACGGGGTCGAAGGATGCCATCATCGAGGGCTCACGCGCCCTGGCGGACGCGGCGCCCGCCGGCCGCTTCTTCGAGATTCCTGACCGGAATCATTTCAACGCGCCGGGCTCTCGTGCATTCAAGGATGCCGCGTTGCAGTTCCTCGAAGCCGCCGATTAGATCTGTTTCGCCTCTGCCGCGGCATCCGGTCTACGCTCAGATCATGACCACCGTGATCCCCGCCATCGTCGCGCCCTCAGCCACCGACCCTCTCGCCCTCGGCACGATCGAACGACGCGACGTAGGCGAGAAGGATGTGCGCATCGACATCCGGTGGGCAGGCATCTGCCACTCCGACATCCACACGGTGCAGGGCGACTGGGGCCCGCAGCACTATCCGCTGGCCGTCGGTCACGAGATCGTCGGCACGGTGGCCGAGGTCGGCTCAGAGGTGACGAAGTTCACGGTCGGCGACCGCGTGGGCGTCGGATGCCTCGTCAATTCCTGCGGCGAGTGCGAGAACTGTGTGGCGGGAAGCGAGCAGTACTGCCTGAAGGGTGCGATCGGCACGTACGGCGCCACCGACGTCGACGGCACGATCACGCAGGGCGGCTATTCCACCGGCATCGTCGTGACCGAGGACTTCGTGCTGCGGGTTCCGGAGGCGATCCCGTACGAGAAGGCCGCCCCGCTGCTCTGCGCCGGCATCACCACGTACTCGCCCCTGCGGCATTGGAACGCCGGCCCCGGCAAGAAGGTCGCCGTCGTCGGCCTCGGCGGACTCGGCCACATGGCCGTGAAGATCGCGCATGCGATGGGCGCAGAGGTCACGGTGCTGTCGCGTTCGCTGAGCAAGAAGGACAACGCGCTCGAGCTCGGCGCCGACCACTACTTCGCCACCGAGGACCCCGAGACGTTCCGGTCGCTGCGCTCGAACTTCGACCTGATCATCAACTCGGTCTCCGCTGCGATCGACATCGACGCGTATCTGAAGCTGCTGGCGCTGGACGGCACGCTCGTCAACGTCGGCGCACCGGCCGAGCCCATGCCGGTGAGTGCCGGCACGCTCATCGGCGGGCGTCGCTCGTTCGCCGGATCGAACATCGGCGGCATCGCCGAGACGCAGGAGATGCTCGACTTCTGCGCGGAGCACGCGATCGCGCCTGAGATCGAGATCACCTCGGCCGATCAGGTCAACGAGGCCTGGGCCCGGGTGCTGGCATCCGACGTGCGCTACCGGTTCGTGATCGACATCGAGACACTCACGGCCTGACGCGGGCGCGCGCGGGTCCGATCCGTCACGCGCGCGTCTTGTTCATACCCTCACTGCGCCGGCAGGCAACCGCCGTCCATGATGTTTCCGCCGACTTCGACGGATACAGCGTCTGCGGTGACGGCGCCGAACACGCAACCGCCTTCCGGCCCGGCGACGCCGAAGAGGACGTCGCCGTAGTCTTCGCGGATCTGGGGGCGCTCGAGCCCGGCATCCATGATCGCCTGCTCGACGGCATCGATGCTGATGGTGCTCGACGTCCGAAGGGCGTCGATCACCCGGCGAAGAGGACCGGCGAGCGCCTCTGCCGCTGCCGCGGCTTCCGCTGAGATCTCCATCCGGTCGCGGTAGCGTTCGTTCTGCGCCATCGCCTGATCCGGATCGTACGGCGCGCATTCCGGCGGAAGCTCGACCCCTTCGACCTGCGGGCACGCCGCGGTCGGTGTGGGTGTCGCTGCCGGTGTCGCTACTTCGCCCGGCGAAGCGGGTGCCTGCGGAGCGCAGCCGACGAGCAGGGTCGCCATCACCAGCCCGCCCCAGATGCGCGCGATTCTCGCCATCTTCTCCCCATCGTTCGATCCTGTAAGTGTCGCGGCTCAACCCGTTCGCGTCCATCGCGATTCGTTGACTTAACTCGTCAAACCGGTTTACACTCCAATCAAACCGGTTTAACGACGCTCCCGCGTGCGTGCCGGCCCCGCTACGAGGAGGTGGCATGACCCGCACGACGATCGCCGACGTCGCTCGCGAGGCCGGCGTCACGAAAGCGACGGTCTCACACGCCCTCAGCGGCAACCGCCCCATCTCGGACGAGACCCGCAGCAAGGTGCTCGCGGCGGCGGAGCGTCTGAACTGGGTGCCGAGCCAGAGCGCGCGCGCCCTGGCGACGCGTCGCGCCAATGCCGTCGCGGTGGTTCTGGCCCGCGACCCGGAGGTCATCGCCAACGACTCGTTCTTCCCGGTGTTCATCGCCGGCGTCGAATCCGTGCTCGCGCCCACCGAGACCGCTCTCCTCCTGCAGGTCGTCCCCGACCGCGACGCCGAGGAGCGCGCCTATCGTGCGCTCAGTCATGGTCGGGCTGACGGTGCACTCCTGCTCGATCTCCGCCAGGACGATTGGCGAGTACCGCTCCTCAGAGACCTCAAGCTCCCGACGGTGCTGGTCGGTGCCTACGACCAGCCCACCGGGTTCTCCTGCGTCCGCACCGACGATGCCGCCCCGGTCCGTGAGATCGTCGCCAGACTCCGTGCCGACGGACACGAGCGCATCGCTCACGTCTCCGGGCCGCTCGACTACGTGCACTCGAAGGCGCGGGCTGAGGCTTATGTCGGAGCCGTCGGCGGTGAAGAGCTGCTTCGCGAAGGCGACTTCACCGCCGCGAGCGGCCGCACGCTCACCGCTGAGCTGCTGGCGCTCTCGGAGCGCCCGTCCGCCATCCTCTACTCGAACGACACGATGGCGATCGCCGGACTGTCTTACGCACGCTCACAGGGTCTCTCGATTCCGCGCGATCTCGCGATCTCCGGCTTCGACGATGATCACCTGTCGGCTCATCTCTCCCCGGCGCTGACCAGCGTCTCCTCCGATCCCGCCGCGCGAGGTCGTGCGGCAGCCCGCCTCCTCCGGGCGGACATCCTCGGCGCGGAACCCCGCACCGAGATCGTCGACTGCAACGTCGTGCACTTCCGTGAGAGCACCGGGTCGACAGCATCCGCAACACCCGAAGTGTCAAGGAGGACACCATGAAGAAGATCCGTGCAACAGCACTCATCGCAGCCATCGCACTCGTCGCCACCGGATGCTCGTCCGGCGGCGGCGGCGGTGGGGGCGGCGATGGCACAGCTGAGGGCACCGGCCCCATCGACGTCTGGCTCTCGAACAACGAGCAGGAGGTCGCCTGGGGTACCGCCGTCGTGGAGGCCTGGAACGCCGAGCATCCCGACGAGAAGGTCACTGCGCAGGAGATCCCGGCAGGATCGTCCTCCGAAGAGGCCATCACAGCGGCGATCACCGCAGGCACCGCACCCTGTCTCGTCTACAACGTCGCCCCGGCGGCCGTCTCCGGCTGGGTCAAGCAGGGTGGGCTCGTCGACCTCAGCTCGATCGATGGTGGCAGCGACTACATCAGCGAGCGGGGCGGCGAGGTCGACTCCTACGCGAGCGACGGCAGCTTCTACCAGCTGCCGTGGAAGTCGAACCCGGTCATGGTCATGTACAACAAGGCGCTCTTCGAAGCGGCGGGAATCGACCCTGAGGACCCTCAGATGAACACCTACGAGGCCTTCCTCGAGAAGTCGCGTGCGATCGTCGACTCGGGTGTGCAGAGCGCCATCTGGCCGTCGCCGACGAGCGAGTTCTACCAGCCGTGGTTCGACTTCTACCCGCTGTACCTCGCCGAGACCGACGGCACGATGCTCGTCGAAGACGGCACGTCCACGTTCGATTCGGATGCTGGGCAGGCCGTCGCCGACTTCTGGGCGACGTTCTACGAGGAGAAGCTCTCACCGAACGAAGCGTCGACCGACGACGCGATGTCGGCGGGAACCACCGCGATGCAGCTCGCCGGCCCATGGGCGATCCCGTCATACGCCGAGACCGTCGACGTGGGCTTCATGCCGGTGCCGACGAGCGACGGCCGCGAGAACCCTGTCACGTTCGCCGATTCCAAGAGCGTCTCGATGTTCACCGCCTGCGAGAACCAGGCCACGGCGTGGGAGTTCCTCAAGTTCTCCACGAGCGTCGACAGTGATGGGCAGCTCCTCGAACTCACCGGGCAGATGCCGATGCGCACCGATCTCACCGGCACCTACGCCGACTACTTCGAAGCGAACCCGAACTACGTGGCGTTCGCGGAGCAAGCCGAGTCGACGGCGGATGTGCCCAGCATCCCGAATTCGGTGGAGGCGTGGCAGGCGTTCCGCGACGAGTACTCGGCGGCCGTGATCTTCGGAAAGAACTCGATCGACGACTTCCTGAAGAACGCTGCGTCGAAGATCGACGACCTCGTCGCCGAGTGATCTCATGACCGACAAACGGCGGTTGCGCACCCGATGGCTGGGTGCGCAACCGATCGGCGGCCTCTTCGCGCTGCCGTACTTCGTGTTCGTGATCGCGATCTTCGCGTACCCCCTCGCGTTCGCGGTGTACATCGCGTTCCACGACTACTTCTTCACCGCCCCTGGCGTGGAGGTCGAGCGTCCGTTCGTGGGCTTCGACAACTTCGTCACCGTGCTCACCGATCCTCGGGTGCTCGGATCCTTCCGCAACACCCTGATCTTCCTGGTCATCAATGTGCCGCTGACGGCCGTGCTCTCACTCGTGCTCGCGGCGGCACTGAACACCGGCATCCGCTGGGTGGCCGCCTACCGTGTCGCGTTCTACGTGCCCTACCTGACGGCGAGCGTCTCGCTCGTCGGAGTGTGGATGCTGCTGTTCTCGGGCAACGGCCTGATCAACACGATCCTCGGTCCGCTGGCCCCCGACCCCTCCTGGCTCGTGAACAGTGGGCTGGCGATGCCGATGATCGCGCTCTACGTGACGTGGAAGCAGCTGGGCTTCTACATCCTGCTCTACCTCGCCGCGCTCCAGAACGTGCCCAAGGAGCTCTACGAATCGGCCGAGACCGACGGCGCCGGAGCGTTCAAACGCTTCCTGCACGTGACGGTACCGGGTGTCCGCAACGCCACCACGCTCGTGCTCATCCTCTCGATCATCACCGGCGCCAACCTGTTCACCGAGCCGTACCTTCTGACCAACGGCGGCGGCCCGGACGGCGCATCGTCCACACCCGTACTGCTCATCTACCAGCTGGGCATCCAGCAGCAGAACCCCGACACGGCGGCCGCGATCGGCATGATCCTCGTGATCCTGGTCGGGATGCTGTCGCTGGCTGCCAACCGCGCGACGAGGGAGAGATGATGAAACGCAGAAGCAAGATCCCTCGCATCCTGAGCATCATCCTGCTCACGGTCGCAGCGATCGGGTTCGCCTTCCCGTTCTACTTCATGATCGTCGGCGCATTCCAGGAGAGCCCGACGAACGCCCCTGACGAGCTCTTTCCGACCAGCGGGTGGACGGTCGACAACTTCATCGCGATCGACTCGCGGATCGACCTGGCTGGATCGTTGCTGAACTCGCTGATCTTCACGGCGGGCGTGCTGCTCGGCACCGTGGTGTTCGGGCTGCTGGCCGGATACGCGATCGCGCGTCTCGACTTCCGCGGCCGCGGTGTGATCTGGGTGCTGATGCTACTCGTGCAGATGGTGCCGTTCCAGCTGCTGATGATCCCGCTCTACGTGCAGATCACCCGCAGCTACGGTCTCGGCGACTCGTACCTCGGGATGATCCTGCCGTTCCTCATCAACACGACAGCAGTGTTCATCTTCGTGCAGTTCTTCAAGGCGCTGCCGGTGGAGATCTTCGAAGCCGCGCGGATCGACGGTGCAGGAGAGATCCGTCTGCTGACATCGGTCGCGATCCCCCTCATCCGCCCCGTGCTGGTGACCGTTGTCCTCGTGACCTTCATCGGCCCATGGAACGAATTCCTCTGGCCCTTCCTCATCACGAAGGATGCCTCTCTCCAACCGCTCGCGGTGTCGCTGGCGAACTACATCTCCAACGTCGCGCAGTCCACCGCCAACCCGAACGGCGCGATCCTCGCCGGCGCCACGGCGCTCGCGTTCCCCGTCGTGATCCTGTTCATCGTCTTCCAGCGCTTCTTCAGAGCCACCGACCTCGGCGCCGCTGTCAAAGGCTAGCCAGAAAGGGCATCCATGTTCACCGGAGCCTCCTTCCCCCTCGGCCCGTTCACGCCGTTCGAGGGCAACCCCATCCTGCGTCCGCGTGGCGACAGCTGGGAATCCGCCAACCTGTACAACCCGGCGGCGCTCGTCGACGGCGATGAGGTCGTGCTGCTCTACCGCGCGCACGCCGACGACATCGTGTCGCACATCGGCATGGCCCGATCCAGCGACGGCGTGAACTTCACTCGCGAGGATGCGCCGATCCTCTCCCCGTCCGAGGACTACGAGCGATTCGGATGCGAGGACCCGCGGATCGTGCTGATCGATGGCACCTACTACCTCACCTATACGGGCTGGGACCGCCACAGCGCCCAGCTGTGCCTCGCGACGTCGACCGATCTGCGCACCTGGACCAAGCACGGTCCGCTGTTCGAGGACTTCGACACGTTCAAGACGATGGACCCGCGCGGCTTCAACTGGTCCAAGGCCGGTGTGATCGTGCCGGTGAAGATGCAGGGCAAATGGTGGATGTACTTCGGCGAGGGCGCGATCTACTGGGCCACGAGCGACGACCTGATCCACTGGACCCCGGGTACCGCCGACACTGACCCGATGTACTCCCCCACGCCTGGCACGTGGGACGAGGCGCTGGTCGAGATCGGCACGTCGCCGGTGCTGGCCGACAACGGCCTGCTCGTCTTCCTCACCAACGGCGCGACGCGCACCGTCCACGATGACGGCTCGGTCGATGTCGACTACCGATGCGGCCAGATCGCGATCGATCCCGATGAGCCGACGAAGGTGATCGCCCGACTTCAGGAACCGTGGCTCCGCCCGCAGACTTTCGAAGACACCAACGGGCTCGTCTCGAACGTGACCTTCGTGGAGGGGCTCGTGAAGTTCAAGGATCGATGGTTCGCGTACTACGGCCAGTCGGACACCACCCTGGCCGTCGCCATCCATGACCCGGCTCAACCCTGGGGGCGCTCCTTGCGGGTCGGCTGAGGCCGGTCAGGCGTTGGCGGTCTCTTCGCGCTTCGGCAGCACCCATCCCGCGCGCGGGAAGTGGCAGGTGTACCCGTTCGGGTAGGTGATCAGGTAGTCCTGGTGCTCGGGCTCGGCCTCCCAGAACGGGCCCTCCGGCTCGATCGTGGTGACCGCCTTGGCGGGCCAGAGGCCTGACGCATCGACGTCGGCGATCGTGTCGCGGGCGATGTGCTCCTGCTCGGGGCTCAGCGGGAAGATCGCCGAGCGGTAGCTCGTGCCGATGTCGTTGCCCTGGCGGTTGAGGGTCGAGGGGTCGTGGATCTGGAAGAAGAACGCGAGGATGTCGCGGTAGGTCGTCTTCGTGGGGTCGAACACGACCTCCAGCGCTTCAGCGTGACCGGGGTGGTTGCGGTAGGTCGCGTTGGCGTTCTCGCCGCCGGTGTAGCCGACCCTGGTGTCGAGCACGCCAGGCTGGCGACGGACGAGGTCTTCCATGCCCCAGAAACATCCGCCGGCGAGGACGGCTGTCTCAGTGCCGGGGGTGCGGGTGATGGTTCCAGTGTCAGTCATAGTGCTTCTCCTCTGTCAGGGATAAGAACAGTCTCGCTCCCCACGGCATTCCACACGACATCGACGTCGCGGGCAGGTGGCTTCGCGGCATCCGATTTCACTCGATGCCAGTAATGTTGCTTTCCTGCCACTCACACAGGGGGATGCATGTCGGTTGGTCTGCTCGCCGTCGTCGACGACATTCTGAGCGCCGCAATGAAGGCGTCTGCGAAAGCGGCGGGAGTCGTGATCGACGATGCGGCCGTGACTCCGCAGTACGTGCAGGGCATCTCACCGGCACGCGAACTGCCGGTGGTCTTCAAGATCACGCTCGGTTCGCTCGTCAACAAGTTCGTGATCATCATTCCGATCGCACTGCTGCTGACCGCGTTCGCGCCGTGGGTGCTGCCGTACCTCCTCATCCTCGGCGGCACGTATCTCTGCTTCGAGGGCGCGGAGAAGGTTCTGGAGTGGTTCGGATTCCATCACGGTCATGCCGATGAGGGCGCCCGCAACGAGAACAAGCTCGTGTGGGGTGCGATCCGCACCGACCTCATCCTGTCGACCGAGATCATGCTCATCTCGTTGGCGAACCTCGACGCCGGACTCAGCATCTGGATGACGCTCGCGATCCTCGCTGTCATCGCGCTGATGATGACGATCATCGTGTACGGGGCGGTCGCGCTCCTCGTCAAGATCGATGACATCGGTCTGAAGATGGCGAAGAACGAATCGCGCAGGGTGCGGCACACCGGGACCCGGATCGTTCGGTCGATGCCCGCGGTGTTCCGCGTCATCAGCGTCGTCGGAACAGTCGCCATGCTGTGGGTCGGCGGGCACCTGCTGCTCGCGAATCTCGGCGAGGTCGGGCTGGTCTTCTTCAGCGACATGCTGCACGGCATCCATGACTTCCTTGCTCCCGCCGGTGGAGTCATCGCATGGATCGGCGAGACGTTCGTCTCGGCCGTGGCAGGCCTTGTCATCGGCCTCATCGTCGTCGGGGTGGTGCTGCTGATCGGGCGGATGCTGGGCAAGAACCCGAGCTTCCACGAGGGCGAAGAATCGCCGGCGACGGTGGCCGCCTGAGCCTGAGCCTGAGTCGCAGTCTCAGCCGAGCAGGCCGCCGAGCAGCAGCGACACCACCATCGCGACGATCACCGAATTGAAGACGAAAGCGAACAGCACGTTGGTGCGCACGAGCAGCCAGGCTTCGCGTGAGCGGATGCTGGCTGACACGGTCGCCGCCATGGTGGACAACAACACCGTCAGAGTCAGGTAGTCGCCGAACAACATGTCGTCGCCGGTCTCGAGGTGGATGTGCGCACGGTCGTCCGCAGTGTTCACGCGCAGGAACTCCAACGCGAATGCGTAGACCATAAGAGCCCACGATGACGCGACGCAGAGCAAGCCGAGCGCGACGTGCACCAGGCTCTGCCGATAATCCGGGTTCTGCGCGATGAGCAGACTGATGAGGATCGTGATCGACGCACCCGTCAGCGTCCAACTGGACGCGCCGCCGTAGCCGAACAGCAACGACCACCATCGTCGCTTCAACGCCCGTTCGCGACGAGATGTGGTTCCCAGCGCTCTCGGCCCACGGCGCGTATACGCCGCGTGCGTCCAGATCAGGTAGACGGCGGCGAACAGCGGCCAGGACGTCAGATAGAACAACACCCCTGCTTCGAAATGGCCGTCCGGTTCGGCGATGGAGATCTCGCCGCTCAGCGAGGCGATTGCGACGAGTCCGGCGCCAAGGGAAGTCGAGACCAGCGAGCTCCAGTTGGCCCTGGCTGTGTCACTCACGTATCTGGCCATTGCTGGTCAGTATAGGTGGGCGTCGCACAGCGGAGTTGCCGCTTGGATCGCACCCGGAGAAGGCCTTCTCGGTGGTCGGAAGCGGGCGTAGCCTCGACGGCATGGACGTCTTCGAGCAGCTCCTCCCGAAAGAATTCCATGCGACCGCCGGCGTCGAAGACTGGCGCGTGCTCTTCTGGGGAGCGCACGCGTTCTATCGCACGTCGTCATTCGCCGAGGCCGCGGAGTTCGTCGGCGCGATCTCCGTCGCAGCGACGACCGTCGGCCATGAGCCGGATGTGGACGTGCGTCCGGAGGGCGTGGTGATCAGGTCGTGCTCACGCCCCGACGGCGCGCTGACGCGCAAGGACGCCGACCTCGCGGCCACCGTCAGCGCAGCGGCGCGATCGATGGGATTGGTCGCTGACGCCAGCATGCTGATGGTGGTCGGCATCGCGGTGGCGCAGGATGCCGGTGTCGACACCCGCCCGTTCTGGGAAGCAGCCTTCGGCTACCGCCGAGTCGGAGATGAGGATCTGATCGATCCGCTGCGGCGCGGCCCGCATCTCTGGTTTCACGAGCTCAGCCCCGCGCGACCGGGTCGTGGACGGACGCACATCGATGTCTCAGTGCCGGCGGATCAGGCGGAGGGACGGGTTCGAGCGGCGGTCGCCGCCGGCGGGCGTATCGCTGACGAGGACACGGCGCCCGAGTCGTGGACGATCGCATCGCCGGATAATCACGGCGTCGACATCGCGGGGTGGGCGGACCTGGAGGCGTGAGGCTGTCTTGCTCCGCCTTGACCACGGAAGAGCTCAATGGTTCTCGCGTTCCTTGAGAGGAACGAAGCTGTAGCGCCCGGCATCCTCTCGCCGTTGGGGTCGCCCACCGGCGATGTCGACGACCGTCATCACCCCTGCGACCGGCACGACAAGGCGCCCGCCCTCGGCGAGCTGCGCCTCCAGCTGCACCGGAACCGCTGTCGCCTGTGCAGAGACGAGGATGCGGTCGAACGGCGCCTCATCGGGGAGACCCAGCGTGTCGGCGATCGCTTGCCGGATCTCGGCACGCACCCCCGTCTCCACAAGTCGCTCTCGTCCGTACCTCACCAGTTGCGGAACGAGTTCTACGCCGATGACCATGCCCATCTCGCCGGTCAGAGCCGCGAGCACCGCTGTGGTCCACCCCGAGCCGCTGCCCACGTCGAGCACGCGGTCGCCGTGCTGCACATCGAGCAGTCCCAGCATTCTGGCGACGGTCGACGGCTGCGAGTTCGTCGCATTCCAACCGATCAGCACCGGGTGGTCGGCGTCCGCAAGATGGCGCACTTCAGGAGGCAGGAAGTCTGCCCGAGGTGTCGATGACATCGCGGCTCGCACGCGTGCTTCTGTTGCGGGATCCACCGTGAGTGCGGACATGACTCGAACGTACGCCGGGGGATGCTGGGACACCAGATCGCATGTGTGTCGGTGGGGTCGAACCCTTGAGTGCTCGCGTTCGCCGCCGCGCCTGTTCAGTCATCGCGCGCCGGCGATCGTGCCCACCCTTCCTGCACCGAGGTTGGTTTCGGGTGGTTATCCACAGGTCGTGAATGTGCTCTGATCTGGGGTTTGAATGTCGGTGGTCTTGGGTTGAATGGGGGTATGGCATCACTGGCGGAGGAGTTGGCGGGCATCGATCGGTTGTTGGCCGATGCGATGGGGTCTTCCGGTGCTGTGCGGTTCGCGGGTGATGGTGAGCTCCTCGATGTCGTGCAGGCGTTGGGTCGTGTGCTGCGGCGGGTGGAGGGTGCGGTCGTTGCGGTGACGGAGCGGATCGTGGCGCGGGATCAGTGCGAGCGGGACGGGCGGTTCTCGACGCGGGCAGGGTGCCGTGATGCGGCGGAGGTGCTGCGGCGCACCCTTCTTGTGGACGGTGCGACCGCACGGCGGTTTGTGACCGCGGCGGGGGCCGTGCACCGGGAGGTGGACATCACCTCGGGCGGGTTGTTGCCGGGGAAGTTCCCCGGACTGGCTGCGGCGTTGGCTGAGGGCTTCTTGTCGTTGGGTGGGTTTCTCGCGTGCACGGGACCGTTGCAGAAAGCGGTGCGGATCGGGGTTGCGGATCGTTTGGCGGCGGATACGGTGCTGGCCAGGTTCGCATGCGGGCTGCCGTTGGATGGTTCCGGGGACGACACCGACGACACCACAGCGGCGGTCGAGCGGGCGCCGTTGCCGACGACGGATGAGCTCGCCGCGTTGGCTGCGCATATTGTGGCGCGTCTTGATCCGGATGGTGCGGAGCCGTCGGATCGTGCGGGGAAGCGGCGGCGGCACTTCACGATCGGGAAACTCCGGGACGGATCCGTGCCCGTGCGGGGCGAGCTGCTCCCGGAAGTCGCGGCACAGTTGCAGAAACTCATCGACAGTCTCCTGAACCCGAAAACGGGAGACGAGGGCAGCGGTTCTGCGGTGCGGTTTCGTCCGTCCGACGACACGGGCGACGGGGAGCGTGGCGAAGACGACCACGAGCATGGTGGCGACGGGGACCGTGACGGGTCCGCGGCGAAGTACTCCACCGGCAGCGCTGAGTACGGGGCGGAGGAGGTGTCGGATCGTGCGGACGGGCTCGAACCCCACAAGGCAACGTCGCCGCCGGTGGAGTCAGCGGACCTGCGCACGCACGCTCAGAAACGTCACGACGCGTTCGCGACCGCGCTGATGGTCGCCGCCGCTTCCGGAGGCATGCCCACCCTCGGCGGTGCCGCACCGACGCTGGTCGTCTCCGTCACCGCAGAAGACTTCGCCCACCGCACCGGCCGGGCAACCGTCGAAGGCGCCGGGTACGACGTCCCCCTCGGGGCGGCCGATAATGCCGGATGCGCCGGAGGGATCCAACGGGTCCTGTTCGATGAGAACGGTGCGATCGTCGCAATCAGCACCAGCGCGCGCCTGTTCAACGCAACCCAACGCCGGGCGATCGTGCTCAGAGACCGCGAATGCCTCATCCCCGGCTGCCACATCCCCGCCGAATGGTGCGAGATCCACCACGTGCAAGAGCATGCTCGCGGCGGACCGACGCATACGAGCAACGGGGCCCCCCTGTGCTGGCACCACCACCGCACCCTCGACGAAGGCAACTGGCGAATCCGCATCCGAAACGGGCTCCCCGAAATCCGAGGCCCCGGATGGTGGGACCCCTACGCCCGATGGCGATCCCCACACCTCGACTACCAAGCCGTCGACGACGCCCTCGACCACACCCGCAACACCGCACGTGCACGAGAACCCGCACAAGAACGAGAACCCACATGGAACACGCGGTGATGCAGGGCTGTTGGCCCTGAAATGATGCAGTTGGCTGACGTCGATGTCGTCGTATTCGACGTGCTGGGGACCCTTGTCGACGAGCCGACGGGGCTGCGAACCGCGATTCGCGCGGCAGTCCCCCACGCTGACGTCCGGCAAGTGCGGTCCCTGGCCGAGAGTTGGCAGCGATTCGTCGCCCGTGAGCAGACCGAGATCGCCGAAGGGCGCCGCACGTACGTCGACTCGGAGGTGCTCGACGCAGAAGCTGCCCGCCATGTCCTCGACGACGCAGCAGCCTTGGGAGTTGTTGCACAGCCGGACGCCCTCACTCACCTCGCGACCGCGAGCAGGCGCCTTCCACCGTGGCCGGATTCCGTCGCCGAACTCGAGCGCCTCACCGCGCGTCTGCCCGTGCTCGCACTCTCCAACGCGGGTCCGACGACGCTCCTTCACCTCGCCGCGCACAGCGGCATGCGGTGGCACCACGCCGTGACAGCTCACGAAGTCAGCGCGTACAAGCCCGCACCCGCGCTCTACGAACGCGCCGTGCAGGTCGCCGATCGAGCGCCGGAAAGAATCCTCATGGTCGCTGCCCATGCCTGGGATCTCCGCGCGGCGCAGAAGGCCGGCATGCGCACCTGCTACGTCGGTCGGCCGGTCGGCGATCCGCCGACGGCATCCGATCATTTCGACCTGACCGTCGCCGGACTTGACGAGCTCATCCCCAGCCTCGGGTAAAGTTCCGGATGAACACACACGTGCTCCGGGGTCGGTGAAATTCCGAACCGGCGGTCATAGTCCGCGACCCGCAGCTCTTCGGAGCTTCGGTTGAACCGGTGGAACTCCGGTACCGACAGTCAAAGTCTGGATGGGAGAAGCACAGCGTGAGCTGTGTGCGGCGACGCGCACGGCGGCTCGCAGCATCCTCCTCGGCAGCATCGATGCCGAATGGAGAACGATGGAAATCCTGCGCTGGCTGGTCGACGCCTTCAACTCGCAATGGGTGCTGCCCGGCGGGCAGAGCCTGCTCATCCGCGAAGTCGTCGGCAACGTCTTCGGTCTCGCCAGCGCCCTCGGCGGCATGCGCCGCAAGATCTGGGCGTGGCCGGTCGGAATCATCGGCAACCTGCTGCTGCTGACGGTGTTCCTCGGCTCCATCCTCAACCCCGCCCATTCGCTGCCGAACCTGCTCGGCCAGGCAGGTCGCCAGATCATGTTCATCGCCGTCGCGATCTACGGCTGGGTCCGCTGGCGCCAAGCGAAGGCAGACGGCGGGCAGGTGACGCCCCGCTGGGCACCGAACGGCGCTCGCGTCGGTCTCGTCCTCGTGATGATCATCGGCACGATCGCCCTCACTCCCCTGTTCCGTCTGCTCGGCTCATGGGAGCCGGTCTGGGCGGATGCCTGGACCTTCGTCGGCTCCTTGCTCGCGACATACGGCATGGCGAAGGGGTGGACCGAGTTCTGGCTCATCTGGATCGCTGTCGACGTCGTCGGCGTCCCCCTTCTGTTCAGCTCCGGCTACTACGCCACTGGCTTCATGTACGTCTTCTACGGCATCTTCACCGCCGTCGGCTTCGTGGTCTGGTGGCGCGCGCACGCGAACGCCAAACCGAAGATCGAAACGATCATGCCGGACCCGAGGTTGGTGAAGACCGACGAGAATGGACAGTGATGTTCGACAGCCCGCTCTCCGCCTCGGCCTACGAGGTGCTCGGCGTCGACCCCGCTGCGACAGATGACGAGATCAAGCGCGCGTTTCGCCTGCGCCTGCGTCAGACGCATCCGGATGCCGGTGGAGATGCCGCCGCCTTCATCCAGGTGCAACGGGCATGGGAACTCGTCGGCACGGCCGAAGCACGCGCGACATACGACAGGGGCCACGGCTTCACCGATGAAGAGGTGACGTGGAACGGCTGGCAGGCACCCCCCGCTCGCACGGACACCCGTCCGAAGGCGCGCTCCTACGGTCACCCTGGCGGATGGCGTCGCGAGCGCTACCTGTCGCTGATCCGCGAATGGGCGGGCCACGGCGTCGAAGTCCGCGACCCTTACGACCCGGCGCTCGTGCGATCAGCCCCGCATGAACTGCGCCGCATGCTCGCCGATGCCCTCGCCGAAGAGGAGACGGCGCGCACCGTCTCCGAGCTCGGCATGGGCTTCACCGTCTGGCACGACGTCGCCACCGGCGCACACCCCGACGACAAACTCGACCACGTCATCCTCAGCCCATCAGGACTCTATGGCGTGCTGTCGGAGGACTTCGGTGAGATCGTCCGCTTCCGGCGCGGCGAGATCATCGGCCCGGCCGTCGACGGTGCCGCACCCATCGCCGCGCTCCTCGCACGCATGCGCGTCGTGGCCCGCTCGGCCCGCGTCCGCTTCGGCGGCGCCATCGTCGTGCTCCCGGACGACGATCTCGACCAGGCAATCACCCCGCTCGGGAAGGTTCGCGGAGTCCCGGTGGTCGTCGTGCGCCGTAGCGCCCTGCGCACCGTGCTGCGCCAGGGCGTGCCAGGCGCGCGCGACATCGGCGGCAATGAGCTGTTCGATGTGCGCACGCGCCTGCAGCATGCGGTGCGATTCGTCTGAGGGCTGATCCGGATCGAGCAGAGGCGCTCAGCAGAACGAGCTGACCGCCTCCCATGCGGACGCCACCTCGGCCTGACCCTCGCGCGTCACGGCGGCTTCGATCAGACCGTATGAGCGATCGGAGGCGAAGAACACCTCATTGGGGTTGTCGAGACCGTACGACTCGAGATCGACGACGAAATGATGCTTGTTGGGCATCGAGAAGCGGATCTCCGCGATCTCGGGATGCGCGGTGAGCACGGCGCGTCCCATGTCGAACAGCGTCGCCTGCAGCGCCGCCGAGTAACGCCGGGTGAATTCCTCGAGCAGGATGCGTTTCACATCCGCATAGATCGCGTTGAAGTCCAGGTCTCTGGACCCAGCATCCGGTGCGTATCGCCAGCGCGCCGAGACATCGGTCGCGAGGATACGGTCGGTGGTCTCCTTGAGCGACGTGTAACGATCCCTCGGGAAACCGACGAATCCGGACTGCGTCGTCTTGAGCACCGTCAGTCCCTTGAGCCCCGCGATGATGTGGCGCTCTGCTCCCTCGGCGACGACGACTGCCGTACGCGTCTCCTGCCCCGATCGGACGAACGAGTGGTCATGCTCCTCACCGTCTACCAGGATCCGATCCCAGGCGTAGCTCTCGGCGAGCCAGCGTCCGCCTTCGACCCAGTCGAACTCTCCGGTGAAGTGATCCGACAGACGCAGCAGGAAGGCTTCAGGTGAGCCGATCCCTTCTCGGGCGAAGCAGAAGACGGTGTTCTTCTGAGTGTCGGTCGCGACGACGTGACCGTTGTCGCCGTCGAGGTGCGCAGCCCTGAAGTCGCCGCGCAACTGAGAGGTGACGTTGAGATCCTCGATCGAATGCCGGTCGCCGTCTCTGGTGACCTTGACGACACGGACCTCGGCTTTGCCGTACTGGTTCGGGCCGAGGATGATGCCGTCGTTCGGCGTCACGGTGTCTGTCTCGGTGTGGGTCATGATGTCGGTCATCGTTCTAACTTCCTCGGTAGGTCGAATATGCGAAGGGGCTCAGCAGAAGCGGCACGTGGTAGTGACGCTGCTCGTCATCGACGACGAAAGTGAGCACGACTTCGGGATAGAAGGTGGGCGTATCGGTGCGGGCGTAGTATCCGCCGGTGTCGAAATGGAGTCGGTAGGTGCCCGCGGGAACCGCCTCCGGTCCGAGCTGTCTGGCCCGGCCATCGGCATCCGTGACCCCTTCGGCGAGCGGCATCCACTCGCCGTCCCTGAGGGCGGACAGCACGACAGCGATACCAGGAGCAGGCAGCCCCTGGACGGCATCGAGCACGTGAGTGGTGATGTGCGACACAGTTGTCATGCGGTTATCGTTCCTCTCAGTCGGAGCAGCGCGATCTCTCGCAGCTGCCCGGCGATGATCCGCTCCTCCGAGTCGGGATCGTGCTGCAGGCGTTCTCGCAGGCTCGACAGGATCTCGGCCGCGGAGCGTCCGAGAGCGCGGATCAGGAAGACCCGGCCGAAGCGCTCCTCATACGCGAGGTTGCCCTCGCGCAGAGCCTGCTGAACCTCGGCATCCGAAGGGTCGACCCCGGCCTGCTCCGAGCGCGAGAGCGTCGCTTCTCTACTGTCGCCTCCTGCTCGTTCGCCGATCCGCGGATGGTGAGCGAGGGCCGAATCGATCTCCTCAGTCGTGAACGGATCAGCTGCGCGAGCCGCTTCCGCCATGAGAGAGTCGACCGACTCGAAGGGACGGCGATCGACGATGTCCTCGCACCATCGCGTCACATCGACACACGGCCTGAGCGCGGCGACGGCATCGCCTCGCTCCGCCGCATTGAACTCCTCAAGCATCATCGCTCGATCTCTTCCTATTGATTCGGTGGTCATGTGAGTAGTGCATCCCGGAGACGGGCGACATGGCCTTCCGCGTTGACGTTGTACTCCACGGACGAGACGACACCGTCCGCGTCGACCACCACCGTGGTGCGGATCAGACCGTCGAACGTGCGTCCGTTCACCGTCTTCTGCCCCCACGCGCCCCACTCCCTGGCGACGGCGGAATCCTCGTCGGAGAGCAGGGGAAAACTCAGTTGCTCGGCATTCGCGAACTCCGCGAGTCTCGACACAGGGTCCGGTGAGATCCCGAGCACGGTGTAACCAGCACCTTGGAACGATCCGAGATTGTCGCGGAAATCGCACGCCTCGGTGGTGCAGCCCGGCGTGAACGCCGCCGGGTAGAAGTACACGATCACTGGCGTGCCGCGCAGTTCGGACAGTGTGCGCTGTTGACCGGACGCGTCGGTGAGCGTGAAGTCCGGCGCGGTCTGGCCGACCTCGAGCTCTTCAGATGAGTTGATCATGCGGGTTCTCCGTTCTCGATGTCTTGGGCAGTTCCACGCGCAGTTCCACGACGCAGCAGCCGACCACGGGGAGCATCGCTCTCCACCGGCGCCCCGGCGAGGTATGTCTTCCGCACGACCCCGGTGAGCTCCTGCCCGTCGTAGGGCGTGATCGGATGCCGGTGCGAGAGCCGCTTCGCATCCACGACGAACGTGTCCTCGGGGGCGAACACGGCGAAATCGGCCGCCGCGCCTTCGACGATGCGGCCTTTGTCCGCGAGTCCCACTCTTGCGGCCGGCTTCTCGGACATGAGGGCGACCACGTGCGCGAGGGAGAGCCCGCGCCTGCGCGCATGCGTCCACACCAGTGAGAGCCCCAACTGCAGCGAGGCGATGCCACCCCAGGCCAGCGAGAAGTCACCGTCACCGGCGAACTTCATCTCCGGTGTCGACGGCGAATGATCCGAGACGATGTAGTCGATCGTCCCCTCCGAAAGCCCGCGCCACAGCTCCTCGCGGTTGTCTTCCTCACGGATAGGGGGACAGCACTTGAAGGCCGTGCTCCCCTCTGGGATGTCCTCGGCGGCGAGCGTCAGATAGTGCGGGCAGGTCTCCACCGTCAGATCGACACCGTCGGCGCGAGCTGCGGCGATACGGCTCAGGGAGTCGCCGTTGGACAGGTGCAGGATGTGGGCGCGGACACCGGTGTCGGCTGCGCCCTGGATCACCTCGGCGATCGCCGCATCCTCAGCGGAGCGCGGACGCGACGCCAGGAACGGCGCATAGTCGCGGCTGCCCGGCTGCACGGATTCCTCGATGATGTGCGCGTCTTCAGCATGCACCACGAGCAGCGAGTCGAGCCCAGCCAGCACCGCCATCGCCTCCCGCATCTCCAGGGCGGAAACGTCGGGGAACTCCTCCACGCCGGAAGGGAGCAGGAAGCACTTGAAGCCGTACACGCCCTCGTCGTGCAGCGGGACGAGCTCGGCGATGTTGCCGGGGATCACACCACCCCAGAATCCGACGTCGACGAAGACCCGCCCCTCCGCGACGGCCCGCTTCTCATCGAGAGCTGCGACCGAGACGGTGGGAGGGATGCTGTTGAGCGGCATGTCCACGATCGTCGTCACGCCGCCGGCGGCTGCAGCCCTCGTGGCGGATTCGAAGCCCTCCCACTCAGTGCGACCCGGCTCGTTGACGTGCACGTGCGTGTCGACCAGACCAGGCAGCAGCACCTCGTCGGCGGCGAGCTCGACGATCCGAGCGGCATCGAGGCCGGTTCCGGCAGCAGCGACGCGTGCGATGCGGCCGTCGCGCACACCGACCTCGGTGGCAGCGAAAGAGCCGTCGATCAGGGCGCGCCCGCGAAGGACGAGGTCGTAGCGCGGTGCCGGGATCGAACGGACCAGGCTCTCGGCCAGCGCTTCGAGCAACGGCCCGGCCTCCGCCATGCTGCGCTGCGGATCAGGTTCGAGCTCGGACAGTGCTCTGGCCCCGGCGAAACCCGCATCCGCGATCGCCTCGGCAGACAGCGTGGTCCGCCCGCACACCGCATACACCGGCAGTCCTGCCGCAGCCGCCGCGCGAGCGACGCCCACAGGGGTCTTGCCCATCAGGCTCTGCTCGTCGAGGCTGCCCTCGCCGGTGATCACGGCATCCGCGCCCTGCAGAAGGCCGGCGAGGCCGGTCGTCTCGAGGACGACATCGACACCGGCGCGCCTGGTCGCGCCGAGCGCGATGGCGGCGAACCCGACACCACCGGCAGCGCCGGCGCCCGCACGGGACGCGGCCTCAGCGGCCGGTACGACGAATCCGCCGGCGGCGTCCAGCACCTCGACGAGGCGGATGAGACCGGCCTCGAGTGCCGCGACGTCGTCTGCGGTGGCGCCTTTCTGCGGCCCGAACACCTCTGCGGCGCCACTCGGCCCGGTGAGCGGATTGTCGACGTCGCTCGCCAGGATGATCTCCGTGTCGCACAGCCGCGGATCCAATGCGCTGAGATCCACAGCAGCGAGACGCACGAGAGCAGCGCCACCCGGCGGCAGCTGATCGCCGTGGTCGTCGAGCAAGCGCGCGCCGAGTCCCTGCAACAGGCCGGCGCCGCCGTCGGTGCACGCGCTGCCACCGATTCCGAGCACGATGCGCCGGCACCCGGCATCCAGCGCCGCGCGGATGAGCTGACCGGTGCCGAGACTCGTCGCTCCGAGTGCGTCCTTGCGGCCACCCGGCAGCAGGTCGAGTCCGGAGGCGCGCGCCATCTCGACGACCGCCTCGTCACCGCGCACCGCGAACTCCGCCTCGATCTGCGCTCCGGTGGGCCCGGCGACGAGCGCGGTGCGCGAGGCGAACCCTGCCGCGAGCACCGCATCCAGCGTTCCCTCTCCCCCATCGGCAACGGGAACCGTCACGACCTCGATTCCCGGGTCGGCGCGGCGTGCCCCCGAAGCGATCCTCTCGGCAGCTTCGGGCGCAGTCAGCGACCCTTTGAACTTGTCGGGGGCGATGACCAGACGCATCTCAGACCTTCGCGAGCGAGAGGATCGCCGTCGGAGCATCCTCGGGCATGACGGCGAGCTCGCCGAACTCGTTCACGTTGTCGAGTTCGGTGCCCATCGGGATGTTCGTCACACGCTCGAGGATCGCTTCGACCACGACAGGAACCTGGTGCTGATCGATGAGGGACTGCGCCTCGGCGAACGCCGCGGCGAGGTCTTCGGGGCGCTCCACGCGGATAGCCCGGCATCCCAGCCCCTCTGCCACCTTGACATGGTCCACACCATAGCCGTTCGCGGTGCTGCCCTCCACGTGCGGAGAGTTGATGTTCTCGAACGCCAGCGACACCTCGAAGTCCATCTCGAACCCTCGCTGAGCCTGACGGATCAGACCGAGATAGCTGTTGTTCACGACCACGTGGATGTAGGGCAGCTTGTGCTGCGCCCCCACCGCGAGCTCCTCGATCATGAACTGGAAGTCGTAGTCGCCTGACAGCGCGACGACGGTCTCGCCGGGCTTGCCACGGACGACGCCGAGAGCCGCAGGCCCGGTCCAGCCCAGGGGCCCGGCCTGTGCCGCGTTGATCCACTTGCGCGGACCGAAGACATGCAGCAACTGCGCGCCGGCGATCTGCGAGAGCCCGATCGTGGTGACGTACGTGGTGTCTTTGCCGAAGGCGCGGTTCATCTCCTCGTACACGCGCTGCGGCTTCATCGGCACGTCGTCGTAGTGGGTCTTGCGCTGCAGCGTGGCCTTGCGCTCACGGCTTTCCGCCGCCCAGCCGGAGTAGTCCGGCAGGGTGCCCGACATGCTGCGCTCCCGTGCGACCTCGAGGAACGCCTCGAGGGCGGCGCCGGCATCCGACACGATCCCGAAGTCGGGCGCGAAGACGCGACCGATCTGCGTCGGCTCGATGTCGACGTGCACGAAGGTGCGGCCCTCGGTGTACTTGTCGACGCTTCCGGTGTGGCGATTCGCCCAGCGGTTGCCGATGCCGATCACGAAGTCCGACGCCAGGAGCGTCGCGTTGCCGTAGCGGTGCGAGGTCTGCAGACCGGCCATCCCGGCATTGAGCTCGTGATCGTCGGGGATGGTGCCCCACCCCATCAGAGTCGGGATGACCGGGATGCCGAGAACCTCCGCGAACTCGATGAGCTGAGCGGATGCACCGGCGTTGATGATTCCGCCGCCGGCGACGATGACCGGATGCGTGCTCGCGGTCAGCATGTCGATCGCCTTCTCAGCCTGGCGACGAGATGCCGCGGGCCTGGCGATCGGGAGCGGCTCGTAGGCGTCGATGTCGAATTCGATCTCGGTCTGCTGTACGTCGATCGGCAGATCGATGAGCACGGGGCCCGGCCGGCCCTCGCGCATCAGCTGGAACGCCTTCTGGAAGGCACCAGGAACCTGCGCTCCCTCCATCACGGTCATCGCCATCTTCGTGAGGGGCTTCGCGATGGTCTCGATGTCGACCGCCTGGAAGTCCTCCTTGTGCAGCTTGGCGACCGGCGCCTGGCCGGTGATGCACAGGATCGGCAGCGAATCGGCCCAGGCCGCGTACAGCCCGGTGATCATGTCGGTGCCGGCAGGGCCGGACGTACCGATGCAGACGCCGATGTTGCCGTCGGCGGCGCGGGTGTAGCCGTCTGCCATGTGCGCTGCACCCTCGACGTGGCGGGCGAGCGTGTGCCGGATGCCGCCGTTGGCGCGCATCGCGGAGTAGAACGGGTTGATGGCGGCACCTGGTAGGCCGAACGCCTCGATGGCGCCCTCCTTCACCAGGATGGCCACGGCGGCATCCGCCGCGCGCATGCGAGTCATGAGAGTCTCCTGAGTCTGAATCGGGGTCAGGCGCGGCCGGCGAAGGCCGCGGTCAGCTTGAACAGCCCTGAGTGGTCGAGGCCGGAGTCGCCCTGCTGCACGGCGGACCCGACGAGCTGGGCCACATGGGCACCAAGCGGAATGGTGATGCCGGCCTGTCGTGCGGCGGCGGTGATGATGCCCATGTCCTTGTTGTGGAGGGCGAGGCGGAAGCCGGGGGCGAAGTCGCGATCGAGCATCTTCTGACCCTTCTGATCGAGGACCTTGGAGCCGGCCAGGCCGCCCCCGAGCACCTTTAGAGCGGCATCCGTGTCGACGCCGAAGGCCTCGAGGAAGATGATCGCCTCGGCCAGGGCCTGGATGTTCACGGCGACGATCAGCTGATTCGCGGCCTTCACCGTCTGGCCGGCGCCGGCGGGGCCCACGTGGACGATCGTCTTGCCGACCGACTCGAGGACCTCGAGTGCATCGGCGAAGTCGTCGGCAGTTCCGCCGACCATGATCGACAGCACGGCGTCGATCGCGCCCTGCTCGCCACCCGAGACTGGCGCGTCGACGGCGCGAAGGCCGGCGTCGATCGCCTCCTCGGCGAGCTCCTTGGCGACGTCGGGACGGATGCTGGATGCATCGATCCACAGCGCACCCTTCTTGGCGTGCGCGAAGACGCCGTCTTCGCCTCGGACGGCGGCCGCGACATCCGGGGAGTCGGGCACCATCGTGATGATGACGTCGGCGTCCTTGACGGCGTCAGCGATGTCACTCGCCCCTCGCCCTCCGGCAGCGAAGAGCTCGTCGATACGGTCCTTGCTGAGGTTGTATCCGGTGACGGAGTGCCCGGCGGCGATGAGGTTCCTGGCCATGGGGAGACCCATGATGCCGAGGCCGATGACTGCGATGTTGCTCATGAGTGTTCCTTCGGGATGGGTGCGGCGGCTGTGCCGCAGAAGTGGGGGTCAGCGCGCTGCGGCGACGACTTCGGATGCCCAGGCGAACGCGGTCTCGATCGGGGCTTTGTATTCGAGTCCGACGTAGCCCGCGTAGCCGAGCTCTCGGCTGCGTGCGATCCAGAAGTCGATGGGGAGCGATCCTGTTCCGGGTGCTCCGCGACCGGGTGCATCCGCGATCTGGATGTGGCCGAACGATGCGGCGTGCTCTTCGATGACGTTCGGCACATCGTCGCCGTTCACGGCGAGGTGGTAGAAGTCGGCGAGCAGCGCGAGGTTGCGCGCTCCGGTCGAGGTGCGGACATGTTCGATCACATCCAGCGCGTCCGCCGCGGTGCGCAAGGGGTATTGCTCTGCGCCGCTGACCGGTTCGACGAGCACTGTGCCCCCGATGGCTGCGACCGCCTCCGCAGCAGCGGCGAGGTTCTCGATCGCCACGGCGTCCTGAACGGCGGGATCGACGCCGTCGATGCGGTTGCCGTACAGGGCGTTGAAGCCCTTCGTGCCCAGCTCCCGGCCGATGCCCACCACGACGTCCAGGTTGTCGCGGAACTCCTTGCCGCGTGCGGGCCAGGAGACCAGACCGCGGTCGCCGTCAGGCATGTCACCGGCGTTGAAGTTCAGACCGGTCAGCTGCACGCCGGCGTCGCGGATCGCGGCGGTGAACGCATCGACCTCGTGGTCGAGCGGCACAGAGGTCGAGAACGGCCACCAGAACTCGACCGCGTCGAATCCGGCATTCTTCGCCGCGGCAGGGCGCTCGAGCAGCGGGAGCTCGGTGAGAAGGATCGAGCAGTTCACCGTGTACGTCATTTCGACTCCTTCGTCGTTTTTGCTTATTCCGCATTATGGAAGGTAACTTCTGCTAGATGAAAGTCTAGGACGCGAGCGATGGGCTGTCAACGGTCGGCGTCGTCGTCGCGCCGGTGGTCGCGCCGTCGGGAGCCGGGTTTCCGCGGTCGGAAGAAGAGTTTGCGGGGTTTTCGCGGCCCAGGAGCCCCGAAAGTCTTCTTCGCTCCGCGGTGGGGGCGGGGGCGCGGGGCGGGGCGACTTGGTCTGCACAGGGCGGGAACGGAGGGAGATCTGCACCGGTTGCGGCGATCGCAGGATGCCGCCGCCTTCCCGTACGCGAACATCAGGGGATGCGACACAGGGCCCGCCTACGCCGACGTTTGGGCGATGCGTTCTCCGTGGCGAGCGCAGAGGCCGCAGGCATCAGCCGTGACCGGCTTCGCACCCCCGGGCTGCACCGCCCGTTCCGCGGCGTGCGTTCGATCGATCAGCCGAAGACGTTCCGCGAGTTCATGGACTGCTACGTCCCTCGCCTGAAACCGGGCCAACGGTTCGGCGGAGTGACGGCGGCGCGGGACTGGGGGCTCCCCCTCCCCTCGGAGTGGACTCCCGAAGAGCCGCTCGAGGTGGTCGTTTCGTCATCGGCAGCCGCGCCGAAGATTCGGGGAATACGTGGACGCCGTCTTCGTGAGGACCGCGCCTCGACGTTCACTCTGAAGGGCCACCCCGTTGTCGATCCGGTCGCAGCACTGTTCATGTGCGCCGCAGAACTCACCGTCGCCCAGGCGGTCGTCATACTCGATGCCCTGCTGACGACAGCATCCAACTACCCCGCCCTCGGGCCAGGAAGACCGTTGAGCACGCGAGATGAGATCACCCGCCGGCTCAGTGAATGGGGGAAGTTCCCCGGATGCCGAACGATCCGCGCCGCTCTGTCGCGCGCCCGCGAGCGAGTGGAGTCACCGAAGGAGACCGAAACTCGTCTGCTGCTCGTCGATGGTGGTCTGCCCGAGCCCGTCGTGCAGTACGAGGTATGGGCTGAGGGGCGAATGCTCGGACGCACCGACCTCGCCTATCCCGAGCAGAAGGTCGCGTTCGAATACGAGGGCGACGGCCATCGCACGGACAAGGAGCAGTGGCGCAGGGACATCCAGCGCCAGCGACACCTCGAAGGCGAGGGGTGGATCGTCATCCGCCTGACCCAGGCCGACCTCGATGAGCCGGAGCTCCTGGTCGCCGCCATCCGACGCACGATATCCGCGCGCCGCCGGTGACCTTGTCGCCCGTCTGCCGCACGGAAGAACAGTTTCGGGGGTTTCCGGCCATGCAAACCCCCGAAACTGTTCTTTGACCGTGACGTGACGCGACGGGCGGGGCGTGACGCGCGGGGCGCGCGCGGCGCGCGGGGCGACGGGGCGTGCGGGGCGCGCGGCCCGGCGCGAGCGCGCCTCAGCCCCAAGGACGCGGATCAGCGCCGCGGGTCAGCATCACCTGACGGTTGACGTCCTTGTAGAGCAGGTAGCGGAACGGCCCGGGTCCGCCCGCGTAACAGGCCTGCGGGCAGAAGGCGCGCAGCCACATGAAGTCACCGGCCTCGACCTCGACCCAGTCATCGTTGAGCCGGTAGACGGCCTTGCCCTCGAGCACGAAGAGCCCGTGCTCCATGACGTGCGTCTCGGCGAACGGGATCGACCCGCCCGGCTGGAAGGTCACGATGTTCACGTGCATGTCGTGCGAGAGGTCGTCGGGGTCGGCGAAGCGCGTGGTCGCCCAGGCACCATCCGTGTCCGGCATCTCTCGCGGCTCGACATCCTGGTCGCGCGTGACGAAGGACTTCGGCAGCGCGATGCCTTCCGCGCGTTCGTACGCCTTGCGGATCCAGTGGCACGACGTCGTGCCTGCTCCCTCGTTCCACAGCGACCACGTTTCGCCCGGCGCCAGGAAGGCATAGCCGCCCTCGGCGAGAACCTGTGCTTCTCCGGCGATGGTCAGCGTCAGCTCGCCGGCAGTGACGAAGACGACGCCCTCGACGCCCGCCTCCGGCTCCGGCTTCTCCGCTCCCCCGCCAGGCTGGATCTCGACGATGAGCTGCGAGAACGTCGTCGCGAAGCCGGCGATGGGGCGGGCGATGATCCAGGAGCGCGTGTTCGTGAACCCCGGGAGGTTGCTCGTGACGATGTCGCGGAACACCCCCTTGGGAATGACGGTGTACGCCTCTTTCACGATGGCGCGATCCGTGAGCAGCGTGCTCTGATCCGGCAGCCCGCCGGCCGGCGTGTAATAGCCCATGATTCTCCTCTGATGTGGTGTGTCTGCGTCAGGCGCTGGCGGGCCTCGGGTGGGCGAGCGCGGCGAGCGTGTCGACGCTGATGCCGATGTCTGTGAGCACCTCGGCCGCGTCGATCGCCCCGCACTGCACCCCGCGAAGCACGAACCAGGCGAGCGCTCGTGCCGTCGCCGGCTCATCCATGACTGCACCCTCCTTCTGCGCGAGGTACGCCCGCAGTCGCGATGCCGCCGTGGGGTGACCGTCCCGGTAGAAGGCGTAGGTCGCCAGATACCGCGTGGCCAGCTGATTCGGGTGCAGGTCCCAGCCCTGATAGAAGCCGCGCTCGAGTGAACGCCGCACAAGTCGCGCGTGCAGTGACCACGCCTCGCCCGCGCGCTCGCCCACCGGCAGAATGTTGGTGGAGCCGTCCGAGAGACGGATGCCCGTGCCGGCGACAGCGAGCTGCATGACCTGCTTCGCGAGATCGGCGGCCGGATGCTCCATCGACTGATATCCGGCCGCGATGCCCAGCGAGGCACTGTAGTCGTAAGTGCCGTAGTGCAGCCCCGAGATGCGCCCCGGCGCCACCACAGGCAGCTGCGCCAGCGGCGAGCGGCCGTCGGCGCCGAGTACGAGCTGCGGCGTCTCGACCTGCACTTCGAAGCGGATGCGGCCGGCATCAAGTCCATGTGCGCGCTCGAGCGCCTCCACCGCGATGACCATCGCCTCGACCTGCGCAGTCGTCGTCACTTTCGGCAGCGTCAGCACCAGGCCGTCCGGCAGAGCGCCGCCGTCGAGCAGTCCGCCGATGAACAGATCGAGGGTACGGAGGCCGCGGGCACGCGTCGGCTTCTCGAAGCATTTGAAGCGGATGCCGATGAGGGGCGGAGCAGACCCGGATGCCACGGCCTCCGACACCTTCGAAGCCGCATCCGTGACATCAGTGTCTTCGACGTCGCCGCGATCGCCGTAGCCGTCTTCGAAGTCCAGTCGAAGATCCTCTATGGGCTCGGTGGCGAGCTTGTGCGCCACACGTTCTGCCACCGCTCCGCTGAGCGCTGGCTCGATTCCCACCTGCTCTGCGAGGCTCTCCATCCCGCCGCCGGCCTCCACCGCGGCGAGCGCCTGCGCTCCCCACCGCGAGGCCAGATCCGGCGTGAACCGATCGGCCGGGACGTAGACGGTGTGAACAGGCTGACGTGAACCACTGTCGCCCGGGTAGACCGTGTCGAGAAGCTCGTCGGTCTCGGCGAGGTGCCGATCGATGTTCGTCAGATCTGCGTCGCTGAGGCCGGTGCTCATGCGTCCACCTTCGAAGAACCGGCGGCAGTGAGCAACTCATATGCGGGAAGAGTCAGGAAGTCGACGTACTCGTCGTCGAGGCAGATCTGCGAGATCAGCCGCGCTGCAGGCTGGTAGAACTGCTCGAAATCCTCGTCGCTGACACCGGTGGCCAGCCTCGCCAACTCGTCGGAGAGCAGCCGTTGCACGAGATCGGCAGTGACCTGTTCGTCGGTGTCGGCGAGCCTCGTGCCATTGCGCAGCTGCTGCCAGATCTGCGAGCGCGAGATCTCGGCGGTCGCGGCATCCTCCATCAGATTGTTGATCGCGACGGCGCCGTTTCCGGACAGCCACACGGCGGTGTAGGTGACGGCCACGGCGAGGTTCGTGCGCAGGCCGGTCTCGGTCGCGCTTCCGGATGCTGACGCCACATCCAGCAGTCGGTCTGCCGTGACCGACACCTCCGGGCGCTGACGATCGAGCTGATTCGGGCGCTCGCCGAGCACGGCGTCGAAGACCTCACGGCAGATCGGGACGAGGTCGGGATGAGCGACCCATGATCCGTCGAAGCCGTCGCCGGCCTCACGCGTCTTGTCGGCGCGCACCTTGTCGAACGCGGCCTTGGTCGCCTCGACATCGTTGCGGTTGGGCACGAACGCGGCCATGCCGCCCATCGCCACGGCTCCGCGCCGGTGGCAGGTCTTCACGAGCAGCTCCGTGTAGGCACGCATGAACGGGGCGGTCATGGCGACGTCTGCACGGTCTGGGAGCGTGAATGCCTCCCCCTGGTCGCGGAACACCTTGATGAGACTGAACAGGTAGTCCCAACGACCGGCGTTGAGGCCCGAGGCGTGATCGCGAAGCTCGTAGAGGATCTCGTCCATCTCGAAGGCGGCAGGGATCGTCTCGATCAGCACCGTGGCGCGGATCGTCCCCTGAGGGATGCCGAGAGCATCCTGAGCGTGCACGAACACATCGTTCCACAGTCGCGCTTCGCGGTGGCTCTCGAGTTTCGGCAGGTAGTAGTACGGGCCGTGCCCGTTGGCGATGAGCTGGCGGGCCGTGTGGAAGAAGTGCAGGCCGAAGTCGACGAGCGACGCACTCGCGCGTGCCCCGTCGATCAGCACGTGGCTCTCGGGGAGGTGCCACCCCCTGGGTCGCGCGACGACGGTGGGTCGGTGCACGTCGGTGCGCAGGGCATACGGCTTGCCTGCGGGCGATGTGTACGCGAGCGTGCCACGAGCGCCGTCGCGAAGGTTCCTGATCCCCTCGACCACGTTCTCCCACGTCGGGCTCGAGGCATCCTCGAGGTCGGCGAGCCAGACGCGCGCCTCCGAGTTCAGGGCGTTGATCGCCATCTTCGCGGGGGCGGCGGGTCCGGTGATCTCGACCCGACGGTCGTGGAGGGCTGGGGGTGCCGGCGCGACCTGCCAGTCCGCCTCGCGGATTTCGGCGGTCTCCGCAAGGAAATCCAGCCGTCCGGTGCGGGCCACCTGCTCACGGCGCAGTTGGCGTGCAAGGAGCAGTTCACGCCTCCTGGTGTTGAACTCACGATGCAAGTCTTCGATGAAACCAAGTGCCTCTGCGGTGAGGATGTCGCCCGCCGCGGCGATGCGGGGCTCACGTGTGATCTGAATGGTCATGTGACCCCTTCTGTCATGTGGATAATAACCTCCACAATACGGAATTCTCAAGACTCACCCGGATTCGTCGATGAGATAGCCTGATCGGGAAGTCCTTTCCACCATGTGGATAAGTGCTCTGGTCCACTGAGTGGACACGAGAGCGAAGTCGAGAGGTTGAGCAATGCCCGCAGCAGCGTCAGACGGAGTGAAGTCCGTCACCCGAGTCTTCGACCTGCTCGAACTCATCGCCGATGCCGGCGGAGATGTCACCCTCAGCGAGTTGTCCGCGTCCGCCGAACTGCCGCTGCCCACCATCCATCGACTGTTGCGCACGCTCGTCTCCCTCGGGTACGCCCGCCAGCTCGCGAACAGGCGCTACGCGCTCGGCCCGCGGCTGGTGCGCCTCGGCGAGGCCGCGAACCGCAAGTTCGGCAGGATCGCGATGCCGCAGCTCAAGGACCTCGTCGAACGACTCGGTGAGACGTCGAATCTCGCCACGATCGACGGCGACCGCGTGATCTACGTGTCGCAGGCGCCGTCTCCGCACGCGATGCGCATGTTCACCGAGGTGGGTCGCCGCTCCTATCTGCACTCCACCGGCGTCGGCAAGGCGATCCTCGCGCAGCTGAGCGACGACGGCGTCCGCGACATCATCTCCCGCACCGGGATGCCGCGCGACACGGAACGCTCGCTCGGGACGATCGATGCACTGCTGGCCGATCTCGCGGTGACCCGCGAGCGCGGCTACGCGATCGACGACGGCGAACAGGAGATCGGCGTGCGCTGCTACGCGATGGCAGTGCCGAACATGCCGACCCTCACTGCGGTCTCCGTCTCCGGACCGATCGCCCGTGTCGACGAGGGATTCGCCGAGCGCGCCATCCCTGTGCTGCGCGAGGTCGTCGCCGAGATCTCCGCGCTCTCCAGCGCCACCTGACACAGCGTCGCGTCAGCGTCAACGAGAGACCTGCCTATTCGCTGCCGTCGGCGCCTGTCTTTTCCTGCGCCGCCGGGAGCCACCTTCGCGCTGCGACCACGAGCGCGGTCACCCCGAGGGTGAGTGTCGGCTCGATTGCGGGCGCATAGTGCGGCGAATGATTGCTGGGGATCGTGCGCATCGCCGGATCGTCCATGGTGCCCGTCGTGAACAACGAGGGATCCGCCCCGCCGAGCAGCCAGAACGACAGTGGCGCACCCGAGCTGGAGGCCAAGACCCCGACGTCTTCGCTCCCGGCTCCGGCACCCGGGTCGATGATGTTGTCGGAGCCGAGCCAATCGCGGAATGCGTCGAGTGTCTTCCCGAGAGCGGCCGCATCATTCATCACCACGGGGAAGCGCTCGATCTGCGTGATCGTCGGGACTTCGTGCGATCCTGCCGTCTCCGCTTCGCCACGAGCGATCCGCGCGACCGAATCAAGGATGTGCTGACGAACGGCGGGATCGTAGCTGCGGATGTTCAGCTGCAGTTCCGCGCTGTTGGGGATCACGTTGGCCGCATCTCCGGAGTGGAAAGAACCCACGGTGAGCACGGCGAGATCTGTGCTGGCCAGCTCCCGCGAGATGATGGTCTGCAGCCGCAGAACGGTCGCCGAGGCCATGACGATCGGGTCGACGGAATTCTGAGGCATGGAGCCATGAGCTCCCTTACCGACCAACTGGACCCGTAGTGAATCAGAACCCGCGTAGGCAGCGCCCGCGTGGGCGGCGATCTTCCCTGCCGGAAGCGGGGCGACGTGCTGTCCGAGGATGACATCGGGGGTGGGGAATCGCGTGAACAGTCCGTCGTCGACCATCGCCTGTGCACCGGCACCGAGCTCCTCTGCCGGTTGGAACACGAGCATCAGCGTCCCGGACCAGCTGGAGCGGTCTCCGGCGAGTGCACTCGCAGCCCCGATCAGGCACGTGGTGTGCATATCGTGACCGCACATGTGGCCGACGCCGACGGTCTTGCCGCTCTCATCCGTCGCAGTCGCAGTGCTCGCATAAGGGAGGCCCGTGTCCTCCGTGACGGGCAGTGCGTCCATGTCTGCGCGCAGAAGAGCCGTTGACCCGTCTCCGTTGCGGAGTATCGCGACCACCCCGGTCTTTCCGACCCCCGTCGTGACCTCGAAGCCGAGCGCCGTCAATCTCTCGGCGACAGCCGAGGAGGTCCGCTTCTCCTGGAAGCCCAACTCCGGGTGCTCGTGAAGGTCCTCGTAGAACGCGACCAGGTTGGAATCGACCACAACTTCGACGTTCACGACATCTCCTCTATGGGGTGGTGAACAGTCAAGCATTGTCCGAATCAACGCGACAGCCCCTCTGCCTTGCAGCCGGGCCTTCTCCAGGACACGCTCGGACCGCACTTGACCGCGCCCACCGCTCGACGTACTCTTTCCATGGAACAGAATAGTGTTTCCGAATACTGGAAACAGGACAATCTGTTTGGCCCCCACCCGGCATCGTCGGGCGCTTAGACTCGCATCATCGGATCCGGATCGGCGCCCGCTCCCGCAGCACCGCCGGATCTGAGGAGATCTACCTATGGATGACATCGCCGTCAACGTCAACGGGAACAGGCGCCCCCTCGCAGGAGCTCCTGCACACACCACCGCCCTGGATTGGCTGCGCGGTGCCGGCCTCTCCGGCGCGAAAGAAGGCTGCGCCGAAGGAGAGTGCGGCGCCTGTGCCGTCATGCTCGCCACCCCGACGCCCGAAGGCAGCACGGCATGGACGCCGGTGAACTCCTGCCTCGTGCCGGTCTATGCGCTCAACGGCCAGGAGATCGTCACGTCTGAAGGGCTCGGCCGCCCCGATGCGCTGCATCCGGTGCAGGAGAAGCTCGCCGAAGCCGGCGGCTCGCAGTGCGGCTACTGCACCCCCGGATTCGTCTGCAGCATGGCCGGCGAGTACTACCGCGATGGTCGCGAAGCGGTGACCGAGACCGCAGCCGCTGAGGAATGCCCTGTGCACGACGCGGAGCACGGCCCGAACGGGTTCGACCTGCACGCGCTCAGCGGGAATCTCTGCCGATGCACGGGCTATCGCCCGATCCGCGACGCCGCATACGCGCTGGGTTCACCGGAGAGCGATGACCCTCTGCAGCAGCGCCTCGCCGACCCGGCACCTGCCCCCGTCGCCACGGCCGCAACGGTCGACGGCTCGCGCTTCGTCCGCCCCGCATCCTTGGATGAGACCCTTCGCCTGCTGCGCGACGAACCGGATGCTCTCCTCGTCGCAGGGTCAACGGACTGGGGCGTCGAGGTGAACATCCGCGGCTCACACGCGCCGCTGGTCGTCGCGATCGAGCATCATGAGGAACTGCGCGCGCTCGTCGTCACCGACGACGAGATCGAGATCGGCGCCGCGTTGCCGCTGTCAGAGATCGAGTCACGCCTGGGCGGCACAGTGCCGCTGCTCGCACAGCTGTTCCCTCAGTTCGCCTCCCGTCTGATCCGCAACCGCGGGACCATCGGCGGCAACCTCGGCACGGGCTCGCCGATCGGCGACACTCCCCCCGCGCTGCTGGCCCTCGGCGCCCGCGTGGTGCTGGCATCCGCAGACGGCGAGCGCGAGGTCGATCTTGCCGAGTACTTCACGGCCTACCGCCAGTCCGTCAGGCGGGCGGACGAGCTGATCCGTGCCGTGCGCATCCCCCGGCCACTCGCGGAGGTGACCTCGTTCCAGAAGATCGCGAAGCGGCGTTTCGACGACATCTCCAGCGTCGCCGTCGCGTTCGCCCTCGACATCGAAGGCGGCTCCGTCACGGCGGCGAAAATCGGACTCGGCGGCGTCGCTGCCACTCCGTTGCGCGCTCGCGCGACAGAGGAGGCCCTCATCGGGCAGCCGTGGAATGTCGCCACTGTCCGCGCAGCATCCGAAGTCCTCGGCAGTGAGGGCACGCCGATGTCCGATCACCGAGCGAGTTCGGAGTACCGCGCGCTCATGCTCAACACCGCGCTGCTCAAGCTCTACAGCACGACCGTCCTCGAGTCGAAGGAGGTGTCGGCATGAGTGCTCTCGCCGACCGTCCGGCGAACCCCGTCGTCGGCATCCGCGCCCCGCATGAGAGCGCGGCCCTGCATGTGACGGGCGCCGCCATGTATACCGACGACCTCGCCGCGCACACCGCCGGCGTGCTCACGGCGTGGCCGGTGCAGTCCACGAACGCGCACGCCAAGGTCACCATCGACGTCTCCGGTGCGTACGAGGTACCGGGCGTCGTCCGTGTGCTCACCGCTGACGACGTCCCCGGCGTCAATGATGCGGGCATCAAGCACGACGAACCCCTGTTCCCCGACGAGGCGATGTTCTACGGCCACGCCCTTGTGTGGGTGCTCGGCGAGACGCAGGAGGCTGCCCGTCTCGGTGCCGCGGCCGTCAAGGTCGAGTACGAGTCCCTTCCGTCTCTGATCACGATTCAGGATGCCGTCGACGCCGACTCGTTCCAGGGCATCGCTCGCACGGTGCAGCGCGGCGATGCGGCATCCGCCCTCGCATCCTCCGCGCACGTCTTCGAAGGAGTGAGCGAGTTCGGCGGCCAGGAGCACTTCTACCTCGAGACGCAGGCGTCGTTCGTGACGATCGACTCGGAGGGCCAGTACTTCGTGCAGTGCTCGACGCAGCATCCGTCCGAGACGCAGGAGATCGTCGCGCACGTACTCGATCTGCCATCGAATCAGGTCACCGTGCAGTCGCTGCGCATGGGCGGTGGCTTCGGCGGCAAGGAGATGCAGTCGCACGGGTTCGCGGCGATCGCCGCTCTCGGCGCGAAGCTCACCGGCAGGCCCGTACGGTTGCGCCTGAACCGCACGCAGGACATCACGATGACCGGCAAACGGCATCCGTTCCACATCTCATGGAAAGTCGGCTTCGACAGCGACGGTCTTCTGCAGGGACTGGATGCCGTGCTCACCTGTGACGGCGGCTGGAGCCTCGACCTCTCCGAGCCCGTGCTCGGCCGGGCGCTGTGCCACATCGACAACGGGTACTGGATCCCCAACGTGCACGCCCTCGGGCGGATCGTGAAGACGAACAAGACGTCGAACACGGCGTTCCGCGGATTCGGTGGGCCCCAGGGCGTGTTCCTCATCGAGGACATCCTCGGTCGGGTCGCTCCCGCGCTCGGCATCGACGCACTCACGCTGCGCGAGAAGAACTTCTACCGCACTGGTCAGAGGACCCCGTACGGCCAGCTCGTGAGGGATGCTGATCGCCTCGGCACCATCTGGAATCAGCTGCGCGATGAGGCCGACATCGACGGACGCCGCGACGAGATCTTGAAGTTCAATGCCGACAGCGCCCACGCCAAGCGCGCCCTCACGATGACGCCGATCAAGTTCGGCATCTCGTTCAACTTCGCCGCCTTCAACCAGGCCGGAGCGCTCGTGCACGTCTACAAGGACGGCTCGGTGCTGATCAATCACGGCGGCACCGAGATGGGCCAGGGCTTGCACACCAAGATGCTGCAGGTCGCTGCGACCGCGCTGGGCCTCGAGATGCACCAGGTGCGCCTGGCTCCGACCCGCACCGACAAGGTTCCCAATACCTCGGCCACTGCAGCGTCCTCCGGCGCCGACCTCAACGGTGGCGCGGTGAAGAACGCGTGCGAGCAGATCAGGGAGCGGATGGCCGCGGTCGCCGGGCGCATACTGAACGTCGACGAGCGCGATGTGCGCTTCGAGGCCGGCTACGTGACAGGACTCGGCAACCTCGAGCAGCGGCTCACGTTCGCCGAGGTCGCCGAGGCCGCCTACCTCCAGCGCGTGCAGCTGTTCGCCGCCGGGTACTACCGCACCGAAGGGCTGCACTGGAACCCCGAGATCATGCAGGGCTCGCCGTTCAAGTACTTCGCCTACGGGTGTGCGGCGACCGAGGTCGAGGTGGACGAGTTCACCGGTGCGTACACGGTGCGCCGCGTCGACATCGTGCACGACGTGGGCGACTCGCTCTCGCCGATGCTCGACATCGGCCAGGTCGAGGGCGCGTATGTGCAGGGCGTCGGCTGGCTGACGCTCGAGGAACTGCGCTGGGACACCAGCGACGGACCGCACCGCGGGCGCCTGCAGACGCAGTCGGCGTCGACGTACAAGCTGCCCAGCTTCTCTGAGATGCCCTCGGAGTTCAACGTTCGGCTGTTCGAGGATGCGCGCGAGGACGGTGCGGTCTACGGATCCAAGGCAGTCGGTGAGCCGCCGTTCATGCTCGCGTTCAGCGCGCGCGAGGCGATCCGCGAGGCCGTCGGCGCGTTCGGACCCGAGGGCCACATGGTACAGCTCGGGTCGCCCGCGACCCCGGAGGCCGTGTTCTGGGCGGTGCGCGCGGTGCAGCAGGCCGCCACCGACGCGCACGCCACGCCGAATCGCGCGGGAGCCCACGAGCTCGCCGCCGTCCGCTGATCGGGGCACGCGGTGGACTGGCTCGACGCTCTGCAGAATCTGCGCACCCGGCGCGTCCCTGCCGTCGTCGTGACCATGGCCCTCGTGCGCGGTCATGCGCCCCGCAACGGCGGCGCGAAGATGGTGGTCTCCGCTGACGACGTGTTCGGCACGATCGGTGGCGGCAATCTCGAGGCGACCGCGATCGATCGCGCCCGCGCGATGCTCGCGTCCGGTTCGGCTGAGCCCGAGCTGCTCACGCTCACGCTGAGCGACAAGGCGACGACGGAGTACGGCGTGCAATGCTGCGGAGGAGAGGTCACCATGATGCTCGAGCCGATGCGGGTCGTCCCCGTCGTCGCGATCTTCGGTGTGGGCCATGTCGGGTTGGAGCTCGCGCGCATCCTCTCGCGGCACGAGGTCGATCTGCACCTGATCGACTCGCGACCCGAGATGCTCGCACCCGAGCGCGTCGGTGCACCTGGCCACGATGGCGTCTTCGCGGATGCCGTCGCCAGAATCCACATCACCCACTCACCGGTCCCAGAGGCCGCGCTCATGACGTTGCCGGCCGACGCCCACGTGCTGGTGATGACGCACGACCACGTCGAGGACCTCGCCGTCGTCGACCAATCGCTTCGTGCCGACGGCATCCGCTCGATCGGCCTGATCGGCTCGTCGTCGAAGTGGGCGCGTTTCCGCAAGAAGCTCACCGAGCTCGGGCACAGCGACGCGGATCTCGCCCGCGTCACCACGCCGATCGGCGTGCCGGAGGTGACCGGCAAGCATCCGGCGGTCATCGCCGTCAGCGTCGCCGCTCGGATCCTGCAGCTCATCGATGAGGCTGCGCCGGTCGCAGTTCAGGACGATCCGGATGCCGTGAACGAGGCCGCCTCATGAACGACTCCCCCGGCGCCTCTGCGATCGTCACCGGCGCCGGCAGCGGTATCGGTCGCGCCATCGCCCGCGCCCTGCTCGCTGCCGGTTTCGGCGTGACCCATGCCGGGCGGCGCAGCGCGCCGTTGCGGGAAACGACCGTGATCGACGGCGTCCCGCACACCGCCGCCCTCGTCGTCGAGACAGACATCACCGACCGCGCGCAGGTGGAGCGGCTCTTCACCCGTCACGTGGAGCGCTTCGGTCGCCTGGACGTGCTGGTGAACAATGCCGGCGTCTTCGGTCCGAACTCCGACGTCGGCGACCTCGCCCCCGCCGAGTGGGAGTCGACGCTCGCCGTGAACCTCACCGGTGCGGTGCTCTGCGCCGGTGCAGCCTTCCGTCAGATGAGCGCTCAGTCCCCGATGGGCGGACGCATCATCAACAACGGGTCGATCTCCGCGCAGACCCCGCGCCCCCGCTCTGTGGCATACACGACCACCAAGCACGCGATCGCGGGTCTGACGAAATCCATCGAGCTCGACGGGCGTCCGCATCGGATCACCGCGACCCAGCTCGACATCGGCAACGCCCGCACCGAGCTGATCGACCGGCTCGTCACAGACGGCGCGCTGCAGGCAGACGGTTCACGTCGACCGGAGCCGACGATGGATGCCGCACACGTCGCCGACCTCGTGGTTCAGCTCGCCCGCACGCCGCTCGAAGTCAGCGTCCCGCAGCTCACCGTCACTGCGGCGGGCATGCCGTTCATCGGCCGCGGCTGAAGCGTTCATCGCGCCGCCGGCTGCTCCGGCATCCGCCTCTGCCTGCTGACCCGGCACCCCGCCCAGGCTGCCCCGGAACGCCCCTCGTCCGACCGTCTTCGCGGGACGGGAGAAGACTTTCGGGGGTTCCGGCGCCATCGGAGCCCCGAAACTCTTCTTCCCAGCGTGAGAATCGCCCACGCGTCTCAGCCGCCGAGAAGCGTCTCGATCGGCCCGCGTACGAAGTAGAGCGTGAACCCGGCTGCCACGATCCACATCAGCCAGTGCACCTTCCTGGCGCGTCCGGAGAGCGCGTTCACGAGAGTCCATGAGATGAAGCCGACGCCGATCCCGTTGGCGATCGAGTAGGTCAGCGGCATGGTCACGATCGTCAAGAACACCGGCAGCGCGACGGCGAACTTCGTGAACTTGATCTCCTTGACCTGGGCCATCATCATCGCGCCGACGACGACCAACGCCGCCGAGCCGACCTCGATCGGCACCACGAGGGTGAGCGGGGTGAAGAACATCGACAGCAGGAAGAGCACTCCCACGACGACGGACGAGAGACCGGTTCGCGCCCCCTCGCCGATGCCGGACGCGCTGTCGACGAACACCGTGTTCGACGATGTCGACGTCGCACCACCGGCCACAGCACCCAGACCCTCGACGACGAAGGCGGAGCGCAGACGAGGGAAGGTGCCGTCTTTGTAGGCCAGGCCCGAGTTCTTGGCCAGGCCGGTCATGGTGCCCATGGCGTCGAAGAAGTTCGAGAAAACGAGGGTGAAGACCAGCATCGTCGCAGCGAGGGCGCCGATGCGCCCGAACGAGCCGAACAGGTCGAACTGCCCGACCAGACCGAAGTCGGGGATCGTCACGAACGACGTCGGCAGCTCGGGGATGGTCATGTGCCATCCGCCCGGAGCTTCTGCGCTCGTGCCGAGCTTGAGGAACGACTGCGCCACGATCGCGATGATCGTCGACGCCACGATCCCGATCAGGATGCCGCCGGGCACCTTGCGGGCGACGAGCACGCCGATGAGGATCAGCCCGATCAGGAAGATGAACGTCGGTACCGAGGTGATCGAGCCGCCGTCGCCGAGCTGCACGGGAGGACCGCCGGGAGTGCGGTTCACGAAGCCCGAGTCGACGAAGCCGATGAACGCGATGAACAGTCCGATTCCGACCGTGATCGCCGCCTTGAGCGCGTGGGGAACGGCGTTGAAGATCGCGGTGCGGATGCCGGTGGCCCCGAACAGCACGATGAGGATGCCGTTGATCACGACGAGCCCCATGGCCTCGGGCCACGTGACCTGACCGACGACGGCGACCGCGAGGAACGAGTTGATGCCGAGCCCCGCGGCGAGCGCGAACGGAAGACGGGCGATGACGCCGAACAGGATCGTCATGACGCCGGCGGTGAGTCCGGTCGCTGCGCCGATCTGTGCGCTCTGCAGCGCGTTGCCCGCGACATCATCCACACCGCCGAGGATGAGCGGATTGAGGATGACGATGTACGCCATCGTCACGAATGTGACGACGCCGCCGCGGATCTCACGAGCGACCGTCGAACCGCGTTGAGTGATCTCGAAGAATCGATCGAGCGCGTTCTTTGGCTTCGCGTCGACGGTGGTCGTCGCGCCGGTGGCGAGCGGCGGATGTTCCGGGGGAAGCGACTCCGCTTCGTCGTCGCGTGTGGAAGTTGTTGAAGACATCGTTGGCTCCAGTCGGTGGATCGGGTCGGCAGACGGTGTCAGTATTCGGTACGAGTGGCCGTCTGGGTCCATTCGGTGAAGGCAGCGACACGCTGTGCCGGCGGAAGAGGCTCCTGTGCGACCGGCATGATCGCTCTGTCTTCCGCTCCTCCCTCGAAGTAGCGGTAGAAGACGGCGTCGTCGAAGCCTGCGTCGGCTGCGTCGTTGCGGTCGGCTGCGAAGTAGACCTTCTCGACCCGTGCCCACAGCGAGGTGGCGAGACACATCGGGCACGGCTCGCAGCTCGTGTAGAGCACGGCGCCGCTCAGGTCGAAGGTGCCCAGAGCCTGACAGGCGTTGCGGATGGCGGTGACTTCGGCGTGCGCCGAAGGGTCGAGGTTCGCGGTGACGCGGTTGACACCTTCGAACACACGCCCGTCGGACGAGACGATGATGGCGCCGAACGGCCCGCCCTCATTGCGGACGTTCTCTGTCGCGAGGTCCACGGCGCGGGCCAGGTACTCGGCCGGAGTGGGGACGCTGCCTGCCGATGACGGAGCAGTGGACGAGTTGATACCGATCGTGTCCATGTGGGAGAGCTTCCTTGCGTTGGACGCTGATGCGACGAGGGTGCGACGGGTGTGATGCGCGGTCCTCGTCGATCCGCTGGCTTCTGGTTTCCTGCGTGCCCGTCTTTGCGGGCACGCAGGGCGTTATGACACTAACAGCGAAACGGGCGATCGTCCATCTTTTTCGGAATCTCTTTTCCACCATACGAGATTGAGAATTGCGCCTCCGCAGATGCGGGAGTAACCTCGTGAATATGACTCATTTTCGGATCAGCGAAGCCGCCACACTCTTGGGTGTCAGTGACGACACTGTCCGCAGATGGGGCGCCGACGGTATCCTCTCGGTCTCTCTCGATGATTCGGGCCGACAGGTCGTCGATGGCCCACAGCTCGCCGCACATGCCAAGGTGCTGGCGTCTGAGGTCGCCGACGTCGGCGACGTCAAGCGCAGCGCACGCAACCGATTCACGGGACTGGTGACGAAGGTCGAGATCGACGGGCTGATGGCCCAGGTCGAACTGCAGTGCGGCCCCAACCGTGTCGTGTCACTGATGTCATCCGAGGCGGCACGAGAGCTGAAGCTCGACGTCGGCTCCAAGGCCGTCGCGGTCGTCAAGGCCACCATGGTCATTCTCGAAACGGACGGGGACGCACGATGACGGTCGGCCTCGTGCACCGACGCCCGGCCGCGGTCGCGGCACTCGTCGGTGTTCTCGTCCTCGTGGGGTGCGCAGGCGCGCCCGATGGCGGAGACGAGAGCCGGACTGGAGACGGCCCGAGCGGCGAGCTCACGATCTTCGCCGCCGCTTCGCTGTCCGGAGCATTCGAGGAACTCTCGGCGCAGTTCGAAGCGCAGCATCCCGACGTCGACATCCTCCCGATCAGCTACGACGGCTCGTCGGTCCTGGCGACCCAGCTGCTCGAAGGCGCCGCGGCCGACGTGTTCGCCTCAGCGGACGAGAGGAACATGACGAAGGTGGCCGATGCCGGTCTGGCCGCAGGTGCTGAGGCATTCGCGACGAACACCATGCAGATCGCCGTCGCACCGGACAACCCGGAAGACGTCGATTCACTGGCGTCTCTTGTCGACGAAGACCTGATCGTCGTGATGTGCGCAGCCGCGGTGCCGTGCGGTGCAGCAGCGCACGCACTGCTCGACGCCGCCGGCGCCGAGGTGACCGCGGCCAGCGAAGAGCAGAACGTGACGGCGGTGCTGGCGAAGGTGAAGTCCGGCGAGGCCGACGCCGGCCTGGTCTACCGCACCGACATCGCCGCGGCCGGAGGGGCGGTGGAGGCCGTCGACATCGAGGGTGCTGATCAGGCGACTAACGTGTATCCACTTTCGGCGTTGGCCGATGCCGCCAATCCTGAGGCTGCGGAGGCGTTCGTCGACTTCGTGCTCTCGGATGAGGGGCAGTCGGTCCTGAGCGACTTCGGCTTCGGTGCCCCATGAGCGTGACATCGGCGACGACTCCCCTGGTCAGGGTGCCGGGATCGGTTCTGAGGCGCATCCCGCCCTGGCTGGCGGTGCCTGCGGGGCTCGGAGCCCTCGTGCTCGTCCTCCCGTTCATCGCCCTGCTGGCGCGCCTCGACTGGGCAGGAGTACCGGCCGCGATCACGTCTCCGGCCGCGATGCAGGCGCTCACGCTGTCGCTTTCGACGGCGTCGATCGCGACAGTCTTGTGCGTGATCCTCGGGGTGCCGCTGGCACTCGTGATCGCGCGGAGCCCGCAGTGGCTCGCCGCGATACTGCGCACCCTGACGACGCTTCCGCTCGTGCTGCCCCCACTCGTCGGGGGTATCGCGCTCCTCTCCCTGCTCGGACGCAGCGGTGTCCTCGGCGACGCACTCGCCGTCGCGGGGATCCAGATCCCGTTCACGACGGCCGCCGTCGTCATCGCGCAGGTCTTCGTCGCGCTGCCGTTCCTCGTGATCTCCGCCGAGGGCGCTCTGCGCACTGCGGGAACCGGCCACGAGCTCGTGGCGGCGTCTCTCGGTGCGAGCAGATTCACCGTGTTCCGACGGGTGACCCTCCCTCTGGTGGCGCCGGGACTCGTGGCCGGTACCGTGCTGTGCTTCGCCCGTGCGCTGGGCGAGTTCGGCGCGACGGCTCTGTTCGCCGGCAACGCACCCGGTGTCACCCGGACGATGCCGCTCGCGATCTACACGGCATTCAACGGCGCAGGAGTGCAGGAAGACACCGCGATCGCGCTGTCGCTGCTGCTCATCATCGTCGCAGTCGGAGTACTCCTGCTGATGCGGGGCTGGCGTGCGGACGCGGTCCGATGATGCTCGACGTCGACATCCGCGCGCGCGTCGGAAGCTTCACTCTCGAGGCGGCGATCACCGCCGCTCAGGGCGAGGTGCTCGCCGTCCTCGGCCCCAACGGCTCAGGCAAGTCCACCCTGCTCGGCGCGATCGCCGGTCACCTCGATCACGCCGGCCGCCACAGCGAGGTGACGGGCCGGATCACGCTCGGCGAGCGTGTGCTTGATCAGTCAGTGCCACCCGAACGCAGGCGGATCGGGCTGCTCGGCCAGCACACCACGCTGTTCCCGCATCTCAGCGCGTTGGACAACGTGGCGTTCGGCCCACGCGCGCAGCGCGTGAACCGCGACCAGGCGGCCGAGATCGCCCGCAGACACCTCTCGGATGTCGGCCTCAGCGATCTCGCCGACAGACGGCCTGCGCAGTTGTCCGGAGGGCAGCGTCAGCGCGTCGCGCTGGCTCGCGCATTGGCCGCGGCCCCGGATGCATTGCTGCTGGATGAGCCGTTCGCCGCTCTCGACGTGCAGACCTCGGCGCAGGCACGGCGCCTGGTGTCCGAACTGCGCGACCGGATCAGTGTCCCGATGGTGCTGGTGACCCATGATCCGATGGATGCAGTCATGCTCGCGTCGCGGACCGTGGTGCTGCATGAGGGACGCATCGTGCAGCAGGGATCTACACGGGAGGTGCTCGGCCACCCGAACTCGCCGTTCGTCGCGGCCATCGCCGGAGTGAATCTCGTGTCCGGACACGCTGGTCCCGACGGCGCGCTGCAGGCGACCGGCAACGGCGCGTCCACGGTCGGGCCGCTCACCCGCTGGGTCGGTCGTGGAGATCGGCTCGGAGCCGGTCAGACGGGCACAGCGGTGTTCTCTCCCAGTGCCGTTCGGATCCACGCTGCTTCCGAGGCGCCGGGCAGCGACGCTGTGCCCAACACCTGGACCGGCACGGTGGCGCACCTGGAGGCGACCCCTGGTGGAGTGCGCCTGTTCACCGCCGAGCATCCGGAGATCGCCGTCGAGTGCTCTTCCATGACGGCCGTCGAAGCAGGCGTACGCCCGGATGCAGTGCTGGTGTTCTCGATCCTCGAGCACGACGTATCGGTGCGCCGATCGCCCTGAGCGGTGCTACCGTTGCCACACGAAAGGGACGGGCGATGTCGATCATTCCGATTCCCGCACCAGGGCGGGCGACAGGGGCGTCGCGCCTGCCCGCCACGGGTGGCCTGACCGACCGATTCGCACGCCCCATGCGCGACCTGCGGATCTCGGTCACAGACAGGTGCAACTTCCGCTGCGTCTACTGCATGCCGCGAACGGTATTCGGCCGCGACTATGCATTCCTTGATCGTGATGAACTGCTCAGCTTCGAGGAGATCGAGCGGATCGCCCGTGTCGCGGCCGCTCACGGCGTGCGCAAACTGCGTTTGACCGGGGGCGAGCCACTGCTGCGCCGCGGCATCGAGGATCTCATCGCGCGCCTGGCGGCGCTTCGCACGCCGGAGGGCGAGAAGCTCGAGATCGCTCTCACCACGAACGGCTCCGCGCTGACATTGAAGGCACAGTCGCTGAAGGATGCCGGGCTCGGCCGACTCACCGTGTCGATCGACTCGCTGGACGATGACCTCTTCCAGCGGATGAACGACGTGCGCTTCCCCGTCTCCCGCGTGCTGGACGGGCTCGACGCCGCGCACGCGGTCGGGCTCGGCCCGATCAAGTTGAACATGGTCGTCAAGCGCGGACTCAACGACGGCGAGATCGAAGCGATGGCGGCTCATTTCAAGAGCACCCCGTACACGTTGCGATTCATCGAGTACATGGATGTCGGCACGTCGAACGGGTGGTCGCTCGACGAGGTGGTGCCGTCGGCAGAGATCATCGAGCGCATAAGCGCCCAGCATCCGCTCGAGCCGATGGATGCCGTGACCCAGGGCGAGACCGCCCAGCGCTGGCGTTACGCGGATGGATCCGGCGAGATCGGAGTGATCTCGTCGGTGACCAACACCTTCTGCGGCACCTGCAACCGGGCACGCATCTCCACGGAGGGCAAGCTCTTCACCTGCCTCTTCGCGTCAGAGGGGCACGATCTTCGCGCACTGCTGCGCGGTGGTGCTGACGACGAGCAGCTCGCCGCGGCGATGGCGTCGATCTGGGGCGCTCGGGACGATCGGTACTCCGAGATCCGATCGAGCCTCACTCCCGAGCTGCGCGCATCGCGCCAGCGCGTCGAGATGAGTTACATCGGCGGCTGAGGGTCGACGTGCATCGCGCGGCGGGGCTCAGGGAGCTCAGAGCCCCACCCACTCCGAGACGCCGTCCTCATAGTGCTGCCGTTTCCAGATCGGCACACCGCGTTTGATCTCCTCGACCACGAGCTCGCACGCGCGGAATGACTCTGCTCGATGGCCGCCCGATGCCGCGGCATACAGCGCGATGTCACCGATGCGCAGATCTCCGACACGATGGGCGGCTGCGACCAGCAGGCCGGTCTCCACCCGCACGCGCTCGACGATCTCGGCGAGGAACCGCGCGGCATCCGGGTGAGCACGATAATCGAGCGAGCGCACAGACCGTCCGCCGTCATGATCGCGCACCACTCCGCAGAAAGTGACGATCGCGCCGTGCTCATCCGAGCCGACGGCGGCCCGAACGGCCCCCTCATCGATGGGGTCCTCCGAGATCAGTGCGAACGTCGTCGTCATGAGGTCACCATCTCGATCTGCTCGGGGCCCGGGCTCGCAGCATCCTGCACCGCGTCCCCCTCCACAACACTGCCGCCGACGGCGACGAACGCCTGGATGCCGCCGGCCAGATACGTCACGCGGAATCCGCGGTCGGTGAGCGTTCGCGCGGCGCGGCGGGAGCGGGGATCGCGCTCGCAGTACACGACGATCTTCTCGCCCGCCGCACCATCGGCCGGCCCCTCAGGGCTCTCCCCCGCATCCAGCCGGCCCATCGGCAGCAGCCGTCCCCCTGGAATGCGACGCGCGCGCGCCTCGTGGGGTTCACGCACGTCGATCAGCCGCACCGATCTGCGCTCTCTCATCCACTGAAGCAGCTCCGCCGCCGAGGTGGCGTCGACATCAACGGAGGCTGGATCGCTCTGGATCCCGCAGAACTCCTCATAGTCGATGAGCTCGGACACGGGCGCTCGCGCGTCATCCGTCGCGTAGGCGATCTCGCGTGTGCGGGCGGTGAGGGCGTCGTAGAACAGCACCCGACCCATCAGTGGTTCACCTATCCCGGTGACGAGCTTCACGACCTCCGTCGCCATGAGCGATCCGATCGCGGTGCAGAGGCTCGGCAGCACCCCGCCCAACTCGCATGACAGCGTCTCGTCAGCCGGTGGCGGCGAGGGGAACAGGTCGCGGAACGTCGGTCCGTGATCGCGCCACGCCACTCCCACTTGCCCGTGGAAGCGCAGGATGGAGCCCCAGACGAGGGGCGTGCCCGCGAGTTCTGCAGCGTCGTTCGCGAGATAGCGCGTCGGGAAGTTGTCGCTTCCGTCGACGATGAGGTCGTACTGCTCGAGGATCACCGGCAGGTTCTCGGACGTCAGGCGCTCGCGGTGGATGATGAGTTCGCGCTGCGGGTCGATCGCCCGCACAGTGTCGGCGAGCGAGTCGACCTTGGATCGGCCGATGTCTTCGACACCGTGGCTGAGCTGACGGTGAAGGTTCGACAGCTCGACGACATCGTCGTCGGCGACACCGATCGTGCCGACCCCGGAGCCGGCGAGCACGGGGACGATGGTGCTGCCCAGGCCACCGGCTCCGATGACGAGAACACGAGCTGCGGCGAGTCGCCGTTGCGCACTCTCGCCGAAGCCGGGCAACATGAGCTGACGGCTGTAGCGGGTGATTCGCTCGGGCTCCAGCGAGGGGCCCGGCTCGACGAGCGGGATCATGGTGCCATAGTACGCGTCGAACTCCGCAGCACGACAAAGCAATTCCACGATACGAAGTTCGACTTCCACCCCTTGGATTAGAATGGACAGCATGGCAATCGTGACGGTGCGATACTTCGCTGCCGCCTCCGAAGCAGCGGGTCGCGAGCAGGAAGAGCTCGATCTCGGCTCAGACTCGACGCTCGGCGGGCTGCGCGAGGTTCTGGTGCGCAACTACGGTGAGCCGATGGCGCGCGTGCTCCGTTCCGGCTCATTCCTCCTCGATGGCGTGGTGCGCAGGGATCCCGCCCATCCCACCGGTGCGCAGGTCGACATCCTTCCGCCGTTCGCCGGAGGGTGACGGCTCGATGACCGAGCCCGCAGCCACACCGTCCGAGCACGCCGAGGCCGTCGCCGCGCTGCTCGCCCCCGTCTTCGACACTCTCGCTGATGATTCACGCGCAGAGCTGGTCTCGTTGACTCCTGGCGCAGCGTACGGCCGCGTGCTGTCGACGGACGTGAAGAGTCCGATCACCGTGCCGCCGTTCACGAATTCGCAGATGGACGGATACGCCGTTCGGGCTGCAGATCTGGCATCCGCGAGCGCCGATTCACCGGCTCAGCTGCGCATCGGTGCGACCAGCGCCGCCGGTGACGCCGTGCACGAGCATGTTCCCGGTACGGCGGCTCCCGTGATGACCGGGGCGCCCATCCCCGCAGGCGCCGATGCGGTCGTGCCGATCGAGCTCGCTGACCCGCCCCGCTTCATCGGGATCGGCAGCGGTGCCGACGAGAGCCCTGCAGACACCACGGTCCGCTTCCACGCGCGCGTTGAGACAGGTGCGTTCGTGCGCGAGGCAGGCGCCGATCTTGCAGAGGGCTCGACGATCCTGCCTGCCGGTACGCGGCTCGGACCCGCGCAGTTGGGCTCGCTTGCTTCGGCGGGGATCACCGAGGTGCGAGTACGTGCGCGTCCTGTGGTGCTGCTGCTCTCCACCGGCCACGAACTGCGCGCGCCGGGCGACGCACTGGCCCCGGGACAGATCTACGATGCGAACACGGCTTCGCTGACCGCCGCCATGCAGGATGCCGGCGCGATCGTGCACTTCGCGTTCGCACCCGACGATGCTGCTGCCGTGCTCGACGCGATAGCGCAGCATCCGCACATCGACGTGATCGTCACCACCGGCGGTGTCAGCGCCGGTGCTTTCGAGGTGGTGCGCCATGCTCTGGAGCCTGCCGGTGTGCGCTTCGGCAAAGTCGCGATGCAGCCCGGCGGCCCGCAGGGCCTTGGTGACGCACGGCTGCGAACGGTCGGCGCAGGCGATCGCTCGGTGCCTGTCATAGCGTTCCCTGGCAATCCCGTCTCCGCACTGCTGTCTTTCGAGATGTTCCTCCGCCCGATTCTGCGCAGGGCCGCCGGACTCTCGCCCACTCGTCAGGTGCAGCGTGCGCCGTTGGCGGAGGCGCTCGACTCGCCCCGTGGCAAGCATCAGATCCGTCGAGGGAGATTCCGCGCAGACGGTAGCGTCGAGGTGGGAGCTCCCGGATCGCACCTGCTGCACGACTACGCGCGGGCCACGATCCTGGTGCACATTCCGGTCGGCGTCGATACGCTCCCCGCCGGCGCCGAGGTCGAGGTATGGAGAATCGATGAGTGACCTGACGCATCTGCGTTCTGACGGATCGGCCCACATGGTCGACGTCACCGACAAGGCGGTCACGCGCCGCGAGGCGCAGGCGCAGGCCGTGCTCGTCACGACCGAAGACGTCGTGGCGATGATCGCCGATGGTTCGCTGCCCAAGGGCGAAGCGCTCGGAACGGCGCGGCTGGCGGGCATCATGGGCGCCAAGCAGACGTCGAACCTGATTCCGCTGTGCCATCCGCTGCCCCTCACGAAGTTGTCGGTCGACCTCGAGCCGCAGGGCGATCGCGTGCGCATCGTCGCGACCGCCGTGACGAACGGGGTCACCGGCGTCGAGATGGAGGCGCTGACCGCGGCGAGCGTCGCCGCCCTGACGCTCTATGACATGATCAAGGCCGTCGACAACCGTGCCGTGATCACCGACGTGCTGGTGCTCGCGAAGTCGGGCGGCAAGAGCGGCGACTGGTCTCGCGAATGACCAGGCGCGCCGCGGTCCTCGTCGCGTCGACCCGCGCCGCTGCAGGGACGTATGAGGATCGCACCGGCCCGGTGATCGCGGATTGGCTGCGCGCTCGCGGTTTCGAGGTGGTCGGGCCGGTCATCGTTCCGGATGCCGCGATCGCCGCGTCACTCGCAGAACTGCTCGCCCAGCATCCGGACCTGCTCCTCACCACCGGCGGCACCGGCGTCTCACCCGATGATCGCACGCCGGAGGCGACCAGCGCGCTGCTGGACAAGGAGCTGCCGGGAATCGTCGAGGAAGTGCGCCGGCGCGGGGCGGAGGTCACGCCGACAGCGATCCTCAGCCGAGCGGTCGCCGGCATCGCCGGTCGCACGCTCGTGATGAATCTGCCAGGTTCCACCGGGGGCGTGCGCGACGGTCTCGCCGTGCTCGGCGACGTTCTCGATCATCTGCTCGACCAGATCTCCGGTGGAGACCACCCGACGCACTGAAGTCCACACGACGCGCGGTCATCGGTGCCCTGCTGCCGAATGAGTGCATCGGGGACAACCGTGACCAATGTCATGCCAAGTCAGGACTGTTCTGCACTTCTTCGCGCTCCAGGCCGCTTGTAGCGTCGATCGAACGGACGCAGAACGGGGATGACGAATGGTGCACAGAGCCAAGCCGGGAGACGATCACCCGCTGCAGCGCTACCGCTGGTGGCAGCTGTTCTCACGCTCGCTGTTCCATCTGCGCCTCGACGGCTTCGCCGACGTTCCGGAAGTCTGGTCGGTCGACGTCCGCCATGGTGGTGACTCGAACGGAGAGGTCTGGGCCCTGCTGTACCTCGACGGACGCAATCAGGCGCGCTCCAGGCTTCCCGCGGCGTTCCGCATCCCGGGCGGCACTATCGAAGTGGCCACGAGCAGCTACGGCCTCAAGCGCTGTCACTATGTCGCTGAGGACGGGACGACCCGGATGCTCGTACCTGACCCCGCCTCTGCCGAGGGGCGACGCGCTCGCCTCGGTCAGACCCGTCCGACCTTGAGTCGCGCCATCGGTGTCGTGTCTGTCGTGGTGCTCCTGATCGCGCTCGTGCTCGGTGTGCCGCAGATAGCCGAAGACATCACACGGATTCCTCCCGTCGCCGATGCTGTCGGCACGTTCGTCAGCCCGTTCCATCTTCCGGCGTGGACGAACATCTCACTGGTCGTCGCGGGACTCGTGGCGAGCACCGAGCGGGCTCTGCGCATGCGCTACAACTGGATACTCGACGGCGGCCTGTTCGACGGTGACGATTGACGTGGATGTTCTGAAGAATGGATGGAGAAGATCATGAGCAAAGTCGCGTGGGGATTCACCTGCTCGATCGACGGCTTCATCGCGGGCCCCGGTCACGACATGAGCTGGCTGTCAGCCTCGGAGCCGATGCCTGAGGCGATGACAGCGGGTATGGCGGGCGAGGTAGGAGTGATCATCTCGGGCAGATCCGGTTACGACGCCGCGAAGGCCCAGCAGGCCGAGCGCGACGAGATGACCTCCGAGGCGTACGGTGGCGCGTGGTCGGGAACCGAGTTCATCCTCACGCATCGACCGGAGGAGGTCGCGGACGATCCGGCGATCGTTCCGCTCAACGTCGACATCGTCGAGGCCATCCGCCGGGCGAAGGAGATCGCCGGCGGCAAGGACGTGCAGATCATCAGCGCGGACATCGCCCGTCAGGCGCTCGAACACGACCTCATCGACGAGCTTCAGGTCTTCGTCGCCCCGGTGTTCCTCGGCGACGGCACCCGCATCTTCGATGTTCCCGGCGGACGTCGCTACGACTGGGAGCTGGTCGAGATGTACGAGGGCGCGGAGCGTAGCTTCGGACGGACGTACCGGCCGAAGCGCGGCTAGTCGTCCGTCACCACCGGATGCGCAGGAACTCCTGGCGAAGCTTCTCGCCCCGTTCGGCATTCAGGCTCTCGACCCAGGAGACGCGCCCGAGGAGGTGAGCGCGAAAGTCGTCGAGCCGGCGGTGGTTCTGCGTGTGCGGGCCGTGCACGACGCAGTTGTGGATCGTCGCCTTCAGCCGGTCGTAGTCCGCCCGCGAGACGTTGATGTGCTGGTTGACGACGATTCCGGTGACGGTCTGCCGCACACCCTGGCGCCTGACTCTCGTCTTCCTCGCGTTGACCGAGTGCCCCTCGTCTCCGATGATCCGCTGCACGCCGCGGATGAAGGCATCCGGCCGCCTCGCGAGAGCGAGTCCGCCGCTGAACGCGAGGTCGTCCGCGTAGCGCGTGTACGTCGCGTCCGCGGCATCCGCCCATCCCGAAAGTCGGGAATCAAGACGCCGGACGGCGAGGTTCGCGAGCATCGGCGATGAGGGAGCGCCCTGCGGAAGATGGCTCGTGGCCAGAGCGCGGCGCAGCGCGAAGCGCTCCTCCGGCGAGCCGCCGGGAGGCATCGCGGCGAGCGTCCGCCGCGGGACGGCGTTCGTGCACAGACCGGTGATGACGTGAGCGACGGATTCCGAATGACCCGACTGGCGGAGCGTGCCGTATATGCGACCGGCCGTCACCCGAGCGAAGAACGTCGTCAGGTCGAGGGATATGACGATCTCGGATCCGACGTGGCGTGCGGCTCCGGTGCGCGCGCTGCGACCGGGGACGAAACCGTGGGCGGCGTGGCCCGCAGGGACGATGCCGAGCACACTGTTCAGGAGCTTCCGCTGTGCGCGGCGCATCCGTTCCTCCGGGATTTCCAGCAGTCTCGGGATCCGCCCTGGTCGTGGGCGCCACTCGTACCGGTAGTGATGCAGGGGCCCCGGCCGTGCGCGGCGATTCCACTGCTTCGTGTCGGCGAGCCACTGGAGTCGCCCGATGTCCAGATCGAGGAGGTCGGCGAGATCCGGGATGCTGTCGATGCGGGCAAGAGCGCCTGGGGTCGGGCGTGATGTCGACGGGCCGACGACGTGGTGATGGATCCGCAGCGGTGACCGGCGTTCATCGGCCTTGCGCACCGCTTCGCCGAAAGCCGGCGACTGAAGAATCAGTGCGGTGAGCAGCCGCGGGGCGTCGAGGGGCGGACGGACGAACGCGCTCATGATGTCGCTGACGAGCGGTGCGAGCCATCGTCGGCGCGCTCCCATGACGAATGCGCCGGCGTCGATCAACTCGCTCGCCGTCCAGACGTCTGCTGAGAGGAACGCGTCGGCCAGTGCCGCGGCGACGGCCGACGGCAGCGCGCGCGGCTTCCGTGCGAGAACGCGTGATGCGATCGTCGTCGCGGCGTCCGCCATCAGGAGACAGCCGACGAGGGCGCGGAGGGAGGATCGATATGCAGCGTGCGATGGCTCGCGTACGACCCGTCCATCAGTGCGGGCGCTGTACTGCGCGAAGCGCAGGGAGGCGCCTGCGGCGCTTCTTCCAGATCAAACTGCGTACCCCGGGGTGACCCCGGAGAGAGCGGAACACATCGTGAACCACTCGCCTCGTCCGCAAGCCATCGCACGGCGCCACGATAGCAAGGAACGCCGACATCTCGAGCGCATGGTCAGCATCCGGTCCCTCGCAAGGACGGTTAGCATTCAGGAATGACGAACGCTGATCAGATCGATGACGTGCCCATCGGGGGCGAGGTCATCCGCCTCGGGCAGTTCCTCAAATTCTCCGGCCTGCTCGACTCCGGCGGCAACGCCAAGGAGGTCATCATCGACGGCTATGTGAGCGTCAACGACGAGACGGAGCGTCGCCGTGGTCGACAGCTGCACGACGGCGACCTCGTCACGTTCGAGGGACGGACGGTTCGCGTTCGGCCGTGATCGCGGACAGCGATCACGGCGCCGGCTTGTGCCAGACCACCAGGTAGCGCCACATCGGCAGTCGGGACCAGGTGCTGCCGGGGAGTACCCGAGCGGCACTGCGCTTGACATCGCCGTACGTGTGAGGAGGCGGCCACACGATCGGGGCCGAGTGCTCCCAGATGCCGTGGCGGCGTTCGTACCGGGCCTGTTGCACCAGCCCGGCGACGTCGTAGAGGAAGTCGATCGCTCCCGATGACTTCGCCAGACCCACCACGGCGAGCACGCCGCCTGGCGAGGTGAGCCCGGCCAACCGGGTGAGGGTGCTGTCCAGGTCGGGCAGATGATGAAGAGTGGCCACTGAGGCCACCACGTCGAACGACTCCGGCAGAAACGGGTGGCTCATCACGTCCCCCTGGATCCAGCGCACGCCCGGATCTTCTGCACGTGCGGATTCCAGCACCGCGAGATCGATGTCGATTCCGGTCACGTCAGGCACACGCGCATGAAGGTCGGCGGCCAGCAGTCCGTTCCCGGTGCCGAAATCAAGCGCCGTGCGCGCTCCCGCCGGCACCACGTCGAGGATGCGGCGGTGATAGTGGATGTTGTTGTTCCACCGCGTCGTGCTCGCTTCCGTCATCCGTCCACCTTCGCACCTCGTCCCGACCCGCGCTCACTCCCGGTTCCAGTGGCGCAGCTTCTCCGGGTTGCAGACGACCCACACGCTCGACAGCAGCCCTGATCGCATCTCAGCCGTGACCGCTCCGACGACCGTTGCGCCACGCGTGAGCAGTAGCCCGGGCGCACTGTTGATCGATGCCATCGTGACCGACGTCTCTGACGTCATCAAGGCGAGCAACGCGGATGCGGCGGCGGAACGCCCTTCCAGCGGGGCGGACGCGGTAGGGACCATGCCCCCGCTGTCGATGGTCAGAACCACGTCCGGGCTGAGCACGGCGCGCACGACCTCCTGGTCGGCCGAGACCAAGGTGATCGCCAGCTCCTCCATCGTGGCCTCGTCAGGTGCACCACGCCGCCTCCGGCGTGCCCACGTCGGGTACTGCCGCCGGATCATGCCCCGACCGCGGCGACGTGCTGGAGCTTGAGCGGGCTCATCACCCAGAGGAGCTGACGGATGCCGTCGCTCGACGTCGTCAAGGTCACCATCGTGGTGACCTCTCCGTCTTCCGTGAGAGTCGCTGCCGGCTGGCCGTTCACCTGCACCCAGTCGATCGATTTTCCTGCCCAGAAATGGTGGGCGAACGCTGCGACGAATTTGGCCACCCGCCCACGCCCGAACACAGGTGTCCTGGCTGCGAGCTTCACCCCGTTGCCGTCCGTGTAGCTGACGACGTCGGCGGCGAAGAGGTTCTCGAGTTCTTGGGCGTCGCCCTTCTGCGCCGCAGTGAGGAACGCCTCGAGCAGCCTGCGCTGGGCAGATGGCTCGACCGTCACGTGACGAGTGGATTCCAGGTGTGCGCGTGCTCTGCTGACCAGTTGTCTGGCGCCGACGACGCTGGACGAGATCACCTCGGCGATACGCGGATACGGATAGTCGAAGGCCTCGCGCAGAATGTACGCCGCGCGCTCGGTCGGAGTCAGCTTCTCCAGTGTCAGCAGGATCGCGAACTGCAGCGCCTCGGCGCGCTCTGCGCCGAGAGCAGGGTCGTCGTCTGTGTTCACGGGCTCGGGAAGCCAGGGTCCGATATACGTCTCCCGCCGCGTGTGGGCGGATTGCAGGACGTTGATCGACAACCTCGTCGCGATCGTCGCCAGGAACGCCGCCGGCTCGAGAACTCCTGCCCGGTCGGTGTTCTGCCACCGGATCCAGGTGTCCTGCACGATGTCCTCCGCGTCGGCCACGGTGCCGAGCATCCGGTACGCGATTCCGAACAGGCGCCGGCGCTGCGCGGCGAAGATCTCGATCGCGTCGTCGAGGTCATCGGTTCGTTCTTGAGCGTCGTTCGTCACTGTCACCATTCGCCTTTCCCTCTCTCATGATCCATCCGCACGGCTCCTCTCGGAAGCTCTGACCGTGCAGTGCAGTGTTCTGTGACAGCTCAGCCAGGGCTCTGTCACAGATGAGAGGGCTGTCCGGTCCATCGAGTGAGGACAGACGTCCGTGACCAAATGACATTCGAAGGAGCGACATGAGAATCACAGTCATCGGCGGAACCGGTCTGATCGGCGCACGGCTGGTTCGTGCTCTGCGATCGGCCGGTCATGAGATCGTCGTCGCCGCGCGCTCGACCGGCGTCAACTCGTACACCGGCGAGGGGCTGGAAGGCGCTCTGGCCGGTGCGGAAGTGGTCGTCGACGTCTCCAACTCCTCGTACACCGACGAGGAGGGCGCCCGTGAGTTCTTCTTCACCTCCACGATGAATCTGCTCAGCTACGGCGAAGCGGCCGGTGTCGGCCATCACGTCGCACTGTCTGTGGTCGGCACCGATCGGCTGGCACGTGCCGAAGGCGGGTACTTCATCGCCAAGGAGCAGCAGGAGCGACTCATCTCAGCGTCGCAGAGACCGTTCTCGCTCGTGCACGCGACCCAGTTCTTCGAGTTCATCCGCAACATCACCGATCACGCCGTGCGCAGCGGTGTCGTGCGCGTCGCAGACGTGCTCATCCAGCCCATGGCCGCCGACGATGTCGCGGCAGCTGTCGCGCAGACGGCACTCGGCGAGCCGCTCTACGGCACGGTTGAGTTCGGCGGACCGGAGGTCTTCAGTCTCAACGAGCTGGCCGTGCTCGATCTGCGCTACCGCCAGGATGAGCGCGAGGTCGTTCCCGACCCCCTCGGCACGTACTTCGGCGCCCGGCTGGCGCGTCGCGACCTGCTTCCCGAGGCGACAGCCACCATCGCGTCGACGCGGTACCACGACTGGCGTGTGCAGAGCTCGGTCGAGTCGCGCCCCGAGTCGGATGGCCGCACGTCCGTCACATCTGCTGGCGCACCGCTGTCTTAGCTGACGGATGCCACAAGGCACCCACGAATCGAAAGGCATGAAAATGGCAAAGATCGTCGTCATCGGAGGCACCGGCCTCATCGGCTCGAAGGTCGTCGCGAAGCTCACAGAGCACGGCCACGAGGCCGTGGCCGCATCGCCCAACACGGGGGTCAATACGCTCACCGGCGAAGGTCTCGCCGAAGTACTCGCCGGTGCGAACGTGGTCGTCGACGTGTCCAACTCGCCGTCCTTCGCACCGGATGATGTGCTGGAGTTCTTCACCACCTCGACCCGCAACCTCCTCGAGGCCGAGGCGGCCGCTGGCGTCGACCACCACGTCGCGCTCACGATCGTCGGCACGAACCGCCCGCAGAGCATCCCCTACTTCGCGGCGAAGGTCGCGCAGGAGAAGCTCATCCGCGAATCCGGCATCGACTACTCCCTCGTGCACGCCACCCAGTTCTTCGAGTTCGTCGGGAGCATCGCCGACATCTCGACCGATGGAGACACTGTGCGCCTTCCCGGCGCGCTCATCCAGCCCATCGCTGCCGAAGACGTCGCCACAGCCGTGGCGCGTGCGGCAGCCGGCACGCCTCTCGGTGATGTCGAGATCGCCGGACCGGAGGCCTTCGGGATGGACGAGTTCATCCGCCGCGGGCTGACATTCCGCAAAGACCCCCGTACTGTCGTACGCGACGACGATGCTACGTACTACGGCGCCAGGATCGAGGAACGCACACTCATCCCGCTCGACGACGCGGAGATCTTCGAGACCCGCCTGGATGAGTGGCTGCCCCTCAACCCGCCGCGCAAGTAGCGCGCATGCGATGAGTGCGCTGCGTGGTGGGTGCGTCGAGGGATGGTGCACCCGCCGCGCTCGCATGCCGCCCCGGGATTTCGACACCGTCGTACTCGGACCGACTCACCAGGGGTCTTCCACTCCCACGCCGAGCCAACCGGCCAGATCAGTGAGCTCAGCGCGCACCATATCCTTCTCTTGAACTGCTCCAGAACGTAGGTGAAGTCGAACAGCTCGGTCAGCCGGCCACGGTCATACAGCACGCTGTCGTACGGATTGAGGAAGCTCGCTCGCCCGCCAGGCTCATCCCGCTCGAGCACGGCGAGCGCGACCGGATCGACGCGGAACTTCCACCGACTGCCCTCGACCGTTGCCGGTTCGCCGGCCTCTTCGCCCACTCCGTTCCAATGCCGGTGCGGTTTCGCGATTCCCGCCGCCTGCAGATGACGTTCTTCGAGCAGGTGTGCGACTTCGTCGTCGCCGTACTCGGGGAGATCCTTCGGATACACCCGCTCGGCCAGGTCCCACACACGTTGGCGACCCTCCCGCCGTGTGATCGCGACCTCACCCTGTCGCATCAGGAACTCCAGCATGTGAACCGCCTGGTTCGGCCCGTACCAGCCATCAGGTGCGCGTCGGACCTGCGCAGTGTCCGGGATGTCGCCGGCCATCAGCGGGCCCTCCGCACGAAGATGCGCGAGCACCTCGCGGCGGAACTTCTCGTTCGCCGCAAGCCACTCGCGGCTCCTGTCGTGCGTCGGCCACCGGCGCATGGCGGGCAGCATCAGAGGCAGCAGACTCATCGGCCGAAACGCACCGTCGAACTCGAACAGCATCCGATCGTCCTCGACCGCCCTGCGAAGCTGGGTGGTCTCGTATCCCCACCCGATGCGCGACCACAGCACAGTGTGCTCGCATGACGCGATCACGGCTGTCGGGTCGATCTTGATCGCACCGAGGCGTTCGGCCACCTCGACGACGTCACCCGGACGGTCGGCATCCAGTGCCTGCGCGCGCAGCACAAGACGCCGCGCCTGCCCCCGCGTCAGCTGATGCGTCACGGCTTCCACAGTAGCCACAGACGCTCATCCAGGCATGGGCCATCATGTGACGCGGTCAGGAGCGCACGAGACGCGCGATCGCGTCGGATGCTTCCTTGATCTTCTCCTCGGCGTCCGCCGAGTCCATGCGGGCCGCGTCCAGGACGCAGTGCTTGAGGTGATCATCGAGGAGCCCGACGGCCACGGCCTGCAGGGCGCTGGTGAGCGCGCTGATCTGGGTGAGGATGTCGATGCAGTACTTCTCGTCATCGACCATCTTCGTCACGCCGCGCGCCTGGCCCTCGATACGGCGCATCCGGTTCAGGTACTTCTCCTTGTCGGTGATGTAGCCGTGGGCATGTTCTTCGGTCGTCGCCTGCGCGGTCATGTCTGATCCTTCGTTCGGTGGTGAGTGCTCAACGGTCCAGAACGGCCCGTGTGCTGGCTTCGGGGGTGAGATCGATGCGCCGCAGCAGCTGCGCGTTGAGGGCGACGACCACCGTCGACAGGGACATCAGAACAGCCCCGATCGACATGGGAAGCACGAAGCCGACGGGCGCGAGCACTCCTGCCGCCAGGGGCACCGAGAGGAGGTTGTACCCGGCGGCCCACCACAGATTCTGCTTCATCTTGCGGTACGCAGCACGGGAGAGCTCGATGACGGAGATCACCGACCGCGGGTCGGAACTGGCAAGGATCACGCCGGCGGAAGCGATGGCGACGTCCGTTCCCGCGCCGATGGCGATCCCGACGTCGGCTTGTGCGAGAGCGGGGGCATCGTTCACGCCGTCCCCGACCATCGCGACCTTCTTGCCCTCCGCCTGAAGCTCCTTGACCTTCGCCGATTTGTCTTCGGGACGCACGCCGGCGAACACGCGGTCGATGCCGAGATCCGCTGCCACCGATTCTGCGACGGCTTGGGCGTCGCCGGTGATCATGACGACCTCGACGCCGAGCCTGTGCAGTGCGTCGACCGCCTGTCTCGATTCGGGACGCACCTCGTCGGCGAGTTTCAGGCCGCCCATCACCTTCCCATCGACGACCACGTGGAGGATGATGGCTCCCTCGCGTCGCCATTCATCCGCGGCCGGGATCTCCTGCCCTCCGACCTCATCGAGGAGCTTCGGTCCGCCGACGCGGATCTCGCTGCCGTCGACGCTCGCCGTCACACCCACCGCGGGCGATGAGGTGAACCCGGCCGCACCGAGCAGCGTCAAGCCCTTCTCCTGCGCGGCGCGCACGATGGCGTGGGCCAGGGGGTGCTCGCTGTCGGCCTCGGCGGATGCGGCGAGGAGGAGGAGTCGATCGGCGTCGACGTCACCGGTCGGCGCGACGGACGTGACGGTGGGCGCCCCCTTGGTGAGGGTGCCCGTCTTGTCGAACAGAACCGCGTCGACCGTGCGCATGCTCTCCAGCGCCAGGCGGTCCTTGACGAGCACGCCACCGCGGGCTGCGCGCTCCGTGGCGATCGACACGACCAAGGGGATCGCCAAGCCCAGCGCGTGAGGGCAGGCGATGACCAGCACGGTGATACTTCGCACCACGGCGTCATCCGGATTGCCGACGAGGGTCCACACCGCTGCAGTGACGGCGGCCGACAGCAGTGCGAACCAGAACAGCAGGGCCGCGGCACGATCGGCGATCCGCTGCGCGCGTGAGGAGGAGTTCTGAGCTTCGGTCACCAGACGCTGGATGCCGGCCAGCGCGGTGTCGTCACCGGTGGCCGTGATCTCGACGCGGAGCCCGGAGTCGGTCGCGACGGTTCCTGCCGTCACCGCATCACCCGACGCTCGGGTGACCGGGCGCGACTCGCCCGTCACCATCGACTCGTCCATCGCGGCGGCTCCATCGACGATGCGGCCGTCTGCAGGAACGCTTCCGCCAGGTCGGACGACGACCAGGTCGCCGACGACGAGGTCCCCCGGCGAGACCTTGACGACCTCGCCGCCCTCAAGCCGCTCCGCCTCATCAGGAAGGAGAGCGGCGAGCGAGTCGAGCGCGGATGTCGTCTGCGCGAGTGACCGCATCTCGATCCAGTGACCGAGCAGCATGATGACGATCAGGAGCGCGAGCTCCCACCAGAACTCGAGCTCATGGTGGAGGATGCCGAGGGTGGCGCCCCACGATGCGAAGAAAGCGACGGTGATGGCGAGCCCGATCAGCAGCATCATCCCCGGCTTGCGCGTCCTGATCTCGCTGAGGGCGCCGGTGAGGAACGGCCACCCGCCCCACACGTACATGACGGTGCCGAGGATGGGGGCGATGAGGCGCGCCCATCCGGGCACCCCGTAACCGAGGATCATCGCGAACATCGGCGAGAGCGCCACGACCGGCACCGCGATGACGAGATTGATCCAGAACAGGCGTCGGAACTGCCCCACGTGATCACCGTGACCGGCGTGACCGGCGTGACCGGTCTGTCCCTCGTGAACCTCGTGAACCTCGTGGACATCGGCACTGTTCGCCGTCGATGCATGGTTGTGGTGTGCGTGCGGATCGGTCATCAGCGTTCCTTCCACGGAGACTTATGCCATGCTCGCGTATCGTTCGGATCGGATGTCATCGCGTGATGCTCTTGAAGCCGCGCAGTCTGAGGCTGTTGCCGACCACGAAGACGCTGGACAGTGCCATGGCTGCGCCGGCGAGCATCGGGTTGAGCAGTCCGAGCGCGGCGACGGGGATCGCGGCGACGTTGTAGGCGAAGGCCCAGAACAGGTTGGTCTTGATGGTCCCGAGGGTCTTCCGCGACAAGCGGATGGCGTCGACGGCACTACGGAGGTCACCGCGGACCAGCGTGATATCGGATGCTTCGATCGCGACGTCGGTTCCCGTACCCATCGCCAAGCCGAGGTCTGCCTGTGCGAGGGCGGGCGCGTCGTTCACGCCGTCGCCGACCATCGCGACGGTCTTCCCCTCGGACTGCAGGCGGGTGATCACATCCACCTTGTCCTTCGGCAGCACTTCGGCGATCACCTCGTCGATGCCGACCTCCAGGGCGATCTGTCGCGCGACGGCCTCGTTGTCGCCGGTGAGGAGCACCGGGGTGAGCCCGATGGCCTTCAGCTGCGCGATGGCTTCGGCGCTCGTGGGCTTCACGGTGTCGGCGACCACGAGGATGCCGCGGGCCTGCCCGTCCCAGCCCACGGCGACGACCGTCTTGCCTTCGCCTTCCGCTCGCGCCTTCGCGGAGGCGACCTCACGGCTGAGCTGCTGCGACCATTCGGCGAGAAGCGATTCGCGACCGACGATGACCGCTCGGCCGTCCACGACTCCCTGCACGCCCTTGCCCTCGATGTTCGTGAAGCCCTCGACCGTGGCGAGGACTCCGATCTCTTGAGTGGCGCCTTTCGCGATCGCCTGGGCGATGGGGTGCTCTGAGGCATCCTCGAGCGCTCCAGCGAGACGCAGCAGCTCGGCGCGGTCGTTCCCCGCCTCGAGCACGACGTCCACGAGCGTCATCCTCCCGCTCGTGACCGTACCCGTCTTGTCCAGAACGACGGTGTCGACCTTGCGAGTGGATTCGAGGACCTCAGGCCCCTTGATGAGAATGCCCATCTGGGCGCCCCGGCCCGTTCCTACGAGCAGGGCAGTAGGGGTGGCGAGGCCCAGAGCGCATGGGCAGGCGATGACGAGCACGGCGACCGCGGCCGTGAAGGCCGCCGCTACGGGGAAGCCCGCACCGAGCCAGCCGCCGAGAGCGACGACCGCGATGACGATCACGATCGGGACGAAGACGCCCGAGATCCGGTCGGCGAGTCGCTGGACTTCGGCCTTGCCGGTCTGTGCATCCTCAACGAGCCGCGCCATCTGGGCGAGCTGGGTGTCGGAGCCGATCCGTGTCGCCCTGACCACGAGTCGACCGCCGGCGTTCACCGTCGCTCCCGTGACCGCGTCGCCCTCGCTGACCTCTACCGGCACGGACTCACCGGTCAGCATGGAGGCATCGACGGCAGAGGTGCCGGACGCGACGATTCCGTCGGTGGCGATCTTCTCGCCAGGACGGACGATGAACTCATCGCCGACCCGCAGCTCTTCGACGGGAATCTTCGTCTCGATGCCGTCGCGGAGTACGGCGACTTCCTTCGCCCCGAGTTCGAGCAGTGCGCGCAGTGCGGCACCGGCCTGACGCTTGGAGCGCTTCTCGAAGTAGCGGCCGGCGAGGATGAACATCGTCACCCCGGCACCGACTTCGAGGTAGATGTTCGCGGCACCGTCGGACGGCGCAAGTGTGAACTCGAAGGGATGCACCATGCCCGGGGTGCCCGCGGTGCCGAAGAACAGCGCGTACAGCGACCACAGGAACGCCGCGCTGGTGCCCATCGAGATGAGCGTGTCCATCGTGGCCGCACCGTGCTTGAGGTTCGTCCACGCCGCTGTGTGGAACGGGAGCGCGCTCCAGACGATGACCGGCGCTGCGAGCGCCAGCGAAGCCCACTGCCAGTAGGTGAACTGGAACGCGGGCACCATGGCCATGGCGATGACGGGAATCGTCAGCAGCACCGTGACGATGAGACGGGTGCGCAGCGAGTCGAGCTCGGGGTCGCTCTCGCCCTCCTCTTCCTCAGCACCCTTGGCGTTCCTCGGGGCGGGGAGGGCCGCGGTGTAGCCGGTCTTCTCGACCTCGGCGATCAGTGCAGCAGCGTCGTACCCATCGGGGACGGTGACCTTGGCCTTCTCGGTGGCGTAGTTCACGGTGGCCGTGATGCCGTCGAGCTTGTTCAGCTTCTTCTCGATCCGCATCGCGCAGGAGGCGCAGGTCATGCCGCCGATCTCCAACTCGATGCCAGTCGTCCCGCTCGCGGGTGCTGATGTGCTCATGTGATTTCCTTCGTGAGTTCGGGCCATCTGACCTTCGGGTCAGTGCCCGTCCGAATGCGTCTGGTCGTCGGAACTCTCTGAGTCGTCCGCGTGGTCGCCGTGCGCGACGTCGAGGACGAACTCGGCGGTATGGACGGCGCCGTCGACCTGGAAGTCCAGGTACAGAAGATAGCGGCCGGCAGTCGGAGCCTCCGCACCGAACCCGACCTCCGGCCCTGCGGTCTCGCCGGCGCGAGGTTCGTCGCCTTCCGCGTGGACGTGGAGGTAGGCCAGATCGCCCTCACGCAGTGCGACGAGGTGGCCGAAAGCGCCGAGGTACGGCTCGAGCGTGGTGACCGGCTCGCCATCGCGGGAGACGGTGACGGTCAGATCGCCGGCCGAGCCGGCGACCAGTTCGCCGTCCAGCTCCACGGTGAATCCGTCGACCACGTCGACGCGGCTCGCCTCGGTGGGCACCGAGGCGAAGGCCCCATCGACGTGGATGGTCTGTGTCAGCGTGACGCCCGTGGCGTCTTCGCCTTCGGGGGTGAAGTCGGCGAAGGCGCGGTAGCTGCCCGCCTCGTGCCACGTCCACGGGATCGTCCAGGTGCCGTCGGCATCCATCGTGGGGTGCACGTGCCGGAACTCTGAACCGTCACTGCGGACGATGATGAGGTGCAGCTTCTTGTCGTGCGCTTCTGCGAACTCGGTGACGATCGAGCCGTCGGTCTCCTCCACACGGAAACTGAGGTTTCCTTCTTCATCGGTGGCGTGCGGTGCACTCACCGGAGAGAGGACCATCCCGCCGTCGGACAGTGAGAGGCCCTTGAGTGACGTCACTGCGGGCTGTGTCTTCGAGTCGCTGTGTCCTTCGTCGTGCGATCGCACTGTGTCCCCTTCCGTCCAGCCTGCGACGAGACTCTGGGGGACGAGCAGGCCGGCGAGTCCGAACGCGGCGCCGAACGCCACCACCAGACCTCCTGTGAACAGTCCCAATCGTGCTCCGGCGTTCATCAGATGCGCTCGGCCGAGTAGCCGGCCTCCTCGACAGCAGCGAGGATCTTGTCATTGTCGAGGTCGCCGTGGGAGCTCACGACGAGCTTGCCGGTCTGTGCGCTGACCTGAATCTCCTGTACTCCCGCGATCTGACTGACTTCTTCTCGGACCGACATCTCGCAGTGCCCGCACGTCATGCCCGTCACCTGGTACTCGCTGGTGCTGATGGTCATGGTGTTCTCCTTCGAGTTGGGATACCCCTACCGGGTACCTGTAATCCAACGTAGCGGCGTCGGGGGTATTCCCGCAACCGGCACATCAGCGTCGTGTGACAGATTGGGATCGATGAACTCCCTTGATCCGCGAATGACCGAATCGCCCGGCCGAACCCTCCTCGTGGGGTTCGGCAAACTCGGGCGCAGTCTCGCCCCCCGGCTTCTCGCCGATGGCGGCGACGTCATCGCGCTGCGCCGCAGCGAGGGCGACCTGCCCGATGGCGTCATCGGCGTCCGCGCGGATCTGGCCGCTCCTCTGAAAGCGCGCTTGCCTGCCGTCGATTCGATGGTCGTGACCCTCCCGCCACCGGGAGGCGTCTCCGGGTATCGCACGGCACTGACGCATCTCGCGGATGCTCTGCTCGCGGTTCCCGCACGGACGCTCTTCGTGTCATCGACCGGCGTGTTCGATGGCTCAGCATCCGCCCATCCGATCACCGAGCAGGACGAACCCGCGCCGACCAGCGAACGAGCGCGAGGGCTGCACGATGGCGAGCGAGCGGCGATCGAGCTGTTCTCCGCGGTGATCGTGCGTCCTGCCGGGATCTATGGTTTCGGGCGAGGATTCCTTTTGCGGCAGGTGCGGGAGAACGCCGTCGTGAACCATCGTCGGCGCACGAACCGCATCCACGAGGACGATCTCGTACGGGCGCTCGATCTCCTGCTGCGGATGCCGGAGCCGCCGCCGCTCGTGCACGCGGTGGATGCGGCCCCCGCCCCGTTGGGCGAGGTGGTCGAGTACATCGCCCGCGCGCTCGACGTCGACACACCGCGCGACGATCCCTCAGCCGGGCCGACCGGGCTGGTGCATGATGGATCGCTGCTGCGCTCTCTGCTGGGTGATCTGGCGTACCCGACATACGTCGAGGGGTATGCCGCGATGATCGCGGAGTCGGCGCGCCAGGATGGCGTGGGGTTCAGTCGGGGCGACTGAACCCGTCGTTCAGACCCAGGTGCGCGCGGAGCGCGGCGGAGATGTCGTCGAGGTGCGCGAGCTGTTCGGGGCTGAGAGCATCGATGAACAGCTCGCGCACCGCGCGCAGGTGTGGAACCGACCCGGCTCGGAACGCCTCCCGCCCGGATTCCGTCACGATGACGTCCACCCCGTGCACGTCATCGACGCACGGGACCCGTCGGATCAGGCGGCGCTTCTCCATCCGCCCCAGATGATGCGAGAGCCGACTTCGCTCCCATCCGACCAGCGCCGCCAGTTCTGCTGACCTCAGAGTGTGCTGCGGCGCCTCCGTCAGAGCGAGCAGAACCTGGTAGTCGCCCGCCGACAGCGACGACTCACTCAGCATCCGACTGCCCAGACGCGTGCGAAGAGCCAGCGACGTCTCGATGTAATCTCGCCAGATGCGAAGCTGCTCGCGCGTCGGCATCGTCCGGTGATTGCGGGCCATCAGGTCTCCTCGGAATAGACACGTCAATACCCATGTTGCAGCATTGACACGTCAATCCGGAAGGTCCGGGGCGAGGAGGACGGATCATGGCTATCCGGATCGGTGACATCGAGTTCGGACTGAACTCCTTCGGCGACATCGCCACCGATGACGGGCGGGTGATGTCGGATGCTGAATCGCTACGGCTGCTCGTCGACGAGGCTCAACTGGCGGAATCCGTCGGGCTCGATGTGTTCAGCATCGGCGAGCACTACCGGGAGGGGATGGTCGACTCGGCTACTCCTGTGATCCTCGCAGCCGCAGCGCAGGCCACATCGACCATCCGTCTTGGCACCTCGGTGACCGTCCTGTCGACGCAGGATCCGGTACGGCTGTATCAGCAGTTCGCCACGGTCGACGGCCTGTCGGGCGGGCGGGCGCACCTGGTGCTCGGACGCGCGTCGGCAATCGAGTCGTTCGGACTGTTCGGGTACGACATCGCCGAGTACGAGCAGATCTTCGAGGAGAAGCTCGGCCTCTTCCTGCGCCTCATGAATGAGGATCGTGTGACGTGGACCGGGCAGTACCGCGCACCGCTCGAGAACGTACGTCTGCACCCGCGAATGCCGCAGGGCGGAATCCCCACCTGGATCGGGATCGGCGGAAGCCCCGACTCCGTCGTCCGCGCGGCACGGAACGGACTGCCCCTGATGATGGCCATCATCGGCGGCCGCCCCGACCGATTCGCAGGGCACGCCGAACTCTACCTTCGTGCGCTTTCGCGATTCGGACAGCCGGAGCTCCCGATCGGCCAGCACTCCCTCGGCTTCATCGCCGACACCGATGAGGAGGCGAAGAACATCCACTGGAGGCACTGGCAGCCGGTCGTCACCGCGATGAGCAAGGAGCGCGGGTTCTACGCACCCACCCTTGAGCGGTACAAAACCGAGGTCGATACAGGGGCGCTGTACGTCGGCTCCCCTGAGACCGTGTCGCGGAAGATCGCGGGCATCGTCCGCGCCAATCATCTGTCTCGCTTCGACCTGAAGTACGACGTGCTGCACCTGCCGCGCGAGGCGCGTGAGCGCAGCATCCGCCTGTTCGGCGAGCGCGTGGCTCCCCGGGTACGCGAGCTGCTCGACGAGGACCCTGGAGAGTGGCACCTCACCGGGCGCGCCCCTGCCGAGATCGTCAAGGGCGGCAAAGCCGCCCATGCCTGAAACCTACGAGAAGAAAGAGATCATGAACGACTTCACCGACCTCGAGTTCGGCATCGACACGTTCGGCGACCTGCCCCGCGATGACCAGGGCGCCGTCGTCTCGTATGCAGCGGCGATCCGCGCCACGGTGGCGGAGGCGGTGCTCGCCGACGAGGTGGGCATCGACGCGGTCGCCATCGGAGAGCACCACCGCCCCGAGTTCGCGATCTCCTCACCGGAGACCGTGCTGGCCGGCATCGCCACGGCGACCGAGCGCATCCGGCTCGGCTCCGGCGTCACTGTGCTGTCGTCTGACGACCCTGTGCGAGTGTTCCAGCGATTCGCGACCGTCGACGCCCTCTCGAACGGGCGCGCCGAGATCATCCTCGGACGAGGATCCTTCACCGAGTCGTTCCCGCTGTTCGGCTACGACCTCTCCGACTACGAGCTGCTCTTCGACGAGAAGATCGATCTCTTCCACGCCCTGCTCGACGAGAAGCCGGTCACCTGGGAAGGGACGACGCGCGCTGCCCTGCACGAGGCCGACGTCTTCCCGAAGACGGATTCGGGGCGGCTGCGCACGTGGGTGGGCGTGGGCGGGTCCCCGCAGTCCGTGCTCCGCACGGCGCACTACGGGTTCGAGCTCATGCTCGCCATCATCGGCGGCGCACCTGCCCGCTTCGCGCCGTACGTCGACCTGTACCGGCGGGCGACCGAGCAGCTGGGCACCACCGCCCACCCGGTGGGTATGCACTCCCCCGGTTTCATCGCCGCGACCGACGAGGAGGCGATGGAGACCTTCTACCCCGGGTACAAGGTGGTCCGAGACCGGATCGGTGCATTGCGTGGCTGGCCGCCCCTGACTCGCTCGGACTTCGAGGCCGACGTCGAGAGCGGATCGCTGTACATCGGTTCGCCGGAGACCGTCGCTCGGAAGATGGCAGCTGCCATCCGCACGCTCGATGTCGGACGGTTCGACCTCATCTACTCGGCCGGAGGCGCCATGTCGGCGAGCGCGCGTCTTCGCGCGGTCGAGCTGTACGGCACGAAGGTGATCCCAATGGTGCGCGAACTGCTGGCGGAGGCACCCGCGCAGTCGATGACCGGGGCGGGGTCCAGGTCATGAGTGAGCGGAATGACACCGGCGGCAACGGCGAGACCGTCGGCATCCTCGGGGCCGGCAAGGTCGGCACGGTGCTCGCCCGCCTTGCCTTTGCCGCGGGGTACCGCGTGCTCATTGCAGGATCCGGCGATCCGGAGCGGATCGCTCTCACGATCGATGTGCTCTCGCCTGGCGCGACGGCCGTCCGTTCGGAGGATGCTGCCCGCGAGGCGGACATCGTCGTTCTGGCGCTGCCGCTCGGCAAGTACCGGAGCCTGCCGGTCGCGGAGCTAGAGGGCAGGCTCGTGGTGGATGCCATGAACTACTGGTGGGAGACGGATGGGATCCGCGACGACCTGAACGATCCGCGCACATCGACGAGCGAGATAGTGCAGGAGTTCCTCTCTGGATCGCGCGTGGTGAAGGCGCTCAACCACATGGGCTACCACGACCTCGAGGAAGAAGCTCGACCGGCCGGGGCAGTGGGCCGGAAGGCGATCGCGATCGCGGGCGACCGCGAGGATGACCTCGCGCGCGTCGGAGAGTTCATCGATGCGCTGGGGTTCGACTCCCTCATCGCCGGGCCCTTGGCCGCCGGCGTCCTCTTGGAGCCGGGCAAACCCACCTTCGGTGCCGACGTCCCGATCGATGATCTACGCCGACTCATCGACCTCGCCGCCGCCGAACACTCCCCCACGCGCACCTCCTCTTGATCTCTCACTCGCCACGACCGACACCCAGAAGGAGCACCATCATCATGACCAAGATCGCCATCATCCTCGGCAGCACTCGTCCCGGTCGCAATGGAAAGCAGGTGGCGGACTGGATTCTCGAGCAGGCCACCCGGCGCGATGACGCCGAGTTCGAACTCGTCGACCTCGCCGACCACCCTCTCCCGCATCTCGACGAGCCGATGCCGCCGGCGATGGGCCAGTACAGGAACGACCACACCAGGAAGTGGGCCGAGAAGATCGCCGAGTTCGACGGGTACGTCTTCGTCACCCCTGAGTACAACCACTCCACTTCCGGTGTGCTGAAGAACGCGATCGATTACCTGCATCGCGAGTGGAACAACAAGGCCGCCGCGTTGGTCGGATACGGCGGGGTCGGCGGGGCCCGCGCGATCGAGCACCTGCGGCTCGTGCTCGCCGAACTACAGGTCGCCACAGTGCGGCAGACACTGACGCTGTCACTCACGACCGACTTCGAGAAGTACTCCACCTTCACCCCGAGCGACCATCAGGCCGTTCTCCTGGACACGATGTTCGATCAGCTCATCGCGTGGTCGCAGGCACTCGAAAGCGTGCGCAACCCGGAGCCCATCGAGAACGCCGCCTGACGCTCACTGCAGAACACTTCCCATCACAATGGATCGTCCGGCACGTACCTGCCGGTGAAAGGAAAGAAGAAATGGCAACCGTGAGGTTCAACCAGGCGACACGAACGTTCGCCGGAGTGCAACGCCCCGCTGTCGACAAGCTGGATCTGGAGGTCGCCGACGGCGAGTTCCTCGTGCTCGTCGGCCCTTCCGGCTCTGGCAAATCCACGTCACTGCGGATGCTCGCCGGGCTGGAAGAGGTCAACGACGGCCGCATCCTGATCGGTGACCGCGACGTCACCGACGTGCCGCCGAAGGACCGCGACATCGCGATGGTCTTCCAGAACTACGCGCTCTACCCCCACATGACAGTCGCCGAGAACATGGGCTTCGCCCTGAAGATCGCCGGCGTCGGCAAAGAGGAACGCGCGCAGCGGGTACTCGAGGCCGCGAAGCTCCTGGATCTCGTCCCGTTCCTGGAGCGCAAGCCGAAAGCCCTGTCGGGTGGTCAGCGTCAGCGCGTCGCGATGGGCCGGGCGATCGTTCGCAGCCCCCAGGTGTTCCTCATGGACGAGCCGCTGTCGAACCTCGACGCGAAGCTGAGAGTGCAGACCCGCACCCAGATCTCATCACTGCAGCGGCGGCTGGGCGTCACGACCGTCTACGTAACGCACGACCAGGTGGAGGCGCTGACGATGGGAGACCGGATCGCCGTGCTCGCCGACGGCACCCTGCAGCAGTTGGGCACGCCGCGCGATCTGTATGAGGAGCCGAAGAACGTGTTCGTCGCCGGGTTCATCGGCTCGCCGGCCATGAACCTGTTCACCACGGATGTGACCGAACACGGGGTGCGCTTCGGGACGCAGACGGTTGCGGTGGATCGCGCGACACGCGACGCCGGCGGCACCCGCGTCACGATCGGCGTTCGCCCTGAGGACATCACCCTTGCGAGCGCGACAGAGCCCGGCCTCACGATGACCGTCGATCTCGTCGAGGAACTCGGCGCCGACGGCTACCTCTACGGCCACGCGATCATCGACGACGAGCGGGTGAACCTCACCGCACGCGTCGACGGACGGACGCACCCGAAGGCAGGCGACACGGTGACGGCGACACCCAAGCCCGGACGTCTTCACCTGTTCGACGTGGACAGTGGGGAACGACTGAACCCTGGGATCGCGGGTTGACCGCGATCGGTCGACCGAGCGGCGAACGCTAGAGATTTCAGTCCTTCATCGCATCTGTCTTCGCGGAACGGAGGCCCATCGAGATATACGCGGAGAACCCCGCTCGCTTCGCGAACCGGATGCGACGCCGCTGAATCTCGGTGAATCCGAGCTTGGCGTACAGCCGGAGCGCAGGGACGTTAGTGTCCTTGATGTCACGCAGCACGAACTCGTTAGAAGGCAGCTCCAGCAGCCGACGCATAAGTGCCGTGGCAACGCCTTTGCCCTGATACTGAGGGGCCGTCGTGACGAACGCGATCTCCGTGAGACCCTCGCGGGCACCTTCATAGGCCCCCATGAACTGGCTTCGGATGATCTGGCAGCTGATCACCCCGTGCACCGGACCGAGCACGCGCTGAAGGTTGTGTCGATCCGGCTCGAAGCACTCCTGCTCCCCTTCGGTGACGACCGCGACGGCGGCCGGCTCGCCGTCGACGAGCGCGACGTGGAAACGTTCCAGGATGAGCATGGGCGCGAACGCATCGGCGAGTACATCCTCGTCTTTGGAGAAGAAGGCGAAGTCCTCGGCGAACCCTTGCACGAGAACTTCCGCGATCCGGCGCCGATACTCCTCACCCAGTTCGTCTGCGCGTGCGACTTCAATCTTCATCGGGGTCCTCCTGTGAACATTCGTAGGATCAGGTCGACATCAGGCTCCGCAGATTCCTCCCGCAGAGCAACGTGCATCGTCGTCATACCGGCAAGCATGGCGAAGTAGTGAGCGGCCATTCTGGCTGGGTCTCCCGCGGTGATCTGGCCTGCGGCCTGGCCTCGACCGATAAGCAAGGCGAAGGCCCGCCAGAGCGTTCCCTGCGTTGCGGCCAGCCGTGCCGCAGTCCCCTCAGGAGTGTCCGTCGTGAAGCCCTGGTTGATCACCATGTAGAACTCGGCTGCGCCGTTGTTCGCCGTGAGGTCGGCCACGTACGTCTCAGTGAAAGAACGGATCATGGCGATCGGGTCGCCGTCGGTCGAAAGCTGAGCGGCGACGGCGCCGAGTCCACGCGAGGCCTGTTCGATCAGTTCGTCGAACAGCTCTTCCTTGCTCGCGTAGTGCCGATAGATCGAGCCGATGCTGATCCCCGCCTCAACGGCGATCTGCCGAATGTTCGCGGCGGCGAAACCGCGGTGTGCGAATACGCGAACGGCAGCCGTCTCCACAGCGGAGCGCGTGGCTGAGCGCAACGCCTCGTTCTGCTCCGTCGTCCGCGGCACGATGATCCTTTCAATGAACTTACGTTCATTTTATTCCACCGAACAACCATGCGCAATAGGCCTAGCGCTCGGCCTGCGAGCGCGCTAAAAGCTGTAGGGCCGCGAAGTCGCCCTCAAACGGGCGAGATACTCAGGGACGCCACGCCGTCCCAGCGAGTGTCGACGTATCCGACGAGCGGCAGACAGCGGTCGCTTGCGATGCCGATGCATCGCGAGATGCCCAGGGTTGCCGCACCTAGTTCGTGTTGAGTTGGACCATGGCGTCGTAGAGCTGCGTTTCCGTCATCGGGGGTTCGGGAAGCGGGTGCGCCCGCTCTGCCCGGTACGCGTCGAGCATGAGGTAGAGGTGACGCCGCCACGCGTTGGGGACGGTGATGCTGGTCGCGTCGATCATCCGGCCGTTGGACCAGATGAGGTTGACGATGTCGGCCCGCGTGATGTCAGGGCGGGCTACGCCGGCTTCTTGGGCGCGGATGAGGACATCCTCGATCTGGCGACACATCAGGTCATGAATGCGCTCGGTGTTCGCATTGCCGGGGAAGCGACGGGACAGGAAGTCGTTGAAACCTCGGTCTCCCGCCTGCACACGGAACAGGTTCTCCAGATAGGAGACGAACCCTTCCCACGGATCGTCGATCTCCAGCGCTTCCTCGGACCCGTCGAGGAACTCCTGAACACGAGGCTCAAGGGCGGCGAGGAGCAGATCCATGCGGGTCGGGAAGTGCCGATACAGGGTCCCGATCGCGACATCGGCGTCGCGGGCGATCCGCTCCAGGGAAGCATCCACGCCACGGGCGGCGAACTCGCGCTGCGCAGCGGCGATCAGCCTGTCACGACGCTCCTGGGCATCGCGGCGCAATGGCACCCCCGCCCGCTCCACGCCACTGATAGTCACAGAACCAATTTACCTCGAAATCGAGGCCACCCTCCGGTACTCCGCACACGTCCCTGCCGTCCAGCGCTAGTCCCGTCAAGGGTCTCCCGCGAATCCTCGGAATAGATGAGGCACCCCTCCGGTTCTATCCCTAACCGGAGGGGTACCTCATCTTGAGGCCGCACGGTCAACAACACAGACACCACGAAGGAGCACATCATGACGAGCATCAGCATCATCGGCTCGGGGAACATGGCCAGAGCCATCGGCACCCTGGCTCTCAAAGGCGGCAACACCGTCGAGATCACAAGTCGGGATCCGAACAAGGCCGGCGCCCTGGTGCGAGCGCTCGGTGACGGGGCCACGGCCGGAACATGGGGCGTCGCGCCCTCCGGAGACATCGTCATCCTCGCCGTACTATTCGCCGGCGCCGTTCCGGTCGTCAAGCAGTACGGCGAGGCGCTGGCCGGCAAGATCGTCGTCGACATCACCAACCCGTTCAACGCCGACGCCACAGGGCTCGCCATTGCTCATGACACCTCCGTCGCGCAGATGGTCGCCGAGGCCACCCCTGCGAGCACCCACGTCGTGAAGGCGTTCAACACCCTCTTCAGCCACGTGATTGCAGCGGGACATCCAGTGGACGTGTTCATGGCAGGCGATGACGCGCAGGCCAAGGCGAGCGTCTCCGCGTTCATCACGAGCCTCGGGCTTCGTCCTCGGGACGCCGGTGACCTGAACATGGCGCACTGGTTGGAGAGCGCAGGCCTGCTGGAGATGGGTCTGGCCCGCGCCGGCCTGGGGTTCGACATCTCCCTCGCCGTCAACCTCGGACGAGCGGAGTGATCATGGGAAAGCTCGATGGCAAGGTCGCGGTGATCACAGGGGCGACGAGTGGCATGGCGCTGGCAGGCGCGAAATTGTTCGTTGAGGAAGGAGCTCACGTCTTCATCACCGGTCGACGCAAGGACGCGGTGGACGAAGCCGTGAAGCTGATCGGACGGAACGTCACCGGCGTGCAGGCCGATTCGGCCGATCTCGATGACCTGGATCGCCTGTTCGCGACGGTCAGACAGGAGAAGGGCGCGATCGATGTGCTGTGGGCAAGCGCGGGAATGGGCGAGCAAGGCAGGCTCGGCGAGATCACAGACCAGCAGTTCGATGCCGCGTTCTCGGTGAACGCGCGCGGCACGCTGTTCACGGTTCAGAAGGCCCTGCCGCTGTTCAACGATGGCGGCTCGATCTTCATGACCGGGTCAAACGCTTCGCTCAGGGGTTACCCCGACTGGAGCGTGTACGCGGCGAGCAAGGCCGTTCTGCCCGCCTACGCGCGGGTGTGGGTGTCGGAGCTGAGGGACAGGAACATCCGCGTGAACGTGCTGACCCCCGGCCAGGTCGGTTCGCCGATGATGGAGAAGGTGATGGATGCGGAGATGAAGGCCGCGTTCGAGTCGGTGATCCCGCGGCGCAAGATGGGCCGACCTGAGGAGATCGCGTCGGTGGCGTTGTTCCTCGCCTCGGACGATTCGAGCTACGTCAACGGAATGGAACTGGTTGCCGACGGGGGCGCGACCGTGATCTGAGCGCGTCGGGTGCGGCACCCATCTCGGTACCCGCTCGGCGCTGGGCTGCGGGCTTCGGCACGCGCTGCCCAGCGCCGGGTCGTCACCTTTCCGTGATCATTCATCTCGAAGACACGGTGACGTCATGCGCCGGCGGGACCGTGGGAGGGTTCAGTGCTCCCCACCTCCTAAGGAGATCAAACAATGCGCACTCGCACACTCACGCTGGCCGCCGCGGCCGGTATCGTCGGGCTCTCGCTCGTCGCGACCCCTGCCATCGCCGCCCAGCCGGAGAAGGTCTCGGTCATCACGACGGCGCACCGCGGCGCAATGGCCTACGCACCCGAGAACACGCTCGCCGCATTCGAGGTCGGCATCGAGCAGAAGGCCACCTGGATCGAGTCCGACGTACAGCTCAGCAAGGACGGTGTGGCTGTCCTGATCCACGACACCACCCTGACCCGCACCACGAACGTCGAGGAAGTCTTCCCCGACCGCGCGCCCTGGAAGGTCGCCGACTTCACGCTCGAGGAGATCAAGCAGCTCGACGCCGGCTCATGGTTCGGTGAGGAGTTCACCGGCGAGCAGGTCCCCACGCTCGCTGAGATGGTGGCGCAGGTGCGGTCGAGCCGATCGGGCATCATCATGGAGCTCAAGTCACCCGAGCTGTACCCGGGCGTCGAGCAGGAGGTCATCGACGTCTTCGATTCGTTCCCCGGCTACATCAACTCGGCGCTCGCGAGCGAGCGCCTCGCGGTGCAGAGCTTCAACTGGGACTCGATGGCGACCTACGCTGAGCTGCAGCCCGAGGTGCCGGTGGGCCTGCTCGGCACGGTGCCTGTCTCGGACCTCGCCGCCTACGGTCAGTGGGCTGACCAGGTGAACCCGAACTTCGGTGCCGTGACGGCCGACTACGTCAACGCGGTGCACGATGCCGGCATGGTCATCAACACCTACACGGTCAACGAGGTCGCCGACATGGCGCGCCTGCTCGACTACGGCGTCGACGGAATCATCACGAACCGGCCTGACGTGCTCGAAGACCTGCTCGCTCAGCGCAACATCGAGAAGCGCTGACCGCTCCTCAACAAGCGGCCCGTTCGATCCTCGGATCGGACGGGCCGCTTCGCGCATGTATTGGTCTACTTCTTCTCAAGCAGCCGCTGCACGCGGGGTTTCACGTCGGTGGCGAGGAGCGTGATCGATTCGAGAAGGTGCTCCTGCGGGAGGCCGCCGATGTCGGTCTGCAGGAAGTGGCGCATGTGGCCCATGTGCGCCTGGAGGGCGACGAAACGGTCAGCGATCTCATCCGGGTCGCCCACATAGAACCCGCCGTGCTCACCGGTCTGAGACTCGAAGACACGGCGGTCCTGGGGAGCCCACCCCCGGAGGCGACCCATCTCGAGGGTGAGGTTGTGCCAGCCCGGGTAGAACCGGTCCATCGCCTCCTGTTTCGTCGGTGCGACCAATCCGAGGGAGGCCACGGCCACCTTGATGGAATCCCCGGTCTGACCGGCCTGGGCGGCGGCGCGACGATAGAGGTCAGCGAGCGGTGCGAACCGGCGCGGCTCGCCCCCGATGATGCCGTAGGAGATCGGGAGACCGAGCTGTCCGGCGCGAACCGAAGAGGAGGCGTTGCCACCGGTGGCCAGCCAGATCGGGAGGGTTCCGCGCACGGGGCGGGGAACGACGGCCAGGTCGTCGAGCGCAGGGCGTACCGTTCCGGACCACGTGACGGCTTCGGATGGGCTGTTGTTGATCGTCATCAGCAGGTCGAGCTTCTCTGCATAGAGGTGGTCGTAGTCCTGTAGGTCGTACCCGAAGAGCGGGAACGTCTCGACGGATGACCCACGGCCGGCGGTGATCTCCACCCGTCCGCCGCCCGAGATGGCGTCGGCGATCGCGAACTGCTGGAACACTCGGACCGGGTCATCGGTGCCGATGATGCTCGCGCCACTGCCGAGGATGATGTTCTTGGTCGCCGCGGCCGCCGCGGCGATTATCGTTCCGGGTGAGGACGCGGGCATGCTGACTGTGTGGTGCTCGCCGACAGCGAAGTAGTCGAGTCCGACCTGGTCGGCGTGGATGATCGCTCGGTGGAGGTTGCCGATGGCCTCCGCCGTCGAGCGAGGCGTGCCATCTTCGTCGAGTTGAGTGTCGCCGAAGCTGTAGGCGCCGATTTCCATGATGGTCGTCTTCTCCGATTTCAATGAGTGCTGCACTGTTCAGGCGTGATCGAGGATGCTGAGAGACATGTCGTTCTCCGGATGCGGGAGGGCATCACGGAGTTGCACGGCGGTATGGTGGCCGCCGAAGATCGGTTGCCCCGGCTGCAGCACGGCCCCGCTTCGAAGCGGTCCCGTCGCGACGGCGTCGAAGCCGAAGCGTTCGATCACATCAGCGACCGCGGCCACGCCAGCCAGACTGTCGCCAGCCATCCCGAGCGCCCTCCTGCCGGGGGCGCCGGCCGGGCGGGCACCGATCTCCAGGTCGTGGTAGCCGATGTGATTCAGCGTCTTCACGATCTCAGCGCCCGTGAAGTGGTCGCGGACGACTTCACTGCTCGTTGTCTGCTGCTCGAAATCTTCCAAGACACCATCGATCGGAGGCCAGTAGTTCATGGTGTCGACGACGAGCTTCCCGGTCAGCAGGCTCTGCGGGATGCTTCGGTACTTGTGCAGCGGGATCGCCACGATCACGAGGTCAGCACTGGCGACGACGTCTGCCGCAGACATCGCGTGCGCACCCGGCACGACGACGTCAGCCAGCAGCTGGATGTCCTCGGCGCTCCCTGACCCTGCGACATTGACAACGAATCCGGCCGACACCGCCGTTCGAGCGATCGCAGATCCGACCCGCCCGACGCCGAGTATTCCGATCGTGTGAACCATGTCCTGCTGCCTCCTCCGAACTGGCGCGGCATCCGCGCTGGTATCCACGCTCGCAGTTCGCGTTCGACGACGCGAATGGGCCATTAGTTGCTAACTAATAGTAAGCTTCGGGTATGACCGATCAGATATTCGCGCACATCGACGAAGAAGAGTGCCGCCGCTTTCAGGCATCCGTCGAGTTGGCCGGGCGAAAATGGAACGCGGCCATCCTGTTGGCGGGCGCGCGCGGTGCGCGACGATTCTCGGAGTATCAGTCGCTCGTTGACGGGATCTCTGCTCGTCTCCTGTCGGCCCGGATGAAGGAGCTCGAGTCCGAGGGGCTCATCGAGCGCTCCGTGGAGCCGACGACACCGGTGTCGATCAGTTACACGCTCACTGTGCCAGGGAAGCAGCTGATCTCTTTGCTGCATCCGCTCGTCAGTTGGAGTCGCGCCCGCCAGTCGGACGCACACAGTCAGTGACCCCCGAGGCGCCACTGGCTGATGTCGCCGTCAGCTGATCGCTACCCTCAGTTGAAGTCGCCGCCAGGAGCCATGTCGGCGAATCGCGAATAGTGCCCCTGGAATGCGACATTGATCGTCGCGGTCGGACCGTTACGGTGCTTGGCCACGATGAGGTCGGCCTCGCCCGGGCGCACATCCTTGTCGTAGACCGAGTCGCGATGCAGCAGGATCACCATGTCGGCGTCCTGCTCGATCGAGCCCGACTCTCGCAGGTCGCTGATCTGCGGTTTCTTGTCCTGACGTGCCTCAGAACCACGGTTCAGCTGCGAGAGCGCGATGACCGGAACCTGCAGCTCCTTCGCGAGCAGCTTCAGCGCACGTGAGAACTCCGAGACCTCCTGCTGACGCGACTCGACACGCTTACCGCTCGTCATCAGCTGCAGGTAGTCGATCACGACCATGCGCAGACCCTCGCGCTGCTTCAGGCGCCGACACTTCGCGCGGATCTCGACCAGCGTCATGTTCGGGCTGTCGTCGATGTAGAGCGGCGCGTCGTTGATGCGTCCGCGCGTCGCGGCGACCGTGGTCCAGTCGCGTGGGTCGAGCGTTCCCTTGCGCATGTGCTGCAGCGGGATCGCGCCCTCGGCGCTGAGCAGGCGCATCGCGATCTCGCTCTTGCCCATCTCGAGCGAGAAGAAGATCGCCGGCTGGCCGTGGCCGATCGCCGCAGCCCGAGCGAAGTCGAGCGCGAGCGTCGACTTACCCATCGCAGGGCGAGCGGCTACGACGATCATCTGTCCGCCGTGCAAGCCGTTGGTGAGTTCGTCGAGCTCTTTGAACCCGGTCGGCACGCCCGTCATGGAGCCGTCGCGGCCGCTGGCGGCCTCGATCTCCTCGAGCGCGGCATCCACTGCGACCGTCAGAGGCACGTAGTCCTCGGCAGTCTCCGTACCGGTGACCGCGTAGATCTCGGCCTGCGCGTTGTTGACGAGATCGGTGGCGTCGCCCTGGCCGTCGTATCCGAGCTGAACGATGCGCGTACCGGCGTCGACGAGGCGGCGCAGAATCGAACGCTCGGCGACGATGCCGGCGTAATACCCGGCGTTCGCCGCGGTCGGAACGATCGAGGTCAGGGTGTGCAGGTAGTCAGCACCGCCGGCGCGCCCCAGTTCGCCCGTCTTGATCAGTTCGTCGGTGACGGCGACCACGTCGGTGGGCTCGCCGTGGGAGTACAGCGAGAGGATGGCCTCGAAGATGAGCTCGTGCTTGGGGATGTAGAAGTCGGCGCCCTTGAGGGTTTCGATCACATCGGCGACAGCATCCTTCGAGAGGAGCATTCCGCCCAGGGCGCTCTGTTCGGCGAGGAGGTCGTGCGGCGGCGTGCGCTCTGGCTTGCGCTGGCCCCCGAGGCGCTCCTCTGAGATGTCGGCAATCGACACTGTGCTCCCTTCGATGCGCTGGATGCTGGTGCGGCGCGGGATGACTGACCCCGATTGCCGTGCGACGGCGGCGCGTTCTGCGGTAGCAATGAGCGAACCACGCACCACCGACATCTCGTCGCTCGTCCACGCTAGAAGCGCCATACTTCACCCGCAACACAGCCTGTGGATAACTCTGTGGAGAGTGTGCGGAGAACGCCGGAGTGTCTGTGCACAACGAGTGTGCATAACTCTGTGTCGCAGTTCTGTTTGGTCAGTTTTTATTTGCTTTGATCTGGTCTTTTACACTTCCCCAGCCTGTGGATGACAATCTGCTTAAACGGCTGATTGAAGGTTGAGCCCGTTGGGGGTGACATGTGTACAACCTGGGGAGAAGTCAAGCCCGAAATATCTCGGGCGCGTCCCGCTCTGATCGTCGGGGAACGCGCTGGTCAAACCTCAATAACCCCCTGGACAGACGACCAGTGCCGGAGTATCTTCAGGTCAATGACGCGCGTTGCGTCAAGAACGTTTCGCTTCGGAGGGGAGGTGAACGTGGCCACTGCCGAATCCCGTCGGATTCCTTACGGTGTCGTTTGGGGCGCTTTCGGCGTGCTCGCATGGGCTGCGTTCAGCATCCTCACCGGCGGTGGCTCCGCGCACGCTGACGATGAGTCCGTTTCCCCGCTCGGCGAGCTCGCCGGTGTGGTGAGTTCGACGCTGGATGACACCGTCGCTCCCGTCGTGGAACCCGTGGTCGTAGAGGTCGTCACCCCCGTCGTGCAGAAGGTGGCTGCCCCGGTCGTGAAACCGGTCGTGCAGAAGGTCGTCACTCCAGTCGTGGAGAAGGTCGTCACTCCGGTCGCGCAGACCGTGCCGGTCGTCGATGCCATCGCACCGGCAGTCTCCGACACTGCCGACGCCGTGGTCGACCCCGTCACCGACGTCCTGCAGGACTCACCCCTCTCGGAGACCACGGCCCCTGTGCTCTCGGCGGTCGCCGATGTTCCTGTCGTCGGAAAGGTGCTCGACGACCTCGGCGTCACCACCGGCGTGACCGCGATCGTGGACGCGGTCGATGCCACGACCGGACTGCTCGGAGATGCTGTAGACAACACCGTTGCCCCCATCGTCGACGATCTCGATCTGACTTCACCGACTTCCATCGGCACTCTCGCACCGATGGCACCCGTTGACAGCGCGCCCGGGAACGTGCCGGTCGGCCTCGATCTACTCGTTGCCGTAGTCGCCGACGAAGGCGTCGTTCCTTCGCGCGCCAGCAGCGCCTTCGCCACCGACGGACTCGCTTTCGCCGCGTTCTATGCCGCGACTGCCAGTGCTGACCCGGGTGTGGACGACACGAGTGTGCCCACAACGCCCGCCAAGGCTGCTCATGCTCCCCCGGCATCGACCGCTCCAACGTCTTCCGCGGGAAACGGTGGAGGACACATGGGCGACGGCGCACAGTTCCGCGCCAACCGACTTGAGCCGCTCCGTGCTTGGACGCGGATGCACGAGGCACCGGATGACGAACTGCCGTCGTCACCGGTCGCCGACACTGACGTCTCTCCTGACTGACCGGGGTCGTGTCATCCCTCGCGGATGACAGACATGGTGCTGCGCGCGCACTCAGATCGCGCGCTTTCAACCAACCCATTTTCAGTCAGGAGCTGAATCATCATGCGAACCATCATGAAGCGCGCCCTCTGGGGAGTGCTGGTAGCCGGCGGGATCACCCTGCTCGGCGCCACGGCCGCCAATGCGGCCGAAACCGACGGAGAGGACAGCATCCTTTCCGGAACCCAGGCGATCATCCCCGTCTCGGTACCCGTCAACGTCACAGACAATGCCGTCTCGGTGCTCGGAACTTCGACCGCGGAAGCACCTGCTCCCGCTCCCGCTCCCGCACCGGCACCCGCACCGGCACCCGCACCCGCACCCGCACCCGAGGCGAGCACGAGTGGTGAAGGGGGTGCGGGTTCGGGAACCCAGGCCGTCGTCACCGTCGATGCTCCGGTGTCAGTCGAGAACGTCGCGGTCGCTGTACTCGGCACCTCCGAGACCGCACCCGCATCCACATCGACGACAGACGAACTTGCGGCATCACCCGCACCGGCCGTCACCACCTCTGGCATGGAAGGAGTGTTGTCAGGCACACAGGCACTGGTCGCCGTGAACGCGCCGATCACCGTGAGCGGAAACTCGCTCGCGGTTGCCGGTGACAGCCAAGTCTCGGACTCGGATGCCGCGGCGCCCGATTCCTCGACTCCGGCTGACAGCGACGGCGCGCCAGCCACTGAAGCGACCACCGATGGATCCGACGGCACCGCCAGCGGCACCCAGGTCGTCGCCCCGGTCACCGCTCCAGTGAACGCGACGGGCACCGCGGTCTCCGTCCTCGGGAACAGTGCAGCTTCGTCTGACGGCACGGCAACGGGAGACACCAGTGCGGCACCCGCCGCGCAGCCGACCACCGACGGCGCTGATGGCACCGCCAGCGGCTCGCAAGTGGCCGCACCCGTCACCGCCCCCGTGAGCGTCACCGGCAACGCCATCTCGATCCTTGGGGACAGCGCAGCCACGGCTGACGCCACGGCATCCGGAGACACCAGTGCGGCACCCGCCGTACAGCCGACCACAGACGGCGCTGACGGTACCGCCACCGGCACCCAGGTCGTCGCACCCGTCACCGCTCCCGTGAACGCGACCGGCAACGCCATCTCCGTCCTCGGGGACAGCGCAGCCACGGCTGACGGCGCCACAACCGGAGACATCAGTGCGGCAGCCGCCGTACGGCCGACCACGGGCGGCGCTGACGGTACCGCCAGCGGCCCGCAAGTGACCGCACCCGTCACCGCTCCAGTGAACGCATCGGGCAACGCGATCTCCATCCTCGGGGCCAGCGCAACCACAGCTGACGGCACGGCAACCGGAACACCGGGAAGCAATGACGCGGCACCGACCACCGAGGGCGCTGACGGCACCACCAGTGGCTCGCAGGTCGCCGCACCCGTCACCGCTCCAGTGAACGCGACCGGCAACGCCATCTCCGTCCTCGGGGACAGCGCGGCCACAGCTGACGGCACGGCAACCGGAACACCGGGAAGCAATGACGCGGCACCGACCACCGAGGGCGCTGATGGCACCGCCAGCGGCACCCAGGTCGCCGCACCTGTCACCGCTCCGGTGAACACGACCGGCAACGCCATCTCCATCCTCGGGGACAGCGCAGCGACCTCCGACGGCGCGGCATCCGGAGACACTAGTGCGGCACCCGCGGTACAGCCGACCACCGACGGGGCTGATGGCACCGCCAGCGGCACCCAGGTCGCCGCACCTGTCACCGCTCCGGTGAACACGACCGGCAACGCGATCTCCATCCTCGGGGCCAGCGCAGCCACGGCTGACGGCGCCGCAACCGGAACACCCGGAGACCGCGACGCGGCACCGACCACCGGCGGCGCTGACGGCACCGCCACCGGCACCCAGGCCGTCGCACCCGTCACCGCTCCGGTGAACACGACCGGCAACGCGATCTCCATCCTCGGGGCCAGCGCAGCGACCGGTGGCGGTGCATCCACCGATGGCACGCCTCCGGCAGGCGGGGGCCAGACCGACGGTACTGGCTCGCTGCTCGGCGGAACCCAGGTGGTGCTGCCCATCACCGCTCCGATCACGATCGGCGGCAACGCCGTCGGTGTCGTCGGTGACGCGACAGTCGCTGGCCCGGGGACTGATCCCGTAACCGACCCGGGCACTGACCCTGGCACCGACCCGGGAACGGATCCTGGCACCAACCCGGGAACCAACCCAGGGACGGACCCCGGACCCAACCCAGGAACCAACCCTGGCACCGGCCCGGAAACGAACCCCGGAACCGACACAGATTCTGGAGTCGACTCGACCCCGAGCGGTCAGGCCGGCAACGTCGTTCAGGCAGGCGGTGCCGCACTCGCCGCGACCGGATCGGACTTCCCGTACGCTTCGGCGGCGCTTGCGCTCGCGATGCTGTTGATCGGAGCCGGACTCATGCGCCGCCGCATCACGGCGTGACGACCGCCGACAGGCCCGGCCGCGCAAGCCGTCGCCGACCCTGTCGGAGTGCGTGCAGAGCAAGCTCAGGCATCCCCTCCTGAGCGGTTCTCGCTGCGGATGTCTGACGCAGCCCCTCTGCGAGACGCACATGGCCGGATGCCCCGGGTCCCCAGCCCGGGGCATCCGATGCGCCCTGAACCAGGGACACAGACGCGTCAACGACGGATGCCCCGGAGTCCGAAGACTCCGGGGCATCCGAACGATGCAGTGACGACTACTTGGCCGCGACCACCTGAAGGGTGATGACGGCGACGACGTCCTCGTGCAGACGCACAGTCGCCTCGTGCTCACCGGTCGCCTTGATCGGCGAGGTGATGGTGACCTTGCGCTTGTCGATCGTGCCGAGGCCGGCAGCCTCGACAGCGTTTGCGACGTGCTCGGTCTTGACCGAACCGAACAGACGTCCGGCGCCGCCGGCCTTGACGGCCAGACGAACCTTCGTGTCCTCGATCTTGTCCTTGAGGGCCACAGCCTCGTCGCGATCGTGGATCGCGCGCGACTTGCGTGCAGCCTGGATCGACTCGACCTGCTTTGCGCCACCACGGGTCCACGCCGTGGCGAGGCCCTGGGGGATGAGGTAGTTACGGGCGTACCCGTTCTTGACCTCGATCACGTCACCGGCGCTTCCGAGCCCGGCGACCTCATTCGTGAGAATCAGCTTTGCCATGTCGATACCCCTTAGCGGCCAGCGCCGGCGTAAGGCAGGAGTGCCATCTCGCGTGCGTTCTTGATCGCCGTGGCGATCAGACGCTGCTCCTGCACCGAGACACCGGTGATACGACGGGCGCGGATCTTGCCGCGCTCCGAGACGAACTTGCGAAGCGTTGCGACGTCCTTGTAATCAATGACGCCGACCCGGATCGACTTCGCGGGAGCGGTGGGCTTGCCACCCTTCCGCGGCTTGCGGCGGTCGCCGCTCGACTTTCCAGCCATGGTTATTCCTTATTGATGAGCGGATGCCGGGCCTCTTGCGAGGATCGGATCCAGAAGTTGTTTAGAACGGGGTGTCGTCGCCGAAGCTGCCCGGAGTGCTCCAGGCATCGGCACTGGTCGAAGAACCGGGCGTTGACCACGGCTCCTCCGACACCTGCTGCTGCTGCGCTGGGCGCTGTCCCCCACCGCCGCCACCGGCTCCGCCGGAAGCCGCACGGGTGACCTGTGCCGTCGCGTATCGCAGGGACGGGCCGATCTCGTCGACCTCGAGCTCGATCGCCGTGCGGTTGTTGCCCTCACGGTCCTGGTAGGAGCGCTGGCGAAGACGACCCTGCGCAACAACACGCATGCCCTTCGTCAGAGAACCCGCCACGTGCTCAGCGAACTCGCGCCACACGGACGCACGGAGGAACAGCGCGTCGCCGTCCTTCCACTCGTTCGCCTGACGGTCGAAGGTTCGCGGCGTCGATGCGATGGTGAAGTTCGCCACCGGCAGCCCGTTCTGCGTGTAACGCAGCTCGGGGTCGGCCGTGAGGTTTCCCACCACGGTGATGACGGTTTCGCCGGCCATGAGCCTTAGGCCTTCGCTGCCTTGGCAGCCTTACGAGCTGCCTTCTCCTCGGAGCGCTTGGCTTCGAAAGCGACCATAGCCTGAGCTTCTTCGGAACGAAGAACCTTGGTGCGCATGATCTGCTCGTTCAGGCCCAGCTGGCGGTCGAGCTCCTGCGTGGCAGCGCTCGTCGCGGTGAAGTTGACGACGGCGTAGATGCCCTCGGTCTTCTTCTGGATCTCGTATGCAAGACGGCGCTTGCCCCAGATGTCGACCTTGTCCACAGTGCCACCATCGTTGGTGATGACCTTGAGGAACTTGTCGAGCGTAGGGGCTACCTGGCGCTCGTCGATCTCGGGGGTCAGAATGACCATGAGTTCGTACTGGTGCGTCACTTACCCACCTCCTTCGGACTAGAACGGCTTCCGGGCATTTCCCGAAAGCAGGAGGGTGTGTGCACGTGCCGGTCTGTACATGCAGGATGCACGCAGAAGACAGACAACCTCGACAGTCTAGCGGAGTTCCGGGCGTGTCGCGAACGGGTCCGATCGGCCGAAACCCGCTCTACGCGTGAGACCGAGTTTCCGGCACCAGACCGTGCTGGCAGGACTCGGTCTCGTGCTGCAGGGTCGGTCTCGCCACAGCCAGGGCGGCCGACCGCTGACTCAACGCCTGATGGGGTCGTGCAGCGGCGTCGGCTCCAGCGTGTAATCGGTCGTCGCATCCGACCACGTGTCCTCCCCCGCCTTGCCGCGCGCCCGCCGCAGCGACAGGATGCCGTGCACGATCGGCGCCCCGACGCCCAGCGCCACGCGGCCGACCATCGAACGGTCCTCGCCCGCCAGCACGCTCTTGCGATGCCACGCAGCGTGAAGCGCGCCACCACGACCCACAGGCACACCCTTCGCCCGCAGGCGCCCCTCGCGGCGCAGTGCGACGAGCTCTTCGACGCAGCGCCACCAGGTCGTGTCCGATTCCGGCTGGAAGTAGTTGTCTCTCTGCCAGCCGGCGAGCGGATGCCGGAACCGGCGTCCGACGACCTCCTCGGCCCCGCCCAGCAGACCGCTGCCGGTGAACACCGTGTTCAGCAGCGTCTTGTGCACACCGAATGTGTCGAGCGCGATGACGGGCACGTTCTGCGCGAGCGCTTCGATCGCCGCGGTCGAACTGACGGTCACCAGACCCTCGGCGCGCGCGAGTGCCGTCGACATCGGCTCATGCGAGATGACCAGGTTGGCCGGACGTGCCGCCAGCAGGTCGGCGTAGGCATCGCGTTCGAGATGCGCCTCGGCTTCGCCCGGGCGCGAGCGCAGTTTGACGACGACGCGTTTGTTGGGATCCGCGTCGGCGGCCAGGCGCAGCATCTCGGCGATCTGCTCTCGCTCGTGACGCGCCGCCGGCACCAGCGCCTGGGCCGCGAACACGAGATCCGTTCCCCCCGGTCGCGCTGCCGGCGCGGAAGGTGTTGTGCGGTCGGCGAGAGCGACGCCGGCCGAGCCGCCGGCCGATACACCGACCAGTTCCCGTTCTGCGACCCGGATCGACGCGGCACGGGAGGCGTCAGCGTCCGTCGCCTTCCGCGCGAAGGGCAGTGTCGCGAGGGCGGTCGGCACCTGGATGCCGATACGACGCCCCAGCTCCGCGAATGCCCGCTCCTCACGGTGCGAGTGCACGACCATCAGGTCGCTCTCGCGTCGGTACTCGAGCGCTCCGCGCTGGGCGGGGATCGACATCCCCGGCAGTCCACTCACCACGACGGGTCGTTGAGTCAACCGATCGATCTGCCGTGCCATGAGCCGCACGAAGGGTCCTCGTCCGGAGAGCACCACGACGTCGGGCTGGTGGCCTGTCAGCCATCCGTGCAGCTCGTCGAAGCCGAGGCGCGTGATGTCGGCATCCGTGAAGCTCGTCCCGGCGAGCGCCGTACGCTCCTGCGCAGCGCTCACCGCGAGCGGCGTGCGCACCAACAGCATGTGGCGGCGGATGCCGGCGATGCCGGACAGCAACGATGCCGACCACTTCACGAACGAGTCGGCATCCGCGATCGCGACGACTCGCAGCTCGGCGGTGCTGGTGACGGTGCTCATGCCGTAACGCGACGCAGCTTCGCCATCGGTGCCTGCTCGCCTGGGAACACGCGCTTGACTCCGTCGCCGAGCGCGGTCTCGATCACCCGGATGTCGCGCACGAGGTGAGAGAGGCCGGTGGGCTCGAGGGACGCGGCGTGATCGGAGCCCCACATGGTGCGGTCGAGCGTGATGTGCCGCTCGACGGCCACAGCGCCGAGTGCGACGGCTGCAAGGGAGATCTGCAGGCCGCGCTCGTGTCCCGAGTAACCGATCGGCACACCGGGGTAACGATCGCGGAGTGTCGTGATGACGCGGAGATTGGCCTCCTCCGGCTCCATCGGATACGTCGACGTCGCGTGCATGAGCACGACACGGTCGGTCCCGAGGGTCTCGAGTGCACGATCGATCTGCTCGATGGTCGACATGCCGCTCGAGAGGATGATCGGCTTGCCCGTCTCGCGCAGCGCGGTCAGCAGCTCGATATCGGTGACACTGGCCGAGGCGACCTTGTGCGCCACGACGTTCAACTCCTCGAGGAACGCCACGCTGGGGACATCCCACGGCGAGGCGAACCAGTCGAGTCCGCGCAGCGTGGCGTGGTCGCCGACCTCGACGTACTCGTCGCGGCCGAACTCGACGCGGCGGCGGTAGTCGAGATACGTCATCGTGCCCCACGGGGTCTCCCGCGGGACGTCGCGCATGTGCTCCGGCGTCGAGATCTCGGGGGTGCGCTTCTGGAACTTCACGGCATCCGCCCCGGCGTCCGCCGCGACGTCGATGAGTCGCTTGGCGGTGTCGACGTCGCCGTTGTGGTTCAGGCCGATCTCGGCGATGACATAGGCGGGTCGACCGCCGCCGATCACGCGCGATCCGATGCTGACAGTCATGGTGGTCCTCCAGTCGTCGTACCCCTCATTCCTGAGTACGCCGCGACTGTGAACACCACGCGAACCCGGGGTTACCGGGGTCGGTCGGCTGTCAGAACGCGCTCGATCAGCTCGCGCACAGCGCCCTGCCCGCCGGACCTCGCGAGCACGGCCCTGGCTGCGGCACGCACCTCAGGATGCGCGTTCGCGACGGCGACCGGCCACCCGACGATGCGCATGGCCGGCAGGTCGTTGACGTCATTGCCGAGGTACGCGATGTCTGCGAGGGCGATGCCGTTCTCGCCCGCCCACGCGGCGAGCGCCTCCGCCTTGTCCTCGATGCCGTGCAGCACCGGCACCCGGAGCTTGTGCGCGCGTGCCCGCACCACCGGGTTGACCTCGGTGGAGAGGATGAGCATCGGGATGCCGGCACGCCTGAGCCGCGCGACCCCCATCCCGTCCTCCCTGCTGACCCGCACCTGTTCCTCGCCGGCGGTGTCGATGAGCACGGTGTCATCGGTGTGCACGCCGTCGAAGTCGGTCACGACCGCCTTCACATCGATGCTCTCGGGCTGGTCGACGAGGGCGGCGAGAGCGGATGCCACGGCGACATGCTGCACGTCGTCGATCTCGACCGCACTCCACTCCGGAACCTCGACGATTCCGACCCGGCCGAAGAAGCGATGCCCTGCCTTCCTGAAGCCCCCCGCCCGGAACACGTAGAAGGCGCCGGTCTCGAGGTAATGCGGCTCACGGTCCTGGCGGCGGGAGCGGTGGGTGGCGTCATGGTTGATCGCCTCCGCGGCCCCGTCCTTGCCTTCCCCGGAATCGTCGCGTCGCCACAGGAAGCCGTAGGTCTCGTGTGCGGAGAACATGCTGTCGTACCGGCGCGAACGCACCTCGTCGACAGCGACGTCGATGCGGTCGCTGGGGATGAACGGCGACGTCGCCTGGATGAAGACCACGACATCGACCGTGTCCCCGGCAGACTCCAGCGCGTCGAGAGCGTGCAGCACGGCGCTCTCGGATGAGGCAGTGGCACCGGAGATCTCGGCCGGTCGACGGATGACGCGTGCCCCGGCAGCAGCGCTGAGTTCCGCGATCTCGGCATCGTCGGTGGAGACCACGACGAGGTCCACCTGCCGTGCGGCCGCTGCCGCCCGCACGGCGCGCTGGATCAGCGGGACGCCTCCGATGCGGCGGAGATTCTTGCGCGGCACGCCCTTGGACCCGCCGCGTGCCGGGATGACCGCGACGGTGAGACCGGCACGCCTCTGCTGTGATTCGGTCATAGTCCGCGCGCCACCTTCCACACTCGTGCGGCCCGTCTGCGTGCACCTCTGATCGTGAGCCGGATCTCCTCAGCCCTGCCCACTCCGCCGACCGAACGCAGTGCGCGGCGCACGATCGGCTCGGAGGGAGCACCGGGCAATCGGAGGTCGATGAGACGGTCCCTGTCGAAGTAGCGATCGCGTTCCGCAGGGTCGAGCCGTGTGAGCAGCTCCTGCGCACGAGGTCGTAGGTGGGCGGCGATCTTCGGCTGCATCGCATAGCCGACCGCGTCGATGAGCAGCTGCAGCTGCGCCGGTTCGCGATATCGGTCGTCCGCTCGTGTCAGCGCGTCGACGATCGTAGCGGGAACGCGATTGCTGTTCTCGTACGGGGTGAGCCGGCGCAGCACGGTCTGCGTGCCGGACGCCGCGATGGGACGATCGAACAGCGTCTGCACGGTCGGGAGGGCGGTGGAGAACCCTGCGACGACGCCAGCGACATCCAGGCGTTCTGCGACGAGCTCGGCCGATTCGACCCCGCGGTACTCGACGTACTCCGCCCCGTGGGCTGCGGCGCGCTGCCGAACTGCGTCGGTGACCAGCGGAGGCGCGGACGGATGCGGCTTGAAGACGATCCGCTGCGGGTTCCATGCCGCTGCACGGTCGACCATGTCGCACTGCATCGCGACTTCCTCCGAAGCCGAGACGAGGCCCAGAGCGGACAGATACTGCCCGAGCACGAGCGCGGTCGGCGTGCCGTCGGAGAGCGCGTCCAGGTTCGAGTCGGCGGCCGTGGTCTCCAGGAGGACCTTTCGGAACGCCGCCGGGGGTACCGGGATCCGCCGTGCACCTCCTCCACCGGCGGCCGCATCTCCACCGGCGGCGCCGAAGACAAGCGGTTCAACGCCGGGGACGACGTCGGCGTACACAACACGGCCGACCCTCTCGACGACCGTGCGCGGCAGCTTCACCCGCATCGGCGAGTAGGTCATCAGCCCATCGCCGATGATCGTGATGCGGGCGTTCGGGAACAGCGAGAGCAGCGTTCGCGCGGGCGCGACCTGCGGGCTCTGCACGAACAGTTCCAGGTCGTGGTCAAGCCTCCATGCGCGTGAGAGCAGGCGGTTCAGGATCGGAAGGTCCGCCGCGACAGGATGCCAGGAACTCGGATGCTGCGGCGACAGGATCTCACCGAGGGGCTCGATGCGGTCGAAGCGCGCGCACAGCGACCGGAGGTTCGGCTGCTCATGGATCGCAAGGCTCGTCTCGGGTACGCGTGCGGAGTTCACCGGCACGAGCACACGCTCCTCGCCCGCTTCGATGAGACCCTCGTCGAGAGCGGCCGCTGCCGTCGTGAGGCCGTAGGCGCTGTGAAGCACGAAGAGCTGGGTCATCTGGCGTGCCCCGCTTCGCGCAGAGTCCGTGCGAGCACCCGCCGCTTCGACCCCTCCAGGCGTTCCAGGGCATGCGCGACCTGTGTCGGAGCGAGTGTGGCGAGCAGGTCGCGGATGCTGTCGCGCATCTCCCGCCGCAAGGACGGCGTCATACGGCGGGATCGCACGATGTGGTGCGAACTCAGCGCAAGCGCCGTGCGGACCACCTTCGGCATGAAGCGCGGAGCCTCGGCATCCTGCTCCACGATCTGCACCACCTGCGCGAGCGCACGCGGAAAGTCGAGTTGGCGCCGATCGCGCACCTGGGTGAGCGAGGTCGCGATGCCGCGACGGTAGAGCATCGCGGGGGCGTCGACAGCGGCGAACGACGCGGCCTGCAGGTGCAGTCGCCAGATCCACGGGCGATCCTCGGCGGTGAAGAGCCCCTCGGGGAACGCTGCCAGGCCCTGGTCGAGGATGCGCCGGTGGAAGATCCCGGCCCACGCGTACGGGTAGTCGACCATCGTCGTGTCGTCGGCGGGGAGGATTGCGTCGCGCGGTGATGCGACGACCCCGCGCCAGGCGAGGGGGGCGCGCACGATCTTGCGCGCGGATCCGGTGACGCGCACGTGATCGGTTCGGAGGAAGTCGCATCCGAGTTCGTGCAGCCGTGAAGCGAGCACCTGCAGCCGGAGCGGCTGCATCCAATCGTCGCCGTCGATGAAGCAGAACGCCTCGCCTTCGACGTGCGCGAGCCCTTGGTTCCGTGCGCTCGCGAGCCCGACCGTTCGTGGGTTGACGAGCACCTCGGCATGAGCGAAGCGCTCCGCGAAGGTGCGCATCTGATCGCCGGTGCTGTCACTGGATCCGTCATCCACCGCGACGAGCTTCAGCGCGGCCGGATCATCGAACTGCCGCAGCAGAGTCTCGAGCGTGGTGCCGATATAGGGCGCGGCATCCTTCGCGGGAAGGATGACGGTGACGAGCGGGCGGTGCATGGGTTCGGATGCTGTCACCCGCACCTTGCCGCGGGTCAAAGCCCGGGTGAACGGGGGGTGTCTGGGTCGGCTGCGGCAGCGAGACCGAGCCTGCAGCATGAGACCCACCCGGATGGGGTCGGTCTCGTGCGGGAAACTCGGTCTCGCGCCGGCCAACGTTGCTAACTGCGGTCGTCAGGCAGAGCGACGATGGCGTCCACCTCGACGAGGAAGCCGTTCAGATCTGCCTGGACCGCCGTGCGTGCCGGGTACGGGGTGGTGAGGAACTCCTTGGAAACCTCGTTGAACTCGGCCCAATCGGCGAGATCGTTGAGGTAGACGCCCATGCGCACGGCATTGGTCATCGATGTGCCGGCCGCCGCGGCGACGGCCTCGAGGTTCGCGAACGTCTGCCGCACCTGATCCGCGAAGCTCTCGCCGACGATCTCGGTCTCAGTGTTGAACGGACCCTGCCCCGCGAGGAAGAGGAAGCCCCCGCTGACGATGCCGGATGAGTAGGTGCCCGCCGGCTCCGGAGCCGTGGGGGATGAGATCTGCTGCAAGACATTTCCTTTCTAGTAGCGGCCCAGGACGGGCCAGATGTCGACGACGACGCCGTTCTCGACGGCGAAGACGTGCGAGTGCATGTTGGTGAGACCGCAGGCATGGTTGGGGCGGATGCGGATCAACTCGCCGACCCGCTTCGGTGACGACCCGCGGAGGAAGCCGTGCTCTTCATGCCCTGTCGCGAGCACGCCCTCGCCGTCCGACACCCCGTCACTGCCCGACACGACGGTGCCGATCCGGCCGTCGCCGTGCATGGAACCGTCCGAGCTCATGGCCTTGATCCCGGCGTCGACCAGTACGGTCTCGCCACGCTCGGTGCTGATCACGCGGCTGAGCACCGTCATCGCGGTGTCGGCCGGGTCGATCGTCCCGATCGCGACCTGGTTCTCGTCACCGTAGACATAGGTGCCGGGTCGGGCTTCGGTCACTCCCGCGACGCTCGGAGCGGAACGCGCACCCGCGGTCGAGCCGACCGAGACGCTCGGGATCTCGAGCCCGTCCGAACGCATCCGCTCGGCGACCTCGGCGAGCAGCCGACCCGCTGCGGTGCCGAGCTCGGTGCGACGTTCAGGATCGGCGCCGACGCCCTGAACGTGGCCTTCGTGGGTGAAGACGCCCTCCAGCACGAGCCCCGGCGTGTGCGCCAGCCGCCATGCGATATCGAGCGCCTCGTCGGGGTCGACACCGGTTCTCCCCAACCCGGTGTCGACCTCGAGTCGGACCTCGATGGTCAGGCCCGCCGCCGCCGCGGCCTCCGCCAGCGGTTCCGCCGACGCGAGCGAGTCGACGCCGACGATCAGTCGTGCCTGTCGTGCCGCGCGCAGCGCCGTGGCGATACGGTGCGGGCCCACGGGCGGATACGCCCAGAAGACGTCCTCGAACCCGGCCACGACGAGCGCTTCGACCTCCGCGGCTGTCGCCGCCGTCAGCCCGACCGCCCCCGCCTCCAGTTGCAGGCGCCCGACCTCGGCGCACTTGCTCGTCTTCCAGTGCGGCCGCAGAGCGACATCGAAACCGTCCGCGAGCTTCGCCATCTCGGCGATGTTCCGGCGCAGCGTCGGCAGGTCGATCAGCACGGCAGGGCTCGGCAACTCTTCGGTCGGTCGGTCGATGAGGTCGTTCACGCCGGTCACGGTTCTCCTGTCTTCGGTGGATGGTTCGGGACGAAACGGCGGGTGCGCTACTTGATCGGGAACTCGCGCCGCACGTCGAACTGCGAGTACGAGATGTGACGGATGAGCGGATCCGCCGCTTCCGCGTAGTCGGTCACCGGCAGCAGTGCCCTGGTCTCGCTTCGGAAGCGCACGTACGGCTCGGCGAGGGCCACGCCGGCCGAGCGCCCGAATTCACCGTTGCTCGCCTCGATGAGCTTGCGGGCGAACGGTCCGTCGTAGCCCTGGCTGACGAAGCAGTCCATGGCCGCGATCTTGCGTCCTACGACGGAACTGATGTCGATCATCAGGTCGTTGCGCACGCCATAGGTGGACAGCGCGTCGCTGGCGAGCACCGGAAGGCCGCCCAGGAACACCTGCTTGACGTTGACCTCGTCCTTGCCGTCCAGGTTCTTCAAGAACTGCGCAGCGCGATCGAGCGCGGCGATCAGCGTCATCGTCGCGATCGTGTGCGCCGAGTTCGTCACCACTGGGTTCTGCGGGTAGTCGGCGATGATGACGTCGGGGCGGTGCTTGGCGATCATCTCGGCGACCTGGTCCACCATGTCCTCACGCACGACGCTGATGGCGTCGTCGTGGTCGAGGAACTCGATGGTGCCGATCCCGATGATGTCGGCGGCACGTCGAAGTTCGCCCTTCTTGTTCTCGATGATCTCGGCACGATCCGCGGCGATGAGGCTCTCGTCCGCATCCTCCTTGCGCCCCTCCTCCGCGTAGACGTTGGGGTGGATGCGACCACCGTGCGTGAGGATCACTGCGACGATCTCGTCACCGGCGTCGGCGTGCAGTGCAAGCGTGCCACCGCAGTTGGTGATCGTGTCTGCGGGATGTGCGTAGACGGTCATGATGCGCATTGCGTGTTTCTCCTTGTTGGGGGCGTTCTGACTGATCGGATGGTTCTAGACGGTGATGGTGGTCGTGAGATGACGCGCGCGCTGAAGCGCGGGATCGGGAATCGGTGCGGCATCGACGAGCCGGCGAGCGTACTCGGTCCGCGGGTCATTGAGCACCGACCACGCGTCGCCTTGCTCGACGATCTCGCCGTGCTGCAGGACGACGACGCTCTCGGCCAGCAGCTCGACGACCGCGAGGTCGTGACTGATGAAGAGGCACGAGAACCCGAGCCGCTGCTGCAGCTCCTGGAACACGTCGAGGACGGCGGCCTGGACGGAGACGTCGAGTGCCGACGTCGGTTCGTCCGCGATGAGCAGCTCGGGCTCGAGAGCAAGGGCCCGCGCGATGCCGATGCGCTGTCTCTGGCCTCCGGAGAGCTCGTGCGGGAAGCGCGTCATCCATGCAGACGGCAGCTCGACCTGTTCGAGGAGTTCGACGACGCGGGCACGGCGCGCGGTGCGCCCCATCGTGCGGCGGTGCGCCACGAGCGGCTCGGCGATGCACTCTCCCACTGTCATTCTCGGGTTCAGCGACGACGCGGGATCCTGGAAGACCATGCCGTAGGTCTCGCTCGCCGCGCGGGCGGCACGTCCGCGAAGTTCCTTCAACTCGACGCCGCCGAGACGGATGCTGCCGGAAGCGATGGGCGCGAGCCCCACGATGGCCTTGCCGATCGTGGACTTGCCCGAGCCGGATTCGCCGACCAGGCCGACCACCTTGCCGGCTGGCACCGAGAAGCTCACGCCGTCCACGGCGCGGAAGCCCTGCCGCCGCCACGAGCGGTTGTACTGCACGACGAGGTCGTCCACGGCGAGTGCGACGGGCGCTGCCGCGGCATCCGATTCACCCGGTGCAGGCTTCTCATGCGAGGGTCGGGGAACAGCGTCGAGCAGTCTGCGGGTGTAAGGGTGCTCGGGCGAAGCGAACAGGGCATGCGCCTCGGCCGTCTCGACGACCTTCCCCTCCTTCATCACGACGATGCGGTCGGCCATATCGGCGATGACACCCATGTCGTGAGTGATCAGCATGATCGACAGTCCGCGACTGTCGCGCAGTCCCCGCAGAAGCGCGAGGATCTCGGCCTGGATCGTGACGTCGAGCGCGGTGGTCGGCTCGTCGGCGATGATGAGGTCGGGATCGTTGACGAGGGCCATCGCGATCACGGCGCGCTGGCGCATTCCTCCCGACCATTGGTGGGGATACTGCGTCGAGCGCTCCTCCGCGTCGAGGACGCCGACCTGGGTCAGCGCCTCGACCATCCGCGCGTGCGCCTGAGTGCGGGAGGCGCGCGGATGATGGATGCGGAACGCCTCTTCGATCTGCGCACCGATGGTGGCCACGGGGTCGAGCGTGGTCATGTGGTCCTGGAAGACCATCGCGATCCGCCGGCCCCGGATGCTGCGCATCTTAGATGAGTTCAGCGTGGCGAGGTCGACCCCTTCGAAGTCGATGCCTCCGCTGACCACCCGCGCGCCCGGCGGCAGGATGCGCAATACGCTGAGCGCCGTCATGCTCTTGCCGGAGCCGGATTCGCCAACGACGCCGACGATCTCGCCAGGGCGGATCTCGAGCGCGACCTCCTCGAGGATCCGCACTGTACCGTTCGGAGTGGAGATGTCGAGCGTGAGGCCGCGCACGGCGAGCAAAGGCGCCTTCGATGTCTCGTCGGTCATGTCAGTTGTTCTTCCGGGGGTCGATGGCGTCACGGATGCCGTCGCCGATGGCCATGGCCGACAGGACGGTGATGGCGATCATGAGTCCCGGCGGCACCCACAGCCATGGCATGGATGACAGGACGGTGAGGGACTGCGCCTCGTTGAGCATGTTGCCCCAGCTGGATTGCGGCGGCTGGACCCCGGCGCCGAGGAACGACAGCGACGATTCGAGTAGGACGGCTTCTGCCACGAGCAGTGTCGCCGAGACCACGATCGGAGGAAGCACGCCGGGCACGAGGTGTCGGAAGATGATGTATCGCGTCCGCGAACCGAACGCCCGAGCGGCTTGGACGAACTCCTCCTCCCGCAGGCTGAGCACCACACTGCGGGCGATGCGCGCCGGCGACGGCCACGCCAGCCCCGCGATCACGACGATGAGCATCGGCACGCTCGGACCGATCACCCCGGCCAGCACGATGATGACGAGCACTGCGGGCACCGACAGCATGATGTCGATGACGCGACTGATGACGCCGTCCACGACTCCGCCGAACCATCCGGCTGCGACTCCGGCCAGTGTGCCGATCACGACAGCCATCAGGGCGGCCAGGAAACCGACCATGAGCGAGATCTGGCCGCCGGCGAGCAAGCGGCTGAGGACATCGCGGCCCGTCGAGTCGGTTCCGAGCAGGTGTTCGGCGGACGGAGGCTGACGCACGTTCGCCAGGTCGATCGCAGTCGGCGCATACGGGCTGATGACCGGGGCGAGCACACTCGCGATCACCGTGATCAGCAGCGCGATCACACCGATCACCGCAATCGGGTTGCGCACGAACCGGCGCAGCGCGAGTTTGTCGGGCGAGGACGCCTGCCCGTTCGAGACGAGGTTGACGGCCGACGTGGGAAGGAGGCTGGGACGCTTGATCATCGTGCAGTCCTCACTCTCGGGTCGATGATCGTGTAGGAGAGATCCGCGATCAGGTTGCAGATGAGCACGAGCAGCGCCGTGTAGAGGCCGAAGCCGATGAGGATCGGATAGTCGCGGTTCGTGAGCGCGTAGATCGCAAGCTGGCCCATGCCCGGCCAGGCGAATATCTGCTCGAGCACGACCGCGCCGGAGAAGGCGGCAGGGACCGTCATGGCGACCACGGTGATCAGCGACATGAGGCTGTTGCGCAGCGCATGTCGCAGCGCCCGCGACGGGGTCCCTCCCTTGGCGACGATGGTGCGGACGTAGTCCTTGCCGAGCTCCTCGAGCACCCCGCTGCGGACGTAGCGGATGAACGTCGCCGCGTTGGCGAGGGCGAGCAATCCCACCGGCATGATCATGTGCAGCAACAGGTCGCCGAAATCGTCGCGGCCTGTGCCGTGCATTCCGGCCGACGGGAGCACGCGCAGCTTCACCGCGAAGGTATAGATGGCGAGCATCCCAAGGAAGAAGCTCGGAACGGCGATGGCCACGACGCTGACGGTGCTGATCGTGTAGTCGGCCACGGTGTTGCGCCGCACCGCGGCGATCACGCCGGCCGGAACGGCGATGAGCAGGCCGATGACGAGTGCGCTTCCCATCAGAAGCGCCGTCGGGCCCAGCCGGTCGGCGAGGAGTTCGCCGACCGGCTGTCCGTTCGTGTAGGAGTAGCCGAGATCTCCCGTCACCAGGCCCCCGAGCCATCGCCAGAACTGCACGATGATCGGCTGGTCGAGCCCGAACCGTTCCCTGACCGCCGCGGTGTACGCCTCTCGATCCGCGCCCGACACCTCCGGCGGCACCATCATCTCGATGGGGTCGCCGGGGGCGAGGCGGACGAGGGCGAACAATCCGACAGCGATGAGCAGGAAGACGGCGACGCTCGAGGCGAGGCGTGTGACGAGAACCCTCAGCATGTGATCAGTCCGTCACCGTCCAGTCGGCGGCGTTCCAGAAGCCGTTGGCGAAGTCGCCGTGCGGCTCGAAACCCTGCAGGCGGTCGCTCGCGGCCCAGAGGGTGTCCGGCACATAGAGCCACAGGTACGGCACCAGCTTGTTGTCCAGGCGGACAGCATCCTGGTACGTCGCGGTGCGCTCAGCCTCGTCGGCCGTCACCGCGCCCTTGTTCAGCAGCGCGTCGAGCTCCGGGTCGCAGAAGAGGGAGGTGTTGCCACCGGCCGGGAACACGCGGTCGCAGAGAAGCGCATTGGCCGAGACCGTCGGATCGGGAGTGTACGTTCCGCCGCCCGAGACCATGAGGTCGTACTCCGCGTTCTCGATCATGCCGAGCTGGTTCGCACTTTCGATCTGGTTCGCGACCGCGTTGATGCCGATCGCCTTCAGGTTCTCGAGTGCGACCTCGACTGCTGCGTCACGGTCTGCCGTCCCGGGGATCCAGCTCAGCTTGAGCTCCTGGGAGAAATCGAACCCGGCCTCTTCGAGGAGGGACTTCGCCTTCTCGGGGTCGTACTCATAGGCCTCCAGGTCGTCGGGGAGCGCCCAGGGTGTCATGATCGTGCTGTTGATGACCTCGCCGTGGCCCCCGAGGACGCCGTCGATGATGCCCTGGCGATCGATGGCGTAGAGGAACGCCTGGCGGATGCGCTCATCACCGAACTTCGTGAAGTTCACGAGCAGTCGGAGGAACCCAGGCGAAGGCGCCGAGCTGACGGTGACGCCGTCGAGCCCCTCGACCGTCGTGAGATCCTGCGGTGAGATCTGCACGAGGTCGGTCTCACCGGTGGCGAGCTGGGCGGTGGCCACGTCGCTGGTGAGCATCTGGAGGTAGAGCGTGTCGATGCCGACCTCGGACCAGTAGTTCGGGTTGGCCTCGAGAACGACGTTCTCGTCGACGTTGAACTCCTTCATGACGTACGGTCCAGAGCTCACGGTCGGGAGCTTGAAGAACTCGTCCGTCATGATCGCGGCGGGCTCGACCTCGCCGAGCACGTGCTCGGGGAGGATCCCGTAACCGCTGCCGAAGAGTGCGAGGAAGCCGGGGGTCGACTCCGTCAGTGTGATCGTCACGGTCTGGTCGTCATCGGCGACGATGCCCTCGAGGCTGTCGGCAGTGCCGTCCTGGACGGCCGGATATCCCACGACTCCCGCGAACGGTGCGGCGTTGGGGCTGGCGACCTCAGGGTCGGCGAACAGGTTGTACGTGAAGATGACGTCGTCGGCCGTGATGGGCTCGCCATCGCTCCACTCGAGCCCGTCCCGCAGGTGGAACGTGTAGGTCTTGGCGTCATCGGACACGTCCCACGACTCCGCAAGACGGGGAACAGGCTCGAAGTCGGGACTCACGTTGAACAGGCCGTTGTATACCAGTGACATCGTGAGCTGCTCGGCGCCCTGCCCCGGTGCCAGCGGATTGAACTGCACCGGCTTCTGGTACAGGTACAGATTGGCCGAACTCGGGCTGTCGCCGCTCGAGCCGCCGTCGTCTGCACCGCCGCCGGTGCAGCCCGCCAATAGGACGGTGGTGATGCCGAGCGCGATTGCGCCGACGATGGTACGTGATCGCATGATTGCTCCTCGTGATCTGGTGGATGGGTGTGGATGGGTGATGCGTTCGTGATCGGGTACTGCTACTGCGAACGGCCCTCGGCCGCCACAATCGGGGTGGTCAGGGATCCGAGTCCCTGCACCTCGGCGATCATGCTGTCGCCGGGCTTGAGGAAGACGCCGGTGGTGGCGCCGACGCCGGATGGCGTGCCGGTGAGAATGACATCACCAGGGTTGAGCGTCATGAGCCGCGAGCTGAAGGAGACGAGCTCGGCGACGGTGTGCACCATGTCGGTCGAGCTGCCGCTCTGCATGACCTGGCCGTTGAGCTCGAGCGTGAGCGCGAGGTTCTGCGGATCGGGCACCTCGTCTGCGGTGACCAGGTACGGGCCCATCGGCGCCGAGCCGTCGAGCCATTTGCCCTCGAGCCAGTCGAAGAAGCCGGTCCACGCCTCACCATCGCGCTCGACGCCCAGGTCCAGGCTGCGCGCGGAGATGTCGTTGCTCGTGGCGTAGCCGAACACGTACGACAGGGCATCCTCGACGGACGCATCCTGGATGCGGCTCCCGATCACCACAGCGATCTCGACCTCCCAGTCCAGCTGGGTGGTGATCGGGTTGAGCACCACCGGCGCATCGGGGCCGGTGATCGAGGTGTCGGGCTTGAGGAAGAGTCGCGGCGTCGCCGTCTTCTTCTCGCGCGCCTGAGCGCCCGCCTCCTTGACGTGCGCCTGATAATTCGCGGCGACCGCGATCACCTTGCCCGGGGCGAGCAGCGGTGCGAGGATGCGCGCACCCTCGACCGGACGACGAGCGGTTTCGGTGGTGCCGGCGTCGCCGCGCACCACGGCCGCCAGGTCGCCGTCGCCGGTCACGACGATCTCGTCGCCCTCGACATACCCGTGCCGGGTCGTGCCCTCGTCGTCGAATGTCAGCCACTTCATGTTCTGTCCTCCATCACCAGGTGATCGTCGTCGTTCGGCCGGATCGCGCGGATTCGGCGATAGCGGAGAGTGCATCGGATGCCTCGGGCACGGGTGCATCGCCCCCGTGAGCTCCGAAAGGAACCTCGGTCCTGCCGGCAACGGTTCGCACGTCGAGCAGTGGGCGGAGCAGATCGACGAGCACTGAGCCGTGCGTGCCGACGAGGCGGATCGTCGCCCGCAGCGGCTGCTGACTCTCCCCCGCGACGACCGACAGGTGCGCGCTCACCGCGACTCCCCGGCCGGCACGGCCGAGGAAGGTCGTGGCGTCGCCGTCTGCCGTCGAATGCGCCTGCAGGTCGACGGAGGTCGGACCGGTCGCGGCGCGGATGAGTGAGATCGCCTCGGCGCCGAGCGTGCCCAGTGCATCCGGCCCGCCGACGGCGACGATGTCGAGCGCCACAGCACGCAGCAGCCCGATCTCGGCGCCGCGGACCGCGGCGAGCGCGCGGCCGAATCCGGGTCGGGTGGTCAGCGAGGCGGTCATGCCGATGCTCCGATCTCGATCGTGCGTCCTGAACGGAGCGATTCCTCCGAAGCGACGGCGATGTCGACGGCGTGGATCGCCGCGGACACGGGCGGAACGACCTCGGCCTCACCGCGCGCCGCCGCGACGAAGGCGTCGAGTTCGCGGGCGAAGGTGCGGCTCCCGGAGCCGTCCACACCCCAGGCGGTCAGCCCGGAATCTGTCCAGGCGAGGACGCCTTCCGCATCCCATGAGCGCGAGATGACGCCCTCGGTGCCGACGACGGTGAGCTCCAGGTAGCTGGCGCTGCGGGGTCGTTCACCCCGGCTGATCTCGCACACGGCGGATGCTCCACTCGCGAACCCGAGCTCCATGACGAGGTAGTCGTGGATCTCCAGCGCTTCGCTCGTGGCATGCTGCCCGACGGCGAAGACGCTCGTCGCGGGCTCGCCGATCCACCAGCTCGCCATGTCGACGAGGTGGGTGCCGTTATGAAGCGAGTGTCCTCCGGACAGCGCGGGGTTCAGCACCCACGACTGCCAGCCCGGCCAGATCCACCCGCCGTTCATCACGACGCGCACGAACTGCGGTGTACCGATATCGCCCGCGTCGATGATCTCGCGGATCGCCAGGCTCTGATCGGTGAAGCGATGGCTGTGGCCGACGGCGAGCGCGAGACCGCGTGCGGCTGCTTCGTCGGCGACTACCCGTGCTCCGTCGGGAGTCAGCGCGAGCGGTTTCTCCATCAGCAGGTGCTTGCCCGCTTCGAGAACCTGGACGCCCAGTTCCTCGTGCGTCATGTTCGGAGTGCACACGATGACGGCCTCGACAGCCTCGTCCGCGAGCAGTTCTTCGGCCGAACCGTATCCGGCGCATCGCTCGGCGTACGCCACTTCGCTGGCGCGTGCGGCATCCACATCGCACACTGCGACGAGGCGCGCGCGCGTCGACACGCGCAACGCGGCCATGTGGGACAGCGCGATGCCGCCGACTCCCACGATTCCGACGCCGAGGGGCGCTTCGTTCTCGGTCACTGCTGGCCCTTCCTGATGAGTGTTCCCGGGCGTGCCCCGGTGGGGCGGGTGGCGGCGATGACGGCAGAGCCGTTGACGTAGACGTGATCGAGTCCGACTGATGGCACTGCCGGCTGCCCGAATGTCGCCGCGGAATCGAAGGTCGCGTCATCGAAGACGACGAGGTCCGCTCGATGCCCCTCTGCGATTCCGCTGAGGAGGCCGGCGCGCGCGGCCGGCGCGGTGGACAGGCGACGGACGGCCTCGCCGATGGCTGTGCCGTGCTGCCGCATCCGTCGGTATCCGGCGGAGAAGGCCCCCCATGAGCGGGGGTGCGCGGCAGAGGAGCGGTGCGTCCGGTTCAGCGCGGTGCCGTCGGATGCGATGCTGACCCATGGCGTGGCGAGGGTCAGATCGACATCGCTCCACAGCCCGCTCTCGACCGCGACGTCCACGAGCCCCTCGTTCACGACCAGCAGATCGACCAGTCCTCGCCACGGATCACCCGCGAAATCGGTGAGATCCAGCCCGACCGCGTCGGGAGTGTTCGCGGCCTTCATGACGATGATCTGATCGAACCCGTAGCCGGCCGTCGCGAAGTGCTGCGCGATCGCCGCGGGGTCGGTCAGACAGGCCTCGATCACGGCATCCGGGCCCGCGGCCCGCAGCTGTGACGGCAGCAGTTGCGTCAGCGTGGTGTGCCCGTGCACGTACGGGTACGCGTCGGCTGCGATGTCCTTCGACTCCCGCAGCGTCTCGACGTGGGCGAGTGCCTCCGCGAAGCCTTCGCCGCCGCCGATTCCGCGCAGGTGCGAGATCTGGAGCCGAGGGCCGTCGCCGCTGACCGCATCGGCGAGCTCGTCGATCGAGCGGCGCAGCTCACCGGTGCGGTAGTCGCGCAGGTGCGCGGACAGCATCCCGTCGTGCGCGGCGACGACGCGGGCGACAGACGCGAGCTCTTCGGCGCCTGCCGACTCACCGGGGGCGTACATCAATCCGACGCTTGCGCCGACGACGCCCGCCGAGAACGCTTCCTCCAGCTCGCGCTCGAGCGCTGCCAGGTGGCTGTCGTCCAGACTCGCCGTGCTGGTGCCGCTCACGGCGAACCGGGCTGAGCCGTGTCCGACCTGGGCCGCGACGTTGGTGGCCGTTGTGCAATCGTCGAGCGCCTGCAGCCATCCGGCGACGTCGTTCCAGGTCCACTCGAGCTCCGGCGTGACATCGATCGTGCCGATCACTCGGGCAAGGCCCGCTGGGTCGCCGCCCATCGGGGCAGGGGTCATGCCGCAGTTGCCGACCACCTCGGTCGTGATGCCCTGGGTGATCCGACTCTCATTGTCCGGATAGGCGAGCAGGGTGAGGTCGGAGTGGCAGTGGATGTCGACGAATCCTGGGGCGATCACCCGTCCTGTGCAGTCGATGATCTCCGCGTCGTACCCGCCGAGGGGTCGCGCGCTCGCCGGGACGACGGCGGTGATCCGTTCCTCGGCCATGACGACGTCGCCGAGGAAGGGCTCACCGCCGAGCCCGTCGGCGACAAGGCCTCCGCGCAGCACGGTTCGGGAGATCGAGGACATGTCAGACCCCGGCCCGGGTCCCCTGGAACAGACCCTCGTGCGCCATCGCGCCGAGGACCTCCTCGGCCTGTGCGAGCGTGCGATCGATGTCGGCCTCGGTGTGCGCGAGCGAGATGTGGTTGCGCTTCAGCGACATCGGGTACATGAACGATCCCTTGTCGATCATGCGACGGTGGAACGTCGCGTAGGCCTCGTCGTCGTTGCGCAGCAGGTCGCGGTATCCGCGCACCTCTCCCTCAAGGAAGTACGGGATGAACACCGATCCGATGCCGGTGATGCGCGCGGCGATGCCGTTGTCATCGGCGATGGACTGCAGCCCTCTGCGCATCCGGTCCCCGAGCCGATACACGTGCCTGTAGAAGTCGACCTCTGGATCTTTCAGCACCTGAATGGTCGCGATGGCCGCTGCCATCGACGAGGCATTGCCGTTGAAGGTGCCCGCCAGCATCACGGTGCCACCGGCGGGCGTGAAGTTCGACATGATCTCCGCGCTGCCGGCAAGACCCGCGACCGGGAAGCCATTGCCCATCGCCTTGCCGAACGTCGTAAGGTCGGGCGTAACGCCGCAGATCTCCTGATAGCCGCCGAGCGCATGGCGGAAACCGGTGATCACCTCGTCGAAGATGAGGAGGGTGCCCTGCTCCTTGGTGATCCTGCGCAGGCCCTCGAGGAACGCCTGCTCGGGGAGCAGCGCTCCGACGTTGTGCGGAACGGGCTCGAGGATCACGGCCGCGATCTGATCCGGATGCTGCGCGAAGAGCGCCTCCACCGACCCGAGGTCGTTGAACTCGGCGATGAGCGTGTGGTCGACGGCGTCGTCGAGGATGCCGGACGAGTTGGGGTCGCGCTGCCATGCGAGATCGGGCGTCGAGATGACGTTGCGGGCGAGGGCGTCGTAAGAGCCGTGGAAGCATCCCTGGAACTTCAGGATGTACGGACGCCCTGTCGTTCCGCGGGCGAGGCGGATCGCCTGGAATGTCGCCTCCGAGCCGCTCATCGTGCTGATGACCATCTCGGCGCTGGGGATCGCGTCCACGATCAGCTGCGCCGCCTCGACCTCGAGCTCTGTCGTGCCGAGGCCGACGAGGTCGATGTCGGCGATGGCGCGCGTGACGGCGTCGTTGACGCGCTCGTCGCCGTGCCCGAGCAGGATCGCGCCGAAAGCGGCGTGGTAGTCGGTGTAGACCTTGCCGTCCATGTCGGTGATGGTTGCCCCGTGCGCGGATTTCCACGCCATCGGGGCGTCGATGCGTCGGGTGGCGGAATTCACTCCGCCGGGGATGATGCGCTCTGCCGACTCGATGAGGCGGCGGGAGACGGATGTCACGTGGTGCTCCTTGCGTTGATCGGTGTGCATCGACCGAGGGTCGGTTCAGCGTCGGGGGTCGGAGAGTTCGAGCATGGTCAGGGCGTCGCAGTGGATGATCTGCTCGATCGTGTCGTCGAGCACGTAGGGGAGGTTCCCGGCGCGGAACTGAGCGATGGAGCGGAGATTCTCGATGGCCTGCGTAGGAGTCCAGAGCGGATAGTCGGAGCCGAACACCAGCTTGTCGACCGTGCGCCACTCCTGTGCGCCGACAAGGGCGAAGAACGCGTCCATCGGTCGTGAGGGGACGCCAGAGACGTCGGCGAACACGCGCCTGTTCTTGCGCAGCACGACGTTCGTGTCGCGCTGCCAGGGGTGCCCCATGTGCGCCATCACCTGGGTCAGCTCCGGATGCCGTCGGGCGACCTCGTCGATCACCATCGGTTGACTCACCGCGAGCCTGCCGATCGGACTGGGCGTCGCGCCCATGTGCCAGAGCGCGACCATCCGATTCGAGGTCAACGTCGTGTAGAAGTCGTCGAACTCGGGATCCAGCGGGTCGAACAGCGAGAGCACCGGGTAGAGTTTCACGCCCTGGAAACCGAGCTCGACCGCCTCATCCAACTGGTCGCGCCAGTCCTCGTCGAGCGGATCGATCGAGCAGAACGGGATGGCGGGCGTCTGCATCTTCGAGACGAAGTCGGCGACGAATACGTTCGGCGTCCGCACACCGGCTTGGGATGCCGCGAGACCGAACACAACGGCGACATCGACGCCTGCTTCCCCCATCACCTGGTCGTATGACTCTGGCGTGACGACGGGATACAGGTCTCCGCCGTAGGCGCCCTGCCAGTGGTCTTCGTGCTCGTGCCCCCAGTGCTCAGGCTGCAGGCAGTGGCTGTGGACGTCGATGATCATGAAAGGGCCATCCTGGTGCGAAGCGGAGCGAGGGCGGCGTCGAACCCCGGCAGCGCGACGAGCTCGGCCGCCGCCGCGTTCAACACAGGCAGGAGGCTCTTGCGAGCCGTCTCATCGAGCTCGCCGCTGGGCGCCGATACCGACAGTGCGAGTGTCGGCGCGTCATCAGTCGGCAGCAGTACCGCCATGCACGTGACACCTCTGTTGCGCTCCTCGTCGTCGACGCTGTATCCCGTCTGGCGGATCCGCTCGAGCTCGGCGATGACCCCCTCCCGCGTCGTGATGGTCTGCGGGGTCCAGCTCGTATACGGCTCGCTCTCCGGAAGGTGCTCGTCGATCTCATCCTCCGGAAGGACCGACATGAGCAGCTTGCCGAGGCCCGTGCAGTAGGCGAAGTCGAGCATGCCGCCCGTCGCGAAACGAAGGGCGCGCTGGGGTTCGGCCACGTACAGGTGAAGCACCGATCGTCCCTCGAGCAGGCCGAGGTTGGCCGTGAACCCCACCTCATCGGCGAGCCGGGTAAGCACGGGAGCCGTGATCTCCGCCATGCTCGGCGGTCGATACCCCTCGGCGATCTCGTGGATCGCGTGACCGATCGAATACGCGGGGGGCTCTCCGAACCGGCGCACGAATCCCTGCTCTCCCATGACCTGGAGGAGGCGCACGACGGTCGACTTCGGCAGGTCCAGCTGGGTCGCGATCGAGGCCAGCGTCAGCGGCGCCGGCGCGTTGCCGAGCAGTCGCAGAATCTCCAGCGCGCGCTGCAGGCCCTGGGAGTGGTATGACGTGGCACGCTGTTCCATGTCGGCCAACGTAGCGGAGAACTCGCGACATGGAAAGGGGTTCCACGTTACTGATTGATTACGCGACGTGGAACGCGACCGTGGCCAGGAAGCGACGGTAACGATCCGATTAAGCGACGTGGAACCCTCGACATGGAACGCAGGTTCATGCCCATACTTTCGGCGAACCCACGACGTGAAGGAGTCGAACGTGATCGCTCACCTTCCAGTCAGAACGACCCGCCGACGGTGGCAGATCATTGCCGTTGCCCTGGCGGCGGCATTGTGTGTCGCGGTCGTGCCGGGCCAGTTGGCCGCAGCGGCACCCGCTGACGGCACGGTTCGCACTTTCGATGACGAGACGGTCGGTGCACCACCGGCGGACTGCGACATCGTCGGTGACGTCACCGTCGCCGACGCCGGCTTCGGCGGCGCACCCGCCACCAACAGCGCCATGCACCTGGTCGACCAGAGCAACACCGTCTACACCCGCGCCTGGTGCCACTACCCCCAGACCACAGAACGATCCGTCTCCTACCGATTCTCCCCCGCACAGATCAATGCCGGACCCTACGTGGCCATCCAAGGCGCACCCGGTACCAGCGCCAACGGCGTCTGGCGCTTCACCTTCAACCGCGACGGCGACGACATCCGCATCGCCGCCTACAACGGCTCCTCCTTCGCCGACGTCGCCCGCATCACCGGCGGCGCAGCCCTGGGCGAATGGGTCGACGTCACCATCAACGCCACCCTCGACCGCGCAGAACTCATCGTCAACGGCGTCCGCTTCCAGACAGACCGACGCAACGCAGCATCCCCCACCATGGGCGACATCTACTTCGGATCAGCCGGAGCCAGCGCCGTCGGCGTCGACTACTACATCGACGACCTCACCGTCACCGAACAACTCCCTGACAACGCCTTCGCCGGAGTGACCATCGAACCCGTTTTCGACGACACCGGCGCCGTCAAGGGGACAGAGATCGTCGATGCACCCATCGCCCGATTCCTCCTCCCTGACGGCGCAGCGGTCGCCGACTACTCGGCGACCGCCCAGTGGCGCGACCAGTCGATCCCTGCAGTGCTCAGCGGGCCTGATACGGACGGCTGGGTGACGGTATCCATCACCCACACGTTCTCGCAGGCTGGTGCGAGCAGTCTGCGGACAGTCGTCACCGATGCGGACGGCGTTCAGTCCGTGAGCACTCAGCAGATCACCGTCGCCGGAGCGTTCTCGGAGCTCACCTTCGAATCCGACCCCGTCGGCTCCATACCGCCGGACTGCTCCACGCTCGAGGGGTACATTCCGGCCGCCGTCAGCGATGAATCCTCGTACGAGGGTGAGCACTCCCTGCGTGTGCACGACACGAGTGCGACGGCATCGGCCGGCATGACGTGCACCGTGCTCGCCCAGCAAGGCGCCTACCTGTCCTTCCAGGTCAACCCTCGGTCACTGCAGGATTTCACCGTCGACCTGATCGGAAGGTCGCTGATCCCGACCGGCCAGCCCGCCAACTCGTTGTTCCGCCTGGCGCTGCGTGCCGACGGCGCGGTCCAGTGGTACGAGCAGTGGACCGCGACCTGGCGCGAACTGAGTCCCGCGGGTAGCGTTCCGCTGGACAGATGGACCCGGATGGAACTTGCGGTACCGGCCGACAACGCGGCCGTGCGGGTGAGCGTCGACGGCGCATACGTCGGATCCGCTGGTCCCACGATCGGCAACAACTCGTCGAAGCACAACGAGGTCACCGGAATCACCGGTCTCGCTTTCACGACCACGGGCAGCGGTGCGGCGGCCGTCCAGGACGACGTGTTCGTGGACGACATCATATTCGGCTCACCGGCATCCACTCCACCAGCCGCCGTGGGCACAGCCCCGTTCCACATCGGCGACACCGTCGCGATCGACGGCAGCGGCGAGCAGGTCGGCTTCCCCAACCCCGGTGTCGTGGTGTCGAACGGCGATGGCCGCAAGCGCGTGCTGATCCCGTACTCGGGGCATCCGGATGTCGACGATGCTGGAGGTATCTTCCTCGGCGCTTCGGATGACGGCGGCGCGAGCTGGTTCAACGGCCAGGAGATGAACCCGATGCCGGACACCTCCGGAGTGACGATGACCAGACTGCGCAACGGCGACCTGCTGGCGGTCAACTTCCACGCCTACATGATGGCGGACACCGACGATCGTCAGGCTCTCGTGGAGACCGCGGTGTCCGGCGACAGCGGGGCGAGCTGGACGCATCGCGAAGGGGTCATGACGTCGCCGGAACCGATGCGCCCGATCGGCGCCTCTGAACGGCCGGGGACGACGCTGGGCGGCTTCGTACTTCTCCACACCGTCGTCGAGGACCCGGACGGAACGCTCTACATGTCGGCCTACGGGTACTACGCCGCAGACGAGAACTTCCGCCAGATCGTGCTCGTGTCGCGCAACGGCGGTGTCGACTGGTCGGTCGCGGGAACGGTGGCGGTAGCCGACCCGGCCCAGTCGGATGTCGTGGCATACGAGGGACCGTGCGAGGGCGCGATCGAGCGGCTCGCCGACGGGTCCTTGATCATGGTGATGCGCGTCGGATGGCGACTGCCTATGATCTACTCGCGCTCGACCGACAACGGCGCGACGTGGAGCGAGCCCCAGCAGATCGAGGTCGGCCCTGCCGGGCAGGACCTGCTCAGCGTCCAGCCCACGCTTGAGTTGCTGCCCACCGGCGAACTGCTGCTCATGGTCGGACGACCCGGCCTCGTCATGACCATCTCCGAGAGCGGACTCGGCGACGACTGGAGTGTCCCGGTCGGGATCGACTACGTCAACACCGAGAACGGCAGCTTCACCGTGCTCGACCCGACCACCGTCATCGCCGCCGGCGACCGCGGACGCGCAGCACCTTGGGAGGTCTGGTCGAGGCAGGTCACGATCGATCCACCGTGCGAGCAGACCATCACCGGCAGCCATGACGGTCGGCTCACGGCCGGCGCGGGTGGGCTGTGCCTCATCGATGCGACCGTCAGCGGCTCGGTCTCCGTAGAAGGCGGCGGCAGACTCATCATCCAGGACTCCGACATCACCGGCCCCGTCACGGCCACCGGAGCATCCGTCATCGCGATCTGCGGATCGCGGATCGAGGGTCAGGTGACTCTGTCGGACACCACGGGCGGCGTCGCGGTGGGAGACACCACCGCCGGATGCGACCCCTCCACCGTCATCGGACCACTGCGTGTCACCGAGACGTCTGGCCCCGTCGTGGTGGATCGCTCGGAGGTCACCGGCGCAGTGACGATCTCGGGCAGCGGCAGTTCTCTGGCGACAGTGCTCTCCGGCCTCACTGTGAACGGATCACTCACCTGCACCCAGAACGCGCTCGAGCCGACGGATGCGGGCGTGGAGTTGGTGGTGAGCGGTGCGCGCAAGGGGCAGTGTGCCGGGTAGTCACCCGCGCGAAGAGGGATCTGCCGCGTGAGAAGGGATCTGCGTGGCGGAGTCTCATGCAGCAGATACCTTCTCACTCCGCGGCGGCGAGTGGGCGGTCAGCGCGCGATCGGCGGGACCGTCGACCAGGACGCGCGATCGTCGGCCGTGGGGCCGGCGGGGATGCGGCCCCTCCCGTCGGGTTCGGGGATCGCGGCCAGCAGTGAGCGCGTGTACGGATGCTGCGGATCTGCCCACAGGGCTGCCGTCGGGCCGGACTCGAGCACCTGACCCGCGTACATCACCAGTGTGCGATCGGCGATGCGGCGTACGACCGCGAGATCGTGCGAGATGAACAGCATCCCGGCGCCGACCTCGGCGACGAGATCGCGCATGAGCGCGGCGACGCTGGTCTGCGTCGAGGCGTCGAGTGCGGAGATCGGCTCGTCGGCGATCAGGAGCTTCGGCCTGGCGGCGAGCGCACGTGCGATCGCGATGCGCTGCTTCTGGCCGCCCGAGAACTGATGCGGGAACCGGGTGGTCCACGCGGGGTCCAAGCCCACTCGTTCGAGCCATTCCTCGACACGTGAGCCCTCATCGCCGCGAGCCAGGGCGGTCTGGATGCCGTCCTTGATCTGAGCCCCGATGCGGCGACGGGGGTTCAGTGACGTCGAGGGATCCTGGAAGACCATCTGGATGCCGGTCAGCGCAGTCGAACGGCGCCGCAAGCCCATGGTCGACACCGACATCCCGTTGAACAGCACGGTGCCGGCGGCCGTCTTCTCGATCCCCGCGGCGGCGCGAGCGAGCGAAGACTTCCCGCTGCCGGATTCGCCGACCAGAGCGACGGTCTGCCCGGCCGAGACCTGGACCGAGACATCGTCGACGGCGACCACGGGCGGGGAGCCCGGGTAACGGACCACGACGCCCTGCGCGTCGAGCACCAGGGCGTCACTCATCGCCTGCTCCTTCGATCCTCGAACCCGGGAGCGCGGCGAGCAGCGTCTGCGTGTACTCGTGCTGCGGATCGGCGAACAGCGTCGCACGGTCGGCGCGTTCGACGATGCGTCCGTCCTTCATGATGGCGACGTCGTCGGCGATCGCACTCATCACGCCCAGATCGTGCGTGACCAGCAGCACGGCGAGCTCCCGCTCGAGCGCGAGGTCGCGAAGCAGCTGAAGGATGCCGGCCTGCACTGTGACATCGAGCGCCGTGGTCGGCTCATCCGCCAGCAGCACCTCGGGGTCGCACGCCAGAGCGCATGCGATCGCGATGCGCTGACGCTGCCCGCCGGAGAACTGGTGCGGGTAGCGGCCGAGTGAATCCGCAGCTCGTGGCACCTGCACCGTGTCGAGCAGCTCGATCGCCCGCTGCTCGGCCGCCTTGCCCTTGAGGCCGAGGTGAACACGCATGTGGTCGGTCAGCTGCGTGCCGACGGTGAGCTGTGGATGCAGCGACGCCGACGGATCCTGGAAGATCATCGCGATCCGGTTGCCACGGACGCGGTTCAGCGCGCGACGCGGCATCCCGAGCAGTTCCTCGCCGCCGAGCCGGATCGAACCGGAGGTCTGCGCCTGCCGTGGCAGCAGTCCGAGCACCGCGAGTGAGGTGAGTGTCTTGCCGGAGCCGGACTCGCCGGCCAGGCCCTGCACCCGGCCGGGGTGGAGATCGAGTGAGACGCCGTGCACGAGTGGACGGCCGATAGAGATGTGGAGGTCCGTGATGCTCAGCGCGGTGCTCATGCGCTCGCCCCCTTCGCGGATGCCGTGAGGTCTGCCTGGTTCTCGTGCGCGATCTCAGCCGTCGGGTCGAGGACATCGCGCATCGCGTCCCCGAGGAAGTTGAACGCCATCACGACCGTGAGGATCGCGAGGCCCGGGAACACACCGAGCCACCACGAGTCGAAGTTCTGCATGGCCGCAGAGATCATCGACCCCCACTCGGCGGTCGGCGGCTGCGCGCCGAGCCCGAGGAACGACAGGCCGGAAAGCAGCAGGATCGCCGCGCCGATGTCGAGGGTGGCGAGCACGAGAACGGGGCCGGCGATGTTCGGCAGGATGTCGACCGTGAGGCTGCGCAACGGCGAGTGCCCGAGCAGGCGACCGGCGATCACGTAGTTCTGCCGCCGGAGGCTCAGCACCAGGCTTCGGGTGACGCGGGCGTACTGCGGCCACGACACGATGATCGCCGCGATCACCGCATTGAACAGCGAGGGACCGAGGGACGCTGCGACCACCATCGCCAGGATGACGGTCGGGAACGCCATGAACAGATCGGTGATGCGCATCAGCGTCTCATCGACCCATCCGCCGAAGTATCCGGCCACGGCGCCGAGGACGGTGCCGATGATCAGAGCGGCGACGACGAGCATGAGCGCCAGCGGTATCGTCACGGTGGCACCGGTCATCAGACGCGAGAAGATGTCGCGGCCGTTGCCGTCGGTGCCCATGATCGTCTCGATGCCGGGTGCCTGCAGTCGCGGCAGTACTTGCGCGTTGGGGCCGTATGGCACCCACCACTGCGCGGTGAACGCGACGATCACCCAGGCGAGGGCGATCACGGAGCCGATGATGCCCAGTGGTGTGCGCCAGGCTCGCGGCCAGCGGAAGCGGATCTTCCAGCGGGAGGCGACACGGCGGTCGTCGAAGGCGCTCATGCGATCCTCACTCTCGGATCCAGCACGCCGTACAGCAGGTCGACGACGAGGTTGATGAGCAGGTAGATCACGCCGACCACGAGTCCGACACCCATGATGCCGGTGAGGTCGAGATTCGCGGCGGCGTTGTAGGCGTACGTACCCAGGCCAGGCCAGGCGAACACCGATTCGACGAGCACCGTGCCGGAAAGCAGCGCGCCGAACGCGACGCCCACGACGGTGAGGATCGGCAGCGCCGCACCACGCAGTACGTAGCCGAGCACGACGCGCGTGCCGCTCAGCCCCTTGGCGCGGGCAGCACGCACATAGTCGCTGTCGAGCACCTCGAGCACCGAGGTGCGAACGAACCGGGTGAGCAGACCGATCGTGACGAGCGACAGCACCATGACCGGCAGGGCGAGGTGCGCGGCCGCATCGAAGAAGCCGACGCTGTCGCCGCCCAGCAGGTAGTCGACCGTATAGAACCCGGTGATCCGCGGCGGCGGCGTGATCGACGGCGACACGCGCCCCGAGCCGGGCGCGACACCCAGCTGCAGGAAGAAGAAGTAGTAGCTGACCAGCGCGAGCCAGAAGGTCGGAACGCTCAGCCCGACGAGGGTGATGACACGAACGACCTGGTCGGTGACCAGCCCGCGGCGATAGGCGGCGAGCGTGCCGAGAACGATGCTGACGGCGAGGCTGACGATGATCGCGCATACCGCGATCTCGATCGTCGCCGGAACCGCGGTCGCGAGATCGGCGGTCACCGCTCGGCCCGTGACCAGCGACGTGCCGAGGTCGCCCCGCAACAGGTTCGCCATGTAGATGAAGTACTGCACGAACAGCGGCTGATCCAGTCCGTGCGCCTTGATGAACGCTTCGCGCGTCGCGGGGTTCTGCGATGCACCCTCACCGAGCGCGGCCGAGACCGGATCCCCCGGCACCAGGTTGGTGAGCAGGAACGTCACGATGGTGACGCCGATCAGCAGCAGCACCGACGTACCGAGTCGGCGCAGCAGGTACCCGACCAGCGGAGAGCGGGTCGGGCGCCTGCGTGCGCCGGTGGTCGTACTCATCGAAGGATTCAGCCGGCGGGGGCGATCTCGGCGATGTCGATCTCCCACACCGAGTTGTAGACCGCGCCGCTCACGTCGCCTGCTGCCGCGATGTTGCGGCCAGGGACGACCAACGGGACGAACGGACCGTCGACCTGCATCGCCTCGGCGAAGGCCGTGAAGGCTGCCGTGCGCTCGTCCGGGTCGGTCGCGCTGGCGGCATCGGCGGCGAGTGCGGCGATCTCCGGGTTGGCCTCAGCCGCCCACCCGGAGCGGAGACCGACCTTGAGGCCGGGGCCGAACGGCAGGAAGTTCGCCGAGTCGGCGTAGTCCGGCCCCCAGAACCAGAGACCGAAGCCCTCGGTGCCGTTGACGTAGGCGTCGAGCTCGGTCGCGAACGGCGCGGGTGCGAGTTCGACGTCGATGCCGGCGTCCCCCAGCTGGGCCTGCACGCGCTCGGCGAGCGGGGTGAACTCCACGCCGCCGGCCGGGTAATCGTTCGGGAACTGCAGCTTCAGCGTCTGACCGGTGTAGCCGGCTTCCGCGAGCGCGGCCTTCGTGCGGTCGAGGTCCTGCTCGACACCGGCATCCAGAGCACCCTCGAATCCGGGCGGGATGACGCCGGTCGCCTGCACGGCTCCGGTGCCAGCCAGCTCCAGCAGAGCGTCGTAGTCGAGCGCGTAGCGGATCGCCTCGGCGATCTTGACGTTCGCGAGCTCGCCGGCATTGGCTGCCGACTGGTTCAGCAGCAGGAAGATCGTCTGTCCGGACGGGACGGAGTCGACATTCAGGTCGTCACCGAGGGTCGCGACCTGGTCGCCGTTGAGGTCCATGGCGACCATGGTGTCGCCGCCCTTGAGGTTCGCCAGCTGCGTGGCGCTCTCGCTGACGTTGCGGAGGACCACCCGGTCGTATGCGCTTTCCTCGTCGCCGTCGTACTCGTCGCTCTTGGTGAGCACGATCTGCGACGACAGGTCGAGGGTGTCGAGCACGAACGGCCCTGAGCCGGCGGACTCGCCGTCCAGGAACGCCTGCGCAGTGTCCGTTCCATCGGTCGTGCCCCCGTTCTCGATCACGACGTCGGAGTTGACGACGCCGAGCGACGGGTTGGCGAGGATCGCCGGCAGCTGCAGCAGCGGTGTCTCAGTGGTGAACTTGATGGTCTTCTCGTCGACCTCTTCGATCGTGACACCGGCGAGGAGGAAGTTCGGCTTCGCCTCGGCCATGCCCTGGATGCGCTGCAGCGAGAACACGACGTCCTTCGCCTCGATCGGCGTGCCGTCGGAGAAGACGCGTTCGCCCTCGAGGGTGAACGTGAACTCGGTGGCCTCGTCGTTCTGCTCCCAGGACGCGAGTCCGGGAACCGGCGTGGAGACATCGGATCCCTCGAAGTCGACCAGCGTCTCGTAGAGCGCCTTCGCCAGCATGTTGCCGGTCGGGTCGTAGTTGTGGCCGGGGTCGGCCGTCTCGATCGTGAACGCGGTGTCGATCACCAGCGAGTCCGACGAACTGTTGTTGTTGGCACCGGAGTTACCGCCGGAGCAGCCGGTGACGGCCAGGAGCGCCACGGCTCCTACTGCGACCAGAGACCTGCGAGACATCGAGGACATAGACCCTCCAAGGGAGAGGAGCGATTCGGGAAAGGTCGGACTGCTGTGGACGACCGTGTTCAGATTGGCACGATGCGCGACGATCTGTCCAATGAGAGCACGGGCTGAGACACGATTCATCCTAGAATTCGGGAATGACAGACAGAACGTCCAACGAACGGCCGAGTGACTCGGCATCCGCTGGACGAAGTGCGCCGGTGCTGGACGACATCGCCTACCGCATCCTCGAGGTGCTTCGCGAGAATGGCCGCCTGTCCATGGCGGCACTCGCTGAACGCATCGGCATCTCTCGAGCCAACGCGTACTCGCGGGTCGAGGCTCTCCTCGAAGGCGGCGTGATCACAGGGTTCTCGGCATCCATCGATCCGGCGAAGGCCGGTCTGTCCATCGGTGCGCACGTGTTCGTGACCGTGCATCCCCAGTCCTGGCCGTCGTTCCGGGAGCGGGTGAGGGAGATGCCTGAGGTCGAATACTGCGCCGTCACCACCGGAGAGCACGACGCCATGCTGATGATCCGGGCGACCGACGTGGGTGGCGTGCACGACTTCTCCACCGGCGTGATCGCGCAGCTGCCGGAGGTGCGCACAGTGGTGAGCGTCGTGATCCTCGACGAAGTCGTCCGACGCCCGTATATCCTGCCCACCGACATACCGGCTCGCGCGCCGGCGGATTCGCTGGGGATGACGCGGTGGACCCCGGCGCCGGGAGCGAGGGAGCCGCTGCCGCCACGCTGAGCAGGCTCAGCCCTCGACGACCTCCGCGCAGATGCTGAGCTGCGGCTCTCCGTGCATCTCGTAGTGCTCGACCAGGCGAAGGCCGCTGTCGTCCTGCTCGATGTCGCTGTCGCCGGAGCCTGTGACCACCGATCCGTCGGCGACGAGCACATGAACGAAGTCGATGCTGATCACGTCGCCGTCGCGGGTGCCGACGAAGCGCCCGAACGTCACGGTGTCGCCGGTGTAGTCGCCCCAGACGACGCCGTCCTGCTCGTGGTAGCGGAACACGCTGGGTGCATCGGGGTTCACGGCGGAGGTGGTGGAAGAGATCATCCGGAAAGTGCGTCCGTCCAGTGACGGGAGGGCTGTCTGCGTGTTCACCCCTCGATTATCGCAACCGCCGGGGGTGCCGGGTTAGCGTTGACGCGTGAGCACGCCGAGTACGACCCCGCAGCCGCTGACCTTCGACGCCCGGCCTCTCACCGAGCCGGTCGACCCGAAGGCGGTGCGGGCGTTCGCTGCGGAGATGCGTGCGCGCAGCACATCATCGACGTCGGCGTCGAAGGTCATCGTGATCGTCGTCGCGGCGTTCATCGGCCTTGTGTTCGCCATGATCCTGATCCCGACGATGGCGCTGCTGCTGGCGGGGGTCAGCAGGGGCGGAACGCCCTTCCTGCTTCTGCCTGTCCTGGTCATCGCCGCGATCGTGATCGGAGGAGGGCTGCTGTTCTGGTTCTCGTTCCGCAGCGGCAGGGTCGCCCGGTATCGGATCAGCCGGTTCGCGGCCGCGAACAACATGACCTATGAAGACGGGATCAAGAACCCCCCACTGCCAGGCATGATCTTCGGTGTCGGCCACTCGCGGCAGTCCGAACGGCTCGTGCGCGGTCACTCGCCGCGGTTCGTGGAGTTCGGCAATTACCAGTACACGACGGGCTCGGGGAAGAACTCGACGACGCACAAGTGGGGCTACGTCGCCGTCAAACTCGACGTGCCACTGCCGAACATCGTCCTCGACGCCCTCGGCAACAATGCGCTGTTCGGCACGAACCTGCCGGCGTCGTTCCAGAAGGAGCAACGGCTCTCCCTTGAGGGCGACTTCGACCAGTACTTCACGCTCTACTGCCCCACCGGCTACGAACAGGATGCTCTCTACCTGTTCACACCGGACATCATGGCGCGCTTCATCGACAACGCCGCGCAGCTCGACGTCGAGATCGTCGATGACTGGATGTTCCTGTACACCAGGCGCGAAGCGTCGACGCTTGACCCGAACACCTGGGCGTGGCTCTTCGGCACTGTCGGAGCACTCATCACGAAGTTCGACCAATGGGCCAGGTGGCGCGACGATCGCCTGCTCGCGGAACAGGGCCGTACCTACACGCAGGTCCAGACGGCGGCCACCTCTGGGCCGTCGCCCGGACCTGCACCCGCACCGGCCACACCGGCTCTGCCGTTCGCCGCTCCGGCAGGGATGCTGACACCGCCGCCCGGTGTCGCACAGCAGGGCCGACGACTCAAGCGCAGCGGACGATGGGTCTGGATCGTGATCGTCGCGGTCTTCGCGATCAGCTGGTTCTGGATCAGGACACTGTCCTGAGCATCCGTCAGCTCACGCCCAGCAGTTCAGTCATCCGCTCGTAGAACGGCGCGGGGTCGTCGGCGAGCGCGCCCTTCACCATCGCGGTCCAGTCGTCGACGATCACCTCGATCGACCCTTCGGTGAGGCCGTCCAGCGAGAGGCGCGGGACATCGCGCGGATCGATCTTCGGCCCGTCGTATCCCGCGGCGATCTCGGTGTCGGCGGCGCCGAGAAGAACGCCCTGAACGAGCGTGCCCTGCGCGGCGAGCTCGAGGCGCACGCCGTTCGTCATGTTCCACTCCGCCGCCTTGGCGGCAGCGTATGACCCGGCGCCTGGGCTCGCGAACCAGGACAGCGCCGACAGGACATTCACGATCGCGCCGCCGCCGTTCGCAGCGAGCACAGGGCTGAACTCGCGGATCACGTCGAGCGTTCCCCAGAAGTGCGTGTCCATCTCTCGTCGGATCTCTGCGAGGTCGCCCGTGACGAGCGCGGCGCCCGTGGAGATGCCGGCATTGTTGACGAGGAGCGTCACGTCGCGTGCGATCGCGGACGCAGCGACGACCGAGTCATGATCGAGCAGGTCCAGGCGCAGAGGCACCACCCGGTTGTCGTCGAAGTCGATGCTCTCGGGCCGGCGGGCCGTCGCGTACACCTTGCTGACTCCGCGCTCGAGCAGCTCGAGCACGAATTCGCGGCCGATACCGCGGTTGGCTCCGGTGACGAGAGCGATCTGGTCGGCGATGTTCATGGATTCTCCGCTTTCTGCGTGGTGTTCTCGAGGTTCTGCGGGCCGCATCCGGCGACGCGTGGACTAATCTAAGAGTTGACGTTGACGTCAAGGGCAAGTCGAGGGTCGATCAGTGCTCAAGGAGAGGGCGAACATGCGGATAGGCGATGTCGCGCACAAGGCAGGCGTGAGCACCCGCGCCCTTCGCTACTACGAGGAACAGGGTCTGCTCGCCTCGGAGCGCACCCCCAGCGGTCAGCGCATCTACGCCGAGTCGGCCGTCGAACGCGTGCAGCTGATTCAGCAGTTCTTCACTGCAGGTCTGGCGAGCCGCACGATTCTCCAACTGCTGCCCTGCGTCGACAGCGGGCAGGGGTCGCCCGAGGTCTTCGAGATGCTCGCGGCGGAGCGCGATCGCATCACCGCGGCCATGGCAGACCTCGCCGCCGCGCGCGACGCACTCGACCGGATCGTCGATATCGCGAACCATCCGACACCGGAGCACTGCCCCGCGCTGCGCGAGCCGGCCTGGGCGCCGTACGCCGACGCGGAGTAGCCGGAACGGGGGTGTCCCGACCTGTTTCGGCCAGGAGGTCCTGTTTCGCCGTGGGTCAGCCCCTGGCGGCCCACCACTCGCGTAGTCGCTGCTCCGCGACCTCCGGCCCGAGCACGCCTTCATCGAGGCGGAGGTCGAGCAGGAACTTGTAGGCCTCGCCGATCTCGCGCCCAGGCCCGATCTCCAGGATCTCCTGAATCTGATTGCCGTCGAGTTCGGGGCGGATCGCGTCGAGCTGCTCCTGCTCGCGCAGGTCGGCGATGCGCTTCTCCAGGTCGTCGTATGCACTGGCGAGACGCGAGGCCTTGCGGCGATTGCGGGTCGTGACGTCTGCGCGGGTGAGGATGTGCAGCCGCTCCAGCAGGTCGCCGGCGTCACGCACATAGCGGCGCACCGCAGCATCCGTCCACGTGCCCTCCGCATAGCCGAAGAAGCGCAGGTGCAGTTCGATCAACGTGGAGACGGCATCCGTCGTGTCGCCGTCGAAGCGGAGGGCCTGCAGGCGTTTGCGCGCCATGCGCGAGCCGACCACGTCGTGGTGGTGGAACGTGACCGCGCCACCTGGTTCGAGCTTGCGGGTGCGGGGCTTGCCGATGTCATGCAGCAGCGCCGCGATGCGCAGCGGCACGTCGGGGGCGGCATCCGGGTGGCGTGCGTGCTCGAGCTCGATCGCCTGGGTGAGTACGGTCAGCGAGTGTTCGTAGACATCCTTGTGGTGGTGGTGCTCGTCGACCTCGAGGCGCAGCGCGCTGACCTCGGGCAGGAACTCCTCGATGAGCTCGGTGTCGACCAGCACCCGGATGCCGCGCGCGGGGTCGTCGGTCTGCATGAGGCGAACGAGCTCGCTCTGGATGCGCTCCGGACTCACGATCTTCAGCGTCTCGCGCAGTCGGCTGATGGCCTCGAGCGTGCCCGCTTCGATCTCGAAGCCGAGTTGCGCGCTGAAGCGGGCGGCACGCAGCATCCGGAGCGGATCGTCGCCGAAGCTCACATTCGGGTCGGCGGGGGTGCGCAGGACGCCGCCGACGAGGTCCTCCACGCCGCCCGTCGGGTCGATGAGCTTGACGGCGGGAACCTGCAGCGCCATCGCGTTGACCCGGAAGTCGCGGCGCACGAGGTCGCCGTCGATCGTGTCGCCGAACTCGACGGTGGGTTTGCGCGTGACGCCGTCGTAGCTGTCGGCGCGATAGCTGGTGATCTCGACCTGCTCGCCGCGCACGCGGGCGCCGATGGTGCCGAAGGCACGGCCGATGTCCCACTGCGTGGACGAGATCGGCGTCACGATCTTGAGGATCTCGTCGGGCGACGCGTTCGTGGTGAAGTCGAGATCGTTCACCTCTCGCCCGAGCAGCGCATCGCGAACCGGACCGCCGACGACGGCGAGCTCGAACCCCGCGGCCTCGAATGCGCGCGCGACCTCTGCGACGACAGGCCCCTCGGCGAGAGCACCCAGACGAGCGAGTCCCTCGGCCATGTTGAGCATGGGTTCCAGAATACCGGCACGCGTTCGGGTGGCCGGTCGTGCCGGTGGGCTGGTCCGCTCACGCCGTCGCTGCGAAACGCACCTGCGTCCGGATGCCGCGATCAGGGCGCGAGGAGGCGGTGCAGCAACAGGGCGGGAGCGGATGCCGCAACAGCCGCCCTCCCACCCGTATCGGTGCCGTGCGCTGCCAGGGCCCACTCATCGATGGCTCGAAGAACGGCGAAGGTGACTTCGACCTGCAGATCGAGGGGAAGGTCGTCGCGAACCTGCTCGCTCTCGCGTCCTGCGCGCAGCACGGCCTCCACCCATGAGCGCACGGAATCCAGCAGCTCGCGGCGGGCTCCGCCTGAGACAGCGGAAGCAGCGTCACCCGGCAGGTAGAAGATACGGCCCAGATGCTGCAGTGCCGACGACGCCGACACTGTCGCGAACTCCTCCAACAGCGCATCGACGCGTCGCCAGAATGCCCGCGCCCCGAACTCGGAGGGTGCGGGGGGTGTCCACTGCGCACGCACGTCGGCGATCAGCATCCGCACGACCGCATCGAACAGCTCGTTCTTGGAACCGACGAAGTGATAGAACGAGCTCTTGCTCATACCCGCGTCACGGATGATGCGGTTGAGTGACGCGGCCTCGTAACCCGACCGTGAGAACTCCGTCACCGTCGCCGCGGCGAGCGCGGCTCGACGCTCAGCGGTCAGCGCGCGGGCGCCCCGCCCCTCGTCGCCATCATCCATCATGAACCCGATCTTAGTGGACCGCCCAGTCCAACGAGCGTAGAGTGTGGACCACCCGGTCCACACTCGCCACAGAGGAGAAATGATGATCATCGCAACCGATCTCGATGAGCTGCTCGAATCCCAACGCGAAGACCGCCTGCGCATCCTCATCATCGGCGCTGGGGTCGCCGGCATCACCCTCGCCGCACTGCTGCGACGTCACGGATTGCATCCCGTGGTGATCGAGCGGATGCGCACCATGGCACATCCCGGATACATGCTCGCCCTGATGCCGATCGTCGACCCGGTCTTCGACGATCTCGGCATCCGCGACGAGTACCTGGCACACAGCACACCTCTGAGTCGCTATTCGTTCCATTCGCACCAGGGCAAGCGGCTGCGCACGGACGACCTCGGTGCACTTCTGTCGAACCACGGCCACTACCAGGGCATCGAGCGCGGCACTCTCCTCGATCTGCTCAGCACCGGCGGTATCCATGTGAGCTTCGACACGACGATCGATCGGATCTCATTCGGTGGTGGCGAGTCGGTGGTTCGCTTTGCGCACTCCGAGGTCACGGCATCGTTCGATCTGGTCGTCGCCGCCGACGGCATCCGTTCCCGCACCCGTGATCTGCTGCCGATCGGGAAGGTCGAAGAGGTCGACACCGGTTGGGGCGGCTGGGTCAGCTGGTGCGATCCGTTCGGCGACCCGACGGCGGGCGAAGAGGTGTGGGGTGACGGGTTCTTCCTCGGCGTCTATCCGGTGAAGGACCGGCTCGGAGTCTTCCTGGGCGGTCCGACGGATGCGACAGCCGTCGGACCTGCGGCGTTCTCAGACCGCGTGCGCGCCGCCGCACCGTCGATGAGCGATCGCCTTCAGACGGCTCTGGATGCCGTCGCCGACGACGCGGATCCCTACTTCTGGCCACTGACAGACGTGCGCGCGGAGCGCTGGGTCGCGCCAGGGGCGGTACTGCTCGGCGATGCGGCCTCGGGATTTCTGCCCACTGCCGGAGTCGGAGCCGCGATGGCGATGGAGTCGGCGTGGATGCTCGGACGGCTGCTGACGTGCGCCGACCGCACGACCTCGGCAGAGGTACTGGCCGAGTGGGAACGCACCGAGAAGCCGCGCGTCGAGGCGGCGCAGTCGAACTCACGGATACTGGCGCGTTTGATGTTCCGTCGAGGTCGGGTCGTTGTGTGGTTGCGCGAGGCGGTGATGCGCATGATCACCGTCCGTGCCGCGCTCGGCCCGATCGTCCGTCTCGTGGCCGATCAGCCGGATCCGCGCGCCGCAGCGGAGCGGGTGCTCAACGACCGGTGAGGTCGCGCATCTCCCTTGCGTGACGGCGGATCAACGACATCAGGCTCGTCGACATCACGAACGCGCCGACGGCGGCGATCCCGATGAGGATCCAGATGCCCTGTTCCTGGTCGATGAGCCCCAGCACGTACACGGCGACAGCGGCAGCGGCGAGCGCGATCCCTTCGATCAGGGCGATCGTGACGAGGAGTCGTGTCTGACGCCGCTGGTGCTGCCGCTTGAGCTCTTCGACGCGAGGGTCGTTCGAACTGGCATTCAGCGAGTAGCTCATGCCCGAAGCGTATCGGTGCGTCCGCTCAGCCGGTCACGAGCGTGAGCACACCGGTGGCGATCAGCGTGGTCATCGTCGTCCAGAGGAAGATCGCAACCCCCTGCCAGAGCAGCACCCAACTCTTGGACACGCCGGTCGAGACCAGCAGGGCGGAGGTGAACTGCGTCGGGATGGCCAGCGGACCCAGGATGCTCGCCCCTGGGACACCGAAGCGCACGAGGAACTTCTTGAAACGCCGCACGCCCTTTGACTCGGGCTTGGGTTCGGCGAGCGGCTCGTCCAGCACCTCCGTGCCACCCGCCGCGGCCCCGGCGACGACGAGTTCGGAGCGCCGCGCGCGTCTCGCGATGATCATCGCGCGGATGCGGGCGCCGAACACGACGACCACGAACACGGAGGCGAAGTTGCCGGCCATGGCGGCACCTGCCGCGATGAACGGGTTCAGGCCCGCCCAGACGCCGAGCACCGAGGCGAGCTCGGACTCGAGGAACGGGATGGCTGCAGCGGCCGCGACGATCAGCGGCTGTACGAGCAACGGCACCTGCGACATGAGGTTCTGCAGGAATTCGATGAAGTTCATGTTCTTTCCTTCTGGGGTCTGCGGACACGCCGAGCACCGCCGGATACGGCGAAAACGGGTGCGTTGAGGATGGGAGGGTCAGGCGGTGTCAGCGGTTCGCCACTACGGCACCGGCGATGAGGGAGTTCGCGATGACGGCGATCATCGTGCGTGTGACGGCGGCGGCCGCGGCCTCTGCCGCCCAGTCGCCCTGCTCCAGGTTCTTCGCCCTGGTGGCGGTGGCGGAGGACCACGGGATCTCCCGATGCAGCACAGGGAGCGATCCGCTCGCCGAGACGAGCGCCGTGAGAGCAGCGATGCGCTCGCTCGGCTCCTCGCCGTCGACGAGCGCGGCGCGCATCCCGGCCACGAGCTCTGCGCGGCGGCCCGAACCGCCATCGACGAGAGCCGTCGATGGAAACAGCCCGAGCACACGCCTCTTCTGCCGGCGGAGGTCACCGCGTTCGACGAGGCGATCGAGGACGGGCTCGCGCAGAGTCGGGCCGCTGGCCGCGAGAACGGTCTGGACCCCGCGGGGCCTCTGGCTGATGTAGTCCCACATCGGGCGCAGCAGTTCGTCCTCGGGCGGATCGCCGGCCGCGTGAATCCGAGTGCCGCGGATTCCGGCATCCTCGATCGTGGCGTGACCGCGCTGAGCGAGATCGGTCAGCGCGCCGCCGGCGAGTACGTAGAAGAGCGTGTTCTCGCCCGCGATCGTGCCCGAGTCAGGCTGGAACAGCACGAGGAGGAGATCCTCGGTGATCAGCGTGCGTGTGCGCTGGGGGTGGATGCTGTCGTCGGTCATGATTCGATACTAGCACACTGTACTAGTACACTGTGCTAGTGGCCTAGTATCGACGAAGGAGGAACGTGATGAGTACGCGGGATCGCATCATCGCTGCGGCGACGGCGATGATGCAGGAAGGCGCTACACGGTTGAGTGTGCGTGCGGTCGCGGCGCGTGCGGAGTGCGGTGCGAGCACACTGCGCCACCACTTCCCCACGCAACGCGATCTGGTCAACGCGGCCCTCACTGCCACGTACGACGCGGCCATGCCCGACGAGCGGATCCGGGACACCTCGATCCCACCGCGCGAGCGGCTGCGCGAATGCATCTGGCGACTGCTGGATCCCGTCGGTACGCCCGCCAAGGCTCGCGAGGTGTGGACCAACCTGCTCAGTGTGTTCGCAGGTGCCGAGGGTGACCCGAAGATCCGCGCCGGCTACCAGGTTCTCGTGGCCCAGGCCGAGCGCCGGGTCGGCGCCTGGCTCGCGATCCTCGAAGAGGAGGGTGTCCTGCCTCCAGGCGACAATGCCAGGCGGTCGGGCCTTCTGCTGACCATCGTCGACGGACTCTCGATCGCGCGCGCACTGCCACCCAGCGATACGAGTCTCGAGGATGAGGCCGCGACGATCGGATTCGCCGTCGACGCGGTCTTCGATGTCGCTTTCCCTGTGAAGCCGACGCCATAGGTGCTCGTTCCCGGCGTCAGGTGCCTCAGGTCGGGTCGCCCTGAACGGGGCCCTCTGTGTTCGGCTTCCACCCCAGCGCCGGTGCGACATGCGTCGCGAACGATTCCAGCACGTGCAGGTTGTAGTCCACGCCGAGCTGGTTGGGAATCGTGAGCATGAGCGTGTCGGCCGCCATGACGGCCTCATCTGCGCGGAGCTGCTCAATCAGCACATCGGGCTCTGCGGCGTAGGTCTTGCCGAACGTCGAGCGGAACCCGTCGATGATGCCGACCTGGTCGCCGTTCTCGGCACTGCGGAGGCCGAAGTAGGCCCGATCCATGTCGTTGACGAGCGGGAACACGCTGCGACTGACCGAGACGCGCGGCGTTCCGGTGTGTCCGGCCGCCTTGTATGCCGCGCGATACAGGTCGATCTGCTCCCGCTGCAGCTCGTGGAACTGCGCGCCGGTCGCCTCGGTGAGAAGCGTCGAACTCATCATGTTCAGCCCCATGCGGCCGGTCTGCTCTGCGGTCGCACGTGAGCCGGATCCCCACCAGATGTGATCGCGCAGGCTGTCCGAGCGCGGCTCGATGGCCAAGTACCGTCCCTCACCGACCTGCTGCGGGTCGCCCTGCACGACGCCGGCACCATCGATCGCCTCGAGGAACAGCTCGAACTTGTCGCGGGCGAGATCGGCGCCGCGAGGGTCTTCCGACCCGACGTAGCCGAACGCCTCGTAGCCGCGCAGCGCGGTCTCGGGTGAACCACGGCTCACTCCGAGGGCGATGCGGCCGCGGGCGATGAGATCGAGGGCCGCGGCCTCTTCGGCGAACTGCAACGGGTTCTCGTATCGCATGTCGATGACACCCGTGCCGACCTCGATGCGTTCGGTCTTCGCGGCCATCGCTGCCAGTAGCGGCATGGGAGACGCCGCCTGCCGGGCGAAGTGATGAACGCGCACGTATGCACCGTTGACGCCGAGCTGGTCAGCGCCGACCGCGAGGTCGATCGTCTGATGCAGCATGTCGCCCGCCGTGCGGGTGCCCGATCCCGGCACAGGTGCGTAGTGCCCGAACGAGAGGAATCCGAAAGCCTTCATGCTCCATGCAACCGAATGGATGCTGCGTCCATTCCCCCGCGCGCGCCCTAACGCACGAGTTCGGACAGCTCATCGAGCCGCTGGAGCTTGTGGGGATTGGCGATCGAGTAGATACGCGTGATGCGACCTCCGGCGATCGCGAAGCAGATCGCACCCGCCAAGGCGCCGTCGACCTCGCCACGGATGGCCGGCGCGCCGTTCACCCACGCAGGACGCGCCTCGAACGGGACGCCGAGCTTGGCAAGGCCGCCAAGCAGGTACCGCGCGATCTTCTCTGCACCCACGATCGGCCGTCGAGCGGCACCGCGCACGAATCCACCACCGTCGGCAACCGACACCACGTCGGGCGCAAGGACGTCCATCAGCCCCTGGATGTCACCCGAGTTCACCGCCACGACGAACCGCGCGACGACCTCCTCCTGTTCGGCCCGGCGAACGTCGACCCGCGGACGTCTCGCTGCCACGTGCTCTTTTGCACGGTGCGCGATCTGCCGTACCGCCGCCGAAGTCTTGTCGACCGCCTCGGCGATCTCGTCGTATGGAACGTCGAACACCTCGCGCAGCACGAACACTGCCCGCTCGGTCGGCCCGAGCGTCTCCAGCACCGTCAACATGGCGATCGACACGCTTTCGGCGAATTCGACATCGTCAGCGACATCCGGACCGGTCAGCAACGGTTCGGGCAACCACTCGCCCACATACTTCTCGCGCAGACGAGACCGTGCCCTCAGGTGGTTCAGCGCCTGCCTGGTCACGATCCGCACGAGGTACGCGCGCTGATCACGCACGTCTGCGTGATTCACGTTGCGCCATCGCAGCCAAGAATCCTGCAGCACGTCCTCCGCATCTGCTGCCGATCCCAGCATCTCGTAGGCAACGGTGAAAAGCAGGTTGCGGTGGACAAGGAATGGCTCGCCGCTCATGACGAAAGCCTAAGCATCCGGGGCAGCGTTCGCGATCGGCACCTTCGACGCGAGTGCCGGCAGATCACAGGAGTCCGCGTAGCCTTCGGAGTGGATCCCGAGGGCGATGTTCATGCGGGAGCTCATGTTCATGAAGGCCACTTTCGCCGTGAGCTCGATGAGTGCTGCGGGACCCAGCTGCTCGAGGAGCGCCGCCGACTGCTCATCGGTGACGGCGGGAGGCGTCTGGCTCATCGCCTCGGCGTACGCCATGACGTCACGTTCGAGGGATGTGAAAACGGATGCCGCGCGCCAGTTCGGCACTTCGCGGGCCTTCACCTCATCGAGGCCCTCGTTGTGCGCCTTGTAGTAGTTGTAATCGAGGCACCAGCTACAGCCGATGTTCGCTGCCACGGCCATGACCGCGAGACTGGCGAGATTCTGATCGAGCGTGTCGAGCGCATCGATCTTGCGGCCGATGCCCATGGACGCCCGCATCAGTGTCGGGTGGTGTGCGAGCACCCCCATCGATTCAGGCACACGGCCGAGCATGCGGCGCGCGGCGAGCTTCACCAACGAGCCGAACATGCCGGTGAGTTCGGTCGGCGGGATACGGGTCTGGGTGGTCATGACGTCCTCCTGGATCTTCGACGGTCCGGGAACGGTTCCCCGAGCATCCCGTCGACATGAAGACACCGCCCAGGCGGCTGCTGTGACATCTGGGATGCCTCAGCCAGGCTGCAGATCAGCCCGCGACCAGGAACCCGTCCAACACGAGCCGACGGATACGAGGCTCGAGATCGTTCCAGAGGTCGACGAGCGGCACGTCGAAGAGGTCGGCGAGCGCCGCAACGATTTGGGTGACACTGAGTTCGCCGTCGCACGCGCCGACGAATCCGGCGAGCGCAGAATCCACCGAAACGGTGCGACCAAAGCCCCCGCCCTGACGCAGTTCGATCACGCTCGGGTCGTCATCTCCTGGCATGAAGTGCCGGGCCTCGGTCACATCCGCTGCGGTGATGAGCGTGTGCGGGATGCCGTCCGCCAATGAGTCGTGCGCGTCGAGCCCGTCGCGCAGCGCACGCCCCGGTGCGGAAAGCGGCTGCGATACGGTCTCGACGCGTCGCAGGCGGGCGGGCTCAGGATCGGCCGGGCGACGCAGCAGCACGTATCCGAAGCCGATCGCCGTGACGTCGCGCTCCGCGAAGTCGTCGAGCCAGGCCTCCAGCATCCTGCCGAAGGCGTCTTCCCTCGGGGTGGTGCCGCCGTCTCGGATCCACAGCTCGGCGTAGCCGAGGGGGGTGAGCTCTTCGCGCTGGATCACCCAGGCGTCGAGCGACGGGTCGATCCAGGACTCGAGGCGTTCGAGACCCGTGGCGGTGGGGCGCGACTCCCAGTTGCCGAGCAGCTGTGCGATGCCACCGGGGGTGAGGTGCGCGGACACATCCTGCACGAACTGCTCCACCAGTGCGTCACCGATCAGCCCGCCGTCGCGGTATTCGTACGCGGTCACGCCGTCGACGCGCGGAGTGATGACGAACGGCGGGTTGGAGACGATCAGATCGAACGCCTCATCCGCCACCGGCTCGAACATGCTGCCCTGACGGAATGACACGTTGCTCACGCCGTTCAGACGCGCGTTGAGCTCCGCGAACGCCAGCGCACGTGCCGAGATGTCCGTCGCGATGACCTCGCCGGCGTGACGAGCGACGAGGAGGGCCTGGATGCCGCATCCGGTGCCCAGGTCCAGCGCGCGAGCCACCGGCATCGGCACGATCAGCTCCGCGAGTGTCCGCGAGGCTCCGCCGACACCGAGCACGTGGTCGGCGGGCAGCGCGCTACCGAGTGCGAGTTCGTCGAGGTCGCTGGCGATCCACCATTCGCCGATGCCGTCGGCATCGACGAACGACTGCGGGCGGATGAGCGCCGAAGGTGTGACGTCCTCTTCGTCGTCCGAGAGGCGCGCGAGGCCGAGACCGATCAGCCCCTCGAAACCGAGGCGGGGCAGCGCCTGATCGACCAGCGCGATCGGCTGCGGCATCCCGAGAGCGAAGAAGCGACCGAGGGTTGCGAGGGCGCCGACATCCCGTGCGATCGCACGCAAGAGAGGCTCGCGAACGCCGCGGCCCAGCGCGTCATCTGCTTCTTCACCCCATAGGCGTCGCAGTGGCTCAGAACGGAAGTCGGCAGCATCAAGATCCGCGGCCAGCGCGGCGGCGAGTGACGGATCTGGTGTGGGTGGAAGCGCGTCGGACACGGCCGTCACTCTACGCGCCTTCAGCCTTCCCCTACCCCACCCGCCTAGAATCACAGGGTCACAACTCACGGGCTGACCGCCGCGGTGCCCGAGGAAGACCAGAGACGTTGATCATCCCCCGATTCGGCCGTCGCACGCGCGCGAAGCGCGGTGCACGCGGTGCTGTCGTGTTCGCGCTCGCTGTTGCGCTCGTCTCCGCACCGTTCCTGTCACCCGTGACGCCGGCAACCGCGGCCGAAGACGCGGTTGAGGACGGCACGGTCGAGCTCTCATTCACGGCGGGCGTGCACGGCGTGTCACAGCCCGGTTCGCCTCTGCTGACCACGGTCACGATCGACAACGGCACCGACGAGGAGATCCCCGCCGATCAGATCAGCGTCGAATTGAACCGCACCGCGCTCGCAGACGGCGCCGCACTCACCGCATGGCTCGACACCGGAGAGACGCCTGGTCCCTTCACCCCGCTCGGCTCCGAGGAGACCGACGCTGTCCCCGCATCCGACACCTCGACGACACCGGTGCTGACCCCGGTCGGGCTGCTCGGCGCCTTGCCTGCCGGCGTCTACCCGATGCGCGTCAGCCTCGCTGCGGATGCCGGTCGCGATGCGACGCCGCCCACCGCCCAGAGCGTTCTCATCGTGCAGGGCGATACTGCTGCTGCACAGGTGACGGTCCTCGTACCGGTCACTGCGACCCCGGCTGACGACGGTCTGCTCACCGCGGAAGAGCTCACCGCGCTGACCGCGCCGGACGGCGCTCTCACCGCACAGCTCGATGGGGTCGCGGGTACCTCGGCGGCACTCGCCGTCGATCCTCTGATCCCCGCTGCCATCCGTGCGCTCGGCACCGCCGCGCCGACCAGCGCGCGTGATTGGCTGAACCGACTCGAGATGCTCCCCAACGATCGATTCGCGCTGCAGGCGGGCGACGCGGATGCGACGACGCAATCGCGCGCAGGTCTTCCCGAGCTCCTGACTCCTCTCCCGCTCGCCTCGTATCTGGATCCGACGAACTTCGTCGCCGACGAGACGCCGACACCGACTCCCGCCTCTTCGGCGTCACCCACGCCGACTCCGACGACGACAGATCCTGTTCTGCCGACCGACGCCGAGCTGATGTCGATCGAGCGGGCATCCCCCGACGTGCTGTGGCCGACCGCCGGGGTCGACACCGCTGATCTGGCGCGTTTCAACGAGTGGATGTCGGCGGACGCCACGACGATCATCCCTTCGACGTCGATCGCGGCATCCACCGGCGCTGTCGTCGACATCGACGGCAATCGTGGGCTCGTGATGGACGCGGCTGCTTCTGCCGCGTTCTCGAGTGCTGCCGCACAGACCGACGACGAGACTCGCGAGCAGCACATCGCCGAGGGAATCGCCCATCTCGCGCTCACGGGCCCCGCCCCTTCACTGCTGGTGGGACTCGACCGGAATGAAGCGCGCACGGCCGACGCTCTGCGGGAGACGATCCTGTCGGTGTCGTCGATCGCCGACACGACCGAGTTCAGCACGCTGCGCGCGACGAAGCCGCAGTCGGCGACCCTCCGCGTGTCGGATTCGGAAGCCGCCGCGGCATCCGACCGCGCCGCGCTCCTGAAGACGCTCCTCGCCGACGAGGCGCGTCTGACCGAGTTCGCGACGATCCTTGATGATCCGCTCGTGCTGCTCTCCCCCGAACGGCTCCGGATGCTGCGACTGCTCGGTGAACGTGATGCCGCGGCATACACCGACGAGGTGGCCACGCATCGCGTAGCCACCTCTGTCACGCTCGATGCCGTCGGCGTGCAGGAACCGAGCCCGATTCAGCTCTTCACGTCGGCCGCACCGATGCCTGTCTGGGTGCGTAACGACCTGCCATGGCCGGTGAATGTGCAGCTGACCGCTGACCCTTCTGACGCCCGGCTCGATGTGCAGCCGACGACTCCTGTCGTCGCACTTCCTGCCAGCAACACCCGCGTCAAGGTCCCGGTGGAGGCGCGTGTCGGCAGCGGTTCGCTCACCGTCGACTTCTCACTCAGCTCCCCGACGGGGGTGCAGATCGGCAAGGACCAGAGCGCGACGGTCACGGTGCGCGCCGAATGGGAGAGCATCGGCCTCGTCATCCTGGGCGGCATCATCGCCCTTCTGCTCGTTCTGGGCATCGTGCGCACCGTGGTGCGGCGACGCCGGAATCGCGCGGATGCGACGCCGTCTGCCTGATCTTTCGGCAGGGCTGCTGAGCAGAGTGATCCCGCGGCCGAGAGGCGTGCGCCGTTCAGGGAATGACTCGCAGTTACCATTGGTTGAAGCATGCGAAGCCAGCATCTTCACGATCATTCACAGCCGGCATTTCTAAGACGGGGAGCTCATGCGTCAGGTCATCATCATCGGTTCGGGTCCTGCCGGATTCACCGCTGCCATCTATGCGGCGCGCGCCAATCTGAAGCCACTTCTCATCGCGAGTTCCGTCGAGGTCGGCGGCGAGCTGATGAACACCACCGAGGTCGAGAACTACCCCGGTTTCCCTGAGGGCATCCAGGGTCCCGAGCTCATGGCCAAGTTCCAGGAACAGGCAGAGAAGTTCGGCACCGAGGTCGTCTACGACGACGTCACCTCGCTCGAGCTCGATGGCCCGGTCAAGAAGCTCACTCTCGGCAGCGGTACCACGCACGAGGCCGCGACGATCATCTACGCGACCGGTTCCGCATATCGCAAGCTCGGCATCGAGGGTGAAGAGCGCCTCTCCGGCTATGGCGTCTCCTGGTGCGCCACGTGCGACGGATTCTTCTTCCGCGAGAAGAACATCGCGGTCGTCGGAGGCGGCGACTCGGCGATGGAGGAGGCGACCTTCCTCACCCGCTTCGCGGACAAGGTCTACGTCATCCACCGCAAGGACACGCTGCGTGCGTCGAAGATCATGCAGGAGCGCGCCTTCGCTAACGAGAAGATCGAGTTCATCTGGAACACCGAGGTCGAGGAGATCACCGGTGGTGACAGTGTCAACGGTGTGAAGCTGCGCAACACGGTCGACGGAACGACCAGCGAGCTCGCACTCGACGGGCTGTTCGTCGCGATCGGCAACGACCCGCGCACCCACCTGGTGCACAACAAGCTCGAACTCACCCCCGAGGGCACGATCTGGGTCGATGGGCGCTCATCGCGCACCACGGTTCCCGGTGTCTTCGCCGCGGGCGACGTCATCGACCCGACGTACCGTCAGGCCATCACAGCCGCGGGCACAGGAACGATCGCCGCTCTCGACGCGGAGCACTACCTCGCGGATTTTGACGACGCCTCCGTGGAGTTCCCCGCGGCGGAGGCGGCAGCGATCATCGCCTGACGGGAACACATTCCGTTCAACCGCTGTTGTAGCGGGTGAACCTCAATCCAAGGAGAAATCTGATGACTGCCAAGGTAACGAGCCAGGCGACGTGGGATCAGGATGTACTGCAGGCCGAAGGCCCCGTTCTGGTGGACTTCTGGGCTGAATGGTGTGGACCGTGTCGCATGGTCGCTCCCGTGCTCGACCAGATCCAGTCGGAGAACCCCGACAAGATCACGATCGTCAAGCTCAACGTCGATGAGAACCCCGAACTGGCGATGAAGTACCAGATCACGTCGATCCCGGCGATGAAGGTCTTCCAGGGCGGCGAGGTCAAGACGACCATCATCGGCGCCAAGCCGAAGCCGGCACTCGAGAAGGATCTCGCTGCGTTCATCGGCTGATCACGCTTTTCTTGTGGCCCGTTCCTCCGTCCGGAGGGGCGGGCCATTCGCGTGCATCGACCTACTTGTCGTAGACCGCCACCGACGGCATCCCACGATCCAGACGCGCACGATCCACGATCTCCTGGACGATGGCCGTCTTGCCTGCGTTGTACGCCCCACGATTGTCCTGGGCGGCGACCTCTGCGGCGATCTTCGCCTGCTCGTAACGTCGCGCATCCGCGGGATGAGAGATCAGCCAGTCCCGGAGGATCCGCTGATTTACAGCATCCCACCCTTCGGCGGTGAAGAAGTGCGCGATGCGAGTGCGAACCCCCTCCTGTTCGAACACCATGACCGGGTGTGTACGCACACGGCTTCCGACCCGCCATCCTCCGCGTTCCAGCTGCGGACGATACCGCTCGAACTCGGACTCGTCAGCGACTCGGACCGCGACATCGATGATCGGCTTGGCACGCATGCCTGGCACCGCTGTGGAACCGATGTGCTCGATCACCCAAGCCGCGTCGCCGAGGTCTCGCAGCTCAGCAGCGATCAACGCGAACTGCTGCGGCCAACGCCGGTCATACGCGGCGAGCATGCGCGCTAGGAGATGTCAGCGACGGTCGTGTCCCACTTGCGGTGACGTGTCTCCACGCCGAGCAGGCGCCACACTGCCGGCGTCAACTCCGGGTACTCCAGCGCGATCTGGCGCATGACACGGTAGTTGCGTGTCGCATTGGGCCGTACGCCGTCATTAGCTGCGATGTTGTCGGCGCGCAGCAGGTAGACCACGAGTTCGTCCACGCTCGGAAGATCTTCCATGAAGTCCCACGGATCTTCGCCGCTCAGAAGACGTTCCTGGATGAGTACCGCCAGCTCGTCCGAGGCTTCTGCCCGCAGCACTTCGAGGCTGGCACGGCGCGGAACGGCTTCTGACATAGCTCAAGCCTACGCGCGCTTATGACCGCCCCGGCGCGGCAGGTTCACGACATCCGTCATCGTCTCGAGCTCTCTGCCCTTCGTTTCCGGCACCTGATAGAACACGAAGAAGAACGACACGATCGCGAAGAACGCGTAGAAGCCGTACGCGAACGTGAGTCCTATGTTGGCGAATGCAGGGAACGTCGTCGAGATGAAGAAGTTCGCGATCCACTGCGCCGCCGCGGCGACAGCGAGAGCACCGGCACGGATGCTGTTCGGGAACATCTCCCCCAGCAGCACCCAGACCAACGGACCCCAGGTCGCTCCGAAGAACACCACGAATCCGTTGGCGCAGATCAGGGCGATCAGCGACCATGGCTGCGGGAGCACGACGTTTCCGTCTTGCAGAGTACCGAACGAGAACGCCACGGCCATCATGCCGAGGGTCACGGCCATGCCGATCGATCCTGTGAGCAGCATCGGTCGACGCCCGACCTTGTCCACGAGCAGGATCGCCACGATCGTGACGACGATGTTCGTGACCGAGGTGAACACCGACGTCATCAGCGCCTGGGACTCGTCGAAACCGACCGAGAGCCACAGCGTCGTCGAGTAGTAGAAGATGACGTTGATACCGACGAACTGCTGGAAGACACTCAGCAGGATGCCGACCCACACGATCGGTTTCAACCCGAAGCGGTCGCCGCGAAGGTCGCTCAAGGATTCGCGCTTCTCGGCGTTGAGCGTCGAGCGGATCTCTTCGATCTTGACGTTCACGTCGGTCTCGCCGGAGAAGTCGAACAGCACCTGGGATGCCTTGTCGACCTGTCCGCGTGCCACCAGGAAGCGTGGAGATTCCGGCAAGCGCAACGCCATCAGGCCGTAGACGATGGCCGGAATCGCTTCGACCATGAACATCCACCGCCACGCCTCGATCCCGAACCACAGCACGTTGGCGGCGGATCCGGCGATGTTCGCCAGCAGAGCGTTGGAGAGCAGCGCGGTGAAGATACCGGTCACGATCGCGAGCTGCTGCAGTGATCCGAGCCGGCCACGTACCTTCGCCGGTGACACCTCGGCGATGTATGCCGGGGCGATCACGGATGCCGCCCCGACGCCGATGCCACCGATGACGCGCCAGATGATGAGGTCGATGACCCCGAAGGCGAGGCCTGACCCGATCGATGAGGCCAGGAACAGCACGGCCGCGATCACCATCACAGGAATACGGCCGAGCTTGTTCGCCAAGCTCCCTGCGAACCAGGCACCGACCGCGCAGCCCAGCAGGGCTGACGACACGGCGAAGCCCTGGAGACCCGGCCCGAGATCGAATGCTCCGGCCAGAGCATCCACTGCTCCGTTGATCACCGCGGTGTCGAAACCGAACAGGAATCCGCCGAGTGCGGCGGCGATGCTGATCCCTACGACCCTGGCGCTGAGCCGTCCGGCCGTACGCTTCTTCTCTGACATGTGCTCTCCCCCGTCTGTGCTCACTCTAGGAGTACGAGCCGCTCGGTTGCGAGGGCTCGATCATCTCTTCAGGATCCGTATCCTTCTTCACCCAGTTCGGAGAGGATACGGTTGAGGTCCTGGATCGATGCGAATTCGATCGCTACCTGGCCTTTTCTTGCACCGAGTGTGATCTTCACCCGCGTGTTCAGACGGTCGCCGAGCTTTCCGGAGACCTCGTCCAGGTACGCACGTCGCGCGCCCGGCTGCGGCTTCTGGGTCTTGTTCCCGGCCGACGGGCTCGACTTCGCCGCCTCTTCCGTCGCACGCACGGACAGGTCCTCGTTGATGACCTTGTCTGCGAGCTTCTGCATCGCTTCGGGGCTGTCGAGGGAGAGCAGGGCGCGAGCGTGGCCGGCGGAGAGAACACCGGCCGCGACTCGCTGCTGCACGGGCACGGGGAGCCGGAGCAGCCGGATCGTGTTGCTGATCTGCGGGCGGGAGCGTCCGATGCGCGTCGCAAGCTCTTCCTGGGTGATGCCGAAATCCTCCAGCAGCTGCTGGTAAGCGGAGGCCTCTTCGAGCGGGTTCAGCTCGGAACGGTGCAGGTTCTCGAGCAGAGCGTCGCGCAGGAGATTCTCGTCGGCGGTGTCACGGACGATCACCGGGATCGCGTCGAGCCCCGCCTCACGTGCAGCTCGGGTGCGGCGCTCCCCCATGATCAGTTCGTATTCGCCGTCGGCGTTCTTGCGCACGATGACCGGCTGCAGGACGCCGAACTCGCGGACGCTGTGGACGAGCTCGGCGAGGTCATCCTCGTCGAAGTGCGTGCGAGGCTGACGCGGGTTCGGAACGATCAGGTTCGGATCGATCTGGATCAGATGGATGCCGGGGACCTCGGCGAGTTCGGGGGCATCCGCGGGTGCGTCATCCGGGACGGTGATCGTCATATCGGCTGCCGGACGCAGCGATGCACCAGGGAAGAACACGTCGACCGGGCGTTCCGCCTGATCCGCGGTGGGGATGAGTGCGCCGATTCCTCGGCCCAATCCGGTGCGCTTGGCCATCAGTTCTCCTTGCTCTGCGTCTTTTGCGACGCGATTTCGACAGCGGCCTCGCGGTACGCGATCGCGCCGGCGGAGGATCCGTCGTAGGCGATCACCGTCTGGCCGAAACTCGGCGCCTCCGACACTCGAACCGACCGCGGGATGACCGTGTCCAGTACCTGTTCGGGGAAGTGATTGCGTACCTCATCCGCGACCTGCTGAGCGAGACGCGTGCGTCCGTCATACATCGTGAGCAGGATTGTCGAGAGATGAAGCTCGGGGTTGAGGTGCTTCTGAATCATCTGGATGCTGCCGAGCAGCTGGCTCAGCCCCTCGAGTGCGTAGTACTCGCACTGGATCGGGATGAAGACCTCGGATGCTGCGGTGAAGGCATTGATCGTCAGAAGTCCCAAGGAGGGCGGGCAGTCGATGATCACGAAGTCGACGGTGTTGTCGCTCAGGTACTGGCTGAGTGCGTTTCGTAGCCGGTGCTCGCGCGCCACCTGGGAGACGAGCTCGATCTCGGCGCCGGCCAGATGGATCGTACTCGGCGCACAGAAGAGATTCGGCGATTCGGGACTCTGCTGCACGATGTCGGCGAGCGGGACATCATCGATCAGAACGTCGTAGACGCTCGGGGTCTCCGCATTGTGCGGGACGCCGAGCGCGGTCGACGCGTTTCCCTGCGGATCCAGATCGATGACCAGCACTTTCGCGCCGAAACTGGCGAGTGCGGACGCGATGTTCACCGCGGTGGTCGTCTTACCGACGCCGCCCTTCTGGTTCGACACGGTGAGGACGCGCGTCTGCCCGTCGAACTGAACCGTCGTCGCCTCCAGTGCACGTCTGCGCGCGCTCAGATCAGCGATTTCGCGTGCCAGTGGAGTGTCTACCCCGAAAGTACTGTTCGGTGCTGCCTTTTCAGACTGTTTCACGTGAAACATCCGCTCCTTTCGGGACCGTGTTCCACTCTAATCGCTGCGGCCGACGTTGCGAACCGGAGCGCGCCCATGACGTCTCGCTCGCCGGGATACATGCTGCCGGCCCACTCGCAAGGCGGTAGTCCCCCGGCAAGCGAGACCTCTCCTGAGACCCCGGGTCGCTCGGAAGCAGGTTCTCACACTCGCGTCTTACTCGGAGCTCCATCCCTAACGCCCGACGACCGGCTGTGGCCACACCCTCCCCCGCCCATGTTTCACGTGAAACATGGGCTCCGCATCCCCGATGTTGTGGCAACCCGCAGAAGGAATGCCTCCACCGCGCGCGCGGCTGGCAGCGAAGGATCGCGCGCGGGGCACATTGCTCGACACACCCAAAGCGATGCACGCTCGACTCTGCGATACGGCAAGCGACCCGCGAAGTGATTGCGCCGGGACCTGCACTCGTGGGCCGGAGGGTGACGTGCCTCCCCTGACAGCCTGAGGTGGGCGACTTCCTTCAAGCAATCCCACCCGTCCGAGCCGTGTCACCCGAACGACTTCTTCTACCGTTCACGCGCGGCGCACACTTGAGATCCCCGACTTCGGGAGGAATCAGCAACGCTTCCTCTGCCCAGAATGCCGAACGGCGCTGCTGAGGCCGCGATCTCAGGTTCGCTTCGGCCACAGTTCCCTGAACACCCTCGACCGCTTATAGAGCAGATGCAGAAACCAACAATGTTTCACGTGAAACATGCCCTCGCCACAGCCTAAGAAGCAGTCGCGCACGTCGTCCCAATCATGGGTTCGTCTCGCTCATCCGGCACGACATGCGTCACGACTCGGATCAATTCATACACTCAGCGCCATTTCCGACCCGCCCCTGCCCCTCCCCTTCCGAATACCGGGTCTTGGGTCACGCTCATGTTTCACGTGAAACACTCCTCCGTCCCCGGGCTGTACACCGCCTCTGTCGAGATCGCGGGCGCAACCACGGAGTAGTAAGCGTCATGACGTCAGTTCGGGGTTGATTACGCAACGCACTGGCAGCAGCCCCGACATAAGTCCCAGCTCGCTCGTCGATAGCTCCGGCCCCAGATCTAGCGATGGCATGCGGCGTGATGTTTCACGTGAAACGTCATCCCAGCCATCCTCGCCCGCTGGCGGTGCGACGAATCACCCAACTATTAAAAAGGGTAGGGATGCCCAGCGAACGCGCATCGGGGTGCCCACGCAGCGGGCGGGTCCCAGCTCTGCAAGAGAGTCGGGATCCCGAAGTCCGCGCTACCTCCCGGACTGACGTTCAACCCGCGAGAACCTGTCGGCCTCGCGCACATGTTTCACGTGAAACATGTGCGCCCCACCCTCTGTTCATAAAGCAAGAACTCCACTCCCCTAACCACAAGTGCCGGAGGGGCGTTGAGTGAACAAGCTTCGGGGTGCCCGCTGGTGAGGCAGACTCCGGCGCTGCGCGAGGGCTGTCCCTTAAACCTGGTGGCAACTGTCGAACAGTGCGTCAGCCGCGAACAGTAGCTCGCACGACCCGCGTCGTCTCATCGAGCACGCCTTCGCCGAGAACTTCGACGCGCACGTCACTCAGCCGATGCTTCTTGATCTGCTTGGCAGCCGCATCGATCTCGGCTGGCGCATTCATCCCCTTGAGCAGGGCGAGCTCTCCCCCGTCTCGCAGCAGCGGCGCTGTGAAAGGGATGAGCGTGCGCAAGGCGCTGACGGCGCGAGCGGTGACGAAGTCGAACGTGCCCACCGCGCGTACATCCTCAGCACGTGAGCGGAGTACCTCGACATTCTCGAGACCGAGATCCGCAACCTGCTTGTTGAGCCAATTGACGCGGCGCTCCATGGGCTCGACCAGAGTCCAACTCACGTCGGGCCGGGCGATGGCGAGCACCAGGCCGGGAAGCCCAGCGCCGGATCCGATATCCGCAGCGGTCCCATGGAAGAGCGGTGCAGCGATCGCGCTGTTGAGAATATGGCGCGTCCACAGGCGGGGGAGCTCGAGTGGACCGATCAGGCCGCGCTCTTCCCCCTGCTCTGCGAGGGCGGTGGTAAACTTGCGCGCGATGTCGATGCGATCGCCGAACAAAGACTGCGCGGCGGCCGGCTCGATCTCGAGCGACGTCATGACGTTCCCCTGCGATGTTTCACGTGAAACATCAACGACGACGGATCACCGTGTGGCGATCAGCCCCGTCGCCGTACGACTCCGAAACCAGGTCACGGTCGGCGACGATGTCATGTACCAGTTTGCGCTCGTAGCTCGACATCGAAGGAAGCGACGCCTGTGAGGCACCTTCGTCGAGCTTCACGACCGCAGCATCCACGAGCGTTTCAAGCTGGCGGCGACGCGCGTCACGGGAGCCACCGACATCGAGGATCAGGCGCGAGAAAGCACCGGTCTTGCTCTGCACGGCGAGGCGGGTGATCTCCTGCAGCGCCTGCACCGTGTCGGGGTCAGCGAGAACGGAGATGTCCTGTCCCTCTGCGTCAACCGAGACGTAGGCCCGGCCCTGCCGCACGTCGAGGTTCAGATCGCCGTCGATGTCAGCGATATCAAGAAGTTCCTCGAGGAAGTCCGCTGCGACATCGCCCTCGTGCTCGAGCTGCTCGACAGTGGGCTCCGAGCGATCGGTGGTGCGCTCGACGACGTTCTCACCGGTCATGAGTTGGGGCCCTTCTTCTTGGCGCGCTTCTTTCCCACAGGCTGCTGGCGCTTCGGTGCGTTCTGCTTGGCCTTCTCGGCCTCATCCAGCAGACGCTGCTGCTCTGCCTCGTAAACGGACATCGGCACGACCTTGCCAGAGGAGTCGATCGCCTTGCCCTTACGTGCCAGGCGCTCCTCGCGAGCCTTGGCCGCTTCCGAACCAGGCGTCGGCATCTCACGGATGACGAGGAACTGCTGGGCCATGGTCCACAGGTTCGAGATGAACCAGTACACGACGACACCGAGCGGGAAGAAGATGCCCGAGAAGATGAACCCGAGCGGCAGCACGTAGAGCATGATCTTCTGCATCTGGTACGCCTGGCCGGTCTTGGCCTCGGGCGACAGGTTCTTCGAGATGATCTGCAGCTGGGTGAAGAACTGCGATCCGATCATGAGAACGACGAGGATGACGAGAAGCACGATTGCGACGGTGTTCTGCGCGTCGACGGCGTCACCGAGCGTCCCGTGCAGCGACACGTCACCGAAGATCGTGGCGTCATAGAACTGCTTTGTGAGCTCCGGGTTGAGTAGTCCGACGCCACCGAGACCCGCCTTGGCGTGCTTGGAAACGTCGTTGAGCACGCTGAACAACGCGAAGAAGATCGGCATCTGAACGATCAACGGCAGGCAGCTCGACATCGGGGATGTGCCGTGCTTCTTGTACAGCGCCATCGTCTCGCGGCTCATCGCCTCGCGAGAGAGCTGGTCCTTCTTGCCCTTGTACTTCTCCTGAACCTTCTTCATCTCAGGAGCGATTTCCATCATCTTGCGCTGGCTCTTGATTTGCCGCACGAACAGGGGAAATACTGACGCACGAACAACGATGACCAGGCCGACGATCGAGAGGATCCAGGTGATTCCTGATGCCTCCGGGAGCCCAACGGTGGTGAACAGCCAATGCCAGGCGACGAGGATGAGCTCAACAACCCACTTCAGCGGCCACAGAATGGTGCTCAGCAGGTCGAAGCCACCGCCACCGGCATCCGGTGTCGGTGTCGCAGAGGCGAGCAGAAGGTCAAGACCCACTGATCAGTCCTTTCGGGAAGGTACGACGAAACCTCGAGCAGTCAGGTCGTATCGGAAATGGTCGTGAGGGCGAACGTCGTCGACGCCGCCTTTGGTCCAGGGGTTGCAGCGAAGGATGCGCCATGCCGAGAGCACCGCTCCCTTCACTGCACCGTGCTGCTGCACCGCACCTACAGCGTAAGCCGAGCAGGATGGGTAATACGCGCACACGTCTCCATAGAGCGGCGAGATCACGGTTCGATACCCGGTCAGGAAACCCAGGACAAGGTTCCGCGGCAGGAGCGGGATGCTGCGAAGGAGGTCTCCACCGTGCAAGTGCCCCGACCCCATGGCGTAGGACGGAAGCGTGCTCATGTCGTCGCCCGCTCGCGATCCAGACGGGCGAGACACCTGGTCACATCGGCCGCGAGCTCAGCGAAGGTGGCAGTCGCAGAAGCAGGAAGGGCACGGATGACGACATCCGTGCCCTCGGGAACGTCTGTGATCGCCGACGCACAAACGGCTTTGAGCCGTCGACGCACGGTGTTGCGGATCACAGCGGTGCCCACCTGCTTGCTGATGATGAACCCGAACCTGGGCTCACGTGCTTCACCGGTCGTCAACATCGAGGTGACGACGCGGGCGCCCCCGCACCGAACACCGCGACGGACCACCGATCTGTAGTCGGTGCCTCGCGTCAGTCGGAACGGACGGGCGAGCACGAGGCTTACGCCGAGAGCTCGGTGCGGCCCTTCGCGCGGCGAGCCGAGAGGATGCCGCGGCCTGCGCGCGTGCGCATGCGGGCGCGGAAACCGTGCTTCTTGGCGCGGCGGCGGTTGTTGGGCTGGAACGTACGCTTGGTCATGGGATCACTCCGGGAACGCTGTCACCGGATGTGTACGACCGGAGACATAGGGAACTGCCCGATTTCGGACATAAGTCAACCGATTAAGGGTACGTCTTACCGGCGCAGAGGGCAAATCTCCACGCCACGACCGGTTCGAGCATCAACACTCCGCACAGCAATTATCCACAACCTCGACTCTCGCGGGCTGCGCAACACACCCGCGGTTTTCCACAGGCAGGTTGCCGTTCACAGCGCGGGTGACTACCGTGGCATCCGAAGTTATCCACAGGGGGAAAGGCCGTATCGGTCCACCTTCCGCGAACCATTGCCCGGAGCACCATGTCATCTCCTGCCCAGCCCGACGTTCCGATCTGGGCGCAGGTGGCGGATCTTCTCGATCACGACGACCGCGTCACCCCTCAGTTGCAGGGATTCCTGAGCCTCGTCGTACCCGCCGGCGTCATGGGCGCGACGCTGTATCTCGATGTGCCCAACGACCTCACTGCGGCACAGATCAACAAGCGTCTGCGGATGCCGATCATGGAGGCGCTCACCCACCTCGGCGAAGAGGTCACCTCGTTCCGGGTCGTGGTCAACCACGAGCTCGCCGAACAGCCGACTGCACCGATAGTGGTCAGCGACTTCACCCGAGCCGACGTCTCGCGTACCGAGTCTCCGATGGAACAGCAGACACCGCTGCGGCACGAATCACGTCTGAACCCCAAGTACACATTCGACAACTTCGTGATCGGCCAGTCGAACCGCTTCTCGCATGCGGCGGCCGTCGCCGTCGCCGAGGCTCCGGCCAAGGCGTACAACCCGTTGTTCATCTACGGTGACTCCGGACTCGGCAAGACGCACCTCCTTCACGCCATCGGCGACTACGCGCAGTCCCTGTACACCGGGGTGAAGGTTCGCTATGTCTCCAGCGAGGAGTTCACGAACGACTTCATCAACTCCATCGCCAACAACAGGGGCTCCGCGTTCCAAGCGCGCTACCGCGACGTCGACATCCTCCTCATCGACGACATCCAGTTCCTGCAGGGACGAGCGGAGACGCAGGAGGCGTTCTTCCACACCTTCAACACTCTGCACGATCACAACAAGCAGGTCGTGATCACGAGCGACGTCGCGCCGAAGCATCTCACCGGCTTCGAGGATCGGATGCGCAGCCGCTTCGAGTGGGGTCTGATCACAGACGTCCAGGCACCGGACCTCGAGACTCGAATCGCCATTCTTCGCAAGAAGGCGCAGAGCGAGGCGTTGCACATCCCCGACGAGGTGCTCGAATACATCGCCACCGTCGTCTCATCCAACATCCGCGAACTCGAGGGCGCGCTCATCCGTGTCTCGGCCTTCGCGAGTCTGAACCGATCCTCCCTCGACATCTCCCTCGCCCAGACGGTGCTGCGCGACATCATCGACACGGCCGAGGACAACATCATCTCGCCGACCGACATCATCACGGCGACCGCACAGTACTTCAAGCTCACCGTCGACGATCTGTACGGGTCGAGCCGGTCGCAGCAGATCGCGACCTCCCGTCAGATCGCCATGTACCTGTGCCGGGAGCGCACCAACCTGTCGCTGCCCAAGATCGGTCAGCTGTTCGGCAACCGCGATCACACGACGGTGATGTACGCGTACAAGAAGATCAGCGAGCTCATGAAGGAGCGTCGCTCGATCTACAACCAGGTCACCGAGATCACCACTCAGCTCGGTCGACGCTGACAAACCGGTCGCATTCGTCGAGTTGACAGTGCCGGTGAGCATCCGATAAATGCCGGTTTGCACATGTGGATAACTTGTGGATGAATGCATGCCGAGTTCGGGACGAATGTGTGCCGATCGCGGCATCCTGTGGATAACTCCGGATCACGCCGGTGATGAGACCACCCCGTATTGGTGCGGATTCCTCAGGGATTCCACATCTCACACGTGTGTAGTTCCCTACTCGCGATTGATATCCACCGACTTATCCACAGTTTCCACAGCGGTTAACACTGTTAAGGAGTTAACCCTTTGAGAGAGCGATCCGATCACCTCGAAGGTGTGAGAACCCGTCGTATGGCGCAGCGCGGCTGTGGGGATACGATGGGAACCCCTGACGTGGGTCCACGCCATCAGGTCATGTAATTACGACGAGGGAGCGCCCGTGAGGTTCCAGGTCAACCGCGATGTCTTCAGCGAAGCTGTGTCCTTCGTCGTCAAGCTCCTGCCCCAGCGAAACCCGCAGCCGATCCTCGCCGGAGTCCTGATCGAAGCAGGAGAGCAGGGACTCACGCTCTCGGCCTTCGACTACGAAGCGTCAGCGCGGACGACGATCGAAGCCACGATCGACACCCCCGGCACGATCCTCGTGCACGGACGACTGCTCTCCGACATCGCCAGCAGGCTCCCGAACGCTCCGATCGAGATCGCCGTCGAAGAAGACGGCGGCATCGCGGTCACCTGTGGGTCCGCGCGATTCACGCTCGCAGCCATGCCGGTCGAGGAATATCCCTCCATCCCCGAGGTGTCCGGTTCATCGGGCGTCGTGCCTGCTGATGATTTCGGCACGGCGATCGCGCAGGTCGGTTTCGCAGCATCTCGCGACGACGTCACCCCTGTGCTCACGGGTGTGCAGCTCGAGGTATCCGGCCACAGCCTGAGCCTTGTCGCCACCGACCGCTATCGCGTATCGCTTCGCGACGTGCCGTGGGATGGCGATGCCCCGGAGCAGACAGCGCTCGTACCAGCGCGAACGCTGACCGAGGTCGGAAAGACGTTCGGCCACGCCGGGACGATCGAAGTCGCGTTCTCGGGTCAGGGCGATCGCGAGATCATCGCGTTCACCGCCGGCAACAAGACCGTCACTTCTCTCCTGATCAAGGGCAATTTCCCGCCCGTGCGACGCCTGTTCCCGGAGCAGACGGAACACTACGCGGTCGTCAACACCGCCGATCTGATCGAGGCCGTCCGTCGCGTGGCGCTGGTGCTGGATCGTGCCGCTCCGCTGCGGTTCACATTCACCTCCGACAGCGTGACGATGGACGCATCCGGCAGCGAGCACGCTCGGGCTTCCGAGTCGGTCGACGCGCACCTATCGGGCGGCGACGACGTCACCCTCGGACTGAACCCGCAGTACCTGACCGAGGCACTCAGTGCGGTCAAGAGCGAGTTCGTGCGCGTGACCTTCACCTCGAGTGACAACGCCAACAAGCTCAGCCCGGTGCTCATCACCAGCCAGACCTCGGTCGACCAGGCAGGCAACGACTCGTTCAAGTACCTCCTCCAGCCGAACCTCCTGCTTCGCTGACCCTTCGACAGGCTCAGCGACCGACATCCGGCGCCGTGTCAGAGCCCGAAGATAGGGTGAACCCGTGATCGTGGAGCATCTGAGTCTGGTGGATTTCCGCAATTACGCGACCGCCGAACTCGCCCTGCTCTCGGGACCGAACGTGCTGGTCGGGCGGAACGGTCAGGGCAAGACGAATCTCGCAGAAGCGGTGGTCTTCCTCGCGACTCTCGGTTCGCACCGGGTGTCGTCGGATGCTCCGATGGTCCGAGACGGTCAGGAATACGCCGTGATCCGAGCGCGACTCTCGGTCGGCGAGCGCAAGGTGCTCGCCGAGGTGCAGATCAACAGACAGGGTTCGAACAAAGCGCGCATAAACGGGTCGCCGTCGAAGACGAACGAGCTTCCCCGATACGCGCATGTGGTGCTGTTCGCACCCGAAGACCTGCAGATCGTCCGCGGTGATCCCTCGTCGCGGCGGCGTTTCGCGGATCAACTGCTCATCCAGCGCACTCCGCGCATGGCCGGCGTCCTCGGCGACTATGACCGTGTGCTCAAGCAGCGCACGGCGCTGCTGAAGTCTGCTCGTGCCCGTGGCATCCGCGGCGATGCACTTGCGACCCTCGACGTGTGGAATGACAAACTCGTCGCGCTCGGATCCGAGATCATCGACGCGCGCCTGCGCCTTGCGACTGATCTGCAGCAGCCGCTGGCCGCTGCGTACACGGCGATCGCCGGCGAAGATCACACCCCGGAGATCGAGTGGGCGCTGTCGGTGCGTGGCGGTGATCCGGAAGAAGGCGAAGAAGGATCCTCGGACTCACGCGGCGAGATCGCGGAGATGTTCCGGGTGGCATTGGAGGCGAAGCGCACCCAAGAACTCGATAGAGGACTCACGCTCGTCGGTCCGCACCGCGACGATCTGCTGCTGCGCGTGCGCGGTCTGCCGGTCAAGGGCTATGCCTCGCACGGCGAATCGTGGTCGGTCGCACTCGCACTCCGGCTCGCATCCGCCGAACTGCTGCGAGCGGAATCCCCCGCCGGTGACCCCGTCCTGATCCTGGATGACGTCTTCGCCGAGCTCGACGCCGACCGCCGGCAGCGCCTGGCCGGCCTCACGGTCGGGTATGAACAGGTGGTGGTGACCGCCGCCGTCGAGGAGGATATCCCAGAGGAGCTGCATCGTCATGTGGTCCGCATCGACGCGGGCACGATCACAGATGACCGCACGATTCTCGATGACGATAACGACGGCGCCGAAGAAAGTGCAGAGGAGGAAGCAGATGAGTGACGCGGCATCCGACACCCCAGAGACCGTCGCGACCTACCTGCGCCTTCGCGGACTGAAGCCGAGCTCATCGTCCTGGAAGCGCAAGCGGCGCATCCGCGACGACGATGACAACGCCCCGTTCACACCCGGACGCGACCCCGGCGCCCTCGGTGCGGTGCTCGACAAGCTCAGCCGGGAGTCGGGCTGGGAGATCACCCTGGCCCGTGAGGATCTCGTTCGCCAGTGGGATGATCTCGCCGGTTCTGACACGGCGAAGCACTCCGAACCGGTCTCGCTGGAGAACGGGATGCTGACGGTCAAATGCGATTCGACGGCCTGGGCGAAGAACCTGCAGTTCATGCGCGCGACCATCCTCACAGAGATCGGCAGACGCTACCCGCAGGCGGGTGTGAACAACCTCCGTTTCATCGGGCCGGACGTTCCCTCTTGGAAATGGGGCCCGAGAGCCGTCCCAGGGCGCGGTCCACGCGATACCTACGGGTAGGGCATCAATGAAGCCCCCTCGATCGATTTCAGGGCCACACACGGCCGTATAGCCACATCTTCGGGTCCCAGACACGCTAGACTGGGGATTCGAGATATCGATGTGGAGAATCACCTCTGATGACGCCTGAAACCCCTGCTGACGAGCCTGAATCGACAACCGGGGGTACCCCCGAAGCCGAGCGCACCACAGCCCCCAAGCAGAAGCAGCAGGGCGAGTACGGAGCCAATGAGATCCAGGTCCTCGAGGGTCTCGAGGCCGTGCGCAAGCGCCCCGGCATGTACATCGGCTCGACCGGACCGCGCGGCCTGCACCACCTGGTGCAGGAGATCGTCGACAATTCCGTCGATGAAGCCATGGCCGGTCACGCCGACACGATCCTTGTGACGCTGCTGGCAGACGGAGGCGTGCGGGTCGTCGACAACGGCCGCGGCATCCCCGTTGATCCGCACTCTTCGGATCCGAGCAAGTCCAGTGTCGAGGTCGTGCTGACGATCCTCCACGCCGGTGGGAAGTTCGGCGGCGGAGGGTATGCGGTTTCGGGTGGTCTGCACGGCGTCGGCTCTTCGGTCGTGAACGCGCTCTCCACGCGCTTCGACGTCGAGATCAAACGTCAGGGCCGCGTGTGGAACCACAGCTTCTCCAACGGCGGCGTGCCCCAGGAGCAAGGACTCATCGAAGGGGCCGAGACGGAAGAGACCGGCACCAACATCGCATTCTGGCCGGATGCCGAGATCTTCACCGAAGGCGTCGAGTTCGATTACGAGACCCTGCGCACGCGGTTCCAGCAGATGGCGTTCCTTAACAAGGGACTGCGCATCGAGTTGCGCGACGAACGAGAGGGATCGGCCTACGAGGTCGAAGAAGAGGGCACCACTGTCACCAAGCAGCGCGGTGACGTCTTCCTCTACGAGCGCGGCCTCGTCGACTACGTCGAGTACCTGAACAGGGTGCGTCATGCGGAGGTCGTCAACGACGAGATCATCGATTTTGAGGCGGAGGACACTGAGCGCAAGATCTCTCTCGAGGTCGCGATGCAGTGGACGACCGGCTACACGGAGAACGTCTTCACCTACGCCAACACGATCAACACCCACGAGGGTGGCACGCACGAAGAGGGATTCCGTGCCGCGCTGACGACGCTGGTCAACAAGTACGCCCGTGCGAACAACCTGCTCAAGGAGAAGGACGACAACCTCTCCGGCGATGATGTGCGCGAAGGGCTGACGGCCGTCATCTCGATCAAACTCGGTGAGCCGCAGTTCGAAGGACAGACCAAGACCAAGCTCGGCAACACCGAGGCGAAGGCGTTCGTTCAGAAGGTCGTCGGTGACCAGCTCGGTGATTGGCTGGAACGCAACCCGACTCAAGCGAAGAACGTGATTCGCAAGTCGATCGACGCGGCGACCGCGCGCATGGCCGCCAGGAAGGCGCGCGAGACTGCTCGCCGTAAGAGCGTCTTCGAATCGGCCGCGATGCCGGACAAGCTCAAGGACTGCACGAGCAAGGATCCGTCCATCAGTGAGATCTTCCTCGTCGAGGGTGATTCCGCAGGCGGGTCGGCAGTGCAGGGTCGCGACCCGCACACGCAGGCGATCCTCGCCCTTCGCGGCAAGATCCTCAACGTCGAGCGCGCCCGTCTCGACAAGGCGCTGGGCAACCGCGAGGTCCAGGCGATGATCCAGGCCTTCGGGACAGGCATCGGCGAGGACTTCGACATCGAGAAGGCGCGCTATCACAAGATCGTGCTCATGGCGGATGCCGACGTCGACGGTCAGCACATCACGACGCTTCTGCTGACCCTGCTGTTCCGGTACATGCGCGGACTCATCGAGGCCGGATTCGTGTACCTCGCGATGCCGCCGCTCTACCGCCTGAAGTGGTCGAACCAGCCGCACGAGTACGTGTACTCGGATGCCGAGCGCGATGCCCTGCTCAAGCACGGACTCGCCAACGGCAAGCGCATCCCGAAGGACAACGGAGTGCAGCGGTACAAGGGTCTCGGCGAGATGAACGCCAAGGAACTGTGGGAGACCACGATGGATCACACCACCAGGACCCTCCGCCAGGTGACCATCGAAGACGCCGCATCCGCGGATGAGATCTTCAGCGTGCTGATGGGCGAGGACGTCGAATCCCGCCGCGGCTTTATCCAGCGCAACGCGAAGGATGTCCGCTTCCTGGACATCTGATCCGCGGGAATTCTGAGCGACGACCGGAACTGAAAGAAACACATGACTGACGAAGACCGCCCCGACGCGACTCCCTTCCACGAGCACGGCAAGATCGACCAGGTCGACCTGAAGTTCGAGATGGAGCGCAGCTATCTCGATTACGCCATGGCTGTCATCGTCGGGCGCGCGCTGCCTGACGTGCGCGATGGTCTCAAGCCGGTCCACCGCCGCGTGATCTACGGCATGTATGACGGTGGCTACCGTCCGGACAAGTCGTTCTCGAAGTGCGCGCGCGTCGTCGGCGAGGTCATGGGTCAGTATCACCCGCACGGCGACACGGCGATCTACGACACCCTCGTGCGTCTCGTGCAGCCGTGGGCCCTGCGCTATCCCCTCGCTCTCGGCCAGGGAAACTTCGGCTCACCGGGCAACATGGGCGCGGCGGCTCCCCGTTACACTGAGACGAAGATGGCTCCGCTCGCGCTCGAGATGGTGCGCGACATCGAAGAGGAGACCGTCGACTTCTCGCCGAACTACGACGGCCAGACGCAGGAGCCCGACGTTCTGCCGGCCCGGTTCCCGAACCTGCTGGTCAACGGATCGGTCGGCATCGCGGTCGGAATGGCGACCAACATCCCGCCGCACAACCTGCGCGAGGTGTCGGATGCTGCGCTGTGGGCCCTTGATAATCCCGACCTGCCGCGCGACGAGCTCCTCGAGGGGCTCATCCAGCGCATCCCTGGTCCTGACTTCCCGACCGGCGCGCAGATCCTCGGGTCCAAGGGCATCCACGAGGCGTATCGCACGGGTCGCGGTTCGATCACGATGCGAGCCGTCGTCAACGTAGAGGAGATCCAGGGCCGCACCTGCCTCGTGATCACCGAGCTGCCGTACCAGGTGAACCCCGACAACCTCGCGGTGAAGATCGGCGACCTCGCCCGTGACGGCAAGATCACCGGCATCGCCGACATCCGCGACGAGACCAGCGATCGAACCGGTCAGCGTCTCGTCGTCGTGCTGAAGCGGGATGCCGTCGCCAAGGTCGTGCTGAACAACCTGTACAAGCACACCCAGCTGCAGGACAACTTCGGCGCGAACATGCTGGCCATCGTCGACGGTGTGCCCCGCACGCTCGCGCTGGACGGATTCATCACGAACTGGATCGCGCACCAGATCGACGTGATCGTGCGTCGCACCACGTTCCGCCTGCGCAAGGCAGAAGAACGCATGCACATCCTGCGCGCGTATCTCAAGGCGCTCGACGCGCTGGACGAGGTCATCGCGTTGATCCGCCGCTCCCCCACGGTCGATGAGGCGCGCTCCGGCCTGAAGTCGCTCCTCGACATCGATGACATCCAAGCCGACGCGATCCTGGCGATGCAGCTGCGCCGACTCGCTGCGCTCGAGCGTCAGAAGATCATCGACGAAGCCAACGAGATCGAAGCGCAGATCGCCGACTTCAAGGCGATCCTCGCTGATGAGGCGCGCCAGCGCACCATCATCCGCGAGGAGTTGACGGGCATCGTCGAGCGTTTCGGGGACGACCGCCGTACGCACATTCTGCAGGGATTCGACGGCGACGTCTCGATGGAAGACCTCATCGCCGAAGAGGAGATGGTGGTCACCGTCACGCGTGACGGCTACATCAAGCGCACGCGCAGCGACAACTACCGCTCGCAGCACCGCGGAGGCAAGGGCGTCAAGGGTGCACAGTTGCGCGCCGATGACATCGTCGAGCATTTCTTCGTCACGACGACGCACCACTGGCTGCTGTTCTTCACCGACAAGGGTCGTGTGTACCGCACGAAGACCTACGAGGTGCCAGAGGCCGGGCGCGATGCGAAGGGCACGCATGTCGCGAACCTTCTTGCTCTGCTGCCGGACGAGAACATCGCCCAGGTGCTCGACATCCGTGACTACGGGGTGGCGGATTACCTGGTGCTCGCGACTCGTGACGGTCTGGTGAAGAAGACGCGCCTGACGGAGTACGACACCAACCGTCAGGGCGGCGTCATCGCCATTCGCCTGCGGGAGGAGGACGAGCTCGTCAGTGCGCTGCTCGTCGACAACACGGATGACATCCTGCTCATCTCGCGTCACGGCATGTCGCTGCGATTCAACGCCACGGATGAGGCGCTGCGCCCGATGGGACGCGCCACGGCCGGCGTGAAGGGAATGAGCTTCCGCGGCGAGGACAACCTGCTCTCGGCATCCGTCGCTGACGAGGACGCATTCGTGTTCGTCGTCACCGACGGCGGCTACGCGAAGCGCACCGCAGTCGACGCATATCGCGTTCAGGGACGAGGCGGAATCGGTATCAAGGTCGCCAAACTCAACGACGATCGGGGCACTCTCGCTGGTGGTCTGATCGTGTCTGAGGACGACGAGGTCTTGGTGGTTCTGTCCAGCGGCAAGGTGGTACGCTCTGCCGTGGCCGAGGTGCCCGCCAAGGGCCGTGACACCATGGGAGTGGTGTTCGCCCGGACGTCCGAGAAGGACCGGATCCTCGCCATCGCACGTAACGGAGAGCGCCGCATCGTCGAAGAACTGGACGAGGCGGAATCCGACACTGAGACCCCTGAGGAAAGCAACGACGTATGAGCACAGTAGCTGACAAGCTGGCGAAGAAATCGACGCGCAAGACCGGCGGCAAGCAGGTTCGCCTGCGCCTGGTCTACGTCGATTTCTGGTCGGCGGTGAAGCTCTCGTTCCTGGCCGCTGTGGCGCTGGCGATCGTGACCATGGTCTCGTTCTTCCTGATCTTCCTCGTGCTGCAGGCGACCGGGATCATGTCGCAGGCCGACGAGTTCGTCGGCAACATCACAGACGGATCCGTCTCGCTCGCCTCGCTCATGGGGCTGCCCCAGGTGATGGCGTTCGCGGCGGTCGTATCGATCCTGAACCTGATCGTCGTCACCGTGCTCGGCGCCGTCGGCGCCGGAATCTACAACCTGGCCGTCAAGGTCACCGGCGGACTGCTCGTCGGCTTCACCTCGAACTGACGCGTCGACACGCTCAGCGATCGAAGAAAAGGGACGGATGCTGCGGCATCCGTCCCTTTCTTGTCAGACGACGCCGGCGGTGCCGAGCAGCGTGCCGATCAACCAGGTCGCAGCCAACGCGAGTGCGCCACCCAGCACGAGGCGTATCGACGGCCGAAGCGGCGGTGAGCCGCCGATTCTGGCGGCAACAGCGCCCGTCACTGCCAGTGCGATGAGAACGGCGGCGAATGTGATGGGCACTCGCCATTCCGGCGGGGGGAGCAGGATGGCCAGCAGCGGCAGGAGGGCGCCGAGCGTGAACGCGATCGCGGAGGAAAGAGCCGCGTGCCACGGATTGATCAGGTCCTCCTGATCGATCCCGAGTTCGACCTCGAGGTGCGCTGCGAGCGCGTCGTGCGCGGTGAGCTCTTCTGCGACCTTGAGCGCGGTCTCATCGCTGAGCCCTCGTTCGCGGTACAGACCGGCAAGCTCTGCGAGTTCAGTATCTGGCATCGTACGCAGCTCTTCACGCTCCTTCTTGATGAGGGCGCGCTCGCTGTCGCGTTGACTGCTGACCGAGACGTACTCGCCGAGTGCCATGGAGACGGCACCGCCGACGAGACCGGCGATGCCGGCGGTCAGCAGGGCGGCATTGTCGGTGGTCGCGCCGGCGACGCCGACGACGAGAGATGCGACGGAGACGATTCCGTCGTTGGCGCCGAGCACTCCGGCGCGCAGCCAGTTCAGCCGTTGTCCGAGCCCCGCGCCGTGCGGTTCTCCCTCGTGTGCGCTCATGACTTCAGTGAAGCAGATCAGAGCGCCCTCTTAGGGGAAACCCGAACAGAGCTCTCCGGCTGACACGGTGTCGCGGCCCGGCGCCTGCGGCCTACGTTTGAGTCATGACCACTCAGACTGTCCCCGCCACGGTGTCCACGACACCCTCGAAGGCGCCGCCGCTGCGGCTGTTCTTCACGATCCTTCATCTCGCCGCGCTCGGTACACTCGGCGGTGTCGTGATCGGCATCCTGGCCGCGGCGTTCGGAACCGGCCTGGCACTGCTCTTCGTCCTCGGAATCGGACTGGTGTTCCTGGTCGGCTTCGTCTACGCGCTCTACGGTCTCGGCTGGTTCGAGATCGTCCGCGTCCGCGGGTTGTACGCGCTCGACGTCCCCGACCTCGCGCCGCGCCGCCGCCAGCGTCCCGGGTTCGGGGGGTGGCTGCGTTCGCTCGGCCGTCAAAGCATCGACGGACGGATGTGGCGGGCACTGGCGAGCTTCGTCATCGCGTGCATCTTCGGTGCGCTGGTGCTGCGGCTGTTCTGGGCTCTGATCTTCTCGGCGATCACCATCTTCGCCCCGCTCGGTGCAGCCGAGACGGTGACGATCCCGCTCGTCTTCGGTGCGAGTGACGTCGCCGTCGAGTGGGCGCCGCTGGTCGGCATCCTCGGTGTTCTCGCGGCAGCCGCCGGCATCATCGGTCTCGCTCTGCTGCACCGCACCATCAGCCGTGCACTCGTCGTTCCCAATCGCGAGGCCGAGCTCACCGAGCAGGTGCGCACGACGAGCGCACAGCGCGAAGGCGCCGTACGCGCTGCCGACGTGGAGCGCACCCGCATCGAGCGGGATCTGCACGATGGCGTCCAGCCCCGACTCGTGTCGGTAGGGATGACGCTGGGCCTCGCGCACCAGAAGATCGACGACGACCCTGATCAGGCGAAGGACCTCATCGCCGAAGCGCACACGTCGACGAAGGCGGCGATCACCGAGCTGCGACAGCTCGCCCGCGGCATCCACGCATCGGTCCTCGATGACCGAGGACTGGATGCTGCCCTGTCGGCGCTTGCCAGCAGGTCGCACATCCCGGTGCAGCTGGATGTCCGCATGGACGGGCGCTGCAGTCGTGATGCCGAGGCCGCGGTCTACTTCTCGATCGCAGAGTCGCTGACCAATGCCGCCAAGCACTCCCGTGCCAGCGAATGCCGCGTGGTCGTGAGGCTGCGCGAAGGAGGCCTGCTGTGGGCCCGCGTCGAGGACAACGGCATCGGCGGCGCCCAGGTGCAGCCCGGTGGCGGGCTCGACGGAATCTCGAACCGCGTGCTCGCGGCCGGCGGAACCTTCCGCCTCGACAGCCCGCAGGGTGGCCCGACGTCGCTGGAGGTGAGCGTGCCATGCGCATCCTGATCTGTGAGGACTCCGTGCTGCTGCGCGAGGGGCTGGTGCGACTGCTCGAGGACGCCGGTCACGAGGTCGTCGCAGCGCTTCCAGACACCGACGGACTCACCGAGGCCGTGCGTACGACAGCTCCTGAGCTCTGCATCCTCGATGTGCGCCTTCCTCCGACGTTCACCGACGAGGGCATCCGCGCGGCGCTCGCGCTGCGGTCCACGCATCCGACGCTCCCGCTTCTCGTGCTCTCGCAGTATGTGGAGGAGCGCTATGCCAGCGACCTGATCGCTGCGCAGGGCGGCGCGCTCGGATACCTTCTCAAGGATCGCGTCGCAGATGTCTCCGAGTTCCTCGCCTCGGTCGAGCGGATCGCTGAAGGTGCATCCGTGCTCGACCCCGAGGTCGTGGCGCAGTTGCTCACCCGTCGCAACCGCGACGACCGGATGCTGCAGCTCACCGAGCGGGAGCGCACCGTGCTCTCGCTCATCGCCGAGGGCAAGTCGAACCAGACGATCGCCGGTCTGCTGTTCCTCTCGGAGGGCAGCGTGGAGAAGTACATCACGTCCATCTTCCAGAAGCTCGGCCTCGAACCAGAAGCCGGCAACCGTCGAGTGCTCGCCGCACTCGCTCACATCGAGAACACCGGCAGCGGCAATGGTCCGCTGGGAAACCCGCCACAGACAGGAGCGGCACGATGAACGCCGAATCACAGAACAACACCGGTGGGCATGATCTCCCGCTCACCCCGCCGCCCGCAGCCGAGCACGGGTCGTCGACGGATGCTGGTGCGCCGAGCGCCCCTGCTCCTGCCGCCCCTGCCCCGCAGCCGGGATCATCACGAGGCTCAGGTGCACGAGCGGGAGCGATTGCGATAGCCGCTTTCGGAGGCGTCGCTCTGCTGGCGACCGGCGGCTCGGCAGCCGTGGCAGCCGTGAACGACGTCAGCTCATCGTTCACCTCCGAGCAGCAGATCGACGCGTCCGGTGTCACGGGTATCGACCTGGAACTCGGCGGCGTGGACATGCGAGTCGAGTTCGGCGATGTCGAGGAAGCAGAGCTCGAGGTCACCGGAAGCGGAAGCGAACGCTGGAAGCTCACGCGCGACGGTGACGAGCTCGTCGTCAGCAGCCCGGACGCGAACTTCGGCTGGTGGTTCGGCGACTGGTTCGAAGACGAGGGCAGTGTGCTGCTGACCCTGCCGGAGGAGCTGAGCGATGCAGCGCTCGACGCCGAAATCTCGCTCGGCGCCGGCAGTCTCGATGTGCAGGGCGACTTCGGTGGCGTCAATGTCGAGATGGGTGCCGGCGCGCTGTTCATCACCGGATCTGCCGAGACGATCGACCTCGATCTGGGTGCAGGGCGTGCCGAGCTCGAATTGGCAGACGTGTCAGAGGCCGACTTCTCCATCTCGGCAGGGCGCATCGAGGCCGAGCTCACCGGGACCGCACCGAATGAGGTGCAGTTCGATGTGAGCGCCGGTTCGCTGAAGCTGACCGTGCCGGACGAGGAGTACGACGTCCGCCAGGAGGTCAGTGCCGGATCGCTCGACAACGGCCTGCAGACGTCGTCGACCGCACGGAATTCGATCGTGGCCAGCGTCTCTGCCGGCAGCGCGATTCTGCGCCCGGGTGACTGACCTGCGCCGATTCGGATTTTCCGTCGATCTCCGGTAAAGTCTTGGAGGTTGACGGGGCTATAGCTCAGTTGGTTAGAGCGCTTCACTGATAATGAAGAGGTCCCAGGTTCAAATCCTGGTAGCCCCACTTTTCACCTCAACTAAACACCCTCACGGGGCCTTAGCTCAGTTGGTAGAGCGCCTGCTTTGCAAGCAGGATGTCAGGAGTTCGAATCTCCTAGGCTCCACAGATGGAGGAAGCGCTGCCCGCAAGGGTGGCGCTTCTTGCGTTTACCGAGCGGGGCGATTCGCGGAGGAGCCGTAGGATCGAAGAGTGCTGATCGGTCTGATGCGTCCCGTGGAAACCCGCTCCGTCGACGTCGAGGCCGCAGATCTCGCCGGCGTGCAGACAGCGCTGTCCGCCCAGCGCCCTGAGGGCTTCGACCTCGTCTCCGCTCCTGTCGTGATGATCAAGGGCGCTGCGATCCTCAAGGCCAAGGGAACCTTCCAGAGCCGGGACCGTATCGAGCAGATCGAGGCAGACGACATGGACGCCCTGCTCGCCAAGGTCCCGGAGGGCTGGCAACTCCTGAGCGTCCGCGCGACAGCCTGAAGCCCCGGCATCCGTCGGCCGGCATCTGTCGGCCAGCATCCGTCAACTCGACGCCGATGGGAGCTTTTCGCACGTACTCGACGCCGTGAGCGCGCGAAAAGCTCCCATCGGCACCGGCCGCAGCACAAACGCAGTCACCCGCGGCGGCGACGCACGCCATCGGCCAGCTGTGCGAGGGCAGTTGCGGTGGCATCCCACCCCATGCAGGCATCCGTCACGCTCTGGCCGTGGACGAGCCGCGTGCGACCGGCTGTGACATCCAGCTTCTGCGCTCCGGCGACGAGGTTGCTCTCCAGCATCACGCCGGCGATCGCTGTTCCGTCCGTCGCGATCTGCTCCCCCAGCTCCGCCGCGACGATCGCCTGGCGCACGTGATCCTTGCCGCTGTTGCCGTGGCTGGCGTCGATGATCACACGCGGGGCGAGCATCGACGCATCCAGTCGACGAGACGCCTCCGTGACGTGCGAGGCGCCGTAGTTCGGTCCATCGGCGCCGCCGCGCAGGATCACGCCGGTGTCGGGGTTGCCCGTCGTCGCCACCAGGCTCGCGCGACCGTCCGAGCCGATGCCGAGGAACGCCTGCGGGGCGGATGCGGCGGCCGCGGCATCCAGCGCCACCTGAAGCCCGCCGTCCATACCGTTCTTGAACCCGATGGGCATCGACAGGCCGGATGCCAGCTGCCGGTGGATCTGGCTCTCCGTCGTTCGCGCCCCGATCGCGCCCCACGTGATGAGGTCGGCGGTGTACTGCGGGCTGATGGGCTCGAGGAACTCGGTCGCGCACGGCATACCCAGTGCGGTGACGTCACGCAGGAAGCGGCGAGCCAGTCGCAGTCCCGTCTCGATGTCGTGGCTGCCGTCGAGGTGCGGATCGTTGATCAGGCCCTTCCAGCCGATCGTCGTGCGCGGCTTCTCGAAGTACGTGCGCATCACGATCAGCAGGTCGTCCCGGTGCGTCTCGGCTTCGCGCACCAAGCGTCCTGCGTACTCGAGGCCCGCCGCGGGGTCGTGTATCGAGCAGGGTCCGGCCACCACGAGGAGCCGATCGTCCTCGCCCGACATGATCGCGCGCACCTCGTCGCGCGTGCGGGAGACCAGCGCCGCGCGCTCATCGCCGACCGGGAGCTCGGCGGCGATGTCGCCGGGGGCGGGGAGGGTCGTGAACCGCGCGACGTGCAGATCCGATGTCGCATCGAGAGTGTTCATGGGGGTCCTGTCCTGTAGTCAGGCGGACCCCGGATGCAGAGCCCGCCGATGAAACGGCGAAAGCCAGAGCAAATGCTCTGGCTTGTCGGCTCTGAAGGTGTCAGTGTGCGCTAGATCAGCGCCGGCCCCTCCAGAGCCGACTCGAAATACGCATACCAACGGGTTGTCATGCGAAAGACACTACCCCATGTGCGAAGGCGTCGGCGCCTCCCGCCGCCGTCGGCGCCCAGGTCGTGTCGTCATACACGAGGGGCGTCGGCGGCAGCAGGACGCGCGGGGAGGATGACGCTGTCAGCCCAACGGCGTGAAGTCGCGATTCGCGATGTGCGTGGGACGCGGCGACTTCGCGGCGTACGGATCGACGAGCGCGTTCTCGACGCTGTTGAACACCATGAACACGTTCGAGCGCGCGTACGGGGTGATGTTGTTGCCCGAGCCGTGCATGATGTTCGAGTCGAACCACAGGGCGGAACCTGCGGCCCCGGTGAACTGGTCGATGCCGTACTCGTCGGCCAGCGCCGTGATGGCGGCGTGGCTCGGCACGCCGGCCTCCTGCGCCTGCAGCGACTGCTCATGGTTATTGTCGGGCGTTTCTCCGACGGCCGGCACGAACGTGCGGTGCGAACCAGGCATCACCATCAGCCCGCCGTTGAACGGATAGTTATCCGTCAGTGCGATCGACAGGCTCACCGCGCGCGGGATCGGCATGCCGTCCTCCGCATGCCAGGTCTCGAAGTCGGAGTGCCAGTAGAAGCCGGTGCCGGTGAAGCTCGGCATGTAGTTGATCCGGGTCTGATGCAGGTACACCTCCGAACCCACGATCTGCCGCGCCCGATCGAGCACCTTCGGATCGCGGGCGAGGGCGTCGAGCACCGAGCTCAGCTTCTCGACCTCGAACACCGAGCGCACGGTGCCGGTCGTGCGCTCCGTGATGAGGCGGTCGTCGCCCTGCAGCGCGGTGTCGGATGCGAGTCGGTCGAGTTCACCGGAGTACAACGCGACGTCGTCGGACGAGATGAAGTCGTCGAGGATCGTGAATCCGCGCCCCTCGTGGGTCTCGAGCTCGGTCGCCGAGAACGGGCCGTCACCGGCCGATCCCCACACTGCGGGCTGCGTTCGGGTGATGAAGTCGGAGGGCTGTGCCAACCGGGTCGGGAACAGGTCCTCTGCGGTGGTCGTGGTCGTCATGCTTCGTTCTCCTGTCTCTCGTGCGGATGAATTCTCGTGCGGATGCTTCTCAGGCGGATGCCGTGATCCCGCTCACGCGGGTTCGGTGACCAGCGGGTACACGCCGTTCTCGTCGTGCACCTCGCGCCCGGTGACCGGCGGGTTGAACACGCACACGACGCGCATCTCGGTGCGAGGGCGAACCTCGTGCTTGTCGTGGTCGTTGAGCAGGTACAGCGATCCCGGGGCGAGTTGGTGCGTCTCACCGGTGCCGAGATCGGTGATCTCTCCCTCACCGGCGACGACGAAGACCGCCTCGATGTGGTTCGCGTACCAGAACCTGCTCACCGTGCCCGCATAGAGCGTGGTCTCGTGAACCGAGAAGCCCACCTTCTCCTTCGCGAGCACGATGCGCTTGCTTCGCCAGTTCTCAGTCTTGATGTCTGCGTCGGTGTCGGTGACCTCGTCGAGGGTGCGAACGATCATGCGGGGGTGTGCTCCTTGTTCTCTGCGTTGCTGATGGCGTGATCTGCGTCGTGGTCGACCGTGTGGTCGGCGGCGTGCGGATCGGGCTCGCCGAGCACCGCGCGTATCGACTCGTCGATGATCCGCAGTCCGCGCTCGAGTTCGATGTCGGTGATGGTCAGGGAGGGGAGGATCTTCATCACCTCGCCCTCTGGACCGGAGGTCTCCATGAGCAGTCCACGCTCGAAGGCGGCCTGGCACACGGCATCCGCCAGTTCACCGGACGGGAACTGCAGACCCCGCGCGAGACCGCGGCCCTTCGCGATGAGCTCATGCTGCGGGTATCGGGCGACGAACGTGTTGAACCATCCCTCGACGCGCGCGCCCTTCGTGATCGTGGAGTCGCGCAGCACGTCATCGGACCAGTAACGCCGCAGCGCCGCAGCGGCCGTCGCGAACGCCGGACTGATGCCGCGGAAGGTGCCGTTGTGCTCCCCCGGCTGCCAGACGTCGAGGTCGGGGCGGATCAGGGTCAGCGCCATCGGGATGCCGTAGCCGGAGATCGACTTCGACAGGCAGACGATGTCGGGAACGATGCCGGCCTCTTCGAAGCTGAAGAAGTCGCCGGTGCGACCGCAGCCCATCTGGATGTCGTCGACGATCAGCAGGATGTCGTGCTCCTTGCAGAGCGCCGCGAGCTGGCGCAGCCACTCAGCGCGTGCGGCGTTGATGCCGCCCTCGCCCTGCACGGTCTCCACGATGACAGCCGCGGGGATGTTGAGTCCGCTGCCGGAGTCTTCGAGCAGGCGCTCGAAGTAGAAGAAGTCGGGGTAGTCGCCGTCGAAGTAGTCGTCGTACGGCATGGGTGTCGCGTGCACGAGCGGGACTCCCGCTCCGCCGCGCTTGAGCGAGTTGCCGGTGACGGAGAGTGCGCCGAGGGTCATGCCGTGGAAGGCGTTGGTGAAGTTGACCACTGATTCGCGGCCGGTCACCTTGCGCGCCAGCTTCAACGCGGCTTCGACGGCGTTGGCACCGCCGGGGCCGGGGAAGACGACCTTGTAGTCGAGGTCACGGGGCTTCAGGATGACCTCGTCCAGCGTCTCGAGGAAGTCGCGCCTCGCAGAGGTGAACATGTCGAGCGAATGCACGATGCGGTCATCGGCCAGGTAGTCCAGCAGCACGCGCTTGAGCTCGGGATTGTTGTGCCCGTAGTTCAGGGCGCCTGCGCCGGTGAAGAAGTCCAGGTACTCCTTGCCCTCTTCGTCGTACATCAGGCTGCCGATCGCGCGGTCGAACACGACGGGCCATGCGCGCGAATAGCTGCGGACTTCGGATTCGAGCTGGGTGAAGATATTCATCGAGTGGTGGTTCTCCTCCTTGATCGATCACGTGCGGGGAACGCACGCCGCCCCGGGTGGGCGGATGGCACGGCTACATCGGCGGACCGATCTCGTACAGCCGTTCGGGTTCGTGATGCGCGGCATCCGACGGGTGCATCAGATGCGCGCTCTCGAAGAGGGGGGTGACGGTCATGGGTGCGTCGTTCCAACGCCGGGCGAGGCTGCGGAAGGTCTGCTGCGACGCGACGTTGTCGTCGGTGATGGTGGTCTGCAGAGTTCGCACCGCAGGTGGGGTCGTCCTATCGTGCAGCAGATCGTCCAGCATCCGCCCGGCGAGCCCGAGCCCGCGGAACCGCTCGTCGACGGCGACCTGCCAGATGAACAGGCAGGAAGGGTCTGCCGGACGCCGATACCCGATCACGAAGCCCGCCGGCACACCACCCACGAGTGCGATCCGACACGTCGAGGCGAAGTCGCGGGCATAGAGGACATACGCGTACGAGGAGTTCAGATCGAGCGTGTGCGAGTCGCGTGCGATGCGCCACAGCTCGATTCCCTCGTCGATGCGAGGCGGCCGGATCAGGCTCGTCTCACCCGACCGTGCATCGATATGCGCGGCCTGTGCTGACGTGCTCGGCTCCACAGAGCCGGGGGAAGTCAGAGCGTGTCACCGTCCCGGATCGGGGTGTGCAGCTCGCAAGAATTCGTGTCCATGGGGTGTGATCTCCGCTGGGTGAAACAGCATCGGTCCGTCTTCCACACTGTCATGCACCGTGTGCGACCTCAAATCCATCCGGTCTCCGATCGCCGTGCGTGAGGCGCTGTGGGATGCTGGGCGCATGAGCCTGCCGCACGATGATGTCGACCCAGATGGCCTCCTGGAATACTCGGTGGTCTTCACCGACCGTTCCCTGAATCACATGTCCGCGCGCTTCGTCTCCGTGCTGCAGCAGACCTTCGACATCCTCGGCGACGCGTACAACGCGCACACGACGGCGATCGTCCCAGGCGGCGGCACGTACGCGATGGAGGCTGTCGCCCGTCAGCTCGCCACCGGCCGTCGCACCCTCGTGGTGCGCAACGGGCTGTTCTCGTACCGGTGGTCGCAGATATTCGAGACCGGCGGCATCAGCGACGACGTCACAGTTCTCGCCGCCCGTCCCGACTCCGACGATGTGCAGGCGACGTGGGCGCCGGCGCCTGTTGAGGAGGTGGTGGCGGCGATTCGCGCTCGCCGCCCCGAGGTGGTCTTCGCTCCGCACGTCGAGACCGCGGCCGGCATGATCCTTCCGGACGACTACGTGCGCGCGTTGGCGGATGCCGTGCACGAGGTCGGCGGACTGCTCGTGCTCGACTGCATCGCCTCAGGCGCGATGTGGGTGGACATGAAAGCTGTCGGCGTGGACGTGCTGCTCAGCGCACCGCAGAAGGGCTGGAGCGGCTCTCCCTGCGCCGGCTTCGTCATGCTCAGTGAGGCGGGTGCGGATGCCGTGCGCTCGAGAGTGTCGACGAGTTTCGCCGCCGACCTCGGAAAGTGGCTGTCGATCGCCGACGAGTATCGCGCAGGACGGGCCGCGTACCACGCGACCATGCCCACCGACCCGCTGACCCACAACCTCGCCGCGATGAACGAGACTCAGGGCCGCGGCTTCGAGACGCTGCGCGCCGCGCAGATCGAACTCGGTACCAGGGTGCGAGGGCTTCTCGAGGAGCGCGGATTTCCCTCTGTCGCCGCATCAGAGTTCGCCGCCCCCGGTGTCGTGGTCGTGCACACGGATGATCCTGCGCTGAAGTCCGGTGCGGCGATCAAGGAGCAGGGGCTGCAGATCGCCGCCGGCGTACCGCTGCACTGCGATGAGCCGGAGGGGTTCTCGACATTCCGGATCGGACTGTTCGGCCTCGACAAGCTCGCCGACGTCGACGGGACGGTGTCGCGGTTCGCCGCGGCGCTGGACTCTATCTTGCGCTGACCTCCTGCTCGGATCAGGCGACTGCGTCCACCCGCGTGAGCTCGTGCGGAGCGACGTTGAGGCGCTCGCCGCCGTCGGCCGTGACCACGACGATGTCCTCGATGCGCGCTCCCCACTCGCCCGGGAAATAGATGCCGGGTTCGATGCTGAACGCCATGCCCTCGCGCAGCACCAGGTCGTTGCCCGGGGCGATGTAGGGCTCCTCGTGCACTGAGACTCCGATGCCGTGCCCGGTGCGGTGCAGGAACGCGTCTCCCAGGCCGGCCGCGGTCAACACGTTGCGGGCGGCAGCATCCACCTCGGATGCCGTCGCACCCGGTCGTACGGCATCCACGGCCGCCTGCTGCGCGCTCACGAGCACGGTGATGCGCTCGGCGACGTCAGGGGCGGGCTCGCCGACGACGTATGTCCGGGTGCTGTCCGAGTTGTAACCGCTGGGCACCGCGCCGCCGATGTCGACCACGACGATGTCGCCGTCGTCGATCACGCGATCGGAGACCTCGTGATGCGGATCGGCGCCGTTCGGGCCGGAGCCGACGATCACGAACTCGACCGTGCGGTGCCCCTCGGCCACGATCGCCTCGGCGATGTCGACGGCGACCTCGCGTTCGGTGCGTCCGGCACGCAGCCACTGCGGAACCCGGCGGTGCACGGCGTCGATCGCCTCGCCGGCGCGGCGCAGTTCGGCGATCTCCGTCGCGTCCTTGATCATGCGCCCCTCGCGGAGTACCGGCGTCGCAAGCTCGAGTCGCACACCGAGACGTTCGCCGATCGGGATGACGTGCAGAGCAGGGAGTGCATCCGAGACACCCACGCGGGTTGCCGTGTCGAGTGCACCGCTCAGCAGCGCGTAAGGGTCGTCACCGTCCACCCAGTCGAGGACGGTCAGACCGAGCTCGCCGACCGCCGTCGAGCGCACCTTCGCGAGCTCCATCCGAGGCACGACGATCGTCGGCGCGAGAGACGGGCCGATCAGCAGCACGGTCAGGCGCTCGATCGTGTCGCCGTCCACTCCGACGAGATACTGCAGGTCTGGCCCCGGTCCGACGACGATCGCGTCGAAACCACCGTCGGCGGCAAGGGCGGCGGCGCGTTCGAGTCGGCTGGCGTACACGGAGGCGGGGAAGGGCAGGCTGCTCACGTCTGCCACGCTACTCCGGGAGACGGGTCGATTCGGGGCCGATTCTGATCGTCCATCCCCACCTTTCGGGTTGAGGGCCTGCCAGACTGAGGCCATGACGACAGTCTTCACCGGCCGCATCCGCCCACTCGCCGGAGACGCCGAGGCCGACATCGGGGTCGAAGTCGAGGCGCTCGCCGTCGAGGATGGCCGCATCGTCGCGCTCGGCACAGCGGCCGCGATGAAGGCGCAGCATCCGGATGCCGACACCATCGCGCTGGACGGCTGGGTCATGCCCGGCCTCATCGAGCCGCACGGGCATCCCGCGTACTCGTCGATCCTGCTGTCGCACCTGGTCGTGGACATCCGCCCTGTCACGGTTGCGAATGCTGCGGGCGTGCTCGCCGCGCTGAAGGAGGCCATCGCTGCCGCCGACGGGCAGGCCGTGTTCGCGAACGGGTGGGACGCGCTGCTGCAGCGCGGGCTCCCCGACCCCGACATGCGCTGGCTCGACGAACTCGCGGGCGATGTTCCCCTCGTCGTGATCCACAACTCCGGGCACTCGGCGTACTTCAACAGCGCGGCCGCTCGCGCCGCGGGCGTGGATCGGGACACCCCTGACCCTGCAGGAGCCCGATTCGCTCGCGACGCGGACGGCGACCTCGCCGGCGTCGCCTTCGAAGAGGCCGCGGTCGAGCAGGTCGTCGCTCCCATGCTCGTTCGTGCGCAGCAGCATCTGCCGGAGCTGCTCGTCGCGCACCTGCGCGATATGTCCCGCCGCGGGATCACCACGGTCTCCGATCTGTCGTGGAACCCGGATCTCAATCCGCTCATCCAGGCGCTTCACGCGCATGGACAGCTGCCGGTGCGGTTGCGCTGGTACGAGATGTCGCGACCCGGTGGCACCGCAGCGCCGCGCGGCGACGACGACCCGGTGTTCCGGCAGATCGGTGTGAAGACCTGGTCGGACGGGTCTCCGTGGATCGGCAACATCGCCACCTCCTTCCCTTACCTCGACACCCAGGCGACGCGCGATCTCGGCCTCGATCCGCACCACATCGGCACCGCGAACTACACCACGCAACAGTTGCTTGCGATCGCAGAGCCCTATGCGGCCGGTGGTTGGCAGCTCGCGTGCCATGCGCACGGCGACCGGGCGATCGATTCGACCCTTGACGTGTATGAGCAGATCATCGCCGGCCATGGCCTGACCGATCACCGTTTCCGTCTCGAGCACTGCGGAGCGATGACGCCGCCGCAGTTCGCGCGCGCGGCATCCCTCGGGGTCACGGTCAGCCTTTTCGTCGACCACATCACCTACTGGGGCGAGGTGCTCGTCGACGATCTGTTCGGCGCAGAGCATGGCGGGGCGTGGGCGGATGCCGGAGCGGCGTTCGCGGCGGGGCATCGCGCCACGTTCCACAACGACGGCTGGGTCACGCCGAACGAGCCGTTCCGCAACATGGCTGTGGCCGAGACGCGCACGACGCGCTCAGGGTTCCGGATGCCGGGTGGCACACCCGTGACACGCGCCCAGGCCCTCGCAGCACAGACGAAGAACGCCGCATGGCAGCTGTTCAGTGAGCACGAGGTCGGAAGCCTTGCTGCAGGGCTGTTCGCGGACTTCATCGTGGTCGACCGGGATCCGGTGACGGTCACAGCCGACGAGCTCGCCGAGACGACGGTGACCGCAACCTACCTCTCCGGCACGAAGGTCGGCTGACCGCTTCGCTCTCAGCCCGCGCGATCCGCCGACTCCGTTGCGGCGAGGATCAGGGCGTCCATCGCCCGCAGCGATTCGATTCCGGCGCGTGCTGTCGCTGCCAGCGTGTCATCGAGTTGCGCGGGCACGATCGAGAGATTGCGGCCGACCAGCGGCAACGCGCTTCTGCGGATCACGGCAGCGACCTCGTCGACGAAGGAAGGCAGCTCGCGCGCGACTTCTCCGCCCAGCACGAGGAGTCCGGGGTCGACGATATGGCAGGTGTTCACCAGCATCCGTCCGAGAACGCCGGCGGCGCGGTGTGCGATCGACGTGGCCGTCGCGTCGCCATCGAGCACGAGCCTGCGGAATCCGGCCCAGTCGATGGCCTGTTCCGTCGCCGCATCGTGCTCGCGCAGCAGCGCCGGGATCGACGCGTACTGCATCAGGCATCCCGAGTTGCCGCAGGTGCACTCCGGTCCGTTCCAGTCGTAGATCGCGTGGCCGAGTTCGCCGGATCCGCCTCTGGCCCCCGACTGCAGAACGCGATCGATGACGTGCCCTGACGTGATGCCGTAGCTGATCTCGATGTGGAGCATGTCGTCGTGACCACGACCCGCTCCCCACAGGTTCTCGGCGAGCCCTTCCAGGCGGGCGGTGTTCTGCGCGTGGACCGGAACCTCGAATCGTTCACTGAAGTGCTGCTTCGGATTCACGCCGAACCAGCGGCTCGATGCGTTCTGGGCGTACACCGCTCCCGTCTGCGCATCCATCTGGGTGTCCACAGCCAGATGGACTGCGCGGAGGTCGCTCGCGGTGAGATCGACCTCGGTGAGCAGGCCGGCGGTGAGGTCGGTGCCGAGGGTGAGGCGTTCCAGCGGGGTCGCGGTCGTCGAGCAGTCCAGGGTGCGTTGCTTCAGCTCTCTGCCGTCGAGCGTCGCCAGCGCGACCGTGCACGTGTCCACGAGGAACATCACGGAGGCCAGCACCCCCAACTGCGAGGTGGTCCCCAGGAGATTCTTCAGCGAACCCGGCTCCGGATCCGTCTCCTCGATCCACCCGTCTGCGCGCAGAGAGTTCACCAGATTCGTGATGGTGGCCCGCGTGACATCCAGCGTGCGTGCGAGGTCGGCGCGATATGCGGGACCGTCAGTGAAAAGAGCATGCAGGAGGCGCTGCGCGTTCGGAGCCAGGGTCACCATGCGAGATCGCTACTTTCGGGCATTCTGTTCAATAATTTGACACTATCGCATTCTCGATGCAGTCTGTTGGACAGCTCACGAGTTCGCAAGACTCCAGAAACACGGCGGAGATCGCATGACAGCGCGTCCGAACATAGTCCTGATCCTCACCGACGACCACGCCGCACACGCGATCGGCTCGTACGGGTCGGTGGTGAACAGCACACCGCGTATCGACGAGATCGCGCACGCCGGTGTGCGCCTCGACAACTGCTTCTGCACCAATGCGCTGTGCACGCCGAGCCGGGCGTCGATCCTCACGGGCACGTACAGCCACATCAACGGTGTCACGACCTTGGAGACGCCGATCGACGCCTCACAGCCGACCTTCGTCTCGCAGCTTCGGGATGCGGGATATCGCACCGGTATCGTCGGAAAGTGGCACATGGGCGAAGGCCCGGAGCATGACCCGCAGGGCTTCGACTACTGGGCGGTGCTGCGCAATCAGGGTGAGTACTTCGACCCGCAGATCCTCACCGAGGACGGCGTCGAGATCGTGCCCGGCTATGCGACCGACGTCATCACGGATCTGTCGTTGCAGTGGTTGGATTCGCTGGATGGGGACGAGCCGTGGTGTCTGCTCGTCCACCACAAGGCACCGCACCGCCCGTGGGAGCCGGACGAGAAGCACAAGGGCATGTACTCCGAGCCGATCCCGATGCCGGCGACCTTCAACGACGACTACGCGACGCGCACGTCCGCAGCCCATCGTGCCGCCATGCGCATCGCCGATCACCTCACACTCACCGATCTCAAGGTCGCTCCGCCCGAGGGACTCACATACGAGCAGGCGGCAGTGTGGAAGTACCAGCGCTACATGGAGGACTACCTCGCCTGCGTCGCATCCGTCGACGACAACGTCGGTCGCGTGATCGACTGGCTGCGTGAGAAGCAGCAGTTCGACGACACACTGCTCATGTACACCTCGGATCAGGGGTTCTTCCTCGGGGACCACGGCTGGTTCGACAAGAGGTTCATGTATGACGAGTCATTGCGCATGCCGCTCGTGATGAGCTGCCCTTCGCGTATTCCGGCGCGGTCGGAGCCGATGGCGCAGATCGTCACGAACGTCGACTTCGCGCAGACCATTCTCGAGTTCGCGGGGGTCGACGCGTTGGATCGCATGCAGGGCGTCAGCATCGTGCCGCAGCTCACCACGGATCCGGAGCGACCGACGCGCGATGCGATGTACTACCGGTACTTCGAGAACGACGACATCAGCCACCACGCGTTCGCCCACTACGGGATCCGCACCGAGCGCTACAAGCTCATCTACTTCTACAACGACGGCATGGGGCTGCCTGGCTCATCCGGCCTGACCTACCCGCCGGAGTGGGAGATGTATGACCTCGCCGCCGATCCCGAGGAGATGCACAACGTCTACCTCGATCCGGACTACCGCGAGCGACGTGAAGAGCTCAAGGTGCAGCTGTGGAAGCTGCAGGCCGATCTGTCGGATGTCCCGCACCACTCGCAGCCGGTGCCGGAGCTGCTCGCGACATCTGGCCGGTAGCCTGTGTGCGATCGGGCGCGCCGCATCGCACAGTAGTGTGAGGCCATGGATCTGCGAGTTGCAGCGTATGCGGTCGTCACTGATGACGATGACAGGGTGCTGCTCGCCCGGTGGACCGAGGGTCGCCGCGTCGCATGGACGATGCCGGGCGGTGGGCTCGAGGCCGGGGAGGACCCCGAAGACGCCGTTCGTCGTGAGGTCCGTGAGGAGACCGGTTACACGGTGCATGTGCAGGAGCTGCTCGGCATCCATTCCAGGGTGATCCCCGCGGGTCGGCGCGTGCAGAAGTCCGCCGAGCCGCTGCACACTCTGCGGATCGTCTACCGGGCCAAGATCAGCGGGGGAAAACTGCGGTTCGAGGAGAACGGCTCCACCGACATGGCCGGATGGTTCTCTGTCCCCGCTCTGGCAGAGCTGCAGCGCGTCAAGCTCGTCGACATCGCACTGCGGATGGCCGAGATCGTCTGACGCAGACGGTCCGGCCCGGCGATCAGTCGCGAGGCTGCTCCGGCACGGTGATGTCGGCGACCGTCGCACCGTAGGCGGCGATCAGGTCATCAGCGTCGACGAAGAGGCTGTAGCCGTGCGCTCCCGCACCCATGGCGACGCGTTGGCCGACGATCGACTCGTCCGCGTAGATCGGCCAGTCCGTGGTGCTGCCGATCGGAACGATGGTGCCGCGCTCGTACCCGGTCGCGGCCAAGGCGAGCTCGGCTTCAGGCAGGCGCAGCCTGTTCACGCCGACGACGGCGCGCAGCTTCGGCCATGAGATCGCTCGTCCACCGGGAACGAGTGCGAAGAGATAGGTGTCGTCGGCCCGCTTGACGACGAGTGTCTTGACGATGCCCGACGGATCGATTCCCAGCAGAGCCGCCGCCTCATGCAGGCTGTTCGCCTGCGGACGCTCGCGGATCTCAATGGCGAGGCCGCGGGCCGCCGCGGCATCCTGCACGCGTGCGTGCTGCGACGCGACATCGACCCCTGAGCCGATCGAAGGGTCAGGGGTCGAAGCGGCAGAAGCCGACGGGGTCACGCGTCAGGAGCTGCGAGCGGGTCGTCTGCGACCCAGAGCTCGTCGTCCGTACGCAGTGCCTGCCATGCGGCGTAGAGAACGCCTACAGCCGCAGCAGCACCGAGGACGATCGCGATGACGGAGCCGATGCCAGGACCCTGCTTCTTCTTCACGATGCGGCCGTGCGAGAACTCGAGGCCCTGACGCTTGGCGTTCGCGACATCCCACGCGGTGAGAGCGGAGCCTACGACGCCACCGACGATCGGGACGATCTTGTCGTCCACGACGTGCCGTCCGAACTTCACGCCGCGGTCGACCGTCGGGGCGACCCGGCGGTTGTAGGCGTCCTGAACGACGGGAACCACCTGCTCGCGACCGACGCCTGCGAGCTGACGGCTCGCCTCGCGGGCGACTTCGGCAGCATGGCCGACGACCTCCTGCTGAGATTCCCACAGCTCGGTGGCGTTGTCGCGCAGACGGCGCAGTTCTTTCTTCCGCTTGCGGGTGAGGCTCACGATGTTCTCCTGTCGACTTGGAGTACGGGTTCCCCATCTTGCCAGACGAGACTGGATGCTGGCAGTGATTGTGCCGACCCTTGTCATCCGCCGCACTGCGCGCTACTGTGGCGGCGCTTCCGGCCGGCTCACTGCAAGCTCTGCGAGAATGGACGTATGGCTCAGCACTCACACGTCGCAACCCTGCACACCAACCACGGCGACATCGTCGTCAACCTCTTCGGCGACCACGCCCCGAAGACGGTCAAGAACTTCGTCGGCCTGTCCGACGGCACCCAGGAGTGGACCGACCCCGCCACGGAGAAGCCCGGTGAGGGCGCCCTGTACAAGGACGTCATCTTCCACCGCATCATCCCCAACTTCATGATCCAGGGCGGCGACCCGCTCGGCCAGGGCGTCGGCGGCCCCGGCTACAACTTCGACGACGAGATCAACATGGACCTCAACTTCAACGAGCCCTACATCCTCGCCATGGCCAACGCGGGGCTCCGTCGCAACGCCATCACCGGCAAGACCGAGGGCACGAACGGTTCGCAGTTCTTCATCACGACCGACCCGACTCCGTGGCTGCAGGGCAAGCACACGATCTTCGGTGTGGTGGCGGACGACGCCTCCAAGAAGGTCGTCGACGCCATCGCGGCCGTTCCCACCGCCGCGGGCGACCGTCCGCTGGAGGACGTCGTTCTCCAGTCGGTCGACGTCGTCGCCGTCTGAGTTCGGACCTCTCAGGCCGATCCGGATGACGACCCCCGAATTCACGAGCAATCGTGACAACTTCTGTTACCGCCATCCGGATCGGCAGAGCTTCGTGCTCTGCCAGCGCTGCATGCGCACCATCTGCCCCGAATGCCAGACGCAGGCGGCCGTCGGCGTCATCTGCCCGGAGTGCATGAAGGCAGAGCGCAGCAATCGCACACCTGCTCAGAAGCGTGCACAGCGGCAGTGGGGTGCACGCTCACGCGGCTCGCTCGCGGCCGTTCAGTCCGGCAAGCCGATCATGACCTACGCGATCATGGCGACCACGGCGTTCGTCGGCCTGCTGCAGCTCATCCCCGGTCTCGACATCACCGGACTGCTCCTCTTCCACGCCGCCTATCTCTTCCCCGATCTGACAGGTCTTCCGTTCCAGCCCTGGCGCCTTCTGACCGCGATGCTGGTGCACAGTGGCATCTGGCACATCGGTCTGAACATGCTCGCGCTGTGGATGATCGGCCGCAGTCTCGAACCGATGCTCGGACGCTGGCGATTCCTCGCGCTCTACGTGCTCGGCGGGCTCGGCGGCTCGGTCGCCGTCGCGATCATCTCTCCCGACACGGCGACCGTCGGTGCATCAGGAGCGGTGTTCTCGCTGTTCGGCGCCCTGCTCGTGATCGGCCTGCATCTCGGCGCCAACATGACAGGGCTGTTCGTCATCCTCGGCATCAACCTGGTGATCGGGTTCGTGCCCGGCTTCAACATCGCGTGGCAGGCGCACGTGGGCGGCGCTGCTGTCGGCGCGTTGGTGGGCCTGATCGTGCTGCGCACCCGAAAGCGAGAGCAGAGGGTCTGGCAGGTCCTCCTCCTGATCGCGCTGGCGGTACTCCTCCTCGCCGCGGTCTTCATCGTGCCGCCCCTGATCCTCACCGCCTGAGGCGTCCTTTCGACCGAGCGCGTTCACCCCGGTCAGAAGTTGTTAACAGCGTTCTCCACCCCTGTGAATAACACCGGTGTAATTCTCCCCACCCTGTGCACAACCCTGTGGATAACTTGGCCGTGGAAGCCCCGCGCCGCATATGAACGAGAGAAGGCCCCTCGCGAAGCGAGAGGCCTTCCGAAGAAAAAGGTGCGACTCAGCGCCACCGGGTGGTCATGAGGAAGCCGATCAGCGCGATGCCGAGCCCGATGGCGAGGTTCCACGAACCGATGCCAGGAACCGGGAACTGCATGCCTGAGATGTAGAACACCAGGATCCACACGAGGCCCAGCAGCATGAAGCCGAGCATCACCGGCTTGAACCACACGGCGTTCGGTGCCGCCTCGCCTTCAGCGCGCTCGACAGCGGGTTCTTCGCTCTTACGGTCTCGTGCCATGGGGTCAGTCTACCCATGACAGCGATGACTGCCTGCTCCGACGGCGGGTGTGCACCCGACCGGGATAAGATCACGCCTATGACTGCAGCTGGGGCGTCGATGAGCGCGCGCACTCGGCGTTCTCCGAGACGCTCCCGCGCGACGTTCACGAGCGTGCTCGGTGAGCTGCTGTTGACCGCCGGTGTGGTGGTGCTGCTCTTCGTCGCCTGGCAGATGTGGATCGGCGACATCATCATCGGTGCTCAGAGCAACAGCGAGGGCAACGCGGTCTCCGCGGCCTGGGAGCAGCAGCCCGCCCCCGAGCCTCCGCCGATCGTGGAGAACGACGACGGCGAGAGATGGTTCGAACCACCGGTGCTGCAGCATCCGGCAGCCGGCGAGACCTTCGGGCAGATGCGGATCCCGCGTTTCGGAGACGAATACAACGTCGCCGTCGCCGGCGGCACGTCGCGGCCCGTCACGCTCGACAACGGTTGGATCGGGGTGTACGACCAGTCGGTGATGCCGGGAGAGGTCGGGAACTTCTCGGTCGCGGGCCACCGCACCACCTGGGGCGCTCCGCTGAACCGGATGGACAAGCTGCACCTCGACGATGCGATCGTGATCGAGACGCCGGAGGGGTGGTACACGTACCGCTTCCGCACTCTCGAGTACGTGCAGCCCGACCAGGTCGATGTGCTCCTCGACGTGCCTCAGGTGCCGGGCGCCGCCACCGGCGAGCGGTACCTCACATTGACCGCGTGTTCCCCGCTGTACTCACTCGCCGAGCGCATCGTCGGGTACGCCGTGTTCGAGGGATTCCAGCCTCGCGCAGAGGGTGCCCCCGAGTCATTGGCGTCTGTGGACCGAGTCGCAGCCCCATCCCTGTGAGGAAGATCTGATGTACGCAGCAATCTGGCGCATCCTGCCCGGCCCCTGGTGGCTGAGGCTGTTCATCGTGCTGGTCGTCGTGGCGGCGGTCCTCTACGGGCTGTTCTTCTACGTGTTCCCCTGGGTGAGTCCGCTCATCACGCCCGGTGAGGTCGATCTGGAGTGAGCGTGCGTGTGCTGGTCGTCGACAACCACGACAGCTTCGTGCACACGCTGGTGGGATATCTGCGTGAGCTCGGTGCCGTGGTGCGGATGATCGAAGCGGATGCCGCAGACGCGGCGGGCTTCGCCCGCCTCCTCCCCGAGTTCGATGCTGTGCTGCTCTCGCCGGGGCCCGGCCGACCACGGGACGCAGGGGCGTCGGTCGAGATCGTGGCGCTCGTCGCAGAGCGCCGGATGCCGCTGCTCGGCGTCTGCCTCGGGCATCAGGCGATCGGCGCCGCGTTCGCCGCCGAGGTCACAGAAGCACCGGAACTCATGCACGGCATGGTGTCCACGATCACCCATGACGGGTCTGCCCTGTTCGACGGCATCCCGTCGCCGTTCGATGTCGGGCGCTACCACTCGCTCGCGCTCGCCGAATCCGACCTGCCCGCTGCGCTCCGCGTGACGGCACGCACGGCATCCGGCACCGTGATGGCGATGGCGCACCAGGATCTGCCGCTGCAAGGGGTGCAGTTCCATCCGGAGAGTGTGCTCACCGATCACGGCTACCGCTTGCTCGCGAACTGGTTGGCGCAGGTCGGATATCCGAAGGCCGTCGAGGTGTCGGCTCGTCTGCACCCGCGTGCGCGCTAGCGGATGCTCCGGATCACCGTTCGGTGGCGCCGCGTCACTGCGCCGGGGCGGTGCAGTGACGCAGCTGCACTTCGGAGTGCACCGGGACATCACCGGGGGCGGCGGACATCGATGCGACGGTCGCAGGGTCCGTGGCGGGGCAGTCAGCCATCTCGGTTGCTATCGCGGTGAGTCCGAGCTCCTCGAGTTTCGCCGTGGCCGCATCCAGCGTCCAGCCCGAGACATCAGGCAGCGTGACCTGGCCGCTGGCGACGACGAGATTGACGACTGTCTTGGGGGCGACCTCGTCGCCGGCCTCGACACTCGCCTCCAGCACCGTGTCGGCGGCGCTGTTCGGATCGTTGCGCTGGATCACGTTGCCGAGTTCGAGGCCCGCCTCGCTCAGAGCTTCCTTCGCCGCGGTCTGCGAGAGACCGACGAGCGTCGGTGCCTCTACGGTCTCGGTGCCCGAGGAGACGTAGATCGTCACTTGCTGCCCAGCCTCGACGGATTGACCCGCCTCAGGATCGGTGCGGATGACGTTGTCCTCGGTGACAGAGGAGCTCGCCTCGTAGACGAGCGTGGACTCGAGGTCGAGGGCTTCGAGCTCATCCTGTGCGCGTTCGTACGACACATCGATCAGGTTGGGCACCGTGCGCGACGACGTGGGGATCTGCTCTCCACGCGGCATCGTGAGCACCCACACCAGCACCGAGATGAGCAGCACCGCGAGCAGCGCGACGCCCGCCCAGATCCACACCACCGGCGGTCCGGACTGCGTGCGCGTCATCGTGGTGTCGCTGCTGAGCTGGCGCAGTGATCGCGCGGTCTCCTGCGCCTGGCGAGGGCTGGGGCCGTACAGCTCGCTGGTGAGCGCACCGAGCTGCTTCTTGCTCGGGGCCTTGCCGGCGACGGCGTCATCGAGCGCGGCACGGAAGTGCGCGGCGTCCGGATACCGCTGATACGGGTCCTTCGCGAGAGCGCGCAGCACGATCGGATCGAGAGCGCCAGGGGAGTTCTCGTTCACCTCTGTCGGCGGCAGCGGCGTCTCGCTCACGTGCTGGTAGGCGACGGCGACCGGAGATTCGCCGCGGAACGGCTGACGTCCGGTGAGCAGCTCGTAGAGCACGATGCCGGTCGAGTAGAGGTCGGCGCGCGCATCGACCGGTTCGCCCTTGGCCTGCTCCGGCGAGAAGTACGCGGCAGTGCCGATGATCTGCGTGGTCTCGGCCACCGTGGAGGACGAATCCGACACCGCGCGCGCGATGCCGAAGTCCATGACCTTGACCTGCCCCGCGGCGGTGACCATGACGTTGCCCGGCTTGATGTCGCGGTGCACGACGCCGGCACGGTGCGAGTAGTCGAGTGCTTCGAGGATGCCGTCGACGTAACGCACAGCATCCTCGACAGGAACCGGGCCCTCGGCGATGATCTCCTTCAGCTGACGGCCCTGCACGAGCTCCATGACGATGTACGGCTCGCTGCCGGCGGAGCCGACGGCGGGCGCGCCATGCGGGGCAGAGGTGGGATCTCCGGCGTCGAAGACGCGCACGATCGAGGGGTGCGACATGCGAGAAGCCGCCTGCGCCTCCAGACGGAAGCGGGTGCGGAACGCCGTGTCGCGCGCGAGATCAGGATCGAGGATCTTGATGGCGACCTCGCGCCCTAGCGTGATGTCGTAACCGCGATAGACCTTCGCCATGCCGCCGTGGCCGATGAGTTCGTCCACGCGGTATCGCTCAGCGATGATGCGCGGCTCTGCGGTCACTGGTGACTCCCCCTCTTACAACAACGGCATGGACTTCCTAAGGTTACCCTCAGCTCCCCTGAGATGACTCTCAGCCTTCGACGTCGTCGCCCCCATCACCGGGCAGGATGGATGCCGGCTGGATCGTCTCGGACAGCGGCGGCGATGCCGGCGTGACGCGTTCGTCGCCACTGGCGCACGTCGCCGTATACGTCGCGATCAGCTGCTGACCTTCGGCGTTGGCGACCTTGACATCGGCACTGCGCTGCGTCGGCGGGAAGTTCGGACCCCCCGCGACGAAGGTGCCGTTGGTGAGCTGCACCGTGTACCGGGTGAGGTTCGTGCCACTCGGGCAGACGAAGTCCGTGCCCCACGAGAGCGTCACGGTTCCGTCGGCGACCGGCTCGCCGGTCATCGTGGGAGCCACGGTCGGCGCGGGAAGGGCCGCGCGCTCGCCGTACGTGGTCAGGGTGATCGTCTGATCGACCGCCACGTTTCCGAGCGGCTCGACCTTGTAGACCTTGCCGACCTGATCGTCCGAAGGCGCGGCATCGCCGGTGGGGCAGGTGATGTCCGTGAAGCCGTTGTCCGTCAGTGTCGTGGTCGCTGCGGCGCAGTCCAGCCCGACCAGGTTCAGTGATGCCACATCCACGCGGTCCGGCTCGGGAGGGGGCTCTGGGGTCGGCGTCGTGGGCTCGGGCGTCGGCGTGGTCGGCGCCGAACTGGAGGTCGTGGGATCGGGATCCGGATCGCCCTGGTTCAACAGCGCGAACACCGTCCCGGCCAGCACGATGGCGATGAGCGCGATGAGCGCGATCAGCGGCCACGTCCACGGGCTGCGCTTCTTCTTCTTCTTTCCGTCGGCGTCCGTGTCGGCGCCGTCGGCGGGCAGCTGAGCGGTGGTCGGCAGGATGCGCGTGGTGCCGTCGTCACCGCTGGCGGTCAGGAGGCGGGTGGCGTCATCGCCCGCGACACCGCCGGTGGCGATGGCCGGTACGGCGATCGCTGCCGAGTTCAGGTCGCCGCGGCGCAGCGCCTGAGCAGCACGAGCGACCGTCGCAGAGGACGAAGGCCGGTCGGCCGGCTTCTTCGCGATCATCGCCATCACGAGGTTCTGCACCGGGATCGGCACGGTCGGCGGCAGCGGTGGCGGCTGCTCGTTGATCTGCGCCATCGCGATCGCGACCTGCGATTCACCCGTGAACGGGCGCTTGCCGGCGAGCGATTCGTAGGCGACGATTCCCAGCGAGTACGTGTCGGTCGCAGGCGACGCCGGATGCCCTGAGGCCTGCTCCGGTGACAGGTACTGCACCGTGCCCATGACCTGACCGGTCGCGGTCAGCGGTACCTGATCGGCGATGCGTGCGATGCCGAAGTCAGTGATCTTGACCCGGCCATCCGGGGTGATCAGCAGGTTTCCCGGCTTGATGTCGCGGTGCACGAGACCGGCGGCGTGCGCGGCCTGAAGAGCGGATGCCGTCTGCGCGACGATGTCGAGCGTCTTGTCCGCGCTCAGCGCGCCGTCGCGCTCGAGCATCGTGGAGAGCGCTTCACCCGGTACGAGCTCCATGACGAGGAACGCGCTGCCGTTCTCCTCGCCGTAGTCGAAGACGCTGGCGATGCCCTCGTGGTTGACGAGTGCGGCGTGACGGGCCTCGGCGCGGAAGCGCTCGAGGAAGCCCGGATCCCCCATGTACTCGTCCTTGAGGATCTTGATGGCGACAGTCCGTCCGATGACGTGGTCTGTGGCTTCCCAGACCTCGCCCATGCCACCGATCGCAATTCGCGACTGAAGCTCGTATCGACCACCGAACGACACACCCTGCGTCGGCCTCATCCGTTAAGCACCGCCTCAATGACCTTCTTCGCGATCGGGGCGGCAAGCGTGTCACCGGATCCCGACTGTCCCATTCCGCCGCCGTCTTCGACGACGACCGCCACAGCTACCTGTGGATTGTCCGCCGGTGCAAAACCGGTGAACCACAACGTGTACGGCTCGTCGCCATCGTTCTCGGCCGTCCCCGTCTTACCGGCAACGTCGATGCCGTCTATTCTTGCACCCGTCGCCGCACCGTTTGAGACGCTCGCCGTCATGGCGTCGGTCACGGCGTCTGCAACATCCGGTTCCGTGGCGCGACCGAACTCGCTGTTCTCGTACTGGCGGACCACTGAGAGGTCGTTTCCGATCACGGCATCCACGAGTCGGGGGTTCATCACGACGCCGTCGTTCGCGAGCCCTGCAGAGACCATCGCCATCTGCAGCGGCGTCGCGGTCACCTGACCCTGACCGAATCCGGTGAGCGCCGTCTGTGCGTCGTCGAGGCCGCGCGGGTAACGGGAGGGCGTCGACTCCAGCGGCGTCGAGAAACTCTGGTTGAACCCGAACTTCTCGGACATCTCGAGGATCGTCGCGTCGCCGAGCTCGACCGCGAGTTCCGCCATCGGGATGTTGCAGCTGAGGCGCACAGCGTCGGCGATCGTCACGGTCGCGCCAGGACCGCACGTGCCGCCAGTGGCGTTCGAGACCTGGGAGGAGGAACCCGGAAGCGTGTAACGAGCAGGGTTCGGAAGCTTCGAATCAGGCGACCACTCCCCTGTCGCATAGGCGGCAGCGGCGACGAGGATCTTGAATGTCGAGCCGGGGGGGTTGAGGTTGCCTCCGATGGCGCGGTTCTGCAGGGGGTTGGGTTTCAGAGCGTCGAGTGCGTCGTACGCGGACTCGGCCTGCGCGCCGCTGTGCACGGCGATCGCGTTGGCGTCGTAACCGGGCGTGGAGACCATCGCGAGGATCCGGCCCGTCGTCGGTTCTATGGCGACCACCGCGCCCTGCAGATCCCCCATCGCCTCATAAGCGGCCCGCTGAGCCGCGGCATCCAGAGTCAGCTCGACGCTGAACCCGGACTGCGGCTGACCCGAGACGATCCGCTCGATCTCGGAGAGGAACGCACTCGCACCGGTACCCGAGAGATCGCCGTTCAGTGCGTGCTCGATGCCGGTCGACGACTGCAGCGCGGGATTGAAGAATCCTGTGACGCTCGACCACATCGGAGAGTCGGCGTACACGCGCTGGTAGCGGAACTCGTCCTCACTGGCGACGGAGTACGCGATCTGCACGCCGTCGGCGATGATCGAGCCGCGTTGGATCTCATAGCTGTCGAGCAAGGATCGCGTGTTGCGCTCGGCCTGTCCGAGGCCATCGGCGGCCACGACCTGGATCCAGCTCGTGGCGACGAACAGCGACAGGAACATGAACAGCATCACGATCGTGAGTCTGCGGAGTTCTTTTGTCATCCGATCACCACCCTGGGCTGACGGCGCACGCCGTCGGAGATTCGCAGCAGCAGCGCCACGATGAGCCAGTTCGCGACCAGCGACGACCCGCCGGCGGCCAGGAACGGCGTGGTGAGACCGGTCAGGGGGATGACTCGCGTCACACCGCCGACCATGATGAACACCTGCAGTGCGATCGTGAACGACAGCCCCGTCGCGAGCAGCTTGCCGAAGTCGTCCTGCCCGGCGATGCCGATGCGCACGCCGCGGCTCACGAACACCATGTACAGGGCGAGGATCGCGAACAGCCCGATGAGCCCGAGCTCTTCACCGAGGCTCGGAATGATGTAGTCGCTGTGCGCGAGCGGCGTCACGGTCGGGCGTCCCTGACCGAGGCCGGTGCCGATCAGGCCGCCGTGGGCGAGTCCGAAGATGCCCTGCACGAGCTGATAGCTGCCGCCCTGGGCCTCGATGACTTCGGGGTTGAACGCATCGAGCCAGTTGGTGAAGCGCCCCTGCACGTAGCTGAGGATCTGAGTGGCGACGGCGACTCCCGCCGCGACCATCGCCAGGCCGATGAGCACCCAGCTCGTCTTGCCGGTGGCGACGTAGAGCATCGCGATGAACATGCCGAAGATGAGCATTCCGGTGCCGAGGTCGCGCTGCACCACGATGATGCCGAGCGAGATAAGCCACACCACGATGACCGGACCCAGCTCGCGCATGCGAGGCCACGTGATGCCGAGGAAGACCTTGCCCACCGAAGTGAGGCTCTCGCGGGTGCGCACCAGGTAGCCGGCGAAGAAGATCGCCAGGCAGATCTTGGCCAGCTCACCCGGCTGGAACGCGAAGATCCCGCCGATGGTGACCCAGACATCTGCGTTGGAGCCGGAGGCTCCGAGGCCGGGGATGAACGGCAGCAGCAGCAGCACGATTCCGGCGAGACCGAACAGATACGTGTACCGGAACAGGATGCGGTAGTTGTGCAGGAGGATGACGACCGCGATGGCGCCGGCGAGTGAGATGCCCGTCCACGCCAGCTGCTTGGTCGAGTATGCCGCCCACCCGGTGTTGTGCAGCGCGATGTCGATCCGGTAGATCATCGCGATGCCGAGGCCGGTGAGCAGAGTCGCGATGGGCAGGACGAACGGGTCGGCGTCCGAGGCCACCACGCGCAGCACGAAGTGCAGGGCGAACGCGAGAACGGCGAGCCCGCCGCCGATGAACAGGATGAAGGGGTCGATCAGCCCGAGCGCCCCGAGCTGTACGAGGCACAGGGCTGCACCGCTGATCGCGCATGCGAACAGCAGAAGCCAGAACTCCCGATTTCGCTGCGTCTGCGGCAACCGCATCCGCTTCAATGCCTTGATGACCGCCGTGTCGGCGGTGACGTCGGTGCTCATCATCCTGCACCCCCTCCGTCGGTTCCCTCGGTGGGCGCAGGAATCGGCGTCGGGGTCTGGGTGGGCGGCGGAGTCGGTGCGGGCGTCTCACCTGTGACCGCCTCGGATCCGGCGCGCAGACGATCGACGATCGCCATGGCGTCGGCCAGCGAGCGCGCGTTGATCGTCCGCTCGACGGAGGCACGCTGATACGGCGGCAGATCGGCCAGCAGGATGCCGGTGTCGTCGATCTCGGTGGACAACGAGATCGGGCCGATGCTCTGCTGCACACCCTGGAAGATCACGACGCTGTCGTCGTCGGCGCCGATGAAGTAGCGGGTCTGCGTCCAGTTGTACGCGAGGATCCCCGCACCGGTGAGGGCGAGCAGCACGACGAGCAGCGCGGAGATCCAGCCGATCCGTCGGCGCTTGGCGCGTCGGCGATCCTCCTCGATGAGTTCTTCGAGGTAGTCGGCGGCAGGTTCGAAGTGCGAGGGTTCGTTCGCCGCCTGGCGCACCGGGTGCAGCCAGTTCGTGCGCGCGGGGCGGACGGCGGGGATCAGCACGCCGGACGGGGTGGATGCTGCGCCGACGATCGTCGCCGTCCCGGACGAGATCGGGTGCACGCCGCCGACCTCGACGAGCACGACCGTGACGTTGTCTGGTGCGCCGCCGTCGAGAGCCTGCTTGAGCAGATTGTCTGCGGTGCGTCCCGGCGGGAGCCCCAGCCGCATCGCCCTGAGGATGTGCGGCTCGTCGACGACGCCGGAGAGACCGTCGGAGCAGAGCAGCCAGCGGTCGCCAGGGAGAGTGGGCATGACGAACATGTCCAGCTCGGGGTCGTGGTCCATGTCGCTCAGCACACGCATCAGCACCGAGCGGCGGGGGTGGTAGCGCGCCTCCTCGGGGGTGATGCGGCCGGAGTCGACCAGTCGCTGCACGAACGTGTGGTCGGCGGTGATCTGGGTCAGCTCGTCGTCGCGGTACAGGTAGATGCGCGAATCGCCGATGTGGCCGATGACGGCGTGATCGTCGACCATGATGATCGCGCTGACCGTTGTGCCGAGGCCTGCGAGTTCCGGACGTTCCTTGGCGGCGCGGATGAGATCACCCGCAGCCGTGGTGACGGCTGCCTGCAGCGAAGCCTGTGCTTCGTCGACGTCGGGGAAGGACTGATCCAGTGGTTCGAGCCGCTGGATCGCGATGCTGGAGGCGACATCGCCGCCGGCGTGACCGCCCATGCCGTCGGCGACGGCGAACAGGTTGGCGCCGGAATACCCGGAGTCCTGGTTGTTGGAGCGCACCTTCCCGGTATGGGAGATCGCCGCGCTCGATCCTTCGAAGACCATGCCGGCGTCAGGCTCGCAGCTCGAAGGTCGTGGCGCCGACCTTGACGGCGTCGCCGATGTTGATCGGGACGGGCGCTCCCGAGATGCGCTTCGCGCCGAGGAAGGTGCCGTTGGTGGAGTCGAGGTCCTGGATCGCCCAGGTGTCTCCGCGCAGCAGCAGGCGGGCGTGGTGGCTCGAGGTGTAGTCGTCGCGGATGACGAGGCCCGACTCGCTGGAGCGGCCGATCGTCATCGGCTCAGTGCCCAGGGGAAGCTCGAGTCCTGCCTTGGGGCCGGAGGTGATGACGAGCTTGGTGACGCTGCTGACGCGGGCGGCGCCTCCGGCGCGGGGTGATGGAGCGGCCTTCGGCTTCGCGGCCGGGGCGGCTGCAGGTGCCCCGCCGGCGGCTTCGGCGGGGAGCTTTCGCACCTTCACGCCGAAGAGGTCTGCACGCAGCGAGTACACGACGCCGAACACGAAGAACCACAGCAGCACGAGGAAGCCGATGCGCAGCAGCAGGAGGACCAGTTCACTCATCGGCTCGCTCCCGACGGGCGGTCGGCCGACACAGGGACGACGCGGAAGACCAGGTCGGTGCGACCGATCGTGATGGTGGTGTCGGAGGGCAGCGGCGCTTCGCGCACTTTCTGTCCGTTGACCTTCGTGCCATTCGTGGAGCCGAGGTCGCGCATCATGGCCCGCTCGCCGTCCCAGAGGATCTCGACGTGCTTGCGGCTCGAACCGGCATCCGCGATCGTGATGTCGGCATCGCTGCCTCGTCCGACGACGCTGCGCGCCCTGGTGATCGTGTGACGATGTCCGTCGACGTCGACGACAGCCTGCCAGCTGACGCGCCCCTCGACGGTGCCGGAGTTCACGCGCACTGTACCGGTGGCGACCCTCTCGTCCGATTCGAGGGCGATCGAGACCGGGCCGGAGAAACTGTAGCCCTGTGCCTTGGCGTGCGTGTTCATCAGCGCGTGCAGCTCGTCCGTGAGCGCGCTGCCGAGTCCCTGCATCCGCTCGAGGTCGTCGGCGCTGAGACGCACGACGTAGCTGTTCGGGGTGATGATGCGGTCGCGGCTGACGACCGCGGCCTTGATGTCGGCCTCGCGGCGGAGCGCCGAGGCGATCTCCACCGGCTGGATGCCGCTGCGGAAGGTCTTGGCGAACGCGCCGTTCACGGCGCGCTCAAGACCCTTCTCAAAGCTGTCAAGTAGTCCCACTGGGCTCCTCTGGCATGGCGGCGGTAGCAACATCGTAGCCAGGTGAACTGTATATGCGCCTCCTGAGGGGTCTTGCGGGGTGACCTCGGCTCGAAACAGGACCTTCTTTCGTTGATCTGCAGCGTGGATGCAACGGCTGGCGCGGGTTCGTTGCACGAGAAAGTGCGTGATATCCTCGTGAAGTTGAGTTCTTCGGAACGAGACGCTCGCGCGAGTGGCGGAATGGTAGACGCGCTGGCTTCAGGTGCCAGTGTCCTTACGGGCGTGGGGGTTCAAGTCCCCCCTCGCGCACAGCGAGCGAGAACAGGTCCTCACCAGGTATTCATTGCCGGTGAGGGCCTGTTCTTTTTGTTCACAGCCCCAGCCGCGCGAACGGGATGCCGCGCACAACTCGGCGCCATGGATGCTCACCCAGCGACCACAGCATCCGCTCTTCCGGGTCCAGCGCGAGGTCCTCGCAGCCGATCGGCAGCGGCACGTGACTGCGCTGCAGCCGGGCTCCCTCCCCGTCCCACAATGCGCCCGGCTGCAGGCCGCGTGATTGAGAGATGAAACGTCGGGTACCCCACTGCACGACACCCTGCATGCGGGCGATCTGCGGAGAGTTCTCGTCGACGCGCTCGAAGCGGCCGTCGGCATCGGGCGGGATCGTGAACTCGCCGATGCGCCCGAGCGCGTCGGTGCGGTACTCGCCGATGAGCACGCGAGGCAGAGACGTGCCCTCGGCGTCGAACACGCGGCCCAGGAATGAGCATCGCAACGGCACAGGATGCACGCGCGTGCGTACCGCGGCCAATGCCACCGCACCGAAGATGCGTCGTCGTGATCCGAGCACGCGTCGTGCTGCAGCTCCGCGCAACCGGCGAGAGTCGCTGAGATCGAACTCCCAGATCCCCTGTCCTGTCGCGGCGACGAAGAGGCGGTCGCCGAACCAGGCGAGTCCGCCGGCATGGATCTGGGCGGGGACGAGTTCGCCGTCATCGCCCTCGATCGTGAGGGCGACATCGAGGTGCCGTGAGCGCTCCAGGTCGATGAACGTCACGCGCGACGCGAGATGCTCACCGCTCTTCTCCTTGCGGAACCAGCTCACCGCGAGCGTGCGCCGCCCCTGCCACGTGCCGAAGTCGATGCCCTGCGGGTACCACTTCGTCGTGTACGACCTGGCGGTGAGCCATTTCAACTCGACGACACCGCGCCGACGGTGGCGCATCGGGCGCCACATCGACCCGAAGAGTCCAGAGAGTCCGAACACGGTCGTCAGTTCTCCAGCGCGGCAGCGAGCGCGGCGTCGACGTGGAGCGAGGTCGTGGGATAGACCGGCACGGTGGCATCGCTCGCACTGATGAGCAGCTCGATCTCCGTGCAGCCCAGAATGATGCCCTCTGCACCGCGGTCGACGAGATCCTCCATGACCCGCTGGTAGCGCCGCCGGGATTCCTCGCGGACGACGCCGTGCACGAGTTCGTCGTAGATCACGTCGTGCACCACCCGCCGTCCTTCTGCGTCGGGCACGATCGTGCGGATGCCGTGAGCACCGAGTCGATCGGCGTAGAACGGCCGCTCCATGGTGAAGGCCGTACCCAGCAGTCCGACCGTCTGCATCCCCGACGCACGGATCGCCTCGGCGGTGACGTCGACGATGTGCAGGAAGGGGATGCTGACGGCATCCTGTATCTGTTCTGCCACCAGATGCATCGTGTTGGTGCACAGCACCAGCAACTCCGCTCCGGCACTCTCGAGCGCGAGCGCGCGACCGGCCAGCAGGTTTCCGGCGGCATCCCAGTCATGTCGCGCCTGCATCGCCTCGATCTCCGCGAAGTCGAGCGAATCCAGCAGGATGCGTGCAGAATGGTGCCCGCCCAGACGATCCCTGACGCGCTCGTTGGCCAGGCGGTACCACTGCAGCGATGATTCCCAGCTCATTCCGCCGAGTACCCCGATCGTCTTCACGGCAGCGCCTTTCGCATCAGATCCAGCCACGTTCTTCGGCCAGCAGGACTGCCTGTTGGCGCGTGGTGACGTGGAGTTTGCCGAGCACGGTCGAGACGTGGTTGCGGACCGTCCCTGGCGCCAGTGCGAGCGCCCGTGCGATCTGCCCGGTCGTCTCACCGCGTCGTCCCGCCCGGAGCACGTCGAGTTCTCGATCGGTGAGCGGGCTGCGCTCGTCGCTCAGTGCATCGGCTGCGATCTCCGGATCGACGTAGCGCGCACCGGCCGCGACGCGTCTGATGACCTCGGCGACCTCGTTCGCACCGCGTGATTTGGGCAGGAAACCGGCGACTCCGGATGCCAGCGCTCGCCGCAGCACTCCGGGCCGTGCATGCCGCGTCACGACGACGCAGCGTATCGACGTGACGCGCCGCAGTCGTTCGGCGACCTCGACCCCGTCGAGTCCAGGCATCTCGAGATCGAGCAGACAGATGTCAGGCGTCAGCCGGATGGCCTCCGCGAGAGCCTCCTCTCCGTCGGCGCACTCCGCCACGACGTCGATGTCCTCTTCCAGTCGCAGCAGGGCGGCCAGCGCCGACCGGATCATCGCTTCGTCATCTGCGAGCAGCACTCGGATCATCGTGTTCCTTCCACTTGTGCGCTCACAGTGTTCGGCACGGTCACCACGACCGCGAACTCCTGCTTCCCCCGCCGCAGTTCCACGGCTCCGCCTGCCTCCGCAGCGCGACGGGCGACGCCTTCGAGTCCTGAGCCGTCTTTCGCCGGCGCCCGGTCAGCTGACGCGTCGTTCACGATCTCGTATCGCCACCATTGCCCCGAACGCGTCAATGACAGCCGTGCCCACTTGCCGCCGCCGTGACGCAAGACGTTCGTCGTGGTCTCGCGGATGACGGGGCCGAGAACGGATGCCGGGGCGTGATCCGCTCCGGCATCGAGACTCGCCTCCGCCGACGTTCCGGCCGCCCGCAGCAGATCCACCGCATTGGCGATCTCATCGCTCAGCGGCGCCGAGCGGAACCGCATCGCGAGGTCGCGCGTACCCTGCTGCGCTTCGGCCACGCTTCCTCTCGCTGCGCGAAGCTGTTCGAGCGCAGCATCCGGATCCTTGGTCATGAGGCGTTCGGCGAGCTCGAGCTGAAGGGCGATGACCTGCAGGTGGTGGCCCTGCAGATCGTGCACGTCGGTCGCGACCCGCAGTCGCTCCTGCGTCGCGGCGAGGCGGCTCTCCGAGGCTCGGGCGCGGTCGAGCCGCACGAGCACATCCCACCACCACAGCGATGTGACGGTCATGGCCGGCAGAATCACGGAGAACGAGACGAGTGGACCGAAGCTCGTCGACGTGTCGGCCGGTGCCGTCCTGATGTCGATCACGGCGAGCCCGATGAGCACGACGGTGGCCGCGATCATCACACGCAGGCGCACGCCCGACTGCCAATTGAGGAGCATGAGCGACTGCAACAGCGGAAGTGCGCCGACGATCCACATCCCCGAGACAGTGCCGGCCGTGATGGCGTAGGCGAGCGTGATCAGCAACGGCAGCAGCTGGCGGCGCCACCGCACCAGCGGTGCGGCATCCGTGCGGTGCCGATAATCGACCATCAGCGCGACGGTCGACCCCACCCAGAGCAGCCCGCCGACGGTCACGGCGACGGATGCCGCGGGCGGGCGCTCGACGGACGCCCACACGGCCAATGTGGTTGTGAGCACGATGCCGAGCTCGAAGATCAGCAGCGCCAGGATCGTGTAGTACCAGGTCGCCGTCACGCCCCGGGCGAGGCGCACGGAGCTGCGCTGCGCCGCCGTCGGGGAACCGTCGGAGACGGGGGCGGACGAACTGCTCATATCGTCCACATTACGGCCATGACACATGTCACCCGTATGACGTGCGAACCCCCCGAGAACCGGTGACAGCGCGACACTTCTGCGTACCGGATGAATCCGATGGACTGGAGTCATCGCCGGGGAGATGCCCGGGCAGTCGCAAGGACAGGAACATCCCATGAACCTCATCGAGACCTTCCAGGATCTGGTCGCGCAGGTGCCAGAGATCGTCCAACCGCTCATCGTGGCTCTTGCCGGCGCCGTGCCCTTCATCGAGGGCGAGGGAGCCGCCAGCATCGGCATCATCGGCGGCATCCCCCCGGTGATCGCCGCGATCGCGGGCATGACGGGCAACTTCCTCTGCGTGCTGGTGCTCGTGCTGCTCAGCTCCGGTGCCCGTAATGCCGTGGTCAACCGCAATCAGGAGCGCAAGGCACGTCTGGCCGCAGCGGGCGGGGTCTCCGGCAGCGCGGTGGTCGTCGAGGCCGAAGCCGACGAGGACAGCGGCCGCAGTGCTGCTCGTAAGGCGAAGTTCCGCCGGGCGCTCGACCGTTACGGCGTCCCCGGTGTCAGCCTGCTCGGCCCGCTCCTGCTCCCGACGCAGTTCACCGCGACGATGCTCGCGGCATCCGGCGTCAGCAAGGCGCGCGTCCTGATCTGGCAGGCCGTCGCGATCATCGGATGGACGACGATCCTCTCCGTCTTCGTCGGCAGCGTCGTCCACGCAGTGAGCTGAGCGGGCGGTAGTCGAGCTGGACGCGGCGCCCTGACGGGTGCCGCGTCCAGCTCGCATGATCAACCTTTCGAGCGATGTCGCGATCCGACGCCGCTGATGGGCTTGAGGCATGACAGCTTCTCGCTCGCGCCTTCCCGACCGGCTCACCTCCCGGCGGGGCGCGTGGATGTCCCTCGGTATCGTGCTCCTTGCCTTCGTGGCGCTGTTCGGCCTGTTCACCGGGATCGACGGCCCCACCGCGAACGAGACGGCGCCGGCGGACTCGGAGTCGTCGCGGGTGAGCGCGCTTCTGCAGGAGTTCCCGAATGCGGATGAGCAGGCGGTCCTGGTGGTCGCCTCGCGGGTGGATGCCGCCGACCTCTCCCCCGCGGATCTCGCCGCCTTGGAGGCCATCGTGCCCGTGCTGGATGCGCACACCGGGCTGGATTCCTCGGGGCCGAGCGTGAGCGACGACGGCGCCGCAGCCGTGATCATCGCCCCGATCACGGTCGGTGCCGACAACGCCGAGACGGCGGACGTCATCGAGAACCTGCGTGTGCAGGTGGCCGGCAACACCCCCGCATGGCTCGACCTGCAGGTCACCGGGGGTCCGGCCTTCGGCGCAGATGTCACGAGCGCCTTCGATGGCGCTGACTTCACGCTGCTGCTGGTCACGATCATCATCGTGGCCGTGCTGTTGATCGTCACCTACCGCTCCCCGATCCTGTGGCTGCTCCCCCTCGTGGTCGTCGCCTTCGCCGACCAGCTCGCCGGAAAGGTCACCGGCGCCGTCGGAAGCCTGCTCGACCTGCAGTTCGACTCAGGGATCATCAGCGTCCTCGTCTTCGGCGCTGGCACCAACTACGCCCTTCTGCTCATCTCGCGCTACCGCGAAGAGCTGCTGGTCGACCAGGATCATCGCGCAGCACTCAGCACGGCCTGGCGCAAGACCGTGCCCGCGATCGTCGCCTCGAACATCACGGTCGTTCTCGCACTGCTCACGCTGGCGCTCGCCGTCATCCCTGGCACCCGTGGTCTCGGTGTCACCTCGGCCGTCGGCCTGCTGGTCGCACTCGCCGCAGTGCTCTTCGCTCTTCCTCCCCTGCTGGCGGTGTGCGGACGCAAGGTGTTCTGGCCGTTCGTGCCGAAGCCCGGTGCGAACGCCGAGCACGGCAGGGTGTGGAAGAGCATCGCCACCGCGGTGATGCGCCGCCCCTGGGTGAGTCTCGGTGCCGGTGCGCTCGTGCTGGCGGTGTTGTTCGCCGGTCTGGCGGGAACGACCGTCGGACTGAGTCAGGTCGAGAAGTTCCGCGTGCAGTCCGAATCAGCGGCAGGTCTGGAGGTGCTCGGTGCGCACTTCCCACCGGGTGAGTCGCAGCCGATCCTGATCGTCGCCAACTCGACGGAGACCGACGACGTGCTCGAGAGCATCGACGACCTCGAAGGCGTGGTGCGAGCGCACGCGATCGGCGAGACGGCTGACGGTGCGCTCACGAAGGTCATGGTGACCGGTGAATTCGCACCGGGGACGCCCGAGAGTCTCGCTCTCGTCGCCGAACTCCGTGACAGCGTTCACGACGTGCCGGGAGCGGACGCGCTCGTCGGCGGTGCGGTCGCGACGGATCTGGACGCCAGGGCAGGAAACCAGCAGGATCTGCTTGTCATCGCCCCGCTCGTCCTCGCCGTGAGCCTTGTGGTGCTTCTCGTGCTGCTGCGATCGGTCGTGGCGCCGGTCGTGCTGCTGCTGGTCAACCTCGCGAGTGCCGCGGCGGCGATCGGCGCAGGCTCATGGTTGAGCCGGATGCTGTTCGATCAGCACGCACTCGACCTGCAGGTGCCGCTGCTGGCGTTCCTGTTCCTGGTCGCGCTGGGCATCGACTACACGATATTCCTCGTGCATCGCGCCGGTGCGGAGGCCGAACACCACGGCACCCGAGAGGGCATGGTGCGCGCGGTCTCGCACACGGGTGCTGTCATCACGAGCGCGGGGATCGTGCTTGCGGCGGTCTTCGCTGCGCTCGGCGTGCTGCCGCTGGTCACCTTGGGTCAGTTGGGTCTGATCGTCGGAGTCGGCGTGATCGTCGACACGCTGATCGTTCGCACCGTGATCGTGCCCGCGTTGTTCGGGGTGCTCGGTCATCGCATCTGGTGGCCGCGGCGCACACCTGCCGATCTCACGCGGGCGCCGGCTGCGGGGCGCTGACGAGCGCGCGGAGTCCGGCGATGCCGGCGTGATGGTGCGCGGCACGTTGGCGCTGCGCACCGTTGCCCTCACGGAGGATGCGTGCGAACTGCTCCTGCACGAACGTCAGGTCGCCGTTCTCCTCGAGCGCCGGTGCGATGGTCTGCAGCAGCAGCCGTGTCGCCGATCTGGCTGCGATCGGATCGCCGGAGACGGGGTGCACGAGCGTCGCGTCCATCCCCCATCGCGCCGCCGACCACAGAGAGGTCTGAATGACGTCCGAGTCATGGACGCGCTGATCACGCGCCGGCGTGACCAGCAGCGCTCTGCAGACTGCGGCGAGCAGCAGGGTGTCATCCGTCGAGAGCTGAGCGTCGAACACTCGCAGCTCCACGGTGGGATAGCGGGCGGATATGCGAGCCACCCACGCGACCGATGCCACATCCGGGATGACGTGTGCGTCGATGAGTCGATCCACAGTCGCGTGATAGTGATCCGCATCGAGGAAATGCGGCGGCGAGCCGAACAGAGGAAGGCGCCGCATCATGATGCTCCGCCAACTGGCATGGCCTGTGTCGCGGCCATCAGCGAAGGGCGAGTTGGCGGAGAGGGCGAGGAGCACCGGGAGCCAGGCGCGCGCCGCATTCAAGGCGCGAATCCGCTCGTCGACATCAGGGATCTCGACGTGCACATGGACGCCGTTGACGTGATGAGTGTCGCTGATGAAGCCGAGCCATCGCGCGATCTCTCCGTAGCGGTCGGAGTGGGTCACGGAGCTCGCCGGCCCGATGCCGTACGGGGTGCCCATCCCGACTGCCACGGCGCCGCGTCGCCGTGCGAATTCGGACAGAGCTGACCTGCAGGGTCGCAACTGCTGCTCGGCCTCGGCGAGCGTATGCACCGCCGACGTGGCGAACTCGACCTGAGAGGTCAGGAACTCCGTCTTCAGCGTGCCAGTGCTTCCGGGCGGAAACGTGCCCGTGCCACCGGTCAGCGCGTCGATTGCGTCGCTGCCCAGCGGCACGGGCACGAGCGTCTCCTCGTCGAGGAGGACGAATTCCTCTTCGATCCCGAAACGCGTCATGGCGATGGTTCCGGATGCACGAAGGAAAGGTCCGTCTCAGTGCTCGAAGGCGTCTTTTGCCTTGTCGCCGGCCTGCTTCAGGTCGGCCTTCGCCTGGTCGGTCTTGCCCTCGGCTTCCAGCTTCTCGTTATCGGTGGCCTTGCCGACGCCTTCCTTGACGTGACCGGCAGCGTCTTCTGCGGCGTGCTTCGCCTTGTCTCCAATACCCATTGATCCATTCCTTTCGTCGGGGATCAGGTGATCCGTGTGATCGACTCTCACACCGGCGAGGAGATTCAGCGACGGGGTTGACGAGCGCAGCGACGACGGTTAGGGGTGAGCGCACGGCGTGCACGACCGAGTCGTCTCACGGCTGCTGTCCCGCGGTTTCGGGAGGGATGAGATGCCGGAGATGTACTCCGTGCTGTGCATCCCATCTCTTCCCGAAGCCTGCGATCCACGCGGGATCAGTTCCCCAACCTTCATTGACCTGGTGTCCCGGATCCTCCTGGACGAGGTCGCTCATCTCGCCTAATGTGAAGGTGCATGCGCACGGGGTTTGATCGTCACCGTCTCCCCCAGATGACGGTTCCGGCTTCCCCAGAGCCTGACGATCCGCGCATGCGATTGGGTCCTCTCGAGTAGGTCAGTCCCCAATGGCCTACTCGAGGGGGCCGCTATCGGCTCATCTTCCCACGTTTTTCGAGATTTGTCCCCCAAATGGGGGACAAGATCACGAGTTTGGGGTTAGGGTGTTTTGTGACGCACCCTCCGGTCGTCTTTGGCCCTCACCGCTCCCCCCGCGGTGAGGGCCGCACTCTTTCTCCCGGTCTTCGCCGGTCGAGCCGCTCGCGTGACGCTCGTGCAACATTTGGATTACCTTCTGCTTCGGGCTGTTCCTCTGGTGGGCAGCACGGATATTGTGGGCATCGTCGGGGCACCCTGCGTCGACGACATTCCAGCAGAACGGCAGTACATGAGTACCCAAGGCACGGTCAAGTGGTTCAACTCGGAGAAGGGCTTCGGCTTCATCTCCCCCGATGACGGCGGCGCTGACGTCTTCGCGCACTACTCCGCCATTGAAGCAAGCGGCTACCGCTCACTCGACGAGAACCAGCGCGTCGAGTTCGAGGTTGCACAGGGCCCCAAGGGCCTGCAGGCCGAGAACATCCGCCCCATCTGAGGCGATGACACCGCACTCCCCGCTCCGGCGCACGTCAACAGCGTGTTCCGGCGGGGAGTGTTGTGCTTTCTAGGGCAGCAGCAGAGTCTTCAGCTCTTCGGCATCCGCGGCGCGATAGGCGGCATCGTCACCCTCTGACGGATCGCCGAATCCCCATTCCGTGAAGATCACGGGGATGCCGTGCTCCGCGGCGCCTTCCACGTCGTGGTGGCGATCGCCCACGAGCACCGGCTTCGACGTGTCGACGCCTGCTGCCCGCAGTCGTTCCATAGCCCAGCCGACCACGTCGGACTTGCTGTCGCTGCGCCCGACGGTGCCGCTGCGCGCACCGGAGATCGCGGTGAAGAGATCGAGCAGGTCGTTGTGCTCGAGGATCGAGGTCACCTGGTTCTCGGGCTTCGTGCTCGCGGTCGCCTGAGGAATGCCGGCGGCGGCGACAGCACGGATGACGTCGGGGACCCCGGGATAGATGTCGACGGATGCTGCATAGCCGTCGCGAGCGGCGAGAGTGCGATAGCGGAAGAGAGCATCCTCGGCCTGGGTGGCGCTGAGACCCGCCAGGCTCTGGAACGACTCGTACATCGGCGGGCCGACCCAGCGCGGCAGCGATGCCGGGTCAGGAGCGGGCTGGCCGAAGGATGCGAGCACTTCCATCAGTCGGGGGAAGATGCCAGGGGTCGCATCGGCGATGGTGCCGTCGACATCCCAGAGCACGCAGGAGAAGGGGGAGTGAGGCATTCTTCAAGCCTATGGGCAGTCGCCGCGACGCCCGTGCGTCAGAACAGACGCGGCACTCCGGACTCGATGCCCTTCATGTCGTCGTAGTCGAGCACGAGGCAGCGGATGCCGCGGTCTTCGGCCAGCACGCGGGCCTGGGGCTTGATCTCCTGGGCGGCGAACACGCCCTGCACCGGGGCGAGATGCGGATCGCGCCCGAGGAGCTCGAGGTACCTGGTGAGCTGCTCGACGCCGTCGATGTCACCGCGACGCTTGATCTCCACAGCGATGGCCGCGCCCGCAGCATCCCGCACCATGAGATCGACGGGGCCGATGGCCGTCGGGTACTCCCGTCGTACCAGGGTCGCCCCTTCGCTGATGCGCTCGACCTGCTCGGCGAGCAGGCGCTGAAGATCGGCCTCGACGCCGTCCTTCTGCAGACCGGGGTCGATTCCGAGCTCGTGCGCGGAGTCGTGCAGCACCTCATAGATCTGTACCCGCAGCGCGTCGCCGGTCTTCTTGTGCGTGACGCGCCACACGTCGATGACGCCGGCGCTGGCCTCTTCTTCACCCGGCTCTTCGGTCACGAGGGTGCAGGGCGGGCTCATCCAGTTCAGCGGCTTGTAACTGCCGCCGTCGGAGTGCACGAGCAGACTGCCGTCGCCCTTGTGGACGAGCAGTCGCGTGGCGAGGGGAAGGTGGGCATTGAGCCGGCCGGTGTAGTCCACGGCGCAGCGGGCGATGACGAGACGCACCAGACGAGCCTAACCGCCGATGGAGTCGAGCATCCCCACAACGAAGATCGCACGCAGCGGCCATCGCCAGACCCTGGGAGCGCTGAGCGCCAGAGCCGACTCTAGTTCGCGCTCGTGTCCTGCGTCTTCTCGGCATCCGTCATCGGCCGTGCGGCACCCGAGGCCAGACCGGATGCCGCGACGAGCGCGACGAGAATGAACAGGGTGTTCAGCAGGCCGATGTGCTCGCTGATCAGCCCCAGGATCGGCGGGCCGCCGAGGAACGCGACGTAGCCGATGGTGGCCGCCGCGCTCACTCGTGCCGCGGCCTTCGCCGGGTCATCCGCCGCCGCCGACATGCCGAGCGGGAATCCGAGTGAGGCGCCGACACCCCACAGTGCGGCGCCGACGAACACGAGGAGGAGCGATGGGGCGAGGATGAACAGAAGGATGCCGCCGGTCGCCGCCACCGCGAGGATGCGCAGCACCAGCACGCGCCCGAACTTGTCGACGAGCGGACCGCCGAAGATCCGCACTGTCGTCATCGCCACCGAGAACACGGTCAGTGCCGCCGCGCCCATGGCGGCGCCACCACCGTGGTCCTCGCTCGTGCCGAGTGCCAGCCAGTCGTTGGCACCGCCCTCTGCGAAGGCCATGCCGAGCATCACGACGCCGAGTGCGTAGGTGCGCGGTTCGCGCCACGCCGACATCGCGACGTGCATGCGCTCGCGCCAGTGCGGCTTCTCGCCCGGCGCTGATGGGTCGAGCACCGCATCGCGGTTCGGCACGTTCGCGATGCAGACGAACGCGCTGATGAGGATGAGCACGGCGACGAGGATCGCGTGCGGTGCGACGGCGACGAGCCAGTTGGTCGCCGCCCAGCCGAGGCCTGCACCGATCACGGTGCCGAAGCTGAAGAACGCATGGAACAGCGGCAGGATCGTCTTGCCGGCCTCCTGCTCGATGGCGGTGGCCTCGACGTTCATCATCACGTCGAGGCAGCCGTTGCCGTATCCGAACAGCGCGAGGCCGATGATCACGACGGGGAACGACGCGAGCACGGTCGTGCCGACGCCGACCAGTGCGAGCCCGATCGAGAGCATGATCATCAGCGACAGCATCCCTCGGCGTGCGCCGGTGCGGGCCATGACCGCGGGGCTCGTCGAGATGCCGAGTATCGATGCGATACCCATGCCGAGAAGCAGCAGTCCGATCTGCGCGTTGTCGATGCCGAGAGCGATCTTGATGTCGGGCACACGTGACGCCCAGGTCGCGATGGAGACGCCGCTGGCGAGGAAGATCGCGAAGATCGCGTTGCGCCAGCGCACGTACTGCGAGCGGGTGAGGGCGTAGTCCATGCACAGAGCGTATCGAATCGATTCGATTTGCGGAAATGGTCGGGTTATCCTCGGAGAATGACCTCGTCTCCTGCCCACCGGCGTGCGACGCTCGCGGATGTCGCTCGAGCCGCGGGCGTGTCGACCTCCACCGCATCCGTCGTGTTCAGCGGCAGGACGAAGGTTTCCGACGCCACACGCGACCGCGTGCTCGCCGCAGCCGCCGAGCTCGAGTACGCCGGCCCGGACCCTCGTGCGGCATCGCTCCGGCGTGGACGCAGCGGCATCGTCGCGGTCGTTCTCGAAGGTCACCTCCGCGCAGCGTTCCTCGACCCAGTGACGATCCCGATGATGGACGGGCTCACGGACGGTCTCGCCTCACTCGGCGCGGGAGTGCTGCTGCTGCGTGATGAACCGGGAGAGGGTGAGGTCTCCGCACTGACGACGGCGCCGGTCGATGCCGTCGTGCTCATCGGATGCTCAGGGCGAGCCCGTGCCTCATTGGAGATCGTGCGTGGCAGAGGGCTTCCCGTCGTCGTGATCGAAGGCGACGCGGGGGAGGGGATCCCCCAGATCACTCTCGACAATCGTGAGGCGGCCGCCGAGGTCGCCAGACACGTCAAGGAACTCGGGCACGAGCGGGTCGCCACGGTGACGCTGCCGCTCGACAGCGATCGCGTGCGTGGTCGCGTCACGGAGGAGCGACTGGGGCGCGCCACGATCGACGTCACGCTGGAGCGATTGGCCGGTGCGCGCGATGTCTACCCCGGACTGCTCGCGGTGTCGGCGGGCAGCAGCTCGATCGACGACGGCGTGATGGCAGGTCGTGCGCTGCTCAGCGATCCGGCGGCGCGGCCCACCGCGATTCTCGCCCAGAGCGACCTTCTCGCGGCCGGCGTGATCCGCGCGGCCGAGGATCTCGGGCTTCGGGTGCCGGATGATCTGAGCGTCGCGGGGTTCGACGGGATCAGAGTCGACGGCATCGGTCCGCACATGCTCACCACCATGGTGCAGCCTGCGGTGGAGAAGGGCAGGGCCGCGGGGGAGCAGGTCGCTCGGATGCTGCGCGGCGAACCGGCGGCATCCCTGCATCTCACGTGCCGCTTCCGCGCGGGAACGACGACGGCCGCTCCTGCGGCCTGACGCCGCGCCCAGGCGCCCGAACTCCGGCGTCTCCCCCCTCGGCAGCCTTGCGATGCGGGCCGATCTGCTGCGCCATCGCACTTGTAACACGCGCGTCATTCAGGTTTAATAAGCTGGTTATATAACCTGGTAGCGTTACTCGCGCAGTCACATGAAGGCAGGATGCAGATGAACACACTCGGGCCGGCGAACATCCGCCACGCGAATGCGCTCGCATGCATCGACGTCTTCCGCGCCGTGGATCAGCCGCTGTCGATCAGTGACATCGCGGCGCGCACCGGACTGTCGCGGCCGACGATCGAGTCGGTCATCTCAGGGTTCGAGCTGCGAGGCCTCGTCACCGAGGTCGAAGCAGCCGAGGCCGCCAGCAGCGGGGGACGGCCCGCCCGCCGCTACGCTCTGGAAGCGACCAGTGCTCTGGTCGCCGGAATCGATGCAGGACCACGGAACGTTCGCGTCCTGATCGCCGACCTCCGCGGACACATCATCGCCCGTGCGACCAAGGTCATCGCGGGCGCCCCCGCCTCCGATGAGCGACTGGACATCGTGAGCGCCGTGACGGCCGAGGCGCTCGAGCGCAGCGGCGTCCCTGCGGCGAACCTGCAGGCGGCCTGCATCGCGGTGTCGGGCATCGTCGGCGAATCAGGGCGCCTGATCGACAGCTTCGCCGTCCCGGAGTGGAACGGCGTCTCGATCGCCGAGCACATCGCGGCCGGCTTCGACTGCGCCGCCGTGCTCGAGAACGACATCAAGCTCGCCGCGTACGCCGAGCACCACATGGGCGCAGCTCAGGACGTCGACAACATCCTCTTCATCCAGATCGGCAATCGGATCTCTCTCTCGCAGACCTTCGACGGGCAGATCTTCCAGGGCGCGCACCGCAGCGCCGGCGAGGTCAGCAGCCTTCGCGGCATGCACTGGACGAAGACATCGGTCAAGGGCCAGCTCACGTGGCGCAGCGGCCAGACCGCCGAGCAGGTGTTCGCCAGCGCCGCGACAGGTGACGCGACCGCACTGGACGAGGTGACGGCGTTCATCCAGGAGATCGCGCCCTTGCTCACCACCGTCAGCCTTGTCGTCGACCCGGCCCGCATCGTCGTCGGGGGTGGGCTGTCCCGCGCCGGAGACCTGTTCGTCGACATGCTGCGCGAGGAGATGCACCGGCTGATCGTGCTCGCGAACAAGCCGGAGGTGACGGCCTCTCCGCTCGGTTCCACCGGCACGGCATCGGGTGCCCTCGCGCTGGCCTTCCAGTTCGGGTCCGAATCGCTGTTCGGCATCGCCGATGTCACCGTGCCGACCTTCGTGCTCGATCGCGAGACGACGGAGATCGCATGACTCTGCGAGTCGGGATAGTCGGAGTGGGCTCCAGGGCGTCGATCGGACGGTGGGTGTCCGCCGCGCCGACGGATGCGGTGCTCGTCGCAGCGTCGGACGTTCGTCCCGCAGCGGCCGAACGCGCTCGTGAGCTGTTCGGCGACGAGACGGTCTTCGTCACCGACTATCGGGACTTCGCGGGTCTCTCCCTCGATGCCGCTGTCGTGACGACGCCGGATGACGCCCATGCCGATGTCGCCGAATTCCTGCTGCGTGCGGGGATCGCTGTGTACCTGGAGAAGCCGCTCGCGATCACGGTCGCCGACAGCGACCGCATCCTCGTGGCTGCTCACGAGTCGGGCAGCAAGCTCTACATCGGCCACAACATGCGTCACATGAACGTCGTGCGCACACTCCGCGACATCATCAGCAGCGGCACGATCGGGGAGGTGCGTGCGATCTGGTGCCGGCACTTCGTCGGCAACGGCGGCGACTACTACTTCAAGGACTGGCACGCCGAGCGATCACGCGTCGGCAGTCTTCTCCTGCAGAAGGGCGCGCATGACATCGACGTCATCCACTGGCTGGCCGGCGGCTACACCGAGCAGGTCACGGCGATGGGCGATCTGATGATGTACGGAGATGTCGCCTCCCGCCGTGACAACTCCGACCGCCTCATGGGCGACTGGTTCAGCTACGACAACTGGCCCCCCGAGGAACAGACGGACCTCAACCCGATCATCGATGTCGAGGACATCTCGATGATCCAGATGCGCCTCGACAACGGTGTGCTCGCCTCGTACCAGCAGTGCCATTTCACGCCCGACTACTGGCGCAACTACACCGTCATCGGCACCAGAGGCCGCGCCGAGAACTTCGGCGACGCAGCCGGGGGAGTGGTGCGGGTGTGGAACAGGCGGCACGACTACCAGGAGCGCGGCGACCTCGAGTATCCGATCGTCGGCGACGAGGACGGGCACGGCGACGCCGATCAGCTCACCATGGCCGAGTTCCTTCGATTCGTGCGGGACGGCGGGGCGACCGAGACGTCTCCGATTGCAGCCAGACAAGCCGTCGCGACCGGCATCACCGCCGCCGAGTCGTTGCGGGCGGGGTCGCGGCCACAAGCCATCGCTCCTCTGCCACAGGCCCTGCAGCACTACTTCGACAACCACCAGACGCGGCAGTGACGCACGGTCCTCGCGGATCGTCGATCACCCGCCCCATTGAAAGCGAGTCACCCATGCGGTATCTCCGAACCGGCGTCGGCATAGCGGCCGTCGCTCTCGTCCTGACCGGCTGCTCCTCCGCGGCCTCGACCGAAGGGGCCGAGGTCGACACCTCCATCGACCCGGCCGACGTCACAGGTGAGATCTCTTACGCGATCTGGGACGTGAACCAGCAGCCGGCGATGGAGCAGCTCATCGCCGACTTCAACGAGACCTATCCGAACGTGGACGTCTCGATCGAACTCACCGCCTACGCGCAGTACTTCACCAAGCTGCAGACCCAGGGGTCTTCGGGCACGCTGCCCGATGTGATGTGGATGAACGGGCCGAACTTCCAGCTGTTCGCTTCGAACGACCTGCTCGCCCCGCTCTCGCCGCTGGAAGAGGCGGGGCTCGTCGACACGGCGAACTATCCCGATGCGATGAACGACATCTACACGCTCGACGACACCCAGTACGGCATCCCGAAGGACTTCGACACGATCGCCGTCTTCTACAACAAGGCGATCTTCGAACGTGCCGGAGTGGACGCACCCACCGCCGACTGGACCTGGGACGACTACCGCTCCATCGCGAAGGAGATCACAGACAAGCTCGGCGACGAAGGCATCTTCGGATCGGGCGACAATTACGACAACCAGGCCATGGTCTACCCGTCGATCCTCAGCAACGGCGGCAGCATCCTCAATGAGGACGGCGAATCCGGCTACGACGACCCTGCATCGATCGAAGGCATCCAGTTCTGGACAGACCTCATCGCTGACGGCTCGATGCCGACCCCTGCGCAGAACGCGGACACCTCCGGTCTCCAGCGCTTCCTGAACGGGCAGGCCGCGATGCTCTGGAGCGGCAACTGGCAGGTCTCGGGTCTGCTCGACTCTCCCGTCGCCGATGACGTCACGGTCGTCGAACTCCCCCTCGCCCCGTCGGGCGAGCGCACCACCGTGATCCACGGCATCGGCAACGTGATGAGCGCGAAGGCCGCGGGCGACCCCGCTGCGCAGGCGTTCCTGGCCTATCTCGGATCGGAGGAGGCCGCAGTGACCCAGGCGGAACTCGGTGTCGCGAACCCGGCTTTCACCGGCACGCAGCAGGCGTTCGTCGACTCCGCGCCCGAGTACAACCTCCAGATCTTCCTGGATGCCGCAACCGACTACGCGGTGGCCTACCCGGTCTCGAAGAACACCAGCGCGTGGAACAAGCTCGAAGGCGATCTGCTGCCTGAGGCGTTCTCCGGCGCGCAGCCCGTCGAGGACATCGCTGCAGAGCTCGCCGACGGGATGAACCAGGCGCTCGCCAAGGAGAAGTAAGAGACATGGTCTCGACACTCGAAGGGGCGGGCGTCGTCACGGCGTCCGCCCCCGACGCCCGGCCGCCCGCCCGTGGGCGGATGGCCTCGGCCGACGGCTACTGGCCCGTGCTGTTCATCCTGCCCCTGTTCGCCGGGGTCGCGTTGTTCTACCTCTGGCCGCTCGTCCAGTCGTTCTACTACAGCTTCACCGAGTGGGGCGTCTTCGGCGGCACCACCTGGATCGGCGTCGACAACTACGTCCGACTGCTCCAGGATCCGAGCGTGTTGCGTTCCATCCTCAACACGGTCATCTACACGCTCATCCTCCTGCTGGGCATCCCGATCGCGACGGTGTTCGCCAGCCTGCTCAATCGGCCGGGCCTGCGCTTCGCCATGGTCTATCGGATCTGCTTCTTCCTGCCCTACGTCGCAATGCCCACGGCCATCGCAATGGTGTGGAAGATCATCTACAACCAGGACTACGGCGTCATCAACTCCGCACTCCGCGTCGTCGGCATCGAAGGACCGGCCTGGATCGCCACGGAGTGGTTCGCTCTGATCGCCGTGTCGGTGCTCGGCCTGTGGATGTCGGTCGGGTTCAACATGATCATCCTGGCCGCGGGGCTCAAGGGCATCCCGGCCGAGCTGTACGAGGCATCGGCGCTGGACGGCGCATCGCAGACTAGGCAGTTCTTCTCGATCACGGTTCCGCTGCTGACACCGTCGATCTTCTTCCTCTCGGTGATGACGCTGATCTCCGGGTTCCAGCTCTTCGACCTGCTGTACGCGCTGCTCGGGCCCACCAACCCGGTGATGCCGAAGACGCAGTCGCTCGTGTTCATGTTCTACGACGCCGCCTTCCTCACGAACGAGAAGGGGTACGCATCGGCCATCGCGATGGTCGTGCTGGTGATCATCGCCGCGTTCACCGTCGCGCAGTTCAAACTCCAGCGGAAGTGGGTGCACTATGTCGACTGAGACCCTCGTGACCGGACGGAAGCCGTCCGAACGCCTTCGTCGCCGCCCGGGGATGCGCCAGGGCAACAACAGCGTCGCGCACGTGGTGCTCATCATCGCGGCGCTCGTGATGCTCTTCCCGTTCCTCTGGCAGATCAAGCTGTCGATCTCCACCGAGGCGGAGATCATGGCCGTACCGCCGAACTTCTGGCCGTCGGGGGTGGAGTGGGAGAACTACGTCGAGGTCTTCCAACGACTGCCGTTCCTCAGCCAGTTCTGGGTGTCGGTCGCGGTCACCCTGTTGCGCACCGTCGGCCAGGTGATCTTCTGCGCCATGGCGGGCTACGCGTTCGCGCGGATGCACTTCAGGTTCAAGGGCGTGCTGCTCGGCGTCGTCCTGTCGATCCTGATGGTGCCAGGTCAGGTGTACCTGATCCCGCAGTACCAGATCATCCAGAACCTCGGCCTGCTCGACACCATCTTCGGCATCGCGCTGCCCGGTCTGTTCAGCGCCTTCGGCACTTTCCTCATGGTGCAGTTCTTCCGCACCCTGCCGATGGAACTCGAGCAGGCCGCACGCCTGGACGGCTGCAACAGCTGGCAGATCTTCTGGCGCGTCATGCTGCCCTTGGCGAAGCCAGGGATCGTGTCGCTGGCGATCATCACGATCCTCGCCTCCTGGAACGACCTCCTCTGGCCGCTCGTCGTCGCGAGCTCGCCGGAGAACATGCCGTTGTCGGTGGGACTCGCCACCCTGCAGGGCTATCGGTCCAGCATCCACACCGGTGTGCTCATGGCGGCATCGCTGCTCGCGATGGCGCCCGTGCTCATCTCGTTCATCATCCTGCAACGCCGCGTCGTCGAAGGCATCGCCTTCTCCGGCCTGAAATAGAGAGTCATTCATGCGAAATCCGGAGCCGGTGGCATCCGAATCCACTCAACTCGTCGTCGGCCTGATCGGCGCCGGCGGCATCGCCCAGATGCACGCCCCGGCGTGGAAGGCGCTCGGTGCGCACGTGCTGGTCCAGTCCATCGCCGGGGCAGAAGCACTCGCAGCGGAGTTCGACCTCGAGGTGGTCGATTCCGTTGCAGAGGTGCTTTCTCGTGCAGAGATCATCGACATCGTGACGCCCACCTCCACGCACGAGAGCATCGCGCTGGCCGCGATCGACGCAGGGAAGGACATCGTGTGCGAGAAGCCGCTCACCCTCACTGCCGAATCCTCCCGCGCGGTGCTCGAAGCGGCGAGGGCGGCCGGGGTGCAGATCTTCCCCGCTCACGTCGTGCGTTACACAGCGCCTTATGCGACGGCGCATCGCGCCGTCACTGAGGGGCGGCTGGGACGCATCGCGGTGGCGCGCTTTCACCGTGAGGGCTCGAGCCCGGCGATCGGCACGTGGTTCCAGGACGTGAAGCTCTCCGGCGGAGTCATCATGGATCTGATGCTGCACGACCTCGATCAGGCACGATGGACCTGTGGTGAGGTGCTCAGCGTCTACGCCGTGCAGAACCCCGCGACGGTGGACGGACTCATCCCCCCGTTCGTCTCCGCGCACGTCACGCTCACGCACGTCGGCGGCGCGATCTCGCACATCCACGCGACCTGGGGTGCGACCGGAACGACGTTCAAGACCGGCTTCAGCATCGCCGGGGAGAAGGGTGTGCTCACGTACTCGTCGCTCGAGAACAGCGGGCTGGCTCTTGAGCTTCAGGGCGTGGCGGAAGAGGGCCTGACCATCCCCGACGCGCCGGTGCGGGAGAGCCCGTACCTCAGTGAGCTCCGTGACTTCGCCGCCGCGTTCCGGGGCGGACCGTCTCCGCGAGTCGATGCCGAAGACGGGGCGATCGCCGTCTACCTCGCAGAGGCGGCGCAGCGGTCACTCGACACCGGTCAGGTCGTCGTCATGTCGGAACTCATCACCGAGCAGGAGGAGGCAGCATGAGCATCGCTCGCCCGATCAAGGTCGCCATCGCCTCATTCGCGCACGTGCACGCGGCAGGCTACGCCAGGACGCTGCTCGAGATGCCGGGGGTCGAGTTGCTCGCCAGTGATGCCGACGGCGCTTCGGCCCCCGATGCCTCCCCGCGCGGTGCTGAACTCGCAGCGAGCATCGGACTGCCGTACGTCGATGACTACGACCAGCTCTTCGCCTGGGGTCCGGATGCCGTGATCGTCACGTCGGAGAACGCACGTCACCGCGCGATCGTCGAACGCGCGGCTGCCGAGGGCGTGCACGTCCTCTGCGAGAAGCCCATCGCCACCGAGGTCGCGGATGCCGAGGCGATGGTCGCTGCGTGCGCGGCCGCAGGCGTGATCCTGATGATCGCCTACCCGGTGAGATTCGCCCCGCAGTTCACCGCGCTGCGGCAGCAGCTGGATGCCGGTGCCCTCGGCGATCCGTTCGCGATCGTCGGCACGAACAACGGCAAGATCCCGATCGATTCCCGGCAGTGGTTCACCGACCCGCTGCTCGCCGGTGGCGGTGCGATGGTCGATCATGTCGTGCACTGCGCCGACCTCATCGATGCACTGACGGGGGGAATGCGGGCGCGCACCGTGTATGCGGCGGCGAACGGCATCCTGCACTCGGAGAAGAATGTCGCCGCGGAGACGGGAGGGCTCGTCACGATCACGTACGAGAGCGGCCTCATCGCCACCATCGACTGTTCGTGGAGCCAGCCGGACGCCGCGTCGACGTGGGGTGGGCTGACGCTGAAGGTGACGGGCACGAACGGCTCGGTCGAGATCGAGCCGTTCGCCGAGCATGTCGGCGGCTTCGGAGTCGAGGGAGACATCCGTCTCGACTACGGCACGGATATCGATGCGCTCCTGATCGACGAGTTCCTCGATGCCGTGCGTCGTTCGGGCTCGGCGGTCGAGGGGCAGGCGCCGATCGTGCCGCAGCCGGACGGCGCGGTGGGCGTGCGCACGCTCGAGATCGTGGATGCTGCGCGCCGGTCGGCCCGCGCGGGCGCGCCCGTCACGGTCTGACGATCTCAGGAGCGGGCAGGGCCGAGCGGCAGTGCGACGGGTGAGAAGTCGTAGATCGTGAACTGGCCGCACGTGATCACGTCCGAGGGCTGCGCGTTCGTGCCGAGAGCCCACGGGCTGCTCTGCGCATCCTCGATGAGGAACGTCACCTCGCCGACGGCGAAGTCCGTGCGATTGATGAGCCAGGCATAGGCGTTGAGCTGATGATCGACCTGCGCGAGTCGGGACGGATCATCCAGATGCAGTTTCGGGAGGCGAACAGTCCAGAACTGCCCGGCTCCGGTCTGCCCTGATCCGTTCACCCAGTCGCTCACGCAGGTGAGGTCGCCGTTCGGATGCTGCGCGGCGACGCTCACGCGGGGAATGCTGAGACCTGCGCAGACGATGAGCAGCACCCCAGCGCCGGCGGTCACGCTCAACGCTGCCCGCCGCGGGACACGCAACGCCAGAGGTGAGGCGACCAGGCCGAGGACCGGCGCGAACACCACCGGCTCGAGGTACCGGGCGGCGTGTGTGCCGAGCGCGACGGCGCCGACCGTGACGACCAGGGGCAGCAGCCATGCCGCCGTCGCCACGATGCGAGCTCCCGCATCCTGCGCGCGGAAGGACTGCCGAACGGCGACTGCGAGCAGCGCCACCACGAGCACCGCGCCGAGGATGCCGAGCGGGGTCGAGAGACGCTCGGCTGCAAGCTCTCCGTAGTAGCGGACCGACTGCGGCCAGAGGGTGGGCTGTGCGTACGCGGATCCGTCGTTGGCGATCCATTCCGAAAGCGGAATGCGACCGAGAAGGCCGGCCGCCGTGCCGCCGAGCAGCCACCCGAGCAGCCGGAGCGAAAGAGCGCGCCAGCGCGCATACACGGCGGAACCGCCCAGCAGCAGGCCGAGCGGCACGGTCGCCCACGCCGCGTAGAGCGGGTTGGACAGCACGGAGACGGCAGCGACCACACCGAGCAGCACCGGCAGGAGCCGTGATGATCGATCGGGGTCGTCGAACATGCGCCGCACGATCCCGATGCTCAGTACGACGGCGATCACCGTCGCCGAATAGTAGGTCGTTGTCAGCAGCAGCGATGCCAGCTCGAATGATTCGCGAGAGCTGGAGGTCTCGGTCATCGAGAGGATGCTGAACGCGCCGACGGCGACCAGCGACCAGAGGACGGGGGCAGAATCGGCGCGCCGGCGGCCGGCGACCAGTCGAACCGCCCCGTAGAGCGCGATCAGGTTCAGGACGGCGTTGATCGCGAGTACGGCATTGACGTCGAGCGCGAACAGCCTGCCCAGCATCCAGAGCAGTCCGAACAACACGATCTCGGGCAGGAACAACACGCTCGACATCACCCAGTCGAAGGGTTCTCCGTCGGCGACCGAACGCACGAGCAGTGCGACGATCAGCGAATCGCCGTCGCGGAACAACAGCTCTGAGCGCGCCGTCGCAGCGATCTGGGCGACTGTGACGATCGCGATCAAGGCGGCGGCCAACCAGCCGCACAACTCGCGGACCCACGTCTGTCGCATGTCCACCACTCTTGCATGCCTGCTTCTGTGCGGATCGCGGAACCTCGGGGGTGCATGAACCGGTAAACTTCAAGAACGCCCGCCCGCCAATGCCGCAAGGCCTCGACGAGCCATTGAGGAGCCGCTTATGCTGTTGCTCCTTGCCGTGTTCCTTCTCGGGGCTCTTCTTCTCCCTGTGTTGGTGCGTTGGCTCGGGGCGCGGGCGTTCGCGATCGGGGCTCTCATACCCGCTGCGGCGTTCGTTCAAGCGCTGGTGATGACTCCCCAGGTGCTGGCGGACGATCCTGCACCGTTCGAAAGCGTGGAGTGGATCCCGCAGCTCGGGCTGAACCTCTCGATGCGCATGGACGTGCTCGGCTGGGTGATGACGCTCATCGTCACCGGCGTCGGCGCCCTGGTGCTGCTCTACTGCCGCTGGTACTTCCACGACGAGGCCGCGGGTCTCGGACAGTTCGCCGGCGTGCTGCTCGGTTTCGCCGGGGCCATGTACGGACTCGTCCTCACCGACGATCTCGTCATGCTCGTGATGTTCTGGGAAGTCACCAGCATCCTGTCGTATCTGCTCATCGGCCACTATCGCCGCCGCGCGGCGAGCCGTCGTGCCGCACTGCAGGCGCTCCTGGTTACCACGCTCGGCGGGCTCGTGATGTTCGTCGGCGTGGTGCTGCTGGTGGTCGACACCGGCACCTCGAGCATCACCGAGATGCTCGAGCTCGCTCCCACCGGGCCGCTCGTGAACGCGGCTGTGGTGATGCTGCTGATCGGCGCGCTCAGCAAATCCGCGATCTTCCCGTTCCACTTCTGGCTCCCAGGAGCGATGGCTGCCCCCACGCCGGTGAGTGCATACCTGCACGCTGCGGCGATGGTGAAGGCGGGCATCTACCTCATTGCGCGGTTCGCGCCGATCTTCGCGCTGTCCGAATCATGGCGTCCCATCGTGATCTCCTTCGGAGTGTTCACGATGCTGCTCGGCGGAATCCAGGCGCTGCGCGAGACCGACCTCAAGCGCATCCTGGCCTTCGGCACCGTCAGTCAGCTCGGTTTCTTCACGGTCATGGTGGGCTACGGCACGCAGGCGACCGCACTCGCGGGTCTGGCATTGGTGGTCGGGCATGCGCTGTTCAAGTCGGCCCTGTTCCTGGTCGTCGGCGTCATCGACCGTCAGCTCTCCACCCGTGACATCGACGAGCTCTCCGGGGTGGGCAGGCAGGCGCCGGTCATGGCCGCTGTCTCGTTCATTTCGGTCGCGTCGATGGCGGGCATCGCGCCGACCGTCGGCTTCGTCGCGAAGGAATCGGCGCTCACCGGACTGCTCGACGATGCGCTCGGCGGCTCGCCGTGGGCCCTGGTCGCCCTGATCGGCGTCGTTCTCGGTTCTATGCTCACTGCGGCATATGGCGTCCGTTTCCTGTGGGGGGCATTCTGGAAGAAGCGCGACGAGCGCGGCGAGACGATCCCGGACACCGTCTGGCCCGACCCACCGGTGGGCTTCCTCTCAGCGCCGATCATCCTGGCCGGAGCGACGATCGCGCTGGGAATCGGTGCTCCGGCGCTCGACACCGCACTGCACGGATATGCCGTGACCGCTGCGCCGGGTCTGGATGCGGACGGTCTGGCGGCTGAGGGCCCAGGGCACCTGGCGCTCTGGCACGGGTTCGAACCGGCCCTGGGCATCTCGGTGCTCTCTGTCGTGCTGGGCATCGGTCTGTTCCTGATCAGCAGACGTACGGGATGGGACCGCAAGGCGCGGATGCTGAAGTTCACGGCCGCCGACGTGTACTTCTACGTGATGCGCGGCGTCGACCGACTGTCGGTGATCACCACGACTCTCACCCAGCGAGGCTCGCTGCCGGTCTACGTCGGCACGATCTTCGTCGTCTTCGTCGCCGCCGAGACGACGGCCCTTCTCGCGAGCGACGTCGATCGGCTGAACCTCTCCGTCTGGCACACTCCGACCCAGATCGCCGTCGCGCCGATCATGGCCATCGCCGCCGTCTTCGCGGTTCAGGCGCGCAAGCGCTACACCGGCGTCGTGCTCGTCTCGGTCACAGGTCTCGGCATGGTCGCCCTGTTCGCGACCAGCGGCGCCCCAGACCTCGCTCTCACCCAGATCCTCGTCGAGACCGTCACCATGGTCACCTTCGCCCTCGTGCTCCGGCGCCTGCCATCGCGAATGGGCGAGCACAACGCGTCGGTCTCCCGCATTCCGCGTGCTGTCCTGGCGATCGGCGTCGGCGTCACGATGGCATTCATCGCGGTCGTCGCGACTCAGGCCCGCATCACAGATCCGATCTCGGTCGCGTTCGCCGATCTCGCCTACGAGATCGGCCATGGCAAGAACGTCGTGAACGTGGCGCTCGTCGACCTCCGCGGTTGGGACACCATGGGTGAGCTCTCGGTGCTCGTGCTCGCCGCGACCGGCGTCGCATCCCTGGTGTTCGTCACCCACCGCGCGGACATGCTCTCCCAGCGGCCGTCGCTGCCGAAGCGCGTGAGACGCAAGGCGCGTATCGCGCCGCTGGTGGAGACGACGGACGGCATCCGGTTCCAGACCACCGAGAATCGCAGCAACCCGCGGGCATGGCTCATCGGCGGCCAGCAGATGAAGCCGGAGAACCGATCCATCCTGCTCGAGGTGATCGTGCGCATCCTTTTCCACACGATCATCGTCGTCTCCATCTACCTGCTCTTCGCCGGTCACAACGGGCCAGGCGGCGGCTTCGCCGGCGGTCTCGTCGCCGGCATGGCGCTCGTCATGCGCTACATCGCGGGCGGTCGATGGGAACTCGGCGCCGCCGCTCCCGCGGATGCGGGTCGCCTTCTGGGCTTCGGCCTCATCCTCGCCGTCGGCACGGCGGTGCTGCCGCTGTTCTTCGGGCTCGCACCGCTGACCAGCTCGTTCTGGGAGTGGGAGATCCCTGGCCTGGGGCACATGGAGTTCGTGACATCGACCGTCTTCGACCTCGGCGTCTACCTCGTCGTCATCGGACTCGTCCTCGACGTGCTGCGCAGTCTCGGCGCTGAGGTCGATCGCCAGTCGCAGCAGATGCGCGCGCGGGGGGTGAGTGCCTGATGGATGTCTCGCTCACTCTCATCATCGTGATGGCCATACTCTTCGCCTGCGGCGTGTACGCCATGCTCGAGCGCAGCCTCACCCGCGTGCTCATCGGCTTCCTGCTGCTGGGAAACGCGACCAACCTGCTGCTGCTGATCGTCATGGGAGTGCCGGGCAATGCCCCGTTCTACGGCACCGAGGGCGACATGAGCGATCCGCTCCCACAGGCGCTCACTCTCACCGCCATCGTCATCACCTTCGCCGTCTCCGCGTTCCTGCTCGCGCTGATCTACCGCTCCTGGCAGCTCGGCCAAGCCGACACCGTCGAGGACGATGAGGCGGACATCGCCCTGCGCGAGCGCACCGACGCCGATGAAGACGTCATGGATGACGAAGGGGATGCCGAGGACGAGGAGGCCACGACCGACTTCGTCGACGTCCGCACCGCGCCGATCACCGTGCTGCAGATGCGAGATCACGCCTCGATCCGCGACGACGCCCCGACTGATCGGCCCTGGTCGAGACAAGAACCGGCCGACACCACAGCATCCGACGACGGGGAGGACCGCACATGAGCGCGCTCGTCCCCCTGCTCGTCGCCCTTCCTCTTCTCGGAGCAGCGGTCACCCTGGTCTTCGGCCGCAGCCCCCGCCTGCAGGTGTTCGTCACCGTCGCCACTCTCACCGCGGTGGCCGTCATCGCCGCGGTGCTGCTCATCGCCGTCGACGGCGGCTCGCCACTCGCCGTCTCCGTGGGGGGCTGGCCGGTGCCGTTCGGCATCGTGCTGTACGTCGACAGGCTCGCAGCCCTGCTCGTCCTGATCTCCAGCATCGTGCTGCTCGCGGTGCTGCTCTTCTCGATCGGCCAGGGTGCCGCCGACGGAACAGACGAGACACCGATCTCGATCTTCAACCCGTCGTACCTGATCCTTGCGGCAGGCATCTTCAACGCCTTCATCGCCGGTGACCTCTTCAACCTCTATGTGGGCTTCGAGATCCTGCTCGTGGCATCGTATGTGCTGATCACGCTCGGCAGCACGGAGTCGCGCATCCGCACCGGTGCGGTCTACATCGTCGTCTCGCTCGTCTCGTCGATCATCTTCCTGGCCTCGATCGCGATGATCTACGGAGCCCTCGGCACCGTGAACATGGCGCAGATCGCTGAGCGGATGACCGAGCTTCCGCAGGAGACGCAACTCGTGCTGCATCTCATGCTCGTGGTCGCGTTCGGCATCAAGGCAGCCATCTTTCCCGTGTCGTTCTGGTTGCCGGACTCCTATCCGACAGCGCCGGCACCTGTCACGGCCGTGTTCGCGGGCTTGCTGACGAAGGTCGGCGTCTATGCATTGATCCGGACGGAGACGCAGCTGTTCGCAGAGAACAGCATCGACACGCTCCTGCTGATCGTCGCGCTCGCGACCATGATCATCGGCGTGCTGGGCGCCGTGGCGCAGGCCGAGCTGAAACGAATCCTCTCGTTCACGCTGGTGAGCCACGTCGGGTACATGATCTTCGGCCTCGCCATCGCGACGCCGGCCGCCATCGGCGCCACGGTGTACTACATCGTTCACCACATCGTCGTGCAGACGACGTTGTTCCTCGCGGTCGGACTCATCGAACGAAGAGCCGGCAGCACCTCGATCCTCAGGGTCAAGGGGCTGCTGAAGGCGGCGCCGCTGATCGCCGTGCTCTACTTCGTACCGGCCATCAACCTGGGTGGCCTGCCGCCGTTCTCCGGGTTCATCGGGAAGTTCGCACTGTTCGAGGCGGCAGCATCAGTCGGCACGCCGATCATGATGGTGCTGATCTTCGGCGGCATCCTGACATCGCTGCTCACGCTCTATGCGCTGATGCGCGCCTGGAACCTCTCGTTCTGGCGCGAGGAGGAGGACTCGACGGAGACCGACGGTCGGATCGAGTACCTCGGCAACGCGCCCGCCGCAGACGAGCAGCAGGAGCGACGTCGCATCCCGAAGATCATGACGCTCGCGACCGGGGGGATGGTCGGTGTGACGCTGCTGCTGACGATCTTCGCCGGGCCGCTGTACGCGTTGTGCGATCGTATCGGTGATGCGCTGCTCCAGCCGGTGAGCCTCGTGCAGTTGGAAGAGGAGGTGAGCCCGTGACCCCCGAGATTCAGCGCCATCGCCTTCACGACGTGTGGCTGCAGCTTCCGTTCCTCGCGTGGCTCATTGTGCTCTGGATGCTGCTGTGGAACCAGTTCACACTGCTGTCTCTCGTCACCGGGCTCGTCGTCGCCGTCTTCGTCACTCGCGTCTTCCGCCTGCCGACCATCGAACTCTCTGGACGCGTCAACCTCTGGTACGGAGCGCTGTTCGTCGTGCAGTTCCTGTTCGCCGTCCTTCGCGGTGCGATCGCGGTCTCGATCCAGGTGTTCGATTTCCGCCGTCAGCCGGGGGCGGCGATCATCGCGGTGCCGCTGAGGTACGCGGACGATCTGGTGATGACGCACGTCTCGGTCACGTCGTCGCTGATCCCGGGCTCCCTCGTGGTCGAGACGGATCGTGATCGTCGGGTGCTGTATCTGCACATCATCGGGGTGCGAACACGTGCCGACGCAGATGCGCAGCGCGACGGCATCCTGCGCTGGGAGAAGCGGATCGTACGGGCGCTCGGCAGCCCGGCGCAGTATCGTGCGCTGAAGGCGGACGAGCGCGCGGGAGGTGAGCGATGAACATTCTGATGATCGTGATCGTGGCGGTGTTCAGCATCGCGGCGATCCTGACGATGTTCCGGATCATCCGCGGTCCGTCGATCCTCGACCGCGCCGTGGCATCCGACGTCCTGCTCACCGAGGTGATGTGCGTGCTGGGCGCTGAGATGGCGATCAACGGACACACGCGCAGCATTCCTGTTCTGCTCATCATCGCGGCCGTCGGCGTGTTCGGATCGATCTCGGTCGCCCGATACGTGGCGAGAAGGGACAACACGACATCATGAACGTGTTCGACTTCGAGATCCCGGATGCCGTCATCGACGTGGCGGTGCTGGTGCTGATCCTGTTCGGCGCGGTGCTGTGCCTCTCGGCCGCGGTCGGGCTTCTGCACTTCCGGGATGTGCCGTCCCGTCTGCATGCGGCGACCAAACCGCAGGTGCTCGGGGTGATCCTGATCTGCCTGGCTGTCGCCCTCGCACAGCGGTCGGTCGGCGGCATCCTGCTGGGGCTCGCGCTGGTCGCGCCCATCGTGCTGATGCAGTTCGCGACCGCACCGCTGTCCGCGCACATGGTGGGCCGCCAGGCCTACCGCAACGGGACGACTGAGGAACGCCGCCTCGTCGTCGACGAGCTCGCCGAGTCGAAGCAGACCCCGCCGGGGGCCGGGTAGGCCGCCCGAAAGCGGCGCCGGATGCGCGGGGGATAGGCCGCCGGATGGGCGCGGGATACGCGCACAACTCCGGAGAAAATCTCCGAATCGGGTGTCGCGGGTCAGAACGACGCGGATGCAGCAGAATTCTCCGGAGTTATGCGGGCGGACGAGCGGCGCGAACTTCTCCTGCACTGCCGGCGCCAGAGGCCGAATCTTCCACAGAACGTGGCTATCCAGCTCTCGGGCGTTCCGCGACGAGGGAACCATTCCGTGGGTGAACCACAAAGTTGCCGAGCGAGTTGCCACGACCTATTCGCCGACCGTCTTCTCCCGGGCTGATCTCCTCGAGGCAGGGAGTAGCGGACATGACATCACCCGAGCCGTCAAAGCAGGAACGCTCGTACGTCTGCGTCGAGATCACTACAGTTACGCCGACGTCGACGCCAGGGTGGCGGAGGCCGTTCGTGTGGGTGGCCGCGTGTCGTGCGTGACGCTGCTGCAGATGCTCGGGGTGTTCGTGTTGCAGTCCTCAGGCCTGCACATGCACCTGTTGCCGCACATGTCGCGGATTCGAAGCCGTGCCTCGCGATCGACGGTGATGCACTGGTCCCGATCGATGCAGCGCGGCGGCCCGCGGCATGTCGTCCTACTCGGCGATGCCGTGCGCCAGTCGATCCTCTGTCAACAGCCGAGGGCTGCGATAGCCACTCTCGACAGCCTGCTGCATCTCGGTCTGGCCACCTGGGCGCAACTGGAGGAGCTCTTCACGCTCGTGCCGGCCCGGCTGCATGTTCTCTTGAGCCTTGTCGACGCCTCGGCAGAGTCCGGGCCCGAGACATACATGCGATTGATCCTTCGCACGCTCGGTGTGGGCTACACGACGCAGGTGGTCATCCCCGGTGTCGGTCGAGTCGACTTCGTCGTCGACGGCTGGCTCATCATCGAATGCGACAGCAGGGAGTTCCACGAAGGGTGGGACAGGCAAGTCGCGGACCGCGCCCGTGACATCTCCGCCGCTCGGCTCGGTTACCTCACCATCCGCCCGGTCGCATCCGACATCCTCTTCGACTCCAACGCGGTTCGGCAGAGCATTTCGGAGGTTCTTGACGCCTTCGGATCGCGGGCGCGGAGTCGTCGGGGCGCATAACTCCGGAGAACCGGCTGCTCGTCGCGGGTGCTCGGCCGCAATGACGCCGGATCTGCAAAAAACTCCGGAGTTATGCCGGGGCCGGCGGAGGAGAGGGCAGGGGGCAGAGGCTCAGCGTGCAGGCCTGGTTCAGAGCTCCCGGGCGAACTCCGTGATCATGTCGGCTGCGACCTTCGCATCGCTGATCAGCGTGCCGTGGCCGTGGTCGGGGATCTCGCGCAGCGTCGCAGGGCCGGGGACGAGATCGACGATCTTGCGGCACCACGACACCGGCGCGAGGGGATCGCGCTCCCCCCGCAGCACGAGCACGGGGCACTTCACTCTCGCGTAGGCCTTCTCCGGCTCGTGCACCACGGTGGCGCGGATCTTCCGGATGAGGTGCGGCCCGCCACGCAGATACTCGCGTGCACCGCGCAACAGCACCTCAGGACGCTCGCCCATCAGGTCTCGCAGCAGGTACGTCGCCTGCTCCCGGATGCTGCGCGTCGCGCTGTTCACTGTGGGGCCGGCGAGGACGAGGCCGTCGACGAGGCCCGGATGCCGCACCGCCAGCTCCGCGCCGATCTGACTGCCCATCGAGTGGCCGATGATCACGGCATCCGAGACGCCGATGTTGCGCAGGAACGCCGCGATCAGGTCGGCGTGACGCGCCATGGTGAGGGTGCGGTCGGGTTCAGGTGCCTCGCCGAAACCTGGCAGATCGAGGGCGATGATGCGCCCGGGCAGCCGCTCGACGAAGTCCACGTACACGCTGCGGCCCATCCCGATCCCGTGCAACAGGACGTAGGGACGGGCACCGGCGCCGAAGTCCTCGGCGATGAGTGTCGCTCCGCCGTGGGTGAACTCGACGACGGATGCGCCGACGCCATCGGGAGCGAGAAGACGAGAAGGCATGAATCGACCCTATTGCCCAGCGCGCGCCCGACCGGACAGGTCAGAGCACCGCTGCCAGGAAGTCCCTGGTGCGCTGTTCCTGCGGGTCGCTGAAGATATCCTCCGGCGCCCCCTCTTCCACGATGCGTCCGCTGTCGAACATCAGCACGCGGTTCGATACGTCGCGGGCGAACTGCATCTCGTGCGTCACGATCAGCATCGTCACGTCGGTGTCGCGGGCTATGTCGCGAAGGATGTTCAACACCTCTCCCACGACCTCGGGGTCGAGGGCACTGGTGACCTCGTCGAGCAGCAGGATCTCCGGCTCCATCGCGAGCGCCCTGGCGATGGCGACGCGCTGCTGCTGGCCACCGGAGAGCTGCGTGGGATGAGCGTTCTCCTTGTCGGGGAGCCCCACCTTCTCCAGGAGCGCTCGGCCTCGCACGATCGCGTCCTTCTTCGACATCCCCAAGACATGAACCGGCGCCTCGATGATGTTCTCGATCACGGTCATGTTCGGGAACAGGTTGAACTGCTGGAACACCATGCCGATGCGCTTGCGCATCTCGTTCTTGTGCTTCTCCTTCAGCTCGACCCGCTTGCCGTCCTTCTCGTAGTGCGTGAGCGGCTTGCCGTCGATGAGGATGTAGCCGCCGTTCGCCTCCTCGAGTGTCATCACAAGGCGCAGGATCGTCGTCTTGCCCGAGCCGCTCGGTCCGATGAGGGTCACCCGGTCCCCGCGACGCACGGTGAAGTCGAGGTCGTGCAGCACGACGTGGTCGCCGAAGCGCTTCTCGACCTTGTCGAAGCGGATGGCCGGCACATCGCCGTCGTCCAGCGTGATGGCGCCGGTGTGCGTGTCAAGCGGTGGTGTATTCAAGACGTTTCTCCAATCGTCTGGCCAGCACTGAACTCAGCAGGCTTGCGGCCAGGAAGATGATGCCGGCGAGGGTGATCGCCTCGACGTAGCGGAAGTTCGCACCGCCGTAGAGCTGCGCCTCTCGTACCATCTCCGTCACGGTGATGACCATCAGGAACGGGGTGTCCTTGAACATCGAGATGACGTAGTTGGCCAGTGCGGGGAGTGTAGAGCGCAGGGCCTGCGGGATGATCACCGCGCGCCAGGTGCGGCCGGGCGACATCGACAGCGCGGTCGTCGCCTCCCACTGGCCGGGTGGCACCGCGTCGATGCCGGCTCGGTAGACCTCGGCCATGTAGGTGGCGTAGTGGATGCCGATGATGATGGTTCCGAGTACGAGCGGCGGCACCGTTGTGAAGACGTAGTACGCGAACAGCAGCTGCACGACGAGCGGCGTCATGCGGATGAAGTTCATCACGAGTGTGATCACGGCGCTCACCGGACGCGGCGCCGTGCGACGGCCGAGCGCGATGACCAGGCCCAGGACTGCGGCGATGATGCTGCCGATGATCGTCACGACCAGAGTGACGGTGAGGAAGGTCCACAGTAGATCTGGGAGCACCGCGATGGCGTGATCCCAGCTCCAGAAGCTGTTGTCGTCGTTCATGCGGCCTGGCCCGCCCCCTTCATGTCGGGGATCGGGGTGGTCGTGATGGTGTCCCGCCACTTCCCACCCTGTCCGAGCCGGTGCTTGGCGCGGGTCTCAAGGGCGTTCATGGCGAGCGTGAGCGCGTAGGCGATCGCGAAGTAGATGAGCAGCCCCAGGGTGTAGGCGAAGAACACGTCGGTCTGGACGCGCAGCTTGTTCAGCTCGGCAGTGAGATCGACGATCGTGATCAGGTAGACGACGGCCGTTCCCTTGAGCAGCTGGATCAGCAGGTTGTTCAGCGAAGGGATCATCAGCACCCACGCCTGCGGGAAGATCACCCGCCACATGCGCTGCGAGCGCGACATGCTGAGCGCGGTCGTCGCCTCCCACTGGCCGGCGTCCACCGAGTTGATGGACCCTCGCACGACCTCGGCTCCGTATGCGCCGTAGTTCAGACCGAGGGCGATCGTGCCCGCGAGCACGGCGGGTATCTCGATGTTGAACGGCGGCAGCGGCATCACGAAGAAGATGAAGAAGAGCTGCACGAGCAGCGAAGTGCCGCGGAAGAGTTCGATGATGGTGCGGGCGATGCCGCGGAGCAGGATGTTGTCGAATCGCGCCAGCAGGCCGAGCCCGATGGCGACGACGAACGCCAGGAGGGCGCCGCCCGCAGTCAGCTGCAGGGTCATCAGGACCCCGTCGATGATCTGCGGCAGCGCCCGCCCGAGCGCTTCGAAGTTGTCAGTCACTGGAGTGGGATCAGCCCAGCTCGCCCGAGCAGAGCTGCTCAGTGGTCAGATCTGCCGGGGGCAGGTTCTCGGCCGTGAAGCCGAACGGCTCGACCAGGTCGAGGTACGTCCCCTCGTCGCCGGTGATCTTGGCGAGCTCCTCGTTGTAGGCCTCGAGAAGATCGCTGTCATCCTGGCGGAACACTGTGGCACCGGCACCGATCTGCTCGACCCCGTCGATCTCCTGTACGAAGGCGTCGGTCGTCTCGACATCGTCCATGTCCTCGGTCATCCAGTTGAGCGAGACTGCCGTCAGCGCGAACGCGTCGGCGCGACCGGACTGCACGACCTCGATGCCGGCCTGGGCGCTGTCGACCTGGATCGTGTTCCCGATGCCGAGATCGGTGGCGTAGCCCTCTTCGATCGCACCGGACTGAACAGCGAGGGTGACGTCGCCGGCGGCGGCGACCGAGTCGAGGTCGCTGAGCTTCTTGGGATTGTCCTTGGCCACGACGAGGGTCGTCGTGTACATGATCTCCGGATCACTGAACGCGGCCTCTGCGCAACGCTCCGGAAGAATCGACATCCCGGCGCTCACGGCATCCCAGCGGCCGGCGTTGAGCCCGGGGATCAGCGAGTTCCAGTCGACTTCTTCGATCTCGATGTCGTCGATTCCGAGGTTCTTGAAGATCTGCTCGTGCATCGCGATCGTGGCGCCGGTCGGCTCGCCGTCCTCGACCCAGGAGTACGGCTGCTCGGAGGCGATCGCCAGAGTGATCTTGCCCTCTTCCTGCGCTTTCTCGAGCGTGTTCATGCCTTCGGTGTCGCTGCCGTCGCCCGATGAGCATCCGGCGAGAAGGCCGAGCGTCAGGGTCCCGATGGCGGCTGTGGCGATGCCGATCCGTGTCGTTCTCTTCGTCATGATGTCCTCGCGTTCCGTATGAGTTCCGTATCCGGGCGCTCTGCACGGGCGCCGTTGACCGTGCCCCAGACTATGGAATCTGTCGAGCGATGTACAGTCAGACGCGCAGATTGTCGACACGTATACAAAATTGTGATCATGAGGCAGACTGGGGACTCCGAATTCGACTTCGCAGATCGACGCGGAGGATCGAGAATGAGATGTCCGCGATTCTGCGCGACGGCTGGAAGGGATGCACATGGCTTCACACACCCCTCGCGCGGTTTCACCGATTTCGATGGTGCGCGTGGCGCGACCGTCGACCGTCGACCTCATCACCGCGGAGTTGCGCAAGGCCATCTTCACCGGCGCTCTGCCAGTGGGCAGCCCCATCGGCGAAGTCGAGATGTCCTCACAGCTGGGAGTGAGCCGCAGCCCATTGCGGGAGTCCACCCAGCGCCTTGTGCAGGAGGGTCTGCTCACCGCGTCCCCGGGCCGCGGCATGCGCGTGAGTGTCATCGGGCCCGAGCACGTCGCCGACGTGTACGACGCCCGTCTCGCGATCGAATGCCAGGCCGTGCGGCTGATCATCAAGGCCGGCGCGGCGTCAGTGATCGATGGGCTCGAGCGCGCGTATCAAGAGCTGGTCACCGTCAGCGAAGGGACGGATGCTCGCGCCATCGGTGACGCCGACATCGTGTTCCATCGTGTGCTGGTCGATTCCGCGGGCAGCCGCAGGCTGTCGCACTACATGGCCACACTCGCGATCGAGACTCGGATCGCCAGTTTCAGCGACCCCAGTGGCTACACCGTGCGTCGGTCGGTGTCCGACACCTATCGGGAGCTTCTCGCCGCGGTCGCCGCTGGTGACCTGTCGAGCGCGTTCGCCGCCCTTGAGCGCCAGTTCGCCGAAGCCGTTGCGCGCCTCACCGGCAAGGATGACGACGTCGAGACTGTCGAGACGCCCGCCGACGAGGAGCCACCGGCGATCGGGCCGATCGAGCTCACCGAAGAGGTCTGACTGAGCGCGACCGTGTTCGCGCTCAGCCCTTCGGCGCGAGCACCAGGGTGCCGACGGTCCTCTCGTCCACGGCATCCGCCGTGAACGCCCACGGCGTCTGGATGCCGTCCGCCCAGTTCTCGGTCTGATCGACGTAGTGCTGGTGAAAGGGATGCCCGGATGCGCCAGTCAGATGGTTCCACGTCGAAGCGTCGAAGTCGGACAGATCGATCACCATGCGCATGGAAGGCACAGTGGTCGTCGCATATCCCTCGCCGAGCTCCCAGCCGGTGGCGTTCACGACCGATGGACCACCGCCGACCGGATACGGTCCACGATTGAACAGTGCCTCGATCGGAGCGATGCCGGACGAGCCCAGCGTGGCGCTCGTCAAGGTGATGGCGTGCAGATCGCCCCAGTTCCATCGTGCGACAGCTGAGCCCTGCAGCCCGGAGAGCTCGTCATAGGCCTGCTCGGCAGACAGCGCGAGCATCTCGTCCATGCCGTCGACATCGATGTTCTCGTTCGTCCAGAGGGGATCGGACGGGTCGTTCAGCAACTCGGACACCACGGTGAACAGCCGGGCCTGACCATCGTGCGGCAGCGGCTCTTCACGCTGCTCGAACAGGTTCAGCACCAGGTTCGACCACAGCACGTTCGCATAGGCGGCCGCAGCGGAATCAGCGTTGTTCTGCGCATCCCAGGTTCGCAGCAGCGCGACGGCCTCCTTGGGTCCTGCACCGTCGACCTCGATGTCCTCCATGACGGCCGCGAGTTTCTTGCCGATCCACATCTCGTTGTCGTTCTGGATGTCGCGCATGTCCTGCGCGGTGAGCGGCGCGGCCGCGGCACGGCGTTCGATCAGGTGGGCGATGCGGGCGGCGCGGTAGCCGTAGTCCCAGTCGCGAGAGAGGAAGTACTCGTAGTCATCGGTGACGATGGCGTTGTTCGCCGTGACGATGTAGCCCGAGTTCGGGTTGTACGACACCGGCAGCTCTTCGAACTCGATGAACCCGGTCCAGTCGTAGCTGCTGTCCCAGCCCGGTTGCGGGATCCACCCGTCACCGGCGCCGCGGATGGGCAGGCGGCCAGGCGCCTGGTAGCCGATGTTGCCCTCGACGTCGGCGTAGATCAGGTTCTGCGCCGGGACGTCGAACAGCGATGCCGCGTACCGGAAGTCGTCGAAGTCCTGGGCAGTGGCGAGAGCGAAGATCGAAGTCGCGGTGCTGCCCGCGTCGAGCGCAGTCCAGCGGAGGCTCACGGCGTACTCGCCTGAAAGTGCGGCCGAAGCATCCGTCTCGCCCTGCACGAGGGCGTCGCCGTCCGCCGAGACCGGACCGTCGGCGACGGCGGTGAAATCGTCGGTGAGTCCGGAGATGATCGGGCCATGCACGGTGGAGCGGATCGTGAGATCGATGTCTTCGCCGCCCGCGACCTTGACCGTCTCCTCTCGCACATCGAGTGGCACGAGGGCGCCGTCGCGCCAGTACGCGTCGCCGTCGACCTTCTCGATGTAGAGGTCTGCGACGTCGGTCGTGAGGTTGGTGAAGCCCCACGCGACCTGACTGTTATGACCGATCACGATGCCGGGCAGACCGGAGAACGAGAAGCCGCCGACGTCGAACGGGCATTCGTCGGTGACCTCGGAGCAGCGCAGCTGCACCTGGTACCAGACCGAGGGGAGGGAGGCGCCCAGATGAGGGTCGTTCGCCAGCAGAGGCATTCCGCTCTCGGTGAGCTGGCCGGACACGACCCACGAGTTCGAGCCGATGCCCTCGCCCACGTCTCCGACCAGCAGGCTCGCGGCCGCGACGACGCTGTCGGCCTCCTGCCATTCGATCGTGGTCACCGCGGTCTGCACCTCGGAATCTTCGAGTCCGCCACCGTCTGTCGAGAAGGCGGCCGGCGCGGCGCCGGCTCCCGCGTCAAGCGCGGGGACCGTGGAGATCTCGGGGACGATCACCGGATTCTCATCGAACGGATACGCGGGATACAGCTGCTCGAGAAGCTCGAGGCTGTCGGCCGGGACTGCCGGGTCGCCGACATCGGCGACCAGCATCGCGCGTTCGGTCTCGTCTTCGATGTTCGTACGCAGATCCCATGCCATCGCCTTCAGCCAGGCCACGGAATCGGCGGGCTCCCACGGCTCGACCGTGTAATCGGGGTTCTGTATGCCGAGGACGGCATATTCCAGTGAAAGGTCGGCGCCGTCGCGAGTCGCGAGATATGAGTTCACGCCGTCGGCATAGGCCTGGTAATAGGCGAGTGTGGTCTCGTCCATCGCCTCGACCTCCTGCTCGGCGACGTCGCGCCACCCGAGAGTGCGCAGGAACATGTCGGTCGGGGCCTGTGATTCTCCGAACATCTCCGCGACCCGGCCCGACGTCACGTGCCGGCGGAAGTCCATCTCGAAGAAGCGATCCTGCGCATGCACGAATCCCTGGGCGTAGAACAGGTCGTGCGAGGAATCTGCGGTGATCGTCGGCACGCCGAGGTCGTCACGCTGCACGGTGACCTGGGCCTTCAGCCCGTCGAGTTCGAGTTCGCCTGCTGTCTGCGGGAACGAACGCTGGATCGTCCAGACCACGAAGAACGCCGCAGCGACCGCGATGACGAGCAGACCGGCGATGACCCCGAATGCGATTCGTCCGATTCTGGCGCCGAGAACGCGGTGGGGAGCAGATTCCGTGGATTCGATCGTCATTGAGGGTTCTTTCGGGGTCGTCGGTGGGATTCGGTCTCACCGTTCCCCAGAGCGCGTTTCGGGCACGCTCTGGAAGCCTAGCCCCGTCGACGTGTTTCAGCACGCATCTCAGGCCGCGGCGACCTGTGCAGGACGAGTGCGGATGCTGCGGCATCCGCGCCAGAGAGCATCGATCCGATGCTGCTCATCCGATCAGGCTCGGCTGCAGATCGCGCAGCGTGCGGCGGTGAGTCATCCTTGTCACTCCGATCATGGCGAGCAGCAGTGCAGCGACCAGCCACATGCCGAGCACCGCCAGATCCCACCACGCCCGATCGAAGTTCCCGCCGTACATGAGTTGCCTCATCGCATCGACGACATAGCCGAGAGGCAGCACGTGGTGGAGTGCTGCGAGCGGAGCGGGGAGTGTCTGCCAGGGGAACGTGCCACCCGCGGTGACCAGCTGAAGCACCATGAGCACGAGCCCGAGGAACTGTCCGACCGACCCCAGCCAGACGTTCAGCGCGAGGATGATCGCGGCGAAGGTCGCGGAAGCGAGCACCATGACCCCGAGCGTGCCCAGCGCGTTGTCGAAGCGGAAGCCGAGGGTGATCGCGAGTATGCCCATCAACCCGACCATCTGCAGCGCGCCGAGGGCGGCAGGAGTGAGCCAACCGGCGAGGGTGATGCGAATGGGGGAGTGCAGCGCGGTGACGGCGCGGCGAGACACCGGCTTCACGATCAGGAACAGAGCGTAGATGCCGATCCATGCCGCCAGCGCTGCAAAGAACGGTGCGAGTCCTGCACCGTAGTCCTCGGCGGAGGCGACCTTGTCGCTGGATACCCGCAGCGGATCGGAGATCGTCTCCGCCTGGGTCTGGCGCAGCTCAGGCGTGGATGCCGGAATCTGCTCGACCCCGCTGGCGAGGCCGTCGCGCAGTTCGGCGGTGCCGTCGGCGAGCGTCACGAGGCCGTCGCGCAGCTGGACCGCTCCGTCGTTCGCCGCCGCTGCACCGGTCGCCACGGTGCTCGCGCCGTCAGACAGGGTGCGTGCGCTCGACGCGAGTGTCGCAGAGCCTGCCGCGAGTTGATCGATCTTGGCCACGGCATCCTGCACGGTCGTGTTGCCCTGTTCCAGTCGCTCTCCCAGCGGATCGAGCTTGGCCAGGACCGCGTCGATCTCCTCCTGCGTGAGGCCATGTGAGGCGAGGGTGTCCGCGATGTCGGTGCGGATCTGCGGCAGCGTGTTCGCGGCATCCTGCACGATCGCGCCGGCTTGGTCGGCGACGTCGGCGATCTGCTGGTTGCCGACGCTGACCTGCTGGGCACCGTCTGCGAGCTGGGACGCTCCGCTCGCGAGCTGGGCTGAGCCGTCGGAGAGCCGTGACGTGCCGTCGGCGAGCGTGGCGCTGCCGGTGGATGCCGTGACCGCCCCGTCCGCGAGCTGGGAGGCGCCGTCCGTCGCATCTGACAGTGAATCGCGAACGTCGCTGAGACCCGTGAGGAGGCGCTCAGCCGCTTCGCTTCCGACCATCTGGGCGACGGAGCTGCGGATCTTCTCCACGGCCTGCGTGCCCATCGAGGATGCCAGGTAGTTGTTGGCGTCGTTCGTCTCGAGCTCGATGAGCGCCTGGTGGGGGTCGGTGCCGGCGGCCGAGGTCAGCGCCGCAGAGAAGCCGTTCGGGATCGTCACGGTGAAATCGACCGTGCCGTCGTGCAGGGCCGCAGCCGCGGCATCCGCCGACATCTCCTGCCAGTCGAAGGCATTTCCCTCGATGAGGTTCTCGGCGACCGTCTCGCCGTAGTTGACGGTCTCGTCGGCGCCTTCGGAGTCGGTGCCTGTCGCGCCGTCGTCCTGCACGACCAGCGCCACCGGAACCTCGGAGAATTTCGCGTACGGGTCTTGATTCGCCCACAGGTAGAGGCCGCCGTAGAGGATCGGTACGCACATCAGTGCGATCAGGGCGATGATGCCCATCCGGCTCGCGGTGAGTCGCCGCAGCTCAGCGGCGATCATGGCGGGGACCTTCATCGGCGGTCCCCTCTCTCTTCCTCGTCACTCACTCCGGGCTGTTCCAGTACGAGCGGCGGGATCGGCCCCGAGGCGTTGATCGCCTCCAGTTCGTGCATCCGCTCGAGGGCGACGGCCGCGGCGCCGCCGATGATCACGAGCATGGCGTAGCCGCGGTCGGCGAACTCGGACGCGATGCGCCACCAGCCGTCGGGTCCGCCACCATGACGATCCGGCGCGACCAGCACGATCCCCCTTGTGCCTTCACGCAGCACCGCGAGCTCGCACATGATGCGCACCCGCGCAGCGGGATCGACATTTCCGATCGGCGTCGAGGCGAGCTCCGCGAACCCGAGCTGAGTGAGCCATCGCCGGGCGTGGATGGGTGTCGCGCCGACGCCGGCGAACATGAGCTCCTCCCCGACGACGCCTGCCACTGTGATGTCGGCGTGCGGATCGCTCACGTCCGGGGCATCCACCAGTGCGATCGCGCGACGCAGAAAACGGTTGTCGGTGTCTCCGTCGATCGTCACCCGGCCGGTGTCGGGGCTCATCCGACCGCTGGCGATCAGGCCGAGTACGGTCGGACGCTGCTGCGTCTCGGCGACGGCGAAGCGCACGGCGCCGGTGTGGAACTCGAGGCTCGTCGTCGGCAAAGCCTGTCCCTCGCGTCCCTTGCTGACGCCGTGGAGCGCGATCCTCATTCGGCGACCTCTGGGCCGATCTCGGGGTGGGCTGTGAGCACTGCGTCTGCCTCGCGCCAGGAGAGCCCGGCAACGCTCAGGACGGTGCGTACAGCTGTGGCCGCGGCATCTGGGCCGACGGCGTCGACGCGCACCACCATGCGGGCGGTCTCCTCGATGAGGCGGGCGAGCACGTCGCCGGGGATGTCGGTGCGCAGCGCGTCTGCACGACGACCGCGTTCGACGATGTCTGTCACGACCTGGCGCAATGGGGCCAGCGCGGCGGCGGTGTCAGCGACGTGGGCGTCGTCGAGCGCGATGGCGGTGACGGTCTGAATGTGCGCGACCTCGTGCCAGAGCCGCGATGCGAGCTGTGCCAGGGCGATGCGGGCATCGTCATCGAGGGGTCGCTCGGCGATCGTGTTGAAACGCTGCGCACCCGTGCGGATGAGTTCGGTGATCAGCGCCGATCGATCCTCGAAGTGACCGTAGAGAGCGCGGCGGGAGAGGCCGGCGGTACGGGCGATCAGGTCGATCGAGGCGTTGGGGTCTCGCGTGAGCGCCGTGCGTGCGGCGACCAGTATGCTTTCGCGGTTGGCTTGCGCGTCACGGCGAGGGGTACGTGGGTCAGGCATGACCCCAGTCTACGAACTTGCACAGTGGTGTGCAAGATAACTCAGCGGGTGCTCCAGCATCCGCCATTCGTGTCGTGAAGAGGTCAGTCGGTGCCGGAGTCGAAGGCTGCGCCTTCGGAGGCCGTGTCGACGGCATCCGCGAGAGCGTCGTGCGCCTCGCCCGAATCGATGATCTCGGATGCTTCGCCCGCCGTGACGCGTCCGACGAGCTCGCCCGTGGCTCCGCCGACGAGGCCGAGGCTCGCGTACTGCTCGAGGCGCGAACGCGAATCCGCGATGTCGAGGTTGCGCATGGTGAGCTGGCCGATGCGGTCGACGGGACCGAATGCGGCATCGCCGACGCGCTCCATCGACAGCTTCTCCGGGCCGTACGAGAGGTTCGGGCTGACGGTGTCGAGGATGGTCCAGTCGTCGCCGCGGCGCAGGCGGATCGTGACAGTGCCGGAGATCGTGAGCCCCACCCAGCGCTGGATCGACTCGCGCAGCATGAGCGACTGCGGCTCGAGCCAGCGTCCCTCGTACATGAGGCGACCGAGGCGGCGGCCCTGCTCGTGGTAGGTCGCGAGGGTGTCCTCGTTCAGGATGCCGTTGACGAGGCGCTCGTAGGCGATGAAGAGCAGCGCCATGGCCGGGGCCTCATAGATGCCGCGCGACTTCGCCTCGATGATGCGGTTCTCGATATGATCGCTCATGCCGAGGCCGTGGCGTCCGCCGATCGTGTTCGCCTCGTTCACGAGCGCCACAGGGTCGCTGTACTCGACGCCGTTGATCGCGACGGGGCGGCCGGCCTCGAACGTCACGGTGACGTCTTCGGTCTCGATCGCGACCGAGGGATCCCAGAACTTCACGCCCATGATCGGGTCGACGGTCTCCAGCGAGACGTTGAGGTGCTCGAGCGTCTTCGCCTCGTGAGTGGCACCCCAGATGTTGGCGTCGGTGGAGTACGCCTTCTCGGCTGCGTCGCGGTAGGGGAAGCCGTGCTCGACGAGCCACTCGCTCATCTCCTGGCGTCCGCCGAGCTCGGTGACGAAGTCGGCGTCGAGCCACGGCTTGTAGATGCGCAGGCGCGGGTTGGCGAGGAGACCGTAGCGGTAGAACCGCTCGATGTCGTTGCCCTTGTAGGTGGAACCGTCGCCCCAGATGTCGACGCCGTCCTCCTTCATGGCGCGTACGAGCATGGTGCCCGTGACGGCACGGCCCAGGGGCGTCGTGTTGAAGTACGTCTTGCCGCCGGAGCGGATGTGGAACGCGCCGCACTGCAGGGCGACGAAGCCCTCCTCGACCAGAGCGGTCTTCGCGTCGACGATGCGGGCGATCTCCGCGCCGTACTCGAGCGCGCGGCCGGGGATGGACTCGATGTCGTCTTCATCGGGCTGACCCAGGTCCCCGGTGTAGGTGCAGGGGATCGCACCCTTGTCGCGCATCCATGCGACGGCGACGGAGGTGTCGAGTCCTCCGGAGAAGGCGATGCCGACGCGCTCGCCGACGGGCAGGGACTGGAGGACCTTGGACATGGAGTCCATTCTATCGGCGCGCGGCGTGTCGCCTGTCGGCCCCCGTTTCCGAGCAGGCGGGTGGGAATCCTGGACGAAATGGCGTGTCGACGGAGTGTCGGATGCCGCCACGCCGGTGACACTCCGGTCGGTCTCCGTTTTCCCATGACGTGGGAGGGCCGGATGCCGGGGCTATGGTGTGGGCATGATGCAAGCGGTGCTGTGGGGTGCGGTCGCGGCCGCACCGCTGTTCGTCGGCGCGCTACTCGCGCTGCTGCGCACATGGCCGCCGAAGTGGCTCGGGATCGTGCTCGGGTTCGGTGCCGGTGCCCTGATGGCATCGATAGCGTTCGAACTCTGGGAGGAGGGGCTGCAGCTCGGTGGCCCCGTCCCACTGGTCGTCGGCGTCGCCGCGGGCGCGCTCACGTACTACGTCGCCGACCGGATCGTCGAACGCCGCGCCTCCGCTTCTCAGGGGTCGGCGGGCGGACCGCTCGCTGTGGGGGCACTGCTCGACGGCATCCCGGAACAGCTCGTGCTCGGCATAGGGCTGGCCTCGGGTGAAGGAGTGAGCGTCGCCCTCGTCATCGCCATCGTCGTCTCCAACCTGCCGGAGTCGATCGGGTCAGCCGCAGACCTGCTGGAGGGCGGGATGAAGCGGTCTCGTGTGCTGTCGCTGTGGGCTGGTGTCGCTGTCGTCTGCGCGATCGCGACGATCGCGGGCTTCGCACTCGCGGATGCTGTGAGCTCCGAGTTCCGTGCCGGAGCCAGCGGCTTCGCCGCCGGTGCCCTGCTCGTCATGCTCGTCGACTCGATGGTGCCCGATGCGCAGTCCAAGGCGAAGGAGTCTACGGGCCTTGCCACGGTGCTCGGCTTCGCGCTCGCCGCGGGGCTCTCGCTCGGAGTGTGAGGCGGTTCAGGAACCGGGGTACTCCTGCATCCGCGTCTCGAACTCTTCTCTGTCGTCCTCGCTGAGCAGTTCGGGTGCGAGGAAGTAGATCTGCAACCCCTCCAGCGGCTCGCCCGTGCGTGCGCTCTGCGCCTCGCGCTCGCCGGCGAACTCGCCGGTGCTGTCGTTGGAGAGGTCGTAGAGCACGGCGTAGAAACGCAGCGGATCCGGATAGTTGTCCGAGTAGTACTCCCAGGTGTTCTGCGTGCGAGGGTCGCTGCTGCCGTAGAACCGCTCGAGGATCGAGTCATCCATGCCCGAGGACGGATCGTTGAACGAGTAGAGGCTGTACATGCCGTACTCGATCATCACCTCTTCGATGACGCCCATCACGGCGACCTTGCGGTCGTAGTCCTGGATCGGCTCGTTCGTCATCCAGGGCACCGAGGTGTACTGCACGAGCATCGACTCTCCGCCGTAGCCGTTGCGCTCCGGCCGGAGGTTCTGCGTACCGGCCTCCGTCCACGTGTAGCCGTACTGATCGGTGAGCCGGCGGCGGATCTCGGCGAGCATCTCCTCGCTCTGCGCGCGCACCTCCTCCAACGAGGGTTGGGCGAGGATCGTGCTGGACGTGAGGTCCTTGATGCCGGGATAGGCCTCCTCGTGCTTCTGCTCCTCGGTCTTCTGGCCCTGGTAGTTGCCCGACGCCGACGTCTGCAGAGCGCTCATCGCGCCGACGGTGGCGACGTTGAGCATCAGGGTGATGACGAGGGCGGATGCCGCGAGCATCCGACCTCGTCGGGAGAACAGCGCCGCGATCACGACGGCGAGCACCACGAGCTGCAGAGTCAGCATCGTCACGCCGTACAGCATGTCGGTGCCGCCGGCGAGCAGAGTGCCGAGCAGCACGACCGCGAAAAGGATCGCCGCGGTCAGAGCGACCCAGCCGATGACGCCCGCCGGCTGCTTCTCCTGGGATGCCTGCGCACTGACGAGCGGCGGAACCGGAGCGCCCTGCGCCAGATCACCCGGGTTCGGCGCCGTCGGCGTCTGCAGCACTCGCTTGGCACCGTGGTATCCACCGGGCGGCGGTACCGGAGGGGCTCCCTCAGTGCCGGCGATGTAGCGTGCGCGCTGCTTCTCGGGCTCTACCATGGCTTGTCCGTCCCGCCGCCGGGGCTTTCTTCGTCGCCCTGGTTCTGCTCGCGCTCCTCGGCACCCTGATCGAGCTTGTCCTGCAGCTCGTCGAGTTTGTTCTGGTCGGGCTGCTGCGGCTGCTCCTGCTCTTCGCCCTCGCCGTCGTCGGGCTTCGGCTGCTGCTCCTGGGCCTGCTGCTGCTTCTCCTGCAGCCGATCGCCGAGCTCATCGAGGGTCTCACCCATGCTGCGATCCGGGTCGGGTGACTGCGAATCGGCCTCTTCGCTGTTGCACTCCTCCGGTGTCTCGGCCGTGATCTGCAGCGCCTCGCCGTACAGCTGCGCCCCTCCCTGGCCGTCACCCTTGTCGACCGCGGCATCACCCTGGCGCTCGATGACGATGGCGAGGTTCACGCGCACAGCACATACCTCGAGTCCGCTGGCCAGTGCGAGGGCGTCTTCGAGCTTGACGCGCGCGCCGTCGAGATCCTCGGAGCCGGCAAGGGCGGTGCCGACGTTGTACGGAGCCTTATAGGGCTCGAACCAGTTCAGGAACTCCTGGCCCTCGGCTGCAGTCGTCGACCCTGAGTAGTCTCCGACGACATAGGTCGTGATCGACTGATGGGCGAACGCGTACATGCTCAGCAGCTTCCCGACGAACAGCAGAGCCACGAGCGTGAGCGGCAGGGTGCCGATCGCGACCCAACGGCGGATCAGACGGCGTCGGCGATTGGCCGCGAGCAGCGCGGCAGCGGCATCCGGCGCGCCCTCCACGTTCCCTTGCGTGGGGCCGGTGCTCGAACGGTCAGCGGTCACAGCATCCGTCATGCGTCACCTCCCCGGGTGGCGAGTCCGCGCATCTGCGCTATCAGGATCGTGGCGCGTGCGATCTCGACGCCGAGGAGCAGCACGATCACGAGGGCGAAGATCCAGTACAGCTCGATCACGTTGCCGACCGATCCGGATTCGGAGTAGGTCGTCGTCGTGGTCGGTGCCTCGGGCAGTTCGATGTCGGTGTCGGCCGAGCGCAGTCGGTACTCCACACCGAGGTCATCGGCGATGGTCTGCAGGTGGGCCTCGTCGATGACCGACATCGCCTGCTCGCCCTGATACTCGATGTACTCGCCATCCCCACCGGACGAGGCGAAGCTCCCTGAGGTGACCTTCATCGGGCCGCCCTCGCTGGTGCCATAGCCGAGCACCGCACCGCCGTCGGTGTACTCCGCGCTGGCGGCGAACGATTCTGGCTCGGTGCTGACGGTCTGCTCGCCGTCGCCCAGGTAGAACACCATCCTCGAGCGGTCGGGGGCAGACTCCGCAGCGGCTTGGAGGGTCTCCTCGACCATCGCGCTCGCGATGCCGATCGAGCTGCCCCGCGACTGGGCCGTCACTTCCGGACGCAGGACCTCCAGCGACGAGACCAGCGCGGCGGCATCCGTGGTCAGCGGCAGCCGCAGCTCGGCGGCGGCGTCGAAGCTGATCAGCGCGAAGCGCGCGCCCGGATACTCGTCCACGATCGCCTGCACGTCGGCGCGGACGCCGTCGAGTCGCTGCCCGTCGCCGTCCCAGTCCTCCGCCACGATGCTCGCGGTGGTGTCGACGACGATCAGGATGTCGGTGTCGGTCGCGAGGGTCTCGGTCGCGCCCCCGGGGATGCCGGGGCGCAGCAGCATCATTAAGCAGGCCAGCAGCATCAGCAGCCGAAGCCCCCACATGATCGGCCCGGCAGAGCCGCCCCCCGAGCCCGTCGAAGGGGCGGGGCGCACCGACTTCACCAGCATCCACACGACGAGGAACGCGACCGGCGCGAACAGCAGCACGAGCAGGAAGACGTTGAGGACGGGTTGGAAGATCACAGCCTGACCCTCCACAGCAGCACGAGGAAGCCGAGGCTCGCGACCAGCAGTAGTGCGATCCACAGGTTCGGGTTATCGGTCCACACGACCTGCGCCTGACCGCGCAGTTCGGTCGCCTCCTGCTCCTGGACGTCTTCGATGATGTCGGAGACGGTCGTGGTGTCGCGCAGCCCGTAGGCCTTTCCGCCGGTCGTCTCGGCGGCCGCGACGAGCTCCTGGCTGATGTCGGTGTCCACACCCTGAACGGGGTTGAGCGCGAAGACGCGCACTCCGGCGGAGGCGGCGTAGTTCGATGCCTCCTCGAGGGTGACGATCGAGTCGCCGTTCACCTCGTTGTCGGTGGCGAGGATGATCGAGCGCGAGCGCTCGTCATCGAGGTGATCGAAGCGCATGGCGCACGAGGCGAGCCCGTCGCCGATCAGCGAGGCGCCTGGTCCGTTGAGCGTGCCGACCCAGTGCTCGGGGATCTCCTCCATGTAGTCGAAGCTTTCGCGGATGCTCTGCAGATGCGTGCGGATGAAGTCGTAGTCGTCCGTGAGCGGGAAGATCTGCACCGGGGAGCTGTTGAAGATCGTCAGGCCGATGCGCTCGCCCTCGAAGCCGTCGAGCAGCTCCTCGAACACGCTGAGCACCTCGACGTCGACGTCGCTCATCGACCCTGAGACGTCGAGGCACAGCATGATGTCTCGGCTGGTGTTGACGGGTTGGATCGTCTCGGACGACATGGGCCGCGCGGCCACGATTCCCGCGGTCACGCTCGCGAGCACGCCGAGCGCGAGCACTCCGGCGAGGGCGACGGTGCGGCGTCTGACGGCGTGCTGGAACGAGGGCAGCGCGCGAAGCCGTTCCGCCCTCGCGATCGGGGCGCTCTGCTGTTCGCGGTGGCGAGCATTGCGCCGAAGCCCGATGAGGAGCCCGACGCCGATCGCGATCACGATGACGGCCACCGCGATGAGGACGACCCACCCGTTCTCTAGTGCCATGAGCCCACCACCTTGTGGGCGGCCTCGGCGCCGGCGATCGGGTCGACCGCCGGCCCCTTGCGGAAGATGCTGGGGTAGTAGTGCCGCTGCAGCGCGTCGATCAGCGTGGGAGGCACGCCGAGCCGCACGAGGTCGTCGAGGGCGAGCACAGGCGCCTCCAGGCCGCTGTACTCGTTGACGAAGGTGCGCACGACCCGGCTGAGCTCGAGGTTCGCGTGCCGCGCCGTGAGCGATCCGGACCGGTAGTCCGCCTCGATCTGCCCGATGCGCTCGTGGTACTCCTGCCGCAGCAGCGTGAGCACGTCAGCGGTCAGCGGCATGGGTGTCTGCGCGTCCCCCTGCAGCGCGACGGCGCGCCGGGGCTTCGTGAGGAAGATCAGCAGCCAGGCAGCCAGGATGAGCGCGGCGATGATGCCGAGAGCCAGCAGCATCCATCCCCAGCCGTACTGCGCTGGTGGGTAGAGCTCGTCAGTTCCGGACATTGGCCCTCCGGTTCAGCATGCGCAGCAACTGCGCCACCGCGTCATCCTGTGTGTCGAGGGCGGTGTGACTGATCTCGAGGCGATCGAGCAGGCCGTTCAGCCGTGCGGCATCGGCCTGTGTCTGGGCGATGAGCTCGCCGAGCACCTCACGATCGCCGTGCACGAAGTCGGGGACGGCCCAGCGCGTGTTGACGTCGGCGCGCACCGAGTGCGAGACATGATCGAGCACCGGGTCTGCGTCACGGAGTGTGACCCACAGCACGTCATGCTGCACGCGCAGTCGGCGCAGCATCCGTTCCGCGTCGTCGGTGACCGGTGCATCATCGGTGATGATCACGACGATGCAGCGGCGCGCGATCGTACGGGCGACATAGGCGAGGAGCGCGTCGCGGTCACTCGGTGCTTCGGTGTCGGTGATCGCCTGATCGATCGTGCGGAGGGCGTGTTCGAGCGCACCCTCGCTTCGCCCCGGCGCTCGTCGACGCACGCGCTCGGCGTCGCCGTAGACGACGCTGAAGTCATCTCCATGGCGAAGGGCAAGGATGCCGAGAGCCCCGGTGGTGAGGATGGCGAGGTCCTTCTTGGGCTTCTCGTCGTGTGCGAGCGCCGTCATCGACTTGCCGGTGTCGACGACGAACAGCACGGTGTGCATGCGGTTCGCCCGATGCCGCTTCACCAGGGGAGTGCCGAGGCGTGCGGTGGCCCGCCAGTCGATGTCGCGCACCTGATCGCCGTACTCGTACTTGCGCAGGTCCTCGAAGTCGAGGCTGCGCCCGTGCAGCAGAGACGCGTAGGCGCCGTCGAGCGCGTGCATCGACTTCTGCGAGGAGTGGATGAAGAGCTTGCTCTTCACCTGCGTGATCAGGCTTGTCATGTGCTGGGCTGTCGCTCCCTGAGCTTGTCGAAGGGCGACTACGGCGTCGGCACTGCTGCGAAGATCTGGTCGATGATCTCCTCGCTGCGGATGCCCTCAGCATCTGCCTCGAACGTGAGCAGCACGCGGTGACGGAGGATGACGTGACGCAGCGTGCGGATGTCTTCGGGGAGCACATGCGAGCGGCCGTTGAGCAATGCCAGTGCGCGGGATGCCTGCAGGAAGGCGATGCTGGCGCGGGGGCTCGCTCCGTACTTGATGTAGCGCGCACGGTCCTCGCCGATGTAGGGGCCGGGGTTACGCGTCACGTAGGCGATCGAGACGATGTAGTTGCGGATCGCGGCGTCGACGTAGATGCGGCTCGCGACATCCTGCAGCAACTGCACGTCGTCAAGGGTGACGGCGCTGGCGACGTGGCGATCGGGGTCGAGCACGCCCGAGTCGATGCGCCGGAGGATCTCGAACTCGTCGGCGGGGCTCGGGTATTCGACGATCTCCTTGAGCAGGAAGCGGTCCATCTGCGCCTCCGGCAGCTCGTAGGTGCCTTCCTGCTCGATCGGGTTCTGCGTCGCGATCACGAGGAACGGCTTCGGCAGGTGGTGCACCTCGCCGCCGATCGTGGTCTGGTGCTCCTGCATCGCCTCGAGCATCGCGGACTGCGTCTTCGCGCTGGAGCGGTTGATCTCGTCGAGCAGCACGAAGTTCGCGTGCACCGGGCCCAGAACCGTGCGGAACGATCCAGTGGCGGCGTCGTAGATCTGGTTGCCGGTGATGTCGCTGGGCAGCAGGTCTGGTGTGCACTGGATGCGCTTGAAGCTGGCCTTCACGGTGTCGGCCAGCGTGCTGGCTGCCGTCGTCTTCGCGAGACCCGGAACAGATTCGAGCAGGATGTGGCCGCCCGCGATGAGCGAGACCAGCAGGCTCGTGCGCAGCCGTTCCTGGCCGACCATCTTCGCGGAGTACGCGTCGGAGACGACCTTCAGCACGTTCGCGGCGCGCGTCATCTCCGCATCGCTCGGAGTCGCGTCGCTGTCGTTCCACGCACTCGCCGCCGGCGCGGGGGCGGCGGCAGGCGCTGGGGGTCGTGGTGGCGGTGGCGGGGAGGCTGCCCCGGAAGCGGTGTTCGACTCGGTCATCACTGTCTCCTCGCATGCGCGGGAGAGACGGTGCTCCGATCTCCCCCGAAGGCCAGCGTAATCGCAGCATCTGACCCGGACATCACGATCAGGTGGGGAGAATTCCCCATTCGCTGCGGTGGCGCGGCCCTGGAACTGCTCGGGTTCGGAAACCGCTCGGGCTTGCGGGGCGGGCGATCAGATCGAGTCGCCCCTGGCCTGGATGTCGGGGACTGCGGAGCCGATGCCGCGACGGCGGCCGACCCATACGACGAATGCGGCGACGCCGATGATCGCTGCGGCGATGCCGACGATGTAGCCGGTGACGCCGAGGTACTCCCCTGGAACCTTGTGAGGGTCGAGGAAGGGATACGGGTACCACCAGGACTCGCCTGTCGCCGGCGCGATGATCATGTTCGCGCGGATCAAGGTGTAGACGGCCCACACGATCGGGTAGATCGCGGCGACCAGGACCGTGCTCCACGGCAGCGCCCGCCGACCAGGGGCGAACAGCACATCGGCCAGCAGGAACAGCGGGATGACGACGTGCAGCACCTCGTTCGCCCAGACGACGGTGACGCCCTGTGGAAGCTCGACGTTTCGAAGCAGCAGGTTGTAGACGATGCCGGTGACGATCATGTACGTGCTCACACAGACGAGGAGCACGGCGAACCAGCCCGGTTCGCGTTCTGTTCTGCGCCTGGTCGTCCACGCCAGGATCGCACCGATCGCCAAGACGATGGCAGCGAGCAGGTTCGACTCGATGGTGAAGAAACTGAGGAAGTTCGCGGACACCGTCGGCAGATGGCCGCCCCATGCGGTCTCGGCCTCGATGGCGTTCTGAATCGTGCGCGTCAATTGGGCGGCGATCGCCGCGAACCCGAGCAGCGCTGCGGCAAGACGTGCGTACGGCCACCAGATAGTCATGTTTCCTCCGCGCTCACTGTAGCGACCGCGTCAGGGCGCGTGACGAGCCCGGCGCGTGCAGATACTGCGCTCGTGCTAGGTGACGACCGCCACGCTCACGTCGTGCGGCGTCGCCGCATCCGCGTGACGAGAACGCCGAGCAGGCAGAGCGCTCCGCCGATGAACATCATCAGCGTCGGCACCTCGCCGAGGATCATCCACGACATCAGGATCGCGATCGCCGGTACGACATATGTCGTCGCCGACGTCTGACCCGCGGTGCTGCGCTGCAGCACGTACGCCCAGGTGGTGAAGGCGATCGCAGTCGGGAAGATGCCCAGGTACACGACCCACAGGGTCGCATCCAAGGGGGCGGTCTGCAGGTCGGCGACCAGGCGACCCGCCCACGGCAGCAGCGCGACGGTGCCTGCGATCGCTCCGAGCCAGGTCAGCGTCGTCGCGTCGACTCCGGAGGTGAGCAGGTGCTTCTGCACCAGCGTGCAGCCCGCGTACATCACGGCAGCGAGCAGGGCGAGCAGCAGACCGGTGATGTCGAGCCCAGCGCTCGTCGTCGAGTTCATTCCGATCAGCACCACGCCGAGGAAGGCGATCGGCGCCCCGATCAGCAGCGGCTTGGGGAAGCCTTCGCGGAGGAACAGGCCGCTGAAGACGACCACCATGAGCGGAGCGAGATTCACGACCATCGCCGCAGTGCCGGCGTCGAGCGTGAGCTCGGCGCTGTTCAGCGCCAGGTTGTAGATGCAGAACCAGCCGACGCCCCACACGATCACCAGCAGCCAGTGTCGGCGCTCGGGGAGTCGGATGCCGTGCCTGAGCGCGATGATCGCCAGGGCGACGGTGCCGACGGCCATCCGCAGCAGTGCCAGGGAGCCCGGGTCGAAGTGGGGACCGGCGCCGCGGATGCCGATGAAAGCCGAGGCCCACAGCACGACGGTGACAACAGCAGCGATCAGGGTGAGCGACCCGCGCGAATTCGGCGCAGTGGTGTTCGTCACGTGCGGCGTAGGGCGGATCGGTGCTTCTGGCATGCTCCGATCCTCGCAGTGGCCGCCCACACCGTCGATCAGGCGGAGAGTCAACTGCCGTGCTTTTTCCGCCAGCCTTGTCGCCGTCGTTCGCCGCGGGGCGGGGGCCGACGGCATCCGCACACCCCTTCGGTAGGATGAAGAGGCCCGTTCGGGCGCAGCTACGAGGCAGAAGACCCAGGGGGTTACCCATGCCAGGAATCGTGATCGTCGGAGTCCAGTGGGGCGACGAAGGCAAGGGCAAGGCGACAGACCTGCTCGGCGACCGCACCGACTGGGTGGTGAAGTTCAACGGCGGCAACAACGCCGGACACACCGTCGTGGTCGGCAATGAGAAGTACGCCCTGCACCTTCTGCCCTCCGGCATCCTCTCGCCCGGCGTCACGCCGGTGATCGGCAACGGCGTCGTCATCGACCCCGAAGTGCTCTTCGATGAGCTCACTGCGCTCTCGGCGCGCGGCATCGATGTCTCCAAGCTCAAGGTGAGCGCGAACGCGCACCTCATCACGCAGTTCCACCGCACGCTCGACAAGGTCACCGAACGCTTCCTCGGAAAGCGCAACATCGGAACCACAGGTCGCGGCATCGGCCCGGCGTACGCCGACAAGATCAACCGCGTCGGCATCCGTGTGCAAGACCTCTTCGACGAGAACATCCTGCGTCAGAAGGTCGAGGGGGCGCTCGATCAGAAGAACCACCTGCTGGTGAAGGTCTTCAACCGTCGCGCGGTGACGGTCGACGAGATCGTCGAGGATCTGCTCTCCTACGCCGAGCGGCTGCGCCCGATGGTCGCAGACACCGGACACCTCATCGACGAAGCGCTGGAGAACGGCGAGGTCGTGGTGTTCGAGGGCGGCCAGGCCACGATGCTCGACATCGACCACGGCACATACCCGTTCGTGACCTCTTCGACAGCGACCGCGGCGGGCGCAGCATCCGGTTCCGGCATCGGACCGGGCCGGCTCGACCGCATCGTCGGCATCGTGAAGGCCTACACGACGCGCGTCGGCTCCGGTCCGTTCCCGACCGAGCTGTTCGATGAGCACGGCGACTGGCTGCGCTCGGCCGGCTTCGAGTTCGGCACCACCACCGGACGTCCGCGCCGGGTCGGCTGGTACGACGCGCCGATCACGCGGTACGCGACCCGCATCAACGGCATCACGGACCTCGTGCTCACCAAGCTCGACATCCTCACGGGCCTCGAGCAGATCCCGGTCTGCGTCGCCTACGACGTCGACGGCGAACGGTTCGACGACGTGCCGGTGAACCAGACCGACTTCCACCATGCGAAGCCGATCTACGAGTACTTCACCGGCTGGAGCGAGGACATCTCCACGGCGCGCAGCTTCGAGGACCTGCCCCAGACCGCGCAGGAGTACGTGCTCGCGCTCGAGAACATGAGCAAGACCCGTATCTCGGTGATCGGTGTCGGGCCGGCTCGCGATCAGGTGATCGTGCGCCACGACCTGCTCGACTGAGACGCGCCCGGCGGCCGGCCAGTGCGCTCCGGGGTCGGGTTCGCCCGGGCGGGGCGGGGCCATGAGGTGTCGCGGATGGTCGCTAAACCCGTGCGGATGCGGCAAAGTGCGACACCTCTCGGAACGACTGCGCGGTTGAGGTGTCGCAGATTGCCGCTAAATCCGGGCGGATGCGGCAACGAATGACACCTCGCGGGTTGCGAGACCGAGGATCCAGGCTGCAAGACTCGGGATGCCACACATGAGGAGACGCGCATGACGCAGTTCTGGGTCGGCGGATACGGCGCCGATATGGACGGGGATGCCACCGGTATCGGCCTGTTCGAAGGTGATGAGGGACGTGAGCCGGACACGCTCGCCTACCGCGGCGCTGTCACGCAGACCGCGTCGCCGTCCTGGCTCGCGCGGCATCCGTCGCTCGATGTCGTCTACGCAGCGCTCGAGGGTGACGGTGCAGTGCAGGCGTTCGTCCGCACCGGTCAGTCGACCCTCGCGGCTCTGGGGCGTTCGATCGCTGTCGGCGACTCCGTATGCCATCTCGCCGTCGCTGCGAGCGGTTCGTACCTGATCGCCAGCTGCTATGGCGACGGCCGCGTCGTGCGCGTCGGCCTCGCCGCAGACGGTTCGCTCATGAAGCCGACGATCGCGGCCCGTGCGCGCGATCCTTATGACCCGGATGCCGCGCGGGATGCTGTGGAGGACGACCCTGCACAACCTTCGGCGCAGGAGATCGCGGCGGCGATGGTGCGCAGCGGATCCATGACGTTCGAGCAGCCAGCCGCCGAAGTCGTGGAGCCGCCTCGGTCTGGCCTGCTGCTCTTCGACGACGTGCTCGGGTTCAACACAGCACCTGCGCCAGAGCCGGACCCGGCTGTCGAAGCGGAGGAACATCCCGCCCGCTCGTCGCACGCGCACGCCGCGGCGTTCCTGCCGGACGGCCGCATCGCGACGACCGACCTCGGTTTCGATCTCGTGCGCATCTGGCGCCCCTTGGCCGGTGGCCTGACGCTGGACCATGAGATCGTGCTGCCGCACGGCACAGGGCCGCGGCACATGGTCGTGCACCCGAGCGGACACCTGCACGTGGTGACCGAGTACTCCTGCGAGATCTTCACCCTCGCCGTGCAGCCGGACGGCCGATGGGCGCTCGCTGCCGCGACCTTGGCCACGCCCGCGGCCGAGGTCGGCACCGACTTCCCTGCCGAGCTCGCCCGGTCCCGTGACGGTGCGACCCTGTACACGGCGCTGCGGGGCAGCAACACGATCGCCGCCCTTCGGGTGCGGGGCGCCGGTGAGAGCGTCGAGCCTCTCGCGCTCGCCGAGTCCGGGGTGGACTGGCCGCGTCACCACCTCGTCCATGACGGCGCACTGCTCGTCGCCGGGCAGCGCTCGAACGAGATCAGCGTGCTCGACCTCGACGACCGCACGGGCGCGCCCCGCAGCATCCGTCATCGGGCATCGGTGCCCACGCCGACCAGCATCCTGCTGGCCTGATCCGCCGCGAACCCGCTCACTCGGCCGTGGGCTCCCCCGTCTTCAGCCTCCGCTGCGTCCGGAGAGCTCGCCGATCGTGAGTTTGCGGTACTTGTCGCCATCCGATTGCGGCATGTTCATCTCCTCGTGACACCGTCCGCTTGACCTAAACCATAGTTGAGGTTCTAACGTCAGGGGAATGACAACGGAAACAGGAGAGGTGCGGACCGCCCCGTCCACCGCACCGGGCATCATGAGCGGCACGTTCCTCTGGATCACGATCGGTGCGTGCGCACTCGTGTTCCTCGGGGCGTTCGAGTCGTTGGCGGTCACGACGGTGATGCCGGTGGTGAGCGATGACCTCGGCGGCGAGCGGCTGTACGCGCTCGCCTTCGCCGGTCCATTGGCCACCGGAGTCATCGGCATGGTCGCCGCGGGGAACTGGGCAGACCGCCGCGGACCGACGGCTCCTCTGTACACGTCTGTCGTCGCGTTCGTCGCCGGCCTGCTCATCGCCGGGCTCGCGCCGAGCATGGAGATCCTCGTCGCAGGGCGCTTCGTGCAGGGGCTGGGCAGCGGGGCGATGATGGTCGCTCTGTACGTCGTCGTGGCCCGGGTGTATCCACAGGACAAGCATCCGGCGATCTTCGCCGCGTTCGCCGCGGCGTGGGTCGTGCCGTCGCTGATCGGACCGACGATAGCCGCCGTCGTGACGGATCTGTGGAGCTGGCACTGGGTGTTCCTGGGTGTCGTCGTGCTCGCTCTCGCCGCTCTGCTCATGGTGGTTCCGGCGCTTCGAGGCCTGTCAGGTGGCGGCGACGCATCGGCGCCGTGGGCTCTCGGACGGCTCGGTTGGTCGGTTCTTGCAGCGCTCGCCGTCCTCGCGCTCAATCTCGTCGGCGACATTCCCGGTATCGGTCCGGTGCTAGCGGTGGCCGCGGTCGTGATCGCGCTGATCGCGGTGCGGCCGCTGGTGCCTCGGGGAACACTGATGGCACGCCGCGGCCTTCCATCGGTGATCCTTGTGCGCGGGCTCATGTCCGGCGCCTTCTTCAGCGCGAACGTGTACGTGCCGTACTTACTGACCGACCGCTACCTGCTCACGCCGACCCTCGCCGGGCTCGCATTGACGGGTGGCGCGCTGGCATGGTCGACAGCGTCGACGGTGCAGGGTCGGATGGGCGCGCGGCTGTCGAACGTGATCGCGCTGCGGATCGGAACAGCGCTGGTGCTGATCGGCATCGCACTCGTGCTGACCATCGCGGCTTTCGGCTGGAATGCGCTCGTCATCGCTGCGGCGTGGATCGTCGCAGGAGCGGGGATGGGCCTCATGAGCCCCAGAAGCAGCGTGCTGACACTGTCGCTCTCGACGCCGGCGAATCAGGGATTCAACAGCGCCGCCATGACGGTCGCCGATTCATTCGGCAGCGCGATGGTGCTCGCCATCACCGGAACGCTGTTCGCCGCGCTGGCGACCACCACGGATCCGTTCATCGCCGTGTTCGCGCTGACCGTGGTGATCGCCGTGGTCGCCACGATCCTCGCCTCGAGGGTCGTCGATGTGCGGGCACACGAGGAGACCGCAGCATGAGGGCGGTCGTCCGACGCGAGTTCGGCGGCCAGCGAGGCGAGGTCGTACTGGTTCCGTGACGTGGCCGCGGAGCGCACACCTGCAGGGTCGATGCGCAGATGCAGGGCGAAACGCCGGTGTTCGAACCTGCATCCGTACTTTCTCCCTACAGGTGTACCCCGGGCGGGAACAACCCCGATGACATCGCGTTGAACTTCCGAGAGACTGGTGCCGTACCGGTTCCGACGGAAGGCGACGACATGCCAACGGATGAATACGACCTGATAGTCCTCGGCGGCGGCCCCGTCGGCGAGAACGTCGCGGATCGGGCGGTGCAGGGTGGACTCACCGCGATCATCGTCGAGAGCGAACTCGTGGGCGGCGAATGCTCGTACTGGGCGTGCATGCCATCCAAGGCACTGCTGCGGTCAGCGCAGGCGCTGCGCGCGGCACAACACGTGGCCGGCGCCGCCGAAGCCGTCACCGGAGCCCTCGACGTTCGAGCCGTTCTCGCCCGCCGCAACTCGTTCACCAGCGACTGGTCGGATGACGGTCAAGTCGGCTGGTTGCAGTCGGCCGGCATCGCCCTGGCCCGCGGGCACGGCCGCATCACCGGCCCGCGTGAAGTCACCGTGACGTCCGACGACGGCACCACGAAGGTGTTGAAGGCCCGTCACGCTGTGGCGATCAGCACCGGAACGGATGCTGCGATCGCCCCGGTGGACGGACTCGCGGATGCTGCGCCCTGGACGAGCCGCGAGGCGACGAGCGCGCAGGAGATCCCGGCATCCCTCGCCATCATCGGCGGCGGTGTCGTCGCTGTCGAGATGGCCACCGCCTATGCGGGCCTCGGCGCCGAAGTCACCCTGATCGCGCGCAGCGGCCTGCTCGGCAACATGGAACCCTTCGCCGGCGAGCTCGTCGAGAAGGGGCTCCGAGAGCTCGGCGTCGACATCCGCACGAACACCGGCACCACTCGCGTCACGCGCGACGCGTCCGGGGTGACGGTGACGCTCGACGACGGCACGGACATCGTCGCCGAGGAAGTGCTCGCCGCGACAGGACGCACCCCGCGCAGCCGCGACATCGGGCTCGAGGCCGTCGATCTCGAGCCGGGGAAGTACATCGAGACGGATGACACGCTCCGCGTCCCCGGCAGCGACTGGCTGTATGCCGTCGGCGACATCAGCGGTCGGGTGCTGCTCACTCACCAGGGCAAGTACCAGGCCAGGGCCGCAGGCGACGTGATCGCCGCGCGCGCGAACGGCGACGACGTCGACGATGCCGCGTGGGGGCGCCATGTCGCCACGGCAGACCACGCCGCGGTGCCGCAGGTCGTGTTCGGAGAGCCGGAGATCGCGTCGGTCGGGCTCACCGAGCAGGCCGCGAAGGATGCCGGATATCAGACCCGTGTGATCGATCAGGATCTCGGAGCCATCGCCGGATCCAGCCTCCGCGAGGACGGTTACAGCGGGCAGGCGCGCATGGTCGTCGACGTCGATCGTGACGTCATCCTCGGCGTCACGTTCGCAGGTCCGGATGTCGCTGATCTGCTGCAGGCGGCGACCGTCGCGATCGTCGGCGAAGTGCCGATCTCGCGGCTGTGGCACGCGGTTCCCGCCTACCCGACGGTCAGCGAGGTCTGGCTGCGGCTGCTCGAGCAGTACGGACGCGATTCCGCCTGAGGTCCATCCCGGCAGCATTCCATCCATCCGGCCCTCCGCTCCGAACAGCCGAAGAATGTGCGCAATATGTCCGAGCCTTCCCATACGCTCGAAACCGAATCTGAGGAGACATGACCATGAAGGCTGTACTCGCAGGAACCGTGATCACCGAGCGTCTCGGCACGCGCCTCTCCGGGCGCATCGAGATCGGGCGCGACACAGAGGTCGGATCATAGTCCGGGCAACGGAAGCAGGGCACGCATGATCGAGTTCCGTTCTGTCTCGAAGCGATTCCCCGGCGGCGCACTCGCCGTCGAGGACTTCAGTCTCGTGCTGCCGTCGCGAAAGACGACGGTGTTCGTCGGATCATCCGGATGCGGCAAGACGACGCTGCTGCGCATGATCAACCGCATGGTCGAACCGAGCAGCGGCGACGTCGAGATCGACGGCGAGAGCGTGCTCGACAAGAACCCGGTGACGTTGCGGCGCAGCATCGGCTACGTCATGCAGAACTCCGGCCTCATGCCGCACTTCACGGTGATCGACAACGTCTCGACGGTGCTGCGTCTGACGGGCACCTCGAAGAAGGAAGCGCACGAGCGCGCCCGTACGCTTCTCGACACCGTCGGACTCGACCGTGCGCTCGCGGATCGGTATCCGAGCCAGCTCTCCGGTGGTCAGCAGCAGAGAGTCGGAGTGGCACGCGGCCTCGCGGCCGACCCGAACATCCTGCTCATGGACGAGCCGTTCGGTGCCGTCGATCCGATCGTGCGGGCCGATCTGCAGCAGGAGCTCATCCGCCTGCAGGTCGAGCTCGACAAGACCGTCGTCTTCGTCACGCATGACATCGATGAGGCGTTCCTTCTCGGCGACCAGGTGGTGATCCTCGACAAGGGCGCCCGCATCGTGCAGGTCGGCAGCCCGAGTGAGATCATCGAGAACCCCGCCGATGACTTCGTCGCGGCGTTCATCGGCGCAGAGCGCGGCAGGAGAGCCCTCCGCATCAAGCAGACCCCGCGCGGCCGGGTCGTCGTCGATTCAGAGGGCCGCACGCAGGGTGCGCTCATCGACGACGGGGCTCCGTCGAGCGCGACGTCCGATGCACGCGCCGAGGGGGCCGGCACCTCGTGAACTGGATCGCCGACAACATCGGCCTCATCCTCGAACTGACGCTCGCGCATCTCTGGCAGAGCGCGATACCGATCGTGCTCGGCTTCTTCCTGTCTCTTCCGCTCGGGTGGGTGGCATGGCGGTACCGATTGGTGAGGGGTCCGGTGATCATCCTCACCGGTCTGCTCTACACGATCCCGTCGCTCGCCCTGCTGATCCTGCTTCCCGCGGTGCTCGGCCTGTCGACGCGCAGCCCGGCGAACCTGATGATCGGACTCACGATCTATGCGATCGCGATCCTCGTCCGCGCCGTCGCCGACGGTCTCGATTCGGTGGATCCGGCGGTCCGGCAATCCGCGACAGCGGTCGGCTACGGCGGACTCCGCAGATTCTGGACGGTGGACTTCCCTCTCGCGGCGCCCGTGATCCTCGCAGGTCTCCGGGTGACGGCCGTGAGCACGATCTCGCTGGCCACTGTGGGAATCCTCGTCGGAGTGGAGAACCTCGGCTACCTGTTCACGAACGGCTTGCAGCGACGCATCATCGCCGAGGTCTTCGCCGGTGTCATCGCCGTCGTGGTGATCGCCCTCATCATCGACCTGATCCTTCTTCTCGCCGGGCGCGCCCTCATGCCATGGACTCGCGCGGTGAAGACGCCCAGTGCCGCCCGCCGCCCCGCACGCGTCGTCAGGGCCGCCGCATGAATCTCTTCGCCGACGCGTTCGCCTGGCTGTTCTCCCCCGAGCGGCTGGAGGGGCAGTACGCGCTTCCCATCCTGCTCGGTCAGCATCTGTTCTACACGGTCGTCTCCGTGCTGATCGCGGCGGTCATCGCCGTCCCGGCCGGCTGGCTCATCGGTCACACGGGCCGTGGGCGCGAGGTGGCCGTCGCGATCTCCGGCGCGGCCCGCGCGGTGCCGTCGTTCGGTCTCATGGTGCTGCTCGTGCTGCTGCTCGGCGTGCTGCGTGTGCCGGAGGCAGCGACGATCACGTTCGTGCTGCTGGCGATCCCGTCTCTGCTCGCCGGCGCGTACACCGGCCTCGAGGCCGTCGACCGTCGCGTGATCGACGCCGCCCGCGCCACAGGGATGACCGAGTGGCAGATCTTCTGGAAGGTCGAAGTCCCGCTGGGGCTGCCTCTGCTCGTCGGTGGTCTGCGCGCCGCGACCCTGCAGGTGATCGCGACGGTCACCATCGCCGCGTACGTCAACCTCGGCGGACTCGGCTGGCCGATCATCCAGGGCATTCCCCTGCGCCGGTTCGATCAGGTGCTCGGCGGTGCCATCCTCGTCGCGGTGCTCGCACTGCTCGCCGACATGCTGCTCGCGCTCGCCCAGCGGGCTGCTGTTCCCGCCGGCATCCGCGCAGCCACGCCCCGTTCCCAGACGCCGCGCGCTGCCCGCCGCGCAGCGTCCGCCACAGCCTGAACCACTTGACCAGCACTCCCCACCAAGAGAGGAACATCATGTTCACCGCACGAAAGTCACGCCTCGCCCTCATCGGCGGCATCGGGCTCGCAGCCTCGCTCGTGCTCGCCGGCTGCGCCAGCAGCAACCCGCTGGACACCCCCACCGAAGACGGCGGCGAGAGCGCCGGCTCCGACACCATCGTCATCGGATCGCAGGCCTACTACTCCAACGAGATCATCGCGGAGATCTACGCCCAGGCGCTCGAGAGCGCTGACTTCGAGGTCGACCGGCAGTTCAACATCGGCCAGCGCGACGCGTACATCCCGGAGTTGGAATCCGGCGCGATCGACCTCTTCCCCGAGTACACCGGCAACCTGCTGGAGTTCTACGATGACTCGGCCGACGTGACCAGCCCTGAGGACGTCTACGCGGCGCTCCAGGACGCACTGCCCGAGGGGCTGACGGCGCTCGACTACTCCGAGGCCAGCGACCAGGACACCTACACGGTCACCAAGGAGTTCGCCGACGCGAACAGCCTCACCACGATCGCCGACCTCGCGAACGTCAGCGAGAAGCCCACGATCGGCGGCGCACCGGAGTTCGAGCAGCGTCCGTACGGACCGGCAGGGGCCAAGGAGGTCTACGGCGTCGATCTGGCCTTCTCCGCCACCGGCGACACCACGCTGGAGGCGTTGCTGGCCGGCGAGATCCAGATCGCCGACATCTACACCGCCGACCCTGCTTTCGAGACCGAGGAGATCGTCGCGCTCGAAGACCCGGAGAACCTCATCCTGGCATCGAACGTGGTGCCGATCGCCTCGAGCGACCTGACCGATGAGGCCGCCGACGTCATCAACGCGGTCAGCGCCGCGCTCGGCGCCGATGACCTGGTCGCGCTCGGCGTGCAGAGCACGGTGGACGAGATGTCGCCGGAGGACATCGCGACGCAGTGGCTGACGGACAACGACCTGCTCTGATCACGCAGGCGCTGTGAACGCAGGATCAAAAGGGCCTTCCGGTGCGAGCCGGGAGGCCCTTTCCGCGTGCGAGGCGCGGGACTGAGACAATGGAGCCCATGGCAATGGACTCATCCGCATGATCTCGAAGCGCGATCTCGCTCAACGGCTCGACATCCCTCTCGAGATGGTCGACCGTCACGGGCTCGGAGACGGCGTGAGCGAGGCCGAGTTCGCGGCGCTCGAGCAGGATCCGCCGGCATGGCTCGTCCAGTCGCGGGCGAACCGCAAGAAGGGCGCGCGCCCGGTCTGGGCCACCCTGACCTGCGACGTGTGCGGATACACCGAGACGGCCAGGCCCAAGAAGTGGTGGCCGGAGTTCACCTATCTGAGCTGCAGCCACCATCCGCTCACCGAACTTCCGAAGCCCGCGCCAGGTCACCATCGCGGTGAGTTCGATGGCGTCGGCAGCCGGTTCGTCGGAATCGTCGATCAGTCGATCGAGGACGTCTAGACCCTGGAGTCCTGACGCGGTATCCAGATCTTCTTGATGATGATCAGGATGGATGCCGTGACCGGCACCGCCACGAGCGCCCCGAGCAGTCCGAGCAGGGTGCCACCGACGAGGGCGCCGATGACGACCAGTGAGCCGGGGATCGAGATCGCCCTGTTCATCACGCGCGGCGTCAGGAAGTACGACTCCACCTGCATGTAGATGAGGTAGATCACGGCGAACACGAGCGCGAAGGCGATGTTGTCGCCGAAGAGCGCGATCCCCGTGCCGATCACCCAGAAGAGCAGCGAGCCGACGAGAGGGATCAGCGTGATGAGGAAGGCGACGACCGCGAGCAGCAGCGGGAACGGCAAGCCGAGCACCGTGTAGAGGAGTAGAACGACCATCGCGTTGATGAATGCCAGAGTCACCATGCCCATGACATAGCCGCCGACGGAGTCGGTGATCTGGGTGCTGATGATGTCGGCGTTCGCGCGGTCACGCGCCGGCACGAGACGGAGCATCGCGGTCTTGATGCCTGGGAGGGTCGCGACGAAGTAGATGATGAGCACCAGCACGATGACCGCACCGGAGACGCCGTTGGCGATGGATGCGCCGACCTGAAGGGCGCCGCCACCGATCGCGGCGATGTTGCCCGGGTCGGTGAGGAAGCCCTGCACGTCGCCCACCAGCGACTCGAACTGGTCGCCGAACTGATCTTCCAGGGTCGCGTAGAGGTCGCTGCTCTGGAAGTCCCCGATCATGCCGGGGACGTCCTTCACGAACGACGTGATCTGCGCCACGACGACCGGGACGATGGCCCAGATGATCAGACCCAGCGCGATGATGAGTGCGAAGAGCACGATCACGACGCCCCATCCGCGACTCAGTCCGCGACGCTCGAGGAAACGGACAGCAGGGTCGAGGCCGAGGGCGGCGAACAACGCGAGTGCGATGTAGATGATGACCGTCGACAGGTTCGACAGCGCGAGCCCGAGCAGGATCGCGGCGAGCCCGCCGAGGGTGACGAGGAAACCGAAGACGAACGGACGCTCGATGCGCGTCCAAAACGAGCGATTCGATGGCACCGGCTCGACGACGGGCTTCGGCGTGATCTCGGGTTCCGCCGGCGCCTCCGCCTTGACGGCCTTCTGCTTCTTCGGCTTCACCTTCGTCGTGACCTCCGACCGCCGAGTCGCCGGCGCTTCGGCAGCGGTCGTGTCATCGGTTGCCGAGGGCTCGTCGGTGCTCATGCGCCCACTCTAAGGTGTGCGAACCGGCCCGACGGGAGCCGCTCCCTGACCCCGTCGCGATATCGTCGTACCTGCGACCAGGAGGAGACACATGACCGACGCCGAAGACGCCCGCGCCGAGCTGCTGCGGCTGCGCGGCAGCATCGACAACATCGACGCCGCTCTCATCTACATGCTGGCCGAGCGGTTCCGCGCCACTCAGCAGGTCGGCATCCTCAAGGCGGAGCACGAGATGCCCGCCTCCGACCCGAAGCGCGAAGAACAGCAGGTCGCGCGTCTGCGCGCGCTCGCCGAGGAGGCGCACCTCGACCCCGAGTTCGCCGAGAAGTGGTTCAACTTCGTGGTCGCGGAAGTCATCCGCCACCACACCGAGGCCAAAGAAGGACGCTGACCAGATGACTCAGCCGGCGATCGACGACAGGGACGCACGTTTCCGGCTCGGGATCATCGGTCATGGGATGTGGCCGTCCAACTACCTCATCCCGGGTGCGCGGCAACTGAGCGACGTCGACATCGTCGCCGTGTGCGGTCGCGACTCCACTCGGGCGGCCGACTTCGCCGACGCGCACGGCATACCGCGTTCCTACGACTCGATCGAGCGGATGCTGACGGCTGAGGATCTCGACGGCGTGATCATCGCGACTCCTCCACGTCACCACGAGGCTGCTGTGCGTGCCGTGTCCGGCGTCAGAGCAGCCGTGCTCTGCGAGAAGCCCCTCGCGTTGGAACTGGAGAGTGCGCGCCGCATCCGCGATCTGCTCGTGGACCGACCGGCGCTCACCGGGTTCACACTGCGATGGCAGCCGCTGTTCCGCGCACTCCGCGGCGTGATCGGCGAAGGCGTCGTCGGCGCGGTGCAGCACGTACGCATCCGCTACGTCCAGTCCTCCGCCGCGACGCCGGCGCGGGCGTGGGACTGGCACTTCGACGCCGCCGACGAGCCGCTCGACGTCGTCTCAGACCTCGGTCCGCACGCCATCGACCTCGTGCGCTGGATGGTCGGTGACGTGACGCACGTGACCGCATTCGCGCGGACGACGATCTCCGAGCGAGCGGACCCCGGTTCGGGCGGACGCCGCCAGGTGACCAATCACGACGACGCGGATGTGTACTTGAGTGCCGAGTCGGGCGCGACGGTGTCGTTGACGATCAGTCGCGTCGCACCGGATGTCGGTGTGGCCGGCGGGATCACGATCGAGGTCCTCGCTGCCGAAGGATGGATCAGGGTCGACTCCAACGAGGCGGATGTCGTGATCGGCACGGCATCCGGAATCCGACGCCGGCCCGTTCCGGTGACGTCATTTCTCGACGGCGCTGGTGCGCAGATCAGAGACTTCGTCCGCATCTCCCGCGGTGAACATGGGGATGCATTGCCGAGCATCGACGACGGCTATCAGGCGCAGTGCGTGATGGATGCGATCGCGCGGTCGCTCGATGCGCGCGAGACCGTTCCGGTCAGACGGTGATCACGCGACCGGTCACGAGTCCCTCCACGGCCAGCACGCGGTCGGCGCCGCCCCCGTGGGAACGGCGCCGACCCGGAGGGCGCGGACCCTACTTCGAGGTTCCCTGCGACACCGATCCCTGCAGCTGTCGCTGGAAGAAGATGTACACGATCAGCACCGGGACGATCGTGATGATCACGGCGGCGAACATCTCACCGAAGTCGAGCGCGTATCCCGCCGATGAGGCGTAGGACGCCATGCCCTGGGAGAGGACGTACTTGCTCTTGTCGGTGTTCAACGAGATCGGCAGCAGGAACTGGTTCCACAGTCCGAGGAAGTTCATGATCGCCACGGCAGCCATTCCCGGCTTCGCCATGGGCAGCATCACCTGGAAGAACGTTCGCCACTCGCTCGCACCGTCGACGTACGCGGCCTCCTGGATCTCGTACGGCAGCGACTTGAAGAACGAGAACAGGAAGAACACCGTGAACGGCAGCGCGAACGCGACGTACGTGATGATCAGGCCGGGCAGCGTGTTCAGCAGTCCCATGCCCTGCAGGATGAAGAACAGCGGGACGATCGCGAGGAACACCGGGAAGGTGAGGCCCGCGAGCATCAGGTAGTAGATCACACGGCTGCCCGGCACCGAGAAGCGTGCCAGCACATACGCGCACATCGCCCCCAGCACCATCACCAGCACGAGCGAGACGCCCACGACGATGACCGTGTTGATGAACATGCCGCCGAAGTTGTTCCCCACCCAGGCGTTGATGTAGTTGTCGAAGTTCCAGTCCGCCGGCAGTCCGAACGGCGATGCGAAGATCTCCTTCGTGGTCTTGAAGGAGCCGATGAGGGTCCACAGCATCGGCATGATCACGACGAGTGACCAGATGACCAGGACGACGTGGGATGCGCCGCCGACAGCCTTGTCGCTCGTGGTGGACTTCGTGGCAGTCGGGCGAGTGCCCGACTTCGGATCGATCGTGACTGCGGCCCGCGTGTCCACGCTCATGAGCGTCCTCCTTCATCCTTGCCGCCGATGAGGCGGAAGATGCCGATCACGATGGCGGCGAACAACAGAGTGATCACCGCGAGGACGACGCCCATCGCGCTCGCCATGCCGAACTGCCCCTTCTCGAAGGCGGTGCGGAACAGGTACTGGCTCATCACCAGTGTGCTGTTGCCGGGGCCCCCGGTGGAGTTGAGGCCGGCCATGTACACGAAGGCGTCCAATGCCAGGATCCCGAGGTAGATGTACGCCGTCTGCACGTTGTCGCGGATCTGGGGGAGGACGATCGACGTGACCGTGCGGAACCGGCCGGCTCCGTCGATGCGCGCGGCTTCGAGGGTCTCCCCTGGGATCCCCTTGATGGCGGCGATGAACAGCACCATGTAAAAGCCGACCATGCTCCAGACGATCACGAAGATCGTCGCGCCCATCGCTGTGCGCGCGTCGCCGAGCCATGCGAAGTCGTTCGTGTCGATGCCGAACACGCCGAGAAGACCGTTCAACAGTCCGCTGGGCGTGTAGATCATGTTCCACAGGATCGCGATCACGATCGCGGGGATGACGTACGGGAAGAACGACACCACGCGGTAGAAGCTCGAGCCCTTCAGCCCTCGCACCTGACCATGGCTGGGCCCGCCGACCGTGATCATGCTCGCGAAGATCAGGGCGATCACGATGGTGATCAGCGGGACGACGATCGCCAGCAGGATGTTGTTGCCCATCGCCTGCAGGAAGGTCGGGTCCTGGAACAGCCTCACGAAGTTGTCGACGCCGACGAAGTCCATGTTCGGCGAGAAGCCGGTCCAGTTCGTCATCGCGTAGTACACGGCCTGGATGAACGGCGAGATGACGAAGATCAGGAAGATCGCGACCGGGAGCCCGAGGAACACCAACAGGAATGACGCGTAGTCGAACGACATCCTGCGCCGAAGGCCCGCACGGGGCGCCTTGCGGCGTCCCGTGCGGGCGGTGACGACGGCGCTGGTGTCCAGCGCCACGTCGAGACCGGGAGCACTGAGGCTCATTTGATCTCGATCTTCTCGATGGAACTGTCGTTGCGGATCTTGTCGGTGAGGTCCTGCAGCTGCTTCGTGATGTCCGCGACCGACATCTTGCCGTCGAGGAACGAGTTCCAGATCGGCAACTGGTCGGAGTTCATGCCGTAGAGGTTGAACGACTTGATCGTGAACATGCCCGTTCCGGCGGCCGCGATCATCTCCACCTGCGACACGAGCGCCGTCGAGCCGAATCCGTCCTCGGGCACGATGTCCTTGACGACGGTCGGAGCGAGCTTCTCCTTCGAGAACGCCGACGCCGCCTCCTTCGAGAGCATCGTGCGCAGCAGCTCCTTGCCGCCGGCAGGGTTCTTCGCCTTGGAGGGCACGATGAACGGCTCGCCGGCCTCGGCCCGCATGTAGCCGGCCGGGGTGGTGGCGTTGTCGTCGAGCGGCATCTCGCGCACGCCCTTCATCTGGAAGTTCTCCGCGGTCGTCTTCTTCATCTCGTTCTCGATCCACGAGCCCGAGGGGTACAGCAGTGCCTCCTGGTCGAGGCTCCACTGCGACTGGGCCTGCGTGAACTGCGTTCCACCGCCGCCCGGCTTCACATAGCCGGCCTGGATGAGCTCGTGCAGGATGGTGAGGATGGACTGCAGTGTCGGATGCGACCAGCAGCCCTCTTCGAGGTTCTCCAGCGGCAGGCGCACCTCGTCACCTGACTGGATGACGGCGGAGTCGACGACGAACGTCTGGTAGTAGGTCGCCGCTTCCTTGCCCCAGAGGAACAGGTACTTGCCCTGTGCCTTCGCGGCCTCACCGAGAGCCTTCAGATCCTGCCAGGTGGTCGGCGGCTCCCAGCCGTTCTCTTCGAACAGGCTGCCCGAGTACCACAGGCCGTACGTGGTGAACACGTAGTTGAGCGCCGCGAACTTGTCGCCGAAGGTGCCCGGCGCCTTCACGCCGTCGAACAGCGTGTCGGCGATCTTCTTGCCTTCGAGGTTCTCCGACTCGAGCACATCGCTGAGGTCTTCGAGCTGATCGAGGATGGTGTTCCAGCCGATCGAGTTCGCGCCGGAGTTGTCGACGAGGTCCGGCGGGTTGCCTCCGACGAACCGGGGCTGCAGCTCCTGAGCGATCTTGGTGGAGGCGGAGACCTTGGCGGTGACGCCGTCCAGGCCCTTGTTGCCCGCCATGATCTTGGCGGCGTTCTCGACGTAGTCGACACCGTAGCCGCCGTCGAAGATGACGGCGTCGACCTCGGTGTTGGCCGCGACGCCGAACGGGTTGTCAGCGGTGACTTCACCCTTGGTGCCGCCGCCGCCTCCTCCGCCGCCCGGTGCTGCGCAGGATGCGAGAGACATGCCAAATGGCAGCAGCAGCGCCGTCGCTGCCGCGCCGCGCAACAGGTTGCGGCGGCTGATGGAGGTTTGTGTGAGTTCCATCTTCGTACCTTTCGTTGTGGTGTTCGGGTTCAGTTGGACGAGGCGCCGATCAGGCTCCCCGACGGATGCGGCCGCGATAGCGGTCCTCGAGGACGGAGTTGTGCTCATCGCCGCCGGGAATGTTCGCGGAGATGTACATCGGGGGAGTGTCGCCGCGTTCGGCGATGGTGCGTGCCACCCCGAGCGTGAGCAGCTGGGCGATGTACGCTGCGGTGATCGACGAGATCGCCCCGGCGCCGATGCCGCCGGGGATCTCGAGTGTCGTGTCGCCGTACGGCGCGAGATTGTCGATCACGATGTCGGCGATGTCGGCGAGACGCTTGCCCGACGGATGCTTCGGCTCGACGCGCATGGTGTGCTCCATGCTCGTCACGGCGATCACACTGTGACCGCGCTCCTTCGCCCACATCGCTGCGCCGACGATCGAGCCGTTGACACCGGAGTTCGAGGCGATCATGAAGACGTCGCCCTCGCCGACCGGAACAGTCGCCATCAGCTCGTCGACCAGCCAGGGCTCGCGCTCGAGCGCACTGGTCAGCACGTCGACCTGACGATCCCCGTGCATCACGAGGTCGCGCAGGGCGAACTTGTTGGTCGGGATCAACCCGCCCGCCCGGCCGGAGATCTCCATCGCGAAAGCCTCGGAATGGCCGGTGCCGAAGGCGTGGATCACTCCGCCGGCGTCGAGAGCCGCGACCAGGAGGTCGATCGCCGGGTCGAGGGCGCCGGCTTCGGCATCCGCGGTGAGGCGGGTGAGGCGCTCGTTCGCCTCACGGAACAGGTCGGACGGTGTCGCGGTCAACTGGCTGCCTCCTGAACTTCTGAATGAGCCTGGGCTTCCGAATGAGCCTGGGCCGAACGCGAGTTCAGCGTTCGTGGTCGGCGGTGCGCCGACACGGCTGTCGCGGTTGCGGCGAGCCGCCTCGTGGCGGGATCGAACATCTGCTGTGCGATGAGCAGGTAGAGCAGATCGATCACGAAGAGCTGCGAGTGCTTCACCGACATGTCGTCCGGGCGCAGGTAGCCGACGGGTGCCGCGGTGGTTATCGACACATCGGCGACGTCTGCGATCCAGCTCTCGTCGTCGTGGGTGATCGCGACGGTGAGCGCGCCGGCGGCGCCGGCCTGCGCGAGCATCTGCACGGTCTCGTTGGTCTGCCCCGTACTGGAGACGCCGATCGCGACGGAGCTCTCGTCCTGCAGGACGGCGCTGGCGAGGCCGTCGTGCACATCCGACCAGGCGTGCGAGTTGATGCCGATGCGGTGCATCCTGCGCTGGAACTCCTGGGCGATTCCTGCGCTGCCGCCGAGGCCGTAGATGTCGACGTGGCGACTTGCGGTGATCGCCCGCGCGGCAAGGCCGACAGCATCCAGGTCGATGCCCTCCCGCGTGGTCTCGAGTCCGCTCACGTGCACATTGAGCAGCGTGCGCAGGATCTTCTCCGGCGAATCCGTCGGCTCGAACTCGGCGCCGATGTCCGTGATCCAGGCGTGCTCTGCGGAGGCATGTCCGAGTTCGGTCGCGATCGCGACGCGGAACTGCGTATAGCCCGCGAAGCCGAGCGAACGGCAGAAGCGGGTGACGCTCGCAGGCGAGCTGCCCGCCCGCTCAGCGAGTTCTGTGATCGTCAGCTCTGCCGGCGTGGTCGGGTGCGAGATCACGAGATCGGCGATCTTCGACAGCGCAGCCGGCATGGCATGGCGACGCTCGGCTATGCGGCCGACGATCGCGCCATTGCCGGTGTTCATACTGCGTGGCACCATTGCCTCCAGAACTCACCGCAGGAAAGTTTCCGTTGCGATGAAAACTATTCTCACGGCCGGGGCACGTCAAGTTAGGACGCGTAACAAATGGGTCACGACATGCTGATGCTGGGTGTGGATGCCGGAGGCACGTCGACCAGGGCCGTGCTGACCACGGCTCAAGGAGAGTGCGTCGGGTACGGCGTCGGCGGACGCGGCAATCCCATCGCTGTCGGCCCCGACCGCGCCGCCGACGGCGTGCTGGATGCGGTGGCCCTCGCGCTCGCGCCATCGGCCCGTACGTTGTCCGAGGTCGAAGTGGTCACAGCTGCGATGGCCGGGCAGCGTGCCGAGGATGGTGCGGGCGGATGGCTGCTCGATCGGCTGGAGGCCGAGGGGTTCTCCGGCCGGCTCACGTTCGAATCCGACTTGATGGCCACGTACTCCAGCGGCTCGGTCGAGCCCTTCGGGTACGCGATCGTGGCCGGCACCGGTGCATCGGCCGTCCGCATCTCCGACGGCGCGATCGAGGCGACCGCAGACGGGCTGGGCTGGTTGCTCGGTGATCGCGGCAGTGGCTTCTGGATCGGGCACCGCGTGGCGAGGGCGGTCGTCCGGGACCTGGATCATGCCGGCCCTGCGACCGCTCTGACGGATGCAGTGCTGGAACATCTCGGCATCGCTGCGGACGCGACGCGGAGGGAGGGGCGCCCGCGCACGCTCGAACGGCTGGTGGAGTCGCTGTACGCGGCGCGGCCGATAGAGCTCGCCGCTCTCGCACCGCTCGCGTTCATGATCGATGATCCCGTGGCCGAGAGAATCCTGCGGCGCGCGGGCGAGCACCTCGCCGATTCGCTCGTCGCAGTGCTGACCGGACCCGGGCCACTCGTCGTCGGAGGCAGTGTGCTCTCTCGCTCCGGTCCGGTGCGGGATGCCTTCGTGCAGCGCCTCGGCACCGCCGCCGCCCTCGACCTGCTTCCGGTCGTCGACGGGGCAGTCGGCGCCGGCCTGCTCGCGCTCCGCGCCGGGGGTGCGGCGGTGTCATCAGAGACGCTCGCCATGCTCAGGAAGACTGTCGCGCGCTTCCGTTGAGTCGCATGCGGTCACCACCACTCGGAGATGTTCTATGATCGATATAGTCATAAAAAGATCACACTCAAGCATCCAGCGAAAGGCCCATACAGATGGTCGACTCGGCTCCCGGCGCGTTCATGCGTGAGGAACTCCTCTCCCAGCCCCAGGTCTGGGCGCGTGCTGCGGATATGCGCGACGAGCAGAAGGTGCTCCCCGCCGCTGGTGCTCGCATCGCCGTCGTCGGCTGCGGCACTTCATGGTTCATCGCGCAGTCGTATGCCGCGCTGCGCGAGACCGCCGGTCTCGGCGTGACGGATGCGTACGCGGCATCCGAAGCGTTCCTCGATCGTGACTACGACGCCGTCGTGGCGTTGACGCGCTCCGGGACCACGAGTGAGGTGCTGGAGCTCACCGAGCAGGTCAAGGGCAGGATCCCGGTCATCGGCGTCAGCGGCGACCCGTCCTCGCCGCTGGTCGACCTCGTCGATGAGGCCGTGCTGATGCCGTTCGCCGATGAGCAGTCGGTCGTGCAGACGCGCTTCGCCACCACCGCACTCACCCTGTTCCGCGCCTCGCTCGGGCTCCACGACGACGTCGCCCGTTCGATCGCAGACGCCGAAGCTGTGCTGGCGACCGCAGACGATGCGACGCTCGCCGAAGCGGAGCAGTACACGTTCCTCGGCCGCAACTGGACGATCGGTCTCGCGCATGAGGCCGCACTGAAGATGCGCGAGTCGTCGCAGTCGTGGACCGAGTCGTACCCGTCGATGGACTACCGCCATGGCCCGATCGCGATCGCCGCTCCGAACCGGATCACCTGGCAGTTCGGCGTCGCCCCCGAAGGACTCGGCGGTCAGGTGGAGGCCACGGGCGGGCGTTTCGTGCAGCACGACGTCGACCCGCTCGCCGACCTCGTTCGCCTGCATCGCGTCGCCCTCGACCGCGCCGTGGCCAAGGGGCTCGACCCCGACCTCCCCCGAAACCTCACGCGTTCGGTCATCCTGGACGTGTGATGTCCGCAGCCGCCACCGAATCACGCAGCCTTGGCGAGGGTGCTCCCGTACTCGCCTTCGACGTCGGAGGCACCGACATCAAGTCCGCGATCTTCGACGCGGACGGCACTGCACTCGGGCTGCGCCGTACGCCGACGCCGGCTCTGGGGGATGACCCGGCCGCCGCACTGATCGAGGAGCTCGCCCGGCTTTCGGACGACCTGCGGGCGCAGCATCCGGATGTCGCACCGGCCGCACTCGGCTTCGTCGTGCCGGGCATCGTCGATGCGGATGCCGGTGTCGGCGTCTTCGCGAGCAATCTGGGCTGGCGCGATGCGCCGCTGCGCGCCCTCGCGGCGGAGCGGCTGCAGTTGCCCATCGCGTTCGACCACGATGTGCGCTCGGCGAGCTGGGCAGAGCACCGGCTCGGGGGTTCACGCGCCTATGACGACGTCGTGGTGCTGATCATCGGCACCGGCATCGCCGGAGCCATTCTCATCGGCGGAATGCCGTACACCGCCGGTGGCTACGCCGGGGAGATCGGGCACTCTCCGATCGCCGACGGGCCGGAGTGCGCGTGCGGGGCCCGCGGCTGCCTCGAAGCCATCGCCTCGGCGGGGGCCATCGCCCGTCGCTATGCAGCCGAGACCGGCACCACCCCCGACGGAGCCAGGGATGTGATCGCTCGTGCGGCAGTCGGCGACGCCGTTGCGGCTCGCATCTGGGACGACGCGCTCGACGCGCTCACCCTCTCACTCGCACAGCTGACGGCGATGTTCGCGCCGGAGGCGATCGTGATCGGCGGCGGCCTGTCCCGCGCGGGCGGTGCGCTGTTCGACGAACTGCGCACGCGCCTGGCTGCGCGGCTCAGCTTCCACCGGATGCCGGAACTGCTGCCTGCCGAGCTCCAGGGCAACGCCGGACTCATCGGCGCAGCCCTGCGCGCGAGGGAGTTGACGTGATCGTCACGGTCACCGCGAACCCGGCGCTCGATCTGACGTGGGAGATCGACCGCATCGAGATCGGCGGTACGCACCGCGCTGACACCGGCGCCGTGCGTGCCGGTGGCAAGGGACTCAACGTCGCCAGGGTCGCTCACGCGCAAGGCTTTCCGGTTCGTGCGGTGACGACCTGCGGCGGCGCGACCGGTGTCGAGATGCGTGACGAGCTGGCGGACAGCGGCGTGCCTCATGTGCTCGTTCCGGTATCAGCCCCCACCCGCCGCAGCGTCGCGTGGGTCGACCGTGCACTCGGCGACACCACGATCGTCAATGAGCGCGGCGTGAATCCGAGCGCCGAGGAGTGGGCGGCGTTCAGCGCCCTCGTGCGGGAGGAGGCAGCCGCGGCGTCCGTGCTGGTGATCTCCGGCAGCGTGCCACCCGGTGCACCCGACGATCTGCTCCCGGATCTCATCGCGGCAGGCGCAGGGCGGCCCGTCATCGTCGACACGTCCGGCCCTGTCCTGCTCACCGCGGCGGATGCCGGTGCATCCGTGCTCAAGCCGAACAGGGCCGAGCTCCTCGAGGCCACCGGCCTCTCCGATCCGATCGCAGGGGCGCGTGAGCTGCTGCGCCGCGGTGCAGGACTCGTTCTGCTGTCGCTCGGCGTCGATGGAATGTACGCGGTCACGATCGACCGTGTGCTGCGCGCCCGGCTGCCCGAACCGCTCGCCGGGAACCCGACAGGGGCGGGAGATGCCGCTGTCGCTGCCGCGGCGACACTGATGGCCGAGGGCAACACCGATCCGGAGGCGATCCTGCGCCGCGCGACCGCCTGGTCGGCAGCGGCCGTGCTGATGCCTCTGGCCGGAGAGATCTCACCGCAGCATCCGCAGCTCGAAGCCGCACTGATCGTCGACACGATCACCCAGGACGAACCCCCCATGAACTCCTCTGAGAAAGCCGCCGAATGACCCTCGTCTCCGCCGCCGACCTCGTCCGCGACGCTGCCGCCCATAACCGGGGCATCGGCGCATTCAACGTCATCCATCTCGAGACCGCCGAGGCGCTGGTCGCAGCATCCGCTCAGGCTCATCTTCCGGTCATCCTGCAGATCTCGCAGAACTGCGCGAAATATCACGGAGCCCTTGAGCCGATCGCCCTCGCCACGCTCGCCGTCGCCCGTCGTGCGGAGACCCCGGTCGCCGTGCACCTCGATCACGCCGAGAATCCTGACCTGGTGGACGAGGCGATCGACCTCGGGTTCGGGTCGGTGATGTTCGACGGCGGCGCGCTGCCCTACGACGAGAACGTCGCGCTGACGCGTGAGGTCGCGACACGCGCGCACGTGGCGGGCGTCTACGTCGAAGGCGAGCTCGGCGAGGTCGGCGGCAAGGACGGCGCACACGCGCCGGGCGTGCGAACCGATCCTGACGAGGCACGTGCGTTCGTCGCGGAGACGGGCGTGGACGCGCTGGCCGTCGCCGTCGGATCCTCGCACGCGATGACCGACCGCAGCGCGTCACTCGACATCGAACTCATCGGCAGGCTGCGGGCCGCACTCGGTGTCCCCCTCGTGCTGCACGGATCGTCCGGCGTCGCGGATGCCGTGATCGTGGATGCCGTGCGCGCCGGCATGACGAAGATCAATGTGTCCACGCATCTGAACGGCTTCTTCACGCGGGCGGTGCGCCAGACGCTCGACGCCGACGAGCGCCTGGTCGACTCGCGCAAGTACATCGCGCCTGGTCGCGCCGCGATCGTCGACGAGGCGGCACGGATGCTGCGACTGTTCGCGCTGCAGGGCCCGGAGTCGCCGGCCTCTGACACTGCTTCGGACATGGCTTCGGATTCGCGAGGCGCCTGATGAAGCGCGCGTCGCGGCTGACTGCGATCCTCGACCTGCTCGCAGCGCAGGGCGAGGTCACGGTCGACGAGCTCGTCGAGCGGCTCGATGCATCTGCGGCGACAGCGAGGCGCGACCTCGACAGCCTCGCCGAGCAGCGACTGCTGACCCGCACGCATGGCGGCGCTGTGGCGCAGTCGGTCGCCTATGAGCTGCCCGTTCGCTACAAGAGCCACCAGCACACCCAGGAGAAGGACGCCATCGCCCGCGCGGCATCCGCGCTCGTCGCGACCGGCGCCGTGGTCGGGCTCTCCGGCGGCACGACGACGACGGCAATCGCGGCGGCCCTCGCAGCCCGTGCCGATCTCGGCGAGTTCACGGTGGTCACCAACGCGGTGAACATCGCCGCCCAGCTCGCGACCAGGCCGGACATCAAGGTCGTTGTGACCGGGGGCGTGATCCACTCCCGCAGCTACGAGCTCGTCGGACCGTTCGTGGAGCAGCTTCTCAGCGGCATCCGACTCGACATCGCCTTCATCGGCGTGAATGCACTGTCAGCCGAAGACGGCGCGAGCACGCACGATGAGCGCGAGGCCGCCGTGAACCGAATGATGGCGTCGCGCGCAGGCCGAGCCGTCGTGGTGGCCGACTCGAGCAAGATCGGCCAGGCGTCGTTCGCGTATGTCGGCGGTCCGGAGCTCTTCCCGACGGTGATCACGGACGCCGCAGCCGACACCGACGCGCTCATCAGCGCCGGCTACGAGGTCATCCTGGCCGTCTGAGCCCGCGTCCCGCCCACCACTCGGCGTCGATGGGAGCTTTTCGCACCCGGGTGCGGCGCTGTGCGTGCAAGAACCTCCCATCGACGCGGCGATGGACGTCGTCTGGCGCGGGATGCTGGCCTGAGATCGAGACCGACGAAGGAGGGTGCGTGCGAGTGAACCGCACACACCCTCCAAGTAGTCGGTGTCTGTCGTATACGTCCCCACGCGTATCCCCAGTCGACTGGCGCCTCCCTCGCGCTCCTTGACCCTCCCGGAGCCCTTCGCCTGACACCTTCCTCAGATCAGGAGTGAGCATCTCCCGTTCTGATACATCGGATCGGAGATTCTTTCAGAATCCGCTGCCGTGGCACTGGAACGGCGTACGGTGACCCGTTGCGGCAGATGCCGCGGCCAGCGAGACGGCAGGGCTCTCCCCTCGGCTGAGGCACTGGTGCACCGCGGCGAGGAGCGTGCTCGCGACATCGTCGGAGACGACTGCCGGGGCCGCGATCACACTCCGTGTGCCGGCGTGCAACCACACCCGCGTCATCCCGAGCGCCTCCTCTCCCCAGCGCACCGATGAGTGCCCCAGCTCGCAGGCCGAGAGCACGACGGTGTCCGGCACGCGCGGGATGAGATCGATGTCGTAGCCGAAGAGCGTGCCGTCTGCGAGCTCGAACCCGGCGAACAGCGGGTTGTCGACGGCGTGATGTCCGTGCGCGGCGATGTGCAGCAGGTCGACCCGGCCGGCGAGATCGGTGACGGCATCCACTCGCGCATCGTCGCCCGTCAGTACGGTCGGGTCGCGCCATACGGATGCTGCAGCCTGCACCTCTTCGACTGCTCGCGGCACACGCGGGCCGCTGGCGAACCCGACCGACCGCAGTGGACGCGACGCCGGCCGCTCCTGAACCCATCTCGACATCGAGGTGGCGAGAGTGAACGGGCGCGAGAGCATGGTCGGCAGCATCCCCCAAGGAATGCCGCCGAGGAACCCCGGCACCGTCAGCACGAGTCGGCGGGTGCCGATCGCTGCCCGTACAGGCGCGAGCAGGGCATCGTCGAGGCGCAGCAGCCGATCATCGAGCGCGCGCGCGACCACCGCGGCCATCGGCCCGCGGGGAATCGATGCAGACACATCCAGGTCGGCGCGCAGACCGTCTGAGGCGCGTCGTACCGCGGCGCGGTCGAGGTTGACGATGCGACTGTCGTCTGCTGTGGTGACCACGCACAGCAGCGCGTCGCTGCTGAAGACGTAGGAGAGCACGGCGGTCTGCTCGTCGAGTGTCGTGCGCAGTTCGTCGAGCGTGATCCGCGGGCGGGTGTCGCCGGCGCCGGTGGCGGTCCATTGACGATCGCGTACGCGATCTCGGAGCGTGCGCACGTTCGTGTCGGTCGTCCATTCGCTCCCGGAGAGATCAGTGCGCAGCATCCGCAACTCCGCCAGGTCATCTGCGAGCTGCGGGTCCCTCGGGGGACGGACGGGAGCGACCTGCTGACTGAGGTGGCGGGCGCGCTCGGACCAGTCGAACAGGATGCGCGGATCGCGGCTGTCGGCGGCGGCGGAGAGTCCGCGGAAGATCAGGCCGGTGCCGTGCATGGCGAGGGACGCCTGCAGGTCGAGTGCGCCGAACGACCGCTGCCAGTCGGAGAGGAGGTCGAGTCCGTGGGCGGCGTGGCGGCGGGCTTCGGCGGACCGCCCTTTCGCGCGCGCGCGTGCGGCGCGCACTTCGGAGGCGCGCAGTCGAAGCGGCGTCGGGGAATCGCGCGCAACACGGGGCATGCGCTCATCCACACCGCGTTCGCCTGCGGCGAGGATCGCGCTGAGTCGCACCGCCGTCGCCTCTGCGGGGAATCCGCACGCCTTGAGCGCCTCGGCCGTCGCCTGGAACTCGGCGGCGGAGGGCGCAGCGGTGGTGCGGGCGCTGTCGCCGGCGAGCGCAGCGGCGAGCTGCGCGTCGAGGCGGATGGCGTCACTGCGTGCGGCCCAGCTGTCGGCGCCGAGCGTACGGAAGCGTCGGGCCGCCGCCTTGGCGACCCGCTGTGCTCGTAGAGGGTCGTGGCGCAGCAGCGAGCGGGCGAGGTGGTACTCCGACTCGGCCTGCGCCTGGCGCATCCGAGAGGCGCCGAAAGTGGCCGCGACGCTCGCGAGCAGATGCTCGGCTTCATCCACCAGCCCGGCGTCGCGCAGCACCTCGGCCCGATCGAGGTCGCTCATCGCCGCTCCTTCGCGTGACGACGCGGCGATCACCGGACGCGACTGCGCCATGAGCTCGAGCGCCTCGATGAGGTCGCCGCGCAACAGGGCGGTGTAACCGAGGTTGTGGCGTGCCTCCGCGGCTGCGCCCACATCGCCTTCGGCCTCGTACAGGACGATCGCCTGCTCGAGGTCGGCGCTGCAGGCGCTGAACGCCCGCCGGTGCATGTGCACGACGGAGCGATTCAGCAGGCAGTTGGCGCGCGCGATCGAATCCAGCCCGTCGATCGCGCGTGTGAGCATCTTCTCGGCGTCGTCCAGGCGCCCGGAGCGTGTGAACAGGACGCCGAGCTGTCCGGCGATGATCGCCTGGGTCTCGGCGCTCGCGCCCTCTCGGTCGAGTGCGTCGCGGCACAACGCCTCCGCGCGCGCCGGTTCGCCGGTTTGCGCGAGCACATAGGCCATGGTGCCCGCGATCCGGGACTGCAGGTCCACTCCGGCATCCGTCGCCCGCTCGGCCGCCCGCTCGAGGAGGCGTCGCGCCGCTGCGTAGCGCTGCGTGTTGGAGGCGTCGCGTCCTCGCTCGTACAGCTCACGCGCAGAAGTCCCCATGCTCTCAGGATGCCGTGTCCGGAGCGTGCGCGGAAGGCTCGGCCCCTGGCGTCTGTGCCGCCGCCGCCGAAAGCAGCGCGATCAGCTCGGCGGCACGCGCCTTCACCCCAACGGCGCGAGGGGAGGCAGCTCCTTCAGCACGGCATCCAGGGTCTCCTTCGCCGCAGCGGTCGGTGCGCACCCGTCGCGCGGAACTTCGCCGAGTCCGGCCGCGATCTTCCCCGCCACATACGGCGCCGCGAACGACGTCCCGCTCCAGGCGACGAAGCCGCCGCGGTAGTCGTCGGGGTCGATCGTCTGTCGCGGCAGGTCGCCGATGTCCGCCCTGGTGACCGCCTGCGTCCCGCCGATGAAACCCGGACTCGTCGAGACCACCGCCGCACCAGGGGCGAACGTGCGCACCCACGGTCCGACGTTCGAGAACAGCGCCACCGAGCGCCGCGACGGGTTCAGCGCTCCGACCGACACGAGCGGCACTGCCTTGTCCGCCGGCAGACCGTTGTCCGCAGCAGGCCACGCCCACAGCGACGCGGGGAAGGAAGGGCGGTCGATCGCGTCGTTGCCGGCCGAGCACACCACCACCGTGCCGAGCTCGCGCGCAGTGCGCAGCAGCTCGTACAGCACCAGCGAGAACTGCCCGTCGACGGGGGTCTCGTGGTAGTACCCGAGTGACAGATTCAGCACGTCGACCGGGCGACCGCCCTCCTCCCCGGAGATGAACCGCCGCTGCAGTTCGACCACGGCGGCGAGGGCTCGCAGGAACGTCGTCTCATCCACCACTCCGAGCGAACCGGCGACCCGGATGGAGAGGATGTCCGCATCCGGAGCGGTCTGTCTCACCAGCCCCGCGATGAACGTGCCGTGCCCGGCCACCGCGTCGATCTCGCCGTCGAGCTGCCCGTACAGATCGGGGTAGCGTTCCGGGTCGTCATCGCCGGTGAGGCCGATCGGCACTCCGTCGATCTCGGCATCGCGGGTCACGATCGAATCGGGCAGCCACTCGTGCACGCCGCATCCGGTGTCGAGTACGGCGACGACCGCGCGCCTTCCCTTCCGGGGATCGGCCCCGCGCACCGGCGCCGGGCCGATCCAGGCGATCGGCTGGCGGCCACCCCGCCCCGGCTCCATGTAGTCGTCGCTGCCCACCGCCCCGGCACCGCGCACCGGATTCGAGCGGGTGAAGGGGTTCGTGCGGGTGAACGGGTTCGTGCGCGTGAACGGATTCAGCCCGACAGGGTCGATCGCCAGCACATGCTCGAGGCCTGCACGCGGCATCGGCCCGCCCGCGATCCTGCGTGCTCGCTGAAGCACGCGCCACGCATCCGGAGCGACAGGCGATTCGCCCTCGCCAGGCGCATCCGGCGTGGTGAGCAGTGCGCGATGAAGGCCGGGGACGCCGGGGAGAGTGTCCACCCGTCGCCCCGCCCGCACCACGTCGTCCGACTCCACCTCCAGCCGCCACCCGAAGGCGCCAGCTGCCTCCATCAGTGTCTTCAGGTCGCGGTCGTACGCGCCGTTCTCATCGTCCGGACGCTCGGATATCAGCAACCGATCCGGGAGATATGCGGTGGGAAACGCGCGGATGCCGGCGACCGGGTCCACGCTCGGATCGAGCGCCGACCCACGAGGGATCGAGCCCTCAGCGCGGTCCTGCCAGCTCCAGCCATTCGGATGCTCCATTGCCGTCCCTCTCTGGTGGCGTCACCGCCGGCGACTCACACCTCGAACTGAGGGGTGAGCAGATCCTTCGCATCTGCGTTCGTGACGAGCAGCACCCGGCTGAGCCCCGGCGGGATCTCGTCGAACGCGCACCGCCCCTGCCCGTCGGGCACTGTCATCCATGAGCGCCCGCCCTGGGTGAGTCGCACCTCGACGGCACCGGCATCCACCCAGCAGTCCACGCGTCGTCGACCGCTCGCGGTGTGGCTGATGTGCAGCAGGATGCTCGCGGTGCCGTCGCTGAACTGCAGGGTGGTCGTCTCGCTGTCCCCGCGTACCGCGACCTCGGCGTTCTCGATCAGCGTCAGAAGCGCGTACTCGCCGGAGACGTCTGCGATCGCGATCGCGGCGATCATGCGGTCAGCCAGGTCGGCGGGCATCGGATCGATCTCTTCCTGCGCGATGCGCAGACGCGCGAACAGCGCGTCATCCGAATCCGTCATCGGGTGCTCCTTCCGTGGAGGAGAAGCCGCTGCGCACGAGTTCGGTGCGCAGCTTCGCCAGACACCGCTTGCGCGTCGGCCCGATGCTGCCGATCGGCATGTCGAGCTCGGCGGCGATGCTCGCGTAGTCGGGTCGATCGTCGAAGGCGATGATGCGAAGCAGTCGTTGGCAACGGGTCGTGAGGGTGCCGACGGCGCTCCACATGCGTCGTGACTCGTCGGATGCCGTCACCTCGGCCTCGGTCGATTCCTGCGGCGGCAGCATCGGTTCGAGGAGCTCGTCCGCCGTGGCATCCGCTCGCCGGTGGCTCTTGCCGACCCGCCACGCCTCACGGCGGGCGGTGACGGTGAGCCAGCCGGAGATCGCGCGTTCGTCGATGATCTTCTCGTGTCCGCGCACGAGTGCGAGCCAGGTGGACTGCACGACGTCTTCGGCGAGCGAACGCTCCAGGCCGTAGGCGCGCACGACGTGCCACAGGACGGGGGTCATCAGTCGTACCAGATCGTCCATGGCGTGTCGGTTTCCGGATCGCCAATCGGCGAACAGGTCAGCGGCGCGTTCCCAGCGCGCCGAACCGTCGCTGACGGCGCCCACGGGAGAGGCGTCGGTCATGGAGATCATTGTGCTCACATGTACCAGGAGCAGGGCAAGGGGTCTCTGATACATGTCCGAGCGAAGAGGCACGGACGACGCGGCATGCCGGGGGCAATACCGTGGAGACGTGATCGTTCTCGCCGTGCTCCTGTTCGTCAACGCCGCCTTCAACGAGATCGTGTGGCCGCGGTTCTACACGCGGGTCGCGAGCGACCCAAGGGCGCGGGATGCCGAAGGCAAGGCCACGACATTCCTCAAGGTGCATGCCGTACTGATCGCCCTCGCTCTCGTGATCGCGCTGGTCTCGGTGATCGCCGGTGTCGTCGCGCTCGCCGGCGCGCTCTGACTCGCCCCGCCTGAGGCCGGACATGTCGGCCGCTCGGGACCGGGATCACTCGAACTGGCGTGCGTGCGCGGACCATCCCGCTTCAGCGGGCAGAGCACGCAGACCGCGATTCGCCACGGCGAGCAGCACCGAGATCGCGCAGAGCGCGAATGCGATGAAGAGGGTGTTCTCCCGTCCGATCACGGAGAGGCCGAACCCGGCGATCAGCGGGGCGAACGGCATCGCCCCCATGCCGAGGACCGCGGATGCGCTGTTCGCCCGTCCGAGCAGGCCGGTCGGTGTCGCGACCATGAAGTAGCCCATCAGTGCGGCGTTCACGGCAGGGATGAAGAAGACCGTCACGCTGAGCACGGCGATCAGCGCCAACGGCTCGTGCGCCGGAACCATGCCGAACACCCCGAGCGTTGCGACGGCGAGCCCGCCGATGATGACGACGCTTGCCCGGATGCGCGACACGAGGAACGGCGCGATCAACGCGCCGACCAGCATCGCGACGCCGGCGCCGGTTGCGAGCAACCCGATCGTGATCGTGGAGTACCCCTGCTGCTGCAGCGCGTAGATGACGGTCGTCATGGCCGTGCTGAACCCGAGATTGACGATGGTCGCCACGAACAGCACGCCGCGCAGATCTGCACGGGAGAACAGCCAGCGGAATCCTTCCGCGATCTCCCTGAGCGCATTCGGCCGCCCGATCGTCACGGCGGCGGCTGCGAGGCCGACCTCCTGTGCCGGACCTGGTTCCGCAGGGGCGGATGCCGCGGCATCCAAGTTCTCGTCCGGAAAAACCAGACCAGCTGGCGTGGCGCCGGCGTGTCGTGGCGCGACACGCTGAAGACGCGCCACGTCGTCTGGGTTATCCCCAGTGGTGGGCTCTGCCGTGTCAGGGGCCGAGCGCCGCAGCATCCAGGCTGTCGCCATCGCGACCACGTGGCATACCGCCATCGCGGCGCCGATCAGCCATGCCCCCGCCGCGAGCAATACGCCGCCGAGCGGCCCTCCGGCGAGTTGCAGCACGGCGTCGCGCCCCTGGTTCGCCGCCTGAGCCCTGCCCATGGCATCGTCCGGCACGACCTCCTTCAACGCGCTCTCTCCTGCGATGTCGAACAGGCCGGCGCGGGCGGCGAGTGCCACATCGATCAGCAGCAGCGTCACGAAGGTGAGCGCATCGATCAGGGCGAGCGCGGTGAAGAGCGATGCGAGTACGACGCCGGCGGCGGAGCCGATGATCATCATGACTATGCGGTTGTGCCGATCGGCGAGCACACCGCCGAACACCGTGGTGATCGTGCGGATCGTCATGCCGACCGCGCTGATGATGCCGGCCTGCGCCGGGTCGTTCGTGACGAACAGCGCGATCAGTGGGATCGCGAAGCCGAAGAGCGCGGAGGCCAGCCCCTTGGCGGTGTCGCTGACCAGCCAGGTGATGTAGCGGACGTTGTGCACCAGGCGGTGCGCGATGGCTGTGCTCATGTGTTCGAGAATAGATCCGCAAGAAAAGTTGCGCAACTCTAATTGCGCAATTTCTGTTGTGGATAGAATCTGGACATGGCGGACGAGAGAACTCCAGTGGATGCGCAGTCGGATGCCACGACAACGCACCCCGACGCGAAGCAGGCGACGACGGCGATGCTGAAGGCATACGCTCATCCGCTGCGGCGCCGGATCGCCAAGTCTGTCGCCGGTCGTGGTCACGCTCGTGCCGCAGATGTCGCCGCCGACCTCGGGGTCGCCGCCAACTCCGTCAGCTTCCATCTGCGCGTGCTCGCGGACGCCGGTCTCATCGAAGAGGCGCCGGAGTTCGCCCGTGACAAGCGCGATCGGGTGTGGAAGGCGACCGAGGGATCGTGGAACGTCGGATCCCCGGAGCATCCGATCGCCGATGAAGCGCTGGGTGGTGTGCTGATGAACGCACTCGCCGACGACCATGTCGAGATGATGCGGAGAGTCATGGCGTGGGCGCCGGAGTACGTGTCCGGTCGCGACCCTGTCGTGCACGGGACCTTCTCGCAGGCCAACCTGCGACTGACCGAGGCGGAGTTCACCGAGGTCGAGCGGCGGATCCATGAGGTCATCAAAGAGGTGGGCGACGCCCACGATCCCGACGATCCGGACACGCGCATCTGGAGCCTCGACATCATCGCGGCCGACGACACGATCTGAGCGGCCCTGTACCGTACGCCGAAGCGCCCGCGATCCCAGAGGACCGCGGGCGCTTCGAGGTGCGGGTTACGGGATCGTGCGACGGAAGGCGAGGAACGAGATGCCGGCCATCACCACGATCGCGACGAGGCCCCAGAGGGCGAGGCCCAGTGCTCCGAGGTCGAGGATGCCCATCCAGACCTGACCCCACAGCTCCAGCCGAGTGACGAGGAAGACGAGGCCGAGCAGGATGAGCACGAGCGCGAAGCTGGCGATCAGCAGGACAAGCGGGCCCCAGCTCTTGTAGATCGTGGCCGAGGTGAATCCGATGATGAAGATGAGCAGGGTGAGCACGGCGTAGATGAACCCTGCGCCGATCGGCCCGGATTCCCACACCCATGGCAGGTGGAAGAAGTAGCCGTTGATGCCCCAGCCGTTCGTCCACAGCTCGAACAGGCCGCCGAGGATGAACACAACGCCGAGGATGACGCTCGTCATCATCGCGGTGATCAACGTTCCGAGATAGAAGTCCCGACGGGTGACACTCATCGCCTGCGAGAACGGGAACACCATGGTGAGGGCCTGGATCCCGACGAACAGGAACGCCCACAGCGGTGCCTGGCTGCCGCCGCCGTACTTCGGCTGGTCGATCGGGATCATCGCGTAGATGAGGATCGAGACCAGAAGGGAACCGCCGAGGACGATGAGCGGCACCCACAGGTAGGTCTGCTTGTTGACGAGTTGCAGGCGCACGACCTTCAATACGCGAAGCATCAGATGACCTCCTTGTTCTTGGTGTTCGACGCCTTCTGAGTGAGGCGGACGATCAATTGCTGGAGTGAGACCGGGGCGACATCGAGCCCGTCCGCCGTGATCTCGGAGCGCTCCGCCTCGGTGAGAGAGCCGAACACGGTGACGGATGCCACGCGCCCCAGCGCTTCGCGGTGCAGAACTTCTCGGTCCCCGACCCAGGCGTCTACCTTGGTCGCATCCCCTATGACGGTGACGGCGCGGTCGCGCACGGCATCCGTCTCCTCGTCCAGAAGGATCTTGCCGTCATCGATCACGATGACGCGCTCGATGAGGTGGGAGACCTCGTCGATGAGGTGGGAGGACAGGATGATGGTGCGCGGATGCTCGGCGTAGTCCTCCACGAGCCGGTCGTAGAAGACCTGCCTCGCGACGGCGTCGAGGCCGAGGTACGGCTCGTCGAAGAAGGTGATCTCGGCGCGTGAAGCAAGGCCGATGATCACGCCGACGGCGGAGAGCTGTCCGCGGGAGAGCTTCCTGATCGTCTGCTTCATCGGAAGCTGGAAGTCCTTGATCAGCTGGTCCGCGAAGTCCTGGTCCCAGTTCGCGAAGAACAGCGAGGCCGCCTTGAACGCGTGGCGAGCGGTCGCGTCATCCGGGTACTTCTGGCTCTCGCGGACGAAGCAGACCCTGGAGAGCACGTGCGCGTTCTCGTACGGGTGCTCACCGAACACCTTCACCTCACCTGACGAGGCGAAGTTCTGAGCGGTGAGGATCGACATGAGCGTGGTCTTGCCTGCACCGTTGCGCCCGAGCAGGCCGTAGATCGCACCGCCCTCCAGCGAAAGCGACACGTTGTCGAGTGCGCGCTTCTCCTTGTATCGCTTGGTGAGGTTCTGCACCTCGATGACGGCGGTCATTCGGCCTTCCCTTTCTGAATGGATGCTGCGGCGCGTTCGCGCAGCAGCGTGGCGAGGTCGTCGGCGCTGAGGCCCAGCGTGTACGCCTCGGCGAGCATGGGGTCGATGTAGCGGTCGGCGAACGCGGAACGCCGCTCGCCGAGCAGCAGTTCACGTGCCCCGTCGGCGACGAACATGCCGATTCCGCGGCGCTTGTACAGCACACCCTTGTCCGTGAGCATGGCGACTCCTTTCGCGGCGGTGGCGGGGTTGATCCGGTAGAAGGCGGACAGCTCGTTCGTGGAAGGAGCCTTGGACTCCTCCTCGAGGGAGCCGTCGAGGATCGAGTCCTCGATTCGTTCGGCGATCTGAAGGAAGAGCGCCTTGCCTTCTTCGATCACTGGTGCCTCCAGATGGTCAGTTGGTTAGTTACTCGACTAAGTAACCATAGAACCTAGTGCGTGTCAACAGCGAGATTCAGGTGATGCGTCCGATGACGTGTTCGTCAATCCCCTGGGCGCAAACGGAATCGTCAGGCTGAATAGGGGCATGCACGCCGATCGACTCGTGAAGGAGCCCGCCTCGGGGGTGGATGCTGCCCCGCAACGGATCTCGGTGGTGATCCCGGTCAAGAACGATGCGGCCCACCTGGAACGGTGTCTGAACCGGCTGGCGAAGCAATCGCGACTTCCCGATGAGATCATCGTCGTCGACAACGGGTCATCGGATGCATCGGCCGAGGTCGCCTCCGCCTTCGGCGCGACCGTGGTGTGGTGTCCCGAACCGGGAATCCCCGCTGCCAGCGCCCGCGGCTACGATGCCGCGACGGGGGACATCATCCTGCGACTCGACGCGGATTGCGTCGCTCCGATCTCGTGGATCGACAGTGTCGTGTCCGCATTCGGGCGGCGTCCGGATATCGCCGCCGTCACCGGTGCAGCGCGCTTCATCGACGGACCGCTGGCGCTGCGCACTCCGCTGGCGAGCGCCTACCTGCTCGGGTACGTCCTCGTGACGGTGCCGACGCTCGGCCACCTGCCGGTGTTCGGGTCGAACTTCGCGATGCGCGCCAGCACGTGGCGCGGTGTCGGGCGCTTGGTCCACCGCGATGACCCGGAGCTTCATGACGACCTGGACATCGCGTTTCACATCGGAGACCGGCGCCGCATCGGCTATCTGCGAGGCGAGGCGATGGGCATCTCGATGCGGCCGTTCCGCAGCGCGAGTTCATTCGGCATCCGGGTGTCCCGCGGCTTCCGCACGGTATTCCGGCACTGGCCGCGCGATTTTCCGCCGCATCGATGGTGCCGCGTGGCGTGGCGTCGGGTGTCTGACCGACGCTGGCGCGTGAGGCCGTCGTGAGCGACGACCCCCGGGCCCCGAAGGCGCTCATCGGAGCGGTGTCCGCGCCCGCGCTGCACGTCATGACGTGGAACGTGCGTCGCGCGATGCCGCTCGGGATTCGAGAAGCCGGCCGGTGGCAGCGCCGCGCGCCGCGCCTCGCGGCGCTGCTCGCAGCAGAGCAACCGACAGTGCTCGGAGTTCAAGAGGCGCTGCCGCAGCAAGCACGATTCATCCGGGATGCGCTCGGCGGCTCTTATCGATTCGTCGGCCGTGGACGCGCGGGCGATGGGGGTGGCGAGGGCTGCCCGATCTTCTACGACTCGAGCCGACTCGAGCTGATGAACGCGCAGCAGATCGCGTTGTCTGATCGACCTGACGTTCCCGGATCCCGGTCCTGGGGCAACGTCCTGCCGCGGATCATGCTCGCCGCGACCTTCCGCGATCATGCGACAGGTCGACGCCTCTTCGTCATCAACACGCATTTCGACCATCTCTCGCGGCGTTCTCGACTTCGCTCCGCAGAAGCGGTTCGGCGGTCGGTGGCCGCCTGCGCACTGCCGGCGGTCGTGATGGGCGACCTGAATGACGACGAGAGCGGTGCCGCGGTCATCGAGCTGTTCCGTGATGGCCTGCTCGCAGACGCCTGGTCACGTGCGCGCGTGCATCTGACTGTGCCGTGGGCAACGCGGCCGAACTACCGTCGCCCTCGCAGGAACGGTCGCCGTATCGACTGGATCGCAGTCTCGCCCAGGCTGCAGGTGACCCGAGCAGCAGTGAACGCGCGCCGCCATGCCGGCGGATGGGGATCCGATCATCTGCCGGTGCAGGCGGAGATCGTGTCGCCTGAGTACTCTGGCCGATGATGATCGAGAACTTTCTTCGGAGGCCGCAGACGGCGGGCGAGATCATCGCGGACGCGGTTCGGGTGTTCGGAGTTCTCAGCGTCGTGATCGCAGCCATCTGGTTCGAGCTGACGGATGCCGGTGTGCTCGCCTTCACCCTGCCCGGGCTGCTGATCCCACGCTTCATCGGTGTGCGGGCAGGAGTGGACGTCGCGTTCTGCCTCACGCTGCTCATCGCCGCATGGAGCAATGTCTTCGACCTGTACACCCGCATCGGCTGGTGGGATCTCGCCGTACACTTCGTGTGCACGGCCGCGATCGCAGCCGTCTGCTATCTCTTGTTCAGCCGATTACGATTCGTCCCGGCTCCGGGGGAGAACGCGGTTCTCGGTGCAGTGCTGCTCACGACGATGCTGGGACTCGCGATGAGCGCCCTCTGGGAGATGGTCGAGTGGTTCGGTCACGCTTTCATCAGCGAAGACATCTTCGTCGCCTATGGCGACACGATTGCCGACATGGCCGTCGGTGGGCTCGGCGCCGTGCTCGCAGGGTTCGCGGTCTCATTCCTTCCGCTGTTGCGCCCTGAAACGGTCCAGGCGACGCGCTGAATCCCTCCGTCGGGCGCCGTCACATGATGTCGGAGTCTTTCAAGGAGTCTTCAGCCCACGAAGACTCAGGCTCGAGCTGTGCAGGCCGCACGATCACGTCTATCCGACGTCGCAGATCCTGGACAGCCTCACTGTTGAGGGGCGGTTCAAGGTCGGAACTGGTCGATTCGACCATCATCACGGTGCTTGCGGTGAGCAGGAACGTCGCTTCCACCGTGTTGCCGTTGGGGTTGATCACCCGCAACGTGACTGTGTCAGCACCTCCGTGATCGCTGATCACGCGGGCGTAATGGATCAACGCATCCGCTGCGTCGTCACCGACCAGAACCGCCTTCTCGGAGTATTTCAGCTGCTTCATTCCGCGACCGTACCTCGGTGCGGCCGGAAACCGAGGGTGGGTTGACATCCGCGAATGCGACGCGAGCATGCCGGCGCGAGGCCACGAGGGCCAGGTCCGCGAGGTGTATCGGGGCGCGTAAGTTGGGGACGTGCCCGATTTCCCCTACGGCAGCCTGCGCCGGTTCCCCGATGTCGAGGCCGACAACCTCTTCGCACACGACGCGACGGATGGTCTGCTGGTCGACCAGGCTCTCGTTCTGATCGCGGAGCACGCGCTGGCCGGCTCCGAGGTCAGCGTGATCGGCGACGAGTACGGCGCGATCACGCTCGCGCTGACGGATGCCGGGCACGACGGCATCCGCGTGCACCAGGACCTTGCGACCGGCCGCCGGGCGCTGGCGCGCAACGCGGCCTCACTCGGCCTCAGCGGGTTCGCGTCGCACGAACTCGACGCGTCGCTGCTGACGGACGCGCGGCTCGTGCTGCTGCAGTTGCCGAAGGCGCTCGCCGAGCTGGAGGAGATCGCGGATGCTGTGGCCCGCTGGGCCGCGCCCGACGTGGTGCTCGTGGCCGGGGGTCGTGTGAAGCACATGAGCCTGACGCAGAACGAGGTGCTGTCGCGCAGCTTCGCGAGCGTGCAGCCGCAGCGCGCCGAGCGGAAGTCGCGACTGATCGTGGCGTCCGATCCGCGGCCGGTGCCGGCGGAGCCGCCCTACCCGCAGCAGGCGGAGCATCCGGAGTTCGGGCTCACCCTCATCGCCCACGGTGGCGCGTTCGCCGCGAACCGGATCGACATCGGCACGCGCGTGCTGCTCGAGGTGCTGACCCGCGAACGCGAATCCGTCGCACAACTCCGGAGAACCGGCGCCCCTCGGGCAGCGACGCGCCAAGAACATGCCGAACTGCAGAAATCGTCCGGAGTTGTGCCGGACGGACAGCAGTCGGTCGTCGACCTCGGCTGCGGTACAGGAGCGCTCGCCGCGTACTACGCACTGCATCACCCCGCCGCCCGAGTCACGGCGACCGATCGTTCGGCGGCGGCGGTCGCGTCTGCGCGCGAGACGATGATCGCGAACGGGGTCGCCGACCGCGTGACGGTGACGCATGACGATGCCGGATCCGACCTTCCGGGCGGCAGCGCCGATCTGATCCTGCTGAATCCGCCTTTCCACCTCGGCTCGAGTGTCCACACCGGAGCCGCGACGCGTCTGTTCGAGGCATCCGCCCGCCTCCTCCGCCCCGGCGGCGAACTGCTGACGGTGTTCAACTCCAGCCTCCTGTACCGTCCGGAACTGACCCGCCTCATCGGCCAGACCGAGCAGGTGCATCGCACGTCGAAGTTCACCGTGACCCGCAGCATCCGCCGCTGACACGCCCACACGCAGATTGTCGACATTCGACAGAATCCCCGTTCAGGCGACAAAAACCAGGGCGGTCCGACTGGGCGAGATTTGCCCCTGACCGGCCCTTTTGTTACGTTCAAATGTAGGCCTTTCGGCTTATAGACCAGTCCGCGGTCACGTCCTTCATTCGATGAGCTGTGCTGCGAAGAGGCGTGGGCGTACGGTCGATGTTCTTTGCGCGGATCCGAAATCCGTTGCCTGAGCCGCCAGCGCAAGACTTTCGAAGCGGCCTCGTGATCATCACCCGGGCGTAACCGAAGTCGGCTACCGAGACCCGAAGAATCGGAAGCCATCGGGGGAAACGTGACCGAAACCGCTCTCGAAGCGCGCCATCTCTTCAAAGTGTTCGGAAGGAATCCGAACCAGGCCGTCCGCCGCCTGAAGGCGGGCGAATCCCGCACCGAAATTCAGGACGCCGGAACCGCCGCCGTCATCGACGCCAGCTTCACCGTCAACCGTGGTGAGATCTTCGTCATCATGGGGCTGTCCGGATCGGGCAAGTCGACCATCATCCGCATGCTCAACGGACTGCACGACATCACCGACGGCTCCGTCGTGATCAACGGCGACGAGATCGCCGGTGTACCGGCGTCGCGCCTGCGCGAGATCCGACGTGAGAACGTATCGATGGTGTTCCAGCACTTCGCGCTGCTGCCGCACCGTACCGTGGCCGACAATGTCGCCTACCCGCTTGAGCTGAAGGGCGTGCCGAAGGCCGAGCGCCTCGCTAAGGCCAACGAGGTTATCGAAATGGTCGGCCTCGACGGCTGGGGCGACAAGCTTCCCTCGCAGCTGTCCGGTGGAATGCAGCAGCGCGTCGGAATCGCGCGTGCGCTCGCTGCAGACACCGAGATCCTCCTGATGGACGAGGCGTTCAGCGCCCTCGACCCGCTCATTCGCCGTGAAATGCAGGAGCAACTGGTCGAGCTGCAGGAGAAACTGCAGAAGACCATCGTCTTCATCACGCACGACCTCAACGAAGCGATGTTCCTCGGCGATCGGATCGCGGTCATGCGCGACGGCCGCATCGTGCAGATCGGCACCCCAGAAGATATCCTCACCGACCCGGCCAATGACTACGTCGAGCAGTTCGTGCAGGACGTCGACCGCGCGCGTGTGCTCACGGCATCCAACGTCATGGAGCGTCCGCGTCCCGTGGTCGCAGAGAACGCCGGACCCCGCACCGCGCTGCGTCAGATGCGCGACGCCTACATGTCGGCCGCGTACGTCACCGGCCGTGACCGCAAGCTGCTCGGCATGGTCACCGACCGCGACGCCGTCAAGCTCGTGCGCAAGGGGGAGACGTCGCTGAAGTCGATCCTGAAGCCTGTGCCGCAGAGCGTCGCTGAGGACGAGGTTCTGATGAACCTGTTCGTCCCCGCCGTCGAGTCACAGCTGCCGCTCGCGGTCGTCGACGCCGAAGGGCGCCTGACCGGCGTCATCCCGCGCGTCACGTTGCTCGCAGCTCTCGGCCCTGGCCCGAACTCGACCGAGGAGATCACCCTGCCGCTTCCGCCGGTCTCGCACGCCGAGATCGCCGCGGTGCTGGGTGAGGCAGCGGATGCCGTCGCCCCCGCATCGACCGCGGTGCTCGGAGAGGCGGCCGATGCGGTCGCGCCGGAAGCCGTGACGGAAGAGGAGGTGCGCTGATGGATGGGTTCCGCATTCCGATCGGCGAGTGGGTCGCCGGCGCCGTCGCGTGGGTCAAGGACAACCTCGAGGGCCTGCTCGACTTCATCTCGTTCATCGTCAAGTTCCTCGTCAACGGGTTGACCGATGTGCTCCTCGGCACACCGATCGTCGCGTTGATCATCATCGCCGCGCTCATCGCGTGGGCGGTGCGCTCGCTCTGGATGGCGCTCGGCACGGCGGTCTCGTTCGTACTGATCCTCAGCATGGGGCTGTGGGTCGGGGCGATGCAGACGCTCTCGCTGGTGATCGTCGCCGCGCTGGTCGCGGTGGTCATCGCCATTCCTCTGGGCATCTGGTCGGCGGGCAACGCCACAGTGCGTGCTGTGCTGAAGCCGATTCTCGACTTCATGCAGACGATGCCCGCGATGGTCTACCTGATCCCCGCCATCGTGTTCTTCAGCATCGGCGTCGTGCCCGGGCTCGTCGCGACCGTGATCTTCGCGCTGCCTCCTGGCGTGCGCATGACGGAGCTCGGCATCCGAGGCGTGGATTCCGAGACCGTCGAGGCCGGACACGCCTTCGGTGCGACACCGGGCCAGATCCTGCGCGGCATCCAGCTCCCGCTCGCGATGCCGACCATCATGGCCGGTGTCAACCAGGTCATCATGCTCTCGCTGTCGATGGCCGTGATCGCCGGCATGGCCGGGGCTGACGGCCTCGGAAAGCTCGTCGTCGAGGCGATCGCGACCGTGAACATCGGTAAGGGCGCGGAGGCGGGGCTCGCCGTCGTGCTGCTCGCCGTCTTCCTCGACCGCGTCACCGCCGCACTCGGCACTCCCGGCGAGTTCCCCTCGTCGCTGCTGGGCATGGTGAATCGCCGTCGTGCTTCGCAGCAGGCAGGCAAGGCGGATGCCGCGGCAGAGGCCGAGCGTGCAGTGGCGTCACCGCACCGCGCACCCATCGGCGGCGGAGCCGCATAGACCATCCCTCACCCATACGAAACGCAGCAGAACATACGGAAGGAAAGCACCATGAAGAAGTTCCGGCACATCACAGCCGCCGTGGCCCTGGGGGCCGTGGCATCCCTCGCCCTCGCCGGTTGCGCGACGGGCAACGACACCGCAGGCGGAAACGGCGGCGGTGACAGCGAAGGCGGAGACAAGGGCACCATCACCCTCGGCTTCATCCCTTCGTGGACCGACGGCCTGAGCATGGCGTACCTGGTCCAGGACCAGCTCGAGAAGCTCGGCTACACGGTCGAGCTCGAGACGCTGACCGAGGCTGGTCCGCTCTACACCGGCCTCGCGCAGGGCGATGTCGATCTGTTCCCGTCGGCTTGGCCAGAGGTCACGCACGCGGAGTACATGAAGACGTACGGCGACGACCTCGAGGACCTCGGCGCGTACTACGACAACGCCAAGCTCACGATCGCGGTGCCCAGCTACATGGACATCACATCGATCGAGGAGCTCAAGGGTCAGGCCGCGCGCTTCGACGGCAAGATCATCGGCATCGAGCCTGGTGCAGGCCTCACCGGCGTGACTCAGGACTCGATGATGCCCGAGTACGGCCTCGACGGTGAGTACACCCTCGAGACCTCGTCGACTTCGGGAATGCTCACCGTGCTCGGCGAGGCGATCGACAAGAAGGAAGACCTCGTCGTCACGCTGTGGAAGCCGTTCTGGGCGAACAGCAAGTACGACGTCAAGGAACTCGAAGACCCGCTGGGCGCGATGGGTGAGGCGGAGACGCTGAACTTCATGGCGCACAAGGGCTTCGCCGAGGAGTTCCCCGAGGCCGCTGAGCTCGTCGAGAAGATCAAGCTCGACGACGACCAGTACGGTTCGCTCGAGGACCTCGTCGTCAACGAGTTCGGCGAGGGCCAGGAGGCAGACGCCGTCGACAAGTGGCTCGAGGAGAACGGCGACCAGTTCGACTGGGTCGTCAAGGAGTAATCACTTCTCGCTCATTGAGCGAAGGAGGGCGTCGCGGCTTCGGCCGCGGCGCCCTCTTCTTGTTCTTGCGCGTGCTTGTCCCGATCTGCGGAGGTTGTCCCGATCTGCGGATGCTTTCGCCGAATCCGTCCGCAGATCGAGACCGTGTCCGCAGATCGGGACAGGATGGCTGCCCGCTCTACGGAACGATCGAGTCGATGTAGCCGCCGTCGACCCGCACTGCGGCGCCTGTCGTCGCCGATGCCAGCGGGGAGGAGAGATACGCGACCATGTTGGCGATCTCCTCCGGTTCGATCAGACGCTGCAGCAGCGATTGCGGCCGGTGCAGGCGCATGAACTCGCGCTGCGCTTCGTCCCACGGGAGCGCGGAATCGACCAGCTCGTAGACGAAGGTCTCCACTCCGCCGGTGTGCGTCGGTCCGGCGAGCACGGAATTGACCGTGACGCCGGTGCCTGCGGCATCCTTCGCGAATCCTCGAGAGACGGCGAGCAGCGCGGTCTTCGACATGCCGTAGTGGATCATCTCGGCGGGGATGACGACGGCCGAGTCGCTGGCGATGTTGAGGATGCGGCCCCATCCGCGTGCCTTCATTCCAGGCAGCGTCGCCCGGATCAGGCGCACCGCGGCGAGCACGTTGACGTCGAAGTATCGGCGCCATTCCTCATCGGTGATCTCCAGTGCATCCGTCGCACCGAAGATGCCGAGGTTGTTGACGAGAACGTCGATGTCGCCGGTGGCGGCGGGCACGGCATCCGCTCCTGGTTGATCCGTGACATCGCCGGGCGCCGCGATGAACTCACGCTCTGCCGACTCTGCCTGCAGCTCAGCGATCGTGGAGGCGACGGTGTCGGCTCGGCGGCCGTTGATGGCGACGCGCGCCCCCGCATCGGCCAGGGTCGCGGCGATAGCCCGCCCGACGCCTTGAGTGGAACCCGTGACGAGTGCGGTCTTGCCTGTCAGATCGATGCGCATGGTGAGTGCAACCGCGCTTGGGCCGGAATCATGCCCCGCCGCCGAAGCACTCCCACGCCATGGTCGGAGAGACCGATCGCGCGTAGCCTGACGATATGGACGGTTTCGCGGCTGTCGACTTCGGATTCGCACGCGAAGTGCTCCAGCGGGGCATCGCGGCGCTGTATCTCGTCGCCTTCGTCTCGTCGCTGAACCAGTTCCGGCCGCTTCTGGGCGAGCACGGGTTGTTGCCGGCGCCGGCGCTGCTGGATTGGGCCGCCACGTCGAAGGCGCGCGGGCGGATGCTGCACCCGACGCTCTTTCGCCGTATCCGCTACACCGACCGACGTCTCGCGATGCTGTGCTGGGCGGGCATCGTCATCGCAGCGCTGCTCATCGTCGGCATCCCCCAACTGGCACCGCCGTGGGTGCCGATGGCGTGCTTCCTGGCGCTCTGGATCGGATACATGTCGATCTCCAGCATCGGGCAGACGTTCTACGGCTTCGGGTGGGAGATGCTGCTGCTCGAGGCAGGGTTCCTCGCCGCGTTCCTCGGATCACGCGATCAGCCGCCGCCGACCGTCGTGATCGTGCTGATGTGGTGGCTCGTGTTCCGGCTGGAGTTCGGTGCGGGCATGATCAAGATCCGCGGCGGACGGGAGTGGCGCGACCTCACCGCGCTCACGTACCACCACGAGACGCAACCGATGCCGGGGCCTCTCAGTCGTCAGGCGCACCTGCTGCCTCGCTGGTTCCACAAGGGTGAGGTGCTGGGCAACCACTTCGCTCAGCTGGTCGTACCGTTCTTCCTGTTCGCTCCGCTGCTTGCGCTCTGGATCCCTGGATCTGCGCCGCTGATGATCGGCGCTGTCGCCGGCACGATCATCATCGTGACGCAGATCTGGCTCGTCATCACGGGAAACTTCGCCTGGCTGAACTGGGCGACGATCGTGCTGGCATTTTCTGCGATCGGCGTGCCGACCGGCTCGATCCCTGAGCCTGTCGAAGGGCTCGGTACCCTCCCGCTCTACTGGATCGTCATCACCTCAGCCATCGGCATCATTTACCTCGTCGTCAGCTGGCCCGCCCTGCGCAACCTCTTCGCCCACCGCCAGCTGATGAATGCGAGCTTCAACCGCTGGCAGCTGGCGAACGCCTACGGCGCCTTCGGGACGGTGACGAAGGAGCGGATGGAGATCGTCATCGAAGGAACGCTGGATGAGGATCCGGATGCCGCGACCTGGCGCGAGTACGAGTTCAAGGGCAAACCAGGCGATGTGCGCCGCGTGCCGCGGCAGTTCGCGCCGTACCATCTTCGCCTCGACTGGCTGATGTGGTTCCTGCCGCTCGGGCGCTCGCTGGATGACTGGTTCACGATGCTCCTCGCGCGGCTGCTGCAGGCGGACGCGCCGACGCTCGCGCTGCTGCGCGTCGATCCGTTCGAGGGCAGACCGCCGCGATGGGTGCGGGCGGTGTCGTACTGGTACCGCTTCGCGACGCGTGAGGAGCGGCGGCAGGACGGTGCGGTGTGGGTGCGTGATCGGCGGCGTGAGATCGTGGGGGCCGCGGAGCTGCGGTGAGGAGGGGGTGCCCTATGCCCGTTCGTCTTCCCGGTTCAACCGGGCACGCTCAGGCTCCGGCGCGCGGACCGGTTCGGGTGCAGGCTCGGCATCCGGTGCGCGTTCGGTGGTCGCCGTCGGAGCCGGACCCGCTGTGATCTCGCGTGCCACCTGCTTCTCGAGCACCGTCACGGCGTCGTCGGAGAGCAGGATCAGCCCCTCGAGCTCTTCGCGCACGCGCTTGTAGGCGACGTTGCGCTCGGCCTGTGTGGCCGACTCGTCGATCGCGACCTTCAATAGCTTCTGAGCCCGGTCGAGGCGTTTGCGCTCCGCCTCGCTGAAGGTCGAATCGCGCAGGCGCCTGGCGTCCTTCTCGGCGATCTCGAACGCGACGGCGTAGTTGCCGACGGCATCCAGATACTCCGAGACGCGCTGCTCGCTGACCTTGGCGTCAGCGGATGCCGGACGCAGAGCATCCGCCGTCTTCTTCGCCCGCAGGAACGCGGCAGTCAGCGGCTGGCGACCGTCGCTCATGGCGGGGAAGGCGATGAGCTTCGCGACGTCGAGTTCGTAGTCGAGCCACCGGGCGGTGATCTCGTCGTGCTCGGCGAGGAGCCGCTCCAGCAACTGGTTCGACGAGACCTGCGCGTCGGATGCGATCTCCCGCGGCTTCTTGGAAGGTGCGACCTGGCCGCGCGCAGCGAGTTCGGCGGCCTTCAGCTCGCCCTTCAGTCGCAGCGTCTCGAGGCGTCGCTCGTGCCGGCGCTTCGCGCCCTGCTCCCACGCCTTCGCCGCCCCGCCGGCCATTCCCATGATGGGGAAGATGAGCCACCAGAAGCTGCCCGCCCACTGCCAGAACTCTTGCATGATGCGTTCAGCCTACTGCGAGCGAGCGTCAGCGTCCGGGCGCAACCAGCCCCGTCTCGTAGGCGAGCACGACGAGCGCCGCACGGTCGCGGGCGGCAAGCCTGCCGAGCAGTCGACTGACATAGGTGCGCGCGGTGGCGGGGCTGAGGAAGAGGTCGGTGGCGATCTCGTCGTTCGTGTGCCCTCGGCCCACGAGCGTCAGCACCTCGATCTCTCTTTCGCTGAGCCCGTCGAGCGGGGTTCGATCGGTGACGGTGTGCGACGCGGCGGCCCGCATCACTGTCGCCGTCACCGACGGAGACAGCAGCGAATCGCCGGCGGCGACCGTGCGGATCGCGGCACGCAGATCCTCCGGCGACACGTCCTTCAGCAGATACCCCGATGCTCCGGAGCGGATCGCCTCGTGGACGTTCTCGTCCTCGTCGAACGTGGTCAGGATCAGGACGCGGATGCCGTCGAGCGCAGCATCCGCGACGATCGCCCTCGTCGCCTCGAGGCCGTCCATCACCGGCATCCGGATGTCCATCAGAACCACGTCGGGGCGCAGCTCGCGCACGCGGGACAGGCCCGCGCGGCCATCGGGCGCCTCGTCGACGACGGAGATGTCGCCGTCGCGCTCGGCGAGCGAGCGCAGGCCGGCGCGCACGAGCTCCTGATCATCGACGATCACCACACGAATCGGTTCGCTCACGCTTCTCCTTCAGCCCGCGCCGGGATCTCGGCCTCGACGATGAATCCGCCCGGAGCGGGGTGGGCGGTGAGCGTGCCGCCGAGCAGCTCCGCCCTCTCCCGCATGCCCCGGATGCCGGCACCCGTGCCCCTCGCGGCATGAGGTGTCGCGGAATGCCGCATCACCGGTGCTGAGGCGGCATCGCGCGCCACCTCACGCGCAGCCGCGTGGACGGAGGTGTCACTGGTGGTCGCTTCGGAGGGCGCTGAGGCGACATCTTGCGACACCTCACGCGCGGCGGATGACCGCCGGCCGCGGCCATCGTCCACGATGCGCAGCGTCAGCACCCCGTCCACCTCGCGCGCGGTCACGCGAACCGTCGAGGCGCCCGAGTGCCGGAGCACGTTCGTCAGCGACTCCTGAATGATCCGGTACGCCGCGGCATCCACCGATCGCGACAGCGCATCGGATGCGACCGACACCTCGGTCTCGACGCGGAGTCCGGCCGCCTTCGCGGCGGCGAAGAGCGGTTCGAGCGCCGTGAGCCCGAGCACGGCCTCGGGACCGGAGGCGTCGTCCGAGCGCAGCACCTTCACGGTGCGCCGCAGCTCGCGCAGCGCATCCGACGTCGCCGCGCGAACCTGATCGAGTGCGGGGCGTGCGGCCGCAGCATCCGGAGCCTCGGCGGCGACGCCGGCATGCAGCGACGCGACCGAGAGCGTGTGACCGATGGTGTCGTGCAGGTCGCGGGCGATCTGCATTCGCTCGGACTGCATCCTGGCATCCGCGGCGTGGGCTTCCTCTGCGGCGGTGAGCGCGGCGATCTGCGCGGTGCGCTCCCGAGCCTCACGGGCGAGACGCACTGCAGCGCCGAGCGCGATGGCCGCAGCGGCCAGTGCCAACTCGGTGACGAACGTGTAGCCGTTGAGCGTGGCCTCCGGCTCCGAGCCGTCGAGGCGGAAGTAGGTTGCGACCGCGAGCAGCACTGCAGCCGAGCCGACGGCCCAGTACGTGCGATGCTGCTCGGCCGCGGAGAAGAGGGCGCCGATCGCGGGAAGCACCATGCCGACGGGCGGCAGATCCAGCGTGTAGTACGCGAAGATCGCAAGCAGCGTCACGACCAGCGTGGTTCGTGGCAGCAGCCGCCGGACGAGCAGGATCAGACCGAATCCGAACGCGAATGCGTATCCGCCGAACGAGGTGCGACCGACCGGATCAGCGGCGATGACGACCGCGAGCACCAGCGTCACGGCGATCGCGAGCCCCGCGTCGGCGAGTCGTGGGTTCACCTCGCTGCGCATGCCTCCAGCGTAGGAGGGCGAGGTGGCGCGCGCGATCCCCTCGTAGCGACGAGCGATGTCGATTCCCAGCGACATCGACGTCACGAGAGGTCGCCTGCTGTTGGCGCGAAGAGACGCCCCAGCGCCGATGTGCCTTCAGTCGCTGCTGGCGAGGCTGGACGCATGACTGAGACAACACCCTCCACCACCGCCCGCCCCGCACTGCCCTGGCTGCTCATCATCGGCCTCGCCTCGCTCTCGTTGCTGTGGCCGCTCACGAACCTGATCGGCATCGGCCAGGGTGCACCCCGTGCGCTGACGATCATCGCGATCGTCGCCGTGACCTGGATCGGCGTCGTCGGCTTCGGCCGGGTGCCGCGCCCGGTGCTCGTGCTGACGCTCACCGGGCTCGCTCACGGTGCGATCTCTATGGTCGTCGCGGCGATCTTCGGCGGCGTCGACGGGCCGATCTGGACCGTGTTCGCCGCCCTCGCCATCGACACGTTCTGGGGTGCGATCGCGGGGCTTCTCGCCCTTGCGATCCAGAAGATGCGGACGCCCCGAGCATGAGTGAACCGGCACGAGCCCGCACAACTCCGGAGAATCGGGTGAGAAGCACGATCGCGGTCCCCCGATTGCGGGGATCGGAGAAGATTCTCCGGAGTTGTGAACCACGACGTTCCCGGTCGGTGCGCATCGCCGCCGCGCTCGCCGCAGTCGCGGCATCCGCAGCCCTCCTCACCGCATGCGACACGTTCTCCACCACCACGGTCGCCGAGCACGATTTCGTCAACGAACTCGCGATCCCGCCGATCGCCGATTCCACCGTCGAGGATGGCGTGCGCACGTTCCAGCTCACGGCGGAGCAGGGCACCACGAGCTTCCCCGGCATCGGGGATGCGGAGACGTGGGGCTTCAACGGCGCCTTCCTCGGCCCGACCCTTCGCGCCGAACGGGGCGAGCAGGTCGCCGTCGAGATCGACAACCAACTGCCCGAGGCGACCAGCGTGCACTGGCACGGGATGCATCTGCCGGCCGCGATGGACGGCGGCCCGCACCAGATGATCGAGCAGGGTGAGACGTGGCAGCCGACCTGGATGATCGATCAGCCCGCGTCGACGCTCTGGTACCACCCGCATCCGCACGGAGAGACGGAGAAGCATGTCTATCTCGGTCTGGCCGGGATGTTCATCCTCGACGACGACGCGAGCCTCGCCGCCGACCTGCCGAGCGAGTACGGCGTGGACGATCTGCCGCTCATCGTGCAGGACAAGGAGTTCGACAGCGCGGGCCGGCTCGTGCTGAACGACGACGGCTCAGAGCCGGGGATGCTGGGAGACACCGTCCTGGTCAACGGCACGGTCGGCGCGTACCAGGAGGTGACGACCGATCGGGTGCGCCTGCGGCTGCTGAACGGATCGACGGCCCGCACGTACACTTTCGAGATCCCGGATCGTCCGATGACTCTTGTCGCGACCGACGGCGGTCTCCTGGATGCTCCGGTCGAGATGGAACAGGTGCGCCTTGCACCGGGCGAGCGCGCCGAGGCCGTCGTCGAGTTCGAGCCTGGCGAGACAGTGCGACTGCAGTCGTCGAAGACCCACCTCGGCGGCATCGTCGTGCCCGCGACGTCGGGTGGGAACGACGAATTCGATGTGCTGGAGTTCCGCGCGGCCGATTCATTGGCTCCGTCGCCCGAGCCGTCGTGGCCGGAGGCGCAGGATGCTGTCGCCGACGAGTTGCATGAGGACGAAGCATCCGTCACTCGGGACTTCGTGCTGAACACCCGTGAGATCAACGGGGAGCAGATGGACATGAACCGCATCGACGAGGTCGTGCATGTCGGCGACACGGAGGTGTGGGAGGTGCGCAGCACGCAGCCGATCCCGCACAGCTTCCATATCCACGATGTGCAGTTCCGGGTTCTGAGCATCAACGGGCAGGCACCGCCGCCCGAGCTGGCCGGGCCCAAGGACACGATCTATCTCGACCCGAACGTGACGTACCGGCTGCTGGTGCGCTTCGAGGACTACGCCGATCCGACCATGCCGTACATGTATCACTGCCACATGCTGCTGCATGAGGACGAGGGGATGATGGGGCAGTTCGTCGTGATCGAGCCGGGGGATGAGGGCAGGGTGAAGGCGCCTGAGCGTTCGGGGCACGACGACGGTTCGGATGACGCCGCGACCGGAGGTCACGCGGGGCACTGATGCGGTGGCGGGTGCTGGCATCGCGCCGTCCGCCGTGTCAGGATGACCACGACTCGGCTCACGGCGGGCCGAACTGAACGGCAGGAGCGGATATGCAGCTGGCCATGGTCGGACTCGGCAGGATGGGCGCGAACATCGTCCGACGATTGATGCGCGACGGGCACGACTGCGTCGTCTACGACGTGAACGCGGATGCCGTCGCCGCACTCGTCGCGGAGGGGGCGACCGGTGCCGAATCGGTCGCCGATCTCGCCACGAAGCTCGAACCGACGCGCGTCGTGTGGATGATGGTTCCCGCGTCGCTCACCGGGGCGGTCGCTCAAGAGGTGGCCGCGGTCCTGGATCAGGGAGACATCCTGATCGACGGTGGGAACTCGAACTACCGCGACGACGTCCGCCGGGCCGCGTCACTGCGCGAGCGCGGCATCGAGTACGTCGACATCGGCACGAGCGGCGGTGTGTTCGGCCTGGAGCGCGGCTACTGCCTCATGGTGGGCGGCAGCGACAGGGCGTTCGCGCACATCGAGCCCGTGCTGCGCACGATCGCGCCGGGGGTCGGCGAGATCGATCGCACTCCAGGACGCGAAGGAGAGCTTGCCCCCGAGGAGCAGGGCTACCTGCACTGCGGACCCTCCGGCGCCGGGCACTTCGTGAAGATGGTGCACAACGGCATCGAGTACGGCATCATGGCGTCGATCGCCGAGGGGTTGAACCTACTCGAGAATGCGGATGCCGGTGTGCGCGAGGCCGAGCACTCTGCCGAGATCGCCCCGCTGGAGGAACCGGAGTTCTACCAGTTCCCGATCGACACCGACAAGGTGACCGAGCTGTGGCGACGCGGATCGGTGATCTCGTCGTGGCTGCTCGATCTCACCGCCGCCGCGTTGCACGAGAACCCCAAGCTCGACGGACTGGCTGGACGTGTCTCTGACTCCGGCGAGGGCCGTTGGACCGTCAAGGCCGCTGTCGACGTGGGTGTTCCAGTACCGGTGCTCGCGGCATCGCTCTTCGAGCGCTTCTCCTCGCGCGACGAGGACCAGTTCGCCAACCAGGTGCTCTCGGCGATGCGGCTGCAGTTCGGCGGGCACAAGGAACGCCCCGCAGGCGACGTCCTGGAAGCGGGTGCCCGCAAGGCCGACGCCGGCTGAGTCCCGCCCCGCCCCGCCCCCTGCGGGCCTCGATGGGAGCTTTTCGCACGTTCCGAGCCGGACTCGGGTGCGAAAAGCTCCCATCGTCGACTCGCCACCGGGCGGCGAGAGGCTCAGCTTCTCCGCGACCGCTCGTCTGCGCCGAACCGCTGTGCTCCGAGCACTCCGAGCAGACGGATCTTCTCCTCATCGTCGCTCCGCGGCGCGGCGGTCAGCACGAGCAGCGCCTGGCCGCGGTCCTCGGTGAAGAGCACCTGGCAGTCCACTTCGATCGCGCCGACTTCGGGGTGGAGCAGCGTCTTGTGATCCGCGAATCGCTGAGCGACCTCCTGTCTGTCCCACAGCTCACGGAACTCCTCGCTGCGACGGGTCAGCTCGGCCACGAGCATCCCTGCCTGCGATCCCGGTCCCATCGCACCGTATGCCGCACGGAGCCCGGCGACCTGCGCGCGGCTGTTGCGCGCGTGGTCGTCCTCGGGATAGTGCGATCGCGCCTGCTCCGGCTGCACGAACCAGCGATACGGCTCGTAGCGCTCGAATCCCGCCGCGCCCACGTTGTCACCGAGCAGCGCTGAGGCCAGGGCGTTCTGCACAAGCGTCTCGCCCAGACTGGAGATGATCAGGGCCGGGGTGTCGTGCAGCCGATCGAACACGCGCTGCAGTGCCGGAGCGACGTGATCAGAGGGCGTGATCCGATCGGGCACCGCTTGGCCTGCGGCGCGGTACAGATAGTCGCGCTCGTCGGCGGTGAGGCGAAGGGCACGAGCGAGCGAGCTGAGGATCTGCGTGCTCGGCTGGGGCCCGCGCTGCTGCTCGAGTCGCGTGTAGTAGTCAGTGGACATCAACGCGAGCTGCGCGACCTCTTCGCGGCGCAGCCCCGGCGCACGTCGCCGCACACCGGTCGACAGTCCGACGTCGCCGGGCTGCAGCTGCTCACGGCGACGGCGAAGGAACTCGGCGAGGGCTTCACGATCCATGTCTCCATCATGCGCGCGTGACGCCGCGGTATCCAGGGATCGCCGGTCCCCCGACAACCGCTCTCTGCCGCGAGCCGTGTACCCGATCGACACTCGAATCATGCGAATCAACGGAAACACCATCTTCGTCCCCGGCGCGACCAGCGGTATCGGTCTCGCCCTCGCGCTGCGCCTTCACGACGCCGGCAACCAGGTCATCATCGGTGGCCGCCGCACTGAACTGCTCGATGAGATCGCGGCGGAGCATCCGGGTATCGACACGGTTCGGATCGACACGACGGATGCCGCGTCGATCGCCGATGCCGCGAGCGAGGTCATCTCGCGGCATCCCGATCTCAACGTGCTCGTCCCGATGGCGGGCATCATGCGCGTGGAGGACTGGACCTCACCCGGCACCTTCCTCGAGGACGCCGAGGCCACAGTGACGACGAACCTTCTCGGACCGATCCGGCTGATCTCGGCGTTCATCGAACATCTGCTCGCGCAGCCGGACGCCACGATCATGACCGTCTCGTCCGGGTTGGCGTTCGCGCCGCTGCGCTTCACGCCCACCTACAACGCGACGAAGGCCGCCATCCACCAGCTCAGCGAGACGCTGCGGCTGCAGCTGGCAGACTCGACCGTGCGCGTGGTCGAGCTCGTGCCGCCGTCGGTGCAGACCGAACTCATGCCCGGACATCAGGATGAGCCATCCGCCATGCCTCTGGGTGACTACATCGACGAGACGATGGTCATTCTGCAGACGCAGCCCGATGTCACTGAGGTGCAGGTCGAACGGGTGAAGTTCCTGCGTTACGGCGAAGCGCGCGGAGATCAGGCGCAGGTCATCGCCGTGCTGAACGGGTTCGCCGCGCACGCCGCAAGCTGAGCCTCAGTGGTGCACGGCCACGAGACCCGTGGCCGTGCAGAGCGCTCAGGCGTCGGCATCCGTTTCGTCTGAATCCTCAACGTCTTCCTCGACGACCTGAGCAGGCGGGAGGTCGTTGAGATACGCGCGGTCGTCATTCGGGTCGCCGGTGCCTTTGTCGAGGCCGGTCTCGGTGGGATCGTCGGTGCGGGGTCCGCCGGTGTTCGGGTCGCTCATGGGGTGCTCCTGTTCGTAGGTGGTTCGCCCAGAGTCCCGCGGTCGATGCGTGGTCGCCAGAGGGTTGACAACGCGCTCCGCAGGTCAGCGACCCAGCTTCTCGGCGCAGGGCACGCAGAGCGTGGCGAACGGTCTGACCCGGAGTCGCGCGATCGGGATGCTGCGACCGCAGTTCGCGCAGACGCCGTAATCGCCGGCATCCATTCTGACCAGCGCATCATCGATCTGCTGCAGTTCGTCGCGGGCGCCGTCGAGCAGCCCGTTCAATCGCGACCACTCGGCCGACAGCGGCACACCCTCCGGGTCGTGCTCGTCATCGTCGCTCTGGCTGCTGCGATCGTGCGTCAGCTCCGTGAGCATCGCCGTGAGCGACTCGACCCTGCTGTGCGCCTCGCGACGCAGCACCTCCAGCAGGGGGCGCAGTTCGGTGTCGGTCACGGTCTCAGGCTAGTGCCGACTGACAGGTGTGCGGGGCCGTCGACTACTCGAGCCACTCCGTGACGAAACGATCATTCGCGTGCACGTGCGTGGCCTCGTACGTGCCGCCGTCCAGCACTTCGAATCTGTGGTCGACGAGCGCGGGAACGACGAGGATCTGCCCTCCCGCGCCGATGACCTGCTCGTCTCCGACCGTGAACAGCGCGCGGCCGCGGTGGATCACGAACGTCTCGGCATAGGGATGGCGGTGCAGGCGCGGTCCTCTGCCGGCACTCGTGATGTACTCGCGCATGATGCTCACCGACGAGCCGAGCAGGTATCCCTCGATGTCCTCGTCGCGGGCGACGTCCACAGGCTGGATGGTCATTGTTCCTCCGTTCCACGCCCGAGGGTACGCGTCCGGCCCCACAGGGAACAGAGCCGTCCCGTATCCGATTGTTCCTGAATCCAGCAAAACCGATCAAGCGAAGCCCGGGGAGCTCGGCTGGGGCGACCCGCGTCACTGGGAGATGGATGCTGCGGCATGAATCTCGTGGCGCTCAGCCCGATACGCCCCGACCCGCCGTGACCGCGCTCCCGCCGGTGTTCGCCTCGAGACCCGATCGATGCCCGTGCGTGAAGGCCGAACGATCGGCGCCCTGGCGCGCTCGTCCCCGTCGATGCGGGATCGCGGCGACCACGGCGTCCACTTGATTTCGGCGATCCGCAAGCACGAGCGCGGTACCCGACCCGGATTCTTCGATGATCACGGCACGACTCTCTCGCAGGCGTTGCGCGGCGCCGATCCCGAACCCGCGGATGAATCCGCTGCGTGCGCGACGCTTCTCTGCTTCGGAGTGCCACCGGTACATCTCCCGACGGCTCGCCCACCAGGCCCGCATCGCCACCATCGCCTGCACTTCGAGGCTGGCCGTGAGGATCTTCGCCTGCTGCACGTCGGACGTGAAGCCGACGAAGTAGAGGATGAATCGGCCACCGGGCCGCTCCGACTGCATCGGTCTGATCGAACCGAGCGCGAACGCGACGTTGCCGCCCAGCTCACGGATGTCTCGCGCGTACGAGCCGGTGAAGACCATCTGCTCCTGCACGATCTCTTCGCGCTCTTGGCCCAGCTGCGCTCGTCGCGCATCGAGTCGCGCCTGCTCGATGCCGTATTTCACCATCAGGCGTTCGGCGTGCTCGGTGAGCGCCTCGGCTTCTTCAGGTGTCGTGCTCTCGGCCTTCGCCAGCAGCTTCGCGATCAAGTCCAGCTTGGATTCGCTCATCGTGTCTCCTTCGTCTGCGATGCCGCTCAGTCTTCGCAGATGCTCCGACATCGCGGAGCGCGAGAGCACGAAAGGTGGATGCTTCGATGAACGGCCGATGCGGTGGAGGAGGAGTCCGCAGTGCGCGGAATGACTCAGCCGAACAGCAGCGACAGCACGGTCGAGCCGCCGCCGATGAGGATGAGGGCCGCGATCGTCACCCAGGCGACGATGCGCATCCGTCGGGTGCGACGCGCGCCGAGCCGACCGTAATCCTCCTCGCCGGGTGCGGGGACAGGGCTGCCCTGACCGTGCCGCTCGATGTCGCTCACACAGGCTCCGAGACGGTCGGGCCGAAGGCTGCGGGAAGAGTCGCCTGCGAACGCTCGCGCAGTTCGGATGCCGAGACCGTGAAGAGTCCGGTGACCTCGAGGTCGGAGACCGTGTCGGTCACGCCGATGCGCAGCACCGGGTAGCCGCGTCCTTCGCACAGGCCCTGGAACTTCACGTCGTCCTCGCGAGGAACGGTCACGATGACGCGGCCCGTCGACTCGGAGAACAGAGCGGATGCGGCATCCACCCCATCGCGATCCATGAGTTCGGTCAGCCATACGCGGGCACCGACACCGAATCGCATGACGCCCTCGGCGAGAGCCTGAGCGAGCCCGCCCTCCGACACGTCGTGAGCGGAAGAGATCAGCCACTCGTCTCGGGCGGCGCCGATGAGTCCGGCGAGGCGCTTCTCGCCGGCGAGATCGACCTTGGGCGGCAGTCCGCCGAGGTGGCTGTGCACCGTCTCGGCCCATGCAGAGCCGGACAGCTCGGTCGAGGTGGTGCCGAGCAGGTAGATGTTCTGACCCTCGTCCTGCCACGCCGAGGGGATGCGGCGCGAGACGTCGTCGATGATGCCGAGCACGCCCACCAGAGGGGTGGGGTGGATCGGAGTGTCACCGGTCTGGTTGTAGAACGAGACGTTGCCGCCGGTGACCGGGGTGCCGAGCTCGTAGCATCCGTCGGCCAGGCCGTCGACCGTCTGACCGAACTGCCACATGACCTCGGGGTTCTCGGGGGAGCCGAAGTTGAGGCAGTCGGTGATCGCCGTCGGGGTGGCGCCGGTCACGGCGACGTTGCGGTACGCCTCGGCCAGCGCCAGCTGTGCACCCGCATACGGGTCGAGCTGGCAGTAGCGGCCGTTCGCGTCGGTGGAGATCGCGAAGCCGAGGCCGGACTCCTCGTCGACGCGGATCATGCCGGCGTCGTCGGGGAAGGCCAGCGCGGTGTTGCCGAGCACGTAGTAGTCGTACTGGTTGGTGATCCAGCTGGTGTCGGCGAGGTTCGGAGAGGCGACGAGTGCGAGGAACTGCTGGCGCAGCACCTCGGCGTCATCCGTGCGGGGCAGCAGCTCAGCAGCATCCGCCTGCAACGCGTCGATCCACGTCGGGTAGGCGACGGGGCGGTCGTAGACGGGGCCGTCGACCGCGACCGTCGACGGGTCGACGTCGACGATGCGCTCGCCCTGCCAGTCGATGACGAGGCGGCCGTCGCCGGTGACCTCGCCGAGGACGGACGTCTCGACCTCCCACTTGTTCACGACCTCCATGAAGGCGTCGAGCTTCTCGGGAGCGACGATGGCCATCATGCGCTCCTGCGACTCCGACATGAGGATCTCCTCAGCGGTCAGCGTGGGGTCGCGCAGCAGCACGTTGTCGAGCGAGACCTTCATGCCGCTGTTGCCGTTGGCCGCGAGCTCGGATGTCGCGCAGGAGATTCCGGCGGCTCCGAGGTCCTGGATCGCCTCGACGAGTTCGCCCTTGTAGAGCTCGAGGCAGCACTCGATGAGCACCTTCTCGGCGAAGGGGTCGCCGACCTGCACCGCGGGGCGCTTGGTCGGGCCGCCGTCGTCGAAGGAATCGGATGCCAGGATGCTGGCGCCGCCGATCCCGTCGCCGCCGGTGCGGGCGCCGAAGAGGACGACCTTGTTGCCGACGCCCTCGGCGTTGGCGAGCTTGAGGTCCTCATGGCGGAGCACGCCGACCGCGAGCGCGTTGACGAGCGGGTTGGCCTGGTAGACGGAGTCGAAGACCGTCTCGCCACCGATGTTCGGCAGGCCGAGGCAGTTGCCGTAGAAGCTGATGCCGGCGGTGACGCCGTGCACGACGCGGGCGGTATCGGGGTGATCGATCGCACCGAAGCGCAGCGCATCCATCACGGCGACGGGGCGGGCGCCCATCGAGATGATGTCGCGGACGATGCCGCCGACGCCGGTCGCCGCGCCCTGGAACGGTTCGATGAAGGAGGGGTGGTTGTGCGACTCGGCCTTGAAGGTGACTGCCCAGCCCTCGCCGACGTCGATGACGCCGGCGTTCTGGCCCATGCCGACCATGAGGCGTTCCTTCATCTCATCGGAGACCTTCTGGCCGAAGCGGCGCAGGTAGTTCTTCGACGACTTGTAGGAGCAGTGCTCCGACCACATGACGGAGTACATCGCCAGCTCGCCGCTCGTGGGGCGGCGGCCGAGGATCTCGCGGATGCGGGCGTACTCGTCGGGCTTGAGTCCCAGCGCCGCGTAGGGCTGTTCCTTCTCCGGCGTCGCCGCGGCGTTGCTCACGGAGTCGGGGACGTGCTGACGAGTGGATGCTTCGGGGGTGGGGGTGGTCACGCGCACTCCAAGATCAGGGCCGGCGGGGCGTGGTCAAGTCTACCGGCGGTCATGACGGTGATCGGCGGGGCGGCCACCGCCTCGGCTATCCGGCCGAGCTGGTGGCGCCGCCCTGCTGCGGAAGAGTCGCGTACGCGAATCGGACGAGATAGTCGTTGAGCGCGAGCGACGCTTCTGCCGCGGCATCCACGTCGCCACCGGCGACAGCCTCCAGCACCGCGGCGTGCAGGGTCGCTGCCTCGGCGATGTCCGCCGCCGGCTGCGACAGGTGCGAGAACCAGAACCGCCTGGACAGCCCCTGCAGTGGAGCCATCGCCACGGACAGGAACTCGTTGTGCGCCGCGGCGACGATGAGGTCGTGCGCGTCACGAAGGAAAAGGGGGAAGTCCTCGAGGGGGATGTCGAGCGACCGTGCGCGCGTCATGAGGGCAGTGGCTCGATCCCTCTGCTGTGCCGAGGCGCGCTCCGCAGCCAGTCGCACGGCGAAAGGCTCGAGATTCCGACGCAGTTCGAGCAGTTTCAACTGTGCTTCGATGCTGCTCGGCGGAACGAGAACGCCCCGTTGCGGGTGGATCTCCACCATGCGATCACGAGCGAGGCGCTGCAGAGCCTCACGCACTGGCGTCCGTCCGATGCCGGTCGCCTCAGTGAGCTGCTTCTCGGAGATGAGACTCCCGGGTGCGATCTCCTGCAGGACTATCATCCGCTCGATCTTCTCGAACGCGTCATCGGTCATGTTGCCAGCCATTTTCGCCTCCCTTATAGACAGTAGTCCAACAACCGATGTACGTTTAATACATGACTGATATCTCAGTTGGGCATTGGAGCCTCACCACACCTGTCATCGACGCGGACCGCCTGCCGGAGATCGCCGCCGTGGACGTGCTCGTCGTCGGAGCCGGTGCAGCCGGAGTCGCCGCGGCCACCGTCGCCGGCGAGGCCGGAGCGCGAGTGCTGATCCTCGAGAAGTACGGCTTCGCCGGCGGAGCGGCAGTGGCCGGGATGTCGGGGACCATCTGCGGCATGTATCGCGCGTCCGACTCCGGCGCAGCGCCGGATCAGGTCGTCTACGGGTTCACCGAACGCTTCGCCGGCGAGCTCCGCCATCGAGGTGGGCTGACGGCTCCCCAGAAGTACGGCAAGACGTACACCAGCGCGCACGACCCACTGAAGTGGCGCGAGACAGCGGACGCATTGCTCACCGGCGCCGGCGTCGAGATCCTGTTCCACACCGACGTGGTCGGGGTCATCAAGGATGCCGACGAGTATCAGGGCGTGGTCGTCGCGTCCAACGCAGGGCTGGGTGTCGTGCGCGCCGCTCGCATCATCGACGCCTCCGGCGACGCTGCTGTCGTGGCCCGCGGAGGCGGTGCGTACCGGTTCGGTGCGAACGGCCGCATCCAGAATCCCACCATGTTCTTCCGCCTCGGCAACGTGGACCTTCCCGCGTTCTGGGATGCGTGGGGAGAAGACACGATCAGTCCCGCCTGGGTCACCGACCGGATCAGGGAGGCCCGAGCCGAAGGAATGGAGCTCCCGCGCGACAAGATCTGGATGTTCGACACCGGACGCCCCAATGAGCTGCTCGTGAACGCCACGCGCCTGATCGGCGAGGGCGGGCGCGTGCTCAATGTCATCGACCCGGCCGATTTCACGACCGCCGAGGTGCGAGGGCGAGAGCAGGTGCGTGCGTACGAGGCCTTCCTGCGGCAGAACATCCCCGGGTGCCGCGACGTCTTCGTCGTCGACACCGGCGTCGAGGTCGGCATCCGGCAGACGAGGACCATCGAGGGCATCGCGACGCTCACGAACGATGACGTCGTCAATGCACGGAAGGCCGTCGATGGGATCTGCAGATCGCCATGGCCGATCGAGCTCCACGATGGCGAGCGGCCGAAGCTGCACTGGATCCTCGACGACTACTACGACGTGCCCTATGGCACGCTCGTGCCATCGTCCGGCGAGAACGTCATCGTCGCCGGTCGCTGCCTCAGCGCAGAGCACGAGGCACTCGCATCCGCGCGGGTCACCGCGCAGTGCTTCGAATACGGCCACGCCGCCGCCCAGGCCACGCTGCTCTCCCTGAGCACCGGCCGCGCGTACCGAGACCTCGACGGGCGCGAGGTCGCCACCCGAATGATCGCCGAGGGCAGTGCGCTCAGCATCGATGCTCTGGCAGCAGACAAGGAAGAAGTTCGACGATGAGCGAGACAAGACCAGCCGAGACGCTGCGGAGCAACTTCACTCCCGGCACCACGAGGTGGGCCGTTCGACGCGCGCAGTGGAGTGCGATGGGCATTCCGCTCGCGGATCAGGAGAAGCCCAAGATCGCGATCGTGAACACCTCATCGAAGCTGTCGGTGTGCTTCGCGCACCTCGACGATGTGGCGGTGAGAGTGGCCGACGCCATCAGCGAGGCGGGCGGACTGCCGTTCGAGATCCGCACGACCGCCCCCAGCGACTTCGTTACCAGCGCGGGCCGGAAGGGCCGCTACCTCATGCCGACGAGAGACCTCATCGTGAACGATGTCGAGGCCGCGGTCGAAGGCGCTGTGCTCGATGGCATCGTCTTCCTCTCCTCGTGCGACAAGACCACGCCGGCGCATCTGATGGCGGCGGCACGGCTTGACCTGCCGAGCATCGTCGTCATCGGCGGGTACCAGCGCGGCGGCACATGGAACGGCTGCTCGGTCGACATCGACACGGTCTACGAATCGGTCGGCGCGATCGCCGCGGGTGAGATGACCGCGCCGGAGCTCGGCGATCTCGCGGACTCTGCGATCCAAGGACCCGGCGTCTGCGCAGGACTCGCCACCGCGAACACGATGCACTGCATCGCCGAAGCTCTCGGGATGACGGTGGCAGGTTCGGCCCCCACGCGTGCGAACTCCGAGCAGATGCTCGGCAACGCCACCGCTGCCGGTCACCGCATCGTCGACATGGTCACGGAGGGCATCACCGCCCGTCAGATCATCACCGCCGAATCGATCGAGAACGCGGTGGAGGTCGCGCTCGCCCTTGGTGGGTCGGTCAACTGCGTCCGTCACCTCACAGCGATCTCGGCGGAGGCTGATCTCGATCAGGACGTCGTCGCGCTGTTCGAGGAGAAGGGGCGTGATGCCGTGCAGCTCGCGGCGATCCGCCCGAACGGCGCGCACCAGGTGTGGGATCTCGACGAGATCGGAGGGGTCCAGACGGTGCTGCGCACATTGATGCCGCGCCTGCACAGCGCTGCGCTCACGGTCGAGGGCGTGACAGTCGCCGAGCGTGCCGAGAGGGCGCGCGAGGCGGACGGCGACGTGCTTCACACGCTCGACGATCCGGTGAAGCAGGAGCCGGGCCTGATCATCCTGCGCGGCTCCGTCGCTCCGGATGGCGCGATCGTCAAGGTCGCCGGTGTGGGAGCGGCGCGGCGTCAGTTCGAAGGCCCAGCGGTCGTCTTCACGGCGGAGGATGACGCGATCGACGCTCTCGGCACGGGCGAGATCCACCCCGGCGACGTCATCGTGCTGCGCGGCATGGGGCCACGAGGCGGCCCTGGCACGGTCTTCGCCGCCAGCTTCGTCGCGGCGTTGAACGGCGCGGGTCTCGGAGGGCAGGTCGCGGTCGTCACAGACGGCGAGCTCTCCGGGCTCAACCACGGCCTCGTCGTGGGGCAGGTCATGCCGGAAGCGGCGGATGGCGGGCCGCTGGCGGGCATCGAAGCGGGCGATCTCATCCGTATCGACCTCGACGCCAGGCGCATCGATGCTGATCCGGCGCGAGACGGGGCTCCCGTGCGTGCCGGCGACTCGAAGGTCGAACGCGGCTGGCTCGGACAGTACGCGGCCCTCGTCGGGCCGATTCAGAAGGGCGCCGTGCTGCGCCGCCCGGCTTCGTGAACCACAGCAACCTCAACCACCAAAGGAGATGGACCCAGTGACCGCAACCACCACCGCTGCGCCAACGGCGGCACAGCGCAGACAGGCACGAAAGGCCGGCATCGCCGCGCTGGTCGGCACCACTCTCGAGTGGTACGACTTCCTCATCTACGGGACCGCGGCAGCGCTCGTCTTGAACTCGCAGTTCTTCCCAGGGGCGGACCCGGTCGTGGGCACCCTGGCCGCGTTCGCGACGTATGCGGTCGGCTTCCTCGCCCGCCCGTTCGGCGGGATCATCCTCGGCAACATGGGTGACAAGGTCGGCCGAAAGAAGATGCTCGTCTTCACCATCGTCCTGATGGGCATCGCGACGACGTTGATCGGCGTTCTTCCCACCTATGCCGCGATCGGCGTCGGTGCGCCGATCATGCTGATCGTGCTGCGGCTGCTGCAGGGGTTCGGTGCGGGCGGCGAGTATGCGGGCGCCGTCGTGCTCTCTGTCGAACATGGCGACCAGCGCCGTCGAGGACTCGCCGGCGCGTGGGCTCCGATGGGCTTCGCGGTGGCCACACTCCTGTCGACCGGTGTGTTCCAGCTGATGACGACGATCCTCTCGGAGGAGGCGTTCCAGGCGTGGGGCTGGCGGGTGCCGTTCCTCCTCGGCGCTCTGCTCCTCGTCGTCGGGTACTTCATCCGTCGGACGATCGACGAGACTCCCGCGTACGAGGAAGCAGTCAGGGCTGAGGCTGAAGGTGTCGTCAAGCAGACGAAGGTCCCTGTGTTCGAAGCGATCCGTCGCCACCCGCGGAACTTCCTCGTCGTCGTCGGCGCGCGTTTCGCGGAGAACGGGTTCGCGTACCTGTTCCCGGTCTTCGCGGTCGGGTTCGCGGTGAACTCGCTGGGTGTGCCGACATCGGTCACCTTGATGGCCGTGGTGATCGCCTCATTCGTGCAGGTCATCGCGATCCCGCTCTGGGCTGCCCTGAGCGACAAGGTCGGTCGCCGTCCTGTGTACGCGGGCGGCGCGATCGCCTCCATCGTCTGGCTGGTGCCGTTCTTCATGCTCGTCGAGACGAAGTCGCCTCCGCTTCTGGTGCTCGGCTTCGTCGTCGGGCTCGGGATCCTGTATCCGGCGATGCTCGCCCCTCAGGCTGCGTACTTCGCCGAGCTCTTCGACACCCGCACGCGGCTGTCGGGATTCGCCTTCGCTCGAGAGATCGGATCCGTGCTCGCCGGAGGATTCCTGCCGCTGATCGCGACCGCGCTGCTGGCGGCGTTCGGGCATTGGTGGATCATCGTCGTGTACTTGCTGGTGCTCACGATCCTCACCCTCGTCGCGCTGGCCTTCGGGCCGGAGACGAGCAGCAACGACATCGAGGCCGTGCCGGAGGACGTGCGCTGACGACGGCGACGCGAGCTGCCCGGGGCCCGGTGCTCCGGGCAGCTTCGTGCCGGTGTGCGCCATATCGATGGATGCTGCGCAGATCCGCAACCGGCATCCACCAGGCGCTGATACTGGATCAGCGGCGCGCGCCCGAGCCGTCGACGATGCGCCAGGTCGCTGGGAGCAGTCCCGCCATGGCGACGATCTTCACGGCGTCGCCGATGAGGAACGGCAGCACGCCGAGGGTGAAGGCTGTGGCGAGGTCGATGCCAAGGAAGGCGGCGAGCCACGGGACGCCGAAGGCGTAGATCGTGAGAGATCCGACGGCGGCGAGGCCGAGGGTCGACCACACAGACCGATCGGAGCGGCGTCGAGCGAGTGCTCCGACGATGAGCGCCGCGATGACGTAGCCGACGATGTAGCCGAAGGACGAGAACGCCCAGCCGGAGGCTCCGTGAGCGAACAGCGGCACGCCGACGAGACCCAGCACGAGGTAGAGGCCCGCACTCGCCGATCCCCGGAGCGGACCGAGAGTCGCACCCGTCAGGAGCACGGCGAAGGTCGCCAGCGAGATCGGGACAGGCGTGAACGGAAGCGGGATCGTGATGTATCCGGCGACCGTGATGAACGCCGTGCCGATGATCGTGAGGACGACATCGCGCACGCGTGCGCCCTGGCGAGAGTTGACGCCGATGAGGTCTGCCAGCACGGGGAAGGTGCGGCGTGTGGCTGTTGCGGTTGACATCTGACTCCTCTGGAAGCTTCCTGAACAGTGCTCACTAGAACACTGTTCACCTGAACGGTGTTCTGTAGAGTAGCAGGATGAACGCCGTACCTGCATCCGCCCGCAACGACAGAACAGGCGTCGTCGACGCGGCGATGCGAGTGTTGGCCGAGAACGGACTGCCGGGGCTGTCGATGCGGCGGATCGCCGACCTCCTCGACGTGCAGGTCAGCGCGCTGTACTGGCATTTCCCGAACAAGCAGACCCTGCTCGCGGCCGTGAGTGAGCGGATCGTCGCGCTCGCCGACGAGACCTCGGATGCTGCACCCGACCTCGCCGCCATCGCGACGACTCTGCATGAACGGTTGCTCGCATACCGAGACGGGGCCGAGCTCGTGTCGAGCTCTCTGGCGCTCGGGCTGCTCGAACTTCCGAGCCGCGAGCGGCTTGAGGCAGCAGCGCTCGCGGCAGGGCTGGATGCGACCGCGGCGGGCATCGCGGCGGATACTCTCGTGCACTACGTGATCGGCTACACGTTCCATGAGCAGCAGCGGATGCACGCCGCCGTCGTCGGAGCGGCAGATGCCTCGGTCGACCTCGCACCCAATCGGGTCGCGGATCGCGTCGACGGTTTCGATGCCGGGCTGGCGATGGTGGTGGCCGGAGTGCAGGCTGTCGTCGCCGCGACCTGAATCATCGCCGCGACCTGAATCATCGCCGCGGCTGATGCGACGATCGCTGTCGCCCAGCAGCGGTCGCCCAGGGCCGGGTCGCCCCCGCGCTAGCCAGCATCCGCCCCTCGGGCAAGGGGGTTCTCGTGACGTCCGCGCAGGCATAGAAATAAGGAACACGCGACGAACGGAGACGACATGGCTGCAGGTGACATCGAGACATTCCGCCAGGACGGACTGTGGTTCAACCGCATCGAGGGAGAGTCTCGCACGCTCGGCCCTGGCTTCGAGAAGGAGAAGGAGGCGATCGCCGCAGGGCGTGAAGCCGCTGTCGCACGGCAGGTCGACCACAACCTGAAGTTCTCCGAGGGGCCGACGGATGACCGTACGGCCCACGGGACGAATCCCCGCGACCTCGTCTGAGGCCGCGCGCGTCCCGGCTCTGCCGGGGGCGTCGCTCGTGCGGAGGTTGTCGCTGGTGCGAAGGGTGTCACTGTGTGCCGCATCCATGCGCCGGATGCGACCATCAGCGACACTCCCCGAGAGCGCTGCGCCCGCGAGGTGTCGCTGTGTGCCGCATCCATGCGCCGGAAGCGACCACGAGCGACACCTCGCGGGTGTGCGCGCCCTCCCCAAGCCGCGCACGGCACACTCGACGCGCCGGAGTTACTGCACTGACCACCCGCCATCGCTGGCGAGCACTGCGCCGTTGATGTTCACTGCGTCGTCCGAGAGCAGGAACGTGATCGACGCGGCGAGGTGCTCGGCCGTCGCGACCGTGGGAATAGCCTGCTGGAACGGAGCGAGGCGCGCCGACCCGGTCTCGGACATGTTCGGAGGCATCGGGATGCCGGTGGCCACGCCGCCCGGAGCGACCGAGTTCACTCGGATGCCCTTCGGCCCGTACATGAACGCCGCCGACTTCGTGACGCCGATGATGCCGTGCTTGCTCGCGGTGTAGGCGTTGCCGGATGCGTTGCCGCGAAGACCCGCCTCGCTGGAGACGTTGAGGATCGCACCTCCACCCGCAGCCTCCATGAGAGGAAGCACGGCCCGCATGAGCTTGAACGGTGCGGTGAGGTTGATCGCGATCACGCGGTCCCACACGGCATCCGGAGTCTCACCGGCCGGCGAGAAGTCGTCGTTGATCCCCGCGACGTTCGCGAGGCCGTCGATCTTCTCTCCGGCAGCGGCCACGACGGCGTCGATCGACTCCTGCTTCGTGAGGTCGCCGGCGACGGTGACGACGTCGGCATCCGCGAGATCGGTCTTCAGCGCATCGAGCTTGTCTGCCGCGATGTCGACGGCGATCACGCGGCCGCCTTCGCGGGCGATGCGCGATGCCGTCGCCTTGCCGATTCCGGATGCTGCGCCGGTGACGATGATCGTCTTGCCGGTGAAGCGACCGGGGGTGGTCGTCTCGACCCAACCGGTGGGTGCATCCTCGGTCGGGATCTCACCGTTGTTGGCAGCGCGGACGAGGTCGTCGACGACCGACTGGGCCATCGCGCCCTGGCTCAGGACGACCATCTGCTGCAACGGCAGGCCGAGCACCGGCTTGAGGGAGTCGGCGTCGGCGCCGGCCTGGGCGAGCATGCCGCGCACCAGCTCGCCGCCGATCGGATCGTTCAGCCATTCGCCGATGGTGGAGTGTGCGGTCAGTGCCATGATTCTCCCTTTCAATCGAGTTTCGCAACGGTGCGTCTACTTATCATCCATCGTACTCCTGGATACTCTGACAGGGTGCCGAGACCCCGCAGCGAGAAAGCACGCCAGGCCGTGCTGGCGGCGATGCGTCGCGCCATCTCGGCTGAGGGCTATGCGGCTGTGACGATCGAGGGGCTCGCCGCCGAAGCGGACGTCTCGAAGCAGACGATCTACCGGTGGTGGCCGTCGAAGGCGGCGATCCTCGGCGAGGCGTTGCTCGAGGGGTCGCTCCCTGGCGGCGACGTGCCCATGGCGGTGACGGACGATCTCGAGGCAGACCTGCGCGCCTGGTTCTCGGCGGCATCGGTGGGTCTCGGTGAGCCGGAGTCGGTCGCGCTCGCGCGTGCACTGATCGCCGTGACGGCGACGGACCCCGAACTCGGAGCGGCGCTCAACGAGCGCTTCGCGAGTCCGATCGTCGACTGGGTGGTCGCGCGCATCGCGGTCGCGAAGGAGGCCGGTGACGTGCGAGCGGATGCTGACGCCGAAGTCATCGCGGATCAATTCGTCGCCACGGCGTCGTACTCCGCGCTGCAGGGGCGCCCGCTGAGCGAGGAGCGCGTCCACACGGTCGTGGAGTTGTTGCTGCGAGGGATCGCGGCGTAGCGCCTCGGCCCACTCCGCTCGTGAGGTGGCGCTCGATGCCGCGTCCGGCCCCTCGACGCGGCATCCAGCGACACCTCTCAGGGGGGGGCGCCGCGCGGAGGGTGGCGCGAATGGTCGCTTTCCGTCGTTCCATGCAGCATCCGGTGACACCTTCCACGCCACGGGCACCGGCCGCCACCGATGACAGTTCCGTACGCCACAGGTGCCACGGCGCGCCGCGCCGCACCCGCAGACGCCGTAGTGTCGTGGGGTGTCCGCATTCGCTCTGAAGTACGCACTGGTCGCGCTGGCGATCGTGATCGTCGCCGCCGGAGTGTGGTGGGCGGTGAAGCGCCCGAACCGCTCGAAGCGCACTCCGAGCCGCATGCGCATGCCGATCTTCGTCCCGATCGTGGGCTGGTTGCTGCTCGTGGTCGGATTCCTCATGGGGCTCAGCGCCTTCGCATCTCGCTACACGGCCGACCTGCTGCCGATGCGCATCGCCTCGTTGGCGATCGCCGCCGCCGGAGTGCTGTTCCTGTTGATGTACAACAACTGGTACGTCGACGCCCGCGCCGACGAGGTGCACTTCCGTACGATCCTCGGACGCGAGCGAGTGATCAAGTACGTGGACATCGTCGACTATCGGATGCTGGAGGTGAGCGGGCAGCCGAGGTTCCAGGTGCGCTCGTCATCCGGGGTGAAGCTCAGCATCCATCCGCAGATCTACCCCGTCGAGCCGCTGTTCGCGGCGATCCGCTTCCGCGAGCGGGCCGGCCGCTGGCCGCTGGTAGGCGAGCCGCGGTAGCGCAGGCCCCGCGCCCGACCTCCCCTCATCGCCCAGCCGCGGCCCCCTCGGAGCGGGCTCCCGCGTCCGTCCGTCCGTCGACGAATCGTGCCTGCGCCCGCTCGTGGCGCCCGCCGACCGCGACATGCTCCGTGGCCTTCGCCAGACCCATCGGCTTGGTCGACACGTAGATGCTCTCCGCGCGGTCGACGAGGAACGTCTCGTGCCAGACCCCGACGGCGCCTGGAGCTTTGCGGGCGGCCTTGTTGAACGCGGTCCAGGCCGGGCGATGCTCCTGCGCCGGCGCGGATGCGTAGGCGTAGAGCTTCTCCACGGACGACCAGTACTGCACGACGAACGGGCCGCCGCTGCCGAACAGCAACTGATACCCGAGGAGTCCGGATTCTTTGTCCGTGGACAGCTCGCGCAGCATCCGAGGCATGGCCATGAATGCCGGAACCCAGAGATCCGGCCGCCACCAACGATTGATCTGCATACCGATGTGGAATGCGACGAGCTCGCCTTCGTGGCGATGGGTCATGCGGCCTTTGACGACTTTCGACATGGCACCCTCCTGACTAGATAGCTTTACTATCCATAATGGATAGCGATACTATCGATGTCAAGAGGTGACCATGAGAATTTCTGAGTTGTCGGCGCAGGCGAATGTTCCGGTGCCGACGATCAAGTACTACCTGCGCGAGGGGCTGCTGCCGGAGGGCGAGCGCAGCGCACCGACCCAGGCGGCGTATGGCGAGGCGCACCTGCAGCGGCTGCGCGTCATCCGGGCGCTCATCACGGCCGGCGTCAGCATCGCCGAGACGCGGCGGGTGCTCGACGCGCTGGATGATCCGCCAGCGGATGAGCATCGGCTGCTGGGTGCCGCCCACGCGGCGATCACTCCGCCTGTCGATGATTCGCTCGATCTGACCGCGGCGCAGCACGTCGTCGAGGGGCTCGGCTGGAAGCCGGGGATGTGCGACGACGCCGTGCTGCACGATGTCGCCCGCGCGCTGCAGGGACTCGAGGGTGCGGGCTTCGAGCTCGCGACAGGCGCGCTGCCGGTGTATCTGAAGAGCATGCGCGACGTCGCGGATGCCGAGATCGCCGGAGTTCCGACCGAATCCGCTGAGGCGGCCGTCAGGTACGTCGTGCTCGGATCGGTGCTCGTGGAGCCGCTGCTGCTCGCGCTGCGACGCGTGGCTCAGCAGGTCGCGTCGGCGGAGCGGTTCGGCACCTGAGGCACGCGGTGAGGCGCGGATGCTGCGCCGTTAGGCTGGAAGCATGAACAAGAACAGCGTGTGGACCATCGTCGGTGTCGTCGTCGCTGTGATCGTCGCGTGGATCCTCGTCAGCGTGCTGTTCAACGTGCTGTGGTTCATCGCCAAGCTCGCGGTCGTCGCCGTGGTCGCGGTGGTCGTGTACCTGGTGCTGCGCGGAGCCTTCAGCAAGCAGGACTAGCGCGGGGCTGGCCCCCAGGATCGCGGCCGGCCGATTCGCAGAGTGCGGCTCGCACGGAAGAAGAGTTTCCGGCGTTCTCGCCCGCGATGATCCCCGAAACTCTTCTTCCCAGGCGGTCACCCCCGCAGCAGCGCCCGGAGGGTCTGGATGCTGTCCGCCTCCGCCGCGGTCTTGTCGGGCCGATACCCCTTGACGCGGGCGAAGCGCAGGGCGATGCCGCCGGGGTAGCGGGGTGAGCGCTGCACGCCGTCGATCGCGATCTCGACGACGAGCTCCGGACGCAGGAACACCGTGTTCGCGGTTCGGCGCGACTCATACGACGGGAACGTGTCGGTCTGCCACTGCAGCAGCTCGTCGGTGAGGCCCTTGAAGGTCTTGCCGACCATGACGAAGCCGCCCGGATCGCCGAACTCCCCGTCCGGATCGTAGGCGCCGAGATGCAGGTTCGACAGGCGACCGCGCCGACGACCGGAGCCCCACTCGGCGGCGAGCACCACGAGGTCGTAGGTGAGCACCGGCTTGACCTTCACCCAGGACTTGCCGCGTCGGCCCGCGGCATACGGCGCGTCCGTCGACTTGACGACGACGCCCTCATGCCCCGCGGCGAGCGCCTCGCGCGACAGCCGTTCCGCAGCATCCGGGTCGTCTGTGATGATGCCGGGCATGCGCCACTCGCCCGCGATCCGCTCGAGTTCGGCGAGGCGGACGGCGAGCGGCTCGTCGATGAGGTCGCGGCCGTCGACGTGCAGCAGGTCGAAGAACCACGGACGCAGGACGAGCTCGCGGGAGACGTCGGCGCCGAAGCGCGACATGGTCTCCTGGAACGGTCGCGGCCCACCGTCTTCGTCCAGCGACAGCGTCTCGCCGTCGAGGATCAGATCGCGTGCGGGGAGGCCGCGCACGATCTCGACGAGTTCGGGGACGCGGTGGGTGATGTCGGCGAGGCTGCGGGTGTAGACACTGACGTCGTCGCCGTGACGGTGCACCTGGATGCGGGCGCCGTCGAGCTTGTACTCGACGGACGCTTCGCCGGTGAGCTCGAGTGCGGCCGTAGCTGTCGCCGCGGTGCCGGCGAGCATCGGCAGCACAGGACGTCCGACCTGCAGGCCGACGTCCTCCAACTGCTCGGCGGTGCCGGTCAAAGCGAGGAGTGCGGTGTCGCCGAGATCTCCGGAGAGCATGGCGGCGCGGCGCACACTCGCGACAGGGCGGCCGGACGCACGGGCGATGGCGTCGAGCAGCACTCCGCCGAGCGCGCCGGTGCGCAGTTCGCCCAGCATCGCCCGTACGAGGAAGTCCCACTCCTGGGCAGTGGCACGGGAGGCGAGGTCTGTGAGAAGTCCGCTGCGCAGGGCCGCCGAACCGGCCCCCGATGCACCGGCGAGCTCGTCGAGCGCATGGTCGACGTCGGCGATCGAGAGCGTCGGTTCGACGGCATGCGAGACCTCGAGTGCGGCGATACCGCGCCATCCGACGCCCAAGCGCCCCTGACGTGGAGCGGCGAGCAGCAAGCCGATGAGCGGGCGGATCTCGTCAGGCTCGGCGCGTTCGAGCAGCCGGCCGAGAGCATCGGTCTTCGCGAGCCGCGACGATGTTGCCGCGACCGCCTCAGCGGTGTCCGCGAGCTCGGAGAGCTTCATGTCGGCATTCTCGCACCGAGGTGGGACGTTCGGGGTCGGTGCCCAGGAGACGGCAAGCCCTGTCCAGGCTTTGAGGGCGGCACCGAACCCACACGGCAGCACAGCGAAGCGCTCTTGACGCCCACCTCTCCCGTTGGCATCATGGGCTCAGGATGTCAACGTTGACAATTACGGTCGAACCGATCATCGTCGAGTTCGTACCGGACCACGGCGACGTCTTGGATGCGACCGCATCCGCAGCCCTCATCCGACGGTTTCAGCGATAGGACGAAGATGTTCACACCCCTGCGAAAGAGAGCGACAGCAGCCGCGTCGCTCGCGGCATCAGCCACTCTGGTGGCCTGCCTCACCCCGATGGCCGCATCCGCCGCGCCGCCGACCACTCCGCCTCCGGTCGGAGTCTGCAATGCCACCCCTGACGGCAGCGACATCGTCGTCTCGGAGGCCACCGAGAACACGGCACTGACGGAGGCCTGGCGGCAGTTCGGCAACAGCGGGGGCGGCTGGGACAACCAGGGCGGCTGGGCGGCCGCTGACGGTACCTACTCGACTGAAGTGCCCGGCCACGGCGTCGTATGGCTGTTCAACGACACGTGGCTCGGACCCGTCAACGGCGACGAGAGTCTCGGTGAGGCTCCCGGTCTTGTGAACAACTCGGCCGTGATCGGCGGAGCCGACGGGCTGCCTGATACGACCATCACCGGTGGAACGCAGGATGATCCGACCTCGCTGGCCGGGCCGCTGTGGCAGTGGAACGGCGACGGGATCTTCGACGGCGGCAAGCTGCGCGTCATCGAGTTCGAGCAGGCCATCACCGACGATCCGCCGCCGTGGAACTTCGGATGGGTCGGCACGACGCTTGCCACCTTCGACGGCGACTTCGCGGTGGAGGACTCGGTCGAGGTTCCGACTGCGAACAACATCACCTGGGGTGTTGAACTCGTCGCCTGCGGGGACTTCATCTACATCTACGGTGCGGAGGCCGTGCCGCTCGAGAAGATCGCGCACATCGCGCGGGTACCCGTGGGCCACCTCGCGGACATCTCGAGCTGGGAGTACTTCGACGGTCAGGGCTGGAACGCCGACCCGACACGCTCGGCTCGGGTCGCACGACAGGTCGGCGCGTCGTTCGCGGTGACGCCGATCGGCGACAAATGGGTGCTGTCGACGACGGACTCGATGCTGGGTGACACCATCTACGTCTCGGTCGCCGATTCGCCTGTGGGGCCCTTCACGGAGCGCCAGCCCGTCTACGTCGCGCCCGAGGCGCATGATCCTCAAGGCCTGTACGCCTACAACGTCGCCGCCCATCCGTCGATGAGCGAGCCGGGCACGCTCACGATCTCCTACAACGTGAACTCCTCTCAGGGGTTCGAGGGCATCCAGCGCGACGCGAACGTCAACCGACCGCGGTTCCTTGACGTCCACTTCGACAGCGTGCCCGACACGACGCGTCCGGAGACCGCACTCGTCGCGCCGGTTGACGGGGCGGTGCTGCGCGAACTCACGATCGACCTCGACGCGACTGACGATTCTGGGTTGCAGCGGATCGTGGCCAACGTCTACCAGGGGAAGACGCTGATCAAGAGCACGCAGACCCCGCTCGGCGGCGCGACAGAGGGAAGCCACTCGGCGACCGTCGCACTGCCGGACGGTTCCTACACCGTGAAGTACAACGCGGAGGACATTGCCGGCAACATCTCCCGCACCCGAACGGTCGCGGTGACGGTCGATACCACCGCACCGACCGCGACGGTGAAGAAGGGGGCGTCGTTCACGCAGGGCGAGGACGGCGTCTACGAGAAGGTGAGCTTCAAGCTTCACGATGCGGTGGGCGTGGATCAGGTCACGATCAACGGCGTTGTGAAGGACCTCACCGACAACGTCTGGTCAGATGTCAACTTCATCGAACCTGGGCGCTTCGGAGCCGTCGAGGGAGAGAATGTCCTCGTCGTGCTCGATCGCGCCGGCAACGCTCAGGAGACGCGATTCATTCTCGAGTGAGCCATCGCCACGCGCGCCGTGCCCGCTTCGGGGGCACGGCGCGCTCGCGTACCTCGACGTGGAGTATTGGCTCCCGTCGGTGATACAAAGGGCGGAAGGGAGTCGACATGACCGAGAAGACCCACGGCGGGCGGATGCCGCAACGACCACGGATGCAGGACATCGCAGACGTGACCGGCTTCACCGTGAAGACGGTGTCGCGCGCACTGTCGGGGGAGCCCAATGTTCGCGCGACGACCAGGGAGGCGGTGCTCGCCGAGGCGATGCGAATCGGCTTCCAGCGCAATGACATCGCGGCCGGTCTCCGACGCACAGGGCAGCGGATGTCGACCGTCGGCGTGATGCTCTCCGACCTGTCGAACCCGTTCTTCCCGCCCCTGCTGCGAGGCATACACGCCGTCGCCGCAGAGCACGGCTTCCCCATCATCGTGGCCGAGGCCGCCGGCGACGCATCACTGGAACGTGCGGCCATCGAGGGCTTGCTCGCCCAGCGGGTGTCGGGGCTCATCGTGGCCCCGACCGGCACAGACTTCGCCTATCTGGCCAATGAGCTCCACTTCGGTTCGGTTCTCGTCTTCGTCGACTCGACTCCGCTCGGATCAGCCGCCGATACGGTGACCACGGCGAACGATGTCAGCACGCACGAGGTGATCGCCGGCCTCATCGCCCGGGGGCACCGCAGGATCGCGTTCCTCGGCCACCCGGATGCCGGGTACGGAGCCCCGCTGCGATGGGAGGGCTACCTCTCGGCCCTTCGCGAAGGCGGCATCGACCTCGACATGTCCATTGTGCGGCGCGGCTTGACGGCTGAGGCAGAGGCGACCGCTGCGGTGGACGCGATCTTCGCGGGAGAAGACCTCCCCACAGCGGTGTTCGCCGACAACAACCGTCTCACCGTAGGCATCCTGAAGTCCGCCGCCTACGCCCGGCACGCCTTCGCGATGGCGAGCTTCGATTCGCTCGACTTCGCCGATCAATTCGGCGTGACGACGATCGACAGCCGACCACTGGAGGTGGGCAGGGCGGGTGCCGAGCTCTTCTTCCGGCGGCTCGCCGCTCCTGAGCTGCCTCCCCTGCGCGCACACGTCGAGGCGCGCATCCACTGGGGCGGGACGCCCCTGTTCGTCCCTGCCTGAATCGCCCTTGACGACCGCGCTCAGGCCGTGATCTAATGTCGAATGTCAACGTTGACAATCGCTTACCATCACAGGCCCTTCGCCTGCGGATGCCTGAACCAGTAACTCGACGAGGAGATATGAAATGAAGCGCACCCGACTGCTCAGCGGCCTGGCCCTCGGCACCGCAGCGGTGCTGACACTCGCCGGCTGCTCCACCGGAGCCAGCGGCGACGACACCGACGGCGTCGTGACACTTGACTTCTTCATGGACAAGGCTGCGTGGGAGCCGACGTTCGACGCCATGAACGAGGTGTCCGAGAAGGACGAGCAGATGACGCTGGAGGTGATCCAGACCCCCGGCTCGGATGCGGGAGCGTACGACAGCTTCGTGAAGCAGGCGTTCCAGACCAAGGACGTACCTGATCTCTTCACATGGCACACGGGGGAATCGCTCGGCGAGCTGGTCGAGCGCGACCTCGTCGCTGAGACGACCGACATCTGGACCGAGGCCGAGAAGGAAGGCCTCGTGCCCGAAGGCCTCAAGGACAACTACACCTTCGATGGCAAGCAGTACTGCGTGCCGCTCAACGTCGTCTACTGGGCGATGTACTACAACAAGCACGTCTTCGAAGAGCACGGCATCGAGGTGCCCACCACGTTCGAGGAGCTGATGGACGCCGCCGTCACTCTCAAGGCTGCGGGTGTCACGCCATTTCACCAGATGAACGTGTTCTTCGAGTTCGTCTGGTTCATGGCCCTCGCCGCGGGTGAGGACCCGGAGGCGTACGCGGCCCTCGGCACCGATGACGGCTCGTTCCTCGATCCATCGATCGTCGAGTCCACGGAGCAGTGGAAGCAGATGATGGACGACGGGTGGTTCATCGATCCGGGTGTCCAGACCGATCCGCAGACGCTGCTGTCCACCGGAGAGGTAGCGATGGCCTACTTCGGCACCTTCCTCACCGGGCAGCTGACGGCGATCGATCAGGTCGCCGGCGAAGACTACGGCATCTTCACCTTCCCGAACATGAACGCGGACGTCGAAGACACGCAGATGGTCCTGGAGACCGGTCCCCTCTGCGTCGGCAAGGGCGCGGACAACGAGAAGGCCGCCCTGGAATACAGCAAGTGGTGGCTGGGCGATGACGCCCAGACCGTCTGGACCGAGACCCGCGGGGACGTCTCGTTCAACCCGAACGCGCCGCTGGCGGACCCCGAGCTGCAGAACCTCGTCGACACCGTGAACGGCGGCGGATACCAGATCCAGCCCCGCTTCATGGAGATGGTGCCGCTGCCCGTCTACAACCGCTCGACTGAAGTGTTCGGCGAGTTCGTGTCGAACAACGGCGACCCCGACGCCGTGCTGGAAGAGCTGCAGAAGGAGAACGAGGCGTACTGGTCCGAACAGGACTGACCTTCGACCCGTGCCGGACGACTGTCGGTCGCACCCGCGACCGACAGTCGTCAACGAGAGAGCTGAGCCATGACTGACACCATCACCGCGCCAGAGGCGCGCGGAACCGTCGAGAGGACGCAGGCCCCGCCGCGGCGTCCGCGTCGCCGCATCCAATGGTCCGCGATCGGTTTCGTCTCGCCCGCGATCATCACTGTCGCGGTGCTGCTGTACGCGCCGTTCCTCTGGACCGGCTACTTGGCTTTCACGGAGTTCGACGGCTTCGGCGACCCTGAGTGGGCCGGGCTGAGCAACTTCGGCGCGATGTTCGCCGACCCGGGTCTGCTCAACTCGCTGCTCAACACGCTGTACTGGGTCGTCGGCACGCTGCTGATCCCTGTCGGTCTGGGGCTGCTGATCGCAGTACTCACGTTCGGCCTTCGCGGGTCGTTCTGGTACCGCCTGCCGTTCCTCATCCCGTACGCCATCTCCGGTGTCGCCGTCGGAGTGATCTGGAACTTCATCCTTCAGACCGGTGGCGCCCTCGACGAGGTTCTCGCCCTCTTCGGTCTCATGGATCCGCCGCGCTGGCTGCTGGATGCGCCGCTGAACACGGTCGTGATGATCGGCGCGGCGGCGTGGCAGGGGGTCGGCGTCAACGCACTGCTCTTCACCATCGGCCTGCAGTCGATCCCGCGGGAGCCGCTCGAGGCGGCGCGAGTCGACGGCGCGGCGGGCTGGACGATGTTCCGCACCATGACGTGGCCGATGCTGCGTCCGATCACGACAGTGGTGATCGGACTGTCGATCGTCGGTTCCCTGAAGACATTCGACATCATCTACGCGATGACGAAGGGAGGCCCAGGGCGATCGTCCGAGACCCTGGCGCTGACCATGTACAAGGAGACCTTCAACAACGCGGACTACGGCCTCGGTGCCGCAATCGCGCTGTTCCTCACGGTGGTCACGGTGGCGGCCTCGGTGCTCTACCTGCGCCGACAGCTGCACGAAGCGAAGGCGATGTGATGTCCGACACGATCCGCAAATCGCTCCTCGTCCTCCTCGGACTGATCTGGCTTGCGCCGGTCTACCTGATCATCGTCAACGCGGCGAAGACGCAGCCGCAGTATGCGGCGACGTCTCCATGGCAGGCGACCGGGTTCGACGGGCTGTTCGAGAACGTCGCCGCCGCCTGGACCCGCGGCGATCTGAGCGGGGCCTTCACCTCGACGATCATCTACTCCGTAGTGGCCCCGACCCTTGCGGTGCTGATCGGCGCAGCGGCAGGCTTCGCGATCGTGGCGCTGCGACTCAAGCACGGGTTCGTGTGGTTCGTGATCATCTTCTGCTCCACGGTGTTCCCCATTCAGATGCTGCTCATGCCGCTGTTCCTCTGGTACGCGGATTGGGACCTCTACGACACGCGATGGGGCCTGATCCTCGTCTACGCCGTGACGTCGGTCTCGTTCGCGGCGTTCGTGATGCGCAACTTCTTCACTGGGATCGCCCATCAGGTCTTCGAGGCCGCCGTCGTCGACGGCGCGTCCTCCTGGCGCATCTTCTGGCGGATCTATCTGCCACTCGCCCGGCCCGCTCTCGTCGCGCTGTTCATCCTGCAGGCGACCGGAGTCTGGAACGACCTGCTGCTCGGGCTGACTCTGACGAAGTCGGAGGACATCCGGCCACTGATGGCCTCGTTGGCCGCGCTGACCGGGAACTACGGCGGATCCACCGCCCCGGTGCTGCTGGCCGGCGGCGTGATCGTCTCCATCCCGACCGTCCTGCTGTTCCTCGCGACACAACGAGCGTTCAGCCGTGGACTCTCGCTCGGGCAGTTCTGACCGAGAGAGATCCGCTTGTCCAGGGTGCTCACTGCGGGCAGCCGCGAAGTCTTGACACGCCCTTCACCACCAGGAGAACAGATGAACTCGTCCCCCGATCCCATCAAGACCCGTCTGGACCGCTTCGTGCGGGAGCGACTTCTCTCTGCGGTCGAGCACGCGTCCGCCGATGTCACCGTCGAGGCGTGGGACGTGCCGGGGGAGCCCGTGCCGTTCAGCGAGGCCGTCCGTCAGCGCTTCGAGCCGTTCGCGGTCGGCCGCAGTTGGGGGCGTCCTTGGGGAACGACCTGGTTCCGGGTCACCGGCACCGTCCCGGCAGACTGGTCCGTGGGGACAGACGGGATCGAACTGGTGATCGATCCCGGCTTCATCCATGATTGGGCGGGATTCCAGGTCGAGGCCCTCGTCTACGACCGTGAAGGCCGGATACTCAAGGGCATCGAGCCGCGCAACGACTATGTGCGGCTGGGTCTGGCTCCGGGCGAGAGCTTCGAAGTGTTCGTCGAAGCAGCTGCCAACCCCGACGTCATCGGGGAGATGACCTTCGCGCCGACGGCGCTCGGCCGACGGGAGACGGCGCCTCGAGAGCATCTCTACACTCTTCGCCGCGTTGCTCTGGTGCACCGTGACCCCGAGGTCTGGGAGCTGATGCAGGACATCTGGACACTCGAGGGGCTCGCCGAGCAGTTGCCCGATCCCTCACCCCGTCGTGCGGCGGTGTGGGGTGCGCTCGACGCCGTCGTGGATGCCGTCGACCCGGCCGACGTGCACGGAACAGCATCCGACGGGCGGGCGGCGCTCGCCGCAGTGCTGTCCTCCCCGGCCGCTGCCAGCGCGCATCGGATCTTCGCGGTCGGTCACGCGCACATCGACTCCGCCTGGCTCTGGCCGGTGCGCGAGACCGTGCGCAAGTGCGCGCGGACGTTCTCCAACGTGCTCGACCTCATGGACCAGCATCCGGACTTCATCTTCGCCTGCTCCTCCGCGCAGCAGTACGCATGGGTCAAGGAGTTCTACCCCGAGCTGTACGAGCGGATCAAGGTCCGGGTGGCCGAGGGGCGCTTCGTCCCCGTCGGCGGGATGTGGGTCGAATCCGACACCAACCTCCCCGGGGCCGAGGCGCTGGCGCGTCAGTTCGTGGAGGGCAAGCGGTTCTTCCTGGAGGAGTTCGGCATCGACACCACCGAGGTGTGGCTGCCTGACTCGTTCGGCTACACGGCCGCGCTGCCGCAGATCGCCGCCGCAGCGGGCGCGGGGTACTTCCTCACGCAGAAGCTGTCGTGGAACGAGGTGAACGCGTTCCCTCATCACTCCTTCGAGTGGGAGGGCATCGACGGCACGCGCATCTTCACGCACTTCCCGCCCGTCGACACCTACAACTCCATGCTCTCGGGTGCCGAACTCGCCCACACCGAGCGGAACCTCGCCGGAAAGGGACGAGCGAACACCTCGCTCGTGCCCTTCGGCTACGGCGACGGCGGTGGCGGTCCGACCCGCGAGATGATGGCCGCAGTCGAGCGCACCCGTTCCCTCGAAGGATCGCCCACGGTGCGCGTCACGACACCGGCGGTGTTCTTCGAGGAGGCATCGGCCGAGCTGCAGAGCCGACCGGTCTGGGTGGGCGAGCTGTACCTCGAGAGCCATCGCGGCACATACTCGGCGCAGGCGCGCACGAAGCGCGGGAATCGCCGCAGCGAAAGTCTGCTGCACGAGGCAGAGCTCTGGGCCACGACCGCCTCGGTGCGCCTGGGCGCCCCCTATCCGACGGAGGTCCTCCGGAAGGCCTGGCGCACCGTGCTGCTGCAGCAGTTTCACGACATCCTTCCCGGGTCGTCGATCGGCTGGGTGTACGACCAGGCGGAGGTCGAGTACGCGCAGATCAAGGAGGCTCTCGAGGGCGTGATCGGCGAGGCCCTGTCCGCCCTGGCCGAGGGTGCGCAGGAGCCGCTCTTCGCGAACTCTGCCCCGGTGACGATTGACGGCGTGCCGCCGTTCGCGATCGGAACCAGAGACGTCGGCGGAGACGTTCACGTCTCGGAGGCCGACGGGAGCATCACCCTGTCCAACGGACTGGTCAGCGTGGTGGTGGATGCCGACGGCCTTCTCGTCTCGCTCGTGGACGCGGCAAGCCGGCGGGAGGCGATCGCGCCGGGAGCACGAGGCGGACTGCTGCAGGTGTTCCGTGACACCCCGCGCAAGTTCGATGCATGGGACGTCGACATCGAGTACCGGCGGTCGGTCGTCGACCTTGTCACCGCCGACAGCCTCGAGATCGAACACGGAGACGAATCCGCGACCGTCCGGGTGACGCGCTCCTTCGGCGCATCGACCGTGGAGCAGTGCATCACCGTGACGGCGGGCATCGCCGCGGTCGATCTCGAGACGAACGTCGACTGGCACGAGCAGCAGAAGATGCTGAAGCTCGGCGTCCCGGTCGATGTGCATACGACGACTGCGCGCTCCGAGATTCAGTTCGGGCACATCGAGCGCCCGATCCACACGAACACGAGCTGGGATGTCGCGCGCTTCGAGACGGCTGCGCAGCGATGGGTGCACGTGGGCGATGCCGAGTTCGGCTTCGGCGTCGCGAACGACGCGATCTACGGGCACGACGTGACCCGCCACGAGCGGACCGGCGGCGGCACCTTCGCCCTGGTGCGACAGACTCTCGTGCGCGCACCGCTGTTCCCGGACCCGGTGGCGGATCAGGGGCACCACTCGTTCAGGACGTCGTTCGTGCCCGGCGGTGTCTCCGCCGCGATCGAGGCAGGCTATCGGCTGAATCTGCCGCTGCGCGAGGCTGCTGCCGCGGTCGCCCCGCTCGTCGTCGCAGGTGACGGCGCGCTGATCGAGACGGTCAAGTCCGCAGAGGACGGCTCAGGAGATGTCATCGTCCGTCTCTACGAACCCCTGGGCGTGCGCGCGCGTGTCGACCTCACCGTCGGCTTCGCGGTGCGGGCCATCGAGCAGACCGACCTCATCGAGCGCCCGGCGGAAGGCCATGCGATCGTACGGACGGAGGAGGGAACCGTCGAGCTGCAGTTGAGCCCGTTCGAGATAGTGACGTTGCGCTTCGTCACCGTGTGATCGTGTTCGTCAGTCGATGGTTCCCCAGTGCGGATGCCGCGCCACGGCGACCCGCGCAGCAAGGTCGGTCAGCACCCGAGAATCCGCCGAGTCGACCCCGACCACCCGCGCGAGCTCGAGCGCGATCGCGGCATGTCCTGCCGCATTCGGGTGGAAGGCGTCGTCGAGCAGGCCCCACGGCATCCCTTCGTTGCCCGGTCCTGTTCCCGCCGAGAACGACGTGAACAGCGCGTGCTGATCGGCGAGGATCGCGTCCTCGCGCGCAGCCACCTCGCGGATCGCCGACGCGAACTCGCCGATGCGCTCCCGATCCGGCGCGTGCAGCAGGTCGATCGCCGGCGGCGTCTGCAGCACCGGGGTCGCACCCAGCGCACGAACGCGAGTCACGAACGTCGCGATGTCGTCCCCGAACTCCGAAGGCGAGACGACCGGATCGACCCACACGGTCGAACAGTCGTTGGTCCCGATCATGAGTGTGACGATGTCGGGCTGCCACGTCGCCACCCGCCGCTCGAAGTCGTCGAGGATCAGCGAGATGCGCCACCCGCTGATCGCGGTGTTGATCACGGCATCCTGCACGCGACCGAGATCACCGCGGATCAGCTCGTGCAGGTGGTCGACGTAATTGCGCGCGCCGCGGGTGTGGATGAGGCCGTGCGTGATCGAATCACCCGTCATCACCCACGTCAGCGGGGCATCCGAAGCCAGCGCCGCCGTCAGTCGAGAAAGCTCCGTCATCGCACCTCCAGCTCGACGTCGACGAAGCGCGGCCGATAGATCGAGGCGTCGTCATACACATCGCCGACATTATCGAACGTGTTGACGTTGTAGGTGACGAGCAGGCTATTGCCCTGACGAAGCTGCGGATGCTCGTGAGCGTTGTACGTGAACACATCGGCGTCTTCGTAGCTGCCGAGCAGCCCTGTCTCTGGCGTGCGGTACAACTCGACCGGCTCAGAGAACGGTCCCGTCGGCGAGCACGAGGTGCGCGCGACGATGCGGGTGCTGAAGAGCTCGGAGGTGTCCTGCGTGACCAGCAGGTACCCGTCACGGTACTTCGCGACGCTGAACTCGTTCGCCACGTAGGGCACGACCGGCACAGCGGCTGCCTCGTCGGCGACCCAGTCCGTGCCGTTCCAGAACGTCCAGTCGCCCGCCAGCGCATCCTTGCCCACGGTGCGCGCGACATACGACGAGCGCACGCCCTCCGGGTCGGCGATGCCGTAGATGTAGGTCGTCTTTCCCTCCTGCAGCGTCCACGACCCCCAGTTGATCCCGGTCGTAGACGGCAGATCCACGATCGACTGCAGCTGCAGCGTTTCGTCGTCGAGCGTCGCGAGACGATTCGCGGTCCAGCGGAAGTCGAAGGGGTTGGGCCCGGTCTTCTCGAACTGCAGCAGCGGCACCTGCACCGTGTGCTTCTCGCCCGGTGTGGGGTTGCCGATCCAGTACCACTTCCCGTCCGGTTCCGGAGGGATGATCCCGGCCGGAGCGTCCGGTGTGCCACCCGTGATCGTCGACAGCCCCTTGCTCGTCTGCACGACGACGGAGTTGTTCACGAACGGTGAGTCGGTCGGGCGCGACCCGTCAGCATTCACCGTGCCGAGGAACGAGTCGGAGAAGAACCAGCCGGTCTTCCCACCGCGCAGCGGCAGGGAGTACGTGCTGTCGCCGCCGGTCCACTCGCCGCCGGTGTCGGCATAGGTCGTGAACTGCTCGGTGAGGGGTGCGTTGATGGATGCTGTCGCCGTCAGCGTCTTGTCCGCGAGCGAGCACTGGCCGATGGCGGTTCTGGTCGCCACCGTCGCGCTCGCCGGCGCCGCCAGCAGCGCCCCGGTCAGCACGGATGCCGTGGCGAGCCCCGCCGCGAGGATTCTTCTGTTCTTCATGACCACTCCTTTGTGTTCTTTCGTTGTCGTCGTGCTTGGTGATCCCGGTGCCCATCTCCCGATGGAAGAAGAGTTTCGGGGATTCAGGTCGGCGTGAACCCCCGAAACTCTTCTTCCAAGGGGGGCGGGTTAGGCGATCACGCGACCGTCCGCATGAACGTCGTACGATTTCCCACCGACCCGCAGCCCGCGCAACGTCGCCGACGGATCGATCCCCGCGACGCATCCGGCCGCCGTGACCGTGCCGTCCGTGGCCACCGAGACCCCGAACAGGGCCTCGATCACGAGCTCGATCCACGCTCCGGACGATGAGCATGCCCAGTCGATGATGTACGGCAGCTGCGGCGGGGCCTTGCGGGCGCCGCCGTTGATGCCCGGGACCGCTTCCTCCACGAAGTGCGCCTGCCCCATCGGGCCTTGGTTGGCGGTCTGCGCGAGTCCGGTGAGCCAGTCCAGCAGCACGGACGGTGCTCCGAGCGCAGCGAGTGCGCGCCCAGCATCCGCCGGCCATGCCGGGTACGCGCCGTTCCACTGGTGATCGGGGCGCACGCTGTAGCTCGCATCCGGATCCCACGGCGACAGCGCCCGCATCCAGTTGTCGGTCTGCAGCTCGCGCTGGAAGAACTCCACCATCTCCGCCCTCACCTCCGGCGCGAGGTCGTCCGCGATCGTCGTGCCGACGACACTGAAGTCGTAGCAGTGCCGCACCGCGAGCTGGGTGCCGTCTGGTTGGCCGGCCGAGAAGATCCCCTCGCCGGGCAGGTAACGCGCGACGACCGACGGCAGCAACTCCGAAGCCGCATCGCGCAGTTCAGCAGCCGCCGAGTCGTCGCCCTGCAGGGAAGCGAGCGAGGCAGCCGTCCGCATGCTCCACACGTTCGCGGCGTTCAGGCTCGCGACCTCGTGCGTGTACGAACTGACGCACTCGAGCAGGTTGTCGATCTCGCCGTAGTCGGCGAGGTCGGTGTCGCGGCGCAGCGCTTTCCACGCGGTCGCCCACTCCTGCACAGACTCGCCCACCGTCGTGTCGCCGACCCGCTCCGACAGGAACTCCACGTCACCGGTCAGCCGCACGTAGTCGTGCACGAGCCGGATCATCGCGTAGTCGTTCACCGAGTACCAGCGTCCGACGGGTCCGCCGGTGAGGGAGGAGGTGCCGAAATGGGAGTGGATGTCGAGCGAGATCCAGTGCCGCAGCTGATTGCGCATCTCGTCGGGGTCGAGCAGTGCGTGGCTGATCGAGCTGAGGCTGTAATCCCAGATGAATGTCGTCGTGCCCCAGTAGTTCGGCATCAGAGTGTCATACGAGCGGCCGAGCACGTTCCCCTCGTAGTCGCGGCGGAACCAGATCACTCCGAGCGCGGCCCACCAGTAGATGCGTCGCAGCGGTTCGGATGCCGTCTCCAGCACCGGCAGTGCACCCGAGAACTCCCCGTTGCCAGAGGTGAAGGCGGCCGAGAGCTGACGGTTCCAGAACTCTTCGGCCGAGGCGACGGCGCCTGGCACGTCGGCCACGATCGCCGAGTAGGCGGAGCGAGCGGCGGATGCCGTGGTGCCGACCGCCTGGACATAAGAGGTGCGGGCTGTGCCGCCCGCGGGCACGTCGAGCGTCACGGTGAGGTCGCCGCCGCGTCCGTTGCCGCCGATGCCGAGGTCGAACTCCTCCGATTCGGCCACGCCACTCAGCGCAGCCGTGCCACCGAGCAGCCCCTGCACACTCCACGCCTTGGCATCCGCCGAAGAGAACTCCAACGTGCCTTCGACCACGGTGACGGCATCCGGCTCCGAGGGCGACTCCGCATCCAACCACGCGTCAGCAGACCGCGTCACGCGCGCTGCCGCCGACAGCCCGATGACCACAGAACGCGCGACAGAGGACGACACCGCGATGTCGATCGCCACCGCCATGGAGCCAGGCACGCACACCGTCGTCGTCTCGATGGTGAGCTCGCCGATGGCCGCGCGCCGCACGACCCGATCCGGTCGCCACTCGTGGGTCACAGGCACGCCGTAGGACGCGAACAGCCGCCCGTCGACGAACAGCACGGCGGTCTGAGTGAGCCCTTGTGAGATGGGAGGAAACTGCACCGCAGACATCGCGGTGAGGTCGTGGTCGACGCGCACGGTTCCGAGCATGTTCGTGAGCCCGGCGGGCGCGATCATGTCGTCGTAGTGGTGCGTGACCGGGTCTGCGGCGAGGTCGTCGACGGTGGGGATCGAACTGGTCATGATGCCTTTCAGTACTGGCCGAGGGCCAGGCCCTTGCTGAAGAACTTCTGCGTGCAGAGGAACAGCACGACGGTGGGCAGCGACACGATCACTGCTGCCGCGAGCACTGTTGACATCTGCGCGCCACCGTAGGTGCTCTGCATTCCCGACAGCGTGGTGATGATCGGACGCACGTCATCGGACTGGCTGAGCGTCAGGCCGAGCAGCAGGTCGTTCCAGACGAACGTCGCCTGCAGGATGAAGATCGCCACCAGTGCGCTGGATGCCATCGGCAGGTACATGCGCGTGAAGATCTTCCACGTCGTCGCCCCGTCGAGCACGGCCGCCTCGAACGTGGAGTGCGCGACGCCGGTGAAGAAGTTGCGCATCACGAACGCCGAGAACGGGATCGAGATGACCGTGTAGATGATGACCATCCCGACGCGGGTGTCGAACATGCCCGTGCGGGAATATGCATCGAACAGCGGAAGCAGGATCATCTGCAACGGGAACACCGAGCCGCCGAAGATCACGACGAACCACGTGAAGCCGTGCTTCAGGCGCAGCGCCACGATCGCGAAGCCGGCGGCCGCGCCGACGAGCACCGCGATCGTGGGGGAGATGATCGCGTAGAGCAGGGTGCTCAGCACGCTGCCGCCGAGGCCGGACAGCTCGAAGGCGGCGGCGATGTTCTCGAACAGGTGGAAGTCGGTGGGGATCCATGACGTCTTCGATGTGAAGGTCGTCGGGTCCTTCATCGCGTTCACGACGAGCAGGTACGCGGGCATCAGCCACACGATTCCCAGGACGATGAGGATGCCGTAGCGGAGGGCTTTCATGTCACATCTCCTTCTTCGGCGAGAGCTGCTGGCGCAGATACGTCACGGAGGCGATCAGGGTGATGACCGTGAGGAACACGGCGATCGCAGAGCCGAGACCGTAGTCGCTGTTGACGAACGTCTCTTTGTACATCGTCAGTGCGAGCGTCTCGGAGACGGTGCCTGGACCGCCTTTCGTCATACCCCAGACGATGTCGAAGGTCTTCAGACTGGCGACGATGGAGAGCCCGACGACGACAGCGGTGAGCGGGCGCAGCATCGGCCACAGCATGCTGGAGAACAGGCGGATGCCGTTGGCGCCGTCGATGCGTGCCGCTTCGAGCGGCTCTTTGGGGATGGCCTGCAGGCCGATCGTGAACAGCAGGGCGTTCACGCCCACTCCCTGCCACGAGGCGGCGATGATCATGACGATCGTGTTGAGCGGAGCATCCAGAAGCCACCGAGGGGGATCCATGATCCCGAACACCGCGAGTGCCTGATCCAGCGCACCGCCGGACGAGAGGATGAACGACCAGACCACGCCGACACCTATACCCGACAGGGCATACGGGATGAGGAAGGGCAGGCGCAGCCAGAGTCCACCGCCGAGGTTCCAGGTGAGCAGGGCGACGGCGAGGCCGATGCCGACCGGGATGACCAGTGTTCCGACGACCCACAGCAGCGTGTTCAGCACCGAGGTGACGAAGTCGCCGTCGGTGAACATCTCGACGTAATTGTCGAAGCCGATCCAGTCGGGACTGCCGAGGCCGTTGTAGTCGGTGAAGCTGAGGAACACGGTCCACAGCAGCGGCAGGTAGAGCAGTACCGCGATGAGCAGCACGCCCGGGGCGATGAAGCCCCGGGCGGACCACTGATACGGCGTCTTCTTATGCGCCATGCGGGGCGTTACTCCTGCTCTGCCCAGTACTTGTCAGCCGTGGCCTGGATCTTCTCCAGGAACGGCATCGGGTCGCCGGGGTTGGCGTTGAACGCGCCGAACTGCTCGATCGCGGTGGTCACGATCTCGGTCGGCATCGCCTCGAAGAAGCGGTCGTACAGCTGGTAGTCGTCGCCGGCGATGGCCGTGCCGATCTCGGCGAGGGCGGGGTCTGCGACCTCGGCCTTCGGGTTGAAGGCGACGTCACCGTGGGCGGCGTTCCAGGCGGTCTGCGCGCCGTCAGACATCCACCACTCGGAGTAGGCGAGGCCGAGATCCTTCTGCGAGGAGCTCTCCGCGACGCAGATCGGACCTGATTCGACGGCGACAGGGGTCTTCTCGAGGTCGGGGTTAACCGCCGGGATCGCGAACATGCCGTAGTCGTCGGCGCTCATGCCGGCACCGTCGAGGTTGCCTGCGTAGAAGGTGCCGAAGTTGATCATCGCGAAGTCGCCCTGCTTGAGAGCGACGGCGGGGTCGGTCGTGCTTCCGGCGTCGCTGAACCAGCCGTTCTCGTGCTCTTCGAGCCAGATGTTCATGACGTCGACGATCTCGGGATCGGTGTACTTGACCTCGCCGGTGGTCAGGCCCTCGTAGAGCTCGGGGTCGGTCGAGGCGACGAGGTGCTGGAACCACTGGAAGGTGAACAGCGTGCTGGTCTGGTAGTACGGCGTGACGCCGGCGGCCTTGAGCGTCTCGGCGGCCGTGTTGAGCTCGTCCCAGGTGGAGGGAACCTCGACGCCGTTGTCGGCGAATGCGGCCTTGTTGTAGAACATGATCCAGTAGGCGATGTTCATCGGCACGCAGTACTGCTTGTCGTCGAAGGTGTAGCTCTCGGCGAGGTCTTCGCTCACCCAGCCCTCGTCGATCGCCTTCTTCCAGATGTCGGTGGTCTCGGCGATCAGGCCTTCGTCGACGAGCTCCTTCAGCGACTGCCCGGTGTGCCAGGTGAACAGACCAGGCGACTTGTTGGTGCGGAACGACTGCTTGATGAAGGCGTCGTACTGGTTGGCGTCCGAGTAGCCCGTCGTCTTCAGGGTGATGTCGACGTCGGCGCCGCTCGTCTCGTTGAGCGACTCGAAGTCGGGCTTCCATGCCGCCTTGTCCGTGTAGAAGTTGAGCGTGCCGGTGGTCTCACCGTCACCGCCTCCTCCGCCGGAACCGCCGGAGCAGCCTGCGAGGGCCACTCCGGCGAGGACCACGCCGGTGATGGCGATGGCGATCTTGCGTCGCGAGATCATTTGGAACTCCTTTGTTCTTGGGTGCTGCTGTCGGGTGTGTGCTGTGTGTTCAGTTGTCGCTCATGCGGGATCCCCGCACGTAGGCCTTCAAAGTGGCGAACCGAGTGCTCTGCGAGTGCTCGGTCCGTTCGATCCGGTAGGGGCCGACGGACGCCGGGACGATGAAGGTCTCGGCGTAGTGGATGACGAACGGCTCGAACGATCCGGTCGGGCTGACGACGCGCGCTTCATCGCCCTCGACGAGGTTGATGACGTTGACGGTCCCATCGGTGTCGTGGTCGGCGCCCTGCGTGAACCAGTGGCGCCGGGTCTCGATGAACTCGAGCTCGTGAAGGCCGGTGCGCTCTTCCACCACGTCGCCTTCGGTGCGGATCGTGTCGACCTGGTCGAGGAGGTTCTCGTCCACCCAGTCGGTGTCGCGGTCCCATTGGATGTTTCGGGCGCCGTGATCGAGGTGCACAGGGCGCGGGATGCCGTCGAGTCCGACCCGACCCCAGTCCCACAGCTTGAACGTGAAGATGAACGGGGTGGCCGAGATCTCGAGCACCATCGAGTTGGCGCCGGAGCAGTGGATGGTGCCGGCGGGGATCGCGAAGTGGTCGTGCTTCTTGGCCGGGTACGAGTTGATGTACTTCTCGGCGGGGAACGGTTGGTCCCCGTTCTGGGCGGTGACGAGGTCGCGCACCATGGCGTCCTGGTCGATGCCGTTCTTCGTGCCCAGGTAGACCACCGCGTCGTCGCCGACGTCGAGCAAGTAGTAGCTCTCGTCCTGGGTGTACGGCATCCCGAACGTGTTCTTGATGTAGTCGGTGAGAGGGTGCACCTGCAGGCTGAGGTTGCCGCCGTCCATGGTGTCGAGGAAGTCGAAGCGGATCGGGAACTCCGCGCCGAAGCGCGAGAACGTCTTGGCTCCGAGGAGTTCTGTGGGTTGCGCGAACACGAGGTCGAGCGAGGGGAGCTCGAGGACGCCGCCGTCGCCCTCGAGCAGCAGCGAGTTCTCTTCGGGGACGCAGTCGAAGCACCAGGCGTAGTTGTCCTTCGAGGGGTCGAGGCCGATGAGGTTCTTCATCCACTGCCCGCCCCACACTCCTGGGTCGAAGAACGGCACGACGCGAAAGGGGCGGGATGCCGCATCCTCGAGCGCGGCGCGGAACGCGTCGCCGGTGATCATGCCGGCATCCGGTGAGTCGGGGTGCGGCTGGGCCGGGGCGATGGCGTTGCCGTCGACGACGAAGTCGATCGTGTCGAAGAGGGAGCGCTTGTGGCGGTCGGCGACGCGCCACTCGACGAAGAAGCCGCGCTTGTACTTGCGCAGGTTGTCTTCGGTGGGGTTGTTCGCACGCCAGTTGGTGGCGCCGGCGCGCTGGCGCAGCTGGATCTCCCAGCGGGCCATGTCGACGAGGACGGTCGTGGTGTTCTCGGTCTTGTCGGCCAGCAGGGCTGCGCCCCAGCCGATCACGACGGTCTTCTCGGTGATGCTGGATGCCATCTCGGAGAGCGCGGCATCGTCGTAGAAGTCGGTGAGGGTGAAGTGGCTCATGATGCCGAACACGCGGTCGTCGGTGAGGTTCGGGGCGATGAGCTGCTCGACCTCGGCGACGGGACGGGCGGCGTCTTCGACGTCGACGATGTTCCAGTCGGGGAGAGCCTCGCGGATCTGCGCGGTCAGGGCGGGGACGTCGACGCCGGGGTAGGTGTCGACGAGGAGCGCGCCCTTCCGGGCTGTCGCGGTCTCGGCGATGGCATGCCAGGCGGCGGATCCACGGAGGATCTTCTCGCCCTTGGGCAGCGCCACGGTGGGCTGGGTGTCGTAGCGGCCGCGTTCGGTGTGGCCCTCGTGCATGTCGCTGATCGGCGTGCTCACTTGTTCTCCTGGTCTTGCTCGGTGTGTGGATGCGCCTGGCGGGCGAGCGTGCTCAGCCCGCGGGCGACGGAGTATTCGGGTTCCGGCGGCACGATGAATCGCGGCGCGGTCATGGACGGCCAGAGGTGCTCGCGCACGTACCTCTCGATGGGTGCGCTGACGGCGTCACCCGCGCGCATGATGCCGCCCGAGAGGATCACGACCGACGGGTCGTACATGTGGATCAAGGTGACGACGGTCGCGCCCCACACGTGCAGGAAGCTGTCGCGGACGTCGGTGTTGTCGTCGCTCTCGAAGAGCTTCTTGACGCTGAGTCCGTCGCTTCGCTCGCGCAAGGCCCACGCACTCGCCAGCGCTTCCCCGCACCCGACATTGCCGCAGGGGCAGGTCGGCCCGTTGATGTCGACGGTGGCGTGCCCGCCGAGAATCCCGGCGTGCCCGGTGACTCCGCGTAGCGGAACTCCGTCGATCATCGCGGCGGTGCCGATGCCAGTGCCGAGGGTGACGAGCACGGCGTCGCGCTCGCCGCGGGCGAAACCCGTGGACGTCTCGCCGATGAGTGCCGCGCGCGCGTCGTTCTCGACGACAGCAGGCAGGCCGAGTTCGCCCTTTGCCCAGGAGTGGAGGTCGAAGTCGCGCAGGAAGTCGTACTTGTCGTTGGCGTGCAGCATCCGCCCGGATGCCGGCGACACGACACCCGGAACGGCGATGCCGACCGCGGTCGGGGCTGTGCCGGTCTGCGCGATCAGTGCACGGGATGCCGAGGCCGCTGCCGTGAGGTCGCTCTCATCGCCACGTACGGGGAGGCTGTCGATGCCGAGGGCGCGCCCTTCGTCGATGACGGCGAGCTTGATCTCGGTACCACCGAAGTCAATGCACAGCTCCATCAGGCCTCCTCGTCTGCCGATTGATTGGTAACGTTACCAACGTTGGCCTGAGGTGTCAACAGTCGATTGGCGCGTCTTGTACCGCCGCGTATGCTCACTCGGATGGAGGCATTTGAGCAGTTCGTAGCGCTGGCGCTGGAGTCCGAGGGGCTTGTGGTTTCGAGCGCTCTTAAGTTCCCGGTGAAGCGGCAAACACGCAAGCAGGCGTACGAAGAATGGCAGACGCATGGTTTCGAAGTCGACCTTGTCGCGGCGCGGTCAGACAAGCTCGTGCTTGCGACAGTGAAGTCGTTCTTCGGCTCAAGGGGAGTCGTCGCTAGCCACGTCCGCGGCGAGGGCTCAGAGCGCAGGATGAACGCACTCTACGCACTGCTCAACGACCCGCAGATTCGGAACACCGTCGTGGCCGGCGCAGCGGAGCGATTCGGTTTCGCGATCGAGAAAGTTGAACTCCGTCTATACGTCGGAAAGTTCGCTGGTGGCGGCGCTGAAGGTGAAGTCCGTGCATGGTGTGCCGAGCAATTGGTCGGAGCAGGTCCCATCACTGTCGTCGGTGCTAGCGAGGTCGTGGAAGTCGTGCGGAAGGTCGCGCGGTCGAAGCAGTATCGGGACAACGCTGTCCTAGCGACGCTGAAAGTTCTGGATGCCGCAGGTGCCTTGACCTGACCTCGCGGGTCTTCGCGGCTTTGCGTCACCATTCGGGGAGTGACTGTCTCCACTTGTGGTCAGGAGGGAGCCCGACACGAGGGCTTGAAGCGAGTTCTCGATATCTCGGGGGCAGAAGAACCGGCGCTTCTGACTCGTCGACGAACAACAGGTCCCAACGAGCTTCGTACTTGGCAAAGGTTGAGAGGTAGACGCGGGAGCGTTCTACCGGGGCGTTGCGCTGACCGACTGGAACGCCCTCCTCAGTGAGCCAGTCCATGTGTGCGATCCAGGCGGCCGCGGCGACGTGCGCGCGTGGAATGACGAAGCATCGAAGCGCGAGGGCGAGATCGGTGGGCGCAGCGATCATGACGAAGTATTCGTGTTCGTGCGCGCTTCGAGCTTGAGATTTCGATCCGAGCGGCCAGTTGACGGATGCCTCGTGGCTTGACCGGGCGGTCTTCACCTGAACCTCGACCATACGTCGGGCGAGACCATCGGCATGAACGGCGAGGATATCGGTGCGCTCCAACCCATCGCGCGTGAGCGCCGGCGCCCAACCCCTGCGTGCGAGTTCAGCTGCCGTGTGGTGCTCGCCTATCGTTTTAGTCTGTTTCGTGTCGACCATAGGCCGAGCGTATTACCTACGAATCACGGGCTGTACGTAACGTGTATCGCCGGAAACCCTTTTGGCACACCGACAGGCGTGCACAATGACCTGACCGATTCAGCGCAGCCGCAGCTTCAGGCGCACCGGCAGTTCGATCTCACGAGGCGCCAATTCATCGGGCGACTCGAGCCGGTCCAACAACATCCGCGCAGCCGTCCGCCCCAGCTCGCGCGGGTCATGATCGATGACGCTGATCGGCACTGGCGATAGCTCGGCCAGTTCGAAGTCGTCGAAGCTCATGAGTTCAGGAAACTGGTCGGGCGTCTTGAGGCCAGCGTTCAGTTGCTGGCTGATTTCCTTGACGGCGCCGATCGCGTTGCGGTTGTTGGCGCAGAAGATCGCGGTGGGCGGGTTCTTCATTCCGAGAAGTGCACGGGTGGCGTCACGAGCCTGGTCGACAGTTTGTTGCCCGGCGGCGATGAGGGGCGGTTCGATCGTGATGCCGCGATCCTCGAGGGCACGGATGAAGCCCGCGTGCCGACGCTCACCGGTGAAGATCGAGAGGGTGTTGCCGAGGTATCCGATGCGAGTGTGGCCGGCTTCGATGAGTGCGATGGTGCCGCGGTAGGCGCCGTCATCGTCGGCGAGCACGACGCTGTCGGCGTCGAGTCCGTCGACGCGTCGGGAGGCGAGCACGACAGGTACGCCCTGACTCTGCGAGTGCGCGAGGTGCAGCGAGGTGGAGCTGGCCGGCACGACGATGAGACCGTCGACGCGTCGTCCGAGGAAGTCGCCGACGAGCTCCGCTTCGCGGGCCGGATCCTCTGAGGTGTTGCCGAGCAGGATGCGCCTACCGGTGAGGGCGGCCTCCTCCTCGACGCCGAGCGCGAAGGTGCTGTAATACGGGTTGGCGATGTTCGTGATGGCCACGCCGATGAGTCCGCTCGAGTGTCCCGGCCGGATGCTGCGCGCGTTCTCGTTGCGGTGATAGCCGAGTTCGGCGACGGCATCCATCACGCGCTGCTGCACGTCGGGCTTGACGTTCACGCCTCCGGAGAGCGTGCGAGACACCGTCATCGGGCTCACACCCGCGCGCTGTGCGACCTCTTTGACGGTCGGACGGTGCGGCTTCTCAGCCATAGCTCTGCCCTTCGGTGTGCGCTCGCTTGTGAAGCGTAAGGAGCGCCACGAGGGAACGTTACCAGTGTGGTCCCGTTGGGACGCTCGGGCGGTCGTATTACGAGGCATACGGTCAGAACGGGATCGTCAGGCTGCCGTCAGCCGCGACGACGATGACCTTCTTGTCGATCAGTCGGTTGATGACCGCAGGAGCGTCGATGGGTGCCGAACCATCCATCATGGGTCCGTCACGATCGGGATCATGACGGTACGCCGCTTCCAAACGCTCGCGCGCCACTGGGCCGCCAAACTCCTGCATCAGTCGCACGAGAGTCCCGGCGACGTCTCCCTCATCGGGGCCCAAACGGGTGATCGTTTCTGCAATGCCGCGGATCTGCGCGATCCCGGCTCCGACCGAAAGGAAGGCCTGACCCGTCGCCAGGGAGATGAACCCGACCAGCAGTTGCCAGAGCGCGTCCTCTCGCAACTTGGTGGTGTTGATATGCCATCGCTCGTCCGGGGTGAGCAGCTCTGACACGCTCGGGTCGCCGGGGCTACGGCGCGAAGACGGGAGTTCATGACTGACCGTGATGCCGTCGACGTGCATCGCATGTGCCGCGCGGTACAACTCGCTGATCTCGTCGGCGGTGAGTCGCCTCGCAAGATCTGGTTCGACGAGCTCCAGCGCTTCGCGCAGGTCCCGTTTCGAGAAACTCTTCACGGGGGACAGCGTAGCGATGAGCGACAAGCACAGAGAGACCAGCCCCGGCGCGGGGTCACTCGGGATGCTGGCTGTGATCCTCGACGTCGGGTTCTGCCCGGAGCAGGTCAGCGACTTCTTCCTCCGGGCGGGGCGCGATGTTCTCGTCGAGCTCGATCTCCGGCACGGTGGCCTCGCTCGGGCCGGGGATGTGCTCCCGGTGTGACTGGTCGTTGTGGGAGTTCACGGCGGCTCCTTCGTTCTGCGACGATCACAGCGTATGCCGATCTGCGGCTAGGCGCTGCCTCCGATTCTGCAAGGGCGACCAATCGCGACCTTCCAGGGCGCGGCGTGCGCCGGCATCCAGTCGCCTGTCTGCCACTCTCGAGGGGTGCACGCAGAGAAAACGAACGAACGTACTCCGGCATGGCCGTCACTGCTGATCGGCGCCGCATCCGCCACCGTCATGCTGTTCCCGTCGTGGGTGGGCGGCGGCCGCCTGCCGCTGCAGAACCTGTGGCACGCGCAGACGATGCCGGAGGACATGCCGTTCGCCCTACTGCCGCTGAGTCAGTACTACGCAATCAACATCTTCGTCATGCTGCTGCTGGGCGGAGTGGTCGCGGGTCTGGTCGTGCGCGTCGTCAGAGGGAATCGGATGCTGCGCGCCGGTGCTGCCGCGCTCGGAGTGCTGCTCGTGCACCTGGTCGTCGCAGTGCAGGCATTCGCCGTCCTCGGTGCCGGGCACGGCATCTGGGACGGCTCAGCCGGCGCTCGCGAGGTGCTGTACTTCGCCGGGATGCTGGGCGGAGTGATCGCCGGCATCCTGCTCGCACAACTCGGGCTGTGGCTCACGTCACGCACGTCGGTCACGCCGGTCGCGTTGGGAATCGTGCTCGCTGCGGTGCCCTTCGCCAACTGGATCAGCACCGCGATCACCGCGTTCACCACGTACATGGGCTACCCGCAGTTCATCTCTGAGGCGCTGCGCTGGCTGCCCGCGGTCATCGTGGGCGTGGCGCTCGCATGGTGCGGTGTGCGTCCGCTGGTGCGGCTGGTCGTGTGGGTCGTCGGGGCGCTCGCCGTATGGATACTGCCGACGCTGTTCACGGCGATCATGTACGCACTCGGGTCGCGGGTGTTCCAGGGCGAACTGGGAGTGATGGCCGAGGCTGCGACGCAACTCTTCCCGCAGGCTGCCGCCGTGCTGTGGCAGCCTGCGGTGGTCGCGCTCGTCATCGGCGCGGTCGGTTTCGTAGCCCGGATGCTGGTGACCCGACTACGTCTGCGTCAGGCTCAGAGATCCACCTTGCCGGATTCGCCGCCGTCGTAGCGCTCGCCGGTGATCTTCGACTTCACGAAGCTGAACGCTGTGGCGATCTTTCCGCCCGGGGTGTCCCAATACTCGGCCGAGTCGGCGCTGAACTTGAGCACGCCGACAGCGGGGTCGTCCGGACCATCGGGGAACCAGGCCTCGACCATGGGGTTCCACAGCTCGTCGAGCTTCTCGCGGTCCTCGACGAGTCGTGCCGTGCCCGAAAGCGAGACCCAGGCGTCGTTCGAACTGAGCGAGACGTTGGCGTGCGAGTCGGCGGCGAGATCTCTGATCGGCGACGAGTTCTTCGAGACGAGGAACCACAGGTCGCCGTCGAACTCCGCCTCCTGCACCGTGAGCGGGTGCGCGACGAGCGTGCCGTCGGTGTGGCGAGTGACGAACATCGCGAATCGGAACTTCTTGACAAGTTCTGCGACCTTCGTGCGATCGTCCGTGGAGTCAGCCATGTGGTTCACCTTTCTCTTCTGTTCCATCTGTCGCAGTCAACGATGCGCGCTCTATGCATTCGTGGGAACGGGGTTGAAAGCGACGCGCATCCGGGATAGGGCGAGGTGATCTCGGTCAGCCTATGTCGGCGGACGTGGTGAGCCGACCCGGCCGAAGTCGCTGGCCAACCAGCTCTCGATCGATGCGAACGGGAACTCCCGGGACGAGTGCGCGCCCGGAAGGATGCTGGTCGACTGCATCCGGTCCAGTCGGAACAGGCGCCAATCTCCCCGGTCGATGTCAAAGCCGACGACGTACCACTGCCGGTTGCGTAGGAAGTGGCGGTGCGGCTCCACCACGCGCGCGGACTGGCGCCCGGACTGATCGGTGTAGTCGAAGCCGACGCGTGCGCCCTGGGCGACCGCATCGGACAGGATGCCGACGAGCGCCCAGTCCACGGGCGCGGGCGGCTCATGCAGGATCTGGGTCGAGATCGCGGTGGCGGCCGCCCGTCGGCGCAGGGCGGGCGGCAGCGTCTGCTCGAGCTTCGAGCGGGCGAGGGACGCCGTCGGGTCATCGGGGGCCCACGTCTCGAGTACGAGCAGACTCGTGACGATCGTGGCGACTTCATCAGCGCTGAGGAGCAGCGGGGGGATCTTCGTTCCTGGACGCAGTTGATATCCGGCACCTGGACCCGGTCGGGACTGCACGTCGTACCCGAGTTCCCGCAGTCGTTGCGTGTCTCGCCGCACGGTTCGCTGGCTCACTTCCAGTCGCTCAGCGAGCGCAGCAACGCTCCAGTCGCCGCCGGCCTGGAGCAGTGACAGCAGGTGCAGGGTGCGATTCGATGGCGAGTCCACGCTTCCATGATCCCCGAAGATGCGGTCAAAAATCGGCCGCATCTGGTTCTAGTGTGGCCAGTCACACACGAAAGGACTCGCCATGCGAATCGCTGTCACCACACCCAACGGCAATGTCGGCCGCCACCTCACGCGGATGCTGGTGCGCGCAGGCATCCGGCCGTTGCTGCTCACCCGCCACCCTGAGCAGATATCTCCGGAGCTGATCCCCTACGTCGATGTGGCGCGCGCGGACTCGCAGAATGCCGATGAGGTCGTGGAGGCTGCTCGCGGCGTGAACGCCATCTACTGGGTCGATCCGTCGGTCATGTCGGAGGATCCGCTCGCGGATTACGCCCGCGCTACGGAAGCTCTCGTGCGTGCGGTTGCCGAGAACGGCATCGGTCGCGTCGTGTTCCAGAGCAGCGTCGGCGCCGAGAAGCGCCACGGTGCCGGCGAGATCGACGGACTCGCGGCGACCGAGGTCGCGCTGGACGGTCTCGACGCCGACGTCACCCATCTGCGGTGCGGCTACTTCTTCACCAACCTGCTGCTCGACGTCGAGTCGTTGACGTCCGGCAGACTGCAGACGGTACTGCCGATCGATGCCCCGATGGCCTGGGTGGCGCCCCGCGACATCGCTGAGGTGGCGGCGCTGACGCTGCTCAGTCGTGAATGGACGGGACATCGCGTGCAGGCTGTGCACGGACCTGAAGACCTGAGCTGGTCGCAGGTCGCCGGGATCCTGACGCAGGAGCTCGGGCGAGATGTGACCGTCGAGCGGGTCGCGGATGAGGAGATGCGGCAGCAGTACATCGACGCGGGGATGCCGACGGCGATGGCGGATGCCGTGCTGGGGATGTCGACCGGACTGCGCGATGACTTCACGCCTGAGCAGGAGAGGTCGGTGGTGACGACCACTCCGACGACGTTGCGGGCGTGGGTGCGGGAGGAGCTCGCGGGGTGAAGATCCGCCCATGATGCGTGCGACGTACTCATCGGGCAACCCGAATGGCGCCGTGCTGGACATGTCCCATGAGTGGTAGTACCGTTACGTGAATCGGTAATACCAATCGCTCAGTGATGAGCACTCACAGTGACTACGACGTCACAGAAGGGTATGCGACATGAAGCTTCGCAAGACTGCTGCAGGAACCATCACACTCGCGGTTGCAGCGCTCGCGCTCGCCGGATGCTCAGAAGCCGACGCAGGAGGTGCAGAGCAGCGAACCCTGCGTCTAGGCATGGTCGCGGCGGAAGGCAGCGTCCAGCACGAAGCGGCAGAGCACTTCGCAGAAGCCGTCGACAAGGCATCCGATGGCTCGCTCGAGATCCAGGTGTTCCCCGCCGGACAGATCGGCAGCGATGAGTCGCTAGGCCAGGACCTCTCGTCGGGCGCGCTCGACTTCGCCTTCCTCAACCAAGGCTCCATGGCGGGCATGGACCCGCTGCTCGACTTCCATTACCTGCCGTACATCGTCACGAACTACGCGCAGGCCGACGAGCTCTACTACGGCGAGGGCATCATCCCCCAGACGATGACGGAGACCCTCGCGAAGCACGACATCCGTGCCCTCGGCTGGTACGAACTCGAGTTCCGCGGCCTCTCGACCTCGAAGGGACCCGTCGAGAGCGTCGACGATATGAACGGCCAGAAGGTCCGCGTGCCTGGTTCGGCCGCGATCAGCGGATTCTTCGAAGAGGTCGGCGCGCAGCCGGTGACGATCCCGTTCCCCGAGCTCTACTCGGCGCTCCAGCAGCGGACGGTCGACGGACAGGACAACGGACTGCTCATCACGTACGACAACCGCTTCTTCGAGATCAACGACCACTACACGCTCACACGTCACGTCTACGCGTCGGGCACCATTGCCGCCAGCGAGTCGGTCTGGGGCACCCTCTCCGAAGAGGAGGCCGGCTGGATCGAGGACGCAGCGACTGAGACGCAGGAATGGGAGATCGCCGCGGAACGTGAGGCGACCGACGAGTACACGCAGCTCATGCAGGACGAAGGCGTCGAGGTCACCGAACTCGACGACGCTGAGCTGAAGGAGTTCCAGGACGCAGGCCGTGCTGTGTGGGACGAGATGGCTGACGTCTACGGCGCCGACCGCATCGCCGCCCTCCGCGAAGAAGTCGACGCCGTCGCAGATATGAAGTAAGCCCTGTGACCTCCATCGAGAACGCGCTCGTCGCGACGCAGAAGGTGCTGGTGGCGCTGCTCATGGCGATCGCCTTCGTCTGCCTCGTCGTCATGGTGCCTGTTCGCTACTTCGATCTCCCGATTCCCGACCTCGGCGAGGTCAGCATCGCTGCGATCGCCACGCTCGCTTTCCTGTGCATCGGACTGCTGGTGCGCACCGGCGGTCACATCGCGATCGAGGTCGCCGACCTGGTGCGTCCTCGTCGTGCGAAGTTCGTCATCCGGCAGCTCACAAACATCGGCATCCTGCTGTTCGTCGGTGTGTTCGGCGTGCAGGCATACACGCTGCTCGGCTCGGCACTGCGCTCGGGCGAATCGTCGATCGCGCTGCACATCCCGCTCGCCATACCGATGACGGCGCTGGTCGTCGGCCTCGTTCTCGCCGCGTTCCACACGCTGATGAACGTGATGCGAGACATCCGCATCCTGCGCGACCCGAACGGCGCGTTCCCCTCGTCGGTGGATGCTCCGTCCGAGGCAGCTGCGGAAGCCGTCGAAGACACCGAAGGAGGCGACCGCGCATGAAGCTGCTCATCATCATCGGAACACTTCTCATCCTGCTGTTGGTCGGCGTGCCGATCGGCTTCGGATTCGCACTGGCCGGCAGCGCAGGTGCGGCAGCGGCAGGACTCCCCGCGAGCGCGATCGCCGGCGCACCGTACTTCGCGGTCGCCGCCATCCCGCTGCTCGCCATCCCGTTCTTCATCCTCGCCGGCGAGCTGATGAACCGCGGCAAGCTGATCGACCGTCTGGTCGACCTCGCCGACAGTCTCCTCAGCTGGCTACGAGGCCGGCTCGGACACGTCACCATCGTGTCGAGCGCCTTCCTCGGCGCGATGACCGGTTCCTCCGTCGCGACAGTCGCCGCGGTCGGCAGCAGCGTCGGCGACCGGATGGTGCGTGCGGGATACAACCGCGGCTACGTCGGTGCGCTCGTCGCCAGCAGCGGACTGCTCGGCGTGCTCATCCCGCCGTCGATTCCGCTCATCGTCTACGGCGCGACCGTCGGAGTCTCGGTCGCCGAGCTGTTCCTCGCGACTCTGGTTCCCGGCATCCTCATGACGATCGCGTTCATGATCGTGCACGCGATCCGCGTCCGCCACGTTCTCACGCCCGGCGTGAACGGGATGAGCGAGGTCCGTGGCGGCTTCTCGACGGATGCGTTCAAGGGTCTCGGCCGGCGAGTGCTCCGCTCGCTCCCTGCGCTCGTGATGCCGGTCATCATCCTCGGATGCATCTACTCCGGCATAACGACGGCCACAGAGGCGGCGGCGATCGCCGGTCTCTACGCCCTGCTGGTGATCGTGATCGGACGGCTGCTTCCGGTGAAGCAGATTCCGAAGGCGTTCTATCAAGCGGCCATCGTCAGCGGCGCGATCCTCGTCGTGATCGCCTTCACCAGCATCTTCAACAAGGTGCTGACGCTGATGCGGGTGCCGCAGGACGTCGCGGAGTTCACCGTGGCGCTCACCGACAACCCGGTGGTGTTCCTGCTCTGCGTGAACCTGCTGCTGTTCGTCGTGGGCATGTTCATGGAGACGAACGCGGCGGTGCTGCTCATGGCTCCTCTGCTGTTCCCCGCCGCGATGGAGTTCGGGATCGACCCCGTGCATTTCGGTATCATCCTCGTCACCAACATCGAGCTCGGCCTGATCACCCCGCCACTGGCGGCGAACATCTTCGTCGCGCTCAAGGTCACGAAGACGAACCTGCCGCAGGTCATGCGACACATCTGGCCATTCCTTCTCGCCGCCGTCGCGGTGCTGATGATCATCACGTTCGTGCCAGAGCTCACGCTCTGGTGGAAGTAAAGGAGACGACGATGGCGAAAGGCCGTCTTGCCGCGATGAGCGGCATACGCACCACCGAGATCCGTGAGTACGACCTGCCGGAGCCCGGCGCCGGACAGGTGCTGATGCGGGTGACGAAGGCGAACGTCTGCGGCTCCGACCTGCACATGTGGGAGGGCAAGCACCTTTTTCGTGACCATGTGATGGGCCACGAGATGACGGGCGTCGTCGAATCGATCGGCGAAGGTCGCACGACAGACTCCGGTGGCGCGCCAATCGCCGTGGGCGACCGGATCGTGCCGGTGTACTACCAGACGTGCCTGCACTGCGCGAACTGCCGACAGGGGCTGTTCAACATCTGCGAGCGGGGCAGCGACTATCAGGGCGCGCCGGCCGATCGCGCTCCGCACTTCACCGGCGGCTTCGCGACGCATTACGTCGTGCAGGCGCAGCAGTACTTCTTCAAGGTGCCGGATGCCGTTCCCGACGCGGTGGCCGCAGGCGCGAACTGCGGCTTCACGCAGATGCTCTACGTGCTCGACCAGTGCGGGTCGCTCGTCGACCGGACGGTCGTCGTGCAGGGGGCCGGCGGCGTCGGGCTGTTCGCGACGGCGATCGCTTCGCTCATGGGAGCGGAGGTCGTGGTAGTGGATGCTGTCGGCACCCGCCTCGAGGATGCGAAGCGTTTCGGCGCCGAACATGTCGTCGACATGACCGAGTTCACCTCTGTCGATTCCCGCAATGCGCGGATCGTCGAGCTGACCGGTCGCGCACCGGATGTCGTCGTGGAGGCGGCCGGTGTTCCCGCCGCGCTCGACGAGGCGATCCGACTGGTCAGGCCCGGTGGGCAGGTCGTCGAAGTCGGCAATGTCAGTGTGGCGGAGGAGCAGTCGGCATCCATCCTGCCAGGGCTCATCACCCGCAAGTGCCTCACGGTGCGCGGCACGCTGCGCTACCAGCCGTGGTACCTCGCCAAGGCGCTGCACCTGCTCGCCCGCGAGGGGCACCGGTTCCCGTTCGAATCGCTCACCGACCGTCACTACACGCTCGATGAGACCCAGCTTGCTCTCGAGCGTGCCGCGAACAAGCAGGTGGCACGAGCGATCATCGATCCGCAGCTGAGCCTGGCATGAGGACCGCGCTGTACGTGCCGGGCAGCTCGCCTCGCATGATCGAGAAGTCGCGCACGCTCGACGTCGATGTGATCATCTTCGATCTTGAGGATGCGGTCAGCGCCGGAGAGAAGGAATCCGCTCGTGCCCGTGTGGCGGAAGAGCTGCGACGCGAATCGCCGATGATCCGCTGGGTGCGCATCAATCCGGTAGACAGCGCCGAGCACCTCGATGACCTGAGGGCCGTCCTCCCGGCATCGCCGGACGGAATCCTGCTGCCCAAGGCCGATCCCGAATCGGTCGCCGCGCTCGATCGTTTCCTGGACAACACCGGCGCAGAAGGCGCGAACGTGCCGGTCATCGCCCTCGTCGAGACGGCGAGGGGACTGCTCGAAATCGCCGCTCTCTGCCGGGCGAGCAGTCGCTTGACAGGCCTGCAGCTCGGTGCGGAAGACCTGACCGCCGAGCTCGGTGTGGAGCGCACGGCCGGGGGTGAGGAGATCCGTTTCGCGCGGCACCAGCTCGCGCTCGCCGCTCACGCGCACGGTCTCATGGCGATCGACACCCCGAATCTCACGATCGGTGACGACGACGCGCTGCGCGCGGATATCGCGATCGCTCGTTCGTGCGGGATGACGGCGAAGACGTGCATCCATCCCGCCCAGGTGCCTGTCGTCGAGGCAGCGTTCCGGCCCGACCCGGCCGAGATCGTCTGGGCCCACCGTGTCGTCGCGGTGGCGGTGCGGGCCGCACGCGAGGGCAAGGGTGCGGTCGCGGTCGATGGGCAGATGGTCGACGCACCGGTCGTCGCCCGTGCGCGCCGCATTCTCGCCGCGCAGAACTGAAACAGCATCCACTCATGAATCAGGAAGTGAACACCATGAACGAAGAGCACACGGAGATCCCCTCGCTGATCGAGCGGGCCAAGTCGGCGCAGGCCGTCGCCGCTACTTACGACCAGGAGCAGGTCCGCCGGATCGCGGGTGCGATCGGGTGGCTGGCAATTCAGCGGGCATCCGCGTGGGCCGATCTCGTCTTCGCCGAGACCGGCATGGGCGACACAGCGAGCAAGGAGACGAGGACGTCGACGCGCGCCCGAGTACTCATGCGCGATTACCAGACGGCCCGAACTGTCGGCGTGATCGAAGAGGATGCCGAGCGCAACATCGTCAAGATCGGCAAGCCGGTCGGCGTCGTCGCCTCGCTCGTGCCGACGACCGTGCCGGAGGGCGTCGTCTTCATCGGGGCGATGAACGCCATCATGGGTCGCAATGCGACGGTGTTCTCGCCGCATCCGCGTGCGAAGCACAGCACGGCTCGCATCGTCGACGAGCTGCGTGAGCTGCTGCGCCGGCTGGATGCCCCCGAAGACTTGCTGCTGTGCGTCGAGGCGCCGAGCATCGCGAAGACGGATGAGCTCATGCGCGCGGCCGACCTGGTCGTCGCGACCGGTGGGGCGCCCATGGTGCGTGCGGCGTACTCGTCGGGCACACCCGCGTACGGTGTCGGGGCCGGCAACGCCGTTGTCGTCGTCGATGAGACGGCCGACCTCGACTACGTCGCCGGAGAGATCGCCTCCTCCCAGCGCAGCGATCAGGCCATCGGATGCTCGACCGAGAACGCTGCGGTCGTCCTCGGCGAGGTCTACGACGACGCGGTTGCTGCGTTCCAGCGAGGTGGCGCGCACGTGTGCACGCCGGAGGAGAAGGAGCGGCTGCAGGCCGCCCTCTTCGTCGACGGACACCTCAACGCCGATGTCATCTGCAAGCCGGCCGCCACGATCGCGGCGGCCGCGGGGATCGAGCTCGCCGATGGGGCCGACTGGTTCATCGTCGAGGAGTCGGGCTTTGGGCGCGAGTATCCGTTCTCGGGCGAGAAGCTGTCGGTCGTCGTCACGCTCTACCGTGCCGACGACTTCGATCACGCGGTGGGCATCGTCAACGGCATCCACGCCTACAGCGGAGCGGGGCACTCGTGCGGCATCCACTCCACGAATGAGGCGCGCATCATGCAGTTCGCGGAGCAGACGAACACCGTGCGCGTGGCTGTCGGTCAGGCGACCACGAAGTCGAACGCCGGTGGCTGGACGTCGGGCATGCCGCTCACGATCAACCTCGGGTGCGGAACGTGGGGCGGCAACATCGCCGCCGAGAACATCACGTGGAAGCACTACATCAACACGACGTGGGTCGCGCGGCCGATCATCGATCCCGTCATCCCGACCGACGAGGAGCTGTTCGGTAGCCTGATGAACGAAGCTGAGCTCTTCACCGGCTATGCCGTGGCATGAGTTGTCGGGCGACGCAGGGCATCACGAGGGGGAGTCGGCATGACGGATGACGAGGCGCCGCAGCGCGATGGAGGCTGGGAGATTCCGTTCTCCGACGATCTGCTGCGTCGCATGGTGCAGCATCTCTCATCACTGGAGACCGGGGAGCGGCTGCCGAGCGAGCGTGTGCTCGCTGAGACGCTCGGGGTGAGCCGCACCGCGCTGCGCGATCGCCTGATGAGGCTGGAGGCGATCGGCGTCGTCGAGCGCCGTTCGGGCTCTGGCACATACCTGCGCGGCCTCTCGTCGCCGATGACGGGCGACACCCTCGCGATGGGGATGATGGCCAACAACCTCGACCCCGGGTCGATGATGCCCGTTCGCGTGGGGCTCGAGCGCGAGGCCGGGCGGCAGGCGGCCAAGCGTGGTGACCACATCAACCTCGCTCGTATGGCGGTCGCTCTCGACACAATGCGCGAAAGCGCCGACGATCACGGGTTCCGTGAGGCCGACAAGGTCTTCCACGATGCGCTCGTTGCGGCGTCTGGCGTGCCCGGTCTGCAGTTCTTCGGTGAGATTCTGCGGAACATCCTCACTGCGACGGTGCGTGAAGTACCCCTGGACGAGCGTGACCATCTGCACGGGTTGCACGTCGAGATCTACGAGGCCGTGCGGGACGGTGATCCGTCTAGGGCGATGAAGGCCGTGGATGGACACTTCGACTGGCTGGACGCTGCTATCGAACGAGGGACGTTCGATAAGAGGAGTTGAGGCGGGGGAATGATGGTCGACATACCCGTCTTGTATCACGTCTCGCGACCTCAGTCGCAAGCGATGCCGTCTCCATCGCGGTCGAGATCATAGAGATCGGTTCCGACGATTCGCGCGGGCCCCTGAACGTGCGAGGGCCCATTGATCGCGCACCAGGTCGGTTTCCGCATCTCCCGGAAATGCTGATTCGTGCCAGCGACGCAGGGCTAGTTAGCCCGTAGCGATTCCGTGAGCTCAGCCAGTATCTCCTCTACCGTCTCGCGCTTGTCATACGGCCCGGGCATTCGAAACACCTGCGCACCCCACGAGGTGCGCTTTTCTTGGATACCCGGGACGCCTTCGATGCCGAGGATCGCCTTCACCGGGTGGCGGAAGACACAGACAACAAGCCCCACGTCGCGGGCGCTCAGGTGCTCGGCAAGCAGCTGCGAGCCGTGTGCAATTTCGGCTTTCGTGACGCCGCTCTCGCCCGTCGTTGGACGCTTGACGATGTCGGTGAAACCGATCCGTGCTGCAAGCGCCGCTTCCTCGAAATGATGACCGGTCGGCAGAGCAAACAGTCCCGCTGCGGCAAGCTTGCGGAGCTGTCCTTGGCCAGCTCTTCCTTGGTAGTAGTGGCCGGCCTCGACGCTCGTCGGGGCCGGATTGAGGCCGACAATCATGGCTTTGGGGCTGCCCGGCCAAATATCTGCGAGCGTCAGGATCTCCTCACGCATCCAGACCGTGCGTTCCTGGTAGCCGATCAACTCACTCACCGCGTCACTCGCGCAACGAGGTTTGCCGCGACTAGCTCTTCAACAGCGGCCTTGATGTCAGCCGGTTCCTCATGGGCGTCCTCATACGGATTGACCGGATGCCCTTGCTCGGCGAGAAGCAGCGCAAGGATTCCCTTTGCCATTAGCGAGAGGTCGGGATCGGCCAGCAGATGATCTGGGAGCGGCGTGCCACCCGGCTCATCGGTGACTGCCCACGCGCCTCGGGCTGCAATCCAGTCTTCTGGTTCAGGCATGTCCGTCACCCTACCCATAATGGACACGTGGCAGGAGAAAAGAAGTTCAATCCGCAGGCGCTGGCAGAGGCAGGGCTTAATAAGGCGCTGGAGGCTCAGTACCCCTTTGCTGTTGACAATGTCGCGCGTCTCCGCCGTGTGCATCCGAACAAGTCGCCGGCCGAACTTATCTCGCTCTTGAACACTTTCTATCTGGGCGCGGTCACGACGACCGGCGCTGGCGCCGGCGCAGCAGCGATCGTTCCGAACGGCTGGTTGCAGGTGCCGGTGGCTGTTGCGGATCTTCTTACTTTCCTGGAGGCTTCGGTCGTTTACACGCTCTCAGTTGGGGAGATCTACGGCGTCGATGTTGAGGACGTCGAACGGCGACGATTCCTAGTCATGGCCGCGCTCCTTGGGAACTCCGCGATGACGGCGACCGTCGATCCGCTTCTCGCGCGTACGGCACCGTACTGGGGCAAGAAGATTGTTCAAAAGATACCGATGCCTGCGATCAGAGCGGCCAACAAGGTGCTCGGGCCTAACTTCATCACCAAATACGGCACCAGGCAGGGCATCCTCGTTCTCGGCAAACAGATTCCGATGTTCATCGGCGTCGGCATTGGCGCTGGAGGCAATCACCTCTTTGGGAGGTTCGTAATCAAAGCAATGCGCAAGAACCTCGGTGCGCCGCCAGTGTCTTGGGATGTCCGGGAGCCCGAACAACTTGTTGTGGTGGAAGACCGCATCGAAGAGTGAGTGGGTCGCGCTCGAACACCAGCGAGCGAATCAGGTTTCGTTGAGGATTGCAGCTGCTTCACGCCAGGTTGTAAGGCGATGCTCGACTCAGCGTTTGCCGTTCTGCTGCCGGAGCCCGTAACGCTTGATTGCTCGGATAGAACGTTCGAGGCACTCGTCCGCTCGTTTCGGCGAGGGCCGGTCTTCCGTATCCTCGCGCAGACCCTCTCGGCCTGCTACACCTCGTGAGGAGAAAGGATTATGGTGATCGGAATCGCCATCCCCGCAGATGCCGACGAGCCGCGCGAGCAAGGCGACTTCGTGGGCCTGACGACTACCGGGCAGCAGTGGGGGTGGATCACGACAGATGGCAGTGCTCGCCGGTAGAGCGGTCATCGTTGGTCTCCTGGTAGAAAGGGCGAGAATCGATGTGCCAGACGCCGTCACAGCCGAGTTTCTAGAGCGCGCGTTTGGGAGAGCGAGTTGACGGGGTGTTCCCGAGATCAGAAGTGACGGTCAACTCAACACTGCACGGCGGAGCTTGCCCCGGAAGCATCCGATGTCAACGCTAACGTGAGCATCTCCAGGCTCTAAACGAGGAGATGCGCGGATTCTCCAGTGGTACCGGCAGTCGGACCAGGAGCGGCGCCCTAGCCTGCGACGCGCGGGCCGAGGGTGAGCGTGGGTGCGCAAAGTAGGCTTGGGTCTTATGCATGTAACTCAGCAACGCGCCGCCCTGCAACGCCAGATCTGGCAGATCGCCAATGAGGTGCGCGGCGCAGTCGATGGTTGGGACTTCAAGCAATATGTGCTCGGCACCCTGTTCTACCGCTTCATCAGTGAGAACTTCTCCAGTTACATCGAGGGTGGTGATGACAGCATCCACTATTCCCGACTGTCCGACGAAATCATCACCGATGATGTCAAGGACGATGCGATCAAGACCAAGGGCTACTTCATCTACCCTAGCCAGTTGTTCGCCAACGTGGCCGCCGCTGCCCCAGCCAACGACGCCCTGAATACTGACCTGGCCAATATTTTCGCTGCCATCGAAGGCTCGGCTAGTGGCTACCCGTCCGAGCTCGATATCAAGGGCCTGTTCGCTGACTTCGACACGACCAGCAACCGTCTCGGCAATACCGTTAAAGAGAAGAACGCCCGCCTGGCTTCAGTACTTAAGGGCGTGGCAAAGCTAGACTTCGGCGACTTCGAGGGCAGCCACATTGACCTTTTCGGTGACGCCTACGAATTTCTCATCTCCAACTACGCCGCCAACGCCGGCAAATCGGGTGGCGAGTTTTTCACCCCGCAGCATGTCTCCAAACTCATCGCGCAGCTGGCCATGCGCGGCCAAACCCACGTCAATAAGATCTACGACCCGGCCTGCGGCTCCGGGTCTCTACTGCTGCAAGCTAAGAAGCACTTCGACTCCCACATTATCGAAGACGGGTTCTTTGGTCAGGAAATCAACCACACCACGTACAACCTGGCGCGGATGAACATGTTCCTGCATAACATCAACTACGACAAGTTCAATATCCAGTTGGGCGATACGCTGCGCACGCCACATTTTGGCGATGAAAAGCCTTTTGATGCCATTGTCTCCAATCCGCCGTATTCGGTGAAGTGGATCGGCTCAGATGATCCCACCCTCATTAATGATGAGCGCTTCGCCCCTGCTGGTGTGCTAGCCCCTAAGTCCAAGGCCGACTTTGCTTTCGTGCTGCATGCGCTTCACTACCTCTCCGGCAAAGGTCGCGCAGCTATCGTCTGCTTCCCGGGGATCTTCTATCGGGGCGGGGCGGAACAGAAGATTCGCCAGTACTTGGTTGACAACAACTATGTAGAAACCGTGATCGCTTTGGCGCCAAACCTGTTCTTTGGCACCTCAATCGCCGTGAATATCCTGGTCTTATCCAAGCACAAGACCGATACTAAGACGCAGTTTATCGACGCTAGTACGCTGTTCAAAAAAGCAGCGAACAACAATGTTCTCACTGACCACGATAGTGAGGATAGTCCAGGGCACATACAGCAGATTATGCGTGCGTTCGACGGCAAAACTGACGTAGATCACTTCGCCAGGTCAGTGGATAATGAGTGCATAGCTGGCGAAAACTACAACCTGTCGGTCAGTACCTATGTGGATGCAAAAGATACTCGCGAGGTCATCAACATCGTTGCACTGAACGCGCGAATCGAGCGGATCGTTGGTCGTCAGGCCGAACTGCGTACTTCTATCGACGCGATCGTTGCTGACCTGGACGGCTCGAGGTGAGTTACATCGACGAACTGATTGCGGAGTACTGTCCCGAGGGCGTTGAGTTTCTCTCAATCGAAGATCTGTTCGATCTCCGGAACGGCTACACGCCTTCCAAAGCTAACCCCCTCTACTGGGAGGGCGGAAGTGTTCCCTGGTTTCGGATGGAAGACATCCGCGAAAACGGTGGAATTCTCACAACAGCTCTGCAGCAGATCCCTGAGGTTGCCGTGAAAGGCGGCAAGATCTTTCCCGCGAACTCGCTACTGGTCGCGACCTCAGCAACGATCGGTGAGCATGCGCTAGTGACTGTGCCGCACCTCTCTAATCAGAGATTCACTTCGCTCTCACCCAAAGAAATATATTCCCGCCGCCTAGACATGAAGTTCGCCTATTACTACGCTTTCGTACTCGACGACTGGTGCCGCAATAATACGACTACGTCGAGCTTTGCCTCGGTCGATATGAGTGGATTCAGGGGGTTCAAGTTCCCTTTACCACCCCTTCCGGTGCAGCGAGCGATTGTGGAAACTCTTGACACGTTCAGCCTGCTGGAAGCGGAGCTGGAAGTCGAACTGGAAGCGGAGCTGGAAGCTCGCCGACAGCAGTTTGACTTTTATCGCCGTGAGAAGCTGAATCGTGTTCGCGCGGAGAGTGCCTCGCTAGCGAGCCTAGGCAAGTGGCAGGGCGGTATCACCCCTTCCAAGAGCGAGCTCCGCTACTGGACAGACGGAGACATTCCTTGGCTCGCGTCGATGGATATCAGCGATGAGTCCACGGAGGACATTCGAGGGCGGGTGACTGAAGCCGCCTTGAGAGAGACATCGCTCAAGATCGTTCCCGCTCCATCTGTTGCGGTGGTTATGCGTTCGAACATCTTGCGCCGTCGACTTCCTATCGGCTTGGTTATGGTCGACACAACGGTGAACCAAGACGTGCGTGCACTTATCCCACGAGAGGGTGTCGATGCTGAATACGTCTATCAAGCGATGAGGGCTGGCAGCGAGGAGATCCGTGGACAGTGCGTGCGTACAGATGGCTCGATGGCTGCTGTGAATTCGCAGGACTTATTCGCGTGGAGAATTCCGCTTCCTTCGTATAAAGAACAACGTCGCATTGCCGCTGAACTTCGATCATTCGAGGTGCTCTTCAATAATCTCAGTGTTGGTCTCCCTGACGAGCTCGCGGCGAGACGGAAGCAGTATGAGTACTACCGCGACAGGTTACTCACCTTCAAGGCATTGAAGGAGGGCACGACCTAACATGGGCAAGACGCTTATAGAGGTCGCAAGGCAGCTGAGAGACACTGATAAAAAGGTGCAGCTAATCTACGCATTCAATGGCACCGGTAAAACGCGTCTCTCGCGTGAGTTCAAGCACCTTATCGCTCCGAAGGACTCGGGTACCGAAGAAGGTACCTTCGGTACGACCGCACCGTCTCGCACGAGAATTTTATACTACAGTGCCTTCACCGAGGACCTATTTTATTGGGACAATGACCTCGAAATGGATGCTGCTCCGAAGCTCATCATCCAGCCCAACTCGTTTACTGGGTGGTTGCTCGCACTGCTCAGAGAGCTGGGGCAAGATGGAAATATCGTCAAATACTTTCAGCGCTATGCCAACGACAAACTGACCCCGCATTTCAACGAAGACTTCTCCGAAATCACCTTCTCGCTGGAGCGTGGCGACGATGAAAGCTCCGGCAGCCTCAAGATTTCAAAAGGTGAAGAAAGCAACTTCATCTGGAGTGTCTTCTACACGTTGTTAGACCAAGCCATAAGCACGCTCAACGTTGCCGAAGCGGAAGATCGCGAAACTCGCCAGTTTGATCAGCTTGAATATGTATTCATCGACGATCCGGTGAGTTCCTTGGACGAAAACCATCTGATCGAGCTGGCCGTGAATCTTGCGGGATTGATCAAGGCAAGCCCACCTGGCCTGAAGTTTATCGTCACTACCCACAGCCCGTTGTTCTACAACGTGCTGTTCAACGAACTCAACGCCAAGACTTGTTACTTGCTGGAGCGGCTCGACAACGGTACTTTCGCCCTCGAGGCCAAGAACGGGGATTCCAACAGCAGTTTCTCTTACCACCTGCATCTCAGGAAAACCCTTGAACAGGCGATCTCTACCAATCAACTCGAGCGATATCACTTCACCCTACTGCGCAACATTTACGAAAAAACTGCGAGCTTCTTAGGTCATTCGACCTGGTCGGAACTTCTTCCCGACGACAAGCAAGCTTACCTAAATCGCATCATCCAGTTCACGAGTCATAGCACTTTATCCAACGAAGCGGTAGCCGAGCCAACACCGCAAGAGAAGCAGACGATTAAGTTCCTCCTGGACAATCTGATCAATAATTACGGCTACCGGCAGGAGCAACAGAATGGTTGAGTACACGAAGCCCATCGCCGAATCCAGCAACTTCATCGTTCTTGACAAGTACGTCAAAGGATCGACGACGGCGGAAAGCTACCAAAGCGAGGCTGATCTGGAACGCGAGTTTCTCCAGGACCTTATCGGCCTGGGGTATGAATACCTCCCAGATCTGAGAACACCTCAATCGTTGCTTGCCAACGTCCGTGAGCAGTTACAAGCATTGAACGGCGTGCAGTTTTCAAACAGCGAATGGGCGCGTTTCGTGGACGCCTGGCTGGATAAGCCGAGTGATGGCATCGTCGAGAGAACTCGAAAGATTCACGACGATTACGTCCATGACTTCGTCTTCGACGATGGTCGCATCCAGAACATCTACCTGCTCGACAAGAAGAACATTGCCCGCAACAAGATCCAGGTGATCAAACAGTTCCAGCAAGCCGGCAGCCACGCCAACCGCTACGATGTGACCCTTCTGGTTAACGGCCTGCCTCTAGTCCAGATAGAGCTGAAGAAGCGTGGCGTGGCCATCCGCGAGGCCTTCAACCAGGTGCACCGCTACAGCAAGGAGAGCTTCAACGGCGAGCACTCCCTGTTCCGATACTTGCAGCTGTTCGTAATCTCCAACGGTACCGACACACGCTACTTTGCCAACACAACCCAGCGTGACAAGAACAGCTTTGACTTCACCATGAACTGGGCGCAGGCAGATAACAGCCCGATCAAAGACCTGAAGGACTTTACCGCCACCTTCTTTCAGAAACACACATTACTCAGTGTGCTGCTGAGCTATACCGTGTTCGATGCAGGCAATACGCTGCTAGTGATGCGGCCCTATCAGATTGCCGCCACCGAACGTATTCTGTGGAAGATCAAGAGTGCCTTTCAGGCCAAACACTGGAGCAGCACCGAGAGCGGTGGCTACATTTGGCATACAACTGGTTCGGGAAAGACCCTGACCAGCTTCAAGGCCGCGCGTCTTGCGACTGAGCTTGATTTCATTGACAAAGTATTCTTCGTAGTGGATCGCAAGGACCTGGACTTCCAGACCATGAAGGAGTACCAGCGCTTTTCGCCCGATAGTGTGAACGGTTCAGACAGCACGGCGGGCCTGAAACGCAATCTGGACAAGGATGATAACAAGATCATCGTCACCACTATCCAGAAGCTCAACAACCTAATGAAGAGCGAAGACGATCTGCCAATTTACGGCAGGCAAGTGGTCTTCATCTTTGACGAATGCCATCGTAGCCAGTTCGGCGAGGCGCAGAGGAACCTGACCAAGAGATTCAAAAGGTTCCACCAATTCGGTTTCACCGGTACCCCGATCTTCCCACAGAACGCGCTGGGCGCGGATACCACAGCGAGCGTGTTCGGTCGAGAACTGCATTCATACGTCATCACGGATGCCATCCGCGACGAGAAAGTTCTTAAGTTCAAGGTGGACTACAGCGACGTTCGTCCGCAATTTAAGGTCATCGAAAGTGAGCAGGACGAGAAGAAGCTCAGCGCCGCGGAAAACCGGCAGGCGTTGCTGCACCCGGACCGCATCCGTGAAATCACCCAGTACATCCTGAACAACTTCCGACGGAAAACTCACCGCCTACAAGCGGGAGCCAAGGGCTTCAATGCCATGTTCGCCGTGAGCAGTGTGGACGCGGCGAAGCTCTACTACGAAGCTTTCAAGACCTTACAGAAGGACAGCGATAGGCCTTTGAAAGTTGCGACCATTTTCTCGTACGCTGCCAATGAGGAGCAGGACGCGGTAGGTGAGATCGCGGATGAAGGCTTTGAAGTTTCAGCCTTGGACACCAGCGCCAAAGAGTTCCTGAACGCAGCCGTTGCCGACTACAACGCACTGTTCAAAACCAGCTTCAGCGTGGACAGCAAAGGCTTCCAGAATTACTACCGTGACCTGGCAAAGCGCGTGAAAGACCAGGACGTGGAATTGCTGATCGTTGTCGGGATGTTCCTGACCGGCTTTGATGCGCCCACGCTGAACACCTTGTTTGTGGATAAAAACCTGCGCTACCACGGCCTGATTCAAGCCTATTCGCGTACCAACCGCATTTTTGACTCCACTAAGACCTTCGGCAACGTCGTTACCTTCCGAGACTTGGAAGATGCGACCATCGACGCCATAACGCTATTCGGCGACAAGAACACCCGCAATGTGGTGCTCGAGAAGAGCTATACCGAGTACATGGAAGGCTTCACTGACGTAATCACAGGAGATGCCCGGCGCGGATTCGTCGACGTGGTGAATGAACTCGAGAAGAGGTTTCCTGATCCCGCGGACATCGTCAAAGAGTCCGATAGGAAAGCATTTGTAAAGCTGTTCGGTGAGTACCTGCGCGTAGAGAACGTGCTGCAAAACTACGATGAATTCTCCAGCCTAAAGGCCTTGCAGAGCATCGACATGAGCGACCCGCAGGCAATCGATGATTTCATGACCAAGCACTACCTGAGCGACGACGACCTAGCTGTATTGCAGCAGATCCAGGTTCCCTCCGATCGAGTACTCCAGGATTACCGCTCCACCTACAACGACATCCGCGACTGGCTACGTCGCGAGAAAGCCTCGGTGGAGAAAGTAGATTCCAGTATTGACTGGGATGATGTCGTATTCGAAGTGGATCTGCTCAAGTCGCAGGAAATCAATCTTGACTACATCCTGGAGTTGATCTTCGAGAAGAACAAGAAGATCAAGGACAAGTTGTCTCTGATCGAGGAAGTGCGCCGGATGATTCGCGCTAGTCTCGGCAACCGGGCGAAAGAAACCCTTGTGGTGGACTTCATCAACCAGACTGACTTGGACACGCTGGCAGATAAGGCCAGCGTAATAGAGGCATTTTTCGGCTTTGCCCAGGCAGAGCAGCTGCGTGAAGCCCGGGAGCTGATCGACGATGAAGCGCTAAATGCTGAAGCAGCTCGACGGTACATCAGTAACTCCCTCAGGCGTGAATTTGCCAGCGAGAACGGCACCGAACTTAATGCGCTTCTTCCCAGAATGAGCCCACTTAATCCGGAGTACCTATCAAAAAAGCAGAGCGTCTTCCAGAAGGTCGCCGCGTTCGTCGAAAAATTCAAGGGAGTGGGGGGCGAGATCTGAGCTCAGACTATTCGGTTTATCGAAGGGCTGAGTTGGAATATCGGTTTGAGCGTCTTCACCAGCTGTAGGCGCTGTCGCCACAGAGAAATGGTCCAGCAATACTTATCTTGCTCGTTTTAGAAGTGTAGTCATGTGTTTTATTGCGCCTGCGTAGTGGGCGGGTCGATCAAACGAGCACCCGCGTTGCCTACGTCAGGAGCCCAACGGTTCACTCTTCTAAGCTGAGCATGCGGCTTGGGTCGTAGGCCAAAGGAGCTTCCCACCCGAGCATTGCTGCGATGTCATAGATCGCCAAGGTGGGCAGGTCGAGCTTTGCGCGCCTCCCGGAAGCATCGAGATGCCAAGTGTGCTTGTACGGGGTGGACCAGATCACGAAGTCGGCCTTCGACGCGGCGATGATGCGCGTGAAGTAGGTATCAAGGAACCACAAATGTGGTTGACCGGCGGCTATTTCGCCTTTCGCAAGCGGGCTCGCCGCGTGCTCTGCCTGTACGAATGCGGACGACTCGTCGTGGATGATCATCGCCAAACCGTATCCAGGATGACTCTCTCTGTAGGCTGTGACCTTTTTGGTGTGACCTTCCACGATTCGCGCAAACGCTTTGCGGTGCGCATCGAAGCTGTGGTCCTGCGCGCTCGGTAGACCGGTGTCCGCGATCACCGTCATCTTCACACTGGAGTCAAGCGTCGGGAACGCCGCGCGGACCTCGTGCTCCGCCTCCCTCTCTCGTGCAAGAGTGGGATTGGTGATCTTGCCGACCTGTGGGTGATCGTCGACTCGCATCACCTCGATCGCAAGCTCGTGCGTTTCCGAGTAGAAGTCTGGACGGTCGCTCGCACTCCAAGAGTCAGAGTCGCGGATAGCGGCAAGAAGTACGATGGTCTCATTTGTTGCAGTGGGAAGGAAGCAAACTTCAGAGTTGCTCACCAGCGAGGCTCTTTCTAAAAACGCACGCTCGTCGTCTCTGGTTCCCACATTGCCCTCCGGCGTCGGTGATGTCCTGCTGATGCCAAGGATAGATGTCAGACCCGAGGTGATCGACAATCTGCTTCTGCACCGTCACATCGAGCGCGCTCGTCGGCTCGTCGGCAATGATCAGGCTCGGCTGTGCGGCCAGCACGCGGGCGATCAGTGCACGCATGCTTCATGCCGTCCGAGAACTGATGCGGATCTTCGCCGTCGAGCTTTATCCGCCCGCCCGCCGGTTGGCTCGGCGTTCGGCGCGAGAAGATTCATGATCGTCTGCGCGATTGTGTTCTTGCCCGAGCCGGACTCGCCCACGATCGCAACGACCTCGCCGCGCTTCACCCTCAGGCTCAAGCCGGCACCGCTCTCAGCCGACGTCCCCGAACTCCACCGCACCACCGACAACGGTCGCCGTGACCTCCTGCTCCGCGATCCGCTCCGCCGGAATCGAGTACAGGTCATCGCTCAGCGCGATGAAATCCGCGAGCATCCCTACTTTCAAAGTCCCCTTCGAGAGTTCCTGACCGACCGCATACGCCGAGCCGTACGTGTATGCGCGCACGGCCTCGTCGATCGAGATCCGCTCGCGCTCGCCGAGTACCGCACCAGAACCAGTCCGCCGCAGCACCATGTCGCGCAGTGAGACGAGCGGGTTCGCATCCGAGATGGGGGAGTCGGTCGAGCCGTTGAGAACGATCCCGGCATCCGCCAGCGACTTCACCCGGTAGATGTCGTCGCGACGGTCCTCCGCCACGGCGGCGGCCATGCCGTCGCCGAAGTCCGAGAGGAACACGCCCTGCGGCACAGGAATCACCCCGAGACGCGCAGCGCGCGCGATATCCAAGTCGCTGGCCAGCGCGAAGTGCTCGATGCGGTGACGGACGTCGGGCCTGGGCGCGATGCGCTGCGCCTCCTCGACAGCATCCAGCACATGGGTGATCGCCCGGTCGCCGATCGCGTGCGTCGCTACCGTCCAGCCGACGCGATGCGCGCCGACGATGTAATCACGAAGTTGGGAAGGCTCGTGCAGCAGCACACCGAAGTTGTCGGCCTCGCCGTGGAAGCACGCGTGCATGGCGGCCGACCGCCCGATGAACGAACCGTCGGCCACGATCTTCACCGGGCCGACGCGCAGCATGTCGTCGCCGAGCCCGGTGCGGATGCCGAGGTCCAGCCCCAACACATCCTTATCGGGCAGATCCTCGAACGGATGCAAGACGGTGATGTACGGCATCAGGGTCGTTCGCACCCGCAGCATCCGCTGCTCGACCGCCGTCTGATACGCGTGGTAGTCGAGCGGGCTGTTGCCGACCACCCGGATCTCGCCGACCCCGGGCTCAGTGACCGACGTGAGCCCGTAGCTGAGCGCCTGATCGCTCGCCAGCTGCAGATTCCGCTGCACCTCGTCCAGCTCGACGGGCCGCACCAGCGCATTGATCGGGCCCATCGCCGACTCCTGGAGCAGACCCCGCGGCCGTCCGTCGGCATCGCGCGGGATGCTGCCACCGGCGATGTCCGGATACCCCTCCCTGCGCGGGTAACCGGCGAGCTCGAACGCACGCGTGTTGGCCACGAGCATGTGCCCGGAGACGTGCTCCAGAAGGACCGGCCGCCCACCCGCAGCCCGATCCAGCGCCTCGGCGGTCGGATGATCCTCGAGGAAGTTCTGGTCGTATCCGGCCCCTCGTACCCACGCATCCGGTGCGAGACCGTCCGCATGCTCGCGGACCGCGTCGTACAGCTCAGCCAGCGAGTTCACCGCTCCAGGGCGCAGGTTCAGTGAGGCGAGCCGGAAGCCCGTCAGCGAGAGGTGGTGATGCGCGTCGTGGAAGCCGGGGAGCACAGGCTGTCCGCCGAGGTCGACGATGCGGTCGGCATCGAGGCCGTGCAGGTCGTCATCGAAGCCGACGATGCGGCCGCCCAGCGTGCCGATGCTGTGTGCGAACGGCCGCTCGGGGTCGAGCGTGCGGATGCGGGCGTTGGTGAAGATCGCGTCGATGTGCATGTCAGGCTGCGGCCTCGCGCTCCACCTGGCGCACGATCTGACGCTGCAGACCCCACACCCCGGCGATGGTGACGAGGATCATCACGGCGTAGAACACCGCGACCGCCCAGACGCTGCCGCCGCTGGAGTTCAGGATCCACTGCGCGACCAGCGGCGTCGAACCGCCGAACACCGTGGCGCACAGCTGGTAGGCGAGCGAGACGCCCGAGTATCGGATGCGCGCGGGGAAGGCCGAGGCGAGGAAGGTCGCCAGCAGCGCGTAATAGGCCGTGCTGCCGAGGATCGTGGCGTACAGCGTGACGGTGATCCAAAGCGGAGACGCCGCCTGGATGGCCAGGAAGTAGGGGACGGTCAACAGCACACTGAACACGAGCCCGGTGAGCATGACCCTGGCGATGCCGAAGCGTTCGGCGATCTTCGCGGCGATCGGCTGCCAGATGAACTGCAGCACGGCCATGCCCAGCAGGATGTTGAGCATCAGCTGACGGTCAAGGCCCAGCGACCCGGTCGTCCAGGACAGCAGGAACGTGTTCGAGAAGTAGGCGTTCGAGATGCCCATGACGGATGCCAGGACGCCGTGCCCGATGAAGATCGGGGCCGTGCGGAGGGCGACGAGCACCGGCGCGCTCACGACCTCCTGCTTCTGCTTCGCCGCGACGAAGTCGGGCGACTCCTCGACCTTCAGACGGATGACGAGACCGACGACGACGAGGATCGCGGAGAGCAGGAACGGGATGCGCCAGCCCCACGAGATGAACTGCTCGTCGGGCAGCAGTCCTACGAGGAGGAACATCAGGGTGGCAAGGATGGATCCCGCGGGCGACCCCTGCTGCACCCACGCGCCAGCGAGGCCCTTCTTCTCCGGCCGGGCGTTCTCGGTGGACAGGAGCACGGCCCCTCCCCACTCGCCGCCGACGGCGAAGCCCTGCAGGCCGCGGAGCACGACGAGCAGGATCGGCGCCAGCATCCCGATCTGCGCGAACGTCGGCAGCAGGCCGATCAGGGTCGTCGCCACGCCCATCATCACGAGGGTGATGACGAGCACGTTCTTGCGCCCGAGCTTGTCGCCGAAGTGTCCGAAGACGAGTCCTCCGACGGGACGCATGAGAAAGCCGACCCAGAAGGTCGCGAAAGATGCCAGCAGCGCCGCGCCGGGGGCGACATCCGGGTAGAAGACGCGTCCGAACACGAGCGCGGCAGCGGTGCCGAAGATGTAGAAGTCGTACCACTCAATCGCGGTGCCGACGAAGGCGCCCACCATCGATCGTCGCTGGCGGGAAGGGGAGATCTCAGTATGCGAAGCGGCCATGATCGGCCCTCTCTATCGGGGAAGAGCTTTCGGGGATCGGGTTCAGGCCATCTTGACGGCACGCATCCATGCTCGTCCAATGAGAAAAGCGGGTGTCGCTATACGCTTTGTGCATGTACGGGGAACGAGAACTGGAAGCATTCGTCGCGGTCATCGACAGCGGTTCGGTGAGCCTGGCGGCTGAACGACTCATCCGCACGCAGCCGACGGTGTCGCGGCAAATCTCCTCCCTGGAGCGGCAGGTGGGCGCCGCGCTGTTCCGGCGGATGCCGAACGGGATGGTGACGACGTACGCCGGTGAGCGGCTCGAGCCGATGGCCCGCGACCTCGTCCGCCGTGGTCGTCGCGCGCGAGGCGTGATGGACGGCATCGTGCAGGAGCAGCGGTCGTTCGTCGCCTCGGCACCCGAGATGACCAGTGTGCTCGTCCTTGCGCCGTTCATCGCTCAGGGTGGTCCGATCTCCGACGTGATGATCGCCACGCCTGCCGAGACGTACGACCGGCTGCGAACCGGCGCCGACCTCGCGGTGACGACCAGCCCGCCGGCCTCGAGGCTGCGCGGCACTCGGGTGTTGACGCTTCCGCTGCTCTGCCAGTTGCCGGCCTCCCATCCGCTCGCCGAGGGAGAGCATGTCGAGTTGAGTGACCTGCTCGCGGGCCCCTTCCTCACCTCGGGTCGCGGGTCAGCGGCGTGGGCGCAGATCCAGCAGGTCGCCGAAGGCGAGGGCTGGTCGCTGGAGATGGTGAGCCTTGGAGCGGACGCGCCGATCATCCAAGCACGATCTGCTGCGGGGCACGGGCCGTGCGTCGTCGTCGAGCCGCCTCGGTTCGGGCTGGTGAGCCGGCCCTTGATGCACCGAGGAACGGCCATGAACGCCGCGCTCTATGCAGGGTGGGAGCGCACGCACTACGCGGGCGATGACATCCGGCGCGTGGTGAAACAACTCAGCGATTTCGTCACGACGCATGTCCCCGATCTGTATCCGGAAGGGACGTACACCGCGGCGGAGACGGCGGCGATCAGCCGGCACCATTGAGGTCGGGTCGGCCATCCGCCTCGGTCAAACCCTGGCGCATCGCCTCCCGGTCCGCGGCATCCCACGGGCCCGACACGGCAAGCGGAATCTCGGTCATGAACCGTCGTTGGCTCTCGGGGATCCGCTCGGCGACCAGCTCGGGACGCGCGGCAGCCGTCGCATATAGATCCGGTCCGTCGGCGTAGAACAGGTCGCAGACCACGAGACGGCCGTCGGATCCCCACATCACGTTTGACGGGTTCTGGTCCAACGGGCCGCACCACGGCAGCTCCTGCAGCGCTCGCTCGTGGATGCGTCGGATGATGTCGACCAGCCCGGCAACGGAATCGTCGCGGCTCTCGATGGCCTGGTGGAACTCGACGGCGTCCTGCTCGTCCACGGCGTCGAGCCACTCCATCACCTGCAGATCGCCTCCGCCGACGAGGCGTCGATGAGCGAAAAGCTGCGGCACCTGGCGCGTGTGCGCAGCCTCGCGATAGAGCTGCGCGGTGTACGGGCCGGTCGGGTCGAAGGGGCTGATCCGCACGGCCATCGTTCCGTCGGGAGAGCGCAGCGCGATCGCCCAGTCGCCGGCTCCGCTCGGCGTCCAGCCCGCCTCGGTGAACACGCGCTCGGCATCACGATGCGTGGCATCCGACGGAAGCATGTCGAGGATGTCGCTCATGCCTTCAGTCTGCAACATCCGATCGATCCGGTGACGCGGCAGTCGACACCGACGCCATGCGTGAAGGCCTCTCGAGGCGGACGCTTCGACAGGCTCAGCGACCAGTTGGGAACGATCTCGCCAGACATCGAGAAATGCGATCTGCTAAGCATATAAGCGACAGATACATCAGTTCGCCCAGCAAAATGGATAGCAGATTGGTCAGGATGCTCCCGGATTTGGCGCGACACGCCGTGCGGGCGGATACTCGTGGCATCTGAGCCGTTCAATCCCGGCCCCGAACCACCATGACATCACCCGTCACCCTCGCGCCCGAAACGACCATCGCCATCATCGGCGCCGGCCGCCTCGGCGGCGTGCTCGCGACAGCGCTCCGCGCGTCAGGCCTCACCGTGTACGGACCCCTCCGCCGCGGCGACGCCATCCCCGCAGTAGACGTCGCCCTGCTCTGTGTCCCCGACTCCGCGATCCCCGAAGCAGCCGCCTCCGCCCGACGCACAGCGACCCGAATCGGCCACGCCTCCGGCGCCACCCCGCTGGACGACGTCGACTTCAGCATCCATCCGCTCCAGACGTTCACCGGCACCGAATCGCCCGACATCTTCCACGGCATCGGCGCCGCCATCGCCGGCCGCACTCCAGCAGACAAGAACCTCGCAGAAAGGCTCGCCCACACACTCGGCGCCCTTCCGTTCGAGCTCGACGACGCCCACCGCGCGGGCTACCACGCCGCCGCATCCTTCGCCTCGAACTTCGTCCTCACTGTGCTCGACGCCGCGGAGCAGCTCGCCGCATCCGCCGGCATCCGCGGCGGCGAGGCACGCGACCTGCTCGCCCCGCTCCTCAGCCGCACCGTCGACAACTGGCAGAGCAGAGGCGCGACAGCATCCCTCACCGGCCCGATCGCCCGCGGCGACGAGGTCACGATTGCTCGTCAGCGCGCGGCCGTCGATGAAGCCGACCCCGCACTGACGAGCCTCTTCGACGAACTCGCCACCGCTACCCGCGCCATCGCCTGCCAGAAGGCAGCGGCATGAGAATCCTCCGCACGATCGCCGAAGTGCGCGCCGTCGTCGAGAACACCAGGCACGCGGGCCACAGAGTCGGGCTCGTCCCCACCATGGGCGCCTTCCACGACGGCCACGTCTCACTGATGCGCGAGGCACGGAAGAACAACGACCTCGTCGTCGTCTCGCTCTTCGTCAACCCGACCCAGTTCGGTGCGAACGAAGACCTCAGCAGCTATCCCCGCGACGAGCACGCAGACGCCGCGCGCGCAGAGCAGGAGGGGGTCGACATCCTCTTCGCCCCCGACGCGGCGGAGATCTATCCCGACGGCTTCGCCACCAGCATCCACGTCTCGGGCGTCACCGAGATGCTCGACGGCGCGAGCCGTGGACCGCACCACTTCGACGGCGTCGCGACCGTCGTCACCAAGCTGTTCGGCATCGTCCGCCCCGACGTCGCCTACTTCGGACAGAAGGATGCGCAGCAGATCGCCGTCATCCGCCGCCTCGTGCGCGACCTCGACCTCGACGTGCGCATCGAGGCGAGCCCGATCGTGCGCGAAGCAGACGGGCTCGCCATGAGCTCGCGCAATGTCTACCTCGACCCCGCCGCCCGCGCGCAGGCGACCGTCCTTAACCGTGCGCTCGATGCGGCAGCGGCACTGCATGAATCGGGCGAGCGTGACGGCGACAGCATCCTCAAGGCAGCCGGTCGCGTGCTCGCGGACGAAGGCATCACACCCGAATACCTCGAGCTCCGCGACGCTCTCACGTTGCAGACCGTGACCCGTGTAGAAGACGACGCCCTCCTCGCCGTCGCCGCCCGAGTGGGCGCTGCCCGACTGATCGACAACCACATCCTGAAACGGAGCGCCTGATGCGCCGCACCATGCTGAAGTCGAAGATCCACCGCGCCACCATCACCGGCAGCGACCTCAACTACGTCGGCTCGATCACGATCGACCCCGACCTTCTCGAGGCCGCAGACATCCTCGCCCACGAGCAGGTGCACGTGGTCGACGTGAACAACGGTGCACGCTTCGAGACCTACACGATCGCCGGAGAGCGCGGATCCGGCGTCATCCAGGTCAACGGCGCCGCTGCCCGCCTCGTGCACTCCGGCGACACGATCATCGTCATCTCCTACGCCGACTACTCGCGCGAAGACCTCGAGACCTACGAACCCGTCGTCGTGCACGTCGATCGTGCGAACGCGATCATCCAGGTCGACGACGTCGTGGACCGGCTGCTGACCGGAGTCGACGCGTGAGCGTGCACGCGACGGCGCGCACGCGGGTCACCCTGGCTGATTTGGTTGGCAAGAAGGACGCCGGTGAGCCGATCGTCATGGTCACCGCCTACGACCACCCCGGCGCGCAGATCGTCGAGGCGGCCGGCGTCGACGTCGTGCTCGTCGGCGACTCGGGCGCGATGACGGTGCTCGGCTACGACAGCACCGTGCCGGTCACGGTCGACGAGATGCTCATGCTCACTCGCGCGGTACGGCGGGGTCTGACGATTCCGCTGCTCGTCGGCGATCTGCCGTTCGGATCGTACGAGGCATCCGATTCACTCGCGATCGCCACGGCCCAGCGCTTCATCAAGGAGGCCGGCTGCGACCTCGTGAAGATCGAGCGCGGCGGCACGTCGGTCGACCGTGCGCGTGCTCTCGTCGCGGCGGGCATCCCGGTCGTCGGTCACGTCGGCCTTACCCCGCAGACCGCCACCGCCCTCGGAGGCTACCGTGCGCAGGGTCGCACCGCCGACGCCGCGCGTGCGGTGATCGACGACGCGCTGGCCCTGCAAGATGCCGGATGCTCGCTGCTCGTCGTCGAAGCCGTGCCGTCGGAGGTGACGCAGGCGCTGATGCCGCTGCTCGACATCCCCGTGATCGGGATCGGCGCGGGGGCGGATGCAGACGGCCAGGTGCTCGTCTTCCACGACCTGCTCGGCCTGTACGACGGGGGAGCGGCGAAGTTCGTCAAGCGCTACGCGGAGCTGCGGGCGGATGCTGTCGCCGGGGTCGCGGCGTACGCAGAAGAAGTGCGTTCGGGTGCGTACCCGGCGGCGGAGCACGGGTACTCGATGCCGGCGGATGAGGCGGCGGAGCTGCGGGAGATGCTCGCCGGGCGGTGATGTGACGACGCTGTCTCACCGAAAGCATCCGGCCATGGCATCATCCCCTCCTCACACGCGCTCGCGCCACCCGATCCCGCGTCCGGCGATCCGCCTCTCGGCTTCCTCGGCCGCGACCGCCTCCCCGACGTCATCCCCCCGCTGCAGCGATACTGCCGAGTGCACGATCGTCTCCGCGTACACGTGGACGAGGTTGTACCCCTGTGCAGCATCCTGACCACGAGTCGCCCCTGGCGGCTGCGTCAGATCCTGGCCGTACGCACTCGACGACGCGGCCGTGACCGGCACCCCGGCGAAAATCCCGAAGGAAGGGTGGTGCACGTGGCCAGACAGGATCCCCCGCACATCCGACCCGCGCAACACCGCAGCAAGCGAAGACTGACCGCGCAGCTCCACCATCACCGCCGTATCGAGCACTGCCGGCAGCGGTGGATGGTGGATGAGGAGCAGTGTTCCTGCCGGTGCAGGGGTCGACAGCTCCGCCGCCAGCCACTCAAGCTGAGCTTCATCCAGCGACCCCCAGTGCGCACCCGGCACGGTGGAATCCAGCACGATCACGCGCAGTTCGCCGAACCAGCGCACCTCGGTGATCGGCTCCTCGCCGACAAGACCGCCGGTACCGGAAACCGCAGGTCCGTCGGCTACCCCGGCCACGCCGGCGCCCGCCAGCAACTCGGTTCGCATCGCCGCGCGGTCGTCGTGGTTCCCGGCCGCCCACACGACTTCGCACTCCAAGGCCGCCGCGGCATCCTCTACGAGGGGACGAAGCCGTTGGTAGGCCGACGCGTCACCGCGGTCGGCCAGATCGCCGGTCATGAGCAGCGCATCGGGCCGCAACCCCGAAGCCACCAGCCTCGACAGCATCAGCTCCAGGTTGGTGTCGGCATCCGTTCCGCTACCGTACAGCGGCGAGCGTTCGCCGGGTAGATGCGTATCCGAGATGTGCACGAAGGTGTGCGACGGACGGGGGTGTTCGGTGAGGATCATGTCACTTCCTGGTCAGCGAACGGTCAAACGAAATCGGTCAGACGGGAGCAGCCGTGGCGCCGGCGACGAGCGAACCCGCGAAGGCCCGCCGAACAATGGCATCAGGATCTGCGGAACTCAGCAGCTCCTGCATCGTCTGCACAGCGGCCGCGGCGACGTCTTCCACTGGGATCCGGAGGGTCGTCAGACCCAACAGATCCGCACCGGGCAGAACCCCGTCGCACCCGGTGACACTCACGTCACCGGGCACGTCGAGCCCTCCGGTCCGCGCAGCCCGCATCACTGCGAGCTGGCGATAGTCCGATGCGCACATGACCGCGGTGTTTCCCAACTCCACGGCCTGCATTGCATCGGACACACCTTCATCCGGCCGAGCGCCGGTCGAGATCATCGTCACCGACGCGCCCGCGGCGATCAGCGTCTCGCGCATCGCTTGCCCGCGCAGATGCTCGGGGTACGACGCCTCCGGGCCGCCCGCGAGCACGGTCACCCGGCGATGCCCGAGCGACAGCACATGATCCGCCAGCATCCGTCCGTGCGCTGGATCGTCGTAGTGCGCGCTGTGGATCCGGCCTGCCGGCTCCACACGACCCGCACGGACGATCGGCACCTGGTCGGCGAACGGCTCCAGCTGCTCGGCGGTGATGCCACCTGTCGCGACGATCAGCCCTGCCACCCGCATACCGAGCAGCCGATGAAGCGCGTTCACCTGCTCCGCGCCCGCAGGGTCGGCGCCGATCGTCACCGTCACCAGGTCCAGACCGCGGCGATGCGCTTCGTCCTGCAGGCACGAGAAGAGCAGACCGTAGGCCGGGTTGCTCGCGTCGCGCAGCATCAGGCCGACGGTGCCAGTGCGCCCGGCGGCGAGCTCGGCAGCCATCGTGTTCCGCACGTATCCGAGCCGCTCGGCCACTTCGAGAATCCGATCGCGCGTCTCAGGGGCGAACCGCCCCTCGCCCTTCAGCGCCCTCGTCGCGGTCGCCCGCGAAACTCCTGCCTCGGCTGCGACATCGCTGATCGTCACCCGCAAGGCGGGGGTGGTGGCATCCTGAGCGCTCATGCGGTGCGCGACTTCCGTCGCTTGCGCGGGGTCCCAGAGCGCGATCCACGTCCGTACACGAGATACATCGTCGCACCCATGATGATCATGAGCAGAACCGTGTAGACGAACGTGATCGGCATCGCGTCGAGATTGTTCTCGCCGCGCGTGCTCTCTTGAATCGCCACACCCAACGGCTGGAACAGCGGGTGGTAAAGGAAGATCGCTGCGTCGTAGTCGTCGAGCAGGCTGTTGAAGTTCAGCGCCGTGATCGCCGCCGCCGTCGGCAGCACGAGCGGGATGAGCACCCGGCGGAACGCCGTCAGCGACCCGGCGCCGAGGATGCGCGACGCATCCTCCAGCGAGTCGGGAACCGACGCGAACGCCGCCTTCAGCAGTCGCAGCGTGAACGGGATCTTCACGCAGATGTACGCGATCAGCAGCAGCACTGGCGTGCCGGTCAGCACGACGTTGCCCACGATGGCCAGCGGGGTGTCGAACGTCATCACCAGCGCGAGCGCGATGAGGACGATCGGCAGGATCCACGGGATGTGCAGCACATACTCGAGCGCGGTCGTGAAGACGTTTCGATACTTCTGCAGCACTCGCGCGACGAACAGCAGCCCGACGACCACGATGACCGATGCGAGCGCGCTGTAGACGACGCTGACGATGAACGGTCGGATCGCCTCCGCGCTGCTGAACACGGTGATGTAGTTGTCGAGCGTGAAACTGTCGAGCGTGATGGTGCCGGCGAGGATGCTCCGCGCATCCACGAACGAGAACACCGCGATCAGCACCACGGGAATCAGGTAGATGACCCACAGCAGGTAAGCGATGACGTGCACGACGACGTTCGCGAACGGATTGCGGATCGCCTGCTTCTGGATCGGCGTGGCCACCTTCGCCACCGAGAAGTAGACGCCCGATTTCTCTGCCCGGTTCATGATCGCGAGCAGGATGATGGTCGCCACGCCCAGCACGATCGCCAGCAGTGCGGCGATGTCACGCGTGATCGGACTCCGCGAGAGATCGATGATCAGCGGCGCGACGGTCTGGAAATCCGGACCGCCGAGCACGAGCGGTGCGGTCAGAGCGCCGAGGCCGATGAGGAACGTCAGCACGGTCACGGCGAACAGCATCGGCTTCATGACCGGCAGCACGATGCGGCGCAGGATCGTCCACGACGACGCACCCATGAGCTTCGCTGCCTCGATCGACGCGTAGTCGACCTTGCCGAGTGACGACGACAGGAACAGCATGTGGTTGGTCGTCGTGGCGAACGTCATCACGAAAGCTACGGCGAAGAAGCCCGAGAACCAGTCGCGGTTCATGTCAGGCCACGAGTTGACCAACATGTTCGTGATGAACCCGAACTTGCCGTAGATGAAGTTGTAGCCGGCGGCGAGCACGATGCCGCCGTAGATGAGCGTCGTCGCGTACCCGAGCCACAGCATCTTGGCGCCGCGGATCTTGAAGTACTGCGTCACCAGCACGATGAACACACCGACCACGTTGACGGTGATCGACAGCGTTATTGCAAGCAGGAAGCTGTTGCCGAGCGTTTTCAGCGCGCGCTCGCTGCCGAGCAGCTTCTCGACGGCGCGGATGCTGAACTGTCCATCCGGGAAGAACGTCGTCGCGAGCAGTGCGGCGTTCGGGAGCACGAGGAAAGCGGCCGCGAACCAGATGACGGCGATGCCGGTAACCCACGCCAGCGGCGAGCGGAGCATGACGCGGATGGTGCCGCGCGTGCGCTTCTTGCCGTTGCCGGATTCCGGAGCGGATGCCGTGCCGGTCAGAGCGCCGGCTTCGCCGGGGAGCCCTGCCGACGGCGGAGGAAGAGGTGCGGAGGCCGTCATGTCACGCCGCCGGGTACTGCAGGATCCAGCGCGGGTCGACGTCGACGCGCACGGCATCTCCGGTATCCCACTGGTGCGCGCTCGCACCGGCGGGAACGCTCACGCGGAGCGTCGAGTCTTCCGCGGCAATCGTGTAGACACTGTGGCTGCCGTGATAGGTGCGGTTGACGACGGAACCGTCGAGGGATGCTGGGGCAGAGGCCGCATCAGCGGGTGCCGCGAGATGCAGCTTCTCCGGCCGCACGTAGCTCTCGGCGGTGAAGTCCAGCGTGCCGCCGAGGCTGTTCAGCACGGCGGGACTGAGGCGGTTGTTCTCGCCGATGAAGCGGCAGACGAACGGGGTGGCGCTGCGGTCGTAGATCTCTTCAGGGGTTCCGACCTGCTGGAGGTGTCCGGCATCCAGAACCGCGATGCGATCGCTGAGCGTCAGCGCCTCTTCTTGGTCGTGGGTGACGTAGACCGTGGTCACGCCGACCTCGTGCTGCAGTTCCTTGAGTTGCTCGCGCAGCTGCACACGGAGCTTCGCGTCGAGATTCGACAGCGGCTCGTCGAGCAGCAGGATGCGGGGTGTGAGCACGAGTGCGCGGGCGATGGCGACGCGCTGCTGCTGTCCGCCCGAGAGCTCTGAGACGTTCTTGTCGAGTTGGGATGCGGCAAGTCCCGTGCGGTCGGCGATCTGGTCGACGCGCCTGTTCTGCTCGGCCTTCGAGACCGTCGCCGACCCCTTCTGCCCTCGCTTTTGTACCGTGAGCCCGAACGCGATGTTCTCGCGCACGTTCATGCTGGGAAAGAGCGCGTAGTTCTGGAACACCATGCCGACCTCGCGCTTCTCGCTCGGCACGCGCGTTACGTCGCGGCCGGCGATGAGGATGCGCCCGCCGGTCGGCTCGACGAAGCCGGCGAGGGCGCGCAGGGCTGTGGTCTTCCCGCATCCGGACGGACCCAGGAGGGTGAAGAACTCACCCTCCTGGATCTCCAGATCGAGGTGCGACACCGCGCGGTGCTCATCGAACGCGACGTCGACATCTTCGAATCGGATCATGGTGTTCTCGGGTGTCCTTCTTATCAGCCGATGTACTCGAGGGTGACCTTCTCGACCCACGGGCCGAGGTTCTCACTCACGAAGCCGAAGTCGATCTCCTGACGGGGGAGTTCTTCCAGCAGGGCGACGACGTCGGGGTTCGCCTGTGCGACGGCCTCTTCGTTCACGGGCATGGCGTTGAACTCGGCGGCGAACTCACCCTGCACTTCGGCGCTGCCGAACCAGTCGATGAACTCCTGTGCCTGCTCGTCACTGCCCGAGCCATTGATCTGCGCGATCTGCTCGGTCACGTACGGCACGCCGTACTCCGGGACGATCATGCCGGTCGTGGTGCCGTACTCCTCGTCGCGGGCTTCGATGCCGCTGGAGGGCAGTACGCCGTAGTCGATCTCGTCGCGCGTGATGCGGGCGTAGAGGTCGGTGCCTTCCACGGCCGGGGAGCCGTTGGCGTAGTAAGACTCCACCATCTCCCAGCCCTTGTCGCTGACGCCGAGATCGCCGTCCTCGTCGAGGTAGCGGGTCAGGATGCTGGCGAGCACGAGCTGCGGCGTGGCCTGGCCGAGGGCTGGGTTCACTTCGTAGCGGCCGGCGTAGTCCTCTTCGGTCCAGAGATCTTCTTCGTCCGTGGGTGCGTCGGTGATGCGGCTCTCGTCGTAGACCGTGACGATGGCCTGCTCGACGAGCGGCCAGTAGGCGCCGTCTGCGGGATCGCCGGCATCGGCGGGAACTTCGCCGCTCCAGCTGGGCTCGTAGGCGGTGATCGCCTCTTCGGCCTTGAGCTGCTCGAAGAACATGTTGTTGAGACCGAAGACGACGTCGCCGACGGGGTTGTTCTTCTCGGCGATGATGCGGTTGGTGAGGTCAGCGCCGCCGAGGCCGACGATCTCGATCTCGATGCCCGCTTCTGCCGCCTGCTCGGTGATCCACTCGCCGCGGCCGTCGCTGTTGGAGTTCGTGTAGACGATCAGTGTGCCGTCGGAGCCCTCTTCGCCGCCGTCAGCGCCGGTCGAGTCTTCGCCGCTTGCACAGCCGCTGAGCGCAACTGCCGCAATCGCCGTGATCCCGATCAGGGGCCAGCGCTTCTTTCGCATGTCGACCATGGTCGTCCTTTCTCGCCTTCGAGGCATATCGATCTGACACTACCCCTGGATTGTGCTTAATGTACAAAGAATTGACTGTTTCGTGACCGCGGTCGCGCGGCCGCACTCAATGTACGAGCGCACGATGAACCGGAAGCCACGCAGAAGTGAACGTTCGGGTGGTTCCAAGGCGCATCCTGCAGTCGATCCCGCGAGCCGCGGCTAAGAACGCCGGTCGTTGGCGCTTTTGCCCCTGGCCCGTGGCCCATGGCGGGCGCGCCCTGATCGCTAGGCTGTCCGCATGCTCACCCGTGCCGAGGCCGATGACCGACTCGCGCAGGATGCGCACCGACCACGGGTGATCCACACCGGACAGGCTCTGGTCGACTTGGTGATCGAAGTGGCAGACCTCCCCGCGCGCGGGCAGAACTTGATGGCCGACTCGGTCGCGGAGTATGCCGGCGGTTCCGTGACAGTGCTGCTCGCAGCGGCGCGGGTGGGCGCCCGGTGCCTGCATGCCGGAGCGATCGGGACGGGTCCGTACGGTGACCTGATCCGTGAAGCGCTGGATGCCGACGGCATCGCAGCATCCGCCCCTCCGGTGACCACGCAGGACACCGGCGTGTGCGTCGTGCTGATCGAACCCACTGCAGAGCGCACTTTCGTCACCACACTGGGCGCCGAGCGCGAGATCACAGTCGAATCGCTCGCGAGCTCCGACGTGCAATCAGGCGACCTCGTCTGCGTCACCGGATACTCGCTCGCCGTCGCGCAGACCCGCGATCCGATGCTGGCCTGGTTGGCGACTCTTCCCGAGGAAGCTGTCGTCGTCCTCGACCCCGGGGCCGCCTTCGCCGCGCTGCCTGCCGACGTGCGCGACACGATGCTCGCCCGCACAGACGTGTGGACCGGCAACGCAGAGGAGGCGACAGACCTATTAGCCGTGCGGTCTGATCGAGTCGAGGCATCGGTCGACGAGTCCGAACGCGAGATCGTGGGACACGCCCGTGCGCTGACACCCTTGATGCGCGCCGGGGCGGTCACGATCGTTCGCGACGGCGCCGAAGGGTGTGCGGTGCATGCGCACGGAGAAAGCACCTATGTCCCGGGCTTTCCGCAGACACCGGTCGACACCAACGGCGCGGGCGACACCCACACCGGCGCCCTGCTCGCAGGCATCGCCGGTGGGTCGACGTGGGTTGACGCGTGCCGCCGAGCCAACGCCGCGGCCGCGATCAAGGTCACGCGTCGTGGACCGACGACGGCTCCGACCGCGGACGAGGTCGAAGAGTTCCTGCGCGGGAGGTGAAACCTCCCGGCATCCTCACTCCGCCCGTCGCACCCGGAACACCAGCGCGAGCAGAGAGAGCGCGATGACGACCACGCCGTAGCCGACGCACACCGCGCCGAGACCGACGACGCCGACGAGCATGCCGGCGATCACGGCTGGTACGCCGAACGCGAGATACGCGAGCACATAGATCACGGCGAACGTGTCGGCGCGCTCAGTCGCGGGGATGCGCGGTGCGAGTGACGCGATCACGCCGGAGAAGGCGGTGCCGAAGCCCATTCCGGTCACGCCGGCCGCGATGAGATAGGCCGGAAGCGACCCCAACGCAAGTGCTCCGAGCGACATTGCCGTGCCGACGGCCAGGGCCGCTGTGCCGAAGATCGTGATCGTCCGGGGTGAGCGTCGCCGGAGGGTGAACGCCGTGAGCGCCCCGACGCCGGCCAGGAGCGCCACTCCGAGCCCCTGCCAGATGTGAGCGACGCCGCCGAGCTCGCCTCGCACGATGTTCGCGCCAAGGGAGAGGAACAGGCCACCGGTCGCCCAGCCCGCGATGACGGCGGGGGCTGCGCGCCAGAAATCCGCGCGGATGCTCGCCGGCACCGACAGGCGGAACTGCAGCGACGCCCACACTCCTGGCTTCTTCGGTGCCGTCTCCGGAGTGAAGAAGAACAGCACCGCGAGGATTCCGTACGCCGCGGTCAGCGGTCCGAACACGTCGAGCAGCGGCTCGCCCATGATGTCGAGCGCGACTCCGGACAGGACGGCGCCCGTCGCGAGGCCGATGCCCGGAGATAGAGCGTTCCACAACGCCGCCGTCGCCGGACGAGCCGGAGGCGCGAGGTCGAGCACGGCTGCCGAGAGCGCCGAGAGCAGCAGACCGCTCGCGATGCCCTGGATGATGCGTGCACCGACGAGCAGCGCCACCGAATCCGCATGCGCGAAGAGCAGCATGCTGCCGGCCAGCAGTACGAACCCGACGATCACTACCGGGCGCCGGCCGACATGGTCCGACAGCGATCCGGCCGTGAGCAGCGTGAGCAGCAGTGCGATGGCGTAGACCGCGAACACCGCGGTGATGACGATCGGAGCGAAGCCGATCTGCTCGGCGAGCACCGGATAGAACGGTGACGGGGCGCTCGCGCCGGTCATCATCAGGATCTGCGCGACCACCGCCAACGCGAACCCGAAGCGTGCGCGGGCCGTGCGCGTGTACGGCGCGGCGGTGGTGCCGGTCTGTCGAACGGCGATCGGTTCGGTCGTGGTCATGCGCGCTCCTCGTCGGTTCGAGAATGTGTCGGTTCGCGATCGGTTCGAGAATCATCGAACTATCGGAGCGTACTCGCCCTTCGTTAATTGTTCAACTATTATCGAACCATGCCCGGTGATCTCCAGCATCCGGAGCGCTCCGATATCCACTTGACGGACGTGCTCTTCGCGCTCAGCGACCCCGAGCGTCTCGCGATCGCGCGCCAGCTCGCCGACGGCCCCCTCGACATGGCCGCCTGCCACGCCACCGACCCGAACCTGCCGAAGTCGACCAAGTCGCACTTCATGAAGGTGCTGCGTGAAGCCGGCGTCATCCGCAACGAACCCAACGGGCGCCGACGGATGCTGACGCTACGGCGCGACGACCTCGATGCGCTGTTCCCCGGGTTGCTGGATTCGGTGCTGCGGGGCTAGAGCCCGGCCTGAGCCGTCAACCGTTCGAATGCGTGGTCTCGAACGCGGGGCGAGCGGAGATTCGATCCTGGTGTGCGACCGTCGTGACGACTCCGATGAGCAGGATCAGTTCGAAGGCGTTGACGATCGCCGCGCTGGGCACCGGCAGTGTGACGGCGCTGACTGCCAACATGAGTAGCGTCACCACGGTGAGCCACGGCCAGCGTTCGCGCACCCAGACGACGATGCCCGCCGTCAGCAGAGCCGCGGCGACGACGAGAACCATGAGCGGAGGTCCACCGGGAGCGTTCTCGTTGCCGTAACTGAGCGCGCCGTACTCCGAATCGGCCACGAGCTGCATCGGCAGTGCGCCCACAATGATCTCGTAGACCATGAGCGCCGCGGTCACGCCGATCGCCAGCACTGCTGCCCATGCGGTGCGCGCCCAGCGGAGGCCGGTGCGCGGATCAACACATGCCAGGCGACAAGAACGAGCAATGGTGTCAGCAGCGCGTGCATCCAGTACCGCGCCGAGTTCAGCCCTTCGAGCGCGGCGCCCTCGCCGATCATGGTGCCGAGCCCGATGACCGTGTTGTCGTAGACGAGGCCGAGCACGACGAGCAAGGCGAGATCGGAGACGACTGCTCGGCGCCGCGCCACCACCAACGAGATGCCCCAGATGAGCAGCGCGAGGTATGCGACGGCGAAACCGAGGAATATGAAGGTGTCCATGTCGCCTCACCGTAGGGGTACCTCGACGATGAGGCGCGACCCTTGACGGGACGCTGCGCTCATGCCACCGAGGTGACTCTGAGGCGCAGCATCCGATCAGCATCATCGCGTGCGCCGGGGCAAACGAAGACGCTCAGTGCGTGACGATCGTGACGCTGACTCTGTCGCCGACGTCCTTGCCGAGGGCCCTGCGGATCTTCGCGTTCAGCGACACCATGTGCCCGCCGGTACCTGTGGGCATCGCGCCGACGTTCTCAAGAGTCACCTCGTCGACCGTCGCATCTACTTTGACGGGTTTACCCGTGCCGAAGAACTCCGCTGACTCCGGGATCTCGACGCAACTCCACGTCTCGCCCTTGACGTCTACGCCGATTGTCGTCTCGAAGGTCAGTCGCTCAGCACTCATGCTGACAGGCTAGTGGGCGGTTCGACTCCGGCACCCGACCTAGGCTGGTGCATATGCCCAGCACGACCACCGTCGACCCGGCCGTGCGTCGCGCACGCGTCGGCGTCGCGCTGCTGTTCCTCACCAACGGCGCGCTGTTCGCGAACATCCTGCCGCGCTACCCCGAGATCAAGGCCCAGCTCGGACTGGATGCTGCAACCTACGGACTCGCGATCGCGGCGTTCCCGGCGGGCGCGATGGTCGCAGGGCTCGGAGCCGCGGTGCTCATCCGCCGCTTCGGATCGGCGAAGGTGGCGGTGGTCGGTACCATCCTCACCAGCCTCGGAATCCTCGCCGCCGGCCTCGCACCCTCGGCACTTCTCTTCGCGCTCGGGCTGTTCCTCGGCGGGGCAGCGGATGCCATCACCGACGTCGGTCAGAATGCGCACAGCCTTCGCGTGCAGCGCGGATACGAACGCTCGATCATCAACTCCTTCCACGCGATCTGGTCGATCGGCGCGGTGCTCGGCGGATCGATGTCGGCGGTGGCGATCGCGTTGGCTCTGCCCCTCGGCATCCATCTGGGCATCTCCACGATGGTGTTCGGCATCGTGTCACTCGTCGCGCTGCGCATGTGCCTGCATGGCCGCGACGACGTCACCGAAGAGGAGGCGATCGCCGGCGGCTCGGAGATCGGTGGGGCACTGCGGCGTGGAATCACCAGGAAGACCGTGTTCATCATCGTCGTTCTCGTGCTGCTCGCCATCGCCGGCGCTGTCGTGGAGGATGCCGGGATGTCGTGGGCGACCCTGTACCTCGGCGCCGATCTCGCCGCCCCTGCGGCGATCGCGACCACCGGATACATCGCCCTCGTCGGCGCGCAGTTCGTCGGACGGATGATCGGCGATCGCATGGTCGACCGCTTCGGGCAGCGTACGATCGCTCGCGCCGGTGGATTTCTCATCGCCGTCGGTATGGGATCGGCCCTGGCCTTCCCGACGGTCCCTGGCACGATCGTGGGCTTCGCGGTGGCCGGGTTCGGCAGCGCGACTCTCATTCCCGCTGCTTTGCAGGCCGCCGATGCCCTGCCCGGCCTTCGCCACGGCGCCGGCCTCACGATCGTGTCGTGGCTGCTGCGACTCGGGTTACTGCTCTCGCCGCCGTTCGTCGGGTTCATCGCCGACAATGCCGGGCTGCGCGCGGGATTGCTCGTCGTGCCGATCGCCGGTGTGGTGGCGATCGTGTGCGCGGGAGTGCTGGAGCGGCGACGAACCGCTTGACCGGTTCGTGAGGCGCCGGTTGCGGTCGCAATCCCGCGTCGCACGATCCAGACTGATCATCACAGACGCAACGCAGGAGGCACGATATGGAACTTGAAGATCTTCTGGCCGAACTGAATTCCGGTCGCACCATCACGGGAGACTCGCCTCTGCACGAGATCATGCATCGTACGAGTCAGGATGCGATGCGCATCACAGGGGAACTCAACGGCGGGTACCACGAGCCGACAGAGGTGCGTGCGCTGCTGACCCGCCTGATCGGCACGCCCGTCGACGACACCGTGACCCTGTTCCCGCCCTTCTCCTCCGACTTCGGGCGCAACATCACTCTCGGCAAGCGCATCTTCATCAACGCCGGATGCAAGTTCCAAGACCAGGGCGGTATCGTCATCGGCGATGACTGCCTCATCGGTCACAACGTCGTGATCGCGACCCTCAACCACGATCTCGCACCGAGCCGCCGCGCAGACATGCATCCCGCCCCGGTCACGATCGGCCGCAACGTCTGGATCGGCTCCAACGCCACCATCCTCGCGGGAGTCACGATCGGCGATGACGCCGTCGTCGCGGCCGCTTCCGTCGTCACCAAGGATGTGCCGGCGGGGTCTGTCGTCGTGGGCTCACCCGCACGGGTGGTGCGGAGCGTTCCCAGCTGACGCCCGGGGTGGAGGCGCCTGATCCGCTGTCCGGAGAGGTGTTGGTCGTCAGCCGTGCGAACTCCGCGTCGCCTCGAGCGTTCCGAGCAGCGCCAGCGCGTCTGCGCTCGGACTGCCCGGCGTGGCCGTGGCGACCGTGAGCTGCTGACCCGGGGCATCCCGCACATCGAGGGTCTGATAGGTGAGCGTGAGCCGACCGACGTCAGGGTGATTGACCGTCTTCTCGGTCATGCTCAGTCCGGCGACCGTGTGGTCCTCCCAATAGCCGCCGAACTCGGGAGATTCTGCGCGCAGCCTCGCGATGAGCGGCCTGACGGCGGGATGCGGTGAGCTGAAGCCTGCTGCGAGCCGCAACGCGCTGACTGCGGCGCGGGCGACCAGATCCCAGTTCTCGAAGTACGGCCGGGCGGACGGGTCGAGGAAGACGAAGTCCATGGCCCCATGGGTGAGCTGCGTCTCTCCCAGCAGGGCCCGTGCGGTCGTGTTCGCGGCGATGATGCGGAATCCGGGATCGATGACGTACGCCGCCGCCTGCGGGAAAGCATCCATCAACTGCATGAGCTCGTCGCTCACAGGACCAGGGTCGTGCTGTGCTCCTGGTGCGAGCCGGGCGAGACGGAACACATGACTCCTGGCGTCCGGACTCAGGCGCAGCGCGGTGGACAGAGCCTCGACGACCGGCGCGGACGGCGTGCGCTCTCTGCCCTGCTCGAGTCGGGCGTAGTAGTCGACGCTGACACCGGCGAGCACTGCCACCTCTTCGCGCCGCAGGCCGTTCACCCGCCTGCCGCCGACATCGGGCAGGCCGACATCCGCCGGTGTGATGCGAGCCCGCTGCGCGCGCAGGAACTCTCCGAGCGCGCCCGCGGGAATTGCCATGCTGCCCACGCTAGTCGCGTCAGCTCGTGGTGCGGGCGACGGTGGCTTCGAGGTTCGTGCGGATGCTCGACATCGTGTCGCCGTAGGCCTCGTCCATGTCGATGCCGAGCCTGTCGGCGAGCACGAACGTCCACCACATCGACTCGGCGAGCTTGTGCTTCAGCTCGGCCCGCGGGTCGCCGTCGATGCCCCAGGTGCCCTCGTCGGCGAGCAGCAATCGGCCGATGTAGCCGACGTCGTTGCTGAAGCCGATCATCAGCTCGTGCAGCGACCAGGTCTTGCCGTTTAAACGCTCCTCCAGGATCTCGTAGAGCGCACGGACCTCGAGAGCCTTAGCACGGGCGGTCGAGAGTGAAGGGGAATCGGCAGGCATATCGGGCTCCATCAGGGTTGTGGGGGGACTATCAACAGCATCCCCCGCCGGCCTCCTCGCAACCAGGGTGCACTGCTCCCTGGTGCGGCTCGCGGGTCGCGGTCAAAGTCGGAGTCAGACGTGATCAATCGATCATCTCGACGACCTCAGAGGAGAACCGCATGTCAGAAACAACAATCGATCACGACGCGATCGTCGCCGACTGGATCGCTGCCGCGAACAGTCACGATGCGGCGCGGTTCGTGGCGTTCTTCGCTGAGAATGCCGTGCTCGATGACCCCTCCGTCGGTGAAGCCTTCGAGGGGCACGAGGGTGTCGGGCGATACTTCGATTCGTACTTCATCGGCTACAACACGCAGACGCGACTCGCGAGCACGGAGCCGCGCGACGATATCCTGCATGTCGAGGTTGACTTCACCGGAGACTTCCCCGGAGGGCAGACAGGCGGCACCTTCGACGTCACCTTCGCCGGGGACAGGTTCGCCCATGTTCGGGCCGACCTGATCTAGGCCGTGCGCGCCGCGCCGTGCTGTGCGCGGCGCTAGGACGCGAGTGGCTGGCGTGCGGCGCGACGCGTCGGCTCGGGCCCAGTAATCTCGGCCCACACGGTGTCGAGTGAGAGCCCCAGCACGTCGGCGATCGCGGCGATCGTCGGGAACGCGGGCGTGGCGACGCGACCGGACTCGATCTTGCGCAGCGTTTCGGGTGACACTCCGGCGTCGAGTGCGACGTCGAGCATGGTCCGTGCACCTCTTGCCGTACGCAGCATGGCGCCGAGGCGCTCTCCTCGTTCGATCTCCGCAGCAGAGAGCGGCATCCTGACCATCATGGTTCCGATTCTAATACCGGTATAACAAGACCGGTATAGTTATTGGATGATCGAGATCCTGAACTCCGCCGAACTCGCCCGCGCACGAGACGCCGGCGCGCTCGTCGCCGACATCCTGCAGGCGCTCAAGCTTCGTAGCGCGGTCGGCGTGAATCTACTCGACATCGACCGCTGGGCGAAGGAGATGATCACGGATGCCGGTGCGCAGTCCTGTTACGTCGACTATGCGCCGTCGTTCGGACGCGGTCCCTTCGGACACTACATCTGCACGGCGGTCAACGACGCCGTGCTGCACGGAATGCCTCACGACTACCGATTGGCCGACGGGGACCTGCTGACGCTCGACCTCGCCGTCACCCTCCGCGGGATCTCGGCGGATGCCGCCATCAGCTTCATCGTCGGCGAAGCGCGGACTCCGCGAGATGTGGCGATGATCGACGCGACCGAGCGCTCGCTCGCCGCAGGCATCGCCGCGGCGAGGCCAGGGGCTCGCATCGGTGATCTCTCTCATGCCATCGGGTCCGTGCTCAGTGATGCCGGATATCCGATCAACATGGAGTTCGGCGGCCACGGCATCGGATCGACCATGCATCAGGATCCGCATGTCGCGAATGACGGGCGACCGGGGCGTGGATACAAGCTTCGACCGGGGCTGCTGCTCGCTCTGGAGCCGTGGGTGATGGCTGACACTGCGGAGCTCGTGACGGACGCCGACGGGTGGACCCTTCGAAGCGCCACCGGATGCCGCACGGCACACAGTGAGCACACGATCGCGATCACCGATGATGGTGCGGAGATTCTCACTCTCTCAACTGCAACTTAGGGGTTGCAGTACTGTCGAGGTAGTGCAACCATGGGATTGCAGTTGGTCGACCGGCCAGCGAAAGATCTCGAGAGGAACCATCATGGTGAGCATGACCGAAAACCAGGCATCCGTCGTCGATGAAGGCGCGTTCACGGTGCGACGCACCATCCAGATCGCTGCACCCGTCGAGAAAGTGTGGAAGGCCGTCACCCAGCCCGAGTACATCTCACGCTGGTTCGGCCGCACCGTACTCGACGGCGTCGGCGTCGGCGCGACCGGAACGATGACCTTCCCGGATTACGGATCCATCCCGCTGCGGGTGGAGGAATGGGAAGAGCCACGCCGAGTCACGTACCGCTGGAACAACGACGATGCGCTCGGGGAGCTCCCCGAAGGCGTCCAGGAGAAGGGCTCGACCGTCTTCACGTTCACCCTCGCTGAGATCGATGGTGGCACGCGGCTCGACGTGGTCGAGAGCGGATTCGAGAACACGTCCGATCCGCGCGTGAACCTCGAGAGCCACCGCACAGGGTGGGACGAGGAGCTCGACAAGCTCGTCGCTCTGGTCGAAAAGGGCGAGGCTGACGAGTGAGCGCAGACACCCTGGCTCCCATGTTCGCGGCGCTCGCGGACGAGACGCGGTGGAGCATCCTGCAGGCGCTCGGAGAGGGGGATGCTTCGGCATCCGCCCTCGCCGGGCGCCTCCCCGTCAGTCGCCAGGCGATCGCGAAGCACCTCGCCGTACTGCAGGAGGTCGGTCTCGTCGAGCCGGTACGGGCGGGGCGAGAACTGCGGTTCCGCGTGATCGGCGCCGAGCTCAGCGCCACTGCTCAGCGTCTCGACGCGATAGGTCGCGGTTGGGATCGTCGCCTCGCTGCGATCAAGGAGATCGCCGAGGAGTTGTGAGTCGGTGGCCCGGCTACCGCTGCCCGGGTTGCTCCACATCGACGAACTCGCCGGATCGCGCACCGCGTCGGTTCGGGGGCTCGACCTCGGCCGCATCCAGGTAAGCTCGCGCGACGACCTTGCCATCGACGTCCGTCGCCCAGATCAAGAAGCGGCCGGTGCCATCGTGCGCGGGCACCGCAAGCTGCACCGAATCCGAAAGCACGAAAGGCGCGACATCGATACGCGACGTCGAGATGACATCGGCGGAAGGAGCGCTGCCAGTAGAAGGAGCCGTTCCGGTAGAAGGAGCAGTGTCGGTGGAAGGCAGCATGTCCGTCGGCGAACCGGTCGAGACCCAGGCGCCGTGAACTGAAAGCGACAGCGCTGAGTCCCCATGATGCGAGACATGCACGTCGAGGTCGAACGCAGTCACCGGAAGCGCGAGGTCTGCGCCAGCGCGTTTTGGCACGAGGTCGAGCACGAGCACCGTATCTGCGTTGACGTCGGCGGGGTTACATCCGCCCCAGTCCTTGGTGCGGCGATCCTCGGTCAGCAGGCCGGCGCACTCGTGCTCGACGTCGGAGAACTCCGTATAGACGTACCCGGAATAGCGGTCGTGCCGCCGCAGCTCCTGCGTCTCCCACCGCAGATGCCACGCGCGCTCGAGACTCGTGAAGCCCTCGCCGTACTCGCTGTTCAGGATCGGCACACCTGTCCGCGGGAAGGAAGATGACCCGTAGAAAGACTTGTCGACGGTGAAGTCCGGGCCGAGCCGCACGGGGAACTCTTCGCGCGTGCCGTCAGCGAGATCGGCGACGACCTGCTTCCACGTCGCGATGTCCGGCTCGTAGTAGTGCCAGTCGATCAGGTCGCTGCGCACGTGCGCCCAACCGGAGTTCTCGACGATCGGTCGAGAATCGTCCAGGGCGCGCAGCAGATCGTACGCACGCTCGGCCGCTTGCGTCCTTGACGCACTCCCCGGGATGTCCCAGTCCAGGCCCCACTCCTCGTTGTACAGACCCCAGATGACGATGCTCGGGTGGTTGCCATCGCGTTCCACCATCGCCGGAAGCTGGGCTTCGAAGGCCTCGGCCGCAGCTTTCGAGAAGCGACTCGGGCAGGCGGGTTCCGCCCACACCAGCATTCCGGTGCGATCCGCCTCATGCAGCCAGATCGGGTCCTCGAACTTGAGGTGCTTGCGCACCAGGTTGTAACCGAGCTCACGAGCGAGCGCGATGTCGCGCCGCAACGCTTCGGCGTCGGGGGCGGTGAGGCCGGTATCGGGCCAATATCCCTGGTCGAGCACGCCACGCACGTACAGGCGGGATCCATTGAGAACGAGCTCCTCACCACGCGTCTCGATGCGCCGCAGTCCCGTGGTGGCGATCACACGATCCGCCGCATCCTCATCGCCGACCACGATCTCGACGCGATACAGATGCGGGTCGGTCGGCGACCACAGCCGCGGTTCTGCGATCTCGATTCGAGCGGATGCGTGCCCGTCGGCATCCGTCGTCATCTCGACCTCAGTGCCCGACACCTGCGCGCGCACGACGGTGCAGGCGGCGGCGTCGCCCTCCAGCGAAACAGCCACGTCGATCCCCGTCAGGCTGTCGCCACGCAGCGACACGGCGCGTGCGTAGGTGCGTCCGCGTGCCTCCAGCCACACCGATTGCCAGATGCCGGAGGTCGGTGTGAAAGACACTCCGTCGTAGTCGTCGCGCGGAATGGAGCGCTGCTTGCCGTGCGCGATCTGCCGTTTGTCTGCCGGAGCGTCGACCTCGACCTTCAGCTCAGAGGCGACCCCGGGCATGACGAAATCCGTGACGTCGAACTCGAACGACTCGTAACCGCCGACGTGCTCGCCGACGAGGCTGCCGTCGATCCGGACGACCGCGCGGTGGTGCACCGCGCCGAAGTTCAGCACGACGCGGCGGCCGGCCCATTCCGCAGGCACGACGACCTGCCGGCGGTAGACGCCGCGTTCGAGCCAGGTGCGACGCACGCCGGAAGCCGCGCTCTCCCAGGCGAACGGCACCGTGATGAGCGACCGGATGCCGTCGGCTTCGAAGTCCCAGCGTCCGTTGAGGTTCAGCCAGTGCTCGGAGCGGTCACGGTCGGGGCGTGGGTACTCGGGGCGGGGAAGCGCCTCAGAGCGCGTCGCCGCGCCGGGGGAGTCGGTGGTGGATCCGGTGGTGGATTCGGTAGTGGAAAGAGACACGTTCAGCCTTTCACGCTGCCGGCGAGGATGCCGTTGATGAAGTGACGCTGGAGCACGATGAAGAGCACCAGCAGGGGGATGAGGGCGATGGAGCTCGCGGCGAGGAGTTCGCCGGTGACCGTCGCGTAGTCGGCGCCGATCCGGTTGCCGGTGATGTTCTGCGCGAGCGTCGAGAGCACGACCTGCAGCGTCGCCATCCGCTCGGAGCTCGCGACGATCACGGGCCAGACGAAGTCGTTGTAGATGTTCATGATCGTCAGCACCGCGAGACCTGCGAGACCGGGACGGATGACGGGCACGACCACACGCCAGAAGATCCCGAACTCGCTGCATCCGTCGACGCGCGCGGCGTCGAGCAGTTCGTCCGGCACCGCGCTGATGACCTGACGCATCCAGAAGATGGCGAACGCGTCCACGGCTCCCGGCAGGATGAGCGCCTGATACGTGTTCACCCAGCCGAGGGCCTTCATCTCGAGCAGCAGCGGAATGATCAGCACGATCGTCGGCAGCATCAGGGTGATGAGCACCGTGCCGAAGATCAGGTTCTTGCCGATGAAGTCGTACTTCGCGAACGCGAATGCCGCGAGCGGCGCGAAGAACAGTGTGATGCCGCCCTTCACCACCAGCACGATCGCGGTGTTGAGGAAGCCGTTCGCGATGGGCACGTCCTGGAACATCGCCGCGAAGTTGTCGAGCGTGAACGTGGCGGGGTCGAAGCCCAGCGGATCACGGATGATGTCGTTCGGCTGTTTGAAGGACGACACGATCGCCCACGCCACCGGTGCGAGGAACGCGACGAGCAGGATCGTCAGGAACAGATGCGTGCCGAGACGCAGGCTCGGTCTGCGCGCGTTTCGAGAGACGGGCGCGGATGCCTCGGCATCTGTCACGGGACGAATGAGGGTGTCGGTCATGATCAGTCCTTCGCTCTCAGCAGTCGGACGAAGAACAGCGAGAGCACCATCACGAGGATGACGAGCAGGAAGGAGTTCGCGGCCCCAGTGCCGAGGTCTCCACGGGTGATGTGGTTGTAGAGGTAGTAGCCGGCCGTCGTCGTGGAGTTGTACGGACCGCCCTGCGTGACGACGAACGGTTCGGCGAACATCTGGAACACGGCGAGCGTCTGCAGCACGACGGCGAACATGATGGTGCGGCGCAGCAGCGGTACCGTGATGCTCCAGAGCTGCCGCAGCTTGGATGCCCCGTCGAGCTCGGCAGCCTCGTACATCGAGTTGTCGATGGACTGCAGCCCTGAGAGCAGGATGATGACGATGAACCCTGTCGTCTTCCAGAGGAACAGCAGGGCGAGCGTCGGCTTCGCCCACTCGCTCGTCGTCAGCCATCCGATATCCGGGATGCCGAAGACGCCCAGCATCGCGTTGATGGCACCGTACTGCTGATCGAACAGCACGACCCAGATCTGGGCGACGGCGACGAGTGGCGTGACGAACGGCACGATGAACGCGACACGGTAGAGCCCGCGCAGCTTGAGTTTGGCGGAGTTCAGCAGCACCGCGACGATCACACCGAGCACGATCTGGATAGGGACGATCAGCAGCCACAGCACCCCGGAGTTGCCGAGCGAGCTCCAGAAGGCCTCGCTCGTGAGCAGGTACGTGTAGTTGCCCCAGCCCACCCACTCCGCGGCACCTGAGCCGCGCCAGTTCGTGAAGCTCAATCGCGCAGTGAAGATCAGCGGGTAGACGCTGAACGCGAGGAAGATCACGATGAACGGCAGCACGAAGAGGTACGGCGCCGAGCGACGCTTCAATCGCGCCGTTCGGTTGCGTGCGCGCTGGGATGCCGCGGAGGGGAGGGCTGTGGTCGTCATCACTGCCTATCGATGAGGTTCGTCTGGATGCTGTCGGTCGAGTCGCTGATGACCTCGGCGGGAGTCATGTCGCCGTCGAGCATCTTCTGGATGTCGTTGCCGAGATAGTCGACTGCGCCGCTCCACCACGACGGGATGGAGGTGCCGCTCGGAATCTGCGCACCGGCGGTCGTCGCGACCTTCCAGAGGTCCTGTCCTCCCAGAGCCTCGATCGGGTCGAAGAGGGGCTTGGCGGGATCTGCAGCCGGCAGGTAGGCGGGGATCGACGTGTTAAGGCCGGTCGGGTAGATGTCGTTCACACCCCACACGGCGCTGTAGCCGGCCTCGTCGTACATGAGGAACTCGTAGAACAGCCACGCGAGATCGGAGTTCTCGCCCTCCTTGGGCAGAACGAACGATGAACCGCCCATCGCACCGCTGCGGGCTCCGCCGTCTTCCCAGGCAGGCAGCTCCATGGCGCGCCAGTCACCGCTCGTCTCGGGGAGCAGTTGCTGTGGGGCGAAGTCGAACCAGATCGCCCAGGGGTAGAAAACCTGGTTGCCGTTCTCGAGTTCGGCGATGTCGGTCGGGGTGAGGTACTCGGCGCGTGTGCCGAGACCCTCCGACTGGACGGTGTCGAGGAACGTCAGGATCTGTTCGTACTCGGGGCTGTCGAGCCGCAGCTCGCCATCGGCATCCGCGATGGAGGTGCCGAGCTGGCTCGCGTACATCTCGAGTTGGAGCTGGCCGAGGAACGCGCTCTGCTCGAGGTGGATCGGGTGAGCCTCTGGCTTCGTCTCCTGGTACGCGCGAGCGGCGGCGAGCAAGTCGTCATAGGTCTCGATCGTCGTGGCATCCACTCCGGCCGCCTCGAGCGCGGTGGCGTTGTAGTAGAGGAGTCCGGGGTTGAGGTCGTAAGGAACGCCGTAGATGCCACCGCCCACCGTCGTCGCGTCGATCTTCTGCGGCGCGATGTCGTCTGCATACGGCTCGAGCACGTCGCTGAGGTCCCAGAGGTGATCGGCGAAGCCGCCGATCATGGCGTCGTCGAGGAAGACGCCATCAGGGACGTCGGTGCCGGTGATGAGCGTGTTCTGCAGCTTCGCGTTGATGTCGACGGCCTCGTGGTTGACCTTGATGCCGGGGTACTTCTCGTTGAAGTCGTCGATGACGTCGTCGAAGACCTCGAAGAGATCGCCGGAGCGGTCCCAGATCGTGATTTCACCTTCGGGCTGTTCTGCGGTGGGTGCCTGCAGCCGATCGGACGCCGCGTCGTCGCCGGGTGCCGCCGTGATGTCCGGTCCGCAGGCCGTCAGCGCCAGCGCCGTGACGGCGGTGGCGCCGACTGCGGCCAGGCGGAGGGCCCGCTTTTTCGGGTTGCTGTTCATGAACACTCCTTTGTGTCGAGGTGCGGGGTCGGGTGCGGTGGACGTTGTTTGCCAACGTATGCAAACTGTAACGCACGTTTGCACACGTTGCAAACGATAGGATGCTGTCATGCCGGCAACACTTCGCGACGTCGCAGAGCGTGCACAGGTGTCGATGCGCACCGTCTCGAACGTGGTGAGTGGGTACACGCACGTGAGCGAGCGGATGCGAACGAAGGTGCTCGCGGCGATCGACGAACTTGACTATCGGCCGAACCCGGTGGCGCGAACATTGCGCACCGGTCGCACGGGAATGCTGGCGCTGGTCGTGCCCGAGATCGATGTGCCGTACTTCAGCGAGCTCGCACGTGACGTCATCGATGCTGCGGCCGAGGTCGGCTATCGCGTGATGATCGATCAGACCGGCCATGATCATGAGCGGGAGCGGCAGCTGCTGACCGGCGAAGACCGCACGATGCTGTTCGACGGCCTGCTGTTCAGTCCGTTGGTCACGAAGTCCGAGCTCCTCGACATGCACGGCGCGACGCGGATGCCGTTGATCCTGCTGGGCGAGCACGATTTCGACGGACGCTACGACCACGTGGCCATCGACAATGTGGCGGCGGCGCGGGATGCGGTCAGCCATCTGATCGAGACCGGCCGAACGCGCATCGCTTCGATCGGCTCGCAGCCGCTCGAAGAATATGCGACTCCCCTGCAGCGCTCGGCCGGATATGAGGCCGCGCTGGCTGACGCTGGGCTGGATCTTCGCCCGGAGTACGTGGTCACGGCCGCGCACTACAGCCGCGCCGACGGGTATTCGGCTGGCCGGGCGCTGCTCGCGCTCGATCCTCGCCCCGACGCCATCTTCTGCTTCTCGGATCTGCTCGCCTTCGGTGCCATGCGCGCAGTCTTCGATGCAGGGCTGCGCGTGCCGGAGGACGTCGCAGTGATCGGAATCGACGACGTCGACGAGGGGCGCTACTCCCGCCCATCCCTCAGCACGATCTCGCTTGACACGCAGTTCATCGCGCGCGAGTCAGTGCGCCGGATCATCGATCGGATCGAAGACCCCACACTGCCGGCGACCGAGATCGTCGCGCCTCACAGACTTGTCGTGCGCGAGAGCACAGCCGCGGAGTGAGTCCTCTCGCGTCGCGTGAATGCGTCGACGCTCTTCAGCTCAGAACGGTGTCTCGTCGGCCGTCGACCAATCCGCGTTCGGCGTGGACCACGAATCAGCGGTCGCGGGCGCAGCCGCACCGCCGGTGGCTGCGACCGGCGCAGCGCCGCCGCCGCCGCCACCCGAGCGGTCGCCGCGAACGACCTGCGCGGTCGCGTACTTGAGTGAGGGCCCGACCTCATCGACCTGCAGTTCGAGACTCACACGGTTGTTGCCCTCGCGGTCCTGGTAGCTGCGCTGCTGCAGGCGGCCGGTGACGATCACGCGGCTGCCCTTCGTCAGAGACGCGGTGATGTTCGTCGCGAGGTCGCGCCACGCAGAACAGCGCATGAACAGCGCGTCGCCGTCTTTCCACTCGTTCGCCTGCCGATCGAAGTTGCGCGGCGTGCTGGCGACGGTGAAACTCGCCACAGCCACGCCAGAACTCGTCTGGCGCAATTCTGGCTCGGCGGTCAGGTTACCCACGATCGTGAGGGTGGTCTCGTTCATATTCTTCACTCCGGTTCCGTATGCCATTCATCTCAGTGTCGAGACTGCCTCATCGGTGAGACGGGATCAGAGTATGCCCTGCGGCGGACATTGAACCGGATCGCCGCGTCACGATCGGGTTCGCCGCGTCAGGATGAGGGTCGCCGCATCACGGCGCCGTGTATCCGCCATCCACGAGGTGGTAGCTGCCGGTTATGAAGCTCGCGGCGTCGCTCGCGAGGAAGACGATGAGGTTGGCGACCTCGTCCGCCTGTCCGAGCCGACCGATCGGATGCTTCGACACCAGGAACTCCCTCGCGTCAGCATCCATCTGCGCCAGCAGGGGAGTGTCGATGAAGCCGGGTCCCACCGAGTTCACCCGCACGCCCTGCGCGGAATACTCCAGCGCCGCCGTCTTGGTCATGCCCACGACACCGTGCTTCGCGGCGACGTACGCCGGGGAGGTGGCGAACCCGACGCTGCCGAGGATCGACGCGATGTTCACCACCGAGCCGCCACCGTTGCCGAGGATCGACGGGATCTGCGCCTTCATGTTCCGGAAGACCGCGTTGAGGTTGATCGCGATGACCTTGTCCCAGTCGTCGTCTCCGTATTCTGCTGTCGGCGCGGCTGCGCCACCGATGCCGGCGTTGTTCACCCCGATCCGCAGGGGTGCCAGCGAGTTGGCGAGTTCGACCGATGAGGCGATCCACGCGGTGTCGGTCGCGTCACCGACGGATGCTTCGGCGACCCCGCCTGCAGCGCGGATCTCGTCGACCACGCCCTGGGCCGCCTCCGCGTTCAGGTCGTTCACGACCACGGATGCGCCGTTCTGCGCGAGCAGCATCGCGGCGGACTTTCCGATTCCGCTGCCTGCCCCTGTGATGATGGCCGAGCGGTCTGCGACGTCGTACTGAGCCATGAGTCGGCTCCTTCCGAGCGAGCACTGCACCGGGAGAGCTTCTCGGCCGGTCCGCTCTCCTCGACCATACGTCTGTCACCCATTCTTCGCCGTGGCCTTGACATCGCAGCACCCGCGTCGCCCTGTGCCGCAGCGTCGTCCGGAGCCGAACGACGCGAGAGAATGGAGAGCACGATCCCGCACCGATGCATCAAACTCGTATACGTATGTCTACGATGCATAATTCCTAGAACATAGGCTTCCCTAATCTGGGTGCATACGTATACCATCAGGGCATGGCACACATGAAGCATCGGGCATTGCCGGTTCTCGCACTCGCAGCCGTGGGCGTCGTCGCCCTCAGCAGCTGTGGTGCTGGTACCCGCACCGAAAACGAAAACGCGACAACGGTGTCGTGCGACTACACCGCTCCCGAAGGCAGCACGACGGTCAATGTCCTGGCGTACAACTCGTCGGCGATCGATCCCTTCACCGACACGATGGTCTCGAGCTGTTCGACCGACGACGTGACGCTGAAGCACGATCCGATCGACTTCGGCGGACAGGTCACCAAGACCACGGCGACCCTCGCGGGCGAGACGGGTACGTACGACATCCTCGAGACCTACGGGTTCGTGATCCCCGGCTTCGCCGAGGAGGAGAAGCTGATCCCCCTGAACGACCTGTACGACAAGTACGCCGCCGACTACGGCCTCGACGAGATCAGCGAGTCGATGCGCGAGGGCATGTCCTACGACGGCGAGTTGTACGCCCTGCCGATGCAGGCGCAGATGTATGTCATGGCATACCGCACCGACGTCTTCGAAGACCTCGGGCTCGAGGCGCCGACGACGTTCGACGAGATGATCGACGCGGCAGAGGCCATCAAAGAGGCGGGTGTGATGGACTACCCGATCGCCCTGCCATGGCTTGCGACCAGCGATGTCACGACCAGTTACCAGGCAGCGATGAACTCCCTCGGCTCCGATTTCGTCACCGCTGACGGAGAGGTCACGCTCGACACCCCGGAGGCGAAGCAGGCGTTGGAGTCGCTGCTGGCGCTCAAGCCCTACATGGACCCGCAGGTGACGACCTTCGACCAGCCGAAGGTGCAGCAGCAGATGTTCAACGGCACGGCCGCGATGTCGGTCATGTTCTCCGGACGCATGGTTGACCTGACGATGGAGTCCAACTCGAAGCTGTTCGATTCGATCGGCTTCGCGCCGGCTCCGAAAGTCACCGCCGACGCCGAGTACTCCTACAACCGACTCTCCATCGACGGGTGGTCGATCCCGTTCAACACGAAGCTCGACCACGACATGCTCTTCGTGATGATGGCATCCGCCGTCAGTGAAGACGCCTCCGAGGCATCCGTTCCCGCGGCATACCCCGCACGCGAGGGCATGGTCACCGAGGAGAACTCGCCGTACGGTGCCGCGGCGAACGAATCGATGGCGACGGCGATGCCGCCGGTCGTCTCTCCGATCCAGGCCACGGTGACGAACGAGATCCGTCCGATCCTCGTGCAGGTCCTCGGCGGCAACGTCTCCGTCGACGAGGGCCTCGCGCAGATGCAGGCCGCTGGCGAAAAGGTCGCCGGCTGACCCGCGAACATCAGATGATGACTGTGGCCTGAGCGCGCTGTTCAGGCCACAGTCCGTCCAGGAGGGACGCACATGAAGGCACGTGAGTTCTGGATCCTCTTCTTCCCGAGTCTGCTGGTGATGGGTGCACTCCTCGTGCTCCCGCTGGTGCGCACGGTGCAGTGGAGTCTCGAGCAGGTCCGTTACGGCACACCAGGCACGTTCGTCGGGCTCGACAACTTCACCGCAGCGCTCAGCGATGTGCGCTTCGGCAAGGCGGTGCTGTTCACGGTCGCGGTGACCGTCGTCACGACGGTGATCCTGCTCGTGTTCGGCTACATCGTCGCGACCGGGATCAACCGGATCACGACATCTCGGCCTCTGGTGCTCGGCATCATGCTGGTCTCGTACGTGCTGCCGAACCTCGTCGGTGCCGTCGCGTACTCGTGGCTGTTCGACGACAACTTCGGCGGCGTCGTCAACCGCATCATCGGGTTCTTCGGCGGAACACAGGTGCTCTGGTTCACCGACCAGGTGCCCAACGCGATCCTTGTCACGGCGAACACGGTCTGGCACATGCTCCCGTTCGCGATGCTCATCATCCTCGCCGGGCTCCAAGGCGTTCCGCAGGAGCTCAAGGAAGCAGCTCGCATCGACGGCGCGAACGCGCTCCAGACGCATCTGCACGTGATCATCCCGACGATCCGCGGCGTGCTCGGCTTCGTCACGCTGATCACGATCATGGATGTCCTGCGGATGTTCGACAACCTCATCCCGCTGTCGCCGCAGGCGCAGGCGATAGGCAACGAGTCGATCATGATGTACGTCTACTCGGTCGCCTTCGCCGACGGGGCGCAGCAGCTCGGCCTCGGCAGTGCGATCAACGTGCTCACGATCATCCTCATCCTCATCATGCTGATCCCGTTCATCCGGGGCATCTTCAAGGAAGCGAAGGCCGAACGATGAGTCTCACCTCAACCGAGCTCTCGACGAGGGCGATCGTCACCGGAGGATCCTCGAAGCGACGCACCAGGTCGCAGCGTCGCCCTCCCATCATCACCGGCATCCTTCTCGCGATCCTCTGCTTCGTGGCCCTGAGCCCGTTCATCTGGATGACCCTGTCGGTGACCAAGCCGACCGACGTCGCCTTCTCCAACCCGCCGGTCCTCTGGGGGTATGAGCCCACATTCCAGGCGTTCGTCGATCTGTGGGAGACGACGTACTTCGCGGACTATCTCGTCAACACCCTGGTGGTGGCCGTCGTGTCCACCGTCGTGGCGCTGATCATCGGCATCCCCGCCGCGTACGCGCTCTCGAGATTCCCGAGCTACGTGTCCGCGCTCCTGCTGATCCTCGCCCTCATCTTCCGTGCGCTTCCCCGCTTCGCGGTCGTGCTGCCGATGTACGACATCAGCAGGGCGCTGGGCATCTACGACACGACGTTCGCGCTCGCCATAGCACTGGTCGCCATCAATCAGCCCTTCACCATCTGGCTGCTGCGCAACTTCTTCGCCGAGATCCCCAAGGAGCTCGATGAGGCCGCGATGATCGACGGATGCACGAGGATCGGGATGCTGCGGAAGGTCATGATCCCGCTCATGGGTCCGGGCATCCTGACCGCCGGCATCTTCGTCTTCTTGTTCGCGTTCCAGGAGTACCTCACCGCGCTCGTGCTCACCGACACCTCGTCCAAGACCGTGCCGGTGTTCATCGCCACTCAGCTCGGGCAGACGCTGCCGATGCTGCAACAGGCGGGAGCGGCTTCGATGCTTCTCACCATCCCGGTGTTCGTGATCGCGTTCGTCGCGCAGAAGTATCTCGTCGCAGGACTCAGCGACGGCGCCGTGAAGGGCTGACGTGCATCCGCTCGTGCTGCTGTCCGGCATGAACTGCACCGACGATCTCTGGGCAGGCACGGGCCTCGGCGATGCCATCCATCAGTCCCTCGAGCACGAGAGCATGGATGCTCAGGTCGGGGCGGTGCTCGGCGCGCTGCCCGACCGGTTCGTGATCGCCGGACTCTCGCTCGGAGCCATCGTCGCGATGGCCGTCGCGCTTGCGGCTCCGGATCGCGTCGTGGGCATGTGTCTGGTGTCGACGAATGCGAAGGCGCCCACTCCTGCGCAACGCGAGGGGTGGGACGACTGGATCGCACGACTCGACGCCGGTGAAGATCCGGAAGCCCTACAGGAGAGCATCCTTCCCGCGCTGCTGTCCCCCGACGCGATGCGAGAGCATCCTGTCATCGCGGATCGCGTGCGAACCATGGGGCGCATGACGGATCGCGCCGCGCTGCGCGCCCAACTGCGGATGCAGGGAACGAGAGTCGACCTGCTCGGCAGGCTGACCGCTCTGGCGACTCCGACGCTGGTGGTGTCGGGACTCGACGACGGGATCTGCCCGCCGCGCTTCCATACCGAGATCGCCTCAGCGCTCCCCCGTGCGCGACTCGTGTCGTTCGAGGCCGGACACCTGCTCCCGATGGAGAAACCACGAGAGTTCGGTCGGCTGCTGACCTCGTGGCGCGAGAAGCACCGGGTGTGACCGGATGCCGGTCGCAGGATGCCGGACTGCTCAATCGACCGGCGCGGCGAGCCCTCGAAGGTGCGCCATCAGGGATGACGCGAGGTTGTAGACGACGAATGTCGCACCGTCCGCGAAAGAGGCCTCTGCCGCTGCGCGGGTGCCGACGATGTCCATCCGCATCGACCCCGCGCGCCGCAGTTCCGCGTTGACAGCGGCGATGGCATCCGGAACCGGCAGGTCGTCCGCGCCAGTGGAGGCGGCGAGGTCGGCCGGGCCGATCATGATGCCGTCCAGGCGCGCACTCGCGACGATCTCGGCGACGTTCGTGACGCCGAGCGGCGACTCGATCATCCCGAGGACGAGCGTGTTCTCCAGATACCAGTCGCGGTGGGCTTCGGGGTCCACCTCGCCGAATCGCCCGGCACGACTGTAGGTCGCGAAGCCGCGCCTGCCCACCGGCGGGTACATCGTGGCGGCGACGAGAGCGTCTGCCTGCGCGCCGGTGTCGAGGTGGGGAGCGAGGATGCCTTCGGCGCCCTGATCGAGCACCCGCAGGATCTGTCCTGGATCGTTCTCGCCGACCCTGACGATCACGGGGACCCGGTGCACGGACGCGACGGCGATGTGCTGTCGCAGCGCGATCAGGTCGGCTGGACCGTGCTCGCAGTCGATGAGGACGAAGTCCATCCCCGCGATGGCGTTCATCTCGACGAGCTCTTCGGACGGCATCCGCAGCAGCGCCCCGATGAGGCGATCGCCGCGTCGCGCGCGCTCCCGCAGAGACGCCATCACGCCACCATCCCCGCGGAGAGATCGACGTCGGCGCCGCACATCCCGGGCATCCCGAGCATCGCCACGACGGCAGCGCCGACCTCATCCTCGGTGACCATGCGTCCCAACGCGGCACGTGAGACGAACGCCTGTTCGGCGTCGTCGACGCTCGACCCGGACCGCGCCGCTTCGAGCCGGAAGTTGCGCTCCATGCGAGGACCTGCGACAGGCCCTGGTGAGAGCGAGTTCACCCGCACACCAGACGGACCCACCTCGAAGGCGAGCGTGGACGTGAGACCGATCACCGCCATCTTCGACGCGCAGTACGGGGTTCGGTGTGCGAGCGGTCGTTTGCCCGAGACGGATGCGACGTTGATGACGTCGCCGTCGCCCCGTTCGATCATGCCGGGCAGGAACGCCTTGCACAGCAGGTAGGTTCCGCGCACGTTGACGGCGAACACCTCGTCCCAGTCGCCCACCTCGATGTCGGTGAGCGCCGCGACAGGTCCGGGAATGCCGGCGTTGTTGACCAGGATCGACACCTCGGTATCGGCGAGTGCCTCGCGCAGAGCGTCGACGGATGCGGCATCCGAGACGTCCGCCGTCAGCCAGCGCGCCCGCGACCCGAGGCCGGCCGTGACGGCGGCGAGCTTCGCCTCGTCACGGCCCACGAGGATGACCTCGGCGCCTTGCGAATGCAGCGACCGGGCGATCGCCGCCCCCAGGCCGCTGCCGCCGCCGGTGATGACGGCGCTTCGTCCGGTCATGTCGGTCATCGTGCGGTCGCCTCCACTGCGTGGCTCTCGTCGATCCAGTCGAAGCTCGTGCCGGCGTGGCGCCAGGCCCTCGCATCGCCGGAGCGTGCGTGCCCCTCGAAGAACTCGACCCGCGCAGCGCGCCCGCAGACCGCACCCAGCTCGGCGGACGAGGTGTCGTTCACGACCTCCTGGTACGTCACCGTTCGCAGGTACTTGCCGACCCACAAGCCACCGGTGTACCGAGCGGCGCCGAGCGTGGGCAGCACATGGTTGGTTCCGATCACCTTGTCGCCGTAAGAGACGCACGTGTTCTCGCCGAGGAACAGCGCGCCGTAGTCGTGCATCTTCGTGAGAGCCTCGCGAGGGTTCTGGGTGAAGATCTGCACGTGCTCAGACGCGAAATCGTCGGCGATGCGGTACGCCTCTTCGAGGTCGTCGGCGACGATGACCTGCCCCCAGTCCCGCCACGCGGGCTCTGCGTAGTCACGCGTGGGCATGTTCGGCAGCAGGCGCTCGATCCAATCCATGACCTCTTCTCCGAGAGCCGTCGAGGTCGTGACCAGCACCGCCGGCGACTCAGGGCCGTGCTCGGCCTGCGACAGCAGATCGACGGCAGTGAAGAACGGATCGGCGTGCTCGTCGGCCACGATGAGGATCTCCGTCGGTCCAGCGAACAGATCGATTCCCACCTCGCCGAACAGCTGCCGCTTCGCCTCGGCGACGTAGGCGTTGCCCGGGCCGGCGATGAGGTTGACGGGATCGATGGTGTCGGTGCCGATCGCCATCGCGGCCACTGCCTGAACGCCGCCGAGGACGTAGATCTCGTCTGCACCGGCGAGTTTCATCGCTGCGATCGTCGCGGCGGGGATCTCGCCGCGGATCGGCGGGGTGCAGGCGATGACCCGGGGGACGCCGGCGACCTTGGCCGTGATGATCGTCATGTGGGCGGATGCTGTGAGTGGATACTTGCCGCCGGGGATGTAGGCGCCCGCAGCCTGCACCGGAACGTGCTTCTGCCCGAGCAGGACGCCGGGAAGCGTCTCGACCTCGAGGTCGACGAGCGAATCGCGCTGAGCCTGGGCGAAGCGCCGCACCTGTGCCTGGACGAACTCGATGTCGGTGATCACCTGAGGGTCGAGGGTGGCCATGATCTGTTCGACCTGTTCATCGGAGAGACGGTAGGACTCCGGACTCCAGTCATCGAACTGCTGCGCATAACGCCGAACGGCATCATCGCCGTTGCTGCGGATGTCGTCGATGATGGTTCCGACGCGTTCCGCGACATCCTTCTGCGCCGTGTCGGCGAATGTCTTCCTCGGCGCGCTCTTCAGATGCAGGGGCATGTCCGTTCCTTTCATTGCATACGTATGTTCTGATTATGACCGCGTATGCATACGGAGGTCAAGGCCGCTAGAATCCCATGAATCCAGGGGGAGGCGATCGACAGTGGTCACAAGTCGGGATGTTGCACGGCTGGCGGGAGTCTCGCAGCCGACGGTGTCGCGCGCGCTCCGCGATGACGCGCGCGTGTCGCAGGCGACGAAGAACCGTGTGCGCGACGCCGCACGACTACTCGGCTACGTGCCCAGCGAGGCGGGCCGCGCGCTCTCGTCCGGCCGAACGCGTCGAATCGGCCTGCTGCTCACCGACGTCGACAACCAGTTCTATTCGCACATCATCGCTCCGGTGCACCGCGAACTGGAGAAGCTCGGCTATCAGCTGATGCTGCACACCGAGTCGGCGGACAACGAGACGATCGCCGAGCGCCTGGTCGCCAACGGGCTCGACGGCGTCATCCTCGCGACGACATTGATCGAATCCGTCGCCCCTGTGCGCTTGAAGGACCGCGGCCTTCCGTTCGTGTACTTCAACCGCACCGGGTCGTTCGTCGACGCCGATGCAGCGATCGTCGACCCCGTCCCCGGATACGCGGAGGCCGTGTCGCGCGTCGTCGAACTCGGCCACCGTCATGTCGGAGCAGTGCTCGGGCCGAGCAACACCAGCACGGCGCAGAGTCGCGAGAGCGCGCTGCGCGCGGCGTTGACCGCCCACGGCATCTCGCTCGCCGAACGCGATGTGCGACGCTGCCGCTTCAGTGCGACCGCAGGTGAAGAAGCGGCGGCGGAGCTGCTGGCCCAGTCCGATGCCCCGACCCTGCTCTTCTGCGGCAACGACGTCGTCGCCTACGGCGCCCTGAACGCGGCGCACCGGGCCGGAATGAGCGTGCCCGACGACGTCTCCATCATCGGCTTCGATGATCTTCCCGAGGCGGAGTGGCCGATCATCGACCTGGCGACCATCGGATTCGACATCGAAGGGATGGCGCGGGCAGCGGCTGATCTCATCGTCCGTCGCATTCAGGATGCGGATGCCCCGGTCGAGCATCGGCGTTTCGAGTCGACGTTCACGCCCCGCCGGACGCTCGCACAAGCGAAGCAGGGCTGACGCAAGGCTGACGCCGCCGGTTGGCACCCGTGTGTCTCGAAGTCCACTGTTGCTTCTAGTTGTGCATACGCATACACTGCCTACATCGACACGTGATCATCGAAGAATCACGAGCGATGATGTCTAAGGAGTGAAACAGCGTGCCTCTCGACCCGGTCGCATACCAGCCATACAAGGATCCCGACGATTTCATCCGTGAAGTCACAGACCTCATCTGGGTCGACCGATCCATCAGCTATATCCGCGAGAACTACGAGCCGGATTCGATCGTGCACGGCGCGTACGGCACCTCGACCAGTCGCGACGAGGTCATCGAGGGAACGCTCATGCGGATCTCCGCGACTCCCGATCGCACCGGCCAGGCAGAGGACGTCATCTGGGAGGCGCGCGGAGACGATGCCTTCCTGAGCTCGCACCTCGTGCTCTCGGGGCACCTGCTCACCTCGCAGTACAGCCGCACGATCGCCAACTGCCTGTACCGACGTGGGCGCATGGTCGAGGAGTGGGTCGTTCGTGACACGCTCGCCGGCGCGCTCGAGAACGGTGACGACCTCGAAGAGCTGGCCAGGGCGCAGGCCTTCCGGGGATACACGGGGTCGTGGACCGATCCCGCCCCGGTCGACCCGATCGCCGTCGGCGACTCCGGACCCCGCAAGGACGAGTACCGATCAGAGGTCGAGACCGTCCTCGAGATGATCCAGACGGTATGGAACGATCGCGACCTGCAGAAGGTCGAGCGGTTCTTCCACCGCGATCTCGTGCTGCAGACCGTCGGCAACCGCGTCGTGATCCGACCCGAGGGGTACCGGCGTGCGCTGCTGCGGTTGCTCGAATCGTTCCCTGGTGGACAGTTCGAGATCCGCGACATCCAGACCAACTACGACGTCCGATACGCGGGTCTCCGCGTCGCCGTCACCTGGAAGTTCGTCGGCGATTACAACGGCGTGCCGAACTACGGGCCGCTGACGGGAAAGCCGGTCGACCTCCTCGGAATCTCGCAGTTCACGCTGCATCAGGGAGCCATCGTCAAGGAAGTGCGCATCTGGGACGACATCGCGCTGCGTGCGCAGATCGCCGGATCGCGCGGCGACGAGCCTGTCGGCCCGTCGAACATCTACTGATCGAACAAGGAGAACACCAATCATGAGCGACGTCATCGTCGACGACACCGAGATCGCGCGTCGGACCATCCGACGCTCGGACTGGGTGCCCTGCAACTCGGCATTCATCGACTGCCGTACCCCTGGCTCGGATCAGAAGGAGAACTACTCCTTCATCGGGGTCGGGGTGTCGCAGAACGCCAGCCAGTACATCAACCTCACCGAGAACCACGGGTTCAATACCGGTGCGGCAGGAATGCCGAACGGCATCTCGAACAACCTGCACATGCACTTCACCGCCGAGGTCTTCATCAACCTCGGCGGCGAGTTCCGGCTCCGCTGGGGCGTCGACGGCAAACAGGGCGAGTACGTCAGCCACGATGGCGACATCATCTCGATTCCGACCTGGATCTTCCGCGGCTTCACCAACGAGGGCCCGGATGAGGGCATCCTGTACACGGTTCTCGGTCGCGACGACACCGGTGGGATCATCTGGGGTCCGTCGGTCCTGCGTGAGGCGGAGTCGTACGGACTGCACCTCACCGCGGACAACCAGCTCATCGACACCGTCGCCGGCGATGTCATCCCCGACGACGTGCCCCTCATCACCCCGATGAAGCAGCACTACATCGATGAGCTGACCTCGTACTCGGTCGAGGAGCTGCGCTCGCGCGTCATCCAGCCGGGGGATCGCAAGTACTCCTCGCACGCGCTGCTGTGCACCGGCGTGGACGGCGGCGCGGTCGACGTCGCGCTCGTCATCGGATACGGCATGACGGAGAACCGCCGTCAGGTGCCGTCGATCCACGAGCCGCACTCGTTCAACATCGCGTGGGTGAGGGCCACGGCAGGACAGGGTGTTCTGCAGCACCGCCACTCGCGTACCCAGGCGCTGCTGATCAAGTCGGGTCGTTGGGACATCACCCTCAACGGGGACCCGTCCACCACGGTCACGCTCGGCGCTGGAGACTCGTTCTCGGTGCCGGAGGGCAGCTGGCGTTCCTACGTCTGCGTCGAGGACGGCGAGGCCGGCCCTGGTGAGATCCTCGTGATCAACGGCGGTGACGACCGCGTCTACCTCGAGTGGGCACCGGAGGTCATCGCGGCGGCGGAGGCCGCTGACCTGACGATCGATCCGAACGGATATCTCGCACCGCTCGGCGTGATGGTCACCGCGACAGAAGACGACTGAGAACACTGTGAGGGTGCGAGGCGGCAATCGTCGTCTCGCACCCTTTCGTCGTGACGGAGGGAAGGGCGGGTGTCATGGGCATGCTGACGGTTGCGGCGGTCTCGCCGACGATCCGCATCGGCGACCTCGACGGGAACCTGGCAAGGATCGTGCGGGGGATCCAGGATGCTGCAGGCTGCGGCGCCGGTCTCATCGTGTTCCCGGAACTGGCGACGAGCGGATACGTCTTCGCCGATCGCGCCGAGGCCGAGTCGCTCGCGCTGACCAGGGACGACGAGCGCTGGGATGCCGTGCACGCGGGGATCCCCGACGGCGTCGTCGTGGTCGTCGGATATTGCGAGGCGGCGGGAGCCGATCTGTTCAACAGCGCGGCGGTCCTGAATTCCACCGCGCGCCTGGCCGACTATCGCAAGGCACACCTCTGGGGGGCGGAGAGTCTGATCTTCACGTCGGGTGATGCCGCCGGCATCCTGGTCGACGCGGGTTTCGGTCGGCTCGGCGTCGCCGTCTGCTACGACAATGAGTTCCCCGAGGTGCCGCGAAACCTCGCCCTCGGCGGAGCCGACATCCTCGCACTCCCGGTGAACTGGCCGCTCGTCTCGCGGCCGGAGGGGGAGCATCCGCCCGAGCTCATCCAGGCCATGGCTGCCGCACGCTCGTCGCGACTGCCGACTGTGATCGCCGACAGGCACGGCGCTGAGCGCGACGTGAAATGGACGGGCGGCACCGCGATCGTCGACGAGCAGGGGTGGGTGGTCGAGGCGTTCCGGTCCGGTCTCACCCTCGCGGCGGTGTCTCTCGAGGTCGCGCGCGACAAGGGGCTCCCGCCGCACAACGATCTCTTCGCCGACCGACGGCCCGAGCTGTACTGATCCGACCGCTCACGCCACGCTGCTGCGACCTTGGTGTTCGTCGATGCGTTCGCGCAGCATCCGCTCTGCCAGCTCTGCCAACTGTTTCGTCGCAGGCGACAGCAGCACGCCCTCGCGCTGCACGAGGGCGATCGTGTCGTGCATCGGCTCGGCGAACGGCGCCGTCCGGATCGTGTCCGGGAAACCGGCGGACTCGGCGATGGTGCGTGACACGATCGTGTCGGCCGCGCCGGCCGCGACGAGGCTGAGCGCCGTCTCGACGTGTTCGACCTCGATCGCCGGCTCGATGGCCAGGCCGCTCCAACGCGCGCGCTCACGCAGCTGGCGGCGGGTGGGGTCGTCCCAGCCGGCGAAGGCGTCGTAGAGCACCAGCTTCGACGCCGCCGCCTCCGCGATCGAGACCGGCCCGGCGTCGAGGTCGCGCGTACTGGAGGCATAGAGCACCTCGTCGCGGAAGAGCGGCTTCACCTCCAGACCTGCCTCGTCGATCGGCAGGACGAGCAGACCCGCTTCGATCTCGCCGTCCGCGATCGAGCGTGCGACGAGAGCGGAGTTGATGCCGATGAGACGGACGCGCACATTCGGATGCCGGTGGTGGAAGTTCTCCACCAGGTCGGCGAGGTCGTAGTAGGCAGCGTTGCGGAGGACGCCGAAGGTGCACGTGCCGCGCTCGAGGGATGTCAAGGCGTCGATCGTGTCGATGCCGTTGCGCACGGCGCTCACCGCCTGCGCGGCGTGCGGGCGCAGCTCGATCGCCGCCTGCGTGGGCACCAGTCGGCGGCTGCCGCGTGTGAACAGAGCGACGCCGAGCTCGCGCTCGAGCCGCGAGACCAGCTCGGACACGGACGCCTGAGTGAGGTCGAGATGCACTGAGGCCGCTGTGAAGGAGCCGTGCTCGAGAGCGGCGAGAAATGCGCGCAGCTGGCTGATGGTCACAGCCAATGGTAAACCCGATGGCAAGTCCAGGATGGTATCGCCTTGTCGGATGGTCGGAGCGCGCTTAGCCTGCTTGCATGCGTTACACCCCCGCTGTCCTCGACAGCCTCAACGGCTCCTTCCACGACCTCAAGACACCCCTGATCGACGCGCCGGCGGCGCAGCGCGATCCGGCAGTGATCGAGACCGTGTCCGCGATGCTCAGCGACATCCAGTCGCGGGGCATGGATGCCGTGCTTGACTACGCCCGCAGACTGGATCGCTACGAGGGCGGGAGCGTCGAACTGAGCGCCGAACAGATCGCGACCAGCGGCGACCGGATTCCCGCAGATCTTCGCGAGGCGATCGAGCTCGGGTCGGAGCGCACACTAGCGTTCGCGCGGGAACAGCGGGCGCACCTGTCCGACTTCGAGACCGAACTCGTCCCAGGGGTCGTGACCGGAGCGCGCTACGTTCCGGTGTCGCGCGTCGGCGCATACCTCCCGGCGGGCCGATTCCCCCTCACCGCGAGCGCGTTCATGACGGTCGGCGTCGCGAAGGCCGCCGGAGTCCCCACTGTCATCGCCTGCACGCCGCCGCAGCCAGACGGTGGAGCAAACGACGCGGTCGTCTACGCGGCTCACCTTTCCGGGGTCGATCGGGTGTTCGTTCTCGGTGGAGTGCAGGCGCTCGCCGCGATGGCCTACGGGCTGCTCGGCGAGCTGCCGATCGACATGCTCGTCGGGGCGGGCAACGCCTATGTCGCCGAGGCCAAGCGACAGCTCTTCGGTGCGGTCGCGATCGACCTGCTCGCCGGCCCCTCAGAGGTCGCGGTGATCTCCGACGAGACCGCTGACCCGGAGCTCGTGGCTGCCGATCTGCTCGGGCAGGCCGAGCACGGCCCGAATTCCCCGGCTGCGCTCGTGACGACATCCGAAGAGCACGGGCGAGCCGTCATCGACGCCGTGGAGCGTCAGCTCGAGACGCTGGCGACGGCGTCGATCGCAGGTGCGGCATGGCGTGACTACGGCGTCGTGACCGTCGCAGACGATCGCGAGACCGTCGCGGCGCTCATGGACGATCTTGCCCCTGAGCACCTCGAGCTGCTCACGGCGGACGACGCGTGGTTCCACGACAACCTGCGCAACTACGGTTCGATCTTCATCGGGCCGTGGAGCACGGTCGCATACTCGGACAAGGGGATGGCCGGCACCAACCACGTGCTGCCGACCGCGGGTGGCGCCAAGCACAGCGCCGGGCTGTCGGTCTCGCGCTTCCTCAAGCCGTTGACCTACCAGCGCGTCGCGCGGGAGGCGACACCGGCGGTGGCGAATGCGGTTCAGGTGATCTCGGATTCCGAGGGTATGGCTGCGCACAGCGCCACCGCGACGATGCGGCTCGCCAAGCTCTGAGGCGCGCCGTACGGCGGGTCGGGCCGGTGCGATGCTGCTCCGGCGCCGGTGTTCGAGAGGCGGCGCAGGTTTCGGGTGGCGCTCGGTGTCGGTGACGCGGGTTCGGTGGCGCTCGGTGTCGGTGACTCGGTGTCGGTGACGTGGGTTTCGGTGGCGCTCGTGGTCGGTTCAAAGGGGGCGGATGCGGCAACCTGCGACACCCTTCACGGAGGCCCGAGCGGGGAGGTGGCGCTCATTGCCGCTTAGCGTCGCGGGAAGCGACAACGAGCGCCACCTCATCCCGAGCCGCAACGGGAACTGTCCGAACCGCCCGCCCCCGCCCCGGGCCCGCCCCGCACCGACCCCCCCGCCGGAACCGCCCCCGACCCCTTCCCGAACGACACCGAACGATATATCGTTAACGCACCATCGTCCCGTTCGACTCTGGAGGACACCATGAACAATTCATTCCCCACCGGCGCGTTCGGCGGCTCAGGCTCCGGCCAGGGCGGCGGCTCGCTGTTCGGCGGACCAGGCGGCCCGGCATCCGCGATCTTCGACGCTATGGACCAGCTCCGAAAGTCGTTCGAGCAGCGAACCGGCGGGCCGTCTCGCATGGCCCGCGGTGACGTGCGGGCAGCGGTCATCGCCCTCCTGGCGGAAGAGCCGATGCACGGCTACCAGATCATCAACGAGATCGCCGAGCGCTCGGGCGGCTCGTGGAAGCCGAGCGCGGGATCCGTCTACCCGACCCTGCAGCTGCTCGCCGACGAGGGTCTCATCACGGCGGAGGAGCAGAACGGCCGCAAGACCTACTCGCTCACCGGAGCAGGTCGCGAAGAGGCAGAGATCGCCGCCGACAAGCCGGCACCGTGGGAGGCGTTCTCGTCCCGCGAGAGCGGACACCTCACTGCACTGCCCAAGGCGGGCATGGACCTCGCCGGCGCCGCAGCCCAGGTCGCCCGCACCGGTACGCCGGAGCAGGTGAAGGAAGCGGTGACCGTTCTCGACGAAGCGCGTCGTAGGCTGTACGCGATCCTTGCGCAGGACTGACTCGCCCCGCACCGCCCGGTCGGGCGTCCTGCCTGATCGGGGCGAGAGGACCACGCGATGACGGATGCCGCACGCACGACTCATCGCGCCCGTTACCGCCGCATCATCTCATTCGCCGCCCGCGAGTTCATCAAGATCTGGTGGTTCGAGCTCGTCCTGCCCAGGTTCGGGTTCTCCGGCGTCTCAGAGCGCACCCGAGCACCGCGCATGCAGCAGTTCGCGCGGCGCTTCCACGCTCTCGCCGTCGAACTCGGCGGACTCATGATCAAGGTCGGCCAGTTCATGTCGTCGCGCCTCGACGTGCTGCCGCCCGAGATCACCCAGGAGCTCGCCGGGCTGCAGGATGAAGTGCCTGCGGTCCCGTTCCCCGACATCAAGGCGCTCGCCGAAGCCGAACTCGGAGTCTCGCTCGATCGCGCCTTCGCCTGGTTCGACGAGCGGCCTCTTGCCGCGGCATCCCTCGGTCAGGTGCATCGCGCACGCCTCTCCGACCTCGACGCGGCAGACACCGGGCTCCGGGATGTCGTCGTGAAGGTGCAGCGTCCTGGTATCGACGAGATCGTCGCGACCGACCTCACTGCGCTTCGGCGCGTGGCCGGCTGGCTGCGTCGGATCCGCCTCGTCTCGGATCGCGTCGACGCCCCTGCCCTGGTCGAGGAGTTCGCTGCGACCTGCCTGGAGGAGATCGACTACCTGCATGAGGCCGCGAACGCCGAGCGGTTCGCCGACAACTTCGCATCCGACCCGCGGGTGGGGACGCCGGAGATCGTCTGGGAGCGTGTCACGCGCCGAGTGCTGACCCTGTCGGACGTCACGGCGATCAAGATCAACGACACGGCAGCGCTGCGACGCGCCGGGATCGATCCGTCACAGGTGGCGGATGTCTTCGCAGAGGTCATGTTCGATCAGGTGTTCACGCACAGCTTCGTGCACGCCGACCCTCATCCCGGCAACATCTTCGTGACGCCGGTGGCGCGGGATGCGGATGCTGCGCGCGCTTCGACAGGCTCAGTGAGCGACCGGCTGACATGGCGACTGACGTTCGTCGACTTCGGGATGATGGCCGAGGTCCCTGACGGACTGCGCGACGGACTGCGCACGCTGCTCGTCGCCGTCGCTGGTCGTGACAGCAAGGGCCTTGTCGTGGCGGCGCAGGAGATCGGCGTGCTGCTGCCATCGGCCGACACGCTCGAGCTCGAGCGGGCCCTCGCCGCGCTCTTCGATCGCTTCGGCGGGATGGGCTTCGTCGAACTCAGCAAGGTCGACCCGAGCGAGTTCACGGGGTTCGCGAACGAGTTCGGCGACACCGTTCGGTCCCTGCCGCTGCAGCTGCCGGAGAACATGCTGCTTCTCATCCGCGCGGTCTCGCTGACCTCCGGCATGTGCAGCGGGCTCGATCCCGCCTTCAACGTGTGGGATGCCGCTGAGCCGTATGCCGCCCGCCTGATCCGTGACGAGAGCGGCAACGTCATCCAGGAGTTCGGCAAGCAGGCGATGTCCACCGCGGCAACGACCTGGCGTCTGCCCAAGCGCATCGATGATGTGATCACCCGCATCGACGACGGCACAGTGACGTTCGACACGTCGCGGCTGGAGCGCCGCCTCGACTCGCTGATGCGGATCGGGCGCCGCGCGGTGGCGGCGCTGCTGTTCGGCGGGCTGCTCATCGGGGGAGCGCTGCTGCTCGGCCCGACTCCGCCGCTCGGAATCGTGCTGATGGGGTCGTCGGCGATTCCGCTGCTGTACGCGCTGTTCGGCGGAGTCGGGCGGCGGTAGGGTCACCGCTCCAGCGTGATCCCGATCTCGAACGAGCGTCGCCATGGCAGCGTCAGTTCGGTGATGCGCGCACCATCGGCGGGGAGCATGGATTCGAGGAACGTCGTGAGCTCGGCGTGGAGCGCGCGTTCGGCCTCGGCCACGAGCCCCGCATCCGACATCGGGAACCGGTCGGGGAACAGCGACGGGCCGCTGTCGACGCGCACGACCGCCTGGTACGCGAAGTCGTCGAGCAGGCGGGTCAGGAGAGCGATCCGCGCCGCCTTCGCGTCATAGGTCCCGTTCGCACGGCCGACGACACCCGCCGCCGCGAGCGCCACGACGCTGCCGAGAGTGTTGCCGGCAGTGTTCCAGCCGCCGTAGGCATCCAGCTTCTCGAGCAGACCTGCCGCGGCGAGGGCGCGCCCGAGCGCCTCGTCCGACCCGTTCGGGTACCTCACGTCGGCGAGCGCCACGCGTTCGCCGGCATCCACGCGCGCACGGACGAGATCGACGGTGGCGCGCACGGCATCCTCATCGACCGCGTCCGGACGTCCGCGGAACATGTCGTGGCGGTCCGGATCCGGCGCATGCAGCACCAGCGTCACATCGGCGTCCTCGGTCACCTCGACCGCGCCTGCGGCGCGGATCTGACGACTAGCGGATGCGGACAGCGGCATGTTCTCGTACGGCGGGATGCGCGTCGGGCCTTCCGGATCCGCGCACACCACGGCGAAGGATGCTGTGACTTGAGCGTTCGTCGCCATCGCACGCGCGACCAGAACGGCGCCCACCTCATCTGCGCCCGGGTACATGAGCACCTGACGGCCTGTGGGCAGCATCCGCATCCAATGACGCAGCCACACCTGCTCGGCGCTGCCGGCAGCGAACGGTGCCGTGTCGTCCGCGGTGATCGCCAGGAAGTCGAGTGTGCGGTCCTCGACCAGTTCGAGCGTCTCGAGGTTGACGATGTGATTGCGCAGGCGGCGCGTGGAGTAGTCGGAGACGACATCGGCCGGCACGGGGGTCAGCTCGTCCAGCGGCAGCACTTCTGCCTCGCCGAGAAGCCGATGCGCATCGCCGCCGAGCGCGTGCAGCTGCATGCCGTGATCGTTCCAGTAGAGCGGTTCTTCCGTTGCCGAGTTGGAATTGCTCGCGCGGGTGACCAGCGAGACCGCCGAGATCGGCAGCTCGGGGCGCATGCGGTGGATCTCGCGCAGGGTGTCCAGACGCGCGAGGACGGTGCGGGTGGTGTCGGCGCTGGTGCGGCTCGCGATCAGGCCGCCGTACAGCAGCATGTCGATCGACACCAGAATGTGCACGGTCGCGGGATCGGCAGCCCTCTCCCGCAGCCAGGCGCCCAGAGCATCCGCATCGCCTGCCGTGCGGTATGACGGCAGGATGTCCGCCGGCGGCACGTCGAGCGTCATGCCGGCGACCCTGGCGACGTCGCCGGGCAGGAGGACATTCACCGGCCGATCATCCAGGGGGAGCAGCGCGATGCGCTGGCGTGCGGGAGGAGTCTGCTCTGACACGTTCGGGAGGCCTTTCACAGGGGGTCGGAAGTCAGGGGCGGGAGATCGAGAGCTGATACGAGTAGCGGTCGCCGCGGTACACGGACTCCGCGTACTCGATCGGCCGGCTGCGCGCGTCGTATGTCGTGCGCTTCACCAGAAAAGCGGGGGAGAACGGCGGTGTGTCCAGAGCCGCGGCCTGCACTTCGTCGAGGACGATCGCGTGGATCTCCTGATCGGCGCGCACGGCGACGAGTCCGAACCGGCTGCGGAGGTCGTCGTAGAGGGAATCGCCGATGATCCCGTCCTCGAGGCCGGGGACCGATCCCGCCGCGAACGAGGACTCCTCCAGGCAGATCGGGATGTCATCGCCGGTGCGCACTCGGCGCACGCGCACCACATCGTCTCGGGGGCTCAGGTTGAGTGCGTAACCCACCGTCTGGCCTGCTGCTTCGACCGCGACCTCGACCGATTTCGAGCCGGGGCGCATGTTCCGCGCGCGCATGTCCTCGGAGAACGACGTCAGCTCGAAGCTCTTGCTGATCCGCGTCTCGCTGACGAAGGTGCCCGCGCCCTGCATCCGGTACACGGCGCCCTCGCGCTCGAGGTCGTCGAGCGCGCGTCGCACGGTCTGCCGATTCACCTCGAGTGTCTCGGCGAGGTCGCGCTCGGTCGGCAGCTTCTCATGGGGTGAAAGCCCCTGAGTGATCATCTGCTCGACGTGCATCCGCACACGCTCGTGCTTCGAGGCAGCTTCGGCTGAAGTCATTGCACGCCCTCCCTTTGGACTAACCCAATCTTGACGACAACCAGGGTTGTGTGTCAATCTCTGTGATCAACACCTGCAATTGGACTACACCAATCGCGGGATCCTCATAGATGAGTGGAGTTCTTCGATGCAGTTGCAGCAGCACAAGACACGGCGGGTTCTCGTTGCAGGAGCCCTGACGGCCGCGACCGTCGCCGCGCTCGCCGGATGCGCGGGAGGCGGGGCAGGCGCCGACGGCAAGACCGAGATCACGTTCTCGTACCTGTGGGGCGGAGCGGAAGCGGAGGCGTTGGAGGAGATCATCGCCGACTTCAACGAGAGCCAGGACGAGATCGTCGTCAAGGGCGTCTCCAGCCCTGACCAGCAGAAGCAGCTCACCTCGATGTCGTCATCGAGTGGCTCGTTCGACATCTCGGACAACTTCGGCAACAACGTCGGCGCGTGGGCGTCGAAGGGCGTTCTCGCTCCGCTGGACGAGGCGATCGCGGCGGAGGGAATCGACGTCGACGACTTCATCCCCAGCGCGATGGACCAGATGAGCTACGACGGCACGACGTACGCGCTGCCGATCGCGATCCACAGCTTCCAGCTGCTCTACAACAAGACGCTGCTCGACGAGGCGGGCATCACGCCGCCCACCACGATGGACGAGCTCGCCGCAGCGGCGCAGAAGCTCACCGTCGTCGACTCGGGCAAGATCTCGCAGCTCGGGCTCGGATCGGCCAACGACAGCACCACGCTCACAACACTGGGCTTCGCGTTCGGCGGATCGTGGGACGGCGAGGACGGCCCGACTCCCGCCGATGCCGGCAACCTCGAGGCGCTCGAGTGGTACCAGGAGAACATCGTCGAGCCCGTCGGCGCTGAAGCACTCTCGACGTTCGTCTCGGGGCAGGGCGAGTACCTGTCGGCACAGGATCCGTTCTTCAGCGGCAAGGTCGCGATGATCATCGACGGCGAATGGCGCGCAGCCAGTGCGGGAAAGGTCGCACCTGAGCTCGACTGGGGAGTCACCGCGATCCCGGCTGCCTCGCCCGATCTGGAGAACAGCACGCAGGTGACGGCCAGCACCCTGTTCATCCCGGCGAACTCGAAGCACAAGGAGGAGGCGGCGAAGTTCCTGGCCTACCTCGTGAGCGAGGAGCCGATGGAGAAGTTCAGCCTCGCGCTCGGCAACCTGCCCGGTCGTATATCCCTCACCGGCAGCGATGCCTATGCCGACCTGGAGAACTTCGGCGTCTGGGCTGAGGCGGCCACGTCGCCGAATGCGCAGTCGCTCGCGAGCGCTCCGTACAGTGCCGAGTACGCGGCTGACCTGAAGACGGCATTCGACGAGGTCGTCAGGTTGACGTCGACGCCGGAGGATGCCATCGCCACGGTCGAATCACGCATGGCGAACTACTCCCAGAAGTGACGTTCGCACCATGACAGCCACCACAGTCTCGAGCCGGATCCGGCAGGGCACGCGCCCTGCCGGATCCGGCGGCGGTCGCCGGCCTCGCCGGCGGCGGTCGACCCTCATCGGTCTCGCGTTCGCCGCACCGTTCATCGTCGGATTCCTGTTCCTGTTCGCCTACCCGATCGCAGCATCCGCGTTCTACAGCTTCACCGACTTCAACCTCTTCCAGTCCCCGGAGTGGGTCGGTCTCGCCAACTATGTGCAGATGTTCAACGACGGCGTGTTCTGGAAGTCGCTCGCGAACACGGCGATCCTCACCGTCTTCGGCGTGCCGCTGTCGATCGGCATCGCGCTCGCCGGCGCGCATCTGTTGAACACGCCGGTGCGCGGGCAGCCGCTCTATCGCGCACTGATCTATCTGCCCTCGATCGTCCCGGTCGTGGTCGGCGGATACCTGTGGCGGTGGATGCTGAATGCGGAGTACGGGTTCGTCAACTTCTTCCTCTCGTGGTTCGGGATCGAAGGGCCGGCGTGGCTGCAGAATCCCGATTTCACCAAGCCGTCGATCATCTTCCTGTCGCTGTGGACTGTCGGTGGGACGATGATCATTTACCTCGCTGCGCTGCAGGAGGTGCCGAAGGAACTGTACGAGGCGGCCGAACTCGACGGCGCGGGGATCTGGCGTCGCTTCACGAACGTCACGTGGCCGACGGTCTCTCCTGTGACGCTCTTCCAGGTCATCGTGAGCATCATCGGCTTCCTGCAGATCTTCGCTCAGCCGTACATCATGGCGCAGGAGCGACTCAATCAGGCGAGCTCCGGACCGGGTCAGTCGATGCTCTCGTATGCGATGTACCTGTACCAGAACGCGTTCGTCTTCCTGAAGATGGGATACGCCTCGGCCATGGCCTGGACGCTGTTCCTCGTGACGCTGGCCGTGAGCCTCATCGTGCTCGCGACGTCGAAGAAGTGGGTGCATGATGGCAGCAATTGACACGACCTCACGCAGACCACGGCGGCGGCATCTCACGCGGCGGATCAGACAGCAGATCTCGGTCGCGCTGCTCGCGCTGGTGTTCCTGTTCCCGCTGCTGGTGATGCTGTCCACGGCGTTCAAGACGCCGACGGACATCTTCTCCTCGCCGCCGACGCTGCTTCCGGCGGAGTGGACCCTCGACAACTTCGCCGAGGCGTTCGATCAGATCCCGATCTGGCGATACCTGGGCAACACCCTGTTCGTCTCAGGGATGAGCATCCTCGGCACGGTCATCTCGTGCCCGCTGGTCGCCTACGCGCTGGCCAAGGTGCGCTGGCGCGGATCGCGGCCGCTGCTCATCCTCGTCCTCGCGACGATGATGCTGCCGCCGCAGGTGACGCTGATCCCGCTGTTCCTCGTCTGGAACGGACTCGGTGCGACGAACTCGTACCTGCCGCTGATCGTTCCGGCGTTCCTCGGCACGCCGTTCTTCATCTTCATGATCAGGCAGTTCCTTCTTGCGGTGCCGGATGAACTGATCGAGGCTGCCCGTCTGGACGGGGCATCCGAGTTCCGCACCTACGCGACCATCGTGCTGCCGCTGGCTCGTCCGGCGATCATCACGGCGGCGATCTTCCAGTTCGTCTGGGCGTGGACCGACTTCCTCAACCCCCTCATCTACCTGAACGACGAGTCCACTTATACGCTGTCGCTGGGGCTGTACGCGTTCTTCGGTGAGAACGATGTCGCGTGGGGACCGCTGATGGCGGCGTGCGTGCTGTTCACCCTCCCGGCGGTCGCCATCTTCCTCATCGGGCAGAAGTTCTTCATCGGCGGCGCGACCGCAGGAGCATTGAAATGACACATCCCCTTCCCCCTGCTCTCGCGGCGCTCGCAGGCGGCCTGGTCGTCTCCGTGCAGGCGGATGACGGGACACCTGTGCGCAACGTGGAGGTCATCGCCGCGCTCGCCGAGTCCGCGCTGATCGGCGGAGCGCACGGGCTGCGTCTGAACGGCCCGGACGATGTTCGGCGCCTCCGGGCGGTCACGGACCTGCCGATCATCGGTCTGCACAAGGTGCACAACGGCGTCCGCAACATCATCACGCCCGAGATCGGTCTCGCGGTCGGTCTGGCCGAGGCCGGCGCCGACATCATCGCCGTCGATGCGACGGTCGAGCAGCTCGGCGCGCGGTTCGACGTGCTGCAGGAGATCGCGGATGCGACCCAGCGACCCGTCATGGCTGACGTGTCGACCTTCGAGGAGGGGGTCCTGGCGTGGGAGAACGGTGCATCGGTCGTCGGCACGACCCTCTCCGGTTACACCCCGGAGTCGCGGAGTGCAGCGCGCACGGGCGCGACACAGGACCCGGATCTGCGACTGGTCGCTGAACTCGTCGCGGCAGGCATCCCGACTATGGCGGAGGGTCGCTATCGGACGCCGGCACAGGTCGCCGCCGCGTTCGACGCCGGCGCGCTCGCAGCCGTCGTCGGCGGCGCGATCACCGATCCGATAGCGATCACGAGGCGTTTCGTCGACCTCACAGCCGGAGCGCGTGCATGATCATCGGCGTCGACATCGGGGGTACGAAGATCGCCGTCGCAGGGTTCGTGGCCGATGATTCCGCCCGCCTGAGGATGTCGACCGACGTGCGCACTGCGGCCACCCCCTCCGCGGCCGGTGGCGTTGCGGTCGTGCGGGTCGTCTCCGAGCTGATCGCCGGTCTGTCGGATGCGTCGCAGATCACCGCGATCGGCGTCGGGACGGCCGGCGTCGTCGGCAGCGATGGCACCATCAGCTCGGCGACGGATGCGATCGCCGGTTGGGTGGGCTTCCGGCTTCGCGCGGCGCTGGCGGATGCCGTGACCGGCAGCAGTGGCGTTGAGATCCGCGTCGCGGTCGTGAACGACGTGCACGCCGCTGCTGTTGCAGAGGCGCGGGTCGGCGCAGCGGCCGGGCGCGACGGCATCCTCATGGTCGCCGTCGGCACGGGCATCGGCGGTGCCGTGGTGTTCGCCGACGGACTGCGCCGAGGGGCCACGGGCACCGCCGGATCGCTCGGGCATGTGGAGGTCGCCATGCCGGATTCGCTGGCGGCGCGACGTTGCCCGTGCGGTGGCCATGCGCATGTCGAAGCCGTCGCCTCGGGTCCGGCGATGGAGCAGACCTACCTCGAGAGGACCGGTGTGCGTGCGAGCCTGCGTGAGATCGACGCGCTCGCACAGAGTGGGGATGCCGTTGCTGCCCTGGTGATCGAGGAGGGCGCACGATTCCTCGGTCGAGCGCTCGCGTCAGCCAATGCGTTGCTGGACGTCGACACGATCGTGATCGGCGGGGGCGTCGCCGAGATCGGTGCGCGGTACCTGGCCGCTGTCGAGGCGAGCTACCGTGCGGCGGCGATGCCAGGACCATCTCGCGCCCGCATCGTGCCGGCGGGACTCGCGGTGAACGCCACGCTGACCGGCGCGGCGATCCTCGCGCGACAACAAATGTCAGAATCGCGATGAAATCGGACTAAGTCCGATGTAAAGCGCGAAGCCCACTCCCTCACCGAACCGCCTCACGAAGGGGCTGATTCGATCATACGGATGGGGTCGGACATCTCGCCTCAGGGAGCTCTGAATCCCCATGGCGCGCATCTCGGCGACCCAGCGCTCCCCGATCGGCCAAGCAGGACAGCTCTAGCGTCGAAGTTCGTAACCCTGTTCGTTAAGGAGGTTGATTGCGATCTCGAGCAGCGTCCCAATGAACTCGATGAGGTCTGCGATCAACTCCTCGTCTGGTTCGTACAGAGTCCTGCCCATCTGAGGTGTAGATGGGCGCGTCTCGATCGCGTGGCGCAGAGTGGTGATGAACTGCCCGTGCGCGTGGGCCGAAGTTATCGCCCAATAGTTGAAGGTCCGCAACGTGGGGCCTGGAACGCGACTCGCAATCTTCCTTGTGATCGAGGAGGGATCGATCAATGGCGCACTGAGAACGTCCTCTGGATCGGACCCGAGGTTGGTCGCGGTGGTCCTAAGGAAACGCCCCAGCGCGGCTATTCCTTGTTCCGTTCTGTCATCTGGTGTTTGAGCTTTGCGCAGAGCGTTCGTCAGCTTCAGCCCGTGCCTGTACTCGATGCGGGCGATCTCGAGCGCCCTGCGGACTCGAGGAATCGGTGCCGTCCAGGATCCAGATGAGCTCCGCGAGCCCCTCCAAGACAGGACGGAACAAGGTGTAGTCAGCCTGCATATGAAGGAGCAACACGTTCTCCTCGGGGCTAGCGGCAAGCTCCGCCCAGGCGGATACGTGGTCCGCAGCGGTGAGGACGAGCCCGGAGACTATGGCATGAGGGATGACGATGTTTCCTGCGAGGGCTTGATCTTCCTCCGCCATTGACCCCTTTCGAACCGTGGGCACTCCACTCTTGATCGCCGCCGCGAAGTCCCGGAATCCTTCGACAGCACCGCCGAGAGTCTGCAATGTGGAACGCTTTGGCATAGCACTGAGAGTACGGGTGGATCGAGCGTCATCTGATAATCCGAGAATCGCGGACTGCCGTCCTGGGGCGGTTCTATTTCTTAACGCGGTAGCCGAGCCTTTTCACGGCTTTCGCGAGGTACACGTTCGCACTGGATGAGTCCAGTCGGGTGTGCACCAACGGCAGCGGCGGGAACGAGCCCTCGGCGGACGAGAACAGCGTCACCATCGGGCCGAAGTCGATCGATGACACATGGTAGAGCCCGTCGATGCTCGACCCAAGCTGGTCATGGATCGCATTCGCCCAGTTCCGCGTGTATCGCTTAGGCCCCATCTGGATCGAAGAGGTCGTCCCGTTGATCACGGGCCAGTTGCTGGTGAGATCCAGTAACCGAAGCTCACGCGTCGGCCGCCAAGCCGCGAGGGTGTTTCCACGAACGCGCCGATTGATTAGTCGGCCCTTCTGAAACACCTCGCCGAGAGCTGTTGTAGATCCGGCAGCTGCGTACATCACGCCATAATCGGCATGGTGCTGCTGCGGCTCGGGATGCGGGTCAAAGCGCATGGTTCTGATCGGCCCGAAGTGCCGTAGCTCATCCCACGCCTGTGGGTGAGCACCTCTCGTAGCGAAGACCCGCCAGAGGATCCCATCGAATGATCTCAGGTGCTCACTCGCGTCGAGTGTGAGCGGCGCCGGGGGTGTTGCGGGGACTTTCGCGTTCGACGGGCTCACGTGATGTCGGCGTCTTCGAGGATGTCCACTACGGGTGCAGGATCCTTCGCGGCAGCCAGCCACTCGATCGGCGTCATCCATTCCTGGGGGTCGACAGACTCATCGCTCGACCGCAAGTCGTCTTGAGGTGTTGTCATGAAGCCTTCGACGTCGGCCGGATCCCAGTCGGACGGGATCGCTCGGACGAGCAGCGGGAGGTGGGGGATCGTCGAGACCCTATCGCCGGAAATGAACTGCCATCGAGGGTAGAGGCGGATCCTTCCTGCCCGGAAGCCGTACAAGGTGTTCTTGCTCTGGCGGTGACGCACACTGGAGGCATCGATGCCGAGGAGCGCTGCGACCTCGGATGCGGTGTAGGTGTTGGTTAGGGCGCGCACGTGAGTCTCGCGCTCGAGCTTGGCGATCCCACCGCTGGTGACGAATGCGGCTGCCTCGGCGAGCTCCTCCGGAGTGAAATCGCCGGACTCGATCAGGAAGTTGGCTTCCTGCTCTGTGAGGCCCAGCTCGGTCGATTGACGGTCGGTCATGGCATCGGCGAGCTCGTCGATGAGTGCGTTGAACACGGATACGTCGACGTTTGACGTCTTCGCCACCTGCGCAAGGCGCTCGACACCGGCTTGTACGTCGGTCTTTGCGGGGGCTTTGGTCGCCACGACGAGCTTCGGGTTCCCGTTGAGGAATCGACCTGTCACTGTGCCGCGGTTCACAGTCGCCTCGCGAGCGGAGGCGGCACGAGTGCGACTTTTCTTCACGGCCATCTTGCCTCCTCGTGTCGTCATCTGGTTAGCGCGTACACGCAATATCTTACGCGCGCTTTTGCGTGTATGCACCCCCGCGAGGTGACGAGGTGAGAGCGGTCAAGAGCTCCCTGGCCCGGGAGCAGCGGCGTTGAAGGAGACCTGTCGTCCGCGCGTTCGAGGCGGCACCCCAACTCTTCGCCACCTTCCTCCCCGGCGCAACGCTTTCAACGCTCAGTAATCAGTGCGGATGTCGTTGGCTTACGCTTGAATGCTTGCGTGGGAAAGAGCAAGAAAACTCGGAGAAGCAAGCGGTCTCGATCTCAACCGCGGGCGGTGAGCGCCGCGCGACGGGAGCCCGACGCACTCGAACTGGCCTTTTCAGCGTACGATCCGGACGAGCTCTGGACGCTGATTTTCGCCGCCGCCACGTCCCCCGGCAACAGGCATCGGTCGGTGACATTGGGGAGCAGCTTCGCGGCTGCGCTACGAGCCTCCGCCGCTCCGGCGCCAGACGAATACCAGCCGCTGCCTTCGATCCAAGCACTGTCCGATCTAGCGGCTACCACCTATGGGATCGGCCCGGCGCGTGAAGATTTCATCCCCACCGACCCGACTCGAACTGTCTTCCTCGCGGTCGGCTCTGAGCCGCTGCGCGCGGTGCCTGGCCTCACCGAACGGCCGGTCGCCGACCTCACGCGTGCGCTCAGAATGGCGGAAGCGGTAGACGGTCGGCTTCACAGACGATTTCAATTCGGCATCGCAAACGTGGTGAACGTGGCGATGAAGTACGGCGACTTCTGCGCCCGCCACCTTGCAGACGCATGGGTACCAGCCCCGGACCTCGCGCTCAACGACGAGGTCTCCCTGCCGGACGCGGAGTACGAAGCGACGCGGGCCCTCCTCAACCTGAACCCGCTCGACCACATCGAACTCGGTGAAGCTGATGAAAGGGCGTTGGAATGGATGACGAACTCCGCAAGTCGGGCCACGTTCGACGCGGAGAGTCTCTCCAGCCCGTTCGGGAGGTACCTTCGCTTCGCTGACTCGGCGGGTGCACATCGATGGGTGCCGCCACTTTTCATCCCAGAGATCATGGCCCATGCCGTACGAGAACTGGTGTCTGCGCTCGACCGGGACGGGCAAGCACGACGAGCCCTCCGGAGTTCTTGCCTGAACCAGATTCGCCAGTCCCTATGGCGCTTTTCCAACAGCTTGATCGAAGCTCCTCCCAACAGCGAAGGCCTCGATTCCCCGCTTCGCGGGATTGACGTTCAGTGGTTGGTGCCGGTGAACCCGTCCACTTTCATCGCCGTCTCAGTCATCTACGTCCCCGACCTGGGGGCCGCGCCGGCGCCATACATCGGCTCAGTGGAGCTGGCGAAACAGGTGAGGTCGCAATCAGACCCTGTGCCGGTGCGGATGGCGGGCGGGCGACGAGGAACCGTCAGGCCGGGCGCGGAGGTCATCCCGTTGACGGTGTTCGCTGCGCCCGGTCACATCGCTGTGCCGCAGGCGGTCGGCGAAGCAAAACTCGCGCTCGAAGACCTGACCTGGATCGCGGAAACGGCTACGTCCGACGATGATCTCTACGCATTCACGCGGGACCTGAGCGCTCCCGATTTCCCTGAGAGTTTCGGATGGGAAGCGATCAACTACTGGGAGCCATGGAAAGCCAATGGCAAGTCTTTTTTCAAGGGTGGCGTGGTACCCAATGCCGTCTACTTTGAAGCGCACGCGGGCGAGGCCGAGTGGGATCGAGCGGTAGAGCTATCGGATCTCGAAGTGGCGCTCCTCAGGGTTGGGCTTCCCCCGATTCGAGACCTCCGAGCGGCAGAAGTCGCCCCGGGGCCCGTCGCAAACGTCGCGATGATCGCAGGTGACCCCATGTACGACGCCACCCGCGGTGTCAACATCGCGCCGAGTGTTGACGGGTGGTCTCTCGCTCTCACCGAACCTCCCGTTGCCGTGGCACGGGCGAGCCTGGAGGAAGCATCTGCCGACCACCGACGGTTCTTCTTCGACTTCTGCGGCGGGCTAATCTACGGCTTCGCTGCGCTTGGTGATCGATGGCGTTTCGCGCACCAGGAGATCGATGTGCCCGGATACGTCCTCTACCTCCACGCATCGGAAACGGTCTCGGGTGAACCGCCCGGTGTGGTCACGCCGTATCTCGACCCGCACGCGCGTGCCGTCGACGAACCAGTCAACTTCTTGTGGCGCATCGATGTCGAGGGATTCGCAGACTCGGCGAATGGAGATCCGCACGCGGCGAATCTCCTAACAGCGGATGCAGTGTTCGATCTGCTCCGCGCGGGCGGCATGGATATCGACACCGGAGCGGCGCTCCGCGACCAGTGGCGCACAGCGAGACCCTTTCTCATCTTGGAGATGAAGCAGGCCCGGACCACTCTCAATCACCTGCCTGATCCGTGGCGTCTACGACCCTCTGATGAGAGCCGCATGGTTGCGGCTTTGGGACGACGACTCCACGACGCCGGCGTTCAACCGGGAGAGTACCGAGCGGACGACGCGAATCGACTCATCCGCGAGCATCTTGCGCCCCTTGCTCTCGAGACCCTGACTGAAGGAATCAAGAGACACGACGTGAGCGAGGTGGTGCTCACGGGGATGGAGCAGCTGGCGAGGGTGATGGACAGTGCCATTCATCAGCAAGACGATCTATCCCGAGTCGCAGCGAATCTCGCGACCGAATGGGATCCGCTCACCCGCACGGCCGAGCTCTCGGCGGAGACACTTCAGCTTCGTCAGTGTAACGAGATCGTGGTGGAGGCTGCCTTGCGCATCCTGGGCAATCCGGCGGCGGTGAAGCCGATCACTCCTCAGGAGTGGAGCGGTCTTCTTGCCGCCGCAGATGCGTACCTCACCGCGACCACGCTGAGTGAGCGGATGTATCACCAAGTCGCGCCCGCAGTCATCAACCTCAGCCCGATGTACGAGCTGGCAGTTGACGACGATCCGCATCCCGACGCATCGGCGTGGGGCCTGCGAAACGACGAACTGACCCGTGCAGCTGCGAGCGTCCGATTGCACGGCACTCAAGACGACGACTCGCTGCAACAGGCGAACGAAGAAGACGACGTCGAAGATGCGTTCCAGCCGGCATGGGGAGCGACGTCGCAGGACATGCTCGCCGCACTCGCCACCCTCGCAAAGTGGGAAACGTTCGAGCCAAGCAGGACGACCGCGCACGTCACCGTGGCCGAGGCAACAGCATGGGTCTGTGACGCGCTGGGCCCGGACGCGGATGAGTCGCAGAGAACGCGTGTTGACGCCGCTATTCGGATGCTCACCAGCACGGCCGTCCAGATGCAAGCCGTGGAGTGGAAACCCTGGCAAACGCGCACACGGCGTCACCGGCTCCTCGTGCAACCGCTGGTGCAAGACTCGGACGGACGACTCATTATCAGCCCGCAGTACTTACTGACGTCCTTCCAGGTCTACTACCGCCACCTCCTCCAAGGAGTTCTTCCCTGGGCGGGAGACGTTCCCCAGCCTGTCAGCAACGCGCTTGCGGATCGCCGTGCGCGCCGCAATATTCGGTTCGAAAGATTCCTTCAAGACCGGCTAGAGGAACTCGGCTACACCACGGTCGCCCGCGTGAAACCCAACGACCACGCGCGACTCGGCGTGCCGATTCTCACGACCGAAGTTGACCTCGTGTGCGGACGCCCTGGCGATAGCACCATCTGGTTAATCGAGGCGAAGGATCCTGCGTCGGTGCACGGATTCGCTGAGACGGCACGCCAACTGCGCACCTTCTTCCGGGACCAGGTAGGAGACCGCGGGGCCAAGCCCTGCTACGCCACGCAGCTAGCCCGCAAGGAGAGCGAACTAGCGCCCCACGTCGCGAGCATTGCGACGCGCCTCGGACTCGGGGACCCGCCTGAAGGCGAGCAGTTTCGCCTGAGCACGCTCTTCGTAACCCGAAATCTCACTCCGGCAAACTACGTCGACGAGCGGTATCGGGTTGAGACGGCGACGGAGTTTCTCGCAGCTCGAGGCCAAACGCCGTAGGTGACATGCGAGAGCGGCGGCGCGCACGAATTCACGTCCCCAGCAGGAGCTCTATCGCCACTTCTGAGCCTCGATGATCCGAGCCAGGGTCTCCGCGTCGCCGCCGCGCCTGAACCATTCCACAGGGCTCTGGTGCCCGTCGGTGACCATGATCGACTGGGGCGTCGCCATGAGAGCCGATACCGACACCCATCCTTTGTCTTTCACAATGTCGATGATCTCGGTCAGGTGCGGCAGGATTTTTCCTGGCGACGAGAGACTGAACTGCCACGACGGAAACCGTCTGGAGTGGGCAACATCGACGGCGTACAACTCGCCACGATCGGCGGCGGCGAAGAGCGAGTCCTCGTCCATACTCAAGAAGGCAGCGGCTGCGGACGCGGACATGGTTTGAAGCACGCCCGTCAGAAGGGTGCTCGCTTCGCTCGCCAGAAGACCGCCGCGAGCAACCCGAGTCGATGTCTTCTCGAACGACTCGGGCGTGAAGGCCTTGGACCGGGTGAGATAGCTGATCTCCTGCGGCGTCAGCTCTTCCTGGTCCGCGATCGGTCGCTCTGCGAGCAGCTGGTCAGTCAGCGCTCGAACGATGAAGTCCCCGTCGGCGTTCAACCGAGCGACGGCGTCAGTGAACGCGGCGATCACATCGGTGGATGGCTGTGCTTGCCAAGGGCGGGGCCGTGGCTGGCCATCGGTTTCATCCATGTGCGACAGCGTAGATGAGCCTTCACCGGAAGGGGAGGGTTCCCTGGGCATTGACGTCGAGGATCCGATCGGTTCAATGGCAGGCGGGCGGAGCTCAGGCCTCGCCCTACTCGGCTCAAATGTGCGCGCTGGTGATCGGATTGGGATCGTTTCTCGTCGCCGGGAGAACCCCGTACGGTCGAACGCGTTCGCTCGCCGGTTCAGCCGGATAGGCAGCAGCACTGGTACAGAATGTCTCTAATGCGCCTCATAGGCGTCGACGTTGACCCGGAGGGACTCTGTGGGCCACTACAACCTCAATCGAATGGGCTGGCAGCAGTTCGAGCACATGCTCCAAGCGCTTGCAAAGGCTGAGCTGGGCAATGGTGTCCGGCCGTTTGGGTCAGGTCGCGACGCGCAGCGCGACGCCACGTTCGACGGCCGCGTCGACTTCCCGGTCGGGGCGGGCGCGAAGTGGGATGGCTACGGCGTCATTCAAATGAAGTACAACGAGAAGCCTGTATCGACGACGGCTGACTGGCGTTGGTTCCTTGACGAGGTCCGCTCCGAGCTGCGTGGTTGGCTCGTAAAGAGGAGGGTCGGCGAGAAGACGCCGGAGTACCTGCTGTTCTCCACCAACGTTGTGCTGACCGGGACCAAAGACACGGGCGGCCGCGACCAGTTCGACCAGCTTCTTGCAGCCAACGCGGAAGATTTGGGGCTGCGTGGGTGGTACGTGTGGGACTACGACGAGATTCGCGTCATGCTCGACACCCACACGTCCATTCGACAGCGATACCTGGAGCAGATCGTCACCGGCGACTTTCTTGCGCAAGTCGCCGAACTGCTCCCGGAAAAGACAGCTCTCGAGGTGGACCGGCTTGCTGGGCATGCAGTCGCCGAGCTCATCAACAGGCAATGGGTTCGAACGGGCGACGCGGGGTACAACGACGCGTCGAAGGTGAGGCTCGCGGACATCGCTATCGATTTGCCGTTCACTGCGGAGGCGCGCGCGGGCGAGGAGGGCCACCTGCGGTTGATGACCGCGGCCGAGACGGTGCAAATCGGAGACCTCCACTTGTCGACCGTCTCAGGGCGGGGGCCTCGCGGGGTGGTCATCGTTGGAGGCCCAGGTCAGGGCAAGAGCACGATCGCCCAAGTGATCGCCCACACGTATCGTGTCGCCTTCCTCGCTGACACAAACGTCGCGGAGTACGGCGAGAGGGCGCAGCTCGCCTTCGATGGCCTCGACGCACGGCTCAGAAAGGCGGGAATCCCGAACCCGCAGAAACGTCGGTGGCCGTTCGTGATCGAGCTGGCAAAGGCGGGGGCCGCAATCGCATCCTCCCCGTCGACGTTTTCATTGCTCACCTACATTGCAGATTCCATCCTGATTCGGGGGAAGAAGTCGGACCCAGGGGCGTTGCTGGACTGGTTGCGCACCTGGCCGTCATGCCTCGTGCTCGACGGCCTTGACGAGGTGCCTGACGCGAAGATCCGCAGCCGGCTCATCGAGGCCGTCACAGCGCTAGTGAGCGAGCTCAGCTCTGAGAAGGCGGACGTGCTCTTCGTCGCCACAACACGCCCACAGGGATACCGGCGGGAGTTCGACGATGCGTTTCCCTGCACGCAGATCATCCTGTCTGAACTCACCGAGACAGAAGCGATTAGCTACTCGGAAGCACTCACCGCGTTGCGGGCGGTCGACGATCCGGACCTCGCCGAGCAGGTTGCACAAAGGCTCATCACGGCCGTCCATGAACGAGTGACGCAACGACTGATGACCACACCGTTGCAGGTGACGATCATGACTGCTCTCGCTGAAGAAGCAGTCGACCTTCCGACGGATCGATTCGAGCTGTTCGACCGGTACTATCGCGTCGTCTACGACCGTGAACTGGCGAAAAGTGAAGCCTTCACGGAACTGAAGTCGCTGCGCCCACACATCGACCATCTTCACGAACAGGCCGGGCTCAAGCTGCAAGCAAGAACTGAGCGACCAGGTAACTCGGACGCTATCCTCACGAAAGCCGAGATCTCCCGTATCCTATGCCGCCGGCTGAGCGCGGCTGGGTTCGAAGAGAGTGAATCGGAGTCGATCGCGACGACTCTCCTCAAACTGTCGACGGAGCGACTGGTCATGCTCGTCTCCCCGAAGACATCGAAGTATGAGTTCGAGGTGCGATCGCTGCAGGAATACATGGCGGCTCGCGCGATCACCGATGGTGACGAACAGGTCGTCTTGCAGAACCTGCGCGAACTCGTTCCATCAAGTCACTGGCGCAACACGTGGCTGCTCGCGGCGGGCCGCCTGCTGAAGCGTCGAGAGCACCTCATCGATGACCTCATCAACATCGTCGTTCAATACGACACTCAAGCCGCCGAGTCGCCGATCACAGCCCTCGGCGCGAGCCTCGCCGGCGACCTCTACCTCGACAACTTCGGGATCGAGTTCCCGGCGACACGACGCAAACTCCTCAGCGCCGCTGTGAACCAATTCGCAGATCTCGCTGATGGCATGCCGGCCGGCGTTGCGAACCTTCTGGCGACTGCGTTGGAGCAAGGCGAGCGAGAGCAGGCCATCGTGCTTGAAGCCCTGCACGAGCTCAGCCGCGAGAACCCTGCAAACCTCGCCACCCGCGCATTGAGCGACAATAGTGCCGGTATGTCAGATCTCGCCAAGCAGGCACGAACGACCTTGACCGAGGGGCGGAAATACATCAGACCCGAACCCGGACCGATCCACGCTGATGCGGCGATCCTCGCACGCGCTCTCGCCCGGGCATCCAACCCGACGGCGGAGGTCCTCCTCCTTGTCGAGCAACTGCAGACGCCTGGTGCTGTCTGGCGGGGACGTTCGCTCGGAGTCTCGGTCGACATGCTGATTGCTCTTGAGCGGGATGCCGCTCGTCCCGCCCTTGCAGCTGCTGCGAAGAGCTTGTCGCAGAGCAGTCCGGCAAGCGCAGCCCTCAGTATCGAGCTACTTCGGTTGCACGCCGCGTCGAAGCTTCGCGGCGACATGTTCGCGAAGTAGTCGCGTCTCAGTCCCGCACGTTTCGAGCACCGGCACGTCTGAGGGGGTCGCAAGGTTCGGCAACTAGAATCCTGGCATGACCGCTCAGCCTGCACCGAAGCCTCGGGTCGGAGCTGCGCTCAATCGTGGTGCGGCCGAAGAGCTGGCGCGGACGCTGAGGGCGGTCGCTGATCCGACTCGTCTCCAGATTTTGAGTATCGTGCTGGGCTCGGCTGATGAACGGGCGACCGTAGGTCAACTGACGGAGGCGCTGGGGCTGCGGCAGCCGACAGTGACCCATCACGTCCGCATTCTCTTGGACGACGGGTTCCTGGCACGTGAGCAGGACGGCAAGCTCGGCTGGCTCTCCGTGCACCCGACGCGCCGCAGCGCCGTTGAGGATTTTCTGCGGTGAGCGAGGAGTCGCAGCACCGAGTGGGAAGCCCTCTCGGCGAGCGTGCTGCCCGGGAGCGCGCAGGTCAAGTGTCGGTTCTCGGTAACCCCGACACGCTCCGTGTTCTCAGCGCGCTTGCTTCCGGTATCAAAGCGCCGGACATAGCGGTTGTGCTGAATGCCGATCTCTCGGTCGTCGAGCAAGCAATCCACTCGCTGGAGCTCGTCGATCTCATCCGCAGCGATGACGATGTCTGGGTGCCGACCGTCGATGCCTGGGTCCGTTTCGGGAGACTGCTGTTGAGTGAGTCGATTGAGCCGACAACCCCCGAGGCTCCCGTCACGGCTCTCCCACGCGCTGTGGCCACCGTCGTTGACGACCTCTCTTACAGATTCAGTTCAACCTTCAGCCGCGAGACAGTGGCCGGTTATGTCGCCCAAAGCTACCTGTTGCTGAGCCAGCGAACGCGAGTGCGTGAGCACCTGTTGACGATGACCGCTCGGTACGCGGCCGACCGCTTGGACGCACTGGCGACTAGTCAGGGCCTGGTTCTCCGTGACACTCCTGAGGTCCTGTTTGTGTGCGTTCAGAACGCGGGGCGGTCGCAGATGGCTGGAGCCCTGCTACGTCATCTTTCGGGCGGCCGGGTGCACGTGCGTACCGCAGGTTCCTCACCGGCGGAGGGTGCACACCCTCGTGTTGCCGCTGCGCTCGAGGAAGTGGGCGTGGAGCTGTGGGGAGAGTTCCCGAAACCGCTGACCGATGAAGTGGTGCGTGCCGCCGACTACGTCATCACGATGGGGTGTGGGGATGCGTGCCCCGTCTTCCCTGGGCGCCGCTACATGGAGTGGGATCTACCGGATCCGTTGGAGCTCGACCAAGACGGTCTTCGTGGCGTTCGAGACGACATTCGCGCCCGGGTGCTACAACTCCTGGTCGAGCTCAAAGTGGAGCCTCAGGACGCGAGCCGGTAGCCGGCGACTCGCACCGTCTCGATGAGGGCTTGTGCGGGGGCGAAAGTCGCCAGCCGTGCGCGCAGCTTCGTCATGGCGACGCGAACAGAGGCGTGCGGATCCTCAAGGTCGGAGCCGAAGGCGAGGGCGAGTGTGTCAATGCTCACGCTCTCCGGGTACGCGCGCATGATCTGATGCAGGAGTTCGAATTCGCGCGGAGGAAGCAACAGCGCATGCTTCTGCCAACGGAGGCTGCGGTGCGTGATGTCGAGGGTCAGTTCCCCGAATCGGAGGGTGCGGTCCAGCGGCCCTGTCCGTGGGTGCAAGCGGGCCAATTCACGCAATCGGTCGGGGGTGATGGGGAGGCGGATGGTGCCACGCATTCCTGCCCGCATCGCGGCTTCAATCATCGACGTCTCCGTGTCTTCGCTCACCCCGAAGAAGATCGGTCCTCCGCACACCGGCTCGGCGATCTGCACGATGGCCGCCAGCCGGTCAACTGACTCCCCGCCGGCGAGGACGAGCGACGCCTCGTAGTCGTGGGCCAAGTCTGCCAGCGCATCGACGATCTCAGCGTGCACCGCTATCGGGACGCCTGCATGCCTGAACTCAGCGAAGCTTCCACGAAGGATCTCCGAACTGCGTCCGTGCAGAACGAACCGCGGGTCACCACCAGACGGGGAGGTCATCCGAATCGTCCGCTGATGTAGTCCTCCGTGCGCTGGTCCTGCGGCTGCTCGAAGATGTTCTTGGTGAGGTCGTATTCCACCAGGACTCCGGTGCGGTCCCCGGTCGTCTCGTCGGCCAGGGCGGTGAAGAATGCGGTGCGGTCGGCGACTCGTGCAGCCTGCTGCATGTTGTGGGTGACGATGATGATCGTGTAATCCTGGCGCAGCTCGTGCATGAGGTCTTCGATCCGCGAGGTGGCGATGGGATCGAGGGCCGAGCACGGCTCATCCATCAGGATCACGTCGGGCTGCACCGCGATGGTGCGAGCGATACACAGACGCTGCTGCTGTCCACCGGAGAGTCCGAACGCCGACTGCTTGAGCTTGTCTTTCACCTCGCCCCAGAGTGCTGAGCGTGTGAGCGCCTCCTCGACGAGGTCATCCATGTTGTCGACCTTCATCCCGGTGACGCGAGGGCCGTAGGCGATGTTGTCGTAGATCGACTTCGGGAACGGGTTGGGCTTCTGGAAGACCATCCCGATGCGTCGTCGAACCTCGATGGGGTCGACGCCCTTCGCGTAGATGTCTTCCTCTTGGAAGATGACGTTTCCTTCGACGCGTGCGCCGTCGACGAGGTCGTTCATCCGGTTCAGGGAACGCAGAAGCGTGGACTTGCCGCATCCGGAGGGGCCGATGAGCGCGGTGATCTCGTTGCGTCCGAACTCGAGGTTGACGCCGGTGACGGCCCGGAAGTCGCCGTAGTACACGTTGACGTCTTCGCAACGGATGAGTCCGCTGGGGGTTTCGGCAACCCGCCGTGAGTCTGCGGCCTGGAAGTGGGTGTGGGCCGCCGTCGGCGCCGCTGCGCTCGTGGAGGTGCTCGTGGAGGTGCTCATGGGTTTACCACCGTTTCTGGAACTTGTTGCGGATGAAGATGGCGAGGGCGTTCATCAGGATGAGGACGGCGAGCAGGAGGAGGCTCGTGGCGCCGGCGAGCTCGTGGAATCCCTCCTGCGGGCGCCCGGTCCAGTTGAAGATCTGGATGGGCAGCGTGGTGTATCCACTGAGCAGCCCGTTCGGATCGAACGTGATGTAGACGAGCGCACCGAGGACGAGCAATGGAGCTGCTTCGCCGAGAGCTCGGGACAGCGCGAGGATCGAGCCGGTCGCGATGCCTGGGGCCGACGCGGGAAGCACCTGCCTCCACGTCGTCTGCCATTGGGTGGCTCCCAGCGCCAGCGAGCCGTCGCGGATCTCCCGGGGTACGGCGCGCAGCGCCTCCCTGGTGGCGATGATGATGACCGGGAGGATGAGGAGCGTCAGCGCGAATGCTCCACCGATGACGATGTTCTTGTTGGTGACTCCGAGCATCGACAGGAAGGCGAGAGCGAGGAGACCGTAGACGATTGAGGGGACAGCGGCGAGGTTTTGAACGTTGAGCTCGACGAATCGGTTGAACCAGCGCTTCCGGTCGGCGAACTCCTCGAGGTGCACGGCAGCGGCGATGCCGAGGGGGAGGGTCATCACGGCGGTGGCCCCAATCGCCCAGACCGATCCGAGGATGGCGGGACGAGCTCCGGCTTCCTCCGGGTCTGCGGAGGGGAAGTTCGTCACCAGGTTCCAGGTGAGCTTGTTCTGTCCAGTGATGAAGATCGTGATCAGCAGAGTGACGAGCACAGCGAATGCGACGAAGAGCGACAGCCAAAGAAGTACGAGGAAGATGAGCGCGGTGGGACGCAGTTCGCCGTTTCGGCCGGTATTCAGCGGCCGGGTCGCGTTAAGCACACGGGACTCGGGAATGGTGGGCGCGGACATCAGTAGGCCTCCCGGAATCGGCGGACGAATCGGATGCTGATGAAGTTGATGAGCAGCGTGATGAGGAACAACAGCAGTCCGACAGCGAAAAGGGTGTTGTACTCGAGGCTTCCGACGCGGGAGTCGCCGAGGGCGGCGTTCGCGATGAAGCCGGTCATCGTCTGCCCCTGCTCCAGCGGATTGCTCACGAGCTGTGCCTGACTGCCCGCAGCGATTGCGACAATCATCGTCTCTCCGACGGCTCGGGAGATTCCGAGAACGACGGCGGCGACGATGCCAGACAGCGCGGCGGGGAAGACCACGCGGAGAGTGGTCTGCATGCGGTTGGCACCAAGAGCGGCACTTCCCTGACGAAGCGCGCTGGGGACAGCAGACATTGCGTCCTCTGCAATTGAGGCGATGGTCGGGATGATCATGACTCCCATCACGAGGCCGGCCGCGAGAACGCTGAATGCCCCGGTGGGGAGCTGCAGCCAGTCACGGAGGACGGTGCCCTGCACGAACTGGAGGGCGAAGAACCCATAGACCACGGTCGGGATACCCGCGAGGATCTCCAGCAGAGGCTTGAGCACCTTCCGCACTCGCGGTTTCGCGTACTCCGCGAGGAGGATCGCGGCACCGAGGCCGAAAGGAACGGCGACAAGGAGCGCGATGACCGTGGTCCACAGGGTTGCCGTAACCAGGGGGAGGACGCCGAAGGAGGCGTCCGCGAATCGCGGGGCCCAGCGCGTGCCGAAGAGGAACTCGAACGGTGAGACCTCTGCGAAGAAGCTCAGGGACGGGACCAGGAGCGCGATGACGATGCCCACGGTCGTGATGACCGTGATGGCTGCGGCAAGGCGCAGACAGAGTTTGATGAGGAACTCACCGGGCCGGCGGCGACCTGCGAAAGACGAGGAGGGGGCGGGGGCCCGGCCGGTAGCCGGGCCCCCGGGCCGCTCAGTGACGGTGGTCATGGTGACGTCCTGAGCGAGTGGTTCAGCCGAGGGACGCGAGCTCGTCCGAGGCAGTGGTGACCTGCTCCTCGGTGAGCGGCACGAACAGGGCGCGCTCGGCGATGTCGAGCGAGTTGGCGACGTAGAAGTCGACGAACGCCTTCACCGGCTCCTTGTCGACGTACGAGGCGTTGTTCACGTAGATGAACAGGGGGCGCCCGAGCGGCGTGTAGGTGCCGTCCTGGACGGTTTCGGTGCTCGGCATAACGCCGTCGACCGCGACGGCCTTGATGACGCCCTCGTTCTCTTCGACGTAGCTGAGCCCGAGGAACCCGATGGCACCGACGTCGCCTGCGACGCCCTGGATGGTGATGTTGTCGTCTTCCGAGGGGCTGTAGTCGGTGCGGATCGCGCCCTCTTCGCCGTTGATGGCGTCGGTGAAGTAGTCGAATGTTCCCGAGTCGGTGCCTGCACCGAAGAGTGTGATCGCCTGGTCGGGGAAGCTCGAGTCGACCTGGTTCCAGTTAGTGATCTCGCCCTCGGCCTCGGGGCCCCAGATCTTGTTCAGCTGCTCGACGGTGAGGTCTTCAGCCCAGTCGTTCTCGGGGTTGACGACGACGGACAGGCCGTCGTTGGCGGCGATGATCTCGGTGTACTCGATGCCGGCGGCCTCGCACTCGGCGGCTTCTTCGTCCTTGATGGCGCGGGAGGCGTTGGAGATGTCTGTCTCGCCCGCGCAGAAGGTCTTGAAGCCTCCACCGGTGCCCGAGGTGGCAACAGAGACGTTCACTCCGGACTCCTCATCGCGGAACAGGTCGGCTGCGGCTTCCGTGAGAGGGGCGACTGTCGACGACCCGTCGGTGTTCACCGAACCGGTCAATCCGCCCGATCCTTCACCGGAGCCGGTGGATTCGCCTGCGCTCGGCTGCCCGCCACAGGCGCTCAGCGCGAGAACGCCGATGACCAATGCTGTGGAGGCGAAGATCTTTGCTGTGGTCTTTCGCACGATTGCTTCCTTCATCTCAGACTCGTGACAGGCGGCCGATAGACCGCCTCGAATAGATGGTGATCTATTCGACGTATTGATAGAAGGTCATCTATGTGAACGTGAGGTTAACGGACTCGGAAGAACTCCCGCGGGTCGCAGGCAATCGCTCGGTTGACCGCCTAGGAGAACCGAGCGAAGGCGAGCGAGATCGCCGCGAGCCCGACGGCGATGAGGGCCATGGTCGAGTACGAGCCGGTGGCCACTGCGAGAAGCGGACCGAGTGCCGGGCCGAACGCTCCGACGAGCGTGATCGGAGCAGCGAAGATCCCGTTGATGGCGCCGTAGTTCTGGGTGCCCCAGCGATCCGCGACGGCGGAACCCTGGACAAGCGTCTGAGCGCCTCGCACGGCACCCGCAGCGATACCTATAGAGATCAGCAGCCACGGAGGCCCGGGAATCAGGGCCAGCAAGGTGAGGGAGACAACGCTGAGGCCGGCGGTCACCGTGAGGGGAACCCATGGTGGGGCAGTGTGCGGGCCGGCGACGTAGAGGAGTCGCCCGATCACCTGACCGGCGCCGAGGAGTCCGAGGGCCCAGGCGGCGAGCTCGTAGCTCATGCCCTTCTCTGTGAAGAGCGGGATGAGCGCGAGGGTCACGCTGAAGAGCGCAGCGGCGAGGGCGAACATGGAGAACTCGAGCATCCAGAATCGCCGCGTGCGCACGACCGTGCTCACCGTATGGACCTCTGCGGCGTCGTCGTGGCGAACGGGTGACCAGGTGCGCTCCAGGCTGAACCAGTGCAGCGGCGCGGTGATGAGAAGCAGGAAGCCGGCGAGTATCAGGAACATGGTCCGCCAGTCGGTTACCCCCAGCAGTCCGGCGACAATCGGAGCGAAGATCGTCGATGCGAGCCCGCCGGCCAACGTCAAGATCGTCATCGCCCCGCGGCGTCGAGCCCCGTACCGGCGAGCGATGACAGTGAACGCCGCTTGGTAGAGCACTGCCGATTGTGCGAGTCCCGCGATGACCCACCCCACGGTGAAGACTGCAAGGTTCGGTGCGAGAGCGACGAGCACGACGCCGAGCGGGCCGACGACGCTGCCAACAGTCATGATGAGGCGCGGCCCCCGCTCGTCGAGCCATCTCCCGACGAATACGCCAGCGAGGGCGGAGGCGACCAGGCCCGACGAGAATGACAGTGTGACCAGCGCCACCGGCCACCCGGTGTCATCCGCGACCGCGGGAGAGGCGACGATCAGTGCATAGAACAGGATTCCCCAGCTGATGATCTGCCCCACCGACAGCGCGGCTAGCCGGCCGCCCAGGTGTGGCGGAGGGGTACTCGCTGAGGTCACACCGCGCGGAGAGAGTCGGCAGCGGCATCCATCGCGTCGCCATTGAGAGCGAAGTACGCCCACTTGCCGCGCTGTTCACGCGTGACGAGGCCGGCGTCGGCGAGGAGCTTCATGTGGTGCGACACGGTTCCCTGCGACAGCCCGACAGGCTCGGTCAGATCGCAGATGCATGCCTCGCCGCCAGCCCCGGCGGCGATGAGGGACAGGAGCCTCACCCGCGTTGGATCGCCGAGCGCCTTGAACACGCGTGCAACCCGCTCGGCATCCGCGACGGTCATGGAGGGGGTGATTGGCGGGACGCAGCAGCTGGTCGATTCGATTGTCGTTGGCAGGCTCACGGGACTAGTCTGGCACGTATTGACAATCTTCGATAGATAGGCGACAGTCTTCATATTGAAATTTTTCGATTTGAGGAGATGTGATGTCTGAGCTTCCCGTCGTCGTCATCGGAGCAGGGCCGCAGGGCCTCGCCGCAGCGGCACACTTGGTCGAACGCGACGAGAATGTCCTCGTCGTCGAGCGCGGGCACGGCCCAGCAACTGCAGTCTCCGAGTGGGGACACGTGCGCTTGTTCTCAGCGTGGCCAGAACTCACGGACGCCGCTGCGCGCCGCCTGCTCGAGCCCACGGGGTGGAGCGCACCCGACTCGGGGTATCCGACCGGCGCGCAGTGGGTCAGCGACTACCTGGCGCCACTCGCGGATGTCCTGGGCGAGCGGATCCGCTACGCGACGACTGTCACCGGAGTCGCCCGCCAGGGCCGCGACAAAGTCGTCGACGCAGGCCGCCGGAGCCAGCCGTTCGTCGTCCACACCGTAGATGCCGCGGGCAACGAATCCCGCCTCCTCGCCCGTGCGGTCATCGATGCCAGTGGCACCTGGGGCCTGCCAAATCCCGCCGGGGCGGATGGGTTCCCGGCCCTCGGCGAAGCCGCCGCGTCCGATCTGATTTCGTACCGCATCCCATCCGATGTGTCGGACCTCGCCGGTTCGCACGTCGTGGTGGTCGGTGCGGGGCACTCAGCCACGCATGCCGTGCTGCGTCTGAGTGAGTTGGCCCGCCGGTCGCCGGGAACGCGCGTGACCTGGCTGCTACGCCGAGGGAGCGCCGCCAACGTCTTCGGCGGCGGAATCGGAGATGAGCTGCCGGAGCGTGCCGCGCTCGGTTCCCGCGCCCGCAAGGTGATCGACGACGGGGTCGTCGACCTGGTGACGGGGTTCCGTGTCGCCGAGTTCCAGCACGGAGTCGATGGTCTGACACTCGTCGCCGAAGATGGGCGCGAGGTGACGAATGTTGGGCGAGTATTCGCACTCACGGGCTTCCGCCCTGACACCGGGATGCTGCGAGAGCTCAGGATCGACCTCGATCCCACTCTCGAGGCGGTCGCAAGCATCGCTTCCGAGATCGATCCGAATATCCACTCCTGCGGATCGGTGTCCGCGACGGGCGCGAGAGAACTGGCGCAGCCGGAGCAAGGGTTCTTCATCGTCGGAGTGAAGTCCTACGGGCGAGCCCCAACGTTCCTCGCTTTGACTGGCTTCGAGCAGGTCCGTAGCGTCGCAGCTCACCTCGCTGGCGACCACGAGGCGGCCGCACGCAACGAACTCTCTCTCCCCGACACCGGTGTGTGCGGCGGATCCGGTGACTTCGATGACAATGCGGGGAGCTGCTGCGCAGCCCCCCAGACCCTGCAGATCGGCGCGCGGCCCGTCAGTGTCGGCTGATTGCAACTCATGAGGGGTGGGGCTTCCGAACCGAGCCCCACCTCTCAGCACTTAGCTGACGAGCCGAGCCGCCAAGCCACGCACCTTCGCGTCGATGGCGTCGCGGAGCTCGCGCACCCCGTCGGCCTCCCAGTTCGAGGGATCCGGGAATGACCACTCGATCAGCTCTCCACGCACCGCACCAGGCAGCGAGAGGCCCGGCTTCATCAGGACCACGACATCGGCCGCGTCGAGGTCTTCCGCTGTCACCGCCCGAGGCGTGGCCGCTGACGTGTCGATTCCGAGCTCGTGCAGCGATGCCGCGACGGCCGGGTTGATCGTCTCGGCTGGGGTGATTCCCGCACTCGTCGCGACAAGTCGCGCATCGCCGATGTGTGTCAGGAGATGGGCGCCGAGCTGGGAGCGCCCTGCATTGTGCTTGCATATGAACAGAACCGTCTTGGGCTGGGTCATCTGTGGTCCTCTGATCTCTTGACTGTCTCGAATGCTCCACCTGCATGATCTGTTCGCCAGGTGAAGAGCAGGTGAACTCCGTCAGCAACAGTTGCATTAGGTATCGACAGATGTCAATATAGACACATGTCGATTCAAGAGGTTGAGCTAGTTATCATCGGGTCCGGGCCTGCGGGCTACACCGCCGCGGTCTACGCCGCGCGTGCAGGTCTTGCTCCTGTGGTCCTCGCCGGTTCTGTGACGGCGGGCGGCGCGCTGATGACCACGACCGAGGTGGAGAACTTCCCCGGTTTCGTCGACGGCGTGCAGGGGCCTGACCTGATGGAGTCGATGCGCGCTCAGGCTGAGCGCTTCGGTGCCCGGATCCTCCTTGACGACGCCGTCCGCGTCGACCTCGACGCGACCATCAAAACGGTCGAGACCGGAGCTGGGGAGACCTTCCTCGCCCGTGCCGTCGTGCTCACGATGGGCTCCGCCTATCGCAAGCTCGGCTTGCCGGACGAGGATCGACTCACCGGTCACGGCGTCTCCTGGTGCGCCACCTGTGACGGCTTCTTCTTCCGTGAGCAGGAGATCGTCGTCGTCGGCGGCGGAGACTCTGCGAGGGAGGAGGCACTGTTCCTCACCCGCTTCGCGTCGAAGGTCACCGTCGTGCACCGCCGTGACGAGTTCCGGGCCTCGAAGATCATGGCGCAGCGTGTGCTCGACCATCCCAAGATCGAGGTCGCCTGGAACAGCGAGGTCGCCGGCCTCGTGGGCGCCGAGAAGGTCGAAGCCGTCACGCTACGCGACACCGTCACAGGCGCCGAGCGGACGATCTCGGCCACTGGAGTCTTCGTCGCCATCGGCCATGACCCGCGCTCCGAGATCGTCGCCGGCCTCGTCGATACGGATTCCGACGGCTACGTGCTCGTCGAGCATCCGTCCACGCGCACGAACCTCGCGGGGGTCTTCGCCGCGGGTGATCTGGTCGACCACACCTACCGTCAGGCAATCACCGCCGCAGGCACCGGATGCGCCGCAGCACAAGACGCCCAGCACTACCTCGCGTCGCTCGACGAGACCGCATCGGTACAGACCGAGACCGAGGAGGTCTTCGCATGAGCGCGCCCATCACTGTCACCGATGCCACCTTCCAGGCCGAGGTCATCGACTCCGAGATCCCCGTCGTCGTCGACATTTGGGCCACCTGGTGCGGGCCGTGCAAGCAGGTCGCACCCCTTCTGGATCAGCTTGCCGCCGAGTACGACGGCCGTGTGAAGATCGTCAAGCTCGACGCCGACCAGAACCCTGAGACGGTGACCGCAGTCGGTGTCACGTCCATTCCCACACTCGGGTTCTATACGGGAGGCACACGGGTCGACACACTCATCGGCGCCCACCCGAAGCCCATCATCGCCACGAAAATGGAGGCTCTCCTCGCATGAGCACCGCCACCGCACCTACCACCGTCCCGACCACCACGCGCCGCCTGTCGACCCTCGACCGCTGGTTGCCGCTCTGGATCGGTCTCGCCATGGTCGGCGGCATCGTCATCGGTCGCTTCATCCCCGGAGTCTCCGGTCTCCTAGCCGACCTCGAGGTCGGTGGAATCTCGATCCCCATCGCCCTCGGCCTACTGGTGATGATGTACCCGGTTCTCGCCAAGGTCCGCTACGACAAGGTCGCCGCGGTCACCGGAGACAAGAAGCTACTCATCTCCTCCCTGGTTCTCAACTGGCTCGTCGGACCGGCGCTCATGTTCGTTCTCGCCTGGGCGCTCCTCCCGGACCTGCCTGAGTATCGCACCGGGCTCATCATCGTCGGCCTTGCCCGCTGCATCGCCATGGTCGTGATCTGGAACGACCTCGCATGTGGCGACCGCGAGGCCGCGGCAGTGCTCGTCGCCATCAACTCGGTGTTCCAGGTCTTCGCCTTCTCGCTGCTCGGCTGGTTCTACCTGACGGTTCTCCCGGGCTGGCTCGGCCTCGACTCCCAAGGGCTCGAGATCTCGGTCTGGCAGATCGCGCTGAACGTGCTGATCTTCCTCGGCATACCCCTCGTCGCCGGATTCGCTTCCCGCTTCATCGGGGAGCGGACGAAGGGACGCGACTGGTACGAAGACCGCTTCATCCCGAAGATCGGCCCCTGGGCCCTCTACGGTCTCCTCTTCACCATCGTGCTGCTGTTCGCGCTCCAGGGCGAACAGGTCACCAGCCGCCCCTGGGACGTCGCTCGGATCGCACTCCCGTTGCTGGCGTACTTCGGGATCATGTGGTTTATCGGCCTCTTCACGGGCAAGGCGCTGGGGCTCGGATACGCCCGCTCGTCGACGCTGGCCTTCACTGCAGCGGGCAACAACTTCGAGCTCGCCATCGCCGTCGCCATCGGCACCTTCGGCGCGACCTCCGGCCAGGCCCTTGCCGGGGTCGTCGGCCCGCTCATCGAAGTGCCTGTTCTCGTCGGACTGGTCTATGTCTCGCTCTGGGCAGCCCGACGCTGGTTCCACACCGATCCATTCACCGCTGAAAGGATGTAGACATGAACGCCGTGCTGACCACCCAGGGTGACACCTGCAGTCCCGTCGCCAGCCACGCCATTGGCGTCGATGCGGCCACCTCGGTCGCCTCTACTCTGAAGGCGCTGTCGGATCCGCTCCGTCTTCGGATGCTGTCTGCCATCGCATCCGACCCTCGAGGGGAGTCGTGCGTCTGCGATCTCGCCGAGCTCGCCGAGGTTTCCCAGCCGACGGTCTCTCACCATCTGAAGGTGCTCAAGGACGTCGATGTCCTCACCTCGGAGCGGCGTGGAACCTGGGTCTGGTATCGGATCAACCCGAACCGGCGCAGCGCCGTTACGGCACTGCTGGAATCCTTCGCGCCCGCGACGCTCGCACCGTGGAGTGTCTCTGACGGCCGCGATGAGCCGCGGCCCGACTTCGACGCGCGGGTGACCCATCTCGCAGATGAACTCGCGGCAGAGGTCCCCGAGCTCGACCCCAATGTCGTGCTCACCATCGTCCGCGAGTCCTACACCGCCCTCGCCCGCACCGCGCGAGTCACCTCAGCACTCGTGCCACTGACCGAACGCTTCGCACGTCAGCGACTCGCCGACCTCACACGGGACCGCGACTCTGCTGTGCCCCAGGTGCTCTTCGTCTGTGTCGCCAACGCGGGGCGTTCGCAGCTCGCCGCCGCGCTCGTCAACAAGCTGGCGGGCGGCAAGGTCGTGGCTCGCTCGGCAGGATCGGCTCCTGCCGACGTCATCCATCCTCACGTCCGGTCGATTCTCGCCGAGATCGAAGGTGACGCTGCCGTCGAGCGCTTTCCGAAGCCGCTCACCGATGATGCCGTCCGTGCGGCGGACGTCGTCATCACGATGGGCTGCGGAGATGTCTGCCCGATCATCCCCGGCGTCCGTTACGACGACTGGGCAGTCGGCGATCCTGCTCTCGCATCGCGTGACGGTGTCGAAGCCATCCGTGACGACATCGCCGGCCGCGTGCGCGCGCTCGTCGAAGACCTTCTCCCTTGACCAACCCCTCGCACCAGGAGCAACCATGACTGACACGACCACCAAGCCCTCCGTTCTCTTCGTCTGCGTCCACAACGCCGGACGCTCGCAGATGGCCGCAGGCTTTCTCCGCGATATCGCCGGCGACCGCATCGAAGTCCGCTCCGCCGGCTCCATGCCCGCCGACCAGATCAACCCGACCGCCGTCGAAGCGATGAATGAACTCGGGATCGACATCACCGCCGAGCAGCCCAAGATCCTGACGACCGAGGCCGTGCAGGCCTCCGACGTCGTCATCACGATGGGATGCGGCGACGCTTGCCCGTTCTTCCCCGGCAAGCGCTACGAGGACTGGAAGCTCGACGACCCCGCCGGCCAGGGCATCGACGCTGTGCGCCCCATCCGTGACGACATCAAGGCGCGAATCGAGCAGCTGGTGAGTGAGCTCGTCTAACGAGGGGAACGTGCTCGCCGATCCGGGGTGCTTTCGTCAGTGATCGAATCGGGAGCTCGAGTCTCTCGATCTATCCCGATTCGCTCGCGTCAGCGTCAGCGCCAGACTGTGAGCTAGCGCTGTGTTCGAGGAGGACTCAGCGCCACAGGTCAATAAGCCCAGACGAGGTTCGCATCGGGTCCTGTTGCTACTTGCGACATTCGGGGCAGTGGGCGTGAGGTCTGCGGGTTCTGGTCTGAATCTTGGACGGCCACGAATATCCGCACGCACAGATCCACATGACTTTTCGACCCGACCCGACGGTGACCTCGGTAGGAGAGAGGGTGTTCGCTGGGTCCCATTGCTTGGCGAGGTCGGGGCGCAGAGTCGCAAGGTCGTTCTCGCCAGGGATGGGCAGCTTTCCTGCGCAGTAGGGGCAGCCGTGGCCGCACGTTCGATTCTTGACGGTCGCCGGCCACGAGTGGTTGCGATGGCAGATCCATGACACCTTCACGTGGGATGAGACTGTGACCTGATTCGGTGAGCAGTCGTTGCTGGGATCCCATTGAGCGGCGATGTCTGGCCGAAGCGTTGCGAGGTCGGTTGTACCCGGGATGGCAACGCGGCCGGAGCATGAGGGGCAACCTGAGCCGGCGTGTCGGTTGGCGACTGTCGCTGGCCAGGTGTGACCCTTCACGCAGCTCCATCGGGCTTCGTATTGGCTGCTGACGGTCACTTCGGACGGTGTCCGGTCGTTCGCGCCTGGTTTGTGGTCCCATTCCGAAGCCAAGTGAGGGTCGAGAGTTCCCAGGTCATTGAATCCTGCCAAGACGACGCGATTCGCGCACACGGGGCAGCCCGTCTTGTCCGTCGTGCGGCCCCAGACGGGGAGTTCCCACGTGTGACCCAGCGCGCAACGCCATACTGCGGGGAAATCCGAACCCGCGGTGACCTCGCAAGGAGTCTTGGAGTTCACGTGGTCCCACTGTTCGGCGAGTTGAGGGTGGGTGGTGGCGAGGTCGTTGAAGCCGGCGAGGGTGCGTTGGTTGGAGCAGTACGGGCACCCGTGTCCTGAGCAGCGGTTGCCGACAGCCGCGTCCCAGCTATGGTCGCAGGGGCCGTGCCACCAGACGACACGGTCTGATCCGGGGGTGACTGTCTCCGGAGTGATGGAACTGTCGTTGCGTTGGTAGTCCCACTCTGATGCAAGGCCTGGGTGAAGAGTGGCTAAGTCTGTTTCACCCGGTATCGCCCGGCTACCGGCGCAATAGGGGCAGCCGCTTTCTAACGTGGTGCGGGAGCGCACCTGGGCAGGCCAAGTGTGCTCCCGAGCCGCACACCGCCAGTTGATTTTTCGGGCGGAGGTGACGCTGACGTGATGGGGGTCCCCGCGGTTGGCTCCTGGGGTGGTGTCCCATTCCGCGGCAATGTCTGGCCGCAGGGTGCCGAGGTCGGTATGTCCAGGCCAGAAGTCCATGCCGATGCAGTAGGAGCAGTTCGTCTCTGCAAAGCCTCGCACGTGGGGGCTGGCTTCCCAGGAGTGCCCCTCTTCGCATAACCACCAGGCTTTGTGGGAGACATCGACTCCCGACCAGGGGTCTCGGGTGGGCGGGTTGCGATCCCAGTCCCATTCGGAGATGGCTTTCGGGTGTCGGAGGATCCATAGCGGGTAGTTGGCGGTGGCGTCGAGGATGCGGGGGACGTCGACGGTGTCGAGGGCGGCTTCCAGGGGGCGGAACTTCGTGGGGATGGTGTGGCGGCGGAGGGGGCGGAGCCAGAGAATCACCCGTTCGACGAGGATGTCGCTGTTGGCGAGGCCCAACGTTGTGTTGATGTCGAGTCGTAGATCTGCCGCCGACTGAGTGCGCCAGCGTGCGCAGTGCGAACGATTGGACAAGATCTGCAGAACGCGCACCGTCGAGCGGTACAGATGTGCGCGGCGATCGATCTCGCGTACCGCGCTCATCAAGGACGGATTCTGCGCGGTCTCTCCGTTCTGGGCGGAGAGCGTGTCGTTGTCGCGCACCATGGCCCACACTTGTCCGTGCAGTTGCGTGGTGACTCGCCCTGTCGCGACGAGTCGACGGAAGGAGAGTTCCGCGTTCCGGAGAGCGGGGCCGAAGGGAACGATCACCTGGGTATCGGGTTCGGTTCCGGGACCGACCCACACCATCTGCCCCGGGTGTCGGAGACAGAAGTTTTCCCGATCGTGGGGAATCTGCTCGATCGTCTCCCCGGCACTGCATAGGCGGCACAGGAAGCGCTGCGGGTAGGCCCGCGTGGAGTCCGGTTGCGCTAGACGTTTCATACGGAGGTAGTGGCCGGCCGGGCGCCCTGCCGTCGCCTCGACCACCCGAGCGGCGGTTTCGTCGTCGATCCAGACACGGTGGATGTTCGGTTGCGCTCGGCTGGTCAGTGCCCTCTCGGCGAAATCGAACGGCACTCCTGCGGCGTGGCATTGCCGCTGCGCGTAGGAGCGTGGCGTCTCAAGATGATGCCATTTGGGTCGTTTCGCCCACGCCTGCGTGCTGATCATGCGGCGTCCACCAAGTCGTCCAGGGTGACGTTGTGTGTGTTGAGCGTGGTGCGCCGGAGAGTGTCGAGAACCCCGAAGAGTCGCTCGCGGGTTACGGTCTCCGAGGTGCGCGATTCGTCGCGCAAGATGGACGCGACTAGGCGGTCCACGATCATCGCGAGAACGGCGAGTTTCCCGTCGGCGGCGTGGACTAGCGTGCCGGCGTTGCGGGTGAGAAGGCCGTGGACGTGCCCGCATAGTGGTAGGAAGCTGTCGAAGGTGGCGACCCATTTGATCCATTGTTCGAAGTCCTCTTGGACGGCGGGGTCGATCTTGTCGAGTGTGACGAAGTCGCAGCGTGCGCTGACTTGCAGGCCGTCGCCCGTCTTGAATGCTTGGTCGAGATTGATTCCAACCAGGACGACGGTCGCACAGGACTCGTTCTGGAGAGCCTTGATGACACTGGAGGGTTCGGTCCCGCCAAGCTTGTGCGCTTCGTCGATCACCAGCAGCTTCGTGCCATGTCGATGGAGGGCTTCGACGGCAAGCTTCCGCAGCCGGTCGGTGGCAATCTGTTTGGGGAGAACGATCGTGGGGGCGAGAAACTCCATGATCTGGGCAAGGAGAGCTTTTCCGGTCGAGTGTTCGGTCATCTCCACCCAGACGACCGGTGCGTCTCCGTCTCTGAGGTAGTCGGGGTATTGGGCTGCGTGTCTGCGTTCTACGGATCGGGCCAACAGGAGAGCGAGCTCTGTCTTGCCGGAGAACATCGGCGCGGATATCATCAGCCCGCGCCGCGAGTTCTTCAGCCGAGGGTTGATTCGGATGAGGTCCTCCAGAATGCGAGCGCAGACCGCTTGCTCGCGTGTCTTCACCCTCAACGTCAGCCGGAGAAAGTCTTCGCGAGCTTGGTCGTATAGCTCTCGGGCTTCACTGTCCAGATCTGTGTACTGCCGGAAGGTGATCTTCGGCGGGGATGCGGGCTCGGCGTCGAATGCTTCTCGAAGCCCTGCAAGGCTGGTCTTGCGGTCATGGTGGAGGACGAGTGGGGTGATCTTCATGAATCAAGCTCCTCTGCTTGCGCGAGATGTATGTCGGGGGACGTCCAATCGATGGTGCTGATGTCGACGGGTTTGGCCCATTGCCGTAATGGGATCGGCGTCGTTGTCGAGGGGCCTGACTCGCGTTGAGCTTCGACCTTGAGGCGCTGTTGCTCTCGCTTGTGCTGGGTGCGTTTCCGTTTGTCTCCTCGTTCCCGACTCTCGACACGATCAATCCACTCGCGACGGCGGTCGGGATCGTCGATCGCGGCGTCGGGGTATCGGGCAAGGAGTTTCATGTCTATCTCGGCGACCATCGGTGCTGTCTTTTCCCGCAGAGCGATGTCCCAGCACTCGATCCACATACCGGTTTCTGGGTGACGCACCCAGACGGCATTGGCGTTGTAGGGGTCGAAGCTCACTGGGAATTTCCTGGCTTTCGCGGATCCCGGTTCAGCGCCCGTGAGGGAGCGATTGCGCAGATCTTCCAGATGGGGTGAGTCGTAGCGGCGATTGTGGAGTTCGATCCCTGCACGGCCGATCATGCGTCGTTCGGTGGGCAAGAGTGCGAGGTACTCCTCAACTCCGAAAGGCACCGGAACGCCGGGTCCTACAGCGAACAGTTCGGCGTACATCTGATTCGGGGTGAAGATGCGCCCTGGATGCCTCATCGATCTCAAGCCACGGTGAGGCCTGTTCAGGTAGATATTCGTTATCCAGCTGTCGAGGATGAGGCGAAGCGAGTCCAGGGTGAGCGTGGGGTCGTCTTTGGCGGCCCTATGGGCGACGGAGTTCCCCACGAATCCAGCCAGCCATGCGGCGAAGTCTGTCGAGAGCGTGCCGAAGTTGCGTTCAACGTGTGGTTTTACCGTCGGTGTTCTGGAGGGGGCAAGTTCCCTGTGGATTCCGTACGCACTGCAGGCGTCTCTGAACGTGCGGGACCGAAAATCTGCTCCACCATCGATAGTGATCGATCGCGGGAAGATCCATGGGACGGCCAGAGAATCGTCGGTGAGGAAGGGGTTCACCTGCTTCATCAGGTTGGACGGCAACGTGGCTGACCCTGCGAGGGTGGCTGCTCCTGAACCAGGTACGGCTTTGCGTCCGATGACAGCCCGGGCGAGCAGGAGCGCATGGTCGAATCCGCCGGGGCTGTCCGCGTGAATCGCCCAAGCGAGCGGTACCCGGCTTGCGACATCGAGAAGCACGGTGAGTGTCGGCCGGAACTCACTGTTCTCATCCCAGACGAGAACGTCGAGTTTCGTTGAATCGATCTCGCATCGCTCCCCAAGTTGATAGGCAGCCCCGGAGTAGTACTGACGCTTGGGGCTGTTGTCGGTGTTTCGCCGGGTGGTCGCTTTGTCGAAGCTGTAACGGCCGGCAGCCCGCTCGTTGATGTAGCCCTGGAGGGTGCGAGCCTTGATCTCACATAAAGGATCGCCGGGGTAGGTGGTCTCGAGCGCTCGCCTCACCAAGACAGCGCACCGGCGTTTGCTGCTCGTAGACTTGTCCGTCTGACGATCGAGGAATCGATCGATGATCGTCACCAGCCGTGGGTCTGCTCGGCTGATGGCGAGTCGCTGCTCGCCCTTGCGATGCATGCGGGCATTCAGTCCGGCTGCACCGCCTTGCTGGTACGTCTTCCACAGGAGGTGAAAGGTGCTGCGCGCTCGCCCAAGTGAAGTGCCTTTTAGCTCGAGCAGCTTCGCGTCAATACGTGCGTTCTGAGTTGTCAGCGCAGGGTCATATTGTGCCCGAGGAGCGGAGGCCAACGGATCCATCGGCTTGCCAGTGAAGGCCTCAAGGAGATGGGCTTCCATATCGCATACGTCGGTCGGCCATGCATCCCCGTCCGGCCGAAGAGATACGATGCGATCCCGTTGGGCTGTTCCGGCCTGGAGCAGGAACTCGTCTACGGACATGATCAGGTGTCGGTGGGGTGCGGTCTCAGATCGGAGCTTCACCTCTAGGCCAGGGATGATGTGGACCCAGACCCAGCTCTCGCCGTCAATGTCGAAAGTGTCTCCGAGCTTCAGCTTCTTCTCGTCAGACACCGATCGCGTCCGTTCTCTCCCGATGGGCGGTAGTCAGTAGCGTGTTGCTGTTGAAGACCGCCGACAGATCGACCTCGAGCAGCCTGCGCCAGGCGAGGTTGTCAATCCAAGCGCAAGCAAGAGGTGGGCAATCTGGTGATGCCAGCTCGCATAGCTCCCGGCGAGTCTTGCCGAGAGTTGCCGCCTCGAGGATCCTGTCCTCGACGGCAGCGGGCGGCCTGCAGCGGTCATGACGCGACGCCGACAACCATTCGACCACGCGGGTCGCATGAAGGCTGTGGCCGGAAAGCACCTGATAGTGCCAGCCGAGCGTTGCCGACGCTCGCGCCGTCTCATCGAACTGCAGTTGCGCATACTCGTCGATGAGTTCCTCTGGCCTCACGTCCCGAACGGCGTAAGAGCCGTCCGACATCTGCAACAGGAAATCCGGCACATGCCAATGACCGGCCATCGGCGAGCGGACGCCGAACACCACGCCAAACGGCTGCGACCACACCCTTTCGACCTGTCCGCCAAAATCGAGCCACATCAGTTCGTCGCGCTCGAACTGAGACTCGCACCAGACGTGACTGCGGGTGCGGCTCCAGAAGTACTCAGATCCCGTGAAGAAGTGGCTGGCGCCCTTCGATACTCGAACCTTCATGGGGTCGATGACCGACCAATCCAAACGGCCGAGACTTCGGTCGACCGGTGCGAACGAGGTGTTGTTCGCATAGCCAGTCTCCGAACGATGATCACGCGGCACCCAGTGCAGCTCCGACTCTTTCGAGAACCGTCGACGAGCGATCATCCGTGCGATCTCAGCTGGCTTCATCATCACTCCCGGAGGGAGGCGGAGTGCCGGTAGGCACATCTTCGTCGCCTGCGCCCAGGATCAGCCCGGTCGGCTTCGACGGGCTTCCGACACACCGGCGCGGACCGGATATCGTTCGATCTGATCACGAGTGGCCCGACGTGAAGCGAGAACCGCATCGTTGGGCGCCCGATGTCACTCGGGACTCCACCGGCTTCCGTCGCAAGGTCTAGGCAACGCAAGGCCAGACTTGAACAAACGATGGGAAAGCTCCCCCACTAGCCTTCGGGTGAACAGTACTCGCCGCCGGGTTCCGGGTGAACGTTGCCGGCTCCGGCGCTGCGGCAGACATTGAGATGCCGGTCGGCGTTGCCGTCCCGGGCGCTCACGCCTTGGCGTCCGCGGACACCGTTGCGGACGCCGACCTCGCGAGACTGACCATCCCGCTCCCCCAGTGCAGGACCCGTCCCGCACGAGATGCTCGACGGGAACCTCGTCATCGACAAGGTGAACTACTGACCGCCACCGACGGGGTTCTGGAGGCCCTCGACTTACACAACGAGGGCCTGCACGTGTGCACGTGCAGGCCCTCAGGTTCGATTAGACGCGCTGGCTGATCGTGCCGCCCGGGTTGCGGTTGGCGGTCGATTCGGTGACGAACCGGCCCGACGACGCGGAGCGGTGCACCGTGGCCGAGTTGCTCGTGCCGGAACCGACACGTTCGGTGGTGGTCTTTCCGGGCCAGCGGGCCGCAGCGGCCTTGGAGACGAAACGACCGGTGGATGCAGAGCGACGAACGGTTCCCATGGGAACTCCTTCACTGATTGGTGCCGGGGGTGCCATGAGATGGAGCGCCGCTAGTCTGCGGCTGCCAACTCCGGTACAGTCAGTGCTCTGGATGAGACCTGACCTTCTCAGGGCTTGTGAGCCGTCCCGTTACCGCGGGGCGGCTCTTTTCCGTTGTGATCCCGACATCTCGGTATATGTCCGCCGCTGGTCACTTCCCCTCGCGGCCTCTCAACTGCTTCGATTGAGTCTTGCCCGTCATCGATCGCGAGACGAGCGACTGCGCTTTGTTGGCGGAAACGGTTCGGCGTGCCGCCTTCGCGTTCTGGGTCCCGAAGGACGAGCGCTCGATCTTGCCTCGAAATTCACTGCTCATGCGGACTCCCGGTTCTGTCGTACTTGCTGACGTGCGCGCGCGATCGCCGACTCCACCGCTTTCGCGGTCATGCCAAGCTTCTCGCCGATCTCCGCGTGCGTGAAGCCATGCGTCACGTTCAGATAAAAGGCTGAGCGGACACGCTCGTCCTTGATGCTCCCGAATGCACGGCGCAGCTCGTCCTTGATGTGCGCCGCCTCGCTCGCGTCGGGAGCCGCCGACGTCGACGGACCCTCCTCGAAGTCATCGGCCCAGGCCGCTGCGGGCGGCGGAGTCTGCGGCTCCGCATAAGAACGCAACTCTTCTCGACGCCAACGCTTGTAGACGTTGCTGAACTGCAGCAGGCACTGGCCCACGAAAAAAGTGCGCAGGGACGCGCCCTTGGCGGGGTCCCACTTGCCCGGGACGAGCACCTTGTCTCGAAACGCGGTGAGGGCCAGCACGATCGTCTCATCCGCCAGGCTCTCGGCCTCTTCGATCATCGATCCCGGGCGGGGCTCAGGCTCCAGTGCACCGAAGCCCTTTCGCTTCACCTCGCCACGAATCTGCCCTTTGTAGATCCACCCGCGGATGACAGCCCACCCGTACTTCGCGATCTCATTCGCGAACAGATCGTAGTTCCGGCCACGGTATCCGCTGGCCTGGAGTGCGGTCGCGAGTTCGCGGTCTCCAGCGAGCCGGTCGAAACGTTCCTCGGCGCGATCGCGGTCTGCCTCGGCCAGCCAGGCCTGATCCGTTGCCCACGCGCTGAGAGTAGGAACGCCATCGGGGGACGAATGCCCTTCGGGCTCGTCGTTACCGGTCATAGCGTTCCCTCACGATCCTGGTCAGCTCATAGTCACCACGATCCCTCATATGTCCGACATTGCAGACTTCCCCTCGCCTCTCGCAAGAAAATGTTGAGCAACCTCACGGTTCGGTGCCGCCCGCCGTACACGATCGGTTGGGGCGTGGTTTCGCATTCGGTTCTACTGGTGGTGCCGCAAGCGTGCACCGGAAGCTAGTTTCGATAGACGGTCCCGGCGGCACTTCAGTGGATAGCGGAAGAAAAGGGGCGGCCTTAAGGCCGCCCCTCGCTCGTGCGTGATCGTGGGTCAGTGGCCGGCACCGAGGTTTCCGGTGAGGCGGCCATGGAATGCTGCCGCTGTGTCGTTCAGGCCCTGGATGGTGACGGTCTTTCCGTGGTTTTCGTACTTGGTGACGATGGCGTCGAGGGCGGCCACGGTGGAGGCGTCCCAGACGTGCGACCGGCTCATGTCGATGATCACGGTGTCGGGGTCGTCGACATACTCGAACTGTGTGGTGAGGTCGTTGCTGGAGGCGAAGAAGAGTTCCCCGTCGACGGCGTAGTGCGCCGTCGCGCTGTAGGGGTTGACGGTGCGGGTGACGCTCACGAAGTGTGCGACCCGTCGAGCGAACATGATCATCGCGGCGATGACTCCGAGGATGACGCCGACTGCGAGGTTGTGGGTCCAGACGGTGGCGATGACGGTGATGAGCATGACGGCCGTCTCACTCTTCGGCATCCGCGTGAGGGTGTTCCAACGGATGCTGTGCCAGTCGAAGGTCGCGATCGAGACGAGGATCATCACGGCGACGAGCGCCGCCATGGGGATGATCGCCACCACGTCGCCGAGCGCGAGCACAAGGACGAGCAGGAAGACACCGGCGAGGAACGTCGAGATACGCGTGCGTGCGCCGGAGGCCTTGACGTTGATCATGGTCTGGCCGATCATCGCGCAGCCGCCCATGCCGCCGAACGCGCCGGAGAGAACGTTCGCGGCGCCCTGTCCGAGAGCCTCGCGGGTCTTGCGGGAGTGGGTGTCGGTGATGTCGTCGACGAGTTTCGCGGTCATCAGCGACTCGAGCAGGCCGACCACGGCCATCGCTAGAGCATAGGGGGCGATGATCTGCAGCGTCTCGAAGGTGAGCGGCACATTCGGGATGAACAGCGCTGGGAGGCTCTCGGGGAGTTCTCCCTGGTCGCCGACGTTCGGGACGTTCCAGGCGAAGACCACGACTGCGGCGGTGAGCAGCACGATGGCGACCAGTGGTGCCGGGATGACCTTCGTGATCCGCGGCATGAGATACATCACCAGCAGACCCACCGCGACGAGCGGGTAGACGAGCCAAGGAACCCCGATCAACTGCGGGAACTGCGAGGTGAAGATCAGGATCGCCAGAGCGTTCACGAATCCGACCATCACCGAGCGTGGGATGAACCGCATGAGCTTCGCGACACCGAGCAGAGCCAGCACGATCTGGATGAGACCGCCGAGGAGCACGGTGGCGATGAAGTAGTCCATGCCGTACTCGCGGGCCACCGGTGCGATGACGAGCGCGATCGCTCCGGTGGCGGCGGTGATCATGGCGGGGCGTCCGCCGAGGAAGGCGATCGCGACGGCCATGATGAAGGATGAGAACAGGCCGACGCGCGGGTCGACGCCAGCGATGATCGAGAACGCGATCGCCTCGGGAATCAAGGCGAGTGCGACGACGAGGCCGGCGAGGACTTCCCGGGTGAGCAGGCGCGGGCTGCGCAGCGCCTGCATGACGGTGGGTTCGATACGGTGACGCGACGCGGAGTCGCGGGTGGGGGTGACGGCAGTCATGTGCCCTCCGGGGTGTTGGGCTCTCTCGTGAGAGCGCGGGAAACGATGAGGAGCGCAGCAGTGCGCAGGCGTCGGTCAGGCCGACACGGGAAGATGAGGGGAGCAGGCGCGAGAACCGCGCCGATCTAGACTCTAACGTAACGTGAGTGTTGTGGGGAAAGCAATGGAAGACGAACACGCGAGCGTCGCGACGATGCGGATAGGCGAGGTGGCCGAGCGCACAGCGCTCTCATTCCGCTCGCTTCGACACTGGGACGACGTGGGGCTCGTGCAGCCGTCCGCACGCACGGAGGGCGGGTTCCGGCTCTACACCGAGAAGGACGTCGAACGCATCCTCATCATCCGCAGGATGAAGCCGCTGGGATACACCCTCGACGAGATGCGCGAACTTCTCGACGTCGTCGATGCCCTCACCGTCGACCCGAGCGATGTCGCGCTGCGCGCCCGGATCGACGACATCCGCGACGGCGCCGACCAGCGCCGTCAGAAGCTCACGGAGCAGCTCGCCATGGCCGACGAGTTCGTGCAACTGCTCGGACAGCTCTAGAGCGACGGATCGACCTGGTTCGAGGCCTCACGCGCGCAACGAAGGGCATGCCGAAAGTGATGGTTCCGGCGCAGCGATCCACGCCCAGCTGTGTCGAAGTCCAAAAAAGTGCACCGCAACTGCGGTCGTTGGACGTTTCGGTGGGGAATGCGCCCACACCTTTGTCACGGTCCTGGACCACGGGCGAGCTCACATGTCAAGCCCGTCGCGCCGCGGACGCTTCCTTTCTATTGTCCTGCGTCTACCGAGCGGTTGCGATGACGAGGGAGCGACACGAATGGCTACCATCACGGATTCATCATCGACGCGAATCGACTACCGAGCGAGGGCCACGTTTTCGAAGCGCAACTTGTGGTCGGGCATCCTCTTCGGTGTGGGCCTGGTGGCCTTCATCGATGAGACCGTCTTCCACCAGTTGCTGCACTGGCATCACTTCTACGATCTGGCAACGCCTGATATCGGACTGGTGTCGGATGGTTTCTTCCACGCCCTGAGCTGGGCAGCCACAATCGGCGGCCTTTTCCTGCTCGCGGATCTGCGCAGGCGCGCCGCATTCTGGCAGATGCGGTGGTGGGGCGGAGTTCTCCTTGGCGCGGGGAGCTTCCAGCTGTACGACGGCACGGTGCAGCACAAGTGGTGGGGAATTCACCAGATCCGTTATGTGGAGAATGTGCTCCCGTATGACCTCACCTGGAACATCATCGCCGTCCTGCTCATCGTCGCCGGAGTCATCCTCACTGTCCGCACCCGGCGCAGTGGCATTCCAGCCGGGTGAGCCGGTGCACGATCACACCTCCGGATCGGGGATCAGTCCCGATCTCATCATTGCCCTTCCGTTCGCGTTCGCACTCGCCTTCTACGGCGGCTGCGCGATCATCCAGTGGCGGTGCGGCCAGCCCTGGCCCTGGTACCGCAGCGCCTCCTGGACAGTCGGCGTCATCGCAGCCGCAGCAGGATTCGTCGGGCCACTTGCGGCAGCCGCCCACCAAGACTTCGTCGCACACATGTGGTCGCATCTGCTCGTCGGAATGCTGGGGCCGCTGTTGCTGGTTCTCGGCGCCCCCGTCACACTGGCGCTGCGTTCGATGCACGTTGGTTCCGCGCGTCGGTTGTCCCATGTTCTGAGCAGCTGGCCCGCCCGGTTCCTCACCGCTCCGGTCGTGGCCTCTATCCTCAACGTCGGCGGGATGTGGGTGCTGTACTCCACACCTCTCTACGACGCGATGCGAGCGAGCTTCCTCGTCCATTTGATCGTGATGACCCACTTCCTACTCGCCGGATACCTGTTCACAGCGGCGATCATCCCGATCGATCCCGCGCCGCATCGTGCCGGATTCCCGCTCCGAACCGCTGTCGTCGTCCTTGCCCTCGCCGCCCACGGCATCCTCGCAAAGACGCTCTACGCTCACCCGCCGGTCGGGGTGGACGGGCTGGACGCGCAGGCAGGCACGATGCTGATGTATTACGCCGGCGACGTCGTGGACGTCGCGATCATCACTATTCTCTGCGCCCAGTGGTATCGGCGATCTGGCCGGAAGCTCCGCGGTCGCCAAGGTGTAGCACCGCTCGCCGCCTCGGCCTGATCGACCGCTCGGCGACGGCAACTGTCGAGGATGGACGGGGATGTCAACCCCTCGAACCATCGATACGGGTAGGGGTATTCTCGGTATGTCCCATCATTCGGTTGACGGCCTGCTACGCCCGCTGGTGATATTGCCGCCTCTGGCTGGCATGTTCTTCGCGGCAGTCACCTTGATGGCCACGCGGGCGTGGGGGTTCTCCGTGGTCTCCGGTGTGGTGGTGTTCTTCGGCAGCTTCGTGGTGCTGGCCATCATGTACTTGTTCGTCGATGTTGCCGACTCGGTTGAGCGTCGGGTGGGCCTCTATGAGGATTCGGAGCAGAGCAGATGACCACGACGAATATCCCACCGGTGGGCGCACGTCCGACCGAGCTTCCCACTCGCCAGGCGGCTCTGATGAGCCATTCCCGTGTCGAGCAGAAGGGCAACGTCTTCGTGAAGTGGATCACCTCCACTGATCACAAGACGATCGGGTACATGTATCTGATCGCGTCGATGATGTTCTTCCTCCTCGGTGGCGTGATGGCCCTCGTTATCCGCGCTGAGCTGTTCGCTCCGGGGATGCAAATCATTCCGACGAAGGAGCAGTACAACCAGCTGTTCACGGTGCACGGCACCGTGATGTTGCTTCTGTTCGCGACACCTCTTTTCGCCGGGTTCGCCAACGCGCTCCTTCCTCTGCAGATCGGCGCCCCTGATGTGGCGTTCCCCCGACTCAACGCATTCGCGTTCTGGCTCTTCCTCTTCGGCGGAACCATGGTCATCGCAGGATTCCTCACCCCTCAGGGAGCGGCCTCATTCGGCTGGTTCGCCTATCAACCACTCGCTGGCGCCAGCTTCTCGCCAGGCGTCGGGGGTAACCTCTGGATGCTGGGGCTCGTGCTGAGTGGCTTCGGCACAATTCTTGGCGCAGTGAACTTCATTACGACGATCATCACGATGCGCGCGCCGGGCATGACGATGTGGCGCATGCCGATCTTCACCTGGAACACCCTCATCACGAGCCTCCTCATTCTGGTCGCGTTCCCGGTGATCGCGGCCGCCCTGTCCGCCGCAGCGGCCGATCGAGTCCTCGGTGCGCACATCTTCGACCCGGCGAACGGTGGGGTCCTGCTGTGGCAGCACCTGTTCTGGTTCTTCGGTCACCCCGAGGTGTACATCATCGCGTTGCCGTTCTTCGGCGTCGTGTCCGAGATCTTCCCGGTGTTCAGCCGTAAGCCCATCTTCGGGTACAAGACCTTGGTCTATGCGACGATCGCGATCGCGGCCCTGTCCGTCGCGGTGTGGGCGCACCACATGTACGTCACCGGATCCGTGCTGCTGCCCTTCTTCGCACTCATGTCGATGCTCATCGCAGTGCCGACGGGTGTGAAGATCTTCAACTGGATCGGAACGATGTGGCGAGGTTCCGTGACGTTCGAGACGCCGATGGTGTTCGCGCTCGGCTTCTTGGTCTCTTTCGTCTTCGGTGGTCTGACGGGTGTCATTCTGGCGGCCCCGCCGCTCGATTTCCACGTCTCTGACACCTACTTCGTGGTCGCGCACTTCCACTACGTGGTCTTCGGCACCGTCGTCTTTGCGATGTTCGCCGGCTTCTACTTCTGGTGGCCGAAGTGGACGGGACGCATGCTCAACGAGCGTCTCGGATACGTGCACTTCTGGATGCTGTTCATCGGCTTCCACATGACGTTCCTCATCCAGCACTGGCTGGGCGTCGACGGCATGGTGCGACGCTACGCGGACTACTCCGCCGCAGACGGCTGGACCTGGCAGAACCAGGTCTCCACTATTGGCGCGATGATCCTGGGGGCGTCGATGATCCCGTTCTTCCTGAACGTGTGGATCACGGCCCGCCGGGCACCGAAGGTCACGGTGAACGACCCGTGGGGTTACGGTTCATCGCTGGAGTGGGCGACATCGTGCCCGCCGCCGCGTCACAACTTCACGTCGATCCCGCGCATCCGCAGCGAGCGGCCCGCTTTCGACCTGAACCACCCGGAGGCGGCGGAGTTCGCCACCACGGCACCTGGTGAACAACAGCGCCAGTAGGCCACGCTCACGGTGCCGCCGAGCGGGACGATGGTCCTTGGGAGTGGCCCAGAATCGTTGGTCGGCTGGCTTCGCGTTCCTCCACGCTCGCGTTGCTGACTGACCGGCGAGGTGACGGAGTCGATTCGCCGGAATCGGTTTCTCGCGCAAGTCGGTAGATGCTCGTCTCAGGCTCGCGATGACGGATCGACTGGATCACGAACAGCGCCACGCCGAGTGCGACGGCAACGAACGACGCCCAGACGTTGGCGGGAATGCCCCAGAAGCCGTCGCTGGTCGGGTCGATGCGGATGGCTTCCAACCAGCTGCGGCCGAGGCCGTACCAGATGAGATAGAGCGCGAACGTGCGACCCCATCGGAGGGCGATTCTGCGCTCGAGGAGCAGGATGATCGCGACACCGGCGAGGTTCCAGAGGATCTCGTAGAGGAACAGCGGATGGAAGAGAGCTCCGTCGGCGAGACCGTCGGGGAACTTCGCGTTCGTGGATTCGATCTCGAGTCCCCAGGGCAGCGTTGTCGGTAGGCCGAAGAGTTCGTGGTTGAAGTAGTTGCCGATACGGCCGATCGCTTGAGCGATGAGCAGGCCGGGCGCCAGTGCGTCGGCGAACGACCAGAGGCGGATTCCGGCTCGTCGGCAGCCGATCCACGCGCCGAGCGCGCCGCCGATCAAGGACCCGTAGAGGGCGTTGCCACCATCCCAGATCGCGAAGATGTCTGCGAGATTCGCACCGGGATAGAAGTAGTCGCCGACGTGGGTGAAGACATGGTAGAACCGGGCGCCGATGATGCCCAGCGGCACCGCCCACAAGGCGATATCGATGACCACGCCCGGCTCCGCGCCTCGACGGGCGAGTCGACGCTGGGTGAGGATCACCGCCACGATCATTCCCGTGATGATGCACAGGGCATAGGTGTGGATGGTGAGGGGGCCGATGGCGAACTGGGCCCAGTTCGGATCAGGGCTGGGGATACTCATGCGCACACCGCGCAACTATAGTCCCAGGGAGTCCGCATACCCACCTGGGTATGCGGACTCGTGGGATACTGAAAGGGCGTCGTCCATCAGGGACGTGAGAAGCAAGGGGTGCCCGAATGATCGAGACCATGGAATCCAGCGTTTCCGAGGACACCGTCATGTCCGAGGAGGCCGGAGCCGCTCGAGCTGCGCAGCAGCGGAAAATCGTCAACCGTCTGCGTCGTGCTCAGGGGCAGCTCGCTGCGGTGATCACCGCCGTGGAGTCCGGCGGTGAATGCCGCGATGTCGTCATTCAGCTCGCCGCAGTATCGAAGGCGCTGGATCGTGCCGGGTATGCGATCGTCGCATCCGCGATGCGCAATTGCGTGGCCGACCCGGAGAGTGAGTCGCTGACACCGGACGAGTTGGAGAAGCTGTTCCTCACCCTCGCGTGAATGACCGCGCCTACCGGTTGAACAGTCGGGCGAAGAACCCCGTGGACGGTTCGTTGGCGTGTCCGTCGCAGCGCTGCGACCGAGGGATGCCGCGCATCACCTGATCGACGTGCTGGCCGCACCCCTTCCACGTCGCCTTGCCGCACTTCTTGCAGGTCACTTGGTAGCACATGGGGTCTCCTTCAATCGTTGTTACGAGAGCATCAGGAAGAGCTTTTCGATCTCTTCCGTGGTCATATCGGTCGGTTCCTTGTCCGCGTCATCCACGGAGAGGCACTCTTTCAAAGCGTCGGCGACGATCACGAAGCCCGCACGGTTCAAGGCGCTCGTCACCGCTGCCAGCTGGATGACGACATCCCGACACCCCGCGTCGGCTTCGACCGCGGCGATCACCGCGTCCAGTTGCCCCCGCGCGCGTCGCAAGCGGTGCACCACGCGCCGCTGAGCGCCAGAGTCCGCTCTGCCGGCCGGAAGCGGGTCGGTGAGGACTGTCATTCCGATCCGCCCGCGGAGGACTCGTCCAGCTGCCGACGCACATCATCCATATCCAGCCCGCGGACGGCAGTGATGACCTGGTCGAGTTGAGCCTCGTTGAGCGCCCCTGGTTGCGAGAAAACGATGATCCCGCTGCGGAACACCATCAGGGTAGGAATCGAGCGGATGTTGAACGCGGCTGCGAGCTCCTGTTCGGCTTCGGTATCCACCTTGCCGAACGTGATGTCCGGGTGCGCGCTCGATGCGGATTCGAACACGGGCGCGAAGGCGCGGCACGGGCCGCACCAGGCGGCCCAGAAGTCGAGAATCACGATATCGGTGCCCTCGATCACTTCGCGCAGTGCAGTGCCGGTCACCGTTGTGGTGCTCATTCGGTCACGCTGCCGTGTCGAGGTGACCGGGGCAGCGCTGTTCCACGGGAACCCCGTGGAGCGCTTCTTCCACGTGCTGCCCGCAGCCCTCCCATGTGGCCTTGCCGCACACGTCGCACGTCACTCTCGCGCACATCTCTGTCTCCTTCTTTCGGGATCATCGACAATCGTACTATACCCCCCAGGGTATTATGTCTTCATGCCCTCCTCCTCTGAGATGCCTGAACGCCCGACGATCGGACAGTGGGTGACCGGAGTGGATGTGCCGGTTGTGAACGAGCGTGCCGTCCGAGCATCGGCCGGCATCCTGTTCCTTGGTGGCTTTGCTGCGTGGATGTGGGCGTTGGCGACCGGGGACTTGCAGCCGATGCGCGCCTTCGGCATGGTCTTCGCGGTGGAGATGCTGATCCGGCTCGTCGTCGGAACGGCATACACCCCGACTCTGCTGCTGGGCACTCTGCTCACCCGTGCGCAACGTCCGGAATGGGTTGAGGCTCGCTCGAAGGTGCTGGCGTGGAGCCTCGGATTGGGTATGGCATTGGTGGGATGCGTCAGTCTCGGCTGGCTCGGGCTTCCCGCGGTGGTCGCTCAGGCGATCTGTGGCGGATGCCTGCTTCTTCTGTATCTGGAGACGGCGTTCGGGTTCTGCGCGGGGTGCGCTCTGGCGCGACGCTTTTCACGCCGCAAGCCGGAGCTGTGCGCCGGGGATACGTGCACCTACACGCCCCCGCCGCGGGGCTCGAAGCATTCAGTGCTGAAGGACTGACGGCATTCAGGTCAGAGGGATGATGGTCGCCACGAGGGTGACGACCGCGATGACGAGCACGAGCACGGCGAAGCCGATCTGCAGTCCCTTGCCCGGGAGCTTGGCCGCCAGACGTGCACCCAAGAGCGATGCGATCATCGCGGGGATGGTGAAGGCCACGGTGAGGGGAACGTCGATGCCGCCGATGCTTGCGTGTGCGGCGGCACCGGCCAGCGAGTTCGCGACCGTCACGACAAGCGAGGTGCCGATCGCGAGTTTCATCGGGAGGCGCAGGAGGAGGGCCAGGGCGGGAACGATGACGAACCCCCCGCCGACGCCCAACAGACCCGTGAGCATGCCCACGCCCAGACCGATCAGGATCGCGTGGATGAGCCAGCGCGGGTGCCGCTCTCCCCGGGATGCATTGTCGGCGATCGGTCGGAGCATCCGCACGCCCGCGACGAGCATGAGCGCGCCGAATCCGATCAAGAGCAGCGATTGCGAGAGCAGGGCGTTCACGGCGGTACCCACGAGTGCTGCCGGAATGCCCGCCGCGCTCACGGCCGCCGCGACCGGCCAATCAACGCCGCCGCGAAGGCGCGGCACTACTGCGGTGGATGCGGAGGCGATCGCCATGACGAGAGATGCGGTCATGGCGTCCGCGACCGGGACTCCGACCAGGCCGACGAGCACGGGCACGGAGATGATTCCGCCGCCGGCGCCGACCAGTCCCATGACGGCGCCCACGACGACGCCGAGGGCGATGACGAGGAAGATCACCTCAGACGCGCACGTAGGCGGCGCCCGCCCACTGCTGCTCCGCAAGGTGGATGACGGCCGATGGCACGACGGTGACGCCCTCCGTCAGCTGGTCCTGCTCGATACGTTCACGTTCCATGCTGTTGCCGCATGCCGCGACGTCGATCATGCCTCGGAGAGTGTCGGCGAGGTCCTCGTCGAAACCTGCGCCGCTGACAAGTCCCGCTACGGCCGGCCCCTGCACCACCACGCGGATGCGTGCTTCCGGAAGCCCGTGGCTCGCATTGCGAGCGACTCGCAGTGCGCCGGTGATCACCGCGGGGTCAGAGCCGAAGGCGTGGATCAGAAGCATGTGCTGCTCGCTCACGATTGCACCGGCCGGCCCGACTCGATCCAGGCCGACGTGCCCCCAGTGACGTTCACTGCCCGGATGCCGGCGGACGCCAGCGCCTCACACGCTCTGGCGCTTCGACGCCCGGATTGGCAGATCACGTAGACGGCACCCGTCGTGTCTATCTCGGCACTGTGATCTCTCACCTCGCCGAGAGGGATGTTGCGGGCACCCGGCACGTGGCCGTCCCCGTACTCATCCGGTTCGCGCACATCGATGATGACTGCGGAAGGGATGGTGGCAAGCTCGTCTACAGAGATCTCGTTCATGTCCACGCTTCTTTCACGACTGATGGAGGATCAGGAGGCTACGGGTGTCTCCACCGGCTGGCCGGCGCGCACCCACCCGAGGTAGCTGCCTTCGAGCTCGACGACCGGGATCCCCGCTCGACGCAGCGCCTGACTGGCGACGATGTTGCGGGCACCGCTCTGACAATAGGTGACGATCGTCCGATCCGCGGGAAGCTCATCACTGTCCCACAGCACCCGCCCGGCGCCGATCCGGGTCGCACCGGGGACATGCCCGTCGGCATACTCGCTCGCCTGTCGGACATCGAGAACAAACGCGTCCTCGAGGTTCGCCACCGACTCTGGAGCGATCGTGTCCGAGGGCACCGTGGGAAGGTCGCCGAGCGAGGTGACGAACCCCGCGTACGAGTCGATCCCGACCCGGATGAGGTGATCGCGGACTTCGATGGCCTGCGGCCCGTCGTGGACGAAGAGCAGCAGTGGGCGCTTTTCGCGTTCGGGATCCACCGCCCACGCGCCCCATGCCGCCGTCTTACCCACGGCCGGGATCGCCAATGCGCCGGGAACGGAGCCCGCCCTCACGGCGTCAGGGGTGCGGGTGTCGACGAATACGACTTCATCGGCATCGACGGCACCCGCCGTGCGGTTCGCGTCGAGTTCGACCAGGTCGGAGAGCGGTCCGAGGACCGAGGGGCCATCCCGATTCTCCCGCTTCATCCGCGCGAAGTATGCGTGCGCATCAGGCTGCCCGTCCAGAAGCTCTGCGACGAATCCGTCCCTGTCGCCGGCGGCAAGATACGGCCCCCACCAGGCGTGAAGCCGTTCGTAGCCCACGGTCGTCGACGCAATGGCGCCGAGCGCCTTTCCGCACGCACTTCCCGCACCGTGCGCAGGATGAACCTGCACGTGATCAGGAAGTGCGAGGAAGACCGTGCGCAGGCTGTCGAACAGATCCAGCGCACCCTGGAATCGGGTGTCCACCCCGCCGGCGGCTTCGTCCAGGAGATCGGGTCGCCCGAGATCACCGACGAAGACGAAGTCACCGGACAGCACATATCCCGGCTCGTCAGCGAACGCACCGTCGGTGACCAGGAAGACAAGGTGTTCAGGGGTGTGCCCGGGCGTATGCCGTGCCTGCACCCGGATGTTCCCCACCGTGATGATGTCTTCGTCGTGCAGGCGGTTCGCGGGGAAGCCATACTCCCAGTCGGCCCCACCCTCGCCGGAGACGAAGATATCAGCGCCGGTTGCGTGCGCCAGTTCGCGCGTGCCGGAGAGGTAGTCCGCGTGAATGTGGGTTTCCGTCACGGCTGTGATGCGCAGCCCGTGCTTCTTCACCGCATCGAGATAGATCCCGATATCCCGTCGCGGATCGACCACGACGGCTTCCCCCGTGGCCTGGCAGCCGATCAGATAGCTGGCCTGAGCGAGATCCTCATCATAGAAGCGTTCCAACAGCATGACATTCCCTTCGAAAACCTCACACCAGCATACCCCCAGGGGTATGCATGTCAAGGCGGCGGTGCGAGCGTGAACTCGGTCGCCTGCGTCGTCGCCATGAGAACGGCACCCGAGCGCAGCGCGAGTGTGGGTGCGGGGCCGGGGTCATCGACGAAGGCTGCGGCATCGACATCCCGTCTGATGTATCCGCTCGAGGCGGTGAACCAGACGCTGTCCGTGGTGGCCGACACGGGCTGACTGGCTGACGGAACCTCGTCCTGCCAGAGCTCTCCCAGAGACGGAGAGACTGCGATCACAGTCCGCCCGGCTGGTGTGTCTGTGGTGAAGAAAACCGTGTCCTCAGCTGGCGTAGAGAGGGTTCTCGCAGCAGGTGTGCCAGGGAGAGTCGCAAGGAGCGTGCCGTCGTCGAAGCGGTGGACCGAGAACTGAACGCCGTCGGCCGTCGGCCACTCGAGGACGAGCACGTCCCCCGCAGGGATCGTCGAGTCTGCCGCGACGCGCGCCGGACCGCTTGCCCCGGGTGGCGCTTCGGGCTCGGACTTCCACAGCAGAGGAGCCCCGTCAGCTGCCGCATCCCGCACGGTCACCCCGGTCGGCGTGTCCGAGGCCAGGAGCCCGCCGTGCGCGTACGCCGGTCGTTCGGTGTCGGGCAGGTCAATCGCCTCGCCTGTGCGCGGTGAGAGCGCCGTCCCCGATGCCGGCTCATCGGTCAGAGCGCCGCCCAGCATCTCGACTGTGATCAGGCCGAGGTCGGACATCCCGCCGTTCACGCTCACCGGCCCCCACGCCACGGCCCCGTCGTCGCGAAACGCAGTCGCCGTGGTCTCTGTGGCGATGACACCGTCGTGCAAGGCTGCGTCGGAATCGAGGATGACGAGCAGGTCTTCCCCATCGACTCGCGTGACAGCGAACCCCGTGCAGGCAGGATTCGTGCGTGCTTCCCACTGCTGTTCTCCGTCTGTCACGACGAAGGTGAGTTCCGCTGACTGTGCGCTCGGATAGCGGACGGCCACAAGGCCATCGCCGAACCGGGTGGGGGACCGATCGAAGACGACGGTGTCACTCGCGGCCGAGACCTTCCCGGCGGACGCTCCCAGCGGCTCGCTCGTGCATCCCGTCAACACCAGCACTGCGGCTACTGCTACGCAGGTCCAAGTCAGGCGGCGGATCATCGCTGATCCCTGTCGTGTCGACCGCGCGGTGATCCCTGCTGCAGATTCTCGACAGAAGTTGCCACCCTGCGGTTCATGATGTGCGCTACTCTCAGCTGTATACCCACGGGGGTATGGAATCGGAGTCGTCTCATGCCTGTTATCGCTTTTCTTGGATCGACCGCTGGCCGCTGGGTGCGGGGCATCCTCGGCGTTGCTCTGGGCGCGGTCGGTGTGATCGCGGGCCAGTGGTGGCTGCTCCTGCTTGCCCCGGGGCTGCTCTTCCTCGCGTCAGCTGTGTTCGATTTCTGCCTGCTCGGACCGTTGGCGAAACTGCCGATGCGGGGCCCTGCATTCCGCGCAGCATGTGCTCGACCTCGTAACGCGTAGACGACTCCTCTCGATCAGCTCGGGCGGCGCACCAGGACGACACTGTCGATAAGCGTCGCTCGGCGCCCACCCGGCCCGATCGCCTCGCGCTCGTGGAGTTCGCAGCGGTCGACGTGCCAACCGTCGGGAAGCTCCATGGTCGCGAGATCGCTTTCCGGGGTCGGGAAGCTCACAGAGGAAGCGGATGCGGCGTCTGCCCAAGGGGGCGGCGCTGCGTGAGCCACGACAAGAAGCGAGCCGCCCGGCGCCACGAAGTCCTTGCTGCGTCGCACGATGTCCGACCTCGGGATCTTCACCGGCCAGGAGTGAAGAAACGCCGATGTGACGAAATCGAACGTCTGCGTGGTCGTCCACTCGCTCAAGTCGGCTGCGACGAAACTGACAGCGTTGGCGTCCAGGCCGACACTCGCCGCGGCGGTGCGAGCTCTCTCCACGGCAGTCTCAGAGAGATCTACGCCCACCGTCAGCCACCCGCGGGATGCCAACCACACGGCATCGCCGCCTTCGCCGCAGCCGAGATCGAGAGCTGATCCGGGTTCCAGGGACTCGGCGACCTCTCGGACGACCGTATTCACACGCCCTGACCACACGGCTTCCGAACTCGCGTATCGGGCCTCCCAGAACGTCTGTGCGTCAGAAGAATCTGCGTCCGTCATGGTTGGCTCGCTTTCTGTGATCGTGCGATCTGGGGGCGTTGCGGAGGCCGCGGTGTCACGTGATCCCGAGAAGGACCGGTGTGAACAGTGCCGCGATCCACACCGCGAGGACGAGGAGCGCAATGAAGAGCGCCCTCCGCACCCCCTTCCGGTGAGCACTGTCGCCCCACAGGTGGGATCGGGTTTCCTGCCGCATCGCTCGATTCGCTTCGCGGCGAATCACTGGGTCGTTCATATCGAGGTGGCCTGACCGCGCGTGCGCGGCGATCGCCTCCGATCCGGAGTCGTCGTGAGGGTCATTCGTCTCGGGTATTTTTCGAGCCATCGTCTCCTCCTTCGTCTCCGACGGGCCGTGCGACCAGGCTATCTTGATATACCCCATGGGGTACATGGAGCGGGTGTTGTCGGTCATTTCGAATCCCTTATGGGGGCGGCGAGACGCTTACGGCGACGACTCCACAGGGCGAGGATGAGGGCAGCGATGATCAGGATGAGAGTGATGTCGACAAGCGGGTTCGCCAGCATGCTCGCGTTCGCCTGCAACCAGGCTTGAGCCTCGACGGGAACGAGTTCAGGTGCACCCACCAGGCCGTTCGTCACCCAGAAGAGGATGCCGACGCCGGTGACGAGCAGGCCGGTGATCACTGACGTCGTGTGCCACTCGCGACCGAGAAATGTGAAGGTGCGGCCGCGAAGCACCTGTCTCCCGCGAGTCCCGAGCTTCTGCCACAGTGCGGCGATCAGCAGCAGCGGAACGACCATCCCCGCACCGTAGACAGCCAGGAGCGCTCCGGCGGCCACGGCGTTGCCGCGGGTCGCCGCCAGGGTCAGGACGGCGCCCAGAATCGGGCCGGCGCAGAAGCCGGCGATGCCGCTGGCTGCGCCGAGGATCGCGGTCTTCGCGATGCCCGATTTGGAAGCGGCGCGAGCGTGGAGATCTGCACCTGCGGGGAGGAGGCGGGCAGGGTCGAATCCGAAGCCTAGAGTCTGTGCGATACCCAGGGCGACAAGCACCACAGATGACACGAGAACGACCACCTGACGATGCGATACGAAGAGCGCTCCCAGTGCTCCGGCCCCGACCCCCAGCGGGACGAGAACGACGAGCAGACCTCCGTAGAAGATTGCACCGTGGAGTGCGAGTCGAGAACCGGTGCCGATCGTCGACGCAAAGAAGGCGGGCATCAGCAGTGCCGCACACGGGCTCAGGAGCGCAAGCACTCCTCCGACGAACGCGGCAACGAATCCGATCTCCACGGCGGCCTCAGCGCGCCGATTCCAGTGCGGCTTGGAACGCGTCTTCGAAAACCTCGGTCGGCTGCGCGCCGATGATCGGCTTTCCCCCCAGCACGAACATCGGCGTCGACGTCGCGCCCAACTCGAGCCCGAAATTCTGATTCTTCGCAATCACCTCCGCTGTCGCAGGGGTGTTCAGATCAGCCGCGAACTTCTCCGTGTCCAAGCCCACGTCGCCTGCGAGAGCGATGAGCGCCTCTTCGCTGAGGTTGGCCTCTGTGCGGTGGTGTCCGTCTGCGAAGAGAGCGTGGTGATACTCCCAGAACGATCCCTGCAGGGCGGCTGCATAGGAGGCGCGTGCGGCGCGCTCGGAGGCAGGGCCGAAGACGTTGACATCCCTCACTTCGATCCGCAGGTCGCCATTTTCCGCGTGTTCCATCATCGCCGGCAATGTGTTCTCGCTCCACAGTGCACAGAACGGGCACTGATAGTCGGAGAACATCACGAGGACCACGGGAGCATCAGCTGGACCAGCTGCGAGGAGATCGCTCTCGTCACGGCTCTCCGCCGCAGAAAGGTCAGGCCCCGCCGGGTTCTCCACCACGGTGGGGCCACTCGACTCCTCGGAACCGCTCTCAGAAGGAGTGACAAGCGAGAGCACGAGCGCGATGAGGATGCCTACGAGGGCAAGAACGCCCACCGGCACCACCCAGGCTGGCCACGGCCGGGGCGTCTGTGCGTTCGTCATGAGTGGACCTCCTGGTCGCAGGCTGAGTGGACAGTCGACTATCCAACATAGTCGACTATGTCAGATAGTCGACTATGCAAGGTAGTCGACCTCGTGTGATGATGGTTCCATGCAGCGCGCCGTCAGTGACTTCTTCCGGGGGCAGCGGGAGAGCCTGATACTCGCTGCGCAGGCGCTTCGAAGCTGGGGGCCGCGGCAGGTCCTGGCCTCGATAATCACGGCGGTACCGGTCGTTCTCGTGATCGGGTTCGTCACCGTTCTGATTCCCAACGATGTGTTCGCTCGCGATATCCCGCCAGTGTGGTGGAACTGGCCTGTCCTGCTTCTCACGGCGGCCATGTCAGGAATGCTCGTTGGCACGTACGTGAAGGGTGACTCATCGGCCGGTGCAGCGGATCCCGCTCTAGAAGAGGCCGCTGCTGATCGCAGCGATCGTCGGAGTGGACGACTCGGTGTGGCCGGCGGACTGTTGACGTGGTTCGCGGTGGGATGCCCGGTCTGCAACAAGCTTGCGCTTCTCGCGTTGGGGTATACGGGAGCCATTGCATGGTTCGCGCCCTTTCAGCCTGTGCTTGCCGTCGTTGCGCTGGTTGCGACGGGAATTGCGCTCGTTGCGCGGCTGCGCGGTCAGGTGGCATGCCCGGTATCGCGACGTCGGGCACGGGTGGCGGCATGAGAAGTCCAGCAGATGGACCCCGCGAGGTGTTGCGGCTCGGTGCGCTCGAGTCGCAGGTGATGGATGTGCTCTGGGAGCGCGGCTCGGCCACAGTCCGAGATGTCATCGACGGACTCCCCACTGACCCTGCGTACACCACGATCGCGACCGTGCTGGGGAACCTTGATCGGAAGGGTCTGCTGGTCATCACAAGACAGGACCGGTCGACTCGATATGCCGCCCGCGTGAGCAGGCAGGAGCATGCAGCAGGCCTCATCGAGCAGGTCCTGGCCGGTACGCACGACCGCGTGTCATCAATCCTGCAGTTCGTCGATTCACTGCCCGAGAATGAGCTCGACCTTCTCCGTGATTACCTGGATCGCCGCGACGAGGCTGGACGGCCGTGATGCCGCTGACCGTCGCCGTTCTTCTCCTCGTGGGAGGAGCGGCCTTCGCGGTGTTCGGCCCGTGGCTGTTGCGTCGAGCTGCACCGGCGCTGGTTCGAATCCCTCGTATAGCGATCGGACTGATCGTCGGCGGGATGCTCGTCTGGATCGGATCCGTGCTGGCCATCGGCCCAGTGCTTGCCTGGGCCGGGTCCGGACCTGTGGTGCTTTCCGGGCAGGCTGCGGATGTCTGTCAGCGTTGCTTGGCAGCGGCGAATCCCTTCCTCGACTCAACGACGAGCTCGCTCGTTCCGACGATTCTCTTCCTCGTCATACCAGCGGTCGTCGCGTTGTCCTTGGGTATAGCCACGAGCGCACGGATGCTACGGAATGCGCGTAAAGCGCGTGCCACCGCCGAAGCGGTTCGATCCGGATCGGTTCGTACCCGTCTCCACGGGCATGAGGTCTCCGTCATCGATAGCGAGAGAGTCTTCGCCCTCACATTCGCCTTGCGTGATGGCGGCATCGTCCTCTCCACGGGCGCCATCCGCTCACTCGACCACAACGAACTCGCCGCCGTCCTGGAACACGAACATGCTCACCTGCGGCAGCGCCACCACCTGATCTCTTCACTGGTCGACGGCATCGCTGCCCACCTGCGATGGGTACCCCTCGTCGCAGCAGTCGCCGAAGCAATCCCTCACTATCTCGAGATCGCGGCCGACAACCACGCGCGACAGACCGTCGGAACCCCCGCTCTCGTAGGGGCCCTACTCAAAATGGCGAAGCCCTCTCCTGATACAGCCCTCGCCTCTCACCCGGCTGCGCTGCATGCGACCGGTCCGGAACGGATCAGGCAACTTGTGCGGCCAGGGGTCGGACTGTCCGGCGCAGTCCCACTGATCGCGATCGCGGCGTACCTGTTTGCCTTGGGCATAGTCTCCATTGCCATTCAGCTCCCCTACGCGTCAGCTGCGATCACCGGTTGCTCCTGATGGAGTGACTAGGTCGATCCTTGACGATGGGTGAGTGACGGTCTGAGGCTAAGAAGCGGCCCCGCCAGTTGAAGGCAGTGCGTCGATGTCACGGTTTCCCCCGGGGTTGACTGTGGCCTTCGGGAATCAGCCTGACGACCAGAGCCATCCCCTTTGATCTGAACGACTTCAAGGTCAATCCGAGGGGAGGCGGAGCGCGTCGGTAAACGCATTGCCATCGCGTGCGCCAACAGGCGCACCACCGCCGGCGTCAAGCTCCCGTCAATCCACTATTAGATCGGACTCAGTCCGATTCAACCTCGGGTAATCCGATGTAAAGCGGCCAGTCCGATTCAAAGACGCAAATCACAACAAACCTCTTGACACGGCATTCGCTTCGTCGTAACGTACAACCAAATGGTTGCACAACGAGAACTGAGCGAAGCGGAGACCGACCGTGTGTTCCACGCACTGGCGACGTCGACCCGACGCGATATCCTGCGCCGCACGATCAACGACGAGCAGTCGGTGTCGACCCTCGCGGGCGACTACGACATGTCATTCGCCGCGGTGCAGAAGCACGTCGCCGTCCTCGAGGCTGCCGGCCTCATCATCAAACGCGCCGAGGGACGCGAGCGGCTCGTCCGCGCGAATCCTGAGATGATCGCGCGCGCTCGGGCGCTGCTCGCCCGTTACGAAGAGCTGTGGCGGGCTCGCATCTCCCGCCTCGACGACCTCCTGTCATCCGAAACACCCCACGAAGATTCATCGAAGAATTCACCGAAGAGAGGGAACTGAAATGCCTGTCACCGACGTCAGCACCAATGCTGAAGACCGCACGATGACCGTCACCGCCGACTTCGCCGCTCCGATCGAGCGGCTCTGGCACGCGTTCACCGACGCCGGCCAGCTCGAGCGCTTCTGGGGTCCTCCCGGATGGCCCGCCACTTTCCGCGATTTCGACTTCACGGTCGGCGGCAAGGCGCTCTATTACATGACCAGCCCGCAGGGTGAGAAGTCGGGCGGCTCCTGGGAGTTCCTGAAGATCGACGAACCGCGCGGCTTCGAGGTCATCGACGCATTCGTCGACGCCGAGGGCAACCCTCTCGAAGGCTTCCCTTCGATGCGGATGACGTTCAGTTTCGAGTCGACGGACGACGGCAGTCGCATGGTCAACACCAGCCACTTCGACTCGTCCGAGGCTCTCGAGCAGGTCGTCGCGATGGGTGCGGCTGAGGGCTCGCGCATGGCGATGGATCAGCTGGATGCCGTGCTGCAGGACCTCCGCGAATACGCGCAGGGCAAGGGCACCCGAGTCGAGCTGCTCGACGACACGCACGTGCGGATCACGCGGTTGGTGAACGGCCCGCGTGACCTCGTCTGGCGCGCCTACAACGAAGAGGCACTCATGCGGCAGTGGATGCTCGGCCCCGATGGGTGGGAGATGACCGAATGCGTCATCGCCACGGCCCCCGGCGACAAGCACCGCACATCGTGGGCGCCCGTCGGCGACACAGAGGGAGAGGCATTCGGCTTCGAGGGCGAGGTCGTGCTGGTCGACGCGCCACGTCGTGCCGTGTCGACCGAGCGGATGCAGGGCACCGAGGGTCCCGAGACCCTCAACGACCTCAACCTCTATGAGGAAGACGGCGCCACCCTCGTCACGCTGCTCATCGAGTACCCCGACAAGGAGACGCGCGACATGATCCTCGCCACCGGCATGGCCGAAGGCATGGAGGAGTCTTACGCACGGCTCGAGCGCGAGGTGCTCAGCCCCGCGCGTCCGTAGCTTCTCGGACGTTGACTGTGCGGCCCCGGATCCGGTGGATTCGGGGCCGCTCGGCTGTGGGGTCCGGAGTCATGCGGAACGGCGGAAGCTCAGTGCCCCATCGCCCGCTGCGCGGCGAGGCGGATCGGCGCGTTCGCGCCGCCGTACCCGTCGTATCCTCCGCGCCGTTCGACCACCTCGAAGAAGACGTCGCCGATCGTGCGCGTGTAGAAGTGGATGAACTCGCCCTCGGCGTCGCGGTCGTACAGCAGATCGAGTTCGCGCAGTGAGGAGAGCAGCTGGTCGGACAGGCCGAACCGCGCCGACAGATCGTCGTAGTAGTTCGCGGGGATCCGCAGGTGATCTATGCCGCGCTCCTTCGCCCGACGTGCGACAGCGAAGACGTCACCCGTCCGCACCGCGATGTGCCGTGCCGGCGGCGCTGCGGTGGGAGGTGCGAGATTGATCGGCACCCGAACGATGCCGTCCGGGGTGCGCATGACCTGACTGCGGATCAGTCCGCGAGGGCCGGGCACATCAGACGGCGATTCCGCACGCAGCGAGAGAGCGCTCGACATGAACAGCACTGCCTCGTCGAAGTCCTGCCACGCGTAGGCCAGGTTGATGTGATCGACCTCGCCGACCAGGCCGCCGGCGACTGCGGTGCCTCCGTCGAACTCCTGAAGCCAGGATTCTTCCGCCGGCAGCGAGCTCCAGAACACCTGCGTCCCGTCCGGTGCGGCGACGCCGCGGAGATCCTGCTCGCCTTCATACGTCCGACGGAATATCTTCTGCGAACCCAGCGCGATGGCGCGGTCGACAGCGGCAGCGGCATCCGGAACCTGCAGACCGATTCCCGACAGTCGCGGTTCGTCGTGGCGCACCTGCTCGTTCAGGATCACCCGAGCGGACCCTGCGCTCCACAGCCGGACAGGCTTGCTGCGGTGCCGGCCCTCGAACGCGAATCCCAACTGTGCGAGCAGCTCGTCGACCTCGGCGAGATCGGAGCCTGCGACCTCCACGAAGTCGAGTGCCGAGACCGGTTGGGCCGAACCGAGCCGACCCTCATCCCAGCCGTTCGCGGTCGCCGTCCGATCGGCCAGCCACACCAGCGATCGCTGGGCGTGCGCTGCGGTGCGCACGGTGTCGGTCTGACGGAACGTGTCGTTGAAGACTTCGAGCGACCAGGGGCCCGTGTATCCGGCGCGCACCACGTGCGTCATGAAGTTCACCAGATCGAACGAGCCCTCGCCGGGGAACAGCCGGTGATGGCGACTCCACGACAGCACATCCATGTCGAGCGCGGGGGCGTCAGCCAGCTGCAGGAAGAAGATCTTCTCGGCGGGGATCTCTTCGATCCCGGCAGGATCGTGTCCGCGCGAGAGGATGTGGAAGCTGTCCAGACAGATGCCGAGGTTCGGCCGATCCGCGCGCTGCACGATCGACCACGTGCGTCGGTAGTCATCCACGAATCGGCCCCAGGCGAGTGCCTCGTAGGCAAGGCGGATGCCGTGCGCCGCCGCCCTGTCCGCAAGCTCTCCCAGCTGGCGCGCGGCCACCTCGTCGTCGTCGATCGTGGCGGTGCCGACGTTGCTGCACACCAGCATCAGATCGGTGCCGAGACGATCCATGACCTCGAACTTCGCCTCGGCGCGCCGCAGGGTGTCCTCGAACACCTCGTCGGAGACGCCCTCGGCGTCGCGGAACGGCTGGAACATGTCGATGCGCAGTCCGAGCCGTTCGCACAGGGCGCGGATCTCCTCCGGAGACTCGGGCGCGGCGATGAGATCGGCATCCATGATCTCGACGCCGTCGAAGCCTGCTTCAGCGCAGGCGTGGAGTTTGTCGACCAGTCCTCCGGACAGGCAGACGGAAGCGATTGAGGTGTGCATGGCAGTGAACGTACCAGTTTGTACATTAATTTCCCAGAGGTGTTGCCCAATCAATGTACTAACCGGTACATTCAACTCCAGTACCCGAACCACCGAGCACAAAGGCGTCTCGTGACCCAACAAGAGCACTCTCCGACCACCGGCATCCTGCGCAGGGTGGCCCGCATCATCACCGTGATCGAGCTCACCATCGGCGCGGTCGCCGTGCTGATGATCCTCGTCCTCGTCTTCTATCAGGCACTGCAGCGCTACCTGCCGTTCGAAAGCCTGGCGTGGACCGGCGAACTCGCCCGCTTCGCCCTGCTGTGGGCGACTTTCTCGGCCATGGGCCTGCTCGTCACGAGTCGAGGCCACATCGCCCTCGAGCTCGTCGACTCGATCCGCAACCCCATGACCGTGCGCATCATCCAGGTGTTCGCACTGCTGGTGGTGGCCGCAGCGGCGATCGGCCTGTCGCTGGAAGCATGGGCGCTCATCTCCACGCAGGGCATCGTGAAGTCCCCGGTGCTGCGCATCCCGATGTCGTGGGTCTACATACCGGTGTTCATCGGCACGGTCAGCACGACGGTGCGTGCGCTCATCTCCGCCGGCGACATCGCCCTCCACGGGCCGAAGGCCGCTGATATCGAAGACGACCAGGTCGAGGTGGCAGGACTGTGACTCTTCTTCTCCTCGCCCTCGCGATCGCCCTCCTGCTGGCACTGCGCGTGCCTGTGCCCTTCGCCTTCCTCGGTCCGTCGCTGGTCTACATGGCCGTCGAGGGGCAATCGCTCGGCATGGCGCTGCGTACAGTGACCAACGCAGCCAGCAGCTTCCCGCTGCTCGCTGTGCCGCTGTTCATCTTCCTCGGTGCCCTCGCCAACCACGCCGGGATCGCCGATCGTCTGTTCCGCTTCGCTCAGGCTGGGCTCGCGAACATCCGCGGCAACCTCGGTTACGTGACGGTCGGCACCAGCGTCGGCTTCGCCTGGATGAGCGGCTCCGCCGTCGCGGATGCCGCGGCCCTCGGCAAGGTGCAGATCCCCGCGATGATCCGTGCCGGCTACGGCCGTCGGTTCGCCACCGGGATCTCAGCGACCGCCGCACTCATCGCCCCGGTCATGCCGCCGAGCATTCCGGCCGTCATCTACGCCGGGCTCGCCGCCGTCTCCACCGGCGCACTGTTCGCGGCATCCGTCATCCCGGCACTGCTCATGGCGACGGGCCTGTGCATCGTCGTCTGGGCGCTCGTGAGGAGAATGCCGAACGTCAAGAAGGGCCGGTTCGATCGCGCCGAGTTCGTCGCGTCGACGAAGGGAGTGATTCTGCCCCTCGTCGCACCGATCGTCATCCTCGGCGGTATCCTCGGCGGCTTCTTCACCCCGACCGAGGCCGCAGCCGTCGGTGTCGTCTACATCATCGTCGTGGGCCTGCTCCAGCGCTCGCTCAGCCTGAAGAGCTTCATCAAGGCACTCACGGAGACCGTCACGACGACGGCGTCGATCATGATCATCGTCGCCTCGGCGTCGCTGCTCGGTTACATCCTCGCCAAGGAGCGCCTGCCGCAGATGCTCACCGAGCTGGTGTTCGCGATCAGCGACAGCCCGACCGTCTTCCTGATCCTCGTCACCGTGCTCATGCTGATTCTCGGCACTGTGATCGATGCGACGGCGATCCTCGTACTGACGGTGCCGATCATCCTGCCGATCGGCAACCAGATCGGGGTCGACCCGATCGTGCTCGGCGTTCTCATGATCCTCTCGCTCATGATCGGTCTGCTCACCCCGCCGGTCGGCACGGTGCTGTTCGTGACGGCGGCGGTGTCGAAGACGCGCATCGGCGAGGTGTTCCGCGGATCGCTTCCGTTCGTCATCCCGCTGCTCGTGATCTGCGTGCTCATCATCGCCTTCCCGAACGCTGTGATGTGGCTGCCGGGGGTGCTCGGACTATGACCGCGTCAGCCGAACTCGACGAGCGCCGGCCGGCGGTGCTGATCGGCCTGATCGGCGAGGGTGTCACACCGTCGCTGACACCGCCGATGCACGAGTCGGAGGGTGCCAGGCACGGGATGCACTACGTGTATCGCACGATCGACCTCGCTCCACATGAGGGCACGACCGAGTCGCTGCGCGCACTGCTCGCCTCCGCGCGTCGTCTCGGATTCAACGGCCTGAACATCACCCACCCCGTCAAACAGGCGATCATCCCGCTGCTCGACGAGCTGAGCGACAGCGCGCGTGCCGTGGGCGCGGTGAACACGGTCGTGTTCACGGATGCCGGGACCATCGGTCACAACACCGACGTCACGGGGTTTGCGGCCGCTCTGAAGGACGCCTTCGGCGACGAAGAACTTCGGCGCGTCGTGCTGTTCGGCGCCGGAGGCGCGGGCTCTGCCGTCGCCACAGCTCTCGCGCAGCATCCGATCGGCGAACTCGTGCTGATCGATCAGGTACGAGAGCGGGCGGAGGCGCTCGCGGATCAGGCCCGCGCGTTGACCCGGACGAGCGTGCGCGCGGCTGATGTCGACGAGCTGCGCGCCCTCATCGCGGACACCGACCTGATCGTCAATGCGACACCGGTCGGCATGGCCGCCCATCCTGGCACGCCGTTCGACACGGCACCGCTGCCGGCCGGCATCCGCGTCGCCGACATCGTGTACCGACCCGCCGACACCGCACTGCTGCGCGCGGCTCGCGCCCGCGGCATCCGCACGATGTCGGGACTCGGCATGGCCATGCACCAGGCTGCCGACGCGTTCGAGATCTTCACGGGGGAGCGTGCAGACCGTCACGCCATGCTCGCCGATCTCGACGACCTCGTCGCCGCCGAGGCGGCCAGAACATCGATCTTGACCCCTGCCACCCAGGCACCCGAAAGAGAAGCACCAGAAAGAGGAGAACACTCATGAATGCACGACGCACTCGGCGAACGATGTGGCTCGCCTTGGCTGCGGCACCGGCAATGATGCTGGTCGCCTGCTCGAGCGGAGGAACTGATGCTCCAGACGGCGGCGATGCCGGCGCGACGCAGAAGCTCACCCTCGCCCACAGTTACAACGAGGACCAGCCGCAGCACCGCTGCGGCGCACAGGTGATCGCGGACGAGGTCGCCGCGGCGGATGTGGGACTGGAGATCGAGATCTTCCCGTCCAGCCAGCTCGGCGGTGACGCCGACCGCATCGCCTCCGTCGCCTCCGGCGACATCGACATCGACATCCAGGGCGCCTCGGCGCTCGGTGCCGTCTACGAGCCGATCAGCGTGCTCGACGCCGCATACGCGTTCGACGACGCCGATCATCTCGCCGCCTTCATGGCGAGTGACGCCTCCGACACGGTGACCGAGGCCTTCGAGGAAGAATCGGGGGTGCACACCCTCGGCGCATGGTCGGCAGGTGCCCGTCAGTTCACCGCGAACACCGCCATCCGCACGCCGGAGGATCTCGAAGGTCTGCGTATGCGCTTCCCCGGATCGCCGCAATTCCTCATGAACGCCAAGGCGCTCGGAGCAGAGGCGACCGAGGTCGCTTACGAGGAGCTGTACCTCGCTCTCCAGCAGGGCACGGTGGACGGCCAGGAGAACCCCATCACCAACATCGTGGCCTCGAACCTCAAAGAGGTGCAGGACTACGTCAGCATGAGCTCCCACCAGTTGAACACGAACCTCGTCATCATGGGGCCGATCTGGAACGAGCTCGACGACGCCCAGCAGGAAGCGCTGACAGCGGCGACCGAGAAGGCCGTCGCCGAGGTCACCACCTGCGTCGCCGAAGACGAGGAGACGGTCCTCGAGGAGTGGCGCACCGGCGGTGAGTGGGAGGTCATCGAGGACGTCGATCGCGACGCGTTCAGCGAGAAGGCCGAGGCGTACCTCTCGAGCACCCTCACCGGCGACTCGCTCGCGGTGTACGAGGCCATCCGGTCGACCTCGGAGTGAGCTGACTGCATGGCGCGTTCGGTCCCGACCTTCACCGGTCCGGTTGACGGGGATGGGCTCGGGATGACACTCATCCACGAGCACATCTTCGTCACCGACCCCGAGCTCGATGTCAATATGCCTCATCCGGAATGGGATGAGCAGACGATGATCGAACGCGCCGTGGCCACTCTCACCGAGCTGCACGCCCGTGGTGTGCGGACCGTCGTCGACCTGACCGTCATCGGTCTCGGCCGCGATGTGCGTCGCGTCGCCCAGGTCGCGGCGCGCGTACCGGTGCAGATCGTGGCGGCGACAGGATGCTACGCGTCCTCCGTGCTGCCACCGTTCTTCCGGCTGAACGGTCCCGGCCTGGTCGTCGACGGGCCCGACCAGCTCGAAGGGCTGTTCATCAGAGACATCGAGGACGGGATCGCCGGCACGAACGTGCGAGCCGGAATGATCAAGATCGCCTCGGAGGGGGCGGGACTGACTCCCGATGTCGAGCGGGTGTTCGCGGCGGCCGCTGCCGCGCACCTGCGCACCGGAGTGCCGATCACGACGCACTCCGATGCGGCAGCACGTGGTGGCATCGCCCAGCAGAACACGCTGGCGCGCTCGGGCGTCCCCCTCGACCGCGTCGTGATCGGGCACAGCGGCGACTCGCTCGACCTGGACTACCTGCGGGGCCTTGCCGATCGAGGGTCGTATCTGGGCTTCGACCGATTCGGCATGGAGCATGTCGGCCGCGATGAGGATCGCATGCGGATGCTGCGCGCCCTGCTCGACGCCGGATACGTCGATCGCATCGTGCTGTCGCATGATGCCGCGGTGTTCAGCCGCGTGACGCCGCCGTCGTGGCGGGCCGCCCGCGTTCCGAACTGGCATATGACCCATCTGTTCGACTCCGTGCTGCCCCGGTTGCGTTCCGACGGTGTCGATGACGCGACGCTGCACCGGTTGATGGTGGTGAATCCGCGGCGCGTGCTGGCGGGTGGGGCATGATGTGTGCACAGCCAAACGCTCGCCGTGTCGAGCAGTGCCCGGTTCGACCACGAACCGGCGAGGGGAACGAGAGACGATGACGAACAGCGTGACCGAGCCAGTCGTGCGAAAGCGCGACGCAGAGCGCACGCGCGCCGAGTTGCTCGAGGTCGCCACCGAGGCCTTCGCCGAATCCGGGTACGCCGGCACGCGCGTCGACGAGATCGCCGAACGCACCAAGACGACGAAGCGGATGATCTACTACTACTTCGGCGGCAAGGAGCAGCTCTATCTCGCCGTGCTCGAGAACGCGTACCGCGGCATCCGCGAGAAGGAGCAGTCGATCCACGCGGGTGATCTGGCACCGGTGGAGGCGCTGCGGCAGATCGCCGAGCTCACCTACGATCACCATCGCAATCACACCGAGTTCATCCGCCTGGTGTCCATCGAGAACATCCACCACGGAGAGTTCATCAAGCGCCTCGATGGCCTCCGCACCGTGAACCAGCCGGCTGTCGCCGTGCTCGAGACCGTGCTCGAGCGTGGGCGCGCCGAGGGGAGCGTACGGGCGGATGTCGACGCGCTCGACGTGCACCTGGTGATCAGCTCGTATTGCTTCTTCCAGGTCGCCAACCAGCACACCTTCGGGTACCTCTTCGACCGGGACCTCCTCGCCGAGGACCGCCGCGAGCACTTCCGTTCCATGATCGGCGACGTCGTGGTGGCGTGGCTGACCGCCGAGGTCTGACCCGCACTCGGCGACCGTCAGATCAGCCGGCGCAGCGCTTCTTCCAGCGAGACCCCCTGCGCCTCGGCGCGGCTGCGAAGACGCGTCAGCTCGGCGGGTGACAGCGCGAGGCTGACCTCGACCGGCGCGACATCGGAGGAGTCGATGAGACCGTCGAGCAGATCGGATGCGTCGGCCCACAGCGGCGCCGCGGCAGGCGCCGTGGCGACTCGCGACTCCCGCACCGCCGCAGCCGGGGTGGCGGCAGGCGCGGAGGCGGCCACTGCGGCTGACGCCGCGACGGCGGCTCCAGCGTCCGTGCCCATCGTGAAACCGGGGCCCCGGCGCGGCTCCTGCTTCGCCTGATATGCCTTTGCCGCGCTGTTCGCCCGCTCGTCCGCGGCCTCGTTGAGGTCGTGGCCGGCATGGCCCTTGACCCATTCGAACCTCACGTCGCGGCCGCGCATCGCCTCATCCAGCGACTCCATCAGATCGCGGTTGAGCACAGGAGCGCCGTCGGCCTTGCGCCATCCGCGACGCTTCCAGCCCGGCATCCACTTGGTGATCGAATCGATGACGTACTTGCTGTCGCACATGATCAGCAGCGGCTCGTCGGTGCCCGCGGTGGCGCGCAGCAGTTCGAGCACGGCCTGCAGCTCACCCTGATTGTTGGTGCCGTGCGGCGATCCGCCTGCAGCCCAGTTCGCGTCGTCGATGTACCAGGCCCAGCCGTTCGGTCCGGGGTTGCCCAGGGCGGAGCCGTCTGCGGCGGCGATGATCGTCATCCTTCGAGCGTAACGGCGATGACTACTGCCATTCGATCGCGACGATCGTCGTGCGCTGCACGCCGCCTTCCGCCGGCGCTTCGTACCGCACGGGCATACCGGGGTGCCTCGTCGAGAACCAGAAAGTCGCAGGGGCCGCCTCCGGTCTTTCGCGCACGTCATAGCGAAGACAGTCGAGCCGGCCGATCGGCAACGACAATGTCTCGCTCGACAGCACGGCACGATCCGCCGGGAACGCGGCGTGCGCCTGCAGATCACGCCACGTCACCCGTGCACTGGAGATCTCGCCCTGGACGACCCCGTCCGAGCCGGAACTCCAGCGATCGAGCGTGGCGCCATCGGCATCCGTCTCGCGGAAGCGGTTCACGCGGAAACTGCGAGTCCCACTCGGCTCTTCGATCAGGAGCCGGATCGTCTTGCCGTTGCCGCACGCGGCGCGGATCTCATCGGCGGTGAAGGGCGTCGCCAACAATCCAGGTCCGAGGACGTGGGCGTCGGGATCGGAGTCGGTCACGATCTCATTCTGCCGTGACGCTTCGGGCGATGGGATGGCGCGACTCACGCGTGACGGAACACGTAGTAACCGGCGACCGCGCCGTGGTTGACGACGCCCTCGCCCGTGCCGAACATCCGCGCCGATGTCGTCGCACCGCTCTCGACGAACGTGAAGCCGGTGTGCTCCAGCCGCCAACCGATCTTCTCGACCTCGCCGAGGAAGTATCCGATGCTCTCGTCGCCGGACATCGTGTTGCCGGCCGAGCCCCATGTCGATGTCTGACCCGTGAGCAGGCTGACATCGAGCTGCAACTGCAGCAGTGCATCTCCGCGTGCGTGGGCGGTCTGCGCGAGCGCCAGCAGTCGCGTCGCCTCATCAGCAGTCGGCATGGTTCCCCCTCGTGTCGATTCCGGGGACAGTGTAGGCGCTACCGCAGCATCGACAACAGGTGCGTCGCGACCTGAGCGGGCGTGAGCGCGGTCAGGGCCGGCAGATGCAGAACGTATCGCGCGAAGATCACTCCGACGATCGCAGTCGCCATGCGTCGGGCGCGCTCCTGCCCGAATTCCGCGGCCAGCGCCGCGAACACGGTGTTCTGCAGATACGACATCAGCGCCGGCGAGCGTTCATCGCCGGTCGCGAGACGGCGAGCGAACTCCACGAGCCGCGCGCCGTTGTCCGGATGCTCCCACACCATGACGAGTCCGTGCACGAGTCGGGCGAGATCGATGTGCCCGTGCTCGTCCGTCGCCGCTGCGACCACCTGATGCGGGGCTGCTCGCAGCGAGACGGCGGCGGCGATCAGGGCGTTCCGCGAACCGAAGTGATAATTGACCAGGGTGTGACTCACGCCCACCTCGGCAGCAAGTGCCCGAGCAGACATCGAGGTCAGGTCACCCGCCTCGAAGTGCTGGTGTGCGGCATCCAGCAGTCGCTGACGCGCAGTGGCATCCCCTCGGGGACGGCCGGGTCGGCTATTGACCATGCTCGCATCCTGGCATGCTCAGCGGGATCGTGGAATCCATGAGCATCCACATCGACACCGACTGCGTCATCGTCGGCGGCGGCCCAGCCGGACTCATGTTGGCGCTGCTCCTTCTGCGTCAGGGGTTCCAGGTCACCGTCGCCGAGAAGCACGCCGACTTCCTGCGCGACTTCCGGGGCGACACCATCCATCCCTCCACTCAGGAGCTGCTCTCAGACCTGGGGCTGCTCGACGAGTTCCTCGCCCGTCCGCACGACGACATGCCCCGCGTGCGCCTCAGCTGGCAGGGCACCGAACTCACCCTCGCCGACTTCACCCGGCTTCCGACGCGTCGGAAGGCCATGACGTTCATGCCGCAGTGGGACTTCCTCGACCTGCTCGCGGACACCGCGTCACAGCATCCGGGATTCCGCCTGCTCCGTTCGACGCGAGTCACGGACCTGCTTCGCGAAGAGGGGCGAGTCGTCGGCGTCACAGGCGCAGGACCAGACGGAGATGTCACAGTGCGGGCACGGCTCGTCGTCGATGCGTCGGGGCGCGACTCGGAGGTGCGGGCGGCAGCAGGACTCGCTCCGGTCGGCCAGGCAGCGGCGATGGACGTGCTGTGGTTCCGACTGACGAAACGCGTCGGCGAGACATACCCGTTCGTGCAGGCGGGTGCGGGCATGATCATCACGATCGACCGTGGGGACTTCTTCCAGATCGCGCATGTCATCCCTGCCGGCAGCTGGACAGGCTCGGATCCTGACCTCGCCGACATGCGGGAGCGCATAGCGCGCATCTCACCGCGCATGGTGGATGCCGTCGCCACAGTCACGGCGGACGACGTGCACCTTCTGCGGGTGAAGCTGGAGCGGCTGCGCCGCTGGTACACCGACGGCATGCTGTGCATCGGCGACTCCGCGCATGCCATGTCGCCCGCCGGAGGCGTCGGCATCAACCTGGCGATTCAGGATGCCGTCGCCGCTGCCCGCATCCTCGGTCCCGTGCTGCGCGAGCGCACTCCGAAGGAGAAGGACCTGCGCCGGGTGCAGCGCCGCCGCACCTGGCCGGTACGGGTCACCCAGTTCGTGCAGCGACGGCTGCAGGGGCCACTGATCGCGTCACGCGAACCGGGCGAGCCGCTGCCGCTCCCGCTGCGGGTGCTGCGCGATCACCCCCGGCTCACGCACCTGACCGGGAGGTTCGTCGGCTTGGGAGCTCGGCCGGAGTCGATCAGCTGACGCTCAGGACTCCGGCTCGCCATCCGTCTGCTCGGCGCCCTCCTCCAGAACCGGGGCGACAGGGAACACGATCGACGTGGTCTGCGCGCCCATTCCGACCTCGAGCGGATCGACAGCGGCGGCGCCGTCGAGAGTGTCGGCGGCATCCTGATCCAGGGGTTCGCCCGGCAGCGATGCCCAGGGCCCGGGGTCGTCTGGTTTCTGTGTGAAAAGTCCCATGTGATCCTCAGAAGTCGGCGATGATGAGCTTCTTCATCCCCATCATCTTCCCGTACGCGCCAGGGCGCTGCATGAGTTCGCCCATGTTCTCCGGAACGATCTGCCAGCTCAGCCCGTACCGGTCGGCGAGCCAACCGCATACCTCCGCCTCCGGCGCGCTCGTCAACGCATTCCAGTAGCGGTCGAGTTCTTCCTGATCGGCGACGCGCACCTCGAGCGATACCCCGCAGTCGAAGGTGATGTCCTGCTCGACGGCCGAGTCCATCATCGAGAACCACTGCCCGGCGAGGAGGAACTCCCCGAACATCACGCTGCCGGCATCCGCCGGACCCGTCTGCGTCGGGTACTCGGCGATGAATCCGACCTCGCCGTCGGGGAACAACGACGCGTAGAACTCCGCAGCCTCGCGCGCCTTGTTCTGCACTGGGCCGCAGAACATCAGCTGCGGGATCAGGAACGGCCGCGGATCCCCCTCCGGGTTCGCGAGCAGCAGCTGCCAGTTGACGCCGTACCGATCCTCCACCCAGCCGTAGCAAGGGCTGAACGGGTACTCGCCCAGCTCCATCCGCACGGTGCCCCCGTCTGAGAGCTTCGCCCAGGTCTCGTCGAGTCTGGCACGCGCGGCGTCCCGATCGCCGTCGAAGCGCAGCGGATCGAAGTTCAGCATGAACGACACGGAGGCATTCGGACGGAACTCGTCGCCGGCATTGATGAACGTGAGCAGATAGCCGTCGATCACGAGGTCGACGGTCAGGGTCTTGCCGGCGAAATCCGCCTGCCAATCGGGGACATCGTCGGGATAGCGTGCGCCGACCGTCGCCGTTGCTCCCGGGAAGACGTCGGTGTAGAACGTGCCGGCCTCATCGGCGTTCTGATCGAACCAGATATTCGGGATGACCTTCTGCGACATGACAGCTCCTTTGCTGCGAGGGTTCGCTTATCCGACGCGGCGCACGATCTGCCTCATCGAATCCAGCGTGCGCCGCCGATGCCACAGAAACAAGGGGCTTCTCGCTGGCAGGCGTCCTTGTCTAGGGTGGAATGATGCCTTCTCTCTACGGCCTGAACGCTCTCGTCGGTCTGAACGTGGATTGGGCCTCGTGGGTGCAGGCGATCGTCGCCCTGCTCGTGGCCATCGCCATCGTGGCGGCGATCGTCATCAGCGTCCGGTTCGTGGCTGGTCGCGCCCGTGGACGCTCGGCGTGGATCGGTGATCTCGAGCGCCGCATCCGAGCGCCAGGGATGATTCTGGCGTTCCTGATCGCGGTGTGGATCGCGCTCGCCGTGACCGCTCCCTCAACCCTGTCGTGGTGGCCGGTGCTGCAGCGCGTCCTGCTGATCGCCGTCGTGCTGGTCGGCGCCTGGCTGCTGTCGACGGTCGTGACGTTCGGCATGGAACGGCTCATGCAGTACGACAGCAGACGCGACGCCACGAGCCCGGAGGCGCGACGGCGCCAGACGCAGCTCACAGTCCTGAACCGTCTCGTCGTCGTCCTGATCTCGATCCTCGCGATCGGCGCGGTGCTGTTCTCGTTCCCCGAAGTCAGGGCGGTGGGCACCAGCATCCTGGCCTCGGCCGGCGTCGTCAGCATCATCGCCGGACTCGCCGCGCAGTCGACGCTCGGCAACCTCATCGCCGGAGTGCAGATCGCCTTCACTGATGCGATCAGGGTCGGAGACGTCGTCGTCATCGAGGACGAGTGGGGCCGCATCGGCGAGATCAACCTGTCGTACGTCGTCGTCTACGTCTGGGATGAGCGGCGCCTGATCCTGCCGTGCACGTACTTCACGTCGCAGCCCGTCGAGAGCTGGACGAGGCGGTCCGAGAAGATCCTGGGCACCGTCTACATGGACCTCGATTGGCGAGTGCCGGTGGATGCCGTGCGCGAGAAGTTCATGGAGATCGTCGAGGCGTCGGATGCATGGGACCGGCGCTCGGCGAACGTGCTGGTGACCGGATCCGAAGGCGGCCATGTCACGCTGCGGTTCATGATCTCAGCGGCGAACTCCGATGATCAGTGGGATCTGCGCTGCCTCGTGCGAGAGAAGATCATGACGTGGCTGCAGCAGGAGCACCCGGAGGCACTGCCGGTCACGCGGGTCACGCTGGAGGAACGATCCGGTCGTTGAGCGTCGTGGTCGTGGCTGCGCGGACCGCGTCGACCAGTTCACGCCACGGGCCGTCGAGCGCGGCTTCCGGAACCTCCCGCTCGTGCTTGGCCTCGGGTGTGCGGGCGCGGATGCTCCAGACATAGCGATCTGCGCCCTGCTGCGATGGCCCTGGATCGGTCCAGGGGCAGCGTTCGATCAGCGCGATCCAGTGCGACGCCTGATCGCGTGCAGGTTCGACCTTCCACCGCCGGCTCATGCCGGAGATGCCGCCGCTGCGGACGACGATGATGAGGACGGCGGATTCGTCGTCATCCTGCTCACTCGGCTGGGCTGCGTCGCTCATCCCCCAAGACTCCCACGGTGGTCCACGCCGCGCGAGTGGCTGTGGCCACTTCATCGTCGACCGCGGCAGCGATCGTGGCATCCGCGAACTCTCGGAAGTTCGCTGTGCTCGCCAGGCCCCCGGTCAGCGCGCGGTACCACGTGAGACCGGCGCGCTCCCACGCATTGCCGCCGAGCGTGGTCGCGGTGAGGGCGAACGCGCGGTTCGGAATGCCGGAGTTGATGTGCACTCCGCCGTTGTCCTCCGTGGTCTGCACGAAATCGCTCATGTGCGCCGGCTGCGGATCCTTGCCGAGCTCATCATCGTCGTAGGCGGTGCCGGGTTCGAGCATCGACCGCAGAGCCGTGCCCTGCACCTCGTCGGTGAAGATGCCGGCGCCGATCAGCCAGGTCGCCTGATCGGCGCTCTGGCCTTCGCTGTACTGCTCGGTGAGAGCACCGAACACATCGGCGATCGACTCGTTCAATGCCCCGGGCTGGCCCTGATACTCGAGCCCGGCGGTGTGCTGGATCACGCCGTGGGCGAGCTCATGGCCGATGACCGTGATCGAGCCGGTGAAGCCGCGGAACACTTCGCCGTCGCCGTCTCCGAAGACCATGCGCTCGCCGTCCCAGAACGCGTTGTCGTAGTCGACGCCGTAGTGCACCGTGGCATCCAGCGCGGCGCCGGCCCCGTCGAGTGAGTTGCGGCCGTAGGCGCCGAGCAGCAGCTCGAACGTCGCTCCGAGTCCGTCGAACGCCTCATTCACCGAGACGTCGTCGACAGCCGGGCCATCCTCCGAACGCACGACGACCCCCGGCAGCGTCTCGGTGTTCTGCGCGTCGCTGATCGTGCGGTTCGGGGCATCCGACAGCTCGGCGACGAGATCGCCCTGCTCGTCGATCGACAGGTTGATGCGGGCGCGGAATGTCGGACGACCGGCCAGCAGGGTCTGGCGCGCAGCGTCCGCCGCCCGGGGGAAGCGCCCTGACTCGGCCAGACGGGCGAGAAGGTAGGCCGGGATGATGCCGTATGCGCTGTGGTCCATACCGCGACGATACGCCGGGGTGGAGACACTGTCACGGGGCGGCGGTCTCCCAGCCCGCTCGCGTAAAATCAGCCCAATGACCGATGCGCCCGCTGCCGACACCCCTGACTTCGGCGACGGCCTCGACCCGGCAGACCTCGAGACCACGCTGCGCGTTCTCGCCTCGATGGACAAGATCAGCGAAGAGCATCCGGACTATGTCGCCGTCCGTCGGGCGACCGCCGCGATGTTCAAGGCGGTCAAGCGTGTGCGCCGCAAGGAGATCCGCGACGCGATCGCCGCGGCCGACAAGGCAGTGGTCGCGAACACCGCGACCGGCGCGCCTGATCGCATCGACGACGAGACCCGCGGCAATGATCTGAAGACGACGGTGGATGCCCCGATCGCGGGCGAGCTGCTCAAGCCGCGCAACTGCTACATCTGCAAGCAGCCGTACACGCTCGTCGACGCGTTCTATCACCAGCTCTGCCCCGACTGCGCGCGTTTCAGCCACGGCAAGCGCAACGCCCGCACCGACCTGACCGGCAAGCGCGCGCTGCTCACCGGCGGCCGCGCGAAGATCGGCATGCACATCGCGCTGCGGCTGCTCCGAGACGGCGCCCACACGACCATCACGACGCGCTTCCCCCGCGACGCCGTGCGCCGGTTCTCGTCTCTGCCGGATTCGGTCGACTGGCTGCACCGTCTGCGCGTCGTCGGTATCGACCTGCGCGACCCCGCCCAGGTGATCGCGCTCGCCGATTCGGTCGCTGCCCAGGGCCCGCTCGACATCCTCATCAACAACGCCGCGCAGACGGTCAGGCGCTCGCCGGGTGCATATTCTCTGCTGGCGGATGCCGAGATGCAGCCGCTGCCGGACGGCCCGCTGCCCGAGATGGAGACGTTCGGGCACACGGTCGATCCGCATCCGCAGGCGCTGCAGGCATCCGTCGACTCCAATCCGTTGCTCTCGGTCGCTGCCCTCGGCGGCACGGTCGCAGAGCAGGGCGGGCAGGCGCTCACCGCAGAAGACCTCGCCAGGCTCGCGATGGCACCGGGGTCGTCGTCGCTGGAGAAGCACGCGGACGGCAGTGCGATCGACGCCGGCGGACTCGTGCCGGACATCAATCGCGTCAACAGTTGGGTGCAGTCGATCGAGCAGGTCGATCCGCTTGAGATGCTCGAGGTGCAGCTGGCGAACACCACCGCGCCGTTCCTGCTGATCAGTCGCCTTCGCGCGTCGATGGCGTCGTCGTCGGCGCACAGGAAGTACGTCGTGAACGTCTCGGCGATGGAAGGGCAGTTCTCGCGCCGTTACAAGGGGCCAGGACACCCGCACACGAACATGGCCAAGGCCGCACTCAACATGCTCACGCGCACCAGTGCCGGCGAGATGCTCGAGACCGACGGCATCCTGATGACCGCGGTCGACACAGGATGGATCACGGATGAGCGCCCGCACCACACCAAGGTGCGCCTCGCTGAAGAGGGCTTCCACGCCCCGCTCGACCTCGTCGACGGCGCTGCGCGCGTGTACGACCCGATCGTGCAGGGCGAGGCCGGCGTCGATGTTCACGGGGTGTTCCTGAAGGATTACAAGCCGAACCCCTGGTGAGGCCTGGCGCCGAGCGCAGACGCACGACCGGAGTGCAGATGCACGACCGGATGCGCGGATTCGTGGTGCAGGTGTGCCGTCGTCGTGCGGGTGCGCCTGAGTTCAGACTCAGTGCGCTGGAACCTCGAGATTCGCCGAGGCCCACTCGCCGAGCTGGCTGAGGATCGGCAGCAGACTCTGGCCGCTCTCGGTCAGTGCATAAGAGACCGTGATCGGTGGCCCGGCGTCGACGGTGCGGGCGACGAGTCCTGTGTGAGCGAGCTCCGCGAGGCGGTCGGAGAGCACGGTGTCGCTGATGCCGGTGACTGCACGGCGCAGCGTCACGAAGGTGGCACGGCCCCCGCCGAGCGACGACACGATCATGCCGTTCCAGCGTTTTCCGAGCACGCTGAACGCCAGTGTGACAGCGGTGTCACACAGATGGATCGCTGTTGCGGCCTCGGCCATGCCCCCATCATACATGTGCTACGTTAACCCGAGTCGCTAAGAAAAACCTAGTGACTCCGAAAACGAAAGGTCACGCATGTCCCTGTTCCGTCTGGACGCCAGCATCCTCCCTGCGACGTCCGCCAGCCGCTCGCTCGCCGACCTCGTTGAGGCCGAGTGGACGGCATCCCACCCCGACTCGATCGTGACCAGGCGCGACCTGGCGGCCGACCCCGTCCCCGCGACGGTGTGGGCGGATGCCGTCACATCGAAGTTCGTGGCAGAGGATCAGCGCAGCGAGCAGCAGAATGAGGCACGCGCCCTCGCGGCGACCTTCGCCGACGAGCTGATCGACGCCGACGCGCTCCTGTTCGCCGTGCCGCTGTACAACTACGGCGTCTCGCAGCACTTCAAGACCTGGTTCGACCTCGCCTACACCGACCCTCGCATCGATCCAGAAGGCACCGCGCTGAACGGAAAGCCCGCAACGCTCGTCACGGTGCTCGGCGGCAACTACGCGCCGGGAACGCCCAAGGAGGGCTGGGATCACTCCACCGGTTGGCTGCGCCGCGTGCTCGAGGATGTCTGGGGTCTCGACCTGCGTGTCGTGCAGCGTCCGTTCACGCTCGTCGGCGTCAACCCCGCGATGGATGCTTTCACCGATGTCGCGAACGAGCTGAAGGACGAAGCCGAGAAGTCGGCGCGCGTCTACGGGCAGGAACTCGCCGCGACTCGCGGCACCAAGGTCGCCTGACGCCTTCGTCCGGGTAACGATCCTGTCGACCGGGGCGGGTACGCTATGCCCCGACGGCGCGCCCGTGACGCGTCGCGCCCAGGTGAGGATCCGCCGATGACCATCGTCCGCCCGGATGTCAGCGTCCACGCACGGGTGCGGGCCGCGGCATCCGCACTCGGGCCGAGCGAGGGGCGTGTCGCCGCCGTCATCATGGAACGCCCGGACGATGTCGTCGACTGGTCCGCCGCCGAACTGGCTTCGGCGGCGGGCACCTCGACCGCAACGGTGATCCGCGCGTGCCAGAGCCTCGGGTTCCGCGGCTTCCAGCACCTGCGCCTCGAGCTCGCCCGCTCCGCGCCCCTCGTGCCAAGGGATCAGGCGGATGCCGCCGGGACGAGCACCTTCGACGACGCGGTGGATGCGCTGCGCCTCGCGCAGGAGAGCGTGGAGCCGGAGCGCATCGAGGCCGCGGTCGAGGCGTTGCGGAAGGCTCGACGTGTCGTGCTCGTCGGCAACGGGTTCTCCGGACCGCCGCTGCAGGATCTCGCGATGCGTCTGAGCGGACTGGGGCGTCCCGTCGAGGCGCCGATCGACGCGCTCGCGCAGCAGTTCGCTGTGCACTCGCTCACCTCCGACGATCTGTGCCTGGCGCTGAGCTACTCGGGAGCGAACGTGCAGACGCTGCGCGCGTGCACGGCGGCCTCCGAGCGCGGCGCCACGGTCGCACTCATCACGAGTTACATGCGCTCGCCGCTCGGGCGAGCCGCTGACATCGTGATCGCGACGGGGCCGGTCGGTTCCGCCCACGACCTGGACCCGTATCTGACTCGACTCGGACACACCGTCGTGCTGCACGCACTGCACGGTGCACTCGCGAGGGACGCCGGGCAGGCCGACGTCGCAGAGATGCGCCATGTCGTCGCCGATGCCCTGAGCGAGGACTGACCAGGCCTCTGCGCCGAGCGCACCGATCGTTCTCCTGCCGGTCGCCTTACGGTCATCTGCCTGTCACTGGGACGGGTCAGCCTGCCTGTGTAATGAAATTCCAAACGGAATGAAACACACGTAACAGGCGGGCGGAAATGCGGACGATCGGAATCGACGGGCTGTTCAATGCCCGCGCGACCAGTGCATCGGCACCGTGGCTCATCCGCACCGGTGCCCCGGAGGCGCTCAGTGCCGAGGGTGTCTCGGCACTTCGTGCACTGGGTGTGAGCGTCATCATCGACCTGCGTGAGCCGAGTGAGATCGGCGTCGCCGAGCACGGCATCCCGGTGCGTTCGGTGGGCATCTACGGAGTCGAGCCGCCGCAGACCGGCCGGCTGGAGGACGTCTACGAGACACTGCTGCGCGAGCGCGGCGCCGCACTGGCCACAGCGGTCGGATTCATCGCGGACGCCGATGGTGCCGCTCTCGTGCACTGCACGGCAGGCAAGGACCGCACCGGCCTGGTCGTGGCTCTCGCACGCGTCGCCGCCGGAGACTCCGCCGAGCAGGTCGTGGCGGACTACGTGCTGTCCGAACCCGACGTCAGGCCGGTTCGCGAGCCCCACGCTCTGGCGCTCGCCCGAGCTCTTCCCGCGGATCAGCGCGATGAGACGCTTCGCCTTCACCTGGCCAGCCCCCGCGAGGCGATCGAGCACGCGCTCGCCGTGATCGACGAACTCGGCGGAGCTGTCGCGTACCTCGCCGAAAACGGGCTGACGGATGTTCAGTATCACGCACTGAGGCGCAAGCGAGAGGCTGCCGCGTGAGCCGGGCCAGCGGACGCCTCACGGTGCTGCACATCAGCGACGTGCACGCCACCGACCACGGTCTGCTCTACGACGCCGTCGATGGTCTCGAACGGCTGCAGGCCGTCGGGCAGTACGCCCGCCGTGCGCGGATCACCCCTGAGGCGGTCATCGTCACGGGCGACCTCATCCAGCGGGGCAACTCCGCGGCGTACGGCGCGGTGCGCGACGCGCTTGCAGAGCTCGAACAGACCGTTCAGACGCCGGTGCTCACCGTGCTCGGCAATCACGACGAACCGGATGCTGCGCGCATCCTCCGCGGACACCATGACGGCCATCACCGTACGGTGCTCGTCGCCGGCCTGCGCATCATCCTCCTCGACACGTCCTCGGGTGCGCTCGGCGGCGCGCAGCGGGAGTGGCTGGCGGGCGAACTGGCAGACCCGCACCGCGACGGCACGATCATCGCCCTGCATCACCCGCCGCTCGGCTCTCCGCTGCCGACCCTCGCGAAGGCCGGCCTGCGGGATGCGGACGCATTCCTCGACGTCATCGAGGGCTCGGACACCCGCGCCATCCTGGCCGGGCACTTCCACCATCCCCTTGCGGCGCATCTGCGCGGCATCCCTGTCACCGTCGGCCCGTCGCTCGCGTACCACCAGGTGATGGATGCGCGCCCCGACCTCATCAGCGGACACGACCGCGCGATGTTCTCGATCGTGCATCTGCTCTCCGAAGGCATGACGGCCACCAGCGTGAGCCTCGAATCGCCCTCGCCCCTCTTCTCATCCTCCGTTCCTGTACCCGCACATCAGAACAGTTAGGAAGCCATGTCCCGCTCACGCCTCACCACAGCTGTCGCCGCTTTCGGCATCGCAGCCATCACCCTCACCGGCTGCGCAGCCGCATCATCGGAGGCGGGTGAGAGCCCCGCCGAGACCGCCGATGCGCTCGAGCCGACCACCATCACCCTCTACACGTCCGAGCCGCAGGAGAAGGCGGACGAGCTCGTCGCAGCCTTCAACGAGGTGCACCCGGAGATCACGGTCGAGGTGTTCCGCGCCGGCACCGGTGACCTCACCACTCGTGTCGCGACCGAGCAGGAGACCGGCAAGATCCAGGCCGACGTCTTCCTCGCCGCGGATGCGCCCACCTTCGAGAACTACGCGGCCGACGACCTGCTGCGGGAGTACACGCCCGCAGACGTCGACGCCCTCGACCCCGCTGTCGTCGACCCCGAAGGCTTCTACGTCGGCACGCGCATCATCCCCACGGTCATCGCGTACAACACCGACATGGTCGATGACGCCCCCGAGTCCTGGGCCGACCTGACCGACGCCGAGTACGCCGACCGGCTCGTGATGCCGAACCCGGATGTCTCGGGAGCGGCCGCGTACAACGCCGCGGTGTGGTTGGACGAGCCCCAGCTCGGCGAAGAGTGGCTCACGGCACTGGCGGCGAACCGCCCCGTGATCGCCGACAGCAACGGCCCGGTCTCGCAGGCAGTGGCCACCGGCACGCAGCCTGTGGGCATCGTCGTGGACTACCTGGTGCGCGAGCTCGCAGAGCAGGGGTCGCCGATCGCGGTGTCGTACCCGAGCGAGGGCGTGCCGTTCGTCTCGCAGCCGGTCGGCATCTTCGCGGACTCGGAGAACGTCGAGGCATCCGAGGCGTTCGTCGACTTCCTGGTCAGCGCCGATGGCCAGAAGCTCGCCGTCGAGCAGTCCTACCTCCCGGTGCGCTCGGACGTCGGCACCCCGGAAGGTGCCCCTGAACTGGATGACATCGCCATCCTCGCACCCGACCTCGAGACCATCCGGTCGACGCAGGCCGGTGCGGTGGAGACCTTCCGGGAGCTGTTCCAGTAGTGAGTGCTCTCGTTCAGGCCCCGGGGTCGGCGGTTCGCCGGCCCCGGAGCCTCGACGGCGTCGACGCGCTGACCGTCGCCCTGTGGATCGTCTGCGCGGCGGTGGTGCTCGTGCCCATCGGCGCCATCGTCGCGCTCACGGCCGGCGGTTCGCAGCTCGGCGTGCTCGTGCAGGGCGACGTCGTCGAGGCCGCGGTCAACAGTCTCGTCTCGGCCACGGCGTCCGCGCTCGCCGCCGTGGCGGTAGGGGCGTCGTTCGCGATCGTGCTCGAGCGCACGGATCTCCGTCACCGCCGGGTGCTGCGCCTGATCGCGCTCACCCCGCTGCTCATGCCGCCGTTCGTCGGCGCGATCGCGTGGCTCGGCATCGCGGGGCCGTCGAGTCCGCTCAATGTCTGGTGGCGGGGGATGTTCGGCGGTCCGCTGTGGTCGATCTACGGTGCGGACGGGGTCATCATCCTCCTCACCGTGCACAGCTACCCGCTCGCCATGCTCATCGTCTCGGCAGCGCTGCGCCGCATCCCGTCAGACCTCGAGCAGGCCGCGCGCATGTCCGGCGCAGGGCCGGCACGAGCGCTGTTCTCGGTCACCGTGCCGCTGCTGCGTCCTGCGCTGCTGTCGTCGTTCCTGCTCATCGCAGTGAGCAACCTCGCCGATTTCGGCATCCCGTCGATCATCGGACTTCCCGAACGCTACGTGACGCTGGCGACTCTCGTGTACCGGTACCTGCAGTCGGGAATCGTGGAGGAACCGCTCGCAGTGGTCGCGACCATCGGCGTGGTCCTGCTGGTCATCGCCGTCGGCGCACTGCTGCTGAATGCGACGATCGGACGCCGCGGGTGGGAACTCGACGCCTCGTCATCGCCCCCGCAGCCCCTCCCGCTCGGGCGTGCGCGCACGCCGCTGGGGATCGCGATGTGGACGATCGTTCTGGCCATCACACTGCTGCCGCTTCTCGCGCTGCTCACCCAGTCGCTGCTGCGCGCCCCAGGCGTGCCGTTGACGTGGCAGAACCTCACACTCGACAACTTCGCAAAGGCGCTGTCGTCGTCGACCGCACTGTCCGGTGCGGCCAACTCGGTGATGCTGGCCGCACTCGCCGCCGTCGTGTGCGGCGTGCTCGGCCTGGCGATCGGTGTGCTCACCACGCGCTCGTCGGCACGCGCCGCCAGGGGACTGAATGCCGTGGCGATGCTGCCGCAGGCCGTGCCCGGCATCGTGATCGCCGTCGCGTGGCTGATCCTCGCGCCGCGCATCGGGCTGTTCAACACGCCCTGGCTGATCCTCGCCGCCTACATCACCTCCTTCACGGCGCTGGTCGTGCAGTCGGTCACGGCGCCGCTGTCGAGCACACCGACCAGTGCAGAAGAAGCGGCGCGCATCTCCGGGGCAGGTCGGCTTCGTGCGTTGATCGACATCTCGTCGCGGATGGCGCTTCCTGCTGCCATCTCCGGCGCGGTCGTCGTCGCGGCCACCGCGGTGCGCGAGCTCACGCTGTCGGTGCTGCTGCTCTCGCCCGGATCGCAGACACTCGGGGTGGCGATCTTCAACTTCCAGCAGGCCGGGGCGTTCAGCACCGCCGCGGCCTGGTCTCTCGTCGTGGCCGTTCTCGGCATCGCCGTCATCGGGCTGGCCACCCGCCGCCCCTCCTGAACCCTCCGCACTCTCTGAAAGGAAGCCGTCATGGCATCCGTGAATCTCGAATCGGTATCGGTCCGCTACCCATCAGGGGCGGTCGGTCTGGAATCGATCGACATGCACGTCGACGATGGTGAGTTCATCGCGCTGGTCGGGCCCTCCGGCTCCGGCAAGACCACGCTGCTGCGCACGATCGCGGGCTTTCTCTCGCCCACGACCGGCCGAGTGGTGATCGGCGACCGCACGGTGGCGGAAGGAAAGGAATTCGTCCCGCCAGAGCAGCGGGAGCTCGGGATGGTCTTCCAGCAGCATGCCGTCTGGCCGCACTGGAACGTCGGACGCAACGTCGAATATCCGCTGCGCCGTGCCGGAGTGGCGAAGGCGGAGCGCTCCTCCCGCGTCGCATCGATGCTCGAACTCGTCGGACTCGCGGGCTACGCGCGACGAGACCCGGCGACACTCTCGGGCGGGCAGCGCCAGCGCGTGGCGCTCGCGAGAGCTCTGGTCGCCCGTCCACGCGTGCTGCTGCTCGACGAGGCACTCTCCGCCCTGGACGAGCCGCTGCGCGATCACCTGCGACTGGAGCTGCATGCCCTGACACGTGAGCTCGGGCTCACGGTGGTGCACGTCACGCACGATCGCTCCGAGGCGCTCGGCCTCGCCGACCGTGTCGCTGTGCTCGACGAGGGACGGATACGCCAGGTCGGCACACCGCACGAACTGGTGTCGCGGCCCACGAGCGGTTTCGTGGCGCGATTCCTCTCGGATGCCACGCTCATCCCCGGTGTCGTCGACGCGGACGGGTTCCGCGCCGACGAGCATCCGCTCCGGATTCCCCGCGCCGGCGGCATGCCCGCATCGGGGCGGGCGCTCGCATCGCTGCTGCCTTCGGCGATCGAGGTCACGTCCGACGATGGCGGAGACGCGGTCGTGCGGTCGTCTCTGTTCACGCCTGAAGGAAGCGATCTCATGGTCGAGTGGAGCGGCGTCGCCGTGCGTGCACGCACGCACGGAACGCGTCCGCGGGTCGGGGATCGGATGCGCGTCGCGGTGCGCGAGGCACTGGTCTACCCCGAAGAAGGTCTCGGTGAGACGCCGCCACGAGACGAAGCACCGGATGCCGCGGCATCCGAGCGTTCGACATCGTTCGCGCGCGCATGACTGTCGCTCTCGTCCGACACGGGCGCACTGCATGGAACCTGGCGCGGCGCATGCAGGGGCGAGCCGACATCCCTCTGGACGCGCACGGTCGGGCGCAGGCGGAGAGCGCCGCCGAGTTGCTCTCCCGTGCCGCCTGGGACCGCATCTTCTCCTCCCCACTGAGCCGTGCGGCCGAGACCGCGGCGCTGATCAGGCTGAAGCTCGCGCACGCCGAGGTCATGACCGATGAACGCCTGATCGAACGCGACTACGGTACGGCGGAGGGGATGGCGGTGAGCGAGGCGCGCGAGCGCTGGCCTGACTCCGACTACCCGGATGCCGAGCCGCTGTCAGAGACGATCGAGCGGGCTCGGCGGGTGCTGACCCGCATCGAGCAGCTGGAGGGGAACAGCATCGTCGTGGCGCACGGAACCCTGCTGCGCGTCGGCGTCGAAGCGCTCACCGCCGGCACATGCCCGCGGATACTCAATGGCCAGGTCGTGCTTCTGGAGCGGGACGGGTCAGAGCGCCTCGTCGCGAGATTCCTGAGCTGAGGTGCTCTCCGAGTGAAAGAGCTAAGTGCACTCAGCCCTGCGCCGTAGGCGATCCCAACGAGCTCGAGAGCTCGCGCGCGGCCTGTGCGACGTACGCTCCGAGCCGATCGAGCTGTCCGCCGATGCGTGATTTGGGGGCGCTCACATTGATGGCGGCGACGATGTGACCGGTGAAGTCCGTGATCGGCGCGGACGCCCCGACGACGCCGAGCTCGAGCTCCTCATCGAGCGTGGCGTAACCGCGATCCCGGATCCTCTGCAGCTCCACGAGAAGAGAATCGAGGTCGCTGACGATCGCCTTGTTCTCCGGCGGTGTCTCCAGCACGGCGAATCCCGCTGCCGCCATCGCCGGGTTCAGTGGGCCGACGAGGGGCTGATCGCGGCCGTGCTCCTGGTACCAGCGCGTGAGCGAGGCGCGATCCCAGTCGCTGATGAGCACGCGGCCTGATGGGGTGCGCCACGCCGCAGTCGTGACGCCCTCCCACCCTGTCGTGCGGAACTCGTGCGGGCTGAGTTCGCTCAGCACGGTCAGCACGTTCCCGCCGCGGAGCACGCACAGGTGGGTGGTCTCGCGCGTCGACTGCGCGATGTTGCGAAGATGCGGGCGGGCGCGGGAGACCAGCGACGCCTCGGTGGTGCGAGCGGCGATCGCGAACAGGCGGCTGCCGAGTCGGTAGTTCATCGTCGTCTCCTCTCGGACCACGAGCTCGGCGTCGGCGAGCGTCGACATCGTCCGAGAGATCACCGCCTTGTCGCGCCCGGTGAGCTGTGAGATCCGCATCACGCCCAGACCGCCCTCAGCGACGGCTTCATCGCTGCCCAGCAGCTCGATGATCTCGATGTCCCTGCCCAGCCCCGAAGAGTTGCGGCGGGCGGTGCTCTGTGGGGGAGTCATCCCCACAGAATAGGTCGCAGTTGCCATATGGTCAACATGCGTTGTGGGAATGTCATCGGTTCCCTAATCTGATGTCATCGTCACTCGGGCGATCCCCTCACCGTTGAGAAAGGAGCGAAAGTCCGTGTCAGGATTCGATCTCGACAACGTCACGAAGTTCCTCGAACGCCGCTGGGAAGACATCCTTCAGCTGGCAGCCGAGCATCTGCTCGTCGTTGTGATCTCGCTCGCCATCGCACTCGTCATCGGGGTGGTTCTCGGCCTGCTCGTCTGGGACCGTGCGACGCCGCGGGCGATAGCGATCACCTCGGCATCCGTCGCGATCACGATCCCGTCGCTCGCACTGCTCGCGCTGCTCAGCCCGATCCTCGGTCTCGGCTGGGGGCCGACGATCGTCGCCCTCGTCTTCTACTCACTGCTGCCGATCATCCGCAACACGGTGGTCGGGCTCCGCGAGATCCCCGCGCACATCCTCGAGTCGGCGACGGCCATGGGAATGAGCAGGCCCAGGGTGCTGCTGACCACCCAGCTGCCTCTCGCCTGGCCTGTGATTCTCACCGGCACTCGCGTCGCCGCACAGCTCTCGCTCGGCATCGCCGCGATCGCGGCCTACGTCGCCGGCCCCGGCCTCGGCCAGTACATCTTCAAAGGACTCTCGTCGCTCGGTTCGAAGAACGCGTTGAACTACGCCCTCGCCGGCACCGTCGGAGTCATCGTCCTCGCGCTCCTCGTCGACGGAGCGTTCGTTCTCATCTCCCGATACACAACCTCTAGGGGTCTTCGTGCCTGATCTCACCACTGACACACAGAAGGTGTCCACCGACACCGGTTTCCTCTCCGCGATCGCGCAGAAGCAGCGCGGAGTCGGCATAGAGCTCCGCGGAGTCAGCAAGGTCTACCCCGGCCAGGATGCTCCGGCCGTCGAAGACTTCTCGATGCAGATCGCCCCGGGCGAGCTCGTCATGTTCGTCGGGCCCAGCGGGTGCGGCAAGACGACGACGATGAAGATGATCAACCGCATCATCGAACCGACCGGCGGCTCCATCCGCATCGACGGCACCGACATCCTGTCGATGAATCCCAATCAGCTCCGTCGCCACATCGGCTACGTCATCCAGCAGATCGGGCTCTTCCCTCACCTGACGATCGCCGAGAACATCGGCGTCGTGCCCCGTCTGCTCGGCTGGTCGAAGTCGAAGACGGCCGAGCGCGTCGACGAGCTTCTGCAGACTGTGCAGCTCGATCCGGGGCAGTTCGCCAAGCGCTACCCGAAGCAGCTCTCGGGCGGTCAGCAGCAGCGCGCCGGCGTCGCCCGTGCTCTCGCCGCAGACCCGCCCGTCATGCTCATGGACGAGCCGTTCGGCGCGACCGACCCGATCACGCGTGAGAAGCTGCAGGCCGAGTTCCTTCGTCTGCAGGCAGACATCGGCAAGACGATCATCTTCGTCACGCACGACTTCGACGAGGCGATCAAGCTCGGAGACCGCATCGCCGTGCTCAGCGATCGCTCGCACATCGAGCAGTTCGACACCCCGGCGCACATCCTCGCCAACCCGGCGAACGACTATGTGGCCTCCTTCATCGGTCATGGCGCGGCTCTGAAGCGACTCGCGCTCATCCCCCTGGCCGACGCGCAGCTGCGCCCGGCATCCGACGGAGCCCCGCAGATCGATCTCGACGTCTCACTGCGCGACGCGCTCGATCTGCTCATGGTCACCGGCGCGCCGGTCGTGAACGTGGTTGATGCCGACGGTCGAGTGCGCGGATCCATCGACAACGCGGGGATCTCCGCGGTGCTCACGGACGCACCGGGTGCCTCCGCCGTCGAGGGGATGCGCTGAGATGACCGTCGTCTCCGCGACTCAGATGACTCCGGTCGTCGCCCGCCGTGGTCGGTTCGGCTCTGTCGCACGCATATCCGCCGCACCGCTCGTCGTCGGCGCCGTCCTCGTGCTCACGCTCGTGTGGGTCGCGACGATCCCGCTGGATTCGATCGAGCAGCGCACCCTCAATCCCGATTACATCCTGTCTCGAGTGGGCGAGCACCTGCTTCTCACCGCGGCGGCCTCCGCGCTCGTCGCCGTCCTCGCGATCCCCGCCGGTATCGGCGTCTATCGCAGTCGCTCGAAGATCGTGCACGCCATCGCACTGGGACTCGCGAACATCGGCCAGGCGACGCCGGCGGTCGGCGTCGTGATCCTGCTGGCGATCGTGTGGCAGACCGGATTCGCCACCGCCCTCGTCGCGCTCGTCGCGTACTCGTTCCTCCCCGTGCTGCGCAACACGCTCGTCGGCCTCGAGCAGGTCGACGCCGGAGTCAAGGAAGCAGCGCGCGGGATGGGTATGACCTCGGGGCAGGTGCTGCGCCGCATCGAGCTTCCACTCGCATCGCCCGTGATCCTCGCCGGACTCCGCACCGCCCTCGTCTTCTGCGTCGGCGTCGCGACCATCGCCACCTTCATCAACGCCGGCGGCCTCGGCGACATGATCGTCAACGGCCTGAAGCTGCAGCGATTCCCCGTGCTGCTCGTCGGCGCCGTGCTGGTCGCCGCCATCGCCGTCCTCATCGACTGGATCGCTGGTCTCGTCGAGGAAGCAGTCCGCCCGCGCGGGCTGTAGCCCGTTCCGTCATCCGCACGCACGTTCTCTTCACACACCAAGGAGCAATCATGAAGAAACACCTCATCACCGGAGTCACCGCGCTCGCCGCGGGTGCGCTCCTCCTCTCCGGATGTTCCGGCTCTGCCAGCACCGCCAGCGCCGGCGACGAGCTCGAGGGGCTGACCGGCCAGGTCGGCTCGAAGGACTTCTCGGAGCAGTACATCCTCGCGTACATCACCACCGAGCTGCTCAACGCTCATGGCGCCGACCTCGAAGCGAACGTGAAACTGGTGGGCTCGGCCAATGTGCGCCAGGCGCTGGAGAACGGCGACTTCATCGGGTACTGGGAGTACACCGGCACCTCGTGGATCACCTACAACGGCAACACCACGCCGGTGAAGGGCGCGGAGGCCCAGTTCGACGCCGTCAAGGAAGCGGATGCCGAGAAGGACATCGTCTGGCTGGACCCCGCTCCCCTCAACAACACCTACGCCTTCGCCGTCCGCGCCGACAAGGCCGAGGAGCTCGGCGTGAAGACGATGAGCGACGTCGCCGCGCTACCGGCCGAGGATCAGACGTTCTGCATCGAGAGCGAGTTCTCCACGCGAGACGACGGCTGGCCCGGACTCAAGACGGCCTACGGGATCGACATCCCTGACTCGAACGTCACGATGCTCGACACCGGTGTCATCTACACCGCCACGCAGAAGGGTGACGACTGCAACTTCGGCGAGGTGTTCCAGACCGACGGCCGGATCCCCGCTCTCGACCTGGTCGTGATGGAGGACGACGAGGAGTTCTTCCCCTCGTACCAGGGCGGTTTCACGATCCGTCAGGAGGTCCTCGACGACTACCCGGAGATCGCCGACATCATCGCCGAGATCGCCCCGCTTCTCACCACCGAGGAGATGCAGAAGCTCAACGCCCTCGTCGACGTCGAGGGTGAAGACCCCGAAGACGTGGCGATCGACTGGCTCGAAGAGCAGGAGCTGATCTGATGACCGACGTCCTTCAGCTCGGCGAGAGCTTCATCGGCGAGGGGGTCAACGCCGCGCACATCAACAGCGTCTACGGCCCTCGCTCGGGGCCCGCCGGCACCGCCTGGGCCACCGCTCTCGCGACTCCGAGCCCGGGGCACGTGCCGTTCGTCGCGGTGCTGCGTACCTCACTGCCAGTCAAACCCCTCACGCTGTTCGTCACCAAGGCCGCACCGGCGAACGACGAGCACGGCAACCACATCTGGGGGCCGGCGCAGGCCGGTGTCGCGGCGGGCGTCGCGGACGCCGTCGCGGAGGGCACGCTCCCCGCGGATGCCGTCGATGAGAACGTCGTGATCACCGCCGTCTGGGTGAATCCAGGAGCGGATGACGCGGATGCCGTGTACCGCAACAACCGCGAAGCAACCCGCACCGCCCTGCGCAACGGCTCACAGGGTCTGCCGCGCACCGAAGAGGTTCTCGACGCACGGTCGGCACCTCGCAATCCCTTCTACACGGCCCCGGCCGACTGAGTTACTTGGAGATCTGATAAGCATGGTCACTACCCCGACGGTCGGCTTCATCGGCCTCGGCAGCATGGGCTCGGGCATGTCCTCGAACCTGCAGAAGGCGGGATACCGCCTCGTCGTCACCGACGTCCGGCCGGAAGCGGCGGAAGCGCTCGTCGAAGGCGGTGCCACGTGGGCTGCGACGGCCGCCGAGGTTGCTGCCGCCAGCGACATCATCATCACGATGCTGCCCACGCCGCGCCACGTGACCGACGTCGTGAGCGGTCCGGGCGGGATGCTGGAGGGCATCGCCGACGGTGCCACGTGGATCGACATGTCCACATCGGTGCCGGAGGTGGCCGACCGGGTGCGCGTCGAGGAGAGTGCGCGCGGACTGCGCATCCTCGACGCCCCGGTGAGCGGCATGGCCAAGGGAGCGGCATCGGGCATGCTGCAGATCTTCGTCGGCGGGGAAGCCGCGGATGTCGAACGGGTCCGTCCCGTGCTGGAGGCCATGGGTGACCCTGAGCGGATCCTTCACGTCGGCGGCCATGGTGCCGGCTACGCCGTGAAGCTGATGATCAACCAGCTCTGGTTCTCGCACCTGGTCGCCACCGCAGAGGTGCTGGCTGTCGGCGTTCGTGCGGGGGTCGACTTGGGTGTGCTGCGCGACTCCCTCATCGCCAGCCCGGCGAACAGCACCTTCGTGGAGCGCGACGTACTCTCCATCCTGGAGAACGGCGACTACGACGAAGGCTTCGCCATCGCCCTCGCCTGCAAGGATCTGGGCCTGTCGATCGATCTGGCGAGGTCGGTCGGCGTCCCCGTCGAGCTCTCCTCGTTGGTCGAGCAGGTCTACCGGCGGGCGCGGGCGTCCTACGGCGACAAGGCAGGGGAGATGACGCCGTTCCGGTTGTACGAGGACCTCATCCACAGCGAGCTCCGACTCGCGCCCGAGTTCGCGCTCGCCGGATCGGAGGAGCAGGCATGACCGGTACGGATCTCAGTATGGACACTCGCGAGCGGCAACTGCTCGAGCGCGTGCCGACGCAGCTGCTTCTCGGAGACGGATGGACCGACGCGGAGGGCGGCGGCCGGTTCGCCGTCACCGATCCCTCGACGGGCGAGGTGCTCGTCGAGGTCGCCGACGCCCGTCCGGAGGACGGCCAGCGTGCACTCGCCGCGGCGGCAGCCGCGCAGGAGAGCTGGGCGGCGACTCCTCCGCGTGAGCGGGGCGAGATCCTGCGTCGCGCCTTCGAGCTCGTCACCGCCCGGGCAGAGGACTTTGCTCTGCTGATGACCCTGGAGATGGGCAAGCCGCTTGCGGAATCCCGCGGAGAGGTCGCCTATGGTGCGGAGTTCCTGCGCTGGTTCTCCGAGGAGGCACCGCGGATCTCGGGCCGGTTCGCGATGGCACCGGACGGGAAGAGCCGCCTGCTGGTGATGAAGACCCCGGTCGGACCGTCGCTGTTCATCACGCCGTGGAACTTCCCGCTGGCGATGGCCACGCGCAAGATCGCACCGGCGATCGCCGCCGGCTGCACGATGGTGCTCAAGCCCGCGGCGCTCACACCGCTGACGGCGCTGCTGTTCGCCGAGGTGCTGCGAGAAGCGGGACTGCCCGACGGCGTGCTCACCGTCATCCCGACCACGAGTGCAGGTGCCGTCACCGGTCCGCTCATCCGCGACCCTCGGCTGAGGAAGCTCTCCTTCACCGGGTCCACCGAGGTGGGCAGGCGCCTGATCGCCGATTCCGCTGAGCAGGTGCTGCGGGTCTCGATGGAGCTCGGCGGTAACGCGCCGTTCCTCATCTTCGACGATGCCGACCTCTCCAAGGCCGTCGACGGCGCAGTACTGGCCAAGATGCGCAACGGCGGAGAGGCGTGCGTCGCGGCCAACCGCTTCCTCGTGCAGCGGGGAGTCGCCGCCGAGTTCACGCGCCTGTTCACCGAGCGCATCGCCGGTTTCCGGATCGGTCGCGGAACGGATGCCGAAACCACGATGGGTCCTCTCGTCGACGAGGCGACGCGGAGCAAGGTCGCGGAGCTCGTGGACGGCGCGGTGACCGACGGGGCAACGCTCGCTCTCGGCGGACGGGCGGTTCCGGGGGCCGGGTACTTCTACGAGCCGACCGTGCTCGCGGACGTACCTGCGGATGCGGCGATCCTCGACGAGGAGATCTTCGGCCCCGTCGCACCGATCGTGGTGTTCGACACGGAGGAAGAGGCGGTCGAGATCGCCAACCGCACGCCGTTCGGACTCGTCTCCTTCGCGTACACATCTGATCTCAACAGGGGTCTTCGCCTCGCGGAGCGCCTCGAGACCGGCATGTTCGGCATCAACGCCGGTGTCGTCTCGAACCCGGCTGCGCCGTTCGGCGGCGTCAAGCAGTCCGGCCTCGGCCGCGAGGGCGGGCTCGAGGGGATCGATGAGTACCTCGAGACGCGATACGTGAACATCGCCGACCCCTTCGCACCGGAGGGCAGGTGAGCATGGACATCACCGATTTCTCCCTGGACCTGTTCTCCCTTCAGGGACAGACCGCCGTGGTCACCGGCGGTAACACCGGATTGGGGCGGGCATTCAGCCTGGCTCTGGCCAAGGCGGGCGCGAACGTGTTCGTGGCCGGTCTCGCGGACGACGACGGCACCACGCGCCGGCTCGTCGAAGCCGAAGGGCGCGAGTACGCCTTCCTGGAGGCGGACATCGCCCGGCGCGGTGTGCCAGCCGAGGTCGTCGCCGCGTGCGCCGAGCGCTTCGGATCACTCGACGTGCTCGTGAACTCGGCGGGCATCGCGCTGCTCGACGATGTCGACGCGTTCGATCGCGACAAGTGGGACCCCATGATCGCGGTCAATCTCACGGCGCCGTTCGAACTCGCGCACGAGGCGAGCCGGGTCATGCGCAGCCAGGGCCGCGGGAAGATCATCAACATCGCCTCCCTGTTCGCGTTCCTGGGAGGGAAGCAGTCGCCCGCGTACGCCGCGACGAAAGCGGGGATCGTCGGCTTCACGAAGGCGTACTGCGACGAGCTCGCCGCCGACGGCATCCAGGTCAATGCGATCGCCCCCGGGTATTTCGCGACGGCGATCACGGCGGCGACTCGTTCCGATCCCGAAGCGAGTCGCCGGATCCTCGAGCACATCCCCGCCGAACGGTGGGGCGACCCGGCCGATCTCATGGGGGCGACGGTGTTCCTCGCGAGCCGCGCCTCGGACTACGTCAACGGGCACGTGCTCGTCGTCGACGGCGGCTACCTCGTCCGCTGACCGATCGCTCACAGACCTCACTGACCTCACTGACCTCACTGATTCGAACCACCACTCCTGAAAGCGAAGGCCATTCCCATGTCGGCATCACGATCCGCCCTCAGTCGCGACGAGATCGTCACGCGCGTCACCGCGCTCCTCGGCGCCGATGCGGTCGACACAGACCCTCGCGAGCTCGAGCTCGCCAGCGTCGACCGCTTCAAGAAGTACCAGTCCGTGCACGGCATCTTCGACGGCCCGATCCCTGCGATCATCGCCTATCCCCGCAGCACCGAAGAGGTCGCCTCGGTCCTGCGCTTCGCGAACGACAACCTGGTCAACGTCGTGCCGCGGACGGGTCGTACGGCGACCGAGGGCGGACTCGAGACGGTCATCGACGACACGATCGTCCTCGACGGCTCGCGGATGAACAGCGTCCTCGACGTGAACGAGACCGACATGACGGTCACAGTGCAGTGCGGCGTGCCGTTGCAGCAGCTCGAGGACGAACTCCGCGAGCGCGGCCTGACCACGGGCCACTCGCCGCAGTCCAAGCCGCTCGCGCAGTACGGCGGGCTGGTCGCGACCCGGTCGATCGGCCAGTTCTCGACGCTCTACGGTGCGATCGAGGACATGGTCGTCGGTCTCGAAGCCGTGTTCCCCGACGGCACTGTGACGCGGATCAAGAACGTGCCGCGTCGCGCTGCCGGTCCAGACATCCGTCACATCATCATCGGAAACGAGGGCGCGCTGTGCGTGATCACCGAGGTGACCGTGAAGATCTTCCCGTACCACCCGGAGAACACCCGCTTCTTCGGCTTCCTCGTCGATGAGTTCGAAGTCAGCGTCGAGGCGCTGCGAGAGCTCGTCACCGCCGGATACCGGCCCTCGGTCTGCCGGGTGTACTCGCCCGAAGACGCGAACCAGCACTTCGCGCACTTCTCCGAGGGCAAGTCGGTCGTCGTGCTCACTGCCGAAGGGCCGGAGCCGCTGGCCGCCGCGACAGCCACGGGCATAGAGGCGGTGTTCGCCGATCGACCGCATCAGCGGGTGGACTCCGCGCACATCGAGAAGTGGTTCCAGGGCCTCAACTGGGGTCAGGACAAGATCGACGCCGAGAAGGAGACGATGCTCCGCGACTCTCATCTCGGTTACACCACCGAGGTGTCGATCAACTGGTCGGGAGTGAGCAGCCTCTATCACGCGGTGATCGACCGCATCCGCTCGGAGTACCCGCGTGCCGATCACCTCACGATGCTCGGGGCGCACTCCTCGCACAGCTATCAGACCGGGACCAACCTCTATTTCGTGTACGACTACGACATCGATTGCGAGCCGCGGCAGGAGATCGACCTCTATCACGTGCCGCTCAATGCGATCATCGTGGAAGAAGCGCTGCGACTGGGAGGTTCGATGGTGCATCACCACGGCATCGGCAAGTACCGCACACCCTGGACACGCCAGGAGCACGGTTCGGCGTACCCGATGCTGGAGCGGCTCAAGCAGGCGTTCGATCCGAACGGCGTGATGAACGCGGGCACCATCATCCCGCTCGAGGCGTGAGCGAACCCCGCTACGTCGTCGCGATCGACGGCGGATCGCAATCGACGAAGGTGCTCGTCGTCGACGAGACCGGAACGATCCACGCCTCGGCGCAGCGGAGGCTGAGACCGACCGAGTCTCCGTCGCCCGGTCATGTGGTGCATCCCGACGACGATCTCTGGGACTCGATCGTCGAGGCCTGCCGCGAGGCTCTCGGACGATTCGAGGGGGATCGCCGCCACATCGTCGGAGTGGGCCTGTGCACGATCCGCTTCTGCCGTGCGCTGCTCGACGCCGCCGGTGCGCTCGTCGAGCCGGTGCTCAGCTGGATGGATGAGCGCGTGTCGCGGCCGCACGAGCAGGATGAGCGCGTGCGGTACGTGACGACCTCGTCCGGATACCTGACTCATCGGCTGACCGGCGAGCGGCGCGACAGTGTAGGCAATCAGCAGGGGATGTGGCCGGTAGATCAGAAGCGGTGGCGGTGGTCCGACGATCCGGTCGCTTACGAACGCACGGGCATGCGCGCGGAGCAGCTGTTCGACCTCGTGCTTCCTGGCGAACTGCTCGGACAGGTCACCTCTGATGCGGCTGCGGCGACCGGTCTTCCCGTCGGGCTGGCCGTGTACGCAACCGCGAACGACAAGGCCGTCGAGGCCCTCGGGTCAGGTCTGCGCGACGAGGGCACGGCTCTCCTCTCGCTCGGTACATACGTCGCGGCGATGACAGTGGGGCGCGATGCGAACGCGACCGATGACCGCTATTGGACGAACTTCGCGGCGGAGCCGGGTCGGTACCTGTACGAGAGCGACGGCATCCGTCGGGGCATGTGGACGGTCAGCTGGTGGCGGGATCTTCTCGACGGCGGTCAGGGGATCACCGACGACGAGCTCAACGTGGAGGCGAGCAGCATCGCGCCCGGCAGCGACGGGCTGTTCGCTGTGCTCGACTGGCTCGCGCCTGGCGGTGCGGCGCACCGCCGAGGGGCACTGTTGGGATTCGACGGCCGTCAGGGGCGATTCCACGTCCATCGCGCCATCCTGGAGGGCATCGCCCTCACCATGCGCGGGCACGTCGACGCGATGGAGGCCGCCCTCGGCCACCGCTTCGAGAGCGTGATCGTGTCCGGCGGGGGCTCGCGCGCAGATCTGATGATGCGCATCCTCGCCGCCGTGTTCGAAAGACCGGTACGCCGCAACAGGCTGACGGATGCCGCGGGCATGGGCGCGGCGATCTCCGCGTTCGTGGGCGCGGGGGTGCACGCATCGTGGAGCGAATCGGTCGCCGCGACAGTCCACGGTGCTGACAGTTTTGCGCCCGAGCCGGAATGGGTGCTCGCGTACCGACCGGTGCGCGAGTCCTATGCGCTGCTGCCGCGGCACCTGGACCCGCTGTTCCTGGAGTGGCAGGCGATCGCCGAACGCGCATCCGATGCTCGGTAGCCCCACCGCGTGGGGCGGACTTCACCGCGATGGGCGGAGGATTCTCGAGGATTCCTCCGCCCATGAGCGTGTTCTCCGCCCGAAGCGGCGCGGCCGAGCCCGTGCCCGAGGCGTGTCCGCGCTCGAGCCGTGCCCGAGACGGCCTACCGGAGCCGCGCTCAGCGCAGCTCGCGGAAGAATTCCCGCACGTCGGCCAAAAGCAGATCGGGCTCCTCGAGCGCGGCGAAGTGTCCGCCGCGGCCCTCGACGTCCGTCCAGCGGACGATGTTGTTCGCCTTCTCCTCAGCGAAGCGAAGACCGACATCGTGCGCGAACACGATCACGGCGGTCGGAACCCCTGAGCTCTCGGGTTCGGCGCCCCAGCCGGCATCCTGCGCATACCCGACATAGGCCGCCGACCCGCCGGTCGCGGTGAACCAGTACAGCGCGGCGTTGTCGAACAGGAACTGCTCGCCGATGAGGTCGGCGACCGGCACATCCGCGGGATGCGTCCACTCCTGCAACTTGTCGTGGATCCACGCGAACTGGGCCACAGGGCTGTCTGCGGTCATCGCGCCGATCAACGCCGGCCGCGTCGACTGAATCGCGATGTAGCCGAACTCCTTCTGCATGAACTCGCCGACGCGGCGCATGCGATCCTGCTCGATCGGGGTCAAACGCGCTGCGGTCTCGTCGTCGATCTGGCCGACGAAAGAACCGAGCGAGCCGTTCGCATGCACGCCGATCACGCGCTCGGGTGCCAGGCGCCCCATTTCCGGAGCGACCCCTGCACCCATGTCGCCGCCCTGCACGGCGAAGCGCTCATATCCGAGCCTGGTCATCAGCTCGAGCATCACCACGGCGATGTCGCTGCGCTTCCAATCGCGACCGACCAGCGGCATCGAGAATCCGAATCCCGGATGCGAGGGGATGACGACATCGAATGCATCGGATGCGTCGCCGCCGTGTGCAACAGGATCGGTCAAGGGCCCGATCAGCTTCTCGAACTCGAGGAACGACCCGGGCCAGCCGTGCATCAGCAGTAAGGGCGTCGCACCAGGATGCGGCGAACGCACGTGAACGGCATGGATGTTCTGCCCGTCGATGTTCGTGAGGATCTGCGGCAGGGTGTTCAAGCGCGCCTCGGTCGCACGCCAGTCATGCTCTGCCCAGTGGGCGATGAGCGTCTGCAGCTCGGAGGAAGGGATGCCGGTGCTGCGGTCGTCGACCGGAAGCGGAGACGCGAACCGGGCGTTCATGAGCCGGCTGCGGAGGTCGGCGAGCGCGGAATCCGCGATCTCGATGCGGAAGGGGCGGACCTGCTCATTCGTGTTCATGACTTCATCCTCTCGATCTAAACGGCCATAATGTGTCCTGATAGCGAACGAAGCTGGAGCCATGACCCGCACGACCGGACGTACCCTCGCACTCCTCTCCCTGCTCCAGGTGCGACGGGAGTGGAGCGGAGCCGAACTGCGCGATCGCCTCGAAGTCAGCGACCGCACGCTGCGCCGCGACATTGACGACCTGCGTGAGCTCGGCTACGGCATCGACGCCACCCGCGGGCGGCACGGCGGCTACCGGCTCGGCGTCGGGGCCGAGGTACCTCCGCTCGTGCTCGCGCCGGATGAGTCCGTCGCGATCGCCGTCGGCCTGCGGGCAGCGGCCGGCAGTGTGGTGACAGGGATGGAGGATGCCGCAGCGAGAGCGCTCGCGAAGCTCGAGCAGTCGCTGTCACCGGCGACGAGGCGGCAGATCAGCGAGGTCGAACAGGCGATGGTGCCGCTCGTAGGCGATGCGCGGCCGGACATCGACCTAGGGGTCGTGACGGCTGCGGCGTCGGCGATCGCCGGGCGGATGCGGCTGCGCGTCGATTACACACGCCATGACGGCGCCGAGGTGCAGCGCGTGCTCGAGCCGCACCGGATCGTGCACACCGCAGAGCGCTGGTACCTGATCGCCTGGGTGCCGGAGCACGAGGCGTGGCGCACCCTGCGAGTCGACCGCATCCGCCGGCCCGTCCAGTTGCGCGAGGAGTTCCCGCGGCGCGACATCCCCGATGACGCTCTGCGAGAGTTCACAACGCGGAGCATCACGACCGCGCCCTATCCGTACCGTGCCCGGTTGCGCATGCACGCGTCGGCCGATGTCGTGTCACGCCGCTTCGACGCCACGATCGCGTCGGTCGAGGCCGAAGGCGACGACACAAGCATCCTCACCGCGGGGTCGCGCTCGCCGGAGGAGTTCGCGCTCTACATCGGCATGAGCGGGATCGAGTTCGAGGTGCTCGAAGGCGAAGAGGTGCGGCGGGCGCTGGGTGAGGTGGCGGCGCGGATGCTGCGGGCCATCGTGTAGCTCCTCACTCGACGGGCAGCCGCACCGTGACGATCAACCCGCCGCCGCTGCGCGGCTCCAACTCCAGCGTCCCGCCGTGGGCCCGTGCGATCCCGTCGGCGATCGCGAGCCCGAGACCGGCACCCGCGTGGGCGGCATCCTTGCCGCGGGATCGTCCGGCGCCGCGCTGGAACGGCTCGCGAAGCGTGGCGAGGAGGTGGGAGGGCACGACCTCACCGGTGTTCTCGATCACTGCCACCGCGCCCTGCTGAGTCATCTCGGTGCGCACCTCGACGCTCCCTCCCGTCGTGATGTTGTGCACGACCGCGTTGTGGACCAGGTTCACGAAGAGCTGCTGCAGCAGTGTCGCCGATCCATTGACGAAGGCCGTCGTTCCGCGGATGTCGAGTGACACGCCGCGTCGATCGGCCAACGGATGCAGGCTCTCCACGGCCTCTTCGGCCAGGAGCGACAACTCCACCCGCTCGCGTTCGAAGGTGCCGCGATCCGCGCGGGCCAGCAGCAGAAGTGCTTCGGTCAGGGCGATCGCTCGCGCGTTGACATTCTGCAGACGGTCGATGAGCACATCGACGTCGCGATCGGGGTCGTCTCTGGCCACGTCGAGCATCGCCTGAGATATCGCCAGCGGGGTGCGCAGCTCGTGCGAGGCGTTGGCGGCGAAGCGCCGTTGCTCCTCGACGTGCGCCTCGAGTCTGGCGAGCATCGTGTCGAACACATCCGCCAGGTCGCGGAACTCGTCCCTCGCGCCGGGCATGTCGACACGGTGCGAGAGCGAACCTTCTGCCGCCAGGCGCGCAGCCTCATTGAGGCGGGTCAGTGGCGCCAGCATCCGCCCGGCGAGGAACCAGCCCCCGACCAGGCCGAGCACGAGCAGGAAGACGAGCACGGCGATCGTCCGAGGGACGAACGCGCGTTCCAGATCGGAGCGGTTGGGCACGCGCATGTCCGCGTTGATCTGAGCATCCGGTACGTATCGCAGCAGGAACAGATTGACGACGACCAGCAGCAGCACACCCGCGATCATGAGGAATCCGGCGTAGCTCAGCGTCAGCTTGAGCCGAGCGCTCATGCCTCTGCGCCTAGACATCGACGGCTCCCGTGTCGATCCGATACCCCACACCCGGCACGGTCAGGATCAGCCATGGTTCGCCCAGCCGCTTGCGTAACGACGAGACCGTGATGCGCACGGCGTTCGTGAACGGATCGGCGTTCTCGTCCCACGCGCGCTCCAGCAGCTCTTCGGCGCTGACCACTCCGCCCGAGGCGCTCACGAGCACTTCGAGAACCGCGAACTGCTTCCGCGTCAGCGCGACGTAGCGGCCATCCCGGAACACCTCCCGACGGAACGGGTCGAGACGGATGCCGGCGACCTCTTGCACCGGAGGGCGGACATGCGTGCGGCGCCGGTCGAGCGCACGAAGACGCAGCACGAGCTCGCGCATCTCGAACGGCTTGGTGAGGTAGTCGTCCGCACCCAGTTCGAATCCCGACTCCTTGTCGTCGAGACGGTCTGCGGCGGTGAGCATGAGAATCGGGATGCCGCTGCCTGAGTCGACGATCCACCGAGCGACCTCGTCGCCGGAAGGGCCGGGGATGTCGCGATCGAGCACGGCGAGGTCGTACGAGTTGATCCCCAGCAGCTCCAGCGCTGTGCCGCCGTCGCCAGCGATGTCGGCGGCGATCGCCTCAAGGCGCAATCCATCTCGCACGGCTTCCGCGAGGTACGGCTCGTCCTCGACGATCAGAACACGCACAGCTCTGCTCTCATGTGCCGGGGTTTCATATGCGGAGATTTCATGTGCTCAGATCCTACGCACCCGCGCATATCGGGAGCATATGAGGAATCGCATACGGCCTCGCAACCGCCCGCCGAGTTCGCTGGAGGCATGAGAACCACGCATGTGATCGTCCCGCCGTCCGGTCCGTCGCCGAGGGTCCGCCGCCAGCAGCGTCGCGCTGTCGCAGCTCTCATCGTCGCCCTCATCGCGCTGGTCGTCGCGCTGGTGCTCGTGGTGGCGAACGGATCCCGTTCGATCGCGGAGATCGCCGCAGGGGCCGGGCAGTCGGTGGCGTTCGGAACGCCGGCGCAGACCGGCTCGGTTCTGACAACTGAGCACGGGTACATCGCCACAGGCGAGGCGTTGTCGGTCTTCGATGAGCAGAAGCCGGCCATCACGCGGCTGAACCCCGCCCTGCTCGATGCGCTGCGTCGGGCGGCCACGGATGCTGCGCAGGGCGGTGTCGAGTTCGACGTCAACAGTGGCTGGCGATCTGCCGAGTACCAGTCGTCCCTGCTGAAGGCGGCGGTCGACGACTACGGCTCGGAAGAGGAGGCCGCCCGCTGGGTGGCGACTGCGCACACCTCAGCGCACGTGTCGGGCGATGCCGTCGACATCGGTCCGCTCACGGCGACCGACTGGCTCGCCCAGCACGGCGCGGAGTACGGGCTGTGCCAGACCTACGGCAACGAGTCATGGCACTACGAACTGCGACCGGATGCCGTCGGCGGGATGTGTCCTGTTCCGTTCGCCGATCCGACCGACGACCCGCGGATGCAAGGCTGAGATCCGGACGGGACGATATCGGGGGTTGCCCATTGCCGCGTCTCGGGCGAGCATAGCGACATGACTGAGCAGATCGAGGAGCTGTGGGAACTCGAGCACCAGGGGTGGGATTCGCTCTGCGACGGTTCGGGGAGCGACTTCTACGGCGGGCTCATGATCGAAGACGGCACCATGCTGCTGGCGTCTGGGTTGTCGATGGATCGCTCCGAGGTGATCGCGTCTTTGGCGGACGCGCCCCCGTGGGAGCGATACGAGATCATCGAGCCGCGGCTGCTCGCCTTGGCGGACGGCGCGTCGACGCTGCTGTACACCGGGCGGGCGTTTCGTGCGGGAGCGGAGCCGTTCGTCGCCTTGATGGCCAGCACGTACGTACGCCGCACCGGCGTGTGGCGGCTCGCGCTCTACCAGCAGACAGCGGTCGAGTCCGACCGGCCTCCGTCGTGAGCGGCACCGCTGCGTGGATGGCGGCGTCGATCGCGTGGCGTCCGATCGTCGCGGCAGATTTCCCTCTGCTCTCCGACTGGCTGTCCCGGCCGCACGTGCACCGGTACTGGCATCACGATTTCACTCCTGAGGGTGTGGCACGCGACTTCGGGCCTGGTACCCGCGGAGAGGAAGCGGGGGAGGATCTGCTCGTGTCGGTGGGCGGGGAGGCGGTGGGGCTGGCGCAGCGCTCGCGCATCGCGGACTACGCCCAGGACTTCCAAGAGCTCAGCGCGATCGTCGACGTGCCGCCGGGCGCAGTGACGATCGACTACTTCATCGCTGACCCGTCTCAGACAGGGCGAGGGCTCGGTACAGCGATCATCCGCGCCCTCGTCACCGACACCTGGTCGAGCTATCCGGACTGCCCCGCGATCATCGTGCCGGTGGCGGCAGGCAACATCGCGTCGTGGCGCGCCTTGGAGAAGGCCGGCTTTCGGCGGGTGGGCGAAGGAGACATGGAGCCGGACAATCCCATCGACCCGCCGCTCCACGTCATCTCGCGGATCGATCGGTCGAGCGCCTAGAGGCGGTCAACGCCGGTGACGGTCACGACGGCTTCGCCCGCTTCATCGGATGCCGCGAGGTCGATCGTCGCAGAGATGCCCCAGTCGTGGTCACCGGCCGGGTCGTCGATGATCTGACGTGCAGTCCAGGTCACCCCTCCCTCAGTGAGGAGGAGCAGCTTCGAGCTTCGTGCATCGGAGCCGGTGAGGATGTCGTCATGCTCGGCGAAGTAGGCATCGAGTGCGACGTTCCAGCCCTCCTCGCCGAATGCGGGATCGAGCGCGGCAAGAGCATCCACGTCCTCGCGGGCGGCGAGCTGCACACGGCGGAACAGCTCGTTGCGCACCAGGATGCGGAACGCGCGCACGTTGCTCGTGAGACGCTTCGGCGCCGGTGGCACGATCGGCTCTTCCAGGTGCTCGGCGGCCTTCAGTGCGTCGAGATCGACCATGCCGTTGTCGGTTCCAGCCCGCAGTTCCTCCCACTCGTCGAGCAGGCTCGAATCGACCTGGCGGACGAGCTCACCCAGCCACTCGATGAGGTCGCGGAGATCCTCGTTCTTCAGGTCCTCCGGGATCGTCTGCGATGCTGCCCGATACGCGTCGGACAGGTATCGCAGCACCACCCCTTCCGACCTGGCGATCTTGTAGTACGCGACATATTCCCCGAACGACATGGCCCGCTCGTACATGTCGCGCACGACGGCCTTCGGATGCAGTTCGAAGTCGCGGATCCATGGCTGCGCCGCGCTGTACGTGTCGAAGGCGGCACCCAGCAGCTCTTCCAGCGGCTTCGGATAGGTGATCTGCTCGAGCAGCTCCATGCGCTCGTCGTACTCGATGCCCTCTCGCTTCATCTCCGCGACAGCCTCGCCTCGGGCGAGGAATTCCTGCTGACTCAGCACGGCGCGTGGATCGTCGAGCGTCGACTCCACGATCGAGATCATGTCGAGGGCGAAGGTCGAGGCCGCCGGGTCGAGCAGCTCGAAAGCTGCCAGTGCGAACGGTGAGAGCGGCTGGTTGAGTGCGAAGTTCGGCTGCAGATCCACGGTGAGGGTGATCGTGCCGTCCGCGGCCTGTTCGACGATCCCCGATTCGCGCAGCGTGCGATAGATTCCCAGCGCCCGCAGCGCCAGCATCCGCTGCCTTGCCCGAGGTTCGTGGTTGTCATATACCAGTGCGCGCATATTGCCGAACACGTCGCCGCCGCGGCCGATCACGTTGAGCATCATCGCGCTCGTGATCTGCATGTGGGAGGTCAACGTCTCCGGCTCCGCATCGATCAGCTTGCGAAACGACGGCTCGCCCCACGACACGAAGCCGTCCGGTGCCTTCTTGCGGATGATCTTGCGCTTCTTCTTCGGGTCGTCGCCGGCCTTGCGGATCAGAGCGGCGTTCTCGGTCTCATGCTCCGGTGCCTGGGCGACCACGGTGCCGGCGGTGTCGAATCCCGCGCGGCCTGCGCGGCCGGCGATCTGGTGGAACTCACGGGCGTTGAGCTGTCGCATGCGAGTGCCGTCGAACTTCGTCAGCGCGGTGAGCAGTACCGTGCGGATCGGCACGTTGATGCCGACGCCGAGCGTGTCAGTGCCGCAGATCACGCGAAGCATCCCGCGTTGTGCGAGCTGTTCGACCAGGCGTCGATACTTCGGCAGCATGCCGGCGTGATGCACGCCGATGCCGGCACGCAGGAACTTCGACAGCGTCCTGCCGAACGCGGTCGTGAAGCGGAACTCGCCGATCAGCTCTGCGATCTGATCGCGCTGTTCGCGTGTCGCGATCTTCGTGCTCGACAGCGCCTGCGCGCGCTCCATGGCTGCGGCCTGCGAGAAATGCACGACATAGATCGGTGCCTGGCCCGTGGTGAGCAGGTCTTCGACCGTCTCGTGGATCGGCGTCAGCTCGTAATAGAAGTGCAGCGGCACCGGTCGTTCGACGCCCGTGACTGTCGCTGTCTCGCGGCCGGTTCGGCGGGTCAGGTCGCTGGCCAGCGCGGTGACATCGCCGAGCGTCGCCGACATCAGGATGAACTGCGCCTGCGGAAGCGTCAGCAGCGGCACCTGCCACGCCCACCCTCGATCAGGGTCGGCGTAGAAGTGGAACTCGTCCATCACGACCTGGCCGACGTCGGCGGCAGGCCCCTGACGCAGCGCGAGATTGGCGAGGATCTCAGCCGTGCAGCAGATGATCGGAGCGTCCGCGTTCACCGATGAATCGCCCGTGATCATGCCGACGTTCTCGGGACCGAACGTGTCGACGAGCGCGAAGAACTTCTCACTCACGAGAGCCTTGATCGGGGCGGTGTAGTAACTGCGCCGACCCTCCGCGAGTGCGGCGAAGTGCGCGCCGACCGCGACGAGCGACTTCCCGGTGCCGGTCGGAGTCGACAGGATCAGATTCTGCCCCGAGACGATCTCGATGATCGCCTCGTCCTGTGCCGGGTAGAGCTGGATGCCGGTGGCCTCCGCCCATTCGACGAACGCCATGTACACGGCATCCGGATCGACAGCGCCCTCGGCGTCGCGCAGGGAGGTCGGATCGAGGCGCGCGGAGGAAGTCATGGTCCTTCGATCATCCCTCACCCCGGCCCGACGTGTGTCCGGGCGCCGCACAACTCCGGAGAATCGGCCGGTTTCGACCTCTGCCGAGCCGGATCCGAGCCGATCGGCGAAAATTCTCCGGAGTCATGCGGGAAGACTGCAGGTGAGACGCTCGGGGCGGGGCAGTTGTCACCCGTGCGCTGAGGGGTGGCGGCGAGCGGCACGACGACCTCGGCCGACCAGGATGCGCACCAGAACCGCGACGGCGACGACGAGGCAGACCGCCGACGTCGTGGACAGCGCGACGCCGAAGCTCGTCCTGGCTGCGATGAAGCCCACCGCCAGCGCGCCGATACCTGTGCCGCAGTCGAAGCCGATGTTCCACACCGCGCTGGCGACATCGCGATGGCGTGGCCCCACTGCGGCGAACGACTCGATCAGTGTGACGTTCTGGAGGCTGCCGTAGGCGACACCGGTGACGGCCATCCCGCCGACCAGAGCCGCTCCGCCTCCACCGGCCATCGACCACACGCACAACGCGAGCCCCGCCACCCCGAGGAGAAGCATCGGCGGCTGGAACGGCAGGTGCCCGAACCGGTCTGCCAATCCACCGATGAGCCAGCGGGCGACGGCAGCGCACGCCGTGAGCGCGAAGAGTCCGGCGACCGCGTATCCACCGACCTCGGGAAACTGCGGCACGAAGGTCAGCAGCGCACCGCCCGGAGCGGTGATCGTGAGCAGCACGACGCTCGGCGCGATCAGCGCCAGCCACACGCGTGCGCTCGTCCTGTGTGGAAGGTGATCGGCGGCCGGCGCATGCGGCATGCGGTCGAGGCGCCGCGCGAGCAGGAAGGCAGGGATTGTGGCGATCAACGGCGCCGCACCGATGGTGAACACGACCCAGAAGCCCACGTTGTCGGCGACCCACACCGATGTCGGCACGAGCAGGATCTGCGGGGCGGAGATCGACAGGCCGTAGAGGCCGATGGCGCGTCCACGGCGGGCCGGCTCCACCAGCATCGCCACCGCCGATGATCCGCACACGGTGATCACCGCGAAGCCGGCACCGCGTGCGGCGGAGATCGCGAGGATCGCCGGCAGAGCATCGGTCATGAGCAGCAACAGCGACGGGGCGCCGAGGAGGGCCACCCCTGCCACGAGCGTGGGCGTCCAGCCGAAGCGGCGCAACGCCGCGGGAACCGTCGTCTGCACTGCGACGGTGGCGGCCATCATGACGGCGTTCACGAGTCCGCCGCCGACTTCGTCTGCGCCACCGCGCACCGCCCACAGCGGTACGGTCGACACGAGCGCGCCGAATCCGGCGAAGCCGAGCGCAGACATCGACATCAACGCGATGATGCCGGGCGTCCTGATCACACTGCGAGGTGTCGCCGTCACGCCTGTCATATCCGATTCAGCCTACCGAGCAAGTGCGATCGACGGACGAGCGGATGCCGCGGCATCCGCCCCTGCCTCAGGAGGTCGCCGCGCGCAGCGCGATCTCGATCATGTCGCCGAAGGTCTGCTCGCGCTCCTGCGCTGTCGTCTCCTCGCCGGTGACGATGTGGTCGGAGACGGTGCAGATGCTGAGCGCGCGACGGCCGTGGTACGCCGCCAGGGTGTAGAGCCCGCTCGTCTCCATCTCGACGCCGAGAGCACCATGGGCGACGAACGGTTCCGTCAGCTCTGGTCTGGTGCTGTAGAACTGATCGCTCGAGAAGAGCAGTCCGACGTGCACGGCGGCGTCCAGCGGCATGGCCTCGCTCGCCTCGACCGCTGCGCGCAGCAGAGAGAAGTCGGCGACGGGTGCGTAGTCGAGTCCGTTGAACCTGACGCGGTTGATTCCGGAGTCGGTGCACGCGCCACTCGCGATGATGATGTCGCGTACGGAAAGGCGCTCGGTCAGCGCACCGCATGAGCCGACGCGCACGATCGTCTGCACGTCGTACTCCTTGAACAGCTCCGTGGCGTAGATCGCCATCGACGGCTGTCCCATGCCCGACCCCTGCACCGAGATGCGGCGTCCTTCCCAGGTGCCGGTGAACCCCAGCATCCCGCGGGTCTCGGAATACAGCGAAGCGCCTTCGAGGAAGTTCTCGGCGATCCACTTCGCCCGAAGCGGGTCGCCGGGGAACAGGACGATGGGGGCGATCTGACCGGGATCAGCGGCGATGTGCGTGCTCATGCTTCGAGCGTACTCACGCATCTTGTGCTGCCGGAACGAGGCGTTTAGCCACCGACGAGGGCGTCGTCAACCCCTGTTCGATTTCACCGGGCTCGTGGCAGAGTCGGTGTAGGCACAGGCCGCGCCTGTCGTCATTCATGAAGGGGCTCCATGACTGTCATCGACGAACACCCGACGTCCGCTGCGACGATGCTCGCACGAGGTCCGCTCAGCGCAGGAGTGCTGGAGATGCTCCAGCTCGGTGACCCGGACTCGCCAACGGATGGCGCACTCGCCGATGTCGCCGAGCGGGTGCTGGCCGAGACCGACCGCGTCTCTTCGGACGACGACATCCAGCTCGCCCTGTTCCTGCTGTACGCCTGCTCGTACGGTTCGCTGGACTGGATCGACGCGGAATGGGAGTGGAACGCTGAGCTGCTCGGTGTGCGGCGCTCGATCGAGCGGGCGTTCGAGCGGGAGCTGCGTCGAGATGTCGTCGTCCCCGAGCTTCCGCCGGCAGACGGCGAGAAGATCGCCGCCGAGCTGTTCCGTCTCACCGCACCCACTCCTGGACCCTCGCTCGCACGACACATCGCGAAGCACGCCACGCTGGAACAGGCGAAGGAGTTCGCCGTCCAGCGCAGCATCTACACGCTGCGAGAGGCGGACCCGCATTCCTGGGCGATTCCGCGCCTGACCGGCCGGGCCAAAGTGGCCCTCGTGGAGATCCAATCCGACGAGTACGGCGCAGGACGCCCTGAGCGCATGCATGCCGAGATCTTCGCCCGGACCCTGCGAGGGCTCGGACTGGATTCCCGCTACGGCGCCTACCTCGACCGCGTTCCTGCCGTGACGCTCGCCTCTCAGAACGCGATGTCGATGTTCGGCATCAACCGGAGGCTGCTCGGCGCGATCGTCGGGCACCTCGCGGCCTTCGAGATGACCTCCTCGTTGCCGAACCGCTCGTATGCGGAGGGCTTCCGCCGGCTCGGTTTCGGCGATGACGTGACGGAGTACTTCGACGAGCATGTCGAAGCGGATGCTGTGCACGAACAGATCGCGGCACGAGATCTCGCCGGATCGCTCGGTGAGGATCGTCCAGAGCTGATCCCGGACATCTTCTTCGGCGCTGCGGCGTGCCTCATGGTGGATGACCGTGTCGGCGACCACATCAGGGCGGCGTTCGAAGCCGGCAGGAGTTCACTGCGTGTCGAGGCCGATGAAGATGTCTGAGCGCGGGGCGACCCAGATCGTGCCTGCGGCGGATGATGTGCAGATCACGGCGTGCACCGACGGACCGCTTCTCGTCCGGGGTACGGTCGAGATCGTGGGAGAAGACGGCGAGGTCATCCACAACCCCCGCCGCACGGTGGCGCTGTGCCGGTGCGGCGCGTCAGCGATCAAACCGTGGTGCGACGGCACCCATAAGCTGACGCGATTCGAGACCGGTCCTCGCACCGACGATTCCGACGGCTGACGCGTCGTCGGATGCTCGACCCGGTGAGGCGGATCAGCCTTCGCGGCGCCTGACGATCTCGCCGATCCAGATCGGGGCGAAGGGGGAGGTGCAACCGGGAGCGGTCGGATAGTCGGCCAGCACCTGCAGCCGCTCCCCGATCTGCAGTGCGCGGGCGCGCAGATGCGGATGGTAGATGCCGATCTGCGCGAGCGTCTCGTTCATCGACCACTGCAGACGTGCCGGTGCATCCTTCATGTCGCGTTCGATGCGGTCGAGCAGATCATCGAGGTCGAGTCCATCAGGGTTCTTCGCCACCCGCTCGCTGGTCAGCGACCACGCAGCGGCAGCGACCGTCGGATCCGGATCATCGAACCACCGCATCCGCATCTCCTCCGCGAGAGGCGACTTCTTGGCGATGTAGCTGACGAACCACTCGTTGACCTTCGGCGGTCGAGTCTCGCGCAGCATCGCGTCGAGCTCGTCGGCGGTGAAATCCCGCGGCTTGCAGATCAGCAGTGCGAGGAGCCTCGGCGCAGTCTCACCCGTCGACCACAGCTCTTTCGCCAGGGCGTGATTCGCCTTGACCTGCTTCGCGAGCCCGCGCATCTTCGACAGGTTGATGCCGTGGTCGTCGCCGCGCTTCTCGTTCGCCGCCCGCATCTTCGGATCCTCGAGCGCGGCGAGCTCCGCCAGAACATCGGGGACGGTCATCGTGTCGGCCATGCCTCCAGCGTACGACCCGCCCGCGTCGCCGAGCCGTCACTCTTCTCCGACGAGCTCGCCACGGATGCGGCGCAGGTCTTCCATGAGCGAGCCGATGAGGATCCAATGACCGGATGCCGGCGGCTTCACCCGCAGCGGCGCGGTCAGCGCCGGGATGGCGGAGGTCTCAGAGGAAGGCTCCGGCGCGACATCGGCGACCTGCACCGCGAGGCGCACGTCGTGGCCGGCGCGGCGCAGCTGTTCGGCGATGGCGTGCACTGTCGGCTCATCGGCGAGGGAATCGTCGTAGTGGTCGAAATACGCACGGGTCATGCCGATCACCTGGGTCACGATCGGAGACAACTTCTCCAGGAGTGCTCGCATCTCACGAAGGTCACCGCGCTGGGATCGGCGTGGGTTGAGGGTCAGCGATTCCTCACCTGCCGTGATGGATGCTTCGGCCGCCGCCTGCATCGGGCGCAGCAGCCGCGCCTCGAGCATCAGCCCCTGCAGCTGCGCCGGTGTCTGCGAGGTGAGCAGCGCCGCCGCAAGGCGGTCGAGGCTGGCGGCGATCTCGGCACCCAGCAGCCCAAGGTCGCGCCGCGCGGGTGCGGTGAGCACGGGCGGCACGATCAGGGCGTTGACGATGATTCCGATCGCGACGCCGATCAGTGTTTCGATGATGCGATCAAGCGCGTATTGGGGGCTGGACGATCCGAGCGCGAGCACGAGCATCGCGGAGATCGCGACCTGGTTCCCCATGCCCGGTGTCGCACGGAACGCCCACGCCACCAGCATCGCGACCACGATCGCGAGCAGGACCACCCAGCTCTGCGGACCCAGCAGAAGGCTGAGCCCTGTGGCGATCACGACGCCGACGATCACGCCGAGGCTGCGCTCGATCGCCTTGGCGAACGACTGATTCACGCTCGGCAGCACCACGAGCAGGGCGGCGATCGCGGCGAACACCGGCAGGGGGCCTGGAATGAGCCAGCCCGCGATCAGCCAGGCGCCGATCGTCGCGACCGCCGACTTCACGACCTGCAGCAGGGGAGCGCGTTTCGCGCTGCGCACCGCCGATGTCATCCGCATGCACCCACGTTAGCCCCGGCGATATCGGCCGACCCGTATGAGGTGACCCTAACTCTCTGATAAATTAGGGCAGGCTTACCAAAGCATCCGGCGCTCTTCGTGCCAGCCCCCATCTACCCGAAAGGGAAACCCGTGCGCATCTCTCGTCTCCTGGGCCTCGGCGCAGTCGCTGCCCTGACCGTCGGCCTCGCGGCCTGCTCCACCCCCGCGGCCACCGACGGTTCGGACTCCGACTCGCTTATCGGCACGAACCCGGCATCCGCCGACGCGTTCCCGGTCACCATCGAGCACGTCTACGGCGAGACCACGATCAGCGAGAAGCCCGACCGCATCGCGACCGTCAACTGGGCCAACCACGAGGTTCCGCTCGCACTCGGCGTCGTGCCGGTCGGAATGAGCAAGGTCGCCTGGGGTGACGATGACGACAACGGCGTGCTGCCGTGGGTCGAGGACACGCTCGACGAGCTCGGGATCGACGTGTCGCTGATGGGCGACAAGGATGCCGAGAAGGCCGGCGAGGTGCCGGTGCTGTTCGACGAGGCCGACGGCATCGACTTCGAGGCCGTCGCTGACACCGCTCCGGACGTCATCCTCGCCTCGTACTCCGGTCTCACGCAGGAGGACTACGACACCCTCTCGAAGATCGCACCTGTCGTGGCCTTCCCCGAGGTCGCGTGGGGCACATCAGTGCAGGACATGATCACCCTGAACTCCGAGGCGATCGGACTCGCCGACGAAGGTGAGGCTCTCATCGAAGACCTCGACGCCCAGACGCAGGCTGCGCTCGACGCTCACCCGGCGCTGAAGGAGTCGAAGCTTCTCTTCACCTATATCGACCCGACCGATCTCAGCCAGGTCGGCTACTACACGCGCATCGACACCCGCCCAGGGTTCCTCCTCGACCTCGGCTTGCCCGAGGCGCAGATCGTCGCGGACAACGCCGACAGCACCGACTTCTATCTGATGGTCAGTGCCGAGGAGGTCGAGAAGTTCGACGACGTCGACGTGTTCATCACCTACGGCGACGAGTCGATCATCCCCCTGCTCCAGGCCGATCCGCTGCTGAGCAAGATCCCCGCGGTCGCCGCCGGGAACATCGCAGTCCTGCCTGACGCGTCGCCGATGGCGAACTCCGCGAACCCGTCGCCGTTGTCGATCCCGTGGGGCATCGACGACTACTTCGCGATCCTCGAGGCCCCGCTGCTCGACGAGTGACTTCAGCCGCCACGACCTCGACGTCGGGCGCCGCGAACATGCGGCGTCCGGCGTCGGTGCGTGTGCTCTGGCTGCTGATCGGCGTCGGAGTGATCCTCGTCCTCGGCATCCTGTCCGTCTCGTTCGGCGTGCGCACCGTGTCGCTCGACGACATCCTCGCCGCGCTCAGCGGCCACGATGACACCGTCGCCCAGGCGGCGATCATCAAGAGGATCCCGCGCACGGTGCTCGCCATCCTCGTCGGCGCCGCGCTCGCACTCTCCGGCGCGGCCATGCAGGCTGTGACCCGAAACCCCATCGCCGACCCCGGCATCCTCGGAGTCACGAACGGCGCATCGCTCGCCGTCGTCTTCGGGATCGCGTTCTTCGGCATCTCGAGCGCGTACGGGTACATGCTGCTCGCCATCCTCGGCGCGGCGATCGCTGCCGTCTTCGTGTACACGGTCGGCTCCCTCGGCCGCGGCGGCGCGACCCCGCTCAAACTCGCGCTCGCCGGAGCCGCCACCTCGGCCGCTCTCGGCTCACTGATCAGCGCGATCATGCTGCCCCGCGTCGACCTGCTGCAGACGTACCAGTCCTGGCAGGTCGGCGGCGTCGGAGGTGCGGAGTGGCCGCGCATCGCGATCACCGCTCCCGTGCTCGCACTCGGTGCGCTCATCTGCTTCATGTGCGCGCGGGGCATGAACTCCCTCGCCCTCGGCGATGACATGGCGGCCGGTCTCGGTGAGCGCGTGTTCCGCACACGACTGATCTCGGCGCTCGGCGCCGTGATCCTTGCGGGTGCGGCGACGGCGATCGCCGGCCCGATCGGCTTCGTCGGTCTCGTCATCCCTCACATGTGCCGGATGCTGATCGGCACTGACCACCGCTGGCTGCTGCCCTTCTCCGCACTCGGAGGGGCGGCACTGCTGCTCGCGAGCGACATCATCGGCCGCGTGATCGCGCCGTCTTCGGAGGAGATCCAGGTCGGCATCATCACCGCCGTCATCGGCGCCCCGTTCTTCATCTGGATCGTCCGCCGCCAGAAGGTGCGTGAACTGTGACGATTCTGCAGACGAAGGGTCCGGCGGCGATCATGGCCGGCCGTCGCGCACGCCACCGTCGTCACGCCGTGGCCACGATCGTGCTCGGCGTGCTGCTGTTCGCGCTCGCCGCGGTCGCCCTGATGTTCGGCAACTCGTTCTACACGCCGGGTGAGATCATCCGCGTGATGCTGGGTGAGACCGTACCGGGGGCATCCTTCACCGTCGGCGAACTGCGCCTTCCGCGCACCGCACTCGCGATCCTCGCCGGCTTCGCGTTCGGGATCGCCGGAGTCACGTTCCAGACGTTGCTGCGCAATCCGCTGGCCTCGCCGGACATCATCGGCATCACAGAGGGCGCGAGTGCCGCTGCTGTCGTCGGCATCGTCGCGCTCGGGCTGAGCGGGCCCGCCGTCTCGGCGATGGCACTCGGCGGAGCGCTGATCACCGCGATCGCGATCTACCTGCTCTCGAACAAGGGCGGCTTCTCCGGCATCCGCCTGATCCTGATCGGCATCGGAGTCGCCGCGATGCTGCAGAGCGTCGTGTCCTATGTGCTCTCGCGCGCGGCGGACTGGGACATCCAGATGGCGATGCGCTGGATCACCGGAAGCCTGAACAATGCCGCGTGGGATGACGTCATCCCCCTCGCGATCGCCAGTGTCGCCATTGTGCCCTTCCTGTTCAGCCAGGCGAAGGCGCTCGGGATGCTGCAACTCGGCGACGACTCGGCCTCCGGCCTCGGTGTGCGCGTGACGGTGACGCGGCTGATGTTCATCATCGGCGCGGTCGCGCTGCTCGCGTTCGCGACGGCCGGCACCGGCCCGATCGCGTTCGTGGCGTTCATGGCCGGGCCCATCGCCGCCCGCATCACCGGCCCCGGCGCGAACCTGCTGCTGCCATCCGCCTTCGTCGGGGCCGTTCTCGTGCTCGGCGGCGACCTGATCGGTCAGTTCGCGTTCGATGCGCGCTACCCGGTCGGCGTCATCACCGGCGTGCTCGGCGCCCCGTACCTGATCTACCTGCTCATCCGCACCAACCGCTCCGGAGGCTCTCTGTGACTGAGGCACACACACTGACAGCGGAGGCGGTCACCCTCTCCTACGGTGACCGCACCGTCATCGAGGGGCTCGACCTCGTGGTCGCACCGGGGAAGATCACGTCGATCGTCGGAGCGAACGGATGCGGCAAGTCGACGCTGCTGCGCTCCCTCGCGCGGTTGCTGTCACCGGCATCCGGTCAGATCGTCCTCGACGGTCAGTCGGTGCACTCCAGGCCCACCAAGGAGGTCGCCCGCGTTCTCGGCCTGCTGCCGCAGTCGCCGATCGCTCCGGAGGGTATCGCCGTGGCCGACCTGGTCGGGCGGGGGCGGCATCCGCATCAGAAGGTGCTCGCTCGCTGGACTTCACACGATTACGAGGTCGTCGCCGATGCGCTCGCCGCGACAGGGATCACGGACCTCGCCGACCGCAGCGTCGACGAACTCTCCGGCGGGCAGCGTCAGCGCGTGTGGATCGCGATGGCGCTCGCGCAGGAGACCGACATCCTGCTGCTCGACGAGCCGACCACATTCCTCGATGTCGCCCATCAGGTCGAGGTGCTCGATCTGCTCACCGACCTCAGCGTCTCGCGCGGCACGACGATCGTCATGGTGCTGCACGACCTCAATCTCGCCGCCCGCTACTCCGACGAACTCGTCGCGATGCGCAGCGGAAAGGTGCACGCCCTCGGTGCACCGGACGACATCCTCACTCACACGCTGGTCGAAGAGGTCTTCGGCATGGCGAACCAGATCACCACCGACCCGGTTTCCGGGAAGCCGATGGTGACACCGATCGGAAGGCATCATGTCCGCTGACACCACCACCCGCGTCCGTCCCGCGTACGTCCTTGCCCGCGCCGAGGTGCGCGCCGTCGACCGCGTGTCGCCGAACTTCGTGCGCGTCACATTCGGTGGCATCGACTTCGAAGAGTTCGGCACCCCAGGAGATGTCTACGACGCACGCATCAAACTGGTCTTCCCGCCGGCATCCGGCATCCTCCCCGATCTCGACCGTGACAACGACGACTGGTGGGGCGCCTATCTCGCCGTTCCCGAGGAGGAACGCGGGTCGATGCGCACCTATTCGGTGCGCGAGCTTCGCGTGCTCCCGGCCGCTGAGTCGGTCGACGCGTCCTCGACCGAAGTCGTCGTGGACTTCGTGCTGCATCTCGCACCGGGTCTCACCGGACCCGCCTCCCTGTGGGCGAGCGCGGCGACCGTGGGCGACGAGCTCTGGATGGTCGGGCCGCGCCGCGGCCGAGAGGACCGCAGCGGCATCGAGTACGCGCCCGGTTCCGCCTCTTCTGTGATGCTGGTCGGCGATGAGACCGCAGCACCGGCGATCGCCCGCATCCTGGAAGACGCTCCGCGTGACCTGCGCGGTCTCGCTTTCATCGAGGTTCCGACGGCTGAAGACATCCTGCCGATCGACGCTCCGGAAGGCGTCGAGGTGCACTGGCTGCCGCGCGGCGATGCCGCACACGGGCTGCGCCTCATCCCCACGGTGCTCGACTGCCTCGGCGACACGGGCCACACCGAGATCGTCGTGCAGGATGCCGACGGTGAGGAGATGGTCTGGGAGACCCCGGACTACTCGGGCAGCGGCGAGGAGGTCGCCTCTTCGCCGGACGGAGCAGACCGGTACTTCTGGATCGCGGGCGAGAGCGGAGTCGTCACGACGTTGCGCCGGCACCTGGTGAAGGACCTCGGCATCGACCGCTCGCAGGTCGCCTTCATGGGCTACTGGCGACGCGGCGTCGCCATGCGCGGCTGAGCTCTCTGCGTCGGCGGGTCATGGTTCGATGGGGGACATGGACCAGGAGCTGCAGATGAGGCGCGAAACGCGAGCGATCTGGGCCACGGTCAGCTGCTTCCTCCTCGGTGCCGGTGCCGGCACAGCGGTGCTGTGGGGCAATCCGCGGCCGATCGCCGGTGACGGCTCCGTCGGGATCCCGGCGGCGATGGTCGCTGGTGTGATCGCCGCCGCCTCCTTCGTCGTCAGCACCTTCCTGCACCGCCGCGGCGAGCACGCGGCGATGCCGCACTGGCAGCGGATCATCTCCGCATCATCGGCGGTGGCACTGACCATCGCGTTCGCGGGAGTGTCTGCACTGGGCGTGCTGCTGGCGAGCGAAGTGCTCGGCGTCGGACTGCAAGGGGTAGAGCTGCCGGCACTGGGCGGCGGTATCGTCACCGGGGTCGCGAGCGCGGTCTCCGGCAGGCTCGCGTTCGGCGCCGGCATCGGGCTGCGTACGGCGGATCTCGCGACCCTTCTGTTCACCTATCTCGTGATCGGCACACTGTTCGCGATGCTCACCGCCGCAGACCCGCAGTGGTGGGAGACGAACTTCTCACAACTGGGCATCGGAAGCGGGGCATGGGCGTTCAACGGCACGCTCGTCGTCGCGGGCATCCTCACCGGCACCGTCGGCACGTACATCGGTCGTGATCTGCACCGAATCCTCGGCGATGGTGCGCTGGGTCGGATCGCGTGGGTGGTGGTGCTCTGGGTGGCGACCGGCGCAGCGCTCGCTGGAGTCGGGCTGTTCCCGCAGGAGAACATCGTGGTGGTGCACAACATCGCCGCCGTCTCGACTCTCGTGCTGTTCGTCGCGGCCGGAGTGCTCACGACGACAGTGATGCCTGGGCCGCCACAACCTCTGTTGATGACGACGGTGGGCGTCGCGCTGCTGCTCATCATCGCCTTCGTACTGGCCGATGTCTTCGACCTGTACTCGCTCACGGTGCTCGAGGCGATCGTGATCGGTCTCGGACTGCTCTGGCTCACGACGCTGGTGCGCGTGCTCGCGGTGCTGACACCGGAGATCGCCCGTCCGTCCGCGCGCGGCTCACTGCTGCACGGCTGAGCGCGGGGCCGAGACCGCATGATCGCGCTGGGTCGACAGGATCATGAGGAGAGCAGAGTCTTGTACTCGCCGCTCAGAGAGGAACCCGTTCCCAGCGGCATGCCAGACCTGCGGTACTGCGTGCAGGTGCACAGACCGAGTGCGATGAGGACGCTGCCCCCGCCGACCGTCGCGGTGATACTGACAGCACTGCCGAAGGTCATCGCGAGCGGCGATAGTCCGAGAAACATGCCTCCGAGTGCGACCAGCCAGACGTCCGCACGCCAGAAGGCGGAGAAGTTCCACCAGAAGAGGGATGTCGTCGCCGGGGTGCCGAGGCGGCGGACAGCTGCCAGATACCAGGCTTTCTTGAACAGCGACCCGAGGAGGGCGCCGGTGAGAAGAGCGGCCAGCCCACCGTAGACGCCGATCACGAAAGTCGCGTCCGAGTCGGCGTCGAGACTTGACCAGCCCGGGCCCTGGGGTGCGCTTTTCACAGCCCAGGGCAATACTGCGAACATCACCGTCGCCCACGCGGCCGCAGCGCCGAGAACCCACGCGAGATGGATCGGAAGCTTCAGCGGTCGGAAGATCGCGACATTCGTGTTCTTCCCCTTGAAAATCGTTCCTCGTCGCAGCAGCTCACCCACGAACGTCAGGCATCCCCCAATGAAGAATGCTGCCATCGAGGGCAGCAGCATCTCGACGACCGTCGGGTATTCATCGACGAAAGGAAGGGCAACACCCCCCGGCGCATCCTCGATGACGACAGCGCCGTAGATGACAGCCAAGGACAATCCCGTCACTGATGCGATGAGCCCCAGTCCGAGCAACACCCACCAGAATGTACGGGGAATGAGCTCTTCGTCCCGCGATCTCTTGCCCATCATGCGTTCCCCTGACGACCGTGCCGAGCCTCTACCTTGTCACGCGTCGAGTGGTAGGACGCGCCAAGGCCTGGTCACCGGCATCCGTCCCTGAGAGGATCGAGGTACGACCACTGCACTGATCTGCAGGGAAGGGACGACGATGTCCGACCAGATATTCATCTTCATCGCGCTGGGGCTGTACTTCGCAGCCATGCTCGTCATCGGCTATCTGGCGTTCCGCCGGACGACCGACCACGAGGACTACATGCTCGGCGGCCGCGATCTTCCGGCCTGGGTGGCGGCGCTCAGCGCCGGAGCATCAGACATGTCCGGGTGGTTGGTGATGGGGCTGCCCGGCGCGATCTACCTGTCCGGACTCATCGAAGCATGGATCGCCGTCGGCCTCACGATCGGGGCGTACCTGAACTGGCTTCTCGTCGCGCCGCGCCTGCGCGCGTACACGCAGGTGTCGCGCAACTCGATCACGGTGCCGAGCTTCTTCGAGAACAGACTGCGTGACCCGTCCCGTCTGCTGCGCACTCTCGCCGGCGTCGTGATCCTTGTCTTCTTCACGCTGTACATCTCCAGCGGCATGGTCGCCGGTGGCTTCTTCTTCGAGACCTCCTTCAACTCCGACTATCTGCTCGGCGTCGCTCTGGTCGGAGGCGTGACCCTGCTCTATACGCTCTTCGGCGGATTCCTCGGCGCATCGTTCACCGATGTCGTGCAGGGTCTGATGATGGTGATCGCGCTGGTGGTCATTCCGGTCGCGGCCGTCATCGCCGTCGGCGGCTTCGGAGAGCTCGGCGCATACGTCGACGACCTCGCGCCGAACCACCTGTCGCTCATCGGCGGAACCGCACTGACCGGTGGCGCGATCCTCGCGATAGTCTCATCGCTCGCCTGGGGTCTGGGCTACTTCGGCCAGCCGCACATCATCGTGCGGTTCATGGCACTGCGCAACCCGGGCGAGGCGAAGTCCGCTCGCCGAATCGGCATGACGTGGATGATCATCTCCTTGGTCGGCGCGGTGTTCTCCGGTTTCGTCGGAGTGGCGTACATGGCAGCCAATGGCATCGACCTCGCCAACCCCGAGACCGTCGTGCTGGTGATGGCTCAGACACTGCTGCATCCGTTCGTCGCCGGTCTCGTCCTCGCAGCGGTGCTGGCCGCGATCATGAGCACGATATCGAGCCAGTTGATCGTGGCATCGTCGGCGCTCGTCGAAGACCTCTTCCGGGTCGTGAAGAAGGAGCCGTCGCCCAAGTTGCTTGTGCTTCTCGGACGACTCACGGTGCTCGGCGTCGGGATCATCGCCGCGCTGCTGGCGCTCGTCCCGAACGACACGATTCTCGGACTCGTGTCCTTCGCATGGGCGGGGTTCGGTGCGGCGTTCGGCCCGTTGATCCTGCTCAGCCTGTTCTGGCGCAAGCTCACCAACTGGGGTGCGCTGGCCGGAATGTTCGTCGGCGCCGCCGGGGTCTTCGTCTGGAAGGCCGTATGGCCGCAGATGTACGAATTGCTGCCTGCCTTCATCTGCGCGATGCTCGTGGCGGTCGTCGTGAGCCTGCTCACCCACCGCGACGGATCCGAGCGGCAGAACGAGATCCTGCAGGAGTTCACCGACACGGGAACGCTGCTGACGGTGAACGGTGTCGGGCGCGGAGCGCGCACCGACCGCATGACGCCGTGAGGTGACCAGACAGGAGCGGGGACGGATGCCGTGGCACCCGTCCCCGCTCCTGTCTGCGTCCCTACTTGCCCAGGAACTCCTTCAGTGCGGCGTTGACCTCGTCGGCGTGCGTCCAGAGCAGTCCGTGCGGTGCGCCTTCGACCTCGACGTACTCGGCGTCGGGCACGGCCTGGTGGAAGCGGCGTGCGGTGGCGTCGATCGGAAGGATGTTGTCCGCGGTGCCGTGCAGGATCAGCGTCGGCTTGCCGGCCGCGCGGACCGCTTCGACGTCGCCGCGGAAGTCCTCGATCCATGACGAGACCACGGCGTAGGCCGCGACCGGCGCGCTGCTGATCGCGACGTTCCAGCTACCGTCGACCGCCTGCTGGCTGATGCGCGAGCCGAGGTTCTCATCGAGGTTGTAGAAGTTCTTGTAGAAGTCCGTGTACCAGGCGAACCGGTCGCCCTTCGCTGCGGCCTCGATCCCGTCGAAGACCTCCTGCGGCACACCCTCCGGGTTGTCATCGCGCTGCACGAGGAACGGCTCGAGCGATGCGAGGAAGGCGAGCTTCGCGACCCGCTCGTGCCCGTAGCGAGACACGTAGCGGGCGAGTTCGCCCGTGCCCATAGAGAAGCCGACCAGCACGACGTCACGCAGGTCGAGCGTCTCGAGCACGGTGTTCAGGTCGGCGGCGAAGGTGTCGTAGTCGTACCCGGTGGCGACCTTAGATGACTGGCCGAAACCACGGCGGTCGTATGTGATGACGCGGTAGCCGTTCGCGAGCAGCTCGCGCGTCTGCCGTTCCCAGCTGTGTCCGTCGAGCGGGTAGCCGTGGATGAGGACGACCGGCTGGCCGGCGCCCTGGTCTTCGTAGTAGAGCTCTACAGGAGCGGAGTTCTCGGTGCCGACGTTGATGTACCCCATGGTTCTGCCTTTCTGGAAGGGAGTGGAGAACGGTCGTTCTCCGCCGTTGATCACAAATGTAGAGAACGATCGTTCTCTTGTCAAGTACCATGGACTTATGTATTCGGAGAATTCACGAGAGCGCATCCTCGACGCGGCCGAGGAGCTCTACTACGCCAAGGGGTACGCGGCTGTCGGCATGGACGAGCTGCGCGCGGCGGCCGGTGTGTCGCTGAAGCGCGTCTACGCACTGTTCCCTTCGAAGAACGACATCATCAAGGCGGTTCTCGAGCGCAAGCACGACGAGTGGGAGAGCATGCTCACCGGCGCGGTGACGGCCGCAGGTGACGACCCAAGAGCGAGATTGCTCGCCGTTTACGACTTCCTTCAGAGCTGGTTCAGTACCGACGACTTCCGCGGTTGCGCATTCATCAATGCGTTCGGTGAACTCGGCGGCACCGTGCCAGAGGTCGCCCAGATCGTGCGTGAGCACAAAGAGTCGTTCCAGGAGTACATGGCGCAGCTCGTCGCCGAGACCGGAGCACCTGCTGTCCTTGCGGCGCAGTTGTCGATTCTCGCCGAGGGTGCTCAGAGCACGGCCGCGATCTCCGCCGATCCTCTCGTCGCGGTGCAGGCACGCGGGGCGGCGGAGGTTCTCATCGCCGCGACCGTCTGAGGTCGGCGCCCGTCGGAAATAGGGCATCTGCCCGATGTGAGCGGGGTGCCTTAGAGCGAAGTGTTGACTCAGCGCATCAGGTCGAAGCGCAGCAGAGGAGTCAGCAGCATGTTCGAGCACCCGGCCATCACATACGACGCCATCGTCGCCGAGCGGGAGCGAGTGGATCGCGCCAATGAGCTGCGGCGCATCATCGCCGAGAACCCATCGAGGGTGGTGATGCGCGAGCGTCCCCTCGTTTCCTGGATACGCAAGTGGTTCGGGGCTCGACGAGCGGATGTCGCGGCATCGAGCACGCCCGCCGACAGCCAACGCGTCATCAGCGAACAGCCTGCACGGCCGGCGCACGCGCGATGAACTTGATCGCGGTGAGCGCGCGTGCGACCGCGATCGCCGCCCCTGATGTCCGTCGCGCGTGGCACCATGATGTGGTGACGGTTCCCACGGACAGCACGGCGATGGTGGGTCGCGACGCCGACCTCGACGAGTTGCGGCGAGCCTTCGAGCGGGCATCAGGCGGCGAACCTTCTGCGGTACTCATCGAGGGTGAGGCCGGCATCGGCAAGACGCGTCTGCTGCGGGAGTTCTTGGGCGATGTGGCGGCCAGTGCCGACGTCCACGTCGGCCGCTGCCTCGACCTCGGAACCGCTCGCTCCGCATACGGCCCGCTCATCAGCATCCTTCGCTCGATCGTCGGACGGACAGGCGTGGCCGAAGCGCGGGCCGCGGTCGGCGTCGGTGCGGAGGCGCTGCGCATGCTCGTCCCCGAACTCGGCGACGGCGCGCCGCAGCGAGAGCTCACGAGCCCCGACGCGCTGCGCGGCGCGGTCATCACCTTGATCGAGGCAGCTGCAGAGCGTGCGCCGCAGGTCATCGTGATCGAAGACGTGCACTGGACCGACGACTCCACCTTGGGCATGCTCTCGTTCCTGCTGCGCACCCTGCAGTCCGGTCGCGTGCTCGTGGTCATCACCTGCCGCAGCGATGACGTGCGGCGCGGCGACGCCGTGAGCCGATTCATCGCCGAGACGTCGCGCGCGCGCCTCATCGAGCGACTCCCCCTGCATCGCCTGGATGCGAACGCCACGCGGCAACTGGTCCGACAGATCGCCGGCGACGCGCTCACCGAGTCCGCTCTGGAGCGACTGATGGAACGGGTCGAGGGCGTGCCGTTCTTCATCGAAGAGGTCGCATGCTGCGCGGCCGGGCCGCTTCCCGACTCGCTGCGCGACATGCTGCTCGTGCGGTTCGATCAGCTCGACGACGATGCGCGGCACGTCGTCCGCGTCGCGTCAGGTGCCGAGGGGATGCTGTCGCACACACTGCTCGCCGAACTCGCTCGGCTCCCCGACGACCGCTTCGACGACGCCATCCGAGCGGCGGTGCAGGGCGGCATGCTCTCGGTCGATGACGATCAGTACGCCTTCCGGCACGCTCTGCTGCGCGAGGCGGTGCATGACGATCTGCTGCCAGGGGAGCGCGCACGACTTCATCGCGCATACGCCGAGGTGCTCGAAGCACGTGCGGCGCTTCTCGATCGCTGCGATCGGTCCTCGCTCGCGCACCATTGGAGACTCGCCCAGGTACCGGATCGCGCACTGACCGCCTCGATCGCCGCGATGCAGGAGGCCAAGTCCCGGTTCGCCTTCGCGAGCGCAGCCCGCTTCGGAGAACTCGCCCTTGAGCTGTGGGAACAGGTGCCGGATGCGGAGACGGTCGTCGGCTCGGCGCACGTGCACCTGATGCGGCAGATCGGCTCGATCCTGCGCAACGCGGGTGAGGCGGAGCGTGCGCTGTCCGTGGCCGAGCGTGCACTCGACCTCGTGGACGCAGGGGCCGACGTCGACCCGGCCGAGCACGCACGGCTGCTGCGCGACAAGGCGCAGTACCGCAGCAATCTCGGACTGCCGGGCTCGAAAGAGCTCTACGTGCAGGCCCTGGAGATCGTCGACGCGGCGGTCGACGACGACCGTCTGCATGCGACTCTTCTCAACCAGATCGCCGGCAAGCACATGCTCGCGTCGATGCCGCGCGAGGCGATCATCACAGCGACGCGGGCGCTTGAGATCGCGCAGCAGGCCGATGATCCGTATGAGATCTCCGTGGCGCACAATCTCCGCGGTACGTGCTGGGCGTACCTGGGCCGGCTCGACCAGGCCTTCGCGGACTATCGCGAGGCAGAGCGGTTCGCGGCACTGAGCAACGGCGGCGCCGAACTGCGCTATCAGGTCAACTACTCGGACATCCTCGCGCTGCTCGGGCGTCACCATGAGGCATTCGAGGTGGCTGAGGCCGGGGTGGCGAAGGCGAGAGAGCTGGGCGTCGAACGTGCATCGGGCACCCTCATGGTGCAGAACATGGTCGACCCGCTGCTCACACTCGGCGACCTCGAAGGTGCGAAGGCGCGATTGTCCGTGGTGCCGATCGGTAAGCCTCAGGTGCTCAACGATCAGTACGTCGTGCTCACCCGGATCCGCGTCCTCGCGTGGCAGGGCGAGGTCGACGAGGCCGAGCGCCTGCGCGAGGAGTGGATGCCCTCGCTGCACCGCACCGGCGAACTCGAGCGGCAGGCGTGGTACCGGATCATCGAGAACGAGGTGGCACTCGCTGTCGCTCGCGGGCAATGGTCTGATGCTCTGGGCGCCGTCGTGGCCATGACCGAAGACCAGGGTTTCGTGCTGCTGCACGCGTATCGGCTGCTGCTCGAGTCGGGCTGGCTCGTCGCCGAGGTGCGCGCCGCCGGTCAGAGCACCGATGCGGCCGTGGCTGCGATCCGCCGACTGTGGGCCGAACTGCCGGACGAAGCGCGCGCCGACGATTGGGCGACGATGCTCGACGCGATGCTCACCCCCTCGCGTGAGGCGCTGCGCGCGGCGGTCGACGCCTCCGAGAAGCATGACGTCCCCGCGATCATGCGCGGCGTCACCCGTCTGGAACTGGCGCGGATGCTCGTCGCGTCCGGCGAGCGGGGAGAAGCTCACGCCGTGCTGGCGGAGGCCGCGAAAGTGGCTGCGACGATCGGACACGCTCGGCTTCAGACGAGCATCGCCGAGTTCGGTCGGGCGAGCGGCATCAGTGCAGACGGGCAGACGGGCGACGACCTCGAGCTCACCACTCGAGAGCGTCAGGTGCTGGAACTCGTGGCGGAGGGGCTCAGCAACAAGCAGATCGGTGAGCGGCTCTTCATCAGTGCGAAGACGGCGAGCGTGCATGTCTCGGCGATCCTGCGCAAGCTCGGGGTCGCGACACGAACGGAAGCGGCGCTGGTGATAGCGAGGCGCTGAACGGCGTAACAGATCACGAAGATCGGAGATATAGGTTAGGCTCTCCTAACGTGAGCTCCGACCACCACATCGCGTCCGAAGGCGTACTCCGCGGCGACAACCTCGCCCTCGGCTACCGCAGGGATCGTGTCGTGCACGATGTCTCCCTTCAGCTTCGTCCCGGTGCGGTCACTGCCCTGATCGGTCCGAACGGCAGCGGTAAGTCGACCGTGCTGCGCTCACTCGCTCGGCTTCATCCGGTCGATTCCGGAACCGTCCACGTCGGCGCCACTGAGCTCCGAGCACTCTCCGCACGCGAGTTCGCTCGCACGGTCGCGATGCTCTCGCAGTCGCGGCCGCATCCGTCCGGTCTCGAGATCCGAGACGTCGTCGCTTTCGGTCGGCATCCGCACCGTGGGCGGTTCTCCGGTGTGAGTGATGCCGATCGTGCGGCCATCGACGGCGCACTGGCGCTCACGGGCCTTGGGGAGATGTCCCACCGCGCCGTGGATGAGCTCTCCGGTGGGGAACTGCAGCGCGTGTGGCTGGCGACGTGTCTCGCTCAGGACACCGGCATCCTGCTCCTGGATGAGCCGACCAATCACCTCGACCTGCGATACCAGATCGAGACCCTCGATCTGGTCCGCGATCTCGCCGATCGGGGCACTGCCCTCGGGGTCGTCCTCCATGACCTCGGCCATGCCGCATCCGTCGCCGACGAGGTGATCCTGCTGCACCAGGGTCGTGTCCGCGCCAGCGGCCTCCCCGCCGACGTACTCACCTCGGAGAACCTCTCCGGGGTCTACGGGCTGCACATCGACACCGTCGTCGACGATGAGACAGGCCATGTCCGCGTGCTCCCGCGCGGACGGCACCAACAGCGGCGACTCGTCGGCGCATCGATGTCCTGAACGCAGGACGAGTGAACAGAGGAAGCATGAAGAAGACCCCGATCAGCGCGCTCGCGACCGCCGGCATCCTGGCCCTGGTTCTCGCGGGGTGCGGCACCACTGAAGTCGCCCCGCAGGACAGCGCAGCCCCCGAATCCGTCGCGAGCGAGGATTGCGCCGCGGATGAGACCGCCACCTCCACCGATCCCGTCACGCTCACCGACGACTTCGGCCGCACCGTGGAGCTCGACAAGCCGGCCGAACGCGTCGCCGTGCTCGAGTGGCAGCAGATCGAGGACACCCTGACGCTGTGCGTCACACCCGTCGCCGTGGCCGATGTCGAGGGCTACACGACCTGGGACACTGCAGAGGCACTGCCGGAAGGCGTGGTCGATGTCGGCACGAGGCAAGAGCCGAACCTGGACGCGCTGTTCGCCACGAACCCCGACCTGGTGATCGTCGAGGCAACGGGCCCTGATGACGAGATCATCTCCCAACTCGAGGCCTACGACGTGCCTGTGATCGCCACCATCGGCGCTGACGCCGCAGATCCGATCGCGAAGATGCTCGCCACCTTCGACCTGATCGCGGAGGCCACCGGTCGTGAGGAGCGCGCCGACCTCGTCACGGCCGAGTTCGACGCCCACCTCGCGGACGCCAAGGGCACGCTGGCGGACGCCGACCTTCCCACCACCGACTTCGTGTTCTTCGACGGCTGGATCGACGGCGGCAACGTGGCGCTGCGTCCATTCGGGCAGGGGTCGCTGATCGGCGAGCTGGGCGAGGAGCTCGGTCTCACGAACGCATGGACGGGTGAGGTCGACGCGGCGTACGGCCTCGGGCAGACCGACATCGAGGGCATGCTGGCTGTAGGAGACGCGACTCTGCTGCACACCGGCACCGTGGGCGACGACTCTGACGAGTTCCTCGCGGCGCTAGACGGCAACAGCATCTGGAAGACCGTCCCTGCCGTCGCGGAAGAGCGGATCTACAGCTTCCCGGCGGGCATCTGGACGTTCGGCGGTCCGCGCTCGGCGCAGCAGATCATCGATGCGTACGTCGCGGCACTGAACCAGTGACGCTCACCGAGACGCGCGGCACTCCGACGGAGGCGTCGGCCGCTTCCGTTTCGCGTGCCGCGCGCCTCGGCGCAGTGGGGGCACTCGTCGCCCTCGCAGTGCTGCTCGTGCTCGCGTCGCTGTGGCACCTCACGCAGGGCACCAGCGGCGCGATCTTCGCCGACGAGACGGTGATGTGGGGGTCGAGGATTCCTCGCCTCGCCGCCGGCGTCACGGTAGGCATCGCTCTCGGCGTCGCCGGCACACTGCTGCAGTCGCTGTCACGCAACGCGCTCGCCTCGCCGGATACGCTCGGCGTGACCGCCGGCTCTTATCTGGCCGTCACCGTGATCGCCGCGTTCGGCATCGCGTTGCCGATCTGGGCGTCGGGGACGGTGGCCTTCATCGGCGGTCTGGTCGGTGCCGTGATCGTTCTGGGCCTCGCCGGCGGCGCGGCGTCGTCGACCACACGGCTCGTGCTCGCGGGTTCGGCGCTGGCGATGGCCTTCCAGGCGGGGTCGTCCACGCTGCTCATCCTCTTCTCAGAAGAGACCAAGGGACTGCTGGCGTGGGGCAACGGGTCGCTGACGCAGCTGAATCTGAACGCCTTCCTGCAGGCGGCCCCGGTCGTCGTGCTCGTCCTGGCGGCATCGCTGCTGCTCGCCAGGCGATTCGACGTGCTCGCACTCGGCGATGACACCGCCTCGTCCCTCGGCATCCCGATCCGCTCGACACGGGCCATCGGCATCCTCTTCGCCGTCGCGCTGACCGCCGTCTCCGTGACGCTCGCCGGACCACTCGGCTTCGTCGGGCTGTGCGCCCCCGCGCTCGCCCGATTGCTCACCCGCGTCGTTCCCGGCCTCAGCCGACACGTCTTCCTCCTGCCGGCATCCGGTCTTCTCGGCGCTCTCGTCGTCATCGTCTCGGATGCCGTCCTGCGCGCGATCCTCGGGGCGGAGCAGGCGATCAGCATCCCGACTGGTGTCGCCACCACGCTGCTGGGCGCGCTCGTCCTCGTGCTGATGGCGCGTCGCCTCCGCGACGCCGGCCCCACACGCGAGCCGCCGAAGGTGCGCTTCGGCGTGCGCAGTGCTGCTCGATTCCGGGTCGTGATCGTGATCGTGGGATCGGGCGTACTCGCCGTCAGCCTGGTCGGGCTGCTGCTCGGGCACACCGCGCTGCTGACCGGGGACGTGATGCTGTGGCTGCAGGGTCAGGCTCCGCCGCAGATCGCCTTCGCCCTCTCCGAGCGTGCCCCGCGAGTCGCCGCTGCCCTGTGCGCAGGCGCAGCGCTCGCGCTCGCCGGAACACTGATCCAGGCAGTCAGCCGCAATCCGCTCGCCGATCCAGGCATCCTCGGAGTGACCGGCGGTGCCGGCCTCGGTGCCGTGATCGTCGTGACCAGCGCGGTCGCCTCCACCGCAGGAATGATCGCGGCGGCGGTCGTCGGAGCGCTGCTCGCGTTCGCACTCGTGTACCTGCTCGCCTGGCGCGGCGGCCTGAACGCCGACCGCTTCATCCTCATCGGCATCGGAATCTCGTACGGAGCCTCGGCGCTGACAACGTTCCTGCTGCTGCGCGCCAACCCATGGGACACCCCGAAGATCTACACCTGGCTCTCCGGCACGACATATGGGCGCATCTGGGAACAGGTCATCCCGGTCGCCATCGTGCTGGTCATCGCGCTGCCACTGGCGTTCGCCGTGCGCCGCGAGGCCGACGTGCTCGCCCTGGACGAGGACACCCCTCGACTCATCGGCATCGGCGTGGAGCGTACCCGCATGATCATGCTCGTCGCCGCGGCGGTGCTCGCGGCGCTCAGTGTGACGGCGGTCGGAGTGATCGGCTTCGTCGGACTCGTCGCCCCGCACGCGGCGCGCGCGCTGGTCGGGGCTCGACACAGCCGTGTGATCCCGGTCGCGGTGCTGCTGGGGGCGCTGCTGGTGGGGATGGCTGACACGATCGGTCGCACCATCATCGCCCCCGAGCAGCTGCCCGCGGGGCTCGTCGTCGCTCTGCTGGGTGCTCCGTACTTCGTCTGGCTGCTCTGGCGCTCACGCGACACCTGAGTCAGAGCACCAGCCGGTAGCCCATCCCTGATTCGGTCAACAGGTGCTCCGGGGCTGCAGGGGATGCCTCGAGCTTCTTGCGCAGCTGCGACATGTACAGGCGCAGGTAGCCCGAGTCCGAGACCTGTTCGCTGCCCCAGATCCCCTTCAGCAGATCCTGGCGGGTGACGAGGGCGCCGGGATTGCGCGCGAGGTGCTCGAGCATTCGCCACTCGGTCGGCGTCAGGTGCACCCGACTACCTGAGCGGGTCACCGCCTTCGCTGCCAGATCGATCACGACGTCGCCGAAGCGCACGGTCGACTCCCCCGTCGTCGGTGTCGCGCGGCGGGACAGGGCGCGCAGCCGAGCGAGCAGCTCGTCGACCTGGAACGGCTTCGTGACGAAATCATCGGCGCCGGCGTCGAGCGCCTCGACCTTGTCCGCGGAGCCGGTGCGGCCGGAAACGACGATGATGGGTGCGCTCGTCCAGCCGCGGAGGGCGTGGATCACCTCGATACCGTCGAGTCGCGGCATCCCGAGGTCGAGCAGGATGATGTCCGGATGCGTCTGCGCGGCTGCGGCGATCGCTGCGGCGCCGTCCGCTGCGGCCACGACCTCGTAACCGTGCGCGGCGAGGGTGATGCGCAGGGCTCGTACCATCTGCGGGTCGTCGTCGGCGATGAGGAGCTTCACTCCGCCTCCTCGATATCTGACGATCCCGCAGCCAGGGGCAGGGAGATGACCATGGTGAGGCCGCCACCGGGGGTGTCCTCCGGTGTCAGGCTACCGCCCATCCCTTCCGTGAACCCCTTCGAGAGGGCGAGGCCGAGCCCAAGGCCGGTGGTGTTGTCAGTGTCCCCGTACCGCTGGAAGGGCTGGAAGATGCTGCTCTGTCGTTCGGGAGGAAGTCCGGCTCCCCGGTCGACGATGCGCACCTCGGCCCGGTCTCCCAGTCGACTCGTCGACACGATCACGCGCTGGTCCGCCGGCGAATGCCGGAACGCGTTGGTCAGCAGGTTGACGAGCACGCGTTGCAGCAGCACCGGATCGGCCTGCAGCGGGGGCAGTGCAGGGTCGAGTGCGAGCTCGACGGCAGAGGGACCGAGCGAGAGTTCGTCGAGGGCGGCCAGGATGCCGGCGGACGCGTCCACCCGCGTCGAGGACACGGCCAGCACACCGGCTTCGACCCTGCTCACGTCCAGAAGATCGGTGACGAGCGTCGACAGAGCAGCCAGGCTCTCGTCTGCTGTGGCGAGCAGCTCATCGCGATCGGATGCCGAGAGGCGATGGGTTCCTCGGAGTCCGCCGATCGCGGCTACGGCGGCGGCCAGCGGGCGGCGGAGATCGTGACTGAGGGCGGACAGCAGGGCGCTGCGGACCTGATCCGTCTCGGCGAGTGCCTCGGCCTCTCGAGCCGTCGCGCTGAGATCGGTGTGCTCGATCGCAGCCGACAGCTGCGCGACGATCACATCCAGCAGTCTGCGCGACGGGGTGTCGAGGGGACCACCGTGCAGCTCGAGGAAGGCTCTGGGCTCGCCGTCCGCCCCGCGGCCGACAGGGATCGTGGTCGCGCGGCCGTCGCGCAGCGGTTCGCCGTCTCTCGCGATGATCTCGCCGTCAGGGGCGACCAGGCGCACGCCGCTCAGGGCGAAGGCCTCTCTGGTGCGCGTGACGAGGGCGAGTGCAGCGCTGTCACCGCGCAGCACGTTGCCGGCGATGGACGCGAGCAGTTCGGCCTCGGCAGTCGCGCGTTGAGCGGAGCGTGCGCGGCGAGCGGCCTGGTCGACGATCAGGCTGACCAGGATCGCGATGATGACGTAGAGCGCGAGGGCGATCGCGTGGAGCGGATGCGCGACGGTCACGGTGTACAGCGGCGCGACGAAGAGGAAGTCCAGCGTGACTCCGGAGAGTACAGCGGCGAAGAGCGCGGGGCGCAGCCCGCCGATGAGCGCGACCACGACCACGAGCAGCTGATACGACAGGACCTCCGAGGTGATCGACTCGGGGCTGCGCAGCGTGAACAGCAGCCACGACAGCAGCGGACCGCCGACGAGTGCCACGACGAAGCCGAGCACCTGACGACGCCATCCGAGCGCTCCACCGGTCATCCGCGGCAGAGCGGCGCGACCGCCGGCATGGGCGTGTGTGACGATGTGCACATCGATGTCGCCTGAGCGCCTGATGACCTCGGCGCCGATTCCAGGCCCGGTGAGCATCGCGGCCAGACGCCCTCGGCGGCTCACGCCGATCACGAGCTGCGTGGCGTCGACGGATTGCGCGAACTCGACCAGGGTCTCGGGCACGTCATCACCGATGACCTGGTGGTAGCTGCCGCCGAGCGACTCCACCAGAGCGCGCTGAGCGGTCAGTGCACCAGGGGCCTCTGTCCGCAGGCCGTCCTGCGTTGAGACGTGCACTCCGAGCAGTTCGCCTCCCGCCGAGCGTGCCGCGATCCGTGCACCGCGTCGCAGCAGCGTCTCGCCCTCCGCCCCGCCGGTGAGGGCGACGACGACGCGCTCCCTGGCCTGCCAGGCCCCCTCGATGCCCTGCTCCGCCCGATAGCTGCGCAGGGCGCTGTCGACCTCGTCGGCGAGCCAGAGCAGTGCGAGTTCCCGGAGTGCCGTGAGATTGCCGAGCCGGAAGTAGTTCGACAGGGCGGCGTCGACGCGCTCGGCGGGATACACGAGTCCCGCGGCCAGACGGTCGCGCAACGACTGAGGGGCGAGGTCGATGACCTCGATCTCGTCCGCCGCACGCACCACGGCATCCGGAATGGTCTCCTGCTGGGCGACGCCGGTGATCTTCTCGACGACGGCGTTGAGCGATTCGACGTGCTGCACGTTCACGGTGGTGATGACATCGATGCCGGCGTCGAGGAGGACCTGGACGTCCTCCCAGCGCTTGTGATGCTCTGAGCCGGGGATGTTGGTGTGCGCGAGTTCGTCGACGAGAGCGATCTCCGGTGCGCGCACCAGGACGGCTTCGAGGTCGAGCTCGGTGAGCGCGACTCCCCGGTGCCGGTCGACGCGCCGTGGCACCTCGGGCAGTCCCACCGTCTGGGCCAGGGTGGCCGCTCGTTCGTGGGTCTCGACGATCGCGATGACGACGTCGCGACCCTCATCCTGAAGTCGACGGCCCTCGGCGAGCATCTCGAAGGTCTTGCCGACGCCGGGGGCGGCGCCGAGGAGTACGCGTAGCCGACCGCGCCGCGGCATCCGCTCAGCGTGCATCAGCCCTCCCGGTCATCGAGTGCGAGGTTGAGCTCCACGACGTTGACGCGCTCCTCGCCGAGGAAGCCCAGGTTCCGCCCTTGAATCCTAGACTCCAGGGCGCTGCGGACCTCCGCCTCCGACAGTCCGCGCGCGTCGGCGACCCGCGGTACCTGGAGTAGGGCGTACGCGATGCTGATGTGCGGGTCGAGACCGGAAGCGGATGCCGTGACAGCGTCGGGCGGGACCTCCGAGAGCGAGACGTCCTCCCGCTCGGCGATCTGCGACTTTCTTTCGTCGATCGCCCTGATCAGCTCGGGGTTCTCCGGACCCAGGTTGCTTCCGCCGGAACGGGTGCCGTCGTATCCGTCGCCTGCCGCCGAAGGGCGCGACTGGAAGTACTCCGGCAGAGCCTCGCCGTCTGCGTCGGTGAAGGACTGGCCGATCAGGGCGCTTCCCTTCCCATCGCCGACGGGCGATCCGTTCGCCTGCCACGGCAGGACCAGCTGGCCGATGCCGGTGACGAGGAGGGTGTAGCCGACGCCGAGGATCAGCGTGAGCACGAGCATCGCGCGGACGGCGACGCCGGTGGTGCGGACTGCGGTGCGTGTGGAGGACATGTCTGTGGATTCCTATCGGGTGCCGGTCAGAAACCGGGGATGAGGCTGACGACGAGGTCGATGAGCTTGATGCCGATGAACGGCGCGATGACGCCGCCGAGGCCGTAGACGAGCAGGTTGCGCTGCAGGATCTGCGAGGCGCTCGCCGGGCGGTACTTCACGCCGCGCAGCGCGAGTGGGATGAGGAAGACGATGACGACTGCGTTGAAGATGATCGCGCTCGTCACGGCGGATGCCGGGGAGTGCAGCTGCATGATGTTCAACGCCGCGAGTCCGGGGAACACGCCCATGAACATGGCGGGGATGATCGCGAAGTACTTCGCGATGTCGTTCGCCAGCGAGAACGTCGTGAGCGCCCCGCGGGTGATGAGCAGCTGCTTGCCGATGCGCACGACGTCGATGAGCTTGGTCGGGTCGGAGTCGAGGTCGACCATGTTGCCGGCCTCCTTCGCGGCCGAGGTGCCGGTGTTCATCGCCACGCCGACATCGGCCTGCGCAAGGGCAGGGGCATCGTTCGTGCCATCGCCGGTCATTGCGACCAGGCGGCCGCCCTCCTGCTCGCGGCGGATGAGTTCGAGCTTGTCCTCCGGCGTGGCTTCGGCCAGGAAGTCGTCGACGCCGGCCTCTTTCGCGATGGCGGCCGCAGTGAGCGGGTTGTCCCCGGTGATCATGACGGTGCGGATGCCCATGCTGCGCAGTTCATCGAATCGCTCCCGCAGGCCGTCCTTGACGATGTCCTTCAAGTGCACGACGCCGAGCACGCGACCGACGCCTGCGGCATCCTTCACTGCGACGACGAGGGGAGTGCCGCCGCTCTGCGCGATCGCTTCGGTGCGTGAGGTCAGCTCGGCATCGTCCTTGGCGCCGAGCCAGGCCTGCACGGCGGATCCTGCGCCCTTGCGGATCTGCGTGCCGTCCGGGAGATCGAGTCCGCTCATCCTGGTCTGCGCGGTGAACGGCACGATGACTGCGTCGCCAGGCTCAGTGACCCGGATGCCGCGGGCAGCGGCCAGCTCGACGATCGACGCGCCCTCGGAGGTCGGGTCAGCGAGGGATGAGAGGGCGGCGGTGCGCAGCAGTTCGTCTGGGTCGACCTCCGGCATCCGCACCACCTCGTGTGCTCGGCGGTTGCCGTACGTGATGGTGCCTGTCTTGTCGAGGAGCAGGGTCGTCACGTCCCCGGCGGCCTCGACGGCGCGACCCGACATCGCCAGGACGTTGCGCTGCACGAGTCGGTCCATCCCGGCGATGCCGATCGCGGAGAGGAGTGCGCCGATCGTCGTCGGGATGAGGCACACGAGCAGGGCGATCAGCACGGGGATGCTCACCGGGGAAGCCGCGTAGGAGGCGATCGGGTTGAGCGCCAGCACGACGATCAGGAACACGATCGACAGGCTCGCGAGCAGGATGTTCAGGGCGATCTCGTTCGGGGTGCGCTGGCGGCTGGCGCCTTCGACGAGCGCGATCATCCGATCGACGAAGGTCTCGCCGGGCTTCGACGTGATGCGCACGACGATGCGGTCCGAGAGTACCCGCGTACCGCCGGTGACGGCACTGCGGTCGCCTCCCGATTCTCGGATCACCGGGGCGCTCTCGCCGGTGATCGCCGATTCGTCCACCGTCGCGATTCCGGAGACGATGTCGCCGTCGCCGGGGATCAGCTCGCCGGCGTCGATGATCACGATGTCACCGCGTCGCAGGTCGGCCGATGACACCTGCTCGGTCGCGGCGTCTTCCACGAACCCGATCCCTGAGCCTGTCGAAGGGTCCGACGCCTGATCGTAGGCGGACACGCGACGCGCCATCGTGCTCGTGCGGGTCCCGCGCAGACTGGCGGCCTGGGCCTTTCCCCGTCCTTCGGCGATCGACTCGGCGACGTTGGCGAAGAGCACCGTCAGCCACAGCCACACCGCGATGCCCCACGTGAACAGTGCGGGTACTGCGGTGCCGCCGGATTCGCCGGGGCCGCCGAGGAATGGCTCGGCGATCGCGAGAACCGTCGTGAATGCCGCTCCGACCCAGACGAGCAGCATCACCGGGTTGCGGACGAGGCTGGCCGGATTGAGTCTGCGCACGGCGCCGGGGAGGGCCTGGGTGAGCTGCGCCCATCCGAAGGAGCGGGGCTTCGACGACTGCGCGGGTGCGGATGCCGCGGCATCCTGCTGTTCGGAGACGGAGGTGATGAGTGTCATGTCAGACGAGTCCTTCGGCGAGCGGGCCCAGAGTGAGCACCGGGAAGTACGTGAGTGCGGTGACGACGACCGTCACGGCGACGAGGAGACCGACGAACTGCGGCCGGTGGGTGGGGAGCGCGCCTGATGTCACGGGGATGCGCTCCTGCGCCGCGAACGAACCGGCAAGTGCAAGCACCAGGACGATCGGGATGAAACGACCGAGCAGCATCGCGACTCCGAGCGCGGTGTTGAACCACGGGGTGTCGGCGGTGAGGCCGGCGAAGGCGGAGCCGTTGTTGTTGGCCGCCGAGGTGAACGCGTAGAGCACCTCACTCATCCCGTGCACTCCGGGGTTCAGGATGCTGGTCGATTCGACGTCTTCTCGGATGCCTGGGACTGCGAAGCTCAGGGCGGTTCCGCCCAGCACGAGTGCCGGAACTATCAGGATGTAGAGGCTCGCGAGCTTGATCTCCCGCGGGCCGATCCGTTTGCCGAGATACTCCGGGGTGCGCCCGATGAGCAGACCGCCGACGAACACCGCGATGATCGCGAGGACGAGCATCCCGTAGAGACCGGAGCCGACGCCGCCTGGGGCGACTTCGCCGAGCATCATGTTGAGCATCGGCATCATGCCGCCCAGCGCCGTGTACGAGTCGTGCATGGAGTTCACCGCGCCGGTGGAGGTGAGGGTCGTCGCGCTGCCGAACAACGCGGAACCGAGGATGCCGAAACGCTGTTCCTTGCCTTCCATCGCAGCGCCGGCGAGTTCGGGTGCGGTGCCGCGGCCTGCCAGCTCGAGGGCGGACAGGGTGAAGGTCGAGAGCAGGAAGATCGTGCCCATGACGGCGGCGATCGCATAGCCCTGGCGGTGGTCGCCGATCATGCGACCGAAGGTGCGGGGCAGTGCGAACGGGATCGCGAGCACGAGGATGATCTCCAGCAGACTCGTCCACGCCGTCGGGTTCTCGAACGGGTGGGCGGAGTTCGCGTTGAAGAAGCCGCCGCCGTTCGTGCCGAGCAGTTTGATCGCCTCCTGCGAGGCCACCGGTCCGCCGGGGATCGACTGCGTGCCGCCCGAGATCGTCTGCACCTCGGTGAAGCCGGCGAAGTTCTGCACGACGCCGCCGGCGATGAGGGCGACGGCCCCGATCAGGGCGATGGGCAGCAGGATGCGGCCGAGTCCGCGGATGAGATCGACCCAGAAGTTGCCGATCGTCGCGGAGCCACGACGGGAGAGTCCGCGGATCAGCGCGATCGCGATCGTCAGGCCGACAGCCGCCGAGACGAAGTTCTGCACGGTGAGACCGGCGAGCTGCACGACGTAGCCCATGGTCTGCTCGGGCGAGTACGACTGCCAGTTCGTGTTGGCCACGAACGACGCCGCGGTGTTGAACGCGAGGCCCTCCGGCACGGCGGGGAGACCGAGCGACTGCGGCAGGAAGGCCTGCAGGCGCTGCAGCCCGTAGACGAGGAGGAAGCCGACAAGAGAGAAGGCGAGCACGCTGCGCGCGTAGGCGCGCCAGGTCTGCTCGGACGCGGAGTCGACGCCGATCAGTCGGTAGACACCGCGCTCGGCACGCAGGTCGCGAGTCGAGGTGTAGACGCGCGCGATGCCGTCGCCGAGCGGGCGGTAGAGGAGCACGAGCGCGACGATGAGCGTCGCGGCCTGGAGGATGCCGAACCAGATCGTGGCATCCATCAGAACTTCTCCGGAGCGACGAGTGCGATGACGAGGTAGACGATCGCGGCGACGGCAAGAGCCACTGCAGCGATCTCGAAGACGATCACAGTCGTTCCACCCCCTTCGCGATCAGAGCGACGAGGGCGAAGAGCGCGAAGGTCAGCGCGAGGTAGATGATGTCCAGCACGAGAGTCGATACAACTCCGGTGCGGGGACCACGACCATGATCCTCACGCTTTCCCTACGGGCGCAGGGTCGATGCATGCGGGATGCTCACATCGGCAGGGCGTGCCTGCCCGTCTGCCACTCTTCCGCGAGGAGTCCGTAGTTCATCCCGTCCATCCACTCGCCCGAGCGGTGCAGGGCGGTCTTGCGACTGAACTCCTCGCGGCGCATCCCGATCCGCTCCATCAGCCGCCACGACGGTTCGTTGTCGGCGAAGCATCCGGCATGCACGCGGTGAAGGCGCAGCGTGCCGAAGCAGACGTCGATCGCGGCTCTGACGGCTTCGGTGGCGTATCCGCGTCCGACGTACGCGGGATCCAGTGCCCAGCCGAGCTCGGCCTGAACTCCCTTGGCGTCATCCGCGACCTCTGCCTGCGCCCACGCGTCCTCGATGCGCAGCATCAGGTCTCCGATGATCACGGGCTCGGTGCCGGAATCCGGCAGCAGCTCGATGACGAAGGTCGCGGCGAGGCGATCGGGATCGAGGTAGCGCTCGCGGAACGCGTCGCGGGTCGCCGGCGCGAGGCCCAGCCAGCGGTTGACGTCGGGGAGGCGGCGGAACTCCCAGACGGCGTCGAGATCCTCCGGGGTGCAGCGACGGATCTCGAGGCGGGGAGTGCGGATCGGCCAGGGATCGCGAGGCTGCGCGTCGGTCATCAGGCCAGCGTAGGAGGAGCAGCGTCGATGTTCCAGGATCCGGAGCCTTCCGGCGGCCCGGCCGGCGGCTGAACTCGCGATTCGATGTCGAGAACTGTCGCGTCTGCGGCTTCGTGCGGTGCGTGAGATGTTCTTTGGAAATGTCTTCTGACCTGGGTGAAACCGGGGTCGGAATGTCGGTGGCCCCTTGTTGAATAGGGGGTATGAACAGCATCGTTGCTCGGCTTCGGGATCTGGAGGAGACCCTCGGTTCTGTGGCGTGCGACGTGTTCGGTTCGGAGCGGGTTCCGGGGTTGTCTGACGCGGATGTGGCGGAACTGCTGGTGGTGTCTGGTCGTATTCAGCGGCGGTTGGAGGGTCTGCAGGTCGAGGCGGCGGTGCAGGTCGGTGACCGCTCTGCCGGGCTCAAGGATGAGCGGATGACGACCCGGTACGGGTGCTCGAAGCCGGCGGATCTGGTGCGGATGCTGACCGGCACCGACACGAGGGCTGCGGCCCGGTTGGTGAGGGCGGCACGTCTGGTGCGGAGGGATGTCGGGATCACCGATGGTGCGTTCCTGCCGGCGCGGTATCAGGCGTTGCGTGAAGTGATGGTCGATGGTGGTCTGGGTGTGGCGGGGTTGTTGGCGGCGACGGATCCGATCGAGCAGTCCGCACGCCGGATCAGTGATGAGGACCGTGTGGAGGCGGACCGTCAGCTCGCCGATTTCGCTCGAGAGATGGACTCCGGTGACTCGGTGGATGAGGGGGCTCCGCGCCCGGCCCCGTTGCCGGAGGATCTGGGCACTCTCGCCCGGGTGATGGTCGCGTATCTGGATCCTGATGGGGCGGAGCCGGCCGACGAGGCGGCGATGCGGGGCCGCTTCTTCTCGATCGGGAAGGTGAAGGATGGTGCGGCGCCGGTGCGGGGGAGCCTCCTGCCCGAGGTGGCCGCCCAACTGAGCTTGTTGATCGACAGTCTGTTGAACCCGAAGGTCAACGGGGCGGATGACCCGGACGAGAAAGCCGAGCCCTCACCCCGCGGCGTGCGGTTCGAGCCCTCCACCGATGAAGGCGCCCAGGACGGTCCGGTATTCGTCGATACCCGCACCCGCGGGCAGAGGCTGCATGACGCGCTCGCGGCGATCCTGAACACCGCGGCCAGAACAGACCTGTTCCCGCACCTGGGCGGTGCGGCGCCGACGCTCACGGTCGTCGCGACGGCCGCTGACCTCGCGGCGGGGCATGGGTGGGCGCAGATCGGGCACACCGGCGATCTCGTCCCGCTCGCTGCGGCGTTGCAGACCGGGTGCGCCGGCGGTGTCCAGCGGATCCTGTTCGATGACGGGGGTCGGATCGTGTCGATCGGCACCAGTTCCCGCATCTTCAACGCGCTGCAGCGCCGCGCCATCACTGCGAGGGATGGCGGGTGCGTGATCCCCGGGTGCACGATCCCCGCGACCTGGTGCGAAGTCCACCACGTGAAAGAGCACGCCGACGGTGGACCCACCCACACCGACAACGGGGTGCTGTTGTGCTGGTTCCATCACCGCACCCTGCACCTGACCGAATGGGTGATCCGCATGAACCGTGGCATCCCCGAAGTCCGCGGCCCCGCCTGGTGGGACCCCCACCAGAGGTGGCACCGCACCCGCAGCCCCCACCGCCGACAACCCGTCCCCGGCTGACGGGCGAGCCGGTTGAGTCGGCTGAAAAGGGTGGAGCCTGCCGAAAAGGGTGGAGCCTGCCGAAGAGGTGAGTCGGCCGAAAGTGGCGGATCCGGGCGAGACCGCGCTCAGTCGTCCGTCGGCGGTCCGGCGGGCCGGTGCGCCCGGCGGCCGGTGGTGGCGGTGAGCACCGGACGGCCCGCGCGCTCCTGCCCGGGAATCGGTCGTGAGCGGCGTCCGTAGATCAGCTCGGACGAATCCAGCAACCACGGCACGAGCGTGATCGACACTCCGTGCACGAGCATGAGCTGGTTCGCCATGCGGCGCGCGCGGCGGTTGTGCAGGAAACTCTCCCACCAGTGGCCCACGATGTACTGCGGCAGATAGACCGTCACCACCGAAGAACCGTGCTTTTCGCGGTACTGCGTGATGAACTGAGCGACCGGCTGCGCGAACGAGCGGAACGGCGACTCGACGATGATCAGCGGGATGGGGATGCGATGCTCCGCCCATTCCTGTTGCAATCGCTCGGCGTCGTCCTCCGAGACCGCGATGTGCACCGCGAGCGTCTTTCCGTGCTTCGCCGCGATCGCGTAGTCAATGGCCTTGATGACCGGCTTCTGCAGCTTGCTGACCAGCACGAGGGCCACGTCTCCGCTCGCACCGAAGTGGGTCGTGTCGTCGATCGCGATCTCGTGTTCGACATCGCGGTAGTAGCGCTTCACACCCATCATCAGGAAGGCGAGGATCGGGATGGCGAAGAACACCAGATACGCCCCGTGCGTGAACTTCGTGATGGTCACGATGAGGAGCACCAGGATCGTCAGGGTGGCGCCGGCCGAGTTGATGATCAGGCCGATCCGCGCCGACCGTCGATCAGATGCTGCCGCATCGTCGACCGTGACCGCCGCGTCGCCCTCCCCTGGCTGCGTGGTCCGCAATATCCGCCGCCAGTGGCGCACCATCCCGATCTGGCCGAGCGAGAACGACACGAAGACCCCGATGATGTAAAGCTGGATGAGCGTCGTCAGCCGCGCCTGGAACACCACGAGAACGGCGATCGCAGCGATCCCCAGCAGGATCATCCCGTTCGAGAAGACCAGCCGGTCGCCGCGCGTGTTCAGGGCCTTAGGTGCGTAGCCGTCGCGAGCCAGGACGGAGCCGAGCAGCGGGAACCCGTTGAAGGCGGTGTTCGCGGCGAGCAGCAGTACACAGGCCGTGGCCGCCTGCACGATGAAGAACAGGATGCTGCCGCCGCCGAACGTCGCCGCCGCGATCTGCGCCATCAGACTCGGTTGCGGGTTCGTGCAGTCGAAGCCGACGAGATCGCAGGGGTTCTCGGCGTAATGCACGCCGGTGATGAGGGCGAGCGCAGTGAGACCGGCGAAGAGGCAGATGGCGATGGAACCCATCAGTACGAGCGTCGCCTGCGCGTTGCGCACCTTAGGGATGCGGAACGCGGGCACACCGTTGGAGACGGCCTCGACGCCCGTGAGGGCGGAGCATCCGCTGGAGAACGCACGCAGCACCAAGAGGATGACGGCGGCCTGGCTGAGATCTTCGGAGTGCACCGCGAACTCGGCGCTCGAGGCCACCGGTGCGTTGCCGAGGAACGTCTGGATGAGACCGGTGATGATCATGAAGCCGACGGATGCGATGAACACGTAGGTCGGGATCGCGAACACGGTCGACGCCTCACGGACGCCCCGCAGGTTGACGATGATGATCAGGACGACGAACCCGACGGCCAACTCGACTCGCCAGGCGTTCAAGCCGGGTACGGCGGAGATGATGTTGTCGACTCCGGATGCCACCGAAACCGCGACCGTGAGCACGTAGTCGACCAGCAAGGCTGCCGCGACCACCACGCCAGGGATCTCGCCGAGGTTCTTCGACGCGACCTCGTAGTCGCCTCCGCCGGACGGGTACGCCTTGATGAGTTGCCGGTAGCTGAGCACGACGACGATCAGCAGCACGATGACCGCAGCGGCGACCAGCGGCGTGAACGACAGGAAGGTGAGTCCGCCGATCAGCAGGATCATCACGAGCTCCTGCGGCGCGTAGGCCACCGAGCTCAGTGCATCCGATGCGAAGATCGGCAGCGCCATCCGCTTGGGCAGCAACTGATCGTCGACCTGCTTCGAGGTGAGCGGGTCGCCGAGGAGGATGCGTTTGGCGAGCGGCGGGGTGTCCGGTAGCGCTCGGGTTTCTTCTGCCACGAGGCGTGACACTACGCCGATCCGCGGCATCCTCACGGGATCCTTACGAAATCCCTACGGCCGTCGGCGACGCCCATACGGAATCCTCACGCCGACGGCATCCGCCCACAGCGAAACGCACAGCGCGTTCTGATCACGCTCCCGTAACGTCGAATCCATGACGACCATTCAGGTCAGCGAAGACGACATTCGCCAGACGCGGGAACTCCGTGACGAATTCCAGAAGTTCTTGCGCGAGTACGAATTCGGGATGCGTGAGGTCGAGACGAAGATCTCGATCCTGCGGGACGAGTTCCTGCATGATCACGCGTACAACCCGATCGAGCACGTGAAGAGCCGGATCAAGACGCCGGACAGCATCGTCGAGAAGATCGCCCGCAAGGGGATCGAGGAGCCCGACTTCGAGCGCATCCGTGAGGAGATCACGGACATCGCCGGAGTCCGCGTGACGTGCAGCTTCGTCGCTGACGTGTATCAGCTGTTCGACCTACTCACGCAGCAGGACGACGTCACTGTTCGCGCGGTGAAGGACTACATCAAGACCCCGAAGCCCAACGGCTACAAGAGCTTGCACGTCATCATCGAGGTGCCGGTGTTCCTGTCGACCGGGCCCCTCCTTGTGCCGGTCGAGGTGCAGTTCCGCACCATAGCGATGGACTTCTGGGCGAGCCTGGAGCACAAGATCTATTACAAGTTCTCCAACCAGGTGCCATCGCACCTCGTCGAGAGCCTGTCGGATGCGGCGGACGCGGCCGCCGAGCTCGACTCGCGTATGGAGCGGCTGCACCGCGAGGCGCACGGCGTGCCGCAGCGTCAGTTGGATCCGCCGCCCCCGCCGCGCATCGTCGAGGTCTGACCGGCACAACTCCGGAGGTTTTCCGCCGTTCGGCATGATCCGGGCGGTGCCGGGCGTCGGTACGGCAGATTCTCCGGAGTTATGCGGGCCAATGCGCCGCGCTGGTCGATGCACGCCGCCCCGCGTCGGTCGAAGCATTCGACGCGGGCCGAGCGGTCGCGTCAGTCCAGGAACTCGCGGACCGCCGTCGCCATCGCGGTGACCCCGACCTCGATCGTGGGGTGGATCTCCGGCGCGAACAGCGGCGAGTGGTTGGTGGGGATGTCGTGGGCGACCGTGCCGCCTGCGACAGCCGCCGCGAACGTCGCGGGGTCTACACCGCCCCAGAACCAGAAGACCAGAGGTGCGCCGGCATCACGCGCGAACCATGAGACGTCCTCGCTGCCGGTGATCATCCCCGGATCGATGACGCTGGCTTCTCCGAGGGCGCGCTGAAACGCGGTCGTGACCCGCGCCACGGCATCCTCGTCATTGATGGTGGGCGGCAGGGTGTGGTCGGTTCGGATCTCGGGTTCTCGCTCCGCGCCCGACGCCAGGGCCTCGGCCCGGACGATCCGCTCCACGCTCGCGAGCACGTTCGCACGGGCCTCGTCGTTCGGGTAGCGCAGGCTGAGTTCGAGCGTCGCCTCGGCGGGGATGATGTTGTTCTTCAGACCGGCGTGGATCGAGCCGACGGTGACGACGGCGACGTCCTGCGGGTCGGTCTCGCGAGAGGCGATCGTCTGCAGGCGCATCACGGTGGCAGCCGCCATCACCACAGGGTCGACGGTCGTGTGCGGCCTCGAACCGTGCCCGCCGCGGCCGTGCAGGGTGACCGTGAGGCCGTCGGATGCCGCCATCTGAGTGCCGCTGCGCACGCCGATGACACCCGCGGCGAAGGGGGTGACATGCTGGCCGAGCACGATGTCGGGCTTCGGATAGCGGTCGAGGATCCCGGCATCCAGCATCGCCCTGGCGCCCGCACCGTACTCCTCGGCCGGCTGGATGATGACCACGAGTGTTCCTGACCATTCCGCCTGCTCGGCGACGAGCCGTTCGACGGCACCGATCATCGCGGTGACATGCATGTCGTGCCCGCACGCGTGCATCACAGGAACCGTGTGGCCGGCCGGGTCGACGCCGGTCGTCGTGCTCGCATACGCCAGGCCGGTCTGCTCTTCGACCGGGAGTGCGTCCATGTCGGCGCGCGCCCATACGGTCGGGCCCTGACCGTTGCGCAGAACCCCGATGACGCCGGTGATGCCGATTCCCTCTTCGACCTCGAGTCCGAGATCGCGCAGGTGCTGGGCGGCGATGCCCGCCGTGCGCGTCTCCTGGAACGAGAGTTCGGGGTGCTGATGGAGGTCGATGTACAGCGCTTCGAGGTCGATGCTCATGGGCTGAGCCTAGTGTCAGTCCTCGCGCACGTAACTCCCGAGTTCGGGCGGCGGTTGCAGCACCGCGCCCACGATCGCGCGGATCGCGAATTCGCTGGACTCGCCGAGCTCGACGATCTCCGGATGCAGCAGCCATTGCAGCTGCAGGCCGTCCATGACGGCGAGGATGCTGGCGGATGCCGCGGCGACCGTGTCGGGCTCGGTCACGCCCTCCTGCGCGCACAGCGCGTGAAACGCCTCTGACACCTCGCGGCGAAGGGTCGTGTAGCGCTCCTCGAAGAAGTCACGTGCCGGGTGGTCATCGGTCACGGATTCATTCGAGAGCACGGTGTACGCCTGCACGATGCCAGGGCGCCGCTCATTCGCGAACGCCGTGCGCACCAGGTGGAGGAAGAGTTCGGGGCCGCCAGGGATGTGCTTCTCGACCAGCTCGGCGACGTCGGCCTGATCGCGGTAGGCGAGCACCTCGAGCAGCAGCTTCTGCTTCGAGCCGAAGTGATGCAGCACGCCGGCGTGCGTCATCCCGACCTGCTCGGCGACATCCGCGAGCGTGCCGTTGGTCGATCCCTTGTTGCCGAAGATCTCGACCGCTGCTTCCAGGATGTCAGTGCGCTTCTGCCTGGTGGCAGGGCGCGTGCGTGTCGAACCATCTATGGCCACAGCATCCCCCCTTCGAGGTGAGTGTAACGGTCTGGTATCCCGTACTTGCAAGCTTACTTACTTGTCGGTAACCTCGCCTCAGTTTACTTTCTCATGAGTAAGCTAAAGCGTCACACCGACGCGTGCCACACCTGCACAATGACCCGTGTCCTAGGAGAAGCAATGAAGCTCAGCAGATCTCTGATCGCGATCGGCGCGATCGCGACCCTCAGCATCGGCGTGCTCGCCGGATGCTCGCCCGCCGCAGATGACGGCGGCGGAGACTCCGGCGCATCGACCGCCGCACTCACGATCGCCAAGCCCGACGGCGCGATCACCACAGAGTCGCACAACCCGTACCTCGGCGACTCCTCCGCATCGAAGTACGGCTACGCCAAGGTCATCTTCGAGCCTCTCGCGCTCGTGAACCCGACCGGTGACCTCGCCACCACCCCGTGGCTGGCCGAGTCGGTCGAATGGAACGACGACTACACCGAGCTCACGGTCGTCCCGCGCAGTGGCGTCAACTGGAGCGATGGCGAGCCGTTCACCGGCGATGACATCGTGTTCACGTTCGATCAGTTCCTCAACGGCAAGCTCACCGACTCGTCTGGACTGAAGTACGAGGGCGCGACAGTCGACGGCGACAAGATCACCCTGAAGTTCGCCGACTCGAAGTACACCGCTCAGTCGCGCGTGCTGCACACCCCGATCGTGCCGAAGCACATCTGGGAGAACATCGAAGACCCCAACACCGACCCTCTCACCGAAGACGGCCTCGCCGTCGGCACAGGACCGTACACGCTCTCGAGCTGGACCACAGAATCGGTCACGTTGACGGCGAACGAGGACTACTGGGGCGGCGAACTCGCCGTTCCCGAGCTGCACTACGTCTCCTACGGCGACAACGCCGCCCTCACGACGGCGCTCGCATCGGGCGAGGCCGACTGGGCCCAGGCGTTCATTCCGCAGATCGAGGAGAGCTACCTCTCCGCCGATGAGGACAACCAGTTCCTCGTCTCGCCCACTGCAGGCGCCGGAACTCTGTTCTTCAACCTGCAGACCAAGCCGTTCAACAACCCCGCGCTGCGCGAAGCCCTGGCCTGGACGATCGACCGCGAGGCATACGTCGACATCGCCCGTGAAGGCGCGAGCGACCCGGTCTGGAACGTCACCGGCCTTGGCACGCTTCTCGAAGACGAGATCCTCCCCGAGTACAAGGACCAGGCCTACGAGGTCGACGTCGACAAGGCCAAGGAGATCCTCACCGACGCCAGCTACACCTGGGAGAGCGACAAGCTCATCGACCCCGACGGCGAAGCAGTGTCGTTCTCTATCTCGGTACCAGCCGGGTGGAGCGACTGGAACACCGAGCAGGCACTGATCGCGGAAGAGCTCGACGAGGCTCTGGGCATCGAGGTCAAGGTCGACCAGCCCGACTGGGGTGGCTGGGACGCCGCCCGCCAGGAGGGCACTTTCCAGGCGATCATCCACTGGCTCGAGGACACCGGTAACGTCTACGGTCTCTACACGTCGACCATGGATCCGAAGTGGATCGTCGATGACAAGGCGCAGTTCAACTTCGGCCGGTTCGAGGACCCCGCTGTGACCGAGGCGCTGAACACCTATGCCAACGCATCGTCCGATGAAGACCGCGCGGCGGCGTCGGCAGTGCTGCAGACGGCGTTCGCCGAGAACGTGCCCGCGATCCCGCTCGGCGCGCACCCGCTGCTGGGCGAGTTCAACACCCGCAACTACGTCGGGTGGCCGTCCGAGGAGGACCAGTACGCCTCGGGTGACCCGACCCAGCCGGGCATCGTGCAGGTTCTGACGAAGCTGACGTCCAAGTAAGAAAGCGGATGCTGAGCCCGTCGAGGTGCCGGACACTTCGACGGGCTCAGCAGCATCCTGCCCAGCATCCGTCCCCGCACGAAAGCGATACCCATGCCAGACCCCCTGCTGTCCGTGCGCGACTTCTCGGTCGTGTACGACGTCGACCCGCCCGTCGCGGCGGTGAAGAACGTCACCCTCGAATTGCAGCGAGGCGAGATCCTCGGCCTTGCCGGAGAGAGCGGCTGCGGCAAGACCACGCTCGCGTACGGCGTGCAGCGTCTGCTCAAGGCCCCCGCGGTGATCACGAGCGGCTCCGTCGTCTTCCATGACGCCGACGGCGAGCACATCGACGTGGGCACCCTTGAACCGGAGCAGATGCGCAGGTTCCGTTGGGACAAGGTCTCGATGGTCTTCCAGGGCGCCATGAACGCGCTCAACCCCGTCGCCACCATCGGTGCACAGCTCGAGGACGTGTTCGAGGTGCACCGCCCGGGCATGAGGACGAAGCAGCGGCGTGAGGCCGTCGACGAACTTCTCGAGATCGTCAAGGTCGGCGCGCAGCGCGCCCGCTCGTTCCCGCACGAGCTGTCAGGGGGCATGCGTCAGCGCGTGATGATCGCGATGGCGTTGGCCCTGCGACCGCAGCTGATGGTGATGGACGAGCCGACGACGGCGCTGGACGTGCTCGTGCAGCGCGAGATCCTCCGCCAGATCTCGCAGTTGCGAGCGGAGTTCGGCTTCTCGGTGATCTTCATCACGCACGACCTTCCTCTGCTGCTGGAGATCAGTGATCGCATCGCGATCATGCGAGAGGGGGAGATCGTCGAACTCGACACGGCGGAGAGGATCTGGAATTCCCCGCAGGACGAATACACCAAGACGCTCCTGTCTTCGTTCCCACGCCTCACCGGCGAGAAGGGGGTGGTGGTGCGATGACCGTCCTCGAGATGCGCCACGTCACCAAGACCTACAACGTCCGCGGAGCCGGTCAGCTCACCGCTCTCGACGACGTGAGCTTCATCCTGCGGTCGGGGCAGACGATCGGCCTGGTCGGTCAGTCCGGCAGCGGCAAGTCGACGATCGCGAAGATCCTGACGCAGCTGGAGACGCCGACCAGCGGTGAGGTGCTGCTCGATGACAGGCCCATCCCGCGCCGAGGGCGAGGGCTGCGGACCTATCGGCAGCAACTGCGCATGGTCTTCCAGGACCCGTTCGCCTCACTGAACCCGTACCACTCGATCCGCTACCACCTCGAGCGCCCGCTGCGTCTGGACTCCGTGGTGCCGAAGGGGGAGACCGAGGCGGAAGTGCGCCGGCTCCTCGAGCGGGTGCGGTTGATCCCGGATGCCGTGATCGATCGTCGACCGCACGAACTGTCCGGCGGACAGCGGCAGCGCGTCGCGATCGCCAGGGCGCTGGCTTCGCGACCCGCGATCCTCGTCGCGGACGAACCGGTCTCGATGCTCGACGTCTCCATCCGGCTCGGCGTGCTGAACCTTCTCTCCGACCTGCAGCGCGAAGAGGGACTCGGCGTGCTGTACATCACGCACGATCTGGCCACTGCCCGTCATTTCAGCGACGAGATCATGGTTCTCAACCAGGGGCGGATCGTCGAGCACGGTCCTGCCGACGACGTCATCCTCAGACCACAGGATCCCTACACGCAGGAGCTCCGCGCAGCATCCCCCGATCCTGAGCGGCACTTCGCATCGACGACTCGCAACCTCGGAGGCGAATGATGACCGCCGTTGAACCACAACTGCCCGTCACCGACGATCGGCCGGAGATCGACGCGATCGAGATCGGCACCACGGCGACGAAGGCCGTCTCCGGTCGCTCTCGCATCCCGTGGCGCTTCCTCGGCGGCCGGGCCGCGTTCTACCTCTTCACGCTGTGGGCCGCACTCACCATCAACTTCTTCCTCCCACGGATGATGAAGGGCGACGCGGTCAGCCAGTACCTCGCGCGCAACCGCAACGTGTCGCCGGAGGCGGCAGATGCTCTGCGTGCGCTTCTGGGGCTGGACACCGACAAGTCGCTCTTCCAGCAGTACCTCGACTACTGGGGTCTGCTGCTGCAGGGGGATCTCGGCGTCTCCCTGCTCCATGGCCTTCGCCCCGTCACAGAGGTGGTCGGGCAGGCGCTGCCATGGACCGTGGGGCTGGTCGGATTCGCGACCATCGTGTCGTTCGCGATCGGCACCATCGGCGGCGCCGTCATCGGGTGGCGACGGGGGAGCCGTCTCGAGGCGCTCATCCCGGTCACCACCTTCCTCAGCACGATCCCCTACTTCTGGCTGGGTCTGCTCGCGATCGCCGTCTTCTCGGTCAACCTCGGCTGGTTCCCCATCGGCAAGGCATACGGAGTCGGGATGGTGCCGGGGTGGAACTTCGAGTTCGTCGGCCAGGTCATCCACCACGGCACACTCCCCGCAGTCACGATCGTCATCGCATCACTGGGCGGCTGGATGCTCGGCATGCGCAACATGATGCTCACCGTCCTCGACGAGGACTACATCACCGTGGCGCAGGCGAAGGGCATGCCGAACCAGCGCGTGCTGTGGCGGTACGCCGCTCGCAACGCCGTTCTGCCGCAGATCCAGAGCTTCGCGCTGTCGATCGGCTTCATCGTCGGCGGCACGATCGTGATGGAGATGGTGTTCAGCTATCCCGGTGTGGGCAAACTGCTGCTGGACGCCACCAACGCCAAGGACTACGCCCTGATGCAGGGTGTGTTCCTCGTGATCACCCTCTCAGTGCTGGTCGCCAACATCCTCGCGGATGTCGCCTACGCATTCCTCGACCCGCGCACACGCCAGACGGAGGCCTGAGCCATGTCAACAACAGAGAAGACCGCAACCGCCGGCCGGCGCCAGGCCAGCACCCCCGATACGTTCCTCATCCGCACCAGCGGGTCGGGCACCGGCGGGCCGCGGCAGAGCTTCTGGGCGAAGATCGTCTCGGCGTTCGCGATGTTCCGCAACCGCAAGTCGATCGCCGGCCTCGCGATTCTGGGATTCTTCGTGCTGGTCGCGATCTTCGCTGACGTGCTGGCGCCGTTCTCCCCGACGAAGATCGACAACTCCGCCCGCCTCCAGCCACCATCAGCGGCGCACTGGCTGGGCACGACGCACATCGGAGAGGATGTGCTGAGCCAGGTCATCCACGGCACCCGCGGCGTCATCGTCGTCGGGTTCCTGGCCGCGCTGATCGCGACAGTGATCGCGATCACGATCGGAGTGATCGCGGGTTACCTGTCCGGTTGGAAGAGCGAAGCGCTGTCCGCGCTGACCAATGTCTTCCTCGTGATCCCCGGACTTCCGCTGATCATCATCGTCGCGGCGATGTTCGAGGATCCGCCGCTGGTGCTGATCGCGGCGGTGCTGGGCATCACCGGATGGGCGTGGGGCGCGCGCGTGCTCCGCGCGCAGACCATGTCACTGCGCAACCGCGATTTCGTGCAGGCCGCACGCGCGAACGGTGAGCCGCTGCGACGCATCATCACTGTGGAGATGCTGCCGAACCTGATGGCGCTGATCGCCGCGAGCTTCGTCGGCACGGTGACAGCTGCGATCCTCGGGCTGACGACGCTGTCGTACATCGGCGTGATCCCCGTGACCACCTACAACTGGGGCACGATCCTGAACTGGGCCTCGGCGCAAGGCGCCTTCGGGCAGAACCAGTGGTGGTGGTACCTGCCGCCAGGGCTGTGCATCGCCGCGATCGGCGTCGCCCTGTCGCTGATCAACTTCGGCATCGACGAGTACGTCAACCCGCGCCTGCGCTCCGCCGGTGAGCGGGCCCGCGCGATGAAGAAGAAGGGGCTGAACGTGAACGACGCGGTCACGGCCGTGCGCACCACCGAGGTGGCCGGTCCGGCCACAGAGAACAAGAAGTGATGACCTCCGAGACACTGACTCTCCCGTATCTGGATCCTGCGCTGCCGGTATCGGCGCGCGTCGCCGACCTCCTCGAGCGGATGACCCTCGAAGAGAAGATCGGGCAGATGCTGCAGCTCGACGCCCGTGACGACCTCGAAGACCATGTTCTGCGACGGATGGTCGGGTCGATCCTGCACACCTCGCCGGAGCGGATCGTCGCTGCCCGTGAGCTGACGCTGCAGACGCGCCTGCAGATTCCGCTGCTCGTCGGCGAGGACTGCATCCACGGTCACTCGTTCTGGCCCGGCGCGACGATCTACCCGACGCAGTTGGGGATGGCCGCGTCCTGGGACGCGTCGCTGCTGGAGAAGGTCGCCCGCGCGACGGCCGTCGAGGTGGCGGCGACCGGCATCCACTGGACGTTCTCGCCCGTGCTCTGCATCGCCCGTGACCTGCGCTGGGGCCGCGTGAACGAGACGTTCGGCGAGGATCCGTTCCTGCTCGGCGAGCTCGCGTCGGCCATGGTGCGCGGTTATCAGGGCGATGGGCTGGACGATCCCACGGCGATCCTCGCCACGGCGAAGCACTTCGCCGGATACTCCGAGACCCAGGGTGGGCGTGACGCCAGCGAGGCCGACATCTCCCGGCGAAAGCTCCGGTCGTGGTTCCTTCCGCCGTTCGAGCGCGTGGCCCGCGAGGGCTGCCGGTCGTTCATGCTCGGCTATCAGAGCATGGACGGCGTGCCGATCACCCTCAACGACTGGCTGCTCAGCGACGTGCTGCGCGGCGAGTGGGGGTACACCGGAACGCTCATCACCGACTGGGACAACGTCGGGCGCATGGTGTGGGAACAGCACGTGCAGCCCGACGTCACACACGCCGCGGCAGCCGCTGTGAAAGCCGGCAACGACATGATCATGTCGACGCCCACCTTCTTCGAGGGTGCTCTGGATGCTGTCGCGCAGGGTCTTCTCGCCGAAGACGCCTTCGACACCGCTGTCGAGCGGATACTCGCGCTGAAGTTCGAGCTGGGACTGTTCGAGAATCCGCGGACGCCTGTCGACGGCCTCGAACAGATCGTCGGGACCGCGGAGCACGCGGAACTCAATCTCGAGATCACCCGGCGCTCGCTCGTGCTGCTGGAGAATGACGGCACTCTTCCTTTGTGGCCGGTTGCGCCTGGTGGGCCTGTGTCGCCGGCTGCGCCTGGTGGCGCCACCCCTTCTGCGGCGACCGCACGGATCGCCGTCGTCGGGCCGCTCGCCGATGACGCGCAGGAGCAGCTCGGCGACTGGGCCGGCGGCTCGGGTCAGGCCGGCTGGCTGGACGGTCAGCCGCGCGAGATGATCACGACGGTGCTCGACGGCGTGCGCGCGATCGCGCCCTGGGAGGTCGTGCACGCCCGCGGTGCGGAGATCCTGACGCTCGAACCGGATCCCGCTGGCGCGACATGGCCGGACGGGCAGCCGCGCCCTCCGGTCGTGAAGCCGTGCGCGCCTGATGCCACGCAGATCGCCGAGGCCGTCGCTGCGGCTGAAGCCGCGGATGTGTGCGTCGCGGTCGTCGGTGATGCACAGGGACTGTACGGGGAGGGTCGCTCGACTGCGACGCTCGAACTGATCGGGGGCCAGAACACGCTCCTCGACGCCGTGATCGGAACAGGCACGCCAGTGGTCGTGGTGCTGCTGGCGTCGAAGCCGCTGGTGCTTCCGGCATCCGTCTCGAAGGCTGCCGCGGTGCTGTGGGTCGCGAATCCGGGCATGCAGGGCGGGCGTGCGATCGCCGAGCTGCTGACCGGCGCGATCGAGCCGACCGGCCGCCTGCCGATCTCATTCGCACGGCACGCCGGGCAACAGCCGACGTACTACAACCAGATCCGCGGACAGCACGGCGACCGCTACGCCGACCTCACGCAGTCGCCCGCATGGGCATTCGGCGAGGGGCGCTCGTACACGACCGTCGAGTACAGCGAACTTCAGCTGGCACAGACGGCGCTCGCCGCATCCGACACGGTCGTCGCTGACGTGACCGTGACGAACACGGGCGATCGACCGACCATCGAGACGCTCCAGGTGTACGTGCGCGACCAGGTGACCAGCGTGAGCTGGGCGGACAAGGAGCTCAAGGCCTTCCACCAGGTCCCTCTGGTTCCCGGCGAGAGTGCACGTGTGCGGATCGAGCTGCCCGTCGCGGACTGCACGATCGTGGATGCGGCGGGTGATCGCGTCGTCGAGTCAGGGGAGTTCGAGCTGTTGGTGGGGCCTTCTTCTCGGTCTGAGGCACTCCTCGCCGCCCCATTCACCGTCGGCTGACGCCGGGGGCGTCGGGATCACGCAAAGGGTCGGCGAGGTACTGCAGATCTTCGTGAGTGATGCGGAGCAGGTCCGTGTCGCGCACGTGCACGCCTCATGGGCCGTCGTCGCGACCACACGGATTCGCACCTCACCAGGGCGCGGTTCGGGATCCGGCACATCGCGGACAGCCAGTACTTCCGGCGGGCCGTAAGTGGTGCAGACCACCGCCTTCATCGCCGAGCCCGCCCGGTGTCGTAGGCCCACATCGCCGCCTCGACGCGGTTGCGAAGACCGAGTTTGGTCAGGATCGCACCGATGTGCGCCTTCACGGTTCCCAGTGACACGAACAGCCGGCCGCCGATCTCATCGTTCGTCAGGCCGGCGCTCAACAGGGCGAGGACCTCTTCCTCGCGAGCAGTGAGCGGCTCGGACGGGGCAGCGGCGGGGCGACGCGTCGCGAAGGCGGACAGCAGTCGAGTGGTCACACGCGGGGAGACGAGCGATTCGCCATCGGCAGCGGCGCGGATCGCCTCCCCGATCAGCGTGCCGCCTGCGTCCTTCAGGAGGAAGCCCTTCGCGCCGGCACGCAGCGCGCCGTGCACGTACTCGTCGAGGTCGAAGGTCGTGATGATCACGACGGCGATCGGATCCTCCACGTCCGGCCCGGCGAGTTGCTCGGTGGCGCGGATGCCGTCCATTCCGGGCATTCGGATGTCCAGAAGCGCCACATCGGGGCGCAGCCGTCTGGCCAGTCTCACGGCGGTCGCGCCGTCGGGCGCCTCACCGATCACCTCGATGCCGGGTAGCGTCTCGATCAGCAGTCGCAGTCCGGTTCGGACCGAGTCCTGGTCGTCGGCGATCAGCACGCGGATCATGTCACGCTCCGTGGGACGCGTGCACGCAGCATCCACCCGGCGCCGTCGCGGGGGCCCGCATCCAGTTCTCCGCCGAGCAGCGCCAGACGTTCCGTCATCCCACGCAGGCCGAAGCCGTCGCCCAGCGGCGAAGAACGCCCGTCGTCGATGACCGTGAGGATCACGTCGCTGCCGTCAGTCCTGATGTCGACGTCGATGCCGCGCACGCCGATCGCGTGTCGTCGTGCGTTGGTCACGGCCTCCTGCGCGGCGCGGTAGAGCGTCACGGCGACGAGATCGGCCAGCTCGGACGGCACGTCGATGCGCACCGTGACTCGCGGCGGACCGGACGTGGCAAGCGCCGCTACATCCTCGAGTCCGCGCGTGGGGGAGTACTCGGCCGGCCCGCGCAGGGTGCGGACGATCGCACGCATCTCCTCCAGCGCTGCACTCGCCTCTTTCTCGATCACCGCGAGGGACTCGGCGGTCTCGGCCCCGTGGGCTCCTTGAGCCGTCGCGACCTGAGCCCTGATCGCGATCGCCGAGACGTGATGGGCGACGGTGTCGTGCAGATCGCGAGCGAGGGACGTCCGCTCCTGCGTCCTGGCCATCTCGATCTCGCGGTCCCGGGACTTCGCCCGCTCGCGCCGCAGCGCGCCGAGCAGGCACGCGGTACCGACGAACAGCACACCGGCGATCGCCCCGATGATGCGGTCCTGGGCCGTGCCGGGCGCGAGCGCGGCTGAGGCGAGTACGCCGATCGCGAGGGCTGCCGATCCGGCGATGCGTTCGACACGCGTCCCCCAGCGAAGAAGCGCGTACGGTACGAGCAGAAGGGCGAACATGACCGCCAGTCCCTCTGACGGGACGTCGGTCGCGGCCTGTACGATCGCGAACCCGGTCGTCACGACCGACATGGCCAGCACGAGGATCAACGGATGACGGCGTCGCCATGGCAGGCCGGCGAGCAGGAAGATCGTGACACCGACTGTCGCGTACGGCCAGACCAGATCGGTGCGAACCGATCCCTCGACGACGGCCATGGCGATGAGAACGATCGCGAGCACCGCATCACGGCGCCGGAGCGCGCGGATCGCCTCCGCTGATGGTGTCCACGCCACGCATGCTACGCGACCGATGACTGCGGTCGGCGTCCGCGGCGGATGATGATCTCCGCCACGACGATGTTGATCAGCCAACCGGCATCCATCTGCACGAGACGCCAGAACTCATCGGGCGTGCCGAACGCCAGCGCGAACGGCGCCGAGGTGAGCACCTGGGTCCCTGCGCCCAAGGCCAGGGCATAAGCCCGGATCATCCAGCCACGGTGCGCGTCGATGTCACGGCGAAGCACCGCTCGGACCCCGAGCACGAGGAACGCGAGCATGAGGATGCCGACGATGTAGCGCGACACCTGCAATGCGATGCCGTCGATCGGTGGAACGTCGTAGAACGCCGTCATCCAGAGTCCGCTCAGGGCGACGATGACGCCGGCGGGCACGAGCAGAACGCGTCCTGCGAATCGATGCCAGCCGGGGCGACGCGCGCGCAACCCCGGCAGGAACTGGAATGCGCCGATCCCGGAGTACACCAACGCCGCGATGATGTGCAGGATCACGGGCAGCGGCATCGTCATGAAGCGCGCATTCGCCTCAGTCGTCGGTGCGTCGGCGACGATCTCGCTGATGCGGAAGGCTCCGGCAGCCGAGGGGATGAGTGCGAGGGCGAGCAGGCCGGCGGCGATGAGCACATCGCGGCGGCGGGCAGCACGGGTCGAGGTCGCCTGGCGCTGTGCTGTCGTGCGGGGGAAGGTGGTCATGTCTCCACCGTCGCCGGTCAGCCCATGACGGAGCATCAGCCGATCGGCCAGGATGTCGACGCCTCTCCTTCTCTCGAGGGGCCTCGGCGACAGGAATAGGGTGGACTCTCGTGACTGCCATCGACGAGCGTGCCCGCTACCGCGCGAATCCCTCCGTGCTCACCGCGCTGAAGTCTCCGCGGATGCTCACCCGTGAGGTGCTCGCCGGGCTCGTGGTGGGGCTCGCACTGATCCCCGAGGCCATCGCCTTCTCGGTGATCGCCGGAGTCGATCCCAAGGTCGGTCTGTTCTCTTCGTTCATCATGGCGGTGGCGATCGCGTTCCTCGGCGGGCGACCGGCGATGATCACCGCGGCCACCGGCGCCGTTGCCCTCGTCATCGCGCCGGTCGCGCCCCTGTACGGCATCGACTACTTCATCGCGACCGTGCTGCTCGCCGGTGTCTTCCAGGTGCTGCTGGCGGTGCTCGGCGTCGCGAAGCTCATGCGCTTCATCCCCCGCAGCGTCATGACCGGGTTCGTCAACGCCCTCGCCATCTTCGTCTTCAGTTCGCAGGTGCCGCACCTGTGGGACGTGCCGTGGCTGGTGTACCCGCTCGTCGCCCTCGGCATCCTCGTCATGATCTTCATGCCGAAGATCACCAAGGTCATCCCGGCACCGCTGGTGTCGGTGGTCCTCGTCACCGCCGTCGTGATCGTGTTCGCGATCAACGTGCCGACCGTGGGCGATCAGGGCGAGCTGCCACGCAGCCTTCCCGAGCTGTTCATCCCGAACGTCCCGCTCACCTGGGAGACGTTCACGATCATCGCGCCGTTCGCGCTCGGCGTCGCTGTCGTCGGGCTGCTCGAATCCCTGATGACCGCGAAACTTGTCGACGAGATCACTGACACGCACTCCCGCAAGACCCGCGAAGCCTGGGCGCAGGGCGTAGCGAACATGCTCTCCGGCATCTTCGGGGGAATGGGCGGCTGTGCGGTGATCGGCCAGACGATGATCAACGTGAAGTCCGGAGCGCGCACGCGCATCTCGACGTTCTTCGCCGGCGTCTTCCTCTTCCTGCTGGTCGTCGTGTTCGGCGACTTCGTGGCGACGATCCCGATGGCCGCGCTCGTCGCGGTGATGATCATGATCGCGATCGGGGCGTTCGACTGGCACAGCATCCGTCCGTCGACATTGAAGCGGATGCCGAAGAGTGAGACCTTCGTCATGCTCGTCACCGTGCTGGCGGTGGTCGTCACGCACAACCTCGCCATCGGCGTCGTGGCCGGGGTGATCGTGGCATCCGTCCTGTTCGTCCGTCGCGTCGCGCACTTCGTCACCGTCACCCGCACCGTGTCGGATGACACAGCGCACTACGTCGTCGACGGTGAACTGTTCTTCGCCAGCAGCAACGACCTCACGACGCAATTCGAGTACGCAGCCGATCCCGAGCGCATCGTGATCGACATGTCGCGCTCGCACGTCTGGGATGCATCGACCGTCGCAGCGCTGGATGCGATCGAGACCAAATATGTTCAGCACGGCAAGACCGTGCAACTGCTCGGGCTGAACGACGCCAGCGGCCTGTTCCACGGCAGACTGACCGGAAGGCTCGGCAGCGAGGGCTGAGTGGTCAGCGGTCGGAGTCGTCCAGATCCTGCAGTCGCAGCGGGCCAGAGCCCTGGCTTCCGAGCGCGTCGTCCGGGTTGAGCAGACCGCACGCCTTCATCGAAAGGCAGCCGCAGCCGATGCACCCCGTCAGCTCCCTCTCCAGGCGCTCGATCCCCTCTCGCCGCCGCTCCAGGTCGCGTTTCCATCGACGTGAGGCGCGCTGCCAGTCCTCGTGGCTCGGCGTGTCCGTGAGGGGCACGTCGGCGAACGCCTCCTGCACGTCCGCCAACGGGATGCCGAGTCTCTTGGAGACCGTGATGAGGGAGACGCGCCTGAGCATGTGACGCGGGTACCGGCGCTGGTTGCCGGATGTGCGCGTGGATGCGATGAGGTTGAGCTTCTCGTAGAAGTGCAGGGCGGAGACGGCCACACCTGTTCGCCTGCTCATCTCGCCGATGGTGAGCTGCTCGTCGGGTGCGTGATGCGGAGCATCTTCGGTCGCCATCTCGGCTCCTCTCGCCGTGCTCGATTTGACCTCAAGTGTACTTGAGGTTTTAGCGTGGGTGACATGACTCGAAGGATGATGCCCCGATGACGTATGTGATCGCGCTGCCGTGCGTCGATGTCAAGGATCGCGCCTGCATCGACGAGTGCCCCGTGGATTGCATCTACGAAGGGGAGCGATCGCTGTACATCCACCCCGACGAATGCGTGGACTGCGGTGCGTGCGAGCCCGTCTGCCCTGTCGAGGCGATCTACTACGAGGACGACGTGCCAGAGGAGTGGGCTGATTACTACAAGGCCAACGTCGAGTTCTTCGACGAGATCGGCTCCCCAGGCGGCGCAGCCAAGCTCGGCGTGATCGCGTACGACCACCCGCTGGTCGCGGCGCTGCCTCCGCAGGGAGGAACCGAATGACCGCCGCTCCTCGCGTGGCCATCATCGGCGCCGGACCAGCCGGAATCTATGCGGCAGACATCCTCCTCTCCCGCGTTCCGGACGCTCGCATCGACCTGCTGGAGAAACTCCCTGCGCCTTACGGCCTGGTGCGCTATGGCGTCGCGCCCGATCATCCCCGCATCCGCAAGATCATCGATGCGCTGCACGATGTGCTGCAGCACCCCGCGATCCGGTTGCGTGCGAACGTCGAGGTCGGCGTCGACACCACGATCGCTGAACTGCGGGCCGCCTACGACGGCGTGATCCTCGCCACCGGTGCCGATCGTGACGTGGCGCTCGACCTGCCGGGTGCTGATCTTCCCGGGTCCTTCGGCGCCGCGGACTTCGTCGCCTGGTACGACGCGCACCCCGACGTGCCACGGACATGGCCGCTCGCGGCCGAGACCGTCGCCGTGCTCGGAGCAGGCAACGTGGCACTGGACGTCACCCGCATCCTCGCCAAGCATGCAACAGACCTCGACCGCACCGACACTCCGGACGACGTGCTCGAGGCGCTGGCTGCGAACCCGGTTCGTGACATCCATCTCTTCGTCCGTCGCGGCCCGGCAGACGTCCGCTTCTCGGCGCTCGAGCTGCGCGAGCTGGGGGAGCAGCGCGACGTCGACGTCATCGTCGACCCGGCCGAGCTGGAACTGGACGCGCACGGCGAGCGGATGCTGGAGCAGTTCTCCCAGCGCCGCATCATCCTTCGGACGCTGCGGGGATGGGCTGAACGGCCGCCCTCCTCGCTGACCGCATCGCGCCGCATCCATCTGCACTTTCGCCAGCGGCCTGTGCGGATCGAGGGCGAACAGGACGTCACCGGCATCGAGATGGAGCGCACAGCATCCGACCCGCTGGGTCGCATGATCGGCACCGGCGACCTCGTTCGCCACGACGTGGGGGCTGTCTATCGGGCGATCGGCTATCGGTCGTCATCCGTGCCCGGCGCGCCCTTCGATGAAGCCTCAGGCGTCGTGCCGCATCGTGAGGGCCGCGTCGTCGATGCGGACGGTGTGCCGATCCCGCGCCTGTACGCCACAGGGTGGATCAAGCGCGGACCGATCGGACTCATCGGTTCGACCAAGTCGGATGCTGCGCAGACCGTGCAGCACCTGGTCGATGACCTCGCGACCTCTGATCGGATCGGCGACGAGAGCGACCCGCTCGCGCACCTCACCGACGCCGTCGACTGGACGGGTTGGCTGAGGATCGACGACGCCGAACGCAGTGCCGGCGCACAGCGCGGCCGCGAGCGCACCAAGCTGGTCGACCGCGACGACATGATCGCGACCGCGACGCCGACTCCTTCAGCGGTGGGCGACAGGTTGAAGGCCGCTTTCCGCACGCACCCGGCGGGTATCGCGATCATCACCGCGGCGACGCAGGCAGGACCTGTCGGTCTCACGGCATCCAGTGTCTCCTCCGTCGCGGTGGATCCCGCGGCGATCATGTTCTCGGTCACCAGAGCGACGGGCAGCGCTGGGGCGCTCCTCGACGCCGACACATTCGTCGTGCACCTCATCGACGAAGACCACACCGATCTCGCTCAGAGCTTCGCGACCAGCGGTGCCGACCGGTTCACCCCCGAACAGGGGTGGATCGCGCTCGACTCCGGCGAACCGCACCTGCCCAGCGCCAGAGCTGCGCTGCGATGCCGGGCACTGCACACCATCCCGGTCGGATCGTCGACCGTGGTGATCGCCGAGGTGCTCGATGTCGTCGCCGGGCCGTCCGGCCGCCCCCTGGTCTATCTCGACCGACGCTTCCACTCCCTGCCGACCCACTCTGAAAGGAACTGACATGCCCGCTCCCTACACCCTCCCTGAACTGCCGTACGACTACGCGGCACTCGAACCGCACATCTCCGCCACGATCATGGAACTGCATCACTCCAAGCACCACCAGGCCTACGTCACGGGCGCGAACACCGCGCTCGAGCAGCTCGCCGCAGCGCGCGAGAACGGCGACCTCGCGAACGTGAACAAGCTCGAGAAGGACCTCGCCTTCAACCTGGGCGGCCACATCAATCACTCGGTGTTCTGGCAGAACATGTCGCCGAACGGCGGAGGGGCTCCGGAGGGCGAACTCGCCGCCTCGCTGGAAGACTCCTTCGGCTCGATCGACGCCTTCCGCGCGCACTTCACGGCCACCGCGCTCGGCGTGCAGGGATCGGGATGGTCCGTCCTCGCGTGGGACAGCCTCGGTGCCCGACCCGTGATCTTCCAGCTCTTCGACCAGCAGGGCAACGCTCCGCTCGGTGTCACGCCGCTGCTGCAGTTGGACGTGTGGGAGCACGCGTATTACCTCGACTACCGGAATGTGCGCGCTGACTATGTCAAGGCGTTCTGGGAGATCGTGAACTGGGACGACGTGCAGCAGCGGTTCGAGAAGGCCAGGACGGGGACGCAGGGGCTCATCGCGCTGCCTTGATGCACGGCAGCCGTGGCGGTCAGCGTTCGACTGTGCTGTCGTGCGCCCCCGGCCCCCGCTCCACGGCCTTGCGGTAACGCCGGTTTCGGAGCCCGAGCACCACGGCGGCGAGCAGGGCGGCCACGACGGATGCCGTCAGGATCGCCACCTTGCTGTGGTCATAGTGCGGGCTGCCTGCCGCGAAGCTCAGCTCGGCGACCAACAGCGAGACGGTGAAGCCGATGCCGGCCAGGATTCCGACGCCGGCGATGTCGATCCAGCGCAGGGACGGATCGAGGTTGATGCGGCGGATCCGGGTGATGAGCCAGGTCGCTGCCGTGATGCCGAGAGGCTTGCCGACGACGAGACCGAGGACGATACCGATCAGCACCGGATCCGTGAGCGCAGAGACGAATCCCTCCGGGCCGCCGATCGCGACGCCTGCGGAGAAGAACGCGAACACCGGCACAGCGAACCCGGCGGACAGTGGACGGAATCGGTGCTCGAAGATCTCGGCCAGACCCGGACCGGAATCCTCCGATCGCGCCGCCTTCTTGTGCAGCACAGGGATCGTGAAACCGAGCAGAACGCCGGCGATCGTCGCGTGGATCCCTGAGGCGTGCATGAGCGCCCAGGCAGCGAATCCGATGGGCAGCAGGATCAACCAGGCAGCACCGGGGCGGACATGGAAGAACTGCCGGAAGCGCTGTGCGATCGCACCGTAGAGCGCGATGGTCACCAGCGCGAGCAGCAGCGGCACGAGCTCGATGGACTCGGTGTAGAAGATCGCGATGATCCCGATCGCGATGAGGTCGTCGACGACGGCCAGCGTCAGCAGGAAGATCCGCAGCGCGCTGGGCAGATGCGATCCGATGAGCGCGAGGACCGCGACCGCGAAGGCGATGTCGGTCGCGGTCGGAATCGCCCAGCCACGGGCCTCACTGGTCGTCGTACCCACCACTGCCACATACACGAGCGCGGGGACGACGACCCCGCCGACCGCCGCGACCACCGGCACGATGGCGGTACTGGGCTTTCGGAGGTCACCAGCGACGAACTCGCGTTTGAGCTCGAGGCCGACCAGGAAGAAGAAGATCGCCAGCAGGCCGTCTGCGGCCCACGCGCCCAGCGAGAGCTTGAGGTGCCACGGCTCGTACCCGACCTCGAAGTCGCGGATGGCGAAGTAGGAATCAGCCCACGGTGAGTTGGCCCAGATCAGTGCGATGGCTGCGAAGACGACCAACAGGATGCCGCCGACTGTCTCTTTGCGCAGGATCTCGGCGACGCGGATCGATTCCTCTCGGGATGCCGAGGGGAAGATGCTGCGGACGCGGGGGAACCGGGGCTGCGATGGCGACATGAGCGCCTTTCTGGTCGATGACGGGGCCGTCGACCAGGCTTCCCGACACTCCGCTGCCCATTGTAATCGACGGGCGCTCGTCAGCGCAGCTGGGCGACGTGCTCCGTCTGGATCACACCCGCGCGGTCGTCCCGCGGACGATGAGCTCGTAGGGCAGTGCACCAGGGGCTGCGGCGGGCAGAGCTTCCTCGAGCTTCGCCAGCACGGCGGAAGCCGCCCGCTCGCCCTGCCCGAGTGGGAACTGGTCGACCGTCGTGAGCTGGAAGAACTCGCCCAGCTCGTGGCCGTCGATCCCGATGATCGACAGATCCTCCGGCACGCGGAATCCGAGATCGCGTGCGGCGAGCACCGCACCGATCGCCATCTCATCGGATGCCGCGAAGATGGCCGTCGGCCGGGGCCCTGGCCTGCCGAGCAACTGCTTGGCGGCGCGGTATCCGCCCTCGACGGTGAAGTCCGCCGGCTCGAGGAATGCTGCCTTCGGCGTGATTCCGGCATCCGCCAGCGCCTTCTCGAAGCCGAGTCGACGCTGGGTGGGGATGTGGAAGTCGATGTCGAACTCGGGGTTCGCGCCGATGTGCGCGATATCGGTGTGACCGAGACTCAGAAGGTGCTCCGTCGCCAACTGCGCGACTGCGCCGTCGTCGACAGTTAGTGTGTCGAGCTGCGGATTCGGTCCGCCTATCGCGATCACGGGCAGTCCGAGCTCGAGGAGCCTGGTCGTCTCGGCCTCGTCCAGTTCGATCGACACCGCGATCACGGCATCCACGCGCTGGCGTCTGAGCGCGGTGTCGAACACGTTGCGCCGTACGTCCTTGTCAGCCGTGATGTTGTACAGGGTGATGTCGTAGCCCTGGCGCATCAGGGCGCTGGAGACTCCGGAGAGCACCGTGCTGAAGAACCAGCGGTCGAGGAACGGCACCACGACGCCGATGTTCCTGGTGCGCCCCGAGGCGAGCGACGATGCACGCGATGACACGACGTAGCCGAGCTTCTTCGCTGCGTCTTGGACCCGGTCGCGCGCGGCCGCTGATACGTGGCCGCGACCGCTGAGGGCGCGCGAGACCGTCGCCGTGGAGACGCCGGCCAGTCGCGCGACCTCATCGATGCTCACCATTTCGCATGCACCGGAGCGTCAGCCCTTGGTGTACCAGACAGCCGCGTCGACCGGCAGCGCGGTGCCGTCGAAGGGCTGGCTCTGCACGATGAAGGTGACATCATCGCCGAGCTCGAGCGGCTCGGTGCCGATGTTGACGGCGACGTGGAGGTCGTCCCTGCGGAAGGCGACGGTCGTGTCGCCCAGGTCTTCCCAGACGAGCGAGCCCACACCGAGCGCACGCTCACGGCGCAGGCGGAGCAGCTGCTTGTACAGGTTGAGCGTAGACGTGGCATCCGCCTCTTCCGTGTCGCGGGCGAACGACGCCCACTCAGCCGGCTGAGGCAGCCACGCGTCGCCCGTGGTGTTGAAGCCGAAGGCCGGCGCTGTCGCCTCCCACGGGATCGGCACACGGCATCCGTCGCGGCCGTATCGTTCGCCGTTCGTGCGGTACCAGGTCGGGTCCTGGCGGAACTCGTCGGGGATATCCATGGCCTCAGGGAGGCCGAGCTCCTCGCCCTGGTAGAGGTACGACGAACCGGGAAGCGCGAGCATCACGGTGGTTGCCGCGCGTGCGCGGGAGAGTCCGACCACCGGGTCGGGCTTGCCCGCCGATTTCGGTCCGATGCCCTCGCCCTGCGGGTTGTCCGCCGTGAGCGCGAGCCGCGAAGCATGGCGGACGACGTCGTGGTTCGAGAGCACCCAGGTGCTGGGGGCGCCGACCCGGCCGAATTCCTCGAGCGAATCGCGGATGACATCGCCGATGCGCTCGGCGTCCCATGCGGTCATCATGTACGGGAAGTTGAACGTCTGGTGCATCTCATCGGGGCGCACCCAGAGAGCGGTCTGCTTCAGCGTCGGCAGCCAGGCCTCGCCGCACAGGGCGCGGTCGCCGTCGTACTCGGCGAGCACTTTGTGCCAGTCGCGGTAGATGTCGTGCACGCCGTCCTGGCCCCAGTACGGCACACTGTCCTCGCCGCCGCCCATCGAGTCGGCATCCGCCACAGGCGCGTAGTCGGGAAGACCCGCCTCCTTGACCATGCCGTGCGCGACGTCGACACGGAAGCCGTCGACTCCGCGGTCGAGCCAGAAACGCAGCACAGAGCGGAACTCCTCCTTGACCTCCTCGTTCGTCCAGTCGAAGTCGGGCTGGCTCGCGTCGAAGATGTGCAGGTACCACTGGCCCGGGGTGCCGTCGGCTTCGGTGACGCGCTCCCACATGCCACCGCCGAAGACGCTCTCCCAGTTGTTCGGCGGGATCTCGCCGTTCTCGCCCTTGCCGTCACGGAAGACGTACCGAGCGCGTTCGGGGCTGCCGGGGGCGGCCTTCAGTGCTTCCTGGAACCAGACGTGCTGATCGGAGGAGTGGTTGGGGACGAGATCGACGATGAGGCGGATGCCACGGGCGTGCGCCTGCGCGATCATCTCGTCGAAGTCGGCGAGGGTGCCGAAGATCGGGTCGACGTCGCGGTAGTCGGCGACGTCGTAACCGGCATCCTTCTGCGGGCTGGTCATGAACGGGCTCAGCCAGATCGCATCGACGCCGAGTTCCTTCAGCGAATCGAGACGGCTGGTGATGCCCGGAAGGTCTCCGATGCCGTCACCGGACGCGTCCGCGAACGAGCGCGGGTAGATCTGGTAGATGACTGCGCTGCGCCACCACTCTGCTCCGGGGGCTGCGAACTGCTCAAGCTCTGTCATGCGACGAGCCTACTGCAAGCGCTTACAGTCCCGCGAGGGGCACGATCGAATCGGTTCGGAGGCGGTGCGGAGTCGTGTCGTCCAGCACGGATGCAGGGCGATCGTACGGATGCAGGGCGACTCGCCGACGGATGGACCTGCATCCGTGAAACGGCCCTGCATCTGTGCTGGGTCAGCCGTCGATCACGACGTTCACGGGAGCATCCCCGCGGAGCATCCGCTCGATCTGGTTTCGGATGAGCCTGGCGATGCGCGGGTTCATCGCGGTCGAGGCACCGCCGACATGCGGCGAGATGAGCACGCCCTCGGTCTGCCAGAGCGGATGCTCCGCCGGGAGGGGCTCGGGATCCATCACATCGAGCGCGGCACGGATGCGGCCGTTCTGACGTACCAGGGCATCGGTGTCGATGAGCGTGCCGCGGCCGACGTTGACGATCAGCGCGCCATCGGGCAGGAGGGCGAGCATCTCGTCGTCGAACAGATGGCGGGTCTCGTCGCCGCCGGGCAGTGCGAGTATCACGACCTCGGCGTTCGGGAGCAGCTCGGCGAGCTCGTCGATGGCGTGCACCTGCACGCGTCCGAGCCGCTCATGCCAGACGGGGCGGGCGGTGCGGGCGACGACGGTCAGCTCGACCTCGAAGGGCTCCAGGCGGACGGCGATCGCCTCGCCGACGCCGCCGAAGCCGACCAGAAGCACACGTCGATCGGCGAGGCTCTCGGCGAACACCGGAGACCATTCACCGTGCTGCTGGGCGAGCACGAACCGAGGAAGCTGCCGCTGCGCGGCAAGGGTCAGAGCGAGTGTGATCTCGGCGGTCGAGGTCTCATGCACGCTCGCCGCATTCGCGAACGGGATGCCGGACGGCAATGTGTCGGCGACGCCGTCGTAGCCGATCGACTGGCTCTGCACGAGCCCCACCTCGATGCCGTCGAGTGCCGAAAGCGCCGACGATCCGCCCATGTACGGCGGAACCACGAGGTCGATCCTCTCGCGCGGCGCAGGGGACTGGAAGTCCCAGACCTCGAGCTCGACCCCCTCAGGCAACGCGCCGATGTTCTCGGCCAGGCGGGCAGTGGGGACGGTGACGAAGAGACTCACACGTCGAGCCTATCGAGGACGGACGGTTCGGGGAGTAGCGTCAACGGCAACAGCGACGCCCGTCGCTCGAGCGCGGAGGAGGAGCCATGATTCCGGAGATCAACTACTGGGCAGTGCTGCTGGCCATGATCTCGAGCATGATCGTCGGGTCGGTCTGGTATACCCCGAAGGTGTTCGGCACGCGATGGGCGAAGCTGGCGAACGTCGACATGACCGGCTCCACGAAGAGCGCAGTGTGGCCGATCGTCACCACCCTGATCGTCAGCTTCGTCACCGCATGGGTGCTGGCCGGAGCATCCGCCATCGCCTGGCACTTCTACGAGGGGTCGTTCTTCGTCGCGGCTGTCGTGACCTCGATACTGCTCTGGGCCGGATTCACGGCGGCACGATTCATCACGCACGATGCCTTCGAAGGACGCCCGACGGCACTGACCACGATGAACATCGCACACGAACTGGTCACGCTCGTCGTCATGGCTGTGCTCATCGGCGTGTGGCCGCCGGCCGGGATCTGAGCACCGCATGGCGTGTGGGCACCGATCGAATCCCTAGGCTGAGGGTGTGAATCTTCCTGACCTCGGTCTGCTGCTCGACGTCGACGGCCCTGTCGCCAGCCCCGTCACTCGCACCATCGCGATCGACTCGATCGCCCGCGACCTCGTGGATCTCGTCGCGGCGGGGGTTCCGATCGCGTTCATCACCGGACGCTCGCACGAGTTCATCGCTGAGGTGGTCATCCCCGCTCTGCAGGAGGCCGGGCTGCGCGAAGCGCTGCTCCGCCCGGGGACGCGCATGTTCGGCGTCTTCGAGAAGGGCGGTGCCTGGTCGACGATCGATGCGGACGGCATGGGTGAGCCCACGATCGATCAGACGGTCGCGTTCAGCACGGATACTGTCGATGCCATCCGCGATCTGGTCGAACGGCGCTTCGCCGACACCATGTTCTTCGACGAGACCAAGCGCGCGATGATCTCGGTGGAGCAGCGCAAGGATGTCGGATCCGAGGATTATCGCCTCTCCCAGCGCGCTTTCCAGGATCAGGCCTTCGCCGTGCTGACCGGGCAGGGCGTCGGGTTGCGCTACGAAGAACAGTCGGTTGCCGACTCCGACGGCGCCGTCCCCTTCCGCATCGATCCGACGGTGATCTCCACCGACATCGAATCGATCCGCCTCGACAAGGATCATGCTGCGCAGCGTGCGCTGGAGCACTTCCGTGCGCAGGGGCCGGTGCCGAGCAAGTGGCTCAGCGTCGGTGATTCACGCAGCGACTATCTGATGGCCGACCAGCTTCACGCGGAGGGATTCGAGACGGCTCATCTGGACGTCCGCCCCGGCGACGGCATCCTCGATCGTCCGTACGCGGTGCTCACAGAGGGCGACCTCATCCACGACGAGGCATTCGCCGCTCACCTCACCGGCATCAGGACCGAGCTCGGCGTCTGATCGCGCGGTGCGCGACCGCCCGAAGTCGGCACACTTGCACGACTCGGGAACAGCGGCACGACCGGTTCGCCCGTTCGCTCGTGCAGGCGTGTTCAGCTCGTGCAGTCGTCCGGTGTGACTACGCGGCGACGCGGCTGACGGCGGCGATGGCGCTCGTGAAGAACGCGAGGCCGTCGGTGCCGGAGCGCATGGCGTCGGCGGTGTTCGGTCCGAAGCCCGCTTCCGTCGCATGCTCCGGGTGCGGCATGAGGCCGACGACGTTCCCGGCCTCGTTCCTGAGTCCGGCGATGTCGCGCAGCGACCCATTGGGGTTCACGCCCGCGTAGCGGAAGGCGACCAGGCCTTCGCCCTCGATGCGATCCAGCGTCTCCTCCGAAGCGATGTAGCCGCCGTCTGCGTTCTTCAGCGGGATAACGATCTCCTGGCCGGCGGTGAAATCGCTGGTCCAGGCTGTGGAGACATTCTCGACCGTGAGTTTCTGATCGCGGCGGACGAAGTGCTGGTGGTCGTTGCGGATCAGTCCGCCCGGCAGCAGATGCGCTTCGACCAGCATCTGAAAGCCGTTGCAGATTCCGAGTACCGGCATGCCCGATGCCGCAGCATCCTTCACCTCGGTCATGATCGGCGACAGCGCCGCGATCGCTCCGGCGCGCAGATAGTCGCCGTAACTGAACCCGCCGGGCAGCACCAGGGCGTCGACGCCCTCGAGGTCGTGGGAACCGTGCCAGAGGGCGACGGGCTCGGCACCGGCGAGGCGGATCGCACGCTGTGCGTCGCGGTCGTCGAGCGAGCCAGGCCAGGTGATGACGCCGATGCGCACGGTCACTGGACGACCTCGATACCGACGACGTCCTCGATGACGGCGTTGGAGAGCACGTCATCGGCGAGCTTCTTGACCTCGGCGAGCACCTCATCGGTGACCTCGCCGTCGACCGTGAGCTCGAAGCGCTTGCCGATGCGCACATCGCTGAAGCCGGCAACGCCGAGGCGTGCGAAAGCGCCGGAGACGGCCTTCCCCTGCGGGTCGAGCAGTTCGGACTTGGGCATGACGTCGACGACGATGGTGGGCATTGAAGGCTCCGGAAGTCGCGGGAAGGCGGGCAGCCCCAGTCTAGCGTCCGGGTCGAGATCCCAGGATGCGCAACAGGGTGCCCGGGCGGATGACGCACCCCCCGGTGTATCCGCCCGGGCAAGTCGAGGAGCCCCACTCATCGAGCTCCCGTCCGCGATTCCCCAGCGGCGAAAAGAGTCCCTCCACAGGCAGGTTAGAGTCAACGCACGGAAGTCGCATCGTGGAGAGTCGCAAGGCTCGCCACTCTCCAATCGTCGGCCTCGAGGGGGAGGAACGCATGAAGCTCAACGAGCTCGCAGGTCAGAGCGGAGTCAGCACGACGACGCTCAAGCACTGGATCCGGGTGGGGATCATGCCCGCTGGGCGATTGCGCAATCGCACTACGGCGGTGTACGAGCAGCGTCACGTCGATCGGGCACGGCTGATCGTCGTGCTGCGCGACTCGTTCGGTGCCTCGACCGCGGCGATCAGATCGCTCACCGACTTGATCGACTCCGATGGGGTGTCGACGCTCGATGTGATGAATGCCTGCCAGGCGTTCGCGCTCGGAACCGCCGACGGCGTCGCCTCCGATCCCGACTATGAGGTGTACCGCGAGCGCACGCACGAGCTCATGCGCCGTCGCGACTGGCGCGGGTATCCTGGCGCGGCCGAGCAGGGCCTCGCGCACGCCCTGGCGCAGGCTTCTGCCGTCGGTCTCGACTACGACGTCGATGAGCTCATGGCATACGCCGACGCGCTCGAGCCGCTCGCCAATCAGAACGTCGCCGCCCTCCGGCCGGACGGGTCGCCTGATGAGGTCGCCAGGAGGATGCTGCTCGCCATCAACGCTCGCGCTCGGCAACTCGTCGCGGTGAGCAGCCTCGCGCATGCAGCGGCAGCCATCCGCTCCGCGATCGACCGTGGCGTCGCGCCGGCCGACCTCGCGAAACCTCCGCCCGCGTCCGGCGTGCCTGCAACGTGACGCCGCGTCAGGCCGAGTGGAAGACGGTGTGCAGATCGCCGATGAGATCGCGTCCGCCGAGGCCGTCGATCTCGAAAAGCACCGAGATGCCGGCGACGTGCGAACCGAGCTGCTCGATCAGCTGACGACCGGCCGCGAGCGTGCCACCCGTCGCGAGGACGTCGTCGATCAAAAGGACGCGTGAGCCTGCCGGCAGGTCGTCGTGCATCTCGATCGTCGCGGTGCCGTATTCGAGGGCGTAGTCGACGGATGCCGCGGGGCGAGGAAGCTTTCCTGCTTTGCGGATCGGGATCAGGCCGACGCCTGCCGCGATCGCGGCTGCGCTGGCGATGAGGAATCCACGCGCTTCGATGCCGGCGATGACATCGAACTGCCCCGCGAAGGGCTCGATGATCGCCTCCGTGGTCGTGCGCAGTGCCTCGGCGTCCGCCAGTAGCGGCGTGATGTCGCGGAACAGGATGCCGGGTTCGGGGTAGTCCGGAATGCTGCGGATCAGCGATGCGGCGCGGGTGAGAGCAGGGGAGAGTTCGGCGGAGGGCACTGGCCAAGGCTACTTCAGCGTCACCGCTCAGGTCTCACTTGACATTCGTGGGAGCGCTCCCATACAGTGGCATTCACGTTCGTGGGAGCGCTCCCACAGGGGTGCACGCCCGGTACGCACGCGAACACTCACCTGCACCAACACCACCGCACGACCACAAAGGAGTGACCTGTGAACACACGCGCACACGGACGGATCCTGACGACAGTCGCCGTCGCATCCGTCTCCGCTCTCGCCCTCGCCGGCTGTTCAACCGGCGCCGGCGACACCTCCGGCGGCGACGCCGAGGGGGACGTCACGCTGACCGTGACGACATTCGGCACCTTCGGATACGAAGACCTCTACAAGCAGTACGAAGAGGAGAACCCGAACGTCACGATCGAGGCGACCAACATCGACACCGGCGGAAACGCTCGCACCGATGCCTTCACCAAGATCGCTGCAGGGTCGGGCCTCAGCGACATCGTCGCCGTCGAAGAGGGTTGGCTCGGCGCGATCATGGAGGTCTCCGACACGTTCGTGGACCTGCGCGACTACGGCATCGAGGACCGCAAGGGCGACTGGGTCGACTGGAAGTACGCTCAGGGCACCGACGCCGAAGGCCGGGTGATCGGCTACGGCACCGACATCGGCCCGAGCGGCATCTGCTACAACGGTGCAGCTTTCGAGGCAGCAGGCCTGCCCAGCGACCGCGAGTCCGTCGCCGAGCTGCTCGACGGCGACTGGGAGAACTACTTCACCGTCGGTGCCGACTACACCGAGAAGACCGGAAAGGCCTGGTACGACCACTCCGGATTCGTCTGGAACTCGATGGTCAACCAGCTCGACGAGGGCTACTACACCGCCGACGGCGAGCTGAACGTCGACGGCAACGCCGAGCTCAAGGAGCGCTTCGAACTGCTGGGCGCGGCGACCGAGGGCGGCCAGTCGGCTGCGCAGGCGGCGTGGGACTGGAACGGCGGCAAGTCGTTCGTCGACGGCACCTTCGCGACGTTCGTCTGCCCCGGCTGGATGCTGGGAACCATTCAGGGTCAGGTCGAAGCAGGCGGCGGCGACGCTTCCACGGGCTGGGACTTCGCCGATGTCTTCCCCGGAGGTGCGGCCAACTGGGGTGGCGCGTTCCTCTCCGTGCCGGAGAGCTCCGAGCACAAGGAAGCAGCAGCCGCTCTCGCCGACTGGCTGACGCAGCCGGAGCAGCAGGTGAAGCAATCTGAGGCTGCGGGCAACTTCCCGTCGACGATCGAGGCGCAGGAAGAGCTCGCCGCAGCCGCGACGCCGAACGAGTTCTTCAACGACGCGCCCACTGGTGCCATCCTCGCCGAGCGTGCGAAGGGTGTCGTCGCCCAGTTCAAGGGGGCAGACGACTCGGTCATCCAGGAGAACGTCTTCGGTCCGGCGCTGAGCAGCCTCGACCGCGGCGAGACCGACACCAAGGGTGCGTGGGAGCAGGCGCTCAAGCTGCTGAACGAGCTCGTCGGCTGACGCTCGCTCGAAAGGCACACCCCTTCGACAGGCTCAGGGACCGCCACCCGGTCTCTGGGCCTGTCGAGTCACCACTGCGTCAGACAGGAATGAACAGATGACTCTCACCGCTCCGCCGAAGGAGCGCCGAGACACGGCATCCCCGAAACACACGGATGACGTGCCGAGGCCCTCCTGGCGCCACCGCCTCTCGCGGTTCGATCAGAATGCCTCCCCCTACGCGTACGTCGCGCCGTTCTTCCTGCTGTTCGGACTCGTCGGGCTCTTCCCGTTGGTCTACACGGTGTACGTGGCAGTGCACGAATGGGATCTGCTGAAGGGCGAAGGCGACTTCGTCGGATTCGGCAACTTCGTCGAGATCCTCGGCGACTCGATGTTCTGGAACTCGATCTTCAACACCCTGAGCATCTTCCTGCTCTCGGCGATCCCGCAGCTGTCCGTCGCTCTGCTGGTCGCCTACCTGCTCGACCGGGGGCTCCGCGCGCCGACCATCTGGCGGATGAGTGTGCTCATCCCGTTCGTCGTCACTCCGGTCGCCGTCGCCATCATCTTCTCCAGCATCTTCAACGAGGCCGACGGACTCGCCAACAACCTGCTGAATCTGATCGGAATCGTCGATCAGGAGTGGAAGCACAACACGTTCCTCTCGCACATCGCGATCGCCGTCATGGTGAACTTCCGCTGGACCGGTTACAACGCTCTGATCCTCCTCGCCGCGATGCAGGCGGTTCCGCGTGACCTGTACGAATCCGCAGCGATCGACGGCGCAGGACCCGCTCGTCGCTTCTTCTCGATCACGATCCCCACGATCCGCCCGACACTGATCTTCGTGATCATCACCGCGACGATCGGAGGCCTGCAGATCTTCGCAGAGCCGCGCCTGTTCGATGTGTCGACCGCCGGCGGTATCGGCGGCAGCGACCGGCAGTTCCAGACCACCGTGCTCTTCTTGTGGGAACTCGCATTCTTCCGTCGGAACCTCGGCGAAGCATCCGCGGTCGCCATCCTCCTGTTCCTGCTCATCGTCGGAATCGGCGTGATCAACTTCCTGCTCTCCCGGCGGATCGCCACCGGTTCCGCGCCCAAGGCCAATCGCGCTGCGCGCCGCCGCGCCCGCATCACACAGGAGAAGACGCGATGACCGCCACCCAGGCACTCAGCGTGCCCGAGAAGATCCGCAGGCGTCGAAGCAGCGGCGGCAACGCCGGAATCGGCAGTCGTCCCGGGTTCATGACGTACGGTCTGCTCGCCGCGTTCATCATCGGCAGCATCTATCCGCTGTGGTGGTCTCTCGTCGTCGCGAGCGGTACGAACTCGACTCGCGGTGAGACGCTGCCCATGATCCCCGGTGGAAACTTCTTCGCGAACGCGGCGAAGGTCTTCGACGCCATCCCGTTCTGGCTCGCACTCGGAAACTCGCTTCTCGTGTCGACGATCATCACGCTCTCGGTCGTGACCTTCTCGACCCTCGCGGGCTATGCGTTCGCGAAGTTGCGCTTCAAAGGCCGCGAGGGGCTCATGATCTTCGTCATCGCCACGATGGCGATCCCGACCCAGCTCGGCATCATCCCGTTGTTCATGGTGATGCGCGAACTCGGCTGGACGGGATCCATAGGGGCGGTGATCATCCCGACGCTCGTCACGGCGTTCGGCGTGTTCTTCATGCGTCAGTACCTGGTCGACGTCATCCCGGATGAGCTCATCGAGGCGGCGCGGATGGACGGCGCCAATCAGTTCCGCACGTTCCTCACCGTCGGCATCCCCGCGGCCCGACCGGCCATGGCGATCCTCGGTCTGTTCACCTTCATGACCGCGTGGACGGACTACCTGTGGCCGTTGATCGTGCTCTCCCCCCAGAACCCCACCCTGCAGACGGCGCTCAGCCAGCTGCAGTCCGGGTACTACGTCGACTACTCGATCGTGCTGACCGGTGCCATCCTTGCGACGTTGCCCCTGCTGATCCTCTTCGCGGTCGCAGGCAAGCAGCTCGTCAGTGGAATCATGGCCGGCGCGGTGAAAGGATGACCCCTATGACGCGCCCCTTCCCCGAGAACTTCCTGTTCGGAGCGGCAACCGCGGCCTACCAGATCGAGGGTGCGGCGCACATCGACGGTCGTACGGACTCGATCTGGGATGCGTTCACGCGTGTCCCAGGCGCGGTCGTCGGCGGCGACAACGGCGATGTCGCGTGCGACCACTATCACCGCTATGCCGAGGACGTCGCGCTCATGACCGAGCTCGGGCTGCAGACCTACCGCTTCTCGACCTCATGGTCGCGGGTGCGTCCCGACGGCGGTGCGGTGAACCAGGCGGGCGTCGACTTCTACAGTCGACTCGTCGACGAGCTGCTCGGCGCCGACATCCTGCCCTGGCTGACGCTCTACCACTGGGATATGCCGCAGGCGCTTCAGGAGAAGGGCGGTTGGACGAACCGCGACACCGTCGACCGCTTTCTCGAGTACGCCGGCACCATGCACGACGCTCTCGGGGATCGGGTGAACGTGTGGACGACGTTGAACGAGCCGTGGTGCTCGTCGTTCCTGTCCTACACCGGCGGTGAGCACGCACCGGGGCACACGAGTGTCGCCGAGGGACTGCTCGCCTCGCATCACCTGCTGCTCGCTCATGGCCGCACCGTGCAGGAGCTGCGCTCGCGTGATGCTTCGCTGGACCTCGGCATCACGCTGAACCACACCGTCGCCGACCCCGCCGATCCTGACAGGCCAGCCGACGCTGACGCTGTGCGACGAGTGGATGGACAGTTCAACAGGTGGTTCCTCGACCCGATCTACCTCGGCTCTTACCCCGCAGACATCGTCGAAGACATTCGCGGCGTCGATCCGGATGCCGTCGCCCAGTTCGAGGCGGCGATCCACGATGGCGATCTGAAGTCGATCTCGCAGAAGATCGACACCCAGGGCGTCAACTACTACCACGGCGACTTCCTTTCGGGTCGGGCTCCAGCTGTACGTCCCGTGTCTGGCGGACCGACGACCGAAAGGGCGACGCGCAGCCCGTATCCGTCGAACGAGGGCATCCATTCCGTCGAGCGCGGACTACCGCGCACGGCGCAGAACTGGGAAGTGCAGCCGGAAGGGCTGGCCCGTCTGCTGCAGCGCGTCTGGACCGAGTACGCAGAGCCGGCAGGAACCGTGCTGTACATGACCGAGAACGGCGCGGCGTACGACGACGTCGTGGTCGTGGAAGACGGCGAGACGCGTGTGCACGACGCGGATCGCTCCGAGTTCCTTCGTCTGCACCTCGGTGCAGTGCTGGACGCGGCGGATGCCGGAGTGGACGTGCGCGGGTACTTCTACTGGTCGATGTTCGACAACTTCGAGTGGGCGTGGGGCTACGACAAGCGGTTCGGCATCGTCCGGGTCGACTACGACACTCAGGAGCGGAGCCTCAAGGACAGCGGCCGGGAGTACGCTCGCATCATCGCCGCGCGCGCCCTCTGACCGCGTCGGCCGGAAGGAGAGCTGTGCCGTCACGCGCGACGATCGAAGAGGTGGCGGCCACCGCCGGAGTGTCACGGTCCACGGTGTCGCGGGTGGTCAACGGGTCGACAGCCGTCAGCCCCGAAGCGCTCGTCGCGGTGCAGGCGGCGATCGCCGAACTCAACTACGTGCCGAATCGGGCAGCCCGTTCACTGGCCTCGAAGCAGACGCACGCGATCGCCCTGATCGTCCCTGAAGACACCACGCGTTTCTTCGGGGATCCCTTCTTCGCCTCGATCGTCGCAGGCATCACCGGCGCGCTCGGTGGCTCCGACTACCTGCTCAACCTGCTGATCGCCAGCGATGACCCCGGCGACAAGATGACGAGCTTCGTGCGCAACGGGGGAGTCGACGGTGCTCTGATCGTCTCGCATCACACCAGTGACGCATTCATCGATCGCATCGCGGATGCCGTGCCGGTCGTCTGGGGCGGCCGCCCGCTGCGCCAGCACGCGAGCGACTACGTGGTCGACGTCGACAACGTCGCTGCGGCTCGCACAGCGACGCAGCATCTCATCGACAGTGGACGCACCCGGATCGCGACGATCTCGGGCCCGCTGAGCATGCTCGCCTCGGTCGATCGCGTGCAGGGCTTCCGCGATGCGCTTTCGGATGCCGAGCTCTCCCCTTTCGCGGAGGAAGAGGGTGATTACAGCGAGACGAGCGGTGCCGACGCTGTACGGCGCATCCTCGCGACCGGCACGCCGGACGCGATCTTCGTCGCCAGCGACCTCATGGCGCGCGGTGCGCTGACGGCCATGCGCTCGGTCGGGCTGCGGGTACCGGAGGACGTCGCTCTGCTGGGCTTCGACGACTCCGCGGTTGCGCTGTCGACCGACCCGCCGCTGACGACCATGCGGCAGCCGATGTATCTGCAGGGCGAGACCATGGCCGCGGTGCTGCTGTCGCGCCTCTCAGGGGGCGAACCCGCGCAGACGACGATCCTTCCGACGGAGCTCGTCGTGCGCGGGTCTGCGTAGTCCGCGAGGGATTGGGTCGTCCTTCTAGACTGACCGGCATGAGTGACGAGTCTGGCCGAGCGGTCGTAGCGGATCTGTGCCGCATCCCCAATCCCGAAGCGATCGATCGCACGACGTTCGTCGAGCTCGGCGGTGTTGAGCAGTTCGTCTCCATTCGAGGTCGGAACGCGACCAACCCGGTACTCGTCGTCTGCCATGGCGGACCGGCGCTTCCTTCGCTGCCGTCGTCGTGGATCTGGCAGCGAGCAGTCGAGGATTATTTCACCGTTGTCAACTACGACCAGCGCGCCAGCGGTAAGTCTGCAGCAAACATGAACGACGAAATTGACCTGAGCCTCGACAGATACGTCGCTGACCTTGAGGAATTGATCGTCTGGCTCCAGGGTGAGCTCGGCGTGACGAAAGTGGGCGTTCTCGGCCACAGCTGGGGAACCATCATCGGCGTCACATTGGCCGAGCGACGACCCGACCTGCTCTGGGGTTACATCGGTGTCGGTCAGGTGATCTGTGGTCCCGAGAATGAGGGGGAGAGCTTCAGGCATGCGGTACGGAGCGCGACTGCGGATCAGAACGAGGAAGCACTCGCGGAAGTTCGGGCACTCGGCGAGTATCCCGGAATGCAGCCATTGACCCTTGAGCGAATCGTGACCTGCAGGAAATGGGCGCAGTACTACGGGGGACTATCCGCGTATCGATCCGACTCCGCCTACTTCATGGAGTCGCAAGAGCTGTCGCCGTATTACACGGACGACGAGTTGGCGCTGATCGGCGCGGGGCAACAAGTGACCATCCCGCAGGTTCTTCCTGACTTGCTTGGCTTCGATGCTCGAGACCAGATCGTGTTCGATGTGCCGATGCTGCAGTTCCTCGGGCGCCATGATTGGACGACCCCGACGGCTCCTGTCGAGCGCTGGATCGAAAGGGTTGTCGCACCATCGAAGGACGTTGTCTGGTTCGAGAACTCCGCGCATCTATGCATGCATGAAGAGCCCGGGAAGTTCGTTGTGAGTCTCGTCAACCTGGCGTTGCCACACGCCGTCGTCGCCGAATTCGGGGAATGAGACAGGGGCCGGGGGCACCGATCGACGCCGCGAGCCCACCGACCAAGATCATGTCCTATCGAAACGCGCGCCCTCGGGCCGCGATCTCCGTGCAGCGAGCAGGAGCAAGATGAATGCGCCGGGCGGGACGACCGCAAGCAGCACCCACCAGCCCGACAAGTTCGAGTCGTGAAGGCGACGGACGTCCGACCCTCGATCAGCGCAGGAGCGAGGAGTTGTGCAATCGCAAGCACTGCGACATTGACGAACATTCACCACCAGTACTCGCTGCGGTTCGCACGTCCTCGAAGGCGGAACGCGCCGCTCACGAATCGGTCCATGGCCTGCGGCAACGATGCTCGCCCTGTGGACGCAGTCTGCAGAGCGGCTTCATCTGTATGCGTCACAGGCCCATGCTAGTGACCGGCCTCTGATCGCCGGAGCGCAAGAACATCCCGCGCCCTCTGCTTGCCATCCAGGCGAGTGCACCGGCGGTGAGGACTGCAGCGAGCAGGGCGACGATATGGGCGAGAAGCGACGCGATTCCACGCTCGGGGAGAAGAAACCCGTAGGGCACCCAGCCGTCGGTCGCGCCGCGCACAAGAACAGCACCCAGCCACACGGCCGGGTACGGCAACAGCAACCAGAGTCGTCGCCACCTCAGACGAGGACGATCCCCGACCAGTAACCAGTCGAGGGCGACCAGCAGCGGGAAGAAGACGTGAAGAATCGCACTCACCCATGGTGGTGCCGAACCGGTTCCCGGCACGAGCAGGTTGTAGATCACGGCGACGACGAGGAGATACGAGGTCGCAATTCCTCGCAGCGTCGTCAGCGCGAGCGGGACGCGCCGTCGGGTCAGGACCAGCACCCCGGTCGTCACCAGAAGGATGCAGGTGATCAGACTCGTCTGGTTCGTGAAGTATCCGAAGTAGTCGAACAGATTCCCGTCTCCGACAGAGAAGCGAAGAACGTATGCGTAGACAAGGACTGCCATCACGATCATCCCGCTTGCGACACGTCCTATCGCCATGACGGACGAGCTCAGGGGCAGGATCGCAGGAGACGTCACGACCGACAGCCTAGAAGGCCGATTGGGTACGCTTTCGGCATGAGCGCCGAAGCTGGGGGATTCGCAGAGTCGGACCGGGCTCGGTTTGCGAGGGATTTCATCCCGCAATCGCACCGGCGACTGCCCATGCTGCGGGTGTATCTCCCTTTCAGAGATCCGTCTCTCGACGAGGATCGGGACGTGGTGCGATGGTCGCAGTACGTCGACGTCGAAGCGCACGCGGCATCGTTGGATTGGTTCGAGGCCGCCGACCGCATCATCGGCGATCAGCCGTCGGTTCGGCACCTCGTGTCGTGCATGGGCGAGTTGGACCGCGTTACGGCAGCCGCACTCAGCGATGCGATCGGCGACATCGAACTCCGGGGTCTGCGATGGGTGGGGTACGGCGAGACACCGAGCGATGCGCCGTCGACCCGGCTGTTCGGTGAGGACTACTTCGCAGCCGATCTCGGACCGGACGACGTGCAACCCCACCGAAGGGTGCCCGAGTTCGCATGGGACGCGGCTGGGCGTCTGGCATGGGGTGGCCGGCTCTATCCGGACTCACTGATCGTTGCCGCCGAGCTTCCTCTCTTCAGACGGCTCACGAATGACCCGCGCATCGACACGGTCTCGGTCAGACCCGACCGAGACATCCTGCCGCGAAGTGCTGGAGATTGAACGCCGGGCACGACGTCAGGCGGCGAGTTCGGCTTTCAGCGTGTTGTTCCACGGATCCTGGAATGTCACAGTCCTGCCGTCGTCGCGCACCGCGGTTCCGAAGTGCGTGAGGCGCTCGTTCAAGGCACCGAGCGAGTCGGCGTCCGGGAGCAATAGGTCGACCTGACCGAGGCCCAGCGCGGGCATCCGCGGACCAGCGCCTCGCGAATTCCACACGTTCATCGCCATGTGGTGGTGGTACCCGCCGGCGCTGACGAACAACGCCTGTTCGCCGAGGGATGCCGTGCTGTCGAAGCCCAATCGGTTCACGTAGAACTCGCGGGCGGTGGCGACGTCGCCGACCGAGAGGTGCACGTGACCGATCCTGGCGGACGCGGTGTTCGTCGTGCCCTCCACAAGGTGCTCCTGCAGGAACGCGTTCGGGTCGAGGTAGAGGGTCGCCATCTCGATCTGTCCGTGCGTCCACGACCAGTCCGAGCGGTCGCGGTCCCAGTACAGCTCGATGCCGTTGCCTTCGGGGTCGGTGAGATAGAACGCCTGGCTCACCAGGTGATCGGCGCTGCCGGTGAATGTCTGTGGGGCACGCTGAGCCACCGAGAACAGGGCGCTGGCGAGCGCAGCCTGTGACTCGAACACGATCGCCGTGTGGAACAGTCCGGCCGAGCCGGCGCTGGCGAGCCGTAGCGTCGGCTCGTGCCGCAGGATCACGAGCGGCGTGCCGGCCCGACCGAGCATCACTGTGTCGCCCGCGGCATCCTGCACTTGCAGCGTGACGACATCGCGGTAGAACGCCGTCATCGCGTCGAGGTCGGCGACGAGCAGCGTGACCGCACCCATCGAAGTTGCCGCGGCAAGTTTTCCATTCATGTCAATGCAAACCAGCGACGGTCGGAATGTATTCCGCGCTACGCGCGGCCCATGCGTGTGAACGCGCCGAGCACGGTGCGCTCCGATGAGATGAGGTAACTCTCCAGTGCGTCGGCCGCAGCGTGCGGACCCTCTTCCAGGAGGGTCTTGAGCACGACGCGGTTCTTGCGCACGAAGGGCTCGTGCAGCGCTCGAGGATCATCGATCTCGAGGAATACCAGGCGAAGCTCGGCCGCGACGTCACGATACGTGCGGGCGAGCCTCGGACTGTCGGCGAGGGCGACGACCGCATCATGGAAGGCCATGTTCGCACTGCCGACCCTGTGCCACTCCTCGTTCGGGAGATGCTGCTCGGCCTCGGCGAGGGCGGCGCGCATCAACTGCACCGCCGGGTGCTCGGGCTCTGACTGACGCAGTGCGGAGCACTCGATCACGCGGCGCGCACGGTAGATGTCGACGACGTCGGCGATCGAGGGGGCCGCAACTGAGACGCCGCGGTGGGGGATGTGCTCGATGAGCCCCTGCTCGGCCAGCACGCGGAACGCCTCCCGCAGCGTGTTGCGTGAGACCTCGAACCGTTCGGCCAGTGCAGCCTCCGAGAGGCGAGCCCCCGGCGCGAAGTCACCGTCGATGATGGTCTGGCGCAGCACGTCGGCCAGTGCTCCCTGATGGTTCACGCCTTCATGTTAAGCGGATGAGACCTCGCGTGTAGCATCCCGGAAACATGATTGTTGAACAATCAAGCCCAATACGTTCTACACTCGGTGTCACCCGACACCCGCCAAAGACGATGGGAACCCCCTTCATGTCCGAGCAGTCCCCGACTGACGCCCAGACCGATCCCGAGACCGACGCCAAACTCGCCGCAGTGAAGAAGCGCGTGGGCCGCAGTGCGGTCATCGGCGCGATCTTCCTGATGGCCACCTCGGCCATCGGCCCCGGCTTCATCACGCAGACCGCGACCTTCACCGCATCGATGGGAGCGGCGTTCGCGTTCGCCATCCTCGTCTCTGTGCTGATCGACATCGCCGTCCAGCTCAACGTCTGGCGCATGATCACGTCGTCCGGCAAGCGCGCCGGCGAACTCGCGAACTCGGCCATCCCGTTCTCCGGACATGTGATCGCGATCCTCGTCGTGATCGGCGGTCTCGCCTTCAACATCGGCAACATCGCCGGCGGCGGGCTGGGCCTGAACGCCCTCCTGGGCATCGATCCCAAGATCGGCGGACTGCTCACCGCCGCCCTGGCGATCGTGATCTTCCTCATCAAGAAGGCCGGCAAGGTGATGGACATCGTCCTGGTCATCCTCGGCATCGGCATGATCGCCATGACGGTCGTCGTCGCGATCATCGCCCAGCCGCCGATCGGCGAAGCACTGCGCCAGACGATCGTTCCGGATGAGCTGAACTTCGCCACCATCACCACCATCGTCGGCGGCACGGTCGGCGGATACATCACCTATTCCGGCGCGCACCGCTATCTCGACTCCGGCCAGACCGGTCCGCAGTACGCGGGCCCGGTCATGCGGGCAGCGGCCAACGGCATCCTCATCACCGGCGTCATGCGCTACGTGCTGTTCCTCGCGATCCTCGGCGTCGTCGCATCCGGGGTCGCGCTCGACCTGTCCAGCCAGGCGGCCAACCCCGCAGGTCAGGCCTTCGGCTCGGTGCTGGGTGACGCGGGCCTGCGCATCTTCGGGGCGATCTTCTGGGCCGCAGCCCTCAGCTCAGTGATCGGCGCCGCGTACACTTCGGCGACCTTCCTGTCGTCGTTCCACAAGCGGTTCCTCGGCGGCTGGTCGCTGCAGATCGCGACGGTCGCGTTCATCGTCGTCTCGCTGATCGTGTACCTGTCGATCGGGACGGCTCCTGCGGCGATCCTGGTGTTCGTCGGCGGCTTCAACGGACTCATCCTGCCGATCGGCCTTACGGTGTTCATGTACATCGGATGGTTCCGCCGCGACCTGCTCGGCACGAAGAAGTACCCGCTGGTACTGCTCATCGCCGGCACTCTGGTGACGTTGCTCACCTGGTACATGGGCATCGTCTCGGTCGGTCCCATCTTCGCCTTCCTCGGAACCGGAGCGTGACAATGCCGACCATCGACCTGAACTCCGACCTGGGCGAGAACGTTCCCGACCGCATCGTCAGCGACGATGTGGCAATGCTCGAGATCGTCACGAGCGCGAACGTGTCGTGCGGATTTCACGCGGGCAGCCCCGAAGGCATCCGCGGGACCCTCGAGGCCGCGGTGCGCGCCGGTGTCGTGATCGGCGCGCACCCCGGCTACCGCGACTATGAGAACTTCGGTCGCACGAATGTCGAGATCGATTCCCCGACGCTGCAGGCGCATGTGGAATATCAGCTCGGCGCGCTCATGGGCCTCGCCTCGGCTGTCGGCGGCAAGGTCTCGTACGTCAAGCCGCACGGTGCGCTCTACAACACGATCGCTCGCGATGAGCGGCAGTCAGCCGACGTGGTGGCCGCCATCAAGGCGATCGATCCGGGTCTGGTGTTGCTCGGCCTCGCCGGCGGGGTCGTGCTGGATGTCGCGTCGAAGGCCGGTCTCGCCGTCGCGGCGGAGGCCTTCGCCGACCGGGCGTATCAGCCCGACGGGCAGCTCGTCTCGCGCACCCAGGAAGGCGCCGTGCTGCACGATCCTGCCGCTGTCGCCGAGCGCATGGTGCGGCTCGCGTCCGATGGTGTGATCCGGGCGATCGACGGCACCGACGTGCGCGTCGAGGCACAGTCGATCTGCGTGCACGGCGACAGCCCTGGTTCCATCGCGATGGCGGCGGAGACCAAGCGGATGCTGCAGGCAGCGGGCGTCACGATCGCGCCGTTCGCCGGGGTCTGAGATGGTTGTTCTCGCGACCTCCGACCAGCTGGCCGCTGCGCGGGCGGCGCGTGCGTCGTACCGCGCAGGACTCGCGACGCCGACGAGCGGCATCGCGGCGGGGCTCACGCAGGCGAACCTCATCGCTGTGCCGGCGGACTGGGTATTCGAGACACTGCTCTACGCGCAGCGCAATCCGAAGCCGTGCCCGGTGCTCGAGGTGATCGAGCAGGGACAGGTGGAATCCGTGCTGGCGTCCGGCAGCGACATTCGCACCGACATCGGCCGTTACCGGATCTGGCGCGACGGCGAGCTGACTTCCGAAGTGACGGATGCGACGGATGCGTGGGACGAGCATCCGGATCTCGTCGCCTTCCTGATCGGATGCAGCTTCACGTTCGAGACGGGGCTTGTGGATGCCGGCATCCCGATCCGCCACCAGGAACTCGGCCGCAACGTGCCGATGTACCGCACGAACATCGACTGCACACCGGCCGGGCGGCTGCGCGGTGAGATGGTCGTGTCGATGCGGCCGATCCCCGCCGGGCGGGTGGCGGACGCCGTGCAGATCTCGGGGCGGACGCCGGCTGTACACGGCGCTCCGGTGCACATCGGCGACCCGGCATCACTCGGCATCGCTGACCTGACCCGGCCCGACTTCGGCGATGCGCCCGAGGTGCGCGACGGTGAGATCCCGGTTTTCTGGGCCTGTGGCGTCACCCCGCAGGCGGCGATCATGGCGTCGAAGCCGCCCTTCGCAGTCACGCATGCGCCGGGCTACATGTTCATCACCGACGTACCGGATGCGGAGTACATCGTCTGATGCGCATCCTCACGGCATCCGATCGCACCCTGCTCGTCGAGGCGGCCGACCTCGACGAAGCCATGCGGCTCAATCTCGCCTGGGACGATGCGCCCGGCGTCGTCGAGCGCATCCCCGGTGCCCGCACGGTGCTGGTGCGGTTCGATCCGCTGCGCACATCGGCCGCCGCTCTGGCCGCGCTGCTCTCGACCACGCGGGTGGACGCCGAGCACGTGCCGCACACCCGAGAGGTCACCGTGCCCGTGCACTACGACGGCGAGGATCTTTCCGATGCTGCGGGGCTGCTCGGCGTTTCGGCGGAAGAACTCGTGAACCGGCACCTCGCGGCCGACTGGCAGGTCGCGTTCTCAGGGTTCGCGCCGGGCTTCGGATACGTGGTGAGCGGGGATCCGCTGTTCGACGTACCGCGCAGATCATCGCCGCGCACGCGCGTGCCCGCCGGATCCGTCGCGCTGGCAGGACAGTTCACCGGGGTGTACCCCCGAGAGAGCCCTGGCGGCTGGCAGCTGATCGGACACACGGACGCCGCGATGTGGGACATCGACCGCGACCCGCCGGCGCTGCTGTCGCCGGGGGCGCTGGTGAAGTTCGAGCGTGCAGGGCGGGAGTCTTTGACACTGCCCCAGTCCCCTGCGGGGGAAAACAGAGACGACCTGGCGAGTCGTCGGAGTGTCGCCGCTCGCCACGCCGAAGCCACGCCAGATCATCCGGTTTTTCCCGCACGCGGCAGCGTCGAGGTCGTCAAGTCGTCGATGCAACTGCTGGTGCAGGATGCCGGGAGGCCGGGGCATGCGGCACTCGGCGTCTCGGCATCCGGGGCCGCCGACCGCACTGCGCTGCGCGACGCCAATCGCGCGGTGGGCAATGAGCCGGATGCCGCCGTGCTCGAAAGCGTCGGTGGCGCGGTGCTGAGGTTCCACGGAGACGGCGTCGCGGCCGTCACCGGCGGGATCGGGGAGCTCACCCTGACGGATGCTTCGGGCATCAGCCGCAGCATCCCGCACGGCGCCCCGTTCGCCACGGCCGACGGCGACGAACTCACCCTTGGCCACCCGACACGCGGCCTGCGCTACGTGATCGGGGTCCGTGGAGGATTGGACGCAGCATCCGCACTCGGCAGCCGATCCAGCGATACACTCGCGGGTCTCGGGCCTGATCCGCTCGTCGCTGGCGCGATCATCGGGGTAGGAGATGCCGCACGGCATTCGGTCGACCCCGTAGCCACCCGGCGTGAACTGCCGGCATCCGGCGACCTCGTCGAACTCGACATAACCCTCGGCCCGCGCGACGACTGGTTCACCGACGCGGCACTGGACGCGCTCACCAGGCAGGAGTGGCTGGTGACGCCGCGGTCTGACCGGGTCGGCATACGGCTGCAGGGCGATGTGCCGTTGGAACGCGCAGTCCACGGCGAACTGCCCAGCGAGGGCGCCGTGACCGGTGCGATCCAGGTGCCGCCGGACGGTCAGCCCGTGCTGTTTCTGCCGGATCATCCGCTCACCGGCGGCTACCCGATCATCGGCGCGCTCACCGACCGCTGCCTGGACCTCGCCGCCCAGCTGCCGCCAGGAGCGCGCATTCGTTTCCGTAACGCCCGTATCGAAGAAGGACTGTCATGAAGAAGGTGCTGATCGCCAACCGCGGCGAGATCGCGGTGCGTGTGATCCGCGCATGCGCTGAGGCCGGGTACGCCTCGGTCGCCGTGTACGCCGATCAGGATGCCGATGCACTGCACGTGCGTCTGGCCGATGAGGCGTTCGGACTGGGTGCGGCGACAGCCGCGGACACATACCTGTCGATCTCCGCAGTGCTGCGAGCTGCCGCCGACAGCGGGGCGGATGCCGTGCACCCCGGATACGGATTCCTCTCGGAGAGCGCGGAATTCGCCCGCGCGGTCGAGGGCGCCGGTCTGGTCTGGATCGGGCCGTCACCGGAGAGCATCGACGCGCTCGGCGACAAGATGACCGCACGACGAATCGCGCAGAAGGTGAACGCGCCGCTCGCAGCTGGCACGGATCAACCTCTCGCCGGACCGGCCGAGGCTGTCGCATTCGCCGAGGAGCATGGACTGCCGATCGCGATCAAGGCGGCCTTCGGTGGTGGAGGTCGAGGACTGAAGGTCGTGCGCGATCTCTCAGACGTGGCAGAGGCGTTCGACGCCGCCACCCGCGAGGCCGTCGTGGCGTTCGGTCGAGGCGAGTGCTTCGTGGAGCGGTTCCTGGAGAGCCCGCGACACATCGAAGTGCAGGTGCTCGGCGATGGCCGTGGTGAGATCGTAGTCGTCGGCGACCGCGACTGCTCGATGCAGCGCCGCAATCAGAAACTGATCGAAGAGGCTCCGGCGCCGGGTCTGACGGCAGAGCAGCGTTCCGAGATCCACGACGCCGCTCGCCGGATCTGCGCCGAGGTCTCCTATCGCGGAGCGGGAACCGTCGAATTCCTGCTCGCCGCCGACGGCACGATCTCGTTCCTCGAGGTGAACACGCGGCTGCAGGTCGAGCATCCGGTCACTGAGGAGGTCACCGGGGTCGACCTGGTGTCCGAGCAGTTCCGGATCGCGTTCGGGGAGGGGGCGTCGATCAGCTCGACGCCGCAGCCGCGCGGGCACGCATTCGAGTTCCGGATCAATGCGGAAGACCCCGGCCGCGGGTTCCTGCCCAGCCCTGGAGCGGTCGAATCGCTGCGGGTCCCCGGTGGTCCTGGCGTGCGGTGGGACAGCGGGACCGAGACAGGGGATGTCGTCCAACCGGCGTTCGACTCGATGATCGCGAAGCTCATCGTGCACGCCGATTCACGAGATGCTGCGCTGCTGCGCGCGCGCCGCGCGCTGCGCGAGCTGTCAGTGGAAGGCCCAGCGACAGTCATCGGTTTCGATCGTCTGGCAATCGAGGAAGAGGCCTTCCAGACCGACACCTTCGCCGTTCACACGCAGTGGATCGAGAGCACGCTGCTGCCACGGCTGGAGCCGCAGCTGCGGCCCGCGCCCCTCGACGACGCCGGTTTGCAGCGCTTCCCGGTCGAGATCGACGGACGCCGCGTGGTGCTCGGGGTTCCGGCGGCGCTGCTGCGCGGGTTCGCTGGCGCGACTGCGCACGCGGAGGCTCCGGCATCCGCCGATCCCGCCGAGCTGCGGGCGCCTGCCCCCGGCACGCTGGTGCGATGGCTTGTGGATGACGGGGCCGCGGTCGCCGAAGGGGATGCCGTCGCCGTGCTCGACGCGATGAAGATGGAGACCCAGGTCACTGCGCATCGTTCCGGGGCTCTGGTGCAGGCGGCATCCGTGGGTGACTCGATAGCTGCGGGCGCCGCGATCGCGCGGGTCGGCTGAGGCCCGCGGCATCCGCACTGCTGTTCTGCCGCTCACTCGGCGGAGAACGTGGCGTGGGTGTCCCGATCCTCGGATGCCGTCCCGATTCGCTGAGGCTTCTGGCGAATTAGTCAGCAGATCGGGACAACGTCCGTGAATCGGGACAGCCAACGGCACTTACTCCGGGTCGCCACCGAGCGGGCCGACGGCGGGGATGGGGCCGCCGTCATCCGCACCGGTCTTGCGGGCACGGGCGATCGCGTTGCCGACGTGGTACACCAGCAGGGCCGCGACCGTGCCGATCACGATGGCGCCGAGCTGGAACGCGCCCCACTGCATCGCGAAGCCGCCGACTGCGATGACGAACGAGATCGCGACGGTGTACTGATTGACGGGGCGGGAGAAGTCCACGCGGTTGTCGACCCAGATCTTGATGCCGATGACGCCGATGAGGCCGTAGAGGGCGGTGGTCACTCCGCCGAGCACTCCTGGTGGGATGGTGTTGAAGATGACGCCGATCTTCGGTGAGAAAGCGAGCAGGATCGCGGCGAAGCCGGCCACCCAGTACGCGGCCGTGGAGTAGACGCGGGTCGCGGCCATGACGCCGATGTTCTCGCCGTACGTCGTGGTCGCCGAGCCGCCGAAGCCGCCGGCGAGCGTGGTGGCGAGACCGTCGGCCAGCAGGGCACGTCCGGTGTGCTTGTTGATCGACGGGTCGTTCGTCATGGTCGCCACGCCGCGCACGTGTCCGACGTTCTCGGCGATGAGCACCAGCACGACGGGCAGGAACATCGGGACGATCGTCCATGCTCCGGGATCCGTGACGGCGGCGAGGTGGAATTCGGGCAGGCCGATCCACGCGGCATCCGCGATCGGCGAGAAGTCGACCTGTCCGGTGAAAGCAGCGACGATGTAGCCGACGATCACGCCGAGGAAGATCGAGATGCGTCCGAGGAATCCGCGGAACAGCACACTGAACAGCACGACGGCGATCAGCGTCACAGAGGCGAGCTCGGGCTGCAGCGTGAAGTTGTTCCATGCGGCTGGGGCCAGATTGAAGCCGATCAGCGCGACGATGGAGCCGGCGACGACCGGCGGCATGAGCTTGTCGATCCAGCCGCTGCCGACGGCCTGCACCAGGAAGCCGATGCCGGCGAGCAGCACACCGACCACGAGGACGCCGACCAGCGCCTGGGCGATCTGCTCCGGCGTCTCGAGGGCGTTGCCGCCGTTGAGTGCGGTGATCGGCGCGAGGAAGGCGAACGACGAACCCAGGTAGCTGGGCAGGCGATTGCGCGTGAGCAGCAGGAAGAGCAGGGTGCCGAGACCCGAGAACAGCAGGGTCGTCGACACCGGGAAGCCGGTGATGATCGGCACCAGGAAGGTCGCGCCGAACATCGCGATGACGTGCTGTGCACCGATTGCGAAGGTGGCGGGCCAGTTGAGGCGCTCTTCGGGTCGGACGACCTGGCCGGGGGCGACGGTGTGGCCGTTGCCATGGATCTTCCACACGGGCATGGGGGCTCCTCGGAATCAGGGTGGGTCGGAAAACAGGGTCGGGATGCTCGAGAAACACTATCGACTCGTGGGCGCGCGCTGTGCGCGACGCTGTCTGCTGAGTCGGCGCCGAAGTGTCGACGGCGGTGAGTCGGCGACCCCGCCCTATGCGGTCAGGCGCTCGATGAGTTCGCGGTACCGATCAGCGGTGCGAGACACGATCTCCTCCGGCAGCGCCGGCGGTTCGCCCTGCTTGTCCCAGTTGGATGCCAGCCAGTCGCGGACGATCTGCTTGTCGAAGCTCGCCATCCGCTCGGCCGGGGTGGTGCCGGACTCCCACGTCGCTGCATCCCAGTAACGTGACGAGTCGCTCGTGAGTACCTCGTCGGCCAGACGCAGGGTGCCGTCGGCATCCGTTCCGAACTCGAACTTCGTGTCGGCGAGGATCAGCCCGTGCTGCTCGGCGACGGCCGCGGCCGTGGCGTAGATCGCGAGCGAGGCATCGCGCAGCTCGCCCGCGCGATCTGCGCCCACCAGCTCGACGACGCGATCGAATGTGATGTTCTCGTCGTGCTCGCCCATGGGCGCCTTGTACGCCGGGGTGAACAACGGCTCGGGAAGGCGGTCGCCGTTCTCCAGTCCGGCGGGCAGCGAGATGCCGCACACCGTTCCGCTCTGCTGGTACTCGGCCCAGCCGGTGCCCGTGATGTATCCGCGCACGACGCACTCGATCGGCAGCATCTCCAATGACTGCGCGAGCATGGCGCGGTCTGCGACAGCATCCGGGATCTCACCCTCGACGAGGTGATTCGGGAAGTCGAGCTGCGCGAACCACCAGCGGCTGAGCTTCGTCAGCAGGGCGCCCTTCTCGGGGATGCCGGGGGAGAGCACGAAGTCGAAGGCACTGACCCGGTCGCTTGCGACGACCAGGATGCGGGTGTCAGCGGGGTCCTGAGATGCGTAGAGGTCGCGGACCTTTCCGGAATAGAGGTGACGCCAGCCGGGGATGTTCAGTGCATCGCTCATCTGCCCATTATCCCTGTCGGCGTCCGGGTGTAGCGTTGCCGGGTGACTGACTCCTCGGCATCCTCCGGGCCCTCCACCGGCACCTACGCCACTGGGCATCGCCCGCGCAGCCCGTGGCCGGCTCTGTGGGCGATGGTCATCGGGTTCTTCATGATCCTCGTCGACACGACCATCGTCGGCGTCGCGAACCCGGCGATCAAGGAAGCGCTCGACCCGACGTCGAACAACCTCGACCGCGTCGTATGGGTCACGAGCGCCTACCTGCTCGCGTACGCCGTTCCGCTGCTGATCACGGGGAGGCTCGGTGATCGATTCGGCCCGAAGAACATCTACCTCATCGGCCTCGCGGTGTTCACGCTGGCCTCGCTGTGGTGCGGCCTGTCGACGACCCTCGACGGCCTGATCTGGGCGCGCGCGGTTCAGGGGCTGGGTGCTGCGCTGCTCACGCCTCAGACGATGGCCGTCATCACCCGGACCTTCCCGCCGGAGCGCAGGGGCGCTGCGATGGGGCTGTGGGGCGCAGCATCCGGCGTCGCCATGCTCGTCGGCCCGCTCGCGGGCGGATTCCTGGTCGACGGGCTCGGCTGGGAGTGGATCTTCTTCATCAATCTGCCGGTCGGCGTCGTCGGGTTCGTCCTGGCGTGCATCTTCGTGCCGAAGCTGCAGACGCACAAGCACCGGTTCGACGTACCCGGCGTCTTCCTCAGCGCGATCGCGCTCTTCCTCATCGTCTTCGGGCTGCAGGAGGCAGAGGCGTACGACTGGGGCACGATCTGGGGACCGATCTCGGTGCTGAGCCTGATCATCACCGGTGTCGTCGTGCTGGCGCTCTTCCTCTGGTACCAATCCCGGACGAAGAACGAACCGCTCGTTCCGCTCGAGCTGTTCCGCGACCGCAACTTCGCCTGGTCGAACATCACGATCGCGATCGTCGGATTCACCGTGACGGCTCAGGGTCTGCCGCTGATGTTCTTCCTTCAGCTCGCCCGCGGCCTGACGCCTACCGAGTCGGCGCTGCTGCTGATCCCCATGGCGCTCGCGGCCGGCATCGTCTCCCCGTTCGCGGGAAAGCTGCTCGACCGGATCGACCCGCGCCTGATGCTGGTGCCCGGCTTGCTGCTGGTGTCGATCTCGCTGTTCCTGTTCGCCATGATGATGAACACCGAGATCCCGATCGGATGGCTGCTGGTCCCCTCGGCGATCCTCGGGTTCGGCAACGCGGGTATGTGGGGCCCTCTCGCCACGACTGCCACCCGGGACCTGCCGTCTCGTCAGGCCGGGGCCGGATCCGGCATCTACAACACGATGCGCACGGTGGGATCGGTGCTCGGCTCAGCAGCGATCGCCGCATTCATGCAGAACCGTCTCGAGGCGAACCTGCCTGGCGCATCGGACGCCACCGGCGGATTCGGTGGCGGCAAGATGCCGGATGCCGTCGCCGGTCCCTTCGCGGATGCGATGGCGCAGACGATGCTGCTGCCGGCAGCCGTCATCCTGCTGGGCGTCGCCGCAGTCCTCGTGCTGCGCCGCCCGAAGCATCTGCAGGCACGCACGAAGTAGCCGGCTGGCGCGTCGGTTTGCGCGCACGGATGCCCTCATGATGAGGTGGTCCGATGAAAATCGAGCTCACCCGCCCCACGACCGCACTCTTCGATTCCTGGGCGGACACCGTCACCGAGTTCGGCGGCGTGCACATCGACGGCGGCGGGTATGAGCTCGGAATGACGCCCGACCGTGCCGCGTGCGAGGCGTCGGTCGAGAAAGCGGAGCGATACGCCGACCCCGACGCCGAACTTCCCGAAGGTCACGTCGCGTGCGACTTCCTCTGGGTAACGGATGCCGGTGAGGTCGTCGGGTTCATCGCGTTGCGCCGTGAACTGAACGAGCACCTGCGGCAGTTCGGCGGACACATCGGTTACGCAGTGCGCCCATCGCGCCGCCGCGAAGGCATTGCGAAGGAAGCGCTCGGGCTCGTGCTCGACACGGCGCGGAAGCAGGGCCTCGACCGCGTCATGTTGACGTGCGACGACGACAACCCCGGCTCATTCCGCACGATCGAGGGCGCCGGCGGTGAGCTGCAGGACGTCATCGACGCGTCGAGCGAGGGCCACCCCCAGCTGCGCCGCTACTGGATCGCGCTGTAGTCCGCGCGATCCAGCAGCCGGCGTCAGCGGGCCCCGATCACCCTCATCTCGTGGAGAAAGCACTGTCGAACGCGGCATCCGACGGCTTGTACGTCGACAGCTTGCGCACGAACTCCAGCGCCTCCGGAGCGCCGACCAGTCGGTCCATCCCGGCGTCTTCCCACTCGACAGAGAGCGGTCCTGTGTAGCCGATCGCGTTCATCATCCGGAACGCGTCCTCCCAGGGAACGTCACCATGACCCGTCGAGATGAAATCCCAACCGCGACGCGGGTCGGCCCATGGCAGGTGCGAGGACAGGCGGCCGTTGCGGCCGTTGCCGAGACGCTTCTTCGTGTCCTTGCAGTGCACGTGGTAGATCCGATCCTGGAAGTCCCACAGGAACGCGACCGGATCGATGTCCTGCCACACCATGTGCGAGGGGTCCCAGTTGAGCCCGAACGCCTCGCGATGCCCGATCGCCTCGAGCGCGCGCTTGGTGGTCCAATAGTCGTACGCGATCTCGGACGGGTGCACCTCGTGCGCGAAGCGGACGCCGACCTCGTCGAACACATCGAGGATCGGGTTCCAGCGGTCGGCGAAGTCCTGGTATCCCGCTTCGACCATCTCGTCGGTGGCCGGCGGGAACATCGCGACGTACTTCCAGATCGACGAGCCGGTGAAGCCCGTGACCGTCTTCACGCCGAGCTTGGCGGCCAGACGTGCGGTGTTCTTCATCTCCTCGGCGGCGCGCTGGCGCACGCCCTCAGGGTCGCCGTCTCCCCAGACGTGATCCGAGACGATGTTGCGGTGACGCTGATCGATCGGATCGTCGCACACCACCTGGCCCTTGAGGTGGTTCGAGATCGTCCACACCTTCAGGCCGTTGCGCTCGAGGATGTCGAGTCGCCCCTGGACGTACTCGTCGTCATCCCAGCGCCATGGGTCGAGGTGATCGCCCCAACAGGCGATCTCGAGGCCGTCATAGCCCCACTCGCCGGCGAGCCGTGCGACCTCTTCGAACGGCAGGTCGGCCCACTGGCCGGTGAACAGGGTGACAGGTCGTGACATCATCGTCCTCTTCTCATGAGATTCGTATCGTGGTCGTGTTCAGACGCCGGTCCACGCCGAGCCGTTCGATGAACTGCGCTCGACGGCATCCAGCACCCGCTGCACGTGCAGCCCTTCGGCGAACGTCGGGTGCGGGGTGTTGCCGCTCGCGATCGCCTCGACGAAGTCCTTCGCCTGATGCGAGAACCCGTGCTCGTAGCCGAGCATATGCCCGGTCGGCCACCATCCGGCAAGATAAGGATGCTCCGGCTCGGTGACCAGGATGCGGGTGAAGCCCTGCTCTCCTGCGGGCTGCGTGGCGTCGTAGAAATCGAGCACATTCATGTCCTCGAGGTTCCAGTGCAGCGCTCCCGCGTCGCCCGAGATCTCGATGTCGAGCGCGTTCTTGCGTCCGGTCGCGAATCGGGTCGCCTCGAACGTCGCGAGGGTTCCCGACTCGAGCCGTCCGGTGAACAGAGCGACGTCGTCTACCGTGACCTTCCCGCGCTCCGTGCTCGCTGTACCGCTGAGGCCGACGGATTCGCCCAGCAGGGGACGTTCGTCGACCAGTGTCTCCAGCACAGCCGAGACCTGGGTCAGCGTCTGCCCGGTGACGAACTGCGCCATGTCGATGATGTGCGCGCCGATGTCGCCCAGCGAACCGGAACCCGCGCGGTCCTTGTCGAGTCGCCAGGTCATCGGCGACTCAGGATCGGCGAGCCAGTCCTGACGGTAGCTCGCGCGGATCTGCCGCACCGTGCCGACGCGTCCGGCCGCGATCATGTCGCGCATGAGCGTCACGGCCGGCACCCGGCGGTAGGTGAAGCCCACCATGGCGTGGATGCCGTCAGCCGCAGCAGCCTGCGCGGCCTGCTCCATCGCCTCGGCTTCTTCCACCGTGTTGGCCAACGGCTTCTCGCACAGCACGTGCTTGCCGGCAGCCAACGCGGCGATCGCGATCTCGGCGTGCGATTCCCCAGGCGTGACGATGTCGATCACGTCGATGTCGTCACGAGCGATGACAGCTCCCCAGTCGGTGGACGTCTCGTCCCAACCCCACTTGCGTGCCGCGGAGGCCGTCTTGTCGGCATCGCGTCCGACGAGCACCGCCATCCGAGGGGAGAGGGGAAGGTCGAACGCTGCCGGCGCCTGGCGCCAGCCGACGGAGTGTGCGGCTCCCATGAATCCGTGGCCGATCATGGCCACTCGCAGCTCATTTGTCATATCTACTCCCGGGGAAACAGTGCGGGGCGAGCGCCGTGGCGCCCGCCCCGCGGTGGTGATCAGGACTCGAAGGCGAGTTTGATGAACTCGTCGACGTTGTCCTTGGTCACTACGGGCGCGTCCAGCACGATGCGGTACGGCACGCTCGGCGTGATCAGATCGCTCATCGTCTTGTCCTGCGCGATCAGACGTGCCATCGCGATTCCGTCGGCGGCCTGCGTCGACGGGTAGATGACGGTGGCCTTGACGACGGTGTCGTCCGCCTTGATGTTGTCCATCATGTTGACGCTTCCGGCACCGCCGACGAGGAAGAACTCGTCGCGACCGGCCGCATCGATGGCCGCGAGGACGCCGATGCCCTGGTCGTCATCGTGGTTCCAGATCGCGTCGATCTGCGGGTTCGCCGAGAGGAGCTGGGATGCCGCGCTCTCGCCGCCGGCGACGGTGAAGTCCGCAGCGACTCGGGCGCCGACCTCAAGGTCGCAGGTTTCGAGAGCGTCCTTGAAGCCCTGCGAACGGTCCTGGGTCAGTGGCAGGGAGTCGATTCCGGCGATCTCCGCGACGACGGCATCGCTCTGGCCGTCGAGCTGCTCGCAGATGTACATACCGGCGCTGACACCCATGCCGTAGTTGTCGCCGAGGATCGTGAGACGCGAGGCCGACGTGTCGGAGAATTCGCGGTCGACGTTGATGACGGGGATGCCGGCATCCATCGCCTTCTGCGCGACCTGGGTCAGCGCGGCGCCGTCGGTGGGAAGGAGCACGATCGCGTCGACGCCTTCGTTGATGAACTGCTCGACTGCCGCGATCTGCTGGTTGGCGTCGTTGGTTCCCTCTGCCTGACGCAGTTCGACGTCGTCGAAGCCTTCGGCGGCGTTGATGGCGCCCGTGTTGATCGCGCCGAGCCATCCGTGATCGGCCTCCGGGCCTGACCAGCCGATGACGACCGTGTCGCCCGAAGCCGTGTTCTCCTCGCTCGTGGTGCCCTGGTTCCCGGTCTCCCCTTCGCCCTCGGCACCATCGCTGGTGCAACCGGCCAGCAGGGTGACGGCGAACAGTGCTGCCGCTCCTGCCATCAGCGGGCGAAGCCCGCGTGTGCGCATGCTGTGCATGTCTTTCCTCCTTGAAATGTGATGCAGATGCGTGCGGTGCGGCGCTGTCGATCGGGACCGATTCGGTGCGCACCGGGCACTGACAAGGTCAAGCTAGCAGAACATGCCGTCGTTTAGCCAGCTTTTGCCGTAACTGGGTCAAAAGTCGGCGCCCGCTTGCAAACCCCGTAATTGCGGGGCGATGTGGTGGCTTTGGTATACCGCCGCGGGCGGAGCGATCGAAAGATCGCCTATCGCGTTCGCGATTCGAGCATGTTATGTTCATTGCGTGATCAAAGATGACCAGACTCCGGCATTACTGGAGATGCGCGGTGTCGAGAAGAGCTTCGTCGGAGTGCGCGCGTTGCGCGGGGTCGACCTCGAGGTGCGACCGGGCGAAGTGCACTGCCTGCTCGGCCAGAACGGCGCGGGCAAATCGACACTGATCAAGACGCTCGCCGGTGTGCACACGCCTGACGCGGGCCAGATCCGCTGGATGGGTGAGCAGGTCGAGATCGCGAACCCGCAGGCAGCGATCACGCTCGGCATCTCGACGATGTATCAGGAACTCGACGTCGTCGACGGCCTCACCGTCGCAGAGAACGTCTTCCTCGGGCATGAGTTCGACAGGTTCGGCGTCACCCGCCGCGGTCAGCTCATTCAGCAGACGCGCAGGCTCCTCGAGCGGCTCGGGCACGGCTCGATGTCGCCGCACGCGGACGTCGGCTCGCTCAGTGCCGCCGAGAAGCAGATCGTCAGCATGACCCGCGCCCTGTCGCACGACACGAAGCTCATCATCATGGACGAGCCCTCAGCGGTGCTCGACTCCGAAGAGGTGCGCAATCTGTTCGCGGTGGTGCGGGAGCTGACTTCGCAGGGCATCGCGGTGGTGTACATCACCCACCGTCTCGAGGAGATCCGTGAGATCGGCGATCGCATCACGGTACTCAAGGACGGTTCGACCGTGGCGAGCAACCTGGCCGTGGCCGACACGACCACCGCCGAGCTGATCAAGCACATGACAGGTCGCGCGGTGCAGAACGTCTTCCCGCAGGCGGAGCCCATCGCCGCCGATGCGCCGGTTCTGCTCGAGGTCGAAGATCTGGGGCTCGACGGGGTGTTCGAGGACGTGTCGTTCTCGGTGCGCGCCGGCGAGATCATCGGCCTCGCGGGCCTGGTCGGTTCGGGGCGCAGCGAGATCATCGAGACGATCTACGGGGCAAGGCGGGCATCGACAGGAACCGTCAGGGTCGGCGGGAAGCAGCTTCCGCGCGGATCCGTCTCCGCCTCGGTCGCCGCCGGCGTCGGGCTGAGCCCGGAGGAGCGCAAGTCGCAGGGGCTGGTGCTCGGAGAGCCGATCTTCAAGAACGTCACCCTGTCGTCCTTCACGCGGTTCGCCAAGGGCCCGCTGCTGGACGAGCGCAACGAGCGCCGCACCGCCAGGGACCAGATCGCAGCCCTCGAGCTGCGGCCTGCGGATCCTGATCGTCCGGCGGCGACCCTGTCCGGCGGAAATCAGCAGAAGATCCTGCTCGCGCGCTGGCTCGTGCACGGCAGCTCCGTGCTGCTGCTGGACGAGCCGACCCGAGGCGTCGACATCGGAGCGCGCTCCGAGATCTATGCGTTGATCCGCCGACTCGCGTCATCCGGGCACGCGATCGTCGTCATCTCGAGCGAGATCGAGGAAGTCCTCGGTCTCTCGGACTCGGTCCTCGTCATCGGCGACGGACACGTCCTCACCACCGTTCCCGCATCTGAGATCGATGAGCACGGCGTGCTCGACCTCGTCATGAAAGGAGTCGCCGCGTGAGCGTGCAGACCACACCCACCACCTCGCCGGGCCAGAGCCCGACTGAGACCACGTCGACGTTGCGTCGGCTGCTCTCCGGTTCCGTCGGACGCAACCTCGGTCTTGTTCTGGCGCTGCTGGTGATCATCATCGTCGGCGCGGTGACCTCGTCGAACTTCCTGAACTTCGACAACGCGCTCGTGATCCTGCGCCAGGCATCGATCATCGGGGTGATCAGCGTCGGAATGACCTTCGTCATCATCGCCGGCGGCATCGACCTCTCGGTGGGCGCAGTGCTCGCTCTGGCGTCGGTGGTCGGTTCGCTGGCTGCGATCCAGGACATCGCGAGTTCCAGCCACTGGATCGTGGTCGTCATCGTGGCGCTGCTCGTCGGCGTCGGCGCCGGACTCATCAACGGAGTCGTGATCGCGTACGGCAAGGTCGCGGCCTTCATGGCGACGCTCGCGATGATGGTCGGTGCACGAGGCCTCGCCGAGATCCTCGCCAACAACCGCACCCTGGTGATCTCCGACCGCGACTTCGTCCGCGCGATGAACGTCGACCTGCTCGGCGTCGACATCCTCATCTGGATCTTCGCCGTCGTCGCGGCCGCCGGGTGGTTCCTGCTCAACCGCACGACGTTCGGGCGGCGCACTGTGGCGATCGGCGGTAACCCGGAGGCCGCACGTCTCGCCGGCATCAAGGTGAAGCGGCACACGATGTGGCTGTACGCGCTCGTCGGCCTGACCGCCGGCATCGCCGCCGTCATGCTCATGGGCCGCACCACGGCCGGCACCTCGACGCACGGCAACCTGTACGAGCTGGATGCCATCGCCGCCGTCGTCGTCGGCGGCACCCTCCTCGTCGGCGGACGCGGCACGATCACCGGCACGGTGTTCGGTGTGCTGATCTTCGCGACGTTGTCGAACGTGTTCGTGCAGAACAACCTCACCTCGTCGGCACAGGCTGTGGCCAAGGGCATCATCATCGTCGTCGCCGTTCTGCTGCAGCAGCGTTTCGCCGTCGGACGCGTCCCCCGCAGTCGTCTGGCACAGGTCAAGGCGGTACCCGACGCGTAGAATCGACAGACGCGGAAGCGCCGAAAAGATGGCCTCCAGGGCGTGGATGCGGTGTCGTCCTTGCGATGCACCGGGCCGTTCACGAGAAGTACAGGGTAAGAATGGCTAGCAATCTCAACGCCGGCGGTGTCGGCCAACTCTTCCAGTTGCTGCGCGACGGTGAACCTCGCACCCGCGCGGAGCTGGCGAAGACCTCTGGTCTTGCCCGATCGACCGTGGCCGCTCGGGTGGACGAACTCATGCGCAAGGGGCTGATCGCCCCGGTCGCAGACGCCGCCTCGACGGGTGGGCGACCACCCTCGCAGTTCGCTCTGAACCCCACGGCCAAGGTGGTCATCGCCGTGGACATCGGAGCGTCGCACACGACGGTCGCGGTGACCGATCTTGCCGGCACCATCCTCGCCGAACGCACCGGAAGGCTTGCGGTGGCGCTCGGACCGGAGGCCGTGCTGTCATGGCTCGTGGAAGCGGCGAACGAGCTGATTGCTGAGACCGGGCTCACCCATGAGCGCATCGCGGCGGTGGGCGTCGGCGTCCCAGGACCTGTCGAGCACGCCACCGGTCGTCCGGCGAAGCCGCCGATCATGCCGGGTTGGGACGGATTCGACGTACCGGGATGGGTGCAGCAGCATCTGCAGGTTCCCGTGCTCGTCGACAACGACGTGAACATCTCGGCGCTCGGTGAGCGGGCGGCCGCATGGCCGCTGACGGACCACATGATCTTCGTCAAGGTCGCCACCGGGATCGGCGCCGGAATCATCTCGGACGGGAGGCTGCTCCGCGGCGCCCAGGGCATCGCCGGCGACTTCGGGCATGTGCGCGTCGCAAGGGGAGCGGACGTGCCGTGTCACTGCGGCAACACCGGATGCCTCGAGGCTCTTGCGTCCGGCCCCGCGATCGCGCGGTCACTCAGCCAGCGGGGGATCCCGGCCGCAGACGGCAATGACGTCGTCGAACTGGTCAAGTCCGGCAACCTCGAAGCGATCCAGGCCGTGCGTCAGGCCGGGCGCGACCTGGGCGAGGTTCTCACGGCATCCGTGAGCCTGCTCAACCCGTCGGTGATCGCGATCGGCGGCGCGATGGCGCGCGTGGGCGAGCACCTGATCGCCGGAGTGCGTGAAGTCGTCTACACGCACTCCATGCCGCTGGCGACCGAGCATCTCGCGATCGTGCAGTCCGTCACGGCGGGAGAAGCCGCGGTTCGCGGGGCGAGCCTGCTGGCGGTCGAGCACGCGCTGAGCCCGGAGATCCTTCCCCAGAGCTTCAGCCTCGCCGACTGAGCGCCGCCTACTCCGCGACGCGGGCCGCGATGTCCTTGCGGAAGTGCGCGCCGTCCAGGCCGATCCGGTTCATCGCGTCATAGGCCTGTGCACGCGCGGCGGAGAAGTCGCTTCCCACGGACACGACGTTCAGCACGCGTCCGCCGGTGGCGATGAGGTCTCCGCCTGGTGCATCCGGCCCCGCCGTCGCCGCATGCACGATCCGCACGCCGTCGACGCGCGCAGCATCCGAAAGCCCGGAGATCTGGCGGCCGGTCTGCGGCGCCTCGGGGTAGCCCTCGCTCGCGAGCACGACCGTGATCGCGACGTCGTCCGAGAACACCGGTTCCGGTTGGTCTTCCAGGGTGCCGGATGCCGCGGCGAACAGCAGCTCGGACAGCGGGGTCACGAGGCGCGGAAGCACGACCTGCGTCTCGGGGTCGCCGAAGCGCGCGTTGAACTCGATCACCTTGATGCCCTTGTCGGTGAGGATGAGTCCCGCGTACAGCAGACCGATGAACGGGGTGCCCTCGGCATCCAACTGGCGGACGACGGGCAGGGCGACCTGATCCGTCACGAGCGAGACGAACGCCTGCTCGCTGCCGAACTGCTCATCGAGCCACGGCAGAGGCGAGTACGCCCCCATGCCTCCTGTGTTCGGGCCTTCATCGCCGTCGTAGGCGCGCTTGAAGTCCTGTGCGGGGCTCAACGCGCGCACGGTGTCGCCGTCGGAGAGGAAGAACAGCGACACTTCGGGGCCGGAGAGGAACTCCTCGATGAGCACGGGCCCCTGGGGGAGGTAGTGAGCGGCATGTGCGAGGGCTTCGGCGCGGTCGGATGTGACGATGACGCCCTTGCCTGCCGCGAGTCCGTCGGCCTTCACGACGTACGGTGCGCCCAGATCGTCGAACGCCGTCTCGACGTCGGCGACGGATGCTGCGCGCACGGCGCGTCCTGTCGGCACGGATGCCGCCTCCATCACGCGCTTCGCGAAAGCCTTCGAACCCTCCAACTGCGCGGCGGCTTTGCCGGGGCCGAACACGGGGATGCCGCGTTCGCGCAGCGCATCCGCGACGCCGGCGACGAGCGGGGCCTCTGGTCCGATGACGACGAGGTCGACCCCGTTCTCGTTCGCGAAGTTGGTGACTGCGCCGCCGTCGAGCTGGTCGACGCCGGCGAGCGTCGCGTCCTGCGCGATTCCCGCGTTGCCGGGCGCGGCGAGGATCTCATGCCGCGCATCCTCCGCCTTGAGGGCGAGGATGATCGCGTGCTCACGTGCACCGGAACCGAGGACGAGGATCTTCACCCGTCCAGACTACCGAGCCGCTCGCGCGACGTCAGACGGTCACCGGACGTTCGTCTGTCTCATCCCACGGCACGGTCCACCCGCACACGTCGAACAGGCGATCCAGCACCATCGCGGTGAAACCCCACACGATCGTGCCGTCGACGTCGAACGCGGGGCCGCTGAATCGGAACCCGTCTTTCGTGATGACGGTCGTGAAGCGGGTGGCCGGATCCAACAGCTGCGCCACCGGCACACGGAAGACTTCGACGGTCTCTGCGTGATCGACCGCGGCCACCTTGGACGGCTTCGTCCACCAGCTGAGCACCGGCGTCACCAGATGGTTGCTCGCGGCGAGCGGAAGCTCGGGAAGAACGCCGAGGATCTCAACGCCTTCCGGGTCCAGGCCGGTCTCCTCCTCGGCTTCGCGCAGCGCCGTGGCGATGAAGTCGGCATCGGCCGAATCGCGTCCGCCGCCGGGGAACGACACCTGCCCGGGATGCGAAGAGAGGGTCGGTGCTCGTCGCTGCAGCAGCACGTCGAGATCCTTCGCGACGGCAGCGTCGGCGATCGGGGCAGGCGTGCTGTCGAGCACCCCGAACAGGATCAGAACGGCGGACTCACGAGCGGCGTCCGGATCGGCCAGCCGCGGCAGGATGCCCCACCTGTTCGACTGCGCAGCGGCGAGCAACTGGGCGCGGGCGCCCTCCGGATGCGTGCTGTCGGTCACCGTTCGAGCCTACGCGGCGCTCGATGCGCATGGCCGCGTTCAGGTCAGGTCAGGTCAGGCGCACAGAAGAAGAGTCTCCGGGACCGGAGCGCGCCGGAACCCCGGAAACTCTTCTTCCGTCGTGCAGCTGAGGGCGGGGCGCGGCTCGCACACCGACGTAGGCTGATCGCGTGGCCAGAAAGATCGATATGAGTGAAGGGCGCGCCGCGCTGGATGCTGTGCGCGCCGCCCGCACGGCGGAGGCGAAGCCCGCCAGAGCCGACCTCGCCACGGCCGTGCGCTACCTGCTGCAGCTGCTCGACGAGAAGGCACCGGGCAACAGCGTCGAGGTGCGGGTTCCCCCGTTCGGCGCAGTGCAGGTCGTGCAGGGTCCGCGGCACACGCGTGGCACGCCACCGAACGTCATCGAGATGGATGCCGCGACCTGGATCGACCTCGCGACGGGGTCCGCATCGTGGGCCGGGGTGGTCGCCGAAGGCCGGGTGCAGGCATCCGGCACGCGCGCCGACCTGTCGGATCTGATGCCTCTGCGACCGTAGGGCCCGCACACGAGCACAAGGAGCAGCATGACGACCACCGAACGCCCCCAGCGGCGCCCCCGTCCCCAGATCGTCCTGGAGGTCATCGATTCCATCCGGCTGACGCCGCACCTCGTGCGCATCATCGCGGGTGGTCCCGGAATCGTGGCCGTCGAGGACAACGGCTTCACCGATGCCTATACCAAGATGCACTTCGCGCCGGCCGAGGCGCAGCTGACGCCGCCGTACGACATGGCTGAACTGCGGGAGCAGCTGCCCGTCGAACTGCTGCCGTCCGTGCGCACGTATTCGATCCGCCGTTTCGACCTGGGGGCAGGGCAGATCTGGATCGACTTCGTGACGCACGGCGACGAGGGCGTTGCAGGTCCATGGGCGGCGAATGCGAAGCCGGGCGATCCCGTGGTGCTCGGTGGTATCGGCGGCGGCTATGCGCCGGACGCGTCGGCGGACTGGCATCTGCTGCTGGGCGACGAGTCGGCGATCCCCGCGATCTCCGCGGCGCTCGAAGCGATGCCGGCGGATGCTGTCGGCACTGTGCTGCTGGAGGTGCAGGACGAGTCCGAGCACCTCGATCTCATCGCCCCAGAGGGGATCGAGGTGCGCTGGCTGCACCGCGGCGATCGGGATGCCGGGACGACCACTGAACTCATCGACGCCGCGCGCGCTCTCGACTGGCGGGCGGGCCGCGTGCAGGTCTTCGCACACGGCGAGCGCGGTGCGATGAAGCAGCTGCGCCCGTTCCTGACCGATGAACGCGGACTCGACCGCACGCAGCTGTCGCTGTCGGCGTACTGGGCCTACGGTCGCCGCGAAGACGCGTTCCAGGCCGAGAAGCGCGAGGCCGTCGGACAGGTGTGACCGCAGCTGGGGGTCCGCTTGACGGTGAACAGTGGGAGAATGGATGCATGTCCTCCACCGATTCTCACGAGACCGTCGAGGCGACCGTCAGGCGCGTTCCCCGCTACGGCGTCTTCATGGGCATCGGCGTCGTGCTCGGCGTCATAGCCGCCGGCATCCTGACGATGGTCGGAGGCTACGAGCCCTCTCAGGCACTCGACGTCGTCTACCCGCCGAGCCAGGTGTTCGGATTCGCACTGCTGTGGACCGTGCCGATCGGGCTCGCGCTCGGTGGAGTGGCCGCGATCCTGCTGGAACGTGTCGCCCGCCGCCACGACCGGGTCGTGCGCGTCGACCGCGAGACGATCATCGAGGTCGACTGACGGCTACGCCAACTCGGCGATGATCGGGCGGATGGCGGCGTCGAACGCCACCACATCTCGCCTGAGCCCATCGGTGACGGCGACCGTGAGCGCGCCGATCCACCAGATGCCGCGCTGCGAGAACGGCAGCACCTGAACGTTCAGCTCGAATGAGTGAGCGCGGCGACCGATCTCCCGTTCGAACTCGGCGATCGCGCTCGCATACGCGCGATACGCGCCGCCTCCGGTGGCCGTCTTCATCGTGTCGAGATACCGGTTGTGGGCCTCACGGGCGTACTGCAGTGCGGGAGCCGCGAGCGGAGTGATCGCGGCGCGCAGCGCTTCGGCACCGGTGGCAGGCAGCGCCACCAGAGTGTCGAAGCCGTCGATCAGCTCCAGCGGACCTTCGGCGGGATGAGCGCGCGGCTCCACTGCCATGTCCCAGTAGTCGCGCCACTGCCGTTCGAGGTCGGCGCTGGCGTCCGCCTGATCCGGTGCCCGTACCTTCAGGTCGCGCAGGCTCGGCAGTCCCTCTGGTTCGCGGATGCCGAGCATCTGTCGCAGGGCGAGCGCGACCAGCGCCGGCATCCCGGCATCCTCTCGGATCAACCACTGCGGCTTGTCGGCCATGGCCCCATCCTAGGGAGAACGTGACGCACCTGTCCGACTTACTGGATGGAACACGCGTTGCCGCCATGCCGGCCCATCCCTATGTTCAGCCTTGAGCCGACCTGTAGCGGCACACGCACGTTCAAAGGAGATCACGTGAAGTCCATACTGCGTTCCAGCATTGCGCTCGTGGCCGCCGCGGTACTCGGCGCCGGCCTGTTCGCTGCAAGTGCGCCCATGGTCGCGGCCGGAAACGGCAACGGCAATGGCAACGGCAAGCCGGCCACCGCCGACCAGATCTACCTCGACGAGGTGAAGGACTACGGCGTATGCCGCGGCACCGCCGCCGCGTGTTACCACGATTGGGGCAACGGCTGGGAGGAGGGCGAGGAGAAGAGGATCCTCATCTGGAGCCGCACCGGTGGGCCGCGTCACGCGCACCTCGGCACGCCGCTCGCACCGGGACTCAACCCGCCACTCAATGCCGACAACGTCGCGCAGGCGAACCTGAAGGCCTGGGCGGAAGAGCGCGGCATCGCGGTCGACTACACCGAGGATCTCGCCGCGTTCAGCCGGCTCAACAAGTACCAGGCGGTGGTCTTCCTCAGCCCGACGCGTGACAGCCTCGACGATTCGGCCCAGACCGCGCTCATGCAGTACGTGCGCGGCGGCGGTGGATTCGTCGGCATCCACAATGCATTCGGCACGGAGTACCACTGGGAGTGGTACGAAGGGCTCCTCGGGGGCACGAACTTCTACGACCACGCCCCCAACCGCCCCGGCACAGTCGAGGTCGTGAACAAGAAGGACGTGTCGACCGAGTTCATGCCGGAGACGTGGGCGTTCACCGACGAGTGGTACAACCTTCACCCGTACCCGAGCTACGTCAACGTGCTGCTCGAAGTCGACAAGAAGACGAGTCTCAACGGTCGGGCCAACGGGCATCCCGGGCATGGCGAGAACCACCCTGTCAGCTGGTGCCAGTACTACGACGGCGGCCGCGCGTGGGTGACGACGCTCGGTCATGCGGTCGAGGACTGGACCGAGGCAGAGACCGAGAACGACGACCTCTTCCAGAACCACGTCATGGAGGGACTGGAGAGCGCGATGGGCATCAAGCCCTTCTGCAGCGTCTGAGCGCTGGAGAGCCCGAACGTGCTGAGACACGTTCGGGCTCGTTGCGCTTCCTGCACGCACCCACTAGCTTCGGTCTCGGGCGGACCGATGAAACCGTCCCATTCGAAGGGTCCCGATGTCGCGTCTTTCCTCACCTCAGGCGTCTGCCGGCCCGGCGACCGTACTCGCCCGCATCCTGTCGATCCTGGATGCGGTCAAGCGCGAGGGGTCGGCCATGTCGGTCACCGACATCGCGCTGTCGACAGGCATCCCGAAGTCGACCGCCGCTCGTCTTGTGAGCGAGCTCGTCTCGCAGCGCTATCTCACGCGCGATGGTGACGGCATCGCCCTCGGCCTCCGGCTCTTCGAACTCGGCGCTCGCGCCACGATGCCACGTCGCCTGGTCTCCGCCGCCGCTCCGGTGATGAGTCAGCTCGCGCAGCGTACGGGCGAGCGGGTCGGCCTCTGGGTCCAGCAGGGCACCGAGATGGTCTCGCTCGCAGCAGCTCCCGGGCGCCTGCCCATGCTTCCGACCTGGGCCGGGATGCGCTCGCCCGCGCTCACGACAGCGAGCGGCAAAGCCTTCCTCGCGTTCTGCGAGGACCAGCACGTGATCGACAGGGTCAGTGCGCCGCTCATCGAGGACGAGATCGCGCGTTTTCGGGAGGAGCTCACGACGGTGCGCACTTCGATGCTCGCGACGGATGCCGGAGCGTCCTACCGCGGCGTGCTGGCAGTCGCCAGCCCCATCATCGGTTCCGACCGCAGCGTCGTCGGCGCGATCTCGGTGGCCGGTCCCACCGGCAGCATGCTGCCGGACAACATCGCTCCACTCGTCCGTGCGGCCGGAGTCTCTCTGGCCCGCCGCCTGACCGCCGCCTGAGCCCGCATGCGCACTGCATCGTGGACGGAGACCGTCAGCGTTCTCGATCGGATGACCGCGATCCTCGACGCGTTCGGCGAGGTCGGAGAAGCCGGTGAAGGGCTCGGCGTCACGGAACTGGCTCGCCGAGCGAACCTCCCGAAGTCGACCGTCTCCCGCATCGCCGCCGACCTCGTCGCCGAGGGCTACCTCGATCGTCTCGAAGGGCACCTGTACCTGGGTCTGCGCCTGTTCGAACTCGGGCAGAGCGTCGAGCGCCCCCGCCGCCTGCGTCGCGTCGCCGTCAGCACGATGACCGGTCTGCGTGACGCCATCGGGCACAACGTGCAGTTGGCGATCGCAGATGGCGATGACGCTGTGGTGATCGCGAACGCGCGTGGCCGCAACCCGCTCTTCCCCGCCGCTCATATCGGCGAACGGCTCTCTCGTGCGACCACTGCGCTCGGCGCGGCGTTCACGGCCTTCGATCAGCGGCAGGAATCGGGCAGCCCTGCCGCCGATGTGGTGACGACATACGAGGTCTTCCACGGTGACCACGTGTGCGTCGCCAGCCCCGTGCATGAGCGCGGCGTCACCGTCGCTGCGGTCTCGGTGAGCGGCACGATCGATGAGCTGGATCCGGTCGAAGTCGCGCCGTTCGTGCGCAGCGCTGCGGCCGCGATCAGCAACCGACTCGCCGCTGCCTGAGCACCGGAGCGTCCTCCCGCAGGGGTCGAGCGTCCATCCGTGGAGACCAGCCCTACGCGAAGGCGGGGCGAGCGCTTTCGCGCCCGCCCCGCCAGGGGGTCGTGTCAGATCACTTCGCTGAGTCGCGGATGCTCTGGTACGCCTCCAGCGTCTCGCCGGTGTAGTGGTCGGAGAAGTAGGCCTCCGCCTTCTCGACGAAGGCGTCGATGTCGATGTCCTCCTTCTCGATCACCGTGAACTCCGGGTTGTCGCGGTATCCCTGGACGATCTCTTCCGTCTCGTCCTCGACGCAGGTGCGGTTCTCGCTGCGGATCTCGTGGATCGTCTTGTCCAGCAGTTCCGCCTGCTCGTCGTTGAGCTTCTCGTATGTCTTGTCGCTGACGACGACGAATTGGATGCCGACGTTGTGATCGTTCAGCATGGCGACGTTGAGCACTTCGTCATAGCTCGACGAGTGGGTGGCGACGATCGGGTTCTCCTGTCCCACCGCGATGCCCTGCTGAAGCGCCGTGTAGACCTCCTCGACCGCGACGGAGACGGGGTTGTCGACTCCGAGGGCCTCGGCGTTGGCGAGGAAGCCTGGTGAGTTCGGGAAGCGGATCGGCACGCCCGCGAGATCGTCCGGGCTGCGGACCTCGACGTCCTTGGTCGTGAACGTGCGGTTTCCGAACAGCCAGCCGTCGACGATCTTCACACCGGTCGCGTCGTGGAACGCGGTGAACAGATCATCGGAGCCGTCATCCATCCAGCTGAACGCGTGATCGACGTCGTCGAACGCGTACGCGGCATCCACCGCCTCGATCGGTGCGAAGCTCGGGGCGAGTTCTGACCCGCCGAGGAGGTCGATGTCGATGTCGCCCGACTGCACCATCGGGAAGCGATCGGCGTGCGGGCCGAGCTGGCTGGACGGGAACAGATCGACGCTGAAGCCGATGTCCGCATCTTCGAGTCGCTCCTTGAGCAGTTCGACGCCGCAGTAGTAGTTGGGGGTCTGCTCGTTCTGCGTCAGCGACACCGTGAGTGTCACCTCGCCGCTTTCCGATGGGCCTGCCGGACCACCACCGCTGCAGCCGGCGACGATGAGGGCGGTCGCGGCGAGTGCGGAAGTGGTGACGATGCTGCGACGCATTGTCCTGGGTGTGACCATGAGTGACTCTCCTCTTGTCGTGCGCGTCGTTGCGCAGTGGTCTGCTGTGTTCATGACTCTCGTCGCGAGACGACGGTTCACCAACCGGGTTCTCGCCGAATGGGACGGCTATGCGGTGGCGCGGTCGGCGGCGAGGCGATCCGCGGCGCGGATGGCCAACTCGTAGCCGAAGGCGCCGGCTCCGGCGATCACCGTGGTCGCCACCGTCGACATGATCGAGTGGCGATGCGCCTCGTCGCGGGCATGGATGTTCGTCAGATGGATCTCCACGATCGGGATGCTGAGGATGCGCAGCGCGTCGAGAACCGGCACCGACTGGAAGCTGAGCCCCGCGGGGTTGATCACGACGGCAGCGCCGTCGTAGTGCGCGTCATGCAGCCATCCGATGATCTCGTGCTCGGCGTTCGACTGCGCGAACTCCAACTCGAAGCCGACCTCGTCGGCGATGCGCGCGCTCTGCGCCTCGATGTCCTTCAGCGTGGTCGTTCCATACAGTTCGGGCTCTCGCTGCCCGAGCATGTCGAGGTTCGGGCCGTTGAGCAGGTAGAGCTTCCTGGTCACGAGTGGTCCTTTCAGGGTGTTGCGGTCAGAGGCCGAGCAGTGAGGGGACGATCGTGACGATCGCGGGGAAGAGGGTGAGCAGCAGGAGCACCACTCCGAGGGGGATGAGGAACGGCAGCACTCCGCGGAATAGCTCTCCCATGGGCCGTCGAGTGACGGATCCGACCACGAACAGCACGGCACCGACCGGCGGGGTCAGAGAGCCGATCATCAGGTTGATGATCATGATCACGCCGAGATGCACCGGATCGATCCCATAGGTGGCGCTGATCGGCAGCAGGATCGGCACCAGCACGAGGATCACGGGGGTGGCTTCGAGGAAGATGCCCAGCAGGATCAGCAGCACGTTCAGCAGCAGCAGGAAGATCACGGGGTTGTCGGTGATCATCGTGAGCGCCTCGCCGAGAGTGCGGGAGACCTGTTCACGGGCGAGGACCTGACCGAGCAGGTTCGAGGCGCCGAGGATCAGGAGGATGCCACCGGACATCAGCACGGTCTCCTTCGTCGCCTGCCAGAGCTTGCGCCAGCTGATAGTCCGATAGATCATGCCGAGCACGATCACCACTGCCGCCGCGATCCCCGCACTCTCGGTCGGGGTGAACCAGCCGCTGAAGATTCCGCCGAGGATGATCACCGGGATCGCCATCGGTCCGAGCACGCGGACGGTCGCACGACGCAGCATCGCACCGCTGAATGCACGGCTCCCTGCGATCTCGGGGTGCATGCGCACCCACACGAAGATGTACACCGCCAGGCCGACCGCCATGAGAGCCGCCGGAAGCACCGACCCCGCGAACAGGGCTCCCGTCGAGATGGAGGCCGTCGCTGCGAACAGGACGGCGGGGATGCTCGGAGGCATCACGGTGCTGAGCAGTGAACCTGCCGAGGTGAGGCCGGCGGAGAACCCGTAGGGGTAGTTCGCCTTGAGCATCTGCGGGATCTGCACCTTGCTCGTGGAGGCGGCATCGGCGAGAGCCGACCCGCTGATCCAGGAGAATCCGACAGCCGTCGTCAGATTGACGTAGGCGAGGTTGCCGGGAAGGCGAGGCAGCAGCGCCTTCGCGAAGTCGTACAGCCGAGTGGCGATGCCGAGATGGTTGGCGAGAGTGCCCACGAAGATGAACAGCGGCACGGCGAGCAGCGGGAAGCTGTTGATGCCGTTGACCATCGCGGTCGTCGCGTATCCGGCGGAGAGGTTGTGGCTGTAGAAGTAGAGCATGCTCGGCGCGATCATCGCGAAGGCGACCGGCACGCGCAGCAGCAGCAGGACGACGAGGAGCAGGACGAAGAACCAGAGATCCATGGGTCAGCCCTCCATTTCGGAGATCTCGAGCTGTCGCTCCGGGCGGTTCGCGTGAGGGATCTTCCAGGCCGAGTGGATGCCGGTCGAGAGACCGCCCACGAAGGCGAAGATGTACAGGACGCCCAGTGGCAGGCCGATGGCAGCGCTCGCGCGACCCCATTCGAGCGCGATCTTGACGTACGCGTCGTAGACCAGCGCGATGCTCGTGATCACCATGATCGCTGCGGCGACCACGCGCAGCGCGACGAACAGCTTCCTGCCGCGCAGTATCCCGTCGAAGACCTCGATCACGATGTGACCGTTGCGTCCGGTGAGGTAGCCCATCATCAGGAACGTCATGGCGATCATCGACAACAGGGCGAGTTCGCCCGCGCCGACCCAGTTGACGGCGGGAAAGTAGCGACCGATCACCTGGTACATGACACCCAGGAAGATGCCGGCGAAGAGCGCGACGGACACGATCATCTCGGCATGGGAGAGTGCGCGGATGAAACGTGATTCCTTCGGCACCCCCGCGTTCAGCTCGGGAGTGGTGAAGACGGTCTCGGTATGCCCGAAGATCGACTCTTCAGGATCCTTGTCTTCTTCTCGCATGGTTGACCTCTCTGTCGTCGCGGTGCCCTGACCGCTGTGGCAACTCTCGCCTCGGCGCCGTATGGCGCCAAGCTCAGTCCCGGCGAATGGGACGGGTCCGCACAGACGAGGGCACCGCGCCGCCCTGAGGCGACGCGGTGCCCTTCGGTGCGTGTGGGCTACTTGGTCACGGTAACGCTCACCGTCGATCTCACCTCTTTCTGCACGCCGTCATGCATCGCATACGTGATGACGGTCAGGTCGGTCGCGCCCTCCGGCACGTTGTTGTCGAGATCGGCCTTGTCGAACTTGACGACGATGTGGCTGCGGTTGCCCGTCACCTTCGACGCCGTGATGGGCTGCAGCCCGAGGGATGTCTCCAGAAGGACGTCGCCCTCCTGCGCGTACCCCTTCGGCAGATCGAGATGCGCGGTGATCGTGCCGTCCGCGTTCGTGAACAGTCCGTCTTCCACGCGGAGATCGAGCTTTCCGGATGGGACTGACAGCGCCCCTGGGATGTCCTCGGATTCGGCGTAGACCTCGATCTTTCCGGTGGGACGCGGATCGGTGCAGTCGTTGAAGAAGTACTCGCCGGCCTTCTCGAACGTGTGCGCGTAGCTCTCGCCGGGCTGCAGACGCGCATTGAACTCACCCTCGAAGAACTGCGTGGCGCAGTGCTCGAGTTCGTTCGGATGAGCGCCGAACGTCTCGGCCCCGGGGTTGAGGAACGTCACACTGGTTCCGACCGGCACACGCAGATGCGTGGGCTGCATGGCTGCCTGGTTGGTGCTGTCGGCGGCTGCGGCCGTGTCGGATGTGCGATCCGCGCGTGCCAGCAGCACGGTGTTTCCCACGGTGCTGCCTTCGACTGCGCCGCCGTTCACCGGCCGTCGGATCGAGAGCGGAGCGGTCAGCGGACCCTCCTGGCTGCCCGACTCGGTGACGTAGTCGCCTCCGAGCTTGAACGCCCAGAGCGAATCGCCCTTGGTCACCGATGCGCCGTACGGGTTCGTGGTCCCGGCAGCGAAGACCGCGACATACTGCTCACCGTCGATCTCGTAGGTGACCGGTGCAGAGCCGATGCCGTTGCCGGTCTGGAAGTCCCATTCGACCTCACCGGTCTTGGCATCCATCGCGAGCAGGCGTCCATCGATCTGGCCGACGAACACGAGATCGGATGCCGTCGCAAGCGGGCCCTGGCCGTGCGACATGTCCGTGCCGAGGTGCTGCAGCCACTCGACCTTGCCGGTGGATGCGTCGTACGCGACGATGCCACCGGTCTGGTACTGCCCGATCGCGCGCTGCCCGTTCGCCGCAGCACCGTTCCAGTGCGCCACGTTGTTCGTGCCGTACGGGAAGTACACGAGGTTGGTGCTGTGGCTGTAGGCGTTGTTCGACCAGTCGCCGCCGCCGTTCTGGCTGGTGGTGGAGAGGATCGGGAGGTCCCATTGCGGGTCGTACATGCAGCCTTCGCGGTGCCCGACATGTCCCTCGGGGTAGGTGAGGTGCTCCTGATCCGCGGCGACGTAGCTGTCCGGATTGAAGACGAGTTCGCCGTTCTCATCCGGCTGATACCCGTTGTAGTTGGGCACGCCTCGCCACGGGTCGCCGGGGACGTTGTCGGTTCCGAGCTTCTCCCAGACCACGCACTCGGGCAGCAGACGCTCAGAGGGGAACGGCTGCGTGTCGGAGTTCGCCTGCCGGTCATCCGTGATCACCGGCTTCTCGTTCGCCGGCAGCACCGGCTGGCCGTTCGTGCGATCCAGGATGAACATGTGCCCCGACTTGCTGCCGTAGAAGATGACCTGTCGCTCTTCGCCCCCGATCTCGATGTCCGCGAGGTTCGGTGCATGCACGTTGTCCATGTCCCAGATGTCGTGGTGGATCGACTGGTAGTGCCATTTGTACTCGCCGGTGGCCGCATCGACCGCGACGAGCGTGTCGGAGAAGACGTTGTCACCGGGGCGACCTGAGCCGTCCTGCGAGGTGTTGCAGCTTCGCGGATTGCCGAAGGTCATGTAGTACATGCCGAGGTCAGGGTCGACGGCGCCGTGCACCCACGACGTGGCGCCGCCTTCGATCGCGCAGTCGGTGCCGTCCTCGTGCACCGGCCCCCAGGTCTCTGAGGCATCGAACGTGTTTCCGTTGACGTCAGTGAACTCCTCGCCGCGGTTCGGTCCGCCGAAGAAGTGCCAGACGTAACTGCCGTCGTCGGCGTCGAGCGCGACGACGGCGCCGCGGTCGCCGTCGGCGGCATGCACGTAGACGAGACCGTCCGAGTAGACCGTCGCGACCTTGGCGACGCGTCCCACATTCTCGCCGTCGGGGCCGGTCGGCTGAACCGCCCACACCTCCTCGCCGGTCTTCTGGTCCAGTGCCACGACGCGGTTGTCGCCGGCGAGCGTGTAGACGCGCCCATCACCGGCCGAGACACCGCGCCTCGTGCTGGACATGCCGTATTCGTGGTTCTCCCACTTCCAGGCCGCCTCTCCCGTGGCCCCGTCGAAGGCGGCCACTCCGCCGCTCGGTGTGTCGAGATAGATCATCCCGTCGACCACGATCGGCGTCGTCTGCTGCCCGGTGTGATCGGAGGCGGGTGCTGCTGCCGAGACGTGCGTGCGCCACGCGGGCGCGAGCTGATCGAGGTTGCTCTTGGTGATCTGGTCGAGCGCGGAATAGTGCTGATTGCCGAGGTTGCCCCCGACGGTCGGCATGTCCTCCTGCGTCGGCTCGGTGGCGGTCAGGTCGTCGACTGGTTCGTCGACTGCGTAGACGGGGCTGATGGCGATGGAGAGCATCACTGCCGCTGCGACCCCCGCCACCCCCAATCGGGTCGTGAGCTGTCTGGGCATCGGTGGGCTCCTTGGTCGTCATTGTTCCCATGGACGCTTCGGAAGCTATCCACCGGCAGACGATCCGCCAACCGTCGACCCATCAGGTGAGACTGACCGCGGAGATCCGAGGGCTCAGGCACCGGTAGTCTTGTGGGGTGGCTGCCTCCCCCACCAATCCCTATTCCGAAGCCGGCGTCGACACCGCAGCAGGTGATCGTGCGGTCGAGCTGATGAAGTCGTCCGTGCGCGCGACGCACGGACCTGAAGTGCTCGGCGGCGTCGGCGGCTTCGCCGGTCTCTTCGATGCCACAGCTCTGCTCGGCTACACCAAGCCGCTGCTCGCGACCAGCACCGACGGCGTCGGTACGAAGGTCGCGATCGCGCAGGCGATCGACAAGCACGACACGATCGGCCAGGACCTCGTCGGCATGGTCGTCGACGACATCGTCGTGGTCGGGGCGAAGCCCCTGTTCATGACGGACTACATCGCGTGCGGCAAGGTCGTCCCCGAGCGCATCGCAGACATCGTCCGCGGCATCGCGGATGCCTGCACAGCCACCGGCACCGCTCTGGTCGGCGGCGAGACCGCAGAGCACCCCGGGCTGCTCGGACCCCGTGACTATGACGTCGCCGGGGCGGCCACCGGCATCGTCGAGGCCGACGCGGTGCTCGGTGCCGAGCGCGTCGAGGACGGCGACGTCGTACTGGCACTGGCGTCCAGCGGTCTGCACTCGAACGGCTACTCCCTCGTGCGTCACATCGTCACCGGCGCCGGCATCGGCTACGGCGACAACGCCGCCGATCTCGGCACCACCTGGGGTGAGGCGCTGCTCGAACCGACACGTCTCTACACGCTCCCGCTGCTGCGCCTGATCGAGACGCTGGCAGACGGCAGCGTGCACTCGCTCAGCCACGTCACCGGAGGCGGCATCGCCGCGAACCTCGCCCGTGTGCTCCCGGTGGGCAGTTGGGCGGAGATCGATCGCGCGACCTGGTCACCCAGCCCGGTGTTCCGCGTGCTCAGCGACATCGCCGGATCCAGCCTGGAATCCGCTGAGGGAACCTGGAACCTCGGCATCGGCTTCCTCGCCGTGATCGATCAGCGTCAGAAGGACGCCGCGATCGCTGCGCTCGCCGCAGAGGGCATCGACGCCTGGCAGGTCGCGACGGTCGGGACGGGTGCTCGCCCGTCCGGAGAATTCGAAGAAGGCGCCAAGGGCGTCGATGGTGGTGCGGTGCGTCTCGTCGGCGCATACGCGGATGGAGCAGAGTAATACCCCATGTGCGGAATCGTCGGAGTGGTCGCTGGCGGCCCGGTCAATCAGGACATCTACGATGCGCTTCTCCTGCTGCAGCACCGCGGGCAGGATGCCACCGGCATCTCGACGGCAGAGCCCAACGGCGTCATGCACACGATCAAGGCCGAAGGCATGGTTCGTGAGGCATTCCGCACCCGCGACATGCGGTCCCTTCTCGGCAACGTCGGCCTCGGCCATGTTCGCTACGCGACCAAGGGCACCGCATCCAGCGAGGAGGAGGCGCAGCCGTTCTATGTGAACGCGCCGTACGGCATCGTCCTCATCCACAACGGCAACCTCACCAACACGCGTGAGCTCACCGCCGACATGGCCAAGCGCGACCGCCGTCATCTGAACTCGTCGAGCGACACCGAGCTGCTGCTGAACGTTCTGGCGGGCGAACTGCAGGCGACGACCAGCGACGTCGACCTCGACCCCGAGCGGATCTTCGAGGCCGTCGGACGCACGCACGCGCGGATCGAGGGGGCGTACGCCGTCATCGCCGTGATCTCGGGCTACGGGCTGCTCGCATTCCGCGATCCTTTCGGCATCCGTCCGCTGATCCTCGGGCGCCGCGACGGTGCGGAGCATGACGAATGGGTCGTCACCAGCGAATCCCTGGTGCTCGAGAACGGCGACTACGAGGTCGTCCGCGAGGTCGCACCGGGCGAGGCGGTCTTCATCACCGACCAGGGTGAGTTGTTCAGCCGGCAGTGCGCGGAGAACCCCACGCTCGCACCATGCGCATTCGAGTACGTGTATCTCGCACGCCCCGACTCGACGATGAACGGCATCGCCGTGTACGAGTCGCGTCTGCGGATGGGGGAGCGCCTCGCTGACACGATCGCCAAGCATGTGCCGCGCGAGAAGATCGATGTGGTCATGCCGATCCCCGACTCCGCTCGTCCGTCGGCGATGGAGGTCGCCCGCAAGCTCGGTATCGAGTACCGCGAAGGCTTCTACAAGAACCGCTACGTCGGTCGCACCTTCATCATGCCGGGGCAGGCGGTTCGCAAGAAGAGCGTGCGTCAGAAGCTCAACGCGATGTCCACCGAGTTCAAAGGCAAGAACGTGCTGCTGATCGACGACTCGATCGTGCGGGGAACGACGAGCAAGCAGATCATCCAGATGGCGCGGGATGCCGGAGCGCTCTCCGTCACGTTCGCCTCTGCTGCACCACCGGTGCGGTACCCGCACGTGTACGGCATCAACATGCCCTCCAAGCACGAGCTGATCGCCCACGACCGCACCATTCCGGAGATCGCCGCTGAGCTCGGCGCCGATCACCTGGTGTACCAGGAGGTCGAAGACCTCAAAGCGGCGATCATCGAGGGCTCAGAGGTCACCGATCTCGACATGAGCTGCTTCGATGGCCGCTACGTCACCGGTACTGTCACCGAGGAGTACCTCGCCTGGGTCGAGAGCTCACAGTCGTCGTGACGAAGTCGCGCCCGCTCTGGCAGGGTCGGGCGCTCGCGGTGCTCGGCATCCTGCTGTGCGCCTTCTCGTTGCGCTCCGCCGTAGCGTCTCTGTCACCACTCTTCGATCATGTCGCTGCGGACTTCCCGCTCTCCTCTGCGGTCGTCGGTCTGATCGGCACCGCGCCGCCGGTGTGCTTCGCGATCTTCGGACTGCTGACCCCGCTCTTCGAACGCCGATTGGGTCTGGAGCGGGTGACGGTGATCGCGCTGATCGCGATCGCCGCCGGCCTCGTGCTGCGCGGGTTCTCGGTGGATGCCGTCACGCTGCTGCTGTCCACAGCATTGATCTTCGCGGGTGTGGGGATGGGGAACATCCTGCTTCCGCCGCTGGTCAAGAAGCACTTCCCCGACCGCCTCGGATTGATGATGACGCTGTACACGACGGCGATGGCGCTGTCGACGTTCATCCCGCCACTGGTGGCGGTGCCGGTGGCGGATGCTGCCGGGTGGCGAGTGTCCTTGGCCATGTGGGGCGTGTTCGCGCTCGCCGGCAGCATCCCGTGGGTGCTCATGCTGCTGCGCGGGCGCACCGACGGTGTGCCCGTCCCTACTGCGCGAGACGATCGTCCGGTTCGCGACGCGGCACGTTCTGACGCCGAGGCATCAGAACCGGTGACTCTGGTCACAGGACCGATCGCGGTCGCGCCGGCGAACTCCAGGGTGTTCGCACGGCTGGTCCGCCTGCCACTGGCCTGGTCGATCGCGGTCGTCTTCGGGACGTCGTCGACGATGGCCTACGTCTCCTTCGCCTGGCTGCCGACGATCCTCGTCGATCGGGTCGGGGTCTCCGCATCCGTGGCAGGACTGCTGCTCTCGCTGTTCGCCTTCATGGGGCTGCCGGCGTCACTGCTCGTCCCGCTGCTGGTCGTGAGGTTCCAGGCGACCAGACCGCTGTTCATCGTCGCCGTCGCGTGCGGCATCGTGGGCCTCGCGGGGCTCATCCTGCTGCCGTCGACCGCCCTCGTGGGGCTCTGGGTCGCGCTGTTCGGCGTCGTCGGCGTGCTGTTCCCCCTGGCACTGGTGCTGATCAGCGTCCGTGCACGCACACCCGAGACAGCAGTAGCCCTCAGCAGCTTCGTGCAGAGCGCCGGTTACATCGGTGCGGCTGCGTTCCCCATCCTGCTCGGTATCGTGCACGATCAGACGGGCGACTGGTTGGTGCCGCTGCTGGTGATCGGCGCGGTCCTCGTGATCGCCATCCCGTTCGGTGTGATCGCCGGTCGACGGCAGACGATCGAGGCCGAGTGGGAGCGCAGGCACGGTCGCTGGTGAGATTCTCGGCGTCCGACACGGCGATGTCGAGGCACGACGAAACCCCCGCACTGTGTACGGGGGTTGTCAGATCAGGCGGTCAGGCCTTTTCTAGTTCGTCTTCGTCTTCGTCCGCGTAGTCGTCCGCCCACTTGTCCACGTAGGCGTCTTCATCCGTCGGATGAGCAAGCTCCCGCTCGAGCGCGGAGTAGTTCACGGAAGGACTGAAGGACTTTAGTTCGCGAGCGATCTTGGTGTGCTTCGCCTTTTGACGGCCACGGCCCATGCGCGAGACCCCCTAACGATTTAAGCTGTCGGACAATCAGGTGCCCGAGGCATTCACGACACCGGCGTGCGGCCGGTAAGAGTAGCATTCAGGATAGCACGAGGGCCAGGTGCACTGGCTCTCGCCGGCAGGTGAAGGGAACGATCCACATGACAGATGCAAGCTCCTCCCCGTCCGACGAAACGGCCCAGAACGCCGCGCTGCAGAAGGCCGTGATCGTCGGCATGCAGCCTGGTCAGGCCGTCCGCGTACTGCAGGAGGCTGCGCGATATGCGAACCTCCTCGGTTCGCCCCTCGTTGTCGCCCATGTGGACGTCACTCGGTTCGTCACTTACGAAGATCCCGATGGCTACGTGCACTCGGCGCCGATCGATCTCAATATCGAGGCCGGAGCTGCCGAGTTCGAAGAGGTCCAGGCTGCTGCGGCTGCCGAACTCGAAGGCAAAGCGCTCACCTGGACCGCACGCCAGCTCGTCGGCGACCCGGCGCTCGCGATCAAGCAGCTTGCGAACAAGCTCGACGCACAGCTGATCGTGGTCGGCACGCGCAAGCGCGGTCTCGGCGAGTCGATCCGCGAGTTCTTCACGGGATCGGTCGCCGCGCGCCTCGCTCACCGGCAGCACCGTTCGGTTCTCGTCGTGCCGCTCGAGGAGTCGGTGCCGGACGACCAGGCCGAGATCTGGACCGAGTAGCCGGCGCCCTCTCCCTACTCCTTCGCGGTATTTTTCGCCGAGACCCCGTCTTCTTACCGAGACCCCGTCGAATCGACGTGAATACGACGGGGTCTCGACAATACGGCGGGGTCTCGGCGGGGAGATCAGTGGGTGGGTGGGGTCAGTGCCTGCGTGATGGCGCGGGCCGCGGCATCCAGCGAGGCCTCCAGGTCGGTGACGACTGAGGTCGGCAGCGCGCCGCCTCGCGCCACGTGAGTGCGAAGATCGGTGCGCACCCGCGCGCGGAACGCGTTGATCGACGCATCTGCGCGATGCAGCGCTTCGCGGCTCGCCACCCGCTCATCGGGCATCGGGGACGCCGTCGAACGAGGGCGACTCTTGGCGGCCGTCCGCTCATCGTTGGCCGCAGCGGCCAGGTCGGCACGCAGGCTCTTCATGGCGTCCTGCACGCTCTGGCGCACCTCGTTCGCGATCAGTCGCACGGAGTCGGCGAGATCGGACTCGATGCCGGCGAGGTCGCCCTCGCGACCTGCCAGCTCGGCGCGACCGGCATCCGTGATCGAGTAGATCGTGGTGCGACCGTCGACGGTCTTGGAGACCAGTCCCTCCTCTTCGAGCTTCGCGAGTCGGGGGTAGATCGTGCCAGCACTCGGGGTGTAGGTGCCGCCGGTGCGGTCAGTGAGCGCCTGGATGATTCCGTAGCCGTGCTGCGGAGCCTCATCCAGCAGGGAGAGCAGGTACAGACGCAGGTCGCCGTGCGAGAAGACGGCGGGGGTCATGAGTCCCACTCCTCATCGTCGGCGACGGTCAGCAGCGGCTGGCGCAGCACGGTGATGTCGCCGGAGACCGAGTTGGTGCGCACATCGACGAACGAGCCGGCGAGCTCACCGGTCGAGCCCGTGTAGTTGGTCGGGCCGGTGTTCCCACGGTCGATGCCGTCGATCAGCATGCGACCGCTCATCGAGCGCGCCACGTAGTTCGCTGGCAGCGTCTCCTCGAGACGGATCGTGCTGTTGCCGGCGACGGTGTTCAGGTTGATGGTGTTCACAGCGCCAGCGGCATCCACCAGGATCGCGCCGGAGACGGTGTCGACCGTCGCCTTGCGCACCGAACCGGTGATCGCGACGTCGCCGGACACGCTGTTCGCGTTGGCCGAGCCGGTGAGACCGCGCACCTGCACGTCACCGGAGACCGAGTTCACGGTCAGATCGCCCGTGTGCGTGTCGACGATGAGGTCGCCGGACACGGTGTTCAGCCGGGCGTCGTTGGTGAGGCCCGAGATGAGGGCGCCTGCGCTGACCACGCCGAGCGTGAGTGCGATGCGGCGGGGAACTGCCACGCTGACCTCGGCACGGGGGCCGCCGGGGCCGAAGTTGCGGAACACCTCGAGGAAGTTGTCCCAGCCCAGCTGCGCATGGTCGATCTCGATCTCGTTGCCGTCGGATTCGATCCGCAGGTCTTTGGTCGTGACGCCGTGCACCTCGATGCGGATGCCGGGTTCGTCGTGGGCGATGACGTCGACCTGTCCGCCGACGAGGCCGACCTTGAGTCGGGTCGCCTGGGCGATGTCGATGACGCGTTCCTCGCCGGGGGCGATGAGCCACTTCTCGGTCATGTTCTCTCCTGAGGTTGATTAGTCGCGATATATCGCGTGTCAAGACACTAACACGATATATCGCGAGTTTGTCAAGAAAACTGTTTGACATTGACGCAACGTCAACTTTTATGGTGGTCATATCAACACGAGAGGAGGATGCCGTGGACACACGTGACTGGTCGATCCAGGAGATCGCACGTCGCGTCGGCACCACGAGCAGAACGCTGCGCCACTACGACGACATCGACCTGCTCAAGCCGACGCGCATCGCGCACAACGGCTATCGGCACTACGACCAGACGGCGCTCGTGCGGCTGCAGAGAATCCTGCTGCTGCGCGAGCTCGGACTCGGACTGCCGCAGATCGCAGAAGCGATCGACACTTCGGCGGGCGCGGTGGCCGACGCGACCGCTCTCGAGACGCACCTCGCATACCTGCGCGAGGAGCAGAACAGGCTGGCACGGCAGATCGTGTCGGTCGAGAACACCATCAACACATTGAAAGAAGGAGGATCTCTCATGGCGGAGAACATGTTCGACGGCTTCGACCACACCCAGTACAAGGAGGAGGTCGAGGACCGGTGGGGCAAGAAGGCCTACGCCGACGGCGACCGCTGGTGGCGGGGGCTTTCGGAGTCCGAGCGCGCCGAATGGCAGCAGCTCGTTGCCGACCTCGGTCGTGACTGGGTCGCGGCCGCGGAGAGCGGTGTCGATCCGGCATCCGACGAGGCGCAGGCGATCGCTGAGCGCCACGTCGAGTGGCTGACCGGCGTGCCCGGCACCCCGGCATCCGCCCAGGGTGCCGACATCAAGGGCTACGTGATCGGACTCGGTGAGATGTATGTCGCAGACCCGCGGTTCGGCGCCAACTACGCGACGGCCGATGGCGGCACGCGCGGAGCGGAATTCGTCCGCGATGCGCTCCGCATCTACGCCGAGGCGAACCTCTAGTCAACGCGTTCGGGAGGAGATCACACGTTCGGGAGGAGACTCGTCCGTGTTCTCTCCTCCCGTTCGTGCTTTCTCCTCTCGAACAGGACGCGGCCCGGAACGGATGCTGCGCGACACTGCCCTGGGCTACCCGTCGTATGCGGGGAGGGCGGGCGTAGGGTCGATGCATGCGCCGCCGCGGAACAGCCCCGAACCCCGAGCGCGCGAACGCGTCCCCACTGTTCCAGGCCGCTGCGCTGAGCTACGCGGCCAACTGCGCACTGGGCGTGACTGTCGCATTGCGACTCGTCGACACCAGCGGTTTCCGCTGGCTGCATCACGCGCTCTACATCACGACGTGCGCTGCAGTCGCCGCTGCGCTCAGCTCGCGGTGGTGGCGTGGGCCCCACCACGCGACTCGGCGGGCGACATCGGCGCTCGCGCCGGCCGTGGTGCCGCTCGCCGCCATCGCCTACGTGCCGACGCACAGTCGTCGGCATCCGCTCATCGCTCTCGCTGCTGCCCCGTTCTTCGCCGCGAGCCTCATCGCGCTCCGACCCGCCGACCGGAAGTGATCGTATGGAACTGCTCGACGCCATTCGCCGCCGCAAGACCACGAACGGTGCATTCCTGCCCGACCCCGTCTCCGAGGAGCATCAGCGACTGCTCCTTGAGGCGGCGGGCCGCGCACCATCGCAGTTGAACAGCCAGCCCTGGCGATTCGTCGTCATCGAGAGCCGCGACACGATCGATGAGATCGCGCGCATCTCCGGTGAGAGCATGACGGAGGCGATGTCGAACGGCACCTTCTTCGAAAGGTACAAGCCGTACTTCCGCTTCAGTCAGGCCGAGATGGACTCGACGCGCAGCGGGATGCTGTTCGATCGGCTTCCCGCCGCGCTTCGGCCCTTCACAGGTCAGGTGTTCACGAAACGAGGGCAGACCCTCATGAACGCGTTCGGTGTGCCGAAGACGCTGGGCGCCGACAACCGGAAGCTCGTAGCCGGATCTCCGCTGCTGCTGGGTGTGATGCTCGATCGCAGCGAGTACCGCCCCGGACAGCTGTCTTCGTTCTATTCGGTCTTCAGCATGGGCGCGGCGATGGAGAACGTCTGGCTCACCACAGTCGAACTCGGCATGGGCATCCAGTTCATCTCGTTCCCGATGGAGGTTCCTGGCCGCTGGGACGAGATCGTCCGGCTTCTGCGTGTTCCTGATGACCTGGAGTTGATGGCCGTGTACCGGCTCGGCTACCTGCCGCCGGACCAGCGGCGCCCGGCGATCGATTGGTCGAGCAGTCAGCGCAAGCTCCCGTCGCAGTACGTCTATCGCGAGAACTGCGAGTCACCGCAGCAGGGCTGGGACGGCGCGGTCGATCAGGGCTGAGGGTCGCTCCCGTCGGAGCGGGGGAGGCTCGGCAGATCGCGAAGCGCGGGACCCTCGATACGCGTGCCGTCGGGCGCGAAGCGGGAGGCGTGCAACGGGCAGTCCCACGAGCACTCCGCGTCGTTCCAGTCGAGCACGCCTCCCAGATGCGTGCACACCGCGGAGACGGCACGGGTGACGCCGCCGACCGTCGATACGGCGACCGGACGCGCGGCGTGGTTGGCCACCACGCCCTCGCCCTCGGCCGGACGAGGAACCGGCACGGATCGGGACTCGGCGCGCGACCATCCGGACACGGCGGCGGCAGCGACCTTGCCGCCCTCGACCGCTCCTCGCCCGATGTCGGCAGGCATGGTCAGCCGCGTGCCGATCAAGCTCATCCACCGCGGTCGATCGTGCCGCTCGGTGCCGACGATCTCAGCGGTGAGGCGCAGCGCCGCTGCCGGAGCGTTCGAGAGTCCCCACTTGGCGTAGCCGGTGGCGAAGCGGATGCGGCCGAGTCCGCGCGGCATCGCGCCGACGAACGGGATGAGGTTGTGCGACTCGTAATCCTGCGCGGACCACCGGTGGGTCTCTTCGGCATCCGGGAAGTACTGTCTGGTCCAGGCGACGAGATCATCGATCGCCGCGGTCTCGCCGTCCGAGCGTCCGACCGGATGCCCGTTTCCTCCGACGACGAGCTGCGCGGTTCCGCCGGGCCCGTCCGCCTCGGTGACAGGACGGATGGAACGCGTCGGGTCATCGACGGAAATGAAAGTCCCCTCCGGTGCATCGCCTGATATGCGGAAGGAGACGCAGTACGACCTGAGCCCACGTGTCTTCGAGAAGTAGAGCCCGCGATCGATGATGGGCGTTCCTGTCGCGAGCACGACGTGCTCCGCGAACAGCGTGCCGGAAGCCGTATCGACGCGTGGCTGAGGCAGCGCATGCGCCCCGGTGGCGCGGATGCCGGTGTGCAGGGTTCCGCCGTTCGCGAGCAGCTCTTCGGCGAGAGCCAGCGCGACCCGCATCGGGTCTATCGTCACCTGGTCATCGAGCGCGACGGCGCCCACGACAGGGAACGGCGTCGTCGGCAGGTCGGCCGGCGGCAGTATCCGGGTCGCGAGTCCAGCCTCACGTGCGGCGAAGTGCTGCGCCCGCACCGCGTCGAGACCGCTCGGGCTCTGCGCGTACGTATGGTCCGTGCGTCTGGTGTACGCGACGCCGGCACTGTCAGCGAAATCCGTCAGCCACTGCATGCCCGCACGATTGGCGTCGACATATGCCCTCACGAGCGAGGTCGGATGATTGCGACGGATCTTGGCCAGCGTCTGTCCCTGGAGCAAGGAGAGCTTGCCGGTGTTCGCGCCGGTCGCGAGTTCGCCGACTTCGCCGGCATCGACCACTGCGACGTCGAGTCCCTTGCGAACGAGCATCACGGCAGTCGAGAGTCCGGTGAGTCCTGCGCCGACGACGACCACGTCGTGTCGTGCACCTGGGACGAAGGGGGAGCCGAGGGGCGCGGTCTTGTCGAGCTTCCACAGTGGCATCATGGCGCCAGTCAACGCCGCGCGCGGCGCAGCTCATACAGCCTTGACAATCACGGGGTGCACTGTCATGTGGCGGCACGGCTAGAGTGGCCGCGTGACTCTCCGCCGGCTGCTCCTCGTCGCGCTCGGCGGAACGCTCGGCACCGCCGCGAGGCTCGCTGTCGCACTCTTGGTGCCGGATGCAGGGGGCTTTCCTCTCTCGACCCTCGCGGTCAATGTCGCGGGAGCGCTGCTGCTCGGGGTGCTCGCCGCACGTCTGCCTGGCAGCTCCGACATGCGCGTCTTCCTCGGCACCGGCATCCTCGGCGGCTTCACCACCTACAGCGCCTTCGCCGTCGGCACGGTGCAGCTCTGGACGGCCACCCCCTTGCTCGCCGTCCTCTATCCGGTCCTCACTCTGGCGCTCGGTATCGCAGCGGCGATCCTGGGGATGCGGGTCGGCAGGCGGCGAGAAGCACCATGACGCCGTTGATCTTCCTGCTCGCATCCGTGGCGGGCGGCATCGGCGCCGCACTCCGATACGCCGTCGACGTCGGCGTGAGTCGATGGGCCGACCGCAGGTTCCCGTGGGGCATCGTCATCGTGAACATCACCGGATCGTTCGCTCTCGGGATCGTCACCGCGGCGCTGCCGGATGCCTTGTTCATCGTGGGAGCGGGGATGCTCGGCGGCTACACCACCTTCAGCACGGCGATGCTCGACACCATCGCACTGTGGCAGGACTCCGAGCGACGGCGATCCGTGCTGCACCTGTGCGGTACGTTCGCCGCATCGGTCCTCGCGGCGCTCGCCGGCCTCGCCTCCGGCGCGGCATTCTGACCTCCGCGTCGACACCGCGAGTGAGCCGTCCTGCAGCCGGGCTTCGGCGCTCAGCATCTTCACAAATGCGAGAATGTACAAAAGTACATGTACAGCAGTCCAGAGGGGAGAGCCGTGGCTGAAGCAGTCCGCCGCAGGCGCGACCCGCAGTCGCGCCGTCTCGCGATCGTCACGGCGGCTGCCGAGCTCATCACCGAGGTCGGTGTCGACGCGATCACGCATCGCATGGTCGCCGCCCGCGCCGATGTCCCACTCGGCGCGACGACTCAGTACTTCGCCACGCTCGACGACCTCCGCGACGCCGCCCTCCAGCATCTCGCTGCCGACGTCGCCGAGCGGATGGGAGCCATCCGCGAGGTCATCGATGAGAGTGGCGCCACCCCCGCACTGCTCGCCGAACTGATCCACGCGGCACTCGCTGACGCCACGGCCGTCCAAGCCGATCGCGCCGTCGTCACCGCGGCTGTGCACGATCCGAGGCTGCGCGAGCTCGCGCGGCACTGGACGGATGAGCTCGTCGGAATCCTCGCTCCCGTTCACGGCTCGGCCAGTGCCAGGGCGGCAGTCGTTTTCATCGACGGCGTACTCTGGCACGCGCAGATCCACGAGCGGCCGCTCGATCAGCACCTCATCGAGAGCGCGCTCGCAGGCATCCTCGGAACCGCCGAAGCGCCAGCATCCTCTTCACCGCCGTCCACCGCATAAAGACAACCGAGAGATCATCGTGTCGAAACTCGCCATCCTCAGCCTGCGCAACCGCGCGCTGATCGCTCTCATCACGATCGTGGCCGCCGTGTTCGGCGGTCTGGCGCTGACGAATCTCAAGCAGGAGCTCATCCCCTCGCTCGAACTGCCGTCGCTCATCGTGATGACGTCGTACCCAGGGGCATCGCCCGAGGTCGTCGAGAATGACGTCTCGACACCGATCGAGACGGCGATCCAGGGTGTTCCAGGACTGGAATCCACCAGCGCGACGAGCTCGACGAACTCCTCGATCATCCAGGCGACGTTCGCGTACGGCGAGAACCTCGCGACCGCAGAGCAGAAGATGCAGCAGGCGATCACCCGCATCTCGTCTCAGTTGCCGGAGGATGTCGAGCCGCAGGTGCTGTCGGTGTCGATCGACGATTTCCCGGTGATCCAGGTCGCCGTGACCGGGTTCGACGACGCCGAGACTGCCCAGGCCGATCTCGAGAATGTGGCGATCCCCGATCTCGAAGACGTCGAGGGTGTCAATGCCGCGCAGATCATCGGCGGCATCGGCCAGCGCATCACGATCACGCCAGACGACGCGAGCCTCGCCGCAGAAGGTGTGAGCAGCCAGGCCATCCGCGACGCGCTGCAGCAGAACGGCACCCTCTTCCCCGGCGGCGACATCACCCAGGACGGTCAGACCCTGACGGTGCAGACCGGGGCGAAGATCACCTCGGTCGAGGACATCGCAGCCCTGCCGCTGGTGGGGACGACGGCCACGATCGCCGACGTCGCCACGGTGGCGCTGGAGTCCGATCCGGTCTCCTCGCTGTCCCGCGTGAACGGCGAGGATGCGCTCTCGATCTCGATCACCAAGCTGCCCTCGGCGAACACTGTCGAGGTTTCCGAGGGTGTGCTCGCCGAGCTCGACGAGCTGCAGGAGGCCTTCCCGGACGCGACGTTCACGGTCGTCTTCGACCAGGCGCCCTTCATCGTGCAGTCGATCGAGACGCTCGCCACGGAGGGCCTGCTCGGCCTCGTGTTCGCAGTGATCGTCATCCTCGTGTTCTTGCTGTCGATCCGCTCGACGCTGGTCACGGCGATCTCGATCCCGACCAGCGTGCTGATCACCTTCGTCGGCCTGCAGGCGTTCGGTTACTCGCTGAACATCCTCACACTCGGCGCGCTCACGATCGCGATCGGCCGCGTGGTCGACGACTCCATCGTCGTGATCGAGAACATCAAACGTCACTACGTGGGAGATGCTGACAAGGGCGACGCGATCCGCCTCGCCGTGCGCGAGGTCGCCTCCGCCATCACCGCATCCACGATCACCACCGTCGCGGTGTTCCTGCCGATCGTGTTCGTCGGCGACATGGTCGGGGAGCTGTTCCGGCCGTTCGCGATGACGGTGACCATCGCGATGGTCGCGTCCCTTCTCGTGGCGCTGACGATCGTGCCGGTGCTGGCGTACTGGTTCCTCCGCCCTGGCAAGGAGCTGCGTGACGAGAACGGCGAGGTCATCGACCCCGAACATCAGGACGCCCCTCCGACGCCTCTGCAGAAGTTGTACCGCCCGATCCTCGGATGGACCCTGAAGCACTCGGCGATCACGGTGATCCTCGCTGTCGTGGTGCTCGGCGGCACCCTCGCAGCCGCTCCGCTGATGAAGATCAACTTCCTCAGCGACTCCGGCCAGAACACGATGACCGTCACGCAGGACCTCGGTCCGACGGCGAGCCTGGAGACGAAGGATGCCGCGGCAGCCGTCGTGGAGGATGCGCTGGAAGGCATCGACGGGATCGAGAACGTGCAGGTCTCGATCGGCTCGAGCGGCTCGTCGCTCATGGACGCGTTCTCCGGCGGCGCCGGGGTGACGTACTCGATCATGACGTCATCCGATGCCGATCAGGAGCAGCTTCGTGCCGACGTCCTGGATGCTGTCGACGGCTTGGAGGATGTCGGGGACATCAGCGTCAACGCCTCGGCAGGACTCGGCTCGAGCGACATCGAGGTGAACGTCGCGGCGCCGAGCGCGGATGCGCTGGCCGAGGCGACGGACGCCGTCACCGCTGAGCTCGAAGGTCGCGAAGGCATCGGCGCGGTCACTGACAACCTCGCGGCGTCGTTGCCGTACATCGCCGTGGTCGTCGATCGTCAGGCGGCAGCCGACATCGGGCTCTCCGAGGTCGCGGTCGGCTCGCTCGTCTCGAGCACCATGCGCCCGCAGCAGGTCGGCTCCGTTGAACTCGATGACACGGCACTCACGGTGTACATCGCCGCGACCGAGCCCCCTGCGACGATCGACGAGCTGCGTGCGCTGGCCATTCCCAGCCCGCGCGGGATCATCACGCTGCAGGACATCGCGCTCGTCGAGCAGCGAGAGGGTCCGACCTCGATCACCACAGAGCAGGGTCGCCGTACCGCGACGATCACGGTGCCACCGGCTTCTGACAACCTCGCGACGGCGACGGCGTCGGTCACGGCAGCCCTTGAAGCGGTCGACCTGCCTGATGGTGCCAGCGCTGAGGTCGGCGGTGTCGCCTCGCAGCAGGCGGACTCGTTCTCGCAGCTGGGACTCGCGATGCTCGCGGCGATCCTCATCGTCTACGTCGTGATGGTCGCGACCTTCAAGTCGCTGCGCCAGCCGCTGCTGCTGCTGGTCTCGGTGCCGTTCGCGGCGACCGGAGCGATCCTGCTGCAGATCGTGACCGGCGTGCCGCTCGGTGTCGCGTCCCTCATCGGCGTGCTGATGCTGATCGGAATCGTGGTGACGAACGCGATCGTGCTCGTCGACCTCGTGAACCAGTATCGGGAGAAGGGCCTGTCGACGCGCGACGCTGTCATGGCGGGTGGCGAGAAGCGTCTGCGCCCGATCCTGATGACCGCTCTCGCGACGATCTTCGCCCTCACGCCGATGGCGCTGGGAATCACCGGTCACGGCGGGTTCATCTCGCAGCCGCTTGCGATCGTCGTGATCGGCGGTCTGGTCTCGTCCACCGTGCTCACGCTGATCGTGCTCCCGACGCTCTACAACCTCGTCGAAGGCGCGAAGGAACGTCGCCGTGCGCGCAAGGCCGGGCCGGATGCCGATCCCCGAACGCCCCGGCCGGATGAATCCGGACCTGATGGCTCTGAGCCGGATGGTTCTGAGGTCGATGGTTCACAGCATCCGCTGACTCGCCGTGAACTGCGCGGGCAGCACGGCTGAACCGCGGGAATACTTCGCGACCCGACGGTGTTCAGCGACGAGTGCGCTGACCTCAGACCCAGTGCGCAGAGAGAGTGTCAGTGTCCCTGAACGACCTAACCACCCTGCCCGACCAGGACGAGATCGCGAACGAGACAGCAGTAGAACAGGAACAGACCACACTCGATGAGGCGTTCACGCGCCGTGATGAGCTGCTCAGGCAGCTGGATGCCGACCTCGCGATTCCTGCGACGGATGCCGTGCATCACGCGAGAATGCGCATGATGGCGCAGCGGCGCTCGGAACTGACGCACGCCGAGCAGGGGTTGATCTTCGGCCGGCTCGACGCGCTCGACAATTCGGTGAGGCATCTGGGCCGGGTCGGAATTCCCGGTGCAGACCCTGAGGAGGACGAACCGCTGGTGATCGACTGGCGCGCGCCGGCCGCGCGTGCCTTCTACACCGCGACAGCGGTCGACCCCCAGGGACAGGCCAGGCGGCGGCACATCCGCACCAGCGAACGCACAGTGCTGGGCGTAGACGACGAGCCTCTCGATGGTTCGACCGCGAGCGATCTCGTCGGTGAGGGTGCGCTGCTCGCCGCGCTCGGAGAACGCCGAACCGGCCGGATGAGTGCGGCCGCGGCCACCCTGCAGCGTGAGCAGGACGACGTGATCCGCGCGGGCGCCCACGGGCCGCTCGTGGTGCAGGGAGGTCCAGGAACAGGAAAGACGGTGGTGGCGCTTCATCGAGTGGCCTACCTCCTCTTCACGCATTCCCGGCTCGCTGCCCAGGGCGTACTCGTGCTCGGTCCGTCGATGCGTTTTCTGGATTACATCGCGCAAGTGCTGCCCGCCCTCGGCGAAACGGCGATCGTGTCAGCGACCTGCGACACGTTGGTGCCGGGTATCGCTGTGGAGCGAGAGGAGTCGAGGGCGGTCGCCGAGATCAAGGGCCGTGCCCTCTGGCAGCGGGCGATGTCTCAGTACACCGCGTCGCTGGTTCCGAGTCCGAAAGATCTCCGACTGGTGTGGGAGGGCGAAAAGTACGCCCTCGATGCGCACAGGATCGAGAACGCACTCGCCTCCGCGACTTCCGGGCGCTCGTACCATGCAGCTCGCGCAGTCTTTTTCGAACAGGTCCACGACCTGCTCACGGATGCCGTTGTCGAACGCATCGAAGAGGTGCTGGCGCAGATGGAGGACGGTCTGGAGGACATCCTTGCCGGTGTCGATGCCGCGTTGGAGCGCTCCGATGACCGGGCGTCAGCCACCGGCGCCATCGGTGCCGACATCGACGGAGTGCTCTCAGAGGAGGACATCGAGCGGCTGCGTGATCGGATCGCGGTCGACCCCGCAGTGGCTGCCGTGCTCGCGCAGTGGTGGCCGAGCCTGGATGCGACGGCTGAGCTTCGTCGGCTGCTCGGCGACGACGCGTTGCTGCGTCGGTGGGTTCCGGAGCTCACTGACGTCGAACGCGCGTCGATCCTTCGGGAACCGGTCGGATGGGCGAGCAGCGAGATCCCGCTCATCGATGCGCTCGCCGACCTGCTGGGCGATCCTCTGTCCGGCGGCGAGCAGGGCGGGTTCCTCGCCGATCGCGCCGCCGCCAGGCGTGACTGGGTGTACGGCCACGTCGTCATCGATGAGGCGCAGGAGCTGTCGGAGATGCAGTGGCAGATGGTGATGCGTCGTTGCCCTTCTCGGTCGATCACTGCTGTCGGCGACATCGATCAGGCTGAGGCGCCGCATCGGCACACGACCTGGGGGCAGGCGGTCGAAGCGGCGTTCGGCGACAGATGGACCGAGGCTCGATTGACGATCTGCTATCGCACTCCCCGGGAAGTGATGGCGCTCACGTCGCCTGTTCTGCGCAATGCGGGGAGCGAGAACGAGCCGCCTCGTGCAGTCCGGGCGTCGGGAATCGAGCCGTGGGAACGTGAGGTGGAGGAGCGCGACATCGCAGCGGAGGCGGCACGCCTCGTCGAGGAGCTGTCAGCGCGTTGGACAGGCGGAACCGTCGGCATCGTCGCGCCTCAAGAGCGCCTCGCTGCCCTCAGAGCCGCGCTGCCAGGTGAAACGGTGCTCTCGGCCACCGACGCCAAGGGCCTGGAATGGGACGCCACACTGCTCGTGGATGCGTCCGGCATCGCTGCCGAACCTCGTGGCTGGAACGGGCTCTATGTCGCGCTCACACGTTGCACCCAGGAGCTCGGACAGCTGCACGTCGTGCAGCGGGTCAGCTGAGTTCGATGCCCCAGGTGAGGCTCCACGTCTCGCCTGGGGCGAGGCGGCGGATGCCGAGCCCGCTGTTGAGCGCGTCGGCAGGGGCGGTCATGGGTTCGATCGCGACCGCGAGCGGCTGACCCGGGTAGTTCGTGGTGGTGTACACCTGCACGTAGTCGAAGCCCTCGCCCTGCCACAGCGTCACGCGTCGGCCGTCGGGAGCGGTGAGGGTGTGGCGCACGGAGCCGTCCTCATCGCGGTCGAGGTCGGTGAAGCCGGTGTCGAGCGTGATGTCGCCGAGTCGGACTCCTTCGCGCACTGCTGCGGGCGCAGGAGAGGTGCCGGTAGGCAGCATCCGCTCGTCGGTGTCGAACTGCGTCAGGGCCGGAACGGTGAGGACCAGCTCGTGCGGATCGACGTCGCCGATCGTGACGAACGGGTGGGTTCCGAGGGCGGCGGGTGCAGCGGCATCCGATCGGTTGGTCAGCGTGTGCGTGACCTGGATGCCGGCGGCGGTCAGGGCGTAGATGACCGCCGTCTCGATCTCGTACGGGAAGCCGGTCTGCGGGTGGATGGTCGCGCGCAGAGTGGCGGAAGCATCCGTCTGCTCGATCTCGTAGGCGGTGAAGCGCAGCAGTCCATGGCTGGCATTGTGCAGTTTCGGTTCGCTGATCGAGAGCTGCTGCGTCGCGCCGTCGTCGTTCCAGGCGCCGTCACGCACGCGATTCGGCCACGGCGCGAGCACCACACCGGAGCACGACGGCGTCGGGATGTTCTCGGGGTAGCGGGAGATGAGGTCGACGCCGCCGACCGAGAGGCCGCGGAGCGACGCGCCGACCTGGGCGATCTGCGCCGTTATGGCACCGCGCTGAAGATGGATCTGGATGCCGGTGGGGGATTGCGAAGTCACAGTGCTCATAGTACGAGGGCCGTCGCCAGAGGGCTTTCCCAGACGCGTCGGCTAAACTGGAGTAGTCGGCTTCGGGCAGCCGCGCATGGCGCGGGCGTTTTTTGTTGGAAGTGTGAGCCCAGGGGCCGATGGTGAGCGTTGATCAACGCGCATGAACCATCACATGAATGGCCCCCGGCCGACGGATGTCCGGGTTTCCCCGCGCGCGCAGCGCGGTGCTGTTACGTGCACAGAACCCAGAAGGACACACCCATGCCCAAGAACAAGAAGCCCCAGGGCGGCAGGCCCGCCCGCAACTTCGAGCCGCGTTACGGCGCGAACAAGACCTCGTTCCACGACCGTCACGCGGGCCGGCCTGAGGGCGGACGTTCGGATGCCGGCGCACAGCGCCCCTCGTCGAGCCGCTCCTCGTCACCCCGGTCCGCCTCGACGTCGGACCGCGGCTTCGACCGCCGCCCCGGCAGCAAGAGCCCGAGCCACCGCGGACACCGCCCCGCTGAAGCTGAGACAGGCGCGCCGAAGCGTCGCTGGAGCGACCAGGAGCGCGCTGGGCGGGATGAGGCACGCGGCATCCGCAATCGCGCCGAGTCCGGACGACGTGAGACACCGCATCACCAGAGCGAGCGTCCCCGCACCGATGGACGTCGTTTCAACGACGATCGCCCGCGGTTCAACAGCGACCGCGGCGCCGAGCGTCCTCGGTATGACAGCGACCGTCCGCGTCGCGATGACCGCGCGCGCCAGGATGACCGTCCGCGTCGCGATGCCGGTGCGTCGACAGGTTCGCGTTACCAGGGCGACCGTCCGCGGTTCAACAACGACCGCGGCACGGAGCGCCCTCGGTACAACAGCGATCGTCCGACCGAGCGCGGCAATGACCGTCCGCGTTACGACAGCGACCGAGGCGCCGATCGTCCTCGCTACAACGACGACCGTCCGCGTCGCGACGACCGCGCGCGCCAGGACGACCGACCGCGTCGCGATGCCGGTGCGTCGACAGGTTCGCGTTACCAGGGTGATCGTCCGCGGTTCAACAACGACCGCGGCACGGAGCGCCCTCGGTACAACAACGATCGTCCGACTGAGCGCGGCGCAGAGCGTCCTCGCTACAACAACGACCGAGCCGCAGAGCGTCCCCGCTCCAACGACGACCGCCCGCGTCGCGATGACCGCGCATCGCAGGATGGCCGTCCGCGTTACGAGGATCGTCCTCGGGTCAACAGCGAACGCCCGCGTCGGGACGCTTCGGCGGGTTCGACGACCGGATCGCGGTACCAGGGCGACCGCCCCCGCCGCGATGACGCCCGTCGGGACGATCGAGGCCCTCGCCGTGACGACCGTCGCAGCGAGCCGCGTGCGAGCCGGGACGACTGGAACAAGACGTCCGCAACACCGTTCGAGAAGACTGAAGACGTCGTGCACGAGCGGCTCGAGGCGAAGACTGTGGCGGCGCCAGAGGTCGAGGGCGTGACGTTCGCCGATCTCGGCATCGGCTCGAACATCGTCGAGGTGCTGAAGGACCTCGGTGCTTCTTCCCCGTTCGCCATCCAGGCCGCGACGATCCCGTCGATCCTCGAAGGTCGTGACGTGCTCGGACGTGGCCGCACCGGCTCCGGCAAGACCATCGCCTTCGGCGCACCGCTCGTCGAGCGCGTGTTGAAGTCGCAGGCAGGCAAGCGTCGTGAGTACGGACGTTCGCCGCGTGCGATCATCCTCGCACCGACACGTGAGCTCGCGCTGCAGATCGACCGCACCATCCAGCCGATCGCCCGCAGCGTCGGCCTGTTCACCACGCAGATCTACGGTGGTGTCCCGCAGGGGCGCCAGGTCGGCGCGCTGATGAAGGGTGTCGACATCGTGATCGGCACGCCAGGCCGGATCGAGGACCTGATCAAGCAGCGCAAGCTCGACCTCTCCGACTGCCGCATCGCGGTGCTCGATGAGGCCGACCACATGTGCGAGCTCGGTTTCGTCGAGCCGGTGCAGCGCATCCTCCGCCACACACGGGAAGGCAGCCAGAAGCTGCTGTTCTCGGCGACGCTCGACCGCGAGGTCGCTGCCCTCGTCGACGAGTTCCTCGTGGATCCTGCGGTCTACGAAGTCTCCGGCGAAGACCAGGACTCGGGCACGATCGATCACCGCGTGCTCGTGATCGAGCACCGCGACAAGGCCGAGATCCTCACCTCGATGGTCGACCGTGCAGGCAAGACTCTCGTGTTCGCCCGCACCCGTGCGTACGCCGAGACGCTGGCTGAGCAGTTCGACGACGCCGGTATCCCGGCGGCTGCGCTGCACGGTGACCTCAACCAGGCGAAGCGGACGCGCAACCTCGAGCGCATGACCTCGGGTCGCGTGTCGGTTCTGGTCGCCACCGACGTCGCCGCTCGCGGCATCCACGTCGATGACATCGACCTGGTGATCCAGGCGGATGCGCCGGACGAGTACAAGACCTACATGCACCGCTCGGGTCGCACCGGGCGTGCAGGTCGTGCGGGCCGCGTGGTCACGCTCATCACGCGCCAGCGTCAGCGTCGCATGACAGAGCTGTTGGGTCGTGCCGAGATCGATGCGCCGTTCGAGAATGCTCGGATCGGTGACGACATCATCGAGGAGATCACCGGGCGCATGCCCAGCAACGACGAGATCACCGCGTAACAGCGTTCGCAGTTCCTCAGAACCTTGAGGCAGAGGGCCCCGGAGAACACTCCGGGGCCCTTCTGCATCGTCGGAGAGGAGTTGCGAATCGCGTCGCTCGCATGACTCCGGAGATCCTCTGCCGGAGGTCGCCGTTGCCCCCGCGAAATCGCGGGTCGGCGAAAAGCTCCGGAGTTATGCGGCCGAGTGTGCCAGCACAGCGGAGCTGAGGCTGGTGCCGTTCAGATCGAGGTAAAGCTGCTGTTCGGTGACGGTCAGCGTCATGGTGTTGCGTCGTTCGAGCACTGCGGCGGCATCGTCGATGAAGCCAGGGTCGAAGCTGAACACCTGGATGGCCTCAGCGTTGTGGATGCGCTTGCCCGCCCACGGTGCGATGACCTTGGCTGGGTCTCTGTGCGTGTAGACGACAATCCGATCGGCCAGCTTGCTCCCGTAATGGAGCCGTTCGGCGTCTGGCGCCCCGACCTCGATCCACACCGTGATCTTGCCGGTCAGATCGCGCACGAGCACCGCAGGCTCCTCTGTCGATGAGATGCCGGCGCCGAATGTGATGCCCTCGGCGTACTCGAGGCAGTAGGCGAGCGTGCGGGTAAGCATGTAGGCATCCGTCTCAGACGGATGCCGCGCGACACGAAGCGTGAGTTCGTCGTAGACGCCGCGATCCATGTCTGCCAGCTGCACCGTGAAGGTGTGGATCATCGCGCCGATTGCCATAGTCATCGAGCCTACGCGTCGGAGAGACCGTCCTCGTCGCGCCGGCTCGCCCTCAGAACAGCATGGGCGGCGGGGGAGGTGCGATCGTGGCGACGGCAGGACGTCGCGCGAATCGTCGTGGTGGGAGGTCATCGTCAGAGCGTGCGTCGAGCCCGTGCGTACGGATGAGTGGACGTGTCCGCTTCGCGAGCCACTGCCGGTAGGGCTTCGGTGCTTCGGAAGCGGCACCGGGGTAGAGCCCTCGGTACGACGACATGAGCTCTGGATGCTCGCGCTCCAGCCACTGCATGAACCAGGGTTTGACGCCCGCGCGAAGGTGCAGAGCGCCGTAGATGACGTGGTCGGCGCCGGATTCCTCGATGCGCTGCAGTGCGTGATCGATGGCGGCGATCGAGTCGGTGAGGTGCGGAAGGATCGGCATCAGGAAGACTCCGACGCGGAATCCGGCATCCGTCAGTGCACGGACGGTGTCCAGGCGAGCCTGCGTGCTCGGCGTTCCAGGCTCGATCGAATGCTGGAGAGTGTCGTCGTACATCGCGATCGACATCTGTATGTCGATCGGCACGTGCGTGGCAGCATCCACCAGCAATGGGATGTCGCGGCGGATCAGCGTTCCTTTGGTGAGGATCGAGAACGGCGTGCCGGATTCTGCGAGGGTGCGGATGATGCCGGGCATCAACTTGTAGCGTCCCTCCGCACGCTGGTACGGATCGGTGTTCGTGCCCAGCGCGACGCTCTCGTGCTGCCAGCTGCCCTTGCGCAGTTCTTTCGCGAGCACTTCGGCCACGTTCGTCTTCACGACGATCTGCGAATCGAAGTCCCCGCCGCCGTCGAGGTCGAGATATTCGTGCGTGCCGCGGGCGAAGCAGTAGACGCAGGCGTGGCTGCATCCGCGGTACGGGTTGATCGTCCAGCTGAACGGCATCCGCGATCCGGCGGGAACGTGATTCAGCGCTGAGCGCGCCAGCACTTCGTGGAACGTCATCCCCGCGAACTCGGGGGTCGTCACAGAGCGGACGATTCCCGTGCGGTTCTCCATGCCCGGCAGTGCCGCGTCATCCGCGTCGTCGATCGTCTGTCCCTGCCATCGCATGCAGTCATTCGAACAAATACGCGACGTTAAGTCAAGCCTGATTCGAATAAGCGTTCTATCGACCCTGGCCGCGCGTCATCCGATCGGCTCGGGGAATCGGAACGGCTCGCCGGCCACGAACCGGCGCACTTCTTCGAGCGCGTTCTGGCCCATCCGGTGCAATTCGTTCCCCAGAGAGCCGGCGATGTGCGGAGTGAGCACCACGTTCGGCAGCGACCACAGCGCATGGTCATGCGGCAGCGGCTCCGGATCCGTGACGTCGAGGATCGCGCGGATGCGACCCGTGCGCAGCTCCTTGACGAGAGCATCCTGATCGACGACCGCTCCGCGTGCGGTGTTCAGCAGGGTCGCTCCGTCGCGCATGCTCGACAGCATCCGCTCGTCGATCTGTCCCACGGTGGCCGGTATCAGCGGCTGGTGCAGCGAGACGATGTCGCTCTGTGCCATCACCTCGGCGAGCGTGGCATTGCGTACTCCCATTTCTGCGGCGAGCTCCGGTGTCAGCTCAGGGCTGAACGCGACGATGTCGAAGTCGAAGGTGCGCAGACGCGCGATGAGCAGGCGTGCGACCTGCGAGAGGCCGACGATCCCGATCGTGCGGCGATGGTTGCCGATGATCGCGGCCCGAGCTGCGGTGGGCTCGTCTGGCCGGTCGCGGTATCCCCGCGCCGCGGCGAACGAATCCTTGCCGTCGAGCAGGATCATCGCCAGAGCGTACTCGGCCACGGGGATCGCATTGATGGACCGGGCGCTCGCTGCGAGGAGTCCTTGTTCCGCCCACGCTGTCGGCTGGTCGAGACAGGTCGCCGCGACGCCGCCGAGATAGATGAGTCCGCGAAGTCGGGGAGCGTCTTGTGGGGCGAGTCGCGGAGCGCCCCAGCCGCCGATCACGAGCTCGGTTTCCTGCAGCACGTGAGCCGCGCCGTCGAGCTGGGTCACCACCGCCGACGCGTCGATGTCGACGAGGCTGCGCAGCTCGTCGAGCATCGAAGGTGTGAAGATCTCGTCGACGAGGGACGTCGGGTTCATCATGAGTACCGCGGACGGGCGAATGATCGGCTCCCTCTTGACGTTCTCCACGTCTCCAGCGGGCATCGTTGCCGCCTTCGGACGTCACGATCACACGGTATCAACCAACGGAAGTCGCCGTCGCCGAGACGACGACCGGCTGGCGAACGTCGCAGATGACGGCAGAATGGAGATATGAGCGACGCCCACCATCCACGGCACGCGTCGCGCCCGTCGCGTGTGCTGACCGTCGCGCTGCCCGTAGGGCTGGCGGTGACGGCCCTCGGCATGCTGTGGGCGATCTCGGATGTTCCCGCTGCGGACGGACCCGAGCTCCCTCCGATGCCGGTCGTCGCTGCGCAGTTGCCTGGTGTCGATGTCGGCGGTGTCGTCGCGGCCGACCCGTGTGCTGACGCCGTCGTCGCAGATGCGCTCGCGGCAGGTGACGATGAGGCCGCGATCGCCGCATTCGGTGGAGGAGTGGCCTTTCGCGACGCGGTCGTGGCCGGAAATGCTCCGTGCATCTCGTTGAGTGACCCTGGCCGAACCTGGCTGGTCGTGAACAAGGCTCGACCCCTCGAGCCGTTCGATTTCGAACCGTCGTCGCTCTCCGCGGTCGATCTCGCGGCCACGACGCCATCCGATCGGCTGCGCACGGATGCGCGGGATGGTCTGAGCGCGCTCGCGCGAGCTGCCGAAGCATCGGGCTCGGGATCGCTCGGCGTCAACAACGGCTACCGTTCCTATGACCTGCAGGTCTCGACGTATTCCGGCTTCGTGGCGTCCGAGGGCGTCGCCGGTGCGGATCAGGGCTCGGCGCGCGCAGGATTCAGCGAGCATCAGACGGGTTTGGCCGTGGATGTCGTCGCGTGCGACGGCGCGTGCGGTGGCATCGATGCCTTCGGCAGCTCCGCGCAGGCGGCCTGGGTCCAGGAGCACGCATGGGAGTTCGGATTCGTCGTCAGATACGAGAGCGGCGCCAGCGACACGACCGGATACATGCCGGAGCCGTGGCACCTGCGCTTCGTCGGGCCGCAGCTCGCCGCCGCCTATCACGAGGGCGGCTACCAGACGCTCGAGGAGTTCTTCGCACTGCCCGCGGCCCCCGACTACGCGCACTGAGCGAGTTCTGTGGCATCCCACAAACGCGGTACGCAGTCCCACGTCTCGTGGGATGCATTCTCACAACTGGCTGTCACGGCATCCGCTGCGCGCCATAGACTCGCGGGAGCAACGACGCACTGACACGTTCGGGAGGACGGCATGGAACGCGACATCTACGAAGAAGACCACGAGGCATTCCGCGACCTGGTGAAGGACTTCGTCAAGCGCCACGTCAGTAACGAGAGCATCGAGAGGTGGGATGCCGCCGGGGAGATCGACCGCGAGACCATGCTCGCCGCAGGTGAGGCGGGCATCATCGGGCTCTCCGTGCCGGAAGAGTTCGGCGGCGCCGGCATGCTGCAGGACTACCGCTTCCGCACGATCGTGAACGAAGAGGTCATCGGCGCCGGTGCGGGATCCCTCGCGGGGGCCTTCGGCATCCAGGACGACCTCGCCATCCCCTACCTCGTGCACATGGGCATGCAGGCGCAGAAGGAGAAATGGCTGCCCCGGATGGCCACGGGCGAGGTGCTCGGCGCCCTCGCGATGACCGAGCCGGGCGCCGGCAGCGACCTCCGTGGCATCAAGACCACCGCGAAGAAGGTCGATGGCGGCTACATCGTCAACGGCGCGAAGACCTTCATCTCGTCGGGCAAGACCGCCGATATCGTCGTCACGTTCGTCAAGACGGGCGAAGGCAATCGTCCGGATGCCTTCAGCCTCCTCATCCTCGAGAACGGCATGGAGGGCTTCGACCACGGCAAGAAGCTGAACAAGATGGGCTCGCACGGACACGACACCGCCGAGCTCTCGTTCAGCGACGTCTTCGTGCCGGAGGAGAACCTCATCAGCGGCCAGGAGGGCCAGGGCTTCCTTCAACTCATGATGAACCTGCCGCTCGAGCGCCTGTCGATCGGCATCGCCGCGGCTTCCGCATCGCAGGCCGCGTTCAAGTGGACCGTCGCGTACACGAAGGACCGCGAGGCGTTCGGCGAGCGGATCATCGACTTCCAGAACACCCGCTTCAAGCTGGCGGATGTCGCGACCACCGTCGACGTGATGTGGGCGTACCTCGACCGGGCCCTTCTCGCCTACAAGGACAAGAAGCTCACGGGGGAGGAGGCCGCCAAGGTCAAGTTCTGGACGACTGAGCGCGAGTGGGAGATCCTCGACACCTGCGTGCAGTTGCACGGCGGCTACGGCTACATCACCGAGTACCCCATCGCGCGCGCGTTCCTCGACGCCCGCGTGCACCGCATCTACGGCGGCACGAACGAGATCATGCGCGACATCGTGTCGCGTCAGATCGCCGGTAAGCGCTGACACGACACCTGAAACCGTCCGTCCCCGCAGTGGGCCGGGCGGTTTCGTCGTCTCGCCGCGGATGACTTCAGACGCCGTCGGCGACACGCCGCGCTCACACCGCCGGCTCCGCTGCGGCTTCGCGCGCGGTCTTCGAAGCAGGCGATGACGCCCCGATCTTCCAATAGCCGCAGAAGCTCACGCTGTTCTTGTCGATTCCGCGCTCGCCGACCAGCCGCTTGCGTACACCGGATGCGAGCGCCTGTTCGCCGGCCGCATAGGCGTGGAAGGGCTCGGATGGCAGAGCGGAGTCGCGCAGCGCGGCCAGCGCGAGGGTGCCTGGCGCCGAGGAGGGCGTACGGGTGATCCACTCGATCGAGATGCCGGACGGATGCTCGAACTCGAGCGCATCGTCCGCAGACGGCACCTCGATGATCGCCCGGCCTGTCGCGGTGGAAGGCAGTGATGCGCAGATCGAGGCCATGGCGGGCAGCGCCGTCTCATCCCCCACGAGCACGACGCGATCCGTGCCGCGCTCCGGATTGAACGTGAGTCCCTCGTCGATGATCAGCACGTGCTCACCCGGCCGGCAGGTCTCCGCCCAGCGGGACGCCGGTCCTGCCGTCCCCTCGGCGGCCGAGCCGTGCAGCACGAAGTCCACGTCGATCTCGGCGCCCTGGTCGCCGGCCGCCGGCCGATATGCACGCACCGTGTAATTGCGCATGACGGGGCGCTCTCCGTCGGGGATGCGCAGGAACTTCAGATACCCGAACATCTTGTGCGCCTTCGCCGGCACGCGCTCCAGGCCGGCCTCGCCGCCCACCGGGATGAAGAGACGGAACCACTGGTCGTAGCCCATCGGTCGGAATTTCGAGATCTCGCGGCCTCCGAGCGTGACGCGGATCCAGTGCGGCGCGAGGCGCTCTGTGCGCAGCACCTCCAGGTGTACGAGCTCGGTCGTCTCGGGCTTGACCATCTTGCTGAATGCCATCGGATGCCTTTCAGGCAGGTTGCCAGGGGGAGAGAGCGATGAAGACCGCGGCGGATGCTGCGAGCAGCAGAACGATGAACACGACGTCGCGCGTGCGGAACGGCACGAGGTGACGCTCGGTACGGGTGGGGTGTGCGCCGAAGGCGCGGGCATCCATCGCCAGGGCGACGCGTTCGGCGTGCCGGATGGCTCCCGCCAGCAACGGGACGATGTAGCCCCACCCTCGGGCGACGCGTGCGAACGGACCGCGACCGCCATGATGTCCGCGCACCCGATGCGCTGCGCGGATCACGCTGAGCTCGTGACCGAACCGCGGAACGAACCGGAAGGCGGCCAATGCCGTGTAGCCGACGCGGTACGGCACTCGCAGCTGCTGAATGCTCGCACGGACAAGGTCGGGTCCGGTCGTGGTGAGTCCGCCGACAAGGGCCAGCGCGGTGATCGCCCCCAGTCGCAGCGAGGTGGCGAACCCGATCTCCAGCGCTCCGCTGAAGAGTGTCCAGCCGCCGATCTGAAGCAGATGGGCGGTGTCGTCGACGAGTGAGGCATCCACCCACAGCGAGAAGCCGATGCCGATCACGATCACGGCGATCGGCACGATGACGAGCAGAAGCAGCAGGAGCCGCCATGTCAGTCGCGCGCCGACCAGGATCAGGGCATAAGCGAGCGCGAGGAAGGCTGCGGGTGTTGCGAGATCGCGCACGAAGACCAGCATGATCATCGCAGGAGCGACCGCGGCGACCTTTGCCAGCGGGTTCAGCGCGTACAGGAACTCGCGGCGTGAAGCCGTCGCCATCGCTGCGTACGGGTCGACGACAGCGGTGCTCATGACGACACCGCTCCGGCGTGTGCGAGCACGCGCTGCAGTGCGGGCAGCCGCAACCCGGCGGTGGTGAAGAGCTGTTCGTCGCGGAAGAGCTCCTCGGTGCGCCCTGCGGCGTGCACGCGTCCGTCTGCGAGCACCACGGTGTGCGTCGCGCGCTCAGCGACCAGCTGCAGGTCATGTGTGACGATCACGATGGTCGTGCCGTCCCGGCGCAGCGTCTCGAGCAGTGCGAGGAGCTCTGCGGCGCGTGCGCGATCCTGGCCGAAGGTCGGCTCGTCGAGGGCGAGTACACGAGGGCCGGTGATGAGCGCGGTGCCGACCGAGAGCCGTCGCTTCTCGCCGCCGGAGAGGAGGAAGGGGTGCACCTGTGCCTTGTGCTCCAAACCGAACCGGACGAGCATCGCGCGCACACGCTGCTCGATCTCGGCTGCTCCCACGTGGCGCAGGCGCAGCCCGTGCGCCAGTTCATCGAAGACCGTCGGCGCGATGAACTGGTGCTCCGGGTTCTGGAACACGAAGCCGATGCGGGCGGTGAGGTCGCGCGGTGACGCCGTTGCGGGATCCAGCCCGTCGACGTCGACCTGTCGCTTCGGCGGAGGGAACACACCGGCCAGCGCCTGGATGAGTGTGGTTTTCCCTGCCCCGTTCGCTCCGATGACGGCGGTCAGACTGCCGGCTTCGATGTCGAGGTCGATGCCGTGCAGCAGTTCCTGCCGCCCGCGCGTGACGGTGAGGCCGCGGGCGCGGATGAGGGACTGGGCGTCTGCCTGCCCGTACGGATGCAGGGCCGATGCACGGATGTCGGGCGATTTCTCGGCGTTTCGCCCTGCAGGTGTGATCTCTCCCTGCATGTGTGCGCCACCGGCGGGCAGTGCGGCGCCCAATTCCTCGGGCGTCAGCGGGAGCGGCACCTCTTTCTGCAGGATGCCGCGTTCGCGCAGCATCCGCGCCGCCAGGGTCGCGGCGGGCAGCCACACGCCCATGGCGACGAGCTCTTCCGTGTGTCCGCGAAGGATCTCGTCGACCGGGCCGTCGAACGCCACAGTACCTGCCTGATCGAGCACGATCGTGCGCGTCACGAAACGCATGGCGGCGTCGAGGTTGTGCTCGACGAGCAGGATCGAACGGTCACCGGCGGCCACGACATCGCCGAGGGCGGCGTAGACGTCGTCGATGCCCTGCGGGTCGAGGTTGGCTGTGGGCTCATCGAGCACCAGCAGAGGCGAGCCCATGGCGAGGGCGCACGCGATCGCCAGGCGCTGGCGTCCGCCGCCGGAGAGGCGATCCGGGTTCTCATCGCGACGCTGCCAGAGGCCGACGCGGTGCAGCGCATCCTCCGTGCGCTCGCGCACCTCATCCAGCGGCAGCAGCAGGTTCTCCGGGCCGAAGGCCACCTCGTCGTAAACGGTGCCGGTGACGATCTGGGCGTCGGGGTCCTGGAAGACCATGGCGACGTGGGTGCTGAGCGTGGCCGTGTCGGAATGCGCGGTGTCGATCCCGCCCGCTTCGACGGTGCCCGTCATGGTCGCGGGCAGGGCATGCGGGATCAGTCCGTTCAGCGCGAGCGTGAGCGTCGACTTTCCTGAACCGGAGGGGCCGAGCAGCAGGACGACCTCACCCGGTGCGATGTCGAAGGTCACGTCGCGCGGCGATGGGCGCACGGCATCGGCGTGGGTGAGAGTGAGCTCACGCACGCGGAGAAGGGGCGCGGATGAGCGCACGGCGGAACCCCGGGATCGGTGGAACGTACCCCACCAACTTAGCTGAGCCTTACCTGATCCGCCATCGGCGGATCAGTGCCAGATGCGTCTGGTTCAACGACGCGCGACGCCCGCCCGGCTGAGGGCCGATCCGATCGCGAGACCGAGCGCGGTCCAGGCGATCGGGCCGAGCAGCGACAGGGCGAGATAAGCGATCTGGGCCCACGGCGGCAGTGATCCCAGATGCGCGACGAAGAACACGACGACCGCGACGATCGCTCCGATCACCGCCGCCGAGATGAAGAAGCGCCACGCGCCCCAGGCCCGGTAGCGGGTGAGCGCGGCGACGCCCTCCTGGATCGCGCCGAACAGCAGGGCGGTGCCGATGAAGCGCAGTGCCCAGGCCGGGTTGAAGGCGCTGGAGACGAGCGCGGCGATCACGTGGGTGATGAGGGCGACGAGCGGCTGTCGCAGAACCTCCTGCGCGATGATCCCCGGGAGGACATGGGCACCGAGCAGCAGGCCGTACGCGTACGGCGCGGTGAACAGCACGAACGGCGTCAGCACCCCTGCGATCCCGCCGACGATCCCGGTCGCGACGCCGATGGCCGCGCACACCAGCAGCACTCTGGTCGACAGGAGAGGGGTTCGCGCCACGTCCTCAGCCTACTTGCGCCGAAGCGCCATCGGCCGTGCGGCTCCGCACCAGGCACCGCTCGTCGCCTCGACTGCGCCGCTCGTCGCATCCGGCCTGGAAACGATCCGAACGGCGGATGCTGCACCCATAGCGTGGGGAAACGCAATGACGCGCACACAAGGAGCAGCCATGTCATCACCTTCGTCGCGCCGCCCTGCGAACACCGCAGGCAGCAGCGCCCTCGCCTCCGATGAGCCAGAGCTCATCCAGGACCCCGACCTTCCACCGGTGGCGCTCTCGGACGAGCAGCACGCCAAGGCCGGCCGTTGGTCGTGGCCCAAGATCGTCCTCTGGGTGGCCATCGCGCTGCTCGGCGGCATCGCCTGGACCATGCTCGCGATCGTCAGGGGCGAGACGGTCAATGCGATCTGGTTCGTGTTCGCCGCGGTCTGCACCTACCTGATCGGCTACCGCTTCTACTCCAAGGTCATCGAGCGCTACATCACGCGCCCTGACGACCGGCGTGCGACGCCCGCCGAGGTCAAGCAGGACGGCAAGGACTACGTCCCCACCGACCGTCGCGTGCTGTACGGACACCACTTCGCAGCGATCGCCGGTGCCGGCCCGCTGGTGGGTCCGGTGCTGGCAGCCCAGATGGGCTACCTGCCAGGGACGATCTGGATCATCGTCGGGGTCGTGCTCGCGGGCGCAGTCCAGGACTACCTCGTGCTCTTCTTCTCGATGCGCCGCGGCGGTCGCACGATCGGCCAGATGGCGCGTCAGGAGCTCGGAAAGATCGGCGGCACGGCGGCGATCATCGCCGCTCTGCTCATCATGATCATCATCGTCGCGATCCTCGCGCTCGTCGTGGTGAACGCGCTCGGCGAGAGCCCGTGGGGCGTCTTCTCGGTCGGCATGACCATCCCGATCGCGCTCTTCATGGGCGTCTACCTCCGGTTCCTCCGCCCCGGCAAGGTCACCGAGGTCTCGATCATCGGCTTCGTGCTGCTGATGGCGGCGATCATCGGCGGCGGCTGGGTCTCCGGCACCGAGTGGGGTCAGGCGATCTTCCACCTCGACACGACGACCATCGCGTGGGGCATCATCATCTACGGCTTCATCGCCGCGATCCTTCCGGTCTGGCTGCTGCTCGCTCCGCGCGACTACCTGTCGACCTTCATGAAGATCGGTGTGATCGTCATGCTCGCCGGTGCCATCGTTCTGGTGCGCCCCGAGATCACAGTCCCTGCCCTCACGGTCTTCGGCGAGAACGGCCTCGGGCCGGTGTTCTCCGGCGCACTGTTCCCGTTCCTGTTCGTGACGATCGCCTGCGGAGCGCTGTCGGGGTTCCACGCGCTGATCGCCTCCGGCACGACGCCCAAGCTCATCGAGAAGGAGCGGCAGACCCGCTTCATCGGTTACGGCGGCATGCTCATGGAGTCGTTCGTCGCGATCATGGCGCTGGTCGCAGCGATCTCGATCGATCAGGGCATCTACTTCGCGATGAACTCGCCGGCGGCCCTCACGCAGGGCACGGTCGAGGGGGCTGTCGCCTTCGTGAACTCCCTCGGCCTGACGGGGGTCAACCTCACACCGGAGATGCTCACCCAGACTGCTGCGGACGTCGGTGAGGAATCGATCGTCTCGCGCACAGGCGGCGCGCCGACGCTCGCGCTCGGTCTCGCGCACATCATGCAGCAGGCGCTCGGCGGCCAGGCTCTCATGGCGTTCTGGTACCACTTCGCGATCATGTTCGAGGCGCTGTTCATCCTCACCGCGGTCGACGCAGGCACTCGCGTCGCCCGCTTCATGCTCCAGGACACGATCGGCGCATGGCTGCCCAAATTCCGGGACGTGTCCTGGCGTCCTGGCGTGTGGATCACGACCGCCATCATGGTCGCGGGCTGGGGGTACATCCTCATCCTCGGAGTGACCGATCCGCTCGGCGGCATCAACACGTTCTTCCCGCTGTTCGGCATCGCCAACCAGCTGCTCGCCGCGATCGCGCTCGCCGTGGTGCTGGCGATCGTCGCCAAGCGGGGCAAGAGCTACGTGAAGTGGCTGTGGATCGTGGCATTGCCACTGGCGTTCACCGCGGTGATCACCATCAGTGCTTCGTTGTACAAGATCTTCTCTCCAGTGCCGGGGATCGGGTACTGGGCGAATCACTTCAAGTACCGTGCAGCGCAGGAATCGGGCGATGCGAGCCTCGGCGACGCGGCGACGGTCGACGCGGTCATCCGCAACACCGCAGTGCAGGGCACGCTGTCGATCATCTTCGTCGTCCTCGCGATCGTCGTGATGGTCATGGCGGTCATCGTGGCGATCAAGGCGCTGCGCAACGGCGGCGGGGAGAACACAGAGGACGCGGCCGTCGTCTCGCGCCGGTATGCCCCGGCCGGGTTCCTGCCGACAGCCGACGAGCGCGAGCTCGAGAAGCAGTGGGAGCCGATCGTGAACGAAGAGCTCCGCGCACGGGCCCACCGTTGAAAGAGCTGACGTCATGACACACCAGATGGATGCCGCAGCCGGTCCGCTGCGCACGCTCGCCGCGTTCGTCGCGCGCTCCGGCCGCGGCATCCGCTGGTACATGAGGAACCTGATGGGCGACAGCGCGTACGAGACGTATCTCGCGCATCACGGGCGCCGGCATCCGGATGTGACGCCCATGACCGAGCGCGAGTTCTGGCGTGATCGCATGGACGAGCAGGACCGCAACCCCGGTGCCCGCTGCTGCTGAGCGTGAGTTGCGGGCAGTCCTAGGCTGATGCCATGACCGGATCCGTGGTGCTCGCCGCCGCGTTCGGCGTGATCGCGGGCGTCGTGCTCACGCTGCTGCTGCTGCTCGCGCGACGCCTCGCACGCGGCAACGCCGATCTCGGCAGCGCGGCCGAGCAGGCCTCGTACGGTGCGATGCACCAGGCGAGCCTTGCGGCGCGGCACTTGCGCGCTGGACTGAGCTCGCCGGACGTCGTCCGCGCTGCCAGGCACTTCCGCACGCTTCTCGGCGGCACCGCCGTCGCGATCGTCGGCGCCGACGGCGCGGTCGCGATCGACGGTTCAGCTGATGCGCTGGAGGGCTCGGCGCTGCGTATAGCCCAGCGGGTGCAGGATTCCGGACGCAGGCAGGTGTTCCCGCATCCGGAAGGCGAGGAGCTCGAGGCAGTCGGCGCGCCGATTGTCGTCGACGGTCAGGTGGCCGGCGTGGTCGTGGCGTTCGCGGCCCCCGTGCGCGCCGCGCTCGTGCGTGCCACCGGTGAGGTCGCGGACTGGTGCGCGGCCCAGGTGGAGTTGGGGGGATTGGATGCGTCGCGCACGGCGCTCGCCGAAGCCGAACTGCGTTCGCTCCGCGCCCAGATCTCACCGCACTTCATCTACAACGCGCTGACGGCGGTGGCATCATTCATCCACGCCGACCCGGAGCGCGCCAGAGAACTCGTGCTCGAGTTCGCCGATTTCACGCGGTACTCGTTCCGTCGTCAGGGCGAGTTCACGACGCTCGCGGAAGAGCTGCGAAGCATCCACTCCTACCTCACGCTGGAGCGAGCGCGCTTCGGCGACCGGCTGGACGTGACGCTGAGGATCGCGCCTGAGGCTCTGGCGACCGTCATCCCGTTCCTGTCGGTGCAGCCGCTCGTCGAGAACGCGGTGCGACACGGACTCGAGCCCGGCGAGGGCGGTGGCACGATCCGGATCGAAGCGCTCGATGACGGCACGCACACCGAGATCACCGTCGAGGACGACGGGGTCGGGATGGACCCTGACACGCTGCGCACGCTGCTGACGGCTGCGGACGACGGTGCCCACGTCGGACTGCGCAACGTCGACACGCGACTCCGGCAGATGTACGGACGCGAGGGCGGACTGGTCGTGGAGACGAATCCCGGCGAAGGTACGCTGGTGCGGATGCGCATCCCGAAGTCGCAGCCTCTGCACGATCCGGGGCGGGACTGAGCGGGAGGGATTCCATGATCGATGTTCTCGTCGCCGACGACGAGCACCCCGCTCTGGACGAGCTGGCGCATCTGCTGCGCCGAGACGACCGCATCGGCGAGATTCACACGGCGAGCTCCGGCGCACAGGCTCTGCGGATGCTGTCGGCGCGAGCCGTGACGATCGCGTTCCTCGACATCCACATGCCGGGGCTGTCTGGCATGGACCTGGCGCGCTCGCTCGGTTCGCTGGCCGAACCGCCAGCCGTCGTGTTCGTGACGGCCGACGACACGCGCGCGGTCGATGCATTCGAGGTGCGCGCCGCGGACTACCTGCTCAAGCCGGTCCGCGTCGACCGACTGCGCCGTGCCGTGGATCGTGTTCTCGAACTGGGCGGAACGACAGCGCCCTCGGACGACGAGGTTCTCTCGGTGACAGTCGGCTCCAGCGTGCGCTTCGTGCACCGCAGCGACGTGCGATGGGTGCAGGCGCAGGGCGACTACTCGCGACTGCACACCGCGGACGGCATGGGGCAACTCGTTCGCATCCCGATATCGGAATTGGAACAACGATGGGCGGATGCCGGATTCGTCCGCGTCCATCGCTCGTATCTGGCGGCCGTGGCGGCGATCGAGGAGGCGCGGCTGTCCGGCGGAGATCCCTCGGTGGCGGTGGGATCAGTGGTGCTTCCGGTGAGCAGGCGGCTGCTGCCCGCTGTGCGCGAGGCACTCGTGCGCGGAGCGTCGCGGTGACCGAGCAGCCCCCACCCCGTCGAGTTCGTGTCACCGCGGATGACCGCCGCGTACCTGACTCCGAACACACCCGCGGGATCGCGCTGCCCGGTGCCCCGTCGGATGAGGCGGATGCCGTGTACGCTCGCGCCCTGCGGAGAAGTCAGCTGCGGCTCGCGCTCGGTACGGTCGCCGGTTTCGTCGTGGTCGCGGCCGCGCTGACGCTGCTGATCTCGCTCGTCCCCGAGATCGATCGGCTCATGATCGCGGGGCTGCCGCTGTCGTGGATCCTGCACGCTTTCGCGTTCTACCCGATCATCATCGTCTTCGCTCTGCTGTACGCACGCGGTGCCGCACGGAACGAGCGGGCGTATCGCGCGCTGAGGGAGCGCGGATGAATCCTGTGTTCGACCTCCTCGGCATCGCGCTCGTCGTGGTGGCGACGCTGCTCATCGGCGTCTACGGGTTGAGGGTGTCCCGCACGACAGGCGACTTCTTCGTGGCGTCGCGCACCGTGCGCCCGGTGTGGAACGCCTCCGCGATCAGCGGAGAGTACCTCTCGGCCGGGACGTTCCTCGGACTGTCCGGGCTCGTTCTGCTGGAAGGCGCACGCGGCTTCTGGTTCCCGATCGGCTACGCCGCGGGCTATCTGCTGGTGCTCGTCTTCGTGGCGGCGCCGCTGCGGCGAAGCGGCGCGTACACGATCCCCGATTTCATCGAGGCGCGACTGGAATCGGTCAAGGCACGACGGGTGACGAGCGTCGCGGTGCTGGTGATCGGCTGGCTGTACATCGTGCCCCAGCTGCACGGCGCCGGCATCACGCTGACGGTCGTTGCGGGCCTGCCGCAGTGGATAGGAGAGGCGGCCATCGCGGTGCTGGTCGCCGCGTCCGTCGCGGCCGGAGGCATGCGGGCGATCACCTACGTACAGGCGTTCCAGTACTGGCTGAAGCTGTTCGCGCTGCTGGTACCGCTGTTCTGCATCGCGTTCGCGCTGACGGGCGGGCCGCACGAGATCGACCCGGTCGCGATCTTCCCGGCATCCGCAGGGCCGGCGGGATTCGATGCCTACGAGACGGCTTCGCTCATGGTGGCGCTGCTGCTGGGCACGATGGGGCTGCCGCACGTGCTGGTGAGGTTCTACACGAGTCCGACCGGCGTCTCCGCCAGACACACGACGGTGCTGGTGATCGTGATGGTGAGCGCGTTCTACGCCGTCTCCAGCGGGATGGGGCTGCTCGCCCGTATCGTCGCTCCTGATCTCGCGGCACCGGGGGTGGCGGACACCGTGGCTCTCGTGCTGCCGTCGAGGGTGTTTCCCGGGCTGTTCGGCGAACTGCTGACCGCGCTGATCGTCGCCGGTGCATTCGCGGCGTTCCTGGCGACCTCCGCCGGTCTCGTGGTGTCGTTGGCGGGTGTCGTGAGCCAGGACGTCTTCTCGGGATCAGTGCGATCGTTCCGACTTTCCGCAGTGCTGTGCACCGCGGTACCTCTCGTTGTGGCGCTGCTGACGGCGCCGGAGGGTCTCGGCTCCAGCGTCGGAATGGTGTTCGTCTTCGCGGCATCCATGCTGTCTCCGGTCGTCCTGCTCGGCGTGTGGTGGCGGGGCCTCACGGCCCGAGGCGCGGTCGCCGGAATGATCACGGGCGGGGCGTCCTGCGCGCTGTCGCTGCTGGTGCACACGGCGGTCGGGGGGATCGGCGCCGCAGCACCGTTCCTCGCGCATCCGGCAGCGTGGACGGTCCCGCTCGCCACCGCCGTCACGGTCGGAGTCTCATTCATGGACACCCGCGGAGCGCCGCTGCGGGCCGAGCGGTATCTCGGCCGACTGCACACGCCTGAGCGTGCGTGAGCGTTCGCCAAACGTCTCCATCTCGTTGTCCCGACCTCTCCATTGGTCGTAGATCGCTCACCACATCGACGTCTGGTGCCGTGCGCGACGCCGCGCTAGGTTGATCGACTGTGCGGCAGTGCAGCCGCAGCTCACCAACCATCGGAGAGAACAAATGGGTCGATCACCCTTCCGATTGGCGATGGCCGTCACAGTGGCCGCAGTCGTCATCGGATCCTCGGCAACCGCCAGTTTCGCAAGCGTCGAGGGGGTGACACATCCCGCACCAGTGGAGGGCACTCCAGGGCATTACATCGTCATGATGAAGGCCGATCCGCTCGCCACGTATGAAGGAGACACGAAGGGGCTGCGCGGCACCAAGCCGAAGCCGGGCAACCAGCTCGACGCCCACTCGTCGGACTCGCAGAAGTACATCGCGCACCTGGAGAACGAGCAGCGCAAGCTCGCGCAGGCGGGTGGGATCACCCCGGATGCCACGTATCAGGTGACGGTCAACGGCTTCAGCGCCGACCTCACGGGTGACCAGGTCGACGCACTGCGCGCCTCGAAGGACGTGCTCGGGGTGTTCCCCGATGAGATCCGGCACCCGGATGCGCAGTCCTCCACCGACTTCCTCGGCCTGGGCGATGATGCCGAAGGCACGGGAGGCGTCTGGGAGGAGACCGGCGGCGTCGAGCACGCGGGCGAAGGTGTCGTCGTCGGTGTGATCGACACCGGCATCGCGCCGGAGCACCCGTCGTTCGCGGGCAGCAAGCTCAAGAAGCAGAAGCAGAGCGGCTCCGATGCGTACAGCGACGGGTCGTACGTGTACTTCGACAAGTCCGACGGCGGCCAGTTCCGCGGTGCGATCGTGAAGGGCCAGGACTGGGACAAGCACGACTACTCCACCAAGCTGATCGGCGGACAGTATTTCGCCGCCGGCGCCACTGCGGCCGGGTTCGACTTCCAGTACGACTACCTGTCCCCGCGTGACGGAGACGGCCATGGCTCGCACACCGCCAGTACGGCGGCAGGCGACTTCGGGGTCGAAGCCGCGGTGGAGGGTGTCGGCCTCGGCACGATCTCCGGTGTGGCACCGGCGGCGAAGGTCGCGGCCTACAAGGCCTGCTACGTCGGCCCTGACCCTCTGGTCACAGACGATGACATCTGCGCGCTCAGCGACCTCATCTCCGCGATCGATCAGGCAGTCGCCGATGGCGTCGACGTGATCAACTACTCGATCGGCGGTGGTGCCGCCACAACAGTGCTCGCGCCGGACGACGTCGCGTTCCTGAACGCCGCTGCCGCGGGCGTGTTCGTCGCTGTCAGTGCGGGCAACGACGGACCCGATGCCGTCACCACCGACCACGCATCTCCCTGGTACACCTCGGTCGCAGCATCCACGATCCCGACCTGGGAGGGCACGGTCGTCTTCGATGGGTTCGCCCGGGCCGGCGCATCCGTCTCGGTCCCATTCGGGGAGACCGTCACGGGCCCGTCGATCTACGCCGCCGATGCGGCGCTCGCGGGTGCGGTCGACCCTCGTCTGTGCCTACCTGGCACGCTCGACCCCGCGAAGGTCTCAGGGCACATCGTCGTCTGCGACCGCGGCAGCAACGCGCGCGCGGAGAAGTCGCAGGTCGTGAAGGACGCGGGCGGCACGGGAATGGTGCTCGTGAACGTTCCTGGCGAGGCCGACTCGCTCGACAACGACTTCCACGTGATCCCGACGGTGCACCTCGCATCCGCGCATCGCGAAGCGGTTCTGGCTTATGTCCAGGGCGGCGTCGACCGGTCGATCTCGCTGATCGGCGAGAACACGACGGACGAGGTCACTCCCGTGCCTCAGATCGCCGGATTCTCCAGCCGCGGGCCGGTGCACGCCGACGGCAGCGACGTGATGAAGCCGGATGTCGCGGCTCCCGGTGTGGCGATCCTCGCCGCGACGAACAGCGGCAGCAAGGACGCGCCGACCTTCGGCATCCTCTCGGGCACCTCGATGGCGTCACCGCACATCGCCGGTCTCGGTGCGCTGTACCTCGGCGAGCGTCCGAACGCGACGCCGGCCGAGGTGAAGTCGGCGATGATGACCACCGCCTACGACACCGTGAACGCCGATGGAACACCGAGCACCGACCCGTTCGCGCAGGGCGCGGGACAGGTCGATCCGACGCGCTTCTTCGAACCAGGGATGCTGTATCTGAACGACGTCGCGGATTGGGCGGCTTTCATCGAAGGCAAGGGGCTGGCGCAGTTCGACGGCGTCGAGCCGATCGACGGCAGCGACCTCAACCTCGCATCGATCTCGATCGGAACCCTCGCCAGCGCGCAGACGATCACCCGTACGGTGACCTCGACGGAGGCCGGCACGTTCACCGCGAGCGTCGATGTGCCGGGGGTGAGCGCGACCGTCGAACCGTCGACGCTGAGCTTCGGCGCGGCAGGCGAGACGGCGACGTACACCGTCACCTTCGACAACGAGAGTGCTCCGGTCGAGCAGTGGGCGACGGGATCGCTCACCTGGTCGAGTGAGAAGAACACGGTGCGCACGCCGATCGCGATCTTCCCCGTGACGGCGGATGCTCCGGCCGAGGTGACCGGAACCGGTGTGGACGGTAGCACCTCCGTCGAGATCACACCGGGGCTGGACGGCGATCTGTCGCTCAACCTCGCCGGACTCACACCTTTCCAGCTGCTCACCGATCCCGCCCATCCCGTCGAGGGGCACTCGGGCGACGAGAGCTCGGGAGACGCGAACAAGGACGTCTCGTGGGTCGTCGACGTTCCGGAGGGCACCACGCTGTCGAGGTTCGATCTCGACTCGTCGGATGATGAGGGAAGTGACCTCGATCTGACGGTGTACCGCGTGGTCGCACCTGATGATCTGCGTTACTACCAGGTGTGGCAGTCGGCGACGGCGTCGGCTGACGAGCAGGTGACGCTCCCGACCCCGACGGCCGGCACATACCTGATCGTCGCGAACGTGTACTCGACGACCGGGCCGATGACGTGGGACATGACCTACGCCAACGCGGCACCGGGCGGAGAGGGCGCGCTCACCGCGACGCCGAACCCGCTCCCGGTGACGCAGGGCCAGGCGACGAGCTACGAGCTCAGCTGGAGTGGCCTCGCGGCCGACACGAAGTACCTCGGTGTCGTGCAGTACGGCGACTCGGACGTGCGGACGATCGTCTCGGTCGACACGAAGTAGCACCACTGGAGAGGCGCCGCGCGCTCAGGTGCGGGGCGCCTCATCCTGCGCACGGATGCAGGGCCGATGCACGGATGCAGGGCGAAACCACGGTGTGTCGCCCTGCATCCGTGATATCGCCCTGCATCTGTGCCGGGCGTCCGGTCAGATCTGCCGTCGCCGCGGCTTCAACGTCACGTTCGGGAGCTCCGGAGCGGGGATCCGCTCTGCGCCGTGGGTCACGACATGACCGAAGCGTGCGGCGGCAGCATCCGGCGTCTCCCAGTCGGCGCGCGCCTTCGCGATCTCGTCGTGCGTGCGGCCGGCGAAGTTCCACCACATCACCAGGTCCTCCTCGAACGGCTCTCCGCCGAGGACGAAGAGCAGCGCGCCATCGGTGCTCGACACGGAAACCTGCGAGCGTGAGTCGCCGAGATAGAGCATCTCGTCGCGAACCAGCCGACGATCGTCGATCGCCACGTCGCCCTCGACCAGGATGATCGCGTACTCCCATGCCTCATCGAGCGGCAGCGCGACGCGGCTCCCTGGCTGCAGCGCGATCTCCGCCCCGACGATCGGCGTGTGCACTGTCGCAGGCGAGCGGATGCCGGCGAAATCGCCGAGCACGACGGTCGCCGCGGCATCGGAACCCGAGGCTGCAGGCAGGGCCACCGTGGGAAGCGATGTGTGCTGCTCGAACCCACCCGCGCCATGCCTGGCGGACTCCGGCAGCACGACCCAGAGCTGAAGCGCGTCGAGCGGGATCGGCTCTTCGCCGAGCGAGTACTCGGAGTGCGAGATGCCGTTTCCGGCTGTCATGAGGTTCAGCTGTCCGCGCTTCAGCGTCACGTCGCTGTCGAGCGAGTCACGGTGGCGCATATCCCCGACGAGCGGCCAGGTGACCGTCTGCAGCCCGATGTGGGGGTGCGGCTCGACGCGCATCCTGACCGGTCCTGGTCCGAAGCGGTCGAGGAAGCACCAGGCTCCGACCGTCGGCAGGTCGCGGTTCGGCAATGTGCGCAGCACGTTCATGCCGCGCACTCCGCCGAGCGGCACCTCTCGCGGTTCGAGCGAGATCGTGCGCTGACCGATCATGCGCCTGTGGCGTCCGCCGGGTCGGTCGGAAGCTGCGGCCAGCGGATCTCCGCGCCGTCGACGTCGTGGGTCTTCAGGTACTTGGCGATGTACGGGCAGTACGGCACGATCGTGTCGCCGGATGCCGTGGCATCCGCCAGCGCCTCTGCAGCGAGGATGCTCGCCAGGCCCTTGCCCTGGAACGCCGGATCGACCTCGGTGTGGACGAAGAGGATCTCTCCCGGGCGCCGATTGAACTTCGCGAATCCGGCGAGAGTGTCGCCGACGCGGATCTCGTAGCGAGAGGCGTCGTCGTTGCGGGTGACAGTGGTGTCGTCGGTCATTGGCTGCTCCTTCGCGTCGCCTCCCAACCTACGCTGTCGGGCGGTGCCCGGCGCGGCATCGGGTCGGCGGGGGATCTTCGCATCTGAGACCTGCGGCGAACGTGCGAAAAACTCCCATCGTCCGTGGGTACGGCCGCAGACGTCGCGGGTCCTCGTTACGCTGGAGGGATGGCCCAGTATCCCGTCGATCCGTACGCGGATGTGCCGTACCCTGACGAGCCGTGGGAAGACTCCCCGCCGCCCGAGGAGATGGACTGGGAGCCCAAGGGCGCCGGCTACGAGCCGCCGCTCGACTGGGGTCAGGGTCCGACGACTCCGGTGGCGACTGCCACTTCGGCAGGCTCAGGGGCCCGGAAGCGGGCGACACCCGCGCGATACGCGACCGCGCGCGAGGCGCTGCACACCGTCTTCGGCTATGACGAGTTCCGCGGTGACCAGGAAGCGATCGTCGACCAGGTGATCACCGGCGCAGACGCGGTCGTCCTGATGCCCACCGGTGCGGGCAAGAGCGTCACCTACCAGGTGCCGGCGCTCGTACGAGAAGGCACGGGACTCGTGATCAGCCCCCTGATCGCACTCATGCATGATCAGGTCGACGCGCTCCGTGCGAACGGCGTGAACGCGGCATACCTGAACTCGACGCAGTCCTCATCCGAGCGCTCCGAAGTGGAGCGTGCCTACGTCGCCGGTGAACTCGACCTCATCTACGTGGCACCGGAGCGGCTGTCGAACAGGCAGACGACGGCGCTGCTGCAGCGCGGGGTGCTCAGCGTCATCGCGATCGACGAGGCGCACTGCGTGTCGCAGTGGGGTCACGACTTCCGCCCCGACTACCTCGCGCTCGGCGACCTCGGCGAGAGGTTCCCCGGGGTGCCGCGCATGGCGCTCACCGCCACCGCGACCCGCGCGACGCACAAGGAGCTCACCGAGCGACTGCGGCTCGACGATGCGAAGCACTTCGTCGCGAGCTTCGATCGCCCGAACATCCAATACCGGATCGTGCCGAAGGTCGACCCGCGCAAGCAGCTGGTGCAGTTCATCCGGTCCATGCAGTCGTCCGCAGACGCATCGATAGGCTCAGCGGGCGAAGGGCAGCCGGCCGGCATCGTCTATGCCCTGAGCCGCAAGTCGGTCGAGCAGACTGCGACGTATCTGTCCGCCCAGGGACTCGACGCGCTGCCGTATCACGCGGGTCTTCCTGCTGAGGTCCGGGCCGCGAACCAGTCGCGGTTCCTCCGCGAGGACGGCGTCGTGATGGTTGCAACCATCGCCTTCGGCATGGGCATCGATAAGCCCGATGTGCGTTTCGTCGCGCACATCGACCTGCCGAAGTCCGTCGAGGGCTACTACCAGGAGACCGGTCGCGCCGGTCGTGACGGCGAGCAGGCGGTGGCGTGGATGGCGTACGGCCTCGGCGACGTCGTGCAGCAGCGGCGCATGATCGACCAGAGCCCAGGCGATCGCACCTTCAAGATGCGGATGGGCCAGCATCTCGATGCGATGCTCGCCCTGTGCGAGACCGTCGAGTGCCGCCGGCAGAATCTGCTGAACTACTTCGGCCAGGATTCAGGGCCGTGCGGCAACTGCGACACGTGCCTCGAGAAGCCGGAGACGTTCGACGGACTCGTGCCGGCGCAGAAGCTGCTGTCGACGATCGTGCGGCTCAAGCGCGAGCGCAACCAGGCGTTCGGTGCCGGCCACCTCATCGACATCCTGCGGGGATCCTCGAACGACCGCATCCGCCAGCAGAAGCACGACGGCATCGCGACCTACGGCATCGGCGCCGACCTGTCCGATCAGGACTGGCGCAGCGTGGTGCGGCAGCTGCTCGCACGCGGCATCCTCGTCGCCCAGGGCGACTACGGCACGCTCGCCCCAGGCGAGGTGGCGGCCGGCGTACTGACCGGCGAGACGCCGGTGCCGCTGCGCAAGGACACCATGGGCAGGGTCAGTGCGAGTCGCACGCGCAAGGCGTCTGCGGCGTCGGATGCTGTGGCCGAGGGCGACCGCTCGCTCTTCGAGGCCCTGCGGGTGTGGCGCACCGAGACGGCGCGAGAGATCGGCAAGCCGGCGTACATCGTGTTCGGCGATGCGACGCTGCGTGCGCTTGCCGAGATCCGCCCGGCATCCGTGGGCGACCTCGACGGCATCACCGGCATCGGCGAGAAGAAGCGCGAGGCGTACGGCGACGCCGTCCTCGCGGTGGTCGCTGCCAACTGACGCCCGAGGGAACGCGCGGAGCGAGACGAGACGGGCTGGGCGACAGTCAGCGAGTCGCAGCTGGCTCTGCTGCGAACGCCTCGGTGTGCACGGCGACCGTCGCGCTGGCGCCGATGAGCTTCGAGACAGGGCAGCGGGCGTGCGCGGCGTCGAGCACCCGTCGAGTCTCCTCGGCTGATGCCTCCTCGACTGACAGATATGCGTCGACGTGGAACACGTACCCACCGCCGGTCGACGCATCGTGCAACTCCACCTCGACACGCACAGCGGTGCGGCTGCGGCGCGCCACGACTGCCTGCGCCGTCGCATTCAGACATGTCGCCCAGGCGAGGGCGAGCAACTGCTCGGGATTCGTCCCTGAAGGATCGCGCTCAGGATTCAGCGGCGACGAGACCCGCACGCTCAAGCCGTCGGGAACCCCGGCGGAGCCGTCCCCGCCGTCGCGATTGATCGCCTGTGTCCGGTACCTCATGCTCATACCTCAACTATAGTTGGACTCAGTACACCAACTCCGGGCGATGAAGCCGCGAGCGAAGAGAGCGGCACGCATCGATGGAAAACACGGGCACGACGATCGTCGAGTTCAGCGACGTCAGCAAGCGCTACGGCGACCGCTCTGATCAGCCGCCGGCGCTCGACGGGATCGACCTCGGCATCGAACGCGGCGAGATCTTCGGCGTCATCGGCGAGAGCGGTGCGGGCAAGACGACCCTCCTCGAGCTCGTCAACGGACTCACCACGGCGGACGAGGGGGAGGTGCGCGTCGACAGCATGACGGTGGCGGGGCGCAGTCGCCGAGAAATGCGGATGCTGCGACGGAACATCGGTGTGGTGTTCCAGGGCATCCACCTGCTCAGCGGCCGGACCGTGCGTCAGAACGTCGCGCTCGGACTGCAGATCAGCCGTCGTGGCGGTATGAGGCGAACACGCGCCGAAGAGCGCGCGGCAGTCGACGAGATGCTCGACTTCGTCGGGCTCGCGCATCGGGCCGACCATCACCCGGCCGAACTCAGCGGCGGAGAGAAGCAGCGCGTCGGACTCGCACGGGCTCTGGTCACCCGCCCGCCCCTGCTTCTCTGTGACGAGCCGACATCGTCATTGGATGCGAGCACCACCGCCGAGGTGCTCCGTGTGCTGCTGGACGCCCGTGACAAGTTCGGCACCACGATCGTCGTGATCTCGCACGACCTCGACGTCGTGAAGGCGATCTGCGATCGGGCGCTGCTGCTCGAGAAGGGGCGCATGCGCGAGCTCTTCGCCGTGAAGAAGACCGACCTGCGCGCGATGCCCAGCTACCACGAGCAGGTCAAGCGGGAGCTGATGTGATGAACTGGCTCACCGATCTGCTCGCCGAGTACGGCGAAGACATCGCGGAGGCGCTCGCCGAGACCGGATACATGATGCTCGTCTCCCTTGCGGCGGCCGTGCTGATCGGTCTCCCGCTGGGGATGATCGTGTTCCTCACTCAGCGTGGCGGCATCGCCGAGAATCGACCGGTCTGGTCTGTCGCGAACCTCTATATCAACATCGTCCGCTCATTCCCGTTCCTGCTGCTCGTGGTCTTCCTCATCCCGTTCACCCGCGCCGTGGTGGGGACGAGCTTCGGCACGCAGGCGTCGACGCTGCCGCTGTGCTTCGTCGCCGTGGCCATCTACGCCCGACTGGTCGAACAGATCCTCCGCGAGATCCCGCCTGGCATCTCCCGTGTCGCCGTGGCCATGGGTGCCACGCTTCCGCAGTCCGTGTTCCGTGCACTGCTGCCTGAGGCGCGCTCGGGACTCGTCTACGCCCTCACCTCCGCTGCGATCAGCCTGCTCTCGTACTCGACCGTGCTCGGCGTCGTGGGCGGCGGCGGCATCGGCGACTTCGCGATGCGTTACGGCTACCAGGAGTACAACGACGCACTCATGTACATCACGATCGCGATCATCGTCGTCTGTGTGCTGGTGATCCAAGCGGTCGGTCACCGCGCCTCGGAGCGACTCGATCATCGCTGAGCGCTGAACCCGCGTCTGAACGTCCCACCCCAAGAAAGAAGGACCCAATGAGAACCGCACGTATCGGCATCCTCGCCGCCGGCATCGGAATCACCCTGGTGCTGGCCGGATGCGCGTCGGGTGAATCGTCCGGAGGTTCGGATGCCGCGGCATCCGAACCCGTCGTCCTGAAGGTCGCCGCCGTCACGGCGCCCATGACGGACGTCGTGGAGGCGGCCGGTGAGGCGATCGACGACGGCTATGAGATCGAACTCGTCGAGGTGTCGGACTACATCACGGCCAACACGATCGTGAACGACGGTGACGCGTACGCGAACTTCTCGCAGCACGAGCCGTACATGCAGGAGTTCAACGCCGCGAACGACGCTGCCCTGGTGGCGGTGCAGCCGGTGTACAACTTCGTGATCGCGTTCTACTCGAAGACGCTCGACGACATCGCCGACCTCCCGGACGGCGCCACGGTCGCAGTCCCGAATGACTCGTCGAACCTCGCCCGTGCGCTCAAGCTCCTCGATGCAGAAGACGTCATCTCGCTCGACCCTGATGTCGACCCCTACGTCTCCACTCTCGACGACATCGTCGAGAATCCGAAGGACGTCGAGTTCCTCGAGGTGCCGATCGCGTCTCTGAACTCGGCGTACGAGGAGGCCGACCTCGTCTTCCAGTGGCCGTCGCACATCGCAGCCCTCGGCCTCAACCCCGAGGACGACGGTCTCATCACCGAGTTGGACGATCGGTTCGCGCTGCACGTCGCGGTGCGGGAAGAGGATGCCGACAGCGAGGCGACCGAGGCGCTCAAGGCCGCGTTCTCCAGCGATGAGGTGCGCGAGGTGATCGAGTCGAACGGCACGATCGACGTCGCGTTCTGACCTGAGCGCTCGAGATGAAAGGAGAAAAGTGTCGGCCAAGTTCGATCGAAGCCGGCACTTTCCTCCTTTGAATGGTCTGAAGCGCTGCCGGGCAAGCCGGCCGCCGCGACCGCTTCGCCATCGTGCGCGCCACGGCTCGGCTGTGGCCTCGCGACAACTCGACCGAACCGCGTGACGTGAGTGCATTGGAGGTTGCGTACACATCGCTTGGTGACGAGTTGGAGGACTCCTACGGTTGAATCATCCCTACTTCTCTCCGAGAGGAACCCTCATGGTCGACGCCGCCGTCCGCACCGCAACGACACCCCGAGACGACGATGGGCCTCGCATCGATGTCGATCGGGTGAACGACCTTCTGCTTGGTACCTGGGCCGACACTCGCCGCACTGCGCGCGCGATGATCAAGGATCCCGCGTTCTGGCGTATGGACGAACTCGGTAAGGACGAGCACCGCGAGCGCGTGCTCAGCCAGCTGCACCTGCTGGTGGAGAACAAGGCGGTGCACCGGGCCTTCCCGAAGGAGTTCGGTGGCGAGGACAACAACGGCGCGAACATCTCCGGGTTCGAAGAACTCGTCGTGGCCGATCCGAGCCTGCAGATCAAAGCGGGCGTGCAATGGGGGCTGTTCGGCTCGGCGATCCTGCAGCTCGGCACCGAAGAGCACCACAGGAAGTGGCTGCCTGGTGTCATGGACCTCTCGATCCCCGGCGCGTTCGCGATGACCGAGATCGGGCACGGCTCCGACGTGGCAGCCGCAGGCACGACAGCGACGTACGACCCGGAGACCGAGGAGTTCGTGATCCACACGCCGTTCCGTGGCGCGACGAAGGAGTACCTCGGCAACGCGGCGCTGCACGGCGTAGCGGCGACGGTGTTCGCGCAGCTGATCACGAACGGCGTCAGCCACGGCGTGCACTGCTTCTATGTGCCCCTCCGCGGTGACGACGGCAACGACCTGCCCGGGATCGGCCGCGAGGACGACGGGCTCAAGGGTGGGCTGAACGGCATCGACAACGGTCGACTCTCCTTCGACCATGTGCGCGTCCCTCGCACGAACCTGCTGAACAAGTACGGCGACGTCGCCGCTGACGGCACGTACACGAGCCCGATCGACAGCCCCGGCCGCCGCTTCTTCACGATGCTCGGCACCCTGGTTCAGGGTCGCGTGTCACTCGACGGCGCGGCATCCTGGGGCTCGGCCCTGGGTCTGTACATCGCGATCACGTATGCCACCCAGCGACGTCAGTTCGACGGAGCGGACGGGCAGGAGGTCGTGCTGCTCGACTACGGCAAGCACCAACGCCGCCTGCTGCCGCGCCTGGCGACCACGTACGCGCAGATCTTCGCGCACGACGAGTTCCTGCAGAAGTTCGACAGCGTGTTCTCCGGCCGCACCGACACCCCGGACGACCGCGAAGACCTCGAGACCCTCGCTGCGGCGCTCAAGCCGTTGTCGACGTGGCACGCCCTCGACACCCTGCAGGAGGCCCGCGAGGCCTGCGGCGGCGCCGGGTACATGTTCGAGAACCGCCTGGTGGGGCTTCGCCAGGACCTCGACATCTACGTCACATTCGAGGGCGACAACAACGTTCTGCTGCAGCTGGTGGGCAAACGACTGCTGACCGATTTCGCTGGGCAGTTCAAGGACAAGGATGCAGCGGCGCTCGCCAAGTACGCCGTCGGACAGACCGCGGGCAAGGTGTTCCATGGCGCGGGCCTTCGGCGGTTCGGTCAGAACATCGCCGACTTCGGCTCGACCGCGCGGTCGGTCGAGAACGGCCTTCGTGCCGAGCAGCAGCACGAGCTGCTCGCCGACCGGGTGCAGCAGATGGTCGCCGACATCGCCGGACGCCTGCGACCTGCAGGCAAGGACAAGGCGCTCGGCGAGAAGCTCTTCAACGAGAACCAGGCCGACCTCATCGAGGCCGCACGCGCACACGGTGAGCTGCTGCAGTGGGAGGCGTTCACGGATGCCGTAAACAGCATCCCCGACGAGAGCACGAAGCAGGTGCTCACCTGGCTGCGCGACCTGTTCGGCCTGCAGCTCGTGGAGAAGCACCTCGCCTGGCACATCATCAACGGTCGCCTTTCGACGCAGCGCGCGGCAGCCGTGTCGAGCTACATCGACCGGCTCTGCCGGCGGCTGCGCCCGCACGCGCTCGACCTGGTCGACGCCTTCGGCTACGAGCCGGAGCACGTGCGCGCGCCCCTGGCCAGCGGCGCCGAGAAGCAGCGTCAGGATGAGGCGCGCGCGTACTACGCCGACCTCGCGGCATCGGGCAAGGCACCGATCTCCGAGAAGACGCTCAAGAAGGCCGCCAAGAAGGTCTGACTTCAGCCCGGCGAGCAGTGTCCGAGCCGCCGGATAGCGTGGGGGCATGACATCCCTCCTCACCGGTGCCGACGGACGCGCTCGCTGCGCATGGACAGGGACGGATGCTGAGTACACCAGGTACCACGATGAGGAGTGGGGAGTGCCGCTGCACGGCGACCGCGCGCTCTTCGAGAAGATGGCGCTCGAGGGTTTCCAGGCCGGACTGAGCTGGATAACCATCCTGCGCAAGCGTCCCAGGTTCCGGGAGGTCTTCGCCGGGTTCGATCCTGAGAAGGTCGCCGCCTTCGAGGAAGAAGACGTCGAGCGCCTGATGGCGGATGCCGGGATCATCCGCAACCGTGCCAAGATCCTCGCCACGATCGGCAACGCACGCCTCGTGACAGAGATGACGGAGGGAGAGCTCGACGAGCTGATGTGGTCGTTCGCCCCGCCTTCCGGAAACCGACCTCGTTCCTTTGATGATGTGCCGGCGGTGACGTCCGAATCGACAGCGATGAGCAAGGCTCTCCGCGCGCGCGGGTTCCGGTTCGTCGGTGCGACGACCATGTACGCACTGATGCAGTCGACCGGGATGGTCGACGATCACGTCGAGGGGTGTTGGCGGGTCGCCTGATCAGATGGGCATTTCTGCCCGTGGGGAGTGCCACGTCCGGCGGTTAGTATGTACCGGTGCGTCTCGCCGTGTACGGCCGAGACGACCACCACAGATGTGAACCGGGGGAGTACTGACGATGAAGGCGCTGTCATGGTTGCGCGCGAAGCCGAAGACAGCCGCATCGGTTGCGGGTGTCACGGCAGCGGTCGTCGCGATCGGAACGCTCGCCTTCGCGTATGAGGGCAATCCGACCACGAAGGTCGACCTGAACGACGGCGGCGTCTGGATCACGAAGTCGTCGGCGCTGATGGTCGGTCATTTCAACAACGAGTCCACTCTGCTCGACGGGGGTCTTCGTACGACCGGTGAGGGCTTCGACATCCTGCAGGATGCCTCGACCGTGCTCGTCACCGATCGCACCAATGCGACGCTCACCGCCGTCGACTCGGCCCGCGTCTCGCTCGGCGACAGCACCACCATCCCCGGTTCGGCGAAGGTGGCGCTCGGCGCGCAGACCGCGGCGATCCTCGACACCGACTCCGGTGACCTCTGGGTCGTGCCGGTCAAGGGCATCGCGGGCTTCGAGCTGCAGGGGACAGACCCGCTCATCGAGCTGGGCAAGAACTCCGATGTCACCGTGGGTCAGAACGGTACGGTGTACGCCGTCTCCGGCGAGAGCGCCGAAGTGATCACCATCCCCGTCGACAACGAGGGTGAAGCCCTCGACCCGCAGTCCGCCGACCTTGGCGAGCTGGACTCTTCGATCGCTCCATCCATCACGGCCGTCGGTGTGACACCCGTCGTCCTGTCGCCCGCCGACAGCGCCGTGATGACCCCTGGCGGATTCCGCACCGAGATCTCCGAGGCCGACAGCGCCGTTCTGCAGTACTCGTCCACGGCGACGGATGCCGTGGCTGTGGCGACGGCATCCCAACTGATCGACGTACCGCTCGACGGCGGAGAGCCGGTCGTGACGAAGGCGGGCGGCAACGGCACCCCGGCGGCTCCGGTATCGCTGCTCGGCTGCCGCTACGGCGCGTGGTCCGGTACGGGCACATTCGTCCGTGAGTGCCCCGGCGAAGGCGACGACATCAATGAGGAGGTTCCGGGTGCCGAGTCGTCGGCGTCGCTGACCTTCCGGGTGAACCGCGACGTCATCATCCTCAACGACACGGTCGGCGGTGCGGCGTGGCTCACCGATGAGAGCCTCCAGCAGGTCGACAACTGGGACGACCTGACGCCGCCTGAGGGTGAGACCGAGAACGAAGAGGACACCACGCAGGAGACGGTGGAGACCACCCTTCCTGTGCGGACGAACGTGAACACGCCCCCGGTCGCCGAGGACGACGAGTTCGGCGTGCGCCCAGGTCAGACCACGGCGCTCCCCGTGCTCGACAACGACAACGACCCCGACGGCGACGTGCTGGTCGCCGCGATCGCCGAGAATCAGCCCTCGATCGGAACGGTGCAACCGATCTACGACGGCGGGTCGCTCCAGATCGCCGTGGATGAAGAAGCCTCCGGCGCGGCATCCTTCACGTACGAGGTCGACGACGGTCGCGGCGGTACGGACACTGCCACCGTGAACCTCGCCGTCAAGGACTGGGACACGAACACTGCGCCCAAGCCCAAGCGCTCGACGACGCTGGCCATCGAGACCGGCGGAACGATCTCGTACAACGTCCTGCCGGACTGGATCGACCCTGAGGGCGACGACATCTACCTGCGCGGGGTCGTCGCCGCGCCCGGTGACGAGGTCGAGTTCACGACTGACGGCCAGATCACCTATCGCGCAACGGCGAGCCTGCAGGGTCGCAAGGAAGTGGAGATCTCGGTCGCCGATGCCCTCGGCGAGATCGCGACGGGCACGCTCGTGCTCGATGTGCGTCCTGCCGGTTCGACGCTGCCGAAGACCAACGCCGATCACGTGATGACGCGTGTCGGCGAGCAGGTGACGGTCTCACCGCTCGCGAACGACTCGAGCTCAGGCCAGGAGCAGCTTCGACTGACCAGGGTGAACGGCGACGAGACGCCCGGTGCGACCATCCTGCCCGACTACCCGAACAAGACCTTCACGTTCAGCGCGCCGGCGCCCGGCGTCTACTACGTCCTCTACGAGGTGGCAGCGGGGCCGAACGGCGTACCAGGCATCGTCCGCATCGACGTGGCCGATGCGAGCGAACAGGATCTGCCGCCGGTCGCCGTGCGTGATGTCGCCCTGCTGCCGACCGGTGGCGAGGTGCTGCTCGGCGTGCTGAACAACGACACCGATCCGTCCGGCGGCATCCTCGTGATCCAGTCCGTGACAGTGGAGCCAGGCAGCGGCATCTCGGTCTCGGTGCTGAATCACGAGTCGTTGCGCATCGGTGATCAGGGTGCGCTCGATGACCAGGTGACCATCAGCTACCGCATCTCCAACGGGTCCAAGACCGCCGAGGGTGAGGTGGTCGTCATCCCGATCCCTGCGCCGGACAAGATCCTCCCGCCGGTCACCACACCAGATCAGGCAGTGGTGCGAGTGGGCGACGTCGTGACCATCCCCGTTCTCGACAACGACACCAGTCCGATCGGCGATGCCCTGACGCTCGAGCCGGAGCTGGTCGAGCCTTTCGTCGACCCGGAGGACGGCGAGATCTTCGTCTCGCAGGATGCTGTGCGCTTCAAGGCGGGTGACGAAGCGAAGACCGTCTACGCCACCTACGAGGTGTCTGACACCCGGGGGAACAAGGTCGGCGGGTACATCACGATCCAGATCGTGCCCGTGCAGGACGAGAACGCCGCTCCGCGTCCGCAGGACATCACGACACGTGTGCTCAGCGGCAATGTCGCGAACATCGCCGTGCCGCTGGACGGCATCGACGCCGACGGCGACTCCGTCGAGCTGATCGGCCTCGCCTCCAATCCGACCAAGGGCCGGATCACCGAAGTCGCGCAGAACTACTTCGTCTACGAGGCCTACGCCGAATCGGCGGGTGTCGACACGTTCTCGTATCGGGTGCGCGACCGTCTCGGCAAGGAGGGAACAGCGACCATCCGCGTCGGCGTCGCACCTGCGGAGGCCATGAATCAGGCTCCCTATGCAGTGAAGGATGCCGTCGTCGTGCGTCCAGGGCGCGAGATCGCCGTACCCGTGACGCTGAACGACTCCGATCCAGAGGGCGACAAGATCGCGCTCGTCAAGGACGGCCTCGTGATGCCCGAGGACTCAGGGCTGGAAGCCCGCGTCTCAGGGGATCGCGTGCTCGTGCAGGCACCCGATCGCGCGGTCGAGACGTCGCTTCAGTACACGATCAGCGATGCGCGGGGTGCGACCTCTCAGGCGGTCCTGCAGATCACCGTGGATGAAGACGTGCCACTGCTCGCGCCGATCGCCCGCGATGACCGCGTGCTGCCTTCGGACCTCATCGACGGCGAGCTCACCAGTGATGTGGACATCCTCGCCAATGACGAGGACCCTGACGGCACGACCGAGGCGCTGGATGTCGAGGTCGGTGCTGGCGGCACGCTGCTCGATGACGGCTCGGTGCGTGTGAGCGTCGGCGACGAGATGCAGCTGATCCGCTACACGCTCACCGACCGCGACGAACTGTCGACATCGGCGTTCATCTTCGTCCCTGCCGTGAAGGATCTGCGGCCGTCGCTCACCTCGACGAAGCCCGTCGAGGTCGTCAGCGGCGAGACCAAAGAGCTGCCCCTGGACGAGTACGTGATGGTCGCCGGCGGCGGATCCGTGATCCTGACCGAACACGCGAAGGTGAGTGCATCGAACGCCGATGGCGCCGACCTCGTCAAGGACGCCAGCACGTTGGTGTACACCTCGAAGGCGGGTTACCACGGTGAGGACGGCATCTCGTTCGAAGTCACCGATGGCACAGGTCCCGATGATCCTGAGGGGCGCAAGGCGACGCTGACGATCCCGATCACCGTGCTGCCACCGGAGAACCAGCCGCCGACGTTCACGCGGGCCGAACTCAATGTCGCGCCAGGCGAGGCAGCGACGACGCTCGATCTGGCGGCTTTGACCGACGATCCCGATCCGGAAGATGTCGGCGAGCACGACTTCTCGCTCGAGGGCGATGCCGGGAACGGCCTCACTGCGCGCATCGAGAACGGTACGACGCTCAGCGTCGAGGCGGCGTCGAATGTGAAGAAGGGCACCAGTCAGACTCTGACCGTCAGGATCACAGACGGTGAGACCGAACCGATCGAAGGAACCGTGGTCGTGAACGTCACGGCATCGACGCGTTCTCCTGCCACGGCCAACACCGACACGATCGACGAGGCGAACCAGGGCGAGACCATCTCAGTGCCTGTTCTGGCGAACGACTTCAACCCGTTCCCCGACACCCCGCTGAAGGTCGTCTCCGCGTCGCCGGAATCCGGCAGCGGGAGCGCCACGGTCGACGGCAATGAGGTGCGCGTGACACCGGACAAGGAGTTCGTCGGCACGCTCGTGGTGCGTTACACGATCGAGGATGCGACGGAGGATGCCGATCGCCACGTCGACGGCCGCATCGTGGTGACCGTGCAGGGAGTACCGGAGGCACCGGGAAGCCCGCAGGTGACGAGCGTGCAGGACCGCACGGTCGTGGTGTCGTTCTCTGCTCCATCGAACAACGGTGCCGAGATCACGCACTACACGGTCTCGAGCACGTCTGGCAGTGCCTACAGCAAGCAGTGCGCCTCGACAACCTGCACGTTGGACGGTCTGACGAACAACGTCGAATACACGTTCCAGGTCGTCGCGACCAACCGTGTCGGCGATTCCGAGCCGTCTGGCGCGTCAGCGGTCGCGCGCCCTGACGCGCGCCCGGACACCCCGGTCGCGCCGTCTCTCGTCTTCGGAGACAAGGCGCTGGAGGTCGCGTGGACCACGCCGACCACGCCGGGATCGCCGGTCGAGACGTACACGCTGCAGATCTCGCCGGCACCGCCATCGGGCATCACCGAGAAGGCTGGAGTGACCGGCAACTCGCTGACCTGGGAAGGGCTGGAGAACGGCACCTCGTACCAGGTGCGTGTGCAGGCGCATAACCGCGCCCCTGACCCTTCATCGTGGAGCGGTTGGTCGCTGGCGAAGGTTCCGGCCGGCCCCCCGCTGCAGCCCGCAGCGCCGACGACGGCGGAGCTGGCGCCGGTCGGGGACCAGGCGCAGATGCAGGTGACCTGGGCCGCGCCGAACAACAACGGCGATGCGATCGACGGCTATCAGCTGCAGGTGCTCAGGGGCGGATCGACGGTGCAGACGATCCCGGTCGCTGCGGGGCAGACGAGCCAGGCAGTGGTCGTCAACACGTCAGAAAACGGCTACACCTATATCGTCCGCGCCGAGAACAAGGCGGGGTGGGGACAGTGGAGCCCACCTTCGGCGGAGCGCCGCGGCGCGATCCGGCCGGATGCCCCATCCACCCCGTCGATCTCTGCCAATGACAGATCGATCACGATCGCGGACACGTACAGGTTGTCCTCGGAGCAGCGAAACGGTGCCAGAGAGTCAGAGATCAGCTACCAGTACCGGCTGACCGGCAGCGGCTGGCAGGCGCTCACCAACAACACGATCGGCGGGCTCAACAATGGCACCGCCTACCGGGTCGAGATCCGCGCGCTGTCCAACACCGGTACGGGCAGCTATACAGGGGTCGCCTCGGCGGCATCCAACGCGGCGACGCCGTACGGCATCCCCCCACAGCCGAACGCGGGCGCTCAGAACAACGGCGGCAACATCACGCTCAGCTGGAGCAACAACGGCAACAACGGCGCAGCGCTGGACACCACGCAGATCCGCATCCGCGACCACAACGGCAACTGGAGCGGCTGGGACAGCGTCGGCAACAACGGCAACAGGACGGTCGGTGGCCAGTACTCGCAGACGTGGGTGATCGAGGTGCGGGTGCACAACAAGGCAGGTTGGTCGAGTGTCGCGTCCGCTTCTGCGACGACAGACAAGAAGCCCGATCCGAAGGTGTGGGTCACCAAGGGAAGTTTCGGTGCGAATTGCAACAACGGGCCGTGCCTGAAGTTTGTCGTCAACTGGCAGAACATGGACATCGGCTCGGCCCAGGTGTGGTGCAACTCGGATGACTACAGCCACATCGGAGACCACACATACACAGTGAACTTCGATGGTTCGGGGTCGAAGGAGATCGGCTGCTTCCAGGGGCAGGATGGTCTGAACGTCTGGGTCGACATCGTGAACTGGGGCGGCGCGGTTGACACCGAAAAGCACTTCTGGGCTAGACCGTAGCCCGGCTTTGACGAATTTATTGCAGACACAGAGGAACTGAAATGACCATGACCCCCGAACAGGCCGCCTGGTTCCAGGGCACCTTCGCCCGCCTGGTCGAGAACATCGACAAGGCGGTGCAGGGCAAGCGTGAGATCGTCAGCCTGGTGCTGGCATCCATGCTGGCCGAGGGCCATGTGCTCCTGGAAGACGCACCGGGCACGGGAAAGACGAGCCTCGCAAAAGCGCTGGCCGCGACAGTGCAGGGCACGAGCTCACGCATCCAGTTCACGCCTGACCTGCTGCCCTCCGACGTCACCGGTGTCACGATCTACGACCAGCAGGCGCACAAGTTCGAGTTCCACAAGGGCCCGATCTTCTCCTCGATCGTGCTCGCGGACGAGATCAACCGCGCCTCACCGAAGACACAGTCGGCGTTGCTCGAGGTCATGGAGGAGTCGAAGGTCACGGTCGACGGCGTCACGCACGAAGCTGGGCGCCCCTTCCTCGTGATCGCGACCCAGAACCCCATCGAGCAGGCCGGAACGTACAAGCTGCCTGAGGCGCAGCTCGACCGCTTCCTCATCAAGACGTCCATCGGGTACCCCGATCTCGCGGTGACCGAGAGCATCCTCGCCGGGGCATCGGATCGCAACCCTTCGTCGAGCCTGTCCGCGATGATCACCACCGGTGCGGTCGCCGACATGGCCGATCTCGCAGCCACCGCCCACGTCGAACCGGCCGTGCTGCGCTACGTCGCCGAACTCGCCGAAGCCAGCCGCAACGACCCCGGCGTCAGGCTCGGTGTGTCGGTCCGTGGCGCGATCGCGATCATTCGTCTGGCGAAGGTGTGGGCCGCGGTCCACGGCCGTCATTATGTTCTGCCCGATGACATCAAGGCACTCGTCGCTCCGGCATGGCAGCACCGTCTGCTCCTCGACGCCGAGGCCGAATTCGCCGGCACCACCGCGGATGTCGTCCTCAATCGAGTTCTCGAGACGGTCGCTGCACCGCAGGCGCGAACGGCGGCTTGATGACCGCAGAGACGCTGACCGCGCCACCCGCGACCGACGGTGACGCCGGATGGCGCGACATCGCGGCGGTCATCGGTGCGCGCATCGGAGCGCGTCTGCAGAAGATCGCGAGCGTCATCCGGCCGATGGCCTGGGTGCTCATGGCCATGGCGATCGTGTTCTGGATCGTCGGTGCGAGCCTCGGATGGAGCGAGCTGACCCTCACCGCAGTCATCGTCGCGCTCACTCTGGCGCTGTGCGCGCTGTTCCTCATCGGACGCACCGAGTACGACGTCACCCTCGACCTCGCGCGCACGCGGGTCGTCGTCGGTGAACGGGCAGTCGGCGCGCTGACGCTGTCCAACCCTGGCGGCCGCGCCATCCTGCCCTCCCGTGTCGTGCTGCCCGTCGGCGGCGGGCGCGGCGAATTCGGCATCCAGCGTCTCGCACCCGGCGACAAGGCGGAGGAACTGTTCGCCATCCCCACCCAGCGCCGCGGTGTCGTCAAGGTGGGGCCGGTCAGCGTGGTCCGCGGCGACCCGTTCGGGCTGTTCGAGCGTGCACACCGGCGAGACGACCCAGTCGATCTCTTCGTCCACCCGCAGACGGTGCTGTTCGACGGCCAGTCGCTCGGGTTCCTTCGCGACCTCGAGGGGCTTCCTGCCGCCGATCTGTCGCGGGACGACGTCTCCTTCCATGCGCTCAACGAGTACCAGCCCGGAGACGACCTGCGTCACGTGCACTGGCGCTCCACGGCCCGCACCGGCGTGATGATGGTGCGGCAGTACGAGGAGACCCGGCGCTCGCACTTCGTGATCGGCCTGTCTCGTTCGTCCGGCGACTACGCGAACTCTGAGGACTTCGAACTCGGGATCTCGGTGGCCGGTTCCGTCGGTCTGCGGGCGATCCGCGACTCGCAGCGCGTCGACGTGCGCGTGCAGGGCCGCGAACTGCGGGCCGGCACCGGCAAGCAGCTGCTCGACTCGCTCGCCGCCGTCGAAGCGAGCAAGCCGCGCGACGGCGGCATCTCCGAACTCAGCGGTGTGATCGCCGCGACCATGCCGCTGGCGAGCGTGGTCGTGCTCGTGTGCGGCACCAAAGTGCCCAACGAAGACCTTCGACTGGCCTGCGCGCGCCTCCCCTTCGGCGCACGTGTGATCGCCATCGTCGCCGACAGCACGGCCGAGGCGCCCGCCCTCCGCCGCATCGGTGAGGCCGACGTCGTCAGCGTCGGTTCGCTGAAGCAGATTCCACTCGCACTCCAGAAGGTCCTCGCATGAGCGCGTCCGCATCGGCGTTCGCCACGTCGTCGACCATTCCCATGCGCCGCTGGATCCTCGACATCGCTGCCGTCGTCGTACTGCTCGGCGTCTCGGCTGCGAGCTTCTGGCCGACCTTCGCCGGTCCCAGCTATCTCGGTGCGGCCATCGGCGGCGCGCTCCTCGGCCTCGCGATCGCCGCGGTCGCGGCGTGGCGACGCTGGGGGATCCTCATCATCGCCGGACTCACGGTGGTGGCGTACTTCCTCTTCGGCGGTGCCTTCGCCCTGCCGCACACCGCGATCATCGGTGTCATCCCCTCACTCGACACGCTGCGGCAGCTCGCGGTCGGGGTCGTCACATCATGGAAGCAGCTGCTGACCACCGTCGCACCGGTCTCCGGCGCCGACGGGTTCTTCCTCGTCCCTTTCCTGCTCATGCTGGTCGTTGCAGTCATAACGGGATCCCTCGCCCTGCGTCTCGCGCAGCCTGCCTGGGCGTTGATCCCCGCAGGAATGCTGCTCGTGGTCGTCATCGCGCTCGGCACGCCAGAGCCGGCAGCTCCCGTCATCCAGGGCACTGTGTTCGCCCTCGCGAGCATCTCCTGGCTGGCGGTGCGCCAGATCTGGGCTCCGCAGAACGCTGCCGTGTCGGTGGGCGAGATCGACCCCGCTCGCGCCAACCACATGCGGATGCGGCGGATGCTCTCCGGTGTGGTCGTGCTCGCCGTCGCAGCAGGAGTCGGAGTCTCCACCAGCGCGTTCACCGCCCCCACCGAGGTGCGGCACGTGCTGCGCGACACGATCATCCCGCCCTTCAACGTGCGCGACTATCCCAGCGCTCTGCAGTCCTTCCGCGGCCACGTGCGCGACGACGTGGACAGCACGCTGTTCACCGTGCGCGGACTTCCCGAGGGGGCACGAGTCCGTCTCGCCGCCATGGATGAGTTCGACGGACAGGTCATCAACGTCGTCGACGGCGGACCAGGGTCATCCAGTGCGTTCACTCCTATCCGCTCGAACATGTCCCCCGAGGTCGAGGGCGTGCCGGTGACGCTGCAGGTCGACATCGACGCATACTCCGGCGTGTGGGTGCCTCAGGCGGGATTCGTCTCAGAGTTCCAGTTCTCAGGTGATGACGCCGAAGCGCTGCGTCGCGGCACCTTCTACAGCACCGGCTCAGCGACCGCCGTGGCCACTCCCGGCCTCAGCAAGGGCGACAGCTACACCGTGCAGACGACGCTTCCCGCCGAGTACAGCGACGAACAGCTCGCCGAGGCGGAGTTCGGAATCGTACGGCTGCCCAAGCACGACAACGTGCCGGAGGAGTTCACCGCCCTCGCCGGCGAGGTCGTCTCCGACGCGGAGACGCCCATCGAGCAGGTGCAGGCGCTGGAGTCGTTCCTGTCGGAGGACGGCTTCTTCAGCCATGGCCTGGAGGGCGAGGTCATCTCGCGATCCGGCCACACCTCGGAGCGCGTCTCCACCCTCATCGGCGGGGATCAGATGATCGGCGATGACGAGCAGTACGCCGTCACCATGGCGCTGCTCGCCGGCGAACTCGGTATTCCGGCACGCGTGGTGATGGGCTTCTACCCCGACGAGGAGCAGGCGGGCGAAGCGACCTTCGCTGCGAACGGCGACAACATCCACGCCTGGGTCGAGGTCAACTTCGACGGTTTCGGCTGGGTTCCGTTCGACCCGACTCCCCCCGAGGATCAGGTTCCGAACGACCAGAACACCAAACCGCGAGCCGACCCCAAGCCGCAGGTGCTGCAGCCGCCCCCTCCGCCGCAGGAGCCGGTCGATCTTCCGCCGACGCTGCCTGATGACCGCGAGGCCGAGGATGAGTCGCTCAACATCGGCGGCATCATCCTCGCGATCCTCGCCATCGGTGGCATATCGCTCGGCATCATCGCCCTGCTCGCCTCGCCGTTCATCATCATCGGTGCGTGGAAGGCATCAAGGCGCCGGTCACGCCGCACTGCGGAGCGGACCGCCGATCGGATCGCCGGCGGGTGGGACGAGCTCACCGACCGCGCGGTCGACTACGGTGCACCGCTCGCGACAGGGGCGACTCGCGGCGAAGAGGCAGTACTCGTCGCCGATGCGCTCTCGGTGCCGACCGTGACCGTGCTCGCCGATCGAGCGGATGCCGGGGTCTTCGGCCCACGCGATCCGAGCGCCGAAGATGTCGAAGCCTTCTGGAAGGAAGTCGATGAGATCGTGGTCGGCCTCGGTAGCGAGGCCGGATTCTGGAAGCGCACCAAGGCGCGCTTGAGCCTGCGTTCGCTTCTGGTCGGCTCCGCCCTTTCGACGGGGTTCCAGGGGCTCAAGACCGCGGCGGCCGCGCGCGTTCGTCGAGAACCTGGCACCATCAAGAACAGCACTTCAGACGTACCCGAGAGTGAGACCCCATGACACAACTGGCGTTCGGCACGGTCGCCCCGACGTCGCGGCGTGCCGTGGCATACATCATCGACGCCGCCATAGCGGCCGGGATCGGCATCGTCCTCACCACTCTGCTCGTCATCTTCGCGGTACTCGCCGGTCCGGACGGAATGCTGGGCGTGTTCGCCGTCGGCGCTCCGGTGATCTGGCTCGTGCTGATCGGCTGGCTCGTCTTCTACACATACATGCAGACGGGCAAGGGCTCCATCGGCATGCGCGCGCAGGGACTGCGGTTGGTTCAGGAGGCCGACGGGACCTCGCTCGGATTCGGGCGGGCGCTGCTGCGCAATATCATCTTCGGACTCGCAGCATCCATCGTCGTCGGATACTTCACCCCACTGTTCGATGGCTCAGGACGCTTTCAGGGCTGGCACGACAAGGTCGCGCGCTCAGTGATGCTGGATGCTCGCACCGGCGCCGCTTCGGTCGCGGCGCCCGCCACCCAGGCGATGAGCATCCCGCCGCGGCCCGTCGCGCCGCATGCGGTGCCGCCGCTGCCAGGACGAGGGGCACCAGCCCCGAGTTCCCTCCAGATCCCGGACGCGACGCCGGCCGGAGTGCCGCCGGTACCGGGGCTCACGCCGATCAGTCCCACCCCTGGCTACTCCACACCGGAGTCGATCGCGTACGCCGCACTGGTCGGCCAGCCCGTCGACGAGACGATTCCCGCACCACGGCCACCGCAGCCCTCGCCGCTCGCCCCGCAGGCCGTCCCTCAGCAGCCAGCGCAGCCCTCGATCGCGCAGCCGCCGGCACCGAACCCCGGCGAAGAATCGTTGATCGCCTTCGTACCCGGCATCACGCAGGACGGTCCGCCGGCGCGGAACACGGCAGCACCCACCGCGCCTTCCGTGCCAGCACCGGTGCAGGAGGCGCCCGATCAGGCGCCGTCCGAAGTGATCGACGACGACCTCGGCGATGCCGAGGACACGCGCATCAGCATCCCCGGTCACCGCCTCGTGTTCACCTGGGACGACGGGACCAGAGTGACCGTCTCGCAGCGCACCCTGTTCGGGCGCAACCCCGCACCCGAGGAGGGCGCCGTGGCGGTGATCGTACGCGATGAGACTCTCTCGCTTTCGAAGACGCACTTCGAGGCGGCGGCGGAAGCGTCCGGCGGCTGGGTCAAGGACAGGCATTCCACGAACGGCACCGTGATCGTCAGAGACGGTGAGCGCATCCCGTGCACACCGGGCGAGGTCATGCGCATCCGCCTCGGCGACGCGATCGAGATCGGTGACCGCATCGTCACGATCGGAGGTTACGCATGACAGCGCCGCTGATCGTGTCGGCAGGATCGTCGACGCATACCGGGATGCGTCGAACGTTGAACGAGGACGCGATGCTCGCCACCTCCCCGATCTTCATCGTCGCCGACGGGATGGGCGGGCACGAGGCCGGAGAGCGGGCGAGCGCCGCAGTCGTCGAGGAGTTCGCCCGCTTCGCGGGGAGGCAGAGTCTGGAGCTCGATGATGTGCTCGACGCGCTCAGCCGCTCCCGGCTGGCTGTCGACGCGCTCTCGGTCATGGCCACGGGCCGTGCAGGTACGACGCTCAGCGGCGTCGTCCTCGCCGACGTCGACGGCACCGGCTACTGGCTGAGCTTCAACATCGGCGATTCGCGCACGTATCGTCTGTCACGTGGTGAGCTCGAGCAGATCAGCGTCGATCATTCGGTCGTGCAGGAGCTCGTCGAATCCGGCGAGCTCAGCGTCGCCGACGCGGTGTCCGATCACCGTCGCAACATCATCACCCGTGCGATCGGTGCAGGCAGCACCGGCGATGCCGACTTCTGGATGTTCCCGGCAGAGCTCGGCGATCGCATCCTGATCTGCTCGGACGGGCTCTCCTCAGAGGTGTCCGATGAGCAGATCCGGGAGATACTGACGGTCGAGTCCGACCCGCAGACGGCTGCTGCGACCTTGGTCGGCGAGGCGGTCAGCGCCGGGGGCAGGGACAACATCACGGTCGTGGTCGTCGACGCGGTCTTCGTCGCTTCTCGACCAGGCGTGCAGATGCAGGCAGATGACGACTTCGATGAGAACACTCGGCCCCGCGAGGCCACGGCAGGAGGGATTCGCTGATGCAGACGACCTACCGACCCGGAAAGTGGTACGTGCTGGTGGCGCCGGGAGCGCTCGTCGCGCTCTCGCCGGACACGCCTGAGGAACTCATCGCGTCCCTGTGGGATCGTCAGCGGGAGGGCAGCGACCTCGCCGCGGTGATCGATGCGCTCACCGAACATGCCTCAGGGTCGTTCGCCGCGATGCTGCCCTTCGCCGCAGTGTTCCTGGAGGGACCGGATGCCAGGATCGCCGTCCGCGGCGACGTCACCGTGCAACTCACGGGCCCCGAAGGGAGCGAGAGCTTCACCGGCACGAACGTCACCACGTGGAGCGAGCGATTCGCCCAGAGCACGAGCCGGATCGTCGTGAGCGCGGGCGACGCCGAAGATGTCGCGCCTCTTCCGATCACCGGCGGCGTCGTGCGCGCCTCGAACGTCAGCGCCGAGGTCGAGCCCTCTGACGTGACGGCGCCCGCCGCGGCGGATGCTTCGCCGATCGAAGATCTCACCGATGGGTCTGTCGACGAGCCCGCGGCCTCCCCGGTCGCGATCCCCGTGGTGACGCCTACCGTGGATTCCGACGACGAGTCCGGCGACGAGTCTGTCCGTGAGTCGCCCGACGCTGAGGCGATCTCCGCTGAGTCGCCCCCCGCTGAGATCCCCGACGCGGGTGTCGCCGTTGCCGATGTGCCGGCTGAGGACTCGATCGCGCAGGAGTCCACTGCGCAGGATTCGTCAGAGACCGCGACAGAGCAAATCGCCGAGATTCCCCATCCGGTCGACGACGCGGTCGAAGGGGCGACGCTCGTGCCATCGGACATCACGGACGCGACAGATGCCGACGAATTCGAGCAGCTTTTCGGCGCGACGGTCGCGTCGCCGAACGCGATCGTGCAGCCTTCGCCTGCTCCGCCGGCGCCCACGTCCCCATTCGGCGCCGTACCATCGCCCGGCGCCGCTGACGGCGATCACGATGGCGCCACCATCTCGGCGGCCGAGGCTCGTGCTCTTCGTCAGAAGGTCCCGACCGCCGAACCCGACGCGCCGACCGCGGTGCTTCCGGTGGTTGCGGGAACGGCAGGGCGCGTGCGCGTGTCGACGGGCCAGGTCATCACCCTCGACCGCACGGTCATCATCGGCCGCCGGCCGCGGTCGACGCGTGCCAGCGGTGCCGACCTGCCGCACCTCGTCGCGGTCGAGAGCCCGCAGCAGGACATCTCTCGCAGCCACCTCGAGATCCGTCCGGAGGGCGACACCGTCGTCGTGGTCGACCTGCACACCACGAACGGATCGACACTGCTGCGCCCTGGCGCGGACCCGATGCGTCTGCACCCGGGCGAGCAGACGCTCGTCCTCTCCGCCGACGTCGTCGATCTCGGTGACGGAGTGACCGTCACGTTCGAGGATCTTCCGTGAGCAGGCCCCCTTCACCACCTCCGGAGCTTCCCGGCTTCACGTACGTCGAGCCGTTGGGTACTGGCGGCTTCGCCGACGTCTTCCTCTACGAGCAGCAGATGCCCAAGCGCAAGGTCGCCGTGAAGGTGCTTCTCGCTGAGCGGAGCTCGAGCGGCGCAGCACAGGAGTTCACCGACGAGGCCAACGTGATGGCCATGCTGTCGACGCATCCGGCGATCGTCACGATCTATCACGCCGGCGTCGCGGTCGACGGGCGTCCCTACCTCGTGATGGAGTACTGCCCGCGGCCCAACCTGCAGGCCCGCGCACGGAAGGAGCCGTTCTCGGTCGCCGAGGCATTGCGCGTCGGGATCCAGGTCGCAGGAGCGGTCGAGACCGCGCACCGCGCCGGTGTGCTGCACCGTGACATCAAGCCGGCGAACATCCTGGTCACCGAATACAACCGACCAGCCCTCACCGACTTCGGCATCGCATCGACGACGGGCGCCGTGACAGAAGCGGCAGGTATGTCGATCCCGTGGTCGCCACCGGAGTTCTTCGCCGATCCCCCTCAGAGCGGTCCCCGCTCAGACGTCTTCGCGCTCGGCGCCACGCTGTACACCCTGCTCGCCGGGAGGTCGCCGTTCGAGCGCCCGGGTGAGCGCAATTCCGGAGCCGATCTGATCGAGCGCATCGAGCGTGCGCCGCTGCAGCCGCTGACGCGACCGGACTCTCCCGCGAGTCTGCTGCGCGTGATCGAGCGCGCGATGTCGAAGAATCCCGATGCGCGCTATCCGAGCGCGGTCGCATTCGCGCGGGCACTGCAGAAGGTGCAGATCGAACTGACGCACTCGGTCACACCGATCGACATCATCGACGACCATCCCATCGCCGAAGACCTCGAGGACGAGGCGGATGGCCTCACGCGCGTGCGCGACATCGTCAGCATCGATCCCGATGCCGGCGCCACTCGACCCTCCGCGACGACCCGCCCGTTCGGTACTGCCGCACCCGCCGCCGAAGCCCAAGCCGGTCCACGATTCGTTCCGGGCGCGCCCGCCGAGCCCAGCTCTGTGGAGGAGACGGTCCTGCGTCCGGCCTCTTCGGCGGCGGCCGCACCCGCTCCCGTCGATGACGATCGGACCCTGCTGCGCCCGCCGCGCACGGTCTCCCCTGAAGCACCGACTGCGCCCGGCGCGCCTCAGGCGCAGGACGAACCGGTCGTCGAGCCCCCGGCTCCAGGTTCGACGAAGCGCAATTCCCGGATCGCCTTGTGGGTCTCGCTCGCCGTGATCGTCGCGATGGCCGTCACGGGCACGATCATCGGCATCAACCTGGTCTCCGCCGGGGATGGTGGTCCCGAACCGGTCGCGACTCAGGATGAGATCGACCCGCAGGATCCGATCTCCGACGCTGTGCCGCCAGTGGAAGAGCTCACCGGCACTCGCAACGGCACCGCCATCACCTTCACGTGGACCAGCCCGTCGCAGGAGGAAGGCGATCTGTACCTGTGGAACACGGTCGATCTCTCAGGACCGGGTGCGACCGAGACCACGCAGAAGACGACCGTGACGTTCCAGGGCGCGGCATCCGGGCAGGTCTGCATCGACGTGATGCTGCGCCGTGGTGACGGGCGCGCCTCGGAACCGGTGCGGGGGTGCGTCGAGTGAGTGCCCGCATAGACGGACGGCGCGAGACTCCCGACGCCACGATCTGGGAGATCGACGAAGAGAAGGAGACGATCGAGGGGCTCGATGAGAACGGCCGTCCGGATCCCGCGTACGCCGCGGCACTCGGGCTGATTCCTGCCCCCTTCGGGCGCCGGTCCCTCGCGCTGATCTGCGATGTCGCGATTTGGGTGCTCGTCCAGCTTCCGTTGGGGCTCGGCGCCGTGCCCTTGATGCTCAAACTCGCCGGCGGTTCGATATCGCCGTACGGATTCATGAACCATCCGGGTTTCGTGCTCGCGGTGGTCATGGCCGCCGTCACAGTGTTCCTGACATTGGTGATCAGCGTGCTGCAGCTGGTGCTGCACGGGCGCGGCGGGCGCACGCTCGGAAAGTCGTTCGTCGGCATCCGCACCGTGAATGTGCGCACGCTGGAGCGCCCGGGTATCGGTTGGGTGCTGCTGCGCTACCTGCTGCTGTGCGCGTCGAACATCATCCCGCTGTTCGGACCGGTACTCCTCCTGTCGTCGCCGACGTTCGACCCCGAACGCCGGGGGCGCGGACTGCATGACAAAGCCACGCATGTCTGGCTCATCGACGTGAAGCACGGGCTGAACCCCTATGACCAGAAGCGCCTGCGGGTGGCGCGCAAACTCGTGAAGGCCGAGCCGGCGCGGGAGCGGTCGGTGCTGCCCTCGCTGGCCACGCCGACCGACCCTGCACAGCAGCCCGTGTACCGTCCTGGGAGCCGGGTCAGCGCGGGCGTCATCGGCATCGCTCGGCCCCACACCTCGGACGAGCGCCCCGAGATCGGCCTTCCACGGATGACGCCGCCGTCACTGCCCGTACCGACGGAACTCGGCAAGCCCGTGTTCGGGGGTTATCGCCAACCCGACGACGAACGGCCCGTCGAACCGTCGCGCGGCGACGCTCGCGTCGGATCAGGAGCGCTGACGACCGAACCGGAACCCGCCCCCCTGCCGCGGCCTGTCCTGCCCCAGCCTGCCCCGCCGCAGCTCGCCTCACCGCAGCCTGCTCCGTCGCAGCCGGCCCCGGTCGTGGGCTTCGCCCTGCGCCTGGACACGGGTGAGAGCATCCCGGTGACCGAGCCGCTCGTGTTCGGACGCAACCCGGATGCGACCCTGCATCCGGGCGCCCGCGCTGTGCCGCTCGACGACGAGAGCAAGTCGCTTTCGAAGACCCACCTGCTCGTGCGCCCGGTCGACGGCGGACTGGAGATCACGGACTGCGGTTCGACCAACGGATCTGGGCTGGCGCGGGCGGGAATCGAGTACGTCGTCGAAGCGGGTGTGCCTGTTGTGACGGTCGAAGCAGACACGATTCGTCTCGGGGACCGCAGCGCGGTCGTGATCCGAACGTGATTGAGGGAGACGAATGAGACTCAAGCTGACCCTGCATCGTCAGGCGGGGGATCCGGTCGACATCGTGATCACCACGGATTCGACGGCGACTGCGGGTGACGTGGCACGTCACGTCGCCGAAGCCGACCCCACCCGGTCGGTACCTGTCGCCGACGGAGATGTGCTCACCCTGGCTGTCGCTCCGCCGACGGCCGAGCGTCTCGTCCCGCTGCAGCCTGACATCCCGATCGGAGAGGCGGCGATCGGTTCCGGCTTCGCGGCCTCCATCCTCAACTACGGTCCGGACTACGTCTCCACCGGCCAGCGAGAGGTCGTGGGTGTGCTGCGCGCGGTCGCAGGACCGCTCGCCGGTCAGGAGTTCCCGATCTCCTCCGGCCAGGTGGTCCTCGGACGCGACAGCGGCAGTGACGTCGTCCTCGCCGACCCGATGGTCTCCAAGCGCCACGCGCGGATCGAGGCCGGCCAGCACATCGAGGTCGTCGACCTCAACTCTGCCAACGGCGTGCTCGTCGACGGCGTCGCCGTGCAGCGCGTCCGCCTCGAAGAGGGCGAGCCGTTCATCATCGGCGCGACGACGCTCGTGCTGCGCCTGGCCCGATCGTACGACGGCACGGCATCCGAGGAGCCGATCATCGAGCGCGGTGGAGGTCTGCTGTTCAACCGCAGCCCCCGCGTCGAGGTGCGCTACCCGGGAACGGGGTTCAAGCCCCCGCGACTGCCGACCGAGAAGATCGGGAAGATGTTCCCGTGGCCGATCCTGATCACACCGATCCTGATGGGCGCTGCGCTCTACACGATGAACGGCAACCCGCGTTCACTCCTCATGATCGTGATGACGCCGCTGATGGCGCTCGGCAACATCATCAACCAGTCGGTGCAGGCCAAGAAGAGCACGAACCACGAATTCATGCTCTTCGAACGGCAGTACGAGGAGCTCGAAGAGGAATTCTTCCGAGGCAAGCCGGAAGAGGAGCAGGCGCGCAATTCCGAGGCGCCACCGGTCGCCGAGGTCTTCGACCATGCCATGAGACTGGGGCCGATGCTGTGGACCAGACGGCCAGAGCATTGGAACTTCCTCGGGTTGCGTCTCGGCACCTGCCGATTGCCGGCGCGCAACACCATCGCCGAGATGGACACACCGGAAGGCCTGCCCGAGTTCATCGAGCGGGTGGAGCGGCTTCAGGAGCGGTACTCCTTCGTCGATGACGTTCCGGTGTTCGAGCTGCTCGCGGATGCGGGTTCCGTCGGCATCGCTGGCCCCCAGGCCACCGCTGCCGACGCGATGCGTGGCATCGCCGTTCAGCTGTTCGGGTTGCACGCGCCGAACGACGTCGTCGCCGTCGCGTTCTCGGATTCGGCGTGGACCGCCGAGCTCGATTGGCTCAAATGGATGCCGCACACGTCGAGCGAGAAGAGCCCGTTCCGGGATGTCGCACTCGCCGACTCCGCACCGACCGGCGCCGCGCTGCTGAGCACCCTCGAGGAATACGTGCAGCGCGCGGCGACGGGCGTCGCGGGCGGCGGCGAGCCCCGCGGCCCGTTCAAGGACGACTGGAATCCTCTGCTCTACGGCACCGATGTCGCGCGAGCGGCGACCGATCACAAGAACACGTCTCCGGTCTCGGTCATCGTGTTCGTCAGCAGCGATGCCCCTGTCGATCGAGGACGCCTCACCGACGTGCTCGACCGCGGCGCCGATCACGGTGTCCACGCGGTGTTCGTCTCCCCGACGGTCGAATCGCTCCCCGCGGTCTGCCGCAGCTACATCGACGTCACGGCCGGTCTCGAGGACGCCAAGGTCGGGCTGGTGCGCACCGGCGACAACTTCGAGCACGTGCAGATCGAAGGTGTGTCGAACGCGTACATGCACATGCTGGCGCGGCGCATGTCGCCGGTGCTGGATGCCAGCACTGCAGTGCATGATGCCTCCGACATCCCGGGCGCTGTGATGTTCCTGCAGCTGGTGGACCCGGCGATCGCGGAGGACCCACAGGTCGTGATCGAGCGGTGGCGCCAGAACAACACCATCGTCGACAGGTCGCCGACGCCGAGGCCCAGGCTCAAGAAATCCGGCACTCTGCGCGCCATCATCGGGCAGGGTGCGAGTGATGCGATGGCGCTCGACCTGCGCACGCACGGCCCTCACGCCCTCGTCGGTGGAACCACCGGTGCAGGAAAGTCCGAGTTCCTCCAGGCGTGGGTGCTCGGCATGGCCGCGGCGCACAGCCCCGACCGCGTCACTTTCCTGTTCGTCGACTACAAGGGCGGTTCCGCCTTCGCGGACTGCGTCGAACTTCCGCACTGCGTCGGACTCGTCACCGACCTCAGTCCGCATCTCGTGCGTCGTGCGCTGACCAGCCTTCGTGCTGAGCTGCAGCACCGTGAGCATCTGCTGAACCGCAAGAAGGCGAAGGACCTTCTCGAGCTCGAGAAGCGCCAGGATCCGGAGTGCCCTCCGGCGCTCGTGCTCGTGATCGATGAGTTCGCTGCGCTGGCATCGGAGATGCCAGAGTTCGTCGACGGGGTCGTCGACATCGCACAGCGTGGTCGCTCCCTCGGCATCCACCTCATCATGGCGACTCAGCGCCCCGCCGGTGTCATCAAGGACAATCTGCGCGCGAACACCAACCTGCGGATCGCTCTCCGCATGGCCGACGAAGCCGATTCGCGCGACGTGGTCGACGACCCGATCGCCGCGACGTTCTCCGCTGCGATCCCCGGCCGCGCGATCGCGAAGACCGGGCCGGGCCGGCTGGTGCCGTTCCAGTCCGCCTATGCGGGAGGCTGGACGAGCGAAGACGACGGTGCGGCGGCTGACGTGCGCGTGAGTGAGCTGCGATTCGGGTCGACGGCTGAATGGGAGCCGGAGCGGCCGGCCGAGGCGGAGACCCACGACGAAGACCTCGGCCCGAACGACCAGAAGCGCATCGTGTCGACACTCATCAGAGCCAGTGTCGCGGCATCTCTGCCCCAACCTCGTCGCCCCTGGCTGGACGACCTGGCGGCGGTCGTCGATCTGAAGGATCTGCCGAACGACGGTGACACCCGCATCCCGATCGCGTTGATGGACGTGCCGGAGAAGCAACAGCAGGAGCCGGCGGTGTTCGTCCCTGATCGCGACGGCTCTCTGGTCGTGTACGGCACGTCGGGCTCGGGCAAGTCGACAGTGCTGAAGACCATCGCGACCTCGGCGGGCATGCAGCCCGATCGCGGGCGCGTTCAGGTGTACTGCCTCGATTTCGCCTCCGGCGCACTCGGGCCCCTGGCTGATCTGCCGCACGTGGGCTCTGTCGTTGATGGGGCTGACGCGGAGCGCATCCAGCGGCTGTTCCGCACGCTCGATCGTGAGATGGATCGTCGCTCGGCCGCATTCTCCGCGGCCAGCGCTGCGACCGTCCAGGAGTATCGGGAGATCGCGGATCCGAACATGCCGCGAATCCTGCTGCTGTTGGACAACTTCCCCGAGTTCAAGAAGGACTGGGAGTACGCGCCGGGGCGCGCCCCGTTCTATCGCACCTTCATGCGCATTCTCGGCGAGGGCCGAACGCTCGGCGTGCATACGGTGATCACGGCGGATCGCGGAAACGCGGTTCCCAGTGCTGTCGCGTCGAACATCTCGCGTCGAGTCGTGCTGCGCCTCGGCGACCCGAGCCAGTACATGCTGCTGAACGCGCCGAGAGACATCCTCGATGAGCAGTCCGCGCCAGGACGCGCGATCATCGACGGTCACGAGACGCAGATCGCGGTGCTGGGCGGCACGACGAACGTCGTGGAGCAGACCAGGGCGCTCAGTGCGCTGGCCGCTCAACTGAGGTCCGAGGGTGTGCGCGACCTTCCCGAGATCGGGGCGCTTCCCACCACTGTTCCTGTCACCGACATGCCCGCGACCGTCGACGGTCTGCCCGTGTTCGGTGTGGCCGATGACACGCTCGCTCCGCGAGGTTTCGAACCGATCGGCTCGTTCGTGATCTCCGGTCCTCCGGCGTCGGGCCGGACCAATGCGCTCAAGGCGCTGGTGGTGGCGATGGAACGATTCGATCCCGACGTGCGCATGTACCACTTCGGCAGTCGGCGCTCGCAGCTCAAGGACTTCCGACCGTGGGTGCGCAGCGCGATCAAGCCCGAGGATGAGAAGGAGCTTGCCACGGAGCTGGTGGAACTGACCGCCGGCGACACGTCCGACGGTCGCATCCTGATCGTCATCGAAGACATGCCGCACCTCGCGGACGGGCCGGCTGACCGGCCGATGCGCACGCTGCTGCAGGCGATGAACAACAGCGACCACATGCTGATAGGTGAGGCCGAGATCAGTCGCGCCAGCGGGAGCATCGGCGTGCTCGGTGAGTGGAAGACCGGTCGTCAGGGCATCGTCCTCAAACCGGACACCTACGACGGAGAGTCGATCTTCAAGACGGCGTTCGGTCGCGTCAAGCGCTCGGACTTCCCCGTCGGGCGCGGCATCTTCGTGCAGGCGGGTCGGATGACCACGATGCAGATGCCGCTCGTTCCGGAAAATCCGGCGATGGGCAGCGGTGCCATGGGTACCGCTCCCCGTTTGCGGGAGAGGAATCGTTGACTAGTCTCGTTCACGAGGCCGCAGGGGCCTGAAGAAGGCCATACGGGCCGGAAGACGAACGCGGGAGGCAGTTCTCATGGCACATGACTTTGGTGCAACATACAGCGAGATGGAGGGCGCTGCTCAGCGTCTTCGCGACGGACGCCAGACCGTCACTGACACGCTGAAGGAGCTCCAGGGCATCATCGATGACCTGGTTCAGGACGGATTCAAGACCGAGAACGCCTCGGAGCAGTACTCTTCGGCGTACACCGACCTCACGAGCTCGCTGGACGACGCTGCCGAGGCCGTGAACGACATGGCCACCGCGCTCGACCAGATGGCTGACAAGATCCGCGACACCGACCAGCTCTGAGTGTCCGCAGCGAAGGGCCGGGGGGGGGGGGGCCCCACCGAGACCCCCCCCCCACGCGCGGTGTGGGGGAGGGGGGGGAC
>NZ_JAFCTS010000001.1:1452064-2170133 GCF_049896145.1 Microbacterium sp. TWP3-1-2b2 | reverse complement strand
CTCGGGTGGTGGTTCCGCCCCTTGCGGACTGACCCCACGGCCTTCGCTGTTTCGGATCAGGTGCGAATCGATGAATAGAATCGGGAACATGAGCGGAGCACAGAGCTACTGGTACAACCTGTCGACGCAGTCGGTGGTGCGGGCCGACGAGCGCCCGTCAGAGGACACGATCGGTCCGTTCGCGACGTCCGAGGAGGCCGAGGATTCGCCGGCTGTGCTGCTGGAGCACGCCCGCGCCTGGCTCGAGAGCGAGGAGAGCGAGCCGTTCCGTGCGATGGCCGAGGAGAGCGGCGACGACGCCGACTACGCGTGACGGCGGTATGAGGGGGAGGCGCCGCGTCGCGGCACTGACGGCTGGCGCGCTCGCAGTCGGTCTGACCGCGTGCACGCCGGCGTTGCCGGAAACGGTCGTGGAGGGAACGACTGTCGTCGTCGGCTGGACGGGACAGTTCACGTCAGCGAACGCAGCGGCGTCTCCCACCAGGGGCAACGTCGACATCGCCGCGATGACCCGGGGCCGCTTCGGTGACGTTGTCGACGGCGACTTCGTCCCCGACGAGGGCTTCGGCACGGTCGAGATCGTCAGTGACGACCCCTTCACGGTGCGATACGACCTCACCGAGCCCGCGTGGTCGGACGGCATCCCTCTTGACGCAGCCGACCTGCTGCTCGGCTGGGCGGGCGATGCCGGGTACTTCCCCGACGCTGATGACGCTGAGACGGATTCTGTGGCGCCGAAGGTCCCGGTCGTCGACGAGTTCGCGCGCTCGATGGACGTGACCTTCGAGCAACCCGTCAGTGAGTGGCAGAGTGCCGTGAGTGCACCGGTACCCGCACATGTCCTCGGCACCCTCGCCTTCGGCATCGACGATCCGATGGAGGCGAAGCAGGCTGTCATCACCGCGATCCGTACGGCGGACGATGCGGCGATCGAGAAGATGGCCGCGGTCTGGAACGAGGGCTTCGAACTCGGCGACGCCACGGAGATCCCTGCTGAGATGCTGCTCTCCAGCGGCCCCTTCCTCGTCGATGCGACGGACTCGGGTGAGGGCGAGGCGCTCACGCTCGTCCCGAACCCGGCGTATCGCGGACCGGTCACGCCTCAGGTCGCCAGAGTCGAACTCGTGCCGCAGGGGGATGACCCGCTGGCCGTGGTCGGCGACGAGCTCGACGTGATCCAGGTGGCCCCGGTGGCGGCGAATCATGATGCTGTGCGTGAACTCGAGCGCAAGGATTTCGTGGTCAACACCACGAACGACGGCTCTGTCTGGACGATGCTGCTCAAACCCGCCGGGCTGTTCAGTCGTGTTCCCGCCCGCACCGCGTTCATCCACGCGGTGCCGCAGCGGGATCTGACGGACCGAGGCGGCGGCGCGTGGGCGGCCGCGTTCGCGCCCAGCACGTCCATGATCACCGCACCCGGGTCGCGTGCCTACGACGTCGTGAACGAGGATTCCGGCTTCTTGCAGACGCTCGGGGCGACCGATACCGAGCCTGACCTGGAACGCGAGAGCGCCGGCATCGCTGCAGGGACGCGAGTGTGCGTGCTCTACGACCGCGCCAGCGTGTTCGCCGTCGGCGCGTTCGCCGCCCTTCGAGATGCCGCGGCCGAGGCCGGCTGGAATGTGATCGACTGCAGCGCTGAAGATTTCGATGCCGCGTTCGAACAGCGCACCTGGGATGCTGCGATCACGCGCGTGCCGATCCCGCGCACGCCGGAGCAGATCGCCGCGCAATGGGGCAGCGAGAGCTCAGCGTCGATCATCGGTCAGACGGACCCCGACCGCGATGCTCTGATCGCTCAACTCGCTCAGACCACTGACGTCTACGAGTCACGAGAGCTTCTGGCGCAGATCGAGGCGACCATCGTTCGAGCAGCCGTCGCATTGCCGCTCGCGGCGAATCCCGTCCTCACCGTCGTCGATCGCGGCACGACAGGAGTCGTGACGCGCAACGGGACGATGGCGACGCTGACCTCGGGTGCTGCCCAGTGGGCGGTCGTGGAGTGAGCGCCCAGGCTGTTTTCGCTGCGCCGTGGGCTGTTCTCCCCATCGCACGGGGCCGAACTCGACCCGTAAGGTCATCTGTGGAGGTTGTGCCGTGGGAATGATGTTGCCGAATGAGCTTGTCTGGGTGATGGAGAAGCTGGGCTTCGATTGGCCGGATATCGACGAGGACGAGGTGCGCAAGGGCGCCGTACTCGTGCGCGATCTGGGGACTGATCTGGAGACGGTGATTCAGGCAGTCGACCGCAAGGTCAATGGCGACCTGGGTGCGGCGATGCGAGGTAACACGGGGCCGGCGACGTTGAGCGCGTGGAACACGAATCGGTCGCAGAACATGCAGAAGCTGATCGACATCATGCCGCCGGCTGCCACGGCGATGGATGTGGGTGCTGATGCGATCTTCGCGTTGAAGATGAAGGTGATCCTCGATGTGACGACGACGATGATCGCCTTGGTGGCGATGCTGACGAATCCGGTCACGGCGTTGGGTGCGGGGCCGATGCTGCTGATCAAGAAGAAGCTGCTGAACGCGGCGGTGGACATCGCGGTGGAACAGCTGCTGAACCAACTTCTGCCGATGGCGATCGAGCCGATGACGGAGCAGCTCCCCGCAGTGATCGATGCGATTCTGGATGCGCCGATGGTCGAGGGCGCCGTGGGCGACTCGGACGAGTTCTACACGGATCTGCAGGCGTTGGAGGATGCGCAGACCGAGATGCAGCTTCATGGCGCGGATATCTCGACCTTGACGTCGACCTTCTTCACGGAGTTCTCCGCGCTCGATTTCGGAGGGGACGACTGATGAGTATGAAACCCGTTATTCGCCAGCTGAAACAGGCGGTCGGTGATGCCGGTCGCCATCTGGACGAAAAGCTGTATCAGTTCACCCAGAAGATGTGGACCCATCTCGACGATTTCTCGAGGAGGGTCAAGGGCATCGACAAGTACGAACCGAAGCATGCGAGCCCTGTTCAGCGCGACTGGCGAGGGAAGTGGCACATCGACAGGAACGCGCAGCAGGATCTCATCGATCGCAAGCGCAATGGGGAAACTCTGCCCGACCCCGATCGTATGCTCCCCGAGCGCTATCGCACGGAGCACCTCTCTCAGTTCGACAATGGTGGATCGCGAATCCAATCGAAGTCGGGCTATGAGCGGTACGGCCCGTTCCGATCCGACGGCGATAACACCACGTTCCTGATGCCGACCGACCAGGTCCAGCACGTACTCGACAATGCCAACGGCGATCTGAGCCTGATCGAGTCTCAGCTCGGCCTCAACCCTGGAGACCTCGAGGCGCCGCTCGTGCACGTGGAGTTCCCGACGCTCACGTCCGCTGACGTGCGCATGCCCAGCGGCAACGAGACCGGTGCGAACAACAGCTGGATTCCGTACGGTCACCTGCCGACGGGAATCTCTGAGGCCGTCCACGGCGACAGTGGCCTGCCGCACGTCGGCCATGACATCAAGCTCAATTGATGTTGCAGGGGATGACTAGTGTGGAAGGGGCAGTGCTGCGTGGCAGTCAGCCGCGATCGGCCACGTTCCTGAAGGGTACGACCAATGACTGATATGTCCGATTACGCCGCCGTGCGCGACCAGCTCCGGCTGCAGATGTTCGATGCCACTGAGCTGGGCATCCTCGACCTGTCCACATCGGCGGAGGAGATGCCGCGGGTGCAGTTCGTGGCGGCCGAGGTGTACATCGGTCTCCAGGTCGGTGACGAGGCCTTCGTGACTGTCGCGCAGGCCGCTGGTTGGGGCGTGTCCTTCACCGATGCGTTGAAGTCGGCGTTCGACTCGCTGCCTCCGCTCGAGATCGGTGCGGATCGCGGTGTGATGGAGATCACCGATGAGCAGCAGGTCGCCGCGTTGTTCCTCGATCCCTCTCGCGCAGCTGGGCTGCGAGTCTCGGGTGACCTCGCGATCGTGCCGCTGGCGCAGACGCGGGTGGTCATCACAGGCACTGACGACGAACACGGCTTCGGTCGAGCTGTCGAAGTGGCAGACCAATTGCTCGCAGAGGGTGCGCGTCTGGCGAGCATCCATCCGATCGGTAGTCAGAACGGCGAGTGGTTCCCGTTCCCATGGCGTGACCGGTTCCCCGCGCTGGCGAGCGCTATCAGCCGCATCACACGCGAGTTCGGGGTCCGCGCGTACAGGGAACAGGCCTCCGCGCTGGACGCGGGCGACGTCCGCGTGCTCGAGCCTAAGCTCGACAAACTCGAGACGGGGGTCACAATCACGTTCGCGACCTGGCTCAGCGGCACTGCGGCATTGCTGCCCGTCGTGGACAACGTCATCATCGCCAGCGCTCAGGGCCAAATCGGCGTCATGGGTTTCGCGCAGTTCATCGAGCAGGCCGGAGATGCGGTCGTCCGCACCGAGCTGGCGCCCATTCGCTATTACATCCCTGATGCGCTGAAGATCACCGCGAATGGAAGCTGAACCCCCGCACGGCTCGCAAGCTATTGAGGTGAGTCGCGACGGCATCGTGCGCGATGCGACGGTCGTGTGGCGGTTTGAACGAACGAGTTGGGTTGTGGAGATCGTCTCTGCCGGCTTCGGCAAGGCCGAGGCACAGGCAGACGATGCCTTCGAGGCGCTCTGCCTCATACGAGAAGAACTCGAGCCGTTCGGGTGGCGGATCGGTGTCGCGGGTGCGCAGGCTGATGTGTGGCCGAGCGGAATGGCCCGTGACCAGGGCGGAGGCCTGCGGGCCTACCGGATGACGCCGGAGCGCGTCGGGGATCTCGTGGACACCTTCGAACCGGTGGATCCCGCGACGGTGACCACGGTGGCTCTGCAACGGGCCGAAACCGATCGGCTCTACGAGGAGATCCGGCGCCGCAGCGCACGGACTGATCCGTCATGATGGGCTGATCTCCCCATCGCGCATTCGGCTTCGCGGTCGATAGCGTCGTTGCGGAGGTGGTCGCCGTGGGAATGATGCTGCCGGACGAGCTGATCTGGATCATGGACAAACTGGGCTTGGAGTGGCCCGACATCGACGAGGACGAAGTGCGCAAGGCCGCGGATCTCGTCCGCACCTACCGCGACGACATGGAGACACTCGTCCAGGCCGCCGACCGCCGCATCAACGGCGACATCGCGGCCGCGATGAAGGGGAAGATCGGCACAGCGCACGTGGCGGCATGGAATCGGAACCGCTCCGAGAACGTGCAGCAGCTGCTCGACATCCTCGGCCCGGCGTCCACCGGCATCGATCTGGCGGCAGACATCGTGCTCGCCCTGAAGATCAAGGTGATCGCCGAGATCACGTTGACGCTGGTCCAGCTCATCCCGCTGCTGGCGGCAGGACCGCTCGGGGCAGGAGGGGCCGCCGTGCTGATCATCGCGCGCAAGAAGCTCTTCTCGATGGCGATGGAGGCGACGCTCGAACAGGTCGTCAACGAGGTGCTGCCTCTCGCTCTTGAGCCTCTGGCCGGACAGGTGCCCGGCATGGTGATGGCGCTCCTGGATGCCCCGGTCGTGGAAGACAACGTCGGCGACGTCGACGAGTTCTACGCGGATCTGGTGGCGTTGGATCAGGCCGCTGACGACATGGACGCGAACGCAGTGGACGTCGAAGACCTCACCGACCGCCTGTTGGCGGACATCGCCAATCTTCAGATATCAGGGGCGTGAGCGCATGCAATTGAAGAAACTCATGAAAGATCTCGTGGACGCTGTAGACGGCGCCGGTCGCGAGTTCAAGACCGGGTTCGCCGGCGCATTCCGCAAGCGCGGCGGGAGGCACCGTGCGGATGCGGACGCCGTCCGCGGCCTGGATCGCAGCGGCAGGGACAGCGTCCCTCGGCACCGTGCGGAGCCGCCGACGTCGCACGCGAAGAAGTACGACATTCTCAGTGATGTCAGTCGAGGTATCGAAACGCACGGGCACGTCCCACGGCACGCGAATCCCGATTACAACACGATGCAGGATCTCGGCCGTTCGGTCGGCAAGAGCGTCCGTGACATTCCTGGTGACATCGTCGACGAGGTCAAAGGGGTGCCCAAGACGGTTCCGAAACAGCTCGTCGAGGAGCTGTATGAGGATGCCATCGGACAGGATGACCCCGACAAGTACGGTCGGGCGACCGGCGACATGCGGTTCCTCGCACCGTCAAGCGAGTCTCGCGACCTCAGCGCGCTCAGCCAGAGCGAACTGGAAGTCCGCTTCGGTTTGGAAGCGGGTGCGCTGGACGGCGCGAGCATCGAGGTGAAGCCGGTTCAGGATTCACGCTTCGTCAGCGTCGAGATCGACTATCCAGGACGCGACTGAATGCGCACCCCGCCGGGTGGGAAGTGCTACCCATAGTGATCTGCTCCTCACCTGCCTAAAGTCGATGCAGGAGGAGGTGCGATCGTGGGAATGATGTTGCCGAATGAGCTCGTCTGGGTGATGGAGAAGCTCGGTTTCGAGTGGCCGGATATTGACGAGGACGAGGTGCGCAAAGGTGCCGTCCTGGTGCGGAACCTCGGCACGGACCTGGAGACGGTGATCCAGGCGGTCGACCGCAAGGTCAATGGCGATCTGGGTGCGGCGATGCGAGGTCAGACGGGGCCGGCGACGTTGAGCGCGTGGAACACGAATCGGTCGCAGAACATACAGAAGCTGGTCGACATCATGCCGCCGGCTGCGACGGCGATGGATGTCGGTGCTGAGGCGATCCTCGCGTTGAAGATGAAGGTGATCTTCGACGTGACGACGACGATGATCGCTCTGGTGGGGATGCTGACGAACCCGATCACGGCGTTGGGCGCGGGGCCGATGCTGTTGATCAAGAAGAAGCTGTTGAACGCCGCGGTCGACATCGCGGTGGAGCAGTTGATCGAGCAGTTGGCGCCGATGGTGATCGAGCCGATGGCGGAGCAACTGCCTGCGGTGATCGATGCGATTCTGGATGCGCCGATGGTGGAATCCGTGGCGGGCGATTCGGACGAGTTCTATGCGGATCTGCAGGCCTTGGAGGATGCGCAGGGAGAGATGAAGCTGCGTGGTGCGGATATCTCGACGCTGACGTCGACGTTCTTCACCGAGTTCTCCGCTCTCGACTTCGGAGGAGACGACTGATGAGCAAGGCAGCACGCGAGGTCATGCGGAAGGTGAAGAACGCGGTCGACGATGCGGGCGGCGATATGAACCTCAGGCTGGCCCAGCTCACCGACAAGATCAACGAGCATCTCGACACTTTCGTCAAGAAGGTGAATGACACGGATAACTTCGGCAGTTCTGTGACAACCCGAGACAGGAACACGAAGCGGACGTACTTCGATCCCGGCAACAGGCGGCCGGTCCAGGAGGAAGGCACGATCCTCGACGACTTCGGAAGCAGCGATCGCGGCGACAACGCCACCGCGATCGGTCAGCTCGGCATCGACGGCGACGACGGCGGGCACCTCGGCGGGCATCGCTTCTTCGGGGACACACCGGATGAGGGAATCGTGCCCCAGGCTGCGAACCTCAATCGCGGTGCGTGGAAGAAGATGGAGAACGAGTGGGCCGATTGGGTGGCGGAGGGCTGCCGTGTCGACTATCGCATCTCCGTGGATCCCCCCGGAGCAGTTCGACCTGATAACTTTCAAGTCGCGTATGTGGTCTCTGACCCTGAGACCGGTGAAATTCTTGAGACTCGCAGTCCGAGCTTCGAGAACGTCAGCGGCGAGTCATTCGACCGCATCAACAAACGCTGAACAGCTCCGAAAGGAAACTCATGCCCGAGAATGTGACGTCCGATCTTCTTCATGCCCTCGTCGACAAGATGGCGGGCCCCAGCGTCGATTGGGACGGCTGGAGCTCCCTGGCGATGATCCTGGAGTTCCCCGACGGGACATTCAACGAAGCGCACGGCTTTCTCTACTCACCTGACGGCACCATCTCGGCGGTGGCGGCCGATGCGTGGGCCGTCAAGCCGGCAGTGGACGCATACATGAACAGCTACTACAAACCGGATGAGACGCTTCCGGTGCAGGTGCTCGTGCAGCTCGACCGCACGAACGGGAAGTACAACGTGACCTTCGAAGACACCGATGCGACACGGTGGAAGATGACCCCGCGAAATCGCAAGGAATTCCGCGAAGGACTGCGCCCCGAGTTCGACTGACGTAATCGCGTCGGCGGGCGATCCGCGCAATGGTCCACGGTGTATCGGCCACCCGTGGCAAGATGTTCGCGGAGGGGGTCGATACGTGACTGAGCCTGAAGCTGCCACGACGCTGGACGAGGATGCCGAGAGGAGCGCGGTGCGAGAGCCCGCACCGCTGCGCCTCGAGTTCGCCGGTGAGTGGCATGACATGCCTACGGGGCGCCCGTTCATCATCGGACGAGAGGGCGACCTCGAAGTCGACGACAACCCCTACCTGCACCGGCACTTCCTGGAATTGCAGCAGCGCGACGGGCTGTGGTGGCTGGCGAACGTCGGAGTGCGTCTGGCCGCCACGATCTCCAGTGCCGGAGGGGCTGTGCAGTCGTGGCTGTCCCCGGGGGCGCAGATGCCACTCGTCTTCGAGCGAAGTGTGATCGTGTTCACCGCCGGGCCGGTGACCTACGAATTGAGCCTGCACACCGAGCAGGCCCCGTATGAGGTCTCTCACCAGGTGCAGACGTCGATGAGCGGCGAGACGACGGTTATGCCGGCGAGCTTCACCGTGCTGCAGAAGCAACTCATCGTCGCGCTCGCCGAACCGATGCTGCGCCGGGAGGGCGTCAGCATGAACGAGCTGCCGTCATCGAGCGATGCTGCCAAGCGCCTCGGATGGACGATGAGTAAGTTCAATCGAAAGCTCGACAACGTCTGCGACAAGCTGGATCGCATGGGCGTGCAGGGTCTTCGGGGAGGCCCAGGCAAACTCGCCACCAATCGACGCGCACGATTGGTCGAGTACGCGGTGACCTCACAGGTCGTCACCCGTGCGGATCTGCCTCTTCTCGACGATGAAGCGCTGCGAAATCAGCCGGATTCCGACGGCGATTGAGTCGGATCGTTCCGATGCCGGAAGGAGACTCATGAACGAGGAATGGGAGCGCTTGTGCGCGCTGCTCGACGACGACGCGGAGCTGGTGCCCGCAGTGCGCCTGGCCGTCGATCGTCCCGCGGACTACTACGCGGCGCACGCCGACGAGCTCCGCGCACGCGGCATCGAATCCGCCGATGATGTCGACCCTTGGCTCGTCATGATCGACGGGCTCGACGATGCAGGCGCGCTCGCCTACCTGGATCGGAAGGACAGCGGGGCGCAGCTCGCGGATGCTTTGGTGGAGCTCCCTCGAATCTTCGCGACCGGGGTCGATCTGGATCCGGTCGGAGACATCGAGACGGACCTGCCGACCGCCGTGGCAGTCGCGAACGGGATCCTCGATGCGCACGGGCTCGCCCTGGTGTACCTCGACGAGGATTCCGACGCCTACCCGCTGGTCGCCGTCGCCGCCGATGACGCCGAGCAGATCGTCGCGCTCGCGAGCACTCTCGGACACATCGCCCGAACTCACCCCTGACCGAGGCTCCCGACCGGCGACGCGATCAGCGCATCGCGTCGGCGAGGTGCCGGGAATCATGGCTCAGCACTTTGACCATGATGCCGCGCTGTCGAAGCTCGGTGATCGTGCGAGTCTCTTCGTCTCGGTCTCGGCCCAGCGCATGTGCGTTCGCGACGACCAGAACGTCGCCTTTCCTCAGGGAGGAGATGAATCGCGCCAGGCGATCGCTCCAGCTCTCGAGGATCTCAGGTGCCGGATGGCGGAACCCCTCGATCGGAACGCCGAAGCGCGTCAACTCGTCGCGTTGCTCGACGACGGTCGGCATGCCATCGCGCGAGATGACCAACCCGACGAGGCGTGACCCCTGCGGGCGGGCGTGCCACCACTCGTGATCGTGCTGCAGTTCTGTGAAGCACTTCTCGCACTCGGTGGCCGCATGCGGCAGGTGCAGCGGACTCGTCATCGGCTCGCCGACGTGATGGTTCCCGGTCGTCAGATCAGTCGAATCGCTCATCGGCGCACCTCCAGCATCCATTCTGCCCTGCGCCCCTGACCAGCGGGTACCCGCACCCGAAGATCGGGCTACAGGACGCCGAGTGCCCGCACCGCTCCCCGCTCCTCGACGAGCTCGGCGACGGAGGCATCCACTCTTGCGCGCGCCCACTCGTCGAGCTCGAGTCCTTCGACGATCTGCCATACGCCGTCGACGGACCGCACGGGGAAGGACGCCACGAGGCCCTCCGGCACTCCGTACTCACCGTGCGAGACGACGCCGGCGCTGGTCCAGTCATCCGTTCCTCGCACCCAGTCGCGAGTGTGCTCGATCGTCGCGTTCGCGGCGGACGCCACGGAGGATGAGCCCCGTACCTCGATGATCTCCGCTCCGCGCTTCGCGACCCGAGGGATGAACGTCTGTTCGAGCCACGCGCGCACATCGCCCACGCGCTCCTCCAGCACGTCGACCGCGGGACGACCGTGCACAGTGGCGTGCGAGACATCGGGGAACTGCGTCGCGGAGTGGTTGCCCCAGATGGGCACGCGGCGGACGCTCGACACCGGTGCATCCACTGCGAGTGCGAGCTGAGCACGGGCGCGGTTCTCGTCGAGTCGCGTGAGCGCGGTGAATCGCTCGCGAGGCAGGCCTTCGGCGGATGCCGCGGCGATCAGCGCATTCGTGTTCGCCGGGTTGCCGACGACCGTGACCCGCACGTCCGCCGCGGCGTGCTCGGCGATCGCCTGGCCCTGCGGCCCGAAGATCCCCGCGTTGGCAGCGAGCAGATCCGCGCGTTCCATGCCGGGGCCACGCGGCCGCGCGCCGACCAGCAGGGCGAGATTCGCCCCGTCGAACCCTGTGGCCGCGTCATCTGTCACCTCGACATGCTCGAGCAGATCGAACGCGCCGTCCTGCAGCTCCAGTGCGGCGCCTTCGGCAGCCCCGAGCCCCTGCGGGATCTCCAGCAACCGCAGCCGCACCTTCTCATCGGGGCCGAGCAGGTCTCCGGCCGCGATGCGGAACAGCAGCGCGTATCCGATCTGTCCGCCTGCACCTGTGATCGTGATCGTCGTAGCCATGACACGAGCCTACGACTGGAGGCCGAAAGTGGGGCGGTGCTCGGAGTACTCTCATCCCATGACGTTCAACCCTGACTCCGACATCTCGGGACACCGGACGCGTCGCCCTGGGCGGACAGCTGCGGTCGCCGGCGGCGGCGTCGGTCTCCTCGCGATCATCGCGCTGCTGGCAGGGCCCCTGCTGGGCATCGATCTGTCCGGATTGGTCGGCGGCGGATCTCAGGGAGGCGGGGCGCCGGAGTCCGGCAGCACCGTGCTCGCCTGCGAGACGGGAGAGGACGCGAACGCGCAGGATGACTGCCGCATGGCAGGAGCTCAGGTGCTCCTGGACGACTACTGGGCACAGCATGTCGAGGGATACGTTCCGCCTCAGCTGTACGTCTTCGATGGGCAGACCACCACGCAGTGCGGCACGGCATCCAACTCGGTCGGGCCGTTCTACTGCCCACCGGAGCAGGGCGTGTACATCGACCCCGACTTCTTCCAGATCATGCGTCAGCAGTTCGACGCATCCGCGGGCGAGCTCGCACAGCTGTACATCGTCGGCCACGAATGGGGCCACCACATCCAGAACATCACCGGAACGATGACGCAGTACCCGAACAACGGCACCGGCCCCGACAGCAACAGCGTACGGACCGAGCTGCAGGCCGACTGCTATGCCGGTGCGTGGCTGGCCGACGCCGCCACCCTGGAGGATGAGAACGGGGTCGAGTACCTGCAGACGCCGACCGAGGCGCAGCTGACCGATGCGCTCAACGCGGCGTTCACGGTGGGCGACGATCACATCCAGGAGCAGTCGGGTTTCAGCAACCCTGAGTCGTGGACGCACGGCTCCAGCGAGCAGAGACAGCGATGGTTCGCGACCGGCTATGAATACGGACTGGGCAGCTGCGACACGTTCGCCGTCGACGGCACCGAGCTCTGAGCCCGGCCTGCACGGGTCCTCTGAGACTGGGCGGTACGGTGGAATGAGCGTCGCAAGGCGCGGAGGAATCGCTGACCGGGGGGCCAGAAGACGATGAAACTGGATGCACTGTATCCGCCGATCGAACCGTACGACAGCGGAACGCTGATCGTGGGTGACGGTCAGCGCGTCGCATGGGAAGTCAGCGGTAACCCGGAGGGCAAGCCGGTCGTCTTCCTCCACGGCGGTCCTGGCAGTGGCGTATCGGCGTGGCAGCGGCAGTTCTTCGATCCGGAGAAGTACCGCATCGTGCTGTTCGATCAACGCGGATGCGGCAAGAGCACCCCGCACGTGAGCGAGCCGGACGCCGACCTGCGGTTCAACACCACAGCGCACCTGATCGCTGACATCGAACTGCTGCGCAGGAATCTCGGCATCGCGAGATGGCTCGTCTTCGGCGGCTCATGGGGGAGCGCTCTTGCACTCGCCTACGCGCAGGCCCACCCGGATGCGGTGAGCGAGCTGATCCTGCGCGGCGTGTTCACGCTCAGGCGTGTCGAGCTGGAGTGGTTCTGCGACGGTGGAGCCGCGGTGCTCTTCCCCGACCTGTGGGAGGAGTTCATCGCTCCGATCCCCGTGCTCGAGAGAAGCCGGATGACAGAGGCGTACCACCGCAGGCTGAGCGATCCCGACCCGGCCGTGCACGTGCCGGCAGCCCTGGCCTGGGCGAAGTGGGAAGCATCGATCGTCACGCTTCGGCCGGACCCCGACGTGATCGCATCGATGACCGAACCCGCTGCAGCGGTCGCGCTCGCGCGGATCGAGAACCATTTCTTCCTGAACCGTGGCTGGTTGAGCGAAGGGCAGCTGATCGCCGGTGTCGACAGGATCCGGCACATCCCCGCCGTCATCGTGCAGGGCCGCTACGACGCCGGCACGCCGATGATGACCGCGTGGGACCTGCACCGCGCGTGGCCGGAGGCGGAGTTCGTGATCATCGACGATGCCGGGCACGCCGCATCCGAACCCGGCGTCCAGCAGGCGCTGCGCGACGCGGCGGATCTCTTCGCGGACGACTAGTTGCCGGTGTCGAAGCGCCCGGCCTCCCGAACGGCCTTCAGGCGCGGAGCGCCCGCACAAGAGTGCGCACGAGGCCCGGCACGCCGCCGTCCGCCCGGAAGCGCGTCAGGCCCTCAGACACCTCGGCCCCGGTGCGTGCTGAGACGAACCACGGCGGCTTCGGCAGGATCGTGAATCGTCCGCCACCGTTCGCGACCGGCAGTGACCGAGGAAAAGGCCGGAACGGGCCATGCACGACGGATCGCTCGACGCGATCGAGCAGCAGGGCGTTGTGCACGACGCCCATGCCGCTGCCGACGTCCGCGATCGTGGAGCCGGGGAACGCGCCCCAGGTGAGTGTCGGGGTGATGAACCCGAACGCGGTCCAGGCGTTGATCGCGATCGAGCCGTAACGCAGCCGGGCGATCGCACGCTCGAAGCCGCTGCCCAGGGACTTCTGCGTTGCGGGGTCGATCAGCAGGTTCGCCCCCAGTGTGCCCTGCAGCTCATCGTTCGCATGGGTGACGGCAGCGTCCAGGAACTCCTGCCCTGTGCCGCCGACCTCGACGACGCCCAGCACAGGGGCGAAGTACTCGGTGTTCTGCAGTGCCGTCGCATCCTGGCCCTCACCGATCTCGACGAGGAGCCTGTCGCCGAGCACGAGAGCATCGGGGTAGTCGTCTGAAGCCTGCTGCATCCGTGCCTCAGCGCCCGGGTACCAGGTCGGGCGGTCGGGCGCTTTCGCATAGGCGCGACGCAGCGCGGTGCGGAAGGCACCTGCCTGCTCCCAGTCCGAAGACATGATCACGACCTGGCCGGCGATGCAGTTGTGTCCGCAGTTCTGCAACCGCATCGTGGCGATGTGCTCGGCCTGGAATGTGATGTCAGCGTCGGTCCAGTCGCCCGGCACGACGATGATCGGTGAGACGCCGCCGAGCTCTGCCGTGATCGGCTTCTTCAGCAGGGGACGGTTCTCGCGCCGTCGCCGTTTTCCGGCGGATCCTGCGCCCCACACGATCGCGTCGAACGTCGCCGCCGACCCGGTGATGTGCACGTGTGCGAGCTTCGGGTGCGCCGTCAGATACGAGCCGACATCGCCGGCACCTCTGACGATCCGAAGGAATCCCGGCTCGATCAAGGGCGCGAACGCATGCTCGAAGACCGACACGAGAGCGTCCTGTGTCGGATTCACCTTCAACAGCGCAGTGCGGTTGTGAGCGAGCAGCTCGTAGAGCACGTCGAGGACCGGGATCGACGAGACGTTGCCTGCGCCGAGAACGAGACCCACCCCGCCGGATTCAGCCGGCGTGCGCTGAGCAAGACCGGCGCCCGCACGGGCGGCACGTGGTGTGACGCCCGGCTCGAGCCAGACCTCTCCGGTGAAGCCTGACAGCAGCGCCTTGTCGATGCCCGTCAGGGGGAACGCATGCACCCGGGTTCGTCCTCCCGGTGCCCTGTCGATGCGGATTCCTTCGAGCGGATTGCGGCCTTCGGCCAGTCGCGACAGCGTCTCGACGTAGGCGTCGAGCGCGCCGAGCGTGCTGTACGGCCCAGACAGCCATTCCTCGCCGCGCAGCGGATGGCTTCCGTTGAGCCCCTTGGATACAGCGGCGGTGTGCGCCCACTCCTCGGCGGACGCTGCGACGGCGGTCCGCACGGCACGCAGCAGTGTCGCCCGCTGTCCGATGGTAAGAGCCGACCAGCTGCGCGCGCCCGCGTCGAGATCGTCGATCGCGGCATCCAGACGCTCGCGATCGGCTTCGTCGAGTCCGCGTGCGGGGTTCACGGTGGTCGCTGACGTCATCGGCATCTCCTTCGTGCGGGGGAACCCAGCTTATGCGGGCTGCATCGGAGCGGTCTCGATGTCGTGCCGGCGCAACGTGTAGCGCGCCAGCGGAATGAGACTGAGCGCCATGAGAGCGGCTGGCAGGATGCTGAAGCTGAGCACGATGCCGGTGACCGCGGCGTCCGGCTGAACAGTGCTCGCCCCGGCCACGCTCGAGACATACCCGGTCGCGGCCAGCATGAGCGAGACGGCGGTCGCGCCGAGTGCGAAGCCGACCGTCTCACCAGCCGTCCATATGCCTGTGAACGTGCCGGCCTGTCCGGGGCCGCTCGTGCGCTCATCGTGGGAGATGACGTCGGGCAGCATCGCCATGGGCAGCGATTGCAGGCCCGCGTACGCGACCCCTGCGACGGCCACGGATGCATAGATCCACGCTCCGGGTGCCCACACGGCGAACATGATGGTCGCGGACGCGACGAGGAACAGGATGCTGGCGGCGAGGAACGACCGCTCCTTGCCGATGCGGTTCGCGATGACCGTCCAGGCCGGCGTCGCGATGAGGGCGGGAGCCACCAGAGCGATGAAGAGCACTTCGACGGCTGCCTCGTCGCGAAGTACCCAGGTCGCGACGTACTGCGCCCCGGCCAGCATGGTGCCGGTGGCCAGTGCCTGCAGGAGGAACGTGCCGAGCAGGGCGCGGAACGGGAGGCTGCGCCGTAGCGCGCGGAAGCCCGAGAGGTACTGAGTGCGAAGGCTCGGCGCCGGGTCGGGCGCTTCGACGGGCTCAGCGACCGGTGGCACTGAGCCCGTCGAAGGGTCAGCTGCCGCGGCATCCGCCGTGCGACTCGCGATCAGCATGCCGATTCCGATCACGACACCCGCGACGATCCCCATCAGCAGGTAGCCCGTGACAGGGTCGCCGGTCGCGCGGCGGAGCATGGGACCGCCGGCGCCGAACAGCAGGATCGCAGCCGTCAGCACGACCACCCTCCAGCCCAGCAGGCGCGTGCGTTCGTCGTAGCTGCGCGTGAGTTCCGCAGGCAGCGCGACGTACGGCACCTGGAACAGGCTGAACGCGGTAGCGGTGCCGAGGAAGGCGAGCAGCACGCAGATCGCACCCGCGACCGGTCCCCACGACGGCGGCACGGCGAAGGTGAGCGCGAAGAAGACCGGCAGCGTCAGGGCACCGATCACCATGAACCCGCGACGCGAGCCGGTGCGGCCGAGCCGGCGGTCGGATGCTGCGCCGATCAGCGGATCGATGATCACGTCCCACACCTTCGCCGACGTGACGATGAGGCCGGCGGCGAGGGCAGCGACCCCGAGATTGTCCGTGAGGAAGTACGTCAGGACGAGGCCGGGCAGGGTGGCATATCCGCCGGTGCCGAGGGAGCCGACCGCGTAGTTCACGATCGTGCGCACCGGAAGGCGGACGGATGCTCGTTCGGGTCGAGCGTCAGTGCTCATCGCGCCAGTGTAGCGGCGCGGGCCCCCTGTCGCTGAGCCTGTCGACGCGTCAGATCAGGGAGAGTTCGCGGAGCTTCGACTCGACGTCTTCGTTGCGGGGCTCGACATGGTGCGAAGCATCAGGGTAGACGACCACGGGGATGTTCGTACGGCCGGAGATCTCCTTGGCGACATCCGCCGCCGCAGGCTCTGCGACGAGGTCGACGTAGGTGTACGCGACGCCGAGCTCATCGAGCTGCTTCTTGGTGCGGATGCAGTCGCGGCACCAGTCGGCGCCGAACAGCGTGATGGAGTCAGAGGCAGGAGAAGTCATCAATCCAGGATATGCGCGCATGGATGGGTGGGCGCTGAAACGGCTCCGGGCCGGTGGGGCAGTGCACAGCTTCGTCAGGAGAGCGAAAGTTCATGGCGGAACATGAAACGATGGTTCCGGCTGACCGGCGCGATCAGAGGGGACGAACATGCGCACTGCTGTCACGATCATCGTCCCCACGTTCAACGAACGCGACAACGTCGCCGAACTCGTCGCGCGGGTCGGCGTCGCGCTGGCGGGTCGCGACGCGGAGATCCTCTTCGTCGACGACAGCACGGACGGCACTGCGGCAGAGGTCGTGCGGGTCGCCGCGGATACGCCGCTTCCGGTGCGCGTGATCCGTCGTGCGGAGAACACCGGGGGGCTCGGCGGTGCGGTCGCGCTGGGACTGGCCGAGGCCGCCGGCGACACCTGTATCGTCATGGACGGCGATCTCCAGCATCCGCCCGAATTGATCCCCCGGCTGTTGTCTCGCTTCGAGCAGGGCGATGTCGACGTCGTCGCCGCATCCCGTTACGTCGGCGGTGGCGACTCCCGCGGGCTCGGGACGGCTGTGCGCTTCGGAGTCTCGCGAGCGGCCACCTGGCTCACCAAGGCGATGTTCCCCCGCCGACTGGCACGCAGCACCGATCCGATGACCGGCTTCTTCCTCGTCGACCGTCGGCGTCTCGACGTGCCGACGCTGCGCCCGCAGGGCTTCAAGATCCTGCTCGAGATCCTCGTGAGGTCGGACGTGCGCATCGCCGAGGTGCCGATGGAGTTCTCGGAGCGCCGCAACGGCACGTCGAAGGCCACGCTGCGCCAAGGCGCGACCTTCGTCGCCCACCTCGCCCGTCTGCGTTTCGGGAAGATGTCTCTGTTCGCGGTGATCGGCGGCATCGGCGCGGTCGCGAACCTCTCCATCATGTGGGCGCTGACCGCGATGGGTGTGCCGTACATCTGGGCTGCGATCATCGGTGCGGAAGTCACGATCGTCGGCAACTTCTTCCTGCAGGAGCGGTTCGTCTTCGGCGACATGCGCCCGGACGCCCGCGGTGTCGGCGCCCGATTCGCCGCATCCTTCACGTTCAACAATGTCGAGGCCGCCCTGCGTATCCCCGTGATGGCACTGATGGTCGAGACGTGGCACATCTCCAGCGTGCTCGCCACGGCGCTCTCGCTCGTCGTCGCCTTCTTCGCCAGGTTCTTGTTCCACTCGCTGTTCGTCTATGCGCCGCGTCGCGGACGCGCACGGCGAGCGGATGCCGCGCCCGCGGTGTCGGAGCCGAAACCGGACACCGCCGCACAGCGGATCATCCGTGCGATCGATGCAGAGGCGATGCGGCCGGGCGAGCTCTGACCGGTCGGGCTACGATGTCCCGGTGAGCGGACCCACAGCGCCTTCCCGTTACCGACTGAGCCGGATGCGGCCGCGAGACCCGAATCAGCCGCACCGTTCCGCCAGCATGCTGGAACTGTTCTTCGACCTCGTCTTCGTCGTCGCCGTCAGCATCGCTTCCGCCGAGTTGCACCATGCGCTCGCCGAAGGCGACTTCCTGCATGGGATCACGAGCTACGCGATGGTCTTCTTCGCCATCTGGTGGGCGTGGATGAACTTCACCTGGTTCGCCACCTCGTACGACACCGACGACTGGCTCTACAGAGTGCTGACGATCGTGCAGATGGGAGGCGTGCTTGTGCTCGCCGCGGGTGTCCCGGACGCCTTCGCCCAGGGGGAGTTCACGATCGCGGTGATCGGCTACATCATCATGCGCATCGCGATGATCGCGCAATGGTTGCGCGCATCCCGCCACTCCGGACCGCTCCGCAGCGCGACGCGACGTTACGCCCTCGGCATCGCATTCGCTCAGATCCTCTGGATCGGCTTCCTCTTCGTGCCTCCAGAGCTCGGCATCCCCGCGTTCGTGGTCTTCGCTCTCGTCGAGATCTCGATCCCGGTGTTCGCCGAGTATCAGCGGCAGACGCCGTGGCATCCGCATCACATCACCGAGCGCTACGGCCTGTTCACGCTGATCGTGCTCGGCGAGAGTCTGCTCGCCTCGGCGAATGCCATCATCGAGGCTCTTCACGAGGTCGAATCGCTCGGACCCCTCATCGCGATCGCCGTGCTGACGCTCGTCGTGACGGCCTCCCTGTGGTGGATCTACTTCTGGCCGCCGCACCACCACGCGATCACCTCCTTCCGGCGCTCGCTGCGATACGGCTACACCCATTACTTCGTGTTCGCCGCCGCGGCCGCATTCTCCGCGGGTATCGAAGTGGAGATCGACGTGCTCACCGGACACAGCGAGCTGAGTCCCATCGCCGCGTCGTTCACGGTGACGGTGCCGATCGCGGTGTTCCTCATCGGGATCTGGTGGATCGCGATCCGCGACAACGCCGACAGGGTCGTGAACACCGTCTTCCCGATCGCGTCGGTCGTCGTTCTGCTGGATCCGGTCATCCCGATTCCGTTCACTCTGACCGCCGGCATCCTGATCGTCATCGTGACGATGCTCGTGATCCGACCGCCCGTGCAGAAGAGCCCCGTTTCGCGGGGATAGTCCCGTGAGATGACGGCTTCGTGCGTTATCGGGTAGACTGATCATGCAACGTGAAGGATTCGCCGCGATTTCGGCGCATCACGTCGCCACTGATCAGGGCCGTAAAGGACCGCTCGCACCGACGCGCGCGGCATCCGCTCTCGATCTCGAGAACATGAGGTGCGCGTGCGCGCGCGCCCACACCAAGCAATGAGCATCACAATGAGCAGTACCTCCACCCATTCACCGACACCACTGAGCTGGAAGCAAGCAGACGACAACGTGCACGTCGCGACACGAGACGGCGAGTTCGCCGGTTTCGTCGAGTTCGACGGCGCAAGACATCTCACCCGCGACAGCCACGGCACCGAACTCGGCGCCTTCCCGACCCTTGCCGACGCACGGCGCGCCCTCGACGGCACGCCTCGTCGAAACACCCGCTCGATTCGGCAGACGCTGCGCCGCCACCTGAGCCGTGCACGCGCCTGAATGTCGCCCGCGAACCCCATATGTATACGTGGGAGCGCATACGGGTCGCGTTAGCCTAAGGTAAGCGATGGGCAGCTGCCTTTGGCTTTCACAGCTCAAGGGCTCCGATCGACAGGAGAAGCAACATCTCCACCTCAACGGTCGTCGAAACGACCAGCACCCTCGGACCGGTACGTCAGACGTACTCCGGCAACGCCGATTTCCCTCCCATGGCACGCGCCTTCAAGAACGTGTCGCAGGTCGTCCGCGAAATGGGCCTGCTGCAGCGCACCAAGTGGTTCTATCTGCTCAATGCGCTGGGCATCGTGCTCGCGCTCGGCGGAGCGGTCACCGGATTCATCCTGCTCGGCGACAGCTGGTTCCAGCTGCTCATCGCCGGCGCGCTCGGCATCATCTTCACCCAGATCGCCTTCGTCGCGCACGAGGCTGCGCACCGTCAGGTGCTCACGTCGGGGCCGGCGAACTTCCGGCTTGCGCGCGTCCTCGTCGGACTCGTCGGCATGAGCTACTCCTGGTGGGACAACAAGCACACCAAGCACCACGGCAACCCGAACCAGGTCGGCAAGGACCCGGACATCGAAGTCGACACGGTCTCGTTCCTCGAAGAGGACGCCGCCAAGTCACGCGGCCTGGTGCGTCTGATCACCCGCAAGCAGGGGTGGCTGTTCTTCCCGCTGCTCACGCTCGAGGGCCTGAACCTTCACTACCTCGGCCTGAAGTACCTCCTCACCAAGAAGGACGTCAAGGGTCGCTGGATCGAACTGGCTCTCATCACGGCGCGTCTCGCGGCGGTTCTCGTCCCGGTCTTCCTGATGCTCCCGCTCGGGATGGCGTTCGCGTTCATGGGTGTGCAGCTCGCCGTCTTCGGCGTCTACATGGGCGCCGCGTTCGCTCCGAACCACAAGGGCATGCCGATCATCGAACCCGGCGCACGACTGGACTTCTTCACCAAGCAGGTGCGCACGTCGCGCAACATCTCCGGTGGCTGGTGGGTGACCATGTTCATGGGCGGCCTCAACTACCAGGTCGAGCATCACCTGTTCCCGAACATGCCCCGCCCGCACCTGGCCAAGGCCAGGGAGATCGTGCGTGACTACTGCCTCGCCAACGACGTGCCGTACACCGAGACCAGCCTGCTCAAGTCGTACGCGATCGTCATCGAGTACCTGAACCGCGTGGGGCTCTCTGCGGGTGCTGATCCGTTCGACTGCCCAGCTGTGGCACAGTTCGGTCGGGCATAGGCGCCCGTCGACATCAGCTGATCATCGCAACTTCTGCGGCCGATTCCTTCTGGAATGGCCGCAGAAGTTCGTTAACCCCGTGGAACGTTCCGGCTACAGCAGCCCGAGCTCCAGCGCGAGCGTGACCGCCCGTGTGCGGTCGGAGACGCCGAGCTTCTCGAACACATGCAGCAGGTGCGTCTTCACCGTCGCCTCGCCGATGAAGAGCGTCTTCGCGATGGTGGGATTGCTGCCGCCGGCGGCCACCAGGCGCAGCACCTCCAGTTCGCGCGGGCTCAGCTGCGGACGAGCCTCCGGCGTCGCGCGCATGCGGGTCACGAGAGTCGCGGCGATGGAGGGTGCGAGCACCGTGTGGCCACCAGCGACCGAGCGGATTCCGGCGACGATCTCCTCTTGCGGGGCCGCTTTCAGCAGATACCCGCTGGCACCGGCCTCGATCGCGCCGAGGATGTCGTCGTCGCTCTCATAGGTCGTGAGCACGAGTACCCGCACGTCGGGCAGCTCGGAGGCGAGACGGGCGGTCGCTTCCGCGCCCGTGAGCCGTGGCATCCGCAGATCCATCAGCACGACATCGGGGTGCAGGGCGTGCGCGAGCTCCACCGCTTCCGCGCCGTCGGCGGCTTCGCCCACGACCTCGAGTCCGTCGTCGAGAGAAAGAAGCCCGACGATGCCGGAACGCACGATGGGGTGGTCGTCAGCCACGACGATACGGATCATTCCGATCCCCTCTCAGTGCTCGATAACTCGACAGCTTCCAACGGTATGCGCACGGTGAGGTCCGTGCCATTCGGCACGACATCCGTCACTCCCAATGTGCCGCCGACGAGGGCTACGCGATCGCGCATGCCGGAGAGCCCGAATCCGCGGCCGTCGTCGATGGTCGCCTCGCGCAGGCCACGACCGTCGTCGCGTACGGTGAGGGTCGCGTCCTCGCCGATCGCGAGCACGACGGATGCTGAGCCGGCCGCGGCGTGCTTTCGGACGTTCGCGAGTCCCTCCTGAGCGCAGCGCAGCAGGACGACCTGGATGTCGCGGGGGACGCTGCATTCGGAGGCCTCGACGTGCACCGTGACCCCCGTCTCGCGTTGGAACCGTTCGCCGAGCCGATGCAGTGCCTGCGCGAGCGACCCGGACGGAGTGGACGCGGGCGACTCGACGACCACGAGCGTGCGGGCCTCTCGCAGTGCATCTCGCGCGGCTTCCTCGATCAACGCGAGCGTGTCGGCCGAGCCGTCATGACGCGCGCGTTCGGCGAGCATCACGATGCTGGTCAGCGTCTGCGCGATCGTGTCGTGCACCTCGCGGGCGAGGCGGGATCGCTCCGCAGTGGCACCGGCCTCACGACTTGCTGCCTCCAGGCTCGTCTGCGCCTCGGTGAGCTCGGCGAGCAGTCGCTGTCGTTCACTGCCCCATTCGGCGATGCGCGTGATCCACAGACCGAGGGCGATGCTGAACGCAGCGGACAGGCCGGAGGTGAGCGCGCCCGCGACCACGACCGCCGGATCGAACCCACCCCACACCGAGTACGCGAGCGTCAGAACGATCGCATTCGCGAGGGTGACGATCACGGACTGGCGGGCGGATCGCGACGTCATCCAGATCAGCGGCAGCACGATGGTCTGCAGCAGGAGCATATTCGGAGCGAGCGAGGTGCCGATGGCGAGCAGAACGACGAGGCTGATCTGCAGGGTGGCCGAGGTGAGCGGGGACGGCAGCGGCGACTCGCGCAGGCTGACGAATCGGCGTGCGCCGAACACGTAGACCGCGAAGATGCCGGCCGCGATGGCGATGAGTGTCCACGGCGACCCCGGAGACTCAGGCGCGTCGACGAACGCGATGACCGTGATCACGATGAACAGTGCGCCGCTGGCGATGTCCCAGCCCAGGCGTTCGCGGTGCATGGCGCTGTTCATAGGCCTACTCTTTCACCCGTTGCGGTGAATCCAGCGGAAAGTGAGTCTGCTGATCACGAGACCGACGGCGAGCCAGCCGACGAGCACGAGCGCGATGAGTCCGAGGTCCCAGGAGCCGCTGACCTCAGCGGCCTTGAATGACTCGGGCAGGAACACCGAGCGCATCCCCTGGGCGATCCATTTCGCCGGCAGCACGCCGGCCGCATTCTGCAGCCACTCCGGAAGCATCGCGAACGCGATGTAGACGCCGGAGATGAACTGGATGAGCAGCACGATCGGGATGACGACGGCGGATGCCGACTTGCCGGTGCGCGGGACGGACGACAGCGCGATGCCGAGCAGGGTGCACGTCACGAGTCCGAGCACGAAGATCCAGGCGAAGCGGGCCCAGGCTGCGGCGTCCGTCGGCAGCACCACGCCGTACACGACCACGGCCACCACGATCAGCAGGGTGATCTGCAGGATGGCCGTGACGAACACCTGCCCGAGCTTTCCGATGAAGTAGGTCACCGGCGAGACGGGGGTGCCGCCCAGGCGCTTCAGCGTGCCGTCGCTCTTCTCCGCGGCGATCTCGAGCGCCGGACCCTGTACGCCGGAGAGCAGAATGCCTCCGGCGATGAGGCCTGGTAGGTAGTAGGTGGCCATGCTCACGGCATCGGGGCCCTCACCGATGTCGCCGGTGAAGATCGTGGCGAAGACGAGGAACATGAGCGTAGGGAACAGGAAGGTGAAGAACACCTGGTCGCCGGCGCGGAAGTACTGGCGCAGCTCGAAGCCGATGCGGCGGAAGCCGAGGCGAAACGTGCGCGGCAGACCGAAGTGCGTGGTCGCGGGGTTCATCGTGGTGGCGTTCATGTTCACAGCTCCTCAGAGATCGCGGCGACAACGTCGGCGGTGCGTGTGCTTCCGAGGCCGTCTGACGATTCGGACGCGGACGCTTCGGAGCTGTGGGCGGCCTCGGCAGCTGATCTTTCACGGATCAGCGCGAGGTAGATGTCTTCCAGAGTGGGGCGGACGACTTCCAGGCCGCGCGGTTCGCCAGCCGCTCGGAACAGATTCGCGACCACCGCGCCGGGCTCGTCGGTGCGTTGTTCGTGCGCGGTGCCGTCGGAGTCGGTCCACCGCACCAACGGGGTGCGGGCCTCCGGCCCCCCGATCTCATCGACGCGGCCGATCGCGGCTATCCGCCCGCCGGCGATCACGGCGGCACGGTCGCCGAGCTGCGCTGCTTCGTCGAGGTAGTGGGTGGTGAGCAGAATGCTGGTGCCTTCGGCCTTGAGCGTGTTGATGAGCCCCCAGAACTGACGGCGGGCCTCCGGGTCGAAGCCGGTCGTCGGCTCGTCGAGGAAGAGCAGCTCGGGGCGCCCGATGATGCCGAGAGCGACGTCGAGGCGGCGTTGCTGTCCACCGGAGAGCTTGCCGACGCGAGTCCTCTGCTTCTCCTCCAGACCGACCGAAGCGATGACCTCGTCGACGTCTCGGGGGCGAGGGTAGTACCCGGCGAACTCGGTCAACAGCTCGCGGACCGTGACGTTGCCGGCCTCACCTGAGGACTGCAGCACGATGCCGAGGCGGGCCTTCCAATCGAGTCCGCCGCGTTGCGGATCGACGCCGAGGACGCGGACGTCGCCGGACGTGCGGTGCCGGTAGCCTTCGAGGATCTCGATCGTCGTCGATTTGCCTGCGCCGTTGGGCCCCAGAAGGGCGAACGTCTCGCCTCGACGGATCTCGAAGCTGATCGCGTCGACAGCGGTGAAGCCGCCGTAGGTCTTGCGGAGGTCACGAACCTCGATCACATTCTCGGTCATGGTTCCAGGTTGGCCGAGCGCGAGCAGGCCCGGTAGCGGCCGGTCGGACGATTCCGTCATCCACCGGTCGGGGGATGCGGGACTCCCGTTCGCCCTGTGAGGAGCCCGCATCCGAGGCCGTCAGCTCGCGGGCCACGCCACTTCGACGTCGAGTACCCACGTGACGCCGAAGCGATCCTTGAGCATGCCGTACAGCGGTGCCCACGCTGCCTGACCGAGCGGCACGACGATCGTCGAGCCTTCGGCCAGCTTCTCCCAGTAGCGCGTGATCTCTTCGGCATCGGCTCCTCGCACGGAGACGAACACGGGGATGGTGCCCGGATCGTGCGACGTATGAGCAGGGACGTCGTACGCCATGACGCGGAAGCCGTCGGCTGAGGCGACCTGTCCCCACATGATCTGCTGGGCCTCGTCGGGAGCGGTGACGCTGTGCGCGTCTGCGTAGGTGATCGCGACGAGATCGCCGCCGAACACTGCCTGGTAGAACTCCAACGCTGCTCGGGCGCTGCCGCGGAAGTTGAGGTGGGTGGTCGTGGTGATCGACATGGTCGCTCCTTGCTGTCTGGCCGGTGTGTTCCGGTGAAGACCACGCTTCCAGGGGTACAGGTCAGTTTTTGACCTCTACTCGACCTAGTCTGGAATCATGACCGCGACCACCTCACGACTGCTGGTGCTGCTGTCACTGCTGCAGACGCGTCGCGACTGGCCGGGTAGGACGCTCGCTGAGCGGCTCGAGATCAGTCCACGCACCGTGCGCCGCGATGTCGATCGGCTGCGCGAGATGGGTTATCGGATCCAGGCGGCGAAGGGTCCTGACGGCGGGTATCGGCTCGATGCAGGCTCAGAGCTGCCGCCGTTGCTCTTCGACGACGATCAGGCGATCGCGATCGGGTTCGCGCTGCAGTCGGCGACCGCGATGGGTGCAGGCATCGAGGAGGCTGCGGTGCGCGCATTGACGACGGTGCGGCAGGTGATGCCGTCGCGGCTGCGGCATCGGCTCGATGCGCTGAAGGTCACCCCGCTGCGCTCTGACGACGAGGATGCGGCCGCGCCTGATGTTCTGGTCGCTCTCGCCGCCGCGATCCACGCCGAAGAGGTGCTCAGATTCGACTACGGGGAGTCCGAGGACCGCCGCCGGGTGGAACCTCACCATCTGGTGACATCAGACGGGCGCTGGTACCTGGTGGCCTGGGACCTCGACAAGGACGACTGGCGCATCTTCCGTGCGGACCGCGTCGCGCCGCGCATCCCGAACGGCCCGCGTTTCGTGCAACGAGAGCTGCCGGGCGGCGACGTGCGAGCCTTCGTCTCCGCACGTTTCAAGGGCGCGAGCGACAAGGACGAATGGCCGTGCCGTGGACGGGCGATCGTTGACCTTCCACTGCGTGCGGTGCGTCCGTTCCTGCGTGATGCGCTGGCTGAATCAGTGGATGACGGCAGGACGTTGATCGAGGCCGGATCCTGGTCGTGGGTCGCGCTCGCCGCCTCGTTCGGCCGGTTCGATGCCGCCATCGAGGTGGTCGACCCGCCCGAGCTGGCGGAGGCGTTCGCGACCCTGGCCGGCAGGTACGGATCTGCTGCGCGCGACGACGACGCGCCCGTAGGCTCGAGCCATGACTGAGCTCCACGACCTGACGGCGATCGAACAGCTGGCGGCGCTTCGTGCGCGAGAGATCAGCCCGGTCGAGCTCACCCGGCACTATCTCGAGCGCGTCACGCGTCTCGACGACGGGCTCGGCGCCTTCGTCGAGGTGACGGCGGATGCTGCGCTCGCTCGCGCTGCGTCACTCGGCGACGCGGCACCAGAGGGCGCGCTGTGGGGCGTGCCTTTCGCCGACAAGGACCTCGTCTCGCGGGCTGGCGTCCCGACACGGTTCGGGTCTCGCCTGCACCAGGGTTTCATTCCGGATGCGACGGCAGATCAGGCTGCGGTGCTCGACGAGGCCGGCGGCGTCAGCCTCGGCAAGACCAACACTCCGGAGTTCGGCCTCACCGGTTACACCGAGACGCAGATCGCTCCGCCGGCGCGCGATCCGTGGAACCCGCTCAACGGCGCAGGCGGCTCGAGCGGCGGTGCCGCTGCGGCGGTCGCGGCTGGGCTGCTCCCGCTTGCTCCGGCGTCAGACGGCGGTGGGTCGATCAGAATCCCTGCCGCGACCGTCGGAGTTGTCGGTGTCAAGCCGTCGCGGGGGAGGGTGCCGTTCGCCTCCGGTCTCGACAGCCCCGGCGGCCTTCCGGTTGCGGGCCCCATCGCACGCACCGTCGCGGATGCCGCGCTGCTGCTCGACGTTCAAGCGGGCGGACGGGCCTATCCGTACGCGACAGCCGCGCCGGGGAACGGGCCGTTCCGCGATGCGGCGATCGCGGTGCCGGCATCCGCTCGCGTCGGTGTGACGACGGTGTCGCCGTGGGATGACGCCGCAGACATCCGACTCGACCTCGAGGCCGCGCGCGCTGTCGGGATCGCGTCGGCCCTGTTGGCGGACGCTGGACACGGCGTCGACCCCTTCGACTGGCATCCGCGAGGCTACGCCGAGATGTTCACGACCATCTGGCGTACGAGTGCCGCGCGGATGAAGCTGACGGACGCGGAGCTCGAGCTGGTGGAGCCGATCACCGCGTGGCTCGTCCGCGAGGGTCGAGCGTTGACCGGGACTCAGGTGCTCGACGCGCTCGCTGCCGCGACGGTCTTCGAACGAGAGACGATCACAGCGTTCGCTGCGTTCGACGCCGTTCTGACACCGGCGCTCGCACTGCCACCGCAGCCTGTCGGGTGGTTCCACCCCACAGATGCCGCTGAGAACTTCTCGCAGCAGGTTCGGTACGCGCCGTACTCGAGCTTCGTGAACGTGGCAGGGTTGCCGGCGATCGTGGTGCCGGTGACGCTGAGCGCGTCAGGGCATCCGGTGAGCGTGCAGTTGATCGGCCGACCGGGCGGAGAGGCGCGGATCATCGCGCTCGCCGCAGAGCTGGAGCGGCGCGTAGGACACCTTCCTCGACCACTCGTCTGGGGTGAGTAGCCCTCGGCGAGCCGGCTTCGTCGCGCCGGGTAGTCTGGGCCATGACGGAGGGACGCCGCAGTGATCACTCGGTTCGAAGAACTTGACTGGCAGTCCACGCCCATCGGCGACCTCATGTTGCGCCGCCGCACGGAGCCCGCAGTCGGCCAGGAGATCTACGAGGTGAAGCTCGGCGACGAGTACCTCATGTCGAGCCTGTTCACGGTCGCCGAGGAGGAGCTCGCCAATCTGGGCCTCGCCGCCGCGGAGGGTGACGAGCTCTCAGTTCTGGTCGGAGGCCTCGGGCTCGGATACACGGCAGTCGCGGCTCTGCGTGACGAACGGGTGCGCGCACTCACAGTGATCGATCGCCTCGGCGCGGTGATCGGCTGGCATGAGCGGATGCTGCTGCCGGTGTCGAAAGAGCTCGTCAACGACACGCGGACGACCCTGGTCGAGGACGACTTCTTCGCCGTGATGCGGGCCGAGCCTGCGGATGACCATGCGGGGTATTCCGCGATCCTGCTCGACGTGGATCACTCCCCGCGGCATCAGCTCGACCCGACGCACGCCGACCTTTATCGCGTCTCCGGATTGCGGGCGCTCGATCGTCACCTCGCTCCGCGCGGCGTGTTCGCACTGTGGTCGGATGATCCGCCCGACGACGACTTCATGGTCGAGATGAACGCCGTGTTCGACGAGTCGGCAGCGCACGTCGTCGACTTCGACAATCCGGTCACGGGTGGAGTGTCGTCGAACACGGTCTACGTCGGACGCAGTCGCGGCTGACGGTTGCCGCTCGTTCTGCATCGAGGCCGAACGCGAACGCATCGATGGCGCTACTGCCCCTCCATGTCGAAGAGGCAGCAGCGCCACCGATGTGGATCAATCAGACGTCGTCGCTCACTCCTGGAACAGGCGGGGGGCGAAGTCGATGAGGTTCTTCTGCCAGACGTCCCAGCCGTGCGGGCCAGGCGTCACACCGTCGAACTCGTACTCGAGGCCGATCCTGTCCATCGTCGCAAGAGAGGTCATCATCCCCTGGTAGACGAAATCGGTGATGTCACCGATGTAGAACCGGATCATGTCGGTGTTGGCGTTGATCGCCTCAACGTCCACGCCGTCGCCGCTGCCGAAACCGGCGGAGAAGACGCCGATCGAGGCGAACTGGTCCGGATGCGCCTTCATCACCGACAGAGTGCGCGCGCCACCGGCCGAGAGGCCTGCGAGCGCCCGCTGGTGCGGATCGCTGCTGACGTTGTAGCTCTGCTCCGTCGCCGGGACGACGTTCTCGAGAAGCTCCTTCGGATAGTCGCTGACATTGCCGTTCGGCATCACCACGACCATCGGTTCGATGGAACCGTCGAGGAACAGGTTGTCGAGGATCTGACGCGTGCGTCCGACCTCCACCCAGTCCGTCCAGCTCTGACCGCCACCGTGGTTGAGCACGAACAGCGGGTAGGCCTCGGCGCGGTCAGCGTCGTAACCCGGAGGCGTCCACACGTAGGCACTGCGTTCCTGCCCTGCCACGGTGCTCTGGTACTTCATGACATCCAGACCGCCGCCCTGGCCCTCTGGCACGTCGGTCAGCAGACGCGACTCCTCGCCCTCCACGAGGAAGGTGCTCCACATCGGCTCTGACGTCACCGACGTCGGGTTCGACGTGTCCTTGACGGCCTGCCGGTCGACGATGAGTCGGTAGTGATAGAACCACGGATCCAGTGGTCCGATCGTCGCCTGCCAGCGATCGCCGACCTTGTTCATCTCCACGCGCAGCCAGCTGCCGCCCGGCGCGATGTTCGCCCATACTGAGGCGTACTCGGCATCCGCGAACTCGGTCGTCGTCTCGAACGTGACGAAACCGTCTTCACTGATCCACGGCGTCGGCGTGGTGCCGGATGCCGGAGTCTCGAAGCGCTCGGTGAGCGCGGTGTGACCCTCGCTCATCGCCGGGTCGGATGCCTCGCCCGTGAACAGTCGAGGTGCGAAGTCGATCAGGTTCTCCTGCCAGGCGTTCCAGTTGTGGCCGGCGTCGGGGTTGACGCCGTCGAACTGGTACTCGAGGCCGAGTTCATCGAACTTCTGGAAAGAGTCGTAGACGTCGTTGTGCGCGGCATCGGTCGCGTTGCCGACGTACACCCGGAACAGGTCGGTCTTGTTGTTCATCTTCTTGACCGGAATGTCGTCGAGCTCACCGAATCGTCCGGCGCCGAATGTGCCGACAGCCGTGAACTCGCCCGGGTGCTCGCTGAACACCTCGAACGTCTGACCGCCGCCCATCGACAGGCCGGCGAGCGCCCGATGGTTCCTCGAGGGCGAGACGTTGTAGTTGTCCTCCACTGCGGGGACGATGTTGTCCAACAGCTCTGCAGAGAAATCGTCGACGTTGCCGTTGCCCATCACGACGAGCATGTCTTCGAGCTGCCCGGACAACCAGAGGTTGTCGAGGATCTGCTCCGCGCGGCCGACCTCGACCCAGTCGCGATAGCTCTGTCCGCCGCCGTGCTGAAGGTACAGCACCGGGAGCTTCTTGCCCTTGCTCTTGTACGTCGGAGGCACCCAGACCAGCGCTTCGCGCTGCTCATCGGCCACGGTGCTGTCGTATGTCAGTGTCTCGATCGTGCCGGCATCCTCTGGCGCGTCCGCGAGGAGCGCAGCGGACTCACCGGGGATGAAGAACGTGCTCCACTCCGGCTCGGATGCAACGCTCGTGGGGTTGCTGGCATCCTTGAGAACCTTGCTGTCGTCGCCAGTGACCTGGTAGTAGTACAGCCCGGGCTCGAACGGTCCGTAGGTGGCGGTCCAGTTGGCGCCACTGCGCTGCAGGCCGATCTGCGCCCAGTTGTGGGACGGGCCGAAGTTGCCTTCGACGACGACTTGCGACACGGGTCCGACTGCCTCTTCGACCGACGCGCCTGGCACGCTGATCCTCAGATAGCCATCGTCCTGCACGGTCACCCAGGGGGTGGCGGCAGACGCAGGGGCGGCGAACGCCAGTCCTGCGACAGCGACCAGGGCTGCAGTGATCAGCGCCGCCGCTCGTCGCGTTCTTCCGAGTCGGCTCGAATGCCGACTCTCGGATGTGATCTCCATCGATTCCTCATCTCGTGTGACTCGGCCGACTCGGGTCAAGCGCTGGGGGCGCGGTTCGTACCGAGTCGGATGGGGGAATACGGATCATTCCGTCGCGACTGCATTTACAACGTCGTAAACCCGTACGCGGCCACTCTTGCAGGCCATGCCGGGTCAGGTCAATGGCGATTTCCAACGTTGTGAAGAATCACCGCCGTGTGACGCGAACTACGGAAGCGCGCTCAGCGCCGGACGCGGGCGCGCGACTTCGCGACGCTGGTGAGCGTCGCGCGCAGCGGAGTACCGAGGTAGAGGCCGAGCGACGCCCCGGCAGCGAGACCCACTCCGATCGAAGCTGCGAGCACGAGCGGACTGATGCTCACCAGCATCCCTTCGGCAGTCCCGTCGGAGTCGACGAGGCCGAGCAGGCCGCGGAAGACAGCCGATCCGGGCACCAGGGGAACGATCGCCGCGGTGGTGACCGCGACCGACGGCACATGCAGATTGCGCGCGATAAGGATGCCGATGAAACTGGCCAGGAGAGCGCCGACAGCACTTGCTGCTCCCTCATGGATGTCGAGCACGATCGAGAGGCTGTACCCGACGATCGCGATCACACTCAGCACCGCGCTCACGAGGATGATGCGCATTCCCGCGCCGTTGAACAGCGCGACCGCCACGGCGATGATCACCGCACCCGCGATCTGCGCGGGCAACGGCCCGAATGGCAGGGCGTCGTTGGGCAGCGCCATGCTGAAGCCGACCAGGCGGGCGAGTTCGAGACCGATGAGGATGCCGAGGACGACGCCGACGGTCTGCATCGTGAGATCGAGGATGCGACCACCCGCGGTGAGAGCGAACCCGTCGATCGCATCCTGCGCTGCGCCGACGACGGTGAGTCCGGAGAGCATCAACACGATGCCGGAGGCGACGATGACCGAGGGTTGCACATCATCGAATGGCTCGATGCCCGCTGCGCCCAACGCTGAGGTCACAGTGGCGAAGGCCGTGATGACGAAAGCACCTGCGATCTGGCTGAAGAACGACGGCACCTGCAGGCGTGCGAGTCCGGCCTGGGTGAACGCCGCGCAGAGCGCGGCGACGAAGGTCAGCAGGATGATGAGCGGCGACGCGCTGAAGAGCAGTGCGACGCCGACGGTGAGGAGCGCGCGGGCGATGATCACGACGATGGGTCGATACAGGAACGGAGTGCGTCGGATGATCCGGAAGGCCATCCGCGCCTCGCCGAGGTCCATGCCCTCCGTGATGTCGACGAGCAACGCCTGCAGGCGCTGCAGTTTCGCGTGATCCGGAGACGCAGCGCGGACCACGCGGAGCAACGTCGTCGGCCAGTCCTCCTCGCCGCGGTGGTACGAGACGCCGATCGCGTTGAAGGTGACGTCGACCTGTACGCCGGTGAGGCCGTACACCTGAGCGACGCGGGTGATGGCGAAGGTGACGTCGTGCGCTGAGGCCCCGACGGCGAACATCGACTCGCCGATCCGCAGCGCGAGATCGAGGATCTTGACGACGACGGTCTCGCCAAGGACCGGGTACACCTCGGTGAGCGCCACCTGCGAGGGATCGGTCCGGATGACTCGGCGGAAGGAAGCCAGCAGCCGCCATGGACGTTCGGAAGACATGTCTCCATTGTGTCCGGGGTGGCGGGCGGACGTCACCCCGCAGGGCCGGAACGGCCGACTCGGGCGATTCGCGGTGCCGACGCAGCTCGATGCTTGACACGACTCGCCGTGGGCCGCATCCCCCTTGACCTGAGGAGGCGAGGATGCTCGAATGTCACTTCAGAACTGAATTCGAGGGGGCAGCATGCGGCATCGTGTCAGGCCGAGTGGCAGTGGGGGGTCGGGCGCGAACAACAGTCGCCTGAATCGCATCGAACCGTTCACCTTCGGGTTGGTGGGAGCACTCGGGGTGCTCGTCGCGCTCTTGATCGGCGCCATCGTGGGGCAACTCGCCACCGTGCTGATCTACGTCGGAGTGGCGCTGTTTCTCGCTCTCGGTCTCGATCCGATCGTGGTGTTCCTGGAGAAGCGGATGCCGCGGGGAGCAGCGGTGAGCGTGGTCGTCGCCGGAGTGCTGATCATCTTCGCCGGCATCCTGCTCGCGATCGTGCCGATCCTGGTGCGCCAGATCGCGAACCTCATCGAGGACGCGCCGAAGATGATCGATGACGTGATGAACAGCGACTGGTTCGCGCAGGTCACAGGGCAGTACGGCGCGGAGATCGAGGATGCGGCGAACGGCGCAGTCGAGTTCATCCAGGACCCCGACAACCTCGGTCAGATCGGCGGCGGCCTCATCGCTGTCGGATCCGGTATCGCGAGCGGTATCACCGGCGTGACGATCGTGCTCATCCTCACCCTGTACTTCATGGCATCACTGCGGAGCATGAAGCGGATCGCGGCACGTTTCGTTCCGGCATACCGTCGCCCCGGCTTCAGCGAACTGCTCGAAGATGTGTCCACCGCGGTGGGGCGCTATGTGATCGGTCAGGCCAGTCTCGCCTCGATCAATGCCGTGTTGACGATCATCGTGATGAGCATCATCGGGGCACCTGTTCCGGCGCTGCTCGCGCTGGTCGCGTTCATCGGGTCGCTGATCCCGCTCGTCGGCACGCTCAGCGCGTCGATCATCATCTCGTTGATCTGTCTGATCGACGCGCCGATCACCGCGCTGATCGCGGCGATCTACTATCTGATCTACATGCAGATCGAGGCGTACGTGTTGAGCCCGCGCATCATGAGTCGTGCAGTGTCGGTGCCTGGTGCGATCGTCGTGATCGCGGCGGTCGGCGGCGGCGCGCTCGGCGGGATTCTCGGTGCCCTCGTCGCGATCCCTGTGACGGCGAGCATCATCATCATCGTGCAGAAGGTGCTGTTCCCCGCGCAGGATCGCAAGCTCGCTCCGCCGGATGCGGAGGTCGGTGTGATCGCGTAGGGGCTGGCTGCGGGTTCATCTGGGACGTGCGCGTGAGTCCGTGTCGCGGCGAATCCGACCACGGAGAAACGGCAGTACCGGCGCGCGATATGTGAGTGCGGGGGCGTGGGCAGGGTCGAGCGTGAACTCTGCCTGACCGAATCGCCACATCCTGTTGAAGAGGAAGACGCCGATCGTCACCGTCTCGTCAGAGGGCACCTGCCAGGTTCCCAGTCCCCACTGCGTCGGCTGACCGCGCTCCTGGATGACGAGCGTCGGCCTCACTCCGGCATACAGAGCGAACCAGGGCTTGTGCATCGTGAGTTCGATGCGACGGGTTTCCTTGTCCATGCTCATGCGAGTGGCACCGCATGCAGCCGCGTCACTTCGCGCGTCGCGAGGTCGATCATGACCGCGGTGTCCTCGGGAATCCGCGTCCATCCGTCTGCGTCGACTCCGCTCGAGATGACGTGAACGGCGTCGTCCGTGATGCGGTAGTCCATGGCGTAGTACTCGGTCGCGTGGCTCGCCGGCATGGCTTCGTCCGACTCGAACATCTCGCGGAGCGACTCGACGGGTGAGTCGACGCGACTGTTGATGTGGATCGCGAACAGCCGGCTGGGTGTCAGAAGGAGCGCGTTGAGGCTCGAGTTCGGAAACTCGCGCACCAAGATCTCCAGGGCGCGCGTGACACCTGCGGCCTCATCGCCGTCGGCCTCGTCGATGCACTGCAGGATGAGGCGGAAATACCGCTCGCTGTCGGTATCGCCGACGAGCGCGGCTCGCGACGCCGCAGTGAGCTGTGCCTCGAGATGATCGATCGGTGCGACGTGGCCGTTGTGCGCGAACGCGTACCCCGCGTCTGTGAAGGGGTGGGTGTTCTCCGGCGACACCGGCAGCCCGCCCGTCGCCCAGCGCAGATGCACGAGACCGCAGCATCCGAGTGCCTGTTCGGAGAGCGTCTTGTACTGCTGGTCGATCGACGCGTTGTGCGGTGACGAGACCGACTCGGTCTCGTCACCGAGCGAGCGATGCCACGCCATCCCCCATCCGTCGCTGTGCACTTCCGTGAGCGCGGTGAAGGTGTCGAAATCGTCGCGTCCGAGAACGTCGACGACGGAAGTCTTATGTGTGGTGACGTAGCCAAGCAATCGACACAAAGTGCGGTCTTCCTTTCGTTGTCGCTCCCGAGCTTTCTCTCTTCGGCGCGCGCGGGCAACCTCATGCGGCGGGCTTGCGCTCTGCGCGCAATCGTCTGCGTGTCGGAGTCCGGCTGACAGACTGGGCGCATGCGTACTGTCGGTGTGGAAGAAGAACTGCTGCTCGTCGATGCCGAGACCGGGCGACCACGATCGGTCGCCGCGCGCACGCTGGAGTATGCGGCCGAGGCCGCCGTGCCGGCCGAGTCGGGTGGCGGTGGCGGCGGCGTGCCAGGCGACTCCGCCGAAACAGCGCAGGCGACCGCTACCGCTGGAGTACCTGGTGGTTCGCTCGAGCACGAGCTCCAGCAGCAGCAGATCGAGACCGACACGATTCCGCACACCGACATGGTCGCGCTCGGTGACGGTGTGCGTGCGTGGCGCGACCATGCGATCACCGCGGCGCGACGCGCAGGTGCTCGGGTGATCGCTTCCGGAACCTCGCCGCTCCCGGTCGGGGCGGCGATCGTCGGCAAACCTCGATACCTGAAGATGGTCGAACACTTCGGTCTGACGACCACCGAGCAGCTCACGGGAGCCTGCCACGTGCACGTCTCCGTGGAGTCGGACGACGAGGGCGTCGGAGTGCTCGACCGCATCCGAGGATGGCTCCCCGCGCTGCTCGCGCTGAGTGCGAACTCGCCGTTCTGGCAGGGGGAGGACACGAAGTACGCCAGTTTCCGTTCGCAGGCGATGGTGCGCTGGCCCACTGCCGGCCCGACCGAGGCATTCGGCACTGCCGAGGGCTATCACGCACTCATCGCCTCGATGATCGCATCCGGTGCCATCCTCGACGAAGGCATGGTCTACTTCGACGCCCGACTGTCGCACCACTATCCGACCGTGGAGATCCGCGTCGCGGATGTCTGTCCGGATGCTGCGGACACCGTGCTGGTCGCGGCCCTGTGCCGCGGCCTGGTCGACACGGCGGCCGCTGCGTGGCGCGCGGGGGAGGAGCCGCTGCCGCTCTCGGTTTCGATGCTGAGACTCATGAGCTGGCAGGCCGGACGGTTCGGCATCGAGGGCGAGCTCATCGATCCGCGAACGCTCAAGCCGCGTGCGGCACGCGAGGTCGTCGCCGATCTCGTCGATCACGTGCGCGCCGCTCTGCGGGAGAACGGTGACGAGGCGCTCGTCGACGCTCAGGTCGAGCAGGTCTTCGCACGAGGCAACGGCGCGATGCGCCAGCGGGCCGTGCTCGAGAAGACCGGTCAACTGAGCGATGTCGTCGCCGACCTCGCCACGGCCACGGCTGGGCTCGACGGCTGAACGCTCGCGAGCGCGTCGCAGTATCGGCTCACAGAATCACGTCGTGGGCTGCGGCCAACGCGCGCCAGGTTTCTGGACGCGCGGACTGCGCCTTCAGGACATCGGCATCCAGCAATGCACCGAAGTCGATGTCGGTCATCTCTGCGATGTCTGAAACGGGTGCCTGGAAAGTGCGGAACGCCCCCAGCGGCGGCGCAGCGAGCAGTCCTTCGGAGGTGTCGACGAGATCGGACTGGTCGAGGATGAAGCCCGTCGCGGCGAGCCCGTTCGGGCCCTGCCACGCGGCGACCTTCCAGAAGCGCAGAGGAATCCGGATACCCCGGTAGGGCGGATCGTCGTCGACGAGCACAGGTGCGGTGAAGACGGACACACGCTGGTCGGTCGTCTCGGCGTAAGCGAGCACGTGGTCCTCGAGGCCGAGCCAGAGTTCTTTGGACTGATTGAAACCGGCCGCCTGAGGTGCGGCATTCGGGTAGAAGAATGTCGCTTCGGTGGCATCGCGCGCCTCGTCCGGTTCCCCCCAGCCGGGATCGCGGCGGCGCACCAGGTGGCCACGATCGAGATCGTTTCGGGCATAGACGTCTGGACCGGTCTGCTCTTCTGCAGGGATTCTCGGGTCGAGGCGCCAATCGCCGGTGCGCGACACCTCGAGCAGGCGTTCGCCGTCGATGTTGACGCCGGTGACGGCTGCGAGTCGGCGCTGCGGATCGAGCAGTACGGAGAACCGTGGATAGGCGAGTTCTCGTACGTCGAGCGCAGGCTGGGGCATCGGAAGCGGCGTGGCCAGGAATCCGGCGTCGTACCCGTCAGTCATGTCACCCATCGTGCCGGATCACGGAGCGCACTGCGAACAAGGGCGGCGGACCTCGGGGGAGGCAGTGACTGACTAGGCTTCGACGAATGGACCTCTTGCGGCTGGCGGGTGCACCCGGCGTCGGCAAATCCGCGACGGCGTGGGCGATCGCGCAGCAGCTGGCGCGGGAGGGCGTTCGGTGCGGATACGTCGATATCGACCAGCTGGGCATGTGCTATCCGCCGCCGGATGATGACCCGGATCGATGGGGCCTCAAGGAGCGCGCACTCGCCGGGGTGGCTGAGGAGTTCCGGCGCGCCGGCGTCGACCGACTGGTCGTGTCGGGTGTCGCATGGCCCGATGATCCTCCGCCTCAGATCGGGGGAATCTCCGTGCAGTCGATATGGCTGGACGCGTCTGAGATCACTCGCCGCGATCGGCTCGGGCAGCGGGGGACCACCGGGGGGCAGCTCGAGCAGTACCTCGCCGCAGGGACGGCGGAGGCGGCTCGGGTGGAGTCATCCTGGGAGCGGATCAGCACCGACGAATGGTCGCTCGACGAGACCGTCGAAGAGGTGCTCTCAACGTGGCACCCGGTCGCCGCGGAGTCGATCACAGCTGTTCGCCCGTTGGCGTCGGTGACAGCGGCCGCGCACCGCGTGCTCTGGCTCACCGGTCCACGTCTGGCCGGAGCATCTCGGATCGGCTGGGAGATCGCGAGCGAGGAATGGGGTGCGGGGCACCGCCTCGGGTTCGCAGACCTCGCGCAGCTTTCGTTCGTGTGGAACAACGACGGCAGGGCTGTCGGTCTGGCCAACCTCGTGCGCGTGCACGATGCCTTCCTCGGCGTCGGTGCCGACGTGTTCGTCGTGGCCGCTCCTCTCGAGATCAGCCCATCAGCCGTGCGTGCGTCGCTGCCGAGCGCTGAGGTGTTTTTCGTTCGCCTCGTGGCGTCCGACGCTGATGTGCGCGCGCACGCCACGAGCCGGCGGAGAGGCGACGGTCCGGCGCTCGCCGGCGACGACATCACCGGTGCGTCGGATGCTGCGATCGACGAGGTCATGCGTGACTTCCGCACACAGTCGGCCCTTCCGATCCGAGAACATGAGCAGATGGTCGATACTCGAGGGCTCTCGCTGGCAGATGCCGCGACCGCCGTGCGGAGCTTCCTTCCTGCCGAATAGATCGCGGTCAGCGCGCGAGCAGAGCGATCTCGTCGTACGGCGTCGATGAGGTGATGATCTTGGGCGGATCGGGAAGCTCTGACCACGCAGCCAGTTGGTTCTCGATGCGCTGCAGTTCACTCAGCCCACCAGCTTCGGCAAGCAGCTTCAGGATGTGCTGGTCGATGGAACCGGACGCAGTGCGCCCACCCCGCTCTTCGACCCGATGCCAGCATTCACCGACGTCTTCGTGAAGCATCGTGCGCCGCACCCGACCTCCACTTGCTACCACCGCCGCCTCGAACTCGGCCGCCTCGTCTGGAATGAAGAAGAGCTGCGGAAAAATCACGTTCCCGCCTGATGCGATGTGCTCCCTGAGCATCGCCAGCGCCAACGGTTGCACTTCCGCGCCGGCTTGTAGAAAGTCCGTCGAAGCGGTGCCGAGGAGTCCCCGCAGCACGTCGACGTCAAGATTCAGCCACCCTCTTCTGGACGCCACGAACTCCCGGGCATATGTCGACTTCCCGGAGCCGGGCAGACCATTCACGAAGACGCAGCATCCAGGCTCGGACATCGGTCGGGGCATGGGTCGACCGTAGCAGCGGCTCGCCAGGAGATTCGCGGCAGTCTTCAGGCTTCACGATCGCGCGACCGGCCGCCTAGAGGCGGCGGTGTTCTCGCGGTCCTCCTACACTGTGAGGCGTGCAGACCCAGACCCACGACCTCAGCTTCACCGATACGGAGGTTCGCAAGAGGTTTCTGAGTTGGGCTGATGGCGAGGCCGACCGCGAGTGGGGATGCCTCAATCTGATCTGGGAGCACGCGCCGGGGATCGCGCCACGACCGCTGAGGCGAGAGACCGTGGGCGGCCACCCCGTGGTGATCATGGAGCGGTTACCGGGAGATCCCCTCGGCGGTAGGCCACTCACCGCTGCGCAAACGAAATCACTGGGACAGGCGTTGCGCCGCCTGTACGGCATCCCTGTCGAGCGCATCACGGCGGCGGGGATCAACGAACGTCGCTACGGCCCGTCGACGCTTCCTCACGCACTCGCCGGATGGTTGAGCGAACAACATGACTTCTCGCACTGCCAGGACCCGACGAAGGTGGCTGATGGAGTCGAAGCTGCACGTGAATGGCTCGCTCGGTCCGATGCCCTCCCAATCCCTCGACTCGTCGGACTCGGGATCGCGGATCTGAACCCGGCGAACATCGTGTGGGACGGTCAGGCCTGTCGCCTGGTCGACTTCGAGGACGGCGGGCTCACCGACCCGGCGTACGATCTGGCCGATCATCTCGAGCACATCGCCGGTCGTACAGCAGGCGTGTTCAATCCCGAGGCCCTCTCCTCAGCCGTCGGCCTATCCGAAGACGAGCGAGAGCGGATGCGCGCCTACCGACCGCTCTGGGCGGCCTTCTGGCTGGTGATGCTGCTGCCAGGCAACGCTGGATTCCGCCGTAATCCGCGCGGCACAACCGAGGCTCAGGCCGGCCACGTGATGGGGCTGCTCAACGCCATCTGAAGAACCGGCCGATTCGTCATACGAGATTGATGGTCAGCGCTTCCCGAATTTCTCGCGCTGCCCGTCATGAATGGATGCGACCCACTCCCAGCCCGGCTGCGCGCCGGATCCGATCCGCGGGTCCTCCGACGGATCCCCGTCTCGCAGAGCGTGCACGTACGTGCGGTCGAGGTCGATCCGTCGACGCATCTCGGCCTGGTCTCCTGACGAGCCATGTCCGGCGATGAAGACGTCGACATCATCGATCATGCTCTCCAGCTGCTGCAAACCGACGAGGTACTCCCGGAGGGGATCGTTCGTGCCGTCCGGCTCGTCGAACATCGGCACCAGGACGTCAGAAAGCATGTCGCCCGCCATCAGCACTCGGCGATCCGTGACCAGCAGTGCTGCGTGGCCTGGCGCGTGAGCGGGATGCTCGATGACCCGAGTCTCCGGACCGTCCCATGGCAGCCGCGTCGCATCTTCCGGCAAGCCCGAGAGGAGACCGAAGAGATCGACCGGAACGTCGTCGACGATTTCAGGTGGAAGACCCTCGACGAACTCGGACTTCCAGTCCGGCCGTGAGCGCAGCTCCACCAGTCGCGCGGCACAGCGTGCAGTGCCATAGCGCGGTGCGTCGCCGAGTGCCGGATGCCAGAGCGCGTGATCCCAGTCCGGGTGCGTCGCGAACCCGGCGACGACCGACAGGCCGCGCTCGTGGAGATCTCTCGCCAGGCAAGACATCTCGTCGTCGGTGATCCCTGCGTCGACGACGAGCACTCCCGCTTCGCCTTCCACCACAGCGACATTGTTGGCGAGCAGTTCACTTTGATGGACGTGAACACCGTCGGCCACCGTGGTCAGCATGACGTTCCTCCTTGAGCGCATTCGGTGAGGGAACACTACGCCAGTCGGGACGTGGCCGAGGCAGTACGGCAAGCTGGCTTCACTATGACTATCGCCGACGAGCTGCTACTCGGACCACGGGGTCGTCGCCTATGCCTCGCGTATGTCGCCAATACTGACGAGGAAACAAGGTCGGCGGTGTTCTGGCTCGCGCACGAGCTCGATCCCAATCCGGGGACGCTGTTCCGCTTCGGTGGGAGCGAGAGCGACGTTGTCGAGGACCCTGCGTTCACCGAAGCTGAAGTCGCTGAGCTCATCCGGCACGCTGATCTGCCTTCGATCTCGGAAGAAGCTGTCCGAGAAGCTATGTGTGAAACGGTGGACCGCGCTCGGTACTGGCAGGAGCCCGATGGCGAGGATGCGGTCGCCGCGCTGCCCGCTGTACGAGAATCCCTGCTCGTCGTCGCCGACCACCTGATCGGCGGGATGCCAGCCCTGACTGCGCCTTTCACGACGGCGCAGTGGGCGATCGATTGGCGCGTGGCCTCCGATAGCGCGCCGATCGAACCGTCTCCGGCTGCAGCTCTTGCGAAGTGGACCAGCGCGCAGCGAGAGGACGAGAAAAGGTCCGCCCGGGAACGCCCATCAGACCCACACGCGAACTGGTCAGGAACATGGTGGTCGGTGCCGCAGCAGCTCCTCACGACCCGAGCGGAAGTGATGGACGCACTCCAACTCGTCGAGGACTCTCTCGGCTGGGAGGTTGCCACCGTCATACCGGTACACGGAGCGGGCCGAGTTCTCGAGATCGTTTCGGCCGATGGATGGGCGGCCCTGTGTCGTGAGTACCCCATGGAGGTGACCGCGTCTCGTCGCCACGATTGGTTCCGTGTCACGGGCCACGACCGCAGGTGGCTCATCCCTGACTGGGAACGGGTCGCGCAGCGATGGGATGCCGTCCACCTCACGACGCTGGGATACCTTTCCGCGGCGACGAGGCTGATCGATATCGACGGTGAGTACGCGACGGTCATCGCCGGGTGGGGTCCGGACTCCACGATCTGGCTCACTGACGCCGCATGCGGAACGAGCCGCGTCTGCAGTGGAAGCAACTCGACGGTGAGAACCTGTGGATGCTGGACGCGAACGGCAGTTCTCGAAGCTGAGGATCGTCGATTGCGTCCGCCGGCCAGAAACGATGCGTTTCGAGACACGAGGGCTATGAGGCAGCCACGCTACTCAAGGGCTACTGGTCGACAGGGGTGACCATGTCGCCGTGGATCGCCGGATCGTAGTAAACCACGCCTTCAGGCAGGAAAGGGCCGGGTTCGCCGAAAAATGCAACGTAGTCGTTCGGGCATCCCTCAGTGCCAAAGCATTCGAAGCCGTCCGGGTAGATGAACCAGGGCATCCCTGTGCCGAGAGCCCACGCAGGTAGCTCGGTCAGGTAAGCCGGGGTCGGTGTGGCGGTCGCGGTGGGCGTTGATGTCTGCTCTGCCGATTGCTGGGGTGCCGTGGCGGTGCATCCGGCGAGAGCTGCGGCAAGGACGAGGGCGGCAACTGTCGCGGCGAGCTTGGCAGTGCGAGGCATGCGTGGGGCTCCTTCAGTGATGTGGCTCGTCGTCCGCTGACGCATCGTCATCGTAGCGAACCCGCGGACAGGGTCTCCTTTTGCTCCGGTGGCGCGCACTGATTCGGTGTGCCCACTGGCGACTACACTGGCGCCATGAATCGAGCAGTAGCGGGGATTGTTGCAGCCACCATCGTGGTGACAGTCTCGCTCACTGGTTGCACCGCGGACCTGCCCGCACTCGACGAGTCTCAACCACCCAGAGATAATGCGTCGAGCACGGTTGAAACGAGCAGCCCTGCGCCGAGCGGAATATCAACGGCTGCGCCAACGGCAGAGCCAACGTGCGTCCGTCTAGCCCGGATCGACTGGCGGGGGAACGAATCGGCGAAGCCGATGAAGAACAAGTCGCCACCGGCGAACCCTTCGACGATGGAGGGCGCGAAGGGGCGGCTGGGACCGCTCACCTGGATGCTGATGGCCGCGTCGTCGGATACACGGTTGCGGTGGGCGACATGCCGAGCGTCATCGAGGATCGGTTCTGCATCGATGGTCTCTCGGTTCTGCACTTCAACGGATATTGGGTGACAGGAGACGGCAAGGACATTGCGCCGAACGACTACCTGTACCTGGCTCCGGACCCGGCGATCACCTACGCTGGGCCCGATCTGTAAGCCCCGCACGCGGCGGGTCAGGGTAAATGCGGAGACTCAACCGCGGGCTCCGTGCCGCGTCGCTCGGCGACACACGGGTGTGCGTTATACGTCGTCGCTGCCGGTTACTCCTGGCCGAGTCGGACCGTCGTGGTCACGCCTTGCACGGTCACGTCGTAGCTGAGCTCGCCACCCTCGTAGGTGAATGTCTTCGTCTCGTCGCTCGAGGCGAGCAGCGCGGACTTGGTCTTCGTGGTGTCGTTGACCGAGTCGAATGAGAACGACTCTCCCTCAGCGGGGACCTCGACCGATCCCGCCCAGTACAACGCCTCGGTGTCGCCGGCGTCTGCGACCCAGAACACCTCGATAGCGTCGGCGGTGATCGTGGCCTTCTGCCAGCGCTCCGGATCGTCGGAGTTCGTCTGCTTCCAGTCGCCCTCGAGGCTCACCGGCTCCGGTGCTTCTTCGACCTCTTCGACCTGCTCGGTCTCAGTCGACTTGTCACTGCCCGACGATGAGCCGGACGATTCAGGGGAAGAGCAGCCCACGGCGCTGATGCCGAGGAGTGCGAGAAGCGCGACGGTCGCGCCGATCTTGGGTGCTGTGATCTTCAAAGGGGTGCCTCTCAAAGCAAGGGATATCTCATCGCTGAACGTAGCAGTCCGCACAGACGCGATCGGACACGTCCCGCCTGGCCGACTGGGTGGGCAAGAGACGCAGTAGAGCCGCCCAAGTCGTAACCCGGGCGGCTCTCGTCATGCAAGCGTCGCTACTTCAGCTCGAAGGTCATCGTTCCGATCTCGGTCATGCCGAGATCATCAGAGGCGACCAGCTTCACCGGTGTCGTCGTGTCGGTGAGCTCGTAAGCCACGGCGTTGGCGACTGTGCCGCCCTGCTTGATCTTCTCCATCTGCGTGTCTAGGAACGAGTCATCCGGGAGTGAGCCGACGTTGAGTTCGTTCTCGACGTTGGGGTCGTTGTCCTGATACGCGGTGAAGCTGAAAAGCCATTCGCTGGGCGTCACGTCCTCTCCCGCAACGTTCGTGACCTCATACCAGAAGGCGATGACGGGTACGTCGCTGTACTCGTTGCCCACCTCGCCGGCCGCGATCGTCTTCACATCGGTGATCTTGATCGTCACCTCAGGTGTGGTCAAGACGCTGTCCTCGAAGATCGACTCAGGCGCTGTCTCTTCTGGGGCGTCTACGATCACGCTGTCGACTGTCTCGGGTGGCGAACTCTCAGGCGCCGGGCTACTGCAGCCAACGAGCGCCAGAGCCGCGATGCTGACCGACGCGACGGCGAGAGAGATCCTATTGGTGCTGTGCATGGTGTTGTCCTCTGTGATTACGCCGCGCCTCGGCGGCCTACTGATGCTATCGGCGCGTCTGGACGCTCCCGACGTGCGTGACTATCGGCAGATGGCGGCATTGCGCCAACGGGAACGGGTGCACATATTGCGGTGCGTCTCAAAGCTCTTGACGAAGCTGAGCAGCTTCTTCTTCCGTGAGTTCGATTTCGCGGCCGTTATCTCCGACCCATACGTAGTCCCATTGTCCGGACTTGGGCGCCCGCTTGATGATCGAATACGTAGCGCCGTCAAGGACCTTCACCTTCATAGATCCAAAGTAAGGACGGAACCAGGCTTCCGCATCCGCCGGACGGAGGAGATCCCTCCAAATCGATTGGGAGCTCAGCAGATCCAGAGTGAGCCTGCGTGACCGACCTCCACGAACAACCACGGCCCGAGCGCGCTCGTTGACCGCCGTCGCTCCCCAGCTAATGTGAGCACATGGACAACGGGTCGATCCTCTTCGTTCTCCTCGGTGGACCGTTCGTCATCATCGCAGTAGTCGGTGGGGCGATAGCTCTGCTCTTCGCCGTTGCCCTTGCCATAAACCTCCTGACCGGCGCCGCAGTGCGAGGAGCGATCGAGTTGATCCGCTCCCGTCGTGACAAGAGCACCCCTCAAGAAACCGAACCTGTCGCGGGTGATCACCAGTGATGCATTGTTCTGATCAGGGAACGATCGGTCGGCAACCGAACGCTCTTGCACGGACCGACTCGTTCATTGGCTCGCCTGCCGTATGAGGATGGCTTCGGAGTAAATGGTCCGGACATGCCAGTGGAACAGCTCGACATCAGAATGATCGGGCGCCTGTCGCAAACTCTGTGAGTAGAGAGTGACAACGACCCCATAGCCGAGGTCGACGGTGACCGGAGCACCACGCTGGAGGAGGCTCAGGAGCACTACGAGGACTTCCACCGGGGCGATGTCCTCACCGATCGTGCGATCGGCATGGTCGAGCGAATCCTCGACGGCGGATTGCCGACGGAAGCTCCCTCACCTGGGCCGATCGATCTATGACGCCGCGGCGACGCTGACTGCGGAGGCGTGGAATTGGTCTCGGCGCCGAACGGAGGGGCCGCACCGGCCGTTACTGAGCGACGATGAGTGCTGCCCGGGTCATTCCGGGGGACTCTCGTCCTGCCTCTAGTCTCCGTCGTCGCCCAAGGTGCCGTCGTCAGCTGCCGACTCACCCTGACCCGGGTGGACGACTGAAGCGGTGGTGTCGCCGGCACGCAGTTGTGCTGAGTCGAGGGCGCGGTTGGTCGCAGCCTCCGTCTCGGGATCGACTCTCGGTTCGTTTGTGGCCATGCGGACCACCGCCTTCCGGTGCTCAGGTTGTCCAGAGCGTACTGCGGTGTCCGGCCCCGCGCCTAGAGCGAACCCACGTCAAACCAGCACTTCGAGCAGAACGACGTATTCAGTCGTACTCGTGCGCTCGAAGAGTTGAGTTCATGCTCAGCCCCGTCTCACTTCAAGGGGCTGGGTTTGTACCACGGATAATCACACTCATCAGAACTATCGGCGCATACCCCCCCGTTTTCCGGGTTGAGAGCGAAGTGGCCGAGCTGGCCCGCGATCGAGGCGCTGACTCGCTCACTGTCCCCGAACGCCGGGTGGGTGGACTGCCTTGGGGGGAAACTCGCCGTCGTCGATGGGTGAGTCGGCGTGCGTCGCCGGCTACCGATGTTCTTCGGGCTGGACAGCTCCGGGAGTCCCGCGAACGAACCTGCAACAAATAAAACCCGTGTGTAGAAGCCAAACGAGGGTGTCAGTGGCTCCGACGGGCGTCGATCCCGTGAACTCACGATTTTCAGTTGGATGCGGAGGGGGAGTAGGCGCTCGTTGATCGTCGTTTGCCGCGTGATTCCGGGGAAGTTGTCATGGTTGGTCGCTGCCGGTTGACGGTGGTTTCAGCGGAGCTACCGGCACAGCACCGGCATTGAGTGCCTCGCGATGGGAGGATGCGCCCGTTATGTTCGAACCCGCGCCCGCGCACCCTGGACCGTTGCGCGAGACTGAAGTGCTGTCGAGATCTCTTGGTAAACGCGGATGTCGCTTGAATCATCGACTTCGAAAGTAAGGGCCAAAGCGAAAGGCACGGCCCCGGATACGCCACCGGCCGCTCCCATGCAATTCACTCGAACATGCAGGGCGGCATCCCTACCGATCGTGACCGCACGGTCGCCGGAAAAAATTTCATGCTGAAGCGATCCCCTTCGGGTAGCGCGCCACTCGCCTTCCATTCCCGATACACCGAACTCGCTGCCATTCGAGATGTCGAACCACACTCGAGCTTGCCGGTATGACTTCTGTCGAGGATTTACTGGGGTAAACCAGGCAAGTGTCGCAATCACGCGACGAACATCTCGTCGGCCGTTCAGAGACAAGGGAACCGGCATGTAAACGTCTCGCGAACCATCCGCGATGACCGCCCCAGTAGCAACTACAGTGATCTTCCGAGCCCCGCACAGCGCAACCTCGTCCGGCCTCAGAAATCCGAACCCGAAGAGACGCGATGCATCACGTCTCAACGCACCTCGGTCGGACGGCGTCATGGCTTCCTCGATCATTGACTCCGCGCTCTGCCACGACGCTGCATTTGCGACGAGCGCTTTGGTTGCGATTCCGAGGTAGCGCGGCGGCACGAGCGGGCTCCCGCTATCGCCTGCAAGCAGCTCGACCACCTGCGCGGCTTCGTGACCTACGAACGCTGCTGCCGCAGACGTTCCGCGCAAGTGTCCCTCCGCGGCAGTTTCTCCAGAAAGACCAGGCGTCGCTGAGAGAAGCCCGGGCGAAGCATTGCTGCTTTCGATGACATCGAGCACGATGCGATCGGTTCGATCGAACCGGTGGCGGTAGAGGACTCGACCGCCATCTGCAAACAGATCCGGCTTCATCGCGCGCAGGTACCCGCCACCGATGGCGCTGGCGGGACTTGGAGCTAGTGCGGAGCCGATCACGTCCAGTGCGGTTGCGGGCATCTCCTCGGTGACCGAGTCCGCATGGAGGGCACCAATCGTGAGAGCGTTCAAGGAGTCGGCCGGCGACAGGATTCTTCGCTCGTGAGCATTCTCTAGCAGATGCTTCCGGACCTGGCGTTGCAACTGGTCCTTGTCGTCGAGCACCTCCGTCCCGACCTGAGGGTCAAGTTCGATCGGCTGTGAGTAATTCCCCGCGCTCACGATGAATAGGATGTCGAAACGGCTGGCGAAGACATCTAGGAGCCTGGCCCAAGGGCTGATCTTTGACCCGAAGGGCAGAGCGGTGTGGCCGGCGGTTAGAACAATCACACGAACAGATGCAGCCGACGGAGGGGTATCACTCGTCCCGATGTACATGCGCGTCAAGATGTCATTCATCACGGCGACTGCCAGGCGGTCGGAAGGCATCGATTCTTCGAAATTTGCACCATCGCCGTTCCCCGTGGTGAACAATGGCTGCGTGTAGACCTTCCGGCCGACCGAGTCCTCCCGGCCTCTTTCTAGATCGCCCCAGATAACTAGAGACGCCACCGCGGATCCGTGGACACGGTCTTGTGCCTGCACTTTATTGGAAACCTGGTTGGGATCATCCACGATCAGCCGCGATGCGAGCAATTGGTGGCCAGTCAGCGGCATAGCGTCGAGCACTGCGACGAGCGGTTCTGCGTCCGAGACTGGTGCTGACGCACTCGCACCCTCTTGGTCGAGATTCGTGTCGACGACGTGATCGCTGCCGATCATCTGTGGGCGCACCTGCGACACTCGCGCGTTGTTTACCAAGAAGCCTTGCTCGTCAAGCGTTGCTCGGGCGAGATCCGCGTCGACTCGGATGAGAATCGCGTGGTAGGCGATGCTTTCGATTTGCGCAATGTCAAGAATCTCGCAACCCGCTACACGGAGTTCGGCAATGAAGAGTTCTTCAGCACGATCCCGGGCCGACGCCGTGCGACGAAACCAGAGCTCGACCTCTGCCACGAGGTCGGCGTCCCCCCGCGCTAAAGATTGACCCCACGCCTCCTCGAGCTGCGTTCCAGCGATTCTGTCCGACGGCCCCCACGGCCGCACGTCCTTTAGCAACGCAAACACTTGTTTCCAAGGGGCGAGGCCACGTGCGAACTTCGGGGACGCCTCGGTCTTCCACTGGTCCCATAGACGCTGGATCTGCTGTAAGGCCTTGGCGTTCTGAGCGAGAACGTACATGGTGCGATCAACGAGTTGCCCGGCGCGCGGCGTCGTAACGCCAAACTCAGGATCCTCCTGGTCCTCGACAAGCTCGGCCAAGAACTCCAGTCCAGGAACTAGGGAGACTGCTCGCGCAAACTCAGCAAGTGTCGCGTTGACCTCAAGGACGATCACTAGTTCGGGGTCATGGCCGGCGATATCGTCGTTGATTCTCAGTCGCTCGGTGTCCATCGCGGCAGAAAGCGCAGCAAACCTTGGACTGAGCCGGGAACTTTGTTGTGTGCGAGCAGCAGGCTTCACACTGGCGAAACCTGCGGGCAAGCCATCACGCTTCCCGCCCTCACTCGAAGAGATGGCGAGCAGTGGGTAGCTCTCGCTGGCGCTTGAGTACGTCGGCATCGGGCTCCTAGCGGGGGTGGACAGAACGCGTCATTACGGTGGTTTCTACAGACCTACTGTGAAGCGGCCGTGATGACTTCTCTCCGACGCAGCGACACAACAGACTCTTCGACCGCGGCGTAGCTTTCGCCATCCATGGATCGGGCCAGTTCCTCTACGTCGATTGCTGCTGAAAGCCCAATGCGTTTCGCGAGTTCGCGCGCATACGACGCCCGCTCATCGGCCCCGGGAAGCGGTAGTCGCACAATGGCCTGAAATCGCCTCCACGCGGCCCGATCGAGAAGCTCATCATGGTTGGTGGCAGCCACGAGCACCACATGACTGGGGAGCGCGTCAAGCTGGAGCAAGAGTGTGCTGACGACGCGCTTCACTTCACCAGCATCGTGTTCGTCGCCGCGCTCTTTCGCGAGGGTGTCAAACTCGTCGAGAAACAGTACGCAAGGTTCTTCCGATGCCCAATCGAACATGTCGCGCAGGCGCCCTGAAGTCTCGCCGAGGTAACTACCAATCACGGCCTCGTACTGGACCGTTCGCAACGGCAGGGCGAGCTCGTTCGCGAGCGCTGAAGTCAAGGTGGTTTTGCCGGTCCCCGGGGCGCCAATGAGTAACAGCCTGTGGCGCGGCTCAAGTCCGACCGCGCGCAGTTCTCGCGTGTGGTGGTGTTCAGAGATGATCTCTTCCAGAACCGCCCTTGACTCGTCCCCTAGACGAATGTCTGCCAGTCGCTTTGTAGACAATGTCTTCCGCACTGATGCCTGCGACGCTCGCCTGGATTCGACCCGTGAACCAGTCGTGGGTCGCGGAGCGGGTGCGGCGAGGAGTAGTTCTTCTAGCCGTTCAGCTACATGGCTGTGGCCCTTGCGCAACTCTTCCGCGGCGATGGTCTCGATCGCTCGCCGTGCATCCTCGGTGTCGGATTCGAGCGACGCGGCGGCCAAGGCGAGGATGAGGTCAGATCTCGCCATGGTCTTCACTTTTCATCTGGTGCTGAAGGTGCCCGCGGCACCAACTGATGGTGGTCAATACGACACCCACGTGTCCTGGACGCTTCCGCGTGTATAACCGTGGAGTCGAGCGTGTAGGTCCATCGCCTGGTCCTCGGTAAGCGACGAGATGTAGTCCGCCACGACTCTCGCATTGCGCGCGTCTTCATCTGGATAGTCTTCGCGCACGGCCATACTTTGAAGGTCGTGCAGTCGCGTCGGTAGCCGCTGCGGTCGCTTCTTCTCAGTTGACAGCCAGGTGAAGAGGCTCTCAAAAAGATCGTTGATCACCTTGACCTCGCCCACCTGCAAGGTCGCGAGCGACGGCTCGTTGATCACGAACTGCCACGTTAATTGCTTGAGGAAATGAACCTGCCTGCGCAGCTTGTCTGGTACAAGAAGTCGCCCGTCCGCATCGAGCCGGGACGAGCTTACGAGCAGATTAATAAGACTGGAACCAAGCTCGTTAACGGTAGCCCGAGCTTTCATGCTGCCGTCGAACGGGCCCTCCACGGTTTTGATCTGGAACTGGATCTCGTTGAACTCTTCCTGCGCCTGCTCTTCGGGCCATGGCGCGCCGTCCCACTCAGCTAGAGCCCGACCAAAGAACTCTGCTCGCACGACTTCGTCTGTTTGGATTCCATACAGGTTGATGAAGCCTGCGCGGTAAAAGTCTTCCAAGTCGTGCACGGCATAACTGATGTCGTCGGCCCAGTCCATGATCTCGGCCTCCACGCTTTGCTGGACATCCGACGATCGCACCCCGCGAACGCGTTCAAAAACTTCCCGCTCGGTGAGGTAGGCACCCCATTTGCCTTTCGCGGGTGGCTCCGGGTGGTCGCTCATCCACGGGTACTTCAAGATCGCGTTCAGCGTACGGTCGGAAAGGTCGAGGTTGCGAAGATTGCGTCGAACGCTGAGCTTCGTCACGATACGAAGGCTCTGGGCGTTCCCCTCGTACCCGTCGGTACCGGCGTCGTCACATCTTTCGTTCAGCGCTTTTTCCGCGATGTGACCGAACGGAGGGTGCCCTAGATCGTGCGCGAGACCGGCCGCTTCGGCGCAGTCTTCGTCGATACGGCCGCCGGGTACGTTTCGCAGGCCCTCGGGGCTGTCGGGGTGAGCATTCAAGAATTGGGCTATGCGGCGTGAGAGCTGTGCAACCTTCTGGGTGTGAGCGAGCCGGTTGTGGAAAAGCTGCCGCTCTCCCACTGCCACGACTTGCGTGACCCCAGTGAGTCGCCTGTAGGCCGAAGAATAGAGAATTCTGTCTACGTCATGCTGGCCGGCTGTTCTGAAGTCCGGCGGAACCGAACTCACGCGTGCAGAGAACGTAGCCGTGTGCCTGATGTGACTTCCACCTGGCGATCGTTGAGCAGCCGCCAGACAGCCTCGCGCACTGTCTGTTCCGAATCGTCGGCAAAGATTCTGAATGCCTCTGACAGTTCCAGATCTCGTTTCGTCACCTCTGCGAGAAGCTCGTTGCGTACGCGGTCGATCGCTGCGTCGACGTTGCTTCGCGCCTTGAGTCCCTGTGACGTTACTAGGCTCATGAGGCTCCTCCTCAGATCGAAGTCCTTCAGATGGGGCTTACTCGTCCCTTTCTTAGCATACGGCGCGGACACTCGACCGTCTTGAGGACGTGGATGTGTTCGACTACTCGTTCGTGGGGAGAGTGGCCGAGGACCGCACGTACCGCAGGCCGATCTCGCCACGAACCGGCCGGAGGCCGGCCTTGAATGAGTTAAGAAAGTTCTCACAGCTCTCGCCCGTGAGTTCTGAGCCGACATCCCGGCAGTTTGGTGGGTCGCTCGCGGACACCACGCAAGATCGAGTGGTGGGGGTCGCGTGGCTCGGCGACAGATGAGTGTGCGTTAAAAGTCACTTCCCCTTGTGTGCGTTATAAGTCACATGTAGGGTTGTGCGTTATAAGTCACTTGCGAGGTGGAGATGGAAATACGCGCTGCATCCGACTTCGGGGCGCTCGTTGCTGAGCGCCGCGAAGGTCTGAGTCTGTCTCAAGCTGAGCTCGCGCGCCGCGCCGGCGTCACCCGTGAGTGGGTCGTGCGGCTGGAGAACGGGTCCACAACCGTCACGCTCTTCCGGCTCATGCGCGTTCTCCGAGAGCTCGGCCTCGTCGTCGACGTCAGCGAGGTCGATGATGTCGAGTGAACTGTTCGCGTATCTCGATGGCGAAGCGATCGGCGTCATCGGGCAGTCGGCTGGCGGCGCCTTGTCATTCACCTACGACCCTGACTACCGGTCCCGGCGCGATGCGACCCCGCTCTCACTCTCCATGCCGCTTGTGCGAGCCGGGCACAAGAACAAGGCGGTGCGTGCTTTTCTGCAGGGGTTGCTTCCCGACAGTCCTGGGCGGCTCGCGGAGCTCGGACGCGAGTATCGTGTCAGCGCCAGTAATCCTTTCGCTTTGCTTTCGCACATTGGTCGTGATGCGGCCGGTGCGGTGCAGCTGCTTCCGCCTGGTGAGGCGAGCGCTGACGCAGCCGAACGTCACGGCGATGTGAGAGAACTCTCCGAGGCCGACTTCGCGGAGCTCGTGGCGGATCTTGTCCGCAACGGTGATACCTGGGGGAGGCGTGCGGATGACGCACGCTGGAGTCTTCCCGGTGCGCAGCCCAAAGTCGCGCTGTTCCGCACCGAGCAGGAACAATGGGCGGTGCCGCAGGATTCGACACCGACCACGCACATACTGAAGCCAGCGGTCGCGCCCTATCCGGACCATCACATCAATGAGTTCATGACGATGGCCGCGGCGCGTGAGTTGCGGCTTCACGTCGCTGACGACTTCTTGGTGACCACCGAACGTGGTCACGCGGTGTTCGTTTCCACGCGCTACGACCGCCGGCTCGAAGACGGGCGTTGGCATCGGCTCCATCAGGAAGACCTCTGTCAGACGCTGAGCGTCCCGCCGGATATGAAGTATCAGTCCGAGGGCGGACCCGGTGTCGCCGCGATCGCCCGCCTCATCAACTCCCTGCCTGACGCCGAAGACCGGCGAGGCAACGCAAGACAGTTCTACGAGGCTCTCGTGTTCTCGGTGGCGTCTCTCGGCACCGACGCGCACGCGAAGAACTACTCGCTTCTGCTGCAGCGTGATCGTGCCAAGCTTGCCCCGCTCTATGACCTCGGCAGCTACGCACCGTACCTCGCCGCCGACGGCGGTGACCCGAAGCTCGCCATGTCGATCGAGGGCGAGTACAGCGTCGGACGGATCAGCCTCGATTCGCTGGTCAGGGTGGCGGCGCGGGTCGGCCTCGACCGCGATTGGGCTGAGGCGCGCGCCCATGAGATCACGGACGGCATCGTTATCGCCTACGCTGCGGCGGCGGATGCTGCGCGAGCGCAGCTCGGCGACGACCCGTTCGTCGGGCGGATGGTCGACAGCATCCATGAGTATGCGTCGTCGCGTGGCTGGAACGTGTGACGACAGGCACAAAACCGGCACAAGTTCCCGGAGAGGGCGTCTCGTGTCGCCGCGCTCACGCAGCGGCCGGTAGCCCAACTCGTTCGAAGACCTGGCCGGAACAGCCCAGGGGAGCGGCTCGGAAACCACCCCTCACCAGGGCAAAGCAAAACCCCCGCCATGTAGAAGCTAGGCGAGGGTTTCTAGGATGACTGTAATGATCACCCTTGTGGCTCCGACGGGCGTCGATCCCGTGACCTCACGATTTTCAGTCGTGCGCTCTACCAACTGAGCTACAGAGCCATGCGGCACATCGTAGATCTGCCGCAACCTAGACGAAAGGCCCTCTTCGAAAAAAGGGCCCGTCGCTTAGAGCGACCCTGACGGGACTTGAACCCGCGACCTCCGCCGTGACAGGGCGGCACGCTAACCAACTGCGCTACAGGGCCATGCTTTTAAATTGTATATCGGATGGAGTGACCCCAACGGGATTCGAACCCGTGCTACCGCCGTGAAAGGGCGGCGTCCTAGGCCGCTAAACGATGGGGCCGAAGGGCGTCCCGGGGGACTTCCTTGCCGACGCTCAAGCATAAAGGATGTTTTGGCCAAAACGCGAATCGAGGGCGCGCCATCCTTCCGCCCGGGCGTTTCGGGAGGACGATGGGGTGTGCCTGCCATGCCGCAGCATCCGAAATTCGCTGTTGCGGATGTTAAAGATGTTGTTACTGTGGCATGAGTGAATCCTGTGAAAGGGGCCGTGTGAACGACGAGCAGTCGGCGATGGATGCTGCGCGCGATGCGGGAGATTCGTGCGGATGCGCGCCGACCGTCGACGAGCGGAGCACGTTTTGGCAGAAGGACGCACTGACCCGCCGCAACGCCCTCGGACTCGGCGCTCTCAGTGTCGTCTCGCTGAGCGCCTTCGGAATCGGCTCCGGCGTCAACGCCGCCTTCGCGGCCTCGTACCCGAGCTGGGATGACGTTCAGCGCGCGAAGAACAGTGAGGCGGCGAAGGCCACTGAGGTGGCCCGCATCCAGAACCTGATCAAGTCGCTCGCACAGCGGGTCACCGAGACTCAGGCAGCCGCCGAGACCGCCGCCGCCGAGTACTACGAAGCCCAGCAGAAGTACTTCGCTGCGATCGCAGAGGCCGAGGCGCTGCAGGCACAAGCGGATGAGCAGTCTCAGATCGCAGACGACTCGGCTCGCAAGGCCGGGCAGGTCGCGACGCAGCTCTACCGCAACGGCGGCGACGACACCGCCCTCGAACTCTTCTTCGCGGACTCCGCCTCGACGGCCGACGACCTGCTCTCGCGCCTGGGCACGATGGACAAGCTCCTCCAGTACAACCAGTCGGTCTATGACTCCGCCGTCGCCGCGCACAACTCCGCACAGGCGCTCAGCGACCAGGCCGTCGTCGCCAGGAACGAGCGCGACCGCCTGCAGAAGATCGCTGAAGAGAAGATGGTCGCGGCGCAAGAAGCCGCTCAGGCAGCGCAGGCCGCCCTCGACGAGCAGTCTGCGAACCTCGAGACTCTCGAAGCTCAGCTGGCCGCGCTTCAGGACAACACGAAGAAGACGGTCGCGGACTACCAGGAGGGCGTCCGCGTCCGTGAGGCCGCGCGCAAGCGGGCAGAAGAGGCCAGGCGGCGCGCGGCAGAGGAAGCCGCACGTCGAGCAGCCGAAGAAGCCGCGAAGAACAACAACGGTGGCGGCGGCGGCGGCGGAGGCGGTGGTGGCGGCGGAGGCGGCGGAACCGGTGGTTGGGTGCGCCCGCAGGGCGGCTACCGCTCATCGGGCTACGGCCCGCGCTCGCAGCAGTGCAACGGCAGCGGATGCTCCTCGAGTTGGCACTACGGCGTCGACCTCGCCAACGGCTGCGGCGCGCCGATCTTCGCGGCGCACTCGGGCACGGTGGACTACGCCGGCCTCAACGGCGGCTGGACCTGGGGTTACGGAAACTACGTCCGCATCCAGCACGGCGGGGGTATCGGCAGCGGGTACGGCCACCTCAGCCAGATCTCGGTTCGCCACGGCCAGTGGGTGAACGCGGGTCAGGTCATCGGCTACTCGGGCAACACCGGCGGATCGTACGGATGCCACCTCCACTACGAGGTCTACATCAACGGCGGGTACACGAACCCCATCAACTTCATGGCAGCGCGCGGTATCTCGGTCTGAGATCGCACGCACGAAGAAGCCCTCGGCCGCAGATGCGGAGCCGAGGGCTTCTTACGTGGAGGGGGAGCGGCTCAGTGACCGTTCTCGCCGAACCGGACGATCGCCTCATCGAGGATGCGCTGTGCCTCGGCGGCGTCGCCCCACGCGTCGACCTTGACCCACTTGTTGGGCTCGAGGTCCTTGTAGTGCTCGAAGAAGTGCTCGATCTCCTTCTTCGTGTACTCGGCGAGGTCACCGATGTCCTGGATGTGCGCCCAGCGCGGATCCTTCGACAGCACGGCGACGAGCTTGTCGTCACCACCGGCCTCATCGCTCATCTTCAGCACGGCGACGGGGCGCACCTCGACGACCACGCCGGGGAACAGTGCCTGGTCGAGCAGCACGAGCACATCCAGGGGATCGCCGTCCTCGCCCAGAGTGTTGTCGAAGTAGCCGTAGTCGGCCGGGTAGCCGAAGGTCGTGTAGAGCACGCGGTCGAGGTGGACTCGCCCGGTCTCGTGGTCGACCTCGTACTTCACGCGGCTGCCGCGCGGGATCTCGATGACGGCGTCGTGTGCGCCCATGCGTGTGCTCCTCAGAAAAGACGGTTGGATGCCGGGAACCAGCCTACCTGCGCACTCGATCCAGCAGTTTCTCCAGCGGACCCGAGAACACGAGGAGCAGAAGAGCGAAGTAGCCGACGACGTGCACCCACGCGGCGATCGGCAACGCGACGCAGAACAGGATGATCGCGGCGATGTCGCCGATCGCTCCGCTTCGGAGCTTCTCGGCGCTGAGATCCATGAGCGTCGGATGCCCCATCAGGTACAGCTTGCCCGCAAGCGTCGTCACCTGGGTGAGGATCAGCGTGCCTATGTACAGCAGAGCCTGCAACGGGTCGGTGTCCATCTGACCGAGCATCGCCGTCGGCACCGGCAGCCACACGATCGTGAGCATCCACGCGACATTGATGAACAACAGCGGCGAGGTGACGCGAAGGACCCGCTCGTACTGTCGATGATGTTCCATCCAGAACAGGGCGATCAGAACGAAACTGAGGATGAAGCTGACGATCTGGCCGCGGTGCTCGACAAGGAACGCACCGGTGGCGGATCCCTCTCTCGCAGCGTCGGACACCGATTCGAGAAGAGGCAGGATCAGCAGTGTCATCGCGATCGCCACGACAGCATCGACGAACGCCTTCAGGCGCTCGGGAGCGAACGCGGTCTGCTCGGTCACAGGCTCAGACTAGAGCGGAGTCGGATGCCGCGGGCAGGTGTTTTGCGTGCCGTACCGTTGTCGTGTGCCTTCACTGTCGCCCGCCATCGCCGAGATCCGCCTCGCTGTGCGCACCGCGCTCGTCGATCTGCCCGAAGGGGCGACTCTCGTCGTCGCGCTCTCCGGAGGCGCAGACTCTCTGGCTCTGGCCGCTGCAACCGCATTCGAGGCGCGCGCGCGGCGGATGCGGGTGGTGAGCGCGACGATCGATCACGGGCTGCAGGAAGGGTCAGCGGATGCTGCGGCCGTGGCCGCCGCGAAGGCTGATGCACTCGGCATCCGAGCCTCAGTCGAACGCGTGCAGGTGCGCGGCGACGCGGATGGCCCGGAGGCGGCGGCGCGTGCCGCCCGGTATACGGCGCTCCGCCGGATCGCCGCGGAGGAGCACGCCACTGCAGTCCTTCTCGGCCACACGCTCGACGACCAGGCGGAGACCGTGCTGCTGGGACTTGCTCGCGGCGCCGGCGCTGCGAGTCTGCAGGGCATGTCTCCGAGCCGAGCCGACGACGGGCTGATCTGGCTTCGCCCGATGCTCGGCGTGCGGCGGGAGACGACGCGAGCGTTCTGCGCAGCATCCGATCTCGAGCCCTGGGACGACCCGCACAATCTCGACGATCGCTTCGCGAGGGTCCGCGTGCGCGAACGCGTGCTTCCGGTGCTGGAGACGGAGCTCGGCCCCGGCATCGCCGAGGCGCTCGCGCGCACGGCAGCGCAGCTTCGGGAAGACACCGAGGCGTTCGACGAGATGATCAGCGAGACGATAGAGGACATCGTCGAGCACGCCGAAGCCGGGATCTCCGTCAGTGTCCGAGCCCTCGCCGCGAATCCCACGGCGCTGCGCAACCGCATCATCCGTCTCGTCGCGCACAGCGAGTTCGGCGTGAGTCTCACACGCACTCAGACGACGGAGGTCGCACGCCTCGTCACCGACTGGTCGGGGCAAGGACCGATCGATCTGCCCGGCTGCTCGGCAGCGAGACTGGGCGGGCAGATCGTCTTCACTGCGCGGGGCTGACTGCGCGCGATGCGGAATACGCGCAGCGTCGTGCGGCTACTTCTTGCCGCCGAAGATGCTGCCGAAGATGCCGCCGAGGTCGATGCCTCCGCCGGAGCCTCCTGAGGACGATCCGCCACCGAGGATCCCGCCGAGCAGATCGCCGATTCCACCACCGGATCCGCCCTGGTCGCCGCCGCCGATCAATCCGCCGATGAGGTCGCCGATTCCGCCACCGGATTCCGTGCCGTCCGCGGTCGTCGACTTCTCCTTGTTCTTGTTCGCGATCAGGCCCATGATGATCGGCGCGAGGATCGGGAGGAGCTTGCCGAAGTCGATCCCTGCCGTCTTCTCCGACGCGTTCAGCTTCGACGTGACTTCCTGCTTCTGATCCCCGAGCACGTGCGTGACGATCTTGTCGCCATCGGCCTGATCGACCTCATCCACCGTGGAGACGCCGGTCTTGCCTTCATGCTTCTTCAGCGCGTTCTGGATCGCCGCAGAGCCCGCTTCGCTCGACGCGTTCTTGGCCAGCCCGCCGAGCAGTACTGCTCCACCCTGCTCGACCGCAGACTTCGCGACGTCGGGTGAGACGTTGAGTTTCGCCGCGATGTCATCGATCGGCACCTGCTTGAGGATGTCGTCAAGAGCCATGAGATTCCTTCCTTCGGCGGGCGTCCGCGCGCCTCACCGCTCACAGTAGTGCGCACGCACAGGATCGTGTCACTAAAATCGATGCATGCGCGCCGCTGAGATCCAGGACGACCTTTCCGACATCCTCGTCACAGAGGAGGAGATCAAAGCCAAGCTCACCGAACTCGCCGCTCAGGTCGCGAAGGACTACGCGGGCAAGGATCTGCTGCTCGTCGGCGTGCTGAAGGGCGCCATCATGGTGATGGCCGACTTCGCCAGGGAACTGCCGTTCCACGCCCCGATGGACTGGATGGCCGTCTCCAGCTACGGCTCCAGCACCAAATCCAGCGGCGTGGTGCAGATCCGAAAAGACCTCGACACCGACCTGCACGGAAAGCACGTGCTGATCGTCGAGGACATCATCGACTCCGGTCTGACGCTGAGTTGGCTGCTGGAGAATTTCGAGTCCCGAGGCCCCGCGTCGATCGAGGTGCTCGCGCTGCTGCGCAAGCCGGATGCCGCGAAGGTCGAGATCGACTGCAAGTACGTCGGCTTCGACATCCCGACCGAATTCGTCGTCGGTTACGGTCTCGACTTCGATGAGCGCTATCGCAACCTGCGCGATGTCGCCGTGCTCGCGCCGCACGTGTACTCCTGACCCGCCTGCTCTGACGCTTCGACCAGGCTCAGCGGTCATGGGGTACGCCGTGGGCGAATCCCAGCGGACCGTAAAGTACGGCGCGATACGCTGAACGCATCATGGACGTGAAGAAGATCACCCGGAATCCACTGGTTTATGTGGCGCTGATCGGTGTTTTGCTGTTCGGCGGGTTCCTGCTGATCTCGAACCTCGGCGCCCCCAAGACGATCACCACTCAGCAGGGTCTCGACCTGCTCGCGGGTGACACGGTCACCGAGGTGACGAACACCGACGGCGATCAGCGTGTCGACATGACGCTGTCGAAGGCGTTCGAAGACTCCAAGACGGTGCAGTTCTACTATGTGAACGCCCGCGCCGAAGAGGTCGTCGAGGCGATCACCACGGCAGATCCGAAGGACGGCTTCAACGACGTCGTTCCTCGCGCCACCTGGTTCGACGGGTTCCTCTCCCTCCTCCTGCCCCTCGTGCTGCTCGGCCTGCTGTTCTGGTGGCTGCTTTCCTCGATGCAAGGCGGCGGCGGCAAGGTCATGCAGTTCGGCAAGTCCAAGGCCAAGCTCGCCAACAAGGAGACACCGACGGTCACCTTCGCCGACGTCGCCGGTGCGGACGAGGCCATCGAGGAACTTGAGGAGATCAAGGACTTTCTCCAGAACCCCGCGAAGTTCCAGGCGATCGGCGCCCGCATCCCGAAGGGCGTGTTGCTGTACGGCCCTCCAGGAACAGGCAAGACCCTTCTCGCCCGCGCGGTCGCCGGCGAGGCCGGCGCTCCGTTCTACTCGATCTCCGGGTCCGACTTCGTCGAGATGTTCGTCGGTGTCGGTGCTTCTCGTGTGCGCGACCTGTTCAATCAGGCCAAGGAGAACGCCCCTGCCATCATCTTCATCGATGAGATCGACGCCGTCGGTCGCCACCGCGGTGCCGGCATGGGCGGCGGCAACGATGAGCGCGAGCAGACGCTGAACCAGATGCTCGTCGAGATGGATGGCTTCGACCCGAACGCGAACGTCATCGTGATCGCGGCGACCAACCGCCCGGACATCCTCGATCCCGCGCTGCTGCGCCCCGGTCGCTTCGACCGTCAGATCGGCGTGGACGCCCCCGACCTCAAGGGCCGCCTGCACATCCTGCAGGTGCACGCCAAGGGCAAGCCGCTCGCCAAGAGTGTCGACCTCGAAGTCGTCGCCCGCAAGACTCCCGGCTTCACCGGTGCCGACCTCGCGAACGTCCTCAACGAGGCGGCTCTGCTCACGGCACGCTCGAACGCGCAGCTGGTCGACAACCGTGCCCTCGATGAGGCGATCGACCGCGTCATCGCGGGGCCTCAGCGGCGCACCCGCGTGATGAAGGACCGCGAGAAGCTCATCACGGCCTATCACGAGGGCGGCCACGCCCTCGCGGCGGCGGCGATGAACTACACCGATCCCGTGACCAAGATCACGATCCTGCCCCGAGGCAAGGCTCTCGGCTACACGATGGTGATGCCGCTGGATGACAAGTACTCCGTCACTCGCAACGAGCTGCAGGATCAGCTGACCTACGCCATGGGCGGCCGCGTGGCGGAAGAGCTCGTCTTCCACGACCCGACCACCGGCGCCTCGAACGACATCGAGAAGGCGACCAGCATCGCCCGCAAGATGGTCATCGAGTACGGCATGACGACCGACCTCGGTCCCGTCAAGCTCGGCACCGAGGGCGGCGAGCCGTTCGCAGGACGCGACATGGGGCGCGGTCGTGAGTACTCCGAGTCGATCGCCGAGCGCGTCGACACAGAGGTGCGTGCGCTCATCGAGCAGGCGCACGATGAGGCGTACAAGGTGATCAGCGACAACCGCGACATCCTCGATCGTCTCGCGCTCGCGCTGCTCGAGCAGGAGACGCTCGATCACAACCAGATCGCCGAGATCTTCACCGAGATCCGCAAACTTCCCGAACGGCCCCTCTGGCTCTCGAGCAACGAGCGCCCGGTGTCGGATCGTCCGCCGATCGATGTGCCGACGCGCGTCATCCCGGTCGATGCCGCGGCTTCGGTGGACGGGTCGGCGGATGCCACGGCATCCCGTGGCGCGACCGGCAGCGCGCCCGCATCCGGGCAGGCCCGGCCGGCGACGGCCTGATCGTGGCCGTCGACGGGGCGCGTGTCGAGCGGCTGACCCGTGAGCTCCTCGAGGCGATCGGCGAAGACCCCGAGCGCCCTGGACTCCGGCAGACACCGGCGCGGATGGCCGAGCTGTACGCCGAGTTCTTCGCCGGTGTGGGTGAGGATGCCGCGGCACCTCTCGCCCGGACGATCAGCGTGACGCGGGGACCCGCGCCGGAGACCTTGCCGTCGGGTGCGGTGCTGCTGCGCGACATCCGTTTCCGCTCCGTCTGCGAGCATCATCTACTGCCGTTCGCCGGGCACGCGCACATCGCGTACCTGCCGGGCGAGCAGGTCGTCGGGCTCGGAGCGCTGGTGCGCGTGGTCGACATCCTCGCGGCCCGCCCCCAGGTGCAGGAGCGCCTCGGCGAGCAGATCGCCGACACCATCGCGGAGCATCTCGACACGCGAGGCGTGCTCGTCGTGCTCGACGCGACCCACGGCTGCGTCACGATGCGCGGTGGCCGCCAGAGCGAGTCATCCACTCTGACGATCGCCGCACGCGGCGAATACACCGAGCCCGTCGCACGGCAGGAGATCATCGCGCTGATCGGTGCGGGATCGACGTCCGATACGGGTGCCGGCCGGGAAGAGCGATGACCGGCATCTGGGGCATCGTCAACGTCACGCCGGACTCGTTCAGTGACGGCGGCCGCTACATCGATCCCGAGCATGCGATCGCTCAGGGTCTGGCGTTGCGCGACGCCGGTGCGAGCGTGCTCGACGTCGGTGGAGAATCCACCCGGCCCGGTGCCGAACGAGTTGACCCGGAGGTGGAGCAGCAGCGCGTGCTCCCGGTCATCAAGGAGCTTTCTGCCCGCGGCATCCCGGTGAGCGTCGACACGCTCAACGCATCGACCGCTGCCGCTGCCGTGCACGCCGGCGCACGCATCGTGAACGACGTGTCCGGTGGCCTCGCCGACCCCGACATGCTCAGCGCCGTCGCCGAATCCTCTGCCGACTTCGCGATCGGGCACTGGCGAGGACCGTCGGACGACATGTACGCGCGCGCGCAGTATCGCCGGGTCTCGCGAGAGGTGGCCGGCGAGTTGCGGGATCGCGTCGGTGAAGCGGCCGCCGCCGGCATCGCTCCCGCCCGACTGATCGTCGATCCCGGAATCGGCTTCGCCAAGTCCGGCGGGCAGAACTGGGAAGTCCTGCGCGGCCTCGACGACATCACCGCTCTCGGCCATCGCGTGCTGATCGGCACCTCGCGCAAGAGATTCCTGACAGAGTCACTCGACGGAGCCGGAGAAGTCGACGAGCATCGGCGAGATCTCGCCACGGCTGTGACGAGTGCGCTCGCGGTTCGCTACGGTGTGTGGGCGGTGCGCGTGCACGACGTCGCCGCGACGCGCGACGCCCTCGCGATCGCGCACGCCTGGGAGGGTTGAGCATGCAGACCACGGACGAGATCACGCTCACCGGGCTCACTGTGTTCGGCCGCCACGGGGTGTTCGAGCACGAACGCGAGAACGGCCAGGAGTTCGTGATCGACCTGCGCCTGCGTCTCGATCTGGCGGATGCCGCGGCATCCGACGACGTGGCCGATACGGTCCACTACGGCGAGCTCGCTGAGAAAGTGGCCGCCGTCGTCGCAGGCGAGCCGGTCGACCTCATCGAGACTCTCGCTCAGCGCATCGCCGATGTCGTTCTCGTGGACGCGCGAGTGAACGAGGTCGATGTCACAGTGCACAAGCCCCACGCGCCCATCCCGCTGACGTTCTCCGATGTGTCGGTCACGATCCGTCGTTCACGGAAGGATGCACCCCGATGATCCGCAAGCCGCCGCCCGCACAGCCGGACCCTCGTCCTGGCCGTGACACGGCGAACGCCGTCATCGCGCTCGGAGCGAATCTCGGAGACCGTCGTGAGACGATCCGACGCGCCGTGGAGCGGATCGAACGGCTCCCACTCGTGGATGACGTGCGGCTCTCCGAACTGTACGAGACGGTCGCGGTGCGCCTCGACGGTCCCGATCCTGACGCGCCGGGGTATGTCAACGCGGTCGCGATCGTCTCGACACGTCTCGCTCCGCAGGTGCTGCTGGGCATGCTGCATGCGATCGAGGAGGAGCACGGTCGTGAGCGCCGCGAGCGCTGGGGCGATCGAACTCTCGATCTCGATCTGATCACCTACGGCGACGTCGTCTCGGATGACCCGCGTCTGCTTCTGCCGCATCCGCGCGCTGCAGAGCGGCTGTTCGTGCTCGATCCATGGCTCAGCCTCGACCCAGACGGCGAGATCCCGGGGCGTGGCCGGATCGCCGATCTCGCAGTGGTTCTCCGCGCGGATGCCGCGGATGACAGCTCGAGCGACGGCTCGGGGCGCGGATGAAGCGCACTTCGGCCCCGATTCTCATCCTCCTCGCCTTGATCGGCGGGGGAGTGAGCTATCTGATCGATCATCTGCTGACGGTGTCCGGTCGGGCGACGTTCGCTCCGTCGGGGTTCCTGCCGGTGCTCCTGCTGCTGCTCGCCGTCGCCGTTCTCGCCGTCGCCTGGCCGGTCAGGCGGAGCGTTCGAGGCAAGTCTGCCGGTCGCATCGATCCGTTCCGTGCGCTGCGCGCCGCGACCCTCGCCCGAGCCTCGAGCCTGCTCGGTGCGATCATGACGGGGTTCGGAGGCGGCCTGCTGGTCTTCCTCCTGTCGCGTCCCGTTGATCCACAGGTAGGGTCGATTGTGGCGATGGCCGCTCTCATGGCGAGTTCACTCGTCCTCGTGGTCGCCGCTCTCGTGGCCGAACAGTTCTGCACCCTGCCGAAGGATCCTGATGACCGACAGCCAGACGACCCCTCCACCGGAGCCGACGCCGGGCACTGAGCCGACACCGCCCTCCCAGCTGCCGAACATCCCCCCGGCCCCGCCAGCGCCTCCGGTGCCTGCGTCGGAACCGCAGATGCCCGCGAACGCTGCGCCGCAAGTGACGCCTCCTGCTCCGCCCGCTCCGGCAGCACCTGCCGAGCCGATGGCCCCCGCCGTGGCGTCGGAGGCCTCGCCGGCCTCTCCCATCACCGCACCGCCTGTGCTCGATGAGGGCACCTACGACAAGCTCCGCGAACCACGTGGCGCAGGACGCATCGACCTCGACGGCAGATGGCATCAGATCTCGCCGCGCTACGTCGTCTCGCAGTTCCTGCAGAACGGCATCTTCTTGGCACTGGTGGTCATCGCCGCCCTGATCGTCGGACTGGTTCTCGATCAGCACTGGATCTGGATCCCTGCCGGCATCATCACGGTCATGATCCTCATCACCCTGGTGATCCTTCCGCGGCAGGCGAAGGCGATCGGCTTCATGCTGCGCGCTGATGACATCGTGTTCCGCAAGGGCATTCTGTGGCAGCGGATCATCGCCGTGCCATACGGCCGCATGCAACTCGTCGACATCACGCACGGACCGTTGGATCGCGCCTTCGGCGTCTCGCAGCTCAAGATGGTCACCGCCGCCGCCACGACGGGGGTGCAGATCCCCGGACTCACGCAGGCGGCCGCCGAAGCGCTGCGCGACACCCTCATCGACGTCGCCGAGACTCGACGGACCGGCCTGTGAGCACTCCTCAGCCCCCTGATCCGCACGCGGCGCAGCCACCCGTGCCGTCCGCGCCCGCGGGCAGCGAGTCGCTCGCCGACGGCGAATGGCACCGACTGCATCCGTTGACACCGCTCTTCAAGGGCGGCCTCGTGCTCATCATCGTCGCCGGAATCATGCTGAACAACTTCCGCGACCGCATCATCTATTGGGGCATCGGCCTGTTCGCCCCGGAAGAGGCTCATGTCGGCGACTACGCCGGTGGCGATCCGGTGGACTGGGTGTTCGAGAACAACCTCATCCTGGTCGTCCTCCTCGTCGTGCTGGGCGTGCTGATCGTGCTGATCGCGCTGTTCTGGCTGGTCTGGCGCTTCCAGGAATTCCGCATCTCCGACGAGCACGTCGAAGTGCGAAAGGGCATCATCTTCCGTTCGCAGCGCCGGGCACCGCTCGACCGCGTGCAGGGCGTCAATCTCACGAGGCCCTTCCCCGCACGGTTGATCGGTATGGCCAAGTTGGAGGTCGTCGGCGCCGGCACCGACGCGAACGTGCCGCTGGAGTACCTCTCGACGACCAAGGCGGAGACGGTGCGATCGGACATCCTCCGGCTCGCATCCGGTGCGCGTGCGGCACGCGAGGCGAGGCAGCACGGTCGGTCGCCGCAGAACGCTGCTCCTGCGGGCGCCGCGACGATCCGCTCCCAGTTCGTCGGCTCGCTGAACGGGGGAGTGAACGACCTCATCGGCGGCGTCGACCTCAACGATGTCGCACCGGAGAGCGTCGTCAAGATCCCGACCGGACGACTCGTCGGGTCGCAGCTGCTCGCAGGCGTGCTGTGGCTCGGGTTCTTCATCCTGATCTTCGGCATCACGATGGCATTCGCCATCCCTGCCATCCTCTCGGACGGCGATCCTGACGCGTGGATCGGCGTCGTCGGGATCCTTCTCGGCGTCGGGGTGCCGTTCGTCATCGCCGCGGTGGCCATCGTCTGGGCGCAGATATCCAGGTCGCTGCGCTACTCGATCGCGCCGACGTCCGACGGTGTGCGCATCACGTTCGGCCTGTTCACGACTGTCACCGAGACGATTCCGCCCGGGCGGATCTTCGCCGTCGAAGTGACGCAGTCCATCCTGTGGCGGCCGTTCGGCTGGTGGACCATCAAGATCAACCGGATGAGCGGCAAGAGCGTATCCCAGCAGCAGTCCAGCACGGCTCAGCAGTTCAACATCGTGCTGCCGGTGGGCACTCGCGACGACGTCGAGCGCGTGCTCGCGCTGGTGCTTCCCGACATGCCCGAAGCGGATCGACCGCTCATCTGGGAGCAGGGCATCTTCGGACCGCAGACGGGCGATCCCTATCAGGTGCTGCAGCGGCGCGGCTGGTGGCGCCGCCCATTCTCGTGGAAGCGCCACGGCTTCGCGGTCACGGATTTCGGCGTGATCATGCGGCGCGGCAACTTCTGGCGCAAGCTCGCGGTGTTCCCGCTCGCCCGCATGCAGGGCGTCTCGGCCGCGCAGGGACCGATCGATCGGGCCCAGCGCGTCGCGGCGCTCAAGGTGCACAGCGTCACGGGCCCCGTCCTCGGCGATGTCGTCGGCATCGAGAGCGCGGCGTTGACTGCGGCCATGGATGACATCTCGCGCCGCGCAGCGGCGGCAGCGGGTCGTGATCACAGTCATCGTTGGGCTCAGGATGCTGAGCACGAGCGGTCCCTATGAACCGTGACGGACGACTCGGCGTGGGGATCATCGGCGCCGGACACGTCGGACCGGTGATCGGTGCTGCGCTCGCGGGTGCGGGACACGCGATCACGGGCATCACGAGCGGCTCCGACGATGACCGTGTCGCCGGTGTGCTGCCGGACGTGCCGGTGCTCGATGCCGCGGAGGTGCTGCGTCGCAGCGAGCTGGTGATCGTCGCAGTGCCGCACGATGAGCTTCCCGGTCTCATCAGCGGACTGTCGGAACTGGGCGCCTGGCAGCCGGGTCAGCTCGTGCTGCACACGGATCCCGCCTACGGCATCGGTGTGCTGGAGCCCGCGCAGCGTGCGGGCGCCATCCCGCTGGCCGTGCACCCGGCGATCTCATTCACCGGAACCTCGATCGATCTGCGCCAGCTGCAGGCGAGCTTCGCCGCCGTCACCGCCCCCGCGCCGGTGCTGCCGATCGCGCAGGCGCTGGCTGTCGAGCTCGGATGCGAGCCGGTCGTCATCGGCGAGGACGACCGAGCCTCGTACGCGGAGGCGATCGCGACGGCATCCGAGTTCTCCCGGGCGATCATCGGACAGTCGACGTCGCTGCTCCGTGGCATCGGCGTGGACAATCCGGGCGGCTACCTCTCGGCGCTCGTGCAGTCGACCGTCGAGCGGGCTCTGCGCGACGCATCCGATCCGCCCATCATCTGACGAGCTCGGCCGACCCGGACGGGCACCGGGGACAGGCGCCCGCCTGGGGAAACAGGGACGACCTGGCGTGTCCTCAGCGTGTCACGGTGCGCCGCGCCGACGACACGCCAGATGGTCTGGGTTTTCCAAAGCTAGATTCGGCCTCTCGCGTCAGCGGCCTCCAGAGAATCCGCCGCCTCCGCCGCCACCGGAGAACCCGCCGCCCGACGATCCGCCGAAGCTCGACGAGCTGCCTGTGCTCGGCGCGGTGTAGGTCGAAGAAGCACGCGTCGCGGCGGAGAACGCGGTCATCCGCATCGTCAGGCCGACCGCGGAGCCGTCGATCCAGCCGGGTGACCGCTGCTCACTCGCATAGCTGACCTCGAGCACTTCACCCCATTCGCGTTCCTGCCCGAACAGGATCGCGTACGGCAGCAGCCTCTCGTACACGTGGATGACGTCGACCGTGCCGTCGCTGCGACGCTCTGCGCCCGAGTACGACTGCAGCATTCGCAGCCGGTCGGCCTCCGCGACGCGGATGAACTCACGCACGCCCTCCAGATACTCGAGCTGGAGCGCGCCCTCGTGGGTGAGCACGGTGTGCTGTTTGAACGCCACCACGCTCGAGATGGCCACGACGATGGTGCAGGCCAGCGTTGCAAGGAACACCGGGCCGGCGGATGACCTGCCGGTGAAGAGCCCCCAGCACAACAGGCCGATCATCACCGCGAGGACGACCAGCGAGACGATCTGGACGATCTGCGCCGTTCGGCTGCGGGCCTTCGTGGTCAGTCCTCGTTCTTCCGCGGCCTTCGGGCCGGCCTTGAGGAGCGCCACCATGCGCTTCGAGAACGCCGCACTGTTCTTCGGCATCTTCATGACGATGCCCGTCTCGGTGCTGTTGAACAGCGCTTTGAGGGCCCGTTCATCCAGCGGATCGGGGATCGGGCCGTCGAGTCGGCGCAGGCGCGGGCGTCGCTTCTTCTTCTCGCCGTCCTCGGGCACGTCTTCGAGTCGTATGAGTCCGCGGACGGCGAGGTGCACGATCTGCGCGGTGAGCGAGTTCTTCGTCTTGGGCACGACGGCGCTCGCGAGGAGAGGTGGCATCGAATCCGGCACGTCGTACTGCGCCACCACGATGCCAGTGCCTCGGCGGCGGGAACGGATCATGGCGCTGGTGGCGAACCAGCCGCCGAGTGAGAGCAGTACAGCGCCGCCGCCGACTGCGTAGGGCAGCACGTCGGTGGCGGCATTGGGCCTGCGCGCCGATGGCTGGGTGACCGTGCCGGGCTCCAGTGCGATCGCCACAGACACACCCTCGCCCGCGGTCAAGTCGTTCGCGCTGACGGAGAACGTGCCGGCGTCCTCGCTGAGGTCACAGGTGTCCGTCGAGCCCTGCGGGCCCTGGTAGCAGGCCGAGTCGCCGGTGAGCTGCGCGGCCAGCGCGTCGTCGAAGGCGACGTCTGCGCGGAATCGGCCGATGTCCTGGGTGCTGTCCAGCGGCAGCAGATCCCAATAGAACTCATCGACGTTCGTGCCCTCGGCGGCGAGGATGACGTCGCGCATCTCGTATTCGATGACGTATGTCGTCGAGCCGTGCACGTAGTCATCGTCACCAGTGAGGACGTAGATGATGCCGTCGTCCTTCTCGATCTCATAGGGGACGTCGTCTCCGTTCTCATCACGCACCGAGATGATCGAGGTGTCGAGTCCTGCTCCTTGATAACTGTCCGGATAGCCCGCGACGATGCCCCGGTTCTGGTCGTACTCGGGGAACTCGGCGACGCGGGTCTCCACCACATGCATGGTCGCGCGCCCGTCCGCATTCATGCCGACCTCGAACGTCGCGTCCCATGAGGAGAAGTCGAAATCATCGACGCCCGCCTGCGGTTCGATCGCGGATGCCACGGCGCCGGATGCGGTGAACATCAGCGCGACGGCGGTCACGAACAGAGCGAGGTATCGGGGAAGTGATCTCCGGAACATGCTTCGAGCGTATCGAGGGGTGGGTTCGTCTCCGAGTTCAGGGGAGTTCGACGAGGTGGTGCGCGGTGATGTCAGCGGCCGCGCCGCGGGGGATGTCCCCGTCGCCGACGCGCACCGAGAACGACTGCACGAGCGGCCGGTGCAGCCCCATCAGATGCACATCGCAGATCAGTGCGCCACGTTCACAGGGGATCCTCCAGCGCAGCGACGCCGCATCCTTCGCGGTGAGGATGCGCTGAAGGGCCGACCCCGCATGCGGGAGCGGATCGCCGACCTCGTCGATCGCGGCGCGAAGCCTCGCGGCGCGCACCGGCTCCGGAACGTCGCGGAGCACGTTGCGGGCGAGCAGTTCGACCGCATCCGACAGCGGACGCCCGGCGCGCACGAGATCATCCAGGGCCGACGCGGCGGCGAGCGTTTCCGGCCACGGTCGGACGATCGCCGCGGGCGCGTCGATCGCAGCGAGTGCGTCCCGAAGCGCCTGAGCCGCGACCGGAGCGGCGTCGAACGCGTCGGAGTTGCCGAACACGACGGCGCCGATCCCGGTGGTGGGATGCCACCGCATGTGCGAGGAGAAGCCGGGAAGGCCGCCCGCATGCTGGACGATCCTGCCGAACCGCCTGTCGTGCTCGATGGCGACTCCGTAGCCGTAGCCCGCGCCGTCGACGAGGTCAGGGTCGAAGCGCCCACCGGAGATCGGGATCATGGATCTCGCTGACTGCAGCTCTCTTCGGGAAGCTGCGCAGAGGACATCCTCGGCGATCGGAGCGTCATCGAACGCCGTGCCGAGGAAGTGCATCCATCGCGCGATGTCGTCGAGCGTCGAGAAGAGGCTGCCGATGCAGGCGAGCGCACCCGAACCCACGTACGGCTCCTCGACGAACGTCGTCCCATCGTCGAAGGTGCGAAAGCCCAGGGCGAGTTCGGTACCGCGCGGATACAGCGATGCCGCTGGTCTCGTGTTCGACAGGCCGAGCGGATCGATGATGCGCTGCTGCATCACGACCTCGACGGGCAGGCCGGTGACGGCTTCGATGGCTCGGCCGATCATCGATATTCCGAGGTTCGAGTAGTGGTATTCGGTGTCGGGGAGCGCAGCGAGCCGAAGGCCGGAGTCGACCATCTCTGCGATCGACTCTCGCGGTTCGCCGAGCATCTCATCCCCCCACGCATTGTCCTCGGTGAGCCCCGCCCGGTTGGACAGCAGCGACGAGAGGGTCATCGATGCAGGGCGCCCGCGGAAGGTCGCGGCGGCGAGACCGGGAACGTACTGCGCCGCCGGGGCGTGCAGATCGAGCAGTCCGTCGTCGCGAAGCGCGAGAGCGGTGGCGGCGAGGAAGCTCTTCGTCATCGACGCGATACGGAACACGGTTCCCCGTGAGGTGCTGGCCCCGTCTCTTCGCGGCATCCCCTGCACATCGACGGCGACGAGCTCACCGTTGCGGGTGATGGCGGCCGCGGTGGCGGGGGCGAGGTGTCTCGTCTCGGCGATCGCACCTCGCAGTATCACGGCTGCAGCGCCCTGGTCGAGCGCAGCCCTGGTCGACGGGCTCGGCGCGACGCTCACGTCCGGATCCCCGCAGCCTCACGCACCTCCTGCGCGAAGCCGCGCACCAACGCCTGGCACGCGGCGGTGTTCTCCTCATCGACGCGAAGGGCCTCGGCGACGAGGTCTGCGACAGGACGATCGCCAGGTGCAGGATCGGTCGGTTCGCTCCACCACAGAAGGTCATCGGCTGAGACCTCGGGATGGAACTGCACTCCGCGGACGTGCGCGCCGATGCGGAACGCCTGGATGGCGACCCCTTCACTCGATGCGAGCAGAACGGCATCGGGCGGCAGCACCGTGATCTGGTCCTGGTGGTTCTCGATCAGCGGGGCCGCGCTGCCGAGCCCCGACATCACCGCATCCTCGCGCCCGTCAGAGGTCGTCGTGATCACCGTGGAACCGCGCTCCTTCACCCCATACGACTCGCGCACTTCGCCACCCGCGATCTGGGCGAGCAGCTGTCCACCGAGGCAGATGCCCAGAGTGGGCAGGTCCCGTTCGATCGCTTCGGACGCGAGTCGCCGCTCGTCCGGAAGCCAGGGTCCCTTCTCGACGTCATCGGGCATCATCCCGCCGCCGAGCATCACCAGGCCATCGTAGGACTCCAGGTTCTCCGGGAGACCATGCGCACCATGGCGTACGTCGGCTCGGACTCCTGCGGCATCGAGCCAGCTCAGCAGGCGCCGAGGTCCCGAACCGTCGGCGTTCACGACGATGAGCACCCGGGGACGATCCTCGCGTCCGGAAAGGAAGGCGAGGTGGTCGGCATCCGAGGCTTCCAGCACGCGCAGCGCATTGCGGAACGCCAACGCCTGCAGTTCGTCTTCCGTCCATCCCCTGCGTCGTAGCTCGTCGAGCAACCGCTGATACCCCGAGACGTCCTCGAGGCCGGTGGGCATGGCATCCGTGCCGTCATAGTCCGCGCCGATGCCGACCGCGTGCACTCCGGCGACGGCTCGCACGTGTTCGATGTGGTCGGCGACATGGGCGATCGTCACCTCGGGTGGTGCGCCGATCTCGCCGGCGACGTGCCAGTCGCGGCGCTGTTGGCTGAGGAACGTCGGGACGAACGCGACCATCACTATCCCGCCGCCTGCTCCGATCGCGGCGAGCACGTCGTCAGGGACGTTGCGCGGATGATCGCAGAGCGCCGCGGCACCCGAGTGACTCACCATCACCGGGCGGATGCTGGTGGCGATCGCATCCCGCATCGTCGACGGCGCGACGTGCGCGAGATCGACGAGCATCCCGATCCGATTCATCTCCCTCACGACGTCGCGACCGAACTCGCTGAGGCCGTCGTGGCGCGGAGCATCCGTGGCGGCGTCCGCCCAGTCAGTCGTGTGGTTCCAGGTGAGTGTCATGTAGCGCGCCCCGAGCCGCGCATACTGTCTCAGCACGCCGAGGGAGTTGTCGATCTGCGCGCCGCCTTCGACGCCGATCAGTGACGCTATGCGCCCCTGCCTGATGGCGGTACGCGCCTCGTGCGAGGTGCGGGTGAACGCGAAGACCTCCGGATAGTCCTGCACCAGCCGGTGCACGAAGTCGATCTGCTCGAGGGTCGCGGTCACCTGCGCCGCGCCTTCGAGTGAGGAGTCGACCCATACCGACCAGAACTGACCGCCGACGCCCCCTGCTTGGAGCCGGGGGATGTCGGTGTGCGCCTCCGCGACGAGTTCATGCAGCTGCTGCGTGGACAGTGCGTGGCGCTGTCTACGCGCCCAGGCCAGGTCGTTGTGTCCGTCGATCACCGGGATCATCTGTCAGGCCTTTCGTGCGTTCAGGAAATCAGAGATGCGCTGTGTGATCGCCCGATCGACTTGCTGGGCGACCCCGTCGAGTGATCGCACCGGCGCTGCGCCGCGAGTGCTCGAGCACAGCCAGAGCGCGTCGGCATCAGAGAGATCGGAGACCGTGAGGCCGCGGACCGCGACGCGATCGCCGCCGTCTGACAACGCCTCGAACGCGTCGGCCTGCGTGGTCCCTGGCAGGATGCCGAACTCCACCGGCGGCGTGACGTATTCACCGTCGATCCTGGCGATCACCGTGGAGTTCGGCCCCTCGAGGATGTATCCGTCGCTGGACACGAAGATCACGTCGTTCGCCCCGCGACGGTGTGCTTCGCGAAGCGCGGCCATGTTCACCGCATAAGAGAGAGTCTTCGCGCCTTGCAGCAACCACGGCGCCGTTGTGGCGACATCCGAGCGGTACCCGCGATCGAGCAGCACGACGTCCAGCTCTGGCGGAGTCGCTGAGCGGTGATGCGTCGGTGCGAATCCGAGCGCCCATCCCGTCGGCTCTCCCGTCACCTCGTCGCCGCGGGACAGGATGTACTTGACCGCTCCGCGCGGCACATCCATCTCAGCTGCGACCGTCTCGACGGCCGTGCGCCACAGCGAGCGATCCGGCAAGGGAAGTTCGAGCAGGCTCGCGGAACGTTCGAAGCGATCCAGATGGGCCTCCACGGCCTGAGGGACGCCGTCGACCACGACAACCGTCTCGAAGACCCCGTCTCCCCGGGTGGCGGCGAGGTCGGTGCCGGTCAGGAGAGGTCTCGCCGGGTCGATCCTCCTCAGTGCGGAGGCCGGATCATCCGCACGGAGATCGACGCGGTACAGCACGAGCGGTTTCATGGTCCTCCTCGATGATCTCAGACGGTGACTTCGGCGGTGCGAACGGCGTTGTGCTGAACCCAGTCAAGGTCGATCTCGTATCCGATGCCTGGCCCTTCGGGCACCTGCACGACGCCGTTCTCCGCGACCACCGGCGGCACGATCACATCCCGCTCGTAGTACTTGTCGGAACCGGACACATCCGACGGCAGCGTGAAGTTCGACAGCGATGAGATCGCGACGTTCGCGGCCCGCCCGACGCCGAACTCGTGCATGCCGCCGCACCATACCGGGATGCCGGCATCCCGGGCGAGATCGTGGGCGCTGCGGGCGGTGAGGAGTCCACCCATTCGGGAGACCTTGATGTTCAGCACGCGACCGGCATCCAGCTCGATCATCGTTCGCAGATCCGCCAGTTCGACCACGGACTCGTCGAGACAGACGGGCGTGCTGATCCGTCGCTGCAGTCGGGCGTGGGCAGGGAGATCGCGCGGCGTGTAAGGCTGCTCGATCATCGTGAGAGACTGCTCGTCCAGGTGCCGGAAGACGTCAGCCGCCTCCTCCGTGTCCGGATATGCGCCGTTCGCGTCGACGTGCAGATCCAGTTGGGGGTAGTGGCTGCGCACGGCCTTGACGGGCTCGACGTCCCACCCCGGCGCGATCTTCAGCTTGATCCGTGGGTATCCTGCGCGCACCTGTGTCTCGACCTGCGCCAGCAACTCGTCGAGGCCCGGCTCGATTCCGAGCGAGACCCCCGCCACCACTTCCGTTCTGGTGCCGCCGAGAGCGGCTGCCAGCGAGATTCCACGCGCGCGGGCGTGGAGGTCCCACGCGGCGGCCGAGAAGCCCGCCTTCGTGAACTCGTGTCCGCGGATCCTCGACCACGTGCTCTCCAACTCGGCGGGCTCATCCCACCTCGCGCCCAGCACCAGCGGTGCGAGGTAGCGGTTGGCGATCAGCCACGCCGTGTCCGTCGTCTCCGATGTGTAGTACGGGTCGGACGGGGAAGCGATCTCGCCCCACCCGGATGTTCCGTCGACATCGGTGACCTGAACCAGGATGTGCTGCAGGCCGCTCTTGCGGTGCGAGCTCGTCTCGAAGCTGTGCACCAGCGGCAGCGACACTTCGAAGAGTGCGAGGCGCGCGATTCTCACCGTCCGGTCTCCTTGCCGTGATCAGGATGGTGCAGACCCAGATCCGCCGCCAGCTCATCACGCGCGGCCAGCCGGCGACGTGCACCCTTCGCGCTCGCAGTGGTGAGGGTGCTCAGCAGATGACAGACCGCGGCGACCGCCGTGGGCGAATCCGCGTAGGAGGCGGAATGAGTGTGCACCTTGATCACCGCAGAGGCCACGTCCGTCAGCGGCGCATCGTCGCTGTCGGTGATGACGATCAGTTCGCCGCCGGCTCGACGGAACCTCTCGCCGAAGCGGATCGACTCCTCGCGGTAGCGCCGCATGGTGAAGAGCACGAGCAGGTCGGTGGCGCGCACGTCGGTCAGCACGGTGAGCGGGGAGAGCGACCTGTCATCGACGAGGAACACATTGGACAGGGTCGCCGACAGATCTGCGGCGAGCAGGTCGGCGTACGCCACGGTCTTGCCCCGCCCCGCGATGTATCGCCGGCGAGCACCCAGGATCAGCGTCGCCGCGTGCGACACGGCGCCGGTCCGGGTGAGCTCATCGAACGTGCGTGCCAACGAGCGGGTCTCGGTCTCCATCACCTTCGCCTGAAGCACCTCGGCGGACAGGCTCGTGCGGAAGCGCTCGCCGAAGCGCGCACCGGGCGAAACGAGCGCGCGGTCCTCGTCGTCATCATCCCGTGTCATCGCATATCCTCCCCGGCAAGGTAGACCGCTGTGTCATCGTCGATTCTGGTGCAGTTGACAAGGACGAGCCCGGCGTCGAAGACGCTCTGCATGCTGCCCCTGATGCGTGCGCGCAACGCGCCGGTCGACGCATCGACGTCGTTCACGGATGAGGGCAGCGGGATCCGCGCGATCCGTCGACCGTTCTCGACGGCCTCGAACAGACGTCCGACGTCGTCGGCGCCGAATGCGGGGGACGGCAGTCCGCGGATGTCGGCGAAAGGATCGCGTTCGCGGTCGAGGGCCCAATCGACCACGATGCGGTCGGTGCCGGGCCGGTCGTAGTAGTCGACGGCGTATCCGGTGCCCTCGGCCTGCAGCGCCGCGAAGTTGAAATGCGCGTTGCGGGCCAGGAGTGGGTCGAAGGTCCAGCGCATCCGATGCTGGTTCCAGCCGAGCGCCACCTTGCGCTGGCATGTCTTGAGTAGACGACCGACGCCGCGCCCCTGGTAGTCCGGATCCACGACTGCGGCCTGCGAGTAGTGGAACTCGTGTCCGCTGTGGTCACGGCCGGCGAAGCCGTATGCGAAACCGACCAGTCTGTCCCCGTCGTGCACTCCGACGGCGGAGCCGCCGTTCTTGGCGAGGGCGCTGAGCAGGTTGGGGTTCAACGAGTACTCAGTGGGTTCGTATCGAAAGACGCGGGTGTACAGCGCCGCCGCATCCCGGAATGCAGCGTCGCCGACGAGCGACTCACCGTGCAGAGGGATAGCGGGCTGGTTCGGCATGATACGTATCCTATGTGCGGGATGATCTGACGCCAATGGTTGATTTCGCGTGGTTCCTTGACGCTGGTGCGAACTGATATGTCTCGTATGATGACTCCCGGAGGAGATATGAACGATACCGAGCAGGTGCGCGCGCTCGTGGACCGCCTCGCGCAGTTGACGCTCATCGAGTCGCCGTCGCTCGATGTCGCCGCCAGCGAGCTCGTCGTCGACCTGCTCGCGCAGTGGTGGCGAGACGTCGGCGCACATGTGCGGATCATCGCGACCGCCGCCGGTGTGAACCTCATCGCCGATGTCGCGGGGGAAGGCGATCCTCTGCTGCTCGTCGGGCATTCCGACACAGTCTGGCCCGTCGGGACTCTGGATGGCGATGTCCCGTGGAGCGATGACGGTGAAGTCGTGAGGGGGCCGGGCGTCTACGACATGAAGAGCGGGCTCCTGGTCATGCTGGCGGCGGCTGAGCGTCTGCGCGGGCGGTCTCACCGTGCGTTCCGCGTGATCGTCGTCTGCGATGAGGAGATCGGCTCTCCGACGACCGCCGATCTGCTCAGCGGATGCGCTGAAGACGTGCGCGCAGCGATCGGATTCGAGTCGCCCCACCCCGACGGCGCGCTGAAGATCGGCCGACGGGGGAGTACTCGTGTGCGCCTCGCCGTCGCGGGCCGTGCGTCCCACGCCGCGCTGGATCCGGAAGGCGGCGTATCGGCGATCGATGAGCTCGTCGATCAGCTGCAGGTGCTGCGCACCATCGTCAGCGACCCCGGCCTGGCGTCCGAGGTGCTGTGCAATGTCGGCACGGTTCGCGGCGGCGGAAGAGCGAACGTCGTACCCGCCGACGCGACGGCGGAGATCGGCCTCCGCTTCATCGACCCTGATACCGAGGATCGTGTGCTGTCCGCGCTCCGGGCACTGCGCCCCATCCGGGAGGGGGCAGAGATCCAGGTCGAGGTGCTGAGCCACCGGCCCGCGTGGCGGGCATCCGGTGCCGACGCGGAGCTCCTCGAAGCGATCGCGACTGCCGCGAGCGGGATCGGGCAGCACGTCGCTGGGCGGCCCGCTGCAGGAGCAGGCGACACGAACCTGCTCGGATCGCTCGGCGTGCCGACCGTCGACGGTTTCGGTCCCCGAGGTGGCGGCGCGCACGCGGTGGATGAGCACGTGCTGACCTCCTCGCTTCTCGAACGAGTCGCGCTGCTCGAGGCATTCTTGCTGTCGAGCTAGGTTCATGATACGAAACGTATCCCGGCGTCGCTCACAACGCGTGAGCGGCGGCGCGGTTCATGCGGGATGTGTATGCATTGGCACCGGAGTTGCGCGAAATGCGCGAGTTCACAGGCAAAGCCTGCGTTCCATCCGAAGTCTTCTGCGCGTCGGATGCGAAAGCTTCGTGTTTCTGGCATGTTGCAATCGTGTGGTGTTCGCGAACATCCGACACGAATGTGTTGACCTCGGGGCAGTCTTGCGGTTCTATTGCTCCATCCCAGGGTTCACGCTCCCTCGATGAAAGGAACCCCGTTCATGTCCGTATCCCATCCCAGACGCCCGTCCCGCGCCGCGTCGCTGGCGATCGCAGCGTTGCTGATCGCCGCTCCGGCCGGCGCGGCACATGCGTCAGACTCGCCGGTCGTTGCGCAAGAGGCACCCGACGAGTCCACGAGCTCCCCCACGACGTTCCGCATCGCGACGTCGGGCTTCGTCGACTCGTTCAATCCGTTCGTATCGATCTACCTCACGCCGACGAACATCATCCGATACGTGTACGAGTACCTCGTGCAGAACGACGCGGAAGACGGTTCTCCGACGAAGGGGCTGGCGGACTCGTGGGAGACGGACGACGGGACGACGTGGACGTACACGCTGCAGGACGATCTGAAGTGGTCTGACGACGAACCCATCACCGCGGACGACGTCGTGTACACGTACACGCAGATGATGGAGGTCCCCGAGCTGGCAGTGGCGAACGGGAACCTGGTGACCAACTTCGAGAGCGTCGAAGCTCCAGACGAGAAGACCGTCGTCATCACTCTCAAGGGACCGCAGGCGACCAACCCCGGCATCGAGATCCCCGTGGTGCCCAAGCACATCTGGGAAGCGATCGACAGCCCGGCCGAGTTCGTGAACGATGCGGACGTCGTCGGATCCGGTCCGTACCTTCTCGAGTCGTACGAGGCGAACCAGCAGATCACCCTGAAGGCGAACCCGAACTTCTGGCGGGGTGAGCCTGCAGTGGAGCGCATTCAGTACGTGTACTACACCAACTCCGATGCCCAGGTGCAGGCACTTCGCTCAGGCGAGGTCGATTTCGTCAGTGGACTGAGCCCGACGCAGTACGAAGCGCTCGAGGGCACCGACGGGATCACCGTCCATTCCGGCGAGGGGCGACGCTACCACTCGTTCAGCATCAATGTGGGCCTGATCACACGCGATGGCGTGCCGTACGGCACTGGCAATGAGGCGCTCAAGGACGTGGAGGTGCGTCAGGCCCTTCGGCTCGGGACAGACACGAAGACGCTGCTCGACAAGGTACTCGACGGTCAGGGCGTGCAGGCGACCAGCTTCATTCCCACATCGTTCAGCAAGTGGACTCTGCCTGCCGACGACCCCGTGATCGTGGAATACGATCCCGAAGCGGCCAAGCAGAAGCTCGAAGACGCCGGCTGGACCGTCGGCGCGGACGGGGTTCGAGAGAAGGACGGGGCCAAGCTCGAGTTGCGTCTGCTCGCGGATGCTGAGGATCTCCAGGAAGTGTCCATCTCCGAGTACTTCGTGCCCTGGATGGAGGAGATCGGCGTCAAGATCAACGTCGAGTCCACCGACTCCGACACGATCAGCGCGAAGGCCGTCTCGGGCGATTACGACATCTACTTCAGCGGCTGGAGCGTCAATCCGGACCCGGACTACCAGCTGGGCATCAACCTGTGCTCGACGCTTCCGACCGGCACCGACGGTTCGGGCGGTACGTCCCAGGACGGCTACTGCAACCCGGAGTTCGATGCCCTGTACGACCAGCAGCGCGCGGAGCTCGACGAGCCCAAGCGCCAGGAGATCGTGCACGACATGCTCGCGCTGAACTACACCGACACCGCCCAGATCGCCACCTGGTATGCGAACTCCTTGGAGGCGTATCGCTCTGATCGGTTCACCGGCTTCACGCTGCAGCCGAAGGACGGCGGCATCATCGCGAGTCAGGCGGGCTATTGGGGCTTCCTGACGATGGAGCCGGTGGATGCGGCCTCCGCAGACGGAGGCGACGGTCCCCCCACCGGCCTGATCGTCGTCGGGGTCATCGTCGGCGTCGCGGTCATCGGCATCGTGGTGTTCCTGCTGCTGCGCCGTCGACGCAGCGCGGACATAGAGTGACCTGACGGGCCGCCGCGGTGCACGCCGCGGCGGCCCCATCTACGTGCAAGGAGGTACGGATGACCGAGATCATGCCATCCACGGGAGCTGTGATCCTCGAAGAGGAAGGACTGGACGAGCCGCCGCGGCGGGTGTCCGGTGCTCGTTACCTCTTCAGCAAGCTCGGCGGCGCCGCGGTGAGCATGGTGATGGTGATCCTGCTCGGGTTCTTCGCCTTCCGCATCCTCCCAGGAGATCCAGTCGCATCGATCACCAGGGAACGCCAGCTCAATGCCGAACAGGTCGAGCAGCTGCGGCAGCAGATGGGACTCGACAAACCGCTGTGGCAGCAGTTCGGCGACTATCTCGTCAACGTCGCGACTCTGAACTTCGGTGAGAGCTATGTGTACAAGACATCGGTGTCCTCGCTGATCGGCGACTACTTCTGGAACACGATCCTGCTCACCGGCACCTCCGCCATCCTCGCCATCGCACTCGGCCTCTGGCTCGGGCAGCACGCGGGCTGGAATCACGGCTCCCTGTTCGACAAGATCACCTCCGGCACATCGCTGGTGCTGTGGTCGGTGCCGACGTTCTGGCTCGGGTTGCTCCTGCTGATGGTCTTCGGAGGCACGCTGCACTGGTTCCCCACCGGCGGGATGGTCTCACCTGACCCCCCGACAGACCCACTCGGCCTGATCGGTGATGTGCTGGCGCACATGGTTCTGCCCGTCATCACGATGGTCGCCGTGGTCTACGCCCAGTACGTCATGGTGATGCGCGCATCCGTCATGGAGGAGAAGAGCGCCGACTACCTCACCACTGCGCGAGCAAAGGGGCTGAGAGAAGACCTCGTTCGCCGACGTCACGCCGTCCCCAACGCCTTGCTGCCCGCTGTCACCCTGGTGTTCATGCACATCGGAGGGCTGATCGCCGGTGCGGTCACGGTCGAGACCGTGTTCAGCTGGCCGGGACTCGGCAAGCTCACCTACGAAGCCATCACCGGCCCGGATCTCCCACTGCTGCAGGGAACGTTCGTCGTGTTCTCCGCGATCATCATCGCGATGAATCTGATCGCCGACCTCGTCTACCGATTCCTGGACCCGAGAGTGAGGCAGGCATGAGCACTCAGACACGACTGCGCTCGCCACGCGCGATGGCGTGGGAGCGGCGACGCAGCGCCTTCGCAGAGTTCTGCCGCGAGTTCGCGCAGAATCGCGCGGGGCTGATCGGCCTCGTCTTCCTCGTGGTCATCGTCCTGCTCGCCGTGCTCGCGCCCGTGCTCGCACCGGCGTCGATGTTGAATGTCACCACGCTCATCGACGCTCCCCGGTTCGCTCCGCCATCGTGGGAACATCCGCTCGGCACCGACCACCAGGGGCGCGAACTCTGGGTCCGGATGCTGTGGGGCGCCCAGGTGTCGCTCCTGGTCGGGTTCGCGGCGACCGCCATGTCGATGGTCATCGGCACCATCGTGGGTATCGCCGCCGGTCACTTCACCGGGTGGTGGGGAGGCCTGCTGATGCGCGCCATCGACTTCTTCCTCGTGCTGCCGTCTCTCATCCTCGCCATCGTGCTGACGTCGGTGCTCTCTCGAGGCGTGTGGACGATCGTGATCGCCATCGGGTTGACCTCGTGGGCAGGGACCGCCCGTGTCGTCCGCTCCCAGACGCTGTCGGTCGAGAGCCGGGACTACGTCGAGCGAGCACGCGTGCTCGGCGCCGGGCACTGGCACATCATCGTCAAACATCTGCTGCCGGCCGTGATGCCGCTGGTGCTGGCGAACACGACGCTGACGGTCGGGTCCGCGATCATCGCCGAATCCACGCTCTCCTTTCTCGGGCTCGGCGATACGACCGTGCAGTCGTGGGGCGCGATCCTGAGGAATTCCATGGATGTGTCCGCTGCGACGAGCGGCTACTGGTGGTACGTCCTCATCCCCGGACTCGCGATCGTGCTCGTCGTGCTCGCCTTCACTCTCATCGGCCGCGCCGTGGAGAACATCGTCAACCCCACCCTGAGGAACCGTTGACCTATGCCCGATCTGACATTCGAGGACGTCTCGATCACCTACCGCACCTCTGGACGCAATGATCGAGGCGAGGTGCCTGCCGTCACGAAGGTGTCGCTCAGCCTCCCGTCCGGTGGCACTCTGGGCATCGCTGGAGAATCGGGGTCAGGCAAATCCAGCCTGGCCATGAGCGTGCTGCGCCTATTGCCGCGTTCAGCGAAGGTGACGGGCCGCATCCTCATCGGTGACACCGACGTGCAGGCACTGAGTTTCGGACAGCTGCGGGCGCTGCGCTGGGCCGACGCCTCCATCGTCTTCCAGGGCGCCATGCACTCGTTGAACCCCGTGCAGAAGGTCGGCGCCCAGATCCTCGAGGCGCTGCAACTGCACGTCACCGACCGATGGAAGAGCGACAAGGCGCGAGCGGCTCGGGTCAGTGAACTGCTCACAGCGGTGGATCTGCCCCTGCTCAAAGCGGAGTCTTTTCCGCATGAGCTCTCCGGCGGACAGAAGCAGCGGGTCATGATCGCCATGGCACTCGCCTGCGAGCCCGACATCATCATCGCCGATGAGCCGACGACCGCTCTGGACGTGATCGTGCAGAAGCAGATCCTCGACATGATCAGCCGGCTCGTGACAGAGCGCGGGATCTCTCTCCTGATGATCAGCCATGACCTCTCCGTGCTCGCCACAGCCTGCGAGCGCATCGCGATCATGCGCGACGGCGAGCTCGTGGAGCTCGGAGAGGCGCAACAGGTGTGCACCGATCCGACGCATCCGTACACCCGGCAGCTCGCCGAGGCGTTTCCGACCATCGGCGATCAGGCGTCCCGGCTCAAGCCCGTGACACGTAGGGATCGTTCGCAGGTGTCCGACGAGCCTGCCAAGGGCAAGAGCGAGGAGGTGCTTCTGCGCGCACGCGGCCTCAGCGTCACCTACCGCTCTGGGGGCAGCACCATGCGGGCCGTCCGATCCGTCGACCTCGACATCCACCGCGGTGAGATCGTCGCTCTGGTCGGCCAGTCCGGATCGGGCAAGAGCACCTTGGCACGGACATTGATCGGCCTGCAGACCCCGGACGAAGGATCGGTTCTGCAGTTCCGCGGCTCCGACCTTCCGCGCTCGGGCAAAGCGCTGCGTGCTTTCCGCAGCGAGGTGCAGATGGTGCTGCAGGATCCGACCGCGGCGCTCAACCCGAAGCTCAGCGTGTACGAGTCGGTCGCGGAGGGGCTGCGCGTCCAGCGCTACCGCGGCGACGAGCGGGAGCGCGTGGCGCAGAGTCTCACCGATGCCGAACTCACGCCGCCGGAGAAGTACTTCGGGGCGATCCCGCAGGAGCTCTCCGGAGGTCAACGCCAGCGGGCGGTCATCGCCGGTGCGCTCGCCGTCGGCCCGGAGGTCCTGATCGCAGACGAACCCGTCGCGTCACTGGATGCCTCGGTGCGCGGCGAGATCCTCGCGCTGCTGCTGTCGCTGCGCGAGCGGCTCGGCCTCAGCGCCCTGGTCATCACCCACGACCTCGGTCTCGCCTGGAACATCGCCGACACCGTCGCCGTGATGGTCGACGGCGAGATCATCGAGCACGGACCCACCGAGCAGGTACTGCTGGATCCGCAGCATCCCTACACGCGAAAGCTCTTGGCCGCCGCCCCGAGCATCGAGAGGATCAAGGCATGAGCGCGCCGGCGATGCGCGATGCGTACCTCGGCTCCGCCCCGCTGCAGCCGGGCGACACAGTGCGCTTCGTCTCGCCGTCCGGTCCGGGCAAGCCCGACAGCCTCGCTCGTGCGGTGGCGTTCTACGAGGCGTGGGGGCTCAAGGTCATCGTCGGCGATCATGTGCTGCAACCTCACCCACGAGCGACGTACCTGGCCGGCCCGGACGACGTACGTCGACAGGATCTTGTCGAGGCGTGGTCGGACCCCGACACCGACGCCGTCGTGTGCATACGCGGGGGCTACGGTGCGATGAGGCTGCTGGACGGAATCGACTGGGCGGCGATGCGTGAGAGGGCCACGCGGCGCGACGGTCGCCCGAAGCTGCTCACGGGGTCCTCCGACATCACGGCCCTCCACGAGGCGTTCCGCGTGCACCTCGACGTGCCCACGCTGTTCTGCCCGATGGCGGGCAACGATGTGTTCCGTGATTCGGAGCAGGTCCGAGACGACGTTCATCGCTGGCTGTTCGAGGCGTGGGGAGGACGCCGCATCGTCGGTCCGGCCACGGAAGCGCTTGCTGAGGGCGCGGCAGTCGGGCTGTTCACCGGCGGCAACCTCGCCCTGCTCGCGGGGAGCCAAGGGTCGACGGAGGCTGCGGAGTCACCCGACGGCATCCTCTTCCTCGAAGACATCAACGAGGACATCTACCGCCTGGACGGATTCCTGCTGCAACTGCGGCGAGCTGGTCGGCTGAGCGCGGCGTCCGGCATCGTTCTCGGCTCGTGGCACGGGTGCGCCGACCTCGTCGGCGTGCGCGCGCTGATGCACGAGTACCTCGCCGACCTCGGCGTCCCCGTGCTGTGGGAACAGGGCTTCGGACACGATCCCCACGCGCTGAGCGTGCCGCTGAACGTGAAGGGGTCCATGCGCGCCTCGTTCGGCGGAGGAGATCACGGGGTCTCGCTCATGGTCGATGAGGAATCCTCATGAGCATCCCTGTCCCGGCCCTCGACACGCGGGCGCACTGGTCGATCCGGATCGTCGACGCGGTCACCGGCGAGGCGTTGGCGGAGCACGAGCCGGATGCCGTGTGCGAGACGGCGAGCATCGGCAAGGTCTTCCTGCTGATCGAGGTCGCCAGACGGTTGGAGGACGGCCGCCTTCGTGCCGATCAGCGCGTGGAGATCCCGGCGGAGCATGTCGTCGCCGATTCGGGCCTGCTGTACCGGATGCTCGACCAGCGGCTCACAGTGCACGACGCCGCACTCCTCGTCGGCGCGGTCAGCGACAACCTCGCGACCAACGCGCTCATCTCGCTGTGCGGCCTCGATGACGTGCGCTCGGTCGCCGTCGAGCTCGGATACCGCGACACCTCCCTGCACGATTACATCCGCAACGAACGCACCTCCGATATGCCCTGGACGCCGTCATACGGTACTGGTCGGGAACTCGCCGACGTGATGCGCAGGCTCGGCGCGCGCGAGGTCATCTCACCGGCAGTCAGCGAACAGGTCCTCGGATGGCTCGCCGCCGACACCGACACGTCGATGCTCGCCGACGCGTTCCTGCTCGACCCGCTCGCCCACCCCGACGCGGAATACCAGGGCATGCTGCTGCGGCACAAGACGGGCAGCACGAGCTTCGCGAGGATCGACATCGGGTGGTTGCAGGGGCCGGCGGCCACCGTCGCATACGCGGTCGCGGCGAACTGGAAGGACGTACGAGAGGATCTGCGTGCACCGGTCGTCGATGCGATGCGCGTCCTCGGTGAAGGCATCCGTGCGCACGTGACCGGACGCGCCCGCGACGTGGGGGATGAGTGACGCAGATCACGCATCTCGAACCGATCTCCGGGCTCGCCTGGAGCGTGTTCCGTGGCGAGCGGATGGAAGTGATGCACGCTCTCGGCCGAGAGCATGCCGATGCGATCCACGCCTTCCGCTCCCTGCCCGGCGGATCGTGGGAAGCGCAGGTGCGCCGGGCAGACACCGTCGCGGCCGAGCGCCTCGACGCCGTCATCGCGTCGACACGAGCACTGCTGCCCGTCGAATCTCAGGAGCTCGCCTGGATCGCGGAGGACGCGGGCATCGCGGAACGGGATATGTGGGCGCGCAACCTCCGCGGCGACCTGGGGCGTGACGGCACGGGGTGCAGCGACATCGCATTCACCACGGGTGCCGGCGTGGTGATGGGGCACAACGAAGACGGCGACGGCGAACTGCGCGAACATATCCGCGTGGTCACGCTTGACATCGACGGCGACCCCGCCGTGACCGCTGTCTGGTACCCGGGGATGCTGCCGTCCAACGCGTTCGTCACGACGACGGCCGGCCTGGCGTTCGGCATGGACCACGTACCGGTCGTCGCTCCGCAGACCGACGGCGCAGGTCGGCACTTCGTCGCGCGGCATGCGCAGCGTCAGCCGACAGGGGAAGCGGCGCGTGCCGCGCTGTCGCACGTGCCATGCGCCGGTGGATTCGCGTTCGACGTCGCCGACGCCGCGGGGCGGGCCGACCTGATCGAGAACGCGGCCGGTCACGTCGCCTCGGAGACGGGTCGTTACTGCCATACGAACCATCTGCGGCTGCTCGACGGCACCATCGAGGGCCTCGCGGTGTCCGACGACGACGAGTGGCTCGGCGAGAGCAGGACCAGGCTGGGCGTGCTTCGCAGACTCGGAACGCCGACGAGCGCCGTCGGCGTGTTCGACGCGCTGCGCACGCCCGGCGTCCTCGGGCGCTCGGAGGATCTGTGGACCTACGTGACCACGGTGGTCGACACGGCGGCCGATGAGATTCTCCTGCAGGGGAGCGGTTCGCCGTGGCGAGGTCGATGGAGCGCGTTCGCGCGCGGAGAGCGAGTGCAACTGTGACGATCGGCTTCGAGGAGCTGGAGCGGGACTTCCCTGGGCTTTCGATCTCGGCGCTCGCCGCGGACATCGACTCAGGCGTCGAGGTGTTCCGGCACCATCCGGAACGGGTGCTCGACACGGCGAGCGTCGGCAAGATCTTTCTGCTGCATCGTCTGCTCACCGAGACAGACCGCGGCGAGCGCAGCCTCGAGGAGAGGGTGACGCGTCGTCCGGTCGAACAGATCGACAACTCCGGCATCTGGTACCTGCTGCAGCAGGACTCATTGACGCTGTACGACGTGGCTGCGCTCATCGGCGCGACGAGTGACAACGCGGCGACCAACACGCTGTGCCGAGTCATCGGACTGGACGAGGTGCACGCGCACACCCGCGCACTCGGCTACACCCGGTCCGGCCTCGACGACATCGTGCGATGGCCGCTGCCGCCTGGCGCTCCGCGGACGCTGTCGCACGCCAACGCGGAGGAGCTGGTGCGGTTCGTGCGGCGCACCGCCGACCGCGACGATCTCAGCGCCTCCGCCAGCGACACGCTGCAGCGCTGGCTCGGTGCCGGCATGGATCTCTCGATGGTCGCCTCCGCTTTCGGGCTCGATCCTCTCGCGCATTACTACTTCGACCGCGATGTGTGGTTGTGGAACAAGACCGGCACGATCAGCACCGTCCGCGCCGATCTCGGGCTGGTGATGTCGCCGACGAGGAGGCTGGCCTACGCTGTGCTGATCAACTGGGAGCGCGGTGCACCTGCGCGCGACCGCGCGCTCGACGTGATGCGGCAGGCCGGGGTCGCGCTCCGCGCCGAGCTGGAGTCGTGAGCCGGTCGCGTCTGGTCCCAGCGCGGGTCCGCCGCTGGCGCGGGTCTGTCGCCGGGTGAAAACCGGCGGAGCGACCGCCGGTAAACTGGGCAGCGACTTTCAAGGAGCCTTAATGACCGCCGCGCCCGCAGATCAGCCAGACGACACATCCGCCGAGGACATCCACGAGCAGAAGGCCGTTCGTCTCGCCAAGCGCGAACGACTCATCGCGCAGCGGACGGATGCCGCGGGTGGAGCGTTCCCTGTAGCGGTGCCCGTGACTCACACGATCCCTGCGCTGCGCGCCGAGTACGGCGATCTCGAGGCAGGTGCGGAGACCGGAGTGACGGTGGGTGTGGCCGGACGCGTGGTCTTCAGCCGCAACACCGGCAAGCTCTGCTTCGCCACGCTGCAGGCCGGAGACGGCTCACGCCTCCAGGCGATGATCTCGCTCGCCGAGGTCGGCGAGGACTCGCTGGCGCGGTGGAAGGAGTTCGTCGATCTCGGCGACCACGTCTTCGTGCACGGCCAGGTCATCTCCAGCCGCCGCGGGGAGCTGTCGATCATGGCCGACGAGTGGGCGATCGCGTCGAAGGCGATCCTGCCACTGCCGAACGCATACTCGGAACTCAGTGAGGAGGGCCGGGTTCGCAGCCGCTACCTCGACCTCATCGTCCGCGAGCAGGCACGCACCACGGTACGCGCCCGGGCTGCCGTCAACGCGAGCCTGCGTGCGACCTTCGGTTCGCACGACTACCTCGAGGTGGAGACCCCCATGCTGCAGGTGCAGCACGGGGGAGCATCCGCTCGTCCGTTCGTCACCCACTCGAACGCGTTCGACACCGAGCTGTACCTGCGCATCGCGCCGGAGCTCTACCTGAAGCGCGCCGTCGTCGGCGGCATCGAGCGCGTGTTCGAGATCAACCGCAACTTCCGCAACGAGGGCGCTGATTCCACGCACAGCCCAGAGTTCGCGATGCTGGAGGCGTACCAGGCGTACGGCGACTACAACCAGATGGCCGAGCTCACGCAGGAGCTCGTGCAGAAGGCGGCGATCGCGGTCACCGGCTCGACCACGGTCACGTGGGCCGACGGCACCGAGTACGACCTCGGCGGCGAGTGGGACCGCGTCTCGATGTACGAATCGCTCTCGCAGGCCACAGGGCGCACCTTCGCACCCGGCGACGCGGTCGACGGCCTCATCGCCTTCGCCGAGGAGAACGGCGTGGATGTCCCGCCGCACGCCATCCACGGCAAGCTCATCGAGGAGCTCTGGGAGCACTTCGTGAAGGGCGACCTCGTGCGCCCGACGTTCGTGATGGACTTCCCGGTCGACACCTCGCCGCTGGTGCGCGAGCACCGTGCGATCCCGGGCGTCGTGGAGAAGTGGGACCTGTACATCCGCGGCTTCGAACTGGCGACCGGATACTCCGAGCTCGTCGACCCCGTCATCCAGCGCGAGCGTTTCGTAGAGCAGGCGAAGCTCGCCGCGAGTGGAGACGTCGAGGCCATGCGCGTGGACGAGGAGTTCCTGCGGGCGCTCGAGCACGGCATGCCGCCATCGGGCGGGATGGGAATGGGCATCGACCGCCTGCTCATGGCGATCACCGGTCTCGGCATCCGCGAGACGATCCTCTTCCCGCTGGTCAAGTAGCGCACCTCACGCGTCGGGTCTCGACAAGCGGCGCCGGTGATCACCGCTCGAGCGCGTCGCCACGGTGTAACGACCACTCCGGCAGCATCGCCGCGTTGATCATGCTGCCGATGAGGCACGCGAGTGAGTATCCGGGATCGATCTCGCCGACGAGCCGCAGGTAGTGGGCGGCGTGTGAGGAACGGCCGAGCGCCCAGGACAGCCAGGCCGCGGCGGTGAGCGGTGCCGGGCGGGAAGCGCGGGGTGCACGGGCCGCGACGTTGCGTGCGATCGTGAGCGCCACCTTGAGCCGGTCGACGTCCGGGCGAGGACCGCGTCCGAGGAACACCGCGCCCAGATCGTCCGGCACTGTCGTCGCACCTTCGGCGTAGGCGAGCTGCGCGCTCAGGGCGCGCTCGCCGGTGGGCAGGTCGGTCGCCCATTGAAGCAGCGCCACGTCGCGATACCGCGGTCGCTCCATGCACCACAGCAGTGCGGCGGTCGCGAAGGGCGGCAGATTCTCCGGCGAATCGAGCAGGTCCTCGAAGAACAGCGGCAGATCGTCGAGCAGCACGGAGGCGGCGATCGCCTGCGGGTTCGTGCGTGTGTGGTCGGACGGTGCCAGGTGTTCGTGGGCGAGCATGTCGGAGATGTCGAGCAGCGCACGGCCGACCCGCTCCTTCTCCGCCAGGTCGACGACAGGCAGAGCCGAGCCGGAATCCTGGTCGCCGGAGACATCGGCGACCCCGGGGATCGGCGCGGGCTGCGGGATCTCGTCCACCGCACGAAGGACGGGCTCGTCATGCAGGAAACTCGCCCATCCCTCTGGCGTGACGCAGAGCGCATCGACGATGCGCAGCCCGAGGTCGGCGGCGAGTCCGAGCAGTTCGTCGACGACGACGCTCGACGGCAGCACGATCCCGTCCGGGGTGTGCTGCGGTGGCTCATCGGTGTACACCACAACGGCGACGGCATCCGTTCCGCTGACCCGCGAGACCAGACCGATCGCAGTGTCGACGTAGTCGTCGAGTTCTGCATCGTCATGCGGAAGATCGATGCGCATCGCGCCATGGGCACGTGAGTGCCGGAACGGCAGCAGGACGATGCTCTGTCGTGGCGTGAACCCGGCGAGAGCGGGGACGAGGCCGAGGAACTCGGCGGAATCTGTGGCACGGAGGACTGTGTTCATGCCGTGAGTGTGGCGCAGAGTACGGCGCGAGGACGGCCATCCACAGCAGAAGCGGCTCTCTCCGGATGTGCAGGAATAGTGTGGCCGCGCAGCGGCGGCGTACGATGGACGTATGGACGCATTCTGGGTCGCGGCAGCATGGTCGCTTCTGCCGACCATCGGCGTGAGTCTGGTCTTCTTCATCGTGCTGCGGGGCATCATCCGCTCCGATCGCACCGAGCGGAAGGCGCACGCGCAGATCGAGGCCGAGGAGCGCGCGGCGCGCGGTCTTCCGCCCCGCACCTCCTGACCCGCGCGCCGCACTCGGGCGCGCTGAACCAGCGGTATCCGATCGCGCCTGCGGGCTGTGTCCGCCGCACAGACTACGCTGAGGCCTGACGCCGCATTCGGCGAAGGCGCAGTGGATGTCGGGGGTGAGTCGCATGGAGCAGTGGCCGTGGTGGGTTTTCGGCATCGCCATCGTCATCGACATCGCGATCCGCATCACCGCGATCATCGTCATCCCGCGCAATCGCCGACCGACCGCCGCCATGGCGTGGCTGCTCGCCGTGTTCTTCATCCCCTACATCGGCGTGATCCTCTTCCTCGTGATCGGCAATCCGCGGTTGCCGCGAGCGCGACGGCGCAAGCAGGATCAGATCAATGCCTACATCGCCGAGACCAGTGATCAGCTGCACTTCGGGACTCTGCGGCCGAACGCTCCAGAATGGTTCCCTCCTCTCGTCGCGATGAACCAGAAGCTGGGTGCGCTGCCGATCTCGGGCGACAACGGCGCCCATCTGATCAGTGACTATCAGCGATCACTGGATGAGATGGCGGACGCCATCCGCACTGCCGATGACTACGTTCATGTCGAGTTCTACATTCTGCAGTCGGACGTCTCGACGGATAATTTCTTCCGCGCACTCGAAGAGGTCGCGGCCAGGGGCGTCACCGTGCGTGTGCTGCTCGACCACTGGGCGAACCGGTGGAAGCCCCGCTACCGCAAGACAGTCAACCGGCTGAATGCGATGGGCGCGGATTGGCACCTCATGCTGCCGATGCAGCCTCTCAAGTGGCGCATGCAGCGCCCAGACCTGCGCAATCACCGCAAGCTGCTCGTCGTCGACGGAACTGTCGCGTTCGTCGGGTCGCAGAACGTCACAGATTCCACCTACAACCTTCCGAAGAACATCAAGCGCGGGCTGCACTGGGTCGACCTGATGGTTCGTGTCGACGGACCGGTCGTCCTCGCCGTCAACGCGATCTTCCTCAGCGACTGGTACAGCGAGACCGACGAGGTGCTCAGCGAGATCGACATCACGCAGGCTGAGATCGGCAGTGGAGATCTGGACTGTCAGATCGTGCCGTCCGGCCCCGGCTACGAGGTCGAGAACAACCTGCGTCTCTTCCTCGCACTCCTCTACGCTGCCCGCGAGAAGATCATGATCGTGAGCCCTTATTTCGTGCCGGACGAAGCGCTGCTGCTCGCAGTCAGCGCTGCGAGCGACCGTGGCGTCGCCGTGGAGCTGTTCGTGTCGGAGGAGGGCGATCAGGCGGTCGTGTATCACGCACAGCGCAGCTACTACGAGGCGTTGCTGCGCGCGGGCGTGCGCATCTGGATGTACCGCAGGCCGTACATCCTGCACACGAAGAGCCTCACGATCGATGACGAGGTCGCCGTCATCGGCTCCAGCAACATGGACATGCGCTCCTTCGGCCTGAACCTCGAGATCTCGATGCTGGTGCGTGGCGAGGAATTCGTCGCCGAGATGCGCGCGGTCGAAGACGAGTACCGCGCATTCAGTCGCGAGCTCACCCTCGAGGAGTGGCTGCAGCAACCGCTGCGCTCCACGGTGCTCGACAACCTCGCCAGACTCACCTCCGCGCTGCAGTGATCGCGGTCCTGCGCCGACACTGACGCAACGGCCCGGCGACAGCTAATCTGAGGGCATGACCACCCCACTGCGCCTCGTCCTGGCCGCATCGACCGCGCTCGCCGCTGCCCTCCTCGTCGCAGGTTGCGCCTCGTCACCTGGATCGCCGGCACCGACCAGCAGTGCGACGTCGGGCGGCTCGGGCAGCTCGACCGCGCCGACGGACGACGATGACGTGGAGGCGGCGTGGCTCGACGACGGCCGCATGTTCGCCATCGTCACCTGGGGCTCGTCGACCTGCGTCCCGATCGTGGATGAGGTCACCGGTGACGGGCAGACCGTGACGGTGTCTCTGGTCGACCCGCCGAGCTCAGACGGCGCTGAGAAGGCGTGCACCTCCGATCTCGCACCGCGTGCGAGCGTAGGGGCCGTCCCCGAAGGGGTGGATCCGACACAGGATGTCGAGTTCATCGTCACGGTCGACGATGTGACCGACGACGTCGACCTCGACGGGAATCCTGCGCTCAAGGCCGCGCCCGGCAGCTCGACCGATTACGCGCCGAGTGCCGGCTGGTTCGACGACGAGGGCGCCGTTCTGCTCACGTGGGGTTCATCGACCTGCGTACCCGTCGTCGAGAAGGTCGAAGAGCAGGCCGGTGGTGCGACCGTCACCTTCGTGACCCAGGACGGCGCGTGCACGATGGACATGGTGCCGCGTGCGACGGTGCTCGGGTTCAGTGACGAGGGAGACGACAGCGATGACGACGGTGAATTCGTGCTCACGCTCGTCGGCGACAATCTCGACGCGACGGTGACCGTGCACAGAGGCTGACGCCGCTCGGTGCGGCTCGTCCCTACAGCGACTCCACGGGGTGGCCCTCGGGCAGAGCCAGCAGCAGCGCGCCGGGAGCGATACGGCATCGGATGCGCACGGCTTCGCCGAATCCGTCGCCGTCGAGTTCGATCGGTGTCGGCTGCGTGGCGGCGGCTTCTGCGACCTTTCCATGCAGATAGCGCACCGATGCGTCCCTGCCCCGGCGCTGCAGGACCAGCCGTCCGGCACGGAACCTGCGCAGCACCGAGTTGTCCCACCAGATCTTGCGCCAGACGCCGAGCCAGCCGAACGGACCGGTCGGCTGGATGATCGCGACATCCATCTCGCCGTCGGCGATGGATGCGGACGGGATCAGCGCGATCCCGGCAGGCAGCGTGCCGCAGTTCGCGAAGAGCACGCTGTGCACCTTGGTCGAATGCAGGCGGGACTCGTCCATCTGATAGACGATGCGGAACGGTTTCGCGTTCGGCAGTGACCGAGCGGCCCCGTCGACGTAGGCGACCCATCCGACCGACTTCTTCAGATCGGGTCGTGTGTTCGCGATCATGTCGGCGTCAAGGCCGATGCCGGCGAGCACCACGAAGGCATGCTCGGTCGTCTCCCCACCCACTCTGGTGAGCGCGGCCCAGCCGATGTCGATCGGATACCGGAAGTCGCCGAGAGCGGCTCGGATCATCGCCTCAGGGGCGGCGAGGGGCAGCCCCAGATTGCGGGCCAGGAGGTTGCCCGTGCCACTCGGGACGATCGCCAGGGGTATACCGGTACCCGCCATCGCCTCAGCGACTGCGCGAACCGTGCCGTCTCCGCCGGCGACGAGCACGACATCGGCGCCATGGGCGATGGCCGATCGAGCCGCATCCTGCCCGGCATCCTCGAGCGTGGTCTCGTGGAACGACGGCGGTGACCAGCCTGCGTCCTTCGACATTTCGCGCACGGCTGCGCGCAGGCGCTTCTCGTCGACCTTGATGGGGTTGTAGACGAGGGCGGCGTGACTCTCTCGCGAGGCGCTCTTCCTCATGCCGCTCACTCTACGGGCCGCCTCGGTGCCTGAGGGCGCGCCCAGTAGACTTGGCTGATGATCGACCTCGCTCTTCTCCGCGACCAGCCCGACATCGTCCGCCGCTCGCAGATCGCGCGCGGCCACGACGCCGCCACCGTCGACCAGGCGCTCGAGGCCGACCGAGCGCGACGGGCTGCGTTGAGCACGTTCGAAGATCTGCGCGCCGAGCAGAATGCGTTCGGAAAGCAGGTCGCGAAGGCTCCCAAGGAGGACAAGGCCGCCCTCGTCGCCCAGGTGAAGGAACTCGCCGAGCGTGTGAAGCACGCGCAGCAGGCCGCGAACGAGGCAGCGGATGCCGCGGCATCCGCCCTCGCTCTCATCGAGAACGTCGTGATCGACGGCGTGCCTGCCGGCGGCGAAGAGGACTTCGTCGAGTTGCGCCGCGTCGGCGAAGCGCCGACCTTCGACCCCGCTGCCTTCCCTGACGGACCGCGCGACCATCTCGAGATCGGCGAGCTGCTCGGCGCGATCGACATGGAGCGCGGCGTGAAGGTGTCCGGCTCGCGGTTCTACTTCCTCCGCGGCATCGGTGCCCGCCTCGAGATCGCCTTGATGAACATGGCGCTCGACAAGGCACTGCAGAACGATTTCGTGCCGATGATCACCCCGACGCTCGTGCGCCCGGAGATCATGCAGGGCACCGGATTCCTCGGCGAGCACGCGGACGAGGTCTACCACCTCGACAAGGACGACGACCTGTACCTGGTCGGCACCAGCGAGGTCGCTCTCGCCGGATACCACAAGGACGAGATCGTCGATCTCTCTGGCGGAGCACTGCGCTACGCGGGCTGGTCGACCTGTTACCGCCGCGAGGCGGGCTCCTATGGCAAGGACACCCGCGGCATCATCCGCGTGCACCAGTTCAACAAGCTCGAGATGTTCGTCTACACGAATCAGGAGGACGCCGAGGCGGAGCACCTGCGCCTCGTCGCTCTTCAGGAGGAGATGCTCACTGCCCTCGGGTTGTCCTACCGGGTGATCGACGTCGCCGCAGGCGACCTCGGATCGAGCGCCGCGCGCAAGTACGACATCGAGGCATGGGTGCCGACCCAGGGCGCGTTCCGCGAGCTCACCTCGACCTCGAACTGCACGACGTTCCAGGCTCGTCGCCTGGATGTGCGGCACCGTCCCGCGGCGGAGGACGGCGCCGCATCGAAGACACAGCATGTCGCGACTCTGAACGGCACGCTCGCGACGACCCGATGGATCGTCGCGCTGCTGGAGACGCACCAGCAGCCGGACGGCTCCGTCGTCGTGCCTGAGGCACTGCGGCCGTATCTCGGCGGACTGGAAGTGCTGGAGCCGACCCTCCGGCAGGCGCAGGGATCGATTCGGCAGGCGGCGAAGTGACGGCTGCCTGGCTGGTCGGCCTCGACGTCGACGGCACGATCATCCTTCAGGACGAGACGATGAGCCCCGGTGTTCCGGAGGCCGTCGCCCGCGTGCGCGACGCAGGCCACTTCGTGACGATCGCCACAGGACGCAGCTGGATGGGTACCGAGCGCTGGGTGGATGAGCTCGAGATCACTCCCGAATTCGTGGTGTGCTCGAACGGCGCCGTCACGATGCGTCGTGTGGGAGACGCCTGGGAGCGATGGCACGTCGAGACGTTCGACCCGACCGCTGTGCTCGCACTGCTCACTGAGCGGCTGCCCGAGGCGCACTACATGGTCGAACTCGCAACAGGGCAGCGCCTGTTCACGGGTGAACTCGACGACTGGACGCTGGGAGACGGACGTCTGGTCGAACTCGACGAACTCGGTGCGGAGCCGGTCTCTCGTGTCGTCGTCGTCTCGCCTGGACACAGCGAGGACGACTTCCACCGGCTGGTCGCGGATGCCGGGCTCAACGAGGTCTCGTATGCGATCGGCTGGACGGCGTGGCTGGACATCGCCCCGCAGGGCGTGGACAAGGGAACGGCTCTGGAGCGCGTCCATGCCGCACTCGGCATGGAAGGCGGCAACGTGTTCGTCGCCGGGGACGGACGCAACGACCTCGGCATGTTCGGCTGGGCGCTCAGCGTCGGAGGCCGCGCCGTGGCGATGGGCCAGGCGGTCGACGAGGTCAAGGATGCCGCCGGAGAGGTCACCGCAGACGTCGCAGACGGCGGGCTCGCGCTCGCACTGGACACGCTGCTGCGCCATCCAGCGGTCCCTCAGGTGGGGACGACAGAATGAAACCGGCTAGACTCGACCACTGATCGACGGATTCGTCTGTCGATGGAGGGTTGTCCGAGCGGCCGATGGAGCTGGTCTTGAAAACCAGTGGGCAGAGATGTCTCGTGGGTTCGAATCCCACACCCTCCGCAGAGAACTGACTGCGGTACCCCTGAGCACTGCAACAGACTCGAAAGGCATTGAGTGAGCGAGAAGATCCGTCGCCGCAGGACTGTGGCCCGCCACGGTCAACTGCGGTCTCCGGGCCCGATCAGCCAGCTCCTCAAGATCATCGGCGTCGCGCTCGCCGTCGTGCTGGTGAGCGGTGTGAGCGTCAGTGCCTTCGTGGTGAGCGATCTCTACGGGACTGCCACGGCCGGGGCCGTCGAGCTCGAGGGGCAGCAGCCGGTGCCGCCGGACATCAGCGAGTACGAGGGCGGCTTCGACATGCTGCTCGTCGGCACGGACAGCTGCGAAGACGCGTATGCGCACCTGTTCGGGGATCGGTGCTCGGGTTCGGATTCCGAGGGCAACCTCAACGACGTGAACATCCTCCTGCACGTGTCGGAGGAGCCTCGTCGCATCACGGCGGTCAGCTTCCCGCGCGATCTCATGCTCCCGATTCCGGAGTGCACACGCGAGGACGGCAGCACGACCTCGGCGATGAGCAAACAGCCGCTCAACAGCGCGTACATGGATGGCGGCCTGAACTGCGTCGCCAAGACGATCGCGGAAGAGACCGGTCAGGACATCGAGTTCGCGGCATCCGTCACCTTCGGCGGCGTGATCGAGATCACCAACGCCATCGGCGGCGTCGACGTCTGCCTCGCGACTCCCATCAAGGACCGCTACACCGGACTCGACATGGCGGCCGGAACCCACACGGTCATGGGGCTCGAGGCGCTGCAGTTCCTGCGGACTCGCCACGGCGTCGGCGACGGCAGCGACCTCGGTCGGATCGGCAATCAGCAGCAGTACATGTCGAGCCTGTCGCGCAAGCTCATCAGCAGCGAGGTCCTCGGCAACATCCCGACCATGCTGCGATTGGCCAACACGGCGCTCAGCAACCTCGAGGCCAGCACGTCGCTGACCAATCCGATGACGATCGTGCAGGTCGCCCTCGCAGTGAAGGATGTTCCGTTCGAGGACATCGTCTTCCTGCAGTACCCGACCTATGAGGATCCGGACGACCGGAACAAGGTCGTGGCGGACACACAGTCCGCGCAGACCATGTGGGACGCGATCAACGCGAACCAGCAGCTGCAGATCACGCACGAGAACACGGAGAACGACGGCGTCGTCGTGCAAGAGCCCGAGACCCCGGCGCCGGACGAGACCGCGGGCGAGACACCAGCGCCGTCCGATACGGCTGTCGCCCTGCCCGACTCCATCAAGGGCAACTCGGCCGCTCAGCAGACCTGCTCCAACGGCAACGTCCGCTAGACAGGCCCATCGCGGGAGGTGTCGCTCGTGGTCGCGTCAAGTCATATTTGGCGGCCATTTGTGACACCGGTCGGGTATGCCGCTCGCGGGAGTTGTCCCTCGTGGTAGTTCGCACATGCACATGACGGCGATCTGCGACACCGGTCGAAACGTCGGACGCAGCCGTGAAGGGCTAAGTCAGCCGGTGGTCGACCGGCGGATCACGAGTTCGGGCGGGAAGACGGTCTGACGGGGGATGCTGTCCGGATCGGCTGCTTCCTCCAACACGATCCGCAGCGCGGTGCGACCGATCACCCGACTCGGCTGGCGGATCGACGACAGCGGCACAGCGGCGGCCGCGGCGAACGGGATGTCGTCGAATCCGATGATCGCGATCTCGTCCGGCACCAGCATCCGGCCTCCCGCGACGAGCGATTGCAGCAGGCCGAGGGCGAGCAGATCGTTCGAGGCGAACAGGGCATCCGGCCACTCCCGCCGAGGCCGGGCGAGGATACGGCTCCCTGCCGCCGCACCCTCCTCGACCGTCATCGCCGCGGTGGCGACGACTTCGAGGTCGACACGCGTCGTGGCGTTCTCCGCCGCGGCCCTGGCCCCGGCGAGCCTGTCGGTCACCTGTCGCATGTCGAACGGTCCGCCGACGAAGGCGATGCGCCGCCGGCCGCTCTCGATGAGATGCTCCACGGCGAGACGGCCCCCGGCGACGCTGTCGACCGACACTGACGAGAAGTCGCTGTCTGCGCTGAACCGGTCGACGAGCACCGTGGCGATGCCGGAGGAGCGGAAGCGACGCAACTGCGTCATCACGTCGCCGTACGGCGCGATGAGCAGGCCGCGCACCTGCTGCTCCCGGAACAGATCGAGGTAGACCTTCTCCCGCGACGGGTCCTCATCGGTGTTTCCGTACAGGATGGCGATGCCGTGACGAGTGGCCTCATCCTCGGCGCCGCGAACGACGTCGTTGTAGAACGGGTTCTGTCCGTCGAGGACGACGAAACCCACGGTCGTGCTGATGCCGGCGCGAAGTTTGCGGGCCGCGTCGTTGCGCACGTACCCCAGCTGTTCGATCGCCTCACTCACACGCTGCACCGAATCGGCGGAGACCTCTTCCGGGCGGTTCAGGACGTTGGAGACGGTTCCGACCGAGACACCGGCGCGCAGTGCGACATCACGGATGCTCACCGACACGGCCTCACCTCTCCTCATTGATCGGATCACGATTCGGTCACCATGGTGTTGACCTCGTGGCGTAGTTTCATACACTAGCTTGAAACGTACCTGAATCGATTCATGTAAATTCAGTCTCGGATCAATCGATCCCCTCAACGGAGAGGACGCGCCAGTGGCCGTCGAAGTCGAGAACCGCAGCCCAGCGGATGCCGCGCTGGAACTGCATCGCGTCGTGAAGTCCTTCGGGCCGGTGGTGGCGCTGCGCTCCGGCAGCCTGACGCTGCGCTCGCAGTCGATCCACGCGCTCATCGGCGAGAACGGTGCAGGCAAATCCACACTCGTGAAGATCATGGCCGGCCTGTACCGGCGCGACTCCGGCGAGTTCCGTCTGCACGGCGACGACGTCGACTTCACCAGCACCGCGCAGTCCAAGGCGGCGGGCATCGCCGTGATCTACCAGGAACCGACGCTGTTCCCCGATCTCTCGGTCACCGAGAACATCTTCATGGGCAGGCAGCCGACGAACGCGATCGGCCGCATCGACCGCAGATCCATGCGCCAGGAGGTCGAGCAGATTTTCCAGCGTCTCGGAGTCGCTCTCGACCCCGAGCGGATCACCGAAGGCCTCTCGATCGCTGATCAGCAGATCATCGAGATCGCCAAGGCGATCTCGCTCGATGCCAGTGTCCTCATCATGGACGAGCCGACCGCAGCGCTCAGCGGGGTCGAGGTCGAGCGACTCTTCGCTGTCGCGCGCAGCCTCCGCGATGAGGGCCGCGCGGTGCTCTTCATCTCGCACCGCTTCGATGAGGTGTTCGCCTTGTGTGACACGGTCACCGTGATGCGCGACGGCGCGTACATCAGCACCACCCCGATCGCCGAGACCACCGTCGACGAACTCGTCCGCCAGATGGTCGGCCGAGACGTCACGGAGCTCTTCCCCAAGCAGACGGTTCCGATCGGAGAGCCGTTGCTCGAAGTGAGCGGACTCACGAGCCCCGGTGTCTTCCACGACATCTCGTTCAACGTGCGGGCGGGCGAGATCGTCGCCCTTGCCGGGCTCGTCGGCGCAGGGCGCAGTGAGGTCGCCCGCGCCCTGTTCGGCGTCGACGCATATCGCGAGGGTGAAGTGCGGATGCTCGGCCAGACCGTACCGCGCCGGAGCCCCACACACGCCATGCGCGCTGGGCTCGCCCTCGTGCCGGAGGATCGGCGCAAGCAGGGGCTCGTGATCGAGTCCGGGGTCGGCAGCAACATCACGATGGCGATCCGCGGCAGACTCGCGAAGTTCGGCCTCCTGACCACCGGTATGGAGAACAGCGCCTCGAAGGAGTGGGCGAGCAGGCTCGAGGTCAAGGCGCACGCGCTCGACACCGTCTCATCGACGCTCTCCGGCGGCAACCAGCAGAAAGTCGTCCTCGCGAAGTGGTTGGCGACGCACCCGCGCGTGCTCATCATCGATGAACCGACGCGAGGCATAGACGTCGGCACCAAAGCGGAGGTGCACCGGCTGCTGTCACAGCTCGCAGGCGAAGGCATGGGCATTCTCATGATCTCCTCGGAGCTCCCTGAGGTGCTGGGAATGGCCGACCGCGTGCTCGTCATGCGCGAAGGGCGCATCACCGCCGAGATCGGTCGCGCCGAGGCGACCAGTGAGAACGTGATGTTCGCCGCAACGCATGCAACGGAGCTCCACTCGTGACCAGCACCACTTCGATCCGGCGTTCCGGACTCGGCAAGGCCATCGGCGGCGTCGGGCGTGCACGGGAGTTCGGCATCCTGATCGCCCTGGCCCTCGTCGTCATCGCGGCGACGGCGAAGAACCCGAATTTCCTGTTCAGCGCCGATGGATGGCGCGACCTGCTGCTGACTCCTTCGATCCTCGTGCTCGTCGCAGTCGGACAGGCGATCGTCATCATCACCCGCAACGTCGACCTCTCGGTGGGCTCGGTGATGGGTCTGACCGCCTATCTCACCGGCCGGTTGTTCATCGACATCCCCGGCATCCCGATCATCATCGTCGTCATCGCTGCGGTGGTCTTCGGCGCATTGCTCGGGCTCGTGAACGGCGCGCTGGTCGCCTTCGCCAAGGTGCCGGCCATGGTGATCACACTCGGCACGCTGTATGCCTATCGCGGTATCAACGTGCTCTGGGCAGGAAGCGACAGGGTCAACGCCTCCGACATGCCCAAGGACTTCCTGGGACTCGGAACGGCTCAGCTCATCGGCATCCCCGTATTGGCGATCGTCGCGTTGATCGTCCTGGCGATCGCCGCCTGGTACATGCGCAACACGCGAGCCGGGCGCGAGTACTACGCGATCGGTTCCGACCCTGCCGCGGCAGAGCTGTACGGGCTCAAAGTCACGCGACGTCTGCTCACCGCGTTCGTGCTCTCCGGTGCTCTGGCCGGACTCGCTGGCGTCTTCTACGCCGCCCGCTACGGATCCGTCAGCTCGCAGGCGGGCGCTGGATGGGAACTGGATGCCGTAGGTGCGGCCGTGATCGGAGGCATCGCCATCACCGGCGGGGTCGGGTCGGTCTGGGGTGCCGCCATCGGAGCGATGCTGCTGATGACGATCAACCGAGCGCTGCCGATCCTCGGCATCCAGGACTTCTGGCAGCGGGCCGTCGTCGGCGCGCTCATCATCGGCGCCATCGTGCTAGACCGGCTGCTCGCGGTCAGACAGAAACGGCGACTCATCGAGGCGAGGGACGAATCATGACCGCCACCACGGCCACGGCCACGACCCGCGTCATCCGGGAACACGACCGGCCCCTCTGGCAACGGCTGCTGCTCACCAGGGAGATGGCGATCGTCGCGCTGCTCATCGTCGTGATCGTCGTCGCGATGACGACGGTGAAGGGGTTCGCGCAGCCGATCACACTGAACTATCTGCTGCTGGACGTCGCGCCGATCCTGCTCATCGCGCTGCCCATGGCATTGATCATGGTCACCGGCGAGATCGACCTGTCGGTGGGCAGCATGGTGGGTCTCGCGAGCGTCGTGACGGGCGTGCTCACACAGGCGGGCGCCCCGTTCGAAGTCGCAGCCCTGGCCGCCCTCGCCGTCGGTGTGGTCGGAGGGGCTGTCAACGGTTTCCTGGTGACCGTGGTCGGACTGCCCTCGCTCGCGGTGACCATCGGAACCCTCGCACTGTTCCGCGGACTCGCCGTCGGCCTGCTGGGCACCACGGCGGTCACCGACTTTCCCGAGATGTGGACGGCGCTGGCCAAGGCGAAGATCGCAGGAACCACGATTCCGTACATCACCGTGCCATTCCTCGTTCTTCTCGTGATCTTCGTGGTGCTGTTGCACTTCACGCCGTTCGGCCGTGGCATCTACGCGATCGGCCTGTCGAAGGATGCTGCGCGATTCTCGGGTGTGCACGTGGAGCGGACGAAGTTCATCCTGTTCGTGCTCGCCGGCGTCGTCGCCGCCTTCGCGGGGATCTTCTTCACGCTGCGCTTCGGCAGCGCCCGGGGTGACAACGCCACCGGCCTCGAGCTTCAGGTCATCGCCGCAGTGGTCCTCGGCGGAGTATCGGTGTTCGGAGGGCGGGGGCAACTGCACGGTGTCGTCGCCGCTGTGCTCTTGATCGGTGTGCTCTCCAGCGCGCTGCGCCTCGCGAATGTGACGTCCGACGTCATCAACATCATCACCGGCGGTCTTCTGGTCGCGTCCGTGGTGGCAGCCAGCCTGCTCGCCTGGGCGCAGAGAGTGCGTGCGAAGGCAGGCCCACCGCTTCGTTCCGCAGCCGCGTCGACCCCTTGAGATCGCTCTCTTGCCATCGGCATCCGCCTGTGGCAGCCCCACGAAAGGAAGAACAATGAAGTTTGCACGCAAGCGCGTCACGGCTTTCGCGGCTGTCGCCGTGGCCGCGGCTCTGGTCCTGACCGGATGCGCCGACACCGGCACAGGCTCGGGTGGCGACGGCGGCGGAGCCGAGGGTGGCTCCGACAACCTCGCCATCACATTCCTGCCCAAGAACCTCGGCAACCCGTACTTCGACACGTCGAGCAAGGGTGGCAAGACCGCCGTCGAAGAACTCGGCGGTACCTTCGCCGAGGTCGGCCCGGCGGAGGTGACGCCCGATGCTCAGGTGAGCTACATCAACACGGCCACACAGCAGGGCGTCGGTGCGCTGGTGGTGTCCGCTAACGACCCGAAGGCCATCTGCGACGCACTGAATGAAGCACGCGACGCCGGCGTCAAGGTCGTCACGTTCGATTCCGACACCAACCCCGACTGCCGCGACCTGTTCATCAACCAGGCCGATTCCGAGGGCATCGCGAAGGTGCAGGTAGACCTCATCGCCGAGCAGATCGGCGGCGCGGGCGAGATCGCCGTGCTGTCTGCTTCGGCGAACGCGACGAACCAGAACGCCTGGATCGCCCTGATGGAGGAGTACCTCGCGAGCGACTACCCCGACATCACGCTCGTCGAGACGGTCTATGGCGATGACGACGACCAGACCTCGTTCGACAAGACTGCAGCACTGCTGCAGACGCACCCGAACCTGAAGGGCATCATCTCGCCCACGACGGTCGGCATCGCCGCTGCGGCGCGGTACCTGTCGACGTCGGACTACAAGGGCACGGTCGCGCTCACTGGCCTCGGCACGCCGAACCAGATGCGCGAATACGTCGAAGACGGCACTGTCACCGCGTTCGCGCTGTGGAACCCGGAAGAGCTCGGATACCTGTCTGCGTATGCGGCTGCCGCGCTCATCCAGGGCGACATCACCGGCGCCGAAGGCGACACCTTCGAGGCAGGCGACCTCGGCGAGTACACGGTCGGGGCGGACGGCACCGTCCTGCTCGGCGACCCGTTCGAGTTCAACGCCGACAACATCGGCGACTTCGACTTCTGAGTCGTGCAGGACGCCCGGTCGCTCGCGCGGTCGGGCGTCCTGCTGTGTGCGGACCCCGGCGCTCGAGGTGGCGCTGTTGGTCGCCTTCGGGCAGGTTTGGCGGCATCCAGTGACACCCTTCCGGAGCGCCTGTCACTCGAGGTGGCGCAGTTGGTCGCTTCCGGGCACGGGAAGCAGCATCCGGCGACACCTTTGGGCAGGCGGATACCCGACCCGGGAACGGACCTGATCAGCGCGGGTCGTAACGCAGCGGTTCGTGTGTGCGTGCGACGAGCGCCCGAATTTCCTCCAGCGTCGCAGGAGCAGCACCGCGTGCGCGTGCCTGCACGAGCACGTTGCCGAGAGCGGTCGCCTCGACCGGCCCGGCCAGTACCGGCAGACCGGCGCGGTCGGCTGTCGCCTGGCACAGCAATCGGTTGAGCGACCCGCCGCCGACGAGATGGATGCTGTCGAGCTCGCGACCTGACAGATCGGCCGCGGTCTGGACCGCTGAAGCGAACGCCGCAGCGATCGATTCGACGATCGTGCGGGCGAAGGCCGGGCGATCAGCCGGCACCGGCGAGCCCTGCACACGCAGCACCGCCGCGATGCGTGCGGGCATGCCGCCGGGAGCACTCAGCGACGAGTCATTCGCATCGAACAGCGCGATGTCGTCGGTCACAGCGGACGCGGCATCCAGCAGTTCGGGCAGGTCGACCGAGTGCCCGTCCTCCGCCTCCCACGCCCGCACGGTCTCGCTCAACAGCCACAGTCCCGTGACGTTGTGCAGGAAGCGGTAGCGGCCGTCGACTCCGAGTTCGTGGGTGAAGTTCGCCTCGCGCGCGGCATCCGTCAACACCGGCTCGGTGAGTTCGACGCCGACAAGACCCCAGGTGCCGCACGAGATGTACGCCGCGTTCGGCGACGAGAGCGGGACGGCGACGACGGCGGATGCCGTGTCGTGCGAGCCGACCGCGATGACGGGGAGTTCCTTGCCGATGCGCGGGGCGAGTTCGGGGCGCAGCATCCCGATCACCGACCCCGGGTCGACCAGGGTGGGGAGCGCCGCCGTCGGGATGCCGAGGCGATCCGCCAGCTCGGTATCCCACTCGCCTGAGCGCACTCCGAGCAGACCAGTCGTCGAGGCGTTCGTACGCTCCGCGGCGGCGGTGCCCGTCAAGAGATAGGCGATCAGGTCCGGGATGAGCAGAGCGGTGTCGGCATCCGCAAGCCGCTCGTCGACGCGGTACTGGTACAGCGTGTTGAACGGCAGGAACTGCAGTCCGTTGCGCTGATAGAGCTCGCTGAAGGACACGATCTCATGTACCTGGGCGACGCCCCGCTCCGAGCGCGAGTCACGGTAGTGGAACGGCTGCGTGGGCAACTTGCCGTCTCGCAGCAGGCCGTAGTCGACCGCCCAGGAGTCGATGCCGATACTCTCGATCGCGGGTTCGCGGCGCACCGCTTCGGCGAGGCCGTCGACGATATGGCCGTAGAGCGCATCGAAGTCCCAGTGCAGTCCGTCGTCGAGTTCAATGGGCCCGTTCGGGAAGCGGGTGACGAGCTCGAGTTCGAGCGTCTCCTCCCCGATGCGCCCGATCACGACGCGTCCCGATGTGGCTCCGAGGTCGACGGCGACGACGGCGCGGACACCGGACGCTTCGACGGGCTCAGCGACCGGAGAATCGGGAGTGGTCATCGCAGGAATGCCGCCGCGACGCCGGAGTCGACCGGGATGTGCAGACCCGTCGTGCGGCTGAGCTCAGGGCCGGTGAGCACGAACACGGCATCTGCCACGTTCTCCGGAACGACCTCGCGCTTGAGTATCGTGCGGTTCGCGTAGAACTGGCCGAGATCCTTCTCATCGACACCGTAGGTCGCAGCGCGGTTCGCGCCCCAGCCGGAGGCGAAGATGCCGGAGCCGCGCACGACGCCGTCGGGGTTGATGCCGTTGACGCGGATGCCGAACTCGCCGAGTTCCACAGCCAGCAGCCGCACCTGGTGGGCCTGATCTGCCTTCGTCGCGGAGTACGCGATGTTGTTCGGCCCGGCGAAGACGGAGTTCTTCGACGAGATGTAGATGATGTCGCCGCCGAGCTTCTGGTCGATGAGTACCTTCGCTGCCGCCTTCGACACGAGGAACGAGCCCTTGGCCATGACGTCGTGCTGCAGATCCCAGTCCTTCTCGGTGGTCTCCAGCAGTGGCTTCGACAGCGACAGACCGGCGTTGTTAACGACGAGGTCGACACCGCCGAAGGCGAGCACGGCGTCGTTGAGCGCTGCCTGCACGGCATCAGCGTCGGCGACGTTGGCGGCGACGCCGATCGCGACATCCGTGTTTCCGAGTTCAGCGGCGGCGGACTGCGCCTTCTCGAGATCGAGGTCGGCGATGACGACGCACGCACCCTCGGCGGCGAGACGCGTCGCGATGGCCTTGCCGATGCCGGATGCTGCGCCGGTGACGAACGCGATGCGGCCCTGGTGCGACTTCGGCTTCGGCATGCGCTGCAGCTTCGCCTCCTCCAGCGCCCAGTACTCGATGTTGAACTTCTCGGCATCCGAGATGGGGGAGTACGTGGAGAGCGCCTCGGCGCCGCGCATGACATTGATGGCGTTGACGTAGAACTCGCCGGCCACGCGGGCGGTCTGCTTGTTGGCGCCGTACGAGAACATTCCGACGCCTGGGATCAGGACGATGAGCGGGTCCGCCCCGCGGATCGCCGGTGACTCGGCGGTCGCGTGCGCGTCGTAATACGCCTGGTAGTCGGCGCGGTACTCGGTGTGCAGCTCGTGCAGGCGCGCGATCTGCTCATCGACGGATGCCGTGGACGGCAGGTCGAGGATGAGCGGCTTGACCTTGGTGCGCAGGAAGTGGTCGGGGCAGCTGGTGCCGAGCGCGGCGAGTTCGGGAGCGCGCTCGGATGCCAGGAAATCGAGCACCACGTCGGAGTCGGTGAAGTGACCGACCATCGGGTTGTCCGTCGACGCGATGCCGCGGACCGTGCCTGCCAGCGCGGCCGCGCGATCACGACGCTCCGCGGCTGGAAGCGCCTCGAACCCGGAACGCACGCCGCCGAACGGGTCGGCCTTGCCGTTCGCCTCGATGTACGCGGCGGCGGTGTCGATGATCCACAGGGAGTTCGCCTCCGCCTCCTCCGAGGTGTCGCCCCACGCGGTGATGCCGTGCCCGCCGAGGATGGTGCCGATCGCCTGCGGATTCTGCTTCTTGATCTCGGCGATGTCGAGGCCGAGCTGGAAGCCGGGGCGCCGCCACGGCACCCACACCACCCTGTCTCCGAAGATCTTCGTGGTGAGGGCTTCGCCGTCGGCGGCCGTCGCGATCGCGATACCGGAGTCGGGATGCAGGTGATCGACGTGCGCAGCATCCACCAGTCCGTGCATCGCGGTGTCGATAGAGGGGGCCGCTCCGCCCTTGCCGTGCAGGCAATAGTCGAACGCAGCGACCATCTCGTCCTCGCGCTCGATGCCGGGGTAGACGTCGACGAGCGCGCGGAAGCGGTCGAGACGGAGCACGGCCAGGCCCTGCTCCTTCAGCGTGCCGAGGTCTCCGCCTGAACCCTTGACCCACAGCAGCTCGACCGGCTGACCCGTGACGGGGTCGGTCTCAGTGCCCTTGGCCGAGGTGTTGCCGCCGGCGTAGTTCGTGTTCTTCGGGTCCGCGCCGAGGCGGTTGCTGCGTGCGATGAGCGCGGCTGCTGTGGGGTTCGTCATGAGGCGATTCCTTCGGAGGGTATGGGGGAGAGCTGGGGTGACAGAGCGGCGAGGCGTCTGGCCATCCGCTCGATCGAAAGAGTGGCGGCCGGCTCCTCCGGACGGTTGAGGTGGCCGTGCTGAGTGCCGTACTCGGTGATGATCTCGATATCGCGCCCGGCCGCGGCGAGGGTCGTCGCGAAGTGCTCGGCGGACACGCGCAGTTCATCGACATCACCGTTGACGATGAACGTCGGTGGGTAGTGGGACAGGTCGGATGCCGTCGCTCGTCCGGGAACAGCCGGCAGTGGTGCGTCGTCGACCGGACCGGCGAGATAGTTCTCGTACATCCTCCGCACCGCTACCGGCCCGAACCGATCCGCGTCGGGGTCGGCGTCGAGAGCGGCGCGCAGCTCGGCATCCGGAGCGGGCTGCACCGCGAGCAGCGTCGGGTACGCGAGCAGCACGAGCGCCGGAGCCTCATGCGTGCCGGCGAGGCGAAGCGCAGCGCCTGCCGCGAGGTTGCCGCCGGCGCTGGTTCCGCCGATCGCGAGGGCGGACGAGGATATTCCGAGCTCGACTGCGTGCGTCAGCGTCCATCGCCACGCGGTCACCATGTCGTCGGAGCCCGCCGGGTAGGGGTGACCGGGCTGGCCCGTCACCCCATCGTGGAACCCTTCCGGAACCGGTGCGAGCCGATAATCGACCGAGACGACGGTGGTTCCGCGAGCGGCGAGCTGCCGGGCGACCCAATCGGACTCGGGCATGTCGATGTCGCCGAACAGGAAGCCACCGCCGTGCGCCCAGACGAGTCCAGTGCCGTCGGGCACTTCGGCCGGGTACACGCGCACGAGTCCATCGGCGGCGGCGTATGGCTGCGTCACAGCATCCATTCCTTTCCAGAACCGTGCCGGCCGCTCACGCGCCCCAGCCTGCCTGCACTCCGCCGACCCGGTCGGTGGCGATCTTCTGCTGGTAACCGGATGCAGCGTACGCTGCCATCGGGTCGCCGTCGAGGCCCCGCGACTCACGCCACTCGGCGAGTGCCGGGCGCACGTCGGTGTAGAAGGCATCCATGAACACCGCATTGGCGGTGAGCACATCGCCCGACTTCTGGGCGGCGGTCAGAGCATCCTTGTCGACGAGCAGCGCGCGAGCTGTCATCTCCTGCACGTTGAGCACGGAGCGGATCTGGCCGGGGATCTTGTCCTCGACGTTGTGGCACTGGTCGAGCATGAATGCCACGTCGGCGTTGTTCAGGCCGCCGCCGCGGATCACCTCGAAGAGGATGCGGAAGAGCTGGAACGGGTCGGCGGCGCCCACGATGAGGTCATCGTCGGCGTAGAAGCGTGAGTTGAAGTCGAACGAGCCCAGCTTTCCGAGACGCAGCAGCTGCATCACGATGAACTCGATGTTCGTACCAGGAGCGTGGTGACCGGTGTCGAGGCACACCATCGCCTTGTCGCCGAGCGTGCTGACCTGGGCGTACGAGGTTCCCCAGTCGGGAACATCGGTGTGGTAGAAGGCCGGCTCGAAGAACTTGTACTCCAGCACCAGGCGCTGGTCGTCACCGAGGCGCGCGTAGATCTTCTGGAGCGACTCGTTCAATCGGTCCTGACGGCCGCGGAGGTCGGCCTGCCCCGGGTAGTTCGAGCCCTCGGCGAGCCAGATCTTCAGGTCGCGAGATCCTGTCGCATCCATCACGTCGATGCAGGCGAGGTGGTGATCGATGGCCTTGTTGCGGATCGCGGCATCCTCGTGCGTGAGGGCTCCGAACTTGTATTCGTCGTCCTGGAAGGTGTTCGAGTTGATGGTGCCGAGGGCGACGCCGTGGTCCTCGGCGTGCTTGCGCAGGTCGTCGAAGGAATCGACCAGGTCCCACGGGATGTGCAGCGCGACGGTCGGAGCGAGGGCGGTGTACTTGTTCACCTGCGCGGCATCGGCGATCTTCTCCCACGGGTCGCGCGGGGTGCCAGGGGTGCCGAACACCTTGAAACGAGTGCCGGAGTTTCCGAACGCCCATGAGGGGAGCTCGATGGACTGCTTCTCGAGTTCCGAGAGGATCGCGGGGGTGAGGATGCTCATGATCTGCTGCTTTCTGCGGGCGATGGTGCGGATGCTGTGGCGGACAGTTGATCCGCAAGGTTGAAGACTTCAGTGAGCGGGGTCGCTGCCTGATCGGGGCGACCTTCGAGATCGACGAAGAACCGTGCCATCTCGGCTTCCCACCGGGTGGCGATCTCGGACTGCGCGAGATACGCCTGGGCGGCAGCATCGTCGTCGGTCTCGTAGTAACCGATCAGTCGGCCGCCCTCGCCGAGGAACAGAGAGTAATTCCGCCGGCCGGCGGCGGCGATCTCGGCGAGCATCTCGGGCCGGACGGGTGCGTGGCGACGTAGATACTCGTCGAGCAGTTCTGGGCGGACCCTCAGTTGAAAGCAGACGCGGGTAACGGCTGTCATCGGTGACGTGCTCCTCGGTCGGACGGGATGGCGTGAATCGTTTCAATACTAAGCGGGCGTCACGCGGACCGCAAGCGCGTCTGCGCGACGAGTTCCGGCGCGGGCTCTGCAACGGAGCGCTGGCTGGGGAGCAGCTGCCGGATGCCGTACACTCGCGCTCAGCACGAAGGACGAGGAGCAGCGGGTGGCAGTGAGTGTACGGGATGTCGCGGTGGCGGCATCCGTCTCGGTGGGCACGGTCTCCAACGTCCTCAACCGGCGCGACAAAGTCGCCGCGGACACGGTTGAGCGAGTGCTGGCCGCGATCGACGAACTCGGCTTCGTCCGCAACGACGCCGCCCGCCAGCTGCGCGCAGGGCGAAGCCGGAGCATCGGCCTCGTCGTGCCAGACGCAGGCAACCCGTTCTTCGCGGATGTCGCCCGCGGCGCTGAGGCGAGGGCTGAGGATGATCGGCTGTCGGTGCTGCTCGGTAACAGCGACGAGGACTCTTCCCGCGAAGACCGCTATCTCGACCTTTTCCGCGAGCAGCGCGTGAACGGTGTGCTGATCAGCCCCGCAACCGACGACGTCGACAAGCTCCAGCGCGTGCAGAATGCCGGAATCCCGGTCGTTCTCGTCGATCATGAGCTGCCGGGAAGCACCTTCTGCTCTGTATCGGTGGACGATATCGAGGGCGGATACCTCGCTGTGCGGCATCTGATCGACATCGGCCGACGCCGGATCGCGTTCATCGGGGGGCCGTCATCGATCGCGCAGGTCGCGAACCGTCTGACCGGAGCGCGTCGCGCTGTGGAGGAGGCTCCGGACGCGACTCTCGAGCTGATCGAGATGCCGGCGCTCACGGTGCTCAACGGTCGAGAAGCCGGCGAAGTGATCGTCGGGCAGCCGGACCGGCCGGACGCGATCTTCGCCGCGAACGACCTGCTGGCCGTCGGTCTGCTGCAGGCCTTCTCGATGTTCGGGACGCTCCGAGTTCCTGAAGACATCGCGTTGATCGGTTACGACGACATCGATTTCGCGGCGGCCACAGTCGTGCCTCTGAGCTCCATCCGTCAGCCGGCACAGCTGATCGGGCACACCGCGGTCGACTTGCTGCTGCGGTCTATCGATGACCCCGATGGCGACTACGAACGCAATGTGCGCTTCCGGCCTGAACTGGTCATCCGTCAGTCGACGTCTGGCTGAACTCCGGACCGCGACGTCACTCCCAGGTCGCGGTGTCCGGATCGATGCCGTGGTGACGCGCGGATTCATCGATCGCCTGACGAAACCATGTGGCGAGCCCGTCGCCGATACCGTTGTAGTACGAAGCGAATCCAGGGTCGGCTTCGAACATCCGCCCCAGGCACACCTGCATCTGCCGTGTGAGCGGGAAGAAGTGCGAGAACAGTTGACGGTGGCGCTCGGCGAGTGCATCCGCGTCCTCGCTCCCGGGCACGACACCCCGGCTCACCGCATCGGCCAGGTCGAGCTGGAGGGCGGACATGGCCCTGGAGAGTTCCCGCCACTGGCTTTGCGAGCGGGACGCTGAGCGCTCTGCGAACTGCGCCCATTGCCTCGACCCTCCCCACACGTAGCGGGCCGCGCGCGACTGCTCCGGGTCCCACTCTTCGCCGAACACCTCGCGCTGTTCGTCATCACTCATCAGGATGCCGCGCTCGTGCGCCTCGGTCATGCGCTCGAGGCGTTCGTCGAGCTGTTGCAGATCGTGAATCCGTTCGGCAAGTTGGGCCCGCTGCTCGCGCAAGGTATCGCCGATCTCAGCGGTCGCATCATCGAGCACATCACGAATCGCGTCGAGCGTGAGGCCCGCCTCACGGTACGCCACGACGCGGCTGAGGCGCTCGAGGTCGTCCCAGGTGTAGAGACGATAACCCGCAGGTGTGCGGCGAGACGGCGACGCGAGACCGATCTCGTCCCAGTGATGAAGAGTGCGCACGGTCAGCCCGAGGAGGTCGGCTGCCACGCCAACGGTCGCATCCTCATCGATCTCGTTGTCAACCATCGATGTCATTGTGCTCCTCCTTCGGAGTCTTCCGGTGCGAAAATCCCGACGGATGCGAAATTGCGTCCCACATCACTGTCGGGAGTGAACGGCGTCGCGGCCGTGATCGTGACCTGCGCGCCCTCCGGCGTGATGACGGTGATGTCGCGCGTCCTCCACGCCGTGTCGTACGGTCCCGTCACTGAACCCGGTGACATGGCTCGACATGCGTCGGCCACGGAGTCGAGCTGGCTGAGGACGCAGGAGACGAACACCTGAACCGTCGATGCCGCTGTCGGGACCGCATCGTCGTCCGAGGGAACGAGCAGTACGTCCTGGAACGCCCATCGTCGCAGGTGCACGATCTGTCCGGGAACGCTGAACAGGTCGATGAAGCCGAGTCCGCGCACCCAGAAATCTGTCGATGCCTGGAGATCCCGCGTCGGGATCTTCACGAACATCGGCATCGCGTATATGCCTCGGAACGGATCCGGGGCGACGGCATCGGGGCCGTCGGGAACGGGGCTCATCTCGAATGCATTGAAGTGATCAGTCATGTGAGACAGCCTGGATCCTCACGTCGCGTGAGGGTCAAGCGCGGCGTCGAACTGCACCGTATACGCTCGTGTTCTCGGCTGTGGTCATCAGTTTCGTGTCGTCAGACGCAGCCAGGAGCCAGCCGGGATCACGTCCTTGACCGCCGTGCGCTCGGGCACTTCGACGGTGGCCGTCCTCGGCACCCGCCCCAGATTCGCAACCAGCACGACATCCTCGTCATCTGCTCTGGCGCCGATCGCCCAGAGCAGTCCATCGGGACTGGAGCCCCAGAGCAGCATCCGTCCCGCGAGCGGCGAGAGCGCGGTAATCGCCTCCGCCACGAAGCGCGGCGCTCCGGTGGCATCGCGCAGACCGCGCGGCCCCCAGGTCTCGAACCACGACAGGCTCTCGACACCGGGAACGGCGAGCGCCGCGGCGCTCGCTATCGTCCAGGCCGCGAGCTCCATTGAATTCTGTCGTTCGTCCTCCGCGCCCGTGAACTGGGCCCCGTAGCCCTCGCTCAGATCCGTCAGCGTCGGCGCCGGTTCCGGAGACGTCGCCACATTGTTGAACCGAGGACGCAACGTCACGGGCCCGATGTGCACGGGGCGCCGATCTGCCATCTCGACGGCCTGAGCTGCGATGAGGCGCTGCATGGGGAGTGCCTCGACGAGCTGTTCGGTATCGAGCGAGTGGAACAGCGGCGTGGTCGTGAACACGATGCCGTGGACGTCGTCGGGGATGCGATCCTGCTCACGGTTGAGCTCCGTGAAGTGCGATCGGGCGCCGGCGCGAAGGTGAGTGGGTACGCCTGCGTCGTCGAACGCCGCCTGCGTGCGCGCGACAGTGCCCTCGTCGCTCACATGACGCACGCTGTCGAACGGGGTGACGGCCACGACCGGGTGGTGTGCGAGTGCTCGTGCGGCATCCGCCAGGGGTTTCGGGTCCTGGTCGATCACGAGACGCACGTCCAGGGGGAGTCCGTCAGCAGCGGCTCTGCGCAGGGCCGCCGACCACGTCGGCGTGGTCAGGTTCAATTCGACGACGCGGAAGCTGCCATCTGCACATCGGCTTCCGCGACCTGGTGCGGTCGAGGCTTCGACACCGACAGCGGGAAACGGGCCGCCTTCGACGAGGACGATCTCCGCCGACGGTGGTGACTCGGCGGTCGAGGTCCGCACGGCGGCGACGGTGAGCGACTGATGTACGCGCTCGCCCGCCGCGATCGGGTACGGGTAGGGGAGGCCGAGCGGTCGGCTGTACGTCTTGAACGAGGCATCCGACCAGTTGCGCTGGTCCTCCATCTCGAACACGTCGCCATCGAAGCGGATCGTGGTCGCGGCATCCGCATCGCCTGTGGGATGAAGTTCGAGAGCACGGATGTCCAGGATGGGCTGGTGCGGGCTGATGCGGGTGGGGAAGGCGGTCTGCTCGACTGCGCCGTCGGAGTGCGTCACGGTGACGCGGCGCCCGGCGTCAGTTGCGGGATGCAGGACCACGAGCCCTGTGCGGCAGGTCGAGAACACGCGAAGGTTCTCGGCGTCCCACGTGACTCGGAGCTCGTCTCCGCTCGTCTCGACCGTGAGCGTGGAGACCACCTCGGCGCCGAACCCCTCATGGCGCAGGACGAGCCTGAGCGAGGACTCGTCGGATTCCGTCGCCGTGACGCTGGTGGGGACGGTGTTCCAGCCGTGGTCGCGCACGACCGCTCGCACGGCACGCAGGATCACCTCGCCACCGCGTCGGATGTCCGCGAGCTCATCACCGCGCAGTTCGAAGGACCACCCCTCTGCCTGCCACGTCGCTGTGTCGCCGCGCCACCACGTCGTCGAGGTCACGTTTCGAGCCAGTTCACAGCGTCGTCATCCCTCCATCGACGGCGAACAGCGCGCCGGTGGCGAACTCGCCGTCGGCGCTGGCGAGGAACACCATGATGCCCTCCACGTCTGCCGGGTTTCCTGCACGACCCAGTGGGATGCGTCCGATGATCGCCGCGCGTGAGTCGGGGTCGTCGGAGATCGTGGAGACGAGTCCGGTCTCGGTGTAGGCCGGCACGACAGTGTTCACTCGGATGCCGTCGTGAGCATACGCGGCGGCGACCGTGCGCGCGAGGCCGTGGATGCCTGCCTTCGAAGCCGAGTACGCGGTGAAGTCCTGCCCCTCGCCGTTGAGGCCGGTGGGGCTTCCGGTGAGGATGATCGAACCGCCTCCGGAGGCGAGCATCGCCCGGACGGAGTGCTTGACCGTGAGGAAGGTGCCGGTCAGATTCACGTCGATCGTGCGGCGCCACACGTCGAGATCGAGATCTGCAGCTTTGGCATCCTGCCCGAACAACTGCACTCCCGCGTTCGCCACGACCACGTCGGGGCTCCACCCTGCGGCGATGAGCTCGGCGTAGGCCGCCTCGACGGATGCCTCGTCCGAGATGTCGACGACTGCCGCGCGTGCCGCATCGCCGATCTCCGCGGCGACGGATGCCGCGGCATCCGCATCCCGGTCGGCGATGATCACGCGGGCGCCCTCCCGGGCGAAACGCTCGGCGACCGCGCGTCCGATCCCTGCACCGGCACCAGTGACGAGTGCGGTCTTTCCAGCGAGGCGGGTCATCTCAACGCTCGATCTTGTCGAGGTGCAGCATGCGAGCGAGGTTCTTGTCGAGCTCGTCGTCGCGGAAGATCTTCTTCCAGTCGTCTTTGATGATGCTCTCCCTGCCGTAGTCCATCGCGATCAGGCACGCGTCGCTGAACGGGTTGTCTCCGCGCAGACCGTTCGCGAGCGCCACCTGCGTGTGACCGTACAGGATGCTGCGCGCGGCGGCCTCCGGAACGCCCATCGTGTTCACCGTCTCCTGCAACGCCTCGTTCAGAAGTGCGCCGATCATGCAGGCGACCGTCTCCACGAGGGTCGGCTCGAGCTGGGCGAGCTGCTTGATCGTGACCCAGTGCACGTCGATGACGGGAGCATAGATCGCGCGGACAGTGGCTTCGACGATCGCCTTCTTGGCGTCGTCGTCGCTCTCGATCGCGGCGATGGCATCCTGAGGGGCGGCGATACCGCCGAAGGTGTCCGCCCACTGCTCGGGTGTCTCACGCTGCAGGAAGATCGACGGGTGGCACGGGTGCGCCACGGCCTGGATGACATCGTCGCGAGTGGTGAGGAGGCCTGCGTACGCGGCGGCCGGGTCGAGCGTGAGCACGATCGCGCCGGGCCGAAGCTGGGGGACCAGGTCGGCTGTGACCGGTCCGAGCGCGAGGTCCGGGACGGCGAGTACGACGATGTCAGCATCGGCCACTGCCGCAGAAGCATCGGTGAGTTCGCGGCCGGCGTCGAGCGTGCGCTGCCGGCCTGCGGGGGAGTTCTCCACGTACCAGACGGTGTGGCCGGTCTTCACGAGGTTGTCGGACACGCGCATGCCCATCTTGCCGCCCGCGCCGATGACGGCGATCTTGTAGATTGCTGAGCTTGTCGAAATGTCGGTCACAGTGTGCTCCTCAGGTGTTCCAGGGTGGCGCGGGTCCATTCCCGCTCGGTTCGGATGGTCGTCGCGGCGTCGTCCTGCCATGGCAGCCAGTGCTCGACGATCTCGTTGATGCCGCGCTCGCGCGGACGGACGGTGGCGAGCAGATGGTCGTAGTCGTGAAGCCCGGTGCCCATCTTGGTGCCGCTGTACGTGAAGCCGACCCAACCCGGCTGGCGGGCGAAGGCGAAGTCCTTGACATGCACGTTCTTCGTGAGTGCAGCCGTCTGCTCGACGCAGATGCGCGGTGATTCGAGGCGAGCAACGACGTTGGCCGGGTCCAGACATATCCCCAGGTTCTCGCTGCCCACGCGCTCGATCACGCCGATGAGGTCAGCGGTGGCGAGCTGCTCGTAGGTCTCGAGGGCGAGGGTGACACCGGCGGCCTCGTAGGCGGGAAGGGCATGCCGCAGCCAGGACTCGGCCTCGGCGAGAGAAGGGCGAGAGTCCGCACCGTAGAGCATGCTCCGCACCAAGTGCGCATCGAAGATCTGGGCCAGCTCGAGGAATCGGCCCAGGTGCTCGGTGACGATGCCTTTCGTGCCCAACTCGATCGTGAGGCCGAGGTCGCGGGCGGCTCCCGCGGCATCGCGCAGCTCGGAGTCGCTCATCGATTCGAGCGGTGCGTAGTCGCAGATCTGGAACAGGTCCACACCCTGTGCACGGGTGTCTTCGAACGCGCCGATCAGACTCATCGGCTGCGGTACGCGGTCGGAGTGCCGCCAGAAGTAGGCGTAGGTGCCGAGGCCGATCATCCTTCGCCTACCACCGAATCGGCCCGCTCGACGGCCCCGGCATCCGGCGTCTTGCGATTGCGACGGGACAGAACGACCATCAGCACCGCCGACAACAGCATGAACCCGCCGACGATGAACATCGGCACCTCGTACCCGCCGGTCCAGTCGTGCACGGCGCCGGTGATGTACGGCGCCGTGAAGCCCGCGAGGTTTCCGATCGTGTTGATCAGAGCGACGCCCGCTGCGGCGGCGACACCGGTGAGGAACTGCGTCGGCAGGGTCCAGAAGTTCGGGAGCGCTGCGAAGATCGCACAGGCGGTCACGGTGATGACCGCCATCGTCGCCACGGGCGACCCCATGAACAGTGCCAAGGGAATCGAGACTGCGCCTGCGAGCGCAGGCACGGCGATGTGCCATGTCTTGAGCCCGCGCGTGCCGGCATCCCTCGACCAGAAGTACATGACGATCGCTGCCGGCAGATAGGGGATCGCGGTGATGAGTCCCTTCTGGAACACGTCGAACTCGCCGCCGGTGTCCGTCTGGAATCCCTCGATGATCGTGGGGAGGAAGAACGCCAGCGCGTAGAGACCGTAGATGAAGCCGAAGTAGATGAACGACAGCATCCAGACGCGTCCGCTCGAGAACGCGAATCGTGCGGAGACGTGCTTCTCCGAGGACTCGGTCGTCTTGCGCTCCGCTTCCAGCGCACCAGTGAGCCAGGTCTGCTCCTCCGCGGTGAGCCACTTCGCGTCGGCAGGCTTGTCCTTCAGATAGAACCAGGCGATGACGCCGACCACGATCGCCGGGAGCGCCACACCCATGAACATGAAGCGCCAGCCCTCGAGGCCGAAGAAGACGCCGTGCTGCTGGATGAGAGCACCGGCCAGAGGTGCGCCGATGACCGTGGTCAGGGGCTGTGCCAGATAGAAGAGCATGAGGATGCGGCCACGGTAGCGAGCGGGGACCCAGAGGCTGAGGAAGAGGATGGCGCCAGGGAAGAAGCCTGCTTCGGCGACACCGAGCAGGAATCGCAGAACGACGAGCTGCTCGAAATTCTGGACCCAGGTGAACAGCAGCGCGACGATGCCCCAGCTCACCATGATGCGGGCCAGCCAGCGGCGGGCACCGAACTTGTGCAGGGCGAGGTTCGACGGCACCTCGAGCAGGATGTAGCCGATGAAGAAGACGCCGGAGGCGAAGCCGAACTGTGCTGCGCTGAGGGCGAGGTCATCGTTCATGCCGTTCGGGGAGGCGAATCCGATGGCGGTTCGATCGAGGTAGTTGATGAAGAACATCAGCGCGACGAACGGCACGAGCCGGATCGCGACCTTGCGGATCGCAGACTTCGCGACCGCGCTTTCGGTCTGGGTGTTGTCCACGGTGACTCCTGAATCGACGTTGATCACGGGTGATGGCCAGTGCGTTGTCTCGAGTTTGGCAAACCGGTTGACCAATTGCAAGTCTCCTCATTCCTTCCTCGACGGGTAAGTTGAACCCATGCCCGCATACCCCGGCGAACCGGTTGATGACATCACGGCAGCACTGAGCGCGCTGCCTGCCGGGACGCCGGTATCCGAGGTCGCACGCCGTCTGCTCGATCTCTTCACGAGTGGATCTGTCGCTGCCGGCACCCGACTTCCACCCGAACGGCAGCTCTCCGCTGCTCTCGGCGTCGGACGTTCGGCGGTGCGCGAAGCGCTCGCGGCTCTCGAGATCCTCGGCATCGTCGATGTCCGGCCCGGCTCGGGTACGTACCTGCGTGGTCTGGCGAGTGAGCTTCTGCCGCAGACGCTGCGCTGGGGGCTGCTGATCGGCGAACGCAACACGGCGCAACTGCTGGAACTGCGCGAGGGATTGGAGATCTACGTCGCCCGCCTCGCGGCGGCGCGGGCGGATGCCGGCGTCATCGTCCGACTCGACAAGAGCGTGAAGCGGATGCGCGAGACCGTCGGCGACCTGTCGGCCTTCGCGAAGGCCGACCTCGAGTTCCACCACGCACTCGCCGAAGCCGCGGGCAACGAGACGCTGACCGACCATGTGCACGTCATCCGTTCGCTCCTGCAGGTGTACGCGGATCGGGCGGTGCACGATTCGGCGCAGGCGGAGCGGGCGGTCGCCGAGCACGAGGCTGTGCTGGCCGCGGTGCGTGCAGGTGACGGGGATGCTGCCGCATCAGCCATGGCCGTCCACATGGCGACCGCCACCGCGCGCCTGCTCGCCGACTCGCAGGAGTGAAGTCGGCCGGTTCGTGGCATGCGTTCTGACCGGTTATGATGGACGAGCGCATCCGTGCTTTCGAGTCGGATGCCTGGAGACGTCGCATAGTCCGGCCTAGTGCACCACCCTGCTAAGGTGGAGACCTCGCAAGGGGTCCAGGGGTTCAAATCCCCTCGTCTCCGCCGAAAACTCCTCGCCGAGTCTGATGTCGGCGTGCGATCCGCGCGAGCGGCGCGTCACCCTCCCTCGGCCGCGATCGCTCTTCGCCTGATCGCGACCTCGGTCGGAATTCCGCGAGAGAAAAGCAGCGAGATCAGGCTGATGACGATCAGGCCGACGAACGCCACGCGCAGCGATGACAGCTGAGACTCGCGGTAGATCTCAGCGAGTTCGTCCGCTTCCTCTTCTCTGAGCCCACCCTGCTCGGCGAGCCCTGCGACCTCTGCGGCGGGCACGATCGTGACTCCTCTGTCGGTGGCTGCAGCCACGGTGGCGCGTGCGTCCTCCGGAAGATCGCTGTCGGCGACTCCTGAGGCGAACGAGGTCGACAGCGCACCGATCAGGATCGATCCGATCAGCGCGGTGCCGAGCGATGAGCCGAGGTTCTGGAAGACACCCTGGAGCCCACCGACCTCGCTGGTGTCCTTCTCGGTCACGCTCGACATGTTCACGTTGCCGAGCTGCGATGCGAGAAGGCCCAAGGCGCTACCGGCGAGGAACATGCCGGTGGCGAACAGGGCGCCACGCAGATCGCTCGTCGCTGCGGCAAGCAGCAGTACTGCGCTGAGCACCAGGATCAACTGCCCGACGCGCACGATGCGACGAGGTGACCACTTGCCGGAAAGCCGCGTGCCGAGGATCGAGAAGAGGATCAACGACACCGAGAGGGGGAAGATCTTGATCCCCGTCTCCAGTGCGTCCAGCCCCAGCGTCATCTGCAGATAGACGGGCACCATGAAGAAGAGTCCGGCGGTCACCGCGTACTGGGCCCCGAGTACCGAAAGACCGCTGCGCAGCGGTGCGATCGAGAACAACGCCGTCTGCAGCAGCGGCGACCGCCCCTCGCCGACGAGTCGGCGTTGCCACGCGACGAACAATGAGATCAGCACGCCGCCCAGCGCGATGCACCATGCCGTGAGAGAGATGCCGAGAGGGGCCAGGGCAACCCCGGCGACTTCAGGCGTGTGCAGCGGGATGATCCATCCCCAGGTCTTGCTCTGAAGCATGCCGAAGACGATCAGCACAAGGCCGGCGGACGACAGTAGAACGCTGCCGATGTCGATACGCACCCTCTGCCGCGGTGTGGCATCGGTGACGATGCGCGCACAGAGGACGACGCCGACCATGATCACGACCTCGGCGACGAAGACGTACCTCCAATTGAAGTACGTCGTCACAGCGCCACCGATAAGAGGCCCTGCGGCGACGGCCGCACCCGAAACGGCGCCGATGACCGCGAAGGCGGTGACCCGATCGCGACCTTGGTAATTGTCGGCGACGAGGGCGGCGATCGCAGGGATCACCAGCACCGCCCCCAGCCCCTCGATGACCGACCAGCCGAGAAAGAGGAACGCCACCGTCGGACTCAAGGCCGTGATGAGCGAGCCGATCGCATAGATGCACGAGCCGATCACGAACGCCCGACGACGTCCCCAGACGTCGCCGAGCTTCGCCCCCAAGAGCATGACAGCCGCCATGGTTAGGGTGTAGAACGTGATCGCAGCCTGCATCGCCGCCACCGTCGTGTCCAGGTCGTCCACGACGGTCGAGATCGACACGTTCATGACCGTCCCGTCCAGCACCATGACGAACTGCGCCGCACCGAGGACGACGACGACGTTCCACTTCTTCACGGCTCCTCCTTCGGGACTGTGTCAGAAGTGAGCCCACGAGCAGACCCACCCTCGAACGGCGGGCGTCGGGCTCCGCGCATGATCCGCGCCACGGCGGTGATGAGGAACAGCTGACCTGTGATCGCCTCGGCGACGGCGATTCCCTGCACCTCAGGGGATACCGGCACGATGTTGCCGTACCCCGTGGTCGTGAGGGTGGTGAACGAGAAGAAGAGCTGACTGGACAGCGAATCGAGGCTCTCACTCCCGAACATCGGTGCAACGGTCAGCAGCCCGACCAGGTTATACAAGAGTGTGAAGAACATTCCCACCAGCACATACGCGGCAGTCGCCGCCAGCAGAGCCTCGATGTCGAGGCCGCGTCGCGTGACCTGGTGACGGATTATCGCGACCGGCGCCACGAAGAACGCGATCATCGAAGCCGCCGACAACACGATGTCGAGAACCAACCCTTTCGTACCCAGGATGGTGACGACGATGATCGCGGCACCCGCGATCGAGAGCACCAGCCACGCGATGCGTTGCACATCGGCGCGTACCTCGGTCACCCGCAGTACGGCGGCGACCGTGACGAGTTGCACCAGGAACGCGGACGGGCTCGGATCGTTCGTGACCTGAGCGGCGCACAGAACGTACGTGAGAACGAGCAGTGCGATGATCAGCCAGTAGCCCGTGCGCCAAGACGGCGTCGATCTCGCGGAATGCGCAGGGGAGGACACCTGCGGCTTGCTTCCAGGTCCGTCGGAACTCATGCGTACGCTCACTCATCTCCACGGGCGAGCGGAACCTGGCCCGAGGCCAACGCCACGGAACTTGCTGGCATCGCTCAGGGTGTCACTCGCGAGTGCGCGGCACGCGCCCGCGTCACCCTTTCAAGGCGAGTTGCCTCATGACATCGGCGCCTTCGTCGCAGGCAGGAGTCACTTGAGACGGTGATGGTGTCGCGCACGAGTTCAGGGCATGCTGGACGCACACGCGAGAGAGAAGGCACGCATGATCCCTCTGACCATCGGTGTCAAGGTCGCCGACCCGGCGACGCCTGCCCAGCTGGATCCTCGTCGATTCAACCGTCACACCTTCTGGTGCGGACAGAGCGGCAGCGGCAAGACTTACGCTCTCGGCGTCGTGCTGGAACAACTCCTGCTGCACACTGAGCTGCCGATACTCGTCTTCGACCCCAACGCGGATTATGTGCGGTTGAAGGAGGCCAGGGCAGGGGCCGCGGCCGAACATGCCGCGCACATCTCAGGCCGCGACATTCGCGTGTTCAGATCCGGCGGTGCTGACGGCGATCCGCTGCACGTCCGATATCTCGATCTCTCCCCGGCGGCGAAGGCGGCGGTTCTGCAGATTGATCCGATCGCGGATGCCGAGGAGTACAACGTCCTGCTGCACTGGAACACCGACACCACAGAGTTCGACGCGGCGAAATTACTCGCGGATCTGCGCGCATCGGGTGATCCGGCGCGCATCCGGCTCGCGAACCGGATGGAGAACCTGCAGGTTCTCGAATGGCACCTGTGGTCCAGAGGTGCAGGATCTGTCGTCGATGCGATTGAGGAGCGTCCCATGGCGACGGTCCTCGATCTCGGAGGCTTCGATCACCCGGCAGAGCCCAAAGTCGCAGCCCTCGCGGTTCTTGAGCAGCTCTGGGCGCGGAGGGAGAGCCGACGACCCGTCCTGATCGTGATCGACGAGGCGCACAACCTCTGCTCGCCGGAGCCGCGCACCGCCGTGGAACGGGCCCTCACCGAGCAACTCGTGCAGATCGCGGCAGAGGGACGCAAGTTCGGGCTCTGGCTCCTCCTGTCCACCCAAAGGCCGACGAAGATCCATCCGAACGTGCTTTCACAGTGCGACAATCTCGGCCTCATGCGCGTCAATGCCCCGCGCGACATCGCTGAGCTCGCCGAGGTGTTCGGCTTCGTCCCGGAAGAGGACATCCGCCAGGCGCAGGGATTCGCACAGGGACAGGCGCTCTTCGCTGGCGGCTTCATCTCCGAGCCGACCTTCGTGCAGATGGGGGAACGGCTCACCCACGAGGCCGGCAGTGACGTCCGCGTGCCGCTGCGCTCTTGATTCACTCCGAAGCGGGCACTTGACAGTCCGAGAGAACCTGCGTATCGAGGGGAACATGACTGAAAAGGGTGAAGCGCTGGATCGGATCGATCGCTGGTGGCGCGCGGCGAACTATCTGAGTGTCGGGCAGATCTATCTGCAGGACGACGCAACCCTGGAGCGGCCGCTTGTCGCCGAAGACATCAAGCCCCGTCTGCTGGGTCACTTCGGAACCGTGCCGGGCCTCAACCTGGTCTATGCGCACCTGAACCGTGTCATCGTCGAGCGCGACGAGCCCGTGCTCTTCATCGCCGGCCCCGGTCACGGCGGTCCCGCGATGAATGCGAATGCCTGGCTCGACGGCACCTATTCGGAGCTCCATGCGAAAGTGACACCGGATGCCGAGGGCATGCGGGAGCTTTTCCAGCAGTTCTCCTATCCGGGTGGCGTTCCCAGCCATACCGCTCCTGAGACTCCTGGATCCATCCAGGAGGGAGGAGAGCTCGGCTACTCGCTCGCGCACGCCTTCGGTGCCGCTCTCGACGACCCAGAGCTCACCGTCGTGTGCGTCGTCGGGGACGGCGAAGCGGAGACGGGGCCGCTGGCTGCGGCCTGGCATGGCAACAGGTTCCTTGATCCCCGACGTGACGGCATCGTGCTGCCGATCCTGCATCTCAACGGCTGGAAGATCGCGAATCCCACGCTCCTCGCACGGATTCCGGAAGCGGAGCTGGCCGCGCTGATGACCGGATACGGCTACGACCCGATCTTCGTGACGATCGATGCATCCGAATCCCACGATGTGGTGCACGAACGATTCGCTGCGGCGCTCGACCGAGCATTCGAGGGCATCGATCGGGTGCGCGCCGGGGCGGTGAATGGTTCGCGCCGCCCATGGCCGATGATCGTCCTGCGCTCACCCAAAGGCTGGAGCGGGCCTGAGCAGGTCGACGGAAAGCCCGTCGAAGGCACGTGGCGCTCTCACCAAGTGCCCCTCGCCGATGTGCGCGACGATAAAGACCATCGGCGGATGCTGGAGAAATGGCTGCGCTCATACCAGCCTGCGGAACTCTTCGACGACGCCGGATCCCCGCGCGAATCGACCGCCGGATGGGGGCCTCGCGGCACGAGACGCATGAGCGCGATCCCTCAGTCCAACGGCGGGGCGGTTCGTCGGGCACTCGATCTGCCGGGACTCGATGGCCACGCCGTCCAGGTCGGCTCTCCTGGCGGGTCCGAGGCCGGTGCGACCGAGGTCCTCGGCGGTTGGTTCGTCGATGTCATCGGCCGCAATCCGGAGACGTTCCGGATCTTCAGTCCCGACGAGCTCGAGTCCAACCGCCTGGCTCCGGCGGTGTTCGACGCGACGCAGAAGCAGTGGAATGCCGGCACGGAGTCGGTGGACGAGCACCTCGCACCGCATGGGCGGGTGATGGAGGTGCTCAGTGAGCACCTGTGCCAGGGGTGGCTTGAGGGGTACACCCTCACCGGACGACACGGCGTCTTCACCTCTTACGAGGCGTTCATCCACATCGTGGATTCGATGTTCAACCAGCACGCGAAATGGTTGGAGGCGTGTGCTGGCGTCTCGTGGCGCGAACCGCTGCCCTCCTTCACGTATCTGCTGTCGAGTCACGTATGGCAGCAGGATCACAACGGATTCACGCATCAGGACCCCGGGTTCATCGATCTCGTCCTGAACAAGAGCGTCGATGTCGTGCGTGTGTATCTCCCGTTCGATGCCAACACATTGCTGGTGACGATGGCACAGTGCCTCGAAGCCACCGACCGCATCAACGTCGTCGTCGCAGGAAAGAAGCCTGCGCCGCAATGGATGAGCCTCGACGAGGCGCGGGAGCACGTCCGCCGCGGGGTGGGAGAGCTGTCGTGGGCCGGTTCCACGGCAGCGGATGAGACTCCGGACGTCGTGCTCGCCGCCGCGGGCGATGTACCGACGCAGGAGATCATCGCGGCTGCCGAACTGCTGCGCGACCGCATCCCGGCGCTGAAGGTCCGCGTCGTGAATGTCGTCGATCTCGCCACGCTGCAGTCGTCGCAGCACCACCCTGCCGGTCTGGACGATGCGGCGTTCGACGCGCTCTTCACGACCGACCGCCCGGTCGTGTTCGCCTATCACGGCTATCCGGCGCTGATCCACCGCCTCGCGTACAAGCGGAACGGGCACCAGAACCTGCACGTTCACGGTTACAAGGAGCGCGGCACGACCACAACGCCCTTCGACATGCTCATGCTCAACGACATGGACAGGTATCGGCTTGCGATCGATGCGATCGACCTCGTGCCCGGTCTTGCCGACGAACGTGAGGATGTCCGCGCGCACCTCACTGCGGCGCGTGACGAGGCGCTTCGCCACACCCGCGAACACGGCGTGGACATCCCCGCGGTCGCCGACTGGGTCTTCACCGGGAGGACCTAAACGCGCTCGTCAGGGGTTCAACACGACCTTGATGCAACCGTCCTCCTTGCGCTGGAACTTCCCGTACAGCTCCGGTGCCTCATCGAGTGACGCATGGTGCGTCGCGAGGTCGAGTACGCCGAGTGGGTCTGCCGGGTCCTCGACGAGAGGCAGGATCGCATCCGCCCAGTTCTTGACGTTGCACTGGCCCATGCGCAGGCTGAGCTGCTTGTCGAACATCGTCTTCATCGGCAGTATGTCGGCGTCGCCGGCGTACACCCCGCTGAGCGAGACCGTCCCGCCTCTGCGTACGAGGTCGATCGCGGCGTAGACCGCAGCAAGACGATCGATGCCGGCCTTGTCGAGCATGGGCCTGGCGACAGCATCCGGAAGCAGCCCGACTGCCCTTTGAAGGAACTCCGCCGCGCCGTTGCCGTGCGCTTCCAGTCCCACGGCGTCGACGACGGAATCGGCTCCGCGCCCATCCGTGAGATCACGCAGTTCGTCGACGACCGAGTCCGTCAGATCGTACGTGAGCACACCGTGGCGCTCTGCCATGGCACGGCGCTCCGGGACGGGATCCACAGCGAGCACCCGATATCCGCGGTGGATGCCGATGCGGGAGACGAACTGACCGACGGGACCGAGTCCCATCACGGCGAGCGTGCCGCCGTCGGGCACGTGCGCATACTCGACGCCCTGCCATGCCGTCGGCAGGATGTCACTGAGATAGAGATATCGGTCGTCGGGGAGATCTGCCCCGACGCGGATGTGGTTGTAATCAGCCAGCGGCACGCGCAGGTACTCGGCCTGGCCTCCCGGAATCTGGCCGTACAGCTTCGAGAATCCGAAAAGAGAGGCGCCACTGCCGTACTCGCGTACCTGCGTGGTCTCGCACTGCGACTGCAGACCGTGGCGGCACATGAAGCAGTGTCCGCAGGAGATGTTGAAGGGGATCACAACGCGATCGCCGACGGCGAGCTGCGTGACGTCTGACCCGACCTCCACCACGGTGCCCATCGGTTCATGGCCGAGGATGTCGCCGCGGTCGAGGAATGGCCCCAGCAACTCATACAGGTGCAGATCCGAGCCGCAGATCGCCGACGAGGTCACCTTGATGATGGCATCCGTCGGTTGCTCGATGATCGGATCCTCCACCTCCTCGACTGTGACGTTGCGCTTGCCCTGCCAGGTGAGTGCCTTCATGTCTTCCTCCGTCTCGTTACGGTGACACTCGCAGATCATCATTGCGACGCCAATCGGGTTGACAACAGCTGTCGTCGCGGGCACAGTCGCATTCGGCGGCCGCAGACGTCGCGCTCATCAGGAATGTGACTGCCAGGGACGCTGTCAACCCCCGACCAGAATCTGGTCACCGGGGGCGAGACTGAAGCACCGCAATGAGTAGATTCGGAGCGAACGATGAAAGCTGACCCCCAACCCCGTCGCGCGATCGTCACGGGCTCCGACTCCGGAATCGGCCGTGCGACCGCGGTCGCACTCGCCGCTGCGGGCCTCGAAGTCGGCGTCACCTGGCACACCGATCGAGAAGGGGCGGAGCAGACCGCAGCCGAGGTGCGCAGTCATGGCTCCAGGGCGATCGTCGCTCAGCTCGATGTGACCGACATCCCGGCCTGCGGCGATGTGATCGACGCAATGATCGATGAGCTCGGTGGTCTCGATGTCTTCGTGAACAACGCCGGCATCGGCACACGGACCCCCTTCCTCGATATCTCTCTCGAGGAGTGGAACCGCGTCTTCGACACGGACCTGACCGGCGCCTTCGTGTGCTTGCAACGCGCCGCTCGTTCGATGGTCGCAGCCGGCCGAGGTGGACGCCTCATCGCCGTCACGAGTGTGCATGCACATCAGCCCATGGTCGGATCGAGTGCGTATGACGCGGCGAAGCATGGCCTCAGCGGGCTCATGAAGAACTTGGCTCTCGAGCTCGGTGCACATGGCATCAGTGCGGTCAGCGTGGCCCCGGGCGAGATCGCGACGTCGATGACCGATCAGACCGACAGCGATCCGAGGCACAAGGATCGCCCCGGTATTCCGCTGGGTCGGCCGGGCGACGCCCGCGAGGTCGCCGCGCTCATCGCATTCCTGGCGTCACCAGAGGCTGCGTACATCTCCGGCACATCGCTGGTCATCGATGGCGGCATGCTGCAGATGGGACCGCAGGCCGGAGCAGACATGACTGAGCATGCCTGGCGAACGGTTTGAGTCGCTGAGGAACGCCGTCAGCTCGGCGCGCCTGCTCATCGCCGCGAAGACGGCGCTCGCAGTAGGGATCGCCTGGACTGTCGCCCAGTACACGCCCGGCGTGACGGACGAGTACCCGTACTACGCCCCGCTCGGTGCCCTGCTGAGCATGTATCCGACGCTGATGGAGTCTGCCAAGTCGGGCCTGCAGACGCTGTTCGCACTGGTGGCAGGCATCGCCCTCGCCCTGCTGGTCGTCGTCACCGTCGGACCGACCTGGTGGTCCATACCCATCGTCGCCGGAGTCGGTGTTCTGCTGTCCGGTACCGGCTGGTTCGGCGTGGGACGGGAATATGTGCCGATCGCGGCGCTGTTCGTGCTGATCGTCGGCGGTCAGGATTCGGACGACTACTCGCTGGGATACCTCACTCAGATGGCAGTCGGAGTAGCCGTGGGACTCGCCGTCAATCTGCTGATCGCGCCAAGCACGCTCACCGCCGCTGCAGCGGCCAGAGTAGAGACCTTTCGCGGACTGCTCGCGCGACATCTGCATGAGATCGGCAAGGCGGTGTCGGATTCGTGGCCACCTGAGCGTGACGGATGGGTGCAGGATGCGGCTGCGTTGGCCGACACCTCGCGGGAGGTGCGCCAGGCGCTGGACGACGCGGACACGAGCCGAAAGGGAAACCCACGCGCGATGCGGGGCCGACACGGGACCGCCGACGTCCACGACCGGCTGGGGACGCTGGAGCTGATCGCCGTCCGCATCCGCGACATCTCCGAGACGCTCGCCGACGCGATCTGGGAGCGACCAGGCGGGCTCGGGCTGGACCCTGCGCTCGCCGAGCCCCTGAGCGAGGCATGCCATCGCGTCGCAGACTGCATCGACGGGAGAGAAGACGATTCCGCCGATGCGCATGAGGTCCGTGAACGCGCAGCGCGGTCGGTCCGAGCTCTGCTCGAGACGGTGAACGAGGTGACCGTCAGCTCCGGTCAGGCGATCGGCCCCGGCGTCGTCATCAGCATGCATCTGCGGAGGATCCTGCTCCTGCTGCGATCGCATGAGTGATCGGTCCGAGCGGCAGATGCACACGATCGCGCATCCGTGCGGCGACGTCAAGGCCCTGATGCTACGCGCGACGATCGTGCTGAATGGAGATCACGTCAACCGACCAGAGGAGAGAATCATGGCGCAGATCATCGAGACCATCGACGTCGACGTCCCCGTCAGCGTGGCGTACAACCAGTGGACCCAGTTCGAGAGCTTTCCGGAGTTCCTCGACGAGGTCGTCTCACTGACACAGGTGTCAGACACTCTGACCCGATGGAAGGTCAACGTCGGGGGAGCGGAGCGTGAGTTCGACGCGGAGATCACTGAGCAGCATCCAGACGAACGCGTCGCCTGGACGAGCACCGGTGGCGAGACGGAGCACGCGGGAGCGGTCACTTTCCACAAGCTCACCGACTCGTCCACGCGGGTGACCGTGCAACTCGACTGGGAGCCGAAAGGGCTTCTGGAGAGTATCGGCGCCGTCGTCGGAGCGGGCTCCCACGCCGTCAAGAAGGACCTGAAGAACTTCAAGGAGTTCATCGAGCGTCGCGGCAGCGAGAGCGGGGCGTGGCGAGGCGACATCGACGCGTGACCGAGGCGTTCGAGACACCCTCCGTCATGCGCTACGGTCAGCGTATGGGCTCAATTCAGTACGGCGGGTCTGAGGACCCGATTCACATCGAGGATCGCGCGCTGGCGCACCTCAAAGTCGTGATCGCGACGAAGCTTCGTCGCCAGGAGTCCTTCACGCTCTCATGGAAGCATGCCGAAGGCGACCCGGCTGGTCGCTCCACGATCTGGGTGCACCCGTCGATACCGCTGCGATTCGTCTTCGACGAACCGGATGCCACGCCGCTGAACGCGCGCTGGATCGAAGAACTGATGCACTCCGCGAATTCCACCGGCGGCATCTTCTTGGTCGATGAGGTGCTCGAGCCGCAGAGCTGAATCCAGCAATGTGACGAGGACAGTGTCAAGGGGCATCGTGTTCCCCGGAAGGGGCACGAGAGTGTGGGGATGACCACACACGCATGGACTTTCGCGATCAGGCGGATCATCCGGGCGTTCGCGGCGGACGGTTGCGCCGATACCGCCGCGAGCCTCGCCTTCTATGCGATCCTCGCTCTGCTGCCGGCGTCGATGGTCGGGTTCTCGATCCTCAGCGTTCTCGGGCGCGACGATGAGACGGCGCAGATCCTTCTCGAGGTCGTGCGTGCCGTCGCGCCGGAGGAAGCGGCGCGCGGGGTCGGCGATTTCCTCAAGGAACTCGCCGACCTGCGGATGTCCGGCCTTCTGCTCGTCTTCGGTGTGCTGCTGTCGATCTGGTCTGTAGGACGTTTCGTCGGGGTGCTCGGACGTGGGATGAACAAGATCTACGGCGTGGAGGAGGGGCGCCCCATCTGGTCGCTCAAACTGACTCAACTCGCCATCGCCGTGGTCACCATCGTCTGCGCCGTGATCGCCGCACTGCTCATCGTCGGCTCCGGGCCCGTCGCGCACGCGATCGGCAACGCACTCGGTATGGGCGAGATCGCACTTTTCGTCTGGCGCATCGGGAGATGGCCACTGCTTGTTCTCCTCGTCGTGTTCGTCATCGCATTCCTCTACTACTTCACCCCGAATGTCCGACCGCCCCGGTTCCGCTTGATCAGCCTTGGTGCCGTCGTGGCGATCGCGGTGCTGGCGATCGCATCCGCCGGTTTCGGTCTCTACATCGCGAACTTCTCGAACTACGACCGCGTCTATGGTTCTTTTGCCGGCATCATCGCCTTCGCGCTGTGGATGTGGATCGCGAACATGGCACTGCTGGTCGGTGTCGAGTTCGACGCGGAGTTGGAGCGGATCCGTGAGCTCCGCGCCGGCGTGCCCGCCGAGACTCAGGTGCAGCTGCCGTTGCGCGACGCCGGACGCATCGCCACGGTCGTGCGCAGGGACAGGGCCGATGCAGCAGCGGCCCGTCAGATACGTGAAAAGGCGACGGAAACCGACGACGGGACATGAAACCCGGTCTGTTGTCAAGGGCTGGGAGAGCATTCGCGTCGGGCCTTAGGTTTGCACGATGACGAAAGAGACCCCAGCGCCCTCACGACTGCGTCGCGCGATCTCCGGACCGATGCTCTTCGCTTTCATCCTGGGAGACGTCCTCGGCGCAGGGATCTACGCCCTCATGGGCGTGCTCTCCGAGCAGGTGGGCGGCATGCTCTGGGCACCGCTCCTGCTGGCGCTGCTGCTCGCGCTTCTGACAGCAGGCTCGTACGCCGAACTCGTCACGAAGTATCCGCGCGCCGGAGGTGCGGCCGTCTTCGCGGAGCGTGCATTCCGCAGCCGCATCATTTCGTTCCTGGTCGGATTCAGCATGCTCGCGGCGGGTGTCGTGAGTGCGGCCGGACTCGCGATCGCATTCGCGGGGGACTACCTGCAGACGTTCCTGCCCGTGCCTCCGATCCTCGCAGCGATGGTGTTCCTCGTTCTCATCGGCGCACTCAACGCCCGTGGCATCCGCGAGTCGATGGGCGCGAACCTCGTGATGACGGCGATCGAACTGAGCGGGCTCGTGATCGTCATCGCCGTCGTCGGGTTCTTCGTCGCAGGCGGGGGTGGCGACGTCACACGCGTCATGGAGACGCCGGACGGCACCGGCGCCGGGTTCGCGGTGCTGGGCGGCGCCATCATCGCCTACTACTCCTTCGTCGGCTTCGAGACGTCGGCGAACGTGATCGAGGAGGTCAAGGATCCGTCCAAGACCTACCCGAAGGCGTTGTTCGCCGCCCTTCTCACTGCCGGGGTCGTCTACATGCTGGTCGGTCTCGCGAGCGCAGTTGCACTGCCCCCGGAAGAGCTTCAACAGTCCAGCGGTCCGCTCCTCGCCGTCGTCGAGGCGACCGGCGTGGGGGTGCCATCCTGGCTGTTCAGTCTGATCGCCCTTGTCGCCGTCGCCAATGGCGCGCTGCTCACCATGATCATGGCGAGCAGGCTCGCCTACGGGATGGCGGAACAGGGCCTCCTGCCGAGCGGGCTGGGGCGCGTGCTCCCTCGCCGGAAGACCCCCTGGGTGGCGATTCTGGTCACGACCATCGTGGCGATGCTGCTGACGCTGATCGGCGACCTCGCGACGCTGGCGGAGACCGTGGTGCTTCTGCTGCTGTTCGTCTTCCTGAGCGCGAACGTCTCCGTCCTGGTCCTGCGCCGCGACCGCGTCGAGCACGACCATTTCCGAGTGTGGACGTTCGTTCCTTGGCTCGGCATCGCGTCCTGCATCCTGCTGTTGACTCAGCAGCGCGGGATCGTGTGGCTGTTCGGCGCTGCGCTGCTCGCAGTCGGTCTTGGGCTCTTCGCCCTCGCGCAGTGGGCGCGGCGACGTGAAGGAGTACGGCATGGCGAATGATCCGGACGTCACTCTGGCGAGAATCTCGCCCAACGACGCCGGCGAGGTCCTGACGATCCAGCGGGCGGCCTTCGCATCAGAGGCCTTGATCTACGGCACGGCCGACATGCCCCCGCTCACGCAGACCCTCGAGGAGCTGCAGGCCGAGCTGATGGATGCGAACGGCTGGGTCGCCAGGGTCGGCTCGCGCCTGGTGGGGGCGATCCGGGTCAGGGAGACGGACGAACTGCTGCTCATCGGACGGATCGCCATCGCCCCGGACATGCAGGGCTCAGGGATCGGCAGAAGCCTGCTCGCGGCCGCGGAACGCGACACCCGAGCGCCCGAGGCCGAGCTGTTCACCGGCAGTCTGAGTGAGGCCAACGTGCGACTGTACGAGAGCTGCGGCTATCGGATCACCGAGAGCGTGGATCAGGGCGACGGCACGATGCAGCTCTTCATGCGCAAGCGCCTCGGCACCCCTGCGGGCTGAGAGTTATACCCCCGAAGCTGTCACCGGTCAACCCGATCGGATGGCACCGTTCACGGGGCTAGCGTGGTCCCATCAGACGAAAGGATGCCATCATGTCGAACCCGAACATCGTGCCGGTGCCACCGCCGGATGATGACGACGAACTGGCGACGATGGATGTCGACGGGGATGCCGTGCTCGATCCCGACATCGACGAAAGTCTCATCGACAGCGCGACTGCTGACCGCCTCGCGAGCGAAGAGGAGTCCGACGGCACGGGCGCGGCCGAATAGCGGACCGGGTGTCAGAGCCCGTGTCCCGCAGTAGCGCGGCCAGCAACGCGGGCCGCGTGATTACCATCGCGCGATTTGGACGTCAACCCCCACGACGCAACCCGCCGAACCTGCCACTCTTATACGCACATGAGGGACGGCCACCGTCGCCCTTCACCACAAAGGTCAGGAGTACCAGCATGAACATCGCACTTGTCGTAATCATTGTTATCGCGATCGTCTTGGCCATCGTCGGAGGACTCAACGCAGCACTCAACTGGCTGCTCTGGGTTGCTCTCATCGTGGGCGTGATCGCCCTGATCGCCTTCCTGTTCCGGGTCATAGGCGGCCGCAACCGTGTCTGACATCCCCCAGGATGTCTCGAGCGTGCAGTTGACGGCACTCGTCGTCAACTGCACGCTCAAGCCATCGCCGGCTGAGTCGAGCTCAGAGGTGATGGGCGGCCAGCTCTCGACATTCCTCGCCGAACGCGGCGTGGAGTGCGAGAGCGTTCGGGCCGTCGACCACGTCATCCTTCCCGGCGTGGAGAAAGACATGGGAGAAGGCGATGAATGGCCGGCGCTGCGCGAGAAGGTGCTGAGCGCCGACGTTCTCGTGTTCGTGACGCCGACCTGGCTCGGACAGCATTCGAGCGTCGCTCAGCGGGTACTCGAACGCCTCGACGCCGAGTTGAGCGAGACGGATGCTGACGGGCGGCCGATCCTTTTCGACAAGGTCGCCGTCGCCGGTGTCGTCGGAAACGAGGACGGCGCCCACCACATCACCGCCGTGCTGTTCCAGGCACTCAACGACGTCGGGTTCACGGTTCCGGCGCAGGGGTGCGTGTACTGGAACGGTGAGGCGATGCACACCACCGACTACAAGGACCTGGATCAGACCCCCGAGAAGGTGAGCGCGTCGATAAGCACTGCGCTCACGAACGCCATCCACCTGGCGCGGCTTCTGCGTGAGTCGAGCTACCCGGCATCCAGCTGATCTAGCCGCGGCGGTGTGGCTGCACGACCGACTTGATCGTGTCCGGATCCGCCGTGGACTCGAGCGCGTCCTTGACCCGGTCCAAGGAGAATGTGCCGGTCACCATCGCATCGAGATCGACCTGACCTGATGCGACGAGGGCGATCGCGGCCGGCCACGTGTTCGCATAGCGGAACACGCCCGTCAGTACGAGTTCCTTGTTCTGGATCTGAGTGATCGGCAACGCCAGCTCGGGCAGCCCCATTCCGACGAGCACGGCGCGCCCACCTGCTCGAAGAGCATCGATTCCGCTCCGAACTGCCGCAGCAGCCCCTGAGGCGTCCACGAACGAGTCGGCGCCGATCGTGCGGATCGCATCCGCGTCGGCCACAGGATCGAGAGCCGCGGTCGCGCCGAATCGCAGCGCGGCGTGTCGACGCGCCTCGCTGATGTCGGAGACGAGGACCTCCGAGGCGCCCGACGCCCTGGCGACCTGCGCGACGGCGAGACCGACCGGGCCTGCGCCGGTGATCAGCACACGGTCACCGACCGAGAAGGCGGCTTTGCGCCCTGTCGCCACGGCGACGGACAGCGGTTCGAGCAGGGCGGCGGCCCAATCGCTCACGGAGTCCGGAACCGCGAAGGCGAAATGACTCTGGATCGTGACGTACTCCTGGAAGGCGCCATCCGTGCCCGGAACCGCGTAGAAGCGCATGTGCGGGTCGAGGTTGTAGTCACCGCGGAGCGTCTCGGCGGATGTCGTCGACGGATGCTGCGGTTCGATCGAGACCCGTTCTCCGACGCGGTCCGGCGAGACATCCGCGCCGACCGCGACGATCACACCGCCGGACTCGTGACCGAGCACGAGCGGCTCTTCCACGACCCAGTCGCCGAGGCGCCCATCGTGGAAGAAGTGCACATCGGAGCCGCACACGCCCACCGCGGTGACCTTCACGAGAACCTCGTCCGCTGCCGGTGTCGGGACCCGACGCTCCTGCAGTTCGACGTGGCCGGGTCGGGTGAGCACATTGGCGAACATGTGCTCGGGAACGTGCGTCGTTGCAGTCATGATGCGATCTCCTCGATGCGGGTCTTCACTGTCGCGTTTCGCCGATGAACCGACCTGAGAGGAGCCATCGGCGGGCTTCTTGACACCCGATGATACCGCGAAGTATGGTGAATGTAACGTGGTCATGTTACCTGATCACAGGAACGTAACACGAGAGTAGAACCTCTCCAAGGGACCTCACGCCACTGGCACGGGTCCCGCGGTTACATCGACACATCCCAACGGCGAGACGGTGTTCGCGTCGCGGGAGACGCAAATCGGGAGCAAAGATGCGAGCAGTTGTATTCACAGCCGAGGGGCGACTTTCCCTCGAAGAGCGGCCGAAGCCCACGCCCGGCTACAAAGAGATCCTGATCGAGACGGCAGCCGTCGGCATCTGTGGAACGGACACGCACGTCTTCGACGGCGAATTCGAGGGCACTGTCTTCCCGCTCGTGCCCGGCCATGAGGCGACGGGAACGATCGTGGCACTCGGCGATGGCGTCAACAGCGGTGTGTTCGACTTCAAGGTCGGCGACCACGTCGCGATCAACCCCAGCACCACCTGCGGCGAGTGCGAGTTCTGCCTCAACGGGCACCAGAACCTCTGCCGATTCTGGAACGGATTGGGCGTCGTCGCATCAGACGGTGCGTCCCAGGAGTTCTTCACCGCACCGGCCGGCAACGTCTACACGCTCAAGCCTGAGACAGACCTCTACGAGGCCGCCCTCATCGAGCCCCTGGCCTGCGCGATCCGCGGCTGGGACGTGCTGCCACGCCGCATCGGCGACCACGTCCTCGTCTACGGAGCCGGCACGATGGGGCTGCTGATGGCTCAGCTGGCCACCCGCGCGGGCGCGGCATCGGTCAGCATCGTCGATCTGAACCCCGATCGCCTCGCGGTCGCCGAGGAATGCGGCATCGAGCTGCGGTACACATCCGCGGATGACGCCGACCGCGAGAAGTGGGACGTCGTCATCGACTGCACCGGAAACCTGCGCGCCATCGAAGACGCGCTGACCCGGGTCAAGCCGGCCGGCTTCTTCCAGGACTTCGGCGTCGCTCCCGCTGACGGCACCGCCAAGTTCTCGCCGTTCCGCGTCTACCGCGATGAGATCTCGATCGTCGGCACGATGGCCGTGCTCAACTCCTTCGGCCGTGCTGTCGAGATGTTCGAGGCCGGCGCGATCAACGCGAAGGCGATGATCAGCCACTCGTTCATCCTCGATGACTACGAAGAGGCGTTGGAGCTGTTCCGTCGCGGCTCGGGTCGCAAGCTGCAGATCCGACCGAACGACACCGAGTCCAGGGTGCTGATCCCGTGACCGCGCCCACCACGGCGAGTGCGCCGGTCAGGAAACCGCGGCGACCGCTGTCGACCGCTGCCAAGCGCGGCATCTGGATCGGCGCCATCGTCGTCGTCATCCTCGGCCTGGTATTGGGTACCCGAGTCGTGCCGGCTGATGACCCTCTTGCGCAGGGTACGGAGAAGTTCGATCCAGCCACCTATGGTGCCGAGGAGTTTCCCACGGTGCAGTCCGACGTCGTCGACCGTGCCGTCGAGGCGGACGTCCTCGCGGCTGCAGTCGCGGAGGACCCCGCAGCCGCCGCCGAGGAATATGCCGTGCAGAGCTCGGGCGGCCCCGTCTACAGCACGACGTTCACCGGCGTCGTCGGCGAAGGCCAATCCGGCATCTACGAGGTGGCCGTCGAGGGCCTGCCCGACGACCTCCTGATCCGAGTGCAGACCGGTCCCGCCATCAACGGCACCGAACTGCGCGATGCGACGGGTGAGATCGAGTTCGGGCAGTTCGTCAACCAGATCGACTTCCAGAACGCCGCCGCTGCATTGAACGAGGAGTTGAAGGCGCAGGTGCTCGCCGACATCGACACCGCTGCACTGACAGGGAAGACGATCGAGGTCACCGGTGCGTTCACCCTGATCAATCCGAGCTCCTGGCTCGTCACCCCGGTCGAACTGAGCGTGCAATGAACGAAGATTTCGACGACGTCGTCCTCGAGGCGCGCAACGTCGTCAAGACGTACGGCGGCACCAGAGCGCTCAAGGGCGTGAACTTCGAGATCCGTCGTGGAACGGTGACGACCCTCTTCGGAGAGAACGGCGCCGGCAAGTCGACGCTGATGAAGATCCTCTCCGGCGTTGAGCAGCCGACCTCCGGCGAAATCATCCTTGACGGGGAGCCGGTCGTCTTCCATTCCACGAACGACGCGCGAGAGCGCGGCATCTCGATCATCCATCAGGAGCTGAGTCTCGCCCCGAACCTCTCGGTGCGCGACAACATCTTCATGGGCCGCGAGATCACCGGGCCGTTCGGGATCGACTTCGCGGAGGAGGCGCGTCAGACGCGCGAGCTACTCGCCGATCTGCTTCCCGGCGTCGAACCCGACACGCATGTCAACGATCTGCGCGTCGGCCAGCAGCAGATCATCGAGATCGCCCGGGCGCTCTCCGTGAACTCGCGCATCCTCATCATGGATGAGCCGACATCCGCATTGGCGGCAGCCGAGGTGGAGATCCTCTTCGGGATCATCCACGATCTCACCGCCCGTGGCGTGGCCATCGTGTACATCTCGCACCACCTCGAGGAGGCGCTCGAAGTCACCGATCATGCCGTCGTCCTGCGAGACGGATCCATGACCGCGAAGGACGAGCGGTCGAACATCGATCTCGAGTGGATCGTGCGGAACATGGTCGGCGACAACTTCGACCTCGGATCGCCACCCAGCGGATACGAGTTCGGAGACACGATCCTCAGCATCCGCGACCTCCGCGTCCTCGATCCGGAGAACCCGGAGCGCTCGATCGTGAACGGACTCAGCCTCGATGTGAAAGCGGGCGAGATCGTCTGCCTCTACGGGCTGATGGGTGCTGGACGCACCGAACTGCTCGAGGCGGTCGCCGGGCGCGATCGGATCGACGGCGGCGAGATCCTGCTGGACGGCACCGCCCTCGGCGATGACACGATCGCAGAGCGCATCGCGCTCGGCATCGGACTCGTGCCTGAGGATCGGCAGCGCGACGGGCTCGTGCAGACGTTCGACGTCGGCACGAACCTCACCCTCGCGAGCCTCGGCGACTCGCTGCGCAACGGCGTGCTCTCGCGTCGGACCGAGAAGAAGATCGCTCAGGATCTCATCCGCACGGTGACCGTGAAGACGCCGGGACCCGAGCTGCCGATCGGGTCGCTCTCCGGAGGGAACCAGCAGAAGGTCGTCATCGGCAAGGTCATCGCGACCGATCCGCGGGTGATGCTCCTCGACGAACCGAGTCGCGGCATCGACATCGGCGCCAAGGGCGAGGTCTTCCGACTTCTCGCCGAGCGTGCCCGCGAGGGTCTCGCCGTCGTGTATTCGACATCAGAGGTGGGCGAATGCCTCAGCATCGCCCACCGCATCATCGTCCTGCGACGCGGCCAGATCTCCGCCGAGTTCGGTCCGGACGCCACGAAGGAAATGATCATGGCCGCCTCCGGCGAGGCCGTGGCCGCGTAGAGAACTTGAGAACGGACCGACAATGACGACGACAACGACCGCCATCCTCGAGAACAAGAAGAAGTTCTCGCTCGCACGAGTGCTCATCGAAGGCAGGGCGTTCCTCGCCCTGATCCTGATCATCGTGGTGTTCTCCCTGATGTCCCCGAACTATCTCACGTTCGACAACATCCTCATCATGTCCTCGCACGTCGCGATCTACGCCATCCTCGGACTCGGGATGCTGCTGGTCGTGCTCAACGGCGGCATCGACCTCTCGGTCGGCTCGACGCTGGGGTTCTCCGCGGTGATCGCCGGGTTCCTGATGCAAGGTGTGCCGATCAACATCTTCGGCGTGATCCTCTACCCGAGCATCCCCGTCGTCGTGGTGATCTCCTGTGCTGTCGGCGCAGCTGTCGGCCTGGTCAACGGAATCCTGGTGTCCAAGTTCAAGGTCGCCCCGTTCGTGGCGACGCTCGGCATGCTCTACGTGGTGCGCGGCCTCGCGCTGCTCATGACCAACGGCCTGACGATCAACGATCTTTCGGGTGACGAGGCGCTGGGCAACACCGGCTTCAACTGGCTCGGCTTCAACCGCGTCCTGAACATCCCGATCGGCGTCATCATCATGATCCTGATCGCGATCGTGCTCGGCTTCATCCTCGGACGCACGCGCTTCGGACGCTGGCTGTACGCATCCGGCGGCAACGAGCGTGCGGCTGAACTCTCCGGTGTGCCGGTGCGTGGCGTGAAGATCTGGGTCTACGTGATCTCGGGCATCTGCGCTGCGATCGCCGGCCTCATCCTCGCCTCGACGCTCACCAGCGCCAGCCCCACGGCCGGCAACACCTACGAGCTCACGGCGATCGCCGCGGTCGTGATCGGCGGTGCATCCCTGATGGGCGGACGCGGCAACGTGCGCGGCACGCTGCTGGGCGCCTTCGTCATCGGCTTCCTGTCAGACGGGCTCGTCATCGTCGGCGTCTCCGCCTACTGGCAGATGGTCTTCATCGGCGCCGTGATCGTCGTCGCTGTGCTGCTGAACAGCCTGCAGTACGGGCGCCGGCGCCGCCCCGCGACCGCGACACCGCCCGTAAAGGCGTCGCAGTCCACTCCGGAACCCGCCGGAAAGAACTGACCCGCACTCACAGAACCTGCAACACCCACCAAGAGAAAGGACGCATCAAATGATGCGCAAGAAGGCAATCGCCTCGATCATCGCCACAGGCGCGCTGATCATCTCGCTCGCTGGATGCGCCGGAGGCAGCACGGACGCTCCTCCGACGGATGCCGAAGGCGGAGAAGCCGGCGGCCTCATCACGATCATCGTGAACGACCCGGCCAACCCCTACTGGAAGACAGAGGGCGACGTCGCAGCCGCGACGGCGGAGGAGCTCGGCTACGAGTCCAGCGTCGGCGCGCACAAGGGCGACACGAACACCGAGAACACCCTCATCGACACGGCGATCTCGAACAAGTCCGTCGCGATCATCCTCGACCCCGCGAACGCCGACGGTTCGATCGCCGCGGTCAAGAAGGCCGAGGCAGCGGGCATCCCCGTGTTCCTCGTGAACGCCGAGATCAACGAGGCCGGCATCGCGAAGGCGCAGCTGGTGTCGAACAACGCTCAGGGAGCCGCGATCGGTGCCCAGGAGTGGGTGACGCAGATGGGCGAGGCCGGTGAGTACGTCGAGCTGTTCGGCGCTCCGTCCGACAACAACGCGCAGACCCGCTCCAACGGTTTCCAGACCGTGATCAGCCAGTACCCCGAGCTCGTCGAGGTCGGCGAAGAGGTCGCGGACTGGGACCGCACCAAGGGCCACGACAAGATGCAGTCGCTGCTGCAGTCGAACCCGTCCCTGACCGGCGTCATGTCGGGCAACGACGAGATGGCGCTTGGCGCGGTCGCAGCGCTCAAGGAAGCCGGCAAGCTCGAGGGCGTCGTCGTCGGTGGTTTCGACGGTGCACCGGATGCTGTCTCCGCCGTCATCGCGGGAGAGATGGCGTACACCGTCCTCCAGCCCGTCGCAGTCTTCTCGAAGAAGGCCGTCGAGCTCGCCGACGAGTACATCCGCACCGGCACCGCACCGGAGACCGAGAAGCAGTCGTTCGACTGCATCCTCATCACGAAGGACAACGCCGACAAGATGACGGAGCCCTTCACCTACTCCGAGTAGGCACCACCGCGCTCCCATGCGGTGAGAGCGGTGGCGGATGCCGAGCAGCATCCGCCACCGCCCACACACTTCGTCCCGATCTCAAGGGGCAATGATCTCAAGGCGCTCACGAGAGGCAACATGAGTTACGTTCTGAACGACCCCGCCGATTTCGCGGACGAATCCGTGGTCGGCTTCGTCGCCGCCCACGGCGCGCTCGTGAGGCGAGTCGCCGGCGGTGTCGCCCGTGCGCGGGCCACCGCACCAGGACAGGTGGCGGTCGTCATCGGCGGCGGATCAGGACACTACCCCGCCTTCGCAGGGCTGGTCGGTGCCGGCCTCGCGCACGGCGCAGCGATGGGCAACGTCTTCGCGTCGCCGAGCGCGCAGCAGATCTACTCGGTCGCCAAGGCCGTCGCCACCGAGGCCGGCGTGCTCCTCAGCTACGGCAACTATGCCGGCGACGTGCTCAACTTCGATCAGGCCGAGCAGCGGCTGCGCGACGAAGGCATCCCGTGCCGCACCGTTCGGGTGACGGACGACATCTACAGTGCGTCCCCTGCAGAGAGATCGAAGCGTCGCGGCATCGCCGGAGACCTTGCGGTTTTCCGCGCAGCCTCATGGGCCGCCGAGCAGGGGATGGCGCTCGAAGAGGTCGCCGCAATCGCCGCCCGCGCCAACGAGCGCACCCGATCGATCGGTGTGGCGTTCTCCGGGTGCACGCTCCCAGGCGCGTCCGAGCCGCTCTTCACCGTTGCGCCCGGCCACATGGCGGTCGGGATGGGCATACACGGCGAACCGGGCATCTCGGTCGTACCGCTGCCATCGGCACGCGAGATCGCGGCACTCCTCGTCGAAGGACTGCTCGCTGAGTTGCCCGACGGCGTCGCGGCCGACGGCGCGAGGGCGGCGGTCATCCTGAACGGTCTCGGTGCGGTCAAGTCCGAAGAGCTGTTCGTGATCTACGCGACGGTGACCGAGATCCTGGCCGATGCGGGGGTCACGGTCGTCGAGCCAGAGGTCGGCGAGTACGCGACGAGCTTCGAGATGGCGGGCGTCTCGCTGACCCTGTTCTGGCTGGACGAAGAGCTCGCACAGGCATGGGCCTCGCCCGCTTACACTCCGGCGTATCGCAAGGGCGCTGTCGAATCGTCCGGCGTGGACGCCGCAGCCGAGATCGTCCAGGAAGCCGGCCTCGACGACGAGGTCATCCCCGCGGCCTCGCAGGATTCCGTCGAGGTCGGCGCCGTCGCCCTCGCGATCGTGGACGCCATCCGGGACATGATCGATCGTGACGTCGATGAACTCGGCCGACTCGATGCGATCGCCGGCGACGGCGATCATGGCATCGGCATGCAGCGCGGTGCACGTGCCGGCGCTGCGGCCGCACGGAAGGCCGTCGCAGCCGCTGCAGGCGCGGGCACAGTGCTCAGCCGTGCGGGAGACGCCTGGGCTGACAAGGCAGGCGGCACCTCGGGTGCGCTCTGGGGTGCGGCGCTTCGTGCGGCGGGAGAACGCCTCGGCGACGAGATCCGACCCACCGCGCAGGACGTCGCATCCGCCGTCGAGGCCGCGCGGGCCGCGATCCAGAGCTACGGTAAGGCCGCGGTCGGAGACAAGACCATGGTCGACGCGCTCGTGCCCTTCGCGGAGGGACTTGCGACGCGCGTCGCAGCAGGCGCGGCGCTGGCGCCGGCGTGGGTGGCAGCGGCCGCTGACGCCACGAGCGCGGCAGAAGCGACAGCCGCACTTCTTCCCCGTCTCGGGCGTGCGCGACCGCACATGGAGAAGAGCCTCGGCACTCCGGACCCCGGAGCGATCTCGCTCGCACGGGCGATGACCGTTGCGGGCCAGGTGCTCGCAGATGACAGCAGCACAGAGAAGGACTGAACATGACACGTGAATGGCGAATCGTCATCGGATCCGACGACGCGGGCTTCGAGTACAAGGAAGCGCTCAAGAAGGACCTGGAGAACGACCCGCGGGTCGCTGAGGTCATCGACGTCGGTGTCGACTCGAGCGGCGGGACGGCGTATCCGGTCGTTGCGATCGCGGCGGCCGAGAAGGTGCGCGACGGCGAAGCCGACCGCGCGCTCCTCGTGTGCGGCACGGGGCTCGGTGTCGCGATCGCGGCGAACAAGGTCCCTGGAATCCGCGCTGTCACCGCACACGACAGCTACAGCGTCGAGCGCAGCGTGCTCAGCAACAACGCGCAGGTGCTCACGTTCGGTCAGCGTGTGGTGGGACTCGAACTGGCACGCCGACTTGCTCGTGAGTGGCTCGGCTACGAGTTCGACGAGTCGTCCGCCTCGGCGCAGAAGGTCGCCGTGATCAACGACTACGAGGCCACGGGAACCTGTGGCTGACGACGGCGAACCGTCTCGTACCGCACGCGGGCAGTCCGATCGTCCGATTCTGCTCGGAGCCAGTCTCAAGCTCTATCTCGACGTCGATGCGAGCGTCGCGTGGGCCACGTCTCTCGCAGAGATCGCACGCGCGCATCCCGCTGTCCTCGCGGGGGATGTGCGGCTGTTCATCCTGCCGTCGCTTCCGGCGCTGGATCGCGTGATCGCCGCCGTCGCCGACTCGCCGATCGCCGTCGGCGCGCAGGACCTGTTCTGGGACGAGCGGGGTGCGTACACCGGCGCGGTCAGCGGTGCCGACCTCGCCCGACTCGGATGCCGGTACGTCGAGGTCGGGCACGCGGAGCGGCGGCATGTCTTCGGCGAGGATGACGCGATCATCCGGCGAAAGCTCGCCGCCGCCGTGCGCAACGGCCTCACACCCGTGCTGTGCGTCGGCGAAGAGACGCGGCAGGACGCCGCACTCGCGGCGGAGACCTGCATCGCGCAGATCGAGTCGGCGATCACGGATGCCGGAGACTTCGATGACCTCGTCGTCGCCTACGAGCCGGAGTGGGCGATAGGGCAGAGCGAGCCCGCCTCCCCCGAGCACGTGACGGCGGTCGTCGCGCGGCTGCGTTCTCATCTCGCACTGCGCGATCTCGCAGACGCGGCAGTGATCTACGGTGGAAGCGCGAAACCCGGACTGCTGAGTACGCTCTCCTCAGGTGTCGACGGATTGTTCCTCGGCCGATTCGCCCACGATCCGCAGGCGTTCGCGAGCATCATCGACGAAGCCGCACGGACTCGCTGACAAAGAGGAGACCCGTGATGACCAGCAGTTCCCAGGGAGCGCCCTCGCGCACCGACCGGCAGCAGTCGCGTCAGCTCGCGATCAGCGAGGCCGTGATGGCCGCAGGGTCCATGCGCATCGAGCAGATCGCCGAGCGGTTCGACATCAGCGTCATGACGGTCCACCGCGATCTCGACGAGCTGGAGGATCGAGGGCTGCTGCGCAAGAGCAGGGGAGTGGCCACCGCCAGTTCCACGGCGCTGGTCGAATCCAGTGACGTGTACCGTGTGGGTCGTCAACAGGCTGAGAAGGAGGCGATGGCGCTCGCCGCGATGGAATTCGTCGAGCCTGGTCAGGCGATCATCCTCGACGATTCGACATCGACGATGCATCTGCTTCCGCACCTGCACACGAAGACGCCGCTGACCGTCATCACCAACACGCTGACGATCATGAACGACCTGCGCGGCATGCGCGGCATCGAGATGATCGGCCTCGGGGGCGAGTTCTACAACTGGTGCAGCGCCTTCATGGGCCGCATCACCGTGCGAGAGATCGCCGAACTGCGTGCCGACCTCTTCGTGATGTCCACGTCGGCGATCGTCGACGACATCTGCTTCCACCAGACGTTGGAGACCGTGGATGTGAAGCGGGCGATGTTCGAATCCGCGAGCAAGCGGGTGCTGCTGGCCGATCGGACGAAGTTCGACAAGCGTGCACTGCACGCGATGCTGCCGCTGGCCGACTTCGATGTCGTCGTCGTCGACGCCGCGACGGACCGGCGACACATCGAGCGGCTGCAGGATTCGGGCGTCAACGTGCACATCGCGCGTCGCCCTGCCGTCGCTCGCTGAGCTGACGGGACGCGCGCTTCCCGGCGGAGATACGCGGTCTGAGGTAACGTCTGGGACATGGCCAAGGCATCGACGCAGACCCGCAAACGTGAGGCATTCGGCTCACGGAACGTGTTCATCCTCTCGGCGATCGGCTCAGCCGTGGGCCTCGGGAACATCTGGCGTTTCCCGTACGTCGCGTATGAGGGCGGCGGTGGCGCGTTCCTCATCCCGTACCTGTGCGCGCTTCTGACCGCCGGTATCCCGCTGCTGTTCTTCGACTACGCGATCGGACATCGATTCCGCGGCTCCGCTCCGCTGGCGTTCCGGCGCATCCATCGTGCGGCAGAGCCGCTCGGCTGGTGGCAGGTGCTGATCTGCGTCGTCATCGCCGTGTACTACGCGGTCATCATCGCGTGGGCGGCCATGTACACATGGTTCTCCGCACAGCTGACCTGGGGAGCAGGGAACGAGAACGACTTCTTCTTCGTCGACTTCCTGCAGTCAGCGGACGTCGCGGAAGGGGGGATCTCCACGGATTTCGTCCCTCAGGTCGGCATTCCGCTGGTCATCGTCTGGCTCGTCGTGATCGTGATCATGGCGCTCGGAGTCAAGCGGGGGATCGGTGCGGCGAACATGGTCCTCATGCCGCTGCTCACGGTCATGTTCGCAGTCCTCGTCGTGCAGTCGCTCTTCCTGCCGGGGGCCATGGAGGGCCTCAACGCCTTCTTCACCCCGAACTGGGAAGCACTGGCTGACCCGGGCGTGTGGGCGTCGGCATACGGGCACATCTTCTTCTCGCTCTCGGTCGCCTTCGGCATCATGGTGACGTATTCGTCCTACCTCAAGCGCAAGACCGATCTGACCGGCTCAGGCCTGGTCGTGGCGTTCGCCAACTCTGGGTTCGAGATCCTCGCCGGCATCGGCGTCTTCGCCGCGCTCGGGTTCATGGCGCAGGCCCAGGGGACAGACGTGTCAGGTGTCGCGTCGTCGGGAATCGGGCTGGCGTTCGTCGCCTTCCCGACGATCGTCTCCCAGGCGACGGGTGGGTCGATCATCGGCGTCCTCTTCTTCGGAGCACTGGTGTTCGCCGGCGTCACCTCGCTCATCTCCATCCTCGAGGTGATCGTCGCCGCGCTTCAGGACAAGCTCAACTGGGGACGCGTCCGTACGACGCTGACGGTGTCGATCCCGCTCGCGGTGATCTCGATGGCGCTCTTCTCCACGACGACGGCGCTGACGGTGCTCGACACCGCCGATGCCTTCGTCAATGCCTTCGGCATCATGGCGGTCGCGCTCGTCGCGGTCATCGTGGTCGCATGGGTGTTCCACAAACTGCCGGTGCTGAGGGAGCACCTGAACCGGCGTTCCAGCTTCCGCGTCGGTCGGATCTGGATGCTGCTGGTCGGCGTGCTCGCCCCCGTCGTGCTCGGCTACCTGCTCATCACTGAACTGATCACGAAGATCTCGGAGCCGTACGGCGGGTATCCCACGTGGTTCCTGAGCATCTTCGGATGGGGGATGGTGATCGCGCTGGTCGTGATCGGCATTCTTCTCTCGCTCATGCCGTGGAGTGGACGTTCGCAGGCCAAGGACGATCCCGACTACGACGATTTCCTTGCCGATGAGCATTACGATCCGGATCCGGAGACCGGAACGATCCGCACCGCAACGTCGCACGAGAAGGGACAGAGCGCATGACCACGACAGCCATCATCATGATGATCATCGCCATGGTCACTGTCTGGGGAGGTCTGATCGCCGCGATCGTGAATCTCGCCCGTCATCCCGAGGTCGCAGAGTCGGAGCCGGAGACGCTGCGCGTCGAACTCTGACGCGGTCTCCAGACCGGTCGGCGCACTGAGCGCGCTCAGCTGCGTCGCGCGTGCGCGGCACCTCTGTCCGCCTCGTCGGGGAGCGTGCTGCATACGATGACGACGACGTCCTGCACCTTCCAGTCCATCTCGGCGATGCTCTCGGAGACCTGGTCGATCCGGGTGACAGGCACCCGACGCGTGCGTGGGATGACGAACGCTTCGACGTGGAACACCTGACCCTGATCGCGCATTCGAACGGCCGCGTCCGTGATCCACGGCTGTGCGCGGAGGTGCTCGACGATGTCGTTCGCGAGGGGGTGCGGATGCTTGTCATCGTAGGTGCGGGTGCGCTGATCCATGAGGTCGATGACAGCGCCCTTGGTGTTGCGCACGCCATCCCAGATGATGCCGAGCGAGATGAACAGGGCGGCGACGCCGTCGAGCCACCAGAAGCCCAGTCCGACGCCGAGCACGCCGACGATGGACGCGGCGTTGGTGTGCCAGTCGGCTCTGGCCATGTCGGCGTCGGCGTAGAGGAGTTTGTTGTGCAGCACGGGGGCGAGTCTGGCCTTCGCGGGTCCGTAGATCAGAGGACCGACCACGATGACAGCCATGACGATGATCATCAGCCAGCCGAGCCAGATGGTCTGTCCGAAGAGATCGACAGTTCCGATCGTTGGGTGCTCTCCCGCGATCAGCCCGGAGGTGGCTTCGAAGGCGAGGTTCAGGCCGACGGCGAGAAGGGCCACTCCGGCGACCAGATGCCCGACGCCCATCGCACGGTGCATACCGTAGGGATGCCGCAGAGTCGGCCGGCGTCGCACGACGATCAGCGCCGTGAGGAATGCGATCTGCGGGATGAGAGACAGCATGTCCTCGATCCACGCGGTTCGCATCGCCTGCGAGTTGCCGACGACGAACGCGATCAGCGCGATCGTGAAGACGGTGTACGCGATCGTGGCGTACTCCCACCGCACCGCTTTCTTCAGTGCCTGCTGCTGTTCGGCGGGCAGATCGGTGCGACCGAACTGATGAGAAGCGTTCACGGACCGACCTCCGTGTCGAGGAACCCCTCCAGCTCGGTGAGAAACGCGTTCTCCCCGAGAGGCACGAACATCACGATGGCGCGATCCCGCGCACCCTCGATGCCGCTGTACCCGCGTGTGACGCCGACTCGGTCGACCCACGGCGTCTGGTCGGTGAGTCCGCCGACCACGAGATCCAAGTCGCCTTCCTCCAGCATCACGACCAGCGTCTCCTCGCTGCCTGTCGACCACTCGACCTCCGCCTCGATCGACTGCGCGAAGGCGTTCACGAGATCGATGAGTGGCCCGGTCGGTGCGTCTCCGGAGACGTCGGCGAGACCTTCGTCAGAGGAGACGCCCACCCGCAGCTCGCCGCCGGAGACCGCCTGCAATGTGCCCTCGGGATCGGCGGGTACCGAGATGCCGCACCCCGCAAGGACCGCCGTCATGGCGAATGCCAGCAGAACACCCTGCAGTCGTCTCAGCATGTTCACTCCGACTCCGCACTGCTGACGTGGTGCGGCATGCCGACGGGTTTGGATTCGCTCGAGCCGCGCTGGCGGAGATAGATCGAGAATGCGACCATCGCACCCACGGCGAGGAACTCCGACTGCCAGTTCTGCAGCGTGCGGTTCCAGAAATCGGCAGACGCGATGTAGTCGCCCCATGTCTCGGGAGGCACCCCATGCTGCGCGTTCTCCTGATTGGCGACGGTGTGTCCGGCGATCGACTGCGCCAACCAGGAGAACAGGAACACGGTGCCCATCGTCATCAGCAGGGAGTTCGAGTAGATCCACAGTCGTATGCCACGGACCTTGGCCCAACCGGGTGAGTCCCCCCTGGCGTGCCTGCCGACGAGCTGCTCCTCATCTGTTCCCGTGCCCTCGTCGCCCAGCTTCTTCGACTCGGGTGAGCCGCGCTGGATGAGCCAGATGGTAGCCAGGATGAAGAGGAAGAACTGGAGGAACTCCGACTGCCAGTTCTCCGCGACATCCACGAGGAATGCGGATGACGTGACGAAGTCAGTGAAGGTCACGGGCGGCTGGCCGTGCTGGCTGAGTTCCTCGTTGTTGTAGATGTACCCCGCGATCGACTGACCCACAAGCGCCACCACGAAGATGACCAGGAACGCGAGGCTGAGGCTGCTGCTGCGCAGGAAGCGGCGCACATCGATCACCGTCCTGCCAGCGGCAGGATGATCATGAACGCGAGTCCGACCACGATGATCATCGCCCACGACCAGAATGCTGTGCGCATGGCGTCGTGTGATTCTCTGTTGCCCGACATACCCGCTCCTCTCCATGCTTCACCCGATCCTGGCTGACGAAGTCGCGCAGGGGAGCACCCTTGACAACGAGGTCGCGGTCACGCAACCGTCCGAGGGGGGTACCGCGCAGCGCAGTCGAAGAGCACACTGGTCTCGTCGCTCAATGGTGAGGAGAACCATGTCGTACAGAGTCGGTTACTTCGTCGGAAGCCTGTCGTCGACCTCGATCAATCGTGTGCTGTCCAAGGCACTGATCCGCGTCGCGCCCGATGAATTCGAGTTCACGGAGATCCCGATCGGCGGTCTTCCGCTGTACAGCCCCGATCATGACGCCGACTATCCGGCGGAGGCACGCGCCCTGAAGGAGGCGATCAGCGCGAGCGACGCGATCCTCTTCGTGACACCCGAGTACAACCGGTCGATTCCCGGAGCACTCAAGAATGCGATCGACTGGGCGTCGAGGCCCTGGGGCCAGAACTCCTTCGATCACATGCCGACCGCGGTGATCGGCGCCTCCATCGGCGTGATCGGCACTGCGGTCGCGCAGCAGAGCCTGCGCGCAGTGCTGGCGTTCTGCAACGCCCGTCAGATGACGGCACCCGAGGCGTACATCCACTTCACCGAGGAGGTCTTCCAAGACGACGGCACTGTCACGAAGCCGGACACCGAAGAGTTCCTGCGCGCATATATGACGGAGTTCCGTGAGCACGTCCAGCGTGTGCTGACTGTGCTGCCACGGCAGTGACGCGCAGCGTCATCCGATCACGGACCACCGATCGCCACGGCATGATGGTCGAATGACACTCAGCAATTGGGCGGGCAACGTCGCCTTCACTCCGACGGATGTGCTTCACGCCCGAGACATCGCCGAAGCGCAGCGACTGGTCGCGGACGCACCTCGGATCAGAGCACTCGGCACCGGTCATTCGTTCAACGACATCGCCGATGCGCCGCAGCTCATCTCGCTGCGCGATATCGCGTCACCGTTCGAACTGGATGAGGCCGCGCGGACGGTCACCGTGCGTGGTGCGGCACCGTACGGTGCCGTCGCGGCGTTCCTGCATGAGCACGGCTGGGCGCTGCACAACCTCGGTTCTCTGCCGCACATCTCCGTCGCCGGCGCCACCGCGACAGGTACGCACGGCTCCGGCGACGGCAACGGTGTGCTCTCGACCGCGGTGAGGGGGATCGAGCGCATCGGCGCAGACGGCGAACTGACGTGGGTGGGTGCCGGCGACCCGGACTTCGACGGCAGCGTCGTCGCTCTGGGTGCGCTCGGGGTCATCACTCGGATAAGGCTGGCGATCGAGCCCACGTACGACGTGACGCAGCAGGTGTACACCGGACTGAGCTGGGACACCTTCCTGGATCAGTTCGACGCGATCATGGCGTCGGCGTACAGCGTCAGCGTGCTCGGCAAGTGGGCGACGCCGACGCTCTCTACGCTCTGGCTCAAGCATCGCGCTCGTGCGGACGGAGCCGGTTCAGCGGATGCCGGATCCCGACTCTTCGGTGGCGACCGGGTGACCGCCGACGTGCACGCCATCATCACCGGCGACGCGCCCGATGACAACATGACGCCGTTGGGCACGCGCGGCGCGTGGTCGACCAGGCTCGCGCACTTCCGCTTCGACCGCGACCCCAGCGCCGGAGGCGACGAGATCCAGTCCGAGTTCTTCGTGCCGCGGGCGGCCGCGGTCGACGCGCTGCGCGCCATCCGACCGCTCGGCGAGCGGATCGACCCTCTGCTGCACGTGAGCGAGTTCAGAACCTTCGCCGGGGATGATCTGTGGCTCAGCGGCGGGGAGGGCGGCGGGCGACTCGCCATCCACTTCACCTGGCGGCAGCGTCCGGACGAGGTCGCCGCCATCCTCCCCGAGATCGAGGCCGCGCTGAGGCCGTTCACCCCCCGCGCGCACTGGGGGAAGGTGTACTCGGCAGGGTTCGATCAGGCCGCGGGCTTCGACCGGCTGGGCGAGTTCATCGCGCTTGCTGCGCGGGTCGACCCCACCGGGAAGTTCCGCAACGATCACCTCGACCGCGTTCTGAGGCTCAGTGATTCCGAAGCGCCGTGATCAGCTCGGACTTCCGCTTGTTCGAGTAGCCGGTGAGCCCGAGTTCCTTGGCTCGGCCACGCAGCTTTTCGACCGTCCAGTCCTCGTAGTCCCCGGCCTCGCCTCCGCGACGACCGACCTCTGACCGTCCCTGCTTCGTCCCGCCAGTGGCGTTCGAGATACGCGCCGCCTTCTCTTTGGAGGCACCGTCGTCGCGCAGCTCTTCATAGAGCTCGGGATCCTTCAGTCGTGAGTTCGCACCGCGTGGCATGATTGCTCTCCTTCGGTTGAGATGTGGGTCGGCTCCGTGTTCAGACGAGGTTGCGAGTCGGAGCGTCAGCGCCCTCTGGTAGATGGTCGAAGCGCTCGGCGCGTTCACGCAACAGGCGGCTGGCGGCGTCGACCGTCGCCGTCAGCACCTCCTCGGGGTCGCCGTCGAGCTGGAGGTGTTCGTGCCCGTGTTGGTGCTGGTTCGCCCAGCCGAGGTAGACGGTTCCCGGCGGGTGCCCGTCTTCAGGGTCCGGCCCTCCGACGCCGGTCGTGGAGACGCAGATGTCGGCGGCGAACAACTCGAGACCGCCGACGGCGAGCTGCTCCGCGCATTCAGCGGAGCACGGGTCGACCCCCGGCGCGACTTTGAGCAGATGCTGCTTGACGTCGGTCATGTACGCGACCATGGCGCCGGCGAACCAGTTGCTGGCTCCTTCGCCGGCGCCGATCTCGTGGGCGAGGCCTCCGGAGGTGAGGGACTCGACCACCGCGATGCGAAGATCCCGTTTGCGTGCCACCCGACTGAGCCGGTCGACGTCGGTGGATTGCGTTTCGCTCACTCAGGTGCCTAGCGAGAGATGCTCTCGACCGTCACGCCGGTGGCCTCGGGAGCCAGCGAGCGTGCGACATCTGCCTGACTGATGATTCCCACGAGCAGGTGATCGTCGATGACAGGCAGTCGGCGGATCTGGTGCTCCTGCATCTTCTCGAGCGCGATGCGGATGTCATCCGACGCCTGGACCGTAACCGGCTTCCCTTGCGCGAGCGCTCTCGAGGGCGTGGTCTCGGTATCGAGGCCTTCGGCGACGGCTCTGACGACGATGTCCCGGTCGGTGAGCATGCCCTTCAGCTTCCTGTCCTCACCGCAGATCGGCAGGGCTCCCACGTCCAGTTCGGACATCAGGGCTGCCGCGATGCTGAGTGAGTCGTTCTCGCCGATGCACCGCGGTGCCGGGGTCATGATATCCCGCGTCAGGGTCATTCTCTCGTTCCTCTCGTCGTCTGCATCTCGGTCAGCCGTCCTTCACCTCGAGCCCGGCATCCGACTCGTCTCCGTTGTCGTCGGTATAGGCGGGCCTCGCGGGCTGCGGCGGCTGATCGTCGAACTCGCCGCCTTCACGTCCGCCGAAGGGTCGTCCGTGATCGGCGAACTCCTCCCTGCTGAACACGAGGGTCCAGGGGCCTGCGGTGAAGCGGGCGCCCGTGCGCAGGATCTCCGAACGGTCGCCGCCATCGGTCTCGGCCGACAGAGGGTTCGCGTTCATCTCGCCCTCGCCGTGCAGGGTGAGCACGTACTCGTCCCGCTCGTCATGCGTGATCGTCGCGTGGACGGGATCCGTGTCGGCAAGACGCAGCTCATTGCCCTCTGCCTGACCGATGCGCACGGTGTCTGTGTTGATGTGATGCACAGAACGGTCGTCCTCGCGCGAGACGAGCAGACGCGGATCGCCCGCTCCCCATTCGGCGTGGGTCGTGGTCGGCTCGTACCCTGGCGCGGTCTGGTCGGTCATATCCGGTCCCTTCAAGCTCACTGGAACGGCAACGTTACGTGCTCGGGTGATCGACGAGGAGGGCCTTGACCGGAGAGGTCCTCGTGGCTAGCGGTCGTCGCGACGGGTCATGGTCGACGGGGATGAAGACGCGCGTTGGTGTGGAGGTAACGTGCGCGCCCGTCGCGGAGATCGAAGATCGCAGCCGTTTGCGGCTCCTCCAAGGCCGTGGCCGGCGGGATCAGGAAGTGCGTTTCGTCGATCGGGATGAGGTCGCGCGTGATGTGTCGTGGCAGACCCATGATGTCGGCCTGCAGGGGATCGACGTCCACACTGAGACGGAGCCTGTCACCGTCGGCAGTGACCTCGAACCGCGCGCCCGGCCGCTCGTAGACGCCGAGGTACCTGGCATGGTCGAGCACCAGCGTCGGGTTCGCGTCGGGCAGTGGCGGTATGGTGACGGTGCCGATTTCCGCGAGAACGACATTGAAGATCCTTCTGTAGAGGCTTTCTCGGTCGTCGCCGTTGGTCAGCAGCACGAGCGCGAGGTCGTCGCCGGGGAGCATGCGTAGACGGGCGTTCTGCCCGATGGTGCTGCCGTCGTGTCCGTAGACGGGTATCCCGCGCCAGTCGGACGCAACGAGCCCGAGAGCCCATTCCTGGCCGAGGAGGTACGGATCAGGAATGGTCACCCGTGAGGCCATCATCACCTGCACCTGCTGCGCAGAGAGGATGCGGTGGCCATTCGCTGCGACGCCGCCGTGCAGGTAGACGTGGGCGAGAGCGAGGATGCCGCGAACAGAGGAGGAGATGCCGCCGCTCGGCCCGAACGCGCGCGGAAGGAAGTCGATCGGGGTGGGGATCGGCCCCTCTTCGAGGGAGCGGACCAGATGGCCTCTCGCGGCGCGGCCGAGATCGACGTCCTCCCTCCGGGTGGTCGTGTCGACGAGGCCCATCGGATCGAAGAGTCGGTCGGCCATGATCTTGTCCCACGGCTTGTCATCGATGACTTCCACGATGCGGGCGAGGATCGCGTAACCGAGTGCTGCGCTGTAGCCGTGCGTGCTCCCGAGGGGGCTGACCTGGGGTGCGTCGACGATGGCCTCGACCATGCGCTCGTACACAGCATCCGTCTCGCCCTGGTCACCGTAAGCCTCCTCGATTCCACTGGTGTGATTCAGGAGGTTCCGCGGAGTGACTCTCGCGGAGACCTCTGGATCGGCCACGCGAAAGCGGGGCAGGTAAGTGCGCACCGGCGAGTCGAGTGCGACCTTGCCCTCGTCGACGAGCTGCATGAACGCCAGCGCCGTCCACGACTTGGTCAGCGAACCGCACTGGAACACCGTGGCGGGTGTCACAGGCTCAGCGGTCGCGATATCCGTGACGCCGTACGCGAGCTCGGTCACTTCACCGCGATGAAGGATGCCCACCACCGCTCCCGGTGTCTCGTATTCGGAGAGGATCTCGGCGATCCGAGGACGCAGGTTCGTGAGGGTGGCCACTTCTTGGCCTTACTCGGCGAGGCCGACGGCGTTGGCCGCGTCGACTTCGAAGTACTCGGTCACCGCCGCGGACCCGGCGTGCCCTTCCAGCACGTCACGCACGGCTTCGATGGAGTCGTGTCGAATCACATTCACCGCCCGCGTTCCACCCGCATCCGCCAGTGCGAGAACCCACGCCGCCTGCTTCGGCAGACGCCCGTACGCCTTCTTCAGGCCGCCCCAGAATCGGTCATCGTCGGTCACCGTCGAGATCGCCAAGACATGCATGATGTGTCCTTCTTGTCGTGTGTTTCAGATTTTCGAAACGCTACGTTGCGTTCACGGAAGCGTCAACATAAGCTGCTGTGAACAGTGGAATCGTTGCGAGCTGATGCGCGTGAACGCAATCCCTCGCGTTGCAAGGTGAACGGAGAGCATGGTGTCGGGCGGTCGGTTGGATCTCGCAGAGAGGCAGACGATCGCCGCTGGGCTGGCCGAGGGACTCGCCTATGCGGAGATCGCGCGGCGGATCGGGCGTCCCACCTCGACCGTGAGTCGCGAGGTCGCTCGCAACGGACACCGTGACTACACCGCCGGCCAGGCACAGCAGGCCACACGTCGCCGCACCCGATCGCGAACCACCGGGATTCGCACGAACGCCATCGCGGATCCCGCGCGTGCATTCGTGGAGGAACTCACCTCGGCTCTCGCCTCGACAGGCATGCCCCGGATGGCCTCACGGGTGTTCGCCGGTCTCATCACCGCAGAATCCGACACAGCCACGGCTGCCGGGCTCGTGAGCGAGCTCGGCGTGAGCCCGGCTTCGGTATCCAAAGCGATCGGGTATCTCGAAGGGATGGAGTTGGTCGAACGCCGTAGCGAACCAGGCGATCGTAGAGAGTACTACCGCGTGGGTGATGACGTCTGGACGCGGGCGATGCGCACTGATTCGAGTGGACACGCCGACGTCGCGGATGCTGCCCACCGGGGTCTCGCCCTCCTCGGCGCGAAGAGCGCTGCGGGGATCAGGCTGGCCCGGATGGGCCAGTTCTTCGGCGCGCTCACTGACCATCTGCGCGGCAGCGATCTCGCTGACCCCACCATCAGCGATGCGAAGACCGTCATCGCTGCCCTCGGCCAGACCCGGCAGGTCATGACTGCACGGCGGCTGGCACGCGCCCTCGGTTGGCCGGCGACCCGCGTCGACGACGCGCTCGGGGTACTGCGGCGGCGACCGGCCATCGCCGACCCGTTCGCGGTGCAGGAGACCGACGCCGGCTATCGGATCCACGCGCGACCGGACCGCCTGTCAGCGCAGCAGAGTGCTGCGCTGGTCGAATCATCAGCACAGGCCGACGGCAGGTGATGAGGATGGCGACAGCGTCCGCTCGGCGGCACCTACATCTCAGATGGTCGTGTGTCTTCCGCGACGAGGTTGATGCCTCCGCTCGTGTTGGCGGAGTTCGCCATCGCGGTGATCCACTCGGCGCTCAGCGCCGGCGGCTCAGGTTCGTCGAACACGAAGCGCAGCGGGATCGACGGGTGCAGCCAGATCGTGGACCGGCCCGGACGCTGTCCTTCCGGATGTCGCCACGAGAGTGTGAAGCTCTCATTGCGTCTCAGCTTCGTGGCGATGACGACTTTGAGATGCGCGAGCGCGCGATCTTCCACGGAGATCGGTTCAGCGGCGCCGCCGTAAAAGATCATTCCCATCGCATTAGGCTACTCAGACGGGAATGCTCCGGGGGCGCGCACGCGCGGACGATACGGGAATGTCATGAAAGCGGGCACACAAATGGGCAAGTTCATCTACGAGGGTGGCGTCAAGGTCGAGATCGAGGACCGCGCGCTGCTGCACATCCAGCTCGTCGTCAGCGCGAAGCTTCGACGCGGCGAGCCATTCGCCTTCAGCTGGCGCGAAGACGCCAGCGTCGGCGGCGGACGCACCACGGTATGGGTGCATCCCGGCAGCTCGATCGTCTACAAGTACTACGGCGGGAGGCAGCCTTCCGTCAACCGTGCCTGGGTCGACGCGCTCGCCTTCAACGCGAACTCTCCCGCCGGCCTCTATCTCGTCCCTGAGCCGGCCGACAACGGCGAGGCCCCTGGCGCCGCAGAGATGTCGACGGTCCCGGCGGTCAGCTGATCCGTGACGTCGATGCGTCGCTCTGTGACCGAATCGACGCCTGTGATCGTGACCCAGCCCTGGGCCAGGCACGCGGCATCGCTGTCGGCCGTCGGCACGTTCGGCAGCTCTTCGACAGCGAGTCGCACGTAGCTCTCGTCGCTCTCAGCGACCGTCGTCTGCACGATCCCGAACGGAGCCAGCGTGCACTGGCGGATGCCGAGGGGATCCGGTCGATTCGGCGCGTTCACGTTCAGAGCGGTTCCGCGCGCCTCCGATGTCAGCAGAGGGAGCAGTTCGACGGCAGCTCTGGCGGCGACGTCCCAGTGGAACGCGCTCGGGTTCATGCCGACGTCGAGTGACACGGCCATCGCCCACGCTCCGTTAAGTGCGCCGGTGAGGGCGGCACCGACCGTGCCCGAGTGCAGGATCGCACGACCGACGTTGGCGCCGTGATTCACACCGGAGAGCACCACGTCCGGCGCCGGGCCGAACGCTCCCCGTGCGGCGATCATCGCGATCAATCCCGGACCGCCGTGCACGGCGAAAGTCGGCACGTCAGGCAGGGTGTCCAGCGTGGGCCGATCCACGGCGATGCGCCCATCGGATTCGCTCGCCATGATCGACGCGCTCGAACCGCTCGACTGCGCTGCGGGTGCGGCGATGGTGACATCGAGTCCTGCCCTGGCCGCGGCATCCGCCAGCGCCACGAGACCTGGAGCGTCGATGCCGTCGTCATTGGTTATGAGCGCGCGATGCGTCATGACTCCTCCGTTTCGGCCAGTGCGGCAAGCCCGTCCGGGCTGACCCGTCCCTGCGGCATTCCGGCATCCGCGTCGGACAGCGCTATCTCCCGTACCTGGACGCTCTCGCGCAGTCCCGCGATCGCGTCAGGGTCGCCGGTGCCGAGCCCGTGCCGGGTGACGTTGAGGGCACCCGCGGCGGCGCCCAGGCTGAGGGCATCACGCAGAGTCTCACTGCGAGTGAGCGCCGCCACCACTCCTGCGGTCAGCGAGTCGCCGGCACCGCGGGCCTCGTTCTCCTCGAAGCGGGGGAGCGACACCTCGATCAGACCGTGCTCGTCGAGCAGCAGCAGCGGCTCGGACGAGCGCGTCACGATCACGGCTCCGGCGCCCTGTTCGCGGAGACGGCGCATCGCCCTGGCGAGGTCGGGCACGGACGCATCACTGACGAGGCCATCCGAGCGCAACTCCTCGTGACTGACCTTGAGCACGTCGATGCCGCCTTCGACGACCGCGCGCATACGGTCGCCCGCAAGGTCGGCGATGACCGGGCGCTCCTCGTTGCGCAGGTCGAGCGTGAGCCGGCGATAGAGGTCGGCCGGCACCGTCGAATCTCCTGCGGGCCCGCTGAGCAGAACCGCTTTGGATTCTGCGCCGGTGTGAAGCACCGCTCCGTAGAGATCATCTCGTGCATGACGGTCGATCGGATCCCCCTCTTCTTCGGCGATCACGATGCGCTTGCCCTGGCGGCGGTCATGCACGTAGGCAGAGCCGCGTCCCTCCCGTTCGACGGCGACGACGGTGATCCCCTCGTCTTCCAGCAGGTGCTGCAGCATTCGGCCGATCTCGCCGCTCAACACACAGCACATCGTCACCGGGACATCGAGGCGGCGCAGCATCCGCGCCTGCCACACGCCCTGCCCGCCCGCGTGCACATGGATCTCGGAGCCCTGGGGGTGATCCTCGACGGTCACGGTCAGCGTCGGAGACGGGGCGAGGATGGTCACGTCGCTCACGGTCGTTCCCTTCTTCGTCAGTTCTCGCATCCTCTCAACGCAGCCGGCACGACGCGTCCCCGTTGACATGGGCGCGTGATCGCACTAGCCCGCAACCCTGTCAACCCCCTTGGCACGGTGGCAGAACTGAAGGAGGCTCGAGTCACACTCAACCGAGAGAGGAGACCAGAATGCAGACCGAAGATCCCCGCTATGCACACCCCGACGAAGGTTTCCCCCCGCAGCAGCAGGACCAGCCAGGGCAGACCGACCAGATGCGACCCACACCGGATCACGGTGAGGACAGCTACGAAGGTCACGGGCGGCTCGCCGGTCGGCGGGCGTTGATCACCGGCGGAGACTCCGGAATCGGACGTGCGGTCGCCATCGCGTTCGCCCGTGAGGGCGCGGACGTCGCGATCGTTCACATGCCCGAAGAGCAGGGGGATGCTGATGACACGCTCCGCCTGGTTCGCGAAGCCGGTCGCACCGGGCTCGGGATCGCCGGCGACGTGCGCGATGAGGAATTCGCGACGGAGTGCGTGCTGGAGGCGCGTCGAGCACTCGGCGATCTCGACATCCTCGTGCTGAACGCGGGATACCAGCACGATGTCGCCGGCTTCGCGCATCTGGACACCACGGCGATGCGCCGGGTGTTCGACACGAACCTCGCCGGAATGCTGTTCTCAGCGCGTGCGGCGTTCCCCAACCTGCAGCCGGGCTCGAGCATCATCGTCACGGCATCCATTCAGGCGTACGAGCCGTCGCACGGGCTGATCGACTACGCGATGACAAAGGCCGCTCAGGTCGCCTTCGTGAAAGCGCTCGCCGAAGAGGCAGGGCCGCGTGGCGTACGCGTGAACGCGGTGGCCCCAGGGCCGATCTGGACGCCGCTGATCCCCGCGACCGGGTGGGACGACGACAAGATCCGCAGCTTCGGCGCCGATACCCCGCTGGGTCGCGCAGGCCAGCCCGCCGAGCTCGCCGGCGCCTATGTGTACCTCGCCTCAGGCGAATCATCGTATGTATCCGGTGCTGTTCTGCCGGTGACTGGAGGGAAACCGCTATGACAATTGCAGCCCCGGAGCCTCCGAGGTCCAACGCGACGGCCTGGGAGGTCATCCCACTGGGACGTGGCGCGTGGCGGATCAGTGACGGCTCGAGGAAGCAGACGGATCCGGGACGCCTCGTGGCGTACGTCGACCGCAACGAGACCGGCACCCTCGAGGTGCTCTGGTTGCGGAGCCCATGCCCGACTCGCTCCAGGTACCGGGATCTCGACGAGCTCCTGGCTGATCTCGACACCGCAGTGGCGGCAGGCATGAACCCCTCCCGGGCGACCAGACCGAACGAGATCCCTCACTTCCCACCCGCGTGACCCGTTCATCCCGTGAGCACCACGAGCTCTCGGGTCGAACGCGTCATCGCCACATACCGATCGACCGCGCCTTCGATGCCGTCGCCGAAGTCCTCGGGTTCGACCAGCACCACGAGGTCGAACTCGAGGCCCTTCGACAGCGTCGGCGTGAGCGATCGTACCCGTTCGGTGGCGCTGAACGTCTCATCGCCGATGACACAGGCCGTTCCCTCCTCGTTCTCGACGATCCATGCATCGAGGATGGCGTCGCGTTCTCGCACCCCCGCGCGACGCACGGGGATGCCGCTTGCGCGCACCGAGGTCGGGACATTGGCGTCGGGAAGGGCGGCACGGATCACCGGCTCCGCCTCGACCATGATCTCCTCGGGTGTGCGGTAGTTCACAGTGAGAGAGGCCAGGTGCACGTCCTTGAGTCCCGCGTGGGTGAGCCGCTCCTGCCACGACTCGGTGAACCCGTGCCGTGCCTGCGCGCGATCGCCGACGACCGTGAAGCTGCGTGAAGGGCATCGGCTCAACAGCATCCGCCACTCGGCATCCGTCAGCTCCTGGGCCTCGTCGACGATGATGTGCGCGAACGGCCCGGACAAGGGGTCGGCGCTCGTGCGCGTAAGGGCGTCATCGTCGTCGAGGCTGTTCTGCACATCTTCTCCGCGCAGCATCGACATGAGGCCGAGATCGTCGTCGGAGGATTCCATCAGGTAATCGGCGACGCTCGCACGGTACTCCCTCTCCGCTGCCCTCGCGCGTTCGCGTTCGCGGCGCCTCCGCCCTGAATCGGGGTCGCCCACCCGGCGTCTTGCGGCGTCGAGCAGCGGAAGGTCGGATGCGGTCCACGCGCGGGCATCCTCGCGCTGCAGCAGCCTGATCTCGGCGTCGGTCATCCAGGGCGCGCATCGCCCGAGGAAGCCGGGGCTGGTCCACAACGCGGCGACGAGACCCGCCGGGTCCAGCAGTGGCCACGCGCGATTGAACGTCTGGGTCAGCGCCTCATCCTGTGCGAGCACCCGTTTCAGCTGCGCACGCGGGATCTGCTCTGCGAACCTGTCGACAACGATGTTCAGCACCGCATCCCACACCTCGTCACGTGCTTCGTTGTGCGGAGCATCCGTGTCGATGTCGAACGCCTCTTCCCAGTCGAGCGCCCGCACATGCAGATCGGCCCAGGGAGTCTCGGCGATCGTCGCCCGCTGCGGTGGCTGCTCGTACAGGCGCACAGCGGCCTCGACCGCATCGATGAGACGGCCATCGGCTTTCGCCGCAGCCACGGAAGGGTCGGCCTCTTGGGGAGCGTCTGCTGTGCCGGGGACGAGATCGCGCAGGGTGCAGGTCTGCACGCGATCTTCGCCGAGACTGGGCAGCACATCATCGACGTACGCGAGGTAGGGCTGATGCGGGCCGACCACGAGCACACCGCCTCCGCTGCCGCGCGAGATGCGGGTGTCGGAGTACAGCAGATACGCCGCGCGGTGCAGCGCGACGACCGTCTTGCCGGTACCGGGGCCGCCGTCCACGACGAGAGCTCCCGTCGAGCCGGCGCGGATGATGGCATCCTGATCGGCCTGGATGGTCGCGAGCACGTCACGCATGCGCGCTGAACGAGAGCTGCCAAGGCTCGCGATGAAGGATGACTGATCGTCCAGCGCGCCTCCGGCCGCCAGTGCTTCGGGAGTGAAGGCCTCGTCCCAGTAATCGCTGATGCGACCCCCGCTCCAGCGATACCGGCGGCGGGTGACAAGACCCATCGGATCGGCGAGCGTGGCTCCGAAGAACGCCTCTGCTGCAGGCGCGCGCCAGTCGACGAGCAGCTGACGTCCGTCGGAGCCCGTGAGACCGAGTCGGCCGATGTAGATGTGCGCGCCCTCGGCGGTGACCATGCGCCCCAGGCACATGTCGATCCCGTAACGACGGAACATGGCGAGACGCGCGTTGAGGCGGTGGATCTCCAGATCGCGTTCCACTGCTGCGCCGCCCACACCGCTCGGCGCGCTGAGGGCACGATCGAGGCGAGCGGATGCGTCGGCGATGCTGTCGCGGACGGTCTCGGCGATGGCGGCGAAGTGCGCCTCGTCGGACGAGATGAGGGCGGGATCGGCTTTGGCGACGAGACGGTCGGGGAGATGGAAAGCGCTGGTGGTGGAGAGATTCATTACGACTCCGAATCGATCGTGCCGCCGGACATCGGTGCGCACGATCGACCAGTATGCGCCCCCGAGGGGCCCTTGCCGCAAGCCCCCACCTCACCGGTAAACTGGAAGTGCGGGAAGATGGATGACATGACCTCCTCCGCCCCGCAGACGCAGCGCAACGCACTCGCACCGGGCCTGCTCGCGGCGATCGCCCTCTTCGTCTCGCCCCTGTTCACCGAGGGGCTCGGCGCGACCATCATCCTCTTCGTCGTCGCGATCCTCGCGCTGATCGTCGCCTGGTTCGCTTGGCAGGCACGGCAGTGGTGGTGGACGGTGGTCTTCGTCGGCGTCGCCGTGGTCTGGAATCCGATCTTCCCGTTCGGGTTCAGCGGTCCCGTCTGGATCGCGGCGCAGATCGTCGCGGCCGTCACGTTCATCGCCGCCGGCGCCCTGATCAAGAACGAGCGGACGACGCCGTGACGCTGCATCCATGATGGTGCGGCCACTCGATCAGGCGTAGCGTGCTCGATATGGACGATCACCGACCCGACCCCGCTGAAGAACGCCACCCCGAGAACCTCGCTGCGCACGACGAAGGCGCGTCCCTGGGCGGCGATGAATCCACTGAGGAGCAGCTCGACGCCGACAACGCGGTCGAGGAAGACACTCTGAAGTCGCTGAACCCGGACGACTCACCAGCCTGAGTCCGGGGCCCTGGCGGCGCTGACGGGTGAGAAACTTGAAGGATGAGCACTTCCCTTGATGTCACCTCACTGGCGGACGCCGAGATCCACCGCCTCCGTGAGGATTTTCCGATCCTGCGGACGCAGGTGAACGGGCATCCGCTCGTCTATCTCGATTCCGGCGCGACCGCACAGCGTCCGCAGTCGGTCCTTGACGCGGAACGCGAGTTCCTGACCACGCTCAACTCCGCCGTGCACCGCGGGGCGCATACCCTCGCCGCTGAAGCGACCGAACTCTTCGAAGACGCCCGCGCCACTGTGGCACGTTTCGTCGGCGCCGACGACGACGAGATCGTCTGGACATCGAACGCCACCGAGGCGATCAACCTCGTCGCCTATGCATTCTCGAACGCGTCCGTCGGTCGCGGCGGCGCGACTGCCGAGAGGTTCAGGCTGGGCGAGGGCGACGAGATCGTCACCACAGAGATGGAGCACCATGCCAATCTCATCCCCTGGCAGGAGCTCGCCGCCCGCACCGGCGCGACTCTGCGGGTCATCCCCCTCGACGACGAAGGTGCTCTCCGCCTCGACGAGGCCGCCGGTCTGATCGGCCCACGCACCAAGATCGTCGCCGTCACCCACGTCTCCAACGTGCTCGGCGTCATCAACCCGATCGAGCAGTTGATCGCCGCGGCTCACGAGGCGGGCGCGCTCGTGCTGCTCGACGCGTGCCAGTCGGCGCCGCATCTGCCGCTCGACGTGAAGGCGCTCGGCGTCGACTTCGCCGTGTTCTCCGGTCACAAGATGCTCGGGCCGACCGGCATCGGCGCGCTCTACGGGCGTCGTGAACTGCTCGAGGTCATGCCGCCGTTCCTCACCGGCGGCTCCATGATCACGACCGTCACGACGACGTCGGCCGAGTATCTGCCCCCACCGCAGCGCTTCGAGGCCGGCACCCAGCGGGTGTCGCAGGCGATCGCGCTCGCCGCAGCGGTCGACTACCTCTCGGAGATCGGGATGCCGAGGATCGCCGCGCACGAGGCCGCTCTCGGACGACGTCTCCTCGACGGACTCTCCGCGATCGACGGCGTCCGCGTGCTCGGCGCCGGAATCGATCTGCCGCGGGTGGGACTTGCGAGCTTCGACGTGCCAGGCATCCATTCGCATGACGTCGGACAGTTCCTCGATGACAAGGGGATCGCCGTGCGCGTCGGGCACCACTGTGCGCAGCCGCTGCACCGCAGGCTCGGCGTGACGTCATCGACACGCGCCAGCACGTACCTGTACTCGACCGAATCCGAGGTCGATCTCTTCCTCGAAGGCGTCGCAGCCACCATCAGCTTCTTCGGGGTGCGCTCATGACCTCCAGCGACCTGCAGAACCTGTACCAGGAGCTGATCCTCGATCATTCCCGCACCCCGCACGGCTTCGGCCTGCGCGACGAGGTGAAGGCGCAGTCGCATCAGCTGAATCCGACGTGCGGTGATGAGATCACGCTGCAGGTGCATACGGCATCCGACGGCACGATCGAGGCGATCGCCTGGGAAGGCCACGGCTGCGCGATCTCGCAGGCCTCGGCGTCACTGTTCGCCGAGCTCGTCGAGGGCATGACCGTGCCTGAGGTCTCCGCGCGCATCGATGCGTTCCGCGAGGCCATGCGTTCGCGCGGGAAGACCGAACCTGATGAAGAGCTGCTCGGCGATGCCGCGGCACTCGGCAGCGTCTCCCGCTACGTCGCCCGCGTGAAGTGCGCGATGCTCGGTTGGGTGGCCGCAGAGGACGCCATTCGCAAGCTGCCCTGAATCGCGGCGCTCCGGTCGCGGTCATGCGCGTGTGACGGCGTGTGTCGTCACATGAACGAGCGTGTCATCGTCGCGTGACTGCAGGGCGCATCATGCGGATGCTGGGGACATGAGCCACCTCGTCAGCGTGGCGCAGCTGATCCATCTGCAGCGCGCCGAAGAGCACGGCACCGGACCCGCCGTGCGACTGCTCGACGTGCGCTGGCGACTCGATCGGCCTGAAGGCAGGCCCGAATACCTGCGGGCGCATCTTCCTGGCGCGGTGTACGTCGACCTGGAGCATGAGCTCGCCCGTCGCGGTGAGCCGGCGGAGGGCCGGCATCCGCTTCCCGATTCCGGCGACCTGCAACGCGCCGCGCGCGGATGGGGGGTGAACGACGGAGACGTCGTCGTGGCGTACGACGACAATCGCAGCGTGCCTGCTGCCCGCCTCTGGTGGCTGCTGCGCCGGTTCGGCGTGGATGTGAGGGTGCTCGACGGCGGCATCCGTGCCTGGGCGGGCGAAGGGATGCCGCTCGAACGCGGCGACGTGCTTCCTGAGCCAGGCGGGATCACGCTCGCAGGTGACGCGGGGGGAGTGATCCTGCTCGAGCAGGTCGAGGCGTTCCGCGACGGAGGTGTGCTGCTCGATGTGCGCACGCCCGAGCAGTACAGCGGCGTGCATACCGCGACGGACCCGGTCGGTGGCCACATCCCCGGTGCGGTGAATCTTCCCGCGATGGCGACCGTCGCAGGCGACGGTCGCCTGCAGCGACCAGACGCGCTGCGCCGGATCTTCGCCCCTGCGGGTGTGGATGCCGGCACCGACGTCGCCGTCTACTGCGGCTCAGGAGTGGCGGCGATGCACACGGCGCTGGCTCTGGAACAGTCCGGAATCCGCGCGCTCGTCTATCCGGGATCATGGAGCCAATGGTCGAACACCCGAGGTCAGCCGGTCGCGGTCGGTATCCTCCCCGAGGGGCGCCTGACGCACGTATGAGGTGCGCGTGTCATCTAGGGTCATACAGGAATAGCGGTGGGCACGACCTGTTGCCTCTGACATGACAACTCTAGGAATCATCGGTGCAGGGCACATCGGCAGCCAGGTCGCACGTGCGGCGATCACGGCCGGATACGACGTCGTGATCTCGAACTCGCGCGGACCCGAGACTCTCTCGGACCTGGTCGCGGAACTCGGACCGAAGGCGAGCGCGGCGACCGCGGAGGGAGCCGGAGCCGCCGGTGATGTCGTCGTGGTCACGGTGCCGCTGCACGCGCTGTCGAAGGTCCCGGTGGAGCCCCTGGCGGGGAAGATCGTGCTCGACACCAACAACTACTACTTCGAGCGGGATGGTCAGATCGAGGCCCTGGACAAGGGCGAGACCACCGTCTCGGAGCTGCTGCAGGAGCACCTGCCCACGTCGAAGGTCGTCAAGGCGTTCAACCATATCCGCTCCGGCGACATCACGGTCGATGGGGCGCCTGCGGGATCGCCTGACCGTCGCGCGCTGGCGACCTCGAGCGACTTCCCCGATGCTGTCGAGTTCGTGACGAGGCTGTACGACCAGATCGGGTTCGACACGGTCGACGTCAGCCCGTTGAGCGAGTCTTGGCGGGTCGAGCGCGATCGTCCGGCGTACGTCGTGCGCCAGACGGAGCCGGAGCTACGGGCGAACCTGTCCGAGGCCAACCGGCTGCCCTGAGCGCGTCCGGCGCAAGCCGGAATCCGGGATACCAAATCTGGCGCAATCCACCTATGAGTGAGAGAATGCGCAAATGAGAGCGGAAAACCGGGAGCTCGAATCGTCGCGCGTGACGCGGATGCTGCGCGACGACATCGTGCTCGGTCGGCGCCTGCCGGGCTCACGTCTGGTGGAACGCGACATCGCGGCCGAGCTGAATGTATCGCGTCTGCCCGTACGCGAGGCCATCCGCGCTCTCGTGAGCGAAGGCATCGTCGTCGCGCGGCCGCGCAGTTGGGCGACGGTGCGCGAATACACGTTGCGAGACGTGCAGGACTTCGCGGAGGTCCGTGAGGCGATCGAGACGCAGATGTTCATCCTTGCCGCTGAACGCCATGACGACGCGGGAATCGAACAGCTGCTGCGACTCGTCGAGCGCGAAGAGAGCGCCGCACGCGCGGGCGATCTGGATGAGTCCAGGCTGCTCTCCGGCGCGTTCCACGAGTATGTGGCGGTGCTGGCGGGCAACGAGATGCTCAACGAGCTCGCCGGTATCTTCGCCACCCGTCTGAAGTGGGTGTTCGGTCAGCACGGCGATGTGGAGGCGATGGCTGCGGAGCATCGGCGGCTGCACGACGCGCTCCGCTCCCGAGACGTGGACGTGGTCAAGCGCCTGGTGGCTCGACATCTCGAGCAGGGTGCCGCCGCCGCAGTGAAGAAGCTCGGCGCGGGCGCGGTGTGGACGAGGTGACCCGCGCGGTCTGACGGGTTGCAGGGTCTCGTCTCGTCAACCCGTCGGGGTCGTCGTATCGGTCGCCTGTCGCAGCGCTCCGCGCATCACTCGCCAGTACCGGTTCGGCGCCACGCGCGTCAGTACATCGATCAGGCGTGCTTCGCGTCCGACCATCGCGCGGATGCTGCGCCGCTCAGTGGCACGGATGATGCGGGCCGCGGCATCCGTTGGTTCGGTGTGGTACATCGCAGCCTGCGCTGACGCGGCACGCGCGGCGACGGCGGGGTCGATCGCGGCAGCGTACCGGCCGTGCAGGATGATGCCGGTCCGCACGCCGGCCGGGTAGACCGCACCCACGGTGACTGTGCTGCCCTCCAGCTCATGGCGCAGCGCTTCGGAGAATCCCCGTACGGCGAACTTGCTCATCGAATACGGTATGCGCCCTGCCGGGGCGGCGAGGGCGTAGACGCTCGCGAGGTGCGTGATGTGCGCGGCCGGTCGGGAGCGCAATGCGGGCAGCATCGCCTTGGTGATCGAGACGGTGCCCCAGAGATTGACGTCGACCAGCCAGCGCATCTCCTCCATCGTGAGCTGGTCGAGACTGCCGAGCATGGATGATCCCGCGCACGTGATCAATGCGTTGATCCTCGGGTGCGCTGCGGTCACCGCGGCAGCGGCCGCGGCGACGGCGTCGTCGTCTCGGAGGTCGACGACGTGGGTGGTGACGGTGCCAGGGAGGTCCGTCGCGACCGATGCGAGCGCCTGCGCGTTGTGGTCCAGGAGTGCGAGGTGGGCTCCTGAGGCAGCGAGCTGCCGGGCGATCTCCGCCCCCATGCCGCTGGCAGCGCCGGTGATCACAGTGGTGTTCCCGGCAAGGGTCAGCCGTCTCATGCATCCTCCTCCTGACACGCTTCGGGTGCGTGCCAGTCGCTTCATCGCAGGTGGGGAGAACCTGTCGGGTTCTATTCTGGCCCTTTCGGCGTCGGTTGGTGACGGTACGATTTCCGAAGGAGGTTGTGTTGGGACGAACTGCGGATGCCGTGGCCGAAGGCGTCGCCATCGGGACGGCCGCGGCGCGCCTGATGGTGAAGAATCGCATTCTCGTGGGCACGATCGCCCAGGGTGGGGTGTTCGACGCGGCTCGCTATCTCGGCGATGCTCGTGAGGCGCTGCTGGCGATGGCCGATGAATCCGAACAGGCCGCCGAACGCGTGACCACATGGCGCAAGCGCGCGCGAGGGCGGCACTCCGACCCCTCGAGCACGCACGACTATCGTGACCGAGACGTGCGCAACCTCCGCCGCCGCGCCAAGCAGTCCGCAGGAGTCGCAGAGAAGCTGAGGGCGATCGCCGATGATCCCGAGCAGCTCGGCGCGCTCGTGGAAGGCGCGCGCGAGGCGGCGTGGGCAGATGTGCGCGGCAACCTGGATCGCCGGCTCCACGTCGAGGGCATGCGTCCCGATCAGGATCCCGACTACGCAGTCATGCGCGAGGCGCGGATGCAGGCGTTGCGCCTCGTCGATCTGCAGGCGTTGTCGTCCGAGCAGCGGGCGCGGCGCAAGCGGGAGCAGGACGCCTGACGCCCGGTTTCGCGTTGGGGTGCTTCGTCATGTATTCTTGCTGAGGCCCACTTCGAGAGATGTGGGCCGAGATATGCGCCCGTAGCTCAATGGATAGAGCATCTGACTACGGATCAGAAGGTTAGGGGTTCGAGTCCCTTCGGGCGCACAGAGTGTGAATCCCCTGCCGCAGATGCGGTGGGGGATTCGTCGTTCCCGGCGCCTTCTCTGCGCAAGGGCAGCCGGAGATCGTGCAGGCCGCGCCCATGCAGCGTCGGCCAGAGCGCGTCGGCGATGCCGTCGGTGAGCGGCACATCATGCGGGACGCCGACCGTGACTGCACCTGCGGCACGGGCTGCGGCCAGGCCGACCGGGGAATCTTCGATCGCGACGCAGTCCGCCGGGTTCACCCCCAGCAGCTCGGCAGCGCGCAGGTACGCGTCGGGGAACGGCTTGCCTCGTGAGACCTCGTCGCCGGTGACGGTGACGTCGAACGTTCCAGGAGGCAGCGCCCGGATGATCTCCGCCGCGTAGTCGCGGTACGACATCGTGACCAGTGCGAGGGGCACGCCAGCGGCGCTGAGCGTTGCCAGCAGGCTTCGCGCGCCCGGCCGCCAGCCGATTCCCTCGGCCATGGTGTGCTGCGTCGCCAGCTCCATCCATCGCTTGAGGAGCGCGTCGGAGGAACCCGACCCTCCGAGTTCGCGAATGACATGCGCTCCGTCGGGCAGAGCGAGCCCGACCAGCCGGGCGAGCGCTCTCGTCGGCGCTGTCGCACCGGATTCCGCCAGTATCTGCTCGGCCGCAGCGATCCAGTGGCCTTCGGTGTCGACGATCGTGCCGTCCATGTCCCACAGGACCGCGGCAGGCAGACGGGTATGTGCACGGGGGTGAAGCATTCCAACTCCTGGGTGATGCAGCCGTGCCCCCCCCGCCGGGGGGGGGCGGGGCCCCGCGGGGGTGGGCCCGAGCGGCGGAGACGCGCGGGGTCGGGGGGGGCCGGGGCGAGCCCTTCGACGGTCCCGGTCACCCGCACGGTGATCTCGTGACCCTTCCATGCGCCGGTCAGGTGGAATCGATCGGTCGTGGCACCCTCGATCAGCTCGCCATCGGCCAGCCACTGGTACGAGAACTCCGCGCCTTCCGTCCACTCGCCCTCTTCGACCGTGAGTTTCGCACCCGGCTTGATGCCGAGGTGGTGCGTCGAGACGATCTCCGGAGTGCCGGCGACGATGCCCTCCACAGTCGCGCTCGCGACCAGCGGGTTCGGGATCACGACTTCGCGCAGCCAGCTGTCGCCCGCGAAGTCGTACGCCTTCACCACGACCCGGTCGCCGTAGGCTTCGAGCGTCAGCCCCTGGTTGATGTCGCGCGTCACGATCTCACTGATGCCGGCGGTGTTCTCGCCGCGTGCATCCCATTCGACATGCATGGCAACCGTGTTCACAGCCCAGAACCCGTCGGCGTGCCCATCAGCCGTGCGTCGCTGCACTGCCCAGTCACCGAGCTCGGCGGGGTAGTGCGTGTGGCCCGAGAACACGATCGCGTTCGGGTAGTTGCCCAGGATGCTGGTCAGGCGATCGTTCATCTGGTGGTGACCGTGGTATCCGGGGATCCACGAGGCAGACACCGTGTCCCCGAGCGGGAAGTGCGTCATGACGGCGACCTGCTTGTCGAGAGCGGTCCAGTGAGCGAGACGTTCTTCGAGGAATTCGACCTGCGCATCGCTCATGGCGACGTCGGTCGGCCCTGCGAACTCCTGACCGAGAACGATCACCGGCAGATCACCCGAGGGGCCTTCGATGACGTACTCGTCCCACACGCGGTCGCGCTGTGCGAAGTCGAGGAAACGGTCCCGGTTGGCGTCGAAGCCGCCCGCGGCGTAGCGCTCGTGGTTGCCCATCGATGCGATGGTCTGACGCGGACGGATGTCGGCCGTGGCGTCCATCACGTCGTAGATCTCGTTCCACTCCGCGTCCGAACCGCTGTTCACGATGTCGCCGACCATCAGCATCCCGTCCGCACCGGGCAGGAGCTCCGCGTAGTCGGTGAGTGCGTGCTGAAGGTCTTGCGGGTGACCCTGGATGTCGCTCATGACCCACGCACGAGTGGCGTCGCCGGTCGGAGCGGCGAGCGCCTCGTGCGCGGTGACCGAATCGATCGCCCAGTATCGGGCGCCGACGTAACCGGACAGATTCCAGTTGAAGACCGCGTTCTCGGCTCCGGCCGGAACATCGACCGTGACATCCTGCGCGTAGTTCATCTGGCCGGCGTCGTAACCGTCAGCGACAGACTCCGAATCGAGTCGCAGGATCTCCGTCGGTTCGCCGCCGTCGAAGCTCACCTCGACCGTGCCGACCTGTCCGACAGCACCGCGATAGTGGCTGTCGAAGGTGAGGCGCACCGCGCCGAGTCCCTCGACCGATATGGGGGCACCGGTCAGTGTCGCGTCGAACGGCTGATCGGCGAACTGTTGGGCATCGGCCACCACGATCGTGTCGTGCGTCCGGCCGAAGCGCGTGCGCATCTCGTCGACCTCGCCGGTCCATTCTTCGCGCGTGGTGAATTGCCAGCCGCGGTAGTCGTCGGACCCGGTGTCGGCCATCGACTCATCGAAGCTGACCGACCATCCGTCGGCCCCTTCGGCACCGAACGCTTCGCGGGCGATGACCTCGTCGGTGTCGTTGCTCGTCACGATCGGGTCGATCTCGACGGCGGCATCCGGATCGCCGGGCTGGGGTCGGTCTGGATCGCCCGTGATCGTCACGGTCACCGGACCGGACAGCACGTCGTATCCGTCCTGCGCGAGCAGGTAGATCTCCCATACACCGGCGTGAAGTCCCGAGAAGCTGACCGTGCCGGACTCGGCAGGCGTGTACGCCCACTGGGTCGATGCGGTCGAACCGGGCGCGACTGACTTGGGGTAGACGCCGACCCAGTTCTTGGCGTGGGGCGCGTCGGTCGTCCACGAGAGCGCGACGGCGTCGCCCTCGAGGAGTTCCACGTTCTCGGCGGTCAGAGTCGATTCGGTCTGAGCGGTGACGGCCGACGTGCCGGTCGCACCGAAGCTGTCTGACGCGACGGCGGGGACGGAGGGAATGGCGATGAGGCCGACCGTCGCAGCGGCGACGATCGCGCGCCGCAGACGCGGGCGGGAGCGGTGAGGGGAAGGCATCGTGATCCTTTCGGTGTGCGCCGGGCTGACGCTGCCTCGAGTCTCGACACCGATCTCGAACGCTCGATGAACACCCCGCCAACGGGGCGCGAACCGGGCGCCCGAACGCGCGGATAACAGGGACGACTGTGCGCAGCTGTCCAGCCACGGCGGTCAGGAGAGGGTGCGGGTCCACCCTCCGGGGCGAGCGTCGGAGGTCGACGAGGCCTCGAATGACACAGAGTCGGGCAGATAGCGGTCCTCTGTGAGATCGATCGGGCGCCCATCGCGAGCGAAGGCCTGACGCCGGACGCGCAGCAGCGGACTCGACCGGCGTACTCCGAGCAGACGCACGTCCTCGCTCGAGGCGGCGACGGCGTCGATCCGGTGCGACCCGAATGACTCGCCGAAACCGGCGGCATCGAGCACCGCGGCATGCGAGGGGGTATCAGGGGGCAGCCCACGGAGAACGTGAGCCAGCCATCCCGGATACACGGGCCGCTCCACCATCACCACATGCCCGTCCAGGCTGCGCAGCCGCGTGAACCGCAGAACGGGCGAATCCTGCGCGATCCGCAGCAGCCGGGCCTCGTCGGCGGTTGCTGCACCTTCCTCCTGGCTTATGACGAGACCGCCGGGCGTGAGGCCGCGGTTGTGCGCCCACTGGGCGAATGATCCGAATGCGGCGAGACCTTGCGTATGCGTCGCCGATTGCACGATCCACCCGGCTCCGGAACGCGGTGAGACGACGCCGCGTCTCGCCAGCAGCGCCAGGGCGCTGCGTACGGTGCCGCGCGCGACACGATGTTCTGCGGCCAGCGCCTGCTCGCCGGGGAGCAGGGTGCCGACGGGAAACTCCCCATCGGCGATCCGCCGTGCAAGACGATCGGCGACGTGGCGATACAGCGGCGCGTCGGTGGTCACGCCATCAGTCTGGCCCACAACGGGGTGGGGCGCCGGTTCCGGAGCGTAGCCTGGAGGAGTGACAGCGTACGTCTCGGCATTCGACTTCTTCTCCATCGGAGTAGGCCCGTCGAGCTCCCATACCGTCGGTCCGATGCGTGCAGCGCTGGACTTCGCCCGCCGCCTCAGTGAGAGCGGCACGCTCACCGGGGTGACCCGCGTGACATGCACGCTGTACGGCTCGCTCGGCGCGACAGGGATCGGGCACGGCACGCCGGATGCCGTGGTCGCCGGTCTGCGCGGCCTGGCCCCCGAGACCTGTGATCCTGCCGATGTGCGTTCAGCATGGACGGACTTCCCTGCCGGTGAAGTACTTGTCATCGATGGGACGCGTGCGGTCGAGTTCGACAAGGGCGACATCGAGTTCGCTCCGCGCACCCGGTTGCCGGGGCATCCGAACGCCATGACGCTCACTGCGTTTGGAGCCGACGCAACGGCGCTGGCCGAAGAAACCTATTACTCCGTCGGCGGCGGGTTCATCCGGCGCGAAGGCGAGGACGCGCAGGTCAGCACCGGGTCGCTGCCGTTCGGATACTCCGACGCCGCCTCCCTGCTCGCGCTCTGCGATGAGCACGGCCTTTCGATCGCCGATGTCGCGCGCTACAACGAGCTGGCGCTGCGCTCGGAAGAACAGCTCGCAGCGGGACTCGACGCCATCTGGGATGCGATGGCCGGATGCGTGGAGGCAGGGCTGCACGCGGATGGTGTGTTGCCAGGCATCCTCAAAGTCAGACGCCGCGCCGGAGTGATTCGTGGACAGTTGGAGAGCGTCGAAGCCGAAGGTGGACGTGAGATCCCGGGGGAATGGCTCGGCGCCTTCGCCCTCGCGGTCAACGAGGAGAACGCTGCCGGCGGACGGGTCGTCACCGCCCCCACCAACGGTGCCGCCGGCATCCTTCCCGCCGTCGCGATGTACTGGTGGCGATTCCTCGCCGACTCAGGGTTGGGCTCCGGTAACGCCGTCACACCATACGGCGAGCTGGTCGGAAGCGCGCTGCTGGGCTTCGGCGGGGAGCCGACGAGCGTTGTGGATGCTGACGACGACGCCCGCGCTGAGGCCAATCGCAGACGCGGCATCCGCCGATTCCTGCTCACTGCCACAGCGCTCGGGTCGCTGTTCAAGGCGAATGCGTCGATCTCCGGAGCCGAGGGCGGATGTCAGGCCGAGGTCGGATCCGCCTGCGCGATGGCGGCCGGTGGGCTGACAGCGGTCATGGGCGGCACCAATCGGCAGATCGAGAACGCGGCTGAGATCGCCATGGAGCACCATCTCGGTCTCACCTGCGACCCGATCGGCGGGCTCGTGCAGATCCCGTGCATAGAGCGGAACGCTATCGCGGCATCCACTGCGGTCACCGCCGCGCGGCTCGCACTGCGCGGCGACGGACAGCACTACGTCTCCCTTGATGCCGTCGTCGAGACGATGCGGCAGACCGGAGCCGACATGTCGACCAAGTACAAGGAGACGAGCGAGGGCGGCCTCGCGGTCAACGTCATCGAATGCTGAGTCTCTAGCTCTCCGCCGCGCGGCGCTTCGTGTGACGGGTGGGTGTGGCCGACCAGGGATCCTCGGGCCATGGATGCTTCGGGTACCGGCCGCGCATCTCCGCCCGCACCTGCGAATAGGGACCGGCCCAGAACGACGCGAGGTCATCGGTCACCGCCAGAGGGCGCCCACCGGGGGAGAGCAGGTGGAAGAGCACGGGCACCCGCCCTCCGACAAGGCGCGGGGTCTCGGCCCATCCGAAGCACTCCTGCAGCTTCACGGCCACGACCGGGCGCACGGAGGGATCATCGACGGGAGGGTAGGTGAGGCGGATCCGTGACCCGCTCGGCACCTCGAGGCGTTCGGGAGCCAGAGTGTCCAGCTCTGCTGCTGCCGGCCACGGCAGCACCCGCCTGAGCGGCGAGGTCAGGTCGATCCGCGCGGCCGGAGTGCCGGTGGCCAGCGCCGACAGCTCCGGGCCGAGCCAGGAATCGAGGGTGCTGAGGAGTGCGGCATCCGACACATCCGGCCAGGGAGACCCGTTCTCGCGATGAAGCAGTGCGAGGCGTCGACGTAGGCCATCGGCCGCCTCCGACCAGGTGAACACTCCGAGCCCCTGTTCCTCCACCGCCCGACGCGCGGCATCCCGGCCTCCGTCGTCCGCCTGGACGCGCACCGGGACGGAAGAGCGCACGATCGCACCGATCCGGCGCTCGCGGCGGGCGATGACGCGGCCTTCCGCGAACTGCGCCTCGACCCGATCGGTGACCAGGTGAGCTGCGGCCCGTTCTGCCTCGATCTCCGAGATGGCCGCGGCGGCGCGGATGATCGCCCCGGTTCCGGCGGCAGCGCGACCCTGAGCGCGAGCGACTTCAGCCACGGCCACCCACTCGGCGCTGGCGAGTGGACCGGTGATCCCGGCACGTGTGCCCGAGGCGAGGAGGAAGGTGGCGCCGTCGGCCGAATGATCGACGCGGCGGGCGATCCGCTCGGGGAACGCGAGTGCGATGAGAAAGCCGGTCTGATCCACTTCTGCTCGCCCCTCACTTCCGCGCTCCGTGAACTGTATGAGACGGCGCACCTCCTGCTCCCAGCGCCGTGCATCGGGGCGTCGTCTGTTGCGCAGTGCGGTGAGGGTCGTCGTGATGTCTGCGTCCACGACACGAAGATCGCTGCTCAGCAATGCGACGACCTCGGCAGCCGCACGGGCGCCGACCGCCGTGCTGCCGTCACGGAGCGCCCGAGCAAGACGAGGATCGGTCGGGATGCGGGCGAGCTGTCGTCCTTCATCGGTGGCGCGTCCGTCTGCGCCGATCGCGCCGAGTGCGCGCAGCACGGCGACAGCATCCTTCAGGCTCTCGGCGGGGAGGGGATCGACCAGACGAAGACCCGCTCCGCCTGGTGCGCCCCAGCAGGCGAGGAGCAGTGCGGCATCCGTCAGATCGCTCGTCACGATCTCAGGGGCCGGTCGGGCCGGGGCCGCGGAGAAGGTGCGCTCATCGACGCAGCGCACCACGACACCCGGGCCTTCGCGGGTGGCACGCCCTGCGCGCTGGATGGCAGAGGCGCGGGAGGTCGGACCGGTGACCAGACCGCTCATTCCCCTTGCCGCGTCGCGTTGCGGGGCGCGGGAGAGGCACGTGTCGACGACGAGCCGTACGCCTGGCACAGTCAACGATGACTCCGCGAGTGAGGTGCTGATGATGATTCGCGCAGCCTCGCCGGTATCGCGTCCGCTGATCACGGCATCCTGCTCCCCGGCGGAGATCTGGCCGTGCAGCTCACGGACGTCGAACTCGGCGGCGATACTTCGGATGCGACGGGCCACCTCTGCGACCTCGCGCGCACCAGGAGCGAAGACGAGGGCGTCGGCGGTCGGATCGGTGCGTGCCATACCGCGGTGCGCGTCGACCGCTGTGCGCGCGACGTGATCGAGGAACGACCGAGTCACACCACGCTCATCCAATCGAGGAGAAGGGCTCGGTGCCCAGCGAACATCGAGCGGATGTGCAGGGACGGTCTGGGTCACGACCGGGGCGGGGGAGGCATCGGTGCCGAGGACCGTCGCGAACCGCTCGGCATCGAGCGTCGCCGACATGGCGACCACGATGAGGTCTTCGCGCAACTCGCGCACCTCGCCGAGCAGGCCGATCAGCAGATCGGTCTCGAGAGCGCGTTCGTGCACCTCGTCGATCACGACCGCACCGATCCCGTCGAGGCCAGGATCATCGAGCAGCCGGCGCAGCAGCACACCCGCGGTGACGAACTCGATCACCGCGGAGCGCTCCACCTTGCGCTCGCCGCGGACCGTGAATCCCACGCGGGTGCCGAGGGGCGAGCCGTCCAGGTGCGCGAGTCTTCGTGCGGCCGCGCGGGCGGCGACCCGGCGGGGCTGGGTGACGATCACGCGGCCAGGTACTCGACCGGCGATGACCGGCGGGACGAGTGTGGTCTTTCCTGTTCCCGGTGGCGAGCTGACGACGACAGAGGCGCTCCGATCGAGTGCCGCGTGCAGATCATCGACGGCCGACGCGAACGCGAGCCCGCGACCGATCCTCGACAGGTCGAACGCCGCAGTGGTCACGCCCCCAGTCTCTCGCGTTCCGCGGATGCACCGGCGCGTAGGCTGAGCGACATGGCCACGGTGAGGCGACGCGGACGTCCGCGCGGAGAGACGGATTCCCGCGAACGGATCATCTCCGCCGCCGTCGACGAGTTCGGCGAGCACGGCTATGACGGATCGACGATCCGTGCGATCGCGACCAGAGCAGGCGTCGACAGCGCTCTCGTCCATCATTATTTCGGCACCAAGGCCGATCTGTTCGCGGCGGCCATGGGCATGCCGATCAGGCCGGATCTCGCGATCCCCGAGATTCTGTCGGGCCCCCGTGACGAGGTCGGCGAACGAGTGGTGCGCTTCGTTCTGCAGGCGTTCGAACAGCCCGAAGTGCGCCGCCGCGGGGTCGCACTGATGCGGGCCGCGATCGGCAGCAAGCTCACGACTCCTGTGCTGGCGGGATTCCTATCGCGCGAACTGCTCGGGCGCATCGCACGCGCGCTCGACGCTGATGACGCGGCGCTGCGTTCGACGCTCGCGGCGTCGCAGATCGCGGGGCTGTTGATGGCGCGCTATGTGCTGAAACTGCCGCCGATCGCTGAGGCTGGAGTCGACGAACTCGTGACGCGGATCGGGCCCACAGTGCAGAGGTATCTGTTCGATTGATCGCCGTTGCGGGTCTTGACGACGCAGCATCCGAAGCGCACAATTCATCACATGATGAATATCTCGAGCGTGGAGGTGGCGCAACTGCGTGTGCGGCGTGGAAAGGTGCGCGTCTTCGACGGTGTCGACGTGTCCATCCCGCGCGGGCAGATCACCGGACTGCTCGGTCCGTCAGGGTGCGGCAAGACCACGCTGATGCGCTCGATCGTCGGGGTGCAGCGCGTCGAATCGGGCACGGTCACGGTGCTCGGTGAGCCGGCGGGATCGCGTGCGCTGCGACATCGCGTCGCCTACGGCACACAGGATGCTTCCGCATACGATGACCTGACCATCCGGCAGAACCTGCGCTACGTCGGGGCGCTCCTGGGCGCGCCTCGCGATGCCGTCGACCGCGTGATCGCCGACGTCGGGCTCACGGCACAGGCCGATCAGCTCGTCTCTTCGCTCAGCGGCGGCGAGGGCAGCCGTGTTTCGCTCGCCATGGCGCTGGTCGGATCTCCCGAGCTCGTCGTGCTCGACGAACCGACCGTCGGACTCGACCCTGTGCTGCGCGCCGAGCTATGGGGTCAGTTCCGGGGCCTGGCCGAGCGCGGCGTGACCCTGATCGTCTCGAGTCACGTCATGGACGAGGCGCTGCGCTGCGACCGCCTGCTGCTCATGCGCGCAGGGCGCATCATCGCCGACACGACGCCGAAGGGGCTTCTCGCGGACACGGGAGCGGAGGATCCGGATGCTGCGTTCCTCGCCCTGATCGAAAGAGATCAGCAGCACCACTTGGACACGCGCAAGTCACGTCGGGCGGAGTCGGGAGAATGAACGGCATCCGGCTCTTCGCCACCGCGGGTCGCGTGCTCTCGCAGCTGCGGCACGACCCTCGCTCGATCGCGCTGATGCTCATCGCGCCGAGTCTGCTGGTCGGGTTGTTCGCGTGGCTGTTCAGCGACCAGGAGGGCGTCTTCGACCAGTTCGGCGGACCGATCCTCGCGCTGTTCCCGTTCATCGTGATGTTCCTGATCACGTCGATCACCACGCTGCGTGAGCGTCGTTCGGGAACGCTGGAACGACTGATGACGACGCCGCTGGCGAAGAGCGACTTCATTCTCGGCTACGCGCTGGCGTTCGGACTGATGGCGCTGCTGCAGGCCGTGATCACGGTCTCGTTCGCGGTGTGGGTCTGCGGGCTGGAGACGGACGGCCCGCTGTGGCAGCTGGGGCTCGTCGCCATCGTCGACGCGCTGCTCGGTACCGCGCTCGGGCTGCTGGCCAGCGCGTTCGCGCAGACCGAGTTCCAGGCCGTGCAGTTCATGCCGCTGCTCGTGTTCCCGCAGATCATCCTCGGCGGCCTCTTCATGCCTCGCGACCAGATGCCCGACGTGTTGCGCGCGATCTCGGACTGGTTGCCGCTGAGCTATGCGATCGACACGATCAACGCCGTCTCCGCAGGGGAAGAGGGGTGGGATGTGTTCGGACCGCTGCTGATCGTCGTCGCCTTCATGCTGGGCGCGCTGGTGCTGGCGTCGCTCACCCTGCGTCGGCGCACGCCGTAGGCGAGAGTCAACCGAAAGAGCGGATGCCGCGGCCGATGTGGCACGCGGCATCCGCTCTCTGTTCTTCTGGCTACTCGGTCTTCGGACTACTCGGCCGATGCAGGAGGTGGCGGGGGAGCGGCAGCCGACTCGGCGGCCTTCGCCTTCGGTTTCTTCGCCGGGGCAGGCGCCTGAGCATTCGCGATGCCGTCGCCGATGCCGCGGCCGACGGCCTGGCCCTGGATGATGGCGGCGAGGTCGAGGCCGGTGGCCGAGCTCACACTGTCGAACACTGACTTCAGCGCCTTCGCGCTGTCGGCGCCGACCACTCCCGAGGCGCCGTCTTCGCCGGAGCTGCCGATGATCGAGACGCTTCCGATCGTGGCGTAGCCCTTGGCGAACTCGCTCATGATGTTCGGAAGCACGTCGAGAACGCGCTGCGAGAGGAAGGCCTCCTGGTTGGATGCGATCGCCTTCGCCTCTGCCTCGAGTGCGGCGGCTCGTGCTTCACCCTCGGCGCGGATCGCGTCGGCCTCGGCGTTCGCGCGCAGGCGGCGCGCTTCCGCCTCTGCTTCGGCGAGAGCGCGGAGGGCATTGGCCTCACCCGTGGCCTTCGCCTCTGCGGCTGTGGCCTCACCCGCCGCGCGTGCCTTGTCGGCCTCTGCCTGCTGCTCGGCGATACGCGTGCGTGCCTCTGCCTGCTTGACCTGCTCGATCGCGCCGGCCTCCGCCGCACGCTCGCGGGTGTACAGCTCGGCCTGGGCGCGGGTCTCGGCCTCGTATCGCTGGGCGTCGGCGACGCGCTTGACGTCGGCATCCAGCTGCGCCTGGCGGTTCTCGGCCTGCTGCTGCAGCACGGCCTGCTGGGCCTGTTCGCGGGCGAGATTCTCGGCCTGCTCCGCCTCTGCGCGGGCGCGGCCGATGCCCGCGTTCGAGTTCGCCGTGTTCGTGTCGAGCGCGGTCTGCTCGATCAGGTTGGCTTCCTTGTTGGCGATGTTCTTCTGGTTGATCGCGCGGTCGGCGTTCGTCTGCGAGATCTCGGCGGACTGACGTTTGGCCTGGATCTCGGGGGCGCCGAGCGACTGGATGTAGCCGACTTTGTCGGTGATGCCCTTGATCTGGAAGGAGTCGAGGATCAGGCCCTGCTCGGCGAGCTCCTGCGAGACGTCGGCGGCGATCTGGTCGGAGAACTTCTTCCGTTCGCGCATGAGCTCGACGACGGAGAGGGTCGCGACGATGCCGCGGAGCGCACCCTCGAGCTGCTCGGTGGTGAACTGTTCGATCGCGGCATCCTGCGAAGCGAATCGCTCGGCCGCGCGGCGCACGTAGAGCGGGTCGGAGCCGATCTTCACGATCGCGACGCCGTCGACGTTCAGCGTGACGCTGTCGAGCGACTGCGCTTCGGCGTTCAGCGAGACCTGACGCGAGCGCAGCGAGATGATCTCGTGGCGCTGCGTGATCGGGTTGACGAGCGATTTGCCGTTGACGATCACCGTGACGGGGGAGTCGACGCTCTCAGAGCTGCTGGTGCCGTCGGCGGCGAGGATGGCGCGTTGCACCCTCTGCTTGCGGCCCGAGATGACGAGCGCCTCATCCGCGCGAGCGACCTTGATCCAGCTGCGCGCGAACAACAGCACGATCAGCCCGACCACGATCAGGACGACGACGGCGATGCCGACGAGAATCAGAATGCCGACAGCTCCGGCGATCTCCATGAAAGTTCCCTCCCTGCCTCCGCGTCTGCGAAGACTGCTTCTGCATCGACTATGTCAGAGATCGGTGCGTCACCGATGGGGAGGGATGCCCGCTATGCGCCGCGCAGTTTTTGGGTGAGCTCGTGCAGCGTGCGCAGTTCGTCGTCGTCGAGTTTCGACATCCGCTGCGCGATCGAACGTCCGTGAACCGTCGCTACGGCGCGGAATGCACGGGCACCCTCTTCGGTCGCCCGGATCAACGCGCCGCGGCCATCGTCAGGGTCGGGGCATTTCTGGATCAGGCCGCGCGCGACCATGCGGTCGACGAGTCGGGAGACGCTCGGCTGGCTGATGAGCATGTTGGTCGTCACGTCGCGAAGGCGCGCAGTCATCTCCGGGGAGCGGACGACCGTGAGCAGGACGTCGTACTCCGCCTGGGTGATGGCAGTGCCGTCGAAGTCAGCGGCCATTGCCGCGAAGAGCTCGTGCTGGGCGCGAAACAGGCTCTCCCAGGTCTCGAGGGCGAGCTTCCGATCCGTCATGCATACAGATTAGTAGGAATGGTGAAGGGCCGGTCGGAGAGGCTCCCGACCGGCCCTTGTCCCTTGCACCAAGAGTGTCCTGCAATCACATTCGGTGGATGCCACAGCAAACATTCACCGTGTGATTACTGTATAACGGGGCGGTAACGAATGCAACGGTTTGGTCACGGAAAGTTTTGCGCGGCTCCAGGGCCATCACCCCTAAGCTGGCGCGATGGCTGCCGCTTCCGACGAGATCACTTCTTCGTTGGTTCGCTCCCTCGTGGCGGAGCAGTTCCCTCAATGGTCGGAGTTGCCGATCCGCCCGGTGGAAGTTCAGGGGTGGGACAACCGCACCTTCCGGCTTGGTGACCGGATGACTGTCCGCCTCCCGAGCGCTGACGGCTACGTCGCCGGCCTAGTCCGAGAGGAGCAAACCCTCGCGATCCTCGGCTCCAGCTTTCGCGTCGCGATCCCCCGCGTAGTAGCGACCGGGGCCCCCTCGGCGGCATTCAACCGACCTTGGTCCGTTCGCGAGTGGATTGAGGGGCACACGTTAACCGCGGTTGAATCGCGCGAGCGAGAGAGCGCCATCAGCAGCTTGGGCGACGCCCTGAGGGAGTTGCAGGCCTGCGACACGGTCGGAGGCCCATGGGCGGGGAGCGCATCTGCTTACCGCGGCTGTCACATCAGCGCGGTTGGCGAGGAGATACAGGGCCGCCTCCCCCTCCTGGCCAGACGCCAAGCTGAGGGATGTCGGGCACTCTGGGATGCGGCCGTGGCCACAGTGTGGACCGAGCCGCCGGTGTGGGTCCATGGCGATGTCGCGCCAGGCAACATGTTGTTCGATGGCAGCGGCCAATTGGCGGCGCTTATCGACTTCGGACAGACGTGCGTTGGTGATCCCGCCTGTGACCTGGCCTTCGCATGGTTGAGTTGCAGTTCTCGCGAACGTGATCGACTGCGCGACCGGCTAGAACTACCGGAGGATGCATGGTTACGAGGGGCTGCCTGGGCGCTGTGGAAGGCCCTCATCAGTTCTCCCGAAGAGGTGCTTACGAAATACGGGCGCTCACGTGATGCCGTGCTGAGCGACGTGGCCGACCTGACGACGGGATAAGAACGACGTTCTCTTCCCGTGGCTCCCACCAACGATCGTATTCGGCAGGCGCGCCGGGGCCGCGGGCCGACCGCATCACACGCCGATCGCGCACCTGCCAAAACCCCTTTCGGAACCTGCTGCGCCGAAACTATGCGCCCGAGGTTTTCGGCAGGGGGAGGGGGAAATACGAATACCGCTACGATTCGTGACACCTGTCTTTCCAAGGATGTTCTGTCTCACCAACCGACAGCTCTCGTGAGATCGCGCAGGCGTCGGAACCTCGCGAGACAGTGGGTGCGAGTCGCTCGCTGCGGCCCCGCTCCAACGGCTGCGTCGGTGATTCCGATCAGTGGGTTCACGATGAGTTGTTGCGCTTGAGAACCAGCCGCACCGACGCGTGCCCGCCTGGCTGACGTCGAGAGGTTGGAACCGCTCTGCCAGTATGGCGTCATGTCCGGCACACACAAGCTCGCCCCTGTACTCGCCGCACTCGCCTTGACGGCTGCCGCGCTGGCCGGGTGCACCGCCACAGCACCGGCGGCAGGTCAAACGTCCAAGGCATCCGCTCCCACGACTGTCGCCGAGCCGGTGATTGAGGCTACACAGACGCCGCAATCGACCGAGTCGGAAACTTGCGCCGGCCTGTCGGAGGTCTACGGCGACGGCGGTGGTTTGTATTGGGAGCGACAGGGGACTCTCCGGGATCTAGGCGCACGAGAGTTCGCGTGGGGCAAGGTGGCATTCGATGACGACGGCACTCCCTTGACCTATACCGTTGAGCCCGGCGACGTCGAGGCTGTGATCGCTGAACGGCTGTGCGCGTACCCGGGCCTCGGCTCAATGAACCACGTACGCACGATCCACCCGGGCCAGGTGCTCTGGCTCAACCCAGACCCCGACACTCCCTGGGTGCCGTACTACAGCCCTCATGACGCGCCTGCTGGGTTCCAGCAGATTCCGTACCAGCAGGCAATCGAGTCTGCAGGCGCGGCGGTTGATGCCGGTGACGTGGACAGGGTGCGGGCGATTTGGAACGACACGCTCAAGGGCATGTTTGTGAACCAGGACACCATCGACGCGGTCCAGAAGGTCGTCGACTCCGGCGAGCTCGACGCGCTTCGCCAGCTCTTCTCCTGACGCAGGCGACGGGCTAGGCGCCCCCATCTGAGGCTGCCAGGAGGCTGCCCCGCGGGTGACAACGGACGCGGTCGGCACGAGTTGCCTGAGTGAGTAACTGGACGAATCAGACCCAGCGGGGCACCAAAGCGGCGATCAGGATCACTGTCGCGGCGAAGTGATGGCGAGCGCGACGGCGCGCATTCCAGACACGCGCACGGAGGTGTGCGGCAGCCACCAGGCGTGGCGTCTACAAAGCTGTCGAGAGGAGTCGCGCGTACTGCGCTCTCGCGTCGGCGTCAGACGGCATGCCCGGTTCGAACGGCAATTTCAATCGATCCTTGCTCTTGTCGCCGTACCGAGGGATCACGTGAAGGTGGAAATGAAAGACGGTCTGCCAGCCAGCGGGTCCGCAACAGTTGAGCAGGTTCACGCCCTCAGCCCCCAGCTGGGCGAATAGAACCTTCGCGATGCGCTGGGCGGCGAGCGTGGTCGCCACCAGATCTTCGGCCGGGACGCTGAGAAGGTCGGCGCTGTGTTGCTTGGGAATGACGAGCAAGTGTCCGTCCGATCCGGGATCGGTGTCCATGAACGCCAGCGTCGTCGCATCCTCGGCAACTCTGTCGCACGGCATCCGCCCAGCGACGATCTCGCAGAATACGCATGTTTCGTCGACGGCATCCCCGGTCGCGCTGTGATTCATGGCCTCATGATGCCTTACATGTGCGGGTAGGCGGGCTCCTTGTCACTTAGCTCTGGTGGCGGACGTCCCCAGCAGTCATTCAGAGCCCTCGGGCGGGCACCTCGAGCCAGTGCAAGCCGGGTCGCCCGGATGAGTCAACACTCCTGAGCGCGATCGAGGTCACTGCCCCTTTACCCGCGGCATACGAAGCTGCCCAATCTCTCGCTGATGCAAGGGTGACGCTATCGATGTCAAAGGCTTCGAGCACTCCATTCGGGAGCCTCGCAAAGACGCGCAGGTTGAGTGTCGCGCTTTCCCACATGGTGTCCCGCTCGTCGACTGCTCTCGGTGTCTAAGATGACGTCGAAAATCGCGCAGGATCGTACGCTGGAACACATGCCGGTCTCGCCATACCTCAAGTCGTTGCGCGAGCGAGTCGGCAGCGACTTGCTCCTCCTTCCCGCCGTGTCAGCGGTGATCTGCAACGACGTCGGAGACGTTCTTCTCGCGCTGTCGCATGGTGACGATCAGTGGGGGCTCATCGGAGGCGGCCTTGAGCCTGGCGAAGAGCCGATCTCCGCGATCGCCCGCGAGATTCGCGAGGAGCTCGGCGTTGAAGCGGAGGTTGAGCAGATCATCGGTGCGTACGGGGGTGCAGGCATGTTCATCACTTACCCGAACGGCGACCGCTGTGCCTATGTGACGACAGCGTACGCATGCCGGCTCCTGTCCGACGCGTTCACACTCGAGGAAGATGAGCTACGCGAGGTTGCCTGGTTCACACCCGCCGACATATCGCGACTGGACACTCAGCCTTACGTGCCGCGCATCCTGGCTGACGCTGGCATCACAATCTGAGGAGGAGGCGATCGCTGCAGCCCACTCGTCTCGGTGCGACTTCACGTAGTGCGTCGCGTTTCGCCAGTGGTCACCATGCCCGCTGACGAACATCGACGCCCACGGTTCAATGCCGGCATCGTGCGATGAGTGCAGCAGGGCGTACATCGCTTCTGTGCGTGCAGCCATCGCGGCCGGCAATTCCGCTCGCATGGCGGCGTCTGCGTCGTACCCCGACACGAAGGCTGCGAGGTCCGTCGCTGACTCCTGCACCGACCGAGTTGGGTCGGACAGGGCGAAGGCCTGCGCCGCGTAGGCCAAGTCCCAAAGTCGCGTGCTCGGAGCTGCTGCGTCCCAGTCGATGAACATCCATCGATCGCCGACGATGAGGTTCCACGGCGCGAGATCGTTGTGGCAGATGAGTTCGTCGCCAGGTGCCGCGATAGCCGTCTCCCAGACGTCTTCGGCATCGCGGTGGAATCCCGCGCCCGCATCGTGGATGGCCCGCACCATCGAGCCGACTCTGCGGAGCTGAGAAGACGAGAGACGAGGGCCGTTCATCGCTAACTCGCCAGGCACGAACTCGAGAACCTGCCGGCCGACGTCATCACGGCCCAAGGGCGTGGGTGCATCCACGCCGACCGCTCGGATCGTTTCAACGAACCGAGTCACGCTCGGTGTCGAAGGCATCCACGGCTTCCGAACCGTTGCGCCTACGCGGACCACCGCACCGCTGACGTTGCCTCCCGTCAAGACTTCCTCGACCATGTGTGAAGGCTATCCGAGGGGCCGCGCACTTGTTCGACTCAGCCGGCGAGCGGGGCGGGTCTCCGGCGACGGCGGAACGGTGGGCCGGATCCGGGGTGAGCGCCTTGAGCTCAGGGTGCAGCTTCCTATTCGGGCATGCCGTCGTAGCCGGGGGGCGTCAGCCATACGTGGGCGGTGATCACCTTGCGCCCGCTCTCCTGCGCATTGCGCAGCGAGGGGACGTTCCCGGGATGGATATGTCCCCAGAGCACGTCTTGAGGAGCCGAGGGCAATTCTCGGCACAGCCGCTGCAACGCTGCGACGCCGATCTGTTGTCCACGGTGGGCTGAGTCGAGAACGATCTCCTGCATGCAGAAGCCGGTGAAGCCGTACGCGTTGTCACGCTCAGCCGCCACGACCCCTGCTGAAGTGCCGTTGACTCGAATGTCGAAAAGAAGACCCTCGTCGGCGGCACCCTCAAGCGCATCTGCGTCCGCCGGGGTGGCCCACTGCCCGAGTTGTGGCCGCGCGGGCTTCAGTTCGTCATAGATGGCTGCGACACGTGCTTCAGCCGCGGCAGAGTCGCAAGGGGCGAGCGAAACTTCGTCGTATCGGCCTGCCGCCGACTGCTCAAGCATCTCAGCCACCGGACGCGCCACGATAAGCAGATCTGGGGTGGCTCGTCCGGCAGCCACGTTCGAAGCAGTAAGCGCCTGAGGCCCCTTTTCCGGGGCGGGCATGTTGACCCGCAGGCATAGTGGCGAGAACGCGCTGAAGTGCGTCAACACCTCGCCGAGAGCGGCAAGGCCTGAGGGCACGGGAGGGAGCGAAGTGGCGATCACGTCCACGAACGGCTTCTCGACGTCTTGACCCCGGAATCGGATGCCTGCGATAGCCCAGTGACCATCCGATAGCTTGATCCGCTGGTTAGCCCATGCCAAGGGGTCCTGGACGGGGAGCTGAACCATGTCGCGGAATTGAGCGCCCCACTCAGCATCGCCCACGAGCGCAAGGCTGGGCTCAAGCCATTGAGCCAGGTTGGTCCGCCACTCAGTGGACCATTCCTTGATCTGAGGAGAGGTCCAGCTTTCGGCGGCTCGTACTACATCGGCGTTTGTCATCGGCGTGAGCCTACTATCACGGCGGACCATGATCCCGAACCGTGGCGCGCTGCGGATCTATCCCTGCCGAAACCGATCGTCCAAGGGCGGTCCGGTCTCGCGCCCTGGAACGGGTGTCCGCTGGCGTTCACCAGAACACCCGCATGGCGGGGTTTCGGTCGGTTCGTGGATAGGCTTTGGCGCAGCGCCGGACTGTCCTTGGGTTTGACCTATCTCTTGATGATCCTCGGCGGGATGAAGTCGCCGGCAAGAGTTTCGGTGGTGGGCGAGTAGAGCCGGAGCATCGGGGCGAACGCTCCCTGCGGGGCGGGTAGCCAGTTCGCTTCGCGCTCGGTCCCCGGGGAGATGTGCTGGATGTAGATGTCGAGCGAGCCGTCGGGGTTCACGGTCAGAGGGTCCCGATCCCGGATCACGAAACGGTTGAGGGCGTTCGGGACCTGGAACCCGTCGCTGTCGTACATCGTGATGGACCAGAAGGCATCTACGCCCGGTTGCTGACCGGCGTCGAAGTGCAGCACGTAGTCGTGCGCTCCGGTGAATGGTTGACCATCGGCGTCGACGAAGGCGTTGGGGTAGATAGCGTCCTCGGGGAGGTTTGCTCCGAGGCCGGCCATTGCGACAAGGGCGCGCACGCGGTACGAGGTGCCGTACGTTCCAAACGACTGCTCCCAGTTCCACCCGTTTCGCACGACGCCGATGCTGGCTTCGGTCATCGCTTTCACGAGATCCTGCAGGGCCGTGTCTCGGGCTGCCGAGATGGCGGCGGTGGCTGCATCGTCCAGCGCCGCAGGATTGAAGTCCTCGCCTGGCACGATTCCGATGGCGCGCATTCGGTGCAGGATCGGGTAGTCGTTAGCGTGCGGCGGGTTCTCTTTCAGCAACTCGGCGAAGAGTGTGAAGAACTCGATGCTGGTGAGCGCGTTAACCTGTTCCAGTGGCGGCGCCACATCATCCACGCTCGGGTCGACGGGTGCAACAGGAGGCGGGCTGGATTCTCCGCCCCACGCGTCCAAGCGGGTGATGCGGTACTGGTCTTGGATGCGGTGCACTTCCGCGAAATCGTCGGGGCCGTTGCTCTGCGTGCGACCCATGACCCAGACATGCGGCGTCGGGGCGACGATCAGGTCGAGTCCGCTGGGGACCTCGCCGCTCCACACGGGCGGCGCGATGAGGAAATCGCGAGCTTCGCCGAGAGTGTTTCGACTGCCGGGAACGGCGAAGATGTCCGTCCACATGTCGAGCAGGGGCGTGAGGTAGTACCGATCAGGAGCGTCGGGGGTATGGAGGACCACAGGTCCTTCTCGGAGATCGAGCCATGCGAACGAATAGAGCGTGTCGAAGTTGAAACGAACGACGTCCTTGGAGTCCGCTGCGGGATATTGCCGGGCGTGTGCGAATTGGTTCGCCGGTGCCCGCAGCAACGCAGTATTCGCGTCTGGGACGTTCGTCATCTGGCGCCGTGTGAACTCCATCGTCACGAGCGGGTACGCGTACAGGTACGCATCGACGCCAACCTTGTTGAGATCGAACTGCGACATCGTGTATCTCCCCCTGGAGTCTCGCCTGATTCCTCGAAGCCTAGGGCGAACCGCGCCCCAGAGGCCAGAGATTCCAAAGGACGCACTCCGCTACCACCGGTGTCAGAGAGATGCGCACCTGGTCTGCCGGAATCGATCGTTTCCGGCAGCGCGTCGAGACGCCTGGCCGGACGCAACTATCGACACGCTCGCGAGACCAGATCTTCACCTCACCGCATGAGTGGCGCTATGGAGAAACGGCTCGTCTCATCGACTGCCGACGTTCGTGGAATCGGGAATGTCCCGTCTCGCGGACAGTGGCCGCCGCGCGTGGTTTCGGAACTGCGCGGGGGATGAGCCGACCACGCGTCGGAAGGCCGTGCTGAACGCGCTCTCGGACAGGTAACCCGATTCTCGTGCGAGCTCGGAGATCGACAGCGTGTCGCGGGCGAGTGCGTCGCGGGCGAGGCTCATGCGCCACTGGATCACGTACTCCAATGGAGGGGTGCCGACGTGACGCTTGAAGGACTGAGCAAATGCGGAGCGGGACATGTGGCTGATCTCGGCCAGCTCCTCCAGACTCCACGAGTGGGATACGTTCGCGTGCACGGCTCGAAGAGCGGCGCCGATGGCGTCATCGTTCAGGGCGCCGAGCCAACCTGTCGGCCGGTCTGCTCGAAGGGCGTGGGCGCGCAGCATGTGCACGAGTAGGATCTGAGCGAGGTGGTTCTCCACCAACGCGCTGCCAGGGGCAGCGAGACCCACCTCGCTGGCCAGGAGTTCGATCAGCTGCGCCAACCGTGCGCCTTCAGGATCGTTCACCCGGACGACCAAGAGCGGGGGGAGAAGGTCGGTCAGGAGGGCAGCGTTTCTCTCATCGAACGCGATGTGCCCGACGCAGAGATAAACGTCCTCTTCGGACTCAGGGCCGATCTGGACGAGTCCGTGTTCGGCCTTCTCGAAGACCGGCGCAGCGGGACGTGGCGTCGCCTCGCGCGTGCTGGCCAGCACATACGGCGGCGGATTGCCCAGCAGGAAGGTGTCGCCGGCCTGCAGGAGTACGGGCTCGTGTCCTTCCAGGATCAGCCAGCATCGGCCGCGGACGACGCCGCCGGTTCGCACGTGGGGGAACGGATCGAACTGCAGCGCCCACTCGCCTGCGGCACTGAGGCTGGGCCCGACCACGGTGGTGGGCCGAAGCAATCCGATCGCATCGGCCACCGGATCTCGAAATCCGAGCATGATGCACCCCCTGGACGATGTGTAAACAATCTCGGATTCTTGTTGATCCATCTTACTTTGAAGGCCCGAAAGGATGGATGACGACCACATTCGGCAAAGAAACGTACGGAGGAACTCTCGTGGAACAGTTCGCAGGTAAGACAGCCGTGATCACCGGGGGAAGCAGCGGGATCGGGCTCGCCACGGCGGTGCGGCTGGCGGATGAAGGTGCCCACGTGTTCATCACCGGCAGGCGTGAAGCCGAACTCCATGCCGCGGTGGAGATCGTCGGGGCTGATCGTTCGACCGCGATCGCCGGAGATATCTCACAGCTGCGGGACCTTGACCGGCTCTACGACGCGGTCCGAGCACGGGGCAAGGGGTTGGACATCCTGGTGGCGAACGCTGCTGTCGGTTCCTTCGTCCCCTTGGACCAGACCACGCAGGAGCACATCGACCAGACCTTCGCGGTCAACGTCAAGGGGACGCTGTTCACGGTGCAGAAGGCGTTGCCGTTGATACATGACGGCGGGTCTATCGTCCTGATCGGCTCCACTGCCGCTGATCGCGGAATGGAGGCGTTCGGCGCCTACGCGGCCTCGAAGGCGGCCGTCCGGTCGTTTGCGCGCACGTGGTCCACGGAACTCAAGGGCCGTGGAATCCGAGTGAACGTGGTCTCTCCGGCATGGATCGAGACCCCTGGGGGGACCGCTGCGTTCAACGACGAAGAGACGGCTCGAGCGGTCAAGGAGACGGTCGCCGCGACCGTACCCAAGGGGCGTATGGGGCGACCGGAAGAAGCAGCAGCTGTCGTGGCGTTCCTGGCCTCCGAGCAGAGCAGCTACGTCGTCGGTTCGAACATCTACGTCGACGGAGGTACGAATCAAGTCTGAAACATCGGCGGCCGATCAGCATGGACCGACCGTGTCGCCGCGATGCGCGGTTCTCGGGGAGTCATACCGGAAGGAGTGCCTTCAGGATCGTTGCATGCCGGACGAGGAAGGTTCGCTCGTCCAGCTTCTTTCGACGAAGCCACGCAGTGACCTCGCCATTGTGCTTGCTCGCATTGCACGAGGCGCAGGCCGGAACCACGTTCTCCAAGGTGTATCGGCCACCGCGAGAAATCGGAAGGATGCAGTCGCGTTGCACGGCAACGTCCGTCACTTGGCAGTACGCGCAGCCGCCCCACGCGTCGCGGATGCTGGCCCATTGGTCTGGTGTGAGATCGTTGTCCACGCGTGCCAGGCGCTCCGTTACTACGCCGATGAGGGGCTTGTGCACCCCACAGACGCGACAGATGGCGGCCATCGACTTTACGATGTGGATGCGATCGCCAGGCTCGAGTTCGTTCGCACGCTGCGCGACCTCGAGACCGGCCTGGATCACGTGCGCCGCGTCCTCGCCGGCACGTCCTCGCTGCGCGACGTCCTCGCCGAGCATCTCGATGTGATCGAGAGCGGACGACCGATACGCAGGCGAAGCGTGCCGTGCTCCGCGCTCTCGTGCGGCAGGATGGCACGGCGGAACGAGCGAACCTGCTGCGCAAGCTGGTGACGATGTCGGACGCCGAGCGTCATCGACTGGTCGATGACTTCCTGAATGACGTCTCCGCGGGGCTTCCTGAGTCGGCGATCGGACGGATCCGTGAAGTGTTCCCCGTGCTGCTGCCCGACCCCGCCCCGGAACAGCTCGATGCGTGGGTCAGCTTGGCTGAGCTGCTGCGAGATGACCGGTTCCGTGAGGCGACTCGTTCCTATCTGCACGCGACATATGCGGAGTTCCCCGGTTCGGAGATGTCCGCACCTCATGTGCAGGAGTTCAACAACTCGGCGGGCGCCGACCTGATGCCGAAACTGATTGCTGCTCACCACGCGGGATTCGCCGCTGATGATGCGCAGGCGGTCGCACTCGCCGCACAGCTGGTCGAGCAGCTCGCACAGACCTTCGCGGTCGCGGCCGATGACGACCTTCGGCTACGCCTCGCAGCCCGCTATCGCGACCTCGACAGCCTCACGCTCGCGGCGCTTCAAGACACGGAGTACAACGCGACCGAGGGGCGCTACCTCGAGCTGGTCTCGATCATCAATGATCAGCCCCATCCGGATGCTGCCCTCCTCGACAGCGCTCGCCGAGAGCGGAGCGACGGTGACGGGCCTGGTTTCCGAGACTTCGGTCAGTGGTTGTCTGACGCGATTCTCGCTGCGCGGTGATCTATCGCGCCGGCGGCGCCACCGTCTCGCGGATCGTCAGGGTCGTCGCCAGCTCGACATGACGTGACACGGGCGGCTGTCCAGCGGCCAGAGATTCGACGGTCTGCACCGCCATGCGACCCATGTCCTCGAGATGCTGCCGCACGGTGGTCAGCGGCGGCGTCGTCCACGGGGCCTGCGGGGTGTCGTCGAATCCGATGACGCTGAGGTCTTCCGGCACGCGGATACCGAGCTCGCGCGCGGTCGCGAGAACGCCGACGGCGATCTCGTCATCGGCAGCCATGATCGCCGTCGGCGGGTGGGGTGCCGTCAGCATCTCGCGGGCGTGCCGAGCGCCGGCTGCCACGTCGAACTGGTCCGACACGGCAAGGGCAGGATCGGGCTTCAGATCCGCGGCATCGAGCGCGGCGCGGTAGCCGTACAAACGATCGCGGGCGGCGACGGACGATTCCGGTCCACCGATCCACGCGATCCGCCGGTGGCCGAGAGTGATCAGGTAGTCCGCTGCGGCTCGCGCGCCGGCCCAGTTGCTGGACGCGATGCTCACCAGCCGGCGATGCGCGGTGTCGACCGGGTCGACCATCACGAACGGCAGCTTCGCCTCGGCGGCGGCATCGAGCAGAGCATCCGGTCTGGACAGGGTCAGACCGACGACCCCGATGACGCCGGCGGCACGCTGCTCGGCGATCCACGCATGCGCGACAGCCCGCTGAGTGCGCACCGTGCGATCAGGCGCGAGGCGTGTCAACAGGTCCAGACGGTCCTCGGTCGCCGAAGCGAGTACTCCCTGGAGGACGTTCAGGATGTAGGGCGAGGCGGGGATGTCGAACGCGACAGCGATCGCGCGACGCCCGTCAGTCGCGGGCGACGTCGTCGGCCGGTAGTCGAGTTCGGCCACTGCGGCGAGGACGCGCTCCCTGGTCTCCGCCGACACGTCGTCGCGACCGTTGAGGGCCTTGGACACCGTTGCCTTGGATACACCGGACGCGGCGGCCACGTCGGAGAGCGTCGCCTTGCGTGGCGTGGCTGAGCTGGAGCTCATCCTCATCCTTTCCGAAACTGTTTCGGTCTTCCGGCGCCGTTATCAAACCGTGATATTCCGCACTCGACACTGAATGGCGGGGCACGCTACCGTGAACCTGCACCCAATCATAGCGAAACAGTTTCGTAAATGCTGGACATTCGCTCGATCAAAGGAGATTCTCGATGGTTCTTGATGTGTCGGTGTCTACCGTACTGGCAGACAGGGAACCCGCGACCGAGCGGGTGCTGCGGCACGTCTGGAACGAGTGCGTCGGCGCGGGAAGGGCGAACGAAGCGCTGCGGGCTGATTGGCAGGCGCACTTCCGCGAGGCCGTCGAGGTCCTGGGCGTCAGGCACGTACGCTTCCACGGGCTCTTCCACGATGACATGTTCGTGTACCGCACCGAGAACGGCGGCGGCTTCGGCCCGTACTCTCCGCTCCCGGAGCCGGTGTACACCTTCGCGTACGTCGACAAGGTCTTCGACGCGATCCTCGATGCGGGTGCGCGACCGTTCGTCGAACTCGGATTCATGCCGCGTGCACTGGCGACGCAGACCGAGACACTGTTCTGGTGGAAGGCGCACTGCAGCCCACCCAAGGACATGGACCGCTGGGTCGAACTCGTCACGACCACGGTCCAGCACTGGATCGACCGGTACGGCATCGACGAGGTCAGGCAATGGCCGTTCGAGGTGTGGAACGAGCCCAATCTCGTGCCCCACTTCTGGACCGGCACACGCACGGAGTACTTCGAACTCTACGAGGCCAGCGCGAGGGCAGTCAAGGCGATCGACCCCCGCATCCGAGTGGGCGGTCCGTCCACGAGCGTCTTCGTCCCCGATGCGCGATACGCCGGCGAATATCACGACCCCGCTCTGGAGGTCGAGACCGCCGAGACGGCCGATCCCGACAGCCTGGACTGGCAGCCGGTGTGGATTCACGAGTTCCTCGCGTACTGCGTCGAGCGCGACGTGCCCCTCGACTTCCTCTCCACACACCTCTACCCGACCGACTACGCCGCCGATTCGACCGGACGCGGTAAGGCGATCACCCGCCACGCGGACGCGACCCGGCGCGACCTGGAGCTCATGCGGGAGATCATCGAGGGCAGCCCTTACCCCGACCTCGAGCTGCATATCACCGAGTGGTCGACGTCACCCTCCAGTCGCGACGCGATTCATGACACGCTGTTCGCAGCACCGTATATCGTGCGCGCGTTCCTCAAGGGCGAATCCCTCGCGGAGTCGATCTCGTACTGGACCTTCACCGACGTCTTCGAGGAGGGTGGCGGCGGCATCGGCCCCTTCCACGGCGGCTTCGGGTTCGTGAACGAGCAGGGTCTGCACAAGCCGACGTTCCACGCCATGGCCATGCTCAACAGGCTGGGTGACCGTCTCGTGCTCGATCTGGCGGATGGTGCGATCACCCGCTCCTCGGCGACCGGCGACGTCTCGGCGATCTTCTACAACTACCCGGATGAGATGGGGAACGCGGGCCTGGAATCGCGTTCCACCTACCGCAGTACCCGCGAGCTGGCGCACATCGGGTCCGCCCGCGGCATCCGGCATACGGTCGAAGGCCTGACTCCCGGCGCCGTGTTCACCCTCGAGATCCTCGATTGGGAGCATGGGAACGTCGCGGAGGCGTGGCACCAGATGGGTGCTCCGCTCAACCTCAGCCGCGACCAGACCGCAGAGCTTCGCGAGACGGCGGACCGGCTGCAGCGGAGCACGCTCACGGTCAGCGACGCCGGTGCGCTGCACATCGACTTCGAACTCCCCGCGTGGGCGGTCGCCTCGATCGCTCCACAGACCCACTAGATCCACGATCCGAAACACGAAAGGACTCGAAGATGAGGACCACACGGAATGCCATCGCATTCACGGCGATCGCCGCATCGACCGCACTCATTCTCTCCGGATGCAGCGGAGGTGGCGGCCAAGGCGGTGGCGGAGAGACACCCGAGACTCTCACGGTCGCGACCTGGGTGGACATCCCGCCGGAGCTGCTCGAGCAGTTCACCGAGGAGACCGGCATCAAGGTCGAGGTGAACTCCTTCGCCGACGGTGCCTCTGCGCAGACGGTGCTGCGCAACGGACTGGCCTCCAACGGTGCCGGCCTGTCGGACCTTCACCTCGTCGAGCTCGACTGGTGGACCGAGATGATGGCTCTGCCTGAGGACTGGGTCACCCTGCCTGCCGTCGAGGACCGATGGGTCGACTGGAAGGTCACTCAGGGCTCGGTCGGTGATGAGATCAAGGGCTACGGGATGGACATCGGCCCGCTCGCGATCGCCTACGACTCCACGCTGATGGAAGCCGCCGGCCTCCCCTCCGACCCGGAGGGATTCACCGAGTTCATCGGCGGCGAGGACGCCACGTGGGAGTCGTTCCTCGACGCCGGCCGCCAGTTCATCGAGGCATCGGATGCCGCGTGGATCGATTCGACGAGCACCGCGATCCAAGCGGCGATCAACCAGCTCCCTGCCGCTTTCGAGGACCCTGACAGCGGCGATGCGCTTCCCCTGGCGGACAACGACGACGTGGAGGAGCTCTTCACGATGTTCGGCGACGCGGCCGAGGAGGGCGTCTCCGCCGGAGTCGGGATCGGTCACGCCGACTGGGGCGCCGGATTCCAGGCGCGCCGGTGGGCCACGGTCATCACGCCGGCATGGGCGACGGGCATTATCGCGGAGAACGCCGCGGGTCTCGAGGGCTGGCGGATCGCGGATGCCTTCCCGGACGGCGGCGGAAACTGGGGCGGCTCGTTCTTCGCCGTTCCGGCCGCAGGCGAGCACACCGACGCGGCCGTCGAGCTCGCGGACTTCCTCACCTCACCGGAGGCCGCCGTCTCGATGTTCCTGCTGAACGGTCAGTTCCCGTCGCAGCTCGACGCGATGCAGGATCCCGCCGTCGCAGAGACCGCGAACGAGTTCTTCGGCGGACAGGAGACCGGAGCCATCTATGCCGGCCTTGCGGAGTCGGCCGGCGACAAGGCTGCCGGCGGATACCGCGGTGTGAACTTCGCCGGAATCCAGACGCTCGTGATGGACGGCATCCGACGCATCGAATCGGGCAGTGAGGATGCGGGGGCGGCCTGGACCTCGTCGGTCGCCGAGTTCGACGCGCTCGGGCTGACCGACTGACCGACTGATCGACTGAGCACGCAGTGCCGTGGCCCGTTCCGTCCAGGGCGGGCCACGGCGCACACCCGTTCACAATGAAGGTGGAACAGGCAGAGACATGACATCGCAGACCGCTGCTACGCGCCGAATCGGGTTCTCCCGGAACCTGTCCAGGTGGGACATCAAAGTCTCGCCCTACCTCTACATCTCGCCGTTCTTCCTGAGCTTCGCGATCTTCGGGCTGTTCCCGATCGTCTTCAACATCTGGGTGGCGATGCACGATTGGGATCGCCGCCTCGGTCAGGGCGACTTCGTCGGGTTCGACAACTTCACGTGGGTGCTGAACCAGCCGGCGTTCTGGACGTCGCTGCAGAACACCTTCTCGATCTTCGTGCTGTCGCTTGTGCCGCAGCTCGTCCTCGCGCTGATGATCGCAGCGATCCTCGACCAGAACCTGAGGACCAAGACGTTCTGGCGAATGGGTGTTCTGGTGCCCTTCGTGGTCATGCCCGTCGCCTCGGCGATGATCTTCTCGCAGGTGTTCGGCCAGTTCGGGCTGGTGACGCCGTTCATGCACGAGCTCGGCTGGTTCAGCGACGTCGATTCGCCGTTCTTCCACAACCGGTTCCTCTCGCACGTCGCCATCGCGACGATGATCATCTTCCGGTGGACCGGCTACAACGCCCTGATCTTCCTCGCAGCCATGCAGACGGTGCCTCGCGAGATGTACGAGGCCGCGACGATCGACGGTGCGGGGCGCGCGCGTCAGTTCTTCTCCATCACGATCCCCAGCATCCGGCCGACAATGATCTTCGTCGTGCTCACGATGACGATCGGTGGCCTGCAGGTGTTCGACGAAGCACGAGTCTTCGACGGCACCGGAAGCGGGGGCACCGGCCAGGGCGGCGCGGACAACCAGTGGTTGACCACCGTGCTCTACCTGTTCAACCTGGGCTTCGGCGATTGGCAGGATCGCATGGGGCAGGCCGCGGCCGTCGCCTGGCTCTTCGCGGCAGTGATCATCTTCTTCACACTGCTGAACTTCTTCCTCACCCGAGCGATATCCACCAGCACATCCAAGCCGACCCGCGCCTCCCGCCTCGCAGCGAAGCGCCTCAGCGAGAAAGGCCGCACGCGATGAGCACCCCGCTGATCGAGAACATCTCCGGACCGGCTGCGAAGAAGTACGCGCAGCGGCGGGCCGCCAAGGGCAAGCCGATCAGGTTCAAACCGCGGGAGGACTCGGTCGGTCCCCGACCTGGCTGGGTGACCTACGCCCTGCTGTCGATCGTGCTCATTGCCTCGGTGTTCCCGCTGTACTACACCGCGATCCTCGGCTCGTCCACCCGGGTCGAGATCGCGCAGAGCGCGCTGCCCCGACTCTTCCCAGGGCCCAACCTGCTGGACAACATCATCGCGATCGTCTCGAACCACCAGATCGACTTCTGGATGTCCGCGCTGAACTCGGTCGTCGTCGCGGTGGTGGTCTCCGCCGCGACGGTGTTCTTCTCGACGCTCGCGGGTTTCTCGTTCGCCAAGCTCGGATTCCGCGGCAAGAACGGCCTGTACGTCTTCGTGATCGCCACCCTGGTGATCCCCATGCAACTGGGCACCGTGCCGATGTTCATCATGATGAACGAGTTCGGCTGGATCGACTCGCTCGCCGCCCTCATCGTGCCCAGCCTCGTCGGAGCCTTCGGCGTGTTCTGGATGACGCAGTACCTCAAAGAGGCGCTGCCCTATGAGCTGATCGAAGCGGCGCGCGTCGACGGGGCGAGCGTGCTGCGCACCTTCTGGTCGATCGCCCTTCCTGCGGCCAGGCCCGCGGCGGCCACGCTCGCTCTGTTCACGTTCGTCGGCTCGTGGAACGAGTTCTTCTGGCCGTCCGTGGTGCTGCGCAGTCAGAAGACCCTTCCGCTGGTCATCCCGCAGTTGAGTGGCGCGTTCACCGCTGATCACGCCCTGATCATGTCCGGGGTGTTCCTCATCGCACTGCCGCTGCTGGTCGCGTTCGTCTTCCTCGGCAAGCAGCTGGTGGCCGGCGTCATGGCGGGTGCCGTGAAGGGCTGATCCGCCGTGCCTACGTCTCATCGGCCGGGCTGAGCAGCCGCCGCTCGTAGGCGTAGATGACGCACTGGGCGCGGTCGTGCGCGCCGATCTTCGCCATGATCCGCTTCACGTGGGTCTTCGCCGTGTGGGCGGAGATGTAGAGGGCGGCGGCGATCTCGTCGTTGGAGAGGCCGCGTGCGACGAGGAGGAGGATCTCCGTCTCGCGCGGCGTGAGGATGCCGGGATCGGCGCTTGTTCGGCGCCGAGCGTGCACGGGCGTCGAGTCGAGGTACCTGCCGATCAGGCTCCGCGTGGCCGCGGGTGACAGCAGCGCGTCGCCGGCGTGGACGGCGCGCACCGCACGGGCGATCTCGTCGGGATCGGCGCCCTTGCCGATGAACCCGCTGGCGCCGGCGCGGAGCGCGGATACGACGTACTCGTCCTCTTCGAATGTGGTGAGGATGAGCACGCGGGTGGAGGTCAGCGCCGGATCCGCGCAGATCCTCTCGGTGGCCTCGATGCCGTCCATTCTCGGCATGCGGATGTCCATCAGAACGACATCGGGGGACTGCGCGAGAGCGAGGTCGACGGCTGTCGCGCCGTCATCGGCCTCTCCCACGACCTCGATGTCAGCTTCAGAGCGGAGGAGCTGCCCGACGGCCGTGCGGATCAGGGGCTGATCGTCGACGATGGCCACACGGATCATGTTGTCGAGTCGCCGTCTGCGTCGGCGCGGAGCGGGAACACGGCGTCGATCCGGAAAGTGGCCCCTTCGCGTCCGGCGTGGAGTTCGCCGCCGGCGGCGGTCACGCGTTCGCGGATTCCGAGCAGCCCATGCCCCGCAGGAACAGCAGACTCGGCGCGATCAGAGGCGGGGTTCGTGACGAGGATGCGGAGGCGTCTCTCGCTCCGTTCGATCCAGACGTGGGCCCGCAGCTCGGACCCGTGCTTCTGTGCGTTGGTGAGCGCCTCATGGATCAGGCGGTATCCGGCGAGGTCGATGGATGCCGGCAGGTCGTCGAGCATGCCGTCCAGTCGCGATGTGACCTGCAGCCCGGATGCCTCGAACTCGTCGATGAGCTCGTTCATCTGACGTAGGCCGGGCGCTGCCGCCAGCGGTTGCGCCTCATCGGGGGCGCGCAGAGTGGAGAGCAGGTCGCCGATCTCGCCGAGGACGCGCCGGGCCGCGGTGCTGACGGTCGTGAGCGCCGCTCTGGCTGCGTCGGGGTCCTCGTCGATGGCGCGACTGGCGACACCCGCGTGCAGATTGATCACCGAGATCTGATGGGCGACCGCATCGTGCAGATCCCGCGCGATCCGGAGTCGGTCCTCGGCGACGCGCCTGGATGCTTCGGCCTCGCGCGTCTGCTCGGCCTGCACCGCTCGTTGGGTGATCTGCTCGATGTACGCGCGGCGGGATCTGATCGCGTCGCCGGCGGCGGCGAAGAAGCCCACCATCACCAGCACGAGGATCGTCAGCGGGTGCAGGGACGCCCACTCATGGAAGACGGATGCCGGAATCATGACCACCAGCACGCAGAGCACGGCGATGATCACCGTCCTCCTCGTGGTGCGGGTGGCGAGGGTGAACACCGCGATGCCGGTGGGGAGTGCGGAGAACGGCGTGAGATCGAGCAGGAGAGATGCTCCGACGAAGCAGGCGACGCACCCGGCGAGAACGACCCACGGATACCGTCGTCGCACGAACATGAGCAGGACCGGGAGTCCGGCGATGATGTAGCCGATCGGCGGGATCACGTCTGTGAACCGGAACAGCGGTCCGAACGACGCGATGAGAACAGTGACGGCTGCGAGCAGGTCTCTCATCCACCCCGGTGGCCTGGCGCGCACAGAGGCGGACGTCACCGGGCTCTGTGCGCTGCGCATGCTCCCCATTATCGAACCGGTGTGTGCCGATCTTCCGGATTCTGTCTGCAGATACCCCGACGGGGGTACGCGGTTGCCTCGCTGAGGCGACGCGGACATGCCCCGGCCCGAGGGAATCTGGTTGCACCCCCCCCCAACCATGAGGAGACGACAATGACTCATCCGCCGACGGCAGCAGACCGCAGCGCCCCCGTCCTCTCCGTGCGCGACCTGCACAAGACATACGGGCGCGGCCCCAGCCGGTTCGACGCACTGCGCGGCGTCAGTCTCGACATCCGCGACGGCGAGAGCATCGCGATCGTCGGCAAGAGCGGATCGGGCAAGTCCACCCTGATGCACGTGCTCGCGCTTCTCGATCAGCCCAGCCAGGGCACCATGCTGCTTGACGGCCAGGACACTCGCCAGCTGAGAGGCGCGCGGCTGAACCTGGCCAGGAACAAGACCTTCGGCTTCGTGTTCCAGCAGTTCTTCCTCACCGGAAGTCAGACGGCGCTCGAGAACGTGACGCTGCCTTTGAAGATCGCAGGCGTCGGGCGGCGCGCTCGTCGCTATCGTGCCATGAGCGCCCTCGAGCAGCTCGAGCTCGGCGACAAGGCGAAGAACAAGGCCATCGATCTCTCCGGCGGACAGAAGCAGCGGGTGGTGATCGCGAGGGCACTGGTCAACGACCCGCGGATCATCTTCGCGGACGAGCCCACCGGAAACCTCGACAGCACCACCGGTCGGGTGGTCGAAGACATCCTGTTCACCCTCAACCGCGAGCAGGGCATCACCCTCGTCATCGTCACGCACGACGAGGAGCTCGCCGCTCGCTGCGATCGGCGCATCCACATCCGCGACGGTGTCATCGTCGACGGCGAGCAGGTGGCGGCATGAACGCCGGCGACCTGATCGGGACGGCGATCGCGAACACGTTCCGCTCCAGAGCGCGAACGACCCTCACGGTGCTGGCGATCTTCGTCGGTGCGTTCACGCTCACCCTCACCAGCGGACTCGGCACCGGCATCAACCGGTACATCGACGACACCGTCGCCGGCATCGGCGCCGACGACGTGATGACCGTCACCAAGACCGGCGACACCGCCACGGATCAGACCGACACGGGGCCGCGGGAGTACGACCCCGACTCGGTTCTCACCGGCAACGGGCCGGCGCAGAGTTCCGTCACCTTGATGACGGACGCTGACATCGAGGCGATCGGCGATGTCGACGGCATCCTCGCGGTCGAGCCGGTCAAAGCAGTGCAGCTCGACTACGTCCAGCACGACGACGGAACCCCGTACGTCGCGACTCTCGGGGCGCTGGTCGCCGGACAGAGCGTGCAGCTCGCAGCCGGTGCGGAGCCCGATGACGACAGCACCGCCCTGCAGGTCACGATCCCGGTGAGCTACGTCGAGCCGCTCGGATTCGCCGACGCCGGCGCCGCGATCGGCCAGCCACTGACTCTCGCGCTCACTGACGGCGCGTTCAGTCAGCACAGCACGGAGGTCACGATCGTCGGCGTGGCAGAGGAAGCGCTCGCCGCCACCAGCGGCACGGGGCTCGTCGCCAACCACGCGCTCGAAGACGACCTGTACCAACTCCAGAGCACAGGCCTGCCGGCCGATCAACTCGATCGTTGGACGCAGGTGACGGCCTGGTTCGATGAAGACCTCACCGTCACTCAGATCGACCAACTGAAAGAACGGCTCGCCGACGCAGGATTCAGCGGCACCACCACTGCCGACCAGCTCGGCGCGTTCACCACGGTGATCGACACGATCGTTCTCGTGCTGAACGTGTTCGCTGCGATCGCGCTGCTGGCGGCCGCATTCGGCATCGTCAACACCCTGCTGATGTCCGTGCAGGAGCGCACGCGTGAGATCGGGCTCATGAAGGCCATGGGGATGGGCAGCGGGCGCGTGTTCGCGCTGTTCAGCACCGAGGCGGTCTTCATCGGGTTCCTCGGCAGTGCCATCGGCGTCGCCATCGCGATGATCGTCGGCACCGCTGCGAGCACCTTCCTCGGAAGCGCTCTGCTTTCAGACCTCCCCGGACTGACCATCGTCGCCTTCGATCCGCTCACAGTGGGGCTGACCATCCTGCTGATCATGGGTGTCGCCTTCCTCGCCGGGACCCTCCCCGCCGCGCGGGCCGCACGCAAGGACCCCGTGGAGGCACTCCGCTACGAATGACGCCGCGCTCGTCGATGACCCCGAATCCAGTGAATCCAGGAGGAAGAACATGACCACCATCACCAAGCCGGACTATCGCGCCCGGACTGCGATCATGCTCAGTGCAACGATCGTGGCGATCGCCGCCGGCATCGTCAACGCCTTGATAGCCCTCGGAGCCGTGGCCCTCGGCGCCGAAGTCGCCGGCGGACTGCAGCCGGTCGCCTACCTCACCTTCACCGTCATCGCCGCGATCGCCGGTGCGGCGGGCTGGCACATCATCAACCGGTACGCGCGACGCCCTGCGAACATCATCAACCGGTACGCGCGACGCCCTGCGAACATCATGCGGTGGCTCGCACCCGCGTTTCTCGCGGTGTCATTCATCCCGGACATCGCTGTGGGCGTCACGATGGGCTGGCTCGTCGCCGGATCGCTCATGCTCATGCACGTCGCGACGATCTCGATCGCCGTGGTGACCTACCGGCGGCTCATGCCGTTGCGATCGGGAAAGAGCTGACCCACCGATCGTCAGCGAAGACTCTGCGCGAGGCCTATGAGTATGCCCTCGACGCCGCGGATGTAGCAGAGCCGGTACACGTCCTGATACTGCACGACCTCGTCGCTGACGAGTTCTGCACCGCGCTGAAAGAGGCGCTCGAGGGTGTCATCGAGGTCGTCCACTTCGAACATGACTCGGAGATAGCCCAGTGCGTTCACGGGAGCCGTCCGGTTGTCAGCGATGACATCCGGCCTCAGGAAGCGCGAGAGCTCGAGGCGGCCATGGCCGTCCGGCGTGCGCATCATGGCGACCTCGACGCTCTGATCGCCGAGGCCGGTGACGCGGCCCGCCCATTCGCCCTCCGCCATGGCTCGGCCTTCGAGTTCGAGACCGAGTTCGGTGAAGAAGTCGATCGCCGCGGTGAGGTCTTCGACGACGATGCCGACATTGTCCAGCGTGATGGCCATCTGCTCAGCCCTGCAGCTCACCGGCGAGGTGCCGACCGAAGTTCGTCAGGGCCTCATCCCAGCCGTCGTAGATGAAGCCGTCTCCTGGCTTGCCTTCGTGTCCGAGCATGTGGAACACGAGATCCGTCTGCTCTTCTCGCGCGATGAAAGTCAGTGTGATGACCGGTGACGCATCAACGGCTGCGTCGGGATCACCCCACGTGAACACGAGTCGATCGATCGGCTCGACTTCGATGTACTCGCCGCCGGTCGGGAACTCCTCACCCGTCTCGTCGTTCGTCATCGTGTACCGATAGCGGCCGCCAACGCGGACATCGAACGACACGCTGTCGGTGGTGACGCCGAAAGGGTGCAGCCACTGCGCCAGCTCTGCTTCGTCGGTCCACGCTTTCCACACGAGCTCGCGGGGAGCGTCGAAGGTACGGGTGATGGAGAACTGACGACTCTCATCCAGTCCTGCGGTGATGTTCATGATTCTGCTACCTCGGCTTTCTGTGCGGTCGTGCGTTTCGATGTGGACTTCATGGCTTTGAGGTGAGTATCGAGAGCGTCGAGGCGCATGTTCCACTCGCGGCGATGCTTCTCGACCCAGGCCGAGGCCTCGTCCAGGGCATCCGTCTGCATCGACAGCGTGCGCCACTGCGCGTGCGTCGTGCGGGTCACGAGTCCCGCACGCTCGAGCACCTTCAGATGCTGTGAGATCGCGGGGGCGCTCATCGCGAACGGGGCGGCGACCTCACCGACTGTCGCGGATCCCCGGGAAAGCCGGGAGAGGATCTCGCGCCTCGTCGGGTCCGCGAGCGCGGCGAACACGAGGCTCAGCGGGTCGGCAACTGTCATTAGAACTTTCCTTAATTAAGGTAACGCTTTATTTGTACGCCACGACTGCCTGTGGCGTCAAGGGCGAGTGCGGTGTCAATGCGACGCGAGTGTGAAGAAGCTCTCGATCTCTTCACCCAGGTCGATGTCGTGATGGGAAGGGCCGACGACGAGCCGGGCGGGAGAGGTCGTGCGATTCGGGATCACGTGGCCGGTGCCGAGTTGGGTGATCAGGCGCACGCCGTCCCAGTCGGCACGCTCGACATCTCCTTCGCGCCTGGTCACGGGTTCTGCGGCCGGGGCGTAACTGCGAGCGGTCGCCCAAGCGGACTGCACTGCTCCGCGAGTGGCGCGGCCGAGCATCCGGGGCATGCCGCCGTGGTACGGCACGATCGGGTCGTCGGTGCCGTGCAGGAGCAGGACCGGCGTCGAGCCCGGGTCGACATCGACGAGCGTGAAATCGTCGTCGATGGGAAGCCCTGCGGCAATGATCACCGCACCGGCGAGCAGTGCGGGTTTCTCCCTCAGGATGCGGTGCAGGAGCTGGCCTCCGTTGGAGTAACCGACCGCGATCGTGGGGCGGTCGAAGCGATCGATGACAGTGCTCACGAACGAGACATCGTCGACGTCGGCCTTCTGCGCGCGCGAGAGTTTCTGCCGTCTGGCGTCGTTCCAGGCCCGACCATGGCCGTTCAGATACACGAGGTCGGCACCGATGCGCTCGGCCAGGGCGTCGAGCGTGCGACCGCTGAAGCTCCGCATCGTCCGGCCCTGCTGGGACGAGCCGTGCAGGGCGAGCAGCAGGGGAGCGCCTGATCGAGGTGAGGCGGGGGCGATGTGGAGATAGCTGCGTCGTCGACCGGCCACGTCGATGAACGCTGTGCGTGGGTTGGTCATGATGCCAGCCTCCTCTGATCCGACGGCTCCCGCTGCATTGGAACATCGTGGCGCATCGCAATTCCTACTGTCGTGATCCTGGGCGCGTCAATCCCCTCTTCGGCCCGCGTTCCCGGGCGCTAGCGTCAGCATCCCACGCTGGAAAGAGGACGAAGATGGATACTCCGCACGCAACCCGACCCGGGGATTCGACGGTATACGCGGCAACTGTGGTTCAGAAGATCGCGCTCGTCTTCGGGATCGTGTTCCTGCTGGTCGGCGTCGCGGGGTTCATCCCCGGCCTCACTCACTCGGCGGAGCATCTGGCGGGCGCCGGAGCTCACTCGGAGGCGCAGCTGCTGGGTGTCTTCCAGGTCTCGGTGCTGCACAATCTCGTGCATCTCGCGTTCGGCGTGGTCGGTGTTCTTGTCGTCGCTCGTGCGGCGGTGGCCCGCATGTATCTGATCTGGGGTGGCCTGGTGTACTTCGTCGTGTGGCTGTACGGGCTGTTCGCGGTGACGAACGACCAGCTCAATGTCCTGCCGGTGAACGATGCAGACAACTGGCTGCACCTCGCTCTCGCGCTGGGCATGCTGCTTCTCGGAATCTTCGTCAACGGCGCACCGAGGCTTCCGCGCACCGCGGACATCCGCCGCTGAACCCGTCTCGCCGGGACGGACGGCGCAGTGATCGCGCCGCTCGGCTGACATAGGCCACTTGAACACTTGCCGATATGGGTATACGTTAACGGTCATGGCACGAGCAGCGACGACTTCCGACGTCTTCAACGCCATCGCCGAGCCGCAGCGCAGGAACATCCTCGTGCTGCTGAGGGCGGGTGAGCGACCGGTGACAGAAGTCGCCGAAGAACTGGGCATGTCGCAGCCCGGAGCGTCGAAGCACCTGCGGGTGCTCCGCGAAGTCGGGTTGGTGCAGGACCATCGGGTGGGCAAGCAGCGGCTGTACGCGCTTGACGCTCGGGGACTGCGGCACGTTCACGAGTGGGCCGGTGGCTTCGAGCAGTTCTGGAACGAGAGCTTCGACAGGCTCGAAGTGTACATGCAAGAACTCAAACAAGAGACGAACAAGGAGTAGCTGATGGTTTCGACGGCACCTGGAACCTCACGGACGGGCCGGTCCGACCGCGAGATCGTGATCTCTCGCCGCATCGACGCCCCGCGAGAGCTGGTCTTCGAAGCGTTCACGGAGGTGCGGCACCTGTCGCGGTGGTGGGGGCCGAATGGGTTCACCACCACCACGCGCGCCTTCGAGTTCCAGGTCGGAGGAGCGTGGGACTTCGTGATGAGGGGGCCGGACGAAACGGTCTATCAGGAGTGGATCACCTGGACCGAGATCGTCTCGCCGGAGCGGATCGCTATGCTCCACGGCGAGTACCGCGACGATCCTGATGCGTTCGAGTCGGTTCTCACGTTCGCGTCCTACGGTGAGACGACAGTGATCGAGATGGTCACGGTGTTCCCCACCAAAGAGCTCCGTGATGCGGCTGTCGAGAAGTTCGGCGCGATCCAGGGCGGGCAGCAGACGCTGGGCAACCTGGCCGACTACGTCATGGAAAGTCTGCGCAACGGGGCCGAGCGCTGATGGCCGGCAAGGTGTTCTTCAGCGTGTCGATGTCGCTCGACGGGTTCATCGCACCGGAGTCCTCAGAGGAGCTGATGGGGCAGCAGTGGATGGAGCTGCAGCGGTGGGCCTTCCGACAACGGCACTTCCGCGAGAATCTCAAGCTCGGAGAAGGCGGCGAGGAAGGGCGCGACAACGACATTCTGCGCGAGACGTTCGAGCGCACCGGTGCGAGTGTCATGGGCAAGCGCATGTTCGATGCCGGTGAACAGATGTGGCCGGAGGAGCCCCCATTCCACACGCCGGTCTTCGTTCTGACGCATGAGAAGCGCGATCCGTGGGAGCGATCGGGCGGGACCACCTTCAACTTCGTGAACGACGGAATCGAACTCGCGCTGGATCAGGCACGCGCGGCCGCGGGTGACCGAGACGTCCGCATCGCGGGCGGGGCGCAGGCGATCGTGCAGTACCTCAACGCCGGCCTCATCGACGAATTCCATGTCGCTCTATCGCCGGTGTTGTTCGGCTCTGGGATCCGGCTGTTCGAGGACGTGGACGACAGCCGGGTGGCCCTTGAGCTGATTCGGTCAGAGTCTTCGTCGATGGCGACGCATCTCGACTACGCCGTGCATCCAAGGTGAGCGTGGTCACGGGTGTTCTGATGGCGAGCGCTTCGCGAGGAATTCGCGCCGGGCCGCACGGACCTCGGCATTGACCGCGTCGATGCCTGAAGATGGGGCCATGGCAACCTTCGCACTGATCCACGGCGGCGGGTCGACCGCCTGGGACTGGCATCTCGTCACTCCGCTGCTCGAGCGCGCCGGTCACGAGGTCATCGCCGTCGATCTGCCCATCGAGGACTCCGACGCCGGCCTCGAGGACTACGTGCGCACCGTGCTCGACGCGGTCGGCGACCGCGACCACGTCATCGTCGTCGGTCACTCGCTCGGCGGTTTCACTGCACCGTTGGTCGCTGCGGACATCGATGCAGATGGGCTCGTCTATCTCGCCGGCATGATTCCGATGCCGGGGGAGACCTTCATGGACTGGTGGGCCAATACCGGACATGACCATGAATCAGTCGATGACGACCCGGATGTGTCTTTCTTCAACGGTGTGCCCGCGGCCCTCGCCGACGAGGCGCGGCGACGCGAGCGTGACCAACAGGGCACCTGGATGTCACGCCCCTGGCCCGCCGAGCATCACCCCGCTGTCCCCACCCGAGCCATCGTGTGCGCGGATGACCAGTTCTTCCCTGCGCCGTTCATGAGACGTCAGATCCGCGAGCGCCTGGGAATCACTCCGGTGGAAATACCCGGTGGCCATTACGCGACGCTGTCCGAGTCCGACGCGGTCGCTGCGGCGCTCACCGGATTCGCCAGCGAGTTCGGTGAGCGCCCCGGGGTTCCACCTGGTAGGTGACATCCGGACCAGCGCGCGCCAGACTCGTGTCATGAGTGCATGGGTGCTGCACGTCGACATGGATCAATTCATCGCCGCGGTGGAGGTGCTGCGCCGTCCCGAACTCGCGGGTCTTCCGGTGATCGTCGGCGGCCGGGGTGACCCGACCGAACGGGCCGTGGTGTCCACGGCATCCTATGAAGCGCGCGCGTTCGGCATCGGATCGGGGATGCCGTTGAAGATCGCAGCGCGCAAAGCGCCACCGGATGCCGTCTTCCTCGCGGTCGACCATGCCGCATACGAGCAGGCATCTGAGGACGTGATGACCACCTTGCGTGCACTGCCGGGGGTCGTGCTCGAGGTCATCGGATGGGACGAGTGCTTTCTCGGCGTCGAGACCGACGACCCGGAGTCCATAGCGCGCACAGCTCAGCAGGCCGTGCTCGCAGCCACGGGACTGCACTGCTCAGTCGGCATCGGCGACAACAAGATCAGGGCCAAGATCGCGACCGAGTTCGGCAAGCCGCGAGGAATGTTCCGTCTCACGGAGACGAACTGGTTCGAGGTGATGGGTGAGAAGTCCCCGCGCGAACTGTGGGGCGTCGGGCCGAAGGTGCACAAAAGGCTCGCCGGGCACGGGATCACGACCGTGCGTCAGTTGGCCGACGCCGATGATGAAGCGCTGATCGCGGAGTTCGGCCCGAAGATGGGCGTCTGGTATCACGGGCTCGGCTCCGGAATCGGGCCCAGCATCGTGGACGACTCGCCATGGGTGGCTCGCAGCCACAGCCGCGAGACGACCTACCAGCAGAACCTCACGACACCGGCCGAGGTCGAAGCTGCCGTGCGGGAACTCGCCGGCCATGCGTTCGATGACTGTGCGGCCGAAGGGCGACCGGTCATCCGCGTGCATCTGAAAGTACGGTACGCACCGTTCGAGACCAAGACGTTCGGACGCAAGCTGACGGATGCGACGACAGACCGCGAAGTGGTCGTATCGGCCGCCGCGGCCCTCGCCGCAACGCTCGACACCGATCGCGAGGTGCGACTGCTGGGCGTCAGAGCCGAGATGGCGATGCCCGAGTCCGGCGACACGGTCGAACGGACGCCGGTGCGCGGGCGGATCTGAACCGACGACGTAGCGCCCGCGACGAATTCGCCGCACGTGTGATCCGGCCCCCGGCGTATCGCACGCCGCCCCGCAGACGGAGGGCGACAGCGATCCAGGTCGCCACGCCGCGCTCCATCACCCACAGCGGAACCCAGAGCACCGTTGATAACGGAAAGACGGCTCGGCCACCATCGATCCTTCTGCCGCGCTCTGCGACGGCGATCAACATTGCGAACAGCGCGACGAGGGCCCCCGGTCGACGCCGGAGGCCGATCAAGGTCGGGAGTATGGATGCTTCGATCAGCATCCTGCCCGGCTGAGCGAAGCTGTCGTAGGCCTGACGCACGCGCTGCGAGAGGAAGTGCCTGACCGATGGCGGACGTCTGGCGACGAATATGTCGCGTCGAGTACTCACTGTGCCGCCGGTCGCGACAACCGTACGCTCCAGCTCGAGGTTCTCGAAGAGGACATCGGCGTCGTACCCTCCTGCCGCCACGATCCTCGAGCGACGCACACCATAGGTGCCCGGGTAATCGGACGATACTGCGCGGTTGAGCAGGGTCCGCGCGGTGTCCCATACGCAGTGCCAGGGGAGGGGATCGAAACGGTTCTGCGGCTTCACCAGGTCGGCAATCCTCAGATCGTCGACGACGGACACGAGGGCGTCGTATTCATAGCGAACGTCGTCATCGGCGATCACGATCACCTCGTGCCTGGCGATCGCGATCCCCGAGAGCACACCTCTCACCTTCCCGTTCGAACCGCGCAGCACCGTGACCGGACGGTGGCGAACCAGGCCCTCCCATGCACGCGCGTGCACCGCGAAGAGTGCCGCGTCAGATCCGTCGATGACTGTGATGTCGAGCCACTCGCTCAACGACCTGAAGTATGCGGTCAGATCCGCAAGTGCGTCGTCTGCCGTCCAGCGCAAAGGCAGGATGTACTCGGCATCAAGGCGCGCGTGCATGATTCTTCCGTGCGCATCCCAGCGGCCGACATCCGGTGCGACAGCGGCTGCGGACTCCGCAGGGGAGGGAACGGTGAGTGACACGGGCGCTCCGATCCTGAGGGTGAGTTCACCATGCCCTCTTGTGCGTCGGCGAGCCAGGGGCTTGACGCCGAGGTGCGCCGTCGATCAGTACCAGTTCACCGACTGCGAGTGACCCCACGCGGAGCACGGGCTGCCGTACGCCCGCTGGATGTAGTCCAGACCCCAGCGGATCTGCGTGGTCGCATTGGTCGCCCAGTCCGCTCCGGCGCTCGCCATCTTGCTGCCGGGCAGCGCCTGCGGGATGCCGGTGGCACCGCCGTCGGCGTTGTACGCCTGGTAGTTCCAGCCCGACTCCTTCTGCCACAGCGAGTTGAGGCATTCGAACTCACCGCCGCCCCAGCCGTACTGCTCCGCAGCGATGGCGGCAGCGCTTGCCCGCGCACCATCAGGGGTGTTCGCGTTCGCGAGGGCAGCAGCTTCGGCCTCGGCGGCGGCCGCGGCGGCCTCGGCGGCCTGCTTCTCCGCAGCGGCGGCGTCCTGGCGTGCGTGCAGTTCGGCCGTCTGCGTGGTCACCGCGGTGATCTCAGCAGTGGCCTGCACGCGCACGACAGGCAGCTCCAATGCCGTGAGGGAATCGACGTCATCGAGTTCGTCCATCGCGTCCAACAGGCCGGACGTGTCGACAGCCGTGCTCGCATCGCCGAGATCGAGTCCGCTGCTCTCCGCAGCGACGACGGCAGTCGCGGCATCGGTCAGCGCAGTGCGACCTGCGGTGACAGCCTCGGCCGCCGCAGCGGTCTCGACGCTCGAGGGCGCAGCGTCGAGGCTGGACTGTTCGGCAGCCATCGCGGCGACTGCGGGTGTGGCCACCGCGATTGCGGAGGCGACGAGAACGCCGATGGCGAGCGTGATGCCGATTCTGCGTCGATGGACAGGGGCGTGCGACTGGTTCTTGAGCATGACGAACGTAACGATCCTTAGCCTTAGGGTAAGTGCGCCGCTTCGGGGCGGCACGCGCACCTCGGGTCTGGCGCGCAAAGCAACGATTCTGCATCATTCGTTCTGTGCAGAACCTCCGCGTCGCCTGGATGCGCGGTGTGAGCCTTGCTCTCGTCAGTCGCCTGAGTGGCCCGCGGTTCGCCGTTGCCTGGTCGCCTCGTAGAGGATCGCCGCGGTCGCATTCGCGGCGTTGAGTGAGGAGGCGTGACCGGTCATCGGAATGCGCGTCAGCACGTCGCACGCTTCCTTCCAGGCCGCAGACATGCCGGAATGCTCGTTCCCGGTCACGAGCAGGGTCGGCTTGGTGAGATCGACATCCCACACGTCGTGAGTGCCGTCTTCGTCCGTCCCGACGATCTGGATGTCGACACCGTCGGCGCGCAGCTGCTCGATCCACTCGAGAGCGGGACGGATGCTGGGAAGCCGAACGGTCGGCGTCATGATCGCCGACCCCGTCGACGCACGCAGGGCTCTCGGGTCGTATGGGTCGGCGGCGTGGCCGGTCACGATGATGCCGTGGCCGCCGAGAGCGTCGACCGACCGCACGATCGAGCCGATGTTGCCGGGGGAGGCGGGGCGGTCCAGGGCGACGAAGAGCGCATCGGACGAGACCGGAAGGCGGGACAGGTCGTCGGCGGGGATGGCGACGATCAGCAGCAGCTCGGGCGGCTCTTCCTCTTTCTCGCCCAGCTCGACCATCAATTCGGGCGCGACCAGCCATGATGCGGCACCCGCCGCCTGCGCGGCCGCTATCGTCTCGGATGCCCACGTGGAACGGCCGTGCGCGTGTGTGATGAGCACCGCCCGCACCTCAAGGTCTGATTCGAGGACGAGGTTGATCGGGCGCACGCCCTGCACGACCATCTCGCCCGCGCGATTGCGTTTGGTGCGATTGCCGAGAAGCGTCTCCCAGTACTGGAACGTCGCGTTGCGGGTGGAGACCGCCTTGGCGTTCGAGGCCGGCTTGGTGCTTGAGGCCGGTCGGGTGCGGTGCGGGCGAGGTTCCTGCGGCATGGGTTCGAGCGTACCTGGCACCCTCAGAAGAATTTCAGTACTCACTGTTGCTAGCTACTGGTACTTAGTGTTACCGTCTACTGGTAGTCAACATCACTGAGTAGAGGAAGGAAGTGATCCGATGGGCAATCAGATGACCGAGATGCTCAAGGGCACGCTCGAGGGCATCGTGCTCGCGATCCTGTCCGCACAGCCCGCATATGGGTACGAGATCACGGCTCGGCTGCGCGACGAAGGGTTCGCCGAGATCGCTGAGGGCACCGTGTATGCGCTGCTCGTCAGGATCGAGCAGAGAGGTCTCGTGGACGTGGAGAAGGTCCCGTCCGAGAAGGGGCCGCCGCGCAAGGTGTACTCCATCAACCCGCAGGGGCGAGAACAGCTCGTCGAGTTCTGGGGCACATGGAGCTTCCTCGCCGAACGCATCGAACACCTGAGGCACACCGACAACATCATCGACAGCACGACCACCGAAGGGAACTGAACATGGCAAGCAAGTGGATCGAAGTGGTCACCGGATCGCTCGAGCAGAAGAAGCAGTACAAGCAGGACAAAGCCCGCATGGAGGCTCTTCCGGAGCCGTATCGGACCGCAGCCACGGCGATGAACCGGTACTTCATGTACTACGGCGGCATCACCAGCGGCGACACTCTGGCACAGATGTTCACGGATCTCGTCGACCTGTGGGAGCGGGCTGCCGTCGACGGCACGCCCGTGCAGGACATCGTCGGCGACGACCCGGTGGACTTCACCGAGACGTTCGCCAAGTCCTATCAGGGCAAGGAATGGATCGACAAGGAGCGCGCCCGCCTCACCAAGGCGATCGACAGCGCCATCGGAAAGGAGAACCGCTCATGACCACCGCAGCCATCCAGGTGCGCGGCATCCACAAGTCCTTCAAGGACCTCGAGGTGCTGCGAGGGGTCGACTTCGATGTCCGGTCAGGGAGCATCTTCGCGCTCCTCGGCTCCAACGGCGCCGGCAAGACCACGCTCGTGCGGATCCTGTCGACGCTCCTGAAAGCGGACGCCGGCACGGCCACCGTCCATGGATTCGATGTCGCAACGGCGCCGAACGACGTCCGTCAGTCCATCAGTCTCACGGGTCAGTTCGCTGCAGTGGATGAGGTGCTCACCGGACGCGAGAACCTCATCCTGGTCGCGAGACTTCGTCACCTCAAAGATCCCGGTGCGATCGCCGACGGTATGCTCGCTCGGTTCTCGCTCACGGATGCGGGTGGACGCAGGGCGGCAACGTATTCCGGAGGCATGCGCCGCCGCCTCGACATCGCGATGAGCCTGATCGGCAACCCGCCGATCATCTTCCTCGACGAACCGACGACGGGTCTTGACCCGCAGGCACGGATCGAGGTCTGGCAGACCGTGAAGAATCTCGCCAAGGCCGGCACCACGGTGCTCCTGACCACGCAGTACCTCGACGAGGCGGAGCAGCTGGCCGACCGGATCGCGATCCTGCACAAGGGCACCATCATCCAGAACGGCACGCTCGCCGAACTCAAGCAGCTCCTCCCCTCGGCGAAGGTCGAGTACATCGAGAAGCAGCCTTCCCTCGAAGACGTCTTCCTCGCCCTCGTGGGCGAGACCGGCGAGACCGAGACGGCACCAAACACCGGAAAGGACCTCTGATGGCTTCCCACGTTCTCAGCGACATGCGCGTCCTCACGGGCCGGTCACTGAGCCACATCCTCCGCAGCCCCGACACGATCATCACCACCGCGGTCACCCCGATCGCGCTGATGCTCCTGTTCGTGTACGTGCTCGGCGGGGCGATCGACACCGGCTCCGACGAGTCGTACATCAACTACATGCTCCCCGGCATCCTGCTGATCACGATCGCATCCGGCATCGCCTACACGGCGTACCGGCTGTTCCTCGACATGCAGGGCGGCATCTTCGAACGGTTCCAGTCGATGCCGATCGCTCGATCGAGCGTGCTGTGGGGACATGTGCTCACATCACTGGTGTCGAACCTGATCTCGGTCGCGATCGTCATCGGAGTCGCGGCGATCATGGGCTTCCGCACTGGGGCATCCTTCGGCGCATGGCTCGCGGTCGCCGGCATCGTGATCCTGTTCACTCTCGCCCTGACGTGGCTCGCGGTGATCGCAGGGCTCTCTGCGAAGACGGTCGACGGCGCGAGTGCATTCAGCTACCCGTTGATCTTCCTCCCGTTCATCAGCTCCGCATTCGTGCCGACCGACTCGATGCCCGGCCCTGTGGCCTGGTTCGCAGAGCACCAGCCGGTGACTTCGATCGTGAACAGCATCCGATCCCTGTTCGCCGAGCAGCCCGTCGGCGCGGACATCTGGATCGCACTCGCATGGCTCGTCGGCATCCTCGTGGTCGCCTACGGCTTCGCCATCGCGATCTACCGCAAGAAGATCAGTTGACCCAAGGGACGAGGGGCCGCATCCGCCTGGATGCGGCCCCTTTCTCGTGCACCCGTGGACAGCGAGCGGACGCAGTGGAAGTGTTGTCGGTGCACGCGGGTATTCACAGTGACTCACAGAGGGAGCAGGGATGTTCGAGAACTCCGATGCGTTCAGCGGCATGTCGTCCAACGACATCGCAGCCTCGCGCCACTTCTACGAAGGTGTGCTCGGCCTGGTCGTCAAGGACGAGGGCATGGGCGGCCTGATCTCGGTTCAGCTGCCGAAGGGCGGCGCGGTGCTGATCTATCCCAAGGACGATCACCAGCCGGCGAACTTCACCATCCTCAACTTCCCGGTCGAAGACATCGACGCGGTCGTGGATCTGCTCCTCGCCAAGGGCGTCGTGATGGATCGGTATGACGGCATGGACCAGGACGAGAAGGGCATCATGCGTGGCAAGGCTGCCGGGCAGGGCCCTGACATCGCGTGGTTCAAGGACCCGGCCGGCAACATCCTGTCCGTCCTGTCGAGCTGACGCGGCGCACAGCTGATTGACCTCAATCGGACTGTGACGAGAACGAGTCCTCGATCGCGACCATCCACGAGATGCCGAAACGGTCGACCAGCATGCCGAATTCGCCGCCCCAGGGAGCTGCGCCCAGCGGAATGATGGCTGTTCCGCCATCGACGAGGCCGTCCCAGGCGCGGTGCAGGTAGTCAGTGTCGACTGAGCCGCCGCTCAGCGACACCGAAAGCCCCTGAGGCTTCTGGTACTCCATGCCGGTGGGGGTGTCGGATGCCATGAGCACGAGCCCGCCGGGAGCGTTCAGCTGCGCGTGCATCACGAGGTTCTCCTCGCCTTCAGCGGCTCCACTATCGGGCATATCGCCGAACGTGCTGACGGCGAGGTCTCCACCGAGGACGCCCTGGTAGAACTCCATCGCCTCACGGGCGGTGTCGCGGAAGGACAGGTAGGGGTTGAGATTCGGCATGATCGCTCCTACGGATGGGTGCGCGGATGCAACCAGTCTGCGCCGCGCGCCGGCGATCTTCAATGGTGGTCGGCGACTGGTCACTCCACGAGCTTGCCCTCGGACGAGACCTCGCGCATGAGCGCGTGGATCTCTTCGGGCACCGGCGGGATCTCCTCGCGCGTCACACCGCTCATCGGCGACCAGACCAGGTTCACCTGCAGCGTCGGGTCCGCGTCGGGGAAGTCGCTGCGGTTGTGGGCCCCGCGGGTCTCGCGCCGCTCGAGCGCAGCTTCGAGGGTCGCGCGCGCGGCGACAGCCGAGCCCTTCAGATCGAAGGCGTGCGCGAGATCCTGGAAGCCGGCGATGTCGGGATGGATGCCGATGTCCTCCATCCGCCCCTCGATGAGATCGATGTCTGCAAGGCCTGCCCGCAGCCCTTCTGCGGATCGGACAACACCCGCGTGCTCGGTCATGGTGTTGCGGATCGCGCGCTGCAGCGCACGCACGTTCTCCCGGCCATCCGAGGCCAGGAGGTCGTCGATCTCGGCCCGTGCACGTGCGACGGCCTCAGGCGACCGCCTCTGCGCATCCAGTGACGAGGCGTGCGCTATCGCCGCCTGACCGACGATGCGGCCGTATACGAGAAGCTCGATCAGGGAGTTGCCGCCGAGGCGGTTCGCGCCGTGCAGTCCGCTGGACGCCTCGCCGATCGCGTAGAGCCCGTCGACGTCGGTGCCGTGGTCTTCCGGACGCACCCACACCCCGCCCATCGAGTAGTGCGCGGTCGGCGCGATCTCGATCGGATCGGTGGTGATGTCGAGCATCTGCAGCTCCATCATCGTCTGGTAGACGCGGGGGAGGCGGCTCATGATCGTCTCGCGCGGCAGGTGCGACACGTCGAGCCAGACACCGCCGTTCTCGGTGCCGCGGCCCTCCTTAATCTCGGTGTAGGCGGCCAGGGCGACGCGGTCGCGAGTGGACAACTCCATCCGCTCCGGGTCGTACTTCGACATGAAGCGCTCGCCGAGCGCATTGCGCAGTACACCGCCCTCGCCTCGGGCGGCCTCTGAGATCAGGGTGCCGGCGGCGTTCTCGGGCTCGATGATCCCTGACGGGTGGAACTGCACGAGTTCGGGGTCGCGCAGGCGCGCGCCGGCATCGACGGCGAGGCGGAACGAGTCGCCGGTGTTCTCGTCGCGACGCGACGACGTGCGGCGCCAGATGCGGGTGTGACCGCCTGCCGCGAGGATCACGGCATCCGCGTGGATCAGGTAGCGAGTGCCGTCGTTCTGATCGAACCCGTATGCGCCGAACACGACATTGTCCTTGACGAGGATGCGCGTGATGTAGATGCCGTCGAGAATCGGCACGTCGAGCTGCTCGGCCCGTCGTACGAGGGTGCGCTGAATCTCGAGCCCCGTGTAATCGCCGGCGAAGGCTGTGCGCCGGAAGGTGTGCGCGCCGAAGAAGCGCTGCGAGATGCGTCCGTCGTCTTCGCGCGCGAAGTCCATGCCCCAGCGCTCGAGATCGCGGATGCCGCGCTCCGCCCCCTGCGTGACAACCTCGACCGTGTGCGGGTTGGCGAGCAGGTAGCTCTCTTTGATCGTGTCAGCGGCGTGCTGCTGCCAGGTGTCGTCGGTGTCCATGGTGCCGAGTGCGGCGTTGATGCCGCCGGCGGCGAGGGAGGTATGGGCGTCGTTGCGCGGCCGCTTGCCCACGGCCAGCACGTCGACCCCGCGCTCTGCCACCTCGATGGCGGCGCGCAAGCCGGATCCGCCGGTGCCGATGACCAGGACGGTGGTGGAGATCTGTCGTTCGCGTGTGCTCATCCTTCAACGCTAGGAAGTTGTCTTCGATAACTCCAATGCATAGTTTCACTTGTCCTGATAGCGTGAAGACATGAATCTGGAGCAGCTGCGCGGCTTCGTCGAAGTCGCCGACCTCGGGCATTTCACACAGGCCGCCGCGAAGCTGCATCTCGCCCAGCCGTCGCTGAGCCGCCAGATCTCCTCCCTTGAGATCGAACTCGGTGCAGAGCTGTTCCATCGTGCCAGGGGCAACATCTCGCTCACCGACGCCGGTGAGACTCTGCTGCCTCGTGCGCGACGCATGCTGGCGGATGCTGACACCATCCGCGCCGAGATGGGCGAGCTCGCGGGGCTTCAGCGCGGGCGCGTGCGCCTCGGCGCCACCCCCACGCTCTGCATCAGTCTCGTCGCCGAGGCGATGGCGGCCTTTCACGCCGCGCACCCCGGGGTCGAGTTGCAGCTCACGGAGGCGGGGTCGAACGTGTTGATCGAGCAGCTCGCCGCCGGCACGGTCGATATGGCGCTCATCACACTGTCGGACGCCCTGCCCGTGTCGGGCTCAGTGCTCGTGCGCACACCGTTGCTCACGGAGGAGCTCGTTGTCGTGTCGTCGGCCGAGCATGCGCCGGTCGCGGACGACGGCATCGACCTGGACGCTCTCGCGCGCCTCCCCCTCGTGTTCTTCGCGGAGAGTTACGACCTGCGAGCGGTGACGGATGCTGCGTTCCGAGCCGCCGGGCTCGCCCCGACTCCGGTCGTGGAGGGTGCCGAGATGGACGCTGTGCTGCGGTTCGTGGAAAGAGGGCTCGGCGTCGCGGTCGTGCCGGCGATGGTGCTGCTCGATCGGCCGACGCTGCGCTCCGTGCGGCTGATCGACCCGCGCCTGATCCGCACGATCGGTCTCGCCCATCGCTCGGACGTCAATCCCACCCGTGCCGCGGCGGCCATGCGCCGGGTCATCACAGCGACAGCCGGTGAACTTGTCGACCGTGACCCCGCGACGATGGCACTGGTGAGATAGCGCCGTCTCGGATCGAGTTCGTAGGAACTGATTTCGTGCCGGAGCTTGCTGCTGCGCTGGCGCGACGTGCCACTCGCCGACATCCTTCACGAGCGCACCGGCATCCCCACCGTCGTCGGCAACGATGTCAATCTGCTCGCGCTCGGCCTCGGCAGAGTGCGAAATCGCTCCGGCCGCGACGCGATCGTGGTCGCGCTCGACAACGGTGTGGGTGCCGCCGTGCTCGCGAGCGGCGAGCCCGTGCTGGGCGAGCAGTTCGCCGCCGGTGAGATCGCACACCTCACGGTCGCGCCAGACGGAGACCTGTGCCCCTGCGGACGCCGCGGCTGCCTCGACATGGTCGTCGGCGCGCCGCACCTGGTGCGACGACTCAAGGACGAGGGCGAGGCGATCCTCGAACCGTCCGGACGCATCCTCGGCGAGGTGCTCGCCCCCATCGTCATCATGTTGAACATCAACGTCGTCGTGGTCGTCGGACCCGCCGCACTTGTCGAGGGGCCGTTCGCCGATGGTGTGATCGATGGCATCCACTCACGACTGCGCCCCGCGATCAGTGAGGGCCTGAACATCGAGGTCGGCGCCAACGATCCTGATCTCGTGCTTCTCGGTGCGGCCGCGGTGGTGATGCAGTCGCAGCTCGGAATGCGCTGATCGGCGCCCAGTTCCGGGCGCTCAGATCCGCGCGCGCCGAACAGCGCTCATCGGTGGGACCCGTGTCGTGCGGTCTCGCCGAGCATTCACCAGTACGACGCTGCCGAGTACGAGAGCGACACCGATCAGCTGCAGTGGGCTGAGCGTCTCACCGCTGATCAGCACGCCGAGTGCGACACCCGTCACGGGGTTGAGCAGGCCGATCACTCCGACGACGCCGGCAGGCAGATGCCTGAACCCGCTGAACCAGCAGAAGAAGCCGAGCGCGGTCGCGATCAGGCTGATGTAGGCGAACGCGATGAGCTCAGAGGGGGTGACGGAGGGCGGTGCGCCCTCGAACAGCGCGGCGACCAAGGTCAGTTCGATGCCACCGACGACCAGTTGCCATGCGGTGACGGTGAGCACAGGTGTGCCGTCGTTCCACCGCTTCATGAGGATCGCGCCGAGAGCCGACATGGCCATCGACGCGAACGACGCCGAGATGCCCCAGATGTCCAGCCGCCCTGTGGCGGTTCCGACGATGAGCAGCACGCCTGCGGCCCCGACGCCCGCTCCGATCAGCACGCGTGCGGTGGCCCGCTCGTGCAGGATCAGCCAGGCGAAGGCCGCGATCATCAGCGGCGCCACCGAGGTCACCGATGCGGCGACGCTGGAGGGCAGCAGCTGCGCGGCCACGTAGACCAGGCAGAAGAACAATCCCATGTTCAACGTGCCGAGCACGATCGAACGCCACCACCACACGCCGCGGGGGAGCCGCCGTACGACGAGAAGCAGCACGAGTCCAGCAGGCAGGGCGCGGATGGCCGAACCCCACAGTGGCGAGTCGGCAGGCAGGAACTCCCGCGTCACCCAGTAGGTCGAACCGAACGCGATCGGCCCGATCGCGGCGACGAGCGGCCAGCGCGCCATACTCCAGATGCGGAGAGAGCGCGCGGATATGTTTTCCATGGAAACGAGTATACGTTCCGCGGAAAGTAAGATGGGTCGCATGTCAGAGATCGACCGGGTGGCGCGTTTCGTCCAGCAATGGCGTGAGCAGCGGCCTGATCTTGATCCGAGTCCGATGGCGATCATCGGCCGGATGCGTCGGATCTCGGACGACTTCACCGCGGCGCTCGTCGAGAATTATCGCCGCTTCGGGATCGGCGAGGGCGAGTTCGATGTGCTGTGCGCGCTTCGTCGAGCGGGTGACCCGTTCACACTGCCGCAGGGTGAGATCGCGGAGCACACCATGGTCACCGCGGGGGCGACATCGAAGCGAGTGGATCGTCTGATGGCTGGGGGGCTGGTCGCTCGGCATCCGCTCGCCGAAGACGGACGTGGTCGGGTCGTGACGCTGACGCAGAGCGGACGAACACTGATAGATGAGATGTATCCCGTCCATCTGACAACCGAGGAGACGTTGCTCGCGCCACTCGACGCCGCCGAGCGCGCTCAGCTCGAAGCGCTCTTGGTCAAGCTCGCGATCGGCTGACGCCGCTTCGGATCAACTCTTCGTCCTACGTGGGTGAAGGACGCCGGATGCTGCGCCGAGGACTGCACCGACGATGGTGTCCACGATCCGCTCCAGCGCGACGTCCATCGACCCGATCTCGCCGGTCGCCGCTCCGGTGAGCAGCAGCACGAGCGGAGTGATGAAGACGAGCGCGAGAGCGTAGTTGCGGATCACGACCAACTCGATCGTGAATTGCAGGGCGCCGAGCAGCAACGCCAGCCAGAGGCCGGCCGGGTGCAGCAGCGACAGCAGTGCGTAAGCGCCGACGCCGACGATAGTGCCGAGCATCCGGTGCAGGCCACGCTGGAACGCGGCCCTCCGGGCTGCGGCCACGCCGATCACAGCGATCGCCGCGCCGACGATCCAGTAACTGCGGCCGGGGTCCACGAAGAGGCCGAGCAGCACTCCGAGCACTGAGACGATGACGACGCGCAGCAGCAGTACTCGAGCGTCCGCGTCGAGTGCCGGACCGGGCAGCAGGTCTCGCAGCGGACGCGATCGCTTCGCCCTGACCCTCCGCAGCAGCAGCGGAGTCAGCGTCACCAGGTAGGAGAACACGCACCCCGCGGCGAAAGCTGCGATGTATGCGACCGGCCCTACTGCACCCGTCGCGATCACGTGGGCGGACAGTCCGAACACCAGGACGAAGAACAACGGCCCAGGCGGCCCCAGCCGGAACCCGAACGCGAGTCCGGCACTGACGATGGCGACGACGATGACGCCGATGCTGACCAGCCATGCATCGTCCGCGACGAGGACGCCCAGCGCCGCACTGGTGATCAGCCCGGCGCCGACGAACGGCAGCACCCTGGCGCGTTCGACGACGGGCGAGAACCCCGCGAACAGCACGGTGAACGCACCGGACGCGGCGATGAACCCGAGGGTGGGCCGGCCGAGCAGCGTCATGACCGCGATTGGCACCGCGAGACCCAGCGCGGCCTGGAGTCCCAGCTGCCATCGAGGTCCTGGCGACGGGCCGAAGGCGAAGAGACTCACACGTCTATTGTCCTCCCCTCCGGCGGCCGCCCTCGTCGACGAGGTGCCACAGGCGTGCCCAGTGTTCGGGGGAGAGATCCCTCGGCAGCGCCGCTCGAGCGATACCGGACTCACCGAGAGCCCGATCGACGATCGCCGGCTGATGCCCTGCGCTGCGGAGAATCTGCCGGATACCGTTGCCTCGGCTTCGGAACACGGCGCCGACGAACCGTTCGAACCGGCGCCTATCGCGATCCGGCACGAGTGGAGCCGCGCGTCGTTCGATCGAGAGGATGCCGCCGTCCACGGCCGGCATCGGCCGGAAGTGGCGTGCGGGAACACGGTCGTGCAGCCGGAACACGTACCAAGGTCCCGCTTGGGCGGTCATCATGGTCGAGCCCCCCACTCCGGCGCGCTTGCGCGCGACCTCCCACTGCGTGAGGAGAATCGCGTGCCGCCATCTTTCGGTGTTCAGCAATCGGCGCAGCAACGGCGTCGTCAGATGGAACGGGATGTTCCCGACGATCACCGGTCGAGTCAACGGCTCGTGCAGTGCATCGGCGTGATGGATGCTCGCGCCGTGGACGCGTGTGCGCAGTCGCTCCACACGGTGCGCATCGATGTCGATGGCACGCAGATCACGCCCTAGACGGGCGAGGTGCTGCGTCAGGGCTCCGTCGCCGGCGCCGATCTCGAGGATCGCACCGTCGGTGGCTGCGGTGAGCGACGCGAGCCGTTGGAGGGTCGGGCGGTGGATGAGGAAGTTCTGGCCGAGTTCGTGTCGGCCTCCGGTATGGGATCGAGGTCGCAAGATGCGCTCCAGTCGTGAGGAAAGGAGCACCCGGCTGCGGGCGTGCGAGGGCACGGCGAACGCGCCTCCGGGTGCAGGACATCCGGAACGACGACGCGCAGTGGCGTTATGCGACCATCAAACGCGCCGTCAGGCGCGGCGGTCGCGGAACGTGAAGCAGCGCGTGTCGAACAGCGCGCTCTTGATTATGAAACCCATGCCCGACAGTCTAGAGGGCCGTCTCAGCGTGCTGCGAGCCACTCCTCGAAGGTCTCGGTGGCGAGCAGCGCCTCCGTGCCGGGCAGCGCGAGCCCTTCGCGCATTCCCTTCATCTGCGCGGACGGCACACTGACCGATGGGATCCAACCGCGGTGGCCGCTCGCGCGGGCATACGCCTTGATCATCGCATCGAGGGCTTCCTCGCGAGGGCCGCCGATGTCCTGCGCACGGCCGAGCGGTTCTCCGTGAGCGAGGGAGGCGAGACGTTCGCCGACATCGCGTGCGGCGATCGGCTGCGTGCGCGCTCGCGGGGCGAGGTGAAGCGGCCCGAACTTCGCCCGCGCGAAGATCTGACCGGCGAACTCGTGGAACTGCGTCGCGCGCTGGATCGTCCATGGCACCGAGGAGGTCTCGAGGACCTTCTCCTGTGCGAGCTTGCCGGCGTAGTAGTCGTGCGGCATTCGATCGATTCCGACGATCGACAGGAGGACGATGTGCCCGACGCCGGCGTCGGCGCCGGCGCTGATGAGATTGGCCGTCGCTGTGGTGAAGAATTCGGTCGCGACCGCGGCATCCATCGTCGTCACGTTCGCCGTGTCGATCACGACGTCGACGCCCGCGAGCGCCGCTGCCAGTCCCTTTCCACTGATGAGGTCGATGCCCCGAGAACGGCTGAGGACCACCGCCTCGTGTCCGTCATTGCGCACGGCCTCGACCGTCGGACGTCCGGCGACACCTGTTCCTCCGGCGATGGCGATCTTCATCGGTGGTTCTCCTTCTTGTCGTGGACGGTCTCCGGGTCCGGCCGGTGGGGGCGCGGGCCGGGGCCGGGAAGCAGGAGCAGGATCCCCAGCACAAGGCTCCCGCCGAGACCGATGATGTTGCCGATCACATCGATCAGCGGCATCCCGCCGAACTGCGTCGCGTGATAGATCAGGTGCGGCAGACCGAACACGGTCCATGCGACTCCGACCACCCGCCCTGATTCCGGACCCCTGGTGAATGCGGCCGCGATGCTCGCCGCAGCGAGCGCGAGATACAGGGCGCCGACGTCGCGGATCAGATGTTCGTTGAACGGCCCGTCGACGGCGATCCACACCCGGCCCAATCCAGGGAACGCGTCATAGAACGCGGCAGGCCATATCGCGGCCCACAGTCCGACGAAGACTCCGACGGCCGCAGTCGCCCACAGCAGGATGCGCCTGAATGTCATGCTCATGCCTCTTCGACGAGACAGCCGCGAAGAGTGTGAGGTCACGACTCACATTTCTGCTGGCCGCATCGTCGACTGTGCGGAAGGATGTGACGAGATGGACGAGGTCGACGAACTGCAGAAGGAGCGGCGGACGCTGCTCGCGCTCGCGTACCGCATGCTCGGCACAGTCGCCGATGCCGAGGATGCCGTGCAGGAGACGTACGTCCGGTGGTATCGGCAGTCGGATGCCGATCGGAAGCGGATCGAGAATCCTCCCGCCTGGCTCACCAGGGTCGCGAGCCGCATCTGCCTCGACATGCTGGGCTCCGCCCGCGCTCGCCGAGAGCGTTACGTCGGGGAGTGGCTGCCGGAGCCGCTTCCGGGGGAGTCCGCGATCGCGTCGGCAGTGCCGATCGATCCTCTGGACCGGATCACGCTGGATGAGTCCGTGAGCGTCGCACTGATGGTCGTGCTCGAATCGCTCACGCCGGCCGAACGCGTCGCCTTCGTGTTGCACGACGTGTTCGCGATGCCATTCGCCGAGATCGCCGAGACGGTGGGGCGCAGTCCGGAGGCGAGCCGTCAGCTGGCATCTCAGGCGCGCCGTCGCGTGCGTGAACGCCGGGCAGGCGCCGCGTCGAGGCAGCAGCATGACGCGGTCGCCCGTGCCTTCGCCGAGGCGACGATGACAGGACAGTTATCGACGCTGATCGCTCTTCTCGACCCGAACGTGGTGCTGCGCTCGGACGGCGGTGGGAAGGTCTCCGCGGCGCGCCGCCCCGTCGTCGGCGCAGATCGCGTCGCGCGATTCCTGCTCGGGATCTCGCACCTCAAGCCGACGGCGATCACTGAACCGACGCTCACTCCGGAGGGGCTGGCGTTCCTCGTCACCATCGACGGCCGCACCGATTCGGTCATCTCGGTGGACGTGACAGGTGATCGGATCACCGAGGTCTACATCGTCCGCAACCCCGACAAGCTCACGCTCTGGCGGTGACCTCCGAAGGATTCGTTCACGGGAGCGTTCAGCCTCCCGCGTTCTTGCGGGGTGGATTGTGCATGAACTCGATCCGGATGCCGCTGTCATCCTCGACGAATGATGCGTAGTAGCGGTCGTTGAATCTCGGATAGAGCTTGGGTTCGCGCACGACCGTCCATCCGGCATCCACGGCGATCGCATGGAGGCGGTCGACCTCGGTCTGGGAGTCGAGGGCGAAGGCGAGGTGCTGCCATCCGATGTGCCCATGTCGGTGTCGTCCTGTGTCTGCTTCGCGGGCGGGGAAGAGGATCAACTCGGTCTCGTCGTCGCGTTGCCACGAGACGCTGTTCTCTGCGTCGACGCGTGTGAATCCGAGTGCTTGCATCACGGGGTCGAACTGCGTGATCCCGCGAGCAAGGTCGTCGACGGTGATCCCCAGATGATCGAAAAGCGGCATCTCGCCAGTCTTGCTCACGTCTCCGCGATCGTCGAGCAGGCTCAGAAGAGTGCGGACGGAAGGGCGCCCTCGAACTCGAGCAGCCAGCGCTTCGTCAGAAGGCCCTGCCCGCTGTCGCCGCCCGAATAGCCGCCCAAGCCATCGCTGGCGACGACGCGATGGCACGGCACGATGATGGGGACAGGGTTCGCGCCCATGACAGCGCCGACTCCTCGAGCGGGAATGCTGGTGCCGCTCCTGGCCGCGAGCTCACCGTAAGTGATCGACTCGCCGTGAGCGACCGTCCCTGCCAACGCCGTCAGTACAGCGCTGGTGACTTCGGTCTGGCGCCCCAGGTCGAAAGGCACGTCGAAGCGGGTGAGTCGACCGTCGAAGTACGCGCGCAGCTGGTGGAGCGCTTCGGTCAGTAGTGGATCGTGCTCTTCTGAACCGTTCTCGGGTGAGGGCGCAGATCTCCAGGCGACGCGTGTGATCGACTCGCCGTCACTGACGACGGTGAGTCGGCCTACGGGTGACGCGAGCGTGCCGGTCGACATGTCGACGACCTTAACCGGTGCCGCGGACATTCCGATGGTTGCGGCCGTCGCTGTCAGAGTTCGATGCCGTTGGATTCGTCGTTGACTCCGGCGTTGTCGCCTTTGCGGGATTCGACCGCGATCAGCCAGACCAGCGAGACGATGGCGGCGAGCAGGAGCCCGAGCCAGACGTTCTGCAGGATGAGACCGATGACCACTCCCAGCACGACGAGGACGACCGTGCCGCCGAGCCAACTCCAGCGTTGCTTCTTCGATGCCGCCATGACCTCAGCCTAGGGGTGTCGTCGGACAGGTCGGGGTTTCTGCCGGGTCGAAGAGTCGCAGCGAAGGGGAGCACCGTGAACGAGAGCAGGTCATCAACGCCTGCGGTGATCCTCTGGTGCCAGGCGCGGGCCTCGACGGGCTTCACGCACGCCGCTCGCGAGGATGAGACGGATCACGCGGTGGCGGTGACCTGCCCAGGGCGCCAGGAGCTCCAGCATCCCGTCGTCGTCGACGCGCGCTCCGGTCAGGGCGAAGCCGACTTCGTGGGCGAGATGGTAGTCGCCGACGCTCACGGCATCCGGGTCTCCGAGGGCTCGGATGCGGGTCTCTGCCGATGTCCACACGCCGATGCCGGGCAGGCTGGTGAGGATGCGGTCACGCTCAGCGCCGGTCTGCGCCGCGAGTACGACATCACTGATCCGCTGGCCGCGTTCGGCGGCGCGCACGATAGCGCGGGATTGCGGAGGCTCGACACCGGCGCGATGCCACGCCCACGAGGGAATCAGACGCCAACCGTCGATCGTCGGTGGTGCGAACATCGGTCGTGGTGTCGGACCGGGTGCGCGTTCGCCGAAGCGCGTGATCAGCACGCGCCAGGCGCCGAACGCCTGGAACGACGTGACCTTCTGCTCGATCACGGCGCTGGCGAGCGAATCGAAGATCAGATCGGTGCGGGTGAGGCGCAGACCGATCGTGCGGCGAGCGACGTCCGCGAGGAACGGGTACCCCGCCTCGGTGAGACTCGACACATCGAACCCGCTCGCGTCGTCGTCAGCGCCGCAGAGGGCGGGCAGCTGTGCGAGGGCCCACTCGGCTCCCGCTCCCCACGCTGTCGCGTGCACTCCGTCGGACGCCTGGCGCAGCGCGAGTGTCGCAACTCCCTCGGGCGTGCGGCTCGCGCGCCACAGCGTCGTGCCGGCGACGAGCATCGTCGGGTCTTTCGGCCCGCGCATGAGCGATCCGACGGTGCGCATGAGGCGCAATGGGTGCGGCGGGCGATACACGGTCGAGCGCGGCGGACCCGTCGCGGGTGCTGCGGTTGCGGCATCCGCTGTGGTGGTCATGCGAACACCCTACGTCCGACGCCTGACACCGAGCCGAAGCGGCCCGGGGCTGCGGCGCGAGTGCTCGTCGGGAGGTGGCGCTGTTGGTCGCGTTGGGGTCGCGGAGTCGACCACGCGCGACACCTTGTGGATGCTGCGGCGCGGGTGCTCGTCGGGAGGTGGCGCTGTTGGTCGCGTTGGGGTCGCGGAGGCGGCCACGAGCGCCACATCGCGGATGCTGCGGGGCGGGTGCGCGCGGTGAGGTGGCGCTGTTGGACGAGTTAGGGCCGCGAAGGCGACCACACGCGCCACATCGCGGATGCTGCGGCCCGGGTGCGCGCCGGGAGGTGGCGCTGTTGGTCGCGTTGGGGTCGCGGAGGCGACCACGCGCGACACCTTGTGGATGCTGCGGCCCGGATGCGCGCCGTGAGGTGGCGCTGTTGGTCGCGTTAGGGTCGCGGAGGCGACCACGCGCGCCACATCGCGGATGCGGGAGCGGTGCAGCCGGGGAAGCGGGAGCGCCGCGGAAGCGGGAGCCGGTGCAACCCCTCAGAAGCGGTCGGGCGAAGGCGTGCCGTGGCCGTAGCGGATCACGACGTCCGCGTGCCGGTCGAAGCGATAGCCGACGCCGCGGACGGTGCGGACGATGTCTTCGTAACGGCCGAGCTTGGCGCGCAGGCGGCGCACGTGCACGTCGATCGTGCGCTCGCCTGGTGTCTCGTCGTCGGGCGACTGCCACAGTGCGCCGACGAGCTCGGTGCGCTCGATCGTGCGTCCCTCACGGAGCACGAGGTACTGCAGCAGCTCGAACTCCTTGTACGTGAACGCGGCCGAGTCGCCGTCAATCAGTACGCGCTTGCGCGAGATGTCGACGGTGACGCCGTAGTCCTCATCCTGCTCTTCTTCCTCGGCGGCCTTGGTGCGGGCGATCGCACCCGGCTCCTGCAGGGCGAGGCGCACGACGTCGAGGTCGCGGCCGCCTGAGCCGTGCGGGGCGAGTGCGACGGTGGCGTGGGTCTCGGCGCCGGGCGCGAGTTCGGCGAGTGTGCGACGGAGGGCGTCGACGAGCAGCGGCAGGCTCACGCCGGCTTCGGCGGCCTTGATCTCATCGAGTCCGACGTAGAGGGCGAAGCCACGCGGTGAGCGGGTCGCAGGAAGGTCGGCGGCGACGGCGGGTGCCGGTTCGACGAGGGGCGGAACAGCACGGAGATGAGGGGCGCGGGTGGCGGGACGCTCGAGGGTTGCGATGTTCGACATGATGATGGGTTCCTTGCGAAGGGTGAGCCGATGCGGCTCGGATGTGTTGCGTGAATGACCGAGAGGGCCGGGAGCGAGCACGCAGGTGGGTGCTCGGGGCTCCTTCTTCGCAGATCGCGAATGCGGGGAGCGTGGCGGGGCGGCTGGGGTCAGCTACACATTCGGCAACACATGCCAACGCAACCGGGCATCATCATCCCGGCAGTCCTGTTCGCCTCCTGGGCGGACGAGGGGCGCGCGTTGGTGGTCATGGGTGGATTATTACTGAGAAAGTCGGGTTGTGTCAAAACGTCGCCTTGTTCCGCTGGTCGGGCTTACCGTGGAACGATGACTGCTTCGCACATCGTCGACGGCTTCATCCTCACCGACGAGAAGGATGCTTCGCGATACACACTCACTCGAGACGGCGTGCTCGTGAGCGTTCTCGACTATCGCGATGACGGCAGCACGGTGGCCCTGACCAGGGCCTTCACAATCCCGACATTCCGCGGAAACGGGCACGCGGCCCGCGTCGTCGAAGGCGCGGTCGACGACATCGAGAGTCGCGGAGACCGCAAGATAGATCCGGTCTGCTGGTACGTCGCCGAGTGGTTCGAGCAGAACCCCGAACGCGCGGGCCTGCTGCGCCGGCGCTGATGCCGACGGAGTGTGACGCAGTGTTACATCCGATGCTGCGCCCTGCAAGGATGACAGCATGAAACTCGCTGAGGCACTGACGGCCCGAGCAGATCTGCAGCGTCGCATCGAACAACTGCGCGCCCGTATCACCGCGAACGCCCGCTATCAGGAGGGCGAGGAGCCGGCGGAAGACGCGGCAGCTCTCCTCGGGGAGGCCGAAGCTGCCCTCGGCCAACTGCGCGACCTGATCCGCCGGATCAACGCGACCAACGCCCGCCTCGCGCTCGGCGCGGACGGCACCATGACCGACGCGCTCGCCGCCCGCGATGTTCTGCGCCTGCAGCATTCTCTGTTGGCGGATGCTGCCGCCGCAGCATCCGGAACCAATTCGGGGATGCGGCAGATGCGCTCCGAGTTGCGGCAGATCGCCGCATTGCCTGTCGCAGAACTGCGCGCGGCAGCGGACGGCGTCGCGCAGGAGCTGCGAGAGCTGGACAACCGGATCCAGCAGGCGAACTGGACGCACGACATAGAGGAATAGAGCGGAAGTCGGTAGCCACGACGAAGCGGGCACAAGCCCTGCCGGAGGGTCAAATCCGGCCCCTGTAGGGCGGAGGGCAGCCCAGATCTCGCATCGCGCAGCCCCCACGTCGCACAGGTGAAAGTGCATATTGCACACTGCATGACCGCGTGTCGATCGTCGTGGCGAGGGTGGGTCAGGGGACCTTCCGGCTCGAATCCACGGCGTCGTATCCGATACAATCGAACTCTGCTCAGCACCGTTCGCTGAGGCGGTCAGCGCCGAGAACGGGGGCTGGTCCGAGGCTTGAAACCTCCGGCATCCTCACCAGACACCGGAGGTTTTTCCATGTCTTCACCCCTGCGCGCTCACCCCAAGGCCAGATGGTGGGCTCTGTTCGTCATCTCTCTGACACAACTCGTCGTCGTCCTCGACGGCACGATCGTCAACATCGCTCTTCCTCAGGCGCAGATCGCGCTGCAGATGGATGATCACCTGCGTCAGTGGGTCGTCACCGCATACGCCCTCTCGTTCGGCGCACTGCTGCTCCTTGGCGGGCGCATCGCCGACTACTGGGGCCGCAAACGCACGTTCATGGTGGGCATGATCGGCTTCGGCAGTGCCTCGTTGTACGCGGGCATGGCCACCGCCGGCTGGGAACTCATCCTCGGCCGAGCCCTGCAGGGAGTCTTCGCGGCGATGCTCGCGCCCGCTGCCCTCGCGCTTCTGACCGTGCTGTTCCCGTCGGGGAAAGAGCGCAACACGGCTTTCGCTGTATTCGGCACGGTCGCTGGAGCCGGTGCCGCGGTCGGCATGGTGCTCGGAGGATTCCTGACCGAGTTCCTCGACTGGCGCTGGTGCCTGCTGGTCAACCTGTTCTTCGTCGCGGTCGGCCTCATCGGCGGGGCGCTGTTCCTCACCGAGAGCAAGGCCGAAGGCGACAACCGCTATGACCTGTGGGGTGCCGTTCTCGTGACCTCAGGCCTGGGGACGCTCGTCTACGGCTTCAGCCTCGCAGAGACCGGCTGGGGCAACCCGCTCACCATCACCTTCATCGCCCTCGGCGTGGTTCTGCTCGCCGTGTTCGTGTGGATCGAGACGAAGGTGAGCAATCCGCTGCTGCCGCTGCATGTTGTCACCCATCGGGTGCGTGGCGGGGCATTCCTCATTCAGGCGGTCGCCGGCAGCGTCATGATCGGCGCCACGCTGTACCTCACCTTCCACCTGCAGATCGTGCTCGGCATGGGGGCGATGGAGGCAGGCGTCGCGAGCCTCCCGCTGCCGCTGGGCACCATGGTGTTCGCCGGCCTTGCGACCAACATGCTCGGCAAGATCGGTCCGCGTCCCATGCTCATCGGCGGTCCACTCGTCGTCGCCGCCGCTCTGATCTATCTGTCGTTCATCACGCCAGCAGGAAACTACTTCGTCCAGGTGGCTCCGGCCCTGCTGGTGATGGGGATGGGCATGGCGTTCGTCTTCATCCCGCTGCAGAACGTCGCGCTGACGGGTGTCGCGCCGCATGATGCCGGCGTCGCCTCGGCGGTCACGAACTCCGCCATGCAGATCGGCGGATCGATCGGTCTGTCGGTGTTCACGGCGGTGTACGCGGTCATCGTCGGCGGTCACGCACAGGGTCAGGTCGGGCTCGGAACGCTCACGGGCGGCTACAGCGGAGTGTTCATCGGGGCAGCGGTCGGCATGGTCGTGGCCTCGGCCATCGCCATCACGATGGTGCGCGGGCGCAAGGAGGATCTGCTGCCTCAGGGCGCAGTCGAGTCGGAGAGCAGCCCGGTTCTCGTGCACTGAACGTCGTCCGTGCCGCGGCCCCTTCGACGTGTCAGAGCGCGTCGAAGGGTGCCGCGGCGGGCCTCAGCGTGAATGTCCGAGGACCTACGTACGGTGTGAATATGCGAATCCTGCACACCTCCGACTGGCATATCGGTCGCACCTTCCATGGCACCTCGACCATGGATGCGCTGGCCGAGGTGCTGGGCGCGCTCGTGCAGCAGGTTCGGGACGACGCGGTCGATGTCGTGATCGTGGCGGGCGACGTGTTCGACTCCGCGACTCCCGCCGGGCCCGCGTACACGTTGCTCGGTGACACGCTCGTGGCCCTCCACGACACGGGTGCCAAAGTCATCGTCACGAGCGGCAATCACGACTCCGCTGCGCGACTGGGTTTCCAGGCGCGGTTGCTGCGCGACGGCATCCACGTGGTCACCGATCCACGCGCGGTCGGCACTCCGGTCACGATCGATGACGCCGACGGCCCGGTGCATTTCTACGGCATCCCTTATCTCGAGCCGGCGATCGTGCGCCAGCACTGGCCGATGTCCCTTGAGAACGGTGCGATCCTTCGGACGCAGGCGCAGACCATGGCGCATGCGATGAGGCTCGTTCGCACGGGAATGGCCGCGCACGGTGGTCGTTCGGTCGCCATCGCGCACTGCTTCGCGGCGGGCGTGGATGCGACGGCCGGCCTGGAACGAGAGGTTCGTCAGGGCGGGCTCGACGTCGTGCCGCTCGACGTGTTCGACGGCCCTGATTACGTCGCACTCGGACACATCCACGGACGGCAGCAGCTCAGCGAGCGCGTTCGCTATGCCGGGGCTCCGCTGCATTACAGCTTCGGTGAGCAGCACAAGGAGCGCGGCTCCTGGCTGATCGACCTCGATGCGTCGGGTCTCGCCTCGGTGGAGTGGTCGGCTCTGCCAGTGCCGCGCCGCCTCGTGACGCTCACCGGCACTCTCGATGAGATCCTCGCACCACAGAACGTCGATGCGCACGCCGATGACTGGGTGTGCGCGATCTACACAGACGTTCTGCCCCAGATCGAGCCGATGCGCCGACTGAAAGAGAGCTTCCCGCACTGCGCCATGGTGCAGCACACGCCGGCGAGCGGCGCCGGGCGGGCAGAGCACTCCTACGCGGAGCGCCTCAAGTCCGCAGTCACCGACACGGAGCGCATCGAGGCGTTTCTGGAGCACGTGCGAGCGGGGCAGGGCCCGAGTGAGCGGGAGAGCGAGCTCATCAGAGAAGTCCTCGACGAGCGTGTGGCCGCCGAGGCTCTCGTCTAGTGCGCCTCCACCGTCTCGAGATCGAGGGCTTTGGCCCTTTCCTCGATCGCCAGATCGTCGATTTCGACAGCTTCGCGGACGACGGCATCTTCTTGATCGCAGGGCGAACCGGGGCAGGCAAGTCCAGCATTCTGGATGCTGTGTGCTTCGGCCTGTACGGCGGAGTGCCGCGCTACGAAAGCGGTGACAAGCGGCTGCGCAGTGACTACTGCGCTCCCGAAGATCTCAGCGAGATCGTCGTCGAATTCAGCACGACCGCCGGCCGCTTCCGAGTGACTCGATCGCCGGAGTACCAGCGTCCGGCGAAGCGAGGCGGCGGACTCACGAAGCAGCCGTCCGCCGTCGCACTCGATGAATGGACCGACGGCACCTGGGTGGGTCGCGCTGCGCGCGCGGTCGACGTCGGGAACGAACTCGACGAGATCCTGCAGCTCAGCAAAGAGCAGTTCCTGCAAGTGATCCTGCTCGCGCAGAACCGTTTCGCCCGCTTCCTGCTCGGCGACAGCAAGGAACGTCAGGCGCTCCTGCGCCGCCTGTTCGGCACCGAACGTTTCGATGATGTGCAGTCGCGGTTCGAAGAGCGACGACGCTCCGCCGAGAACGCGCTCGCGGGGCGTATCGCCACGGTGACGGCGCGCGTCGAAGAGGCCGAGCGCGTCGTCACGAACGCGTCGCTGTGGGGCGAGCGTGGTGTCGAGGAAGAGCCCGCCTCGCCCGTGCGCGAAGCGCTGTCGACGGACGCGCGCCTCGAGGCGCTGCGACTGGCGCTCACCCGCGCCGAATATCGCGCCGAACGCCGGGGCGCCGAACAGGACGAGGCGGAGAAGAGGCTTGCTGCAGCAGATGCTGCGCTGGTGGTCGCGCGCGAAGAGCGCAAGGCGCAGCGAGACCGCGATCGCGCACGCGAAGCACTCGAACAGCTCGATGCGGAGGAACCGCAGATAGCCGAGGCCCGTCACGTTCTCGAGCGTGCTCGTGCAGCCGAGGCGCTGCGCGCCACGATCACCGCCACGACACGAGCCGAAGAGGCTCGCGCGAACGCCGCCGTCGCAGAGGCGGCGGCACGTTCCGCCTGGGTGGCGACAGGCGCCGAGCTTCCGGAGGAAGCCGGCGAGACAGACCCTGAGTCCGACGCTGTCGCGGCCCTCGAGGCCTGGGCTGCCGACCGAACCCGCGAAAGCGGGGCGTGGGCTCGGGCGGCTGAGTTGGAAGCCGCAGCGCCCGCCCTGTTGACAGAGCTCGCGGCGGCGCAGGAGCGCGTCTCCGCGGCATCCGAGCGAGTCGAGGCGGGAGAGATCGAGCGCATCGCGCTGCCCGCCCGTCTCGCCCAGCTGACGGCTCAGCGCGACGAGGCACGGCGAAGCGCCGACCGAATCGACGATCTCGCACGAGCGCACGACGCAGCCAAGGCACGTCGCGACGCCGCGGTCGAGAGCGACCGTCTGAGCGGCGAACTGGCCGCCGACGAACGTCGGCTATCTGATGCCACCACGGCACTGGCCCTCGCTCAGAACGAACTCGCCGAACTTCGCAGGCGCCGCCTCGACGGCTTTGCGGGTGAGCTCGCGACCGCACTGGTCGACGGCGAACCATGCGCTGTGTGCGGATCGACATCGCATCCCGCTCCCGCCACGCACACCGATCCGGTCTCGGTGGACGACATCGAGGTGGCAGAGTCGGTTCGCGATGCCGCGACCCGTGCGGAACGCGATGCCGGAGATCGCGTCGCCGCAGTGCGGGCCCAGCTCGCAGCGGCAGAGGCCAGGGCGCAGGAGCGCACGACCGAGACGGCAGAGGCAGAGGTCGCGGCAGCTGCGGCAGCTCACGCCGACGCAGTCGCCGCTGTGGATGCGCTCCTCGCCGTGGAATCCCACCTGGCGGAGGTCGACGCCCGAGCCGCGCAACTCGACAAGGAGCGCACCGAGTCTGCTGCCGCGCTCTCTGCGGCGCGCGAGTCGCTGGCACTGCTCGACCAACGAGGCCGTGAGGCGCAGGCACTGATCGCCGACGCCCGGGGCCCGTTCGACACCGTTGCGGAGCGCCTGGCAGACACCGCAGCGCGGATCGTTGCCGCGCAGACGCTGGCGGATGCTCTGGCTGAGCATTCCCGGCGTGCGACTGCGCTCGCCGAGGCGACGGCGGAGCAGCACTCGGCCCTCGCCGCATCCGATTTCGACGATGCAACCGCCGTGCAGCAGGCATTGCGATCGGCGGCTGAGCTGACAGCGCTCGACTCGCGGATCACCGCGCACACCGCACAACGCGCGAAGGAGCGCGCGACATTGCTCGAACTCGAGCTGCGCACCCTCCCGGAAGACGCCATCGATCTTGCTCCCGTCGAGCGGTCAGCCGATGAGGCGCGTGCGGCGTGGAAGGTGGCCGTCGATTCGGCGAACCGCGCACAGAGCACGGCGGAGCAGTTGGGACGCCTCATCGACTCCGCAGCATCCGAACATGCTCGCAGCGCCGATCAACAGGCCGACTACGAGGTGATCCGAGGCCTCGCCGACACGATCTCCGGTCGCGCAGGAAACACCCACAAGATGACGCTCGAGACTTTCGTGCTCGCAGCCGAACTCGAGGAGATCGTCGAGGCCGCCAATCGCCGTCTCAGCGACATGTCGACGGGTCGATACCAGCTGAAGCACTCTGACGCTCTCGCTGCGCGCGGCGCGGCATCCGGTCTCGGCATCGTGGTCTTCGACGCATTCACCGGGCAGACGCGACCAGCGCAGTCGCTGTCCGGAGGCGAGACGTTCCTCAGCTCGTTGGCGCTCGCGCTCGGCCTCGCAGAGGTCGTGACGGCGCGGGCCGGCGGCATCCAGCTCGACACCCTGTTCATCGACGAAGGGTTCGGATCGCTCGACGCCGACACTCTCGACGTCGCGATGCGCACGCTCGACGAGCTGCGCTCGGGCGGCCGAACGGTCGGCATCATCAGCCACGTCGAGTCGATGCAGGAGCAGATACCGGCTCAGCTCGTGGTCGAGCAGACCGAGAACGGCCCGAGCCGGATCCGCACCTGAGGCAGAGGCACGCAGCGATCAGGCGTTCGCCGGACTCCACGCCGAGATCTCGTCGAGCGCACGCAGCTCTTCCGCCGACAGCTGTCGTCTACCCAGTCAAGTCGATGTCAGAGGGACATATTCCATCTCCGTCACGACGACGTAACAGTCAAGGGGGATACTGGACGCATGACGCTTCAGCAGGAGATCGCTCAGAAACTCGGAGTGCAGGCCGAGATCGACCCAGGCGTCGAGATCGAACGCCGTGTGCAGTTCCTCGTCGACTACCTCACCAGATCCAGCGCGAAAGGCTTCGTGCTCGGGATCTCCGGAGGGCAGGACTCGACGCTCGCCGGTCGACTCGCACAGCTCGCCGTCGAGCGCGTGCGCGCTTCCGGGCACGAGGCGACCTTCATCGCCGTGCGACTTCCCTACAAAGTGCAGCACGATGCGGACGATGCGACGGCCGCGCTCGACTTCATCGCACCTGATCGCATCGTCGAGGTGAACATCCAGAACGGTGTCGACGGCGTCGAGAAGGACATCGAGCACGCCGCAGGCGCCGACATCTCCGACTTCAACCGCGGCAACATCAAGGCCCGCATCCGCATGGTCACGCAGTATGCGCTCGCGGGGCACGACGGTCGCCTTGTCATCGGCACCGACCACGCCGCCGAGGCCGTCACCGGCTTCTTCACGAAGTTCGGCGACGGTGCCGCCGACATCCTGCCGCTGTCCGGGCTCACCAAGCGCCAGGGCAAGGCAATCCTGCGCGCGCTGGACGCCCCCGAGAGGCTCTGGATGAAGGTGCCGACGGCCGATCTGCTCGACGACCAACCGGGGCGCGCCGACGAGGACGAACTCGGACTGACCTACGAGCAGATCGACGACTACCTCGAGGGCAAACCGGTGGATGCCGCCGCCGCCGCCCGCCTGGAGGGAAAGTACCTCGCCAGTCAGCACAAGCGTCACCTGCCGGTCGGGCCGGACGACGACTGGTGGCGCTGACGCTCAGCCGCGCATCCGCTGTCTGACGCCCCGGCTACGCTCGAGACATGCGGATCGATATTCAGGCACAGCGCGTCATCTGGAGCGCCAGCGACCTGAAGGCGGCCGCAGAGTGCGAGTTCGCATGGTCCCGCGCGATCGACGCCAAGCTCGGTCGTGTCCCTGCGGTCGTCGAGCCCGAAGATGCGACTCTGGCGCGTGCGGCGAAGCTCGGAGACCTGCACGAGCTGAAGGTGCTCGACGCCTATCGCGAGCGCTTCGGTGCGGATGCCGTGCACGAGGTCTCCAAGGCGTCATCGGCCGACGCCGATTCCCTCGCTGCCGTCGTCGCCGAGACCGGCACCGCGCTGCGCTCCGATGCGAAGGTGCTGTTCCAGGCGGCGTTCTCGACCGACGAGTTCGTCGGCTTCGCTGATTTCCTGCTTCGCGAAGACGACGGGTCCTGGCGAGTGCAGGACTCGAAGCTCGCCCGCACGGCCCGCGTCACCGCTCTCATGCAGTTGGCGGCATATGTGGATCAGCTCGACGGCCTCGGCATCCCTCGCTCGGACTCGGTCGACCTCATTCTCGGCGACGGGACGATCAGCACGCATGCCGTCGACGACCTGCTGCCGTTGTTTCACGTACGGCGGGCACGTCTGCGCGCGCTGATCGCCGATCGTGGTCTCGAGTCGGGCACCGCCGGCGATGCGCTCGCGTGGGGCGATGACCGCGGAGACCTCGAGATCGTCGCGTGCGGTCGGTGCGCGACGTGCACCGACCAGGTCGACGCGCACCGCGACCTGCTGATGGTCGCGCGCATGCGCCCAGTGCAGCGCGCCCGGTTGCGGGCTGCCGGCATCGAGACGATCGATGACCTCGCGGCAGCGGCGTCCGCCCCCGAAGGGATGAACGTCGACACCTTCGAGTCGCTCCGAGCCCAGGCTCGGCTGCAACTGCATGCTGATGCCGACGACGCTCCGACGTTCGATGTCTATCACCCGGGGGCCATCCACACGCTGCCTCGACCGAGCCGCGGCGACATCTTCTTCGACTTCGAAGGAGACCCGCTGTACACCGAGCCCGCACCGGACGGACACGCGCAATGGGGGATCGATTATCTCTTCGGGTGGGTCGACAACGACGATCAGTACACGCCGCTGTGGGCTCACACGTTCGCAGAGGAGAAGCATGCGCTCGAGCGGTTCCTCGACTTCGTGAACCTCCGTCGCGCCGCCCACCCGGACATGCACATCTACCACTACGCGCCGTACGAGACCTCTCATCTGGTCGCGATGGCCGCGCGCCACGGCGTACGTGAAGGCGACGTCGACAGGCTGCTGCGCGAGGGCGTGTTCGTCGATCTCTACCCGCTCGTGCTGCGCACTGTCCGGGTCGGGTCGCGCTCGTACTCGATCAAGAAGCTCGAGCCGCTGTACATGGGTGCTGAGGTGCGCACCAGCGACGTTCAGAAGGGCGACGACTCGATCGTGCAGTACGTCGCCGCTCGCGCACTGGCTGAGGCGGGCGAGAGTGCTGAGGCCGAATCGGTGCTCGCCGATCTGGCCGACTACAACCGCTACGACTGCGTCTCCACCCGGCGACTGCGCAATTGGCTGATCGAGATCGCCAGGGACAAGGGCGTGAGCCCCGCACCGCCCGACGAGACAGAAGAACTCGTCTACGAGCCGTCTCCCCGCTCGGTCGCGCTGCTCGCCGATGCCGAGCGCGACGTCGAAGCCGGCGGCGATGGTGAGGTGCACCGCGTCGCTGCGGCCGCGATCGACTATTACCCTCGCGAGGCGAAGAGCTTCTGGGTGGGGCATTTCCAGCGACTGCGCGAACCGGTGTCGATGTGGGATCAGACCCGAGACGTCGTGAAGGTGGATGCCGCGCAGTGCGTTCTCAGGCGTGACTGGAGTATCGAAGAAGGTCGTCGTGTCTCCTCACGTGAGGTCGAGATCCGCGGCGAGGTCTCGCCAGGCACCACGCTCGGAGTGGGCGCCAACCCGTTCGCGCTGTATCCGTTCCCCGCTCCGTTCGACGCCGACGCACCGTCGCGCGCTGTGCACGTGCCTCGGGCAGTCACCATCGCAGAGGTCCTCGACGACGGGTACGTGATAACGGAGAGTGCGGTTGGCGGTCAGACGTGGGAGGAGTTCCCGCTCGCGTTGACCCCGGCTGCGCCGCCGCGCGTCGTATCCCTGCAGGGGGCGATCGATGAGTGGGCTGATTCGGTGCACGACGCGGCCCCGGCCTTCCCGTCGGATGCCGCGACGGACATCCTGCGTCGGATCCCGCCGCGTACCCGGTCGGGAGAAGGGCTGCCCGCGACAGGCGGCAGTGCTGCGGCGGGTCATGACACGATCGACGCGATCGTACGCGGCGTGCTCGATCTCGACGGCAGCTATCTCGCGGTGCAGGGCCCTCCCGGCACAGGCAAGACCTACACGGGTTCGCGGGTCATCGCGAAACTGGTGAACGAGCACGGCTTCCGCATCGGTGTGGTGGCACAGTCGCATGCGATCATCGAGACGCTGCTCGACCGCGTGGTCGCGGACGGTGTCCCACCGGGGCAGGTCGCCAAGGCTCCGAAGGACAAAGACAGCGATTCGACGTACACGGCGATCCCGAAGAGCGGCATGGCAGCGTTCCTGGCCGAGCGTGCCGGCCAGGGTCTTGTGGTCGGCGGCACGGCCTGGGACTTCAGCAACACAGGCCGTGTGGAACGCCGGGGGCTCGACCTTCTCGTGATCGACGAGGCCGGTCAGTTCTCGCTCGCGTCGACGATCGCCGTCGCCGCTGGCGCCAAGAGCCTGCTGCTGCTCGGCGACCCTCAGCAGTTGCCGCAGGTGAGTCAGGGCGCGCACCCTGAACCCGTGGACACCTCTGCGCTCGGATGGGTCATGGACGGCGACGCCGTGATCCGCCCCGAGTACGGTTACTTCCTCGACCGCAGCTGGCGGATGCATCCCGCTGTCGCGGCTCCGGTCTCGCGGCTGTCGTACGCGGGTCAGCTGGCGTCGGCAGCAGGTACCGATCAGCGCGCGATCGAGGGCGTGGAGCCCGGATTGCACGTCGTCTCGTTGCGGCATCGGCGCAATGCGACCCAGTCGCCCGAGGAAGCGGGCGAAGTCGTTCGGATCGTGCGCGAACTGCTCGGTCGCGAGTTCACTGAGCCGGGCGCCGCTTCCCGGCCCCTGACGGAATCGGACTTCATCGTCGTCGCGCCGTACAACGCGCAGAAGCAGCTCGTGATCGACGCGCTCGCCGCAGCAGGGCTCACCGGCGTTCCGGTCGGCACGGTCGACAACTTCCAGGGCAAGGAGGCGGTCGTGTCGATCACGACGCTCGCTGCCTCCAGCGGGCGGGACGCCCCGCGAGGGCCGGAGTTCCTGCTGCTGCAGAACCGCCTGAACGTCGCGATCTCGCGAGCGCAGGTGGCGGCGTATCTCATCTACTCGCCTGCGCTGCTCGACGATCTGCCGCGCACGCCGGAGGGCGTCGCGCGACTCAGCGCCTTCGCACGACTGGTCGGCGCAGGGTAGGAAATGTCAGCGGACACTGCGGCGGCGATGTCACAGACCGCTGTTACGTTGTCGCCATGACACCGCCACTGACTCACCATTCGCTCAACTACGTCGAACTGACCGTGACAGATCTCACCGCGGCCAAGGCCTTCTACGCAGGTGCCTTCGGCTGGAGATTTGTCGACTACGGGCCGGACTACGCTGGCATAGCCTCACCGACGGATGACGGCGAAGAGGTCGGCGGTCTGCTGCTGGCGCCTCAGCCGCGGGCGAACGGCGGACCGCTCGTGCTGCTCTACTCAGACGATCTCGACGCGACGGCGGACGCGATCGTCAGTGCCGGTGGCACGATCTTGCAGCCGGCGTATGCGTTCCCCGGTGGGCGTCGACTTCACTTCGCCGACCCCAGTGGAAACGAACTCGGAGTGTGGGCCTCGCAATAGCGGCGAGTGTCGGCTTCAGACCGTGCCGTACAGACGGTCACCGGCGTCGCCGAGTCCGGGAACGATGTAGCCCTTCTCGTTGAGTCGTTCGTCGAGTGCACCGAGGACGAGCGTCACATCCCGATCACCGACCATCTTCTCGATGGCCTCCACGCCCTCCGGTGTGCCCAGTAGGCAGATCGCCGTGACGTCTTGTGCGCCGCGCTTGAAGAGGAACTCGATCGCAGCGCCGAGCGATCCACCCGTGGCGAGCATCGGGTCGATCGCGAAGCACTGGCGGTCGCTGAGGTCGTCGGGCAGACGCTCGGCGTAGGTCGTCGGTTCGAACGTGGTCTCGTCGCGCACCATGCCGAGGAAGCCGACCTCTGCTGTCGGGAGGAGTTTGACCATGCCCTCCAGCATCCCGAGCCCGGCACGCAGGATCGGGACGACGATCGGGCGCGGCTCGGAGATCTTCACGCCCATCGTGGTGGTCACCGGCGTCGTGATCTCGACGGGGCTCACCTTGACGTTGCGAGTCGCCTCGTAGGCGAGCAGCGTCACGAGCTCCTCCGTCAACTGGCGGAACACCGGCGATGGGGTGCGCACATCGCGCAGCACCGAGAGCTTGTGAGTGATGAGAGGGTGGTCGGCGACGTGAACACGCATGAGTACAGAGTAATGCGCCGACCCTCGTGCTGACGATGCGAGTCCTCAGGCGCGCGTGGCGGAAGCGACCGCGACTCCGGACGCGCCACTGCCGGAATAAGCTCGAAGCATGCGCGAGGCAGATGACGACGGGATGCGGCGGGCTCTCGCGCTCGCTGCGGAGGCGGCCGCTGCGGGGGAGGTCCCCGTCGGCGCAGTCGTGCTCGATGCCGACGGTCGCATCATTGCGGAGGGGCGCAACACTCGTGAGGAGACCCACGATCCCACTGGACACGCGGAGATCATCGCACTGCGGCGGGCCGCGGCATCCGTGGATTCATGGAATCTCGAAGGTCACACCCTCGTCGTGACGCTCGAGCCGTGCGTGATGTGTGCAGGGGCGATCCTGCAGTCGCGTGTCGGGCGCGTGGTTTTCGGTGCGTGGGACGACAAGGCCGGGGCCGCGGGCTCGATGTACGACGTGCTGCGCGATCGCCGGCTTCCGTATCGCGCCGAGGTCATCGGCGGGGTGTCGGAAGATGCCGCGATGGCGCTGCTCCGTGACTTCTTCGAACAGCGCCGCTGAGCCCGTCGACAGGCTCCGCGATCGACGCGCTCAGTCGGAGGATTTCAGAACGAACACATCCGTCGGCGGCGTCGGATCGATCGCCGGGCGGTAGACGTCCGGCTCGATGTAGATCGCGCGTGCGATGGGCACGACATCCCGGATCCGCTTCTCGATCTGATCGATGTCAGCCGCGGCCTCACGCACGGTCTTGTCCGACGTCAGCGCGACCTTGGCGGCTACCAGCAGCTCGTCGGGCCCGAGGTACAGCGTCTTCAGGTGGATGAGCTTCTCCACCTCAGGGCCGGAGTCGATGGCATCCATGATCAGGTCGAGATCGGTCTGATTGGCTCCTTCTCCGACCAGCAGGCTCTTCGTCTCGATGCCGAGGATCACGGCGATCAGCACCAGCAGCACACCGATCGCGAGAGTGCCGAGCGCATCGAACACGCTGTTGCCGGTGATCACCGTGAGGCTCACGCCGAGCAGCGCGAACGTGAGTCCGGTGAGGGCGCCGATGTCCTCCAGCAGCACGACCGGCAGCTCGGGAGCCTTCGCTCGGCGCACGAACGACACCCACGACTGCCCCTTCTCTCTCACAAGATTGCTCTCCTTGACCGCGGTTCGCAGTGAGAACGACTCCAGACCGATCGCGATGACGAGCACCACGAGTGGCAACCACCACCACACCGGGTCGAGCGCGTGCGGGTGGGTCAGTTTGTCGATGCCTTCGTAGATCGCGAACAGACCACCGACCGAGAACAGGATGATCGAGACGACGAACGCGTACACATAGCGCTCCCGGCCGTAGCCGAAGGGGTGCTCGCGGTCGGCGGATCGCTTCGCCTTGCGCCCGCCGAGCATCAGCAGCAGCTGATTGCCGGAGTCGGCGACCGAGTGGATCGCCTCAGCGAGCATCGAGGCGGAGCCTGAAAGAGCCCACGCCACGAACTTCGCGATCGCGATGCCCAGGTTCGCCAGGAACGCCGCGACGATCGCCTTGCTGCCACCGGATGCACTCATGCCGCGAGTCTAGTTCCGCCGTACGCGATCCGTACGAGCACTCTCGGCGCTTTCGGATGCCGCGAATAGGATGGCGATATGGCTGATTCGCTTCCGTCCCTCGCGTTCCTCGGTGCTGGTTCCATGGGGGGCGCGATCCTCCAGGGGGTGGTCGCTTCAGGGATACGCGTCGACGGCGGCATCATCGCCACGAACCGCACGACGCAGAAGGCGTCTGCGTTCGCAGGGCTGGAAGGCGTGACCTCGATCGCGCTGGATGAACAGCCCGCAGGGAACACGGATGCCGCGGCTTCAGCCGGCATCGTGATCGTCGGCGTGAAACCCGCGATGGTGCCTGATCTGCTCCGCGAGATCGCGCCGGTCCTGCGGCCGGATGCCATCGTGGTGAGCGTCGCCGCAGGCGTGACACTGGCGACGTTCGCCGATGGTCTCGGCCCGGATGCCCGAGTCATCCGCGCTATGCCGAACACGCCGGCCACCGTGGGCAAGGCGGTCACCGGACTCGCGGCCGGAGGTGCAGCATCCGCCGAAGACCTCGCGGTCGTGCGCCGACTGTTCGAGCTGGTCGGCGCTGCCGTGGAGGTGCCGGAAGAGCAGATCGACGCTCTCGGGACGATCTCGGGGTCCGGGCCCGCCTACGTCTTCCTGCTCATCGAGGAGTTGACGAAGGCGGCGGTCGACAAGGGCTTCGACGAGGCGGACGCGCGCTTGATGGTCGAGCAGACCTTCATCGGCGCCACCGCACTGCTCGATGCATCCGGTGAGAATCCCACCGAACTGCGTCGGCGTGTGACGAGCCCGAAGGGGACCACCGAACGCGCGATCGCCGTGCTGCAGGAGGCGCATCTCGATCGGCTGTTCACCGAGGCGACAGACGCAGCGCTCGCGCGCTCGAGGGAGCTCGCCTCCGGCGCCTGACCTCGGGGCTCGCCGGCAGATCAGCGGTCGAGGCTGGCGAACCGCTCGATGTCGCTGTTCGTGCCCGACACGATGATGAGGTCGTGGTTGGTGACGACGGTGTTGGCCTCGGCGTAACGGAACGGCTTGCCCGGGCTTTTCACGCCGACGACCGTGACCTTGTACTTCGACCGCACGCCGGACTCGTTCAGGCCGACGCCGCGGATGAACTTCGGCGGGTACATCTTGGCGAGCACGAAGTCGTCGTCGAAGCGGATGAAGTCCAGCATCCGTCCGCTGACGAGGTGGGCGACGCGTTCGCCGGCCTCACGCTCGGGGTAGATGACGTGGTTGGCGCCGACGCGGGCGAGGATCTTGCCGTGCGACTGTGAGACGGCCTTCGCCCAGATCTGCGGCACCTTGAGGTCGACCAGATTGGCAGTGATCAGCACGGATGCCTCGATGAGCGAGCCGACTGCGACGACTGCGACCTGGAAGTCCTGAGCCCCGATCTGCTTGAGCGCGTCGATGTTGCGGGCGTCGCCCTGCACCGTGTGCGTGACGCGATCGGACCACTTCTGCACGAGCTCGAGATTCTCGTCCATCGCGAGCACTTCGCGATCGAGTCGGTCGAGCTCGCCCGCGCACGCGGCGCCGAAGCGTCCGAGTCCGATGACCAGTACGGGCGCGTCGCCCCGGAGGACTTCAACCAACGATCGGCCTTTCCACGGGCAGCGAGTAGAGCTGCGAGCGCGATGTCGCGGCGACCGCCGCGGCGAGAGTCACTGTACCAATTCGTCCCATGAAGATGGTCGCTGCGAGCACATACGATGCCGAGTCCGGCAGTTCTGCGGTGAGGCCGGAGGAGAGCCCCACGGTGCCGAACGCCGAGATGACGTCGAAGAGCACGTCGCTGATGGGGGCTTTGGTGATCTGAGCGATGACGATGGTCGACAGGGCGACGATCGTCGCTCCCCACGCGACGACCGACAGCGCGACACGCTGAACGTCGCTGGGGATGCGGCGTCCGAACGCCTCGACGGACTGGCGTCCGCGTGCCTCGGACCAGACGGCGATGGCCAGCACGGCGAGCGTCGTCACCTTTATGCCGCCGGCGGTGGATGCCGAACCGCCGCCGACGAACATCAGCATGGAGGCGGCGAGCATCGAGGAGCCGTTGAGGTCTGAGATCTCGATGACGCTGAACCCACCCGAGCGCGTCATGGCAGAGAGGAAGAATGCCTGGAAGGTCGTGTCGCCGGCATCCATCGATCCGAATGTCATCGGGTTGTTGTACTCGAGGATGAGGAACACGGCCGCGCCGAGGACGAACAGGATCGCAGTGGTGATGAGTGTGAGCTTGCTGTGCAGCGACCACCGCTTCACATGCCAATGGTGCTTAGCGAGCGTGTAGATCACCGGGAAGCCGATGCTGCCGAGGAACACGCTGATCATGAGCACGGTGAGAACGAAGTAGTCGTCGGCGAACACTCCGACGCCACCGGCGTTCGGCGTGAACCCGGTGTTCGTGAACGACATCGCGGCGTAGTAGGGCGCCTCCCAGAGAGCGGCGAGCGGAGGGATGCCCGCCATCAGGAGCCCGGGGTAGAGAAGCAGCGCGACCACGAGCTCGATGAGCAGCAGTGACATCGCGACGGTCTTCAGCAGCTGCCCGACCTCGCCGAGCCGCACGGTCTGTCCTTCGTTGACCACGCCGCCGTGGGCACGCAGCGGGTTGCTGTCTCCGGCGGCGAGAAGTTTGGCGCGCAGGCCGAGCTTCTTCGAGATCACCAGTCCGAGCACGGACGCCAGCGTCAGTACGCCCATGCCGCCGATGTTGACGCCGAGGAAGATGACCACGTGCCCGAACGGTGACCAGTGCGACGCCATGTCGACGGTGGCGAGGCCTGTGACGCAGATGGTCGAGACAGCAGTGAAGAGCGCGTCGCTGATCGGGGTCATGGTGCGCGTCGCCGATGCGATCGGCAGCGCCAACAGCGCGGTGAACACCACGATCAGCGCCGAGAAGATCATGATCGCGAAGCGTGAGGGCGAGGAGGTGATGAGGTGGCGGAGGAAGCGCCACACATCTCGTGCGCGCGTGCGCGGCGATGACGATGACCCGATGCTCGACATCGCCGCCCTCCCAGGGTCAGATCCGTGTTCCCTCGCCGGCGACATTCCGGCGAGCCTTCGTCATGGTACTCCGCGCGTGGGACGACTACCCTGATCTCATGACCGACATCTTCGACGTGATCGCAGACGGCACGAGGCGAGACATCCTCCAGCTCCTCCTGCGGCGGGCGGCAGACGGGGATGCCGGCACCAGCGTCTCGCAGATCGTCAGCGAGCTCGGCATCAGCCAGCCGACGGTGTCGAAGCATCTGAAGGTGCTGCGCGAGTCCGAACTGGTCAGCGTTCGCGAAGACGGCCAGCGCCGGCTTTACAGCATCGAGGTGGAACCGCTGGAAGTCGTGGACGACTGGCTCGTGCCGTTCCTGGTGGATGCGTTCGGCGACGGCGCTCCCGACATCGACTTCTCCTCCGCACCCTTGCCCGACGGCGCCGCGCACGCGGCCGAGGTGTTCGGCCGCGCCGCGGCGTCCGCGAAGCACGTGGTGGCCACCGCTTTCAAGCGGCTGGGCGCCTGACCGCGTATTGGCTCCGAGCGGAGTCGAGGTGCGGTCAGCGGCTCCTCACCTGCGTCCGGCTTTCCGACGAAACAGCCATGCGCCCCATACCGTGGCGATCGCGAGGATGACGAGGCACCAGCCGATCGCCCACCATGGTTCAGCTTCGAGCGGCGCGTCCATCAGAAGCCCTCGGATGGTCTCCACGATCGGTGTGATCGGCAGATTCGCCGCCACCGGCTGAAGCCAGTCCGGCATGCTGGCGATCGGAACGAACGCGCTGGACAGGTACGGCAGGAACAACAGGACGAAGCCGTAGCCGTTCGCTCCTTCCGGCGAGCCGGCGGCCAGCCCGATCGCGGCGAACAGATAGGTGATCGCGAGGATGTACAGCGCGATCATTGCCCCCATCGCGATCCACTCTGCGAGATTCGCTGTGGGGCGGAACCCGACGAGCACGCCGACGCCGATGACGATGGCGGTCGCGACGAGATTGCGCAACAGGCTCGCGACGACATGTCCGGTGAGGATGGCGCCGGCGCGCAGGGGCATCGTGCGGAATCTGTCGATGATTCCGGTGCGCATGTCGTTGGCCACGTACACGGCGGTCGATGAGGCGCCGAAGCCCGCGCAGGTGAGGATGATGCCAGGCACCACGTAGTCGACATACGCGCCGCTGGGATCGATCGCCCCGCCGAAGACCCAGGTGAACATCAACATGAGCATCACGGGAAGCATGACCGCCATGAGCAGCGATTCGCCGTCGCGCATGGATTGGCGGAGGCTGCGTTCGACGAACACGGCCTCCGCGGTGAAGCCGCGCAGACGCGGCCGGACGGTCGGGGGAGCTGATGCCGCGACGGCGGCGAGTGCAGTGGTCATGCGTTCTCCTTCAGAGCGCGTGAATCGGATGAGGTGAGGGCGAGGAAGACATCATCGAGCGTCGGGCGCCGCAGCGTCACGACGCCGTCCGCCCCTTGCTCGTCCAATGCGTCCAACGCCCGTCGCAGATCGGTGACCGTGCCGTCGGTGGGGATCTCGCTGAGCAACTCGCCGCGTTCGTCGTGGAGTTCGACGGTGTCGCCGCCGACGCGGGCCTTCAGTTCGGCGGCCGTGCCGAGGGCGGCGGTGCGTCCGTCGTGCAGGACTGCGATGCGATCGGCCAGTTGGTCTGCCTCTTCGAGGTACTGCGTGGTGAGGAAGACCGTGGTCCCGGCCGCTGCGAGTGCGCGGATGATGTCCCAGAGATCTCGGCGACTGCGTGTGTCGAGACCCGTGGTCGGCTCGTCGAGGAAGAGCACCTCCGGAGTCACGACGAAGCTCAACGCCAGATCGAGACGCCGCCGCATGCCTCCGGAGAAGGTGCGGACCAGTCGGGACGCGGCATCCGTCAGCCCGAACTGCGCGATGAGTTCAGACGCGCGACGGCGTGCATCGGCGCGCCCTAGGCCTGCAAGGCGCGCGAACATGACGACGTTCTCGGTTGCGTTGAGAGCATCGTCGACCGCGGCGGACTGTCCGGTGAGACTGATCCGTCGCTGCACCTGCACCGCCTCGTCGGACACGTCGAAACCGTTGACGGTGGCTGTTCCGGCGTCGGCGTGCACGAGCGTGGTGAGGATGTTGATGATCGTCGTCTTACCCGCGCCATTCGGGCCGAGAAGGGCGAACACCTCGCCTGGTGCGACGGTGATGTCGAGGGCGTCGAGCACGGTCTGCTTCCCGAAGCTCTTGCGCAGACCTCGCACTTCGATTGCTGCTGTCGTCATGACATTCCTTTCTGTGTAGGGGGAAAACTGTGTATGGAGGAGACTACTGCGTATGACCATAACACACTGTTTAACCAATAAACAGAAGTAGGATGGCGAGCATGAGCGACGTAGAACCACCGGAACTGCCGCGAGGAATCGCACTCGCCTGGGGTGTGGCGGCGAATCCGCAGCGCGGGCCCAAGCGAGAGATGAGCGTCGAGAAGATCGTCGATGCCGCGGTGGAGCTCGCGGATGCCGAGGGCCTCGGCGCGGTCTCCATGGCCGCCGTCGCCGCCAAACTCGGATTCACGCCGATGTCGCTGTACCGGTATGTCACCGCGAAGGACGACCTTCTGCTGCTCATGCAGGAGCAGGCGACCGGGTTGCCGCCGGAGGAGTATCGCGTCCAGGAAGGCTGGCGCGCGAAGCTGCGCATGCTGTTCGAAGCGCAGGTGATCGTCTACCTCAGTCATCCCTGGATGCTGTCGATTCCGATCGCCGGGTCGCCGATCACTCCGAACAGCTCTGCGTGGCTCGACGCCGGGCTGGACGCACTCGCGGAGACCCCTCTGGCCGATGCCGAGCGGCTTGCCGTCGCCCTCTCCGTAACAGGAGAGGCACGGTGGTACGGACTGGTCTCTGCGGGCTACATCGAACAATCGCGTGCGACCGGGCTCTCCGCGGCAGAGGTGTCAGCGCAGGAAGCGGCGCTGTTCGACCGGGTCATCTCGGCCGATGAATACCCTGCACTGCGCCGCGCGATCGACGCGGGAGTGTTCACGGCCGACGACGATCCGTTCCGGTTCGCCATGGAGCGGATCTTCGACGGAGTGGACGCGTACATCGCCGGGCTGGATCGCGGCGAGGCTCACGTGATCGATGCCGAATGGATCGGTGTCGAACCGCCTGAAGTCGCTGGGGACAAGAAGCTCAGGGAGGCGCGTAAGGACGTCCGCGACGCGGAGAAGGCGCTCCGAGACGCTCGGAAGATCGAGCGCGTCGCACTGCGGGACGCGCACGACCGAGTTCTGCGGGCGCGCAAGCGCGACTGAGAGCTCGGATCGCGCATCGGCGATGCACAGCGATCCCACAGGTCACATTGGCCACACGGGTTTACACACGTCGCAACTTCGCCATAGAGTGTGCTTCAGCAGAAAGGGGTACAGGGGATGCCCGAAGTTCCAGACGTCCGGTTCCTTACGGTTGCCGAAGTCGCCGAGATCATGCGCGTGTCGAAGATGACCGTCTATCGCCTTGTCCACGCGGGTGAGCTGCCCGCGATTCGATTCGGCCGCAGTTACCGCGTGCCCGAGTCCGCCGTGAGCGATGCGCTGCATCGGCCCATCGCCGACGTAGGGTGACCCCGTTCGACGTTGTGATCAGCGAGTGCCCGCGGGTTTGCTAGACTGACCCGAGGCATTTTTCCGTGCCCGTACCCGGGCGTCCGCCTTTGTGCGACGCCCAGCCACTGACGTAGTGAGGTTTCCGTGGGTTCTGTCATCAAGAAGCGCCGCAAGCGCATGGCGAAGAAGAAGCACCGCAAGCTGCTTCGCAAGACTCGCCACCAGCGCCGCAACAAGAAGTAAGCGGCCTAGACACGAGCGCCTGTCTTCGGACGGGCGCTTTGTGTCTGTGGGCGCGAGTTTCCGCAACACCTCGAGTTTCCACAACAGGGGAGAAGCCATGAAGTCGATCACCATCGCCGACCTCGCGACACGCGAGAGCACGCCGCTCATCGACGTGCGTGAAAAGGACGAGTTCGCTGCGGGGCATGTGCCCGGAGCGGTGAACATTCCGATGTCCGAGTTGGGCAACCGACTCGAAGAGCTTCCCGCCGAAGCGTTCGACGTCATCTGCCAGGCCGGTGGCCGCTCCGCACGCGTCGTGCAGGCGCTCGAAGCGCAGGGGCACGACGCCACGAATGTCGAGGGCGGCACCGGCGAGTGGATCGCCTCGGGTCACCCGGTCGAGGTTCCTTCGGCGTGACGACCATCACGGTCATCGGCAAAGCCGGGTGCCATCTCTGCCCCACTGCGCTCGCGATCGTCGAGACCGTCGTCGCCGATCTGCCGGACGAGATCGGCGACCGTATCGAGATCGTCGAGAAGTCGATAGAAGACGACCCCGCCCTGTACGAGTTGTGGTGGGAGAAGATCCCCGTCGTGCTCATCGACGATGAACTGCACGCGCACTGGCGGGTCTCGCCCGACCGGTTGCGCCAGAGGCTGGAGGAAATCTGATGCTCAGGCACGTGGTCACCTGGAAGCTCGCAAGCGAGGACGCTGTCGAGCGCGGCGAACAGGCTGCAGAGGTCGCGCGTCGCCTCAACGCGCTGGGTGACGTCGTGCCCCAGTTGCGCTCGATCTCCGCGGGCGCCAACTCGGTGTATCCCGATGCCAATTGGGACGTCACTCTCGTCGCGGATTTCGACTCGGTCGAGGCGCTGGAGCAGTACCAGGTGCACCCAGCGCACGAAGAGGTCGTCGCGTACGTGCGCTCGGTCGTCGCAGGTCGAGTGGCTGTGGACTTCGAAGTCTGAGGGCACTGCGCACGGAGTGAAACGGAAACGTAACCTCGTTGATCGGTCGTTGCGGCCCTCGTCGTGTTTAGATGATCTGCATACCCGTCCGTGGGCGTTCTCGCCCCAGTCATCCTGGAGCGGTCATGCCCCGTCGTCGTAATCTCCTCTTCGGTCTCGCGCTTGCCGCGACCGCCACCCTGGCTCTCTCCGGTTGCGCGAGCGGCGGAGGTGACGCCGGCGGCGATGACGCACCGGCCGGTGAAGACTACGGCCTCATCGAAGCCGGCACGCTCACGGTCTGCTCCGACATCCCTTACAAGCCGTTCGAGTTCGAGGACCCCAACAGCGAGACCGGATACTCGGGATTCGACATCGATCTGCTCGGCGCCGTCGCGGAGAAGCTCGATCTCGAACTCGCAGTGCAGGACGTGGGCTTCGACGCGCTGCAGTCCGGCACCATCCTCGCTGCCGGCCAGTGCGACGTCGGTGCCTCCGCGATGACGATCACCGAGGAGCGCCAGGCGAACATCGACTTCGCGGACTCCTACTACGACTCACTGCAGTCGCTCCTGGTGCGCGCCGACTCGGGCATCAAGTCCATCGAGGATCTCGACGGCAAGACCGTCGGCGTCCAGCAGGGTACGACCGGTGAGGCGTACACGAAGGAGAACGCCACCGGGGCCGAGGTCGTCTCCTACCCGTCCGATGGTGAGCTGTGGCCGGCACTGCAGGCCGGCAACATCGACGCGATCCTTCAGGACCAGCCCGTGAACATCGAGCATGAGAAGGCCGATTCGGCCTACAAGATCGTCGAGGAGTACGACACCGACGAGTCCTACGGCTGGGCATTCGCGAAGGGCGAGCGCGCCGAGCTGATCGAGGCCGTCAACGAGGCACTGCAGGAACTGCGTGACGACGGAACGTACCAGGAGATCTACGACTCCTACTTCGCGGCCGAGTAACCAGGGCGGTTGCGGACGATGGCGATGAGGCGCACGACGCGGACGAAGCTCTACCGGTTCACGATGTATGCGATCTTCATCGCCATCGTCGTGTGGGTGGCGTTGGCGACCGACTGGGTGAAGATCACGACGGTCTTCTTCAACGTCGAAGTGGCGATCAAGCAGTTCCCCAACATCATCGTGATCGCGCTGCGCAACACGATCCTGTTCACGCTGATCGCGTTCGTCGGCGGAGCGATCCTCGGAGTGCTGTTCGCCATCATGAAGCTGTCGAGCGTCGGGCCCTACCGGTGGTTCGCCACGGCCTGGATCGAGCTCTTCCGCGGGATGCCGGCGATCCTGACGCTGTTCATCATCGCCTACGGCCTGCCGATCGGCCTGGGTTTCCAGATGCCGGGTGGCGCGATCGTCTCCGGTCTGCTCGGCCTCATCATGGTGTCGTCCGCCTACATCGCAGAGGTCGTCCGCTCAGGCATCCAGGCGGTGCCCAAGGGGCAGACGGAGGCTTCACGGTCGCTCGGGATGTCGCCGATGAAGACGATGTTCTGGGTCGTGCTCCCGCAGGGGTTCCGCATCATCATCCCGCCGATGACGAATGAGTTCGTGCTGCTGCTGAAGGACACGTCGCTGCTGTTCGTCGTAGGCTCCACGCTCGCGACCAAGGAGCTCACGACGTTCGCTCGTGATGCACAGTCGGTGGACGCGAACTCGACTCCCCTGATCATGGCGGCACTGCTCTACCTGGTGGTGACGATCCCACTCACGCGGGCGGTCGCATGGCTCGAACGAAAGATGGCGAAGCAGCGATGAGCACAGATCTGATCGATGTCCAGGCCCCGGCGATCGAGGTCCGAGGACTGTTCAAGAGCTTCGGCGACAACGAGGTGCTCAAGGGCATCGACCTCACGGTGACGCCCGGCGAAGTCGTCTGCGTCATCGGTCCGTCGGGTTCCGGCAAATCGACTCTGCTGCGCTCGGTGAACCTACTAGAGGAACCCACGGGCGGCAGCATCATCATCGAGGGGATCGACGTCACCGATCCCGACGTCGACATCGATCGGGTGCGTACGCGCATCGGGATGGTGTTCCAGAGCTTCAATCTGTTCCCCCACCTCGATGTACTCGGCAACCTCACCCTCGCGCAGCGACGTGTGCTGAAGCGCTCGAAGGCGGATGCCGACGAGATCGCGCACGAGATGCTGGCGCGGGTGGGCCTCAGCGAGAAGGCCGACGCCTTCCCCGGACACCTGTCCGGCGGTCAGCAGCAGCGAGTCGCGATCGCCAGGGCGCTGTGCATGAACCCCGACATGATGCTCTTCGACGAGCCGACCTCGGCGCTCGACCCCGAACTGGTGGGAGAGGTGCTGCAGGTGATGCGGACGCTCGCCGACGAGGGGATGACGATGCTCGTCGTCACGCACGAGATGGGCTTCGCACGCGAGGTCAGCTCGCGGTTGATCTTCATGGACGGCGGCGTGATCGTCGAAGAGGGCGAACCGCGCGAGGTTCTCGCGAACCCGCAGCATCCGCGCACTCAGGACTTCCTCTCCCGCGTTCTCTGACCTCCGGCGAGACCCCGTCTTGTCGCCGAGACCCCCTGCTGCAGACGTTCGCAGCAGGGGGTCTCGGCACGAACCCGGGGTCTCGGGGTCAGGTTGCGCGCACGGCCACGGGGACGGGCTCGACGGCGAGGTGGACGCGGTCACCGAAGGCCGGATGCTGTCGGGCATCGTGCTGCACGCGCACCAGCTCTCCGGCATCCGTCTTGACGAGCGTGCGACGGATGCTGCCGAGGAAGGTGCTCTCCTCGACGACGCCGCCGATCGCGGCATCCGCCTCGCCGGAGAACCGCAGGTTCTCGGGGCGCAGGTGCACCTGGACCAGACCCTCGGCCGGTGCGTTGGTGGGCAGCTCTCGTCCCCACACCGTCACGCGATCACCCGACGCGACACCGGAGACGACGCTGGAGAGCCCGACGAAGGCGGCGACATGTGCCGTCGCAGGCCGCAGGTAGAGCTCCTCCGGAGTGTCGATCTGATCGATGCGTCCGGCATCCATCACCGCGATCCGATCAGAGACGGCCAGCGCCTCCTCCTGGTCGTGGGTCACGAACACCGTCGTGATGCCGAGGCGCAGCTGGATGCGGCGGATCTCGTCGCGCAGCTGCACCCGCACCTTCGCATCGAGCGCCGACAGCGGTTCGTCGAGCAGCAGCACGCGCGGCTCGGTGACCAGCGCCCGCGCGAGCGCGACGCGCTGCTGTTGCCCGCCGGAGAGCTGGTGGGGGAACCGATCGGCGAACCCTTCGAGTCCGACCAGCGCCAGGGCGTCGAGAGCGCGTCGACCAGCCGCCGCCTTGCCCACGCCCCGACGACGCAGCCCGAACGCGGTGTTGTCGTCCACGCGCAGGTGGGGGAACAGCGAGTACGACTGGAACACCATGCCGATGTCGCGCTTGTTGGTCGGAATGCGGGAGACGTCCTGACCACCGAGCAGCACGGCCCCGCCGTCTGCGCTCTCCAGGCCGGCCAGCACCCGCAGCGCCGTGGTCTTGCCGCAGCCCGATGGACCGAGCAGGGAGACGAACTCGCCGGGCGCGATGTCGAGGTCCACGCCGTGCAGCACGCGGTTCGCGCCGTAGCTCTTCTCGATGCCCTGGAACTGCACGCGAGTCCCCTCGCCGGCCTCGGCGAGCAGCACGTTGTCAGCGGTGGCGGGTAGAGCGGTCATGAGCGGGCCTTTCGGTTGCCGCGGGCGGCGCGGCCGATGATGAGCAGCAGCAGGAAGCAGAACAGCAGCGCGAGCAGCGTGAAGATCGCCGGGGCGTATGCGTCCTGCTTCTGGACGACGACCATCGCGGTCTGGAACACCTGACGGTTGAGCAGGGAGGCGATCGTGAACTCGCCGAGCACGACGGCGATCGAGATGAGGGATGCTGCGAGCAGACCCTGGCGGATGTTCGGAGCGAGCACCTTCACGACCACGACCGGCCAGCTCGCGCCGAGCGATCGGGCAGCCTCAGACAGCGTCTTCAGGTCGGCGGCGTCGATCGACGCCTGGATCGAACGGAAGGCGAACGGCAGCACGGTGATGCCGTAGGCGAACGCCAGCGTCCACGTGCCGGTGCCGAGCGTCCGGCCGATCTGCAGGTAGATCGGCGAGAGCCCGACGACGAGCACGATCGCCGGGATCGAGATCGGCAGCAGCACGGTGAACTCGAAGAACGGCTTGAGCTTCGGGAAGCGCAGGTTCACGAGGATCATGGTCGGTGCCAGCAGCAGGAGCACGATCAGGACCGTGATGAAGGCGAGTACGAGCGAGTTGCCGAGGCCGGTCCAGATCGGCCTGATCGCCGCGGATGCCGCTGGGTCGAAGAGCGCGGCCCAACGTTCGAACGACAGGCCGCCGTCCGGGCTGCGGAGCGTGTACAGCAGGGTCGACACCAGCGGGATCGCGAAGAAGGCGCCGATGAGGATGCCGATGATCCACCGGGTCGCGCGGGAGGGCCCGTGGCGGTTCATGACTGCCACCTCGCTGCTCGGCGCTGGACGAGCGAGTACAGCGCCATCACGATGCCGACCACGACGATCATGCCGAGCGCGAGGGCCCCTGCGAGGTTCTCACGGCCGAGCACGGTCTCGCTGGTGAGCGCTGCGCGGATCTGCAGCGGAACGATCTGCGAGCCCTGACTGGCGAGGGCGGCGGCGGTCGCATAGGACGAGAACGCATTCGCGAACAGCAGCAGCAGGCTGGCGAGGAACGACGGCGCGAGAACCGGGATGCCGATGCGCAGCCAGAAGCTCGCGCGCGTGCCACCGAGGGTGAGGTTCGCTTCCGTCCACTGCGGCTTCAGCGCTGCGAGAGCCGGCATGAAGGTGATCACCATGAGCGGCACCTGAAAGTAGACGTACGGCATGATCAGACCCGGGACCTCATAGAGCCACATGCCGTTCTCGTAGATGTTCAGCCCGAACGCGTCCTGCAGGAACAGTGTCATCACCCCCTGCGCGCCGACTGTGGCGATGAAGGCGAAGGCGAGCATGACCCCGCCGAACTGCGCGAGCACACCGGCCGCTGCATCCACGCTCGAGCGCACCGTGCCCTGCGGATTCATACCGAGCAGGGCGTAGCAGACGAGCGCTCCGGCGACCGCGCCGACGATGGCGGTGAGCAGCGAGAGCCCTGCGGAGTTCGCGAACGTGTTCAGCACGACGGGATCGGCGAGGGCGGTGACGTTGGTCCACGTGAATGCGCCGTCGTCGGCGAAGAACCCTGAGCCGACGGCGAGGATCGTCGGGACCGCGAGGAACATCAACACGTAGGCGGCGAACGGCATGAGTCCCAGCCACGCCAGGGACATGCCCGACCGCCGGACCGTGCGAGACGGCCCGGCGGTGGAGGGGGCGGATGCCGCAGCATCCGCCCCCAGGATCATCGAGGTCACTGGACCGCCGCTGCCCACTTCTCGCCGAGCAGGGTGCCGGCGTTGGTGCTCTGCTCTTCGGTCGGGACGACCGTCTCCTCCGGAACCTCGGGCAGCGCTGCCGCGAGGTCGGCGTCGATCGTACCGGCCTCGGTCATGGCCTCCATGCGTGCCGGACGTGCCCCGCCCTTGAGCCACAGGTTCTGCACGTCGTCGCTGTACAGGAACTCCTGCCACAGACGGGCAGCCGCCGGGTTCGGAGCGTCCTTGTTGATGGCCTGGTTGTAGTAGCCGGCGTACCCGGTGCCGTCGAGCACCGCGACCTTCCAGTCGGGGTTGTCAGCACCGGCGGCGGCGTTCAGGTAGTCCCAGTCGAAGACGACAGGTGTCTCACCGCTGGTGATGGTCGCTGGTGTGACGTCGACCTTGAGGAAGTTGCCGGCCTTCTGCAGCTCGCCGAAGAAGTCGATTCCGGGCTGGAAGTCGTCGAGCGTTCCGTCGGACTGCACTGCGGCGAGGCCGACGGCCGCGAACGCGGCGCCTGCCTGGGTCGGGTCGCCGTTGATCGCGACCGCGCCCTTGTAGTCGGCGCCGAGCAGGTCATCCAGCGAGCCGGGCTCGTCGAACTTCGAGGAGTCGTAGCCGATCGACATGTATCCGCCGTAGTCGCCGACGAACAGGCCGCTCGGCTCCTTGAGTGCGTCAGGGATCTCGTCCCAGGTCTGCACCTGGTACGGCGCGAACTGGTCCGTGCTGGAGAGCGCGACGGCGAGGCCGAGGTCGAAGACGTCGGGGGCGGTGTCGAGGCCCTCGTTGGTCTCCGCCGCAGTGATCTCCTCAGCGCTCGAGATGTCGGGCGACTGCTCGTTGATCGTGATCTCGGGGTAGGTCTCGGTGAAAAGGTCGAGGATCTCGCCGTAGTTCGCCCAGTCGCGGGGGAGGGCGATGACGTTGAGCTGGCCTTCGGCCTTGGCCGCGGCTTCGAGGTCTTCGAAAGAGCCGAAGTCCTCGATGGACGTCGCGGTCGCGGCATCCGCGCCGGGTTCTGAGCCGCCACCGGCACCGTCTCCGCTGGCGGTATCGGCAGCACAGGAGGTGAGAACGAGGGCGGCGGTCGCGGCAAGGGCGATGCCTGCGACGAGCCGCGTGCGACGGGCAATGGTGGCCATGGGGAGTCCTCTCGGTGTCCGGCCGCGGGTCGGCCGGAATCGGGTTGCGAGAGGAAACTATTGCGCCCGGATGACGTGCGGGCGCGGCTCCGGTGAACGGAAGGTGTCGGGTCAGTGGCAGGTGGGCGCGACGACGTTCACAGCGTGTACTTGAAGCCGACGTGGGAGCCGGTGTATCCGAGGCGTTCGTAGAAGCGATGCGCGTCGGTGCGGGCGGCATCCGAGGTGAGCTGGATCATCGACGCGGTCAGTGCCGGTGCGGCAGCGTCGGCCACCCAGCGCATCACGGCCGATCCGATGCCGGATGATCGCAGGTCGCTGCGCACTCGGACGGCCTCGACCAGCAGTCGCCGCGAGCCCCGGCGCGCCATGCCGGGGATCGACGTGAGCTGCAGGGTGCCGACGACAGTGCCCTCGAGGTCGACGACGAGCAGATCGTTCGACGGTTCCGCGAGGATCTCCCGCAGCGCCCCGGCGTACGCCGGACGATCCGCATCGGATGCCACGTCCCCGCGCGCTGCGCTGATCGGATCGTCCGCGAGCAGCGTGATCAATGCATCCGCATCCGCAGGCGTCGCCCTGCGCAGGATCGCGCGTCCGGCGCGGGAGTCGAACGGATACGGCAGGGGCAGTGCATCGAGCATGCGCTCATTGTCTCAGCGTCGAGGCGGCCCGCGACGTCACCTGACCTGTCGCCGAGACCCCTGGATAGCGCCGAGACCCCCTGCTGCAGACGTCTGCAGCAGGGGGTCTCGGTGACAAGGCGGGGTCTCGGCGAACACCGAATGCGGGTCAGGCCTCAGCGGGCTCCGGGACGAAGTCGACGCCGGCCTCGGCGCGTTGCGCATCCGTGATCGGCGCGGGAGCGCTGGTCAGCGGGTCGAAGCCGTTGCCGGTCTTGGGGAACGCGATGACCTCGCGGATCGACTCGGCCTTGGTGAGGTGCTGCAGCACCCGGTCCATGCCGAGCGCGATCCCGCCGTGCGGCGGGGCGCCGAACTTGAACGCGTCGAGCAGGAAGCCGAACTGCTCGTCAGCCACCTCATCGCTGATACCCATGACCTCGAACACGCGCTTCTGCACGTCTTCGCGATGGATGCGGATCGATCCGCCACCGAGCTCCGACCCGTTGCAGACGATGTCGTACGCGTAGGCGAGCGCTGAGCCGGGGTCGGTGTCGAACGTGTCGGCGAACTCCGGCTTCGGGCCGGTGAAGGCGTGGTGCACGGCCGTCCATGCCCCGGCGCCGACGGCGACGTCACCGGATGCCACGGCATCCGCCGCAGGCTCGAACATCGGGGCGTCGACCACCCAGGTGAACGCGAAGACGTCGGGGTCGAGCAGGCCGAGCCGGCGTCCGATCTCCACGCGGGCAGCTCCCAGCAGGGCGCGGCCGTCCTTCGCGGATCCGGCGGCGAAGAACACGCAGTCGCCTGCCGCGGCGCCGACGAGATCGGCGAGACCGGCCTTCTCCGCGTCGGACAGGTTCTTGGCGACAGGGCCGCCGAGCGAGCCGTCCTCGTTGAAGAGCACGTACGCGAGGCCGCGAGCACCACGCTGCTTCGCCCAGTCCTGCCAGGCATCCAGCTGCTTGCGCGGCTGCGATGCGCCACCGGGCATGAGCACGGCGCCGACGTAGTCGGACTGGAAGACGCGGAACGTGGTGTCCTTGAAATACTCGGTCGCCTCGACGAGCTCGAGGCCGAAGCGCAAGTCGGGCTTGTCCGAGCCGTACTTCGCCATGGCGTCGGCGTACGTGATGCGCGGCAGTGGAGTGTGCACCTCGACACCGATGGTCGCCCACATCGCGGGGATGAGCTCCTCCATCAGAGCGATGACGTCTTCCTGGTCGACGAAGCTCATCTCGATGTCGAGTTGGGTGAACTCCGGCTGACGGTCGGCGCGGAAGTCCTCGTCGCGGTAGCAGCGGGCCATCTGGTAGTACTTCTCCACGCCGCCGACCATGAGCAGCTGCTTGAACAGCTGCGGGCTCTGCGGCAGGGCGTACCAGCTGCCGGGGTGCAGGCGCGCAGGCACGACGAAGTCGCGGGCGCCCTCCGGAGTGGAGCGCGTCAGCGTCGGGGTCTCGACCTCGAGGAAGTCGCGCGCGTGCAGCACATCGCGGATCGCCTTGTTCACGTCGGAGCGCAGACGAAGAGCGGATGCCGAGGACGGGCGACGCAGGTCGAGATAGCGGTGCGCGAATCGCACGTCCTCGCCGACCGTCTCACTGTCGCCGAGGCCGGTGGAGACCTGGAAGGGCAGGGGAGCGGACTCGTTGAGCACCTCGACAGCGGTCGCGATGACCTCGATCTCGCCGGTGGGCAGGTTCGGGTTCTCGTTGCCGGCCGGTCGGGCGGAGACCGTGCCCGTGACCTTCAGCACGAACTCGCTGCGCAGCGGGTGCGCAGTCTCCTCATCGCGGATGACCACCTGGGCGATGCCTGACGCATCGCGGAGATCGATGAACGCGACTCCTCCATGATCACGACGACGATCGACCCAACCCGTGAGGGTGACGGTCTGACCGATGTTCTCGGCTCGCAGGGAGCCGGTCGTGTGAGTTCGCAGCATTCCGCCATTCTACGTGGGTGCTCGCGGACGCTTGCGGCCGAGCCTCCCTAGACTGGGGCCATGCCCGCCGAACGTCTCCATCTGGTCCGCCACGGCGAAGTTCACAACCCCCAACGCGTGCTCTACGGCCGACTGCCGCACTATCGGCTGAGCGATGACGGACGGCGAATGGCACAGGATGCTGCCGAGTACGTCGCCGGGCTCGGCCGTACGGTGACCTCTCTGCACTGCTCTCCGCTGCAGCGCGCGAGGGAGTCGGCAGAACCGTTCGCCGAGATCTTCGGGCTGGATCCGATCATCGACGAACGGGTCATCGAGCCCACGAACGTGTTCGAGGGCACGCGCATGAGCCGGTCGTTGCGCGATCCGCGCAACTGGTGGCATCTGCGCCGGCCGTCCGTGCCGAGCTGGGGCGAGCCATACGCATCGATCGCCTCCCGGATGGAAGACGCCATGCACAGCGCCTGGCGCGAGTCCAACGGCGGGGATGCCGTGATCGTGTCGCATCAGGCGCCGATCTGGATCGCGCACCTGCGCGTCGCCGGGCTGGCGTTGCGGCATGACCCTCGCACGCGCCGCTGCGCACTCTCGAGCGTGACGTCCTTCGAGCGCGTCGGTGACGTCTGGCGCGAGGTCGAGTACGCGGAACCGGCAGCGACCGGCGACGCGGTCGACGTCGGGGCGGTCTGAGCGCCCCGTGACGGCGGGCGCGCGACGCCCCCTACCGAAGAGGCACGCGATCGGTCGAGAAATGGCACCGCAGATGGACGCGCCAGGGGCGGTCTCGTCGTAACGTCGAGGACAACAAGCTGTCCACAACGAAAAAGGACGTAGACGATGACGAGTACCGCGTCTCCCGAGCATCCGACTGAACCACTGCGCGTCCTCATCGCCACAGACACGTTCCCGCCGGACATCAACGGCGCGGCCCGGTTCGCCCGCGATCATGCGGTGCGCCTCGCTCGCCGCGGACACGACGTGCATGTGATCGCGCCCTCGCCGACGTTCTCGGGACACTCCGGGCCCACCATCATCGACGGCGAGACGATCCGGGCGCATCGACTGCGCAGCGTGAAATGGCCGTCGCACGAGTGGCTGCGGATCGCTCCGCCGTGGGAGGTGCGCCGACGTGTCGGTCGAATCCTCGACGAGGTCCGCCCCGATGTCGTGCACGTGCAGTCGTTCATCGGCATCGGTCGAGGGGTCGCGTACGAAGCGCACGCGCGCGGCATCCCGATCGTGGCGACGAATCACGTGATGCCGGACAACCTCGCCTCTGTCGGCGGGCTCCCTGGCCGCATCGTCCCCGCGGTGACGCGACGCGGCTGGAACCTGGCTGCCGCGGTCTACTCGCGTGCGGACGTCGTCACGAGCCCGACCCCGATCGCGGCTGATTACCTGGAACGCAGCATCGGCATCGCAGCTGTCACTCCGATCTCGTGCGGCGTCGACCTGCACCGCTTCACCCCGAAGCAGGCGAAGCCCGAACAGCGCAGCATCCTCTTCGTCGGGCGTCTGGATCCCGAGAAGAACCTTCCGACGCTGTTGCGAGCGATCGCACTGCTCGACCACGACGTCGACGCGCACCTCGACATCGTCGGCGGAGGCTCCGAGCGGGCCGTTTTGGAGCAGCTCGCCGCACAACTCGGTGTGTCAGATCGCGTGCGATTTCACGGACGCGTGACGGACGAGCAGCTTGTGACGCTGCATCATGAGGCGACCGTTTTCGTCATGCCTTCGCCCGCAGAGCTGCAGAGCATCGCGACCCTTGAGGCATTGGCATCCGGGACCCCCGTCGTCCTTGCCGACGCGATGGCTCTCCCGCACCTCGTCCACAACGGCGTCGAGGGATATCTCGTCCCGACCTACGACGCCGCGGAGTTCGCCCGCCAGATCTTCAGGATCTTGAGTCTCCCCGAGGACGACTACCTGACGATGAGCGGGCACGCCGTGCAGCGGGCCGTTCAGCACGACGCCACGACGATCGTCCGGCGATACGAGGATCTCTACCGAGGCGCCGGCACCCGCCGCGCCGTGCGCGCCGAGTCAGCGCGCACAGAGTACAGGGGCCGCATAGATTCCCGCGTCTAGACTGGGAATGTGCCACTCGCCTCGACGATTCGACCGATTCGCAGCGGCCGCTCCTCCCGTACTCGACGCTCCGGTCGTGTGGTCGGAGCCGCGCTCGCCGCGCTGTTCGCCGTCGCTCTGACGGCCTGCGCGCCCGATCCGGTCGCTGAGCAGTATCTCTCCGGCGACGACAAGGGATACATCTCGGCGGATGGTGCCGTCGTGGAGATCGCCCCGGAAGATCGTGGCGAACCAATCGTCTTCGGCGGGGTGACAGAAGACGGTGAAGAGTTCCGCAGCGCGGACATCGCCGGCGATGTCACGGTCGTCAACTTCTGGTACGCGGGCTGCGCTCCTTGCCGCGTCGAAGCGAAGGATCTCGAATCGGTCTGGCAGGCGAACGAGGATGAGGACGTCTCCTTCGTCGGCGTCAACATCTACGATCAGGCGGACACGGCGAAGGCATTCGCCGAGACGTACGGGGTGACCTACCCGAGCCTCATCGACGTCGACAGCGGCGAGGCGAAGCTCGCGTTCGCCAGCGACGCGCCGCTGCAGGGAACGCCTTCCACTCTCGTGCTCGACAAGCAGGGGCGTGTGGCAGCCCGTATCGTCGGTCCGCTCGATGGTCCGTCCATCCTCTCCACGCTCGTCAAGGACGCGCTCGCGGAGAGCGCGTGAACACCCAGGAGCTGATCGGCTCAGGAGCGCTCTGGCTCGCGATCCCTGTCGCGATGCTCGCAGGACTCGTGTCCTTCCTGTCGCCCTGCGTGCTTCCGCTCGTGCCCGGCTATCTGGGATTCCTCGGGGGCGCGGTGGCTCCTCGCTCGTCGAACGGTTCGGCCTCTCAAGCCGGCCGCAGCCGCCTCGTGCTGGGTGTTCTGCTGTTCATCCTTGGCTTCACCGTGGTGTTCGTCGCGTGGACGGTGCTCGGCGGAATGACCGGGCACTTCTTCGTGCAGTGGGGCGAACTGATCACCCGCATCCTGGGCGTCGTCATCATCCTGATGGGTCTCGTCTTCCTCGGCCTCTTCGGATTCGCGCAGCGGGAGTTCCGTTTCCAGGTCGACTCGAAGGCCGGAATCATCGGCGCCCCGTTGCTCGGGCTCGCGCTCGGCATCGGCTGGGCCCCGTGCATGGGCCCGACGCTCACCACGATCGTGTCGCTGTCATGGAACGTCGGCGACCCGTGGCGCGCCTCCTTCCTCGGCCTGGCGTACAGCCTCGGTCTCGGCATCCCCTTCCTGCTCGTCGCTCTCGGCTTCAGCTGGGCGACCAGAGCGGTCGGGTTCCTGCGCCGGCACATCCGTGTCGTGAACATCATCGGCGGCGTGCTGCTGATCCTCCTCGGCGTGCTCATGGTCACCGGTATCTGGACGCGCATCATGTCGCAGTTGACGGCGGTGATGGGCAGTGTCATCCTCCCGCTCTGATCCCCGAACCGACCAGAAGGATGCCGTGACGTCTTCCGATCCGCTTCGTCCGTCCGACCACATCGACGGCGACGACTCCGCGATCACTCAGCCCCGCCTCGGCTTCATCGGTTGGCTGCGGTGGGGGTGGCGCCAGTTGACGTCGATGCGCACGGCGATCATCCTGCTGCTCGTGCTCGCGATCGCCGCGATCCCCGGCTCGATCTTCCCGCAGCGGATGGCCGACCCCAACGGCGTCACGCAGTGGCAGAGCGACAACCCCGACCTGTTCCCCGTGCTCGATGCGATGAACATGTTCGACGTGTATCTGTCGCCATGGTTCTCCGCGATCTACCTGCTGCTGTTCATCTCGCTCGTCGGCTGTGTCATCCCGCGCATCAAGCACCACCTCAAGGCGCTGCGCGCGCGTCCACCGCGGACGCCGGCACGTCTGGGACGGCTCGAGGATCACCGCGAGGCGACGCGCGACGCGACGGATGCTGAAGCAGAAGCCGCACGCTCGATCGATGTCGCCCAGAAGCAGCTCAAGGCGCTCGGATACCGCGTCGAGCGATACGACAAGGGCCGCACGTATTCGGTGTCCGCCGAGCGCGGGTACTGGCGGGAGACGGGCAACCTCGTCTTCCACCTCGCGCTCGTCGGCGTCCTTCTCGTCGTCGGCATCGGCGGCAGCTTCGCGTACACGGGGCAGCGCGTCGTCGTCGAGGGGCAGACGTTCGTCAACACGCTGCTCGACTACGAGTCGATGAACCGCGGACGCTTCGTCAGCGACGACGCCCTGTCGCCGTACGCGATGACCCTGGATTCCTTCGACGTCACCTATCAGGAGTACGGCTCCGCAGCATCCGGCCAGGCGGGTGACTTCTCCGCGAACGTCTCGGTGCGCGAGAGCGGTGAGACCCGCGAGGAATCCGTGCGCGTGAACCATCCGCTGAGCGTCGCAGGTGACAAGATCTACCTGCTCGGAAACGGTTACGCCCCGACTCTCACGGTGCGTAACGCCGATGGCGATGTCGTCTACAGCAATTCGGTGCCGTTCCTGCCCCAGGACACCAACCTGACCTCGCTCGGCGTCGTCAAGGTGACGGACGGGATGCCGGAACAGCTCGGCATCGCCGCCTTCTTCTACCCGAGCGCGGCAAGGCTCGACACCGGTGCGTTCGCGTCTGCGCACGGCGACCTCCTGGCCCCACTGCTCACCCTCGACGTCTACGAGGGGGACCTCGGCATCAACGAGGGGACGCCCCGCTCGGTGTACGTGCTTGACACCGAAGAACTCACGAAGCTCACCGGGCGGACCACCGACGTCGACTCCATCGAGCTGCAGCCAGGGCAGACGGCGGATCTGCCCAACGGCCTCGGGACGATCACCTTCGAAGACGAGTCGCCCGCCGGCGCGACCGATTACACGCAGTCGGTCAAGCGGTTCGTGTCACTGCAGATCCATCACGACGATTCGGCCGTGTGGGTGCTCGTGTTCGCGCTGCTCGCCCTCGCCGGCCTCATGCTCGCGCTGTTCGTGCCGCGTCGGCGCATGTGGGTGAAGGCGACCTCCGCCGACGGGACGGTCACCCTCGAATACGCGGGTCTGGCACGCGGCGAGGATCCGACTCTCGCCTCGGCCGTCGAAGACCTCGCCGCGGGTCACGCGAGACTGCTCGATGACCCTCGCCGCTCCACCACCTCTGAGAAGAAGCCTCGAAAGTAGACTGGGACCATGCCCGACCTCGATTCCCTCTCGATCCTGTTCATCTGGACGGCTATCGCGATCTACGCGGCGGCGTTCGTCGCCTACACGTTCGATCTCGCGCGTCGATCAGAGGTCAGCGCCGATGCGCGTCTCGCGCGCGAAGCCGTGCTGGTCGGCTCCGGCGGCGGATCGACCGTGGCAGCCGAGGATGCGGCATCCGCTGAGCCCGCGAAGCCGCGCTATGTGATGGCGCGCATCGGCACCACCCTGACCTGGCTCGCGTTCGCGTTCCATCTCGCCGCCACGGTGCTGCGGGGAATCGCCGCGGAGCGCGTGCCGTGGGCGAACCTCTACGAGTTCGCGATGATCGGCACTCTGCTGGTCGTCCTGGTGTACCTGCTGGTGCTCACACGCATCGATCTGCGCTTCCTCGGCACCTTCATCACCGGCCTCATCGTCGTGCTGATGGGCTCCGCCGCGCTCAGCTTCTACGTCGGCGTTGTGCCGCTGATGGATCCGCTCAAGAGCGTCTGGCTCGTGATCCACGTGTTCGTGGCGTCGCTGGGAACTGCGTTCTTCGCCCTCACCGCGGCGCTGTCCGGCCTGCAGCTGATGCAGCACAGGCGCGAGCGTCGCATCGCTGAGGAAGCGGAGAAGACCGGACCGTCCTTCCTCGCGACGCTGCCAGGCTCCGAGCGCCTCGAGGGGCTGGCCTTCCGCTTCGCGATCGTCGGGTTCATCCTCTGGACCTTCACGCTCATCGCAGGATCGATCTGGGCGCAGGACGCCTGGGGCCGATACTGGGGCTTCGATGTCAAGGAGACCTGGACGTTCATCATCTGGGTGCTGTTCGCCGGGTACATCCACGCACGGGCGACACGTGGCTGGCGGGGCAGCCGGTCGGCGTGGCTCGCGATCATCGGCTTCACCGCCGTGATCTTCAACTTCACGATCGTGAACGTCTTCTTCAAGGGTCTGCACGCCTACTCCGGCCTGAGCTGAGGGGCGCGCTCGCGCCGCCCTCGCGGCCCGCGGCTGCGGCGCGGATCGGCCGCGGCATCCGCTCACGGCATCCGCTCACGAGGTGGCGCAACACGCCGCATCGTGTGAGCGTTAGCGACCATCAGCGACACCCTTCGACATGGAGTCGTTCGTAAGGTGGCGCAACACGCCGCATCGTCCGACGGGATGCGGCATCCAACGACACCTGCCGAAATCGGCGGATGCTCGCGCCCAGCTCGCGCCCAGCTCGCCCCAGCGAACTCACCCCAGCGAGATCACCCCAGCGAGATCACCTCATGGTGCTCGACGCAGCCGGAGTACCAGACCAGTTCTGCCACGGTGACGACCTCGGTGGGGCGCTCCGCATATTCGCGCGTGACGGATGCCGCGATCGCGGACCACTCGTCCACGTCGAGCGTCTTGCCGTAGATGACGGACATGTGGAAGGTCCAGTCGTCGAGCGACCGCTCGTCGAGGCGGCGCAAGTCGGTGCCGGCGAGGGCATCGGTGAGCGTTGCGTACGCGTCGACGACGGATGCGGTGCGCGCGAGCCGCGCGATGACGATCTGCCACGGCGCGGGGAAGGTGTCGATCGCCTCGGTCGTGATCTCGATCGGATGCTGCGCTGCGCCCCATTCGCGAACGATTGCGCGTACGTCGTTCAGACGCTCCGGCTCATAGAACCCGCGAAGCGTGACGTGCCCGGTATGCGGATGTGTGACGTCGGCCGGCAGGGTCTGGAGAACAGCATCCTGAACCGCTCGGTAGTCGTCGGCAACTGCTCCGGTCGGACGCAGCACCAGGTACTGCTGACCGTCCAGAGACGTGAGTTGTCGGGGATCATTCATGAACGGACGGCGCATGCCCCGAGCTTAGGGTGCCCGCGGGTCGTGGTTACGGCGCTCGAGGCTAAGAGTGTCGCAACACGCCGCATCGTCCGTCCAGGGGCGGTGAAAGGAGGAAAGTGCCGGCCAAACTCGAGGATGACGTGCGATTTCCTCCTTTCAGCAGCATCACGCGCCGGCGAGCACGGCCCTCGCTGAGGTCGTCCGCCGAACGGCCACGATCAGGGTCGTCGCGATGAGCGACAGCACGCCCCACACCACCAGGCCGGCGAGTGCGCTGCCGTTCGCGGCGATGAGGCCAGTGAAGGCCGGGGCCGTCGGAAGCGCACCGCCGATCGATGCGAGCCAGTCGGGAACAGTCGAGATGAGCCCTGTGGCCACCGCCACGACTCCAATGAGTGCGCTGACCCAGCGTCCGATGCCGCCGAACAGCGCCACGAGGGCCTGATTCACCGCGGCGAATGCGATTCCTGCCACGACCGCTGTGCCTGCGAAGGCCCACCATGCTGCGGCGTCGTATGAGGCGACGAACTGCACGATCAGCGCGACGAGCAGTCCCTGTCCTGCGCCGATCGCCGCGGCAGGAGCGAAGGCCCGGAGCGTCAGCCCTGCCGACGAGCGGCGCGAGGTCAGCGTGCGCGCCGTGTGGGCCCGCATCACGATGAACGAAGCCAGACCACCGAACCACAGCACCACCGCAGCGAGCAGCGGGATGGCGGTAGGCCCGAAGATCGTGTTCATCGAAGAGCCGGACGAATTCGACGAGACAGGGTCTGCGATGACGGAGGCGAGCGAGGCCGACTCCTCATCCCCGAACGAGGGAAGCGACTTCGACGCCGTCTTCAGTCCACCGGCCAGGTCTCCCGTGCCGGTGGCGAGCGTGTCGACACCGGAGGCGAGTTCTGCTGCGCCGTCGGAGAGTGCAGTCGCACCGTCGCTCAGCGTAGTGGCGCCGGTGCTCAGTGCGTTCGCACCGGCCGCGGACTGATCGACGCCGGAGGCGAGCTGGTAGAGCCCACCGGCGAGTTCGGTCGCGCCTGCTCCGGCGGTTCGCAGCTGACCGGCGAGTGCGCCGGGGAGCGCGCTGACGCCCGTCGAGACATTCCCGGCGTAGACGTCCGCGGTTCCTGCCGATTTTGCCGCGGTGCCCGCACTCTGGACATTGGTTTCCGCACTTCGCGCTGCGATGGCCAGCTGATCGCAGAATTCCGGTGATGCACCTGATGCCTCGCATTCACCGGCGAGGGTGCCCAGACCCTGCGCGTTCGCGCCGAGGGATTGTGCCAGCTCGGCCGTCTCATCTGCCGCGGTCTTCGCGTAGCCGGCTCCGGTCGAAGCCGCCCCCACCAGCTTGTTCAGATCGCTCCCAGGCGCCTCGAGCGCGTCCGCACCCTTCGTCAGCCCGGAGCCGAGGTCACTCGCACCTCCGGCCGCATCGCGCGTGCCAGAGGCGATGGTACCGAGGCCGCCGGCGAGCTCCGACGCACCTGTCCCCAACTGTGCAGCACCGTCGGCGAGCTTCGTCGCGCCGTCTGGCAGAGCGGCGGCGCCATCTGCTGCGGACCTCGCGCCGTTCGCGAGTTCGAGCGCCCCCGAGGAGGCCTCGCCGATCTGATCGCCGATCGTCGTGAACCCGACCAGCACGTTCTCCATGGTCGCCTCAGACAGCATGGTGCCCATCGTGGAGGCGGCTACCGACGCGATCTGTCCGGTGATGAGATCGTCGGCGACGAGGCCGTCATCCGGCGTGGTGACCTCGATCGTCGCCTTCTCTGCGGTGCCGCCGCCATCGGAGATCGCCTGGCCGGCGGACGTCGCTGCGGACGAGAACTCCGCAGGGATCGTGATGACCGCCTGGTAGCTGCCGTCGGCGAGCCCCTCGGCGGCGTCTTCCTCGTTCGAGATGACCCAGGTGAGGTTGGAGTCGAGCTCGTCGGAGCCTTCGACGAGACCCGACGCCAGCTGGCGCCCGAGCGGCGTGTACTGGTCGTCGATCGTGACCGGCTCGTCGAGGTTGACGATGGCGGCTGTCATGGTGTCCAGCCGCTCGGTCGGGTTCTGGAGAGCAGCCACCAGGATGCCGCCGACCGCTGCCGGCAGCAGCAGAACGCCGAGCAGCGTCAACCAGGTGATGGGCTTGCGCGAACGGGCGCGTTCGATCGAGAGGGTCATGCGTTCACCTCATGGGAGTCTGTGTCGGAGGTGGTCTGAGCAGGAGGCATCGGCGCGGTGACGTCGAGTACTTCAGCAGCGGGCCAGGCGGCCTCTGCGAGGATGACGCCGGCGAGATCTGCATCGGATGCTGTCGCGAAGACCGCGAGCGAACGAGGAGCCGCATCCTCACCGTGAGAGGCTGCGCGCGCGGATGCCGCAGCATCCTGCAGCATCGCGGTGGCCTGATCGCGCTGCCCGCCGGTGAAGCGGTCGATGCCGTCGATGACGACAAGAGTGGGCGCCCCACGCAGAGCTTCGCGAAGGTCGATGAGCGCAGCATCCGCATCGTCGACCAGCACGCAGCCGACGTGACTGCGGACCCAGGCGGCGCGTCCGGGCAGCAGGTGCCCGGCGACCCGCAGCTTGCCGGCATCCGGAGTCAGCCTGCCGGCGACGGCCAGCGCCAGTGCGCGGCGCACCCGGCTGTCGCGTCCGGTGGCGATGACCGCCGCGCCTGGCGCGACTCGGAAAGTGACGTCCTCGAGGATCGGAGCATCCGCATTCAGCACGAGGTCATCTGCCGCGACGACTGAGCCGTCACCGGGCCACGCCTCGAGATGCCGCTCGCGCTCGACGGCTTCGCCCTCGATGTCGACGCTGGGAAGGATCTTCTCCAGCCACGCCGGGATCTCCCAGGCGCGCTCGCCGAGGATCGCCATGAGTGCAGGGATCAACGTCATCCGCACCAGGAACGCATCGATCGCGATACCGGCCGCGAGGCCGAGGGCGATCGGCTTCAGCGACGAGTCGCCTTCGGGCACGAAGGCCACGAACACCGCGAACATGATGAGTCCCGCCGCGGTGACGACCTTCGCCGAACCGGTGAATCCGCTGCGCACGGCACGCAGGGCGGCGGCTCTACGGACGCGCCTGTCGGGGGAGCGGCCGTCGGGGTCGTGCACGAAGTCTTCGCGCATGCGGGAGACCAGGAAGACCTGGTAGTCCATCGCGAGACCGAACAGCACGCCCATGAGGATGATCGGCATGAAGCTGATGATCGGCCCGACCTTGGCGACGTGCAGCAGATCGGCGAACCAGCCCCACTCGAACACCGCGCCGACGACGCCGAACGCCGCGACGATCGAGAGCAGATACCCGAGTGCTGCGGTGACGGGCACCCACAGCGAGCGGAACACGATCGTCAGAAGGATGAGCGACAGTCCGATCACGAAGACGCCGAACGGCAGCAGGGCGTTTCCGAGCTGGTCGGAGATGTCGATCGCGACGGCGGTGAAGCCCGTCACCTTCAGGTCGATCCCGAACTCGTCGAGCCACTCGTCGTGGTGCGTGCGCAGCTCGCGCACGAGGTCGCTGGTCGCCGGGTCGTCCGGGGCGGTCTCGGGGATCACCTGCACGATGCCGGTGTCTGCCGTCTCATTCGGAGTGGCGAGCGCGACCTCTTTCACTCCATCGATCTCGGCGACAGCATCCCCGAGGTCCTCCATCAGCGTGAGCGGATCGGTGGACGTGACGATCGTGCCGGTGAGGATGAGGGGACCGTTGAATCCGGCGCCGAACTCCTCGGCGACGAGGTCGTAGCTCTGCCTGCCCTCGTCGTCGGGGGCGAGCACGCCGGCGTTGGGCAGAGCGAGGTTGAGGCTGAGGGCAGGAACGGCGACGATGCCGAGACCGACGACGACGGCAAGCGAGGTGAGGATCGGATGCTTCGTCACTCCGCCGACCCAGCGGTCGCTGAAGCCGCGGCGGGGCTTCGCCTCCTTCCCCTTCTTCGCCGGGCGCTCCTTCTTGGGCCGGCCGACGATGCGGCCCTTCAGGAAGCCGAGCACCGCGGGAGTCAGAGTGACGGCGATCGCGACGGCGAACGCGACGGCGACGGATGCCGCGATGCCCATGGTCGTGAGGAACGGGATGCCGGCGAAGCCGAGGCCGATCAGGGCGATCAGCACGGTGATGCCGGCGAACACCACGGCAGACCCGGCGGTGCCGACCGCGCGAGCGGCGGACTCCTCCGGATCGACGCCCGCGCGCACCTGATCCTGGTGCCTGGCCATGATGAACAGCGCGTAGTCGATGCCGACCGCGAGGCCCAGCATGAGCGCGAGCAACGGCGTGGTCGATGACACCGAAGCGAACGCGGTGGCGGCGAAGATGCCGGCCATCGAGATGCCGACGCCGAGCATGGCGGTGAGAAGCGGAAGACCGGCGATGACGAAGGACCGGAACGTGACGATGAGCACCAGCAGCGCGATGATGAGTCCGACGGCCTCGGTGATCGTGACGCCGGGGATCGAGATGGCGAAGAGGTCTCCGCCGAGCTTCGTCTGCGAGCCGTCGGGCAGGGCGGCGGCGAGCTCATCGACCGACCTGGTGAGCGTGTCCTTCGTCTCAGCGGAGACGTCGGTCGCCTGGCCGTCGAACTGCAGCTGGACGATCGCGGCGGTCTCGTCCTCGTTGATCATCCCCTCGATCATCTCGTCGTACGGAGAGGTGACGGCGAGGACTCCGTCGAGGTCACTCAGCTCGTCGACGGCGTCCGCGATCGGCTCGCGGTATTCGTCGTCCGTGATCGAGTCACCCTCGGCGGCGACCACGATGAACTGCGCGTTCGTGCCGCTGACCTGGGGGAACGAGCGTGAGAGCTGCTCCAGACCGTCCTGCGACTCGGTGCCGGGGATGCTGAATGAGTTGTCCGTGCCCTGGTTCAGGGCGAGTGCGCCCCCGCCGGCGACTCCCAGGACGATGAGCCAGGCGACGAGCACGCGCCACGGGTGACGGAAGGACCAGCGCCCGAGCGACGACAGAAGAGTGGACACAGATTCCTCCGGGGCAGCGGACGGGAGAATGGATACAGAGATGTATCCGATACATCTGTGTATCCTACGGTGGGTCGTGCGTGCGAATCTGTGCGCCGGATGTGAAAGTGTGGAGGGAGGAGGCTTCGATGACGATTCCCATGACGAGACGGCGAGAGAACACCCGCGCGCGGCTGCTGGATGCCGCGGCAGAGGTGTTCGCCGAGGTCGGGCTCGAGGGCGCCAGCGTCGAGGCGATCTGCGAGCGGGCAGGCTTCACTCGCGGAGCCTTCTACTCGAACTTCGAGTCCAAGGACGAGCTGTTCCTCGAGCTCGCTTCCTCGGTGGCCGAGCAGCGTCTGGCCTCAGTACGCGGACGCATCGAGGAGTTCGTCGCCGCAGGCGTACTGAACGGTGATGCAGATCCCATCGAACTCGTGCAGAAGGTGATGGACTCACGGCTCGACGACCGCCTGAGCGTGCTCATGATGAGCGAGATCCGCATTCGCGCCCTGCGCGATGAAGGCTTCGGGAAGGCCTATCTCGCACAGGATCGGGCGATGACCGCGAGCATCGAGGAGATCATCCAGGGCATCGTCGACTCCGGTCTGTTCGCGCTGCGGATCGATGTCCCCACTGCTGCGCAGATGCTCATGATCCAGTGGGAGGGCTGCATGGCGCGCGCGGCCGTGTCCGGATGGGACGGCGAGAAGCTGCATCGTGCCGGCGCCGAGGCGCTCGGACAACTCGTCGATCTGCTCATCGCGCCTGCCGCAGGCTGAACCGGCGCTGCTCGCTCGATTCTCTGCTTTACCGGTCGGCGAGCAGTGCGTGGCAGCGCTCGAGGCGATCGAGCCACCAGTCGCGGCGCTCGGCGGATGCCGCGAGCCTGTCGAGTCTCGTCGCGTCGGGGATGACGCGGCCGACCGTGATCGCGCCGTCGACCGGAGAGAGGTCTGCGACGTCCTCGACGAACAGCGCGCCGGTGCCGAGGCCACAGTCGTAGTCGAGATGGGGGAGCGCCGCAGCGAGGGCTGCTCCCTGCGAAAGACCGACCGCGGTGTCGAGCGCGCTGGAGACGACCGCGGGAAGCCCTGCGGCGACGACGATCTGCAGTGCGCGCGTGAGGCCGCCGAGCGGCTGCGCCTTGATCACGATGAGGTCGGCGGCGCCGGCTCTTGCCACAGCGAGAGGATCGTCGGCCTTGCGGATGCTCTCGTCAGCGGCGATGGGGATGCCCATGTACTTCACTCGCTTGCGCAGCTCGGCGAGTTCCTCCACCGTGGCGCACGGTTGCTCGGCGTACTCCAGGTCGAACTCGGCGAGGGCGTGGATCGCGTGCTCCGCCTCGTCGACGTTCCACACACCGTTGGCGTCGATGCGCACGCGCCCCTCAGGGCCCAGCACGTCGCGCACCGCGCGCACCCTGGCGATGTCGTCACTCAGCGGCTGGCCGGGGTCAGCGACCTTGATCTTCGCCGTACGGCATCCGGGGAATCGCGCAAGCACCCTGGGAACATCGGCCGCGGCGATTGCCGGCACGGTGGCGTTCACACCGATCGACTGCCGCAGCGGCGCCGGCTGCGCGTTCCAGGCGTAGTCGATCGCTGAGGCGAGCCAGACGGATGCCTCGGCGTCCTCGTATTCGACGAACGGTGAGAACTCCGCCCAGCCCTCGGGTCCCTCGAAGAGCAGCGCCTCGCGCACATCCACGCCACGGAAACGTGTCGTCATGGGGAGGGCGACCACACGGGCCGTCTCGAGCAGCTCTGCGAGCGACGGGTTCATGTCCCCATCATGCCCTTCCGGGTCTCATCGGGCTGCCAGCCGTGCCGATCACGCACGACCATCTGGGACACATGTCAGGCCAGGCGCTTCTGCAGTTCGGCCATGAGTTCCGAGGGAGCGAAGCCCAGCCGGCGATTGATGGCGAGCATGTGCTCGTTGACCCCGGCGTTGTACGTGTAGATCGCGCGCACGTCAGAGGCGTGCTCCTGCAGCAACTGCAGGTTCGCGATCTTGACGGCCAGGCCCAATCCGTGACCGCGCGCCTCTCGCCGCACGAGAGTGCCCCATTGGTATGCGTTCCCGTCGTCGCCGGACACGACCAGCTGCGTGTATGCGACGACGCGGCCCCCGCCGTCGCACGCCACGGTTCCGAAACTGCGCCGATTCTGCTGAGCGATCAGCATCTCGCTCCTGCGGATCTCGCGGATGTCCACCGACGCCGGCTCGATCTCGAGATCTCCGACAGGCGCCTCGGTGTCTACAGCAGCGTCCAGCTCGGCCCACCCGCCCACGACCGCCTCGGGAACGCTGCCGATCCACGAGCGCAGCGAGAATCCCTGCGAACGAGTGGATGCTTCGGCACTGAGACCGGCGAGATGCGCTTCCGCGACCGGCAGCCGGAGCCGACTCTGCACGTCGCCGAGTGCCAGTGCGTAGCCGTGGCGCCGCGCGAACTCTCGACCCGGAACTCCGTGGCCGTCGTCGCCGGCGCTGCAGGGCCACGACGCGCTCGCTTTCAAGACATCGCGATGGGCCTCTTGCGCTTCGGTCTCGAGTGCAGTGAGTACGGCCGTGCCGACACCCTGACGCCGCAGCTCGGGCGCGACGTGCACGCCGAGCGTCGCCACGCGCAGGTTGTCGCGCAGGGGGAGCGCGAGCCGGCCACTCGCGACGATCTCGCCGTCGATGCAGGCCAGGTAGGCGCGTCGGTCGATCGTCTCGGTGTCCTGCTGCAGCTCGCGCTGCGATTCGTGTCGCGTCCAGACCGCCGTGTCGGCGCCACGATCCGCGCGCTCTGCGGCGGCGTAGATCTCCCACCACAGCGTCACCGCGACGCCGTCGAACGGGTCGATCTGGATGAGTTCGAGCATCCTGCAACCGTAGCTTGATCGATTGCGCATCAAAGCGTCATTGACATTAGTGTGTGAGACACAGTAATGTGATCGACATGAACGAGACCCTCGATACGCACCTGCAGGAACTGCGGCGCGGCACTGTGGTGCTGGCCTGTCTGCAACTGCTGCGCACGGCGGGCTACGGGTACGCGCTGCTGGAAGAGCTCGAACGCCGCGGCTTCGCCACTGATGCGAACACGCTGTACCCGCTGCTTCGCAGGCTCGAGAAGCAGGAGTACCTGACCAGCGAGTGGAACACCGAAGAGGCACGGCCTCGAAAGTTCTACCGCACATCGGAAGCCGGCATCCGGCTCGCCGACACCCTCACCCAAGACTGGCTCGCGCTCACTGCCGCGATCGCGACACTCACCGAACAGGATCACTGACATGTCAACCACGCTCACCGAGCGGTACATCGCCGCCACTGTCAAGAGCATCACCCCGGCCGCGCAGGACGACGTGCGTGCCGAGCTGGGCGCATCCATCGACGACGCCATCGAGGCCCGGCTCGAGCAGGGCGAGCCGCGCGAAGCCGCGGAGCGGGCGGTGCTGATGGAGCTCGGTGACCCCGGCATCCTCGCCGCGAGCTACGCGGACCGTCCGCTTCACCTGATCGGACCGCGCTTCTACCTCACCTGGTGGCGGCTGCTGAAGCTGCTCCTGATCATCGTCCCGCCCATCGCCATGGTCGGCGTCGCGTTCGGCACGGCGATCTCGGGCGGTGACGTCGGTGCGGTGATCGGCGCGATGGTCGCCGTCGCGATCAGCACGGTGGTGCACATCGGATTCTGGACGACGCTCGTGTTCGTCATCCTGGAGCGGACGAACAGCGACACGACGCTGCCGGAGTGGGATCTCGATCAGCTGCCGGAGCCGACGCAGAACGGCGCGGGGCGTGCAGACGCCATCGCCTCGCTCGTGTTCCTGGCGATCGGAGTCGGCGCAGTGTTCTGGGACGCCCTCATGGGATTCTTCCCGACCGGGGGCGACCCCATCCCGATGTTGAACCCTGGCCTGTGGCCGTGGGGGATCACCGTGTTGTTCGCGCTGATCGTCGCCGAGGCCGCGTTGTCCGTCGCCGTCCACGCCAAGCGGCGGTGGACGATCGGTGCAGCGGTGATCAACACGCTGCTGGCGGTGGCCTTCGCCGTATGGTCAGTCACGCTTCTCATGCGCGGTGAGCTGATCAATCCGGAGTTCCTGAGCTTCGTGTTCACTGACAACGGGGTGAAGGAGGACACCATGCAGGTCCTCACGATCATCACGGGCTTCTGCCTCGTCGCCTTCCCGGTGTGGGACATCGTGGACGGCTGGCTCAAGACGCTGCGGTCGCGCAACGCCTGATCAGGATCGAATGCAGGAAGCGCCGCCTCCCGGAGGCGGCGCTTTCTTGCGTGAGGTGGCCATGTCGGGCAATAGGCTGGATGCCGTGGCCACCGCATCCGTCTCCGAACTCTTCGATCCCGCTGAATGGGTGCTCGCGCCCGGCGCAGATGCCTACACGGACATCACGGCGCACGTCACGCACGACGGCGGCGTCGCCCGTATCGCGTTCGACCGACCGGAGGTGCGCAACGCCTTCCGGCCGCACACGGTGGACGAGCTGTATCGGGCATTGGACATCGCCCGCCAGGACCCGAAGATCGGCGCCGTGCTGCTCACCGGCAACGGACCGAGCGCGAAGGACGGCGGCTGGGCGTTCTGCTCGGGCGGCGACCAGCGCATCCGTGGCCGCGACGGCTACAAGTACTCCGAGGACGAGGCGACCGTGGCGGATCCGGCACGAGCCGGGCGCCTGCACATCCTCGAGGTGCAACGGCTGATCCGCTTCATGCCCAAGGTCGTCATCGCTGTGGTGCCCGGCTGGGCAGCCGGCGGCGGGCATTCGCTGCACGTCGTGTGCGATCTGACCGTGGCGAGTGCAGAGCACGGGAGGTTCAAGCAGACGGATGCCGACGTCGGCAGCTTCGACGCGGGTTACGGTTCGGCGTACATGGCCAGGCAGACCGGTCAGAAGTTCGCCCGTGAGGTGTTCTTCCTCGCCGAGGAGTACTCCGCGCAGCGCGCCTACGAGATGGGCGCCGTCAACCGGGTCGTGCCGCACGCTGAGCTGGAACGCGAGGCGCTGCGGATGGCTCGTACCGTGCTGACGAAGTCGCCGACGGCGATCCGCATGCTCAAGTTCGCCTTCAACGCAGTGGATGACGGCATGGTCGGCCAGCAGGTGTTCGCCGGTGAGGCGACCCGTCTGGCCTACGGCACCGACGAGGCCGTCGAAGGGCGCGACTCATTCCTCGAGAAGCGCGACCCCGACTGGACGTCGTTCCCCTGGCACTTCTGAAGGGCTGACGGATGACACGACTCATCGCCACCTCGGCCGACGACGCGGCTCAGTTGCAGCGCGAACTCGCACGTGCGCTCGAGGGCGGCCCCGCATTGGCCTTGGGGATGCTGGGGCTCGGCGGCTCGGATGATGAGCCGGAGGCTGTCGCAGAGGGCACGGCGGTGGTCATCGGAACCTCCGGCTCGAGCGGCATCCCGAAGCGTGTCGTGCTGAGCGCAGAGGCGCTGCGGGCAGGCGCCGAAGCCACTGCCGATCGCATCGGTTCAGGCAACTGGCTGCTCGCATTGCCGGCCGGATACGTCGCCGGCCTTCAGGTGCTGGCCCGCTCCATCCTCTCCGGAACCACTCCGGTGGTGCTGGAGGGAGGCTTCTCGGCACGGAGTTTCACCGAGGCCACGCTGCCGATGCTGCGCGGCCGCGGCGAGCAGCTGTTCACGTCGTTGGTACCGGCGCAGGTCGCCACCCTCCTCGACGCGGCGATCGAGGACACGACGGTTCGTGCGGCGCTCCAGGCCTATTCCGCGATCCTCGTCGGAGGGCAGGCACTGCCTGAACCGGTGCGGGAACGCGCCGCCGAGCTCGACGTGCGCCTCGTGCGCACCTACGGCTCGACGGAGACGAGCGGCGGATGCGTCTACGACGGCGTGCCGCTCCAGACCGTCGCTGTGAAGGCCGTCGACGGTGAGCTGCGCATCGCGGGTCCCATGCTCGCCGATGGCTACCTCGGCGATCCGGTCCTCACCGACACCACCTTCGTGCGCGACGAGCACGGCATCCGCTGGTATCGCACCGGCGACCTCGGCATCGTCGAGGACGGCGTCGTGCGTGTGCACGGCCGCGCCGACAACGTGATCGTCTCCGGGGGCGTCAACATCTCCCTCGACAGGGTCGAACGCATCGTCCGCACCATCCCCGGGCTCACTGGCGCCGTGGTGGTCGGCGTGGACGACGAGCGATGGGGCGAAGCATCCGTGATCGTCGCCGAGCGCGGCGAGGCTCTCAGACGCAGCGAATCCGAACAGCTCGAACATGCGCGAGAGGTGGTCGCGGAAGAGCTGGGCAAGCCCGCGCGCCCCGCACGAATGGTGATCGTCGACGAGATCGCGACGCTGAGTTCGGGCAAGCCCGATCGCGAGGCGATCCGACGCCTGGCCACCCAGCTGCGCTGACATTCAGGAGAGTGAGATCATGGCCGCATACACCCACGGGCATCACGAGTCGGTCCTGCGCTCGCACAGCAATCGCACCATCGCGAACTCGGCGGAGTATCTGCGCGCGCATCTGCACTCCGATGTGCGACTGCTCGATGTCGGCGCGGGCCCCGGCACGATCACGATGGACTTCGCACAGCACGTCGCCCACGTCACCGCGACCGAGATCGGTGAGGCCGAGCTCGCGCTGTCACAGCGGCTCGCGGCAGCACAGGGCAGGTCGAACGTCGCCTTCTCGGTCGAGGATGCCCATGCGCTGAGCTTCGCCGACGACAGCTTCGACATCGTGCACACCCATCAGGTGCTGCAGCACGTCGCGGACCCTGTGGGGGCGCTCCGAGAGATGCGGCGGGTCACGAAGCCGGGCGGGCTGGTCGCCGCGCGCGACGCCGACTACGCCGGTTTCATCTGGTTCCCTCTTGCGCCGGAGCTCGATGAGTGGCTCCGGCTGTACCGGGCCGCCGCGCGTGCGAACGGCGGCGAGCCCGATGCCGGACGCCGTTTGCTGTCGTGGGCGCGGGCAGCGGGTTTCGAAGAGATCACCGCGTCTGCTTCGACCTGGTGCTACGCGACACGCGAGGAGCGCGAGTGGTGGGGCGGTATGTGGGCGGATCGCATCGTCGAGTCCGCGCTGGCACGCCAGCTCGTCGACGACGGCTTCGCGACGAGCGCCGACCTGCACCGCATCAGTCGAGCCTGGCGCACCTGGTCCGACGCCGCAGACGGCTGGTACCTCGTACCGCACGGCGAGATATTGGCCCGCGCGTGACATCCGCGGATACATCGCTGGGCGGATGCTGACGACCGTAGCCTCGCGTAGCGTGAGAGGGTGATCCGCCCGCTGTCCCGCACCTCGCTCATCCTCGACATCGTCGGGGCGTTCGTGCTGTTCGCGATCTTCACACCCACGTCCGTGGTGTTCTATGCGCCAGGAAACCTCAGCTCGACCGTTCCCGAGGCCGTCGGTGTCGGCGGGCTCGTCGTCGCCGCGGTGCTGCAGTGCGGCGCCGTCGCGATCGGGCGGCTCGCGCCCGGCATCGCGCTGGCCGTCGCCTGGCTCGGTGCGATCGTGCAGATGGCCGCCGGGCTCGGACCTCTTCCGATCAACGTCGCGATCCTCGGCGTGTTGTACGCGACCGCTGCCTGGGGAACGACGCGCGTCTTCTGGGCCGGTCTCGTCTCGTCGTTCGTCGGTGGCGTCATCGCCGCGACGTACGTCGCCTTCAGCAACGGCCAGCTCTTCGCGGCCGGAATCTCCAGCACCGTCGCCTCCTTCGTGCTGCTCGCGTTCATGAGCATCCTCGCGCTCGGCTCGCCGTGGCTGGGAGGCTTCGGATGGCGAATGGTGCTGCGCTGGCGGGTCAGTCGCGCAGCTCAGGCTCTGGCCGAGATCGCCACGGCGGAGGAGCAGGAGCGCGTGCGCATCGCCCGCGACATGCATGACGTCGTCGCGCACTCGCTCGCAGTGATCGTGGCCCAATCCGATGGGGCGCGCTACGCCGCGGCATCCGATCCGCAGGTGGCGACCGAGGCGCTGGGCACGATCTCCCAGACCGCCCGCTCCGCGCTGTCCGACGTGCGGATGCTGCTCACCCAGCTGCGTCACCGTCAGGGAGACGGACCTCAGCCCACCATCGCCGACCTCGAGCAGCTGTTCGCGCAGGTGCGGCAGGCGGGCGTCGAGCCGCGCGTGACGGTCGACCCGATGCCGCCGGGGGAACCGCCTGGCGCGATTCAGCTCGCCGTCTACCGCATCCTTCAGGAAGCCCTGACCAACGCCATCCGACACGGCGCGGGCGGGGCCGTCGACGTCCACCTGGCGTGGTTGACGGACCGGGTGGACGTCGAAGTGCGCAACCAGATCGCCGCGGTCCCCGTGGTGGGCGCGTCCGGCGGGCACGGTCTGGTCGGGATGCGAGAGCGTGCGCAGCTCGTCGGGGGCTCGCTCACCTCAGAGCGGGAGGGCGAGGAGTTCGTCGTCCGCGGGACACTGCCGATCGGAGCCGCGCAGGAGATGCCTGTGACCACTGGAGGAGATGCATGATCCGGGTGCTGTTGGTCGACGACCAGGCGCTGTTCCGCGCCGGCATTCGGATGCTGGTCTCATCCCAGCCGGACATGGAGGTCGTCGCGGAGGCCGGCAACGGGCAGGAGGCGCTCGCCGCGGTCGCGCACGCGGCGCCGGATGTCGTGCTCATGGACATCCGGATGCCGGTGATGGACGGCCTGACCGCGACGGCCGAGCTCCTCAAGACGCCGGATGCGCCGAAGGTCGTGATGCTCACGACCTTCGACCTCGATGAAGCCGCAGCGCGTGCGATCAGGCAGGGGGCGAGCGGCTTCCTGCTGAAGGACGCAGAGCCGGAGTTCCTGCTCGCGGCGATCCGCACCGTGCACTCCGGCTCGAACGTGATCGCAGCATCCGCCACGCGCGAGCTGTTCGCGCACTTCACCGAGGCTGCGAAGCCGGTGCCACCTGCGTACGCCTCCCTGACCGATCGTGAACGGGAGATCTTCGCACTCGCCGCGCGCGGGCTGTCCAACTCGGAGATCGCCGGGCGCGAGTTCCTCAGCGAGGCGACGGTGAAGACGCACATCAGCCGCATTCTCACCAAGCTCGCGCTGCGCGACCGGGTGCAGCTCGTGGTGTTCGCGTTCGAGCACGGGCTGAACTGAGGTGTTCGCCGGACTGGCGTGTCCCGATTCGCGGACGGTGTCACGATTGGCTGAGCATTTCGCCGGATCTGTCCGCAGATCGGGACGAGGTCAGCAGATCGGGACGCGCGTCTCGCGAGTTGGAGAGGCGAGCAGGATCATCCTTGAGATGTAGGCGGATGCTCCGGGCGGGCGATGTGGCGTGGCATCCGTTCTTCCTAACGTCGTAGGTATGGAGATCACGACCACAGACCTCGGGCTCGCAGCCCGTGTGCAGCACCTGACGAAGTCCTACGGCGCCGGCGAGAGTGCCGTCACGGCTCTCGACGACATCAGCGTCGGCATCCGCCGCGGACAGTTCACCGCGATCATGGGCCCCAGTGGCTCCGGCAAATCGACCCTCATGCACATCATGGCCGGCCTCGACGCCCCGACCGAGGGTCGCGCATGGATCGGCGACACGGAGATCACGGGTCTCGGCGACCTCGACCTCACGATCCTGCGGCGTCGCCGCGTCGGGTTCATCTTCCAGTCGTTCAACCTGGTGCCGACGCTCGACGCGATCGGTAACATCCTGCTGCCGCTCGAACTCGATGGCCGCCGCCCCAGCGCGATCGAACGCGCCAGGATCAACGGGCTCGTCGAGACGCTCGGCCTCGGTGCACGTCTGCGCCACCGCCCGCATGAGCTCTCCGGCGGCCAGCAGCAGCGTGTGGCGATCGCCCGCGCGCTCGCCACCGCACCCGACCTGGTCTTCGCGGACGAGCCCACCGGCAACCTCGACTCCGCCAGCGGTCGGGAAGTGCTGCAGCTGCTCTCCACCGCGAGTCGTGAGCACGGTCAGTCCATCGCCATGGTCACGCACGACGCGATCGCCGCCAGTCACGCCGACCGCGTGCTGTACCTCGGCGACGGCCGCATCGTGGCCGATCACCCTCGCCAGAGCGCAGAGCAGATCGCGGCGTACATGCTCGCTGCCGAGGTGTCGGCATGAGTGCCGTGGCTGCGGTCGTTCCCGAGTCGACGGCGACGGGCCCTCGCCTCACCTGGTTGCGTGATCGCGGCATGGGCGCCAGCATCCTGGTCGCCGCACTCTCGTCGGCGTTCGGCGTCGTGCTGGTCGAGGCGACGGCGTACATCGGTGCGATGCTGCAGGCGGACCCGTACATCGGTGACAGCGGAACGCTTGCCGTCGTCGTCGCGATGCTGTCGGTTCTGCTGATCGGCGTCGCGCTCTACGTCGCGGCGATCGTCACGGCCAACACCTTCTCGACCATCATCGCCGGGCGGACACGGCACATCGCCCTGGTTCGCCTGATCGGCGGCAGTGCGCGCTCGCAACGAGCCGAGGTCGCTCGTCAGGGGCTGATCGTCGGCGCGATCGGTGCGAGCATCGGCCTCGTCGCCGGGCTGCTCATCGCGTGGGCCGGTGTCGCTTTCGCCGACCGCATGCTGGGCGAGGTGCCCGCCTTCACGCCGATGCTCCCGACGATCCTGATCCCGACACTCGGAGTCGTGCTGACGACCTGGGCAGCCGCCTGGGTCGGATCACGGCGGGTGCTCGCGGTGACCCCGCTGCAGGCCATCGCCGGTTCGGTCGAGCGCTCGCACGAGGACGCCGCCGGGCGCCCTGCGCGTCATGTCGGTGCATTGCTGCTTCTGATCGCCGGCGTCGCGCTGCTGGTGTTCGGGGTGCTCGTCGGCTTGGTCACCCCGTTGGGAGTCATCGTGGCCTTCCTCGGAGGGCTGCTCTCCTTCACTGGGATCTCGCTGGCCGCCGTGCTCGTGATTCCACCGCTGCTGCGCCTCGTGGGCAGGCTGTTCGGTCGCTCGGCCACGGCGCGACTCGCCGCGGAGAACGCGCTGCGGTATCCGGAGCGCTCCAGTCGGATGGCCATCGGCGTCGTCATGGGAGTGACCCTCGTGACGATGTTCGCGGTGGCCCTGGAATCGGTCAAGGTTCTGCTGACCACGGCCGCAGGAGGAGAGCTCGATTCCGAGTTCGCGATCATCATGGACAGCTTCGCAGCGGTCATGATGGTGCTGGTCGGCATCTCGGCGGTCATCGCTGCGGTCGGGCTGGTGAACCTGCTCACGATCGGAGTGGTGCAGCGGCGTCGCGAGCTCGGGCTGCTTCGCGCGATCGGGCTGTCGAACGGTCAGGTGCGCCGGATGATCCTGCTCGAGGCACTGCACATCACGATCACGGCGACAGCGACCGGGCTCGTTCTCGGAGTGCTGTACGGCTGGATCGCGGCGCAGTCGCTGCTGGGCTCAGTTCGGATGCCTCCGCACTTCGAGGAGACCGCGGGGCTCGTGGCGCCCGCGGTGCCGTGGATCCCGGTGGTCGTGATCATCGCCGCGACCGCGGTGCTGACGCTCGTGGCTGCAGCGACTCCGACTCGGCTCGCGACCAGGGTCGCCCCGGTCGAGGCGCTCGCCGTCGACTGAGCTCTCGGACGCTTCGACAGGCTCAGCGGTCGAGCCCATGGCGGGTGGCGCGTGAGGTGGCGCGGGATGTCGCTTGGGTGCGGGGGATGCGGCATCCGGTGACACCTCTCGGGGGCGAGAGTGATTCGGTGGCGCGGAGGGTGGCGCGGGAGGTCGCTTGGGCGCCGGGGATGCGGCATCCGGTGACACCTCGCGGACCGCGCGCGGAGGAGCGGCCGCCCTCCCACTTCTCCTAGGCTGGGAGGATGCCGCATCCGTTCGATCAGTCCGCGTACCAGGTCCGCTTCGAGTGGGGAGTCGCCGGACTGCAGCGGCTCGCGCCGGCCGATGTCATCGTCGTCGTCGACGTGCTCCGCTTCTCCTCGATCGTGACGGATGCCGTCGCCTCCGGCCGCACGGTCGCGCTGGCGGATGCCGAGCGTTGGTCACGCAACGGGGCAGCCGTGGTCACGGCGGCGGCAGCGGGCGAGCCGAGCGTGCTGCTCGGATCGTTGCGCAATGCATCAGCGGTGGCGAGGACAGTGCTCGAACTGCAGAATCGTCGCCAGCAGCGCACGTCGGTGGCCGTGATCGCTGCGGGCGAGCTGACGGATGCTGGAGACCTCCGCTTCGCCGTCGAAGACCAGCTCGGTGCAGGCACGATCATCGCGGCGCTGAGCGACCTGGGCGCCGACCACACGTCTCCTGAGGCGGCGGCCGTCTGCGAATCGGCACGCGGGCTTCGTCGGGCGATGCGACACCTGCTCACGGCATCCGGATCGGCCAAGGAGATCGCCGAGGGCGTCTCCGCGACCGCGCGCATCGAAGCGGCGGGTCTCGTTCCGACCGCCACGGCGGCTGCCGCCGAGGTCGACGCGACCGATGTCGTGCCGGTTCTCAGCGACGGTGTCTTCGTCGCGTTCGCCTGAGCAGCCGACTACTGCTCGCGCGGCATCTGCGCGGCGAGGCGAACGTCAGCGGTGATCTCCCGGCGGGTCCAGGAGAACTCGAAGCGCGGGTCAAAGGTGCGTGAGCACTTGACGCACGACGTGGCCCTGCTCGGCCGACGATGCCGGTACGTCACGTGACCCGCAGGGCAGGTGCCGATCCACGGTGCCAGCTCTTCTGCCGTCTCGCCGTGGTGCGTCGTTCCTCCGACGTAGCCGAGGTCACGGGCGATGAGCTTCCACTTCGCCCCGTGCGCGGCACGGTGTCCGGCCAGAGCGTGTGCGACCTCGTGCAGCAGCACCTGGTGGATCTCGTCGTCGTCGAAACGTGCTGCGAGATAGCGCGACACGGTGATCCGCTTCGCACGGAAATCGCATTGCCCCGCTCGACGCTTCGCGTGGTCGAAGCCGAACGACCACGACTCGTCGAGATGCAACCGGATCAACGCCTCGCCCCAGATGCGCACACGGTCAAGTTCCGCCATGCGCCAAGGCTAAATCATCCCGCAGACATTAGGGGAGCGAGCAGGTCAACTTCCGACGAGCTGTCCGCTGCGGCGCTTCTCCGCTGCCTCGATCGCGAGCAGCGCGACTTCGAGTTCGGCGTCAGCGGCGCCGGCCTCGCGGCGCAGGAAAAGCGCCTGCTTGAGGCTCGTACGAGCCTCATCGAAGTCACCTGCGTCATACGCGTTCTTGCCGTGGTGCTGGTACGCGAACGCCGCGATCGATGTCCAGCCCTGTCCTTCGGCCTCGGAGGCGCAGGTCGCGAGCTCCTGCTCGGCGGCCGCGTGTGCGCCGCGGTACTGCAGGATCGTCGCGTGCAGCACGCGTGCCCGCAGGACATCCTTGCGGGTGCCGGCCATGCGCGCGACGCGCACCGATTCGTCGGAGAGCTTGAGCGCATCGTCGAGCTGGTCGAGCACCTTGAGCAGCCAGACCCGCTCCAGCAATGCCGGCAGGCTGCGCTGCGCCTCGATCTCGACCAGTCGCTGCGCGCACTCGACCCGATCGACCTGCTCACGAAGAGTCTGTGGATCGTAACCCTTGATGTAACCCATGTGCTCTCCTTCCGCGGCGCCTCGCTCCAGTCTGCCTGTCGGATCTGCAGACGAGTCGGCGGCACGCCCCGGAGGCGGATTTCAGCGCAGGAAGATCGATGCGTCCGGCTTCGGGGACGCCACAGCATCCGCGTCAGTGACGATGCGGGCCCCCTTCGCGAAGGCGACGACCTCGGCGCCCTGCGCGATCTTCGCCGGGTGGGGGCCGGCCGCCAGCATCCGCGGCAGCCATTGCGTCGGCAGGGGAGAAGCGGATGCCGCGATCACGAGGTTCCCGAACCGGCGGCCCTTGAGCACCTGGGTGTCGGCCAGCAGCGCGATCTCGGGAAGCACATGGCCGATCGTGGCGACCTGCCGCCTCGCGAATGCCAGTCCTGGTCCATCGGCGACGTTGACGAGCAGCACGCCCGACGGGGCGAGGAGCCCTGATAGCTCTCGGTAGAACTCGACGCTGGTCAGGTGAGCGGGCGTCTGTGCCCCGGAGTACACATCCGAGACGACGAGATCGCACGCGCCGGTGAGCGCAGGAGGCAGCTTCTTCGCACCCGAGCGCGCATCTCCGATCCTGATGCGGATCGCTGCCCCTCGGGGCAGCGGGAGGTGTTCGCGCACGAGAGCTGCGAGTGGCGCCTCCCATTCGATCACCTGCTGACGCGATCCCGGTCTCGTGGCCTCGATGTAGCGGGGGATGGTCATCGCACCCGCACCGAGGTGGACGGCGGTCAGCGGCGCACCCTCCAAAGTGAGTTGATCGATCACCGCGCCCATTCGCACGACGTACTCGAAGTGCAGATGCGTCGGGTCATCGAGGTCGACGTGGGACTGCGGGGTGTCGTCGACGATCAGCTCGAAACCACTCGTGAACTCCGAGGGTGAGATCTGTGCGATGCCGCCGTGATCGAGCGTGGCGTGCGGATGCTCGGTGTTCTTCGTGCGCATCCGTCCCATGCTCTGAGCCTATGCTTCCGGCGCGTGTTACAGGTGTATGACGATCGTCGGCAGGAGTTGCAGGTATTTTGTTAGTGATGAATACTTTTTCCTGATCGGCATGCAACCCTTGCGCGCCGAGGCATTTTTCAATGAGGAGATTCACCAGATGAAGAAGCGCATTCTTCCCATCGTGGCGCTCGGCGTCACGGCAGCACTGGGCCTCGCCGCATGTTCCGGCGGCTCGGGCAACGGCTCGGCCGACGGTGAGGATCAGACACTCAGCGTCTGGATCATGCAGGGCACCAACCCTGACGCCACAGCGTTCCTCGACGAGGTCTCCGCGGCGTTCAAGGAAGAGACCGGCGCGACCGTCGAGTTCGAAGAGGTGCAGTGGGCAGACGCGCACGACCGCTTCGTGACCTCGATCGCCGGCGGCACCACCCCCGACATCGCCGAGACCGGCACCACCTGGACCGCCGAGTTCGCCGACGCAGGCGCGCTGCTGCCCATCGATGAGTACGTCGATGCCGAAGACGGCCTCCGTGACGACCTGGTCGAGGGACTCGAGGTCGCAGGCACCTACGAAGAAGAGCTCTACGGCATGCCGTGGTACGCCGGTGTCCGCTCGCTCGTCTACCGCGCCGACATCTTCGAAGAGCTCGGGCTCGAGGCTCCGAAGACCTGGGACGACATCGTCGCAGCAGGCGAGGCCATCAAGGCCGCGCACCCGGAGATGCTCGCGTTCCCGGTCGCCGGAGACTCCGAGTTCTTCGTCTACCCGTGGGTCTGGGGCGCCGGCGGCGAGATCGCCACGCTCGACGGCGACACCTGGACGAGCGAGCTCGACAGCGCTGAGTCGCAGGCCGGCATCCAGTTCTACACCGACCTGGCCACAGAGCACGGCTTCTCCTCCGCAGGTGCCACCACCTGGAAGGAGACCGACGTCCGTGACGCGTTCACGCAGGGCAATGTCGCGATGATGCTGTCCGGCTCGTGGACGCCGAACGCGCTCATCGAGACCAACCCCGACCTCGAGGGCAAGCTCGGCGCAGCCGTCATCCCCGGCCAGGACGGCGACATCGCCCCGTCCGTGCTCGGCGGATCGCACCTGTCGATCTTCAACACCACGAAGAACGCCGACCTCGCATGGGAGTTCGTCCAGTTCATGACCACCGGCGAGTACGCCGAGCAGTGGGCTGAGCAGACCGGTTACTTCCCGGGTGTCGCCTCGGCGATGGAAGAGGCCCTCGCCTCGACCGACCCGCTGGTCGCACCGTTCGCCGAGCAGATGGTCGACGGCGGCGCATCCGTGCCGGTGACTCCGAACTTCGGCGCCGTCCAGGCGAAGAAGACCACCAACGCGATGATCCAGTCGATCCTCAGCGGGCAGAAGGACGTCGCCACGGCGACGAAGGATGCCGCGGCCGAGATGACCGAGCTGCTCAACCAGTAACAACCAGTTAGGCAATAACCCTCTATGTCGACGGTGCACGCACCGCTGCCGACACCCACGGAGGCGGGGAACACCCCCGCCTCCGTGGCCGGTGGCCGCCGATCCAATCGGTTCCTCTCCATCGCCAAGGCCCGCCCTTGGCTGCTCCTCGCCCCCGGCCTCGCCATCCTCGCGGTGCTCATGCTGTGGCCGCTGGTGCAGGTCTTCATCTACTCGCTGCAGGATTACGGGCTGCGGGAGATCAACACCGGAGAGACCAACTTCATCGGCTTCGACAACTACGTCGAAGCGCTCACCAATCCGACGCTCTGGACCGTCGTCCTCCCGAACACCGTCGGCTTCGCCGCCGTCGCCGTGTTCGCCACCGTGGCCGTCGGCACGCTCGTAGCGCTGTTGCTGCAGCGTCTCGGCACGACCTGGCGCGTGATCGTCTCCAGCTGCATCATGATCGCGTGGGCGATGCCGGCCGTCACCGGCACCTACGTGTGGACGTTCATCTTCGACGCCGACCGAGGCGTCTTCAACGACATGCTGCAGGGCCTCGGCCTGATCGACGACTCGGTCAACTGGTTCACGAACCAGTGGTCGTTCTACGCGATCGTGCTGCTGAACGTCGTGCACCACGGCTTCCCGTTCGTCGCGATCACCGTGCTCGCGGGTCTGCTCGGTGTCTCCAAGGAGATGCTCGAAGCAGCGGCACTCGACGGTGCCGGCGCCTGGCGTCGATTCTGGGGCATCATCTTCCCGACTCTGCGTCCGGTCTTCTCGGTGGTGATCATCCTGTCGACCATCTGGGACTTCAAGGTGTTCGCGCAGGTCTACCTCATGCCGGGCGGCTCCGGATCGAATCGCTCGGTCCTCAACCTCGGCGTCTGGTCGTACGTCGAATCGTTCGGTCAGAACCGCTACGGGTTCGGCGCCGCGCTCGCGGTGCTGCTGACACTGGCGCTGATCGGCATCACGATCGTGTACATCCGCTCGCTCATGAAGGAGGACGAACTGTGAACCCGAACAACAAGTCCGTCCTGTCGAAGGTCGGCATCGGCGTCGCCGTCGCCGCAGTCCTGATCTTCACGCTGTTCCCGGTGTACTGGATGATCTCCAGCGCCTTCGACAAGAACGCGTCCAGCGGTGGGCGCTCGTTCTTCCCGGAAGAGCTCACGTTCGACCACTTCACCTTCGTCTTCACCGAGGGCGGCTTCGGCGTCTTCCTGCGCAACTCCGCGATCGTCGCGCTTGTGACGGTGCTGGTGAGCGCGCTCGTCTGCCTGCTCGCCGCCGTCGCGGTGGCGCGGTTCAAGTTCAAGTTCCGCACCACGATCCTGATGATGATCCTCGTGGTGCAGATGGTGCCGCTCGAGGCGCTCGTCATCCCGCTGTTCCTGCAGGTGAAGAGCCTCGGTCTGCTCAACAGCATCATCGGCCTGATGATCGTCTACGTCGCGCTCTCGCTCGCGTTCGGCATCTGGATGCTGCGCGGCTTCGTCGCCGCCGTGCCTGTCGAGCTGGAAGAGGCCGCGTACATCGACGGCGCGAGCTGGTGGCGCATGTTCCGCTCCGTGCTGCTGCCGCTGGTGATGCCCGGCCTCGTCGCCACGAGCATCTTCAGCTTCATCACGGCATGGAACGAGTTCATCTTCGCGATGACGATGCTCGGCGGAGCGAGTGACCAGTACACGGTCGCGATCGGTCTGAAGTCGTTCTTCGGCCTGCACTCCAACGACTGGGGCAGCATCATGGCCGCCTCCACCATCATCACCATCCCGGTCATGATCTTCTTCGTGATCGTGCAGCGCAGGCTCGCCAGCGGCATGGTCGCGGGAGCAGTGAAGGGATGACGGACGAGCTCACCCGTCTCGCCAACAGCGTGCTGTGGCCGGGATTCTTCGGCACCGACGCGCCGGCGTGGCTCCGTTCGGCGCTCAAGGATGATCTCGCAGGCGTCGTGTACTTCGGCCAGAACATCTCGGCCGACCTGCCCGCGCTCAGCGCTCAGATCCGTGCGGCGAACCCGCACGCCCTGATCGGCATCGACGAGGAGGGGGGAAGCGTCACCCGTCTCGAGGTCGGCACGGGCTCGACACTTCCTGGTGCAGCGCAGCTGGGCGTCGTCGATGACGTCGCCGCGAGCAGGGCCACCGGCGCAGAGCTCGCCCGGCGTGCGCATGCAGCGGGCATCGATGTCGTGCTCGGTCCTGTCGCCGATGTGAACACCGATCCGCGCAATCCGGTGATCGGCGTGCGCTCGTTCGGCGCGGATGCCGCGCTCGTCTCACGGCATGTCGCAGCGACCGTCGAGGGCATGCAGGGCGGGGGAGTCGCGGCGTGTGTGAAGCACTTCCCAGGTCACGGCGACACCCATCTCGATTCGCACCATGCGCTCCCGGTGATCAACCTGGACCCGGCCGAGATCGAGGACGTGCACCTCGCACCGTTCCGCGCCGCGATCGCCGCGGGAGTCGACTCGATCATGACCGCGCACATCGTCGTCCCGGAGTGGGGTGAGCAGCCGGCGACGCTGAACGCTGGGGTGCTCGGGCGCCTGCGGACCATGGGATTCGACGGCGTGATCATCACAGACGCGCTCGACATGGCGGCGATCCGCGAGTCCGTCGGCATCGGCGGTGGCGCCGTGCAGGCGTTGGCTGCGGGCGCCGATCTGCTCTGCATCGGCAACCCGACGAACCCGGGGGCTGCGGCCAGGGCCGACCAGGACGAGAGCGACTATCTCACCGCGCGAGAGGCGATCGTCGCCGCGTTGCGCGACGGCACTCTGCCTCGCGAGCGCGTCGAGCAAGCACGCGATCGGGTACGGATGCTGGCGACGAAGCTCGCGGGCGCCGCCACGGCAGACTCGGATGGCCCCGATGGGGCGTCCTACGAGGCGGCCGACATCGTCAGCCGCGCTCTGCGCGTGACACATGTGATGGATGGGGTGGCGGATGCCGCGGCATCCGCTCTGTCCGTCATCGACGCGCGTCGCCGCTCGACACTCGCGGTCGACAGCGCGGCCGCGTATGTCGCCGACGCCCTCGCCGGGGACGGCTTCCGCGTCCGGCTGGACGTCGAGCGTGCGACGGAGGAGGAGCGGGATGCTGCGCTGGACGCGGCGATCGCCGCCGAAGGACGCCTCGTCCTGCTGGTCGACCGCCCCGACGTGGATGCTGCGCAGCGCGCCCTCGCAGAACTCGCAGCCGACCGTGACCCCGGCGCCGTCGTGGTGAACGTGGGCCTGCCGGCCCGGCATCCGTTGCCGCTTCCAGTGGTCGAGGTGGCCGCGGCGAGCCGCGTCGGAGCCGAGGCCGCCCGCGCCATGCTGCTCGGGCGCTGAGCCGCCCGCTCGCCCGCTCGCCCGCCCCGAGGTGGCGCGGGTGGCACGAGGTGGCGCGGATGGCTGAGGTGGCGCGGATTGCCGCCTTCGAGCGGAGAAAGCGACCACCTGCGACACCTCCCGAGCGGCCGCAGCGTGAGTGGTGGCGCAGATGGTCGCTTCAACAACGTCAACCCGACCATCTGCGACACTTCGCGCCGCGCCGACGCGCCACACAGGGGCGCGCCCGGCCCGAGCGGCGGCTCGCTCAGTTCAGGTTGCCCGCGGAGCAGGTCTCCTGTTCGACGTTCGTCCCGGAGACCTCGGGTGGAAGCGTCGCCCTGTCCTCGGGGGCGGGGCTTTCTTCCGGAGCGGCGCTCTCGCCCGGCGCCGGCTCAGGCGTGGGGGTGACGTTCTCGACACCCCCGTTGGGGCTCGCGCCGCCGGTGAGCTCCAGCGACTGGTTCGCCGCGAGAGCATCCCACAGCACTGCGGCGGAGTCGTAGTCGGGCACGACCTTGTTGGGATCGTACGGAGCAGTGAAGCTCGGGTACTGCACGAACACGAAGTCGTCGAACGGCACGTCCTTCACCGCGAGAGCGAGCTGGCCCAGTGTCAGCGGATTGGAGAGGGTGTCGCTTGGCACGATGTTCTCCGCCACGGTGTTCGCCAGGCGCAGCACCTTCGTGGGGTCGCTGAGCACCTCTGCGCTGAGGATCTTCTTCGCGAGGCGCGACATGTACTGCTGCTGGTTCGAGATGCGTGCGAGGTCGCTCCCGTCGCCGACGCCGTGGCGTGTGCGCAGGAACTGCAGCGCCTCGAGGCCCTTCACGTTGCGGGTGCCGGCAGGCCAGTCGATTCCGGTCTGCGTGTCGCTGATGCCCGGCTCGGCGATGCAGACCTCGACGCCGCCGATCGCATCCGTCATCTGGATGACGCCGTCGAAGCTGAGCTTCGCGGCGAAGCCGATCGGCACGTCCGTGAGCTCGGTGATGGTCTGCGCGACGCAGGACAGCCCGGCGTGGGCGTACACGCTGTTGAGCGACTGCGTCCCCTGCGCCGACGCCTCAGAGCCGTCTTCGCGGGTGCACTCCGGAACCTCGACCATCAGGTCGCGCGGGAACGACACCACTGTCACCTTGCGCGGTGACTCTGACACATGCACCAGCAGGTTCGCGTCGTTCAGGATGCCGGCGTCGCTCTCCTCGCAGCGCTCGCCGAGCCAGCGCTCGGAGATCGGTCCGCACTCGTCGGTGCCGAGCACGAGCACGTCGAACGCGCCGGGATATTCACCGAGCGCCGGGGGAGCGATGTCAGGCGCGCCTTCGAGCGCGACGGAATCCGCCGTCGCACGCGTGGCGAGGTCGATCGCGATGAACGCGCCGACGCCGATGGTAGCGAGCAGAACGGCGCCGAGTGCGCCGCCGAGCAGCTTCAGCCCTGTCGATGTCCTGGTCGGCGAGGACAGCGTCGCGTGGCGCGCGACGGTCGAGCGGTGGAGCGCGTCAGGCACCTTCTTCATCCGTTGTCCTCCGATCCTGCCTGACGGTAACACGAGGCCGTTACGCAGCTGATACCGGATCGCAACACGGATGCGTTTGGATTCCAGGAGCGTGCTGGGTAACGTCATTGCATCACCGTGTAACGGAGCGATGACGCCCCGGCACGCGCAACGAAGCGCCCCAACAGGGAAGGTACACAGCATGCACCACACATCCATGCGCCGGCGAGGGCTCATCGCCGTCACCGGCACCGCGATCGCAGCGATGCTGCTCGCGGGCTGCGTCGCCAGCGATCGCGGCGACGACTCCGGAGATGCAGAAGGCGACGTCGACAGCACGTTCGTGTTCGCAGCATCCTCCGACCCGGCCAGCCTCGACCCGGCTTTCGCTCAGGACGGCGAGACCTTCCGCGTCTCGCGTCAGATCTTCGAGGGTCTTGTCGGCACGGAGCCAGGCACGGCAGACCCCGCACCGCTGCTCGCCGAGTCGTGGGAGCCGTCCGAGGACAACCTGTCGTACACCTTCGCTCTGAAGGAGGGCGTCACCTTCCATGACGGCACGCCGTTCAACGCCGAAGCCGTCTGCGTGAACTTCGACCGCTGGTACAACTGGACCGGCCTCGCCGCCTCCGAGGCGTTCGGCTACTACTACAACAAGCTGTTCCACGGCTACGCCGAGAACCCGGCCGACGCGGTGTACAAGTCCTGCACGCCCGACGGCGACTACAGCGCCACGATCGAGCTGAACAAGCCGTTCGCCGGATTCATCCCGGCGCTCTCGCTGCCCGCATTCGCCATGCAGAGCCCCGCAGCCATGCAGGAGTTCGCCGCTGACGAGGTCGGCGGCTCGGCCGAGGCCCCCGCTCTTTCGGAATACGCGATGGGGCACCCGGTCGGCACCGGACCGTTCCAGTTCGACGAGTGGGCACCCGGTGAGCAGGTCACGCTGAAGTCGTACCCCGACTACTGGGGCGAGAAGGGCCAGATCGAGGAGATCATCTTCCGCACGATCGACGACCCGACCGCTCGCCGTCAGTCGCTCGAGGCCGGAGACATCGACGGGTACGACCTGGTCGGCCCCGCCGACACGGCCGCTCTCGAAGAGGACGGCTTCACGATGGTGTCGCGTCCTCCGTTCACGATCCTGTACCTGGCGTTCAACCAGCAGATCCCCGAGCTCCAGGACCCGAAGGTGCGCGAGGCGCTGTCGTACGCGATCGACAAGGATGCGCTGATCAGCCAGGTGCTGCCCGAGGGCACGCAGAAGGCGACCCAGTTCATCCCCGAGGTCGTCAACGGGTACAACGAGGACGTCACGACGTACGAGTACGACGTCGACAAGGCGAAGTCGCTGCTGGCCGAGGCCGGCTACGACGAGGCCAACCCGCTGAAGCTGGACTTCAACTACCCGGTCAACGTGTCGCGTCCGTACATGCCGGACCCCGAGCAGATCTTCACGGTGCTCTCCTCGCAGCTTGCTGAGGTCGGCGTCGAGACCACCCCGGTCTCAGAGGAGTGGGTCGAATACCTCGACCGCACCACCGGCACCGCCGATCACGGCATCCACCTGCTCGGCTGGACCGGCGACTACAACGACACCGACAACTTCGTCGGCGTCTTCTTCGGTGCGAAGAGCTCGGAGTGGGGCTTCGACAACCCTGAGCTGTTCTCGGCACTGACCGAGGCGCGTGGGGTCGCCGACCTCGACGAGCAGACCGGTCTGTACCAGGACATCAACGAGATGGTCGCCGAGTTCATCCCCGGCGTCCCGCTCGCGCACCCTGCTCCCACCCTGGCCTTCGACCCGCGCGTCGAGAGCTACCCTGCCAGCCCGGTGAACGACGAGGTCTTCACGGACATCGTCCTCACCAAGTAAGGATTCACTCGGGCGTCACCCCTCTGATCACAATGATCAGAGGGGTGATGATCCTGACCTGAAAGCTGGGAGTACTTCTTGCTGCGCACCATCGGCAGGCGACTGCTGTTCCTCATCCCCACTCTCTTCGGCCTGAGCATCCTGCTCTTCGCCTGGGTCAGAGCCCTCCCGGGCGGACCCGCCGTGGCTCTCCTCGGAGAGAAGGCCACCCCGGAAGCCATCGAAAGGGTCAACGAGCTCTACGGCTTCGACAAACCCCTCATCGAGCAGTACTTCATCTGGATAAGCCGATTGCTCCAAGGCGACTTCGGCACGTCGATCCAGACCAACCGCCCGGTGACGGAAGAGTTCTTCCGTCGCTTCCCTGCGACGATCGAACTGTCGGTCGCGGCGCTGATCATCGCGGTCGGCATCGGTATTCCGCTCGGCTACTGGGCAGCCCGACGCCACGGCAGATTCAGCGACCACGCCGCCGTCGTGCTCAGCCTGGTCGGCATCACGATCCCGGTCTTCTTCCTGGCGTTCATCCTGAAGTACATCTTCGCGGTGCAGCTCGGCTGGCTCCCGGCCGACGGCAGGCAGAGTCCGCGGATCGATGCCACGCACCCCACCGGGTTCTACGTGTGGGACGGGATCATCACGGGCGAGTTCGACGCCTCGTGGGATGCGATCCTCCATCTGATCCTCCCCGCGCTCGCGCTCGGGACCATCCCTCTCGCGATCATCGTCCGCATCACCAGGGCGAGCGTTCTCGAGGTGCAGAACGCCGACTACGTCCGCACCGGTCGCGCGAAGGGCGTCGCGAACTCGACGCTGCGCGCTCGGTTCATCCTGCGCAACGCGATGCTGCCCGTCATCACCACGATCGGTCTGCAGACCGGTCTGCTGATCTCTGGCGCGGTGCTGACCGAAACAGTGTTCGCCTATCCGGGAATCGGTTCGTTCCTGGCCAGGGCCATCTTCACGCGTGACTTCCCCGTGCTGCAGGGCTTCATCATCTTCATCGCGATCGCGTACGCGCTGATCAACCTCGCGGTGGATGTGTCCTACAGCCTGATCGACCCGAGAGTGAGGGTCCAATGAGCATTCCACTTCCACCGGCGCAGGGTGGCGAGATCATCGACACGGTCGCGCTCGCCCAGACCGAGCTGAAGGATGCCGGCGGCGGGTTCTGGCAGGACGTCTTCCGGCGTCTGCGTCACAGTCCCACCGCCTGGATCGGCGCGGTGATCGTGCTGCTGTTCCTGCTCGTCGCCGCGCTGGCGCCGATCCTCGCGCCATACCCTGAGACCGCGCTGCCCGGCGCGAAGTACATCACGCCGACGCACATCCCGGGACCGGGCGAGCTGCCGGAGTTCCCGCTCGGGCTCGACCGCTTCGGCGGCGACGTGCTCTCAAAGCTGATCTGGGGAGCCCAAGCCTCGCTCATGGTCGGTGTGGTCTCGACAGCGATGGGTCTGGTCGGCGGCATGATCCTCGGCCTGCTCGCCGGAACCTTCGGCGGCTGGGTCGACACCGTGATCATGCGCATCGTCGACATCATCCTGTCGGTGCCGAACCTGCTGCTCGCCGTCTCGATCGCTGCCATCCTCGGCCAGACGCCGTACGCGGTGATGATCGCGATCGGTGCATCGCAGGTGCCGATCTTCGCGCGCCTGCTCCGTGCATCCATGCTGCAGCAGAGATCGAGTGACTACGTGCTCTCGGCGCAGACGCTCGGTCTCGGTCGTGGACGCATCACGATGTCGCACGTGCTTCCCAATGCGATCGGCCCGGTCATCGTGCAGGGCACGCTGACGCTGGCGACCGCCGTGATCGACGCGGCGGCCCTCTCCTTCCTCGGCCTCGGCGGCGGACGCCCCGAGACGGCCGAGTGGGGGCGGATGCTGACGTACGCGCAGAGCGAGTTGGCGATCGCACCGTGGCTGGCTTTCCTGCCCGGTATCTGCATCGCCGTGACTGCGCTGGGCTTCACCCTGTTCGGTGAGGCGTTGCGAGAATCCATGGACCCGAGGACGAGGGCGCGCTGAGATGGTTGAAGAACAACAGAGCATGAGTACTCCGCTGCTGTCAGTCGAAGGCCTGGCCGTCGACTTCAACACCACCGACGGTGTCGTGCACGCGGTCGAGGGTGTGGATCTCGAGATCTCGGAGGGGGAGACCGTCGCGATCGTGGGGGAGTCCGGCTCGGGCAAGTCCACGACGGCGATGGCGATCATCGGGCTCCTCGCCGGTGGCGGACGCATCGCCGCCGGCAGCATCCGCCTCGACGGCAGGGAGATATCGAAGGCTCCTGAGCACGAGATGCGCGCGATCCGCGGACGCCACATCGGCCTCGTGCCGCAGGATCCGATGTCGAATCTCAACCCGGTCGCGAAGATCGGCACGCAGGTCGCGGAGACTCTGCTCGCCCACGGACTCGCGAACCGCCAGAACGTCTCGGCGAAGGTCGTCGAGGCTCTCGAAGCCGCCGGTCTGCCTGATGCGGCGAAGCGCGCCAAGCAGTATCCGCACGAGTTCTCCGGCGGTATGCGCCAGCGCGCGCTGATCGCGATCGGACTCGCCTGCAAGCCGCGGCTGCTGATCGCCGACGAGCCGACCAGTGCGCTGGATGTCACGGTGCAGCAGACGATCCTCGACCAGATCGGGACGATGACGCGCGAGCTCGGCACGGCCGTGCTGCTGATCACTCACGATCTCGGCCTCGCCGCCGAGCGCGCCGAGCGCGTCATCGTGATGCACCGCGGAAAGGTCGTCGAGCAGGGCGCTGCGAAGCAGATCCTCGAAGACCCCCAGCATCCGTACACGCAGTCGCTCGTGAAGGCCGCCCCGTCGGTAGCGATCGCGCGCCTGCGGCCCGAGGCGTTCTCCGTCTCCTCGGAAGCAGAATCGCCGATCCTTCGACCCCTGAGCCAGTCGAAGGGTCAGGAACCGGCTGGGACCGAGCTCCCGGAGCGTGTCGAAGGGCGCGAGGGCGCCGACACGAAACCCGACAACATCGTCGAGTTCGAGAACCTCACCAAGGTGTATCCGGTGCGGGGTCGAGGCGAGGACTTCGTCGCGGTGAACGACGTGTCCCTCGTGATCCCGCGCGGCGAGACCGTCGCGATAGTGGGGGAGTCCGGTTCGGGCAAGACCACGACAGCGCGGATGCTGTTGAAGGTGTTCGAACCGACGAGCGGCCTGATCAGGTTCGAGGGCAAGGACATCTCGACCCTCGACCGTGCCGAGACGCGGGACTTCCGTCAGCGTGTGCAGCCGATCTTCCAGGATCCGTACTCGAGCCTGAACCCGATGTTCACGATCGAGAGACTGATCGGTGAACCGCTGGAGTTCTACCGGCGCGGGAGCGGATCGGATCGACGCAAGCGGGTGCGGCAGCTGCTGGATGACGTGGCGCTGCCGCAGTCGATGCTGCGGCGGTATCCGTCGGAGCTGTCCGGCGGGCAGCGTCAGCGCGTCGCGATCGCGAGGGCTCTGGCGCTCTCACCCGACCTGATCGTGTGCGACGAGCCGGTCTCCGCACTCGACGTGCTGGTGCAGGATCAGATCCTCCGTCTGCTGGGCGATCTGCAGCGCGAGTACGGACTCAGCTATCTGTTCATCTCGCACGATCTCGCGGTCGTGCGGCTGATCAGCGACTACGTCTGCGTGATGAAGGACGGCTCACTCGTGGAGGCCGCGACGTCCGAGGAGATCTTCACGAACCCGCGGGATCCGTACACACGCCGCTTGCTGGCCTCGATTCCCGGCAACGAACTGAACATCGCCTGACCCCGCGTGACGCGCCCTGGCCCTTCGACCCACTCACGGGTCGAAGGGCCTTTTACCGCAGCATCCGGAATTGGTCAAGGACTCTACTTGCCATGTCGCGAAATCGGACGTATAGTTGTTCTTTGCGCCTCGGTTCTCCCTGCCCTCATATGGTGGTCGGCAGATGTTGAGCACACGAGTGCGCACTCCACCTGACGACAAAGGAATCGAGAAGCCCTGCGGGGCTCACGGAGGTTATTCCCTTGGCTGCTGCTCGCAACGCATCCACATCCACCACCAACAAGAACGGACGCGGAGCTTCCCGTCTTTCGTTCGCCAAGATCTCCGACACGCTGACGGTCCCTGACCTTCTCGCGCTGCAGACGGAGTCCTTCGACTGGCTCGTCGGCAACGACGCCTGGAAGGCTCGTGTCGCAGAAGGCAAGAAGGCCGGTCGCAAGGATCTCAACGAGTTCAGCGGTCTGGAGGAGATCTTCGAGGAGATCTCTCCGATCGAAGACCTCAGCGAGACGATGCAGCTGAGCTTCACGAACCCGTACCTCGAGCCTGAGAAGTACTCGATCGACGAGTGCAAGGAGCGCGGCAAGACATACGCCGCTCCGCTGTACGTCGAGGCCGAGTTCATGAACCACCAGACCGGTGAGATCAAGACTCAGACCGTCTTCATGGGCGACTTCCCGCTGCAGACCAGCCGCGGAACCTTCATCATCAACGGCACCGAGCGTGTCGTCGTGTCTCAGCTGGTGCGCTCGCCGGGTGTCTACTTCGACAAGACCCCCGACAAGACCTCCGACAAGGACATCGTCTCCGCTCGCGTCATCCCGAGCCGTGGTGCATGGCTCGAGTTCGAGATCGACAAGCGCGACCAGGTGGGCGTGCGCATCGACCGCAAGCGCAAGCAGTCGGTCACCGTCTTCCTCAAGGCGCTGGGCATGACCAGCGAGGAGATCCTCGTCGAGTTCGCCGGGTACCCCTCCATCGAGGAGACCCTGGCGAAGGACACCATCCTCACCAAGGAAGATGCGCTGCGCGACATCTACCGCAAGCTCCGTCCGGGCGAGCAGGTCGCCGCTGAGGCCGCCCGCGCGCTGCTGGACAACTTCTACTTCAACGCGAAGCGTTACGACCTCGCGAAGGTCGGTCGCTACAAGATCAACCAGAAGCTGGGCCTGAACCAGCCGCTGGACTCGTCGGTGCTGACCGTCGAAGACATCGTCGCGACGATCAAGTACCTCGTGCGTCTGCACCGCGGCGACGAGACCTTCGAGGGTCTCCGCAGCGGCAAGAAGGCCGAGATCCGCATGTCGACCGACGACATCGACAACTTCGGCAACCGTCGTATCCGCGCCGTCGGCGAGCTCATCCAGAACCAGGTCCGCACGGGTCTTTCCCGTATGGAGCGCGTCGTCCGCGAGCGCATGACCACGCAGGACATCGAGGCGATCACGCCGCAGACCCTGATCAACGTGCGCCCCGTCGTCGCCGCGATCAAGGAGTTCTTCGGAACGTCGCAGCTGTCGCAGTTCATGGACCAGAACAACCCGCTCGCGGGTCTGACCCACAAGCGTCGCCTGTCGGCGCTGGGCCCTGGTGGTCTGTCCCGTGACCGCGCAGGTGTCGAGGTTCGTGACGTTCACCCGTCGCACTACGGCCGCATGTGCCCGATCGAGACTCCTGAAGGCCCGAACATCGGTCTGATCGGCTCGCTCGCGACCTTCGCGCGCATCAACTCGTTCGGTTTCATCGAGACCCCGTACCGTCGCGTCGTCAACGGCCAGGTCACGGATGACATCGACTACCTGACCGCCTCCGAGGAGAACGACTTCATCGTCGCTCAGGCCAACGCGCCCCTCAAGGCAGACGGTCACTTCCGTGAAGAGCGCGTTCTGGCCCGCCGCCCCGGTGGCGAGGTCGACGTGTTCGCGCCTTCCGAGATCGGCTACATGGACGTGTCGCCGCGCCAGATGGTGTCGGTCGCGACCTCGCTCGTGCCGTTCCTCGAGCACGACGACGCTCAGCGCGCGCTCATGGGCGCCAACATGCAGCGTCAGGCTGTGCCGCTGCTGCGCAGCGACTCGCCGCTGGTCGGAACCGGTATGGAGGGCTACGCAGCCATCGACGCCGGCGACGTCATCAGCGCCGACAAGGCCGGTGTGGTCACCGAGGTCTCGGCAGACCGCGTCGTGCTCCAGCTCGATGAGGGCGGCACGAAGGAGTACTACCTCCGCAAGTTCGATCGCTCCAACCAGGGCACCTCGTACAACCAGAAGGTGCTCGTGTCAGCCGGTGAGCGTGTCGAGGTCAACGAGGTCATCGCTGATGGCCCCGCCACCCAGAACGGTGAGCTCGCGCTCGGCAAGAACCTGCTGGTCGCGTTCATGACGTGGGAGGGCTACAACTTCGAGGATGCGATCATCCTCAGCCAGGACCTCGTGAAGGACGACACCCTCTCCTCGATTCACATCGAAGAGTACGAGGTCGATTCCCGCGACACGAAGCTCGGCAAGGAGGAGATCACCCGTGACCTCCCCAACGTCAGCCCTGAGCTGCTGAAGGACCTCGACGAGCGCGGCATCATCCGCATCGGTGCCGAGGTCCGCCCCGGCGACATCCTCGTCGGCAAGGTCACGCCGAAGGGCGAGACCGAGCTGTCGGCCGAGGAGCGTCTGCTCCGCGCGATCTTCAACGAGAAGAGCCGCGAGGTCCGTGACACCTCCCTGAAGGTGCCCCACGGTGAGCAGGGCACGATCATCGCTGTCAAGGAGTTCAACGCCGAAGACGGCGACGACGAGCTCGGCTCCGGCGTCAACCGCCGCGTCGTGGTCTACATCGCCCAGAAGCGCAAGATCACCGAGGGTGACAAGCTCGCCGGTCGTCACGGCAACAAGGGTGTCATCGCCAAGATCCTGCCGATCGAGGACATGCCGTTCCTTCCGGACGGCACCCCGGTCGACATCGTCCTGAACCCGCTCGGCATCCCCGGTCGAATGAACTTCGGTCAGGTGCTGGAGACCCACCTCGGGTGGATCGCCAAGCAGGGCTGGAAGGTCGAGGGCAACCCGGAGTGGGCGACGAACCTGCCGAAGGACGCATTCGAGGCTGCCCCTGGCACCAAGGTCGCGACCCCGGTGTTCGACGGTGCGGAGGAGCAGGAGATCGCTGGTCTTCTCGACTCCACGCTGCCGACGCGTGACGGTGACCGCCTGATCGACTCGACCGGAAAGACGCAGCTGTTCGACGGCCGCTCCGGTGAGCCGTTCCCGGCGCCGATCTCGGTGGGCTACATGTACATCCTGAAGCTGCACCACCTGGTCGACGACAAGATCCACGCGCGTTCGACGGGTCCGTACTCGATGATCACCCAGCAGCCGCTCGGTGGTAAGGCGCAGTTCGGTGGACAGCGCTTCGGTGAGATGGAGGTGTGGGCCCTCGAGGCTTACGGCGCTGCATACGCCCTCCAGGAGCTCCTCACGATCAAGTCCGACGACATCCTCGGCCGCGTCAAGGTGTACGAGGCGATCGTCAAGGGCGAGAACATCCAGGAGCCCGGCATCCCCGAGTCGTTCAAGGTGCTCATGAAGGAGATGCAGTCGCTCTGCCTGAACGTCGAGGTCCTCTCGGCAGACGGCACGGCGGTCAACCTCCGCGACACCGACGACGAGGCATTCCGCGCAGCGGAGGAGCTCGGTATCAACATCTCCAGCCGATTCGAGTCCGCCTCGATCGACGAGATCTGATCCGGCCGATAACGAATTCTTATTGAGACACAGGAGAACTAGTGCTCGAGTCAAACACTTTCGATGAGCTTCGCATCGGCCTGGCCACCGCCGACGACATCCGTGGTTGGTCATACGGTGAGGTCAAGAAGCCCGAAACCATCAACTACCGCACGCTCAAGCCCGAGAAGGACGGCCTCTTCGGAGAGCAGATCTTCGGACCGTCCCGCGACTGGGAGTGCGCCTGCGGTAAGTACAAGCGCGTCCGCTTCAAGGGCATCGTGTGCGAGCGTTGCGGCGTGGAGGTCACCAAGAGCTCCGTCCGTCGCGAGCGCATGGGCCACATCGAGCTCGCCGCGCCCGTCACCCACATCTGGTACTTCAAGGGCGTTCCGTCTCGCCTGGGGTACCTGCTGGACATGGCTCCGAAGGACCTTGAGAAGGTCATCTACTTCGCCGCCTACATGGTCATCTCGGTCGATGAGGATGCTCGTCACCGCGACCTCGCGACGCAGGAGAACAACATCCGCCTCGAGCTGAAGACGCTCGGGGACCGCCGCGACTCGAAGATCGCGGAGCGCCTCTCGCGTCTGGAAGAGGAACTCGCAGCCCTTGAGGCTGAGGGTGCCAAGGCCGACGCGAAGAAGAAGGTCAAGGACGCCGCTGAGAAGGAGATGTCTCTCCTTCGCAAGGGCCACGACGAGCAGATCGCCAAGCTCGAGCGCGTGTGGGAAGACTTCCGCACGCTTCAGGTCGGCGCTCTTCGCCCCGAGGATGACGTCTTCCACGAGCTGCAGGACCGCTTCGGTCAGTACTTCGAGGCCCACATGGGTGCGGAGTCGATCCAGCGTCGGCTGGCCGCCTTCGACCTGAAGGCGGAGGCAGAGAACCTGCACCTTCAGATCTCTGAGGGCAAGGGCCAGCGCAAGATCCGTGCGATCAAGCGTCTGAAGGTCGTCAACTCGTTCCTGGAGACCGGCATGAGCCCGGCATCCATGGTTCTCGACGTCGTCCCGGTCATCCCGCCGGAGCTGCGCCCGATGGTACAGCTCGACGGTGGTCGCTTCGCGACCTCCGACCTGAACGACCTGTACCGCCGCGTGATCAACCGCAACAACCGTCTTCGTCGTCTGATCGACCTCGGTGCCCCCGAGATCATCGTCAACAACGAGAAGCGCATGCTGCAGGAGGCCGTCGACGCACTGTTCGACAACGGCCGCCGCGGTCGTCCCGTCACCGGTACCGGCAACCGCGCCCTCAAGTCCCTCAGCGACATGCTGAAGGGCAAGCAGGGTCGTTTCCGCCAGAACCTGCTTGGAAAGCGCGTCGACTACTCCGGCCGTTCGGTCATCGTCGTCGGCCCGCAGCTGCAGCTGCACCAGTGCGGTCTGCCCAAGCAGATGGCTCTGGAGCTGTTCAAGCCGTTCGTGATCAAGCGTCTGATCGACCTTGGCCACTCGCAGAACATCAAGGCCGCGAAGCGTGCCGTCGAGCGCACCCGTCCCGAGGTCTGGGACGTGCTCGAGGAGATCATCCGCGAGCGTCCTGTGCTGCTGAACCGTGCGCCCACCCTGCACCGCCTCGGCATCCAGGCCTTCGAGCCTCAACTCGTCGAGGGTAAGGCCATCCAGCTTCACCCGCTGGTGTGTGCTGCGTTCAACGCCGACTTCGACGGTGACCAGATGGCTGTGCACCTGCCGCTGTCGGTCGAGGCTCAGGCCGAGGCCCGCGTGCTGATGCTCGCTTCGAACAACATCCTGAAGCCGTCTGACGGCCGTCCGGTCACCCTGCCTTCGCAGGACATGATCATCGGTCTCCACCACCTCACGGTGGTCAAGGCCGGCGCGAAGGGCGAGGGCCGTGCATTCGGTTCCGTCTCCGAGGCGATCCTCGCCAAGGACGAGGGCACGCTCGACCTGCAGGCGAAGGTCCGCATCCGCATCCACGGCCTGACGTTCCTCGAGGGCCAGGCGCCCGAGGGATACGAGCGCCACGGCCTCGTCGATGCTTCGCTGGGTCAGGCGATCTTCAACGCCACGCTCCCGAAGGGCTACCCCTTCGTGCGTGAGCCTGCCGACAAGGGCAAGCTGTCGCAGATCGTCAACAAGCTCGCTGAGGAGTACCCGAAGGTCGAGACGGCGGCGACGCTGGACCGCATCAAGGACGCCGGCTTCTACTGGGCCACTCGTTCGGGTGTCACCGTCGCGCTGAGCGACGTTCTCACACCGCCGAACAAGAAGGAGATCGTCGCCAAGCACGAGAAGCTTGCTGCGAAGGTCCAGTCCCAGTACGAGAAGGGTCTCACCACCGACGCCGAGCGTCGTCAGGAGCTCATCAAGATCTGGACCGAGGCAACCGACGAGGTTCAGGTCGCGATGCGCGAGAACTTCCCTGAGGACAACACCATCAACCGCATGGTGTCCTCCGGTGCTCGTGGTAACTGGCTGCAGATCCGCAACATCGCGGGTATGCGTGGTCTGGTGAACAACCCCAAGGGTGAGATCATCCCGCGTCCGATCATCTCCTCGTACCGCGAGGGTCTGTCGGTGGCGGAGTACTTCATCGCGACGCACGGTACTCGTAAGGGTCTGGCTGACACGGCTCTGCGTACCGCCGACTCGGGTTACCTGACCCGTCGTCTGGTGGATGTCTCGCAGGACGTCATCATCCGCGAAGAGGACTGCGGCACGTCGAAGGGCCTCGAGCTCCCGATCGCCGCTCCGAACTCGCAGGGTGAGCTCGTGCGCGATGCGAACGTCGAGAACTCGGTGTTCGCTCGCACGCTGGCCGCTGACGTGGTCGACAGCAAGGGCGAGGTCCTCGCCTCTGCAGGCGACGACGTCGGAGACGTCCTGATCGACAAGCTCGTCGAGCTCGGTGTCGACACCATCAAGGTGCGCTCCGTGCTGACCTGCGACTCGGCTGTCGGCGTCTGCGCGCAGTGCTACGGCCGTTCGCTCGCAACGGGTAAGACCGTCGACATCGGCGAGGCCGTCGGCATCATCGCCGCTCAGTCGATCGGTGAGCCCGGTACCCAGCTGACGATGCGTACGTTCCACACCGGTGGTTCGGCATCGGCGGACGACATCACCCAGGGTCTGCCCCGTGTGCAGGAACTCTTCGAGGCTCGTACGCCGAAGGGCGCATCGCCGATCGCAGAGGCCGATGGCCGCATCACGATCGACGAGACCGACAAGGCCAAGAAGGTCATCCTCACGCCCGACAACGGCGATGAGGAGGTCATCTACCCGGTGCTGAAGCGTGCGACGCTTCTCGTCGAGGACGGCCAGCACGTCACGGTCGGTCAGCCGATCCTGGTGGGCACGTTGGACCCCAAGGAGGTCATGCGTGTCATGGGTGCCCGTGAGGTGCAGCGTTACCTCGTCGGCGGCGTCCAGGGCGTCTACCGCTCGCAGGGTGTGCCGATCCACGACAAGCACATCGAAGTCATCGTCCGTCAGATGCTCCGCAAGGTCACCGTCGTCGATCACGCCGACACGACCCTGCTCCCGGGTGAGATGGTCGACCTCAAGCGCTACCAGGCGATCAACCGTGCGGCTGTCGCCGAGGGCAAGCGTCCCGCATCCGGTCGTTCGGAGCTGATGGGTATCACGAAGGCGTCGCTTGCGACCGAGTCGTGGCTGTCGGCTGCGTCGTTCCAGGAGACGACCCGCGTGCTCACCGAGGCTGCCATGCAGGGCAAGCGCGACCCGCTGGTCGGTCTCAAGGAGAACGTCATCATCGGTAAGCTCATCCCCGCTGGAACGGGCCTCGCGAAGTACCGCGACGTCACGGTCGAGGCGACTGAGGAAGCCAAGAGCGAGCGCTACCCGAACCGGATCTTCGCATCCGACGGCGCGTACGCTGAGGGCGACTTCGGTTATGTCGACTTCGACGCGTTCTCGACGGATGACGTGACGCCCGGTACTTACAACTGATTGAGGCGAGAGCCGAGCGAGCTTGCTCGTTCGGCCGAGCCGATTGAAGTTGTGGAGTGACGAAGTCGCGACACAACTGAGCGTTCTGATCCACTGAAGAAGGCCCCAGGGTTCGCCCTGGGGCCTTCTTTGTGCACCGGGGGCACATCCTTCGTCGGAAGAAGAGTTTCGGGGCTTCCCGCCGCTCGAGAGCCCCGAAAGTCTTCTTCCATCGGGCTGACCGCGTCGGCTGACGCCAGACCTAGGCCACAATTGCAGGATGCAGCAGAACACCCCGGGCGCCGTCGTGATCGGCGACGCGCTCATCGACGAGATCCATGACAACGGCGGCGTGCGCGAGCTGGTCGGGGGTGCGGCGCTGAACGTCGCCGTCGGGCTTCGCCGGCTCGGCGTGCCGACGACGCTCATCGCGATGGTCGGTGACGACGAGGCGGGCTCCCACATCCGTGAGTATCTCGCCGACCACGGCGTGCGTCTCATCACCAGCCACGCTCCGCTCGGCTCGTCGAGAGCGATCGTACAACGCGATCGGAACGGTGAGCCGACCTACGTCTTCAACGAGGCGGCTCAGCGGCGCAGCATCCGGTACGGCGACGAGGCGCGCCGGGCGCTCGCGGACGCCGATCTCGCGGTGATCAGCTGCTTCCCGTTGGACGTGCCTGCAGAGGTGGATGCTCTCGCCGACGCTCTCGCCGGCGTCAGGGTGGCGATCGACCCGAACCCGCGCGCCGGCATGCTCAGCGACCGCGACGAGTTCGTGCGCGGCTTCGAACGTCTTGTCGCGGGTGCCGCGATCGTGAAGGTCGGGGCGGACGACGCCGCGCTGCTCTACGACGGCGATCTCGATGCGCTGCGGGCGCGGCTGCGGGCGCTGGGGACCGACGCCGTACTGGCGACGGCGGGCAAGGACGGCGCGGCGCTCGAGACGGATGCCGGCATCCTGAGTGCTCCGATAGCTGACTTGCCGGGCCCCATCGTGGACACGGTCGGAGCAGGGGATGCCACGCTCTCAGCAGTCGCCGCAGGGCTCGTCGGAGGGCGACCGCAGACCGCGGATGACTGGCAGGAGTTGCTGGATCGCGCGATGGACGTCGCCGCCGCGACCTGCCGCGCTGAGGGCGGTCTGCTGCGGACGCCCGAGTCGCTCGAGGGCGGCGAACGCGGGGTCCGGGGGAGCTGACCTGCCGATTTCTTACACCCGCTTCTGGCGGGTATGCTTGATTCTCGCGCCCCCGGTTGGCTGTACAAGCTGGACGGGTGTGCACTTGGCGAGTTACCCAAGCGGCCAAAGGGATCTGACTGTAAATCAGACTGCATCGCATTCGGGGGTTCGAATCCCTCACTCGCCACCACAGAAAGCCCCTGACGTCAGGGGCTTTCGTCGTTCTCGAAGTGTTGCGACTGTTGGGGATCAGCGGCGTCAGGCACCAGCAAGGTCCCGAAACTGACGCGCCGTCGCCCGTCTCTTTCCGACGTGTACGGAGCGATCAGCTCGGAGAGACCGGTCTGGATCGTCGCGAGGGCCTGGGCATCGACATAGAGCGGTGTGCGCCCGAAGCCCACGAAGTCGCGCAGAGATCCGTCGTCGCTGTCGATGAATCGGTCGAAGTCGGCGGCGACGTCTCCCAGAAAGGTGAGGAACGCGCCGCGTATGTGTGCGTCGCTCATCGTGCGCAGCTCGGCCTGGTCGACGTGCGCCATCCGTTCGCCGAGTGCGAGAGTGCGCTCGACAGCGCCGCGCACGCGTCTTTCGTCGACGACTTTGAGGACGCCGGCCTCGACGAGCACCGCGACGTGTCGATACAGGGTCGCCTGTGTGATGTCGGGAAGCGTTGCGCGTAGCTGTGCCGTGGTGAGGCTGCGTCCGCCGAGTTGTTGGACGACGCGCAGCCGCACGGGGTGGAGCACGACATCAGCGATTGATGACTCTTCGGGCATGAGGGAACTCCTGATTGTTATCACCGTGATAATGTTCTCAGTGTTGATTCATTCTAACGAAGCAGGAGGTGCGGATCATGGCTCGATCGGGCTGCGCACGGACGATTGATGCAGGAGGGCGGCGATGAACGCGGTCATGGAAGTGGCGGGGCTCCGCAAGCGCTTCGGCGCGGTGGATGCCGTCCGTGATGTGACGTTCGCTGCGCGAGCTGGTCGGGTGACTGGCTTTCTCGGCCCGAACGGAGCGGGGAAATCGACCACGCTGCGAATGCTCCTCGGGCTGGTTCGGCCCGATTCGGGCTCGGCGCTCATCAACGGAAGAAGCTATCGCGATCTGGCATCGCCGACGCGCACCGTCGGCGCCGTGCTCGACATCGCCTCCGCGCATCCGCGTATGACGGCTCGTGCTCACCTGCGTACGTACTGCGCGCTCGGTGGCCTGCCGAACGGGCGAGTCGAGGCCGTGCTCTCGATCGTCGAAGCGAGCGAATTCGCCGATCGTCGCATCGGAACGTTCTCGACCGGGATGCGGCAGCGGCTGTCCCTGGCGACAGCGCTTCTCGGTGATCCCGAGATCCTCGTCCTCGACGAACCGTCCAACGGCCTCGATCCGGCCGGCATCGCGTGGATGCGTGGCTTCCTGCGCGCGTTCGCGGCCGGCGGCGGAACCGTCCTCCTCTCCAGTCACGTGCTCAGCGAGGTCGAGCACAGCGTCGACGATGTGATCGTGATCGACCGAGGACAGATCTCGTGGGCGGGGGAGCTCTCTGAACTGCTCGCCTCGAGTTCTTCCCTGGAAGACGCCTTTCTCCACGCCATTCAAGGAGCACACTCATGAACGCAATCCGTGGCGAAGTCGTCAGGCTGTTCTCCACCCGGCTTCCGCTCTGGTCGTTCCTCGTGGCGATCGGATGCGGAGGAATCCTGACGGCGGTCATCGCTCTCATCGGGCCGGAGAACGCGAACCCTCCGATGCCGGGACTCGACACCCCAGAGGGAGCGGGCGTGGCCGTAGGACTCAGTGCCATGCTGCTGTTCGTCCCGGCACTCATCGGCACCGTCGCGATCACGAGTGAGTATCGGCACCGCACCATCGGGGCCACATTCCTCGCCGTCCCACGGCGCGGTCGGGTCCTCGTCGCGAAGCTGGGCGTCTACACGCTCTTCGGCCTGTTGTACGGTCTGGTCGCGGCGGGGTCCGCGGGCATCGCCCTGGTACTGGCGGCGGCTGTGCGCGACGTGCAGCTCGGCATCACGACAGGTCAACTCGTCACGATGCTCGCGCAGCTGGCGCTGGCATCGACGGTCTACATGGTGCTGGGCGTCGCCATAGGAGCGCTCGCGCGGAACCAGCTCGTTGCCGTAGGAATCGTGCTGGGCTACTTCTACTTCCTGGAGAACGTCCTCATGCTCGTGCCGGGCGTCAACGTGATCTATCCGCTTCTGCCCGGGGGAGCGACGGCGTCGCTGACTCGCTTCACGTTCCTCACTGACGCAGTCGCCGAGCAGACGTCGCTGGCGAGTGCACCTTTGCTGCCGCCCCTGGTCGGTGTCCTCATCCTGCTGGGGTACACGCTCGTGGCCGCAGTCGTCGCAGTGGCGGCACCGCTTCGGCGTGATCTGACGTGAGGGTCGCGGGCCGGATCGCACGGATCCGGCCCGCGAGACTTTGTCCGCATGGAGTGACACTGAACACCGATAGCCGCCATACTGAGTCCCATGGGATCAGCGTTGACCACCATCGGACTGCCGGTTGCCCTCGGCATCATCATGCTGGGCCTCGGGCTCAGCCTCACCATCGGGGACTTCGCACGCGTGCTGAAGCAGCCCAAGGCCGTGCTCACCGCACTGGTGTGCCAGCTGCTCATCCTGCCCGCGATCTGCTTCGGACTCGTGCTGCTGTTCCAGCTCCCACCGGTGCTCGCGGTGGGAATGATGATGCTTGCCGCATCGCCAGGCGGTACCACGGCGAATCTCTACAGCCACCTGTTCCGAGGCGACATCGCACTGAACATCTCCCTGACCGCGGTGAACTCGGTGATCGCCGTGATCACGCTCCCCATGATCACGAACTTCGCGATCATGTACTTCCAGCCGTTCGATGATCAGCTGGGGCTCCAGTGGGCGAAGGCCCTCGAGGTGTTCGCGATCGTGCTGCTCCCGGTGGCCCTCGGAATGCTCATCCGGCGCTTCTGGCCGAAGTTCGCCGACGGCATGGATCGCCCGGTGCGCATCGCGAGCGTCGTCATCCTCATCGTCGTCATCGCAGGAGCCGTCGCATCCAACTGGAATCTCCTGGTCGACAACTTCGCAGGGCTCGCTCTGATCACGATCCTCTTCTGCCTGATCAGCCTCGCGGTCGGGTATGTGGTTCCGCGGCTGCTGAAGGTCGGACGACGTCAGGCGATCGCGGCGTCGTTCGAGATCGGCATCCACAACGCGACCCTGGCGATCGTCATCGCGCAGACCGTCCTCGGTTCGGTGGAATTGAGTCTGCCTGCCGCGGTCTACGGAGTGCTGATGTTCTTCATCGCCTTCGGATTCGGTTTCCTCATCCGCGAGCGTGAGCCGAGCGCCGAAGCCCTGAGGCTTTCCTAGACTGGAGCGATGCGAGCGCTCACCGAATCCGATGTCCGGGCGTCGTTCGTCAATGCCTCGCCGGAGGAACTGCGGCTGATGGAGATGCCGCACGACTTCCTGCTCGTCGACTGGGACTTCCATGATTTCCTCGCCTGGCGCGATCCGGCGTCAAGCAAGCGCGGGTGCGTCCTTGTCGAAATCGACAAGCGATTGGTCGGCATCGTGCTGCGAGCCACCGACCCCGGCCGAGGTCGCGCCGGCATGTGCAACATCTGCCACACGATGCAGCCGGGAAATCAGGTCGCCTTGTTCTCTGCTCGCAGAGCGGGGGATGCCGGACGCCGAGGCGACAGCGTCGGCACGTACATGTGCACCGACCTCTCGTGCCACGAGAACGTGCGGCTCGCGCATCCGCTCGCCCCGAACGAGATCCGCGTCCCCGGCCAGATCGACATGCGCCTCGACGGCACACGGCGGCGTATGGAGGGTTTCGCCAACAGAGTTCTGGACGACGCCGGCTGACAGCTACGCTGAGCGCGATTGTTTCACCCTGTGCTTCGAAGGAGTTGCCATGAGCGATGCCATCCTGTTCTCGGTCGACGAAGGATTGGCGAGGCTGACGCTGAACCGTCCGACGCGGCTCAATGCGTTCAACGCCGACCTCGCTCGAGCGTGGCGCGAGGTCACGATCGAGGCTGTCTCACGGGATGACGTCAAGGCGATCCTGTTGGATGCCTCAGGTCCTGCCTTCTGCGCTGGCGGCGACGTGCTCGACATGGCGACCACGATGGGCGCGGGGTCCGACATCGCCGACCTCGCCGGAGTGATCAACGCCGGCATCCGCGCCCTCACCGAATCCGCCGTCCCTGTCGTCGCCGCAGCCCATGGCACGACGGCAGGCGGAGGCCTCGGCATCCTGCTCTGCTCCGACTACGCCGTCGTCGGTGGACGATCCAAGATCGGCAGCCTCTACGCGAACATCGGCCTCACTCCCGACCTGTCGGTGTCAGCGCAGCTCGCCGCAGCGGTCGGCCAACGACGTGCCCTGCAACTGGTGCTGCAGGACCGCCTGCTGACGGCCGAAGAGGCGCAGGAATGGGGGCTGGTCGCCGAGGTGGTCAGTGGCACGGATGCCGCGGACGAGGCCGACCGTGTGCGCGAGCGCGCCGAGGAGATCGCCCGCTTCTGGCTCTCCGGCGCCGCCGATGCGTACGGGCAGGCGAAGCGACTGGTCCGTTCGCGCCCGGAGCGCTCGTTCGTCGAGCAGCTCGATGAAGAGGCTCGCTCCATCGGAGCGGCGTTCGACACCCCGGATGCCAAGGCTCGCGTTGCGGGGTTCGCCGCAGCATCCGCGAAGAAACCGCGCTGAGCCCGCACGCGACTTACGCACAGACCGACGCCGGCTCTGCACGCGCGGCGAGCGGCGTGGCAGGATGAGAGCAATCGGCCGAAGAGGGGAACGCCATGTCAGAGGTCAGCACGGAAACCAAGGGGAAGGCTGATGCCTCCCTGTTGATCAGAGGGGCGATCTGGATCGCCATCGGTGCGCTGATCGCGGCGGCACTCGTCTGCGTGGTGTGGGTGCTGATCGGTGATCAGGACGGCATCATCGGCCGCGCGTTCCTGACGATCCTGCTGCTGGCGGCATTCGCCGGCATCGCGATCCTCGAGGCAGGACTCGCCCCGAAGCGGCCCGACTGGCTGGCACTGGCCAGCATGATCACCTGGATCGTCGCGCTCCTGGTCGGCGCCATCAAGATCTGGCTGCCGGAAGAGCCGGGGGAGTACGCCGGCGGCATCGCACGCTTCTTCATGCTGCTGCTCGTCATCGGCGTTCTCCAGCTCGCCCTGCTGCACGTGCGTTTGTTCACCCCGGCCGCGAAGCGCTACGTCACCACCTTCACCACGGTCATCTACTACGTGACGATCGCCGTTCTCGTACTGCTGGTCGCGATGCTCGTGATCTACCTCACGCTTCCCGACACGTTCCACTACGGCGACCTCTACTGGCGCATCGTCGTCGCGCTCGCGATCCTCGCGGCGGTCGGCACGACGCTCATCCCGCTGCTGAACGCGCTCTTCGCGCCGAAGAAGCCACGATCAGCAGCCACCGGGTACGCACCTCAGGCTTATTCCTCTGGTCCTGCCATCGGTGCACCAGGTCAGCAGCCCGTCCAGCAGCAGTGGCCGACATATGCCGACGGCGTCACGCCGCTGCCGGTGATGTCGGATGGCTCGCCGGATTGGAACGCCTACTACACCGGGTTCCCGACCACTCAGCAGCAGGGGCAGTACCCCGGACAGCACCAGCTCTCGGCTCCGCAGCAGTTCCCGGAACCGAACCAGTACCCTGCGCAGGCGGCACCGTTCCCGACGCCCGAATCGGCGCCAGCGGCGCCTGAGGCCCCCGAGCAGATCTATCCGCCGTCGCCTTCGCAGCAGGGCTTCGTCTCGTCTCCTGACGCGCCGATCGGGCCGGACGGGCTGCCGGTTCCGCCCGCAGGAGCGCCGGCTGCACCCGACGGCATCGCCGGCGACACGTCGGTTCTCACCGTGCCCTCGGCGCCGGACGCGCAACCGGCTTCCGATGTACCTCCGACGCCCGACGCGCCTCCGATGCCCGACCTGCCGCCGACGCCGAACGTGCCACCGGCAGCTCCCGGTGCGTTCCCGCCGCCTCCCCCCGCGCCGCCGCAGTGACCGCGGCGCTGAGCCTGCAAGAGCTCGCAGCCGATATCGCTCGCGAGGCAGGAGAGCTCGCGCGCCTTCGACGTGCCGAAGGCGTCTCGCTCGCCGCCACGAAGTCGACGATCGCCGACATCGTCACAGAGGCGGACCGCGAGGTCGAAGCGTTGATCCGAGCACGGCTGAGCGCCGAGCGCCCCGGAGACGGGTTCCTGGGTGAGGAGTCCGGCGGCGGCGACGGCACGACAGGGGTCACGTGGGTCGTCGATCCGATCGACGGCACGGTGAACTACGCATACGGCCTCCCCGCATACAGCGTGAGCGTCGCGGCTGTGGAAGGCGGTGCAGATCCGAACACCTGGCGCCCGCTCGCCGCTGCCGTGTATGCGCCGGTGCTGCGGGAGCTCTTCACCGCCGGACGCGGCGAGGGAGCATGGCGCGACGGCATGCGGCTCGCGGTCACCGCCGAGACTCCGGCGGGGGCACTGCTGGCGACCGGATTCGGTTACGACCCGGCGACGCATGACGGTGACCTGCTGACGGTGCGGCAGATCATGCCGCTCGCGCGCGACCTGCGCCGGATCGGGTCGGCAGCGCTGGATCTCAGCTATGTCGCAGCCGGGCGCCTGGACGGGTACTTCGAACGGGGGTTGAAGCCCTGGGACTTCGCCGCAGGTGCGCTCCTGGTCGCAGAAGCAGGTGGCGTCGTGACCCGTCTCGACACGGCATCCGATCGTCCGATGCTGGTCGCTGCCGGCGCCGCTCTGCACGCACGGCTTTCCGGTATCCTCGACAAGGACATTTGAGGATCCGTACATGGCATTCTCAGCGCCAGCACGGTAGTGTTTACCCGATCGTTACCTTTGGTGCCCGAACATCGAAGGTCCTAAGCCCCCCAGCGTGACGAATCCCGAGAGAACCGTTTTGCCCTTTGACACCTCTATGGCTGAACCTGCGCCCTCGCGCCGTTCCAGCCGTCGTCAGACCGCGGATTCCGTGACCCTGGCGGGTGTTCGAGAGACGTCTCCTACTGAGGTCATCGTGCCGATGCTCTCGCGCCGCGCAGCTCGCGAGCGTCAGCGCGCCGAGTCGAGCGGGACGCCGGTCGTCGCATCCGAGCGCGTCGACGAAGTGCCCGAGAGCGTTGACGAGGTCGTGCACGACGGGCCAGTGGTCGTCGAGCTGACCGCAGAGGCCGAGGTCGGGCGAGAGCCGGTCGTCGAGATCGTCGCTGAGCAGGCAGAGGATGCCGAGAGTGTCGAGGATGCGTTCATCGCAGCATCCCGTGCCTTCCGTGCCGTGACCGGGGGGCTGCCGGTCGTCTCCTCCGACACCGACCCTGCAGCGCGTGCGCTTCCGACCGAGGCGACTGCCGTGCATGTCGCACCGCGCAAGCCACGTTCGCGTCGCAAGGTTCTCGCGGCCGGTGCCACGGTCGGCATCATGGGGATCGCCGGTCTGCTCGCTGTGTCGATGACGCTTCCCGCCGAGGCTGTCGCCGCCGCTCAGGGACTCCCGGCGAAGTCGACGACGTCGCTCGTCGCTGCGTCAGCGGGTGCGGCATCCGAGGTCTCCGACGATGAGATTCAGGCGTACGTCGCGTCGTCAGGTCTGCAGAACGACGCGATCGAACGCACCGACGACTACTCCACGCTCTCGCTTGTCGACCGTGCAGCTGAGCAGGGCATCAACTACTCGGATTCGCTGTACACGAACGACCCGGCAGCTGCCATCCAGTGGCCGTTCGTGGTCGGCGTTGGCATGACCTACGGATACGGCATGCGCAGCGGACGCCTTCACGAGGGTCTTGATCTCGTTCCGGGCGCAGGCGCCCCCGTGCAGTCGATCGCGGACGGCACGGTGCGCATCGCGACGGAGTCCGGCGGCAACTACGGCGTCACGGTCTACATCGATCACATCGTCGACGGCGAGCTCATCACGAGCCACTATTCGCACATGCAGTACGGCTCTCTGCGGGTCGCGGCGGGCGACAAGGTCAAGGTCGGCGACATCATCGGAAAGGTCGGAAACACCGGCCGCTCCTACGGTGCGCACATGCATTTCGAGCTCATCGTGAACGGCTCGACCATCGACCCGCTCCCGTGGTTGCAGGAGAACGCGGGACGGGACTCGTACTGACCGCCTCGGTTTTTGAGAACGCCGAAGAAATGGTATTCTCGTGTGGTTGCCTTCACGGGTGACAACGCCCCGATAGCTCAGTGGTAGAGCACTTCCATGGTAAGGAAGGGGTCGTCAGTTCAATCCTGACTCGGGGCTCGCAGCATTCGCTTTCGCGAGTTGGATGCCGTGCGGCAGGGTAGCTCAGTTGGTGAGAGCGCACGACTCATAATCGTGAGGTCGCGGGTTCAAGCCCCGCTCCTGCTACAGATGAAAACCCCCGGGAGATCGGGGGTTTTTTCGTATCCACCGGCGCATGCGGCTCGGGACCGCATCGTTCATCAGCCACGGGAAGCGGCCTTGGTGGTCGGTGGAACGACCCCTGCTGCCAACGGATCGAATTCCGCGCCTCCGATCATGAAGATCCCGCGTTGCGGCATCCAGAAGTCACCGAGTCTGGTCTGGCGAGGCAATGGTTCGATCGCCCCGAGGTCCTCGCCGCGGACGGACGCCTGCGACGTGTCGACGATCCACATTCGTCGGGGGCTGGCTTTGAACAGCTGTTCGTTCGGAGTCTTCCCCGTCATGCCGATGCGACCGGCCCGGAGAGACGGCCCGGCGACTGCGCCGAGCGCGGAGAGGAACCGTTCGCTCTGCCAGGAACGAGCAGGCAGTGAACTGGCGACTCGCGACATGATCCGCGTCATAGGCGTGGCGGCGAGCGTGACCGACCAGCGGAGATCGACCTCGTCGTCGATGTTCACGGTGAAGGTGCGCTCGCCCGTCCACTCGACCTCGATCCTGTGAACGGAGGTGGACTCGAGCGCCGCCCCGAAGTAGCGGGGGCAGGAGACGGTCGCATCGACGGTGGTGTAGATCGTCCAGACATCCGCAGGTGTGCGCAACCAGACCGATGTATACCCGGGGCCGATCGACGTGACGGGGAACCGGCGGAGCCCCAGCACGTAGCCGGAACTGAACGGCAGGCTCATGAGTGCATACCCGGCGAAGCGTTCCGTCGCGCCGGGCGCGAGCGCGGAGCGAGCCTCCGCTTCGGCCACGAGATCTCGAACACTGTCCATAGTGTCCTCCATCTCGCACGATACTCGCCCGAGCGGCCGGATGGGAGGTCGTTTCAGCTGCAAAGCCGTACACGAAACGGCTGCTGAAGAATAGTCTTATCCGTGCAGCGCAAAGGCGCGATCTCTGGGGAGGATGGGCACTGGCATGAGCAACACGATCGTCCCGACTTCGCGGCGCCGTCTTGTCGCTCTCGTCGTGGGCGCTGCCGCTGCCATCGCGTTCATCGCCCTCCGGCTCATCGTGGCGGCGGGAGAGCATGAGCCGCTGGCAGTCGACATCTGGTGGCACGATCTGATGGTCGCGGATCGCAGCGACGTGTGGATCGCCGTTGCGTGGGTGCCTGCGATCGTCGGCGGCACGATCGGAATGATCGTCGTGGGTGCCGTGCTGATCGCGTGTTTCCTGTGGCGCGGACGCCGTGCGGATGCCGTGACGCTGGCGGTCTCGATGATCATCGTCGTCGCGATCGGGGCGACCATGGCTGCCGTGCTCGGACGCACCCGTCCAGAGGATTCGCTCGCGGAGAGCATGGCGACCTCCTTCCCCTCAGGGCACACCGCCGTCGCGACCACTGTGGCGGTGGTCCTCGGGCTCCTGCTCCGACGCTCGTACGTGTGGATCCTCGGCGCGGTATGGGTTCTCACGATGATGTGGAGTCGTACGTATCTCCATGCCCACTGGCTCAGCGACGTGGTCGCCGGGATGCTCGAAGGCATCGCCGTCGCCACGTTGGTCTGGGTCGCCATCGAAGCCGCGCGCGATCGTCACGCCGCCCGCGCAGTCGGCGCATCCTCCAATGAACAACCGAGCGAAAGCGTCACGAACTCATGAACCCCAACACCTCAGCCGCCTCCGCAGCCAGCGCGGCGCAGGACTCGACCGTCTTCCGGGTCCTCGCCCGCATCGGGTATGTGGTGCTCGGCATCCTTCATCTCCTGATCGGAGCGATCGCGATCTCGATCGCCACTGGTGGAGGAGGCGGAGACGCCGATCAGGGAGGTGCGATGCAGCAGATCCAGAAGTCACCGGCAGGCGTCGTGATGCTGTGGGTGATCGTGCTCGGCCTGTTCGCGCTCGCGATCTGGCAGGTTGCCGAAGCCGTGATCGAGCGTGACCCCGATACGAAGAAGAAGTGGGGACATCGGGTCAAGTTCGTCGGCACCGCGTTCGCCTATCTCGCGATCGCCGGCACCGCCCTCACCTACGCCCTTGGTGGGCAGTCCCAGTCATCTCAGTCCTCGCAGTCGCTCAGTGCGCGGCTGCTGGCAGTGCCGGCGGGCGTCGTGCTGCTCGTCCTGCTCGGTCTCATCGTGGCGGCTATCGGTATCGCTTTCATCGTGCGCGGCGTCACTCGAGCATTCAAGAAGCACCTCGACCTTCCCTCAGGTGCGACGCGATCGGGCATCGTCACCTTCGGCGTCGTCGGGTACATCGCCAAGGGCATCGCCGTCGCGGTAGCAGGTGTCCTCTTCGTGATCGCTGCACTCACACATGACCCCGAGACTGCGGGTGGGCTGGATTCTGCGCTGCGTGCGCTGGCGGGCCTGCCGTTCGGCACCATCATCTTGTGGACCGTGGGCGCCGGACTCGTGATCTACGGTCTGTTCTGCTTCGCGCGCGCCCGGTACGCGCGGATGTGATTCGCGGAAACCCTCCGAGAAGTCGGGCGGCCACCTGACATTCCACCGCGCCGCGTCGTCGGGTCAGGAGAGACACACGCAAGGAGCGCGTGGAACACTGCGCTGCGCGCAACCCGGAAGAAGGCGATGGACAAGACAACGGTGAACCTCAGCAAGACGAACTCGGCCGCATACCGTCACGTGCTCGAACTGGATGGGCAGGTGGCGGAAGCCCTGGCTGCCGCAGGCGTCGATGGGAAGCTGGTCGAGTTGGTGAAGCTGCGCGTCTCGCAGCTGAACGGGTGCGCCTACTGTCTGCGCATGCACACACGCGACGCGATCAAGAAGGGCGAGTCCGCGGACCGGCTCGCCGTCGTCACCGCATGGTGGGAGTCTCAGTACTTCACCGCCCAAGAACGGGCCGCGCTCGGCCTTGCGGAGGAGGTCACGAAGATGGTCGTGCCAGAGCGTGCGGACTGGGACGACGGGTCTCTCACTCCCGAGCAGATCTCAGCGATCAGCTGGCTTGCGATCGTGACGGGCGTATGGAATCGCGTCGCGGTGCGCAGTCACTACCCGGTCGCGCCCTGACGGTCAGCGCAGTGATGTGCCGGGCGCGCCTGGCTGCAGCAACGTCGCGATGGACCTCAGCGTTCCCTCCAACTCGACCGAAGGATTCAGCAGCCACTGGATCTGAAGGCCGTCGGATGCCGCGATGACGAGTGCTGCGAGATGCTCAGCAGGCACGTCGTCACGGATGCGACCGTCCTGTTGCTGTGCGCGGAAGCTGGTCGTCAACTCGGCGCGCAGCCGCTCGAATCTCGCGGAGAAGTAGTCGCGACTGACTTCGCTGCTGCTCTCCAGCGCCGCCGCGACGAGCGTCGAGTACAGCTGCACGAGCCCGGGAACCTCGACGTTCGCGATCGCCGCGTCGACCATCCGTTCGACTCCCGGGGAACTGTCGAGAGCGCCGGTCGCGGCGCGCGTCGCCTCGGCGTGCGCGTAGACGGCCACGAGCAACTGCTCCCGCGAATCGAAGTAGTGCAGCAACGCGGCATGGGAGACCCCGATGGCCTCGGCGATGCGCCGCAGCGAGGTGCCGTCAGCACCGCGCTCTCTGAAGACTTCGATGGCGCGGTCCAGGATCTCCTGCCGCCGCGCGACGCCCTTGGCGTGGGCACCGCGGCGTCCGATCACCGGCTCTGAGTCCATATCTCACAACATATCCGAGAGTCGACGAGATTAACCTCCATGTGGAGGTTTTGTGATAATCTCGTCGCATCCGCGCCTCACGGACCCCCTCCACAACGACGTACGAAGGAAGACCCATGGCTTTGCCTCTTGCCTCAGTGCAGCTGTATTCGCTCGCGAGCGAGTTCTCGACCGACATGCACGGGTCGCTCGAACGACTTGCCGCGATCGGGTTCACGACAGTGGAGGCATTCGACTTCGTCGGGCGCCCGGCCGAGATCCGCGCGGCCTTCGACGCCACCGGCATCGCGGCCTCCACCGGGCACGCCCCGCTGCTCTCCGATGAGCTGTGGACTCCGGACGGCGCGATCCCCACGCCCAAGCCCGAGATCGTTTTCGAGGCAGCAGCGGCCATCGGCATGACGACCGTGTTCGATCCCTTCGTCGCACCGGAGCGGTGGCTCACCGAGGATGGCGTCGCCGACATCGCAGACCGGCTGAACCGCGCTGCAGACGTCGCCGCGACCTTCGGCCTGTCGGTCGGCTATCACAACCACGCGCAGGAGTTCGTCGCGTCGTTCGGCGATCAGACCGCGTACGAGCGCTTCATCGAGCTCACCGACGAGCGGGTGCAGATCGAACTCGACCTGTTCTGGGCACAGACCGGCGGGCAGGACGTCACGGCGCTGACGGCACGCCTCGGCGATCGGCTCACGGCCGTCCACGTCAAGGACGGCATCATCCCCGCCGTGAACCCGTGGGGACCGGAAGGCGCGTCGTTCTCCTCGGACAGCCTCGACCAGCGGCATCCGGGAACAGGCGACGTACCGCTCGCCGACGCGCTGCGCGCGAACGACAACATCAAGTACGCCGTGATCGAATACGACCACGCGCCGGGCGACGTCTTCGAAGACATCGCGGCCGGCTTCACCTTCCTTCAGGGCGGCGGGTTCGTCGCATGAGCGCGCCCCTGGGCGTCGGCATCATCGGCACGGGCGTCATCAGCCAGACGTATCTCGAAAACCTCACCTCCTTCCCCGACGTGCGCGTCGTCGCCGTCGGCGACCTGATCCCGGAGCGCGCTCGAGCGAAGGCAGAGGAACATGGCGTGCCCTCCTGGGGAGACGCGGATGCTGTGCTGTCGAACCCCGACGTCGATCTCGTCGTGAACCTCACGATTCCCGCCACGCACATCGAGATATCCTCGCGCGCCGTCGCCGCGGGCAAGCATGTGTGGACGGAGAAGCCGATCGGGATGGACCGCGAGAGCACGAAGGAACTGCTTCGTGCTGCGGACGCTGCCGGTGTGCGCATCGGGTCAGCACCCGACACGATCCTCGGACCGGGCTTCCAGACTGCCAAACGTGCGATCGCCGAAGGCATCATCGGAACTCCTCAGTTCGTGCATACCGCGTTCCAGACCCAGGGCCCTGACCTGTGGCATCCGGAACCCGCCTTCCTGTTCGCGGCCGGAGCCGGCCCGCTCCTCGACATGGGCCCGTACTATTTCTCGGCTCTCGTCAGCCTGCTCGGTCCGATCGCCGGTGTCGCCGCGCGCGGTTCGCGATGGCGCACCGAGCGGCAGATCCACACCGGTCCTCGTGCAGGGGAGAGCTTCTCCGTCGAGGTCCCGTCGACAGTGCAGGTGCTCTCGACCTTCGAAGGCGGTCAGCAGGGAACGCATCTGCTGAGCTTCGACTCGGCGCTCGAGCGTCACGGGGTCATCGAGATCCACGGCAGTGAGGGCACTCTGGTGATGCCGGATCCGAACACCTTCTCGGGCCGGACCGCCTACGTCAAACCTCTCGGAGTGCTGCGCGACGGCATGTCGACGGTGCAGGAGTGGATCGACGTCGAGCAGCAGGGCACCGTCGTCGGGCGAGGTCTCGGCGTGCTCGACATGGCGCGCGCCATTGCCGCCGATCGTCCGCACATCGCCACGGGCGAGCTCGGCTATCACGTGCTCGACGTGCTGCTGTCGGCGCAGGACTCAGCGGCGACCGGCCAGTATCTCGAGATCGAGAGCACAGTCGGTGCGGTTCCGGTGATGCCGGCGGACTTCGATCCGTTCGCGGTGACGCTGGGCTAGTCGCCTCGACGGTCACGTCGCCGGCCTCATGTCAATGGGGCTGTCGAAATCCGCGGCGGCGGCGAACCTCTATGCAGAGGATCCAACCGCTGTCGAATGGAGAAAGCCATGTCCAACCCGCTTCCCGATGAAGAAGGCGCCATGCCCGACGAGGACGGTGTACTGCCCGGTCAAGACGTCGACCCTGAACTCGGTGCAGCCGCCGTCACCTCGGATGACACGGACGACGAAGAAGATGACGACGAGGACGTGAACCTGTCCGACCTCCCGTGACTGGAGACCGCCGATGATCTAGAAGGATCGGCGGGTTCGTTCTCATCTTTCGTTCTTGGGTACGATAGTTTTCGTAGCGCAGCGTCGGCGCCGGAAACCCAGGAAGGGCCCAAGAGATGCCCGAAAGCACAGGTGAGACCGGTCGGGCGACGCTTGCGATGATCAGCCGGGAAGCCTCGGTGTCGATGTCGACGGTGTCGAAGGTGCTGAACGGCCGATCCGGCGTCTCAGCCGACACTCGTGCTCTCGTCGAGGAACTGCTCGATCGTCATGGTTACTCGCCGCGCGGGCAGGCGACAGCCTGGGAGCCGTTCCTCGAACTCGTGATGAGCGAGACCGACACGCAGTGGTCGGCCGAGATCATCCGGGGGGCGCAAGCCGTCGCACGTCAGCGCGGACTCAGCCTCATCCTCACTCAGAGTGGCGATCGCCATTCGCCCGCGCCGGACTGGATCGATGGAGTGCTCCGTCGGCGTCCGTATGGCGTCCTGCTGGTACTCGCGAGCCTGTCGCCGGAGCTGCAGCGTCAATTGCGAACACGCGGAATCCCGTTCGTTCTCGTGGACCCATCGGGAGAGCCGGCTGCGGACGTGCCGGTCGTCGGTGCCGCGAACTACGAAGGCGGCATTCTCGCCACGAGGCATCTCATCGAACTCGGACACACTCGGATCGGCGTCGTCGGCGGGCCAGCCGACGTGATGTCAGCGCGGGCACGGGTCGCGGGGTTTCGCACGGCCATGGATGCGGCCGGCATCTCGATCCGGGAGGAACTCATCCGCCCGGGCGACTACAGCGCGGAGAGCGGGATCAGCGCAGCCGAAGCGCTGCTGTCGCTGCCCGAAGCGCCGACGGCGATCTTCGCTCTGAACGATCTCGAGGCATTCGGCGTGTACGCCGCAGCGCGCAGGCTGGGCGTCTCCGTTCCGGAGCAGCTGTCGGTCGTCGGCTTCGACGACGTGCAGGGGGCGGAGTGGGCCGGCCCTCCACTGACCACCGTGCGGCAGCCGTTGACCCGGATGGCCGAAGAGGCTGTGCGCATCGTGATCCGGATCCGCGACCGCGAGCCGGATCTCAGCCTCCGCTTGAACCTCGCGACGTCACTCGTCGTTCGCGACAGCACCAGCAGTGTCGCGAGCTGAATGATGGCTGCCGCGAACCCGACCGAATAGGAACACCCATGACCACTCCGATGAGGATCGGCGTCGTCGGCGTCGGCAAGATCGCCGAACAGTACTTCGCTCAGATTCCGAAGCTGTCGAATCTGTCGCTCGTCGCCGTATCTGATGTCGACTCCGTGCGGGCGCGCGGCGTCGCCCAGGAGCAGGGGGTGGAGCAGCTGAGCGTCGATGACCTCCTCGCGGACGAAAGGATCGACGCGGTACTGAATCTGACGATCCCGGCCGCGCATGTGGAAGTCGGTCTGCGCGCGATCGCCGCAGACAAGCATGTGTTCGCCGAGAAGCCGCTCGGTCTGGATATCACTGAGGCGACGCAGCTGCTGCAGGCGGCGGACGCCGCGGGACTGCGCGTCGGATCGGCACCTGACACCGTGCTCGGAACCGGCGTGCAGACGGCGCGGAATCTGCTGGACGACGGGACGATCGGCACCCCTGTCGGTGCCGCCGCCCACTGGTCGTCGCCGGGACATGAGTCGTGGCATCCGTCGCCCCAGTTCTACTACCAGCCGGGCGGAGGACCGCTCTTCGACATGGGGCCGTACTACCTGACCACGCTCATCACGATGTTCGGACCGGTGACGTCGGTGGCGGGGTCGGTGAGCACCTCCGGTCGCAGCCGCTCCATCGGCACCGGTCCGCTGCAGGGAACGCCGCTCGACGTATCGATCGACACCCACATCTCCGCCATCCTCTTCCACGAGAGCGGGGTCAGCTCGACGGTCACGATGAGCTTCGACGTCTGGCAGTCGAGGGCTCCGCTGATCGAGATCTACGGAACCACGGGCACGATCTCCGTGGCCGACCCGAACAGCTTCTCCGATCCGACCGAGGTGTGGACAGCCGAGCGTCCGGAATGGACGGTCGCTCCGGTCTCCGGCGGCTACGCCGACGCGGGGCGCGGAGTCGGTCTCGCCGACATGGCCAGAGCGATCGAGACGGGGCGCCCGCACCGTGCGTCTGGACGGCTCGCCTTCCACGTGCTGGAGACGATGGAAGCGGTGCTCATCGCTGGGCGGGAGCGTCGGGTGGTGGCTCTGACGAGCACGACCGGGCGGCCGGATTCCGTTCCGGCGGGTTCCCGGCCCGACCGATGGTAGCCGCCGTGACGACAGAATCCGCACGCTCTGACAGCCGGTTCACGGCACTGAAAGGAATGACCTCATGACCGATCGACGTGCACTCGTCGTCCGTGGTGGATGGGACGGACACCATCCCGTCGAGACGACGGAGCTCTTCATCCCTTTCCTCGAGAAGTCGGGTTTCGAGGTGCGCGTCGAGGAGTCCAATGAGATCTACGCGGATGCCGAGGTCATGGCTGCGACCGATCTCATAGTGCAGTCGGTGACGATGTCCGAGATCTCGAAAGAGGCGTTCGCCGGGCTTCGCTCAGCCGTCGAAGCAGGCACCGGCCTGGCGGGCTGGCACGGCGGGATCGCTGACTCGTACCGCGCGAACTCCGACTATCTGCATCTCATCGGCGGGCAGTTCGCCACGCATCCCGGCCGGCCGCCGGCAGAACGGCCGGGTGACGAGACCGACAACTACCTGTCGTACACGCTCGACATGACCGAGCTCGGCCGAGCGCATGAGATCACGGCCGGCATCAACGATTTCTCGTTGACGACGGAGCAGTACTGGGTGCTGCACGATGATCTCATCGATGTTCTCGCGACGACCACTCACCCCGTTCAGCCCTACCATCCGTGGCATCGTCCTGTGACGTCGCCTGCGGTGTGGACGAGGCAATGGGGTGCAGGTCGGGTCTTCGTGGCCACCCCGGGCCACAGTGTCGACGTGCTCGAGGACACCAACGTCCGGACGATCGTCGAACGTGGACTGGTCTGGGCGAGCAGGACACGCCGACCCTGACGCCTGTGACCGTTAAGGTCACTTCCCCTTCTTGTCGTTCTCCTTCTTGTCGGTGTCCTTCTGGTTGCCGGAGTTGTTGCCCGGTCCCTTGTTCGGGTTCTCGTCGGCGTCGTCCTCGGGCACGTCGTCCTCGGTCACGTCGTCCTCGGTCACATCGTCCACCGGCGTGTCGGTGGTCTCCGTGGTGCCTGTGGTCGTGGTGGTGTCAACCGGATCCGAATTCAGCGGGGTCGTCTCTGCGGGCGCTTCGAAGACATCCTCGGCGGTGGTCGATGAAGCGACGCGGCCAGAAGAAGCGTCGGCAGGGGAGAGCGTCCAAAACCCCACGACGGCGATCATCGCAGCGGCGACGACGGCCATCACTCCCAGCGCCCCGGCTCGCATCTTCCTCGTGGCGCGGCGTCGGGGCGCCGGTGGTGGGCCGACGGCCGTGATCTGCTGGGTGGGGCCGGTGGTCGCGACCCCGGAGGCCATCGCGGGGACCGCCGATGGGCGCGCACTCGGTGCAGCGGATCGACGCTGGAGGGGCACATCGGCGCTCAGGAAGGCGGCGGCCTCCGCCACGTCCCGCGCGGACGGGCGCTCCTTCGGGTCGGCGCGGGTCATGCGCGCGAGAAGGGTGCCCCAGCTCGGATCAACGGAGTCGGGTATGACCGGGGAATCAGTGAGTCTGCGAAGAGCGGTCTGCACCTTTCCGGTGACGGGGAAGGCCGGTTCGCCGGTCAGCGCCTCGATGAGCACGAGTCCCAGGGAGTAGATGTCCACCGCCGGGGTGAGATCTGCCCCTCTGACCTGCTCTGGCGCCATGTAGGCGGCCGTACCGACGACGATTCCGGGTGATGTCACGCGCGGGTCCCCGAGGCTGAACGCGATACCGAAGTCCGTGAGCTTCGCGGTCCAGCCGGCTTCCCTCCGGGAATTCGGAGCCAGCAGCACATTCGAAGGCTTCACGTCACGGTGGATGATCCCCGCATCGTGGACGACCTGCAGTGCTTCTGAGAGGTCGCAGGCGAGAGAGGCGGTCTCGGCCTCGGACATCGGCCCGTGAGAAAGGCGCGAGGCGAGTGTCGGCCCGTCGACGTATTCGATCGCCAGGTATTGCGCGTGCCCGGGATCCAGCCTCGCGTCGTAGAGCGTCACGAGGGAGGGATGGTTCAGCGAAGCCAGGACCGTCGTCTCGCTGCGCACTCGCGCCGTGTCCGGGGAGGGCTGGTCCGCTTGGCCGAGCAGCTTGATCGCGACGGTGCGCCCGAGGATCGTGTCCTCCGCGCGGTACACCACAGCCATCCCGCCCCGACCGAGGCACGGTCCGAGGCGGTAACGTCCGTCGAGCAGCATTTCGGTCGCAGGCTCATCGATCGCATCCACGGGTCACTCCACGTCGCGCGGCTCGGGTGCCGCAACAGTTCACGCGCGGCTCGGGTGCCGCATTGGAATCAATGCTATGAGCTCGATTCTTCGCCGTCGCCCGCCTTGACACGGACCATCGAACGTGCTTCAGAGTCAGCGCTGCAAGTCGTCCACCGACACGAGAGCACCCTGCTCTCGGAGTGTGAGCTGCAGCATCCTGACGTCCAGCTCGCGCGGCTGTACACCGTTCAGCGCGCTGAGCGCCGCTGCTGTTCCGGCCGCGTGCCCTGTCGCACAGCAGGTCGCACCCACTCGCGCTGACCCCAGTGCCTCACGATCGACCGAGATGCACCGTCCGGCGGCGAGGAGCCCGTCCGTCCTCGCCGGAACGAGCGAGCGATACGGGATGCCGTACGGGGCAGGCACGAACATCGTGTGTGCTCCAACCTCGCCGTCCGCCGGGTGCACGTCGATGGGCCAGGCGCCGAGCGCGATCGAGTCCTCCGCCTGTTCGCCGGCTCTGATCTCGTCGCCGGTCAGTGTCGCGACGCCGACCAGCCTCCGCGTCTCACGGATACCGATGGTCGGACTCGTCCGCTCGAGCCGGCCGTCTTCGAACCCGTCGACATGATCGCGCAGGTACTCGAACAGCGTGTGCGCGTCGCGGCGCCCCTGAACCTCGGCGCGGGTGAGGTCGCGATTGTCTGTCGCGTCTCCGAGAATGCGCACCGTGTTGACCCAGACCTCATCCTTCTCGATTCCGCCGAACCACGGCCCGCCGAACACCGGCAGCTCGTCGCGGACACGCGCCTCCCGCATCGCGTGGAGGTCGAGCGGCACATCGCGTCTCGCGGCCTGCGAGTCCGCGAGTCCTCGCCCGTCCAGATACCCCGCCTCAGGCCCGATGCGCACATGCGCGGGCGTCAGATGATCCACACCGACGCGGGGAGCGACGTTCGCGATGTACATCGGCATCGTCATCGGCTGCAGCGTGTCGCCCTTCAGCCAGTCCGAACCAGCGCGTGCGACCACGTCGCCGTTGCCCGTGGCATCCACCGTCACCTTCGCCGTGACGGCCATCCGTCCTTCCCTCGTCTCGACGAGGCACCCGACCACCGCCCCATCTTCGACGATCGGATACGTCGCCAGCACGTGCAGCAGGAATTCGACTCCGGCTTCAGTCAGCAGCTCGTCGGCGACCAGCTTCATCTTCTCGGGGTCCGAGTTCAGCACCCACCCATCGTGGTCGCTTGCGCCGCCCAGGTTCGCTGCACGCCTCAGCCACTCGCCGCCGACACCGTCGACGACGCGCTCGCGCGAAGGGGCAAGCCATGAGTTGTACACGGCGAGCGTGATGACGAGGCCCTGCGTCCACATGCCGCCGAAGCCGCCGCTCTCTTCGACGAGGAACGTGCGCGCGCCGGTTCTGGCGGCAGCAACGGCGGCCGACACCCCGGCCGGTCCACCGCCGACGACCAGCACGTCGACGTCTGCGAGTATCGGGACTTCCCGGCTCGGCTCGAGATAGTGCGTACGCGACATGAGCGCCTCCATCGGCGTCAGTGAAAGGCGGAGCCTCAGTGGTTCGTGGATGCGCGGAGCATGATCTCCGGCTGGATGTACTCGGCCACGGGGCCAGGCGTCGCGGTGCCGTCGAGCAGCGACAGCATGCGGGTCGTCGCGCGGCGTGCGACCTCGACGACCGGCAGGCGCACCGTAGACAGCGGCGGGTCGAGGTAGCGCGAGAACGGATAGTCGCCCCACCCCATGATCATGGTGTCCTTGCCGACCACGATGCCGCGCTCCCGCAGCGCCGCGTACACCCCGAGGGCGAAGAAGTCGTTGCCCACGAGGATGCCGTCCGGAACGCGCCCGCTTTCGAGCAGGTCGCTGGCGACGAGGTAGGCGTCCTCGCCGCGCCACAGCGACGCGCCACGCGCCGTGCGCCGCGAAGGCACGACTGCCGTCCGCCGCGAGTCGTACTCGATGCCGTGGGCTTCGAGAGCCGCACGGAATCCGTCGAGACGATGGCTGACAGTGGAGATGCGGAGGTCTTCCTCGAGCAGGACGATGTCTTGTGCGCCGAGCGCGATCATCGTCTCGGTGGTCTGTCGCCGAGCGGTCTGGTTGTCGCTCGAGAAGAAGTCGACACCGAGCCCGGGCATCTCGCGCGCGACGAGCACGAGCGGAACGCCGGCACGGGTGACCGCCTCCCACGGGTTCGAACGACCCTGCACCGGGACGGCGATGATGCCGTCGACACCTGAGCGCAGCGCCGTGTCGACGGCGACCTGTTCGCGCTCGGGGTCCTCATCGGACAGCAGCAGCACGAGCGTGTACCCCGCCTGGATCGCCTGCTCTTCGATCTCGGTGACGAGGTCGTTGAAGAACGGGTTCGCCAGATCGGTGATGATCACGCCGATCGTCTTGCGCGATCCGAGAACCAGCGACCGCGCGTGCGCGTTGGGGACGTAACCGATCCTCTCGGCCTCGGCCTTGATCTGCGCACGAGTGGCATCGCCGACGCCAGGGAGGTCCCGCAGTGCGCGCGAGACGGTGTTGACCGAGAGGCCGACCGTCTCGGCGACGTCCTGAAGCGTGCGTCGCCGAGACCCTCCTGTTTCTCTGGGCATGATCTGCCTCGCTACTCCTTCAGCTCCAGGTAGATGCGAAGCATCGGCGATGCTTCTCCCGTCGTTCGAGTGCTCCGAAGTCGCAGCCAATGGCCGAAGTTCGTGACCGGGATCGAGACGAACCCGGTCGCTTTCGATGTGACCGCTTCGATGCCCTCATGATCGATCCAGTTCAGCCCGTCCGGGGAGATCTGCACCCGGAACTCGACCGTGGTCTCTTCCGCGGGCTGCAGGAAGTGGATCCACCAGCGGGCTTCCCCCGCCCAGGCCACCTCGAACGGCTCGGTGTCGTAGGCGTCGCCGAGGTCGACTCCACGCTCGAGGACTGCGCTCTGCGACTGTCGCATGCTCACGGTCGGATCACCAATCTGCCGAGATGACGGCGGAGTCGAGGAACAGGAAGTTACGGTGCGGGCCGAGAGTGCGTACCGAGAAGTAGAAGTTGAGCAGAGTCTCCAGCGACTCGTATTTCTCAGCGTAAGGGGGCACAGGAACGTCGCGCAGGTCATAGACCGTGTTGTTGAACTGGAGTTCGACGTTCGACCGCGTGGTGGTGTCGATGAGGAAGCGCACGTAGTGCCAGTTCACCTTGGTCGGCACCTCGTTGAAGCACGCCTCCTGACGCTCTTCGCTGAGATCGCGCCAGTCCTCCGGGTTCGGAGCGGTGAAGTCTGAGTAACGGCCGTAGTCGTGCTTGCCCTCGAAGCGCTCATGAGGAGTGGGCTCGGCGACGGTGGGGTACATCCACTTCTGGATGATGCGGCCCTCTTCGTCAGCGTTCTGGAAGCGCATGACGTTGTGATAGCGCACGCCCTCGTGGCTGAGGTCGGTCGCCACCGTGAACGATCCGAACTGCGCCTCCGAGGGGTGCGAGTTCGCATCCCACGTGATGTCGCCGTAGCTGTTGGCCTCTTCGCCGCCGCCGAGGTTCGCCTCGACCTTCCAGGCGATGTGCGCCTCGATCTGCAGCAGTCCGCGACCAGCCATCGTCAGACGCCGGATGGCGGTGGCCGCATGACCGGGGATGTTCCGGGTGGCGAGCTTCAACGAGTAGGTGCCCGTCATGCCTCCGTGCGTGCCGACGTCGAAGAAGTTCTGGTTCGACAGCTGCGGCGGACGGAAATCCCGGAAGTGCTCGTCCATCGAGTCGAGGTCGCCGCGCCCGTTGTAGTTGCCTCCGAGCTCCACCCAGCCGTGTGCGCCGTGATTGAAGTCGTCGAACGTGAGGATTCGAGACAGGGGATTGTATTTCGACAGCCGTGGGTCGCTGCTGCGGATCGCGTCTCGCAGCGCCGCTGCGGTGTCCGCGATTTGTGGTGTTGTCACCGTTGACTCCTAGACGTGAGGTTCGGCGCCGCCATCCGTTGAGGGCACCGTGTGCGGGCAACATTAGCGTTATCGTAATCATGTGTCAACGGAACCCGCCTTTGAATGCCTCACGCGTCCTTAGGGCGTGCGATCCCCGGAAATACGGGGCCAAAAGATCCCGGTTGACAAAGCGGGCCGGATGCGGGAATCTACATGAACGATAATGTTCAGGATCGATGAGGACCCTGATCGACGAAGGTCGGTCGCCGGTCCTGTGGAGGTGCACAGTGCTCGGATACACGGTTCGGCGACTCTTGCTCGCCGTCTTCGTGCTCTGGGGTGTCGCGACGGTCGTCTTCGTGATCGTCCGCCTCGTGCCGGCGGATCCTGCGGTTCTCATCGCGGGAGATTCGGCGACGGCCGAGCAGTTGGCTGCGCTGCGCAAGGAACTGGGCCTGGATCAGCCGTTGATCATCCAGTACGCGCAGTTCCTGAGCCAGGCGGCGATGGGCCAGTTCGGCGATTCGTACCGCCAGGGGGTTCCGGCGATGACGTTGATCGGTCAGGTGCTGCCCAACACCGCCCTGTTGGCGTTCCTCGCCTGCCTGCTCGCCCTCGCCGTGAGCCTGCCGCTGGGATTGCTCGCCGCTCTGCGTGCAGGCAAGTTCGCCGACCGAGTCGTGAGCGTCGGATCGATCCTCGTGCAGGCGCTCCCCGGTTTCTGGGTCGGAGTCGTGCTGATCCTCGTGTTCTCTCGCACGCTGCAGTGGTTGCCGAGCTCGGGGCTGAGCAGCCCGCAGAGTCTGATCCTTCCCGTGATCGTCCTCGCGCTGCCGTTCATCGCGATCCTCACCCGCCTCACCCGCAGCGGCCTGCTCGAGGTCAACGGTGAGGGGTACGTGAACACCGCGCGGGCGAAAGGGCTCCCGGAACGGATCGTCATCTTCCCGCACGCGATCCGCAATGCACTCATCCCCATCGTCACCGTCGTCGGCCTCGAAGTCGGCACGCTGCTGGGCGGAGCAGTCATCACCGAGACGGTGTTCTCGTTCCCCGGGATCGGGCGCCTGCTCGTCTCCGCGATCCTGGCCCGCGACTACAACGTCGTGCAGGCCTGCGTCGTGATCATCGCCGCCGCTTTCGTCGTGATCAACCTGATCGTCGACCTCGTCTATGCCTACCTCGACCCGAGAGTGAGGCTCGCATCATGAGTGCAGCCCCTGTCACGATCGCGCTGCAGACGATGCAGGTGGCGCGTCGCACGCGCAAAGCGGTCGCCCTGCGAATGGCGTTGCCGCTGATCGTCATCGGCCTCTACGTGGTCGGTGCGATCTTCGTACCGATCCTGTATGACTTCGACCCATTACGGGTGGACGTCACATCGCGACTGCTCCCGCCCGGATCGACACTGCCGAACGGATCGGTGGCGATCTTCGGGACGGACCAGGTCGGCCAGGATCTCTTCGCCCAGATGATGGAGGGCGCCAGGGTGTCTCTGGTCGTCGGTGCAGGCACCCTGCTGTTCGCCGGCTTCGTCGGCGTGCTGCTCGGAATGCTCGCCGGCCACTTCGGCGGAAAGCTCGACATGGTCCTGATGCGCATCGCCGACATCCAGCTCGCCTTCCCCGCGATCCTCCTGGCGATCCTGATCGCCTCGGTCCTCGGCCAGGGCATCTGGAACATCATCATCGTGCTCTCGATCGCGAACTGGGTCATCATCGCCCGTGTCACGCGCGGCCAGGTGCTCTCCCTCAAGACGCGCGAGTTCGTCGAAGCCTCGCGCACCCTTGGGGCAGGCAACACGCACCTGATCGCACGCACTCTTCTCCCTGGCGCGATGGCGCCGATCCTGGTGATCCTGACCGTCGAGTTCGGGCAGGTCATCCTCGCGGAAGCCGCGCTGTCGTTCCTCGGCGTCGGTGTGCCGCTGGGCGTGCCGAGCCTCGGCAGCACGATCGCGAACGGCACCGCGCACATGACCACCGCATGGTGGATCTCGACACTGCCCGGTGTGGCCCTGCTGATCCTCGTTCTCGCGACCGGCATCCTCGGCGACGCGATCCGCGACCACTACGACCCTCGATTGAGGAGCGCATGATGACGATGACGCAACCTGAGCGCGACGCAACGTCGTCGGGCGGGCCGCTGCTGTCAGTGCAGGACCTGGCCGTCGAGTTCTCCACGTCGGCCGGCGTCGTACGGGCACTGGACGGCGTGAGTTTTGAGGTCTCCGAGGGCGAGACACTGGCGATCCTCGGCGAATCCGGGTCGGGCAAGTCGGTCACGGCGCAGGCGATCATGGCGCTGCTGCCGCGGCCCGCGGGCTCGATCGCCGGCGGGAGGATCGTGTACGGCGGCACCGACCTCGCCGCGCAGCCGATCAAGAAGGTGCGTGAGCTGTGTGCGACCGAGATCGCGATGATCTTCCAGGACCCGCTGAGCTCGCTCAACCCGGTGTTCCGCATCGGCTATCAGATCGCCGAGCCGTTCCGGCGTCGTCGGGGTATGGGCAAGCGTGAAGCATGGGCGAAAGCGCTCGAGCTGCTCAAACGCGTGGGAATCCCGGATGCCGAGACACGCATCCGTGACTATCCGCATCAGTTCTCCGGTGGACAACGCCAGCGCATCATGATCGCGATGGCGATCGCTCTCGAACCTCGGGTACTCATCGCCGACGAGCCGACCACCGCCCTCGACGTCACGGTCCAGGCGCAGATCATGACGCTGCTCGCCGATCTGCAGGCCGAGACGGGGATGGCGCTGATCCTCATCAGCCACGACCTGGGCGTCGTCGCCGACGTGGCAGAACGCGCCGCGATCATGTACGCCGGGCGCATCGTCGAGACGGGCCGCATCCGGGAGATGTACGACCACCCGGCACATCCCTATACGCAGGGTCTGCTCGATTCGATCCCGAGCGCGAGCACGATCGGCGAACGTCTCAAGCCGATCGTCGGCGCACCGCCGAATCTGCTGTCGCTGCCGACCGGCTGCTCCTTCCACCCTCGTTGCCCGTTCGCGACAGAGGCGTGCAAGGCGGCGGTCCCGCCGCTTCGGCAGCCGGACGGATGGCTGCCGCCGCATCTGGCCGCGTGCATCCGCTCCGAGGAGGTGCTGGCGAAATGACTGGGACAGGACCTTTGCTGCAGGTCGAGAACCTCAAGGTCGCCTATCCGATCCGCTCTTCCATTCTGCTGCGCAAGACGGGGGAGAACGTCGCCGTCAGCGACGTGAACTTCGAACTGTCGGCCGGCCAGACGGTCGGACTCGTGGGCGAATCCGGATCGGGTAAATCAACCGTCGCGCGCACCGTGATCGGGCTCGTGAAGCCGAGCGCCGGGCGGATCCGCTTCGACGGGCAGGACATCACGGACTACTCGCCGCGGCAGTTGAAGTCGGTGCGCCGACAGATGCAGATGATCTTTCAGGACCCGCAGGCGTCGCTGAATCCGCGACTCACTGTGCGGGACATCATCGCGGAGGGGTGGCGCGTGCATCCTGGCCTCGTCGCTCGGTCGCGCTGGACCGCCGAGGTCAAAGAGCTTCTCGAGCGCGTCGGTCTGAACCCCGACTACTCCGATCGGTATCCGCATCAGTTCTCGGGAGGGCAACGCCAGCGGATCGGCATCGCCCGCGCCCTTGCGCTGCGACCCAAGCTCATCATCTGCGATGAGGCCGTGTCAGCCCTCGACGTGTCGGTGCAGGCGCAGGTGCTGAATCTGCTCGACGACCTCCAGCGCGAGCTCAACCTCGCCTACCTGTTCATCTCGCACGACCTGTCGGTCGTCGAGCACATCTGCGACCGGGTGATGGTGCTCAACCGCGGCGTGGTCGTCGAAGAGGGCACAGCGGTCGAACTGTTCGAGAACCCGCAGGACGAGTACACCAAGCGACTGTTCGCCGCCGTGCCCGTCGTCCGACCTTGGCTCGAACAGACCCCATAGACGCTTCACGGTATCCCGACCGAGAGGCCGCATCACATGTCAACAGATCGAAGGAGACAGCATGACAACGCTACGCACACGACTGGCGAAGGCGGCTGCAGTGGCCGCCGTCGTCGGACTCGCTCTCACCGGCTGTGCCGGTGGCGGTGGTGGGGGCGGCGGAGCCGCGGGTGACCCGCTTCCCGATGACCAGCAGGTTCTCACGTTCGTGCCGAACTACGGCATCCAGGCTCTGGACATCTCGAAGGCGCCGCTGGAGATCGGCATGAACCAGGTGCTCTCCAACGTCATGCAACCGCTCGTGCGGTTCGACGGTGAGAGCATCAACCCGGTTCTCGCCACGGAATGGGAGTGGACAACGCCGACAAGCCTCGAGTTCACACTCCGCGAGGACGTCACCTTCAGCGACGGCACGCCGTTCACGGCAGCCGACGTCGTCGGCTCGCTCGACCGCTACATCGCTCAGCAGCAGGCGCTCGCCGCGTCCCTCTCCGTCATCAAGGACTATCAGGCGACCGACGATCACACCGTCGTGATCAACACCAACGCCCCCACCGGCACACTCGTCGGCATCCTGTCGATGGTCTACATCGGTCAGGCGGCGCACTCAACGGATGACGCGTGGTGGGCGGAGCCCATCGGCACCGGCGCGTTCGTGATCGACGACTACGTCGCCGACGACCACGTGACGCTGGTGCGCAACGAGGACTACTGGGGCGAGAAGGCGAAGCTGAACACGCTGACGTTCAAGATCATCCCTGACATCAACGCCAAGATGACCGGGCTGTCGAACAACGAGGTGCAGGTCGTCAACGACGTGCCCTTCGATCAGATCGCCTCGATCGAGTCGATGCCGGACGTCGAGCTCACCCAGATCGACAGCCTCAACTACTGGTTCGTGTGGTTCGAGAACGAGCACACCCCGCTCGATGACGTGCGAGTGCGCACTGCCCTGTGGGAGGCGCTCGACATCCCGACGATCCTGAAGAGCCTGTACGGCGACACGGTCTCCCCGATGGAGTCGTTCTGCCCGTCGTCCGCGTTCGGCTGCCTCCCGGCCGACCTGCCAGAGTACGACCCGGAGCACGCCAAGGAGCTGCTGGCCGAAGCGGGCTACGCCGACGGATTCGAGACCGACATCATCTTCAACACGGGTGTCGCCGGCACGAACAACCTCGTGCAGGCGATGATCTCGGCATGGGATGAGATCGGCGTCACCGTCGAGCCCAAGGGAATGGATGCCGCGACCTGGCTCGCGGAGTTCACAGCCCTCAACTGGGACATGGACGTGCAGCCGAACCAGACGATCACCGGTGACGCCGATTACACGCTGAACCGTCTCTACAGCTGTGCAGCTGCGCGACTCGGATACTGCAACCCCGAGCTCGACGCCCTGATGACACAGGCGCAGCAGTCCACTGATGAGGCTGAGCGCACCGAGCTGTACCAGCAGGTCGTCGACATCATGGCGGAGGACGTTCCCGCGATCCCGCTGTTCCAGGTGAAGGCGAACGTCGCAGCCCGATCGAACGTGCAGGGGCTGGAGATCCCGCCGACCGAGTTCATCGACTTCAGCACGGTGTATCTCACGCAGCAGTGATCCACGTGCGACGGGGGCGGCGCGCACCGCTCCCGTCGCACGCACTCTCCTCCTCTGCGCACTGGAGAAAACGACATGGAACGCTTCCTCAGCTACGACCGCGGTCTCGAGCGCTTCAACCCGCTCGCGCGCGTGATCACCTACGACGACTTCGACACCGGCTACAACGGCTGGCTCGATCTCACCCCGAACTACGTCTACGACGACTACGAGTCCTTCGACTCGGTCGTCGATCTCGGCAGCTGGCCGGCGACGCAGCTGAGCTCCGCCTCGATGCGGTTCGCATCTTCCAGTGGATCGATGGAGGGCACGTACTCGCTCAAGCTCACCACCGCACCCACGGGTGGCCCTCACACGGAACCTCCGCGTCCTGGCAGCATGGGCCACGCGATCAAACGGTTGTCGCGCTTCGGCGACCCGCGCTACATCCAGATCGAGGCCTGGTACTCCTATACGCCGACGCAGGACCGCGAGGGTCTGGGCGAAGAGGACATCCGCGCGATCGGCTTCTTCTTCGACGTGCAGGACGACCAGCACAGGTACATGCCCGGAGTGCGCTACGTGAACGCTCTGGGGGGAAAGCCCGTCAAGAAGTGGCAGTACTACCGGGTGGGCGACGGCGTCACCCGCAAGGACTGGAACTTCGGCGTCGAAGACGGGTGGTGCGTGCCCGGCGTCGACAACCAGTGGTACGGCCGCCGCTTCGAAGACGGATCCGGTGACGGGTTCCAGTGGATACCGGGCGGTGAGCAGGACCTGCTCTACAACGAGAGTCCGGACAAGATCAATTGGCTCTATTTCCGTCTGACGGTCGACGTGAAGGCGCGTCAGTACGTCGAGCTGCAGTCGATGGATCAGGTGTTCGACATGCGCGAGCTCAGCCCGACGCTCGTGCCCGGCTACAAGTCGATCAAAGACCTCATCAACCCGATCTTCTTCGTCGAGACCGACACCGACCGTTCGGTGAGTCTGTTCCTCGACTCGGTCGTCTACTCGTGCGAGTGAGAGCGGAGCAGTCAGCAGTGTTCATCAGTGAACCGGCGCGGGAGACCCCCGTCGTCGGAGAGTACGACGTGGTGGTCTCAGGCGGAGGGCCGGCGGGCGTCATCGCGGCGGTCGCGGCCGCGCGAAACGGGGCGACGACGCTGTTGATCGAGCGTTATGGCTTCGTCGGCGGGATGTCGACGAGCGCCCTGGTCACGCCGATCAGCGAGTTCCGCGTCTCGGGTCGGCAGCACGTCGGCGGGATTCCCCTCGAGCTCATGCGCATCGCCGCCGAACTCGGGGGAGCCGAGCTCGATCGCGACAGCGGCAACTGGCCGGTGAACGACGAGATCCTCAAGTTGGCCGCGCAGCGGCTGCTGTTGGAGAGCGGTGTGACAATGCTGTTGCACACCTGGTTCGCGGATGTGGTCTCTGAGGACGGGCGTGTGAGCCACGTGGTCGTGCAGAACAAGGCCGGCCGGGTGGCGTACGCGTGCAACGCGGTCATCGACTGCACGGGGGATGCGGATGTCGTGCGCGCGGCGGGACTGCCGACGACGAAGGGCGACGTGCTGCAGCCTGCCTCGCTGTGGTTCCAGCTCGGCGGGGTCGACACCGATGCGCTGGAGTACGTCTTCGGCGACGCCGTGGACGGCATCCTTCCGGTGTCGGAGACGATTCGCGCTCGGCTCTCAGAGCTGTACGGTGCGGGCGAGTTCCCGCTTTTCGGTGGACCGTGGATCAACCGGTTCTTCCACGAGGGCATGGTCAGTATCAACGTCCTCCGAGAGCCGACGGATGCGAGCGACCCGGAGTGGTTCTCTCGCACCGAGACGAGCCTGCGCGAGAAGATGCATCTCGTCATCGACGTGCTGCGGCGGGAGTTCCCCGAGTTCCGCGATGCCTGGCTCGCGAAGTCCGGCATCCAGACCGGGGTGCGCGAGACGCACCACATCGTCGGACTGTACGAATTGTCCAAGGATGACATCGTCAACCCGAAGCCGTTCCCCGACACGATCGCCAAAGGTGCGCACACGATCGACATCCACCACACCGATTCGATCGATCAGAACGAACTCGTGATCCTGCGTCGTCCATACAATGTGCCGCTGCGCTCGCTCGTGCCACAGGGCAGCGAGAACATCATGACGGCGGGGCGAGTCATCTGCGCCGACGGGCCCGGCTTCGGGTCCGTGCGGGTCATGGCCACCTGCATGGCGATGGGGCAGGGGGCCGGCACAGCCGCCGCCCTCGCGGTGCGCGACGGGATGTCGATGTCGGAACTCGACTTCGAGGTGCTGCGCACGACGCTCATCGAGCAGGACGCGATCATCGATTTCGACAACGTCTCGGCGCTCGCCGCCGAGAGCTGAGCGTTCACGGGCTGAACGTTCGCGAGCTGAACAGGAGACGCACATGCAGCAGACCAACACATCCGTCATCGCGCGACGGGTCGTGATCGATGGCGATTACGCCACGCAATCCTATGAGGCGGGCTGGGCCAGCGAAGCGGTGATCTTCGTGCAGACGGAAGGCCCGCATCCCGACCTCGAGCTCGCGACCGAGATCTCGCCCGACGGCATCCACTGGATCCGTCGCGGAGAGGCAGTGACGCTGAAGGCCGCATCCGCGATCGCAGAGCTGTCGCTGGCCACGTTCGGAAACTGGCTGCGCGTGACGGTGAAGGGTGCGACGCCGCAGCAGCCGGCCCGCATCCTGGTGCACGTCAACGGCAAGGGCTGAGACCGGCTCGATCACGCCGTGTCAGGATGACAGCATGACCAGAGCCACCGCCGATCTCTATGACGAGTTCGGAGAAGAACTCCAGTCCCTGTCGGTCCAGTTCCGCAGCTTCGGCGATCGTGCCGCGTTCGACGGCCCCATCCGCACGATCCGTTGCGTCGAGGACAACGCCCTCGTGAAGACGCTGCTCGCGACGCCCGGCGATGGTGCGGTGCTCGTGGTCGATGGCGGCGGATCGCTGCAGACCGCGCTGATGGGCGACATGATCGCCGAATCCGCCGTCGCCCACGGGTGGGCAGGAGTCGTCATCAACGGTGCGATCCGCGACAGCGTCGCGATCAATGATCTGGCACTAGGCGTGAAGGCGCTCGGTACCAACCCTCGCAAGAGTGCCAAGCTCGGCGCCGGCGAGATCGACGTCGAGGTCTCGTTCGGGGGAGTGACCTTCCGGGTCGGCGCGCACCTGTACAGCGATGAGGACGGCATCCTCGTCGAGAGGTGACGTGGCCCGCGAGCCAGGCCCGCGTCCAGGTCAGAGGCGACCTGAACGCGGATCGGCGCGTCAGACAGCCGCGCGCAGCCCCTCGGCGAGAGGCGTCGTCGGACGCCCGATGAGACGAGCGAGGGTACCGTCGGTGTCGGCGAGAGCGCCCTCGCGGATGCCGGCATCCAGTGCCGTGAGGAATCCGATCGTTCCCTCGTCCAGGCCGGCAGCGGTCAGGTACGCCGCATGCTCCTCGGACGACAGTGCCTGGTACTCCACCGGACGGTCGGCGATCTCAGCGATCGTGGCGGCGAGCTCTGAGAAGTCCCATGCGACGTCGCCACCGAGCTCGTACACCTCGCCGATGTGGCCGTCCTCGAGAAGAACCACCGCCGCGGCATCCGCGAAGTCACGCCGGCTCGCGGATGCGACCTTGCCTTCTCCGACGCTCGCGGAGAGCACGCCGGACGCGGCCGCGTGCGCCATGCTGCCCGCGTAGTTCTCGGTGTACCAGTTGTTGCGGAGGACGACGGCGGGCACGCCGGACGCAACGATCAGCTCCTCCGTCGCCTTGTGCTCCGGTGCGAGAACCAGGTCGCTCGTCGTGGCCTTGGGTGCGCTCGTGTAGACGAGCTTGGAGACGCCGGCTGCCTTCGCCGCATCCACGACCGCCTTGTGCTGAGCCGTGCGCTTTCCGACCTCGGAGCCCGAGACGAGCAGTACGGAGTCGACGCCATCGAACGCAGCGTCGACGGATGCCGCGTCGTCATAGTCCAAGCTCACGACGCGGATGCCGCGATCAGCGAGGTCTGCCGCCTTCGAAAGGTCGCGGGCGCCCGCGACGATCGACTTCGGATCAGCGCCGCGAGTGAGAAGACTGTCGATGACGAGGCGGCCGAGCTGTCCGGTCGCACCGGTGATGAGAATGGTCATGAGTGTCCTTTCGAGGAATCGGTCCTCGGTGACAACCCGCGGCGGGCGGAGACATTCCGATCGGTGGGTACCCACTTTGAAGTAAGATACCTACATGAACGTTAGTTTTGCGCAGATCAAGGAGAGCATTCCGAACGTCTTCGAAGACGGCTGCAGCACGCGGGTCGTTCTCGATCACATCATGAGCAAATGGGGAGTGCTCGTGCTGTCCAGCCTCTCGGACGGAACCCGCCGCTGGGGCGAGCTTCGACGCGAGGTCGACGGCATCAGCGAGAAGATGCTCGCCTCGACTCTGCGCACACTCGCCGCCGACGGCCTTGTGCACCGGGAGTCGTTTCCCACGGTTCCTCCGCACGTCGAGTACAGCCTGACTCCGCTCGGTGTCGACCTCATGGAGCGCATGCTGCCGTTGGTCGCCTGGGTCGCGGACAACTCCGACGGGATGCTGGGCCGCGAAAGCGCGTGAGCCACGATCGACCCCGGATCACATCTACACCTCGGCTCTACACCTCGGCGCGGATCAGCGGAAGGGGGAAGTGCGCCGCTCGCATGGGATCAAGGCGTGAATCAGTGATACCGGCGGTGAACGGCTCAAGGTCGAAGCACTTGAACACGCCCTCGCGTCCGAACTTCGAACTGTCGGCGACGAAGAATGCCTCGGAAGCAACCGACAGCATCGACCGCTTCAGCTCGATCTCGTAACTGGACGTGTTGTAGAGCCCGTCCTCCATAACGGTGTCGGACCCGAAGATCGCCACGTTGACACGCAGATTCTGCACCTGCTGCACCGAAGTCGGTCCCCACATCGAGATATCCGTCGGGAGCAGTTCTCCGCCGATGAAGATCAGATGAGCGCTCTGACGTTCTGCGATGACCATGCCGATCTTAAGGTCGTTCGTGACGATGGTGTTGCGAGAACTGGACAGGTGCTTCGCCACCTCGAGCGTCGTGGTGCCGCTGTCGAGCAGCACTGTCTGACCATCGAGGATGCGGTCGGCCATGGCCTTTCCTATCGCGACCTTCTCGCGCCGATGCAGCGTGCCTTTGAGATCGTTGGGCGTCACCGTCTGGCGGACCGGGACAGCGCCGCCGTGCGTGCGCTGGACCAGGTCACGATCCTCAAGGACCTGAAGGTCCCGACGGATCGTCGAGCGGGTGACGCCGAAAGCATCGGACATCGTGGTGACCGATTGGAATCCCTGCTCCACCAGTAGTTCCACGATGCGAGCCTGACGCGACATTGCGAGGTCCTCTCCCTGCCTTTCGCACGAGTCTAGCGCGCGTACTGCGCGCTAGTGCCGATCTGATTGCGCGATATCGCGCATGAAATGCGCGATATCGATTGACGCGTGCGCAGAGCCGCGCTAAGTTCAAGAAAAACCCGAGAGCTCGGAACCTTGCACCACACAGACCCGGGCCGTCACGAAGGAGTGAGCATGAAGCGCAATCGTCCTGCATTCGCCCTACTCGCGGGAGCCGCTGTATTAGCTCTCGCAGGTTGCGGAACCACCGCCGGCACCGATTCCGGTGACGGAGGGACCTCTGATGGCGGCACTTCGGCCGAAGGTGCGTACGTCACTGTGGTCAAGGCCACGGGCATCGGGTGGTTCGACCGTATGGAGGTCGGCGTCGACGAATGGGCCGAGGAGACCGGTATCGATGCCCGCCAGGAAGGCCCGGCTGAGGCCACCAACGAGGGCCAGGTCGACATCATCCAGAACCTGATCGCTCAGGAGCCGGCTGCCATCACGGTCGTCCCCAACGACGTCGCGGGCGTTGCCAGCGTCCTGGCGGACGCCAAGGAGGCCGGCATCGTCGTCGTCGCGCATGAGGCTGCCGGCATCGAGAACGTCGACATCGACATCGAGGGCTTCGAGAACCGCGCCTATGGCGCCCAGATCATGGACAACCTCGCCGAGTGCATGTCCGAGGAAGGCGGCTACGTGCAGTTCGTCGGCCGTCTGACCAACGGTTCGCACAGTGAGTGGGTCGACGGCGCGCTGGAGAACCAGACGACCAACTTCGCCGACATGACGCGTCTCGAGGACCCCATCGAGTCCGAGGAGAACGAGGAAGTCGCCTACAACAAGGCCAAGGAGCTGCTCGCCAAGTACCCGGACATCAAGGGTTTCCAAGGTTCAGCCGGTACGGACGTCGTCGGCATCGCCCGCGCTGTCGAAGAAGCGGGCAAGGCTGACAGCGTCTGCGTCATGGGAACCTCGATTCCTTCGGTCGCCAGCAGCTACTTCGAATCCGGGGCGATCGACAAGATCTTCTTCTGGGACCCGGCGATGGCCGGAAAGGCACAACTGGCGATCGCTCAAATCCTCGTAGACGGCGGGACCATCGAGGAGGGCACCGATCTCGGCGTTCCCGGATACGAGTCTCTCGTCAAGCTCGAAGGCTATGACAACGTCTTCGCCGGCGATGCAGGCCTGGCTGTCGACTCGTCCAATGTGGACGAGTACGACTTCTGATCCGGAGGATCCCGATCACTGCGCGGGGGTGTGCTGACTGCACGCTCCCGCGCAGTGCCACGAAGGAGTAATCGACCTCATGACATCCTCCCAACCAGTGCTGCAGGTTCGCAACATCATCAAGACCTACGGTGGCGTCCGCGCGCTCGACGGCGTCTCGCTGTCTCTCGTGTCGGGCGAAGTCCACTGCCTCGCCGGTGAGAACGGCAGCGGAAAGTCCACTCTCATCAAGATCATCAGCGGTGTCGAGCGCCCGGATTCCGGAGAGATCGTCATCGACGGCGAGTCCCACCCGCACACGACGCCGAGCAGTGCGATCCGCGCCGGCATCCAGGTCATCTACCAGGACTTCTCGCTCTTCCCCAATCTCACGGCGGCCGAGAACATCGCCATGCTGAGTGAATTGGCCGACCGGCGCAAGATCTCGTCGCGCAAGCGCATCCGTGCCGCGGCTGAGGCGATCGTCACCGACCTCGGACTGCGGATCGACCTCGACGCCGATGTCGCAGATCTGTCTGTTGCCGACCGGCAGTTGATCGCGATCTGCCGCGCACTGGTCGGTGAGGCCCGCGTGCTGATCATGGATGAGCCGACCACGGCTCTCACCCACTCGGAGGTTCAGCGGCTCTTCACGATCGTCAGGCGCCTGCAGGAGCGCGGCGTGGCCGTCGTGTTCGTGAGCCACAAGCTCGATGAAGTGCTCGCCATCTCTCAGCACGTCACGGTCGTGCGCAACGGCGCGGTGGTGGAATCCGGCGCGGCCGTCGATTTCACCGCGCGTTCCATCGCGAAGGCGATGACCGGACGCGAGGTCAGCGAAGAGCGTCTCGTGGATGATCTCTCTCCAGATCAAAAACCCCTGCTCGTGGTCGAGGGTCTCGGTCGCGAGGGAGCATTCAGCGACGCGAGCTTCAGTCTCGCCTCCGGCGAGATCCTGGGCATCACAGGTCTGCTCGGATCCGGGCGCAGCGAGATCGCTGAAGCGCTGTTCGGAGTCGCGCCGGCCGACACGGGTACTATCGTCATCAACGGGCGCGAGGGCCGCATCCGCTCCATTGCGGATGCAGTGAAGGCGGGCATCGGGTATGTCCCGGAGGATCGCCTCACGCAAGGCCTGTTCTTGGAGAAGTCGATCGCCGACAACATGGTCGCCTCGTCGCTCGACAAGTACCGCAGCAGAGCGCTGGTGCTCGACCGCAGGCGCATCGCGCGCTCCATGGCCGACCTGTTCGCGCGTCTGCGGATCAAGGCGCCCAATGTGCAGGCACCTGTGCGAAGTCTCTCCGGAGGAAACGCGCAACGCGTCGTGATCGCGAAATGGCTCGATCGCAAACCGTCGGTTCTGATGCTGAACGGTCCCACCGTCGGGGTCGATATCGGCTCCAAGGAAGAGATCTTTGCGATCCTTCGCGAACAGGCAGCCGAGGGGATGGGAATCATCGTGATCTCGGATGACATCCCCGAGCTGGTCACGAGCTGCCACCGTGTGCTGATCGTTCGCGCCGGCCGCATCGTCGCGGAGATAGCCGGCGATGAGATCGACGTCGACACCATTCAGATGAGGATGACCGCCTGATGAAGATATTGCGACGTCTGCGCGGCGCGAACAACGAGGGCGTGCTGCTGGCCGTGATCATCGTGGTGATCGTGCTCATGGCCTTCGCCAGCCCGGCGTTCTTCACCCCCGGCACATTCTTCAGCCTTGCGCGCAGCTCCCTGGTCCCCCTGGTATTCGCGCTCGGTGTTCTGCTGGTCATGATCTCCGGCGGGATCGACGTCTCCTTTCCCGCCATCGCGATCTTCGCGGCCTATACGACGGTCGCATGGTCCTCGGAGGCCAGCTTCGACCCCACCATCGTCGGCATCTTCGCCATCGCCATCGTGATCGGCGCGCTCTGGGGCCTACTCAACGGCGTGGTGATCGCGCGGTTCCGGCTGCCTACGCTGATCGTGACCCTGGGTACTCAGGGCATCATCAAGGGCATCCTGCTGACATACATCGGATCCACGTACATCTCGGCCGCAAAACTGCCCGACAGTGTCGCCCAGGCAGGAGATGCGCATCTCCTCGACGTTCCGGGAGCCGGTTACCTGCACGGGATGCTCGTTCCCGTCGTCATGATCGTCGTCGTGATCTGGTGGATGCTTAAGTACACGACGTTCGGCCGAAGCATCTTCGCGATCGGTGGAGACGCTGAGGCGGCGCGACGCGTCGGCATCAAGGTCGTTCGCACGCAGGTCATCCTGTACGTGCTCGTGGGAGCGCTCGCGGCGTTCGGCGGCGTGATCTTCGTCATCCTCGGAAAGAATGCCAACCCTCAGACATTGGTGGGCACGGAACTGGACATCATCGCCGCCGTGGTCCTCGGTGGCGCGTCGATCTTCGGCGGTCGTGGATCGGTGTTCGGCACGGTGCTGGGCGTCGTACTGGTTCAGCTCATCAACAACAATCTGGTCCTGGTCGGTGTGCCCAGCACCTGGCAGCGTGCCGCAGTCGGCATCCTGCTGATCGTCGGCGTCTCGATCCAGGCGCTGGCGGCGATGCGATCCAGGCGGCAACCCGTCCTGGTCGAGGAGGAGGGGAGCAAGGCATGAGCGGCAACGACCTGAACGGCCTGCGTGACGCCAATCAGAAACTCGATGACGGCTTCGCCGGCATCATCTCCCGCATCCAGGTGCCACGCGGCGCCGGTCGCATGGTGCTGCTGCTGGTGATCACGTTCGCGTTCTTCGCGATCATGAATCCACGGGTGTTCCTCAACCCGGTGAACCTTCAGAACATCGGGGTCGCCGCTCCCGAGATCGGCCTGATCGGCCTGGCCATGATGCTCGCGATGCTCACCGGCGGAATCGACCTGTCGATCGTCGCGATCGCGAATGTGTCTGCGATCACGGTGTCTTCGCTGTACACGGCGATCTCGGTCGGCGCCGGCGCACAGACGGCCGAGTCGCTTTCGGGGCTCATCATCCTCGCCGGCGTGGTGATGGGAGCCCTTCTCGGCGCGGTGAACGGCGTGCTGATCAGTGTGGTCGGAATTACGCCGATCCTGACCACACTCGGTACCATGCAGCTGTTCAACGGGCTCGCACTGGTGTGGACGGGCGGGCTGACGATCTCGGGAGCGCCTTCTGCGCTGCAGATGATCGGCAAGGCGACGGTCATCGGGATCCCCGTGCTGTTCCTGATCCTGCTGATCGTCGCGGTGCTGCTGGCCATCGTGGTCGATCGGACTCCGATCGGACGGAAGATCCAGCTGCAGGGGGCCAACCCGGTCGCCGCGCGATACTCCGGTATCAGCGCGCGCCGCACGTTGATGCTCACGTACATCATCAGCGGGATGCTCGGCGGGATCGCCGGATTGGTCTTCCTCTCGCGGAACCCGTCGGCCAGCGCCGATTACGGCTCGAGCTACGTGCTGCTGGCCATCGTCATCGCGGTTCTCGGCGGGACCAACCCGAACGGCGGTTTCGCCACCGTGACCGGCGTGGTGCTGGCAACTCTCACCCTGCAGGTCGTATCCAGCGGGTTCACGGCGCTGCGGCTCTCGGCATACGAGTACGCCATCGCTCAAGGCGTGCTGCTGATAGCGGTGATGATCTTCGACCAGCTCAGATTCCGTCGCCGACGGCGGGCTTCGCCAGGGTCGTCCAGCGAGACGGTGGCGATCGCCACCGCGAAACGAGGAAAGGACGGCACACGGCCGTGAAGAAGATCATCAATGCACCGGAGGCGTTCGTCGACGAGTTCGTCGAAGGAATCCTCCTCGCACATCCCGACCTCGTGAAGACGCCCGGTGACGATCTGCGAGTGCTCGCCCGTGCGGATGCACCGCGTCAGGGGCACGTCGGAATCGTGACCGGCGGCGGCTCCGGCCATCTGCCTCTCTTCAAGGGATACGTCGGGACCGGACTCTGCTCAGCGGTCGCCATCGGGAATGTCTTCAGCTCGCCGAGCTCCGATCAGATCTTCGAGGCCACGAAGGCAGTCGACGGCGGCGCCGGAGTCCTGTACCTGTACGGCAATTACGGCGGCGACGTGCTCAACTTCGATCTAGCGGCTGATCTCGCCGACCTCGATGACATCCCCACCCGCACGGTCCTCGGCCGTGATGACGTGGCCAGCCAACCAAGGGAGCGCAAGCTCGACCGGCGTGGCGTCGCGGGAATCATCTTCGCCTACAAGGCGGCGGGTGCCGCCGCCGAGCGTGGCGATTCCCTCGAGGAGGTCGCAGCGATCACCGAGGATGTCGTCGAACACACCGCGACGATGGGGATCGGGCTCGCGCCGACGATCCTTCCGACCACCGGCCGGCCGAGTTTCGAACTCGATGATGGCGAGATGGAGATCGGGATCGGCATCCATGGGGAGCCCGGCAGCCGTCGCGGGCCGCTTGAGACCGCGGATGAGATCGCAGATCACGTGGTCGAGGCGCTCGTCACCGACCTCGATCTGAAGTCCGGCGCTCGCGTGGCCGTCATGGTCAACGGTCTCGGAGCGACCCCGTTGGAAGAGCTCTATGTGCTGTACCGCCGGACCCACCAGATCCTCGCGGAGTCCGGCATCGAGATCGTCAAGAACTACGTCGGCGAGTACGCGACGAGCCTCGAGATGGCCGGCGCGTCGATCTCGCTGCTCGAACTGAACGATGAGCGCCTTGCGCTGCTTGAGGCGCCCGCGAAGTCGCCGTTCTTCCAGGAGGGTTGAAAATGGAAGCCGAACAACTGAACGACCGCATCCGCGGCAGCCTCGCAGTGCTGATCGACTCGGCGGACGAGCTGCGAGATCTGGACCAGGCCCTGGGCGACGGCGATCTCGGCATCACGATCTCGGCGGGCTCCGCCGCAGTGATCGCCGCGCTGGAACAGCTGCCGGCAGACTCCACCCCTGTCGATATCGCCAGGGCGAGCGCAAAGGCCTTCGCCAACGCGAACCCATCGACCATGGCGGCGTTGGTGGCCGGTGCGCTCCTTGCCGGATCACGGGTGTGGGCAGACGTCACGGACGTGACCATCGCCGATGCGCAGGCTTTCGCCGCCGCTGCCGCGACCAGCATCGCTCAGCGCGGCAAGACGCAGATCGGTGACAAGACGATCCTCGACGGCCTCGCAGCCGTCGCGGACGCCCTCGTCGACCAGACCGATGCCGACGAGGCCCTTGCCGCTGCGATCACCGCTGCAGCAGCAGCGGTGGAGAACACCAAGGACCTCCAATCTCGACGCGGACGCGCTTCGTGGCTGCAAGAGCGCAGCATCGGCATGGCAGACCCTGGTGCCACGGCACTGCAGCGGTTCGTCGAGTCGTGGAAGATCGCGGGCGTCGACTCGAAATAGGTGCGTAAAGTATCTGCTGCTGACGTTCGTCGGCCGAGATGAGGGCCGGGGCAATCACCGCTTCGGCCCTCATCTCGTTCCGCATCAGAGGGTGTTCCTGAAGTCCTTCACGGCGCTCATGAGCTCATGCACACGCTCGACCTTTGCGCGGTTCTCGAACTTGCCGTCTTCCTTGAAGAACGTGCCCATGACGGCGCCGTCGGCAACCGAGAGCTGCTCGGCGACGTTCGACGGGCGCACTCCGGTGTTCACGAACACGGGAGTGTCACCGGCGACATCCTTGACGACGCGCAGCGCCTGCGTGTCGGTCGGGGCTCCTGCGGTCAGACCCGAGACGCACAGCGCGTCAGGGGATGCGACGAACACGGTGCTCTGCGCAATCGAGCGCAGATCACGTTCGGCGAGGTACGCCGCCGATTCCGGAACGATGTTGAACAGCATCTTCACGTCTCCCGCACCGATTCGCTGACGGTAGCGCGCGATCTCGCCGACGTTGGTGTTCCACAGGCCGAAGTCGGAGGCATAGACCCCGGTGAAGATCTCGCGCACCCATTGTGCGCCGGTCGCCAGGGCGAGATCGATCGACGCCTGGCCGTCCCACAGAACGTTCACCCCGTATGGGGTCGAAAGCTCGGGCAGCAGCTCGCCGATGATGCGAGCCATCGAGATCGCAGTGATTGGCTCGGTCTTGGTGAGGTAGGGAAGGCTGAACTCGTTGGAGATCATGATGCCGTCGACGCCGCCGGTCTGGAGCGCCTCGAGTTCTTCCCGCGCACGGTCGACGACGGCGCGGATGCCGGCTTTCGAGTCGTACCCTGGGTCGCCCGGCAGCGCCTCGAGGTGCAGCATGGCGATGATCGGCTTGGGGGCGGTGAAGACATCATCGAGCCAGGTGGTCATGAGTGTCCCTTCTTCTTTGGAGGTGGGTGGAGAGCAGGAGAACGGATGCGCCATCACGTGGTCATGTCGGCGCCTCCGGCCGCGGTCACGCTGACGACGGATACGCCGGCGGTGGTGGCCGCGCTGAGCGCGGGGGAATCGGATGCCGCATCCGTCACGATCAACTCGGCAGCAGAAAGCGGGGCTATGCTGCTGAGCTGAGCGCGTCCGATCTTCGATTTATCGGCGAGCACGATCAACCGGTCTGACGCCTCGATCGCTGCGCGCTTCACGGCGCTCTCATCTCGGTGATAGTCCGTGAATCCTCGACGTGGGTGGATGCCCGCGACCCCCATGATGAAGGTGTCGCAGTTGTAGCGGCGGAAGCTCTCGACCGCCTCGATCCCGATCAGGCTGAGCTCCCCAGGTCGCAACAGCCCCCCGGTCAGGAGGATCGTCGTGTCAGGTTCGGATCGGAGCTCGGTCGCGACGAGCAGGCTCGGCGTCACGATGGTGAGTCCCAGTTCACGTCCTCGCACAGCGCGTGCCACGGCCAGGGCGCTGCTTCCGCTGTCGAGGACGACAGTCTCATGCGGGGAGAGCTGGGCGACCGCGTATTCGGCGATGTGCTGTTTGCTCGCGACATCGAGATGCGAGCGGGCCTCGAAGGTCGGCTCGGAGATCTTGCTGAGGGCGATCGCACCGCCGATCACCTTACGCACAAGGCCCTCGGCCTCGAGCACGTCGATGTCGCGTCGAACGGTCATCTCGGAGACGCCGAACTCGGCGGCCAGGACGCTGAACTCGATCTCGCCTTCGGTGAGGAGTCGCTCGCGGATCTGCTGAGTTCGACTGTTACCGGGTTTGGCCACTGGCGTCCTCCTCAACGATTGGATGTGAATAGTTCACACAATGCAGACAGTCTTGCACGGCGCACTCTCGGTCGTCCAGTCCCGTTTTCTAACCGCGACCGCCGTCGAGCCGCAAGCCGCTGTGCACTTCTGGCTTGGTGCGAGGTCGTTCCTTGCCCTCGCCTGGCGACGCCGTATGATGAGATTGCCTAACAGTGATCATGCATCGTTCGCGTGAATCTCTAACAGAGAGTGGGTAGTCAGCATGGCAACGAGCACTCCGACACCGCAGGAGCTCCGCACGCTCGCGATCGCCGCCGCGCAGCTCGGCGGCGAGGCGCTGACGCATGCATCTGCTCCGCGAACCGCCATCGCGAAGGAGATCCCCGGCGACGTCGTGACCGAAGCGGACCGCGCCGTCGAACTGCGCATCCGCGAGCATCTCTCCGCTGTCCGCCCGGATGACCGCATCGTCGGTGAGGAATTGCCGGATTCGGGAACCGGCAGTACCGGGCTCGAGTGGTTCATCGACCCCATCGACGGCACCAGCAACTTCGTCCACGGCCTGACGCTGCACTGCACGTCAGTGGCGGTATTCGACTCCACTCGCGAGATATGGCTGGCCGGGGCGATCCACGTCTCTGCGAGCGCCATCACATACGCGGCGGCCCTTGGCGCCGGGGCACAGAAGCTCTTCGCAGACGGGACGGCGGTCGAGCTGACCGCCACCCCCGCACCAGGGGTGCCGCGATTGCTCGGAGTCGGGCTGTCGTACGACCCAGAGGCGCGGATTCGCCAACTCGATGACATCCGCGAGCGCATGCGCGACTACGACGACTTGCGCAGCCTCGGAACAGCGGCGTATGCACTGTGCCTCGTCGCGGAGGGTGTCTTCGCCTCGTTCGTCGAGACGGATCTGTTCGTGTACGACTGGGCCGCAGGCGCGCTGATCGCAGAGGAAGCCGGTGCGGAGGTCGGACGGCCCGAGGGCTTGGGGCGCGGCGCGATTATCGCGCACGGGCGGCCACCGCGCACCATGTCAGACGGAGGACTTGCGTGAACGCCGAAGCGGCTGAAGACTCGGCATCCGCCGCCGTCGTCATGGGCGTCGACATCGGCACCTATGAGGCGAAGGGTGTTCTGGTGGCCGCTGACGGCCGCGTCGTCGCTCAGCACCGCAGGCCGCATTCGGTGCTGACTCCCGGTCAGGGTCGGGTCGAGCACGATGCGCGCAGCGTGTGGTGGGATGGCTTCGTCGAGATCACTCGAGCGCTGCTCTCGAGCTCTGGACTCGATGCCTCGGCCGTCCGTGCCGTCGCCGTCAGCGGCATCGGTCCCTGCGTGCTTCCGATCGACACGGCGGGGGAGCCGTTGCGCAATGCCATCCTGTACGCCGTCGACTCAAGAGCGCAGGACCAGATCGACCAGTTGAATCAGTCGTTCGGGCAAGATGAGATCCTTGCGCGTTCCGGTACGCCGCTCAGCTCGCAGTCGGCCGGTCCGAAGATCCTCTGGATCGAGCAGAACGAGCCGGACATCTTCGCGCGTGCGCACCGCTTCGTCACGTGCCAGACGTTCGTGGTCGGTCGGCTGACGGGGCAATGGCGTGTGGATCACGCCACGGCCGCGTACTTCCACCCGTTCTATGATCGTCGCGTCATGACGTGGAATCTCGACGGTGCGCCGACGGCGCTGCGACGCGAGCAGCTGCCTGAGCTCGCATGGTCCAGCGAGATCGCGGGCCACATCCATTCCGATGCCGCAGCGGCAACCGGGCTGGATGCCGGAACACCGGTGCTGGTCGGCGCGCCGGATGCCGTCGCCGAAGCGTTCAGCGCGGGAGTCGCCGAACCGGGCGACATGATGATCATGTACGGGTCGTCGCACTTCATCATCGAGGTGCTTGACCACGCGCACACCTCGAACACCCTCTGGCCTGCGCCGTTCCTCTTCCCTGGAAGCCATCTCGTGGCGGCCAGTCTCCCCACTGCCGGCAGCTTCACCCGGTGGTTCGCAAACCTGCTCGACGCGGACTCCGGTGGCAGCGATGAGCTCTACTCCGCACTCACCGTCGCGGCGGAATCATCTCCTCAGGGTGCCCGCGGACTGGTTGCTCTGCCATACCTGAGCGGCGATCCGCAGGCCAGGGGCAGCTTCGTCGGTCTCACGATGCAGCACACCAGGGGCGACATGGCGCGCGCCGTCGTCGAGTCGATCGCCCAGGGGGTGAGTCGGGTGCTGCGCCGGTTCGGTTATGACGGCCTCGAACCACGACGCGTGCGTGCTGTCGGCGGTGGCACGAAGAACGCCGTCTGGCTGCAGGCCGTCAGCGACGTCTCCGGACTCACGCAGGAAGCCGTGCCCGGGCTCGGGGCCTCTTTCGGGGATGCGATGCTCGCGGCGATGGCCGTTGGCTTCCTCGATGATGTCCAGAGCATCTCCGCATGGGTGAGCGTGCAGAGGACGGTGGCTCCACGTGCGGAATTCGCCGATCTCTACGCCCGCCAGGCTGCGGCCTTTGAACTTCTTGACACCGCGACGCGTGAGATCGTCTCCGCGTTGTCCGATCCGCGAGCTGCCGACGAAACGGAGACCCCGAAATGACCGACGCCTCATCAGACCCTCGCTGGGGCGATCTGGGCGAGCACCTCGCCGAACGTCTGGAAGTCGCTTCTGGCGATCGCGTGAGCATCTTCGTCAACGACGACTCGGCGCTGCCGGCGGCGCATGCGCTGATCCGAGTGGCGATGCGACACGGTGCGATGGTGCAGACCGTGTACCAGCCGGAGTTGGCCGACACCGAAGAACTCATCCACTCCGCGCTCGAGCAGATCGCGGAGCCTCCTGCCGTGGAAGCTGCGGCGATGAAGTGGTCGACCGTGCACGTCTCGTTCCGTTCGATGCTGTGGCCGGAGCCGTCGGACGATGCACGGCCCGCTGACTTCCCGCAACGCCTGGCTGCGCAACGACAGGCGAAAGGCGCAATCTCCACGCTCCGCTGGCAGAACACGCGATGGGCGATCGTGCGTATCCCCACGCCGGCATGGGCGGCGCAGATCGGAGTGTCTCCCGCATCGCTGCTCGATGAGTTCTTCGCCGGAGCGCTGGACGATTGGGACGCAGCCAAGACCCGCTGGCAGTCGGTGTGCGACGCGATCGACGCCGGTACCAGTGTCACCATCACTTCGGCCGACACCGATCTGCGCCTCGGAATCGAAGGGCGCACGGCGGCCCTGTTCGCTGGAGAAGCCAATCTTCCGGACGGAGAGGTCGCCACGGCGCCCGTCGACGACCGAGTGGACGGGCACATCAGCTTTCCCGGAATCACTGTCTTCGCAGGCGAAGTTTTCGAGAATCTCTACCTGCGATTCGAGGCCGGACGCGTGATCGAGGTGCGCGCGGATCGCGGCGCCGAGGTCGCTCGCGCTCTCATCGACACCGATGAGGGATCTCACCGCGTCGGCGAGCTGGGCATCGGCTTGAGCAGCACAGTTCAGCAGTGGACGGGGGATCTGTTCATCGACGAGAAGATTCTCGGCACAGTGCATATCGCCTTGGGGCGTGCATACCCGCAGTGCGGCGGTATCAACGAGTCGACACTGCACTGGGACATCGTCAAAGATCTTCGTGTCGATGCCGCGGGTGGTCCAGGCACGCTGGCGATCGACGGCCGCCCGATCGTCGATGCAGGCAATGTCGTGTGGCCGGGGCTGGCGGGCTAGCATCGGTCACGCCGTGGCTTCCGACCTGCGGCGCGGAAGGTGGCGCAGATGGTCGTGTCGCGGCGCAGGATGCAGCAAGTAGCGACACCTCATGCGGCGGGCCGAACGACGTCACGCCGTCGCGAGGATCCCGGCGGTCACGCGGGCGCTGAAGTACAGACTCTCCACCGGGACGCATTCGTCCGCCGCGTGGAACTGTCCGTAGACGTCAAAATCGTCCGGTACGCGCAGCGGTACGAACCCGTACCCGTGCACGCCGAGGCGCGCGAAGTGCTTGTTGTCGGTTGAGGCCGGCAGCAGATAGGGCACCACGACGCCGTCGGGATCCTCGGCGGTGAGAGCAGCGGAGATGGCGTCGACGAACGGGCCGTCGACGGGCGACGCGACCGGATGCATCGACCGAAGTCGTTGCACCTCGACGGTCTCACCGGACAGACGCGCGACCTCGGACAGCAGCTCCTCCTCGCCATCGGGCAGCGCCCGGTAGTCGACGATCGCCTCTGCGCTGCCAGGGATGATGTTGCTCTTGTCGCCCGCGCGCAGCACGGTCGGCGCCGCCGTGTTCCGCGCCGCCGCGGCGATCACACGCCCGACGAATCCGATGTCCTCCAGCTCGGCATCCAGATTCTCGTCGCTGAACGTGATGCCCCGCGCCTCGCCGAACACCTCCAGAAAGCGCGCCAGCGCCGGTGTGCGGACGACGGGGAACCGATGCGCGCCGATCCTGGCGACCGCGCTGGCCAACTGCGGCACCGGATCGCTCGGCAACGGCCGCGACGCATGCCCCGCTTCGCCGCGTGCCGTGAGTCTGAGACCGCCGACGCCCTTCTCCGCCGTCGCGAGCAGGTAGGCGCGGCGTCCCTCGACGAGCGGCACTGAGAACCCGCCGACCTCGCTGATCGCCTCTGTCGCGCCCGCGAACAGCTCCGGCCGGTTGTCGACCAACCACGACGCGCCCCACACTCCGCCGCTCTCCTCATCCGCGAGGAAGGCGAAGATCAGATCACGCCTGTGGCGGATGCCGGAACGCACGAGGTGCCGCGCCACCGCCAGGATGACGCCCGCGTAGTTCTTCATGTCGACGGCGCCGCGGCCGTAGAGCAGGCCGTCTGAGATCTCGGCGCCGAAGGGCGGATGGGTCCAGTCCGCAGCATCCACCGGCACGACATCGAGGTGCGCGTGCACGATCAGCGCACCGGCATCCGGATCCGTGCCGCGAAGGCGGGCGATCACACTGCCGCGGCCCGGAACAGGCTCGACGAAAGACGTCTCGAGCCCGACCTCTTCCAGCCGGGTCTGCACGAACCGTGCGGCTCGCGTCTCGCCGTCGCCGATCGTCTGGAGGTCGCCGGTGTTGACGCTGTCGATGCGGATGAGATCGCGCACGAAGTCGAGCGCCTCATCCTCCAGCTGGCTGAGTGTCACGTCCTCAGCGTATGGGGCGGACTGCGCGCGTTACGCGCCGTTACCGTTCGAATCGGCGATGCGCGGGGCGCGTGATTCACTCTCTCTCGTGAACAACTCCCGTGCGAAGAACAAGATCCTTTCCGCCATCGGCGTGCTGGCAGCCGGCGCGCTGACGCTGTCGATGGCAGCGTGCGCGGGAGGCGGCGACACCGGCGGCGACGCCGCCGACGAGACCAAGATCGTGCTCGGTGCGGATGACGGCACCGAGCAGCACTGGACGATCCTCAAGGACAAGCTGGCGGATGAGGGGATCGAGCTCGAGGTGCGCACGATCACCGACGCCGTGCAGCTGAACCAGGGCGTGCAGGACGGCGAGCTCGACGTGAACCTGTTCCAGCACCTGATCTTCCTCTCCGACTTCAACGTGAACAGCGGCGGCACGCTCGTGCCCGTCGGCGCGACTGCGGTGTACCCGCTCGCGCTGTACTCGGAGCAGTACAAGAGCGTCGAGGAGATCCCGGAGGGTGCGACCGTCGCGCTGCCGAACAACCCCACAAACCTCGCCCGCGCCCTGCTGAACCTGCAGCGTGCAGGACTGCTCGAACTCGAGGACGGCGGCGACGCCTTCTCGACCGAAGCGGACATCACCTCCAGCAAGATCGAGATCCTGCCCGTCGACTCGAACCAGACCGTGACCGCGCTCAAGGACGGCAGCGCCCAGGCCGCGATCGTCAACAACACCCAGGCCCAGAAGGGCGGGCTCGGCGACGACCTGATCATCTTCAAGGAAGACCTCGACAACCCCGAGCTCGCGCCGTACATCAACGCTTTCGTCGTCAAGGACGAGAACAAGGACGACCCGCGCTGGGAGAAGCTCATCGAGGCGTACCACTCGACCGAAGTCGAAGAGGCCGTCACCGAGCTGAACCAGGGCAACCTGCAGTTCAAGGGTGACTGGACCGCCGCTGACCTGCAGAAGGAGCTCACCGGCCTCGAAGACAAGTTGCGCGCACAGCAGTGACCGACATCATCTCGTTCGAGCGGGTCTCCAAAGCGTTCCCCGGAACGCGGCGGGGGCCCGTCGTCGATGCCCTCGAAGACGTCGACCTCGAAGTACAGCGCGGCTCGATCGTCGGCGTGATCGGCTACTCCGGGGCGGGAAAATCCACGCTCGTCCGGCTGATCAACGGGCTCGAGAAGCCCACCGGCGGCACCGTCAATGTCCTGGGCGTCGACGTGGGAGGTGCCTCTGAGACGGAACTGCGAGGGCTGCGGTCACGCATCGGCATGATCTTCCAGCAGTTCAACCTCTTCAACTCGCGCACGGTGCGCGGCAACGTCGCATATCCGTTGAAAGTCGCAGGCTGGAAGCGCGCCGACATCGAACCTCGCGTCGCCGAGTTGCTCGATTTCGTGGGCATCGGCGACAAAGCGGGCAGGTACCCGCGTGCGCTCTCCGGCGGGCAGAAGCAACGCGTCGGCATCGCGCGGGCTATCGCGGCGAATCCCGAGCTGCTGCTCGCGGATGAGGCCACCAGCGCCCTTGACCCGCAGACCACCGGCGAGGTGCTCGCGCTGCTCAAGGAGATCAACCGTCGCCTCGGCATCACGATCGTCGTCATCACCCACCAGATCTCGGTCGTGCACGAGCTGTGCGATCAGGTCGTCGTGATGGACGGCGGTCGTGTGGTCGACAGCGGCGACACCTACCGCGTGTTCGCGCATCCGCGTGCGGAGCTCACGGAGCGCTTCGTCGCCGCTGTGACGCAGGGCGTGCCGTCTGGCGACACCCTCGACGCTCTGCTCGTGGGCGGTGGGACGCTCGTGAGCGTCGACGTCAACGAGTTCACCAGCGAGAACATCGATGAGGTCTTCGAGAAGCACGGTGTGCGGCATGCGGTCGTCTTCGGCGGGGTCACCGACATCCGGGGCCGCCAGCTCGGCACGCTCACGTACCGACTGCAGGCAGGGGCGGATGCTGTCGCCGAGGCCGTAGGGGAGCTGTCCGCGCGCACGAAGGTGACGGTGCTGCGGGGTTCGGCTTCCGGGGTTGCGGCATCCGGATCGGAGGGGGTCTCGTGAGCGGCATCCATCCTCTCGCCAACTGGGATTCGCTGACGCCGGTGCTGCTGCAGTCGATCCAGGAGACCATCTACATGGTCGCCGTCACGCTCGTGATCGGCGGCGTCGCCGGGCTGCTGATCGGCGCGGTGCTGTACGCCACACGTCCGGGCAACCTGTTCGGCAACAGGGTCGTCTTCAATGTGATGAACCTGGTGATCAACGTCATCCGGCCGATCCCGTTCATCATCTTCCTCACCGCTGTGGGCCCCGTGACGAAGCTGGTAGCTGGGACGACGCTCGGCACGGAGGCCGCGATCGTGCCGATGACGATCATGGCTGCGGTCGTGATCGGGCGTGTGGTGGAGCAGAACCTCGTGGCCGTCGATCCAGGGGTCGTCGAGGCAGCCCTCGCGATCGGCGCCAAGCGGCTGTCGATCCTGTTCGGCGTCGTGATCCCCGAGGCGCTGGCGCCACTGATCCTCGGATACACGTTCATGTTCATCGCGGTGGTCGACATGTCGGCCATGGCCGGATACATCGGCGGCGGCGGACTCGGAAACTTCGCGATCATCTACGGCTACAACCAGTTCGACCAGCAGGCGACCTGGGTCACTGTCGCGATCATCATCGTGATCGTGCAGGTGGGTCAGATCTTCGGCAACTGGCTCGCGCAGCGCGTGCTGCGGCGATAGGGGACGGGCCGCTCGGGTGGGTCTGTGAGGTGGCGCTGGTGGTCGCTTGGTGGCGGTGGATGCGGCATTGAGTGACACCCTTTGGCCCGGCTGGGTCTGGGAGGTGGCGCTGGTGGTCGCTTGGTGGCGGCGGATGCGGCATTGAGTGACACCCTTTGGCCCGGCGGGAGCGGTAGCGCGGCCGCATTCTCACGAGGTGTCACTGGATGCCGCGTCCACGGCCCGGATGCGGCATCCAGCGACACCTTTCATCGCTGAATCTCCCGGAGGTCGTGAACCCGGGCACGCGCGACGAGCACGCGCGGCGCGCGGCGGGCGCCGTCAGTCCACTGCGGCCGTGACGAGGATCGGGCGGTGATCGCTCGAACGCTGCGGCAGGGTCTGGATCGTGTCGATCGTGAAGCCGTTCGACGTCGCGAAGTCGTAGTGGCCCTTGAACACGCGGTAACGCGTGTAGGTGCGCTCGTCGCTGAGCGTCAGCGTGTAGCCGTGGTCGCGGACGGTCTGACCGAGGTTCTCCTTGAAGACGGGGTAGTTGTAGTCGCCGACCATGAGCACCGGAACCCCGCGCCCCATCGATTCGAGCTCCGTCAGCGCAGCGCGGATCTGGTTGCGTCGCAGTGAGTTCAGCGCTGTGAGCGGCGCCGCGTGGAACGACGCCACGATCAGCTCGCGGCCGTTGTCGATGTCCTGCAGACGCGCGCCCAGCACGCGTTCATGCGCAGGTTTCAGCACGCGATCGTGCAACGACTTCTTCAGCCCGAAGGTGCGCATCTCCTGCAGGCGGAAGGTGTTCATCCGGTAGTAGATGGCCAGCCCGAGCCGATTTCCCTGCGTCGCATCCGCCATCGCGAGCCCCGAGATCTCGGAAGGCAGGGCCTGTACGTCGCACTCCTGCAGACACAGGATGTCAGGCTCGTGCTCCGTGACGAGCTCCTTGAGCTCGGTCGCCGCACGATGCTTACGCAGGTTGTAGGAGATCACCTTCATCGCTGCCAACGCTACTGCGTCCACCTGTGCCGGAGGTGTCGAATCAGTCGGAGTTTTCTCCGTCTCGTCGCGCGCGCGTCTGCTCGGCGCGTGCCCCGAGCAGGGCGTCTGCGGGATATCCGACTTCGGTGAGTGTGAGTCCGCGAGCCGCGAGCACCTTGAACTCGCTGGTGCGCTCCAGCGCATCGCGCAGCACCACGAGATCACCCACGTCGAGGCGCTGCTCTCCGACGGCGACGCACCCTCCGACCAGCGCACGCACCATGCTGTGGCAGAACGCGTCCGCCTTCACCTCGGCGACGAGCACCCCGTCCGCGTCGCGACGCCAGCCGAAGTCGAGGAGCGTGCGAATGGTCGTCGCTCCCTCGCGCGGTTTGCAGTACGCCGCGAAGTCATGAAGGCCGATCAGGCTCTGCGCCGCAGCATCCATCGCCGCCACATCGAGCTCACCTCGGATGCTGGTGGTGTCGAACCGTCTGGCCGGATCGTAGCCTGCGACGTCATCCGTGAGCCGGTACCGATACCGACGCCAGACGGCGGAGAAACGCGCGTCGAACCCTTCCGGAGCGATCGACGAACGATGCACGGTGACATCGGAGTAGGCGCCGAGCACGCCGCGAATGCGTCCGGCGACGGAGCCTGCCGGGTCGTGCGAACTGCGTCCATGGCGAGTGAGGATGCGCGACCATTGCTCGTCATCGAGATCGACATGCGCGACCTGGCCTGCGGCGTGCACCCCGGCATCCGTTCGTCCGGCGACGACGAACTGCACGTCGGATCCGACGATGCGTGCGAGTGCGGCCTCGAGTGTGCCCTGCACAGTGCGCAGCTGCGGCTGCTTCGCCCACCCGCGGAACTGGGTGCCGTCATAGGCGATGTCAAGCCGTATTCGCACGAAGGCCAGCCTAGACTGGAATCTTCGGCCGCGAGCCGATACGCCTCCTCATCATGACGCTTTCCACGACACCTTCCACACGATTCGCGGGACTGGACGGTCTGCGCGCGGTGGCGGTCATCCTCGTCGTGACGTATCACCTCTTCCCGTCGTCGCCTGTGCGGTCGGGGTTCGTCGGCGTCGATGTGTTCTTCGTGATCAGTGGTTTCCTGATCACCTCGCTCCTGCTGCGCTCCTCTCGGGACGGGCGGATCGCATCGCCGCGTCGTCTGCTCGATTTCTGGCGTCGACGCGCCCGTCGGCTGCTGCCCGCGCTCGCCGTGGTGGTCACGGTGTGTGCGACGGCGGCGTGGATGCTGGGCGGTGATGTGCTCGTCGGCATCGGGCGTCAGGTGCTGGGCGCCGCCACCTTCAGTTACAACTGGCTCGCGGTCGCAGGGGGCAGCGACTACTTCACCGCGACCGCACCTGAGCTCTTCCGCAACGTGTGGTCGCTCGCTGTCGAAGAGCAGTTCTACGTTCTGTGGCCGCTGCTGCTGCCTCTCGTGCTGTTGATCCCCGGGCGATGGATGCGGGTCGCGCTGACCCTCATCGCCGCGGGCGGTTCGGCGTGGTGGATGGCGACTCTGGTCGCCGACGGAGACGTCACTCGGGCGTACTTCGGCACCGATTCGCACGCCTTCGGGCTGCTGGTCGGCATCGCACTCTCGCTCGGCGTGACGAACATGCCGGAAAGAGCATGGATGCTGCGCCCCGGCGCGCGGATCGGTTCGCTGCTCTTCGGGCTCGTCGGGCTGGGCGCGGTGCTGGTCGCCGCGCTTCTGCCGGAGACGCAGGATGCCGTGACCTTCCCCGGTGCGCTCGTGCTCGCATCCGTCGGCACTGCGCTGACGATCTTCGCCGGCACCTGGCCGGGCTCGTGGCTCGGAAGAGGTCTCGACGTCGCGCCGTTGCGCTGGATCGGCGAACGCTCGTATGGCATCTATCTATGGCACTGGCCGGTGCTCGTCCTGGCCGTGGTCGCGATGCAAGGGACCGGGCCCGAGGTGGGTGTGCCGGTCGCAATCGGTGGGGCGGCGCTCGCGCTGTCCGTCGGGGCGGCGGCATTGTCGTACCGTTTCGTCGAGCAGCCGCTGCGACGGTACGGGTTCCGCCGCACGGGGCGCGCACTGTGGCTGCGGATCACGGGGCGTCCGATGATGCGGCTTGCGGGGGTGTCTGCCCTGGCCGTGGGAGCGGTCGCGATGGGTGGAACGGCGGCAGCGATCGTGACTGCCCCCAACACCACAGCGGCTGCGGCGGCGATCGCTGCGGGGGAGCAGGCGGTGAAGGATGCTGCGAAGGCTGCACCAGAGGCAACGGAGGATGCTCCGGAACAGATCGAGATCCCCGACGGCACAGAGATCACGGCTGTCGGTGACTCGGTGATGCTCGCGTCTGCGCCGTCGCTGTACGAGCAGTTCCCCGGGATCGCCGTCGATGCCGAGGTCTCGCGCTCGGTCTGGGCGGGGCCTGACATCCTCACCGACCTCGCCGCGAGGGGAGAGCTGCGCGACAACGTCGTGGTGGCGCTCGGCACGAACGGTCCGGTCGATCGGGACGTTCTTGAGCAGATGTCGCAGGTCACAGGGAAGGACCGCAACCTGATCCTCGTCAACGCACATGCGCCGCGCGACTGGATCCCCGGTGTCAACGCTGAGCTCGATGCTTTCGCCGACAGCCACCGCGCGGTGTGGGTCGCGGACTGGTCGGGTGCCATCGCGCCGCACACCGAGCTGCTCGCCGGCGACGACATCCACCCGGGCGAGGCCGGAGGCGACGTGTTCGCCGATTCGGTGGAGACCGCGCTGGAGCGCGTGGAGAAGGACCGAGTCCGCGCCGAGAAGGACTTCGCGCACGCGCCCTCCGGCCGTGCACATCACGTTCCGTTCCCGGAGTGAGCGCGGCGGGGTGGCGGCTCCCGAGCGGCGGCCCCGGCTGGGGTGTCACGGATTGTCGCTTGGGGGACGGTTTGACGACCATCTGCGACACGTCAAGCAGCTGATGGGGCCTGCGCACCTCCGCGCCCTGTGAGATGAACACGTTTCAGCCGGTCCAGCCGTGACGGCGCAGCGCTGCCGCAACGACATCGAAGCCCGTCGCGTACGGGCCCCGGACGTGCTTCGACGTCAAGCGCACAACCTCGATTCCCGCTCCTGCGTAGTCCTGATATTTCTCGATGTCACGATTCCACTGCCGTCTGGAAGTGCGGTGCTGATCGCCCTCGACCTCGACGACCACTCGGTACTCGCGATAGAAGAACTCCGAGATGCCCAGACGTCTCTCCTTCTCGTCGAAGATCTCAACGTCCAACTCGGGGGTCGGCAAGCCGACCTCAGCTGCACCCACCCGGTAGTCGGTCTCCAACGGTGAGGAACTTCCCACCTCGATAAGCTCCAAGGCCGCGCGCAACTTCCGGGTGCCCGGGCGTCGAGGGCTCATCGCCGTCGCCTCAGCCAGATCGTTCAACGTTGCGAGGGCACGTTCCGGATGCTGCCGCCCGAAATCGTCCCGCGGGATCTGCACCAGAGCGTCGCCGACCTGCACGAGTTCGCGTACGGAGAGTTCTTGGCCGAGCATCGCCCACGTCGCTACCGGGCTCGTCACCGGCAACCCCTCGAAAGTGGTGACGGCTACGAGATGTCCCTCGACTTTGCGCCCGCGTACCCCCTTCGCTCGCGGAGCGCGGTGCGGAGCGATGACAGCCACATCGAGCAGCTGAGGCGTCGACACCGGCAGTCCGCCGAAAGCTGCTGCCGTGCGTCCGCAGAAGAAGCTGCCTTCAGGCATGACCATCGCATAGGCGCGCGCATCGTCGAGCAGCCTCCGCCTCACTTGTCTGAACGCCGCGTCAGGGCCCGGATCGTCCTCGTCGATCTCGGCGCGCTGCCGAGTGAAATCGGCGCTACGGCGAACGCCGATGAACGGCGCGGTGAGGTCTTTCGCACGCATCCGACGTCGAGACGAGCCCTTCGCGACAGCGTCGTGCACTGTGAACTGCCCGCCGAGCACGGGCGGAAGAGGATGAGGATGCATCGGCATGCGGCCACAATGACGCACGAGGCGCTGCTCCGTATGTCGATTTCCACGTTCGGGGGAGAAGCCGATGCTCCGGCGAACTGTGCAGACGCAGTTGCGCCCGCGACTTCTCCCGACCGGGGTCGGTGGGGCGCGCTGGGAGGTGGCGCGGATGGTCGGGTTGGGGCAGCGGAAGCGGCATCCAGTGACACCTTGTGCGAAAAGACACCCTGCGACACGACACCTTGTGCGAAAAGCCACCCTGCGACGTGACGCCTCCCGCGACACGACACCTCGCGCGACAAGAAAACCCACGACGGGACGGATTCCCACTTCTGGGGAAATTGCCGTAGGCTATCCCTTTGGTACTCGACTGCAGAGTGCCACGAACGTGAGCCCTCCACTGGCGTGTTTTACCCCTTAGGGAAAAACCACCCCGGAGTGGGATTCACGAACCTCTCCGTTCGAACAAGAAAGCAGCACTATCGTGACGCGCACATACACCCCGAAGGCCGGGCAGATCCAGCGTGACTGGGTCGTCATCGACGCCAATGACGTCGTTCTCGGTCGCCTCGCCTCGCACGCCGCAGCGCTCCTGCGCGGCAAGCACAAGGCCACCTTCGCCAACCACCTCGACTCGGGTGACTTCGTCATCATCATCAACGCCGACAAGGTCGCGCTGACGGGTCAGAAGCTCCAGAAGAAGATGGCTTACCGCCACTCGGGCTACCCGGGCGGCCTCACGAAGATCTCCTACGAGGAGCTCCTCGAGAAGAACCCGATCCGCGCTGTCGAGAAGGCCGTCCGCGGCATGCTCCCCAAGAACAGCCTCGGTCGTCAGCAGCTGACGAAGCTCAAGGTGTACGTCGGTGCAGAGCACCCGCACGCAGCTCAGCAGCCCAAGACGTACCCCCTCGACCAGGTCGCCCAGTAAGCGCCGCTAAGACTACTAAGGACATTCTCGTGGCTGATACTCAGGACACCACCGAAACCCCTCAGAACTACTCGACCTCCAGCCCGGAGACGGTCGAGACCGAGGCGGCTCCCCGCCCCGTTCTCAACGTTCCCGGCGCAGCCGTCGGTCGTCGCAAGCAGGCCATCGCCCGCGTGCGTCTGGTCCCCGGCTCCGGCGTCATCACGGTCAACGGCCGTACGCTCGAGGACTACTTCCCGAACAAGCTGCACCAGCAGCTGATCAACGACCCGTTCACGGTGCTGAACCTCCAGGGCGCGTACGACGTCATCGCACGCATCTCCGGTGGCGGCGACTCGGGCCAGGCCGGCGCGCTGCGTCTCGGCATCGCCCGTTCGCTGAACGGCATCGACGCGGAGAACAACCGCGCGACGCTCAAGAAGGCCGGCTTCCTCTCTCGTGACGCTCGCGTCATCGAGCGCAAGAAGGCTGGTCTCAAGAAGGCCCGCAAGGCGCCTCAGTACTCGAAGCGTTAAGCACGAGAGCCCGGATGCCGCTTTTCGGCACGGACGGCGTTCGAGGACTTGCCAACGGCATCCTCACCGCCGACCTCGCGCTCACCCTGGCCCAGGCGACTGCTGTCGTCCTGGGCCAGGGCCGCACCGCAGAGGAACGCAAGGCAGAGGGCAAGCGGCTCACCGCCGTCGTCGCCCGCGACCCGCGCATCTCCGGTGAATTCCTCGTGGCCGCAGTCTCTGCCGGCCTCGCAGCGTCCGGTGTCGACGTCCTCGACGCCGGCGTCATCCCCACTCCGGCCCTGGCGTTCCTCGTCGCGGATCGCGATGCCGACTTCGGCGTCATGGTGTCCGCGTCGCACAACCCCGCGCCGGACAACGGGATCAAGATCTTCGCCCGCGGCGGTGTGAAGCTCCCCGATCTGGTCGAGCAGCGCATCGAAGCCGCGATGGCGGGGGAGAAGCTTCAGCCCACCGGCTCCTCCGTCGGGCGCATCGAGCGGTTCTCCGACGCAGAAGACCGCTATGCGCTGCACCTGCTCGGTTCGCTGCCGCACCGCCTGGACGGCATCCATGTGGTGCTCGACTGCGCCCACGGCGCAGCATCCGGAGTCTCGCCTGAGACGTTCAACGACGCGGGCGCGCACGTGACCGTCATGGGTGCAGAACCCGACGGCATCAACATCAATGACGGCGTCGGTTCGACGCACCTCGACAAGCTCGCAGAAGCCGTCGTGCGTCTCGGCGCCGACATCGGCATCGCCCACGACGGCGACGCGGACCGCTGCCTCGCAGTGGATGCCGACGGCAACATCATCGACGGCGACCAGATCATGGCGATCCTCGCGGTGGCGATGAAGGACCGAGGACACCTCACCGACAACACGCTCGTCGCGACGGTGATGAGCAACCTCGGTCTGCACAGGGCGATGCAGGAGAACGGCATCACCGTGCGACAGACCGGTGTCGGCGACCGCTACGTGCTGGAAGACATGAACGCCGGCGGCTACGCGCTCGGTGGCGAGCAGTCCGGCCACGTGATCATGAGCGAGTTCGCGACCACCGGCGACGGCGTGCTCACAGGGCTGCACCTGGTCGCCGAGATGGCGCGCCAGAAGAAGACGATCGCCGAGCTGGCTTCGGTCATGACCGTGTTCCCGCAGGTTCTCATCAACGTGCGCGACGTCGACAAGGATCGCTGCGCCGACGACGAAGGCGTGCAGAGTGCTGTCGCCGCTGTCGAGGCAGAACTCGGCGACACCGGACGCGTGCTGCTGCGCAAGTCCGGCACCGAACAGCTCGTTCGCGTGATGGTCGAGGCGGCGGACGCCGAGTCAGCGCAGTCCTACGCGCAGCGCCTGGCCGACGTGGTCAAGGAGCGGCTCGCGCTTTAGCGAGATAGTCGCCGAGCGCATCGGCCGGGTCGCGCGGAGCGAATCCGACTTCAGTGATCCTGGCCAGATCGAGCAGACTGTTGCGCGGTCGTGGGGCGATCGGTCCGGACGCTGACGCGAAGTACACGTCGGTGCTCACCGGCGTGATGCGGGCGGAGTCGTGCCCGGTGCGGTGGTAGATGTCGCGGGCGATGTCCACCCAGGTGCGCGCCGGCCCCGACCCTGTGAGGTTGTAGATGCCGTGGGGCGCCTGGGTGTCGAGCAGGTGATGGATGCCCGCGGCGAGGTCGTCGGCGAAGGTGAGCCGTCCGATCTGGTCTTCGACGACGTTCGGGTTGATGCCGCGTTCGGCGAGCGCGGCCATCGTGCGCACGAAGTTCTTGCCGTCGCCGATGACCCATGAGGTGCGGACGATGTAGTGCCGTGGCGCGGTGGCGGCGGCGAGATCGCCGGCGGCCTTGGTCTGTCCGTAGACGCTCAGCGGGCTGTACGGCGACGTCTCGGTGTACGGCTGCAGGGAGGCTCCGTCGAAGACGTAGTCGCTGGAGATGTGCACGAGAGTGATGCCGTGTTCGGCGGCGATCCTGGCGAGGCGAGCGGGAGCTGTGGCGTTCACGGCCCATGCCGCAGCGCGCCCCTCGGACGTCTCTGCCGCGTCGACCGCAGTGTAGGCGGCGCCGTTGATGATGGTGCCGTAGTCACGCCAGCGCCGTGCGGTCGCAAGGTTCGGGTCGGTGATGTCGAGATCGGCGCGGGTGACGTACTCGATGTGCGGGGCGTCGCCGTAGAGCGCGTGAAGGGCGCGCCCGACCTGCCCGTCGGCACCGGTCACCAGCATCCGTCGCGGTGGGATCGGGGTGACATCGGCGAGCCGCGGGTGGGCTCTGTCCTTCTCGGAGACCTCGACATCGCTCAGCGGGATGGGCCAGTCGATCGCGGCGGTCTCGTCGGCGAGGTTCAGGAATGCGTAGTCGACGTCCGGCGACCAGTGGTCGTTGACGAGGTATGTGTACGCGGTGTTCGGCTGCAGCGTCTGGTACGAATTGCCGACGCCGCGGGGCACGAAGATCGCCCGCGAAGGGTCGATCTCGGCGGTGAACACCGCACCGAATGTGGGGCCCTCGCGGAGATCGACCCAGGCACCGAAGATGCGCCCAGTGGCGACCGAGACCCACTTGTCCCACGGCTCTGCATGGATGCCGCGGGTCGTTCCGGTCGCGTCATTGAAGGAGATGTTGTTCTGGACCGGCCCGAAATCGGGCAGGCCGAGGGCGGTCATCTTCTCCCGCTGCCAGTTCTCCTTGAACCAGCCGCGGGAATCCCCGCGCACGGGCAGCTCCAACAGCACCAGCCCAGGGATCGGCGTCTCGATCCGCTGCAGATTCTTGCCGACGATGTCGCTCACTGGCCCTTCCCCGCATAGATCGCTTCGGTGGCGTCCTTCGCGGGCGCCCACCACTCTTCATTGGCCCTATACCAGTCGATCGTCGCCGACAGCCCCTGCTCGAAATCACTGTACGCGGGAGTCCAGCCGAGTTCGCGGCGCAGCTTGGACGAGTCGATCGCGTAGCGCAGGTCGTGCCCGACGCGATCGGTTACCTGGTCGTATGCATCGGAGGGCTGATCCATCAGCGTGAGGATCAACTCGACGACGTCCCTGTTGTTCCTCTCCCCGTCGGCGCCGATCAGGTACGTCTCACCGATCACGCCCTTGTCGAGAATGGTGAGCACGGCCGAGGAATGATCATCGGCGTGGATCCAGTCGCGCACGTTCTGACCCGCGCCGTAGAGCTTGGGGCGGATGCCGCGGATCACGTTCGTGATCTGGCGGGGGATGAACTTCTCGACGTGCTGGTACGGCCCGTAGTTGTTCGAGCAGTTCGAGATCGTCGCCTGCACACCGAACGAGCGGATCCATGCCCGTACGAGCAGATCGGATCCGGCTTTCGTCGACGAATACGGCGACGAAGGGGTGTAAGGGGTCGACTCCGTGAACCGCTCGGGGTCGTCGAGCTCCAGATCGCCGTACACCTCATCAGTGGAGATGTGGTGGAAACGGACCCCGTGACGACGCGCGGCCTCCAGCAGCGTGTACGTCCCCACGATGTTCGTGTCCACGAAGGGTCGCGGATCATCCAGCGAATTGTCGTTGTGCGACTCGGCCGCGTAGTGCACGACAGCATCCGCTTTCGCGAACAGCGATGAGACGAGCGCAGCATCCGTGATGTCGCCATGCACGAACGTCAACCGATCCGCCGGCACGCCGGCCAACGACGCACGATTGCCCGCATACGTCAGCGCATCGAGCACTGTGACGTGGTCATCGGTGTTCGCCACCACGTGGTGCACGAAGTTCGATCCGATGAACCCGGCGCCGCCGGTGACCAGCAGCCTCATCGCTCACCCCGCTCGAGCAGCTCGAGCAGGTACTTGCCGTATCCCGACTTCACCAGCTGCTCCCCACGAGAGCGCAGCCCGTCGTCATCGAGGAATCCCTGCCGCCATGCGACCTCTTCGGGCACGCCGATCTTCATGCCGGTGCGTCGTTCCATGGTGCGGACGTAGTCGGCGGCATCCGTCATCTGATCGAACGTTCCGGTGTCGAGCCATGCCGTCCCCCGGGGGAGCACCTCGACCTGCAGCTTGCCGCGGCCCAGGTACTCGCGGTTCACGTCGGTGATCTCGTACTCGCCGCGCGCGCTCGGCTGCAGCCCACGGGCGATCCCGACGACGTCGTTGTCGTAGAAGTAGAGACCTGGCACGGCGTAGTTGCTCTTCGGCGAGGCAGGCTTCTCCTCCAGAGACACCGCCGTTCCTGCGCCGTCGAATTCGACGACGCCGTACGCCTGCGGTTCGGCGACCCAGTATGCGAAGATCGCGCCCCCGTCGATCTCGGAGAATCGCGTGAGCTGTGTGCCGAGTCCCTGCCCGTACAGCAGGTTGTCGCCGAGGACGAGAGCGACCGGATCATCGCCGATGAAGTCCGCGCCGATCGTGAATGCCTGCGCCAGGCCGTCCGGCGACTCCTGCTGCGCGAACCGGATGCTGATCCCGAACTGCGACCCGTCGCCGAGCAACCGCTCGAAATGCGCCGCATCGTGCGGCGTGGTGATCACGAGGATGTCGTCGATACCGGCCAGCATCAGCGTCGACAGCGGGTAATACACCATCGGCTTGTCGTACACCGGCACCAGCTGTTTCGAGACGCCCAGCGTGATCGGATGCAGCCGGGTACCAGAGCCCCCAGCAAGAATGATCCCCTTCATGAAACTCCCCAGTTTCGTGATACGCACTCCCCAGAATGCGTTCTCCCCTGCGGCACGGCTTCCCAGAGCTGTCCCGCTCCGCACAGCGTAGCCGAACGGCGAGCGGTCCGACAGAGGGCATCAGCTCATTGAACGAGGTGCAGCGTCTCGCCGTCTTCCCTGTAGCGCTCGCCGGTCTCCTGGCACACCCACTCCTCGGCTTCGCGAACCAGCGGGCGGCCAGCGCGTCCGACCCACCCAACGCGACGTGCCGGTACCCCGACGACGAGCGCGTGCGCCGGCACATCCTTGGTGACGACCGCACCGGCGGCGACCAGCGCCCATGCCCCGATCGTCACCGGGGCGATGCACACGGCGCGGCCGCCGATGGACGCACCCTCCTCGATCGTCACGCCGACGGCGTGCCAGTCATCTGCCGACTTCGCCGACCCGTCAGGGTTCACCGCGCGCGGGAACTCGTCGTTGGTCAGCACGGCCGCGGGGCCGACGAACACGCCGTTCGCCAAACGGGCGGGCTCATAGATCAGCGCATAGTTCTGGATCTTGCAGTTGTCGCCGAGCACGACGTCCGGTCCGATGTAGGCACCGCGTCCGATGTTGCAGCCGGCACCGATCTGCGCGCCCTCGCGCACCTGGGCGAGATGCCAGACACGGGAGTCGCTGCCTATCGACGCACCCTCGTCGACATCGGCCGTCGATCGGATGCTGGCTGATTCTGCAACGCTCATACGGCCTCCAGGCTCATCTCGGATCGGCTGCTCCTCACGGATGCGCCGCTGCACAGGGCTCGGAGTGCCTCCAGAAAAAATAGGTGACGCCGAGCGACCTGGCCGCTATAGTAACGCTCGGGACGGTTTGCTGCGTCCGCTCGTTCTGGGGATGAGCGGTGAAGGCGCGCAGATCGTATGGGTCGCGTGTGTGAGCGCAGCGATCGAACTGGGGAAACTGGGGAGCATGGGGAACACATCCGTTCGCCGTACGAAGTCCGCGCACCGTGTGGGGCGACTTTCGGCTGCGTTGGCGACAGTTTTTGCGGTTGTTGCGAGCGGACTCGCGACCCTCCCGACACACGCTGTGGCGGCCGGTGGCTCGTCGTGCGGTGCGGACATCAACCAGATCGTCTGCGAGAACTCGAAGCAGGGCACCGAGCCGGAGATCTGGGACATCACGGGTGCGGGCGACCCGACGATCCAGGGTTTCGCGACTGACATCTCGGTCAACATCGGTCAGCGCATCGACTTCAAGATCGACACGGATGCCGCGGCCTACTCGATCGACGTCTATCGCACCGGCTGGTACCAGGGCCTCGGTGCACGCAAGATCGATTCGGTCACACCGTCGGCCGCTCTTCCGCAGGACCAGCCCGAGTGCATCTCTGACATCGCGACCGAATTGTACGACTGCGGCACCTGGCACGTCTCGGCGTCGTGGAATGTGCCGGCCGACGCCGTCTCGGGCGTCTACGTCGCGAAGCTGACCCGTGCGGACACCGGTGGGGCGAGTCACATCACCTTCATCGTCCGCCACGACGGCAACACCTCCGACATCGTCTTCCAGACCTCCGACCCGACGTGGCACGCGTACAACACGTACGGCGGCTCCGACTTCTACCAGGGGGCGGCCAACGGACGCGCGTACAAGATCAGTTACAACCGGCCGTTCGCGACGCGGGGCGGAACAGAGGCCCGCGACTTCTACTTCAGCGCGGAATACGCCACAGTGCGGTTCCTGGAGCGCAACGGCTATGACATGAGCTACATCGCCGGTGTCGACACCGACCGCCGAGGCAGCGAGCTCTTGAATCATGACGTCTTCCTCTCGGTCGGGCACGACGAGTACTGGTCTGGCGCCCAGCGCGCCAATATGGAGGCCGCCAGGGACGCCGGGGTCAACATGCAGTTCCTCACCGGCAACGAGGGCTACTGGCGCACCCGCTACGAGACCTCCGCGGACGAATCGGCAACGGCCTACCGCACGCTCGTCTCGTACAAGGAGACCTGGGGCAACGGCAAGATCGACGACACCTCGCCGGAGTGGACCGGCACCTGGCGCGACCCGCGATTCGCCGACGCCGCACAGGGCGGGCATCTTCCCGAGAACGCGCTCACCGGAACCATGTACATGGTCAACGACGTCTCGTACCCCGTCACCGTCACCTCCGAAGAGGGAGACATGCGCCTCTGGCGCAACACCGGGCTCGACTCGATTCCCGAAGGGCAGTCCGAGCCGCTGGGCGATCAGACCGTGGGCTACGAGTCCAACGAAGACATCGACAACGGCTTCCGGCCGGAGGGCCTCATCCGTCTGTCGACCATGATCGGCGGCACACCTCAGTACCTTCGTGACTACGGCAATACGGTGACGGCCGGTACGACAGAGCACCACATCACGCTCTATCGTGCGCCGAGCGGCGCCCTGGTCTTCTCGGCCGGCAGCGTGCAGTGGGGCTGGGGGCTCGACAGCACGCACGACGTGTCGCGTCCTGCCGCGGATCCGCGCATGCAGCAGGCGCAGGTCAACCTCCTCGCCGACATGGACGCGCAGCCCGCCACACTCATGGAAGGACTCACCGCTGCGTCGAAGAGTACCGATACGGCAGCGCCGACGACCGTGATCACGTCACCGACCGAGGGGGAGCAGATCCCCCACGGCACTCGCGTCACTGCGACCGGCACTGCGACGGATGCCGGAGGCAGGGTCGCGGGTGTGGAGGTGTCCACCGACGGCGGCAGCTCATGGCACCCTGCCCAGGGCACGACGAACTGGACCTACTCCTACATTCAGCAGGGGGCCGGCCAGGCGACTGTCATCGCGCGCGCCATCGACGACAGCGCGAACTACTCCGCCGCGGGAACCACCCGCAGCGTCGCGGTCGCCGGGCCGTACTCCGCCCACGGCGAGGCGGTGCCGACACTCGCCTCATCGGACGATACGCAGCCCGTGGAGCTCGGCCTGCGTTTTACACCGGCAGCCGATGGATATGTCACTGGCGTCCGGTTCTACAAAGGAAGCCGCAACGTCGGCACGCACACCGGATCTCTCTGGTCGAACGACAGCGAGCAGCTCGCCAGTGTGACGTTCGTCGGCGAGACCGCGACAGGATGGCAGTCCGCCCTCTTCAGCACGCCGGTCGAAGTCTCCGCCGGCACCGAGTACGTGGTCTCATACACAGCGCCGCAGGGCGGGTACGCGTACGTCGACAACTTCTGGCCGTACCTCGCGCAATCCTCGTCGCCGGTGACCGTCACCTCTGGCGTCGGGTCGGCCAGCCCAGGCCTCTACGGCCACGCCGGTTCGTTCCCCACGAACACCTGGGGCGATTCGAACTACTACGTCGACGTGATCTTCGACTCCGTGCTCGACTCGACGGTGCGGATCGCCGCGCGTGAGCCTGCCGCAGGCAGCTCGAGTGCCCCGACGGACACCGACGTCACCGCGGTCTTCACCGCTGACGTGGTCTCCGCGCAGCTTGCGGTGAAGGATGCTGCCGGTGCAGCCGTCGATGGCACGAGCTCGTACGACGCGGCGACCCGCACCGTGCGGTTCGCGCCCGCGGCAGAGTTCGATGCGATGACGAAGTACACCGTCACCGTCACCGCGACGCCTCCGACAGGAGTGGACTTCGACGCAGGCGGTGCCTGGACGTTCACGACCGCTGCACCTGTCGTGCCCGAGGGGCAGTGCCCTTGCTCGATCTACACCGACCTCGATCGACCCCTGATGTCCGCCGATGCGGACCCGGACTCGGTCACGCTGGGAACACGGTTGACCGTGTCTGAGCCGGGGCTCGTGACCGCGGTGCGGTTCTACAAGGGCCTCGGCAACAACGGCACCCACATCGGCGCACTCTGGACGGCGGCAGGGGAGCCGCTCGGCGAGGTGACGTTCAGCGATGAGACGACATCGGGGTGGCAGACCGCGACGTTCGCCACGCCCATCGCATTGCAGCCAGGCACCGAGTACATCGTGTCGTACAAGGCACCGAACGGGCACTACGCGGTGACGCCATCGGCATTCGCCGACGGATATTCTCACGGCCCGATCTCGGTGCCGGCCAACGGCGGGACCTTCACCTACGGCGAGGGGATCCCGACGCAGACCAGCACCACGAGCTTCTTCGTCGACATCGTCTTCGAGACCACGATCGTCGGTCCGGTCACAACCTCGATCACTCCCGCCCCCGGGGCCACCGGCGTCGACCGCGGTGTCTCGATCGCGGCCACCTTCAACGAGGCCCTCTCGGGGGCCCCGACTGTCGGGGTCACGGCGGACGGAGATGTCGTCGACGGCACAGTCACCGTCTCGAGCGATGCGAAGACGATGACCTTCGACCCCGCCGAATCACTGCCGTACGGAGCCGCCGTCACGGTCACGATCAGCGATGTCAGCGGCGCATCCGGAGACGGATCCGACCGGAGCTGGGCGTTCACCGTCGAGATGGATCCCGCGACGACCGTGTACAACTTCTTCGGCAGCGGTTCGCCGTCCGCTGCACCGGCGAACGACGCGGCGTCGGTCGAACTCGGGATGTCGTTCCAGAGTTCGGTACCCGGTCGGGTGACCGCACTGCGTTTCTTCAAGGCAGCCGGGGACACAGGCGCTCACACGGGCACGCTGTGGTCTTCGACGGGTCAGGCGCTCGCGAGCGTGGTCTTCCAGAACGAGACTGCATCCGGATGGCAGCGGGCCGTTCTGTCGGCTCCCGTCGCGATCGTCGCAGGCCAGAAGTACACCGTCTCGTACCTGTCTCCACAGGGGCGGTATGTCACGGCCGGCGGCTACTTCTCCACTGCGAAGACCAGCGGTCCACTGACGGCGGATGCTGCGGTCAACGGCACCTTCCGCTACGGCGGCGGCGGGACGATGCCGACATCGACGTTCGGCGCTTCGAACTACTTCGTGGACGTCGACTTCATCGCCGGTACCGCAACCGAACCCGCGGTCGCTGTCGCTGCGAAGACCCCCACCGGCACTGACGTCGCCGTCACCGCTGAGGTCACAGCCGAGCTGAGCCAGGACGCGCCCGCGCCCACGATCACGCTTTCGGCGGGTGGAGCAGCGGTCGCCGGATCGACCTCTTATGACCAGGCGACCAAGACGATCAGGTTCACGCCCGCGGCGGATCTCGCACTTGCCACGACGTACACCGCGGTCGTGCGGCTCGGCGGTCAGCAGCTCGACGTCTGGCAGTTCACCACGATCGAGCCGGAGCTACCCGGGGCGACGGACACCATCTTCGGTGAGGCGACGCCCGACATCGCGTCCGCCTCGGATTCGGATTCCGTCGAAGTCGGCACGGCCTTCACCGTGGCGCGCGCCGGTCAGGTGACGGCGATCCGCTTCTACAAGGGAACGGCGAACACCGGCGCACACATCGGCAACCTCTGGGATGAAGCCGGAGACGTACTCGCCACGGTCGCATTCGAGAACGAGACCGCATCGGGGTGGCAGCGTGCTGCGCTCTCGTCGCCGGTGCAGGTCTCGCCGGGCAGCACGTACGTGGTCTCGTATCTGGCCCCGAACGGGCATTACGCAATATCGTCGGCGTACTTCACATCGGCCAGGACCAGCGGATCGATCACTGCTCCCGGCGGTGCGAACGGCCGGTTCGCGTACGGGCCGGAAGGCGGGTTCCCGACCGGTTCGTGGAACTCGTCGGCGTACTTCGTGGATGCCGAGATCGTGTTCGGTTCGGGATCACCGGCCCCGACGCCGACCCCCACTCCGGACCCGACTCCGGTGCCGACACCGACGCCGACGCCGACCCCGGATCCGACACCGACCCCGGATCCGACACCGACTCCGGATCCGACTCCGACGCCGGAGCCGGCGCCCGCGGTCGTCGTCTCGACGAAGACGCCGGTCGTCAACGAGGGTGACGTCGCACCGACGACCACGGTGACCGCTGTCCTGGCATCCGATGTGCCGTCGGCGACGCTGTCGCTTCTCGCGGGTGCGGCCCCGGTCGCGGGTGAATCGACCTACGACTCCGCGACGCGAACAGTGACGTTCACGCCTGCGGAGCCGCTTGACTGGTCGAAGACCTACACCGCCACGGTGGCCGCCGAGGGCGTGACGATCACCGATCCGACCTGGAGCTTCACGACCACTGACGCGCCGCAGACCGTGGATGTGACGACCATCTTCGGCGATGCCACGCCGCAGACGCCGTGGTGGAACGACCCCGACGGCGTGCAGGTCGCGACGAGGTTCACCGTCGACTCCGCGGGGGAGGCCACCGGCGTCCGGTTCTACAAAGGCACGAACACGAGCCAGCACACCGGCTACCTGTGGAACGCCGACGGAACGAAGCTCGCGGAAGTCGAGTTCACGAGCGAGACGGCGGACGGCTGGCAGACGGCCGCCTTCGCCACTCCCGTCGTCCTCGACCCGGGTGTCGAGTATCGCGTGGGTCTGTACAGCCCGTTCGGACGATATGCCCTGGACATCGGGACGCTCGCCGCCGAGACGACCACAGGACATTTCACGGTCCCGGCGAGCGGCAGTGCCTGGATCTATTCGCGGGAGTTCCCGACGAATGCATCAACCAACAACTACTGGGTCGACGTGATGTTCGACCCGGTCGAATGACTTTCATCGTACGAACACCGTGATGACACGAGGGGAAGAAGTGAGGGGAATCATGACGGAAAAACTGAACGTCGCCGTGGTCGGTGCAGGGTACTGGGGACCCAATCTCGCGCGGAACTTCCGCGCGAGCGCCGAGTGGAATCTGGCTGCGATCTGCGACCTCGACATCGAGCGCGCGCAGGGCGTCGCAGACGGCATCGGGGGTGTGCCGGTCACAGCGAGCCTTGACGAGGTGCTCGCCGATCCGTCCATCGACGCCATCGCCATCGCCACGCCGGCCCGAACGCACCACCCGATCGCGCTGGCCGCGCTCGAGGCGGGCAAGCACGTGATGGTCGAGAAGCCGCTGGCAGATGAGCAGCATCGGGGCGAGGACATGGTCGCTCGTGCGAACGAGTCCGGGCTCGTTCTCATGGCCGATCACACCTACTGCTACACGCCCGCGGTGCTCAAGATCCGTGAGCTGATCGCGGAGGGCGCGCTCGGCGAGATCCTGTTCGTCGACAGCGTGCGCATCAACCTCGGGCTCATCCAGCCCGACGTCGACGTGTTCTGGGACCTCGCGCCGCATGACCTGTCGATCATGGACTTCGTGCTCCCCGGTGGGCTCGACACGACGTCGGTGTCGGCGCACGGTGCCGACCCGCTGCGCACCGGCAAGGCATGCGTGGGCTACCTGGCGATGCCGCTGGCCGGGGGCGCGATGGCCCACATCCACGTGAACTGGCTGAGCCCGACGAAGATCCGCCAGATGGTGATCGGCGGAACCGAGCGCACCCTGGTCTGGGACGACCTCAACCCGCAGCAGCGGATCAGCGTGTACGACCGCGGTGTGGACATCGCCTCGGTCACCAAGTCGGCCTCCGCCGTCGCTCGTGACGCGAACATCTCGTACCGACTCGGTGACACCTGGTCGCCGGCACTGCCCGAACGCGAAGCCCTCGGCAACGTCGTCACGGAGTTCGCCGCCGCGATCAATGAGGACCGCCAGGCTCGCACGAGCGGCCAAGCGGGCCTGCGCGTGCTCTCCGTACTCGACGCCGCGCGCCGCAGCCTCGCTGCCGGCGGCGCGCCCGCGCCCATGTTCCTCGACATCCAGCCCGCAAGGAGCGCAGCATGACCGCAATCGAAGGCGCCAGCATCCTCGTCACCGGTGGCGCGGGCACGATCGGCTCGACCCTCGTCGACCAGCTCCTCGATGCCGGCGCAGCACACGTGGACGTGATCGACAACCTCGTGCGCGGACGTCGAGCGAACCTCGATGACGCCCTCGCTACGGGACGCGTCGAACTCATAGACGGCGACATCCGCGACGCGAAACTCGTCGACGAACTCGTCGCCGACAAGGACATCGTGTTCCATCAGGCCGCGATCCGCATCACGCAGTGCGCCGAAGAGCCGCGCCTCGCACTCGAGGTGCTGGTCGACGGCACGTTCAACGTCGTGGAATCGGCAGCGAAGCACCGGGTGAAGAAGCTCGTCGCGGCCTCGAGCGCGTCGGTGTACGGCATGGCCGAAGAGTTCCCGACCACCGAGCGTCACCACCACGAGAACAACGACACGATCTACGGCGCGGCGAAGACCTTCAACGAAGGACTCATCCGCAGCTTCCGCGCGATGCAGGGCCTGGATTACGTCCTGCTGCGCTACTTCAACGTGTACGGCCCCCGCATGGACGTCCACGGCGTCTACACAGAGGTGCTGGTCCGCTGGATGGAGCGCATCGTCGACGGCAAACCGCCGCTGATCTTCGGCGACGGACAACAGACCATGGACTTCGTGTGCGTGCCTGACATCGCACGCGCGAACGTGCTCGCCGCCCGGAGCGACGTCGTCGAGGGCACCTACAACATCGCAAGCGGCACGGAGTCGAGCCTGCTCGAGCTCGCCGAGTCGCTCCTGCGCGTCATGGGCTCTGACCTGGATGTGGAGCACGGACCGGAGCGGGCCGTGAACGGTGTCGCACGTCGCCTGGCCGACATCACCGCCGCGAAGCGCGATCTCGGATGGGAGCCGACGATCGATCTCGAAGAAGGACTCGAACGACTCGTCGAATGGTGGACGCCGCTGCGCGATGAGATCGCCGCCGGTCGAGCGGTGGATGCGCGATGAGCGACCGCATCAACGTCATGGTGCCCTGGCTGGGCCAGGAAGAAGCGGATGCCGTGGCCGAGGCCATCGCGAGCGGCTGGGTGGCGCAGGGCCCGCGAGTCGCGCGCTTCGAACAGGAGTTCGCGAACGCGATGCAGGCGCCGTTCGGCGTGGCGACGACGAGCTGCACCACCGCGCTGCACCTCGCCCTGGTCGTGGCGGGTATCGGACCTGGCGACGACGTCGTGATCCCCTCGTTCTCGTTCATCGCCACGACGAACGCCGTACGGTACGTCGGGGCGACGCCGGTCTTCGCCGAAGTGGACGCCGTCACCGGAAACGTCACGGGTGCGACCATCGCCGCCGCGCTGACGCCGGAGACCAAGGCCGTGATCGTGGTCGATCAGGGCGGCGTGCCGGTCGACCTCGATGACGTCCGCCTGGTCACCGATCCTCACGACCTCATCATCGTGGAGGACGCCGCGTGCGGCGCCGGCTCGACCTACAAGGGCCGACCGGTGGGTGTCGGGGCTGACATCTCGACATGGTCGTTCCACCCGCGCAAACTCCTCACCACGGGGGAGGGCGGCATGATCACCACCGCACGTGAGGACTGGGCAGTGCGTGCCAAGCACCTTCGGGAGCACGCGATGAGCGTCTCCGCGGCGGATCGGCATGCGTCTGTGCTGCCACCGGCCGAGGAGTACAGCGAGATCGGGTTCAACTTCCGTATGACCGACCTGCAGGCCGCTGTCGGCCTGGTGCAGCTCACGCGGCTTCCCTCGATCGTCGAGCGCCGCCGCGAGATCGCGGGCCGTTATCAGGACGCGATCGCGGGGATCCCTGGACTGCGAGCTGTCGCAGATCCCGACTACGGCACGAGCAACTTCCAGTCCTTCTGGGTCGAGGTGCTCGATGAGTACCCCACCGACCGCGACGGGCTGCTCGTGGCGCTCGCGAACGCCGAGATCTCCGCGCGGCGCGGCATCATGGCCGCGCACCGGCAGCTGCCCTACCGAGAGCTCACGCCCGAGTCAGGGCTGCCGATCACCGAACGACTCAACGATCGCACCCTGATACTCCCGGTGTTCCATACTCTCAGCACGCAAGACCAAGACCGTGTGATCGCGGTGCTCGAACACCCTGGAGGTGAATCCGAATGACCGCGGCGGAGGGGGTTCTGCTGATCGGGGCAAGCGGATTGGCCAGAGAAGTACTGGCTGCGGGAATGGTCGGGGTGGTCGGGATCCTCGACGACGATGCCGCGCTGCACGGCACCGAGGTCGGTGGCGTGCCGGTGCACGGAGCGATCGACTCGGCAGCAGACCGCGAAGAGCAGCTGCTGGTCTGCATCGGGCCGAGCGCGATGCGCCGTGAGGTCGTGCGCCGACTGCACGCCCTGGGCGTCACGGCAGAACGGTTCGCCATCTTCGCGGCTCGCTCTGCCCGAATCGGCGCGTCCAGCGACATCGGTGCGGGGAGCATCGTGCTGGACGGAGCGGTCATCACGGCGGATGCCGCGCTCGGAGAGCACGTCGTCGTCATGCCGAACTGCACGATCACGCACGACGACGTCATCGATGATTTCGCCACGCTCGCCGCCGGCGTCTCGCTCGGTGGCTCCGTGCGGATCGGCGAAGCCGCGTACGTCGGCATGAACGCCTCGGTCAAGCAGGGTGTGACGATCGGTGTGGAAGCCACCGTCGGCATGGGAAGCGTCGTCCTCGTGGATGTGCCGGATCAGCAGACCTGGGCCGGAGTGCCGGCACGAGAGCTGGGAGCGGACTCATGAGTGCGAAGGTGCCGTTCCTCGATCTGGCCGCACAGCAGGCCGAAGTCGCCGATGAGGTGCTTCGGGGGTGGAAGACTCAACTCGAGACGGCCGCATTCGTGGGCGGCCCTGAGGTCTCTGCGTTCGAGCGGGAGTACGCCGAATACATCGGTGTGCAGCACGTCGTCGGCGTATCCAACGGCACGGATGCTCTCGAGCTGGCGTACCGCGCCGTCGGCGTTCGCGCCGGTGACGAGATCATCATGCCCGCGAACACGTTCATCGCGACGGCGGAGGCGGCATCGCGCCTCGGCGCAGTGCCGGTGTTCGTCGACGTGGACGACGACCATCTCCTCATCGACCCTGGCGCCATCGAAGCGGCCATCACCGAGCGGACTCGCGCGATCGCGCCCGTCCACCTGTTCGGACAGACGGCGCCGATGGAGCACATCACGCCGATCGCGCAGAAGCACGACCTCGTCGTCATCGAGGATGCCGCGCAGTCGCAGGGGGCATCCGGCCCGGCGGGTCGTGCCGGCGCGCTGGGGCGTGTCGCCGCCACGAGCTTCTACCCGGGCAAGAACCTGGGGGCGGCAGGCGACGCCGGCGCCGTGATGACGGATGACCCGGCGATCGCCGACATCGTCAGGAACCTCGGCGGGCACGGCAGCAGCGTCAAGTACGTGCACGACCGGGTCGGCATGAATGCGCGGTTGGATGCTGTGCAGGCCACCGTGCTGCGAGCCAAGCTGCGGCGACTGGACGGCTGGAATGCCGCGCGTCGCGCGGCAGCCGCACGATATGCAGAGCTGCTCACCGGCATCGACGGCATCCGCACCCCCGAGGTACGGCCGGGCAACGATGACGTGTGGCACCTCTACGTCGTCCGCGTCGAAGAGCGCGACCGCGTGATGGCCGATCTCGGCGACGCGGGCATCGGCGTCGGCATCCACTATCCGACACCCGTGCACCTGACCGCCGCGTACCAGGGACTCGGATACCGCCAGGGGCAGTTCCCCGTCGCAGAGGCGGCAGCGCAGCGCATCCTCTCGTTGCCGATGTTTCCGCACCTGACCGAAGAGCAGCAGACGACTGTCGTGAGCGGCATCGCGGCATCGGTGCGGTCATGAGCACCGAGCCGACCGAAGTCTCCGTGACGCGTCGAGCGTCGCGAGCGTTCGGCTGGAGCTTCGGGAACACCGTCTTCTCGAGACTCGGCACGCTGGCCATCGGCGTCGCGCTCGCGCGGATGCTCGGGCCGGAGGAGTTCGGCATCTTCGCCATCGCGACCGTGACGCTGCTGGCCGTGCTGAGCTTCAACGAGCTCGGCGTGAGCCTCGCGGTGATCCGCTGGCGGGACGCACCGGCGACGATCGCGCCGACGATCAACACGATCGCGGTCGGCAGCAGCGCCATGCTGACGGCGGCGGTGATCTTCGGTGCACCGTGGATCTCGGCGCTGCTCGGAGATGTGCGTGCCGCGCCCGTCGTGCAGGTGATCGCCGTCTCGATCCTGCTCAACGGCCTGGTCGCCACATCGGCCGCCGTGATGCAGCGGGAGTTCATGCAGAAGCAGCGCACGATCGCCGACCAGGTGAACACTTGGCTGGGCGCTGGACTCTCGCTGCTCTTCGTCTTCCTCGGCTGGGGGGCGATGAGCCTGGCGGTCGGCCGGCTGATCGCCAGCATCGTGTTCGGGATCATGATCATCCGATGGTCGCCCGTGCCGTACCGCTTCGGCTGGGACTCGGCGATCGCGCGCCGCCTCTTCCGCTTCGGGCTGCCGCTCGCCGCGGCGAGCATCGTCGTGTTCGCCTCCGGGTACGCAGACCAGATGATCGTCGGCTCTCTGCTCGGGGCGCAGGCTCTCGGCTTCTACGTGCTCGCTTTCAACCTCGCGAGCTGGCCGGTGTCGATCTTCTCGCTGCCGCTGCGCGCCGTCGCACCGGCGGCGTTCTCCGCGCTGAAGAGCGAGCCGGAGCGCATGTCGAAGAACTTCACCCGCGTGCTCGCGATCCTCTCCTGCGTCGCGATCCCGGTGTGTCTGGCGGTCAGCGGCGCGGCGGATCCCGTCGTCGAGTTCGTGTACGGCTCCGCGTGGATCTCCGCTGCCGAACCGCTCATGTGGCTGGCTGCGCTGGCCGCACTGAAGATCTGGTTCGAGCTGGCGTACGACTATCTCGTGGTCGCCGGCCGTTCGAGCATCGTGCTGCTCATCCAGGCCTGCTCCTTCGTCGCAGCCCTTCCACTGATGCTGCTCGTCGCGGAGCCGTACGGGGTGGCCGGCGTCGCCGCCGTCCAGTTCGGGGTCGGACTCGTGATCGTCGCGCCGCTCTATGTCGCGAGTCTCGCTCGCATCGCGGTCAGAGCGCGCGCGGTGATGGCGGCGGTCGCGCTGCCGGTGGTCGCCGGCGTCATCGCCTGGGGTGTGGGCTGGGTGCTGAGCCGGACGATCGGCATGCCGTTCTTCGCAGCTGCGGCCGCAGGGCTCTTCGCGATGCTGATGGTCGCTGCGCTCTGCTGGCGACAGCGCGGCGATCTGCGACTCCTGCGCGCAGCGGCATGGGGCAAGGAGACAGCGTGAAGATCCTCGTGTACCCCCATGATCTGAACATGGGCGGCAGTCAGACGAACGCGATCGAGCTCGCCGCCGCCGTGACCGCGCTCGGGCACGAATGCATCGTCTACGGACGCAGGGGATCTCTGTGCACACGAATCGAGGAGCTCGGGCTGGAGTTCGTCGAGTCGCCGGATCCTGGGCGGCGACCCTCTCTCTCGATCGCGCGCGATCTGAGGGCCCTCGTCCGCAGCAGGGGGATCGACATCATCCACGGCTACGAATGGCCTCCAGGGTTGGAAGCGGCGGCTGCGGCCGAGGGCTCGGTGGACGTCGCAGCCGTGTGCACAGTGATGTCGATGGCCGTTGCTCCATTCCTGCCGCGATCGCTGCCGCTGGTCGTCGGCACGCAGCAGATCTCGGCGACCGAGCAGGCGCGTGGTCGAAGCCGTGTCCATCTGATCGAGCCCCCGGTCGACCTCGATCACAACGGACCTGTTGACGACGCCACCGTCGCACAGTTCCGCCGGAAGTGGGAGCTGAGCGATCTCCCCGTCGTGGTCGTCGTCAGCCGCCTCGTCCCCGAGCTCAAATCCGAAGGCATCCTCACCGCGATCGAGACTGCCGGAGCGCTCGGCCGCACGACCCCCTTCCAACTGCTGATCGTGGGTGACGGCAAGGCCCGACCCGCCATGGAGGCGGCCGCCGCTCAGGTGAACGAACAGCTCGGCCGTCGCGCCGTCGTATTCACCGGTGAACTCGCCGACCCCAGAGCCGCATACGCTGCGGCAGACATCATGCTCGGCATGGGCGGCTCTGCACTGCGGTCGCTCGCCTTCGCGAAGCCGCTGATCGTGCAGGGCGAGCTCGGTTACTTCCGCACGCTGACCGAGGAGACCGCTGACGAGTTCCGCTGGCAGGGCTGGTACGGGGTGGGCGAAGCGTCCACCTCCGGACTCCGCCGCCTCGAATCCGAACTTGCGCCGTTGCTTTCTCATGCGCAGTTGCGGGCGGAGCTCGGTGCGTTCGGTCGGCGGCTCGTCGAGGAGTTCTCGCTCGAGCGCGCGGCGAAGCGGCAGCTGGCGATCTACCAGGACGCGTTCGCGACGCGTGCCCAGCAGAAGCGGCAGCTGCGCGAAGCTGTCCGATCGTTCTCCGGTCTCGCCGGCTATCACGTGGGGCAGCGCATCGCCCGCCTGCGGGGCAACCAGCGCACCGATGACTTCAATGCGGAGCCCGTCGCCTCGCGTGGTAGATCAGAGAGACCGACCGCAACGTCGACGTCGTCCGACGGTCCGATCCTCTGGTTCCCCGGTGTCGGGTGGGACACTCTGGCGGGGACCGACCGCCACCTGGCGATGGAGATCGCCAGGGAGCAACGGATCATCTGGGTCGACACGCCGCATTCCGTGCTGCGCCGCCGAGACCGTGTGCTCCCCGCCGTCAGCCATCCGCATCCGAACATCGTGCGACTACGAGCGAGCACGATCGCCGGAGTCCAGCGCCCGCTGCTTCGCGACCTCGCCAACCGGCGTCGCGCATCAGCCGCGCGCCGGTACCTCGCCGGCGAGGGACTGCTTCCGAGTGCGGTGATCGCCTCCACGACCGCCCCGATGCTCGACCTCATCGACGACCTGCCCGGCCGACGCGTCTACTACGCCACGGACGATTACGTGGAGGCGGCGAGCATCTGGGGAGTGAGTAGGCAGTACCTGAGCGCCGCGCGCGAACGCAATCTGCACAGCGCCGACGTGGTGCTGTCGGTCACGCGCGAGCTCGGCCGGCACCTGGAACGGGGAACCGCGCTGTCGCGCTGGCTGCCCAATGGTGCGGAGCTCGGACGGTTCGCCGGGATCGAGACGACCGAGCCCGCATCGGTGGGGCTCGCCGGTCCGATCGCGGGTGTGATCGGGCAGTTCAACTCGCGCACCGACCTGAGCTACCTGCAGGCGGTCAGGGCACAGGGCCTGAGCCTGCTGCTGATCGGGCCACGCTGGTTCACCTCGAAGGACGACGATGAGGCGTTCGATCGACTCATCGCCGACCCGGATGTGCGATGGATCGATGAGCTTCCGCCCGACCAGCTCGTGCCCTACCTGCACGCGATGGACGTCGGTCTCACGCCCTACCGCGATTCCGTCTTCAACCGGCGCAGCTTCCCGTTGAAGACAGTGGAGTACCTCGCCGCCGGTGTGCCGGTCGTGGCGACCGATGTCGCATCGCCCGAAGGCCTGGATGCGCGGTGGGTGCACACCGCAGGCACACCAGCGGCCTTTGCGGCGCTCGCCGCAGAGGTCGCGGCAGCGCCACGGGACCGGGCGGAGATCCGTCGTGCCGCAGCCGAGCATGGCTGGGATGCGAGAGCGAAAGAACTGCGTACGTGGCTGAGCCGGGAGGGCGAATGATGGAGACGAACACCGCACGAGCACCGCACATCCTGATCATCGTGCAGAACCTGCCGGTTCCGCTCGATCGCCGGGTGTGGCTGGAGTGCCAGGCACTCATCGCGCGGGGATACCGCGTGAGCGTCATCTGCCCGAAGGGTCCGGGAGACCCCGCCAGGCAGACGATCGACGGCGTCGACATCTACAAGTACAAGCCGGCAGCAGAGGCCGAGGGCTTCCTCGGCTTCGCATGGGAGTTCGCGTACAGCTGGGTTCGCACCGCCTGGCTCTCGCTGATGGCCTGGCGCCGACTGCCCTTCGACATCATTCAGGCGTGCAACCCGCCGGACACCTACTGGCTGCTCGCGCTGCTGTGGCGCGTCCGCGGAGTGAGGTTCGTGTTCGACCACCACGATCTGAACCCTGAGCTGTTCATCTCACGCTTCGGGCAGCCCACTGGGATCGCCCAGAAGCTGCAGTTCCGCGCGCTTCGCTGGCTGGAGCGCCGCTCCTTCCGTACGGCGGATCGCGTCATCTCGACGAACGAGTCGTACAAGGCGATCGCGGTGCGTCGCGGCGGTCGGCGACCCGGCCACGTGACGGTCGTGCGCAGCGGGCCGGACACCCGGCGGATGCGGCCGATCTATCCCGAGAATCCGCGCTCGTCCGACGGCATCAACCTCGCGTACCTTGGCATCATGGGGCCTCAGGACGGTGTCGACCAGGTGCTGTTGGTGATGGATGAACTCGTCCATCGGCGCGGGCGCGCGAACGTCACCGCGACCCTGCTCGGCTTCGGCGACTGCCTCGAAGATCTGAAGTCGCAGGCCACCGGCCTCGGCCTGGACGATCACGTCGAGTTCACCGGTCGCGTCGATCGTGTGGCCATCGCGGAACACCTCAGCCGCGCGGACATCGGCCTCTGCCCGGATCTGAAGACGCCGCTGAACGATCTGTCGACGATGAACAAGACGATGGAGTACATGGCGTACGGCCTGCCGGCGATCTCGTTCGACCTCAAGGAGACGCGCGTGTCCGGTGGAGACAGCCTGCTGTACGTGCCGTCCGGAGACGTCTCGGCATTCGCCGACGCCATCGAACGCCTCATCGACGACCCGGACCTTCGCACCCGCCTCGGCAGACAGGGGCGCGAGCGTGTGGCGACTCAGCTCGACTGGCGTCCGCAGGCGGAAGCGTACGTCGCCGTCTACGACGAGGTCTCCGGTTTCTCGCAGCCAGGTCCTGCCGTCCCTGACGACGAGGTGAAGGCCGAGTCGGACCCGCACGGCCGCCGCTACGTCGATCTCGACGACGCGGAGGAGTTCGACCGGTACCTGCGCGAGCGGAGGGCACGATGACCATCCGCACCCGCATCCACGATCTGCTCAGCCAGGCGGCGGCGCTCCGGGCATCCGCCCCCGCCCTGACCTACGGCGATACGACGGTCGGCTACGACGAACTCTGGGATGAGGTGCGCACCGTCGGCGCGCGGCTCGGAGCGCTGGGCCTCGGCCGCGGCGACCGTGTCGCGATCTACCTCGAGAAGCGCATCGAGACCGTCACGGCGATGTTCGCTGCCTCCCTCGCCGGCGGCGTCTTCGTGCCGGTCAACCACGTGCTCAAACCGGCGCAGGTCGAGCACATCCTGCGAGACAGCGGCGCACGCGTGCTCGTGACCTCGGTGGAGAGACTCGGTCGGCTGGCTGAGGCGCTGAAGGGCAGCGCCGTCACCGACGTGATCGCGGTCGGCGCCGACGACTCGGGGATGATCGGCGACGGCATCTTCGTCCACCCGTGGCCGCTCGCTCAGGAGGGTGAACCCGACTCGCCGCCCACCATCGATCTCGACCCGGCAGCCATCCTCTATACGTCAGGCAGCACGGGGCTCCCGAAGGGCGTCGTCCTCAGCCACCGCAACCTGATCGTCGGTGCCGAGAGCGTCAGCAGCTACCTGGGCAACACCGCGGACGACGTCATCCTCAGCGTCCTCCCGCTGAGTTTCGACGCCGGCCTGAGCCAGGTGACGACGGCCTTCGCCGTCGGTGCGCACTGCGTGCTGATGAACTATCTGCTGCCCAGGGAGGTGCCGAAGCTGTGCGCGCGGCACGGGGTCACCGGCATCACCGGCGTTCCCCCGCTGTGGATGCAGATCGCCGACCTGGACTGGCCGGATGATGTGTCGAGTCGCCTGCGGTACTGGGCGAACACCGGCGGGCGGATGCCGCGGGCTGTGCTCGACCGTCTGCGCGCGATCTTCGGATCCGCCGACCCGTACCTGATGTACGGACTCACGGAGGCGTTCAGATCGACCTATCTCGACCCTGCCGAGATCGACCGCCGACCGGACTCGATCGGCAAGGCGATCCCGAACGCCGAGATCCTGGTGCTACGGCCGGATGGCACATCCTGCGCTCCGGGAGAAGAGGGCGAGCTCGTGCACCGCGGTGCGCTGGTCGCGCTCGGCTATTGGAACGATCCGGAGCGGACCGCGGAGCGGTATCGACCAGTCCCGCATCCCGATCAGCCCTGGCGGGCGCCGGAGATGGCGGTCTGGTCGGGCGACATGGTCAGGACGGACGAGGACGGTTTCCTCTACTTCGTGGGGCGGACGGATGACATGATCAAGACCTCCGGGTACCGGGTGAGCCCCACCGAGATCGAAGAGGCCGCCTACGCCACCGGTCTGGTGCGCGACGCGGTGGCATTGGGCGTCGAGGAGCCGGGCATCGGGCATCGGATCGTGCTCATCGTCTCATCGTCGGAGGGGGAGGTGGACACCGTGGCACTGACCACGGCATTGCGGCACACACTGCCGATGTACATGGTGCCGGCGCGTGTGGAGACGCGTGACGAGCTGCCGCGATCTCCCAATGGAAAGTTCGACCGGAATCTGATGAAGGCACAGGTGAGCGTATGACTCCGCACGAGCACGCGGCCAGATTCGGCGTGGCAGACGGAGAGCTCCGCATCGGCGGAATGCCGCTTTCGCAGTTGGCTGCCAGGGTCGGATCGACGCCGTTCTTCGCCTACGACCGATCACTGCTCGACCAGCGGATCGAGCACCTGCGGGCCGTGCTTCCTTCTCGCGTATCACTCAGCTACGCGATGAAGGCGAACCCGATGCCGGCCGTCGTGCACCACCTCGTCAGCCGTGTGGACCGCATCGACGTCGCGTCAGCACTCGAGATGCGAGCGGCGCTCGACACCCCCATCCGTCCGGAGAAGGTCAGCTTCGCAGGTCCGGGCAAAGCACCGGCGGAGATCCGCCAGGCGGTGGCTGCCGGGGTGATCATCGAGGTCGAGTCGACCACCGAGATCGGGCGCGTCATCGCCGCCGGTGACGAGCTCGGGCTGACACCGCGGATCGCCATCCGCGTCAATCCGGATTTCGCCGTCAAGGGCTCCGGCATGCGGATGGGCGGCGGGCCGCAGCAGTTCGGGATCGACGCCGAACAGGTGCCGGCCGTGCTCGCGGAGTACGGCGCGTCCGGTCTCGACATCCTCGGCTTCCATGTCTTCGCAGGCTCGCAGAATCTCAACGCGCCGACCATCGCCGAGGCGCAGCAGCGAACTGTCGAACTGGTGAGCGGACTCGCAGATCACCTCAGCGTCCCGGTGCGCTATCTCAACCTGGGCGGCGGGTTCGGCATCCCGTACACCGACCGTGACAGTCCGCTGGATCTCGACGCGGTCGCCGACAGTCTGAACGCTCTCGTCGAAGGTCCGCTCGCACAACGCTTCCCCGAGGCGGAGCCGGTGATCGAACTCGGCCGGTACCTCGTCGGGGAATGCGGGGTGTACGTGACGCGGGTGCTCGATCGCAAGATCTCGCGCGGGCGCACCTATCTCGTCGTCGATGGCGGAATGCACCATCAACTCGCGGCATCCGGCAACTTCGGCCAGGCGATCCGCCGCAACTATCCGCTCGTCGTCGGCAACCGTGTCGAAGAGCTGGGGGATGACAGTGCGACCGTCGTCGGCTGTCTGTGCACGCCACTGGACCTTCTCGGTGATGACGTCGCGCTGCCGGCGGCCGACATCGACGACCTGATCGTGATCTTCCAGCAGGGTGCGTACGGGCTGACCGCCAGTCCGACCGCCTTCCTGGGGCATCCGGCGCCCGCCGAGGTGCTGGTGTGACTTCCTACGAAGAAAGGCTGAAAATGACTCAGACCATCGAAGACGTGCGCGCTGTGCTGATCGACGCTCTCGAACTCACGCAGAGCCCGGAGGATCTGAGCCGGGAGACGGCGCTGTTCGGCTCTCTGCCCGAGCTCGACTCCTTCGGCGTCGTCGCGCTCGTCGGGGCGCTGGAGGATCGGTTCGACATCACGATCGACGACGACGAGTTCGGTGCAGAGCTGTTCGAGACGGTCGGCTCGCTGACCGACTTCGTCGACGCGAAGCGCACGGCCGGCTGAACCGGGCTGAGCATGAACCCGATGCGTACCTCCGAGCTTCCCGGTTTCGTCGCCGGCGCAGAGCCATTGCGCTTCACCGGGCTCGGCCGCGCGCACTGGGACATCGCCGACGATTCTCGGCTGGCCACGTGGGGAGCCGAACAGCGCTCGTCGTCGGCCACCATGCTGCTCTCTCCCGTCGTGCGCCGCACCGCCGGAGTCGTCGAGACCTCGACCGTGGACCAAGAGATGCGCAGTCATCCCGAGACTCTGACGTCTCTGCTGCCGCCGTTCGCCGCGATGCGGCGCGATGGTGACGACAGCGTGACGATGGTCGCCGACTCGATGGGGTTCCGTCAGCTCTACCACTCGGCTCCGGGCGCGCAAGGACCGCCCATCATGTCGAGCTCTGCGCTCGTCGCCGCGCGTGAAGCAGGAAGCGGGCTGGATGAGGTCGCTCTGGGGAACCAGTCGCTGCTCGGCTGGCAGCTCGGGCAGCGCACCCTCTTCGAGGGGGTGCGCAAACTCGAACCCGGCGCTGTCGCGCGCCTCCACGATGGTGTTCTCGAGATCGCGCAGGCTGCTCGTGCGTCGCATGACGAGCTGACGATCCAGGATGCCGTGCGGCAGGCGGCCGAGCTGATGCGCACGTCGCTGGCCGCGCTGCTCGATGATCACCCGGATGCCGTCCTGCAGCTCACGGGAGGGCTCGACTCCCGACTGCTGCTGAGCGCGATCCCGGTGTCACGGCGTCGAGGTCTGCGGGCCATGACGCTCGGTGTACCTGGGAGCGGCGACGTCGCGATCGCGAGCGAGATCTCCGCACGCTACGGCATCGACCACGAGGTCCGCGGGCTCGCCGATCTGGCCGAGGTCTCTCCGGCGGACGCATGGATGCTGTCGTGCGATGCGTCTCGTCGACTGGACGCGATGTCCGACCCGATCGCGCTCGCAGCTCTCGGACTGGCAGAACAGGCCTTCCCGCAGGGCGTGCGCATCTCCGGTCTGGGCGGCGAGGTCGCCCGCGGCTTCTATTACACCGGACGCGTCACCGACCGGATGTACACGCGCAAGGACGCGGCGCGGCTCGCCGGATGGCGGATGTTCGTGAACGACGCCGTCGAACCGGGCGTGCTCACCGCGGAGTTCTCCGCCTGGGCGCGAGGCCACGCCGAGCAAGAGGTATACGACGCGCTCGCTGCAGGCGGAGCCGAATGGTTCCGGGCGACCGACGATCTGTATCTACGCCACCGGATGCAGCGATGGGCCGGGGCGACCGACACCGCCGTCAGCACGCAGCGCACGGTCATCAACCCGATGCTCGACAGCGGTTTCCTCGACATCGCGGCCCGTCTGAAGCCGCACGACAAGGCGCAGTCACGGTTCCTCGCACTGCTGCAGATGGAGCTCGACCCCGATCTCGGGCGCATGCCGCTCGACGGACGACCGGCGCCTGTCGCCTATGCGCACCCGTCTGCATTGCGGCCGATCGCGCAGGGCGCTGCCACGGCTAAGAGATTCACGAAGAAGGCGGTCCAGCGCCTCCGCAGGGGCAATCGCCCTCCGGCCGGAGGTGAGCTGCTCGCCGCGAAGGTGCTCGAGCACTGGCGGGCGAACCCCGGCGTCGTCGCCGGACTGTTCGACCTGGCCTTCATCGAGAAGAACGCCCTGGTGGAGGCGCTCGCGGGCGACCGAGAGCTGCGACCGAGCTCGATGGCGCTGCTCACCAACCTGATCGTCGCCACCGACCCCGGCGGCCTCAGCGGACAGTGAGGTCGTCGTAGATCCGGCCCATGCGCTCGACGCGCTGCGGCCAGAGGTGCGTGTTCAGAGCGAGCTGACGGCCGGCCTCGCCCATCTCGCGACGTCGTTCCGCGTCGTCCACGAGAGTTCGCAGCGCCTGAGCGCAGTCCGCCGCGAGCTGCTGCGGAGACTCGGACGCGAGCAGGATCGCGCAGGATTCGTCGACGTTCGCACCAGGCCCGCCGCGTCGGCAGACGATGACGGGCAGCCCCCATGACATCGCCTCCAGGCTGACGTTGCCGCCCGGTTCGCGGTAGCTGGGGAACACGAAGACGTCTGCGCGCTGATAGAAATCATCCACGGTCTCGCGCGGCACGGCGCCGTGGAGGGTGATGCGATCGCCGAGTCCGAGTTCGGCGATCAGCTCCTCGCACGAAGCCCGATCGTTGCCGTCTCCCAGCACATCGAGAACGACATCGAGGTCGCGCAGAGTCGCCATCGCTCGGATGACGTCGCGCAGGCCCTTCGTGCGCACGATGCGGCCGACATGCAGCAGCCGCACCGGTCCCGTCCTCGCGGTGCGGTCGACGGGCGGGTGCACCTCGGTCACCGCGGTCTCGCTCATGATCTCGAATCGCTGCAGCCGCACGTCCGAGAGGAAGTCGCGCACGTAGTCGGCGACGCCGATCACGACGTCAGCGGACTCGTACGTGCGGCGCAGCAGCGGGTCGTGTCGCATCCGCCAGGAGTCCAATGCTCGCAGCCGCTGATACCAGGCGGTCGAGCCCTCCTCTTCGACGAACCCTGGCGGAGACGAGAGGCTGCCACCGACCGGCCCCATCACCAAAGGGATGCCGAGGCCCACTGCGGGGGAGGCGTACCGCATCGCGACGGGAACGACCTGATGGGCGACGTCGAAGCTCTCACCGGCCGCCAGAGCGCGGCGGATCCACCGGCGTGCTCGCATGTGGAAAGGCAGGTATCCGGGCTGCAGCAGGCTGTTGAAGCGTTCGAAGCGACCGACTCCCGGCGGCTCCGCCCACTCGATGACACGGGCGTCGGCGAGCTGCCTCGTCATCGGCGTGTGACCGCGCTTGTAAGTGGTCAGCAGCGTCAGCTCGTAACGTTCAGCGAGACGGTTCGCCCATTGCGCGGCCACCCAGGCTTCACCGGTGTCCTCCCCGTCGCACGCCGGCGCGATCATCAGCACTTTCTTCGACATGCGCTGTCCGATCACTTCGGCAGGATGCTGTCGCTCGCGTTGAGCAGCGGTGGTCGCAACGAGGGGCGCAGCAGAGCGCGCACTGTGGGCCGCGACTTGTCGTGCCCGAAGACCGCCCGGCGCACCTCCGTCACCACGGTCAAGCCGTAGTAGATCGCCGCCCGAAAGGTCCCTGTCCGCCGGCGGTACAGCCGGATCCGATTGATCTGCTTCATCATGTGGGTGGCCGCGCTCTCGCCCGATCCTCCGCCGATGTGCATCGCGCCGGCGTCGGGGGTGTACACGGTCGCCCATCCGGCATCTCGCGCCCGCAGGCTGAAGTCGGTCTCCTCGGAGTACAGGAAGTACGTCTCATCGAGTCCGCCGATGGCGTCGTAGCATTCACGATCCACCAGGAGGATGGCCCCGACGGCCCACTCGACCTCGTGTTCGCTCTCGTACTCCTTCGGATCCTCGATCCGCTCCGTGAACGCGGGGAGTCCGGTGAAGCTCAGCCCGCCCACTCTTCCCATGGTCGGTCCGCGGCGAAGGGTGGGCGAGAGGGTCCCGTCCTCCTCACGCACCCTGGGAGCGACGATCCCGACGCCTGGCCGCTCCAGCACGCGCATCATCGTCGGCACCGAGCCGGCGTCGAGTGCTGCGTCGGGATTGAGGATGAGGATCGTGCGGAAATCGGGGGAGGCGCGGACCGCTCGGTTCATCCCGGCGGCGTAGCCGTCGTTGATCGACTCGACCACGATGCAGTCGGTGCGCGCGCGCAGCAGGTCGAGCGTGCCGTCGCTCGAGCCGTTGTCGACGACGACGACCGAGTAGGACAGCGCGCCCATGGCGGTCGGGATGCTGTCGAGGAGAGCCCCGACATGATCTTCACTGTTGTACGTGACGACGACTGCGGCGACATCGACGGCCATGCTCATGCTCCTTTGAGGACAGCGGGGAATGACTCTGTGTGCTGAATGCGGCGCAGGGCCCCGGCGAGGCCCAGCACGAAGAACAACGTGCCCATCGACATCGGGAAGGCGAAGGCATCGAACATGAACAGGCAGGCGAAGCCGGCGCAGATCGAGGCGACGAGTGACGTGGTGAGGTCGCGAGTGCCTTCGTCCTGCAACCGTCGCCGCAGTCTGAGCATCGTGATCACGGCGGTGATGCCGACGGCGAGGAACGCCAGTGTGCCGACGATGCCGACGGTCACCAGCAGCAGCAGGTACTGGTTGTCGAAGATGCGGTACTTCGGCAGGAACGTGCCCAGGCCTCGCCCGAAGAGCGGATTCTGGGCGATGAACTCGAAGGCGAGCGAGAAGCTGTCCGTACGGGAGGCGATGCTGGGATCCTCATCGGCGCCGGCGAACAGTCCGATGATCGAGTCGACGAATCGTGGAGCGATCATGAATGCGGCCAGCAGGCCGGCCACACCGATCGCGGCGACACGAAGCCTGCGGCTGTTGGACCATCCGAACATGCAGATCACGAGGGCGATGAGCGCTCCCAGATACGCCGATCGTGATGAGGTCAGTGGAATGATCGCGCACACGGCGGCGGCGGGCAGCCACCGGATCAGAGCACGGCGGTGGGTGTGATGGAAGCCGACGTGCAGCACGAGCGGCAGCATCATCGTCAGGACGACGCCGTACTCGATCGGATGGATCGAGGTGCCGGCGGGCCGTGGATAGCCGCCGCGGGTCGTGAGGCCGTACGGTGGCGCGCTGCTGAGCCCGGGTATCGAGAGCTGATCGACCCACAGCTGCCGGGTGACGAGCTGGAGCAGACCAAGCGCGGCGATCAGGCCGCCGCAGACGGCGAACCTCCAGATGAGCGTGTCCAGTCGGCTGCGCTCATGGATTCCGTCGTGCGTGAGCAGCAGCGTCCCGGTCCAGGAGGCGAGCGCGATGAGCGCGACATCCGCCGGGCTGACCTCGTCCGGGCTCATGGGCCGCGACATCGCCAGTACGTACGAGACGCCGATGCAGAACAGGAAGAAGCCCAGCGCGATACGGATCGGCTGAGGCCCCAGATCGACTCGTCGCACGGCGGTCAGGAAGAGGAATCCCCACAGCAGAAGGCTGCCGAGGCCGAAGAGCATCGATGGAGCACCCGCACTCCCGAGCGGCCCGACGATGAGACGCGAGGGGATGAAGAGCAGCAGCGCGACGTAGAGCGTCAGCCACGCGACGGCGTCCACTCTGGCCGTGCCGCGAAGGACAGTCTGCGGCAGCGGGAGGCTCAACGCTCCCGCCCGGTGCTGGCGGAGACCGGGACCGGGGTGTGTTCGTCGTCGACCGAAGCAGACGCAGCGTCTTCCTGCTTCGACCCCCTGTGCTTTCTTCTCTTCTTCTCCGGTTTCTCCGGTTTCTCCGGCTGCTCGGAGAGCTCCCCGCTCCGGCGCAGTTGACGACGCCGCAGCAATCCGTCCAGTGCGAACGCGGTGATGCATGTCGCGGTGATGCCCACCACGAGCGCGGCGATCATCATGCGGATCGTCGCCCCCATGCCACGTTCCGCCTTCTCGTCGACGGTGAGCGGGATCGAGGTGATCACGGCGTCGGCCGGAGTGTCGACCTGCTCCTGCAGGGCGGCGAGTTCGACGGGGATGCGGTCGGCGATGAATGTCAGCGTGTCGAGAGTCTTCTCCGCGCTGGTGTCGGTGACATCGATCGCGATGACCGGTCCGCGGGTGGAGTCGTCGATCCCCACCACGTACTGCGCGGTGGGCGACTGCTGTTTGACATCCTCGCGGGCAGGTGCGCTGCTGAAGTAGGCGACGAGGATGCCGGCGGGCTGCTCGAGCCCCCCGAGCGTGAGGAACGGGTTCCCGCCCTCGCCGACGGCCACCTCCGACGGCAGCAGGAGCACCAGCGCTCGCGCGTTGTATTCGGGCGGCGTCGTGACGTACGCGCCCACAGTGAGTCCGGCCGTCACTATCGCGCCGACCAGAACGACGTACCACCGGCGCCCCAGCGCACGGATGACATCAAGTACCAAGAGCTTCCCCCTCGCCTTGGACCACATCTCGTCATGGAGACGCGGACTATCCCGTAGTCTAATGCCCGAGGGGCACATGACACTCTGGGAACTTGTCCGCGCACTGATCCGCAACTGGCCGATCGTGCTCATCGGCGCTGTGCTCACTGCCGGAACCGGGTTCGCCGCCGCCACAGCCGACGGGGCGTACTTCACTCGCACCGAGCTCGTCTTCCTCGCTCCGACCAGCACGCTGTACCCCAACGCGCTGCGTACACAGTCGGAAGACATCATCATCACGGCCGGTCTGGTCGCCAAGCAGGTCACGGGGCCGGAGAAGGTCACGAAGTACGCCTCGCCGGATGTGACCCTGGTCGGCCTCGGAGTGCGCGAGGGCTGGTCGCTTCGGCTGCCGGACACCGGTGGGCAGTGGGCCACGAACTTCGCCACCCAACGTCTCTTCCTCGATATCGTCGGCCCCTCCGAGGAGTGGGTCAGGCAGCAGCAGAGCCTGTTGATCGACGAGGTCGAGCACGAGCTGGACGCCCTGCAGCGAGAGTGGGGCGTCGACCCGACGAATGACATCACGGTGATCACCGCCCCCGAGTCCACGACCATCTACGCCGTCGGCGTGAACAAGGCACGCGCGTTGGGGATGACGGCAGTGCTCGGCCTCGGAGCGACGATCGCCGCCGTCCTCTTCCGGGAGTACCTGCGGCGGCGCAAGCGACCTGACGGGTCGACGCCTGCTCCCACGACCACCGCAGTACGCGCACCGGCGGTCGTCTCGTGACGGGTGAGAGCCCCCAGAGCGCGACGGGGGCGAAGTCGTCGGTGAAGGTGCGGGCCATCGAACACGCCGACGTCGCCGACGTCGCATCGTTCCTCCACCGCAATCTGAACGCACGGGTCGCCGAGTCTTCGTGGGCGTCTCTCATGACCCCGCCCTGGACGTCAGAGGCCCCGAATCGGGGCTTCCTGATGATCAGCGACGGTGAGATCGTCGGTGCCTACGTCGCCGTCCATTCGGATCGCGATGTGGAGGGCGCAACCGTCTCGGTGTGCAACCTCGCAGCGTTCTGCGTGCTCCCCGAGTTCCGGACGCACTCACTGCGGCTGATGCGCGCGATGCTCGCGCAGAAGGGACTGGTCTTCACGGATCTTTCGCCGAGCGGTGCGGTCCCTGCCATGAATGAACGCCTCGGTTTCCGGTATCTCGACCGTGCCACCCGCCTCGTGCTGAATGCACCCGGCTTCGGTGGCGGCGTCTCGGTGACGGATGCTCCCGAGGAGCTCGAGCGCACGCTCGTCGGCGCAGATCTGACCCTGTACCGCGATCACCGCGAGGCTCCAGCCGCCAGGCACCTCCTGGTTCGGACCTCGGCCGGATACGCGTACCTCGTCTACCGTCGGGACCGTCGCAAACGCCTGCCGCTGTTCATGACGCCGCTGTACGCCGGTGGAGATCGTGAGATTCTTCGGCGTAGCTGGCCAGCCGTCGCAGCGCACCTGCTCGCGAAGGGATTGCCGTTCACGCTCGCCGAGTCGCACATTCTCGGCTTCGTCCCCGGTGGGCTCGGACGTGAGCTGAAGAACCCGCGCCCTCGTATGGTCAAAGGCGATCCCGCACCATCCGATTACCTCTACAGCGAACTGGCCCTGCTCTCCTGGTGACAGGAGGCAGAGCCAGTTCGTCGTAGTCCTGCGGGTGGATCAGTTCGATGGAGCGACTGTCTTGCCGTCGTCCCAGAGATTGTTCGTCCACTGGTTGCCAGGCGCCTTGGAGTCGAAGGACGTGATCGGTCCCCAGATTCCGCATTTGCCGCTCGGCCCTCGTTTGAAGATGTTGTTCGTGAACTTGATGTTGTTGACGCCGGCCGAGTAGGGCTTGCCGGTCGTGGATCCGCCGTAGGCGCAGTAGCCCATGGAACCGTCCGGACCGCCATCGATCAGGTTGTTGTCGATCGTGTTCTTCTGCACGATCGCGAAGTCGCCGTAGCCGGTGAGAGCGGCCGAGCAGCCGGCATCCGGCGGCACTGGGGCCGCGTCGCACGTGATCGTGTTGTGGCGGATCGTGCTGTTCGAACCCATCCGGATGGCGGATTCGTGGTCGATGCCGCGCTTGTCGGTGTACTGCCCGTGCATGTAGGAATCCTGCACCGTGCAGTTGGCGGCGCAGTTCACCGAGCGGCTGCCGCCGGTGATCTCGACGCGAGTGAGCACGAAGTTGACGTCACCGACGCCGGTGCCGGCGGACTGCGGCATCCGCACCTCGCTGTCGGTCATCGTGAACGAGCCGTTGAAGTAGTCCGGGTCGCTGTAGATATGGCCGTTGATGACGGAGTTCGTGATCTTCAGCCCCTTGGCGAGCACCCGCATGTCGCAGTTGATCACCTTGCTGTCGATCACGACGTTGTTCGTCTGGATCGTGCAGGGCCCGGTGTACGTGCTCAGCGTCTTGCCTGCCGGCACACCGGTCGTCGCGGCTGACGGGAAGCTGCGTCCGAGCACGATGAAGCCGTTCGGGTCCGAAGGCACCTGCGTCGCCGGTGGTGTGGTCGGTGCTGGTGTCGGCTTGGGCGCGGTCGTCGGCGGCGGTGTCGGCTTCGGCGCCGTCGTGGGCGGCGGTGTCGGCTTGGGCGCAGTCGTCGGCTTCGTGGTCGGCTTCGGCGCGGTGGTGGGTTTCGGCGCTGTGGTCGGCTTCGGCGTGACGCCGGGCTTCACCGCTCCGGCCGAGGGTGTGTAGACGATGTCGACGAGATAGTTCGAACCACGATAGGTGTATTCCGGAACGGTGCTGGTCTTGCCGTAGCGGTAGACGCCGGCGTACGACGTGAGCGTGAACCCGTTCTGCACTGTTCGAGAGGTGAAGGCGCGCTCGCTCACGGCATAGCCGCCGTTCGGTGCGTTGTAGGAGGCCACATAGTTGCTGCCGGCGGTGAGAGCCACAGGCTTGCTGAGCGGGATGGTGCGCCAGCCGACGGTCGACGTCGCCCTGAACGTCACACGGGCGAGCACCTTGCCGTTGGTGGACCAGAGGGTGGCGGTGGTCACGCCCTTCGCCTTCTCGCCCTGGTAGTACTGCAGCGCCGTCACCGTGCCGGAACGGGTGGGGGAGAAGCGGATGCCGAGCTCGACTGCGCTGCGGTCGGAATCGGCCTTCGTCGTGGGCTTGAGCGTGTCGGAGAAGATGCCGTTGGTCGCAGACTGCGCGGTGAGAGTCGGCGTCAAGGAGAGGCCGACGACGGCGAGAAGGGCGGCCGTGATCAAAGCGATGGTGTACCTCGCGCGGCGTGGGCGCGTGCGGGAACGGTTGCGTATGGGGATGGGAGTATTGTGGCTAGACATCACAATCCTGTATCAGCTTTAGGCGGAGACCCCCTCCAGAGGGCAAGAGTACATGAGTGCACCGAGCATGCATAGACGCTCACGGCTGCGCGTCTGTGTCGTCGCGGGACTCGCCGTATATGCCCTCGCGGTTGTCGCGGTGCTGCTGCTTCCGGTCTCTTACGCCGGCATCGTCAATGCGATCGGTGAGTGGCTCCACTCGAGCGTCGGCCTCACCGGGTTCGGCACCGGCTGGATCGAGTTCACGGCCAACGTGCTGATGTTCGCCCCGCTCGGGTTTCTCCTGACGCTGCTGTTCGGGCGTCCGTGGGTCGGAATCGTGCTTGCTCTGGCGCTGTCTGTGATGGCCGAGCTCGTGCAGATCGTCATCCCTTCGCGCCAACCGAGCCTCCGCGACATTCTTGCGAACGTGGCCGGGGCTGCTGTCGGGGCCGCGGTGGCGATGCTGTTGCGTCGCCGGTCACCGAAGCCGCTTGATCAGGCTCTTCCCGAATCCGGCGGCGCCGCCGAGACCCGCCCGGCCGTCGAGGATCGCAAGGACTGATTCGGCGGTGTCGTCTGAGGTGACGCTGTAGCGCGGACGCAACCACGCTTTATCGCGGGCGGGGAACCGGTCACTGGTGAACACCGTCCGGTAGCGCGCCTCCTTCAGGCGGCGCAGCAATCGGCGATCGTACCGGCCGAGCGGGAGCGCGGCCTGCGTGATCTTCGCGCCACCGGCCTCCTCCAGCACCGTGCGGGCTTCGATGAGCTCCCGCCGGGCGTCAGCCTCGCCGAGGCCGCGCCACGGCACGTGCCCCCACCCGTGCGAACCGATGCGCATGCCTGCGCCGCGAAGGCGCTGCAGATCATCGCGGCTGAGGCTGAGCGGGTCATCGAGCCGCCCTGCGAGGGCGAAGAATGTGGCGTCCAGCCCGCGTTCGAGAAGTGCGGGGAGAGCGATGTCGGCATCAGAGCGATTCCCGTCGTCGAAGCTCAGCTCGACGTTCGCTCTTCCGGGCAGCAGGTCGAGGATGCGATGGAACATGTCCTGCGCCACCCAGTAGCGCGCCTCGCCTGGCTCTCTCTCGGTCTCGATCGTTCCGATCCCGTGGAAGCAGAGATGGATCGTCATCGCACGGCGCTCCTTCCCTCGTGTGACAGCACCCTGGTGCTCTCGTCCCGTCCCCAGTCTGTACTTCTCGCCCGTCGGGCGCGGTATCCGGCGAGCATCGTGATGCTCACGAATGCGAAGGCGTCGGGCGCGAGCTGAGGGTGGCGCAGCACCACGTCACGAAGCCACGACCATCGATCCGACGACCGGACGACGGTGGATGCGGCGCCCACCGCTGCTGCGCGCCGCATCTCGGCGTTGCCTCGGCGCACGCGCACAAGCCGCTTCACCAGATCTCTTGTCGTGCGAGGAGCCTCCACGACCACGGTGACGGCTGCGACCTCGGCCTTCTCCGTGCTGGCGAACTGCGAGTCGAGGAAGAGATCGTCGGCGATCAGCTCCGGGAACTCCTCGAAGCGCGAGCGCCCTTCCTCCGAGACCACGATCAGGCCGCGACCGAAGAGACCTGTCCGGAACACCGGAAGGCGCTGGTTGATCCGGAAGTACGCGCGCACGGGCCATGGCCGACCGGTGACGTCGATGTGGCGGCGTGGCATCACCGCCAGGATGCCGCGGTCTGTGTCGAGCGCGTCGACGAGCGCCGCGATTCCCCCGGGCGGAACGAGGATGTCGGCATCCAGATACACGCGAGGAAATCTGGTCGCCACCCGTTCCGCGGCGTTCACGGCACCGGACTTGCCCGGTTCTGCGCGCTCCACGACCGTCGCGTTCCGCGCCCGTGCGATCTCGGCCGTGGCATCCGTGCATCCGTTGGCACTGACGATCGTCTGCATCGGCAGACCTCCGCCGGCGAGTGCGTCGAGGCACCGTCCGATGACGGCCTCCTCGTCGTGCGCCGCGATGATCACGCTGATCATGTGTCCCTCATCTCTCGTCGACGACGGCAGGCGACCACGCATGCGGGATCAGCATCCGTGGCTCTCCGCTGCCGTCGGCATCCAGCGCCCAGACATCCGAGTCGCCAGGGGTGTCGTTCGGCACCCCGTAGAGCAGCGTTTCGTCGTCCAGCCACGCGATCTGGTCGTCGATGTTGCGCGTTTCGGCATCCAGCACCGTCACGGTGCCGGATGCGATGTCGTACACCGCCGGGGTCCAGTGCACGCTGGGGCCGGCGCCGCCGGTCACCCTCTTGAAGGCGATCTGCGTGCCGTCGGGCGAGAGCGACGGGCACTCGACGCCTTCGAGCACAGAGGTCATCGTCCTGGTCGCGATGTCGCCTTTCACCAGGTACGTCGTTCCCATCGTCGTCATGCCGACGGTGGCATAGAAGGACGTATCGTCGATGAATGTGACTCCCCAGTAGTTGCGGTCGATCGGCGTGCTCGGCTCGCCGTCGACGACCAACGACCACTCCTCGAGGCTGCCGAAGCTCTCGCCGTCGGCGACGCGATGGATCACCGTCTCGGTCGAGAAGCCGATCGATGCGTAGGCGTGCCCTGTGACGAACGAGGTGGTGGCGACGAGTGAGCCGTCCGGCGAGAACCGGGTGCGGCTGGGTACCCCTGGCAGCGCCCATTCGAGCCGCTGACTCTCGCCGGCTGCGTCGTAGAGGCGGGCGTCGTAGCTCGGCGTGATGCCGCGCTCGGAGCGCAGGCAGGAGATCGCATCGGCGGTCGCGGCGACCCGGTCGCAGACGAGGTCGAGTACTGCGCGCGCGCCGTCGGGTCGAGCGAGAGGGACGCTGGCCACGTGCCCGTAGCCCTCGCCGGCGGCCGTGTTGCGGAACAGGATCTGCGCGTCGTCCGTCACATCCGCAGGAGCGGTGGTCTCGGCAGCCGACGGCATGCTCTGCCGGTGTTGATACTGCGCCCAGGCCGAGACTCCGATGCCGACGGTCGCGCCGAGTGCGACCACCGACACGAGGCTGATCAGCCACCATTTGAGCCGCGCCGTCACGTTCTCGGCTCCGCTTCGACGGGTTCCGCGTCGATGGGCTCCGCCTCGATGCGTTCCACGTCGGTGTGATCCGGGTCAGCTGTCGCCTCCGCACGAGGAGCGGAGAGCAGCGGGCGCAGCAGCAGCGCTGCGAGCGGGATCGCGACGATCAGCGCTCCCGCCACGATCAGCATCGATGCCTCGCGACCGACGTGGAACCAGAGGATTCCGAAGCCGGCCGCGGAGAGGAATCGGCTGAGTGCGACGACGGTCTGTGCAGCCGCGATGCCGGTGCCGTGGGTTTCGGGCGTGGTCAGCTGCGCGGCGAGCGCTGCGAGCACACCGTCTGTCGCCGCGTAGAACGCGCCGAGCAGTACAAGGCAGAGCACGGTGGCTGCGGCATCAGCGATCGGCAGGGCTGCCGCCAGATACGCCCCCAGTATTCCGGCGTGGCCATATACGAAGACCCGTGCCCTGCCGATCCGGTCGGCGAGACGCCCGAGCGGGATGGCCAGTGCGAGGAAGGCGATGTTCGTGCCGACGTAGAGAAGCGGGAACCATTGGGCGGCGAAGTCGTTCCGTGCCTGCAGCGCCAGATAGACGAACCCGTCGCCGATGGTCAGCAGCCCGAGGATGCCGGCGGCCGCGAGCACACGACGCATCGGGCCCGATGTGACGACGCCCCAGGCGAACTTCGGACGCGGGGTGTTCGTTGCTCGCGCGTCTGCGGCGTCGCGACGTCGTGCGCGCACGTTGGGCACGAACAGCCCGAGGATCGTCACACCGATCACCGCGAACGCGAGCGAGGCCGCGAAGATCGTGCCGTAGCCGTCGGGAATCAGCAGCAGGATGAAGAAGGCGAGCAGAGGGCCGATCGCAGCGCCGATGTTGTCCAGCATCCGATGCACGCCGAAGGATGTGCCGAGACTGTCGGGCCGCGATGAGGCGGTGATCACGGCATCCCTCGGCGCCGTCCGGATGCCCTTGCCGATGCGATCAGCCGAGATCACGGCGGTCAGCGCGGCGAAGCCGGTCGCGAAGAGCAGCCCGATGCGCGCGACCGCGGCGAGGGCGTATCCCGTGAATGCGACCCACTTGGGCCGGCCGATGCGGTCGGACGTATAGCCGCCGGCGATGCGCACGAGCGCGCTGACGCCCTGATAGAAGCCGTCGAGCACGCCGAACGCGATCGTCGACATCCCGAGAAAGCCCGTCACGTAGAGGGGGAGGATGGCGGCGACCGATTCGGAGGAGATGTCGGTGAGCATCGACACGATGCCGAGCGTGACGACAGTGGACGAGACCGTGCGCCTGCCAGGTTGGCGCCTTGCGCCGTCCGGCGATGACGGTTCGGCCTGTTTGGGCTTGTTGGAGAAAGAGATGTACACCGTCACTCCGTCCGCAGCACGCCGAAGATCGTGTACAGGTTGCCGGTGCCCGAGGCGCCGACGCTCAAAGTCAGCGATTCGTAGTCGCCGCTGAATGCGACGGTCTCGTCGTCCGTGGGCACCGCGCGCAGTCCGAGCGAGGTCCACAACGCTCGGTAGTGCTCGCGGATCGCGTCCGGAGTCTGAGCGGAGGACGCCACCAGGCTGAGCTGCATGACAGCGCCCTCGGTGGCGATCGAGCTCGAGACGACGTTCGAGTCGCGCATCGGGTCGGCGACGCCGTCCGGGAAGCCCTTCACCATACCCCCGCTGCGCGATCCCGGTTCGGGCAGGGGTGCGGTGATGAGCGGTTCGGCCGGTTCGAGCGGCGGAAGGCCGTTGCGCGGAGCTTCGGTCGGTGGCTGCACCTCTGATCCTGTCGTCGGCGTCGCTCCTGGCAGTGGCCCGGACGTCGGTGCCGCGGCCGGGGTCGACGACGCGGCCGGAGCGGCTTCAGGCCGTCCGGCCGCTGTGAGCGCGGCTACGACGATGAGTGCGCCGACCACGAGCACTCCGACCACTGCGATCGCTGTCTTCATGGCCGGCGTGAGCGCCGGTCGAACGTCATTCTCTGTCATCGCTACCGCCTCCCCGCGGCTGTTGATGCTCTTCGTGAGCCGGTGCGCGATCAGGTCGCGCGGGCTCGCCTGCCCCTCATCAGTAGGCACCCTTCGGAGTGATCATCACCCTGGCCGTGCGCCACATGATCTGCAGGTCGGTGATCACTGACCAGTTCTCCACGTAGCGCAGATCGAGGCGGATGCTCTCGTCCCAGCTGAGATCGCTGCGCCCCGAGACCTGCCAGAGTCCGGTGATTCCCGGCTTGATGTACAGCCGGCGAGAGACGGTGCCGTCATAGTCGCTGACCTCGCTCGGCAGCGGCGGCCGCGGGCCGACGACGCTCATGTCGCCCAGGAGTACGTTCCAGAACTGAGGCAGCTCATCGAACGACAACTTGCGCAGCACCTTTCCGACGCGGGTGATGCGCGGGTCGTCCTTCAGTTTGAACAGGAGCCCTGCCCCGTCGTGCTGCGCTTTGAGCGCGGCGAGCTTCTGCTCGGCATCGGCGTGCATCGAACGGAACTTGACGATCTGGAACGGCTTCCCATCCCGGCCCACGCGTTCTTGAAAGAAGAACACGGGGCCGGGAGAATCCAGTTTGATCAGCAGCGCCAGCGCCGGGGTCATCACGATGATCGGGACCAGTGCGATGGCGGACACGACGACGTCGAGGGCGCGCTTGAGAAGGTGCTTCGCGCCCTCATAGGTCGGGATCTGCACCTTGATCAGCGGCAGGCCATCGACTGGAACGAACGAGAGGCGAGGCCCGGCGACATCGGCGAGGCGGTTCGAGAGCACGAGTTCCGCTGCTGTTCCCTCGAGCTCCCAGCTGAGGCGCTTGACGAAATCGGGATCCCGTTCCGGACGGCCGGCGACGATGATCGTGTCGGCGTTGAGCTCGATCGCGACCTGCGCCACCGTGTCGTAGTTGCCGAGTACCGGCACGCTCGAGTGGTCGAGTTGCAGTTCGCGGGCGTTGCCGTCGAGCAGCGTGGCGCCGACGACCTGGTATCCGCCCGTCGCGCTCGGGTGCAGAGCGCGTGCCACGTACTCGACCTCATCGCGGTTGCCCACGACCAGGGTTCGGGAGGTGAATCGGCCATGGCGGCGCTGGTTGCTCAGCCAGCGCCGCCACGACCACCGACTCATCAGAAGGCCGAGCAGGCCCATGGGGAGGGTGATGAGCACGGTGATCCGCATCGAGTCCCAGTCGAGCAGCACGGCCACGAACGCCATCATTCCGATGGCGAGGCCCGAGGCATGCGCAATGCCCCTGTACTCGGCGGTACTCGAACCGAAGAGCGCCGTGACACTCGTGCGCATGACGAGCAGCGTGGCGAACCACACCGTCGCCAGCAGCACACATCGCATCGCGACATTCATCGGTGGTTCACCCAGATGCAGCTGGAATGCCGCGGCGACGCCAGTGGCGATCGCGATCACGGTTGCGTCCGTCGCGCCGAGACGGACGCGGTGCGCCCGTTCCCAATGCAGACGGCGCTCCAGCGTCGCCGAGATACGCGGCATCGAAGCCGTGATCGTCTCGACCCGGACGCGCGGAACAGGGGCCGAGAGAACGGCCGATTCCTCGCGTGTCAGACTCAGAGCATCGTCGACGGAAGTCATATCCGTCGAGCCCTGAATGTACGCAAATATCCCCAGTGCGACATTATTTCCCCAGTTACATCCCCAGCCCGCACGTCCCACACGCACGGGTCATCCGTCATCGCAGACTTCGCGATGCTGCTCGACGGCGTGACCCCAGATCACGTTGTGCGTGCCGATTCCCAGCGGCACTCACTGTCTTGCAGTTCGGATGCTGGTCACATTAGCGGAACCCGCGCCCGAAGGAAAGACACAAAATGGTGTTTCCACGAAATCGCTTGCCGGCGAATCAGCGCAGTACTTCGACAAGCACGACCCAGGACACGACGATCGCGGCGATTACCGCCAGTAGGGACCCGGCCGCTGTGAGGACGAGTCCGCTTGAGCTTCCCAGTACCAACGCGACTCCCGCCGCGATGTATGCCGCGACCGGCAACCACCCCAGCATTGATTTCGCGAAGCGTGCGCGCTGCTCCGGCGTTGGATCGCTCGCGATGGTGCGCGTGGCGTGCAGTTGGAACGCTCCGGCTGTGAGGGCGCCGATGATGACGACGATTCCGTACCAGGTCAGGTCGAGTTCCGGGATGAGGCCGACAGCGGATGCCACGAGAGCGAGCACCAGCGAAGCGATGGCCGCGCCCAGCCGGGCTGTGAGCGTGCCGGCGCGGATGATCTTGTCGATGTTGACGCTCGCCGCGACGATGACGAGTCCCGCGAGCGCGGCGTTCGCGCCCGCCATCGCGACATTGAAGTCGCTCCAACCCGCCAGCGCGTCGGTCATGCACTCAGATTACGGTGCAGCACAGATGCGGAACAGCCCGCTGCCGACGAGCACTGCTGCCCGCCGCCGGATCTCGCAGATAGCCAGGGTTCTACTGCTCCCCACAGCGCTGGGTGACGCCGCTGGGCTCTACCGCCCGCCCGCCACTTACGCCGACCGAGCCATTCGCGCGTCGGCGCTGTCAGCGGGCATGTTTCTCCAGTGCGGCCACTCGGGTGGTGGATCCCACGCCCAACGGATCGCCGATCGGCTGGTGAGGGGGATCGGCTCCGAGTCGTCACCGACGCCGACACCGACTCCGCCGCGTCTGCCGGGTGGATGGAGCATGAATTTGCCAAGTCCTTCACGCGTGATCTTCCACCCGTTGTTATGAAGCAGCATGTGGTGATGTCGGCAGAGCAGAATGCCGCGGTTGATGTCGGTGAGCCCCAGATCGTCATGCCAATGGTCGCAGTGATGCGCTTCGCAATAGGAAGCCGGGACGCGACATTCCGGGAACATGCATCCGCCGTCGCGAACGGCCAGCGCGACGCGCTGTTTCGCGGTGAACAGTCGTTGCTCGCGACCGACATCAAGGGGGTTGCCGCAGCTGTCGACGGTGACGCTCCGGCTGCCGACGGTGCACAGGTTTCGGTCGACCACGCTTCCGGGAAGTGCATCGCCGCGATCTTCCAGGTGTCCGGTGGCGAGCATCCGTCCGAACGCATCGCGCGCGCCGACGGCACCGTCGACCGTGACGATTCTGATCCCCGGCTGGCGGGCGCCGTACACGTCCGCAGCATTGGCGAGTGCCCCGGCGCGCAGGATGTCCGTGAACAGGTCGTAGGCGAGCTGGTCGTTCGTGCGCGGATCGTCCACAAGCACGCTCGCCGCCGCGCGTTCCTCATCGGTCATGAATCTCGGTCCGCCCCGGCGGGGGCGCATCGCCGCATCCCTGATCGAGTCGAGCCACGCAGCAGTTTCGTCGTCGGAGATGATGTGCGTGTGATGCTGCCCATCCGTGTTGCGCCACGACCGCCACGACCGGGCGGCGTACGAGCGCTCGAATCTTTCCTGCACGCCTTGCGGATCCAGGGTATCGCGCACCTGTCGCGCGCGACGCGCGAGCTCTTCGACTGCCATGTCAGCGGCCTCTGCCACCAGTTGCGCCGCGGCGAGTGACCATACCTCGATCATCGCGTCCGTCGGGCTATCGGCGCCGTCGCGGGCGGGCGGCTGGCCCATTCCTCGGAGGATCGCATCGTGCTGCGCTGGCGTGATCTTGCCCTCGAACAACGCCTGTCGCAATGGCTCGTGCCACGGCATCCGGACGTCGTGATCGTGCGGCGGCGCACCCGTGCCGGCCGTTGGACCCGCACCGCCATCGCCGCCGGGTGACCCCGCATGCGGCCCATCGGCATCCCACGCCGCCGCTCCTTCACCGGTGGCGCCGTTCGCGGCACCCGCCCCCGCATCGGCGCCCGACCCGTCGGCATCTGACGCCCCGTGGCCTGTTCCGTCGCCCCAGCTGTCGCCGCCCCAGTCCGGTTCGGTGTCGCCGCCTCCGCCGCTCGCGCCCCAGCCGCTTGCGCCTGAAGCATCCCCACTGCGGTAGCCCGCACCTGCAGCGTCCGCGCCCTCGATCAACGACTCGCCCAACCGCACGGCGCGCGCCGCGTCTGTGCGCGTCCCGCCGACGATCGACTGCACCAGCGACACCGCATTGCGGTGTCCGTGCGCCGCCGCCAAACCGGAATGCCCGGCCTCGCGTCGCGACCGCTCTGCGACCACTCCTGCGCCGACCGTCAGCATCCGCTCGGCGCAGTTCGCAACGGCTGCCGCGCCGGCCAGTGCACCGACGACCGCGTCGTCGTCGAGCCTGCGCATGGCCGTCAGCAGGACGTCGATATCGACGTCACCCATGCGCGATTCCAACCCCTCAAGGGTGTCGCGCATCTCGCTGAAAATGGCCATACTTCATCGTGGCAGACGTCACGGACATTCGAACAAAGATTCGCCAAACTGTGGAAAGATCACCGCGGTCACGACGCAGCGGGCGGGATCACGGCCCCCGTCGACCCCTATTCCGCCGCGCAGATCCGGTACGGCCCGCTGTCGACGAGCACCTCGGTCGCGCACTCCTGCCCGGTGAGCCGGGGCACGCCGTCCATCGCCGGGGCGTCGAACAGCCCGACGTGAGCACCGGTGAGCACGATCGGTGCGACCGCCACGCCCCACGGCTGCGCGGCGAGCCACTCGACGTCGTTCGCCTCTACCCACTCCTTCAGCGGTGCCACGGCCGCGCGCTGCGTCTCGAGCGTCAACCAGGGTCGCTGCGTCGCCGCGACCGCGTGCATCGCGGCGCCCGCACCGACCCCGAGCACGACGACGCCCGAAGCGACCGCCGCGACGACCTGGACGATGCGAAGGCGCTGTGCGCGCAGCATCCGCTGGGCTCCCCATACCGCGCAGGCGGCGATGATCGGGAAGAACGCGAACACGCCGGGGGCAGGATGCCGTACCCACAGCGGCAGGTGCGACGCCGTGGCCCACCATGCGACGAACGCGAGCGCGCCGACCGCTGCTGCCGATACATAGACCAGCACGCCAGACGAGGATCCGCGCGAGACCCACAGGCCGCCGACGATGAGAACCAGCGAGGCCACCGCCACAGTGACCGCAGCCCACACCGGCAGCGACCACGATTCCGCGAGCGTCGTGATCTTCTGCACCACGGTGGTGGGCTCGCCGCCTTGCCCGCCGCTGCGGACGAACGCGACCAGCGCACGCAGGTGGTCGATGAAGCCGTCGAAGCCGAACGTCAGGAGTGCCGCGAGCTCGAACAGGAACGTCGGCAGCGCCACGAACAGCAACGGCACCAAAGAGCGTCGCACGAATGCGCCCACGCGCGCCCACCCCGAACCGGGAGCGAGCAGGAACAATGCCACGGCGAACGCGGGCAGAGCGAGCAGCGCGATGAGCTTCGCCTGCACGGCGAGGCCGACCAGCAGACCTGCGAGCCATGCGCGTCGCGGCAGTACGACGAGCGCCCAGACGAGCAACGCCGCCGCGGGGATCTCGCCGAGCAGATCGGCAGGCCCTTGAATGGGCGAGATGCCCGCTGAAGTCGTGAACGCGAGCGGCACGGCGACGGCGACGAGCGCGGCCCAGCGTCCGCCGATGCGGCGGCCGAGCACCCAGAGTCCGGCGAGCAGCAGCGCCCAGTACGCGAGCGGGACCAGTCGTGCCGCCAGAACGGGATCGAGGCCGGTGGCGAGGAGTGCAGCGACCGGCAGGAGCACGGCCGGGCCTGTGGAGATCCGTGCGTCGAACAGCGTGATCGTCGACCCGGAGAGGGCGCCGTCGCTGGCGTAACCGAGGCCGGCGAGCAGATTGCGCGGCACGGTGAGGTTGAGGGCCTCGTCTTCCCAGAACCGCCAGACGGTGAGGCTCTGCCACGTTACGAGCACATGCGCGATCAGCAGTGCTGCGGCCAGCACCCAGAAGACGACGGAACGCGCCTTGCTCATGTCAGTCGGCGGACCCTGGTCGTCGGATGCTGCGCAGCGGCGCCGATGGACGCAGCGACAGCGTCCACGCCTCCTGCAAGGCGGTGACAGCGAATTGACGCAGACGCTTCGGCGGCAGTCGAACCCCGGCAGCGCGCCCCCACATCGTCCCGCTGGCTGATTCCCCGCGCCGCGGGATGCTGGCCACCCGCACGTAGCGCACGACGAAACCGCCGCGGGCCTCGGCGAGCGAGAAGTGCACGTGCGGCACGCTCACGTCGGCGGGTACGGCATCGATGAGCGTCTGGAGCGCGGCGGGGCGATAGGCGCGCAGGGGAGTGTTGACGTCGGGGATGCGACGGCCGGATGCTGCGGCGATCAGCAGCCCGACAGCAGCGGTGAGCACCTTCCGGTACCAGGGGTCGGTGCGGCCGTCGCGCACGCCGTGCACGACATCGGCTCCGGTCGACTCCGCAGCGGTGATGAGCCGTACGAAGTCGGCGCCGAGGAACTGGCCGTCGCCGTCGACGTGTACCAGCAGATCAGGCTCGATCGCCAGCCCTGCGCGGTATGCGGCCAGCGCGGTCGGGCCGTGGCCGCCGTTGGCGGGCTGAGTGCGCACCTCGACGTCGGCCACGTCGTCGAAGACACGGGCGGTGTCGTCGGTGGAGCGGTCGTCAGCGATGACGAATGAGACGCGTGCGGCGAGCGGTGAGACGTGGTCGCGGATCTCGTCGATGAAGCCACGGATGCCTTCGGCTTCGTTGTATGCCGGCATGACGATGGCGAGATGGGAGAAGGTCAAGAGGTTCCTCGGCGGGCGTGTGCGGCGAGAGTACGCGCACGAAGTAGCCTAGTGGAGTGAAGATCCCTGCCCGTCTGCGCCGCCTCGTGGGCGTGGGAAGCCGGTTCCTCGTGGTCGGTGCGCTCAGCACGGTCATCGAGATCGCCGTGTTCAACCTGCTCGTGTTCGTCTTCGGCTGGGACCTCGTCGTCGCGAAGATCGTCGCCTCTCTCGTCGCGCTGGTCAACGCCTACATCGGGAACCGGGAGTGGACGTTCAGGCACCGCGATCGCCGCGGACGGGTCTCCGAGCTCGTCCTGTTCCTGGGCGTGAACCTGGCATGCACGCTCCTGGGCGCCGCGCTCGTCTGGCTCGGAGTCGAGGCGTTCACCCAGCTGCGCGGTCATGCGCCTGGCGCGCTCGCGCTCAACATCGTGAACCTCATCAGCATCGTGATCGTCGTGCTGATCCGGTTCGTTCTGTACCACAAGGTGGTCTTCCGGGGCGCGCCCGCGAGCTGAGGGCGCACTCCGCCGCTTCGCCTTTGTCGAAGCGTGCACGACGCCCCCCCGCTCGCTGAGCCTGTCGAAACGCCGGACTACGCCTTGGTCTTCACGCGTGCGCGTGCCCGCGGCTTCGACTCCGCCTGAGTGAGCTCGACGGGATCCTGCCCGTGCTCCATGGTCGAGCCGTACGTGTACGAGCCGTAGCCGTAGCTGTCCGGTCCCTTGGTCGGCAGCATGGTCACGACGACGCCGAGCAGGTTGACGCCGGCGGTCTCGAGCGTACGGATCGCGCCGGAGAGCTCAGGCTTGCGCGTCTTTCCGGATGCGGCGGCCAGGATGACGCCCCGCGTCTTCTTGCCGATGACGGCGGCGTCGGTGACGAGCAGCAGCGGGGGAGCGTCGATGAGGATGTAGTCGAAGTACTCCTCCAGCGGTGTGAGCAGGCGGTCCATGGCCGCAGAGCCCAGCATCTCGCTCGGGTTGGGCGGCACGGGGCCGCTGGGAAGCACGTAGAGCTCGTTCGTGCCCCACTTCTGCAGCGCTTCCGACACCTCGACCTGGCCGATGAGAACGCTGGTGAGCCCGACGCCGCCTTCGATGCCCATGTAGTCGGCGACGCGGGGGAGGCGGAGATCGCCGTCGATCAGCGCGACACGCGCGCCGGTCTCTGCCAGAGCGATGGCGAGGTTGGCCGTCGTGGTCGACTTGCCCTCACCCGGCCCTGCGCTCGAGACGACAAAGGTGCGCGAGTCGCTGTCGATGTCGAGGAACTGCAGGTTCGTCCGCAGCGACCGGAACGACTCGGCGCGGGGACTCCGTGGGTCGGCGTGCACGATCAGCGGGCGCTTCTTGGCGTCAGGGTCGTAGGCGATTCCGCCGAGCATCGGCCTGTCGGTGACGAGTTCGAGGTCATGCAGCGTGTGGATGCGGGTATCGAGCACCGTGCGCAACACCGCGAAGGCGATGCCGGCCGCAAGACCGAGCAGCCCGCCCAACAGGATGAGGAGAGGAACGTTCGGGCTTGTCGGCGCCGTCGGCTTCGCGGCCGGGTCGGTGATGGTGATCTGCACGGGGCTCGCCCCGCCCTCTGTCTCGGGGCGCTCGAGGTCGTTCTGCACCACCTCGGCGAAGCTCGTCGCCGTCTGATCGGCGATCTTCGCGGCGAGTGCAGGATCGGTGTCTGTGACGGAGATGTCGATCAGCACCGTGTTCAGCGCGGTGGTCGCCGTGATGCGCGACGCGAGTGCTGATGCTGACACGTCGAGGTCGAGTTCTTCGATCACCGGATCGAGCACGAGCGCCGTGCCGATCACGTCGACATAGCTGGTGACCATCTGCCGTGCGAAGGTCGTCCCTTGCACGAGATCGCCGGTCGCGGCGCCTTCGGTGCGCACTGACACATACAACTGGGTCGAGGCCACGTACTTGGGGGCCTGTGAGAAGGCATACGCGGCGCCACCGGCGAGGCCGACGAGCAGCAGCACGAGAATGATGATCCAGTTCTTGTGCAGGATGCGTATATAGTCGCGAAGTTCCACGCGGTCTGGTCCCTTGAGTTGAATGTCAGTGGTGTACGAAAAAGCTTCAGTCATTGTTCCATAGGCTTCTGCGGCGCTGCGGCGCTGCGGCTGCCGGCACGTCGTGCGGACGCGCGCTACGCCCCATAGGCCCCGTATACGCCGTAGCCCGCGCGGTCGGCGCCTCTGGTCGGGAGCATCGTCACGACGGTGCCGAGCACCTTCGCTCCCACCTTCTCGATGGTCGCTTCGGCGTCGGCGAGACGATTGGCGCGGGTCTTTCCCGCTGCGGCGACGAGGATCGCGCCTTGCGTCTGGCGGGCCAGCACCGCAGCATCCGTCACGAGGCCCACGGGCGGAGAATCGATGATGATGATGTCGAATGCGGCCTTCAGATCATTGAGCAGGGCGATCATCGCGGTTGATCCGAGCAACTCCGCCGGGTTCGGCGGAACGGTGCCGGCGGGCAGGATGAACAGCGCGCCGCGTCCCCAATGCTGCAGGGTCTCACTGGCGGTCGCGCGCCCGATCAGCACTTCCGTCAGTCCGACGCCGCCCTCTATCGAGAAGTAGTCGGCGATGCGCGGCAGTCGCAGGTCGGCGTCGATGAGTGCCACCCGCGCGCCGGATTCGGCAAACGTGATCGCGAGGTTCGCGGTCGTGGTCGATTTTCCTTCACCGGGACCGGCACTGGTGACGGTCAGAGCCATCGAGCCCTCGCCGAGATCGAGGAACTTCACGTTCGTGCGCAGGGAACGAAATGCCTCTGCACGGGGATCCCGCGCGTCGGCAGTCACCACTAACGGACGCTTTTTCGCCTCGGGGTCGAGCGCGATGCCACCCAGCGTCGGCGCGGACACCGCACGTTCGACGTCGTCGATCGTACGGATGCGGTTGTCGAGCACCGCGCGCAGCACAGCGACAGCGATTCCGCCGGCGAGCCCGAGCAACGCGCCGAGTGTCACCGTCAGTGGAATGTTCGGAGCCGCGGGGGAGACCGGCACAGAGGCCGCTTCGAGCGTGTCAATGCGCACGAGACTTGGCCTCGCATCGACAGGCCGTTCCAGTTGCTCGGCGACGACGGTGGTGAAGCTGTCGCCGATCGCATTCGCGATGCGCGCGGCCTGAGCGGGATTGTGGTCCGAGACCGTGAGGGTGATGGCGGTACTCGTCGGCGATGCCGTTGCGCTCACCCTTGAAGACAGCTGCGCAACAGTGGAATCAAGACCAAGGCTGTCGATGACAGGCTGCAGCACGAGTGAACTCGGGATGATGTCGACATAGCTGGTGACGGCCTGCTGGGCATAGCCGCGCGCGAGATTGAGCTCAGCCGGCGTCGCCGCATCGCCGGCCTGCGCAGACACGAGCAGCTGCGTCGATGTGCTGTACCTGGTGGGAGTCGTCAGCGCGACGAGCACGCCGATGCACAGGCCGATCAGGGTCAATGAGATGAGGAGGACGAGGTTGCGTCGCAGAAGGCGCACATAGTCCTGGACGGTCATCGCGCTCCCAGTTCTTCGGATGTCGTCGGCGGCCGCCGGGTATCTTTAGAGAGAATAGTCCACTGCGGCGCCGGTGATGGCGACTACACGCATTCCAGAACGGTGAGTCCATGTCTGTGAGCAACGAGGTGCCCGATCTCGATAAGCCGGCGCGCGCCTTAAGCGAGTCCTCGCGACCAGATCCACTGCTGGAGGCGCTCGTGGGGCATCCGCGCGAAGAATCTCGCGCGCCCGGCGCGGGGGCGGACGCAGTCCGACTCGTGAATCTGGTCGATTCGGCGGTCGTGAACAGCTCGCCGTCGGTCATCTATGTCGGATCCGCGAAAGGCTCGAAGGGGAAGAAGCACCGCGGGCATAGACGCGTTGACTGGGTTAACACGACCGTCGGTGCGATTGCCGTTGCTGTGGTCGCCGCGACCGCAGCATTCACCGGAGTGCAAGTCGCGAGCGCTGATCCGGCGGCTGACGCGATCGAAGTTCTTACCGCAGATGAGGCGTCGCTGGCGGGAGCGGAGAAGTCGCTCGTGACATCGACGACGGCACTCGATGCGAGCATCGCCACACAGCTCGCCGACGCCGCTATTATCCGTACTGCGCTGAACGAAATGGCAGCGACCGAGGAGCGTACGGAGACTGCCGACCCGGCGGCTCTCACGGCGGCAGTTCAGGCGGTCGATGCGTATCGCACCGCGCTCGAACAGGCGGTCGTGCCGACTGTGCCCGCCGCGTACGAACGCGGCGCCATCGACGAAGATTCACTCGCGAGTGTGGCCGACGCGATCGATCGGGTGCAAGAAGCGTCGACCGCGTTGGACGCCGCGTCCGACGAGTTGCGCACCGCGCGCACCGCGATCGATGCACTGACAACAACCTTTACGGGCCAGCTCGCGACCTTTGCAGGCACTCTTACGGCCTACGCGACTGCCGAGAACGAGGCATACCCGGCCGCCGGCCAAGAATTCAGAGATGCCGTCACCACGGCAGCGACGTCGGTGACAGCCACTCCGCTGAACGGTGCCTCCGGCGCGGCTGCCCTCATATCTTTCCGCGACGCCGTGCTCGCGCTGCGTGATGAGGATCGGCGCGTAAGGGAGATCGAAGAAATGGAACGTCAACAGTCACAGAACAACAACTGGCCACCTACGCAGGAGACACCTCCAGCGGATTCTGGAGCGACTGACCCTGACACTACTGATCCAGGGGTCACAGATCCTGGCGCCACGGATCCCGGCGTGACCGACCCCATCGAAAACGAGGTTCCAGCAAGCTGAGCGTTCTGAACGAACTTTCATGCGTAGCGCGGAGCAACGGTGCGCCTTTCAGGTCCAGTTGTGTGCCAACATGGAGTCGAATTAGCAATCAGCTGAATGGACCTCGGGGGTCCAGAGGTTGCGCAGCAGGGGTGCTGCATTGGCGAGGGGCAGTTAACGGTGGACTCAGCAGATAGCAGCAGCATGCGCACGGATACGGGATCGATCACGATCCTGTCGGTCGCGCAACGTCGACGACGAATCGCCGCAGCCATCGTCGACAGCCTTGCGTGGATCGTAGGCATTCTCGCGGCCGTGGTGTTGCGGTTCGAGTTTGAACCGTCGGCAACCGGCTGGATAGCTACGCTGGTTCTGGCACTCGTTGCGGCTGGGACGCAAATCGTCGTGGGTTACTTCCTTGCGTTCTATCGTGGCCGATTCACCTACGGCTCGTTCGAGGAGGTGCGCACTCTTGGGCTGGCCGTGACAGCCCAAGCATTCGTTCTGGCCGTCCTTGTCATGACAGTGGGCCCCTTCGTCAATATCCCACGAGGCACGGTCATCCTCGCTTTCCCCTTCGTGCTGTTAATGATGTTCGGGGTGCGTTATCTCTCGCGCCTGCTACTGGAACGCAACCGTAAGCCAGGCGACGCCGCCGAGCCTGCGTTGATCATCGGCGCCGGTTACCTTGGCGACACACTTCTTCACAACATCACGACCGACCCGACCTCGCCTATCCGTGCAGTCGGCATTCTCGACGACGACCCTGCGAAGAAGAACCTGCGGTTGCGTGGGGTGCCGGTCGTCGGTCGCACTAGCCAGATCTCCGCAGCCGTCGAGCGCACTGGCGCGACGACAGCTGTCATAGCGATCGGTCGTGCCGACAGCACGCTGCTTCGACGTCTTACTGACGCTGCGGCCGCCGCCGGTCTGACGGTTTCGGTCACCCCTACGCTGTCGAGTCTGGTGAGTGGTGAAGAGTCAGCGGCGGATGTGCGAGATATCAGTATTGAAGACCTGATCGGCCGCCATCCAGTCGACACCAATGTTGAGCTCATCGCGGGCTACGTCACCGGCCGGCGCGTGCTCGTTACCGGCGCTGGCGGGTCGATCGGATCGGAATTGTGTCGACAATTGGCGAAATTCGGCCCGAGCGAGCTCATCATGCTCGACCGCGATGAGACTGGTCTGCAGCTGGCGCAGCTGGGCACGTCCGGTCATGGGCTTCTCGACACCAATGATGTCGTGCTCGCCGACATCCGCGAGAACGAGACGCTCACTGAGATCTTCGCCGATCGTCGACCCGAGGTCGTGTTCCATGCGGCCGCGCTGAAGCATCTGCCGATGCTCGAGCAGTACCCGGACGAAGCGTGGAAGACGAACGTGCTCGGCACTCTCAATGTGCTGAGAGCAGCTCAGGCTGTCGGCGTCGACACCTTTGTGAACATCTCGACCGACAAGGCAGCCAACCCGACCAGCGTGTTGGGGCACTCGAAGCGTGTAGCAGAGAAGCTCACTGCTTGGGCTGGCGAGCAGACCGGAATGCGCTATCTATCTGTGCGTTTCGGCAACGTGATCGGCAGCCGCGGGTCGATGCTTCCGACATTTAAAACTCTGATCGAAGCGGGCGGACCTCTGACGGTGACGCACCCGGATGTTACCCGCTACTTCATGACGATCCCCGAGGCATGTCAGCTCGTGATCCAGGCGGGCGGGATCGGTCGTGCCGGCGAGGTTCTCATTCTCGATATGGGTGAGCCGGTCTCGATTCTCGAAGTTGCAAAACGCATGATCGCGATGTCGGGTAAGAGCATCGAGATCGTCTTCACCGGACTGCGCCACGGCGAGAAGCTGCATGAAGTTCTCGTCGGCAACAGAGAAGATCTCGAGCGACCGTTCCATCCGAAGGTTTCGCATACGACTGCCGATCCGATTTCGCCGGAACGGCTGGATAAGGCCGGCTGGGAGGCGCGAATGGTCTCGGAACCCCGGAACAACGACACAGCCATCATCGAGCCGCTCGATCTCGGGAAGCGCTGATGAGCGTCGAGCTATGGCTCGCTGGTGGAATCTCGCTCGCTTTGGGCGCGTTGCTGCCCTTCACCATTCGGCCGTTCCTGCGCCGCATTGGTACGGTCGATGTGCCGAACGAACGCTCGTCGCACACCGCCCCGACGTTGCGCGGCGGTGGGCTCGCACCTCTGCTCGCATGGGACGTTGCACTCCTCGCAGCCATCGTCGCGGGTACCGGTGACGTCGCAGCGCTGAGCATCGTCCTAGTCGCGACGAACCTCGCTGCGCTGGTCGGCTTCATCGACGACCTGCTCAGCCTCCGGGCTGGGCTTCGACTGGCTCTGCAGCTCCTGATCGGCCTAGGTACCGGTGCAGCGGTCACCGTCGTGGCCGCCCAGTCGATCTGGTGGGTGATCGTCGGGATGATCGTCGTCGCAGGCTACGTCAACGTCGCGAACTTCATCGACGGCATCAACGGCATATCCGGCGTGCATGGAACATTGGCCGGCGTCGCGTTCCTGATCGCCGGTCTCGCTTCCGACCAGTTATGGCTCGCAATCTCGGGGATTGTGCTCGCCGCGGCCTTCGCTTCGTTCCTTCCATGGAACCTCCGGCGCCCCAGCCTCTTCCTCGGCGACGTGGGAAGCTACTTCCTCGGCGCTGCGGTCGGTGCGAGCGGGCTGCTGTCGCTGGCACTCGGTGTCAGCCCTCTGCTGATTATCCCCGTCGTCGCTCCCTGGCTGGCCGATACTGTCGCCGCCGTCGTTCGCCGATTCATCCGCGATGAAGGGGTGCTCTCCGCACATCGAACGCACGCGTATCAGCGCCTCACCGACACGGGTCTTAGCCACGGCGCCGTCACGCTTGTCGTTGCGGCCTTCAGCGCAGGCTGTGCCTTCATCGGGTTCCTGGCGTGGTGCGCCGTCGTGCCAATCTGGCTCGGCATATCGATCATCGCGTTGCTCTGCGCGATTTATCTGCTACTTCCGCGCTGGCGCGGTTCCCGTTTGCCAGCATCCCCGAATCAACCGCTGGTCGTGACTGCTGCGGTCGTGTCCGCCCCGGCCGCTCCTGGCTCCCGCGAGCGGTGGGCGGTGTTCGGAGCATCCGGTTTTGTCGGCGCCGGCGTCGTCGCGCACCTCCGGGCACGCGGATTCGACGTTCTCGAGTTCCCGGGACCGCGGCTGTCCTTCGATGTGAGCGTGCGTGATGGAGACGCGATCCAGAACGCGGCGAAGCAGGACGCGACCGTTGATCAGCTCGCCGGACAGCTGGTCGGGGTGGATGTAGTCGTCAACGCCGCCGGTGCGGCCTCGCCGGACGCAGACGCGACGCGTGAGCTTTGGGGAGCGAATGCCTACCTGCCCGCTGTCCTCGCGCACGCGAGCCGGCGCGCCGGCTCCGCACGGTTCATCCAGTTGAGCTCGGCCGCTGTCCAGGGCAGAGCACGTCACCTCGATGAGACGCCGCGGTACGCGCCTTTCTCGCCCTACTCGCGATCCAAAACCGAGGGTGAGCTGGCCCTGCTGGCGCTCGCCCGTGCCGAGTCCGCTGATCAGACGGGGATCGTCATCGTTCGCGCCACTTCAGTGCAGGGACCAGGAAGGCCGACGACGCAGAAACTGCGTCGACTCGCATCGTCGCACCTCGCCAGTGTCGCAGCCCCGGGGAATCAGTCGTCGGTCATCAGCGGGCTCCACGGTCTCGCCGCGACGGTTGAGGCGACCGGTGCGGAGCAAGGGGCTGTTTCGGGAATCGTTCTGCAACCCTGGGAGGGGCTGTCCGTTGAGGACGTGTTGACCCTGGCCGGCGATCGGCGGCCCCTGACGATCCCACGATGGATCTGTGCGGTGACGCTCGCCGCGAGCTATATCGCCGGTCGAGTGGCACCGCAGTTCGCAGGCCTGGCCAGACGGCTCGAGATGATGTGGTTCGGACAGAGCCAGGAAGCCGGGTGGGCGGACGGCAGGGTGACGCGCGACGATCAGTGGCTCCGGGACGTTCTTACCACCGGGGAGGATCAGCGTGTCCAGATCTGAGAAGCGTTCGGTCCTGTTCGGTGTGACCATCGATTACCAGCTTCGGTATCACGATGGGCTCTACGAGCGCCTGGCCGATGACGGGTGGGAAGTGCATCTGGTGGCCGGCGATGGCCCGATCGGCGATCGATTCGGTGAACACCCTGGCGTCACCAGGCACGTCCTTGACATGGCTCGCGCGCCGAATCCGGTCGCTGACCTCCGTGGACTGGTGCAATGGATGCGACTTCTGAATCGTGTTCGACCCGACCTCATCGTAGTGGGAACACCCAAGGCGGGCCTTCTCGGCAGCATCGCTGGAATGCTGGCGCGGGTCCCCGGACGCGTGTACGAGCTCCATGGGCTTCGGCTCGAGAGTGCTTCCGGCACGCTACGCGTCCTCCTCCGGACTTTGGAGAAGGTCAGCTGTGCGGCCTCGACGCGCGTCATTGCCGTCGGGGCGTCGTTGCGAGATCGTGCACTCTCAGAACGACTCGCGCCGAGTGCGAAGGTGGATGTTCTCGGCGCCGGCAGCCCCAACGGTGTGGATGTCGAGCGCTTCCGACGCGCGAGTGCGGACACTGTCGCGAAGACCTCGCTCCGCACGGATCTCGGTATCCCCGAGGATGCCCAGGTCGTGTCCTTCGTCGGGAGGCTCACCGCAGACAAGGGGCTGGAAACGCTCACCGTGGCCATGGCAGGGGCGGAGGAGCGAAACAGGGCCTGGCTTCTGGTCGTAGGCGGGATCGACGACCGATCGGGCCTCGAGGGCGAGCAGCGTCTTCGAAAAACCGTGCCGCGCCTCGTGCTCGTCGGAGAGGTCGATGACGTAGCGCCCTACCTCGCGATCTCCGACGTCTTCTGTCTCCCAAGTCGGCGGGAGGGCCTGCCGACCGTCGTCCTCGAGGCCTTCGCCGCCGACGTCCCTGTCGTCGCGACAAGCGCTACCGGAATCGTGGACCTGGTCTCCCACCATGAGACGGGCCGCCTGTCGCCGATCGATGATGGAGCTGCGCTGAAGCGGCAACTGCTCGACGCCTTCGACGATCGTGAAGGTTCTCTGCGGATGGCAGCATCCGCGGCGCAGCTGGTCGCGGACAGGTTCTCGCGAGAGACAGTCCAGCGTGCGTGGACGGATACGCTGGAGCGTATGTGGGCGAGCAAGCATCGATAACGACTGATGCGGCGTAATGGGGTGCGCAACGGCCAACGCGGTCCGCATTGGTATGGGACCGCCGCGATCGGCCACCAGGAAGCCTCGAGAAGGAAGTCTTCGACGAAATGACGAACAATAAGCCCACGATCACAGTTGGGCTGCCAGTGGCACGAGAGTCTGACACCTACGTGAGACAGGCGGTCCAGTCGGTGGTAAATCAGACATACTCCGATTGGGAGCTCCTAATCGTCGCCGACGGCTCAACGCCCCAGCTAGTCCGCCTTCTGCATACTTTTACCGATCCGCGGATCCGAGTCGTCGCGCATAAGGACTCCGCGGGGCTCGCTGCGCGACTAAACGAGATCGCCTCTCTCGCGCGTGGTGAGTTTCTCGCTCGCTTTGACGCGGACGACATCATGATGCCGAACCGGCTAACCCACCAGTTGGAGTTCCTGCGTAGGTCGGGCGCCGACGTGATCGACGGTCGAGCTATCGTGATCGACGAGAAAGCGGGGATCGTCGCGGCGACCCCGACCGTGACAGAACGTATTCGGGTTGAAAAAATGTTTGCGGCGACGCCGTTGATCCACCCCGCCGTCTTCGCGCGCACAGAGTGGTTCAGGAAGCACCCTTACGACGAGTCGCTGCTTCGCTGTCAGGATAAGGCGCTGTGGATCACAGCGTCTGAGGATTCGATAATCGCACGTGATTCCGAGCGCGTGCTGTTCTATCGGGTCTCGAGCGATCTGGATCCGAAGAAGTACGCAAGATCGGCGCGCTTCGAAAGGATCATCATTCGACGCTACGGCCCTGCCCGCATTGGAAAGTGGGCGACGGCATCGACCACCGCGCGTAGCTGGATCAAACAGCAACTCATCGTCGTCGCGTCGTCTCTGGGGCGCGGCGACGCCGTCATGACCAGGCGATATGCTGCTCTGAGCCGTGATGATGTCCACGTCTGGGATGATGTCCTTCTGCGATCTCTTCGCACACCTGTTCCGTCCGCTCAACCCCGAAGCGAGGAGAAGCCATGAAGGCGCTCATCACCGGCGCTGCCGGTTTCGTTGGAAGCAATCTCGCCCGCCGTCTCCTCGACGACGGGCACTCCGTCGTGGGCATTGATTCCCTCACGCCGTACTATGCGCCGCAGCTCAAGCTGCACAACCTCGAGGGACTGCGCGGCCCCGGATTTGAACTCCTCGAAGCCGACGTAAACGAGGTGGACCTGGACGCCGTGCTCGATGGCGTCGACGTCATCTATCACCAGGCGGGCCAACCGGGCGTCCGCTCTTCCTGGGGCCGCGAGTTCGAAGTATACACGCAAAACAACGTAGTCGCGACCCAGCGCCTGCTCGAGGCGGCACGGCGTCAAGGGCAGTTGCAGAAGTTCGTGTACGCTTCGTCGTCTTCCATCTACGGCGACGCAGAACGCTTTCCGACAACGGAACGGGATATCCCGCAGCCGGTGTCCCCGTACGGAGTGACGAAACTCGCTGCGGAGCACCTCGTGTCGCTTTACGGATCGAATTTCGGTGTGCCGACCATCTCTCTGCGTTACTTCACCGTCTACGGGCCTGGGCAGCGTCCGGACATGGCGTTCACTCGCTTCATGCAGTCCGCGCTGTCCGAACGGGAGATCCGCATCTTCGGCACCGGGGAACAGATCCGGGACTTCACGTTCATCGACGACATCGTAAATGCCAACCGTCGTGCAGGAGAGGCTACAGCTGCACGCCCCGGCGAGGTGGTGAACGTCTCGGGCGGGAGCAATATTTCGGTCAACGAGGTGTTGGACACACTCACCGCGATCGCCGGTCATCGTTTGAAAGTGTCGTATGTCGAACGCGCCGCCGGTGATGTCCATCGCACAGGCGGCTCCAGCGATAAGGCAGCTGACGTGCTGGGGTGGGCGAGTTCTATCGGAATCGAGGAGGGACTCCGTAGGCAGTTCGAATGGGCGAAGGACACGATGGACGTGTGGACAAACCTCCCGGAGAACTTCGTCTGATGCGCGCGATCGGCACCGATGTCGTCGCGGCTACAGTGACTTACGGAGACCGGTTCGACACCGTCTGTCGTCGTACCGTCGAGAGTGTACTGGAGGAGGGGGTATTCAGACTGCTCGTTGTGGACAACGGCTCAGTTGAGGCGAGCGCGCGAGCGATGGACGAGTTCGCCGCTGAGGAACCACGCGTAACGATATTGCGCAACGGCTCGAATGAAGGTTCCGCGAGCGCGTTCCGCGCAGCGATGATCTGGGCTTCCGGAACGGATGCGGATCTCGTCTGGCTGCTCGACGACGATAATGCCGTCGATCCCGGCACGCTCGCGGCGCTGATCGACGCTCGTGCTGCTGCATCGATCTCGCCGAACGACAACGTGATAGTGACGCCCCGCCGCATCCCCAATGCTCTCCACGAGCGCGTTGCAAGCGGCATCCCAATTGAACTCGTCTACCCCCGGCCCGGTGCGTTTCTCGGGTTCGACATTCTCGCGCTGATGTGGCGTCGACTTCGTCGGCGTGGCGCCATGAATGGTGATAAGACGAGAGTTGTCGAAGTGCCCTATGCCCCGTACGGCGGGCTACTCATTCCGCGCGAGCTGTTGCGGCTGCGGAGGCTCCCGGATACCCGTCTCCAGCTCTACGCAGACGACACGGTCTGGACGTCGGGTCTCGTGCGTTCAGGCCATCGCATCCTCCTTGTCCTTGATATCGTGATCGCGGATGCTGAGGGCAAATGGACGCAGGCCCAGCAGGGCAATTCGCTGACGAACTCACTACGGAGCCCGAGGCGCGATCGGCTGTATTTGTCGACGCGTAACCGGGTGTTTTTCGACCATCAGAGCTTGAGTGGTGTCGGATCGCGGCTGCGCTACCTTCTCAATCGTTCAACGGTAATGCTGTTCGCCATGATCAGTGCGCTCCGCTACTGCGAGCGAGACGGCCTGCGAATCTTCCTTACTGCCGTAAGAGATGCGGAGCGCGGCGACTTCTCGCGAACTGTGGCGCTCTAAGACGATTCCCGCCGTCGACGCTCAGCAAGAGCACCAGAGGTAAAGATCATGCTGAGCAGCAGCGCAAGCAGTAGGCTCGCGCCGATACCGATGTAGGCCGCGGCAATCCAGCCGTAAGTGGGAGTGAGCAGCGCATTCAGCACGAGGACGAGCACCCCCACGACAGCCTGACAGATGCTCCGGACACCTTGCTTGCCGAGCCCCATCAGTGCGTCGCCGAAGAAATAGGTTCCGGTCTGCCCGACCAGCATCAGGCTGAGCAGCGGGAGTATGACGCCGACGAGCTCGTAGCCCGGGCCGAGGATCAGCACAGCGACCGGCGCCAGCGCCCACAGAGCCGCTATGGCCACCAGCACGTATCCCGCAGCCACCGGGAGGACGCGGCTGAGTACGCGCCACACGGCCGAATACCCCCCTACCCCCGCGCGGAAGAGCTGCGTGTTCAAGGAGTACGTGATCGCTTGGAGTGGAGCAAACGCCATGTTGATAAGCCGATGCGCGGCGCCGTACTGCCCCGCCTCGGCTGTTCGCCCGCTGCCGGCGAGGATGAACTTGTCGCTGTCGTTCACTAGGATGCGAGATGACATCCCTAGGGCGAAGAACGTGCCCAGACGCCATGTGCTTCGAATCGACTGCCGATCGATGCGCGGGCCTCCGAATCGCACTGCGCAGATGATAAGGACGCCGATGGCGATCGCGATCGTCGAACCCGCGTAGAACCATGCCCAACTCAGAGCGCCTTGCGCGCCGACCAGGAGGAATACCCCCACGAGTGCCACACGGAGTGCGGCAGCGCAAACATTGAGGTGCGCTACACCCTTGAGTTCATCGTGCGCCTGGAACGATTGCAGGCCGACGTCGTAGGCTCGGGTGAAGACGAGCTCGGAGAGCAGCAACGGAATGAGGGCAAACGCAACCGCCGGGGCCAGCCATTGAGTGAAAAGAACCGCAGCAACAGCCAGCGGCAGGAAAGTCGCCGCGATATACACGTAGGCGGTGCCGAGTTGGGTGCGGTACTGATCGGAGTCGCGAGACGTCTTGAGGACGAGAACGTTGCCGGCCCCAAGCCCCGACACGGAGGCGAAGATCGTTACCAACGACAGAGCGCCTACGAATATGCCGTAATCATCGGCCCCAAGAGCCCGCGCGAGAAGTACGAAGTATGCGCCCTGAAGGGCGAACCCAGCGAGATAGGAGTACATCATCCACCCGGCACCGCGGGGCAAGCGTTTAAGGATCATGTGGTTTCGAGCAATCGAAAGCGGCCGATTCCTCGGCAAGTTTGAGCATTGGTGTGTCTGATGGGCGAGGCGGTGGGTCTTGTTCTGTTCTAGGTGACAGAACGAGCCAGCATTGAGCTTCACGCGGTTGCCCCTTCCTGATATATGGATCAGGAGGGGCGCCCGATTCCCACCTTACCGTGAGCGCGATCGCGTGGCCCCGTAGTGGGTGTGCAGCCCCGGCCCTTCAGCGGCCATCGAGCCGTAAACCCGTCGGAGACGGCTCGTTCATGTCTGATGCCCAGTCGGCTCCTGGTTAGATGGTGCTTGTGAGCGCCGACAACCCGATATCCCGCCGTCAGATGCGCCAGCAGCGCGCAGCCGCCCCGGACGAGGTCCTCGCGTTGTTCGAGTCGCCGGAGAAGAATCCGAAGGCTCGGCGCCCCCGGCGCGGGATCTGGATCACGCTTTCCGTGCTCGCGGTGCTCGTGGTCGGGGTCGGGATCCTGGGCTGGCGTGTGGTCGACGATGCGCTGCAGGTGCGCTCACACCTCACTACTGCGATGGGCGAGGTGCGGGACGTCCAAGCCGCTGTAGTCGCGGGCGATTTGGATGCGGCCCAGGCGTCGGCGGCAATCATCACCGCGGAGACCCAAGCAGCATCCGAACTCGTCCACGGAACCGCATGGTCGATCGCGTCCGCCATCCCGGCACCTTACATCGAGAACCTGCGTTCTGTGCGGACCGCCGTCGATGTGACAGACGACCTAGCCCGAAAGGTGCTCGTCCCATTGAGTTCGTTCGACATGTCCGCACTCGTCCCGAAGGATGGCGGCATCGACGTTGCCGCGATCGGCGGACTATCCGCTACGATCGACGTAATCAGCACTGCTGTTGACAGCGCGATGGTCCGGCTCGGGGATGCGGAGCGCACGAACCTCGTCCCACAGGTCTCCGACGCACTCAAGCAGCTCGACGACGTCGTCGTTACGGCAGAAGGCCTGATCGGTCCAGCGCGCGACATCCTCGGCGTGCTCCCCGGTGCGCTCGGCGCAGAGGGCCCCCGCACCTATCTCCTCATGTTCCAGGGGAACAGCGAAGCACGCAGCCTTGGGGGCAATGCAGCAGTTTTCGTGGTGCTCCACACCGAGGATGGAAAGATGTCGATCACCGACGTCGTGAACAGCTCGGACTTCCACCACCGCACCACCCCCATCACCGAACTCGACCCCGAGGCCGTGCACATCTACGGCGAGAAGATCGGGATGTACACACCCGACTTCACGATGGTCCCCGAGTTCCCCGAGGCGGTGCGGATTTTCTCTGCCTGGTGGGCGGACGCCGGCCGCGAACCATTCGACGCCGCGATCTCCCTCGACCCCGTCGCGCTAGCCTACATTCTGAAGGCTACCGGGCCTCTTCCGCTCGCCACGGGTGACACGATCAGCGCAGATAACGCCGCGCCGCTGTTACTCAACGAGGTCTACTTCCGCTACGAGGACCCAGACATGCAGAACGCGTTCTTCGGGGGCACCGCGGAAGCCGTGTTCAGTGCAATCGTCGGCGGCAAAGCCGCACCTGCTCCACTTATTCAGGGACTCACCCGCGCCGTCGACGAGGGACGACTGCTCTACCAGTCGAACGATCCGGACGAGACTGCTTTGATCGAATCCTCCCGCATGAGCGGTGCGATGCCAACCGACAACGCGGACCGCACCGTCATCGGCGTCTACGCGAATGACAATACCGGGTCCAAGAAGAGCTATTACCTCGATCTGGCAGTGAACGCGAAGTTGACGTGCACAGCTGACGGAGCGACGGTCACTGGCACGGCGAAACTTTCGTCGATGCTGACGGCTAATGAGGCTGCACGCCTCCCGTACTATATTAAGGGCCCGTACTTCGAGCCAGAGGACATCAGTACTTACATGGTGCTGTACGGCCCCGCGGGCGGCTCTTTGGCGTCCGTGACAATCGACGGAGCACCAGCGACCGTGCTTGCGCAAGGCCTGCATGGGGGGCGTCCAGCCGTAAAGGTTGAAGTGCGCAACCACCTCGCCGACCAGCACGTGATCGAGTATGCGTTCGAGGTGGCGAATAACGAGCTCGGCCCACTCGAAGTATGGCGCACTCCCATGAGCCGCGTGAGCGTCAATGACGCCAGCGGCCAGTCGTGCGAGTAGAGGCCGACTGGAGACTCGGCGCTCAGATGTCTTCCGGGGCAACGGGGTCGGCTTTGGATGCGACGACCCTGAACACTAACGACGAACGGTGCGACTGAGTCAACGCTCCCGGCTAAGCTGGATTGATGTTCATGCGAGTCGAGGCTCGCCCAGTCTCGGGGGATATTCAGTGAAGCTGTCTGTGATCGGATGCGGTTACCTGGGTGCGGTTCATGCGGCCGCCATGGCCTCGATCGGCCATGAGGTGGTCGGAATCGATGTCGACCCCGACAAGTTGGAGGCCCTGTCTCGCGGCGAAGCGCCATTCTTCGAGCCCGACCTTCAACGGCTGCTCGCCGATGGTGTGGCCAGCGGTCGATTGAGGTTCACCCATGATCTCGAAGAAGCGCGCGGCGCCAAGTTCCATTTCGTTGCGGTCGGAACGCCTCAACGCAAGGACGGCTCGGCCGCCGATCTTACGTACGTCAACGCGGCGATCGACGGACTACTTTCCATCCTTAGCGACGGCGACATCGTCGTCGGGAAATCGACCACCCCTGTGGGTACCGCGCAAGAACTCACACCGCGTGTCGAATCCGTCGGCGGGACACTTGTGTGGAACCCGGAGTTCTTGCGCGAAGGTTGGGCCGTCAAAGATACGATCGAGCCCGACCGAATCGTGGTCGGCGTGCCCAGTCGAGCTGACGGTGAGCCGACGGCGGCAGGGCACCTGGCTGTTGCCTCTCTCCGTGAGGTCTATGCGCCAGCAGTCTCGACGGGAACGCCCTTCATCGTCACCGACCTTGCCACGGCGGAGCTCGTGAAAGTCGCAGCCAACGCCTTCCTTGCAACGAAGATTTCGTTCATAAACGCGATGTCCGAGATCGCAGAGGTCACCGGCGCAGACGTGACGACACTTGCCGACGCGATTGGACATGATACTCGGATCGGTCGTCGCTTCCTCGGTGCGGGAATCGGATTTGGTGGTGGGTGTCTGCCGAAGGACATCCGAGCTTTCGCGGCACGTGCGGAGGAGCTCGGGCGTGGAGAGGCGGTCGGTTTCCTGCGCGAGGTTGACGAGATTAACATGAGGAGACGCGACCGCGCGGTCGCGATCGTAGAGGAGGCGCTCGGGGGATCGGTCTTCGAGAAGCAGATCACGGTTCTCGGGGCGGCCTTCAAGCCCCATAGCGACGACGTCCGCGACTCGCCGGCTCTCGACGTCGCGACGCGTTTGCACGGTCTAGGCGCGAAGGTGAAGGTCACAGATCCCGCTGCGATCGAGAACGCGCGCCGAGTGAGCCCCCAGCTCACTTATGTCGCGGATCGCGATGAGGCGCTCGAAGGCGCAGATCTGGTCCTTCTCGTGACTGAGTGGGACGAGTATCGCCGGGAGATGCACCCGCTGCAGGTCGCTGATCTGGTGTCGGCTTCGATCATCGTCGACGGACGCAATTGCCTGGATGCACGTGAGTGGCGCGATGCCGGTTTCGTTTACTACGGTATGGGCCGTCCCTGATTCGCGAGCGTTTTCGCGCAAGCTCCCGATGCTCAGCTGCACCGTTCAACGATCGAACGAATGGTGCTCGGCGCCGGGATTCCAACGCCTTTCAGCCGGGCGCGGACGAGATGGTAAGAAGCCCGGCCCTGCGGTCCAGGATGACCTCTGCACGGTGGCCGCCGAGAACGGCAGGGTCCGGCACGAGTTCACCGCCGACAGCCCGAACTAGCTCTGGCTGACCGACATCACCGAACACCGGACCGCAGAAGGCAAGCTTTAACTCTGGGCGATCAAGAACATGTTCGGGAACAACACAGTCGGTACTCGATCGACCCGCGGGTGAAGTCCAGCCCGGCCGTCCGAGCCTTTGATAATGCCATCGCGATGCGCGGCGAAGCGCCGGTTGCGTGGTCCATTCCGACGAGGGTCGTAATTTCGAAGCCGGAAGTTCCTGCGCGCACTGACCCGTCTTCGTCTGGTCGGATCCATCGGCTGGGTCACGTCTTGCGGCGATGGCGCCTTCATGGAATCGTTCTTCAGCTTGCTGCAGAAGAACGTCCTCGACCGTCGCTCCTGGACCACCCATGACCAGCTGCGCGTCGAAATCGTGACCTGGATCGAACGCTCCTACCACCAGCGCGGCCGTCTGGCGGCGCTGGGCGTTTAGTGGCCCATCGAATTCGAGACCATCATGAACACGACCGTCGGACTGGCGGCGTAACGAGAGTTGTCGCCTATCCGGGCAGCAGTCCCTCGATATCAGTGGTGATCACCTCAACTGCGTCCGCTGCGGGTGCCGTTACCGACGCCGATCGACGAGATCCGACGCGGACGTTGGGCATGGCAGAATCGTATAGTGACGAGAACATCTGCCTACAGCCTCAAAGACAACAGGTATCTGCCGCAGTTGGATGGACTTCGAGCCTTCGCAGTCATCGCTGTTCTCGCATATCATTCCCACTTGCCATTGACTCAGGGCGGGTACGTTGGCGTAGACGTTTTCTTTGTTCTCAGCGGCTACCTAATAACCACGATCCTGTTGACCGAGATCTCTGCGACGGGACGCATCCGTTTCGGTGTGTTCTACGCGAAGCGGGCACTACGTCTGTTCCCGGCGCTGCTGCTGGTGTGCATCGTCATAGCCGCAGTCTGGGCCGCAGTGCCCTGGGCCCCCACGAGGGAAGCGACGCTTGTCGGTGTGCCCGCCGCAATTAGCTACCTGTCGTCATGGGTGCGCGCCTTCGATCTCAGCACACTGGGGTATTTGGGCCATACGTGGTCGCTGTCAGTTGAGGAGCATTTCTATTTGCTCTGGCCGCTGTGTCTCTTTCTCGCGATCAAGATCACCAAGCATGTGCGCATGTCGATCGTGCTGATCATGGTGCTAGCGGTCGTCTACCAACTGATCGCGCCCGCACTTGGGTGGTCGTTCGACCGTGTTTACAACGGTTCCGACACCCGGGCCTTCCAGATTCTCATCGGATGTGCGCTGGCAGCCCTCCTGCCTCGGCTGACACGAATCAGTCTGTGGGCTGCTTTAATCGCGGTACTAGCACTCGTTGCCGCCTTCTTCTTCATGCCATACGAGTCCCCAATCTACCTGTTCGGAGGAGCAGTCGTCGTCGGGTTCGCGACCGCGATCATCATCGGGCACGTGGTTCTCAATGAAAGACGGGTGACAGCATTTCTCTCGCTGCGCCCCTTTGTCTGGATAGGAAAGAGGTCGTACGGCATCTATCTTTGGCATTACCCTATCTTCGGAATTCTCGCAGCAAGCACACTTCCGTTCCTTCTCGCCGCAGGGCTCGGGGTGACCTTCTCCATTGTGATTCCGGCGCTGTCATATCGGTACGTCGAAAGCCCGTTCCTTCGGCTGAAGAACCGATTCGCTCGGGCTAGGAAGATTGCTGTCGAACTGTGACGTAACCGGCGCACGCTCTATCGAATCATGCGGGCCGCCCTAGCGTCGGACGCTGGTGTCCGGAATCGAGTGACGCAGCGCGCTCGTGGTGACCTTTCTTCGTGCCGGAGATCGCCCATTTCAGAATGAGTCCGCCCAGCACGGCGAGAAGGATCAGGCGCAGATCAGAGAACCAGGAGCCAAAGAATGACCACGCGCCAACCGTGAGCAGGAATGCGAGCGCCGGGATGACGACCATGGAGCCGTCTCGCAGCAGGCGTCGTTGGAATGTTGCAGTGAGGAAGGCGAGGGCCGCAGAGATGACGATGATCCCCGCCCAGCGGAAGTCGAGATAATACTCGCCCAAGGCGCCGGCAACGTTGGTGATCGTGGCTTCGCCGAACAGGTTCACGGGCGTGAAATTGAGGTTGTATCGAGTCTGCTCCACCGGAAATCCGAGGCGTGCGAGAACAGACCACAGCCCACCGAACGTGTATCCGCCCATGCCGAGCGTGGGGTCAAGGCCGCCGCCTTCCGCGGGAAGTGGTGCCCAGTCTGCGCCTTGCGCGTTGCGCGCGTTCAAACCTGCGAGCCCACCGAGGAGGTACTCGGCGAACGTTGTGACAATGCCGCGCTCTTCCGCCTTGCCGCCGCGCGTCCCACTGAGGAAGACCATGAACCACGCAGCGGCCCCGAGTGCCACCAGCCCTGCAAAAATCCCAGGGAGCGCTGACCTACGGCGTGCTCCCTTCGCTCGACGCTCGAGGTCCACACCCGACCATTTCACGGCAAACACGCCAAACGTGAATAGGAGAACACTCAACACGACGGACGTCCGCTGAAGCGTGAGGATACTGATCGCGCTGGACAGCGCCACCGGGACGATCGCCGCCAGCCGGTACCTTGCCACCCACAGCACCGAACCCGTGAACAGTGAAGACATCCCCACTATGAACAGGACATAGTTGAGGCCAGCAGCCAGCAGGCCACCCTCTCCCAGCCCGGACTGCGCCTTGCTCAACGCATCATCGATGACCGCCCGCCGGTATACGTCACCCGCGCCGTCGAAGATCGCGCCGAGCCCGCCAACAGACTGGATCGTCGGCCACATTGTGAGGAACTGGGTCGCGACATAGGCGGCGAGCACACCGATCAGTATCATGTGCTTCGATCGAAGGTTCGCGATGTCGATGTTGGGTCGCACGTTTTCCTCAACCTGCGGCCCGCCTCGCCACGCCCATCCGATCAACGCGCCCACGATCGTAGCCAGCCAAGACGCAAGCAACATGATCCACGTCAGGTCCAGGATGCCATCGGTGACACCGCCGAACCAGACAGCCACGAGGACACTACCTAGCCAGGGCACTGTGGCGACCGACACCGCGTTGATCAGGGGCATGCGGCTGGCGCGTGTCAGCAGCAGTCCGCCGATCGTTACGAAGCACAGGAGAAGCGCAAACTCCAAGAGGTGAGTTCCCTTCGCGGGGTTAGGGTCAGTGCGTGAAGCCTCTACGAATCCTAGCCACCCTTGGCGTTGGAAATCTTCGTGCTCACCGCATGTTGAACCGTCTCAGCTTGCGACTGCTGCACGGTTAGGTGACAGTTTCTAGTCAGGGACTGCTGCACGGATAGGCGACGGCTCGCGTCACGGCACCAGGGCGGAGGTCGTGTTCAGGATGGTCTCGAATTCGGCGAGCGTGAAACGTCCGGGTTAGTCCGCCGTCGGCGGCGATGGGACGTCCGTTCGATGTAGGTCGCGTTCGCGATGCGCAACTCTGCCCGGGTGGCCCGGGATCGCCGGGTCGATGTTGCGTACCGCCGGGGTGCCGGCCTGTGCGCGGGCAGGTGCGTCCTGCTTTGCGAGCTCGAGTACGCGTTCATCTTCGGTTCCGCGCTTGCAGGGGAGACGCCTGCGTTGACCAGCACGGTCGTGCCGGCGAGTCGCGGCTGATGGGAGATGCCATGGCTGAGGTCAGCGGTGACGGCGGCGTAGTCGAGTTCGCGGCGGACAACTTGCTGGGCGAGGCGGCGGCCGTGGCCGGTGAATAGGCACTGCGTGGGGCGGCAGTCATGGCGAAGGCCGGACTGTGGGAGCGGATATCGGTGATTTCATCGATCAGGATGAGAGTGTTCTCATCGAGCGGAACGAAGCGTTCGTTGGCGAGTTGCCTAGGGCGACCACACTCAGGGCCCGTCCCCGTCGATCTCGTGGACGCGGTCCAGCTCGAGATCGAGCAACTCTCCGGATCGAAGTCCGCAGGCGCGCTGCAGCCACAAAGCACGTGCGGCAAGTAGGTCGGAGGGATGATCGGCAGCGCGGGGGTATGCATCGATCGTGAGGTAGCGGGGCGGTACCTGCGGTAGCTTCGGGAAATCGTCGCAGTACGGCATCTTGCGGGGTGGACCCACATCCCGTCCCAGTTCGGTGACGTCGGTCAGGACGACCTCGAACGCACCGTAGTCAATGCTGCCCGGGTGCTACCTCCTGACGGAATGCGTTGGTGCGCGCAGCGTCCGCTCATTCCGCCACCGTATACCGCCCCTGCAGGCCCTCAGGGTTCTGCTTCTGCCAGCGCCAGGAATCCCGGCACGCATCGTCGAGGGAGCGCTTCGCGGACCAGCCGAGCATCTGGTTGGCGCGGGACGGGTCTGCGATCACCCTGCTGACGTCACCAGCACGGGGCTCGGTGATGACGTACGGCACATCTTTGCCGCTGGCTTCGGCGTACGCACCGATCACGTCGAGCACGCTATAACCGATGCCTGAGCCCAGGTTATACGTCGCGACCCCAGGCTCCAGATGCTGCAGCGCAGCAAGATGGCCATCCGCCAGGTCCATGACGTGGATGTAGTCGCGAACCCCAGTGCCGTCTGGCGTCGCGTACGCGTCGCCGAACACTTTCACGCTCTCACGTTGTCCGGCGGCGACCTGTGCCACATAAGGCATGAGATTGTTCGGAACACCCGACGGGCTCTCGCCGATCCGTCCAGACTCGTGGGCGCCGACCGGATTGAAATAACGGAGCAGCACTGCCTTGAAGTCAGGCCATGAGGCGTGCACGTCTCGGATGATCTGCTCGATCATCGCTTTGGACCGTCCGTAGGGATTCGTAAGACCCTGACCGGTCGGGTGAGACTCGTCGATCCGTTCAGTCTGGGGAACGCCGTAGACGGTCGCAGAGGAACTGAACACCAGCTCGCGCACGTTCTTCGCCCGAAGGATGTCGAGAAGGTTCAACGTCGAGACGATGTTATTGCGGTAATACGCTGAGGGGTTTTTCACGGATTCGCCTACAGCCTTGAAACCAGCAAGATGAATGGCGGCCTCAAAGTCAATGACCTGGAGCGCCTGCGCTGCTTCGCGGAGGTCGCCGAGGTTACAGGCGATCGTTTGCACGGAACGGTCGGTCAGAGCTTCGATGCGAGCTACCGATTCGGCGCTGCTGTTCGAGAAATCATCCAACACGGTTACGTCGTAACCTGCCTCGAGCAGCACGAGAGCCGTGTGCGAGCCGATGTATCCGGCACCGCCGGTGAGGAGAACGCGCATGGGCCCAAGCTTAGCTATGCGCACGTGAGGCAGAATCATCTGCGCGCCGGTGGGTGACTTTGCCCTAGTGTGCGAGCACCGGCCGGCGCGCTATGCGCGCAGCTCGAGTGCCGGTGCAGTGACTTGCGCCGTAGTCGGGTTGGAGCAGCCGAGCGCATCAGCGCAGCTGTCCGAACATCCCCTATAGGCGTGGCGGCAGAGCCTCGTCCGGTGCGTCCGCAGTCCCGCACGGGGGCAGGGCTCATGTCTTGATTTGAAAATACAGGAAGAAAAGCTGCAGAAAGAAAGAGGACAGCAGAGCAATGAGTAATGCGACCAGTAAGCGCGCGCGGAAGTGAGGCTCGGCAGCCGTTGCCGCGTCGACGTCTTTTGCCGGACCACAATGCTGTCCGGGTCGAACGCTTAACCTGCCGTAGCCAGCGCCTGGACCGCTGGCCCCAACGCTTAGAGGGTGAGCTGTATGGCACGATGGAGCCGTGAAGGGCATAATTCTTGCGGGCGGCTCGGGTACTCGGTTGCATCCGATTACTCTCGGTGTGTCGAAGCAGTTGATCCCGGTGTATGACAAGCCGATGGTCTATTATCCGTTGTCGACGTTAATGCTCGCGGGCATCCGGGATATTCTCGTGATCACGACGCCGCACGACGCGGAGCATTTCGAGCGTCTGCTGGGCGACGGATCGCAGTTCGGGATCAATCTCGCGTTCGCTCAGCAGCCGTCTCCGGACGGTCTGGCGCAGGCTTTCACAATCGGCGCCGACTTTATCGGAGATGACAGTGTCGCCCTCGTGCTCGGTGACAATCTCCTGTACGGTCCAGGGCTGGGCAGTCGCCTCCAACGCTTCGCTGACATCGATGGCGGCGCGGTTTTCGCATATTGGGTCGCTGAGCCCCAGGCGTACGGCGTGGTCGAGTTTGACGGTGAGGGCAAGGCGATCTCTCTGGAGGAGAAACCGGCGTCACCGAAGAGCAACTATGCGGTACCCGGCCTGTATTTCTACGACAACGACGTCGTCGCGATGGCACAGAACCTCCAACCGAGTGCGCGTGGAGAGTACGAGATCACTGATATCAACCGTGCTTACCTGGAGCGAGACAAGCTGCAGGTGGAGGTGCTGCCGCGCGGTACCGCATGGCTGGACACCGGCACATTCGATCAGATGACTGATGCTGCCGACTACGTCCGCACAATGGAGCGGCGGACGGCGTTGAAGATCGGCGTGCCGGAGGAGATCGCCTGGCGCCAGGGATACCTCACGGATGACGAGTTGCGCTCACGCGCGGACAAGCTGGTGAAGTCGGGCTATGGGAGCTACCTGCTCGACATGCTCAAGAGAGGACACGCATGAGCCGTCTGCTCGTGACCGGAGGGGCCGGATTCATCGGATCGAACTTCGTGCACCACGTTGTAGAGAACACCGACCACCATGTGACCGTTCTCGATGCGCTGACGTATGCCGGAAACCGAGCATCGCTCGTGGGGCTGTCGGAGGACCGTGTCGCGTTCGTTCACGGCGACATCACGGATGCGCCGCTCGTGGACGAGCTGTTCGCACGTTCGGATGCGGTGCTGCACTACGCGGCGGAGTCGCACAACGACAACTCGTTGCATGATCCGCGTCCGTTCCTGGACACGAACATCGTCGGCACCTACACGCTGCTCGAGGCGGCGCGTCGCCATGACACCCGTCTGCATCACATCTCGACCGATGAGGTGTACGGAGACCTCGAACTGGATGATCCCGAGCGATTCACCGAGACCACGCCCTACAATCCGTCTTCGCCGTACTCCTCGACCAAGGCCGGCAGCGACCTGCTGGTGCGCGCGTGGGTGCGCTCGTTCGGAGTGCGGGCCACGATCTCGAACTGCTCGAACAACTACGGTCCGTACCAGCACGTGGAGAAGTTTATCCCCCGCCAGATCACCAACGTGATCCGCGGCATCCGGCCCAAGCTCTACGGTGCGGGTGAGAACGTGCGCGACTGGATCCATGCCGACGACCACTCCTCCGCTGTGCTGACCATTCTCGAGAAGGGCGTCGACGGCGAGACGTACCTGATCGGCGCCGACGGAGAGAAGAACAACAAAGACGTCGTCGAGCTGGTCCTCACGCTGATGGGACAGCCCGCGGACGCATACGAGCACGTCACCGACCGCGCCGGACACGACCTGCGTTACGCGATCGACTCGACGAAGCTGCGCACCGAGCTCGGCTGGACCCCCTCGTACGGCGACTTCGAGTCGGGCCTCTCGGCCACGATCGACTGGTACAGGGCGAACGAGGGCTGGTGGGCGCCCAGCAAGGATGCCACCGAGGGCTTCTACGCAGGAAAAGGGCAATGAGCGACATCTTCGGCAAACAGCTGCAGCCCATTGAAACGCCGATCCCAGGACTCATCGTGTTCGAGCTGCCGGTGCACGGCGACTCACGCGGGTGGTTCAAGGAGAACTGGCAGCGCGAGAAGATGACCACACTGGGTCTCGAGGACTTCGGCCCCGTGCAGAACAACATCTCCTTCAATGACGCGGTCGGCACCACTCGCGGCATCCACGCAGAGCCGTGGGACAAGTGGGTATCGGTCGCGACCGGACGCATCTTCGGCGCCTGGGTCGACCTGCGCGAGGGTCCGAGCTTCGGCGCGGTCTTCACCACCGAGATCGACCCGTCGCGGGCGATCTTCGTTCCCCGCGGTGTCGGCAACTCCTATCAGACGCTCGCGCCGGACACGGCGTACGCCTACCTCGTGAACGACCACTGGTCTCCGGCGGCGGAGTACGCCTTCCTGAATCTCGCCGACGAGAGCGCCGCAATCGAGTGGCCCATCCCGCTCAGCGAGGTCGAGATCTCGGAGAAGGACAAGGCGCATCCACGGCTCGCCGACGTCACACCGATCGCCCCACGCAAAACGCTGGTGCTCGGTGCGGGTGGGCAGCTCGGTCTCGCGCTACGTGAACGGCTCGGAGACGCGCCTCACATCGAGTACGTCACCCGTGACGAGCTCGACGTCACGGCTCCCGACATCGCACGAGCGCGACGCTGGCGCGACTACGGCACGATCATCAACGCCGCCGCGTACACGGCCGTCGATGCCGCAGAGACGGCCGAAGGACGTACTGCCGCATGGCAGGCGAATGCTGTGGCGGTCGCGGCACTCGCACGCGTCGCCAACGAGAACGGCATCACGCTCGTGCACGTCTCGAGCGACTACGTGTTCGACGGTTCCGCGACGGGCGCTTACACCGAGGATGCCGAATTCGCGCCGCTCGGCGTGTACGGTCAAACCAAAGCGGCCGGAGATCTCGCCGCGCAGACCTCGTCACGGCACTACATCGTGCGCACATCCTGGGTGATCGGCGAGGGCAAGAACTTCGTCCGCACCATGGCCTCGCTCGCGGACAGTGGTGTCGATCCGAGCGTCGTCAGCGACCAGATCGGGCGGCTGTCATTCACGAACGACATCGCGGATGCCATCGTGCATTTGTTGGAGAAGAATGCCGCGTATGGCACGTACAACGTCACCTGCAGCGGCCCAGCGCTCTCATGGGCCGACGTTGCCCGCGAGGTATTCCGCCTTACTGGCAACGACAACGCACGCGTCGGCAACGTGACGACTGCGGCGTACTTCGCGAACGCATCCACTCCGGTTTCTCCGCGTCCTCTAAACAGCGTGCTGGATCTGGCGAAGATCACCGCGACAGGGTTCACCCTGCGTGACGGCGGCGTGGCGCTGGCCGACTACCTCGCTGTTCGCTCGCCGAGCGAAGCTGGACGCAAACTACCCTCTTAGGATTCGACCGATTCAGCCGAGCGCAGCCCGCACGACGCGCTCGACCTCATCCAGGGCAGGGATCAGTTGAGCGGCCGACTTCGCGTATGTCTCCTGCGAGCGGCGATACGGGTCGATCACGTCGTCGTCTTCAGGATCAGCCGGCACGAGTCCACGCTGATCCGTGACAGCCTGCAACACAGCAGCCAGCCGCGCCTTCGGATCGGCGCCGGCGGCCTCGGCGGCGGCGTGGGCCTGATCGGTGCTGAGCGTCGACGCGAGCCGTGCGAACTCTCGAACCGTGAACGTGCGGCGCATCCGGCTCGGCATCATCTTGACGGCGTACGAACGGTGCTCCCTCGCCATGGCGAGCACCAGATCAGCCCCGAGCAGGTACGGCTCGACCAGGTAGCGGGCGCTGTGAGCCGCGGCATCCGCCGGGCTCGCACCCGACTCGACCGCGAGTGCCTGCGCCGGCTCGGTCATCGCGTGATCGACCAACGCGTGCGTGCCGGCGCTGTGCACGCGCACACCGAGCGACTCGAGCCGCGCGCGCAGCAGCACCTCGGCCATGGGGGAGCGGCAGATGTTTCCGGTGCACACCGTAAGGATGGTCGGCCGGGCATCGTCTGTCGATTCGGCCGGCTTCGCACTGCCGAAGAGTGATGGGGCCGCGGGCGGCTGGGGCGTCGGAGTGCTCTTCGCCATTCGCTGCTCGCGCCACTCGCGACGGCTCATGCCGGCAGGGCGGTCGGGGGGGAGAGGTGTCACGCTTCCACCCTACGACTCACGTGCAAGACCGGTGTCGATGTGACCCAGGCAGACGCCCAGCCAGATGCAGCACGGATCATGCGTCCACCATCGCCGGTTGCACCCTCCGCGGAGCGGGATGCCGCTGCACGAACAGGCGAATAACGAGGCATCCGATCGCGGTGCCGATCGTGTTCGCGACGACATCCGACAGAGTGGGGTATCGACTCGGCAGCATCGTCTGAACCAACTCGATCGTGGCGCTCGCCGAATAACCCAGCAGCAGCACCACCCACGCGTTCGATCGCGGCCACGCGGCAACCAGCAGCAGACCGAGCGGAACGAACAGTGCGATGTTCGCGAGGAACTCGAAGACCGCGTAACTCGTGGTGAGCGAGATGCCGGAGTGCTCGCTCACGTACCGAGCGAACCGGAAGACGATGCCGGTCACCTTGGATGCTGCGGTGGCCGGCAACCACACGATCAGCGCCACCGCGATGGCGTAGGGCACGAGCATCACACGGGCGACGATCGCGAACGGCGGGACGCGGGGTGCGGGCATGGGCCGATTCTATGAGCGCGACCCTGGGACAGCCTGAGTGACGCGTCCGCGTCCTGCCGTCATCCAGTCCCGCCTTGCCGGTTACGTGCAGGTGAATACGGCCGACAGTGATCTTTGACAGGCTGCCTAAGGAGTTGGAATGTCATCGTCTCCTCCCGCCGGGTGGTATCCGGATCCCTCTGCAGAGAACTCCAGCGACCTGCGCTGGTGGGATGGCTCCACCTGGACTGCTCAGGTGCGTTCTGTCGCGCAGCCGACATCGGTAATGCCCCCGCCCGCTGCATCCGCCGCACCGGCCGCCGTGATCGCCGAGAAGAAGCGTCGACTGCCGATATGGGCCTGGATCGTGCTCGGGCTGGCCGTCCTGGTACTCGGGCTGATCTTGGCGCCGATCTTCGCGCCGCTGTGGCTGGTGGTGCTCATCACCGGCATCGTCGCCCTCGTGAAGAACACGCCGACTTGGCTGCGGTTCCGTGACCGCAAGGTCGCGACGATCGTCACCGCGGTGTCAGCGGTCGCATTTCTCATCACCGGAAACATCAGCACGATCGTGGTCGGCTCGACCACGGACAAGCCGGTGGCGGCGGCCTCACCCAGCGCGACAGCCGAAGCCAGCCCGGCACCGGCTCCCTCACCGACGCCCACCTCTTCGTTCGCGGACGACGACGCCGAGCCCGCCGCGTTCATCGGAGACACCGCGACGGTTGCCGACACCTCCGCCACCGAGGGGCTGACGGCGCTCGACGTGCTCGAGACCTTGCCGATCAAGGGACGCGCGGCCAAGACCGGCTACGACCGAGACGAGTTCGGCCAGCGCTGGTTGGACGTCGACCGAAACGGCTGCGACACCCGCAACGACACCCTCGCCGCGCAGCTGATTGACGTCAACCTTTCGGGACGCTGCAGGGTCCTCTCCGGCATCCTCGACGACCCGTTCACCGGGCAGACGATCACCTTCGAGCGTGGCCAGGGAACGTCGGAGCTGGTGCAGATCGATCACGTCGTCGCGCTTTCGGATGCATGGCAGAAGGGCGCGCAGCAGCTCACGGCCGACCAGCGGGCGACATTTGCGAACGATCCGCTGAACCTGCTCGCGGTCGACGGCAAGGCCAACGCCCAGAAGAGCGATGGCGATGCTGCCACCTGGTTGCCGGCGAACAAGAGCTTCCGCTGCGAGTACGTCGCACGGCAGGTGTCGGTCAAGGCCACTTATGGGCTGTGGGTGACACAGGCCGAGTATGACGCCATCGCGCGCGTGCTCGGCGGTTGCGCGGATGAGCCGGCGATGACGTCGGCGTTCGCCGCGGCGGCACCTGTCGACGTCGCACCTGCTCCCGCTCCCGCTCCCGCAGAACCCGCGCCCGTCGCACCGGCCCCAGCTCCTGCGCCCGTCGCACCCGCGCCGGTCGCGCCCGCGCCTGTGCCGGTCGCTCCCGCTCCTGCGCCGCCGGCTTCGACGTACTACGAGAACTGCACGGCAGTCCGCGCTGCGGGAGCTGCTCCCATCCGCGCCGGCGACCCTGGCTACAGCCGCAAGCTCGACCGAGACGGAGACGGAATCGCCTGCGAGTGACGGCGTCACGTTGGCGCGGCGCCCGGGTCAGATCCCCGCGCCGCCCCAGTTCATCGACTCGGTGTAGCGCAGCAGCACGCCCTCGCGAAGGGCCCACGGCGACACTTCGAGCTCGTCGATGTCGAGCATCTTCATGGCGGTGTGCAGCGAGACCGCAGCCGCGACGATCTGGAACGTGCGGTCTGGGGTGATTCCGGGGAGCTCCTGGCGGGCGGATGCTGGAATCCGGGCGAGCCGCGGAATCCAGGACTTCAACGCCGAGCGCGAGAGCACGGTGCGGTCGAACCCGAGCCCTGACACCTCGCGACCTGCGAGGTTCGCCAGTGACCGGATCGCCTTCGACGAGCCCACCATATGATCCGGATCGGGGAGGGCGTTGAGCTTCGCAGCCACAGGCGCGAGCACCTCGGCGGCGTGCGCGCGCAGCCGCTCGACAGCATCCGCGCCCGGCGGGTCCTCCGGCAAGAACTGGACGGTCATACGTCCGGCACCGAGCGGAACGGATGCCGCGACCTCAGGCGCTTCGTCGCCACCTGCCGCGAACTCGAACGATCCTCCGCCGATGTCGAGCAGCAGAATGCGTCCGGCATCCCACCCGAACCAGCGCCGCACGGCGAGGAAGGTGAGCTCCGCCTCTTCGACGCCCGTGAGTACCTGCAGTGGCTGGCCGAGTGCAGCCTCGATGCGGGCGATGACCTCATCGCCGTTGAGCGCCTCGCGCACGGCGCTGGTGGCCGTCGCCAGCAGAGTCTCGACGCGCTCAGTGGTCGCGATCTCGCGCGCCCTGGTGACGGCCGCTTCCAGCGCCTGCACGCCTTCTTCGCTGATCGCGCCCTCCGGTGTGAGGTACCGCATCAGGCGCACCACCGTGCGATCGCTCGTCGTCGCGAGCGGACGGCCACCGGGGCGGGCATCCGCAGCGAGAAGATGGACGGTGTTCGAACCGATGTCGAGGATTCCCAGGCGCACGGGTTGAGCGTACTCGCTCGGCGCCTTCGGTCACGGGTCGTCGGTCGCGGCGACTATGACAGGCGGGTGAGACCTAGGGGCGTCCCATGCCGAAGTACGACCAGCCGGCGGCACGCCACGCGGCGGCGTCGAAGCCGTTGCGCCCGTCGACGACGACGCGCCCCGCAGTGAGCGATGAAGCGTGCTCGGGGGTGAGATCACGGCGGTACTCGTCCCACTCCGTGACCATCACGACAGCATCAGCGTCGCGGATCGACTCATCACGGGAGGGCTCGTACGTGAGCTGAGGATGCAGGCGGCGGGCGTTGTCGATGGCCTGCGGGTCGGTGACGACGACGTTCGCACCGAGGCCGTTCAGCCGCACGGCGACATCGAGAGCGGGGGAGTCGCGCACGTCGTCGCTGAACGGCTTGAACGCGGCACCGAGCACGGCGACCTTCTTGCCGAACACCCTGCCGCCCAGCGCGTCGATGACCAACTGCACCGCGCGGTCGCGGCGGCGGAGGTTGATGGCGTCGACTTCGCGAAGGAAGTTCACCGATTCGCCTCGCCCGAGCTCTTCGGCGCGGGCCGCGAACGCGCGGATGTCCTTCGGCAGGCATCCTCCGCCGAATCCGATGCCTGCTCCGAGGAAGCGTCGGCCGATGCGCACGTCGTGTCCGATCGCGTCGGCGAGCTGGGTGACATCGGCGCCGGTGACCTCGGCGATCTCCGCCATCGCGTTGATGAACGAGATCTTCGTGGCGAGGAACGCGTTCGCCGCGACCTTGACGAGCTCGGCCGTCGCGTAGTCCGTGATCATGAACGGCGTGCCCTTGGCGACCGCCGGGTGATAGACCTCCCGCAGCACAGCAGCGGCGCGCTCGCCATCCGCAGTCGCCGGAACGCCGGCGACCAGGCGGTCGGGGTCGATCGTGTCCTGCACAGCCCAGCCCTCACGCAGGAACTCGGGGTTCCACGCCAGGGTCGCGCCGACGGCCTCGACAAGAGGAGCGAGGACGGCGGCAGTGCCGACCGGGACGGTGGACTTGCCGGCGACGATGTCGCCAGGGCGCACATGCGGCAGCAGCGACTCGAAGGCCGCGTTGACGTGACTCATGTCGGCCGCGTGCCCGTCCTGCTGCTGCGGAGTGCCGACTCCGACGAAGTGCACTGCGGCGCCTTCAGCTGCCGCGATGTCGGTGGTGAAGGAGAGCCGGCCGGATTCGACGCCTTCCGTGAGAATCTCCGGCAGCCCGGGCTCGAAGAACGGCGCCTCACCGCGTGAGAGTGCATCGATCTTCCGGGGGTCGAGGTCGATGCCGACCACCTCGTGCCCGATCGATGCCATGGCTGCAGCGTGCACAGCCCCCAGATACCCGCAACCGATGACCGACAAGCGCACGATGCATTCCCCTTCCCCAGGCGTCGACACCCTCATCATGGCGCATCCGGGCGGCGAAGGCACCCGTCGATTTCGACAGGGATGGGGATGGGAGAGCCGCAGCATCCGCTTCGATACGATGTAACGCGTGACCACCGCCGACCCCACACTGCCCCTGTCGCCGTATCGAGAGATCGGGCGCGCGGAATGGGCGCGATTGGCGGCCGGCCTGGATCAGCCGCTGAGCGAGACCGAAGTGGTCGAACTCCGCGGACTCGGCGACCGGCTGAGCCTGGACGAGGTGCGCGAGGTCTATCTGCCACTGAGTCGGCTGCTCAGCCTGTACGCATCATCGACCAAGCAGCTCGGTGCGGCGACCAGTTCGTTCCTGCAGGAGACCGACACGACCACTCCGTTCGTCGTCGGTGTCGCTGGATCCGTCGCCGTGGGCAAGTCGACCATCGCGCGACTGCTGCGCGAGCTGATGAGCCGCTGGCCGGGCACGCCGCGGGTCGAACTCGTCACCACCGACGGCTTCCTCTACCCGAACGCCGAGCTCGAGCGCCGCGGACTCATGGAGCGCAAGGGGTTCCCCGAGTCGTACGACCGCCGTGCGCTGCTGTCGTTCCTCACCGAGGTGAAGTCGGGGGCTCCTGAGGTGCGCGCTCCGTTCTACTCGCACATGCGGTACGACATCGTGCCCGATGCTCACGTAGTGGTGCGTCGCCCCGACGTCGTGATCGTCGAAGGCCTGAACGTGCTGCAGCCGCCGCCCGTGCCGAACGACGTCGCAGTGAGCGACCTGTTCGACTTCTCGGTCTTCGTGGACGCCGACAGCTCGCACATCGAGAAGTGGTACGTCGACCGGTTCCTCGCGCTGCGCAAGGGCGCGTTCAGCAACCCGTCGTCGTACTTCAACGTGTTCGCGCATCTGACGGACGAAGAAGCCGTCACCACGGCCCTCGGCTACTGGAACGACATCAACATGCCCAACCTCATCGAGAACGTGATGCCCACCAGGCACCGCGCGAGCCTCGTTCTGAACAAGGGCGCCGACCACAACGTCGAGAGCGTGCTGCTGCGCAAGCTCTGAGGTGGTCGATGGGGGCGCCGTAGGCGTCGCTCGTTCTCGTGAGGTGTCGCTGGTTGTCGTGTTGCGGCGGATTTGGCGGCCATCTGCGCCACCTTCCGCGGCGAAGGGTGCGAGGGCGGCGAGGGGTGCGGGAGCCGCACCACCTTGCGCCCGGCCAGCACCCTTGACGTGCGCGGCATCCGCGTCGGTATGCTCACCGCATGGGGATCAGAACTGGGGTCATCGGGGGCGGAATCGTGGGGGTGGCGCTCGCGCGCGCTCTCAGCCAGCGCGGCGACGAGGTCACCGTGCTCGAGAAGGAGTCGCGGCTCGCCGCTCACCAGACGGGTCACAACTCCGGGGTCGTGCACGCCGGGCTGTACTACGCGCCGGGGTCGCTGAAGGCCACGCTCTGCGCGGCGGGGCGTGAACAGCTGCGCGAGTTCTGCGAAGTGAAGCGCCTGCCGTACCGCGAGGTCGGAAAGCTCGTCGTCGCCGTCGACGAGAGCGAACTCGGCGCGCTGGACGAGATCGAGCGGCGATCGCGTGCGAACGGTGTGCCCGACCTGGAGCGCATCGACGACACCGCGCGCATCGCGGAGCTCGAGCCGCACGCACGCGGCGTCGCAGCCGTGCATTCGCCGCACACCGCCGTCGTGGACTACACGTCGATCACCGAAGCACTTGCGCAGGACGTGCGAGCGGCGGGTGGCAGAATCCTTCTCGGCCATGAGGTGACCGGGATCACCGCAGAACGAGGCCGCGTGAGCGTGCGCACCGCCGTCTCAGACCATGTGTTCGACCGCCTCATCGTCTGCGCTGGACTGCACTCCGACGTCGTCGCGCGGTTCGTCGGCGCTGATCCGTCGCCGAAGATCCTGCCCTTCCGCGGCGAGTACTGGGCGCTGCGCCCGGAACGGACAGAGCTCGTGCGCGGAATGATCTACCCGGTCCCTGATCCGCGCTTCCCGTTCCTCGGTGTGCACTTCACTCGTGGTGTCTACGACGACGTGCATGTCGGCCCGAACGCCGTCCCTGCTCTCGCCCGTGAGGGCTACAACTGGCGCCGACTGTCGGTGAAGGACACCTGGGAGTCACTGCGCTGGCCGGGTGCAGTGCCGCTGGCCAAGCAGCACTGGCGCATGGGGATCGACGAGATCAGCGCGTCGATTCTGAAGCCACGGTACTTCCGGAAGGCGCAGCGTTTCATCCCTGAGCTGCGGATGTCAGACCTGCGCCGCACCGACGCCGCGGGCGTTCGGGCCCAGGCCTGGGGGAGAGGTGGCGAACTGCTCGACGATTTCGCCATCGACCAGGTCGGTGCGGTCACGCTCGTGCGCAACGCGCCGTCGCCCGCCGCCACGAGTTCGATGGCGATCGCGGACCACCTGCTGACGCTGCTCTGATCCGCGACGGCATCCGCAGGTTCGTTCGGACGACTCGCAAAATTTGCCGCTTATTCTTGTGACCATGTGTGGAATCGTCGGATACGTGGGCCCTCGCCCCAGCCAGGACATCCTTCTCGCCGGCCTTGCCCGTCTTGAATACCGTGGCTATGACTCTGCTGGTGTCGCCGTCATCGACGGCAACGGCGACCTCGGCATGCGCAAGAAGGCCGGCAAGCTCAGCATGCTGCGCGACTCGCTCGCCGACGCGCCGCTCGGCGACGGCACCACCGGCATCGGGCACACCCGTTGGGCGACCCACGGCGGTCCGACCGACGTCAACGCGCACCCCCACCTCGCCGATGACGACAAGCTCGCCGTCATCCACAACGGCATCATCGAGAACTTCTCGGCTCTCCGCGAAGAACTGCTCGCCGAAGGCGTCACGTTCCGCAGTGAGACCGACACCGAGGTCGCCGCAGCCTTCCTCGGCCGCGAGTACGCCAAGAGCGGCAACCTGCAGGACGCGTTCCAGAACGTCGTGAACCGCCTCGAGGGTGCGTTCACGCTGCTCGCGATGCACGAGGACCACCCCGGTCTCGTCGTCGGCGCCCGCCGCAACTCCCCGCTCGTGATCGGCCTCGGCGAGGGCGAGAACTTCCTCGGATCCGACGTCGCCGCATTCGTCGAGCACACCCGCAAGGCGCTCGCCATCGGCCAGGACCAGATCGTCTCGATCACCCCTGACGCCGTCACGGTGACCGACTTCGACGGCAACTCCGTCGAGGCAGAGCCGTTCGACGTGTCGTGGGATGCCGCCGCCGCAGAGAAGGGCGGATGGTCATCCTTCATGGCCAAGGAGGTCGCGGAGCAGCCGGAGGCGGTCGCGAACACGATCCTCGGCCGCGTGCACGACGGCCAGGTCGTCATCCCCGAGCTCGATGGACTCGACGAGCTCTTCATCGGCATCAACCGTGTGATCATCACGGCCTGCGGCACGGCATCCTATGCAGCCCTCGTCGGAAAGTACGCGATCGAGCAGTGGGCACGCGTTGCGACCGATGTCGAGCTCGCGCACGAGTTCCGCTACCGCGACCCGGTGATCGGCGACGACACGCTCGTCATCTCGATCAGCCAGTCCGGCGAGACCATGGACACGCTCATGGCCGTCAAGTACGCCCGTGAGCGCGGTGCCCGCACCCTCTCGATCTGCAACACGCAGGGTGCGACGATCCCTCGCGAATCGGATGCCGTCGTCTACACCCACGCGGGCCCAGAGGTCGCCGTGGCATCGACCAAGGCGTTCTCGGCGCAGATCACCGCGCTGCTGCTGCTCGGCCTGCACATGGGGCGCGTGCGCCAGACGCTGACCGATGACACCGCGGTCGAAGAGCTCGCGACACTGCCGGAGAAGATCGCCAGCGTGCTGGAGAAGGAGCACGACCACGTGTCGCAGCTCGCCGGCTGGATGGCGGACACCCGCTCCGTGCTGTTCCTCGGCCGCCACGTCGGCTACCCGATCGCGCTCGAGGGTGCGCTCAAGCTCAAGGAGATCTCGTACATCCACGCCGAGGGCTTCGCCGCCGGTGAGCTCAAGCACGGTCCGATCGCGCTCATCGAGCCCGGCCAGCCCGTGTTCGTGCTCGTGCCGTCGCCGCGTCACTCCGCGCTGATCCACTCCAAGGTCGTCTCGAACATCCAGGAGATCCGCGCTCGCGGCGCCCGAGTGATCGTCATCGCCGAAGAGGGCGATGCCGCGGTGCTTCCGTTCGCGGACGAGGTCATCCACATCCCGCTCGCCGGCGCCATGTTCGAGCCGGTGCTCTCCGTGGTGCCGCTGCAGATCTTCGCGATGGCCCTGGCCACGGCCAAGGGTCTGGACGTCGACCAGCCGCGTAACCTCGCGAAGTCCGTCACGGTCGAGTAGTCGCTCTCGCTGAGACCCCGTCTTCCCGTCGAGACCCCGTCGTATTGACGTCAATACGCTGGGGTCTCGGCGTTTACCGGGGGTCTCACCGCTCGGTCGCGGGCGCCCCGGTAGGCTGGAGCGGTGATACTCGGGACCGGAATCGACCTCGTCGACATACCGCGGTTCGAGCGCACCATGTCCCGCACTCCGCGGCTCATGGAGCGGCTCTTCGCTCCGTCGGAGCGCACACTACGGCTCCCGTCGCTCGCCGCGCGCTACGCCGCGAAGGAAGCGCTGATCAAGGCGCTCGGTGGGTCGGACGGCGTGCACTGGACCGAGATCGAGATCGCGTCAGAACCCTCCGGGCGACCGCATTTCCTGCTCACCGGCACCACTGCTGACGCGGTGAAGGACAAGGGCATCCTGAACCTCCACCTGACGATGTCGCACGACGCCGGCCTCGCCACTGCCTTCGTCGTCGCCGAGGGAGCCCCGCTGTGAGCTCGCAGACCGTCCCGTTCCGCGAGGCCACCATCGAGATGGATGCCATCGCCGACAACACCCGGCATCTCCGGCGCCTCACCGGAGTCGACGTCATCGCCGTCGTCAAGGCCAACGCGTACGGCCACGGGGCGGCTCCTGCCGCCGTCGCCGCGCTCTCGGGCGGAGCCACCAGACTCGGTGTCGCCGAGATCGCCGAAGCGATCGACCTGCGCCGACAGGGCATCAACGCCCCGATCGTCGCCTGGCTGCATGAGCCGGGCCAGCGCTTCGAGTCGGCAGCGGCGCACCGCATCGAGGTCGGCATCTCATCGTTCGATCAGCTCGAGGCCGCTGGTGCTGCAGCCGGCGCCGACGGTCCGCTGGGCGTGCACCTGAAGCTCGAGACCGGACTCTCGCGCAACGGCGTCGCGCCCGGCGACTGGGGTCGTGTCTTCGCTGAAGCCGCACGGCTCGAACGCATCGGACGCATCCACGTCATCGCCCTCTTCAGCCACCTCTCCAACACCTCTCGTGACGACGACCTCGAGGCCCTCGCCAGGTTCGAGCAGGGGACTGCTGCTGCAGCATCCGCCGGTATCCGGCCCGAGATCCGGCACATCGCCGCCACGGCCGCCGCGATCGACCACCCGGAGACCCGACTGGATGCCGTGCGCATCGGGATCGGCATCTACGGGCTCTCGCCGTTCGATGACCGCTCATCCGCCGACCTCGGGCTGCGTCCGGCGATGACCCTGCGCGGAGCCGTCGCCGCTGTGCGACGCGTCCCAGCCGGTGCGGGAGTCTCGTACGGATACGACCACCGGACGAACCATGACACGACGCTCGCCCTGATTCCGCTCGGATATGCCGACGGCATCCCGCGCCAAGCATCCGGTCGCGGCCCCGTCATGATCAACGGGCGCAGGTTCTCGGTCGCCGGACGCGTCGCCATGGACCAGTTCGTCGTCGACGTCGGAGACTCGCACGTCGCGGTCGGCGACGAGGTCGTGGTGTTCGGCGACCCCACGCTCGGTGCGCCGTCGGCGACCGAATGGGCGAACGCCGCGAGCACCATCAATTACGAGATCGTCACGCGCATCGGCAATCGAGTGCCCCGGCGGAGCGCATGATCGACCCGGCCTTCCTCGGACGCCGCGCGATCGCGACATCGCAGGACATGGAGCACCTCGGCCTCGTCATCGGCGAGCAGCTGGAAGCCGGTGATCTTCTCGTGCTCACCGGCCCGCTCGGCGCGGGGAAGACGACGTTCACCCGTGGCCTCGCCTCAGGGCTGGGCGTGCGCGGTCCTGTGCAGAGTCCGACGTTCGTGATCGCACGCACGCATCCGTCGCTCGTCGGCCGCGCCCCGCTCGTGCATGTGGACGCGTATCGGCTGGGATCCGCAGCAGAGCTCGACGACGTCGACATCGACTTCGCGCGGTCGGTCGTGGTGATCGAGTGGGGCCGCGAGATGGCTCCGTCGATCGCAGATGCCTGGTGGGACATCGAGATCGAGCGCCCGGTCGGCGCCGCCGGGGACGACGTGGCCGACGAGGATCTGGATGCTGACGCTCCACGCGCCGTGACGATCGAGCGCGTCGCGTCGGGGGACGCTCCGACTCGCTGACGCTCGGTCAACGACCCGCAGAGTCCGTCCGGACCCCTACGGCTCCTGCGACTCCCGGCGCTTGGCGAGCGCCTCGAAGATCGCCCGTTCGGCATCCGCACCGGAGTCGGCAGCGGCGGAGACGTTCTCTGCGACGACGGCATCCACGATCTCGGAGCGCTGAATCCGCGTCTCCCGCGGCGCGTTCACGCCGATCCGGACGCTGTCGCCCTTGATGTCGAGCAGCGTGACCTCGATATCGCCGTCGATGCGTACGCTCTCACCGATCCGCCTCGTCAACACCAGCATCAGATCAGCCTACCGGTCGACGGGCTCAGGGACCCGCCGACGAGCTCTGGGATCAGCCGACGGGCTCAGGGAGCGGCCAGCGCAGAACCGACCGCCGTCTGAAGCGACGGGCTGTCACGGACGACCCCGACCGTCTCGATCGTCAGCGACGCGGATGTCGCCTCGTTGTACGAGAGCACCGGGAGCCCGTCGGTCTGCGCAGACACCAGGCGTCGAACGGCGGCGCGCAGCGTCGGGGCGCAGACCAGCACCGGCTCGCCGTCCGTCACTGCGGCAGCCGCCTGCTTCAGCGAGCCGATCACGGCCTCCAGCCTCTGCGGGTCGAACACGATCTGCGTCCCGTCATCGCCGGCGCGCATGCTCTCCAGCATCGACTGCTCCAGCAGCGGGTTGATCATGATGACGCGCAACTTGCCGTCATCCGCGAATCGGGCGGCGATCGCGGGGCCGAGCGCCGTGCGGGCCGCCTCGATCAGGCCTTCCGGGTCGGTCGCCACCTTGGCGCGCAGCGCCAGTGCCTCGTAGATACGGCTGAGGTCGTTGATCGGCACGCGCTCGGAGAGCAGCCCCTGCAGCACCCGCTGCACCTCGGCGAGCGACAGCAATGCGGGCGTGAGCTCCTCGACGGCGGCAGGGGAGACCTGCTTGAGCGCGTCGGTGAGCTGACGCACATCCTCGCGGCTGAGCAGACGCGCGGCGTTGGCCTGGATCACGCTCGACAGGTGCGTGATGATGACGCTGGCACGGTCGATGACCGTCGCGCCGGCGAACTCGGCGCTGTGGCGCATCTCCATCGGGATCCACTTGCCCTCCAGCCCGAACACCGGATCGACCGCAGCGGCGCCGGGCAGAGCATCCAGCCCCTGGCCCAGAGCGAGGACCGATCCTGGAGGGGCGGTGCCGCGGCCGGTCTCGACTCCGGCGATGCGGATGGCGTAGCTCGACATCGGCAGTTCGACGCTGTCGCGGGTGCGCACCGGCGGCACCACGATCCCGAGGTCGAGGGCGATTCGGCGCCGCAGCGCCTTGACCCTGGCGAGCAGGTCGTCGGGACCGCCGGTCACGAGGTCGACGATGTTCGGGGCGAGCTGGATCTCCAGCGCATGCACCCGCATCTTCTCGATCAACTCGTCCGGCTGATCCGACGGGGGAGTGCCGCCCCCGTCTGTCTGCGCGGCTGCCGCGGCATCGGCGCGCGCCTGAGTGACCTTGACCCGCTGCGCGGCCAGCAGCAGCAGCGCCCCGATGGTCACGAACGGCAGGATCGGCATCCCGGGGATGAGCGCCATCACGATCGCGGCGCATCCGGCGATGATCAGGGCGTTGCGCGACTGGCCGAGCTGCGCGGTCGCGGCCTGTCCCATCTCTGTCTCGACGTTCGACCGCGTCACGATCATGCCCGTCGACACCGCCATCAGCAGCGCAGGGATCTGCGTGACAAGGCCGTCGCCGATCGTGAGCAGGCTGTACGTGCTCACTGCCTCTTCGATGTCCATGCCGTGCTGGACCAACCCGATCGCGATGCCGCCGATGAGGTTGATGATGATGATCACCAGGCCGGCGATCGCATCGCCCTTCACGAACTTCGATGCACCGTCCATCGCGCCGTAGAAGTCCGCCTCTGCGGCGACCTCTGCACGACGCTCGCGCGCCTGCACATCGGTGATGAGCCCGGCGTTCAGATCGGCATCGATCGCCATCTGCTTGCCCGGCATGGCGTCCAGCGTGAAGCGGGCTCCCACCTCAGCGACGCGCTCCGCACCCTTGGTGACGACGACGAACTGGATCACGACGAGGATCAGGAACACCACGGCGCCGATGATGAGCGATCCGCCGACGGCGATGGCACCGAACGCCTCGATCACCTGTCCCGCGTACGCCTCTCCGAGCACGAGACGCGTCGAGGCGACGTTCAACCCGAGGCGAAACAGCGTGGCCACCAGCAGCAGCGACGGGAACACCGAGAAGTCGAGCGGCTTCCTCACGAACATCGACGTGAGCAGGATCACGAGCGCGAACATGATGTTGAGGATGATGAGAGCATCCAGCAGGAACGGCGGAACGGGCACGACGAGCAGCATGATGATGCCGACCACGCCGACCGGCACGGCGAGTTTGTTCAGCAGTGAATTCATACGGTTCTCCTGTGGGGAAGAGAGTGGATGCCGCGCGCGGCTCCGCGCTTTCGCAGACTGTCGACGAACACGAGCACGCGTGCCACCGAGGTGTACAGATCAGCAGGGATCTCCTGCCCGAGATCGCAAGCGGCGAACAGGGCGCGGGCGAGCAGGACTTCCCGCACCATCGGCACACCGGCGGCCGCAGCACGCTCGCGGATGCGATCGGCGATGACGCCGGTGCCCTTCGCAACGACCTTCGGTGCGGACCGGCCGACCTCGTACCGCAGGGCGACAGCCACATGCGTCGGGTTGACCAGCACGACGTCGGAGCCGGCGACGGCAGAGATCATGCGATTGCGGCTGATCGCGAGCTGTCGTGATCGGCGCTGCTGGCGGATGAGGGGGTCGCCCTCGCTGTTCTTGTTCTCATCGCGCACCTCGCGCTTGGTCATGCGCGTGTGCTTGGTGTTGCGCCGCATCACGACGAACACGTCGATGGCCGCCAGGGCGAGCCCGACCGCGATCGCGGTCTGCAGCAGTGCGGCTCCGCCTTCGGTGGCGATGCCGAGCAGACGGCTGATCGAGTGCGCGCCGCTGGCCGAGAGCACAGGCATGAGGCCGGCGATCACGATCCACAGCGCGATGCCGATCGCGGCAGTCTTCAGCAGCGCTTTCGCGCCCTCCCACAGCGCCTGCATCCCGAACACGCGCTTGACGCCGGAGACGATGTTGAACTGCTCGAACTTGCCGCTGAAGCGGCGAACGTGCACGCCACCCTGCACCGCGGCGCCCAGCAGAGTGACGATGGCGACGGCGGCGAGCATCACGCCGAGGGTCGGGAGCACCGAGCCGAGCCCGAGCCCGAGCGCTCCCAGCGCTGCGGCAGGCGATGGTGCGTGCACGATCGAGCTCAGCGAGATCAACTGCTCTGTACCAGCCGATGCACCCGACTGCATGGCAGCGGGTAGAGCGATCGCCGCCGCCCCGATCCCCAGCCATGCGGTGAGGTCCTGGCTGCGGGACAGCCGACCCTTCTGCCGTGCCTCTCGCAGGTGCTTGTCTGTGGCCTTCTCGCTGCGTTCGCCGCTGTCGTTGCTCATGACTGCACCCCCCTGAGCATGCGGAGGGCCTCGGATGTCAGCGCGTCGACCAGCCCTGGCAGGGCGATGAACACCATCCCGGCGAGCATCAGGGTCAGCAGGATCTTCACGGGGAAGCCCATCGCGAAAGCGTTCAGCGCCGGTGCGACGCGGGTGATCAGGCCGAGGCCGACGTCGGCGAGGAAGAGCACCAGCGCCAGGGGGCCGGCGATCTGCACTGATGCCAGCACCATCTGCGAGACGCCGTCGACGAGGAGCTCCGCCGGTCCTGAGACCTCGAAGATGCCGTCGACGGGCACCGCTTCGAAGCTGCGCGCGAGTCCGGCGAGGATGACCTGGTACCCGCCGGAGGAGAACAGCAGCGCCAGGGCCGAGAGGTGGAACAACCGCGTGAACTGGGCGCCGTTGACGAGCGAATGCGGATCGAACGCCTGCGCGAGCTGGAAGCCACCGAACACGTCGATCAGGTTCCCGGCCGCCTGCAGCGCGGAGAAGCACACCAGCACGAGGAATCCCAGCAGTGCGCCGGTGAGCACCTGCACGGTCAGCGCGCCCAGAAACGGTGCAGTGGCGAGGTTTTCGTACCCAGGCGCGACGGCGCCGCCCATCACAAGGGACAACGCGATCGCCAGCATCGCCTTGATGCGCATCGGAATCGCGCCGTAGGAGAACGGTGGAGCGATCACGATGAAGGCCGTGATGCGCACGGCGGCGAGCATCGTGGCTTCCAACCAGGCGAAGTCGATCGGGATGTTCACGTCATCCGCCGCTCAGCAGCATCGGAATGCGCTCGAACATGTCATTCGTGAACGCGATCATCTCGGCGATCATCCAGTTGCCGGCGATCAGGAGCGCGATGCCGACCGCGACGATCTTCGGTACGAACGACAGCGTCACCTCCTGCACCTGGGTGATCGACTGCAGTAGTGAGATGGCGAAGCCGACGACCAGGGCGGTGATCAGGATGGGGGCGGCCAGCTTGGCGGCGATGATCAGACCCTGTGTGCCGATGTCGAGCACCGCTTCGGGGCTCATCCGACTCCTCCGTAACTCTCCAGGAGCGCACGGATGATCAGGCCCCACCCGTCGACCAGGATGAACAGCAGGATCTTGAACGGCAGCGAGATCATCACCGGCGGAAGCATCATCATGCCCATGGACATGAGGGCCGCAGCCACGACGAGGTCGATCACGAGGAACGGCACGAAGATCACGAACCCGATGATGAATGCGGCGCGCAGCTCCGAGATCATGAACGCGGGGATCAGCGTGTAAAGCGGCACGCTCTGCGCATCCGCCGGATTGTCCTGCCCGGCGATCCGCGACATCAGCGCGAGGTCCTCCTCGCGCGTGTACGCCAGCATCCATTCCTGCAGCGGAGCCTGTCCGACGTCGAACGCCTGCGTGAACGTGAGCGTGCCCTCGATGTACGGCTGCACCGCCACCGTGTTGATCTCTCCGAGCACCGGCCACATGATGAACAGCGACAGGAAGAGAGCCAGTCCCGCCAGCACCTGGTTCGGCGGGATGCTGGGCAGCGACAGCGCGTTGCGCGTCATGGCGAGCACGACGAAGATCTTCGTGAACGACGTCATCATCAGCAGCAGCGCGGGTGCGACCGAGAGCAGTGTGATGCCCAGCAGCGTCAGGATCGCATCCGAAGGCGAGCCGTCGACGCCGTTGAAGTCGATCGAGAGCAGGGGCAGCACGCTCATCGGGAGCGCCGGATGGCCTCGGCGGTCTGCCGCCAGGTCTCAGGGGAGATGATGGATCCCTTGAGCGGGTCGCTGCGGTGCCGCACGCGAAGGCGCGCCGACGACGCATGGGTCTGCGGTCGTGAAGACGGCACCGTCGATTCACCGAGCAGGATGCGGTCGAATTCCTCGGCATTCGAGACGACGGGCTCATCCTGCGCGCTGACGACGGGCGGATGCTGTGCCGCCGTGTCCTGTGCGAGGACCGCGCCGGCGGCATCCGCGCCCGCGTCTGAAAGAGGCAGACGATCCACGACGCTGACCCCGTGCTCCGTGACGCCGAGCACGTAGCGGGCGTCCGCGGTCTGCACCATGACGAGCTGCGCCTTCGCTCCGAGGCCCTGCCTGCCCAGCACCGTGATCGCCTCGGCGTCACGCTTGCGCGACGACTGGCGCGAGAAGCGCCGCTGCAGGTACCAGAGCAGCCCGAGCACCGCCGCCAGCGAGAGGGCGACGCGCAGTACGACGAGCAGATCGTCCAATCAGGCCTCGACGTTCTCGAGAATCCGGGTGATGCGCACCGCGTAGTCCTGGTCGACGACGACGATCTCGCCGTGCGCGATGATGCGGCCGTTGAGCTTCACGTCTGCGGGTGCACCGGCAGACCTGTCGAGCTCGACGACGCGGCCCGGCTCGAGATCGAGCACGTCGCGCACGGCCATGCGGGTGCGACCGACCTCGACCGTGAGTTCCATCTCGACGCCCGCGATGCGATGCAGTCGTCGCGACGACGTGGCGGCGCTCATCGGCGTGCGGGTCACACGAACGGCCAGACGTCCGATCGTGCGGTCGGTCTCATCCTGGAGATCGAACAGCTGCGTCGAGGGGTGCGAGAAGATCGGCGAGGCGTCGCCGATGCGGGCGTCGCCGATGGCTCCGGGGCCGAGGGCGCCGGCTGACGCCTCCAGCGCATCGTGCAGCCGGTCCGCGAGCGAGGCGTTCGGCAGCCCGTCGATGAGCACCTCTGGATCGAGGATCTGCACGGCCAGGTCTGCGCTGGCCTCTCCGACGTAGCTGACGACCACGGCGTCGCCGGTGTCTCCTGAGGCCTGTGAGGGGCGCACGGTGGTGGGCGCTGCGGTGGGCAGCCTCGCCGCGAATGCGGCGGCGATCGCGGATTCGTAGGCGGTGGTGCTGGTCACGCGGACTCCTCAGGGGTGGGATCGGGGACGGTCGTCGTCACGACGCAGGCGAGGCGCGCACCGGCGGAGCCGACGGCGGCTGTGGCGACCGGCTGGTCGCCGACGACGAGGAGCAGGGGGCGATCAGCCGCGTGCGGCAGCGACAGCACGTCGCCGACGGACAGCCCGAGCACATCGCGCGGAATCACGCTGCGCGATGCGAGGCGCAGGGAGAGCTCGACCGGCGACTGCTCGACCTGGCGGCGGATGAGTCCGGGTGTCGCCGAGCGGTCGACTTCGGAGATGCGGCTGGTGAAACCCGCGAGCACGGATGCCGGCAGCATGATGCTCGTCGGCACCGTGCGCCCGCCCAGACGCATCGAGAACTGCGCGATGAGGACCGGCTCTGATGCGGCCGCCACCTGCGCGAACTGCGAGCTGTACTGGATGCCGGCGATGGTGATCCCCTGCGGAAGCAGTCCGTCCATGGCAGCGGTGAGCAGTGCGATGGCATCCGTCATCAGCGAGCCGATCAGAGCCTGCTCGATCGGCGTGAACGTGCGCTCCTCGGTCGAGCCGGTCGGCCGACCGCCGACCATCTGGACGATCCACGACGTCGCCGCCGAGGAGGGGAACTGCACGATCATCCGCTCGGCGGAGTCGGGGAAGGCGCACACGACGAGCGTCGTGGTGGTCGGCAGCGACTGTGCGTACTCGCCGTACGTCTGCATCGTCACGTTCTCGACCGTGACGGTCGCCCGCACTCGGATCTTGGCCGAGAGCTCGGCTGCCCATTGTCTGGAGAACGTCTCGAACGCCAGTTCCAGCGCCCGTGCGTGCTCGCGCGAGAGCGTCGCCGATCGACCGAAGTCGTATACCTCGATTTCGGCGGTCGCTGAGACCGCGCCCGCAGGCACGTCAGAGGGCGCGCTGTCCTGGATCACCACGAAAGCCACTATCGGGTGAGGATCGGCGCGCGTAAGGCGACGAGTCGTCAGGGGCTCGGCTTGGAGCCTCCCGCCGAAGACTGGACCGACGGGATGAGCGTGCGCACCTCCTCTTTCACCTGAGAGAGGACGACGATGTCGACTCGTCGATTCTTCGCTAGAGCGTCAGGGCTGGACCCGTCCGCGATCGGGCGGGTGTCGGCGTAGCCGACGGATTTCACATGGTCGGGTGGGAGGCCGCCGGACTCGACGAGATGCCGGAGCACCTGCGTCGAGCGGCCGGACGACAACTCCCAGTTCGTCGCGAACGGGGCAGTGGCGACGCGGTGATCAGCGTGACCTTCGACCGAGATATCGTTCGGGACGGTGACCAGCACGGTGCCGAGCGCGTCGAGCACCGAGACGGCCTTGCCGCTGAGGTTGGTGCTGTTGGTCTCGAAGAAGGTCTCGGCGCTGACGAGACCGATCGTGAGACCACGGTCGTCGATGGTGAAGGTGACGTCGGCTTCCAGTCCGTTCTGGGCGAGCACATCGCGCAGTTTGTCGCGCAGCGCGGAGAGCTCTTCGAACTCGACGACGGCGGCGTTCAGGTCGGGGTCGGCGGGTTCGCCATTCTCATCGACGAGCTCCGGCGGGACGACGACGCCCTCGGCCACGTCGGCGAACTCCGACGGATCCTGTCCGAACCCGGTCGCGAGCGACGCGCTGAGGGCTTCGAACTTCTTCTGGTCGACAGTGGACATCGCGAACAGCACGATGAACAGGCACATGAGCACCGTGATCATGTCGAGGTAGGACGCCATCCAGCGCTCGTCGGGCCCGCTGTGCTCCTCGTGCGGCACCTGTCGCCGCGTCCGGACGCTCATGGCGTCGGTGCCGGATCCGCTGCCCCTCGGTCCGCACCCCTGCGGTTGGATTTCGTCGGCGGCTGCGCGACGAGTGCTCGGAGGCGCTCGCCCACGAACTGCGGCGGGGACCCTGCCTGGACGGCCAGCATGCCCTCCATGACCAGGGTCATCCGCTCGACCTCCAGCTCACCCAGCCGCTGGAGCCGGCCACCGATGGGGAGCCAGATGAAGTTCGCCGACAACAGGCCCCACAGCGTCGCGACGAAAGCGGCGGCGATCATGTGCCCCAGCTCGTCGGGCTGGTTGAGGTTCTCGAGCACGTGCGTCAGCGAGACGACGGTTCCGACGATGCCGACCGTCGGTGCGAACCCGCCGAGGGTCATGTAGAACTTGGATGCCGTGCGGTTGCGCGCCGCAGCAGAGGAGATCTCATCCTCCATCAGCGTGCGCAGGTCTTCGGCATCCACACCGTCGGCGATGCTCTGCAGTGACTGGCGCAGGAACGGATCCGTCTCGTCGCCCAGTGACTGCTCGAGGGCGAGGAGGCCCTGGGAGCGTGCTGTGTCGGCGTAGCCGACGATCTGGTCGATCATGCCGGCTGCCGTCCGGCGATCACCGCGGAACGCGCGCGGCAGGGCCTTGATCGCGTTCAGGAAGTCGCGGATCGTTCCCGTTGCGATGCCGACGGCGATGGTTCCGCCGAAGACGAGGATCATGGGCGCCGGCAGCAGGAGAGCGGTGATCGAGGCGCCCTCGATGCCGATCATGGCCAGCAGGGCGCCGAAGGCGAGAACGAGGCCGATGATGAGGGAGGGATCCATCAGCGCACCGCCTCGGCGTCGTCGGCCTCGGACGTGTCGGTGAGGGTCCAGCTCGCTGCAGCGGCAAGAACGCTCGCACGGTAGCGAGTGATCTTCGCGATCAGATCGTCCATCGTCTCGGTGACGACGAATGTCGCCCCGTCGACCATGATGATCGTGGTGTCGGGCGTGGCTTGGATCCGCTCGATCAGGTCAGGGTTCAGCGCGAACCGGGACTGGTTCAGGCGCGTGACGACGATCATGGGCTCCATCCTGGAAATTCTGTCCCCGCACCGAAGGCCGAGGACCGCACGGCCCGTCCTGGGCCGTCGTGGGTGACTGTCGGCTGCCGGTCGCCGTGCGTTAGCGCGGCGACCGGAGCCGGATCAGCGCTTCAGGTTCGTCAGCTCCTGCAGCACCTCGTCGCTCGTCGTGATGATGCGCGCGTTCGCCTGGAACCCGCGCTGAGCCACGATGAGGTTGGTGAACTCCTGCGAGAGATCGACGTTCGACATCTCGAGAGCGCCGCTGATGACGCCGCCGAGCCCATCGGTACCGGCGAAACCGATCGTGGGCTGGCCCGAGTTGCCGCTCGGCCGGAACTGCGAGGAGCCGGCCTTCTCGAGTCCGCCAGGGTTGACGAAACCTGCCAGAGCGAGGCGGGCGAGCACTGCTGTCTCACCGTTGCTGAAGGTGCCGACGAGGCTGCCGTCGTTCGTCAGCGCGTACGAGCTGAGCGTGCCGGCGGCCTTGCCGTTCTGCTCGGTGATCGCAACATCGCTGACGTCGGCGAAGCCGGTCACCTTCGCCAGGTCGACCGTGATGCCTCCTGATACCAGCGAGCCGCTCCCGGTCTGCACGCCGTCGACGAAGGCGAGCGATGTGGTCGCTCCGGAACCGTCGGCGACGTCCCAGCCGGTGGCGGTCCGCGTGAACGTCAGGCGCAGGGAGCTCTCCGTTCCGGTGGCGTCGTAGACCTGCACGTCGCGCACGAGCTGCGTGCCGACGGCCGACTCTGATGGCAGGTTGCCGGTGACGGCAGCGCCGGTCGTCGCCGTAGCCGGGCTCAGCGCCCCGACCGGGAGGGTGATGCTGCCGACGCCCTGGCCGGGCACGATCGCGCCGTTCTGCGCTGTCCAGCCCTGGACGAGTGCACCGTCGGCGGAGACCAGCTTGCCGCTGGCGTCGAACGAGAAGCCGCCGTTTCGGGTGTACAGCGTCTCGCCGCCGGACTGCACGACGAAGAAGCCGTCGCCGACGATCATGAGGTCGGTGGGAACACCTGTCGGCTGCGGAGCGCCAGCGGCGAAGTTGGTGCTGATTCCGGCGACCTGCACGCCGAGGCCGACCTGGGCGGGGTTCTGACCCCCGGCACCCTGCTGGGGCATCATCGAGTTCTGCAGCAGCTGCGAGAGGGAGTCCTGGAACTGCACGGCGGACGCCTTGAAGCCCGTGGTGTTGACGTTGGCGATGTTGTTACCGGTGACATCGAGCATGGTCTGGTGCGAGCGCAGACCCGAGATGCCGGCGAACAGGGAGCGGAGCATGATGGTGCCTTTCTGAAGGGGTGGGTCTGAGGATCAGGGGACGAGCTTGAGGCCGGAGACGGAATCCAGCGGGACGGCGGTGTCGCCGATGGTGACGAGGGGGACGCCGCTGGCGAACGAGACGGCCGTGACGATGCCCGACTTCTCCACGCCCTTGGCGTCGACGTATTGCGCTTCCTGCCCGATGAGGGCGGCGGCCGTCTGCCGCATGCTGAGAGCGAAGTTCTCCGTCGTCGTCGTGGCGAGGGCGGTGAGCTGCTCCATCGATGCCAACTGGGTGGTCTGGGAGATCATCTCGTTGGTGTTCATCGGAGAGCTCGGGTCCTGGTTGGTCAGCTGCGTGACCAGCAGTTTCATGAAGACCTCGGAGTCGAGCGTCTGCTTGCGCTCGGTCGCGGGTGTCGTCGTGCCGTTGTGCAGGCCGCTTGTGGGGACGGTCGATGCCGCGTTGATCGCGTCGACAGTGGTCATGGGATTCCTCTCGGTCAGGCGTAGACGTCTATGCCGCCGTGCGGCGTCGTGAAGGCGGTGGCGGTGGTGTCGGGCTGTGTACCGGCACCCGTGCGCGTCGCGGCACCGCCGCGCTCCTGGGCGCGATCGGCAGGGGACGAGCCGCTGTTCTGCTGGCCGGTCGCGCTGTTCTGTCCCGGCCCACCGGCGTTCTGATGCCCGCCGGAACCCTGCTGGCCTGAATTCTGCTGGCCGGTCGACGACGTGAGGCCGTCGTGCGTCGAGACTGCGAGCGTGGCGTTCGGGGCCGCCACAGCAAGGTCGCGTCGAAGGTCGGCGAGCACAGCGCGCAGCGCGTCGCGGCCGAGATCGTTCGGCGCATGCAGCTCGATGCGGATGCTGCCTCCGGCGATGTGCGCGCGCACCGTGACGGGGCCGAGATTCTCGGGTGAGACGGTCAGCGTCAGCTGGTGATCGCCGTCGGCGGCCTGCGCCAGCGAGAGCACGGGGGTCGCGATCTGCGGCATCAGGGTCGGACGGGCAGTCGCGACGGCCGCCGCCGAGCCGACGGATGCCACCGTCGTCGGCGCGACCGGGGATGCTCCTCCGACCGGCGTCATCCCTTCAGTGGACGAGTCGGCCGGCATCGCGGCCGCGTCGGCGCGCAGGGGGCCGGCAGACGGGGAGGGCGTGGTCGCGGTGGCATCGACGGGCGTCAGAATCGCGCGAGGGTGTGCCTCGATCAGTTGACCATCGGGGGTGTGGGCAACGGGCGAGTGCGCAGACGCGCCCTCCATCGCGGCGGTCGCGGTGGCTTGCGATCCGGCGGAGGGGAGTGCAGCACCCGCGATCGGTGACGATGCTGCTGGCGCCGACACTTTCGACGGCGCGGATCCGGTCGACGGCGTCGATGGGCCTGACGGTGCGGGCACGAGTGCCGACGTCGCGAGTGCTACCTGCTGAGTCGACGCGGTGTTGCTGGACGAAACGGTGCCGTTGGACGAAACGGTGCTGACGGTGCTGTTCGACGACGTGGCGCCGCTCGTCGGTTCGGCGAGCGGAACCTCAGCGGACGCAGAGCTGCCGTCAGTCGAAACCGGCGCGGCGGGCAGCGCAGCGTTGAACGCCAGCGCCTCGCCGAACGGCGGTGCGTCGAGGAATGCCGGTGCGTCGGCAGGCGGCGGTGCGTCCGCAACGGGCCCGGAGACGGCGGTTCCGTCACCGAGCGGGACCTCGAGAAGCGCTGCGCCCGGACTGTCTGCCGACTGCTTCGATCCGGTGGCAGCCTGCGTCTCACGCGGCACTGTGGCGACAGCATCCGCGAAGGCGATCGCCCCAGGGCTGGGCGATGATGCAGGCGTCGCCGACGCGTCGCTGCGTGGGGCTCGTCCGATGAGCCCGCCGAACGCACTCACCAGGCTCATCGCTCACCCTCCGTCCGCGAACGGGACGCGATCTCGTCGAGTTCGGCCTGCTCTACGCGCAGTTCATCGGTGCGCGCCCGCACGGCATGGGCCTCGGCCAGGCGATCAAGACCGCGCATGGCCCGCCGGGCCTCAGCGTGCTCGGCCCTGGCCTCATCGACGCTCTGCGACTGCACCTCGGCGAGTGCGGTGAGGTCTGCAAGCATGCTGCGGCCGGCGGAGCGTGCGGCGGCCAATGCGGCGAGCGAGCGCACATCGACGGCATCCGTGCCCTCGCCGGCGAGCGCCGATCGCAGGTGCCGGTCGCGCGCTTCGGTGTGACGCGCGTCGATGACCGCACGCGACAGCCGTTGCGCTGCCGCGCGTTCCTGGATCTGGCGCACGCGCAACAGGCCGGCGAGCGAGAATCCTCGAGTCATGAGACATCTCCGAACGCCGAGACGAGGTCGTCGAGCCGACGCCAGGATTCCTCGATCGGGCTGCTCTCGTCGAGTGGTTGGGTGAGGAACCGTGAGATCGCCCGCTCGTTCGCGATCGCGGCATCGATCTTGACATCCGCGCCGGACTGATATGCGCCGATGTCGATGAGGTCATTGGCGCGGCGTCGGGCGGCGAGCACCGACCGCAGCGCCGTCGCGGCGGCACGCTGTTCGGACGAGGTGATCTTCCCCGCGACGCGCGACACTGAGGAGAGCACGTCGATCGCGGGGTGGTGGCCTGACAGGGCGAGGGCGCGATCGAGCACGATGTGGCCGTCCAGGATCGAGCGCACGGCATCCGCGATCGGCTCGTTGTGGTCGTCGCCGTCCACGAGCACGGTGTAGATCCCGGTCACAGAGCCGCCGCGATCGGTGCCTGCACGCTCGAGCAGGCCGGCGAGCATCGAGAACGTCGACGGCGGGTAGCCGCGGGTCGCAGGCGGCTCGCCCGCGGAGAGCCCGATCTCACGCTGCGCCATCGCGACACGGGTGAGCGAATCCATCATGAGAATGGCGTGGGCGCCCTCATCGCGGAAAGCCTCGGCGATGCGAGTGGCGGTGAAGGCGGCGCGGATGCGTGCCATCGCAGGCTGATCGGAGGTGGAGACGATCACGACGGAGCGCGCCAGACCCTCTGCGCCGAGGTCGTCCTCGATGAACTCGCGCACCTCGCGCCCGCGCTCGCCGACCAAGGCGATCACGGTGACCTCCGCTTCGGTGCCGCGAGCGACCATCGACAGAAGTGAGGACTTGCCGACGCCTGATCCGGCGAACAGCCCTACGCGCTGACCGCGACCGACGCTGGCCAGCGTGTCGAGTGCGCGTACACCCAGCGGAAGGGGGGACTCGATGCGGTCGCGCCCCATGATCGACGGCGGCTCGTGGGCGAGCCCCACCTGTGCGCCGACGACCGGTCCCTTGCCGTCGATGGGGCGGCCGAGCCCGTCGAGCACACGGCCGAGAAGTCCCCGCCCCGTCGGCACACGAAGCGCGCCGCCTCTGGAGCGAACCGGGGTTCCCACGGTGAGGCCCGACATCGACGCCAGCGGCATGCAACGCAGCCCGTCATCGCCGGTGGCCACGACCTCGGCGTCGATGTCAGCGCCGAGGGTGACCACGTCACCGATCGCACCGTCGAGTCCGCGCACGTGCACGCCGAGCCCGCGCACCTGGGAGACCTCACCGACCCGCTCCGGCAGTACCGCGCTGCGGGCGGCGCTCCACGCGTTCATGCGCGATGCTCCTTCAACGCACGGCGGGCACGCTCGAGCGCAGCACCGATGCGGGCATCGATGTGTCCGCTCTCGAGCAGGATGACGGCATCGCCGGGTGACAGCGTCTCGTCCGCGACGAAGGTGAACGGGGCGGGCAGGGCGTCGTGACGTTCCAGGGTGCCCCGATCATCGGGATGCACCCGCAGCTCGCGCACGTGGGATTCGTCGACGACCGACATCGTCCGTCTGACGACCGCCGCGGCAGAGGCCTCGGCATCCGCGAGCTCGCCGGCGAGGATGAGCTCGGCGAGCTCGATGGCGTGTTCGAGGACCTGCATCTGCGCAGTCGCCGTCACGTCGCGTTCACGATCACTCAGCGCCCGCGCGGCAGCATGCAGTGCATCGACAGCCTGCTGGAGCGTGCGATCGGCGTCGGCAGCCCTGGCGAGGCGCTCGTCCTCCGCCTGTGCGTGCGCGGCCGCGGCGGCGGCGGATGCCGCTCTGAATCCTTCCGCATGGCCCTCGGCATACCCGCGAACACGCGCCTGCTCCCGCTCGGCGCTGAGACCTGCGGCATGCAGCCGCGGGAACACCGACGGCGAGAATGCGTCAGCTGACATACTCGTCCTCGTCGGTGCGCTGCACGGTGATGTCGCCGCTGGCCTCGAGCGCGCGGATCGTGCGGACGATCTCGGCGCGGGCCTCTTCGACCTGCGACATGCGGACAGGGCCGAGCGCGCGCGATTCCGCCTCGAGGTTCTCGCGATTGCGTTCGGAGACGTTGCGGCGGATGACATCCGCGATCGCATTGTTGGCACCCTTGAGAGCGAGCGCCAACGAGCGCAGATCGATGCCGCGCAGTACGCTCTGCGCATCCCGGTCTTCGAGCTTCACGATGTCGACGAAGGTGAACATGCGTGAGCGGATGTCTTCGGCCAGGGCGCTGTCGCGCTCTTCGATGCTCGCGAGCAGTGCCTTCTCGATCGTGGCGTCTGAGCGGTTGATGATTTCCACGAGGGGTGCGACGCCGCCCAGCGTCTCAGGTGTATCGCGAGCGGCAAGCACACCGGTGCGCGTCTTCAGCGCATCCGCGACGATCGAGATCGCCTCCTGCGTTGCCGTGCCCATCGTGGCGATCGCATGCGCGACATCGGTGCGCGCGGGGTCGGGCAGAGCGGCCAGAACGGCCGCGGCCTGGTCGGTCGGCAGGTGCGCCAGGACGAGCGCGACGGTCTCGGGCAGCTCGCCGTCCAGCAGGGTCGCGAGCTGCCCGGCATCTGCAGCACTGAGGAACTCGAACGACGAGTTCGCCGATGTCGAGTTCACGCGTCCGAGCACTGCGGCCGCGCGCTCGGCGCCGAACGAGGCCTCCAGCAGTCGCGCGGCGATGTCGCGTCCGCCGCGCGCCGGCGGCAGATAACCCTTCGCCAGCTGGTGGAACCGGCCAAGGGCCTGAGAGGTGGTCTCAGCGGTGACGCCCTGCAGGGTGATGATCTCGGATGCCAGTGCTTCTGCTTCGGCTTCGGAGAGATGCTTCATCACCTCAATCGCATGCATGCGATCCAGGTTCATCAGCACCACCGCAGCCGTCTGACGGTCATTCAACGCGTTCACACCGACTGCCTGTCATCGATCAGCGTGCGCAGCAGTTCCGCAGTGCGCTTGGGATCCCGACGGGTCAGTGCATCCAGCTCCGCCCGGCGGTGCTCCAGGCTCACCTGGGCAGGCTCTGGCTCGATCTCCAGCTCGCCAGGTGAAGGCTGCGGCTCCGGCTCCGTGATCGACAGCGGCACGGTCGGCGACTCGAGAAGAGCGGTCGGTGCGGTTGCGCTGAACGTCGACAGCGCGGGAGGGCGGTCTCCGAACAGCTGATCGAACTCGGCGGCAGCGCTGCGGCGCCGGCGCGCTCGCATGATCAGGGCGATCACGAGAGCGAGGAACGGCAGCCCGATCGCTGCGGCGATCACGATGGTGTTCAGCAGGGCGGCCTGCTGCGCGGCGGTCTCCGCTTCCTTGGCAGCCTGCAGAGCCGCCTGTGCGGCCTCTGCGGATGTCTCGCTGAATGCCACCATCTCGACGCTGAGCGTGTCACCGCGGTCGGGGTCGATGCCGGCAGCAGCCGAGACGAGATCGTTCAGCTTCTCGGCGCTCATGTCGGCCGACGCACCGAGGTCCACTGCGACGGACACCGACTGGCGGCGGAGCGTGCCTGCCGGGGTGCTCGTGGTCTGGGTCGACTTGTTCACGGCGTTGGTGCGGGTCTCATCGGTCGACTCGGACGTGCCGTCCGCGTCCTCACTCGGCACGGCGATGTTGTCCGGACCGAGGACCCCGGCTTCGCTCGACGTGCCGTTCTGGGTCTCGCTGCGAATCTGCTCGGTCAGCGGAGGCGTGCCCTCTGCCGGGGTGTACGTCTCATCGAGCCGCTCGTTCGCGGACCGGTCGATGTCGGCGACCACCGTGACCTTCGAGTTGCCGGCGCCCAGTACCGTGTCGAGCATCTGCTGGACGCTGTGCGTCACCCGAGCCTCGTAGTCACCGGCCTGCTGGTCGATTCCACCGATCGCACCCGCGCCGACAGCCGACAGCGTCTGGCCGCTCTGATCGACCACGGCGACGTTCTCGGGTTTCATGCCGCTGACGGCGGCAGACGTCAGGTGGACGATCGCTTCGACCTGCTTGTTCGTGAGGGTGGTGCTGTCGCCAGTTTCGACGAACACGGATGCGGTCGGGTCGATGGTCTCCGACACGAACACGCTCTCCTCGGGGATGGCGAGCTGCACTGATGCCGCGCTCACGCCGTCCAGTGCCGAGATCGTCGCGGCCAGTTCGCCCTCGATGGCGCGCTTGTAGGTGACGGACTGCTGGAACTCCGAGGTGGTGACGCCCATGTCATCCAGCAGGGAGTAGCCGCCTGAGCTGGAGGTCGGCAGTCCCGCTGCCGCGGCTGCGAGGCGCTGATCGTAGACGTCGCCTTCGGGCACGAGCACGGTCGATCCGCCGCCGCTGAGCTCGTATGGCACCGATGCCGAACGCAGTTGCTCGACGACCGCGTTCGCATCGGAGGCGCTCAGGCCGGAGAACAGCGGGGTGAGCGTCGGGCGGGTGAGCCAACTGGAGAGGGCGAAGATCCCCAGCACGAGCACGGCGACGCCGATGATCGCGATCGTGCGCTGCGCGAGCGTGAAGCCCGCGATCACGCGCCCGATCCGCTGGAACACGTTCGTGACGGCCTGGGGCATCAGGCTTGCATCCTCATGATCTCGTTGAACGCGTCGACGCCCTTGTTGCGCACTGCGGCGACGAGTTCGAGCGTGACCGCAGCACGGGAGGACGCGATCATCGAGGTGTGGATGTCATCGAGGTCACCAGTGACGGCTGCTACCTTGAGCGCGTTCGACTCGCTCTGCAGACCCTGCAGCTCGTCGATCGCACCGGTGATGCTCGCCGCGAATGCCGAGTCGTCACCTGCGACCGGTTTCGTCGCCGCGGTGGGAGTGAGCGAGAGGGCGGAGGAGATGCTCTCGATGCTGGGGATGGAAGCCATCAGCTGCGTCCGATCTGGAGTGCGGATTCGTAGGCGTTGCGGGCACGGTCGACGATCGCAGCGCTGGCCTGGTAGCCCCGCTGCGCGAGGATGAGCTGGCTCATCTGGTCGCCGAGATCGATGTCGGGATAGCGCACGTAGCCGTCAGCATCAGCGAGCGGATGATCGGGCTGGTGCACGAGGCGCCCCTCGGCATCGCCGAGTGCGGTGCCGGCCACATAGACCCCGGGAGACTCCGCGCTTGTCTGGGCCAGCACGTACCGCTGGCGGAACGCGTCTCCGGCGGTGGACGAGACGGTGTTGATGTTGGAGATGTTGTCGCTGATGGCGTCCAGCCACTTGCGATGCACGGTGAGACCTGTGCCGGCGATTCCGATGGCGTCGAAGGTCATGATGTCCTCATCGCCGTGCGCATCGACGAGAAGGAGCTGTTCACGGCCTGCGTCGCGAACTGGTAGCGCAGCATCGTGTCGATGCTGGACAGCGTCTCGGTGTCGAGGTTGACGTTGTTGCCGTCCAGGCGGGTCGGCTCGAGCGAATCGCCGACCGTCGCGGCGACGCGTCCGTCGCCGTATGCCACGGCATCCGCCAACGCCTCCTCGAACTGCACGCGCTTGGCGTGATAGTTCGGGGTGTTGATGTTGGAGATGTTGTCGGCGATGGCGCGCTGGCGCAGCGCGAGGCCATCGAGCGCACTGGTGAGTGCGGAAATGGTCACTGAATCGAACACGAACCCGTTTCCCGTCGATGGGTGGTGCGGCCGATCCATGGCCGAGTCAGTCGAGCGCTCCCTGCTCTGAATGCTCTATCGGCCGCTCTGACGGGTTCGTTAGGAGCGCTCTCAGGATGCCCGAACCCGCGTCGCCCACACCGTCGACGTCTCAGCCGTCGACGTCGAGGTACGCCGGGACGTCCGGGCGCGCGGCGGGAACGCGGCGCAGTGCGTCGAGCTGGCCGCGCACGTCGTCGAGCTCCGCACGCGTGCGCGCGATCCGCTCCTGCTGGAGCCGTAGCAGGCGGCGGGCGCGGTCTGCGAGCTCAGGAGGGAGCGGAGCCGCCGGCGCCGTCCACTGCTGGAGTATCTCGGACGCGTCGTCGAGATCGCGCTCGAATCGGTCCAGCAGGGACACCCAGGCCGCATCGCTCATGCCTTGACCTCCGCGACCGCCGCGGCGGCACCGTGCCACGCCTCGCGCAGCGGGGCGACGAGCTCATGGCATGCGTGCGTGCGCTCAGGGTCGCGCCCGATGTTCGCGCCGATGAGGGTCTGTGTGAGGAATGTGTACAGTGCGCGGAGTCCCGCGCTGCCGGCCCACTCGTTCGACAGTGACGATGTCAGTTCCGCGACGATGGCCTGCGCATGCTGCAACTGCGCGTTCGCCTCGACCCAGTCGCCACCGCGCTGAGCGGCCTCCCCGCGTTGGATGTCGAGCAGCAGCCGGTCGTAGAGCATCGTGAGCAGGCGCTCCGGGGTCGCTGAGAGCACGGCGTCGTCGCGGTAGCGCTGCTGCGCGCGGAGTACGGCGTTGGCGTTCATGTCATCGCGACCCGGAGTCGAAGCTCGGCAGGCTCGCCAGCTGCGATGTCAGGTACTGCGACTGCGACTGCATCTGAGAGAGCATCGTCTCCAGCCGTGCGTAGGTGCGCTCGAGGGTCGCCCTGCGCTGTTCCAGCCGCACGTCCCAGCGCTCCATCTGCTTGCCGAGCACGTCGACCTCGCTCTGCTGCCCGGTGATGCGCGCGGTGAGCAGCCCGTCGTACTTGTCGGAGTACATCTCGGCCGTCTGCTGTACGCGCGCTGCCACCCCGGTGAACATTCCGGTGACGGCGGCCGGGTCATCTGCGAGTGCCGCAGCGAACTTCTTCTCGTCGATCGTGAGCACACCGTAGCGGTCGATCGAGATGCCGATGCTCGAGGGGGAGACTCCGTCGATCGGATGCTGGATCGCCTCTGCCAGCGACTGCCGCAGTGCCCGCACTGTGCTGTCGCCGGTGAAGACTCCGAGGGTAGTGGTGTCGTCGGCTCCTCCGCCGACCGTTGCCTTCGACCCGTTGTCGATGCGGGTGAGGATCGACGCGAGCTGCTTGACGAAGTCGGCGGCCGCCGTCGTACGGGCGGCATCGTCGACCGTGATGCCCACGGTGACCGCGTCGGTCGAGGCCGCAGTGACGGTGACATCGACCCCGGTGAACAGGTCGGTGAACGTGTTCTCGGAAGATGTGATGACCTGCTCGGCCGCTGTGCCGGCCCACAGACGCACCTGCGCGTCGGTGCCTGTCGCGACGAGGCCCGCACCAGGAGCGTCGACGACGTCGGCGGCGGTGCCGGCCTCGGCGGCCGCGATGTCTCCGCGGAGCACGCGGAAGGCGCTGTCCTCACCGGACTCGGCGGCGATGAGCTGCAGCCGCTGCACCGGGTTGCCGTCGGCATCTGTGCCTGCGGCGACGACGCTGGCAGAAATGCCGAATCCGGCACCGTTGATGGCCCGGGCGACATCGGTCATGGAGGAGGACGCTGCGGTGACTTGGACGCGCTCACCGGCGGCGTTCTCGAGCGTGAGGGTCGGGGGAGCATCGGGCCATTCGGCGGATGCTGCGGTGACGACGGTGTGCTTCTGCGCGACGCGGTCGACGACGATGTCGGCGGTGACGGCAGTGGCACCGGGTCGGAGCACGACGGTGACGTTCTTCGACGACGACGTCGCGGCGAATCGGTCGATGCTGTCGCCGGCCGCGGCCGCCTTCGCCTTGGCGGCGAGATCCTGGATCGAGGTGTTCAGCGTCTGCAGCTGCGAGATGATGAGCTTCTTGTCATCAGCCTTCGCGCTCATCAGGTTGCGGGGAATGGCGTGCACATCCATGAGCGCGTTGATGAGCTCTGTGGTCTTCAAGCCCGAGACCAGGCCGTCGAGTGCGATTCCCATGGTTGCCTTTCCAGATCAGGAGGGGAAGCCGGCCCCGGGTGGGCCACGGTCGGTCGCCCACCCGGAACCAGCGCGCGAATCAACGCAGGAGCTGAAGAACGCCCTGCGTCGACTGGTTCGCCTGAGCGAGCATCGCGGTACCGGCCTGCGACAGGATGTTCGCAGCGGTGTACTTGACCATCTCGGCCGCCATGTCGGTGTCGCGGATGCGGCTCTCTGCAGCCGACAGGTTCTCTGCCGACACGTTGAGCGAGTTGATCGTCGACTCGAAGCGGTTCTGCGCGGCACCCAGCTCCGCACGGGCGCTGGAGACGCTCGTGATCTGCGTGTCGATCGCAGTGATCGCCGCAGCTGCGTTCGCAGCCGAGTCGAAGGTCAGCGCACCGACCGCAGTCGCCACAGCTCCCACGTCCGCACCGGTCAGGTCGACGACGATCTGGTCGTTGGCAGCGACACCGCCGGCACCGACCTGGAAGGTCAGACTGCCTCCGACACCGGCGGTCGCACCGGTGAGCAGGTCGATCCCGTTGAAGTTCGTCGACGTGCTGATGCGAGTCAGCTCCGAGGTCAGCTGGTCGACCTCGGTCTGGATCGCTGTGCGCGAGTCGGCGTTGTTCGAGTCGTTACCGGCCTGCACAGCGAGGTCACGCACGCGCTGCAGGATGGAGTGGACCTCGGTCAGGGCGCCTTCAGCGGTCTGGATGACCGAGACGCCGTCCTGGGCGTTGCGGGCCGCGACGTTCAGACCGTTGACCTGCGAACGCAGGCCCTCGGAGATCGCCAGACCGGCTGCGTCGTCCGCCGCGCGGTTGATGCGAAGACCGCTGGACAGCTTCTCCAGGGACTTCGACAGGTCGTTCTGCGTGTTGGACAGGTTGCGGTAGGCGTTGAGCGCCGACACGTTGGTGTTGATCTGCATACCCATGGTGTGTTCCTCCGTGATTGGGTTGAAGCGAAGCCCATCCGTGGGCTCCGTTCACACCTATCGGCGGAGTGCGCGCGCTCGTTAGCCGCGATGATGCAAGTGTTCGCTCAGGCCAGTGCCGATGCCGCGGAAGATTCGCGGAAGACACTCGCCAGGCGGCTGCTGCCTGTTTCGGCGATCCGCGCGAAGAACGCCTCACGGACGCCCACCGAGACCCGGGCGACCGGAGCCGGCTCCTCATCCTCTGCGAAATACTTGTCCAGAGCGTCGCGCAGCAGACGCACGGCTTGAGAGCGCTGCTGCGACACCGCGGAGTGCGAGACACCGAGTTCCTCGGCGATGTCCTTCACAGGCCGCTCTTCCAAGTACACGGCCTGCACGATGAGGCGCATGCGCTCCGGCAGTGCGGCGACGGCGTGCTCGAGCACATCACGGCGTTCGCTCACCATGGCGGATTCTTCGGGGAGCGGGATGCTGGCGGGCAGGTCGTGCGCTGAGGGATCCTCCAGGGTGACGACGGTGCGTGCTCCATCGGCCAGAGCCTCGGCCACGACATCCTTGGGAACGGCCATCGCAGTGGCGATCTCGGTGACCGTCGCGGTCCGGCCCAGACCAGCTGTCAGGGTTTCGCGGACGGCCGTGGTCTCTTTGATGCGTTTGCGGATACCGCGCGAGGCCCAGTCCATCGCGCGCATCTCGTCGGCGAATGCTCCGAGGATGCGGCGGCGGGCGTAGGCGCCGAAGGGAACGCCGAGCGTCGGGTCGAATGCGTCGGCCGCCGTGACAAGGGCAAGCGCGCCCACCGCAGCGAGTTCTTCGCGGGGGATGTGCGTTGCCCGAGCATGAGTCTCGGAGGCGAGGTATCCGACAAGGGGGAGATTGTCTTCAACGAGGCGATTGCGCTCGGCGCGCGACGACATGGGGCCTTGTCCACCTCTCTTGAGAGCGCGATGCCGCTCCGCTTTTGATGAGTAGAAGGCCATACCACCTTCGAAGCGATATGTCCATGGGGAGTACTACCCATCAGTAATCCACATAGTAACCTTAGAGGCGCGTCGGTCGATAGAACTACATGAATCGAAAATTTCGACAGTTGATGAACAAAATTCATTCGACGTACCGCTGGGGAAGCTGGGGAGAGATCAAGACAATGGGAGCCAACGAACTGTCGATGCAGTTGTGGCGAGAGCGTGAACTGCTGGAAATGCTGCTGTTCAAGCTCGACGAGCAGCAGCTGCTGCTGGTCGCCGGAAAATCGCGCTGGATTCAGTATGCGTCACGCGAGATCGAACAGGTGCTCGAGCGGTTGCGCGCGACGACTCTGGCGCGTGCAGTCGAGGTCGCCGACGTCGCCGAGGAATGGGGAGCCGTCGACGGGGCGACGCTCAGAGAACTGATGCAGCATGCGCCCGAGGGAGCATGGCGAGACGTCTTCACCGAGCATCTGCACGTGCTCACCCAGCTGACGTCCGAGATCGCGCAACTGCGTGACACGAATGCCGAGCAGCTCGGAAGCGTGCTGCGTGCGACGCAGGAGACGATCGCCGCGCTCGGCTTCGACACAGGCGAGTACACGACCACTGGCGACCGCGCTCGGGATGACTCAGCGCGCATCGTCGACACCGAGATGTGACGGGACAGAGACGATGTCGACTTTCAGCGGATTGAACACGGCCGCGAGCGGTCTGGCCGCGGCGCGCCGCGGAATGGATGTGGTCGGGCAGAACATCGCCAATCAGACCACAGAGGGGTACACCCGCCAGCGCGTCACCACCTCTTCCATCCCCGCCATGGCACAGATCGGCCTCTTCAGCACTGGCGCGGTGCCAGGGCACGGCGTCTCGATCGACGGTGTCGCGCGCCTCGGCGATGCCCTGCTCGACGCCCGTGTGCGAGACACGCTCTCGGCCTCCGGGTTCTGGTCGACGCGCGCTGTCGTGGCGACGACTCTCGAGGCGTCACTGGCTGAACCGACCTCCGACGGGCTCTCCGCGCGCCTGACGCAGTTCTGGTCGGGTTGGCAGGATCTCGGGAACACTCCGGATTCCGGCGCTGCCGCATCCGTCGTGCTCGAATCCGCCGCAGAGCTCGCAGCGCACATCTCGGGCGGATACCGAGCCGTCTCTGCGCAATGGTCGGGTGCTCGCGCCTCGGCCGACCGCACCGTCTCGCAGATCAATGGTGCGGCCGACCAGATCGCCGTTCTCAATCGTGAGATCCGCGATGCCCTAGCATCGGGCCGCTCCGCCAACGAACTCATCGATCAGCGCAGCGTGCTCGCCCAGAACGTGTCACGCCTCGCCGGCGCCAGAGCGAACATCGAGGCGGACGGCACGCTCACCGTGCGCGTCGACGGCAACGCCCTCGTCGCCGGCACAGATGCGCGCCACCTGACATTGAACGGCCCGACGTCGATCGATTCCGGTCAGCGAATGTCCGTCACCTGGGCCGCGGCACCTGACATCCCGGTAGCGATCGTCGGCGGTGAGCTCGGAGGAAACCTCGCGGTACTGGCACCTGCCGGTGAGGGAGGGATGCTCGCGCAGCTCGCGTCGACCTACAACACCGTGGCGACAGCCCTCGCGGATGCTGTCAACGCCCAGCACCGTGCAGGAGTGACCGCCTCCGGGCAGCCGGGAGGCGACTTCTTCGCGGTGTCTGGTACCGGACCTGCCGCACTCGGACTGAGCGTCGTGGCGCAGTCGGCCGCAGATCTGGCTCTGGCTGCGCCAGGAGCAGGTTCGTTGGATGCGAGCAACGCCGACGCCATCTCGCAGATCGGACGGGGCACCACGTCGCCGGACGCGATCTGGTCGGCCCAGGTGTCGAGCCTCGGTGTCAGCACCGCGGCCGACATCCAGAGAGCGCGGGTGTCCGAGACAGCCGCCGTCACCGCCGCAGCGGCCCAGCAGTCGGTGGCCGCCGTCGACGGCGACGAGGAGACCATCAACCTGCTCACCTACCAGACCGCCTACCAGGCCGCGGCCCGTGTGATGACTGCCGTCGATGAAGCCCTCGACGTGCTGATCAACCGCATGGGTCTCGTCGGACGCTGAAGCAAGGACCATCATGATCTCTCGCGTGACCGCACCCGCCATGACGCAGACGGCGATGCGCCATCTGCAGGCCAACCTCACGGAACTCGCCCGGCTGCAGCAGCAGGCGACGTCGCAGCGCGCCTTCAGTGCGCCTTCCGACGACCCCGCCGCGGCCGCTGCCGCGTTGGACCTGCACGCCGAGCAGCGACGCAACGAGCAGTACGCGCGCAACGTCGACGACGGCATGGCGTGGGTGACGACCGCCGACAGCGCGATCGCCGCCAGCACCGCACTTCTCGGTCGGGCGCGTGATCTCACCGTGCGGGGCGCCAACGACGGTGCGATGGATGCCACAGCCAAAGAGGCGATCGCGGTGGAGCTCGAGGGCATCCGCGATGAGCTGCTCGCGAAGGCGAACACCCGGCTGCTCGGTCGTTCGGTGTTCGCCGGTACCTCGAACACCGCGGCATTCGCTGTGGATTACAGCTTCAGCGGGACGCCTGGTGCAGAGGTCACGCGCCGCATCTCGGACAGCGCATCGGTTCGCGTCGACACCGACGGTGCAGAGGTGTTCGGCACCGGGGGAGACTCAGTCTTCGCCCTGATCGACACGATCGTCGCCGACCTGCGCTCGGGAACGAACGTGGGGCCGCGGCTCGGTGAGATCGACGATCGACTGACCGCTATGCTCAGTGCCCAAGGGGCGGTCGGTACCCGCCAGTCACAGATCGAACGCGCCAAGGAGGCGGCCGTGCAGAATTCGGTTTCGCTCGAGTCCCGTCGGGCCGCCGTGGAGGACGTCGACTCTGTGGAGGTTCTCGTCCGACTGCAGGCGCAGGAGCTCGTCTACCGCTCATCGCTGGCAGTGAATGCGAGGGTTCTCCAGCCCTCGCTCATGGACTTCCTCCAGTGAGTGTCGCGCTGAGCTTCGTCGCGCCGCCCCCAGGGCTCGCGCCGCACGTCGATTTCGCGTTGGCCCCTGTCGAAGGCTCGGACGGTCTGTTCACCATGCGCGCAGTCGAGGACGACGCACTGCGTCTGTACCTCGTCGATCCGCAGACGGTGCTGCAGGAGTACGCGCCCACGCTCACCGATGAACAGACGGCGACGCTCGAACTCCAATCACCGGATGACGCGCTCCTGCTCGTGGTCGCCCACCCGTCCGCAGACGGTGTCAGCGTGAATCTGCTCGCCCCCGTCGTGGTCAATCGCGGCACAGGTGCTGCCCTGCAGGTCATCCTCGACGGCCAGGACTATCCCCTGCGAGCGCCCCTCTCCTGAAACACCAGCCGGGACTCAAGACGCCGACTACCCTGGAGAGGTGATTCTCGCTGTCGACACCTCCCTGGGTACGGCCATCGCGATCGTCGACGCCGATGGGCGTCGACGCGCCGATGCGTCCAGTCCCGACCCACTCGGGCACGCCGAGGTCATCGGCTCTCTGCTGCAGCGCGCACTGACCGACGCAGGCGACGAGATCACGCACGCCGTCGCGGGCATGGGTCCAGGACCTTTCACCGGACTGCGGATCGGCATAGCCACCGCCCGCGCGTTCGCGCTGGGTCGCCGCATCTCGGTGATCGCCGTACCCAGCCACTTCGGCGCAGCCCTCAGCGTTCTCGAGGAGAACCCTGACGTGGGCACTTTCTCGATCGTCACGGATGCTCGTCGCCGAGAAGTGGCCATCAGCGTGTTCCGCGGGCTCGATGCCGACGGCATCCCGCACCTGACATCCGACACGGTTCTCGTGCCGCGCACCGGAGCCGAGGCCTACCTCGACGGCCTCGACGTGCGAGAGGTCTCGACCCTCGATGCTGCCGCCCTCGCTCGAGTCGGTATCCGCGCCGCGCACGCGGGGCGAGAGCTCGCCGGCGCCGAACCCCTCTACCTTCGCCAGCCCGACGTCACCGTCCCCGGCGCACCGAAGCGGGTGGGCCTGTGAGCATCCGCCTCGCCACACCGGGCGACCTCGACGCGATCATGGCGATCGAGAACGCCTCATTCCCGACCGACGCGTGGAGCGCCGAGTCGATGGCCGCAGAGCTCGTGACCGAGTACAGCCACTATCTCGTCGACGAAGAGGACGGTCAGGTCATCGGCTACGCCGGGCTCCGCTCCATACGCGGGAACGCGGATGCCGACATACAGACGATCGCTCTTCTCGACGCACGCCGTGGAGAGGGCCGCGGACGCGCGCTGCTGCGGACTCTGCTCGCCGAAGCATCCGCTCGCGGGGCACGTGAGGTGTTCCTCGAGGTACGCGCCGACAACCCCGGTGCGGAGGGGCTGTACATCTCGGAGGGGTTCGAGGAACTCGCCCGTCGTCCGCGCTACTACCAGCCTGACGGCGTCGATGCGATCGTGATGAAGCTCGACCTGCGTCGGTGGGTGCGGGATGCTGAAGTCAGGAATGCCGCCACGAAGGAAGCCACAGCATGAGCGAACCCCTGGTCCTCGGCATCGAGACGAGCTGCGACGAGACCGGCATCGGCATCGTCCGCGGGCGCACGCTGCTGTCGAACACGATCGCTTCGAGCATGGACGAGCACGCCCGCTACGGCGGCGTCATTCCCGAAGTCGCAGCCCGCGCACACCTCGAAGCGCTGCAGCCGTCGATCGAGGCGGCGCTCACCGAGGCGCAGGTGCGGCTGGAGGATCTCGACGCCGTCGCCGTCACCAGCGGCCCCGGTCTCGCCGGTGCACTCATGGTCGGCGTCGGTGCGGCGAAAGGCCTCGCGGTCTCGCTCGGAAAACCGCTGTACGCCGTGAACCATCTCGTCGGGCACATCGCCGCCGACATCGTGACACCCCAATCCGAACCCCTCGAGTATCCGACGATCGCGCTGCTGGTCTCCGGTGGGCACACGTCACTGCTGCACGTGCGCGACCTCACCACCGATGTCGAGCTGCTCGGCGAGACCATGGACGACGCGGCAGGAGAGGCCTTCGACAAGGTCGCCCGCCTGCTCTCTCTGCCGTATCCCGGCGGCCCGGAGATCGACCGTGCGGCCCAGGGCGGAGACCCGAATGCGATCCGGTTCCCCCGCGGACTGTCGCGGGCATCGGACATGGAGAAGCACCGCTACGACTTCTCGTTCTCCGGACTCAAGACCGCCGTGGCCCGCTGGGTCGAGCGGTGCGAGGCCGCCGGTGAGCAGGTGCCAGTCGCGGATGTCGCGGCGAGCTTCCGCGAGGCCGTCGTCGATGTGCTCGTCACCAAGGCGCTCGCCGCCTGTGCCGACCTCGGCGTGCCGCGTCTGCTGCTCGGCGGTGGAGTGATCGCGAACCGGCGACTGCGCGATGTCGCGATCGAACGGGCTGAGGCTGCCGGAGTGACCGTGCGCATCCCGCCGCTGTCGCTCTGCACCGACAACGGGGCGATGATCGCCGCGCTCGCCGCTGAGCTGATCAGTTCTGGCCGCCGCCCGTCGACGCTCGCGTTCGGCGCCGACTCCACGCTGCCCGTCACGGAGATTCAGATCGCCGAATCGCCGACGGAGGAGGCCGCATGAGCGACAAGCGCGACATGAGCAACCCCGGCCCGCAGGCCACGGCGTCGGATCAGCCGACCATGGAAGAGCCCTCCGCCGAGGTCGAACGACCCGTCGGCGCGACCCGGGTGCCTGGTGCGCCACGGGACAGCTATACGAAGATGCCCACTGGCCCTGTCGGGGTCGAGCCCGTCGTCGCCAGCGGACCTGCGGACACCGCGGGGATGCCGGCGGTGCAGTGGGCCCCGAACGACGACACCGGAGCCGAGGACAACACCCGCCTCGCGCCATGGGCCCTGCTGGCGGCGATCGTCGCGTTGTGCGCATCGTGCTTCGTCGGCTGGGGGATCCCGCTCGCGATCGTCGCTGTTGTCGCGGCGATCATGTCGCTGCGGCGCCCGGTCGAGAATCGCGAGGTCGCCCTGTGGGCGCTGATCCTCGGCATCGCCGCGACGATCTACAGCCTGGGCTGGCTCATCTGGGCCGGAATGCAGTTCGAGAATCTGGGGTAGCGGGATTCCGTCGCTGCCGATGCTGCCGTGCGCCTGCGACGAGTGAGATGATCGAACGGATGCTGAACGAATCTGAATCCGCAGAGCTGCGGATGCTGCAGGCCAAGGCGTACGGCCGCGACGGCGTGCTGTCCGCAGCCGAGCTGGCGCGGCTGCGTGAGTTGGAGCGGACTCGGCACCCAGAAGTCATCGAGCCCTCGGCGACCCCGCTCGCCGAGACAGTCGAATCGTTCGAGGCTGAAGCGCCTGACCCTTCGACAGGGCCAGCGGGCGATTCGACAGAGACAGCGGGCGCGTCGACAAGGCGAGGGGGCGACTCAGAGGCGACGGAGTTGCCGGCCGCCGAGCCCGTCGAAGCGTCCGGTCCGTCAGCGGGGCCGACTGCCCGCCGCCGCTGGCCGGTCATCGCGGCGGCATCCGCCGCGATCCTCGCGATCGGTCTCGGCATCGGTTGGGGGATCTGGGGCTGGGACGCCCATTCGTTCGCACTTGCCGCTGCTCACGCCGATCAGCGCACGGAGATCGAAGCGAGCGAGGACTTCGACGCTGGGACGGTCATCCCGGTGGCAGAGCAGTACGGTGTCGTCGTCTGGCGCGCGGAGCGTTCAGATGGCGACGAGGTGTGCGTGATCGTCACCGGGCCGGACAAGACGATCGGTCACGGGTGCATAGGGTCCGAGCAGTTGGATGCCTCGGTCTGGCCGAACGCCTCCGCGACGGTGCCGGAGGGGGAGGACAAGGCCGGGCATCAGCTCGTCGCCGGACTCATCCCCACGGCGACGGGCGAGCTGGTGCCCTTCATCCAGGTCTGGGACCAGAGCAGGGTCGATTGGGAATCGCAGTACAGCGAGTCGGAGCTCGCGCAGCTGCGCGAAGTCGAAGCAGCCGGTTACGAGGGCAGCACGCTCAGCATCCTCGGGTACGACGGTGACACCGTGGTGTGGAGCAATTGGGCGAGCAGCGAATTCTGCGTCATCGCTGCAGTAGACGGAGGCCCGATCGAAGCGTGTGCCGACAATACCCAGTCTGATGTCAATCTCACGCTCGCTGTGATCGTCGACGGCATCCCGACGGAGTATGTCGTACGCCAGTCCGAGATGCGTGGTCCTCAGCTCACGATCATCCGCCACCCGGAAGCTGTGAAAGCCGAGGTCGACCCCGAGACCGGCGATCCGATCGAGTTCACTTTCGACGATCCGATGTTCGACGACCTCGTGAGTGACGGCGAGACCGGCGAGACCGGCGGCTGAGCGTCACACGCGGTCGGCCAGGATCGCCATCCTCCGGTCGCCGACGCGCGTGAGGATCAGTGTCGCGGTCTGTGAGCCCTTCAGGCTCAGCTTCTTCCGGAACGCTGCGGGATCGATGTCCATGCCGCGCTTCTTGATCTCGATGGTTCCGATGTCGTTCGCGCGCAGCACCTGGCTGATCGCCTTCGGGTTGGCGGCCATCACCTCGCGTACGCGGAACGACTGCACGAACGGGGTCGTCAGCGCGGCGTCCCCTGTGAGATAGGCGATCTTCTCATCCAGCATCCCCGCGTCGATGCTCCGTGCGACATCGCCGATCAGCCGTGCACGGATCACGGCACCGTCGGGTTCGTGCAGGAAGGCTCCGAGCTCGCGAACCTCTGCATCCTCGGCATCCGCCCCTGCGGTGAGCTCGTGCGACTCCTCGCCGCGGATCACCAGCGCCGCACGCCGCACGCCCTCGCGCGCCAGCGCGCCCGACCAGAGCACGAGCTCGACGACGCTGCCGTCCGCGCTGACCCACTGCGCTTCGGCGTCTGCCGGAAGGCTGTCGCGATCGTGGCCGGGTCCGAGCTTGATGCCGGTGGGCTGCCGCGCGGCGAGCGCGAACGCCCAGTCGAGTGAGGGCGAGTAGTCGGATGCCGTGACCCGCCGCGTCTCGCTGTGACCCGAGGTGCGGCGTGCGGGGTCGAGCCAGATCGCCGTGCGTGTATCTCGGAGATGTACAGCAACCTCGGACGAATCTGCGGGAAGGCTCCGAGGCTGCTGCACATCTCCGAAGTTGGCGCTCACGAAGTCCTCGGCCGTGCCGTGCTGCACGGTGGCATCTTCGCCGAACGGGGCGAGGTTGTACGCCGCGATCGCTGCTGTGACCTCGTCGGCATCCACCGCCGTGACGCTGAGCCCTGCGCCGGCGAACGCGAGGGAGTCTCCGCCGATTCCGCAGCCGAGGTCGGCCACGCGTTCGATGCCTGCGCGGCGCATGCGGCCGGCGTGACGGGCCGCGACGCCGAGGCGCGTGGCCTGTTCGACGCCTGCTCTGGTGAACAGCATCCGCTCGGCGAAGCCGCCGAACTTCGGCACGGCCTTCGTGCGCAGGTGAGCCTGCCCGACGACAGCGGAGACGAGATCTGGGGAGTGGCCCGCAGCCCGCAGCTTCGAGACCGCAGCGGCGACCTCAGCCGCAGAAGCGATCGTGCCGACCTCATCGAGCAGCCGAAGGCCCTCGGGGGTGAGCAGCGCGGTCAGCTCGGACATCTCCACGGGATCAGCCTACGCGGCCGAAACTGGCACTCGCATTGCATGAGTGCCAGCCGACGCCCTACACTTGTGATTAGCACTCTCGGGTTGAGAGTGCGAACAAGTCTTTCGTGTCAGCGTCAAGAAAGAAGAGGTAGACCGTGTCGGTTTCCATCAAGCCGCTCGAGGACCGCATCGTCATCCAGCAGGTCGAGGCAGAGCAGACCACCGCTAGTGGACTGGTCATCCCCGACACCGCCAAGGAGAAGCCCCAGGAGGGCGAGGTCGTGGCCGTGGGCCCCGGCCGCATCGACGACAACGGCAACCGCGTTCCGCTCGACGTCTCCGTCGGCGACCGCGTCCTGTACAGCAAGTACGGCGGAACCGAGATCAAGTTCGGCGCCGACGAGTACCTGGTGCTCTCGGCTCGCGACGTTCTCGCAGTCGTCGTTCGCTGACGCTTCGACAAGCGCAGCGAACGCGCAGTTCACGAGAAGGCCCGTATGCTACGGCATCCGGGCCTTCTCGCGTCCCCGGCGCCCCCTACCGTCCCCCGCCGAAACCCCCGGCATCCCCGACAGATCCCCGTAGAGCCTCGGGTTGCTCCCCGATGCCGCCCGAGCGCGTGAGTTCCAGACTCAGATCACGCGCCACTCGGCACACTGACGAAAAAGGGGACACATCATGGCTGTGCAGGACAACGACAACTTGCTCGGTGCTCAGTGGAATCTGGGCGTCGAGGATGTCGGCAACGGCAACACGGACAACAGCGACAACTCGACGACGGACAACTCCGACAACTCCGACAATTCCGACAACTCGTGGACGGACAACTCCGACAACTCGGACAACAGCGACAACTCGGACAATTCCGACAACTCGGACAACAGCGACAACTCGACGGATGACAACTCCGACAACTCGGACAACTCGACCGACAACAGCGACAACTCCGACAACAGCGACAACTCCGACAACAGCGACAACTCGGACAACAGCGACAACTCGGACAACAGCGACAACTCGGACGACTCCGACAACTCGATCAACGACTCGTTCCAGGTCAACGATTCCTTCCAGGACAACTCGTGGACCGACAACTCGGATCACTCCGACAACTCGGACAACTCCGACAACTCGATCAACGACTCGTTCCAGAACAATTCGGTGAACGACTCGGGCAACACGACTCTGAACGACCACTCGATCAGCGTCGGCACCCGCCAGTTCAACGCCGGATTCAACGACCTGAACCTCAGCGGAGCGGCCGGTATGGCCGGAGCGACCGGCGGTAATCTCACGATCGACGCACGGGCGACTCTGAACGACCAGTCGGTGAACCAGAACATCTCGACCGCAGCCAGCGGTGCGGGTGCAGCAGGCTCTGCGGGCCTGGCCGGTCTGGGCTACGGAGGCGGCGTTCCATCGGGCGGCGACACCACTGGCGGCGACGTCAACCAGGTCTTCGCGAACAGCAGCGTCACGGCATCCGGTGATGGATCCGTCGCGGCTGGAGGCGACGGCGCGATCCACAACATCAGCACCAACATCACGGTGGGCGATGTGGCGATCGGCAACGAGACCTACACCGATTCGTTCAACGAGGACTTCTCCGACAACTGGTCGATCAACGACTCGTTCCAGGACAACTCGATGACCGACAACTCGGACAACTCGGTGACGGACAACTCCGACAACTCGGACAACTCCGACAACTCGATGACCGATTTCTCGGACAACTGGTCCGTGAACGACTCGTTCCAGGACAACTCGTTGACCGACAACTCCGACACGTGGTCGGTCAACGACTCGTTCCAGGACAGCTCGGTGACCGATGAGTCGCTGAACGTCGACGTCGCAGTCGACGACATCAACGTCGGCAGTCCCACCGGGGACATGAACGACGTCGCCTTCTGAGGCACAGGCTCTGCCCGGTTGCCTCTGGAAGGTGGCTGGGCAGAGCACTACACTGCGAAGCATCCGATCCGAAGGTCTGACATGTCCGACGAAGCGAGCGGCGAACCGGCAGAGCTGCCGGCCGGCCACGACGCCTTCGACGGGATCCTCTGGCCGGATGCCGCGGTGGATGCCGACCTGGCAGGGGCGAACAGCTTCACCGCGGAGATAGAGAACGTGAACTCCTCCGACTGGGAGGTGGATCCCGAAGTCATCTGGGGAGATGACCCGGGCGCCGCACCCGATGTCGATGGAGGGACGCTGGGACCGGACTTCCTCGTCTGATCCCGAACAACTGGGGAGAGCAGGGGTGGTGCACCACCCCGGCAGCTCTGGACGACACACGGGGGTCACGTGCCGGATATGCGAACCGCGGGGCAGGCAGTCGCACACGCCGTCCGTGAGGTCGGCGCGCTCGCCGCGTCGGCTGGCCGGGCGGATCTTTCCGAGCGTCTCGAGCAGACCCATGATCGACTGCTGGACCCCGGGGTTCGCGTCATCGTGGTCGGCGAGTTCAAACAGGGCAAGAGCAAGCTCATCAACGCGCTCGTGAATGCGCCGGCATGCCCCGTCGACGACGACGTCGCCACGAGTGTGCCGACAGTCGTCGGCTATGCACCGCAGCCATCGGCGTGGATCGTCGAACTCGCGAAGGATGCCGCATCCGATCCGCGACGCCCGGCCACGGTGCGCCGCGAGATTCCTCTGGATGAGCTCGCCGACTACGTCTCCGAGCGCGGCAACCCGGGCAACGAGCGTGGCATCGTCTCGGCCGAGGTTCTCCTGCCGCGCGAGATCCTCAAGGGCGGGCTGCAGCTGGTCGACTCGCCTGGCGTCGGCGGCTTCGAATCGACCAACGCGCTGACCACGTTGGCGGCGCTGGCCTCCGCGCACGCCGTTCTCGTGGTGTCGGATGCGTCACAGGAATACACCGAGCCTGAAGTGCAGTTCCTGCGGCATGCCATGCGGATCTCGCCGAACGTCGCGGCGGTGCTCGCCAAAACCGACCTCTATCCGCAGTGGCGCGAGGTCGAGGACATCGACCGCGGACACCTGCTCGAGACCGGCGACGTGCCCATCTTCGCGGTCTCCAGCGACCTCAGACTGCTCGCCGCCGAACTGCAGGACCGCAGCCTGAACGACGAATCCGGCTTCCCTGCGCTCGTCGCGCACCTGCGACGCGAGGTGCTCGGCCGCGCCGAGGCCATCCACGAGCGCGGAGCGGTGCACGACCTGCTCTCGGTCATCGACCAGCTCACGATGTCGATGCGCACCGAGCTGAATGCCCTGCAGAACCCCGAGGACACCCCTCGCATGATCGCCGAGCTCGAGGCGGCCAAGGCGAGCGCCGACGAGTTCCGCGGGCGCTCTGCGCGCTGGCAGGTGACACTCACCGACGGCATCGCCGACCTCGTCGCCGACATGGAGCACGACGTCCGTGATCGCCTGCGCAGGGTGATGCGCGAAGCGGAGAAGTCCATCGACGAGGGTGACCCCGGTCCGATCTGGGACCAGATCACCGAGTGGCTCGATCAGCGCATCGCCGCGGCCGTCGCCGAGACTTTCGTGTGGACCGACGAGCGATCCAGGTGGCTGTCCGAGGAGGTCGCCGACCTGTTCAGCAGAGGGGAGACGGCGCTCCCCGTGATCGATGTGAGCGACACCCAGGGCGTGCTCGACCCCGTGGAAGAGATCGCCGGGCTCGATTCCGGCCAGCTCAGCGCCGGAGAGAAGATCTACATCGGCATCCGCGGATCCTACGGGGGCGTGCTCATGGTGGGCCTCGCCACTGGCCTGATCGGGCTGTCTCTCATCAACCCGCTCTCGCTGCTCGCAGGCGTGCTCGTTGGTCGACGCGCATTCCGCGAGGACATGAGCGCCCGGCTGTCGCGCCGCCAGCAGGAGGCGAAGCTCATCGTGCGCCGTCACATCGATGAAGTGACATTCCAGGTCGGCAAGCAGCTCAAGGACCGGCTTCGCCTCGTGCAGCGGACCGCCCGGGACCATTTCGGTTCGATGGCCGAAGAACTGCACCGCTCACTCTCAGAGGCGCTCACGACCGCGAAGCAGGCGGCGACTGCCTTCACCGCGAACCGAGACAGCCGGGTCAAGGCACTGCAGAGCCGGATCGCGAAGCTCGATGAGCTGCGCAGCGCGATACCCGCACTGGAGCCGCTCCCGACCCAGAACGTCCCGGCGCTCGATCGTTCGCCGGTCGGCGTGCTGTCGCCGCTCGACCGGGGAGGCTCTCGAGCATGACGGCATCCATCACCGACATCGCCGAGGATGTCCTGCGCACGGCACGTGAGCTCTACGCCGATGATCCGGCTCTTCTGGAGATCATCGGCCAGCTCGACACGCGGCTGCACGAACCACTGCGGCTGGCGCTGGCGGGGATGGTGAAGGCGGGGAAGTCCACTCTGCTGAACGCGATGCTCGGCGAGCGGATCGCGCCGACCGACACCGGCGAGTGCACCAGGGTGGTGACCTGGTACCGCTTCTCGCCGACCCCCACGATCACTCTGCACCCGCGTAGGGGTGAACCGCGGCGAATGCCGATCCGCCGCGAGCACGGCCTGCTCGTGATCGACCTCGGCGGCCTGCCGGCCGAGGAGATCGAGTGGATCGACGTCGGCTGGCCGCTGCAGGCGCTGAAGTCGGTGATTCTGATCGACACCCCGGGCATCGCGTCACTCTCCGAGGACACCTCGATGAGGGCAGTGCGATTCCTCACGCCCGAAGATGCGCCCTCCGCCGCGGATGCGGTCGTTTATCTGCTGCGCCATCTGCACGGCTCGGACGTGAAGTTCCTCGAGGCATTTCACGACAACGCCGCCGGGGCCGCGCAGACGGTGTGCGCGGTGGGCGTGCTCTCGAGGTCGGACGAGGTGGGCTCCGGCCGCATCGACTCGCTGCTGTCGGCCCGCCGCGTCGCATACCGCTATCAGCGCGACCCTGAGCTCGCTTCGCTCACCCTCGGTGTCATCCCGATCGCCGGGCTCCTCGCCGAGGGGGCGCGGACTCTGCGCGAGAGCGAGTACATCGCATTCCGTGAACTCGCAGGCCTCGACCGCGACGTACGCGAGCGGCTGGTCGTCTCGGCCGATCGGTTCCTGCGCGAGACGGACGCCACGGGCCTCAGCGTCACCGTGCGCCGCGACCTGCTGGCCCGCTTCGGGATCTTCGGCGTCCGGATGGCGACCGCCATCATCCGCGCCGGCGCCGCCAGCTCGTCGGAGCTCTCTGAGGAGCTCGTGCAGCAGAGCGGACTGCTGGAGATCCAGGAGTTCATCTCCGCGGAGTTCCAGCCTCGGGCCGCGACGCTGAAGGCACGAGGGGTCGTCCTGCAGCTCGAACGCATCGCCCGTGAGCATCCGCGCGCGGGGTCGGAGGCGATCCGTGCCGGGATCGAGCGGTTCATGCTCGCCGCGCACACGCTGCGCGAGCTCGCCCTGCTCGCGGATGCGCGATCGAAGGGGCTGCCGCTGGAAGGCGACGACGCCGTGGAGGCGGAACGGATAGTCGGCGCAGAGGGCGCGGCCGCTCAGGCACGACTGGGTCTGCCGCCGCACGCCGATGCCGATGCGCTCCGCACCGCTGCAGCCGAACGGATCGGATACTGGCGTCGGCTGAGCGAATCCCCGCTGACCGGTCGCGCGACGCTCGACGTCTGCCGAGTCGTGATCCGCAGCCTTGAGCAGATCGCCTCAGAGGTCGGCGCTGCCGGCACCCTGGGGCAGACCGCGGCGGACGTCGACACGGCGAGCGGACCAGCGGATGGCGCGCGGCAGGATGCTGCACAGCAGCGCCAGCACGACGAGCCCCGCCTGCGCCGCGATCGCCGTCTGGAACTGCGCTCCGTGGGCGCCGAGGGCGACCCACTCGGGTGACAACGTCACCACCACGGCGAGCAGCGCGAGGGTGCCGAGCTGCCACCAACGCACGTTCGGTCGCCTGCTCGTGAAGGACACGAGCAGGGTGATCTGGGTGAGCAGGATGCCGACGAGGGAGCCGAACACGATCCAGAACAGGATGTCGGCGGCCGAGGCGTAGGTGGCGTCGCTGCGGTCGTCGGTGACAGTGCGTACGACCTCCTCGATGAGGGGCAGCAGCTCCTCCCGTAGGACGAACAGGTAGACAGCGGCGAAGGCGCCGATCGCGAAGCTGATGATCCAGAAGAACTGGCTGAGTCTGACCTCGAAGGGCGGCGTGAGCTTCACCAGTACCGGTGCGCCGTTGTCGCTGGACGTCGGCGGCCGGTGCGGCGCAGCCCGGGTGTGCTCGGGGTCGTGCTCTGTCACGGCGCTGATGTCACTCCTCCTCGACGGGCTCATCCACGACCGGCTGGTCGGCGACGGCGGCGCTCGCGGCATCCGAATCGTACGAGTCGTCGGTCGCCGCCATGTCGGAGTCGAGCACGTCGGCGGGTTCGGCTACGGCGACCGGGGGCGCGGGAACCGGCGCCGCGGCGTCAGGCGTCGTGGCATCCGGTGCGGCGACGTCGGGTTCTGCCGCGTCCGGTGCGGTGGCCTCGACGTCGGAGCCGTTGAAGCTGCCGTCGTAGGTGTCGTTGCCGATCGCCACGTCTCCGACGGTGACATCAAGGTCGGAGTTGTCGAGGGATCCATCATCGCCGGCCGCGACCGACCCGTCACCGGAGGCGATGATGGCCTCCTGGTCGAAGATCTGCGTGACGTCTCCTCCTGCCCAGATGTTCTGGTTCACCGAGTTGTCGACCATGGTCGAGCGTGCGTCGATCGTGGTGGTGAACTGCTGCACGATCCGGAGGATCTCGTTGGTCACCTCGGTGGGGGCGTCCGGCGGAGGCGGTGGAGTCGGGTCCGGCTGCGTGCGGGCCACGATGTCAGGGCGGTCGACGATGACCGGTCTGACGGCGGCGACATCGGCCATGCACGCGCTGCGCAGGTTGTTGCCCGCCAGCGCGGCATCCGGGTCGGCGGCGAAGTCGGCGACTGCATCCGGATCACGGAGCAGGCTCAGGATGAAAGCGATCAGCGCGTCGGCGATCGTCTCGACCGGTGTAGTCATGAACAAGTCCCCCTTTTGGACGTACCTCGAAGCCCAGTACACCTCGTCGGCCACCCGCTCCACCGGGCGCCCACAGATCCCCAGATCCTGTCTCGGAGCGTATCCACGTCAGCGCGGGCGAGCATCGGGGATCACTCCGATGCCCGTAGGGGGAGGGACGGGGATTCGTCGCCGATCAGCTGGCGCAGGCGTGCGATGACCTCTGAGCGCGACGTGGCTCCGAGCCGGGTGCGGATGTGTGCGATGTGATGTTCGGCGGTGCGGGGCGAGATGAAGATGGTCTCGCCGATCTCGGCGTAGGTCTTGCCCTGCAGCACAAGGCGCGCGACTTCGATCTCGCGATCGCTCAGGATCTCCTCCGGGGCGGCGCGCTCTCCGTCGCCGACGGCGTCGGTGTCGGCGCTCCGGCGCGCGATGTCGGTCGGGTGCAGGTCTCTGGCACACGCCAGCAGCCGGGCGGCGACCTTGCGGTCGTCCGTACGACCGGCTCCGTGACCGGCGAGACGCGCACCGTCCCACTTCAACCCGACCGAGGCGAGCCCTTCGGCTGCGGTTTCCACGGCAGCCGGATCGACAGTTCCGCCGAGGACCGAAGTCCAGACGCGGCCGGCCTTCGCCATGACGGCGGCGACGCGATTGCCGGCGGATGCCGCGACCAGCGCTTTCGCGTGGGGTGCGACGTGTGCGGGGCTTCCCAGCAGGATGCCCTGCTGGATGCCGGCCCAGCGAAGATGTGCGATCCACAGCGGGGGGTCGCCCAGGCGGGCGGTGATCTCCAATGCGCGCGCGATGTGCGGCTCTATCCGCTCCGCGTCGCCGGCGCGGGTGGCGGAGCTGATGAGCTCGGCCAGAGGGTGCAGCAGGAAGAGGTCGATGTCCGTGCGCAGCAACGTACCGCGGGCGTGCCGCCATGCCTCCTCGATGCCGGCGGCGTCTTCGTAACGCCGTGCGATCGCGACGCGGACGGCGCGCGCGAGCAGTGTGTCGCGTGCGGACATCGCCGTGTTGAGCCCCTGCGCTCGCGCGAGGTCGTCGAAGGCCTCGGCCGGATGCGCACGCTGCACCGACACCCACGCACGCCACAGCAGCAGTCGGGGGAGTGCCCAGGCGCCTCCGTGTCCGTCGCGGACCGCGTCGTCGATGACGGTGTGCGCCGTCATCAGCGCGCCCAGGTTCAGCGCAGCGATCGTCGCGATGACGGCGGGCACCTCTGGAACGGCGCCCGTCGCACGTGAGCCGGTGTACATCTCGGCTGCCCGGACGAGATCGGCGAGGACAGTCTCCGAGCACTCGCCGTCGACCGATGCGGCGAGGCCCCGGCGCAGCAGATCCATCGCGACGCTCAGAGTGGAGGGAATGGAGGAGGGCTCGGCCGGCGCCGTCTCAGCCGCTGCCGCGTCGGCCGGCAGAGCAGAACCGACGCCGATCGCCGCGATCATCGCCAGAGTGGCGGAGGCTGCAGCTGCCGATGGAAGGGCGCGGTAGACGGCATCCGCCTGCGCCATCATGCCTCGCGCCGCCCATACGCCCGCCGAGATGTCCGCGAGCTGTGCCCGGTCGCGGGTGGCGGCGACCGCATCGTCGACGATCACCATCGCGGTGTCCGGATCTCCGCCCGCCCACGCGGCCTGCGCACGGCGGACGGCACTCGACTTCTCATCGTCCGGCTGGGCCGACATGGCGGTGCGCACGGCCGACCGCACCAGCGGAACGGGCGCTCCGGTGCGCAGCAGCAGCCCTTCGGCGTGAGCGTGCTGGACCGCATCGTCGGGAAGCCCGGCGGCGTGCCCCGTGGCGGATGCCGCGCACAGCCGCTCGACGGCATGGCGCAGTTCCGGATCGACCGTCTCGAGCCGGTGCGCGACCTGCTCGTCGAGCGCACTGTGCAATGCGTCGTGTGAGTCGTCGTCGGCGCAGTCGCGGTCGTCGTGCAGCGCCAGTGCCTCGGAGACCAGCCAGGTGACACCGCCGGTGGCTTCGAGGATGTGCACCAGGCAGGTGTCGCGGATGGGCCGCCCTGATGCCTCGAGGTGCTGCAGCACATCTGAGCGTGTGACGTGGCCCAGCACGATCGCCGGGAAGGTCCGCTCCAGCATCCGTGCGATCGAGCGCATCCGTTCCGATGCCGGCCATGGCCGCTGGGCGACGATCAGCGCAGCGTGGGGGTCTGCGGCACGGTCGATGACGGCTTCGAGCTGCTCACCGTCGAGCAGCTGGGCGTCATCCACGATGAGCACCGCGTCCGGCGGCACCTGCGCGGGGACGGCGGCGGTGGCTCGCATACCGGCGCGCAGCAGGCGGACATCTCGGCCCTCCTCGAGCAACACGCTGTGCAACCGTCGCAGCGACGCGGATTTTCCTGAGCCGGCGTTTCCGACCAGCAGCGCGCGCGTCGGCGCGTCCGGCTGATCGGTGATCGCATCGAGCGCTGGACGGAGCTGTCGCTCCCAGATGAACGAGGCGGCAGACTCTGCTGCCGGACGCGGACGCATCGGAAGGACAGTCATGATCGTCAACTCGTCAGCTCTCTGCGATCGGAACATCCGACGGTGCCGGCGGTTCCTCGGTCGGTGGTGCAGGGTCGGGCGCCGTGGTCGGTGCGGGATCGGGGCCCGAAGGGACCGGGTCCGGTGGGGGATCGGAGGGGGTCTGGTCGGACGGCGCAGGGTCGGACGGGGTCGGATCGGATGGGGTCGGGCCGGACGGGGTCGAGCCGGACGGGGTCGGGCCGGACGGTGTCGGGTCGGATGGTGTCGGATCGGATGGTGTCGAGCCGGACGGAGCGGGATCGGCCGCGATGGGGTCGGGCTCGGAATGAGTGCTCGGCTGAGGCCCGCGCCGTGAACCGCTCTCAGGTGCGGACACCCTCGGCGTTCGCGGTTCGGAAAGCGTGTCGCGGACGATCTCGCGCGGTCCTGACGAGTCGTCTCCGGGATCCGGCTCGACGTCGGGATCGGGATCGGGCGCCGCAGGAGCGACGGGTTCGACGGGCTGCGACCCCGCGGAGCCGTCTAGCAGAAGCGCGAAAGGGTCGGCGGCGAAGGCGTCGACCGCGGCTGCAGTGGTGCGTGGCGCCGCGGCATCTTCTGCGACGTCCCGGAGGATCGCCGCCCCGGCCGTCGTGGTGACCACACCTGCGGCCACCACCACGGCGGCCACGGTCACCGCCACGGGTGTCGCCGAGCGGATCGATGTACCGGCGAGCATCCCGCGGAACGGCCGTCTGCGATGCGACCGCGACGACGGTGCGGTGGCGACATCGATCTCCGCGCCGGTGGTCTCGGCAGCGAGCGGCTCGGCCTCGGCGGCGAGTCCGTGATGCGCACGACCACGGAGCAGGGCGAGGCGGGCGGCGCCGAGCGCTGCCGCAGCAGCCGGCGCGGTGACGAGCGGGAGGTCGAACCGCTCGGAGAGCCGCTGGGCGACCAGCGGTATGTTCGCAGAGCCGCCGGTGAGGAGGATCAACTCCAGATCTTCCGGGCCCAGCCTGGCGGAGTCGAGCGCGCGTTCGAGGCCGTCGAGGGTGCGCTCCAATGCAGGATCGATCATCGCCTCGAGCTCTGAACGCGTGATGCGCACCGTGGAGCCGGGGGCGGTGAGCGTCAGCGGGATGGTGGCGTCCGCGTCGAACGAGAGAGCCTCCTTGGCCGCGACGCTCGCGCGGCGCAATCGTGCGAGCGCGATGCGGGCCTCCGCATCCGTCCAACCCCCGGTGTCCGTGCCGGACAGCCGTATGGCGTGGTCGAGCACGGCGTCGTCGAACGCGGCACCACCGACATCAGCGATGGCGACCGGCTCGCCGAGGATGTGGAACACGTCGCCGACGTCCTTGCGGAGGATCGTGGCCTCGAAGGACGTGCCGCCGAGGTCGTACACGGCTACGGCGTCGCCGGGCCGCAGAGGATCGGCACCGGAGAGCGCGAGCGTCGTGTCGTGGTGGTGCGCTGCCGCCTCCGCCGACGGCATCAGGCTGACGCGCTCGATACCGGCATCGCTCAGCGCTTCGCGCAGGGCCGCGATCCGGTGCCCCGACCAACCGGACGGATGTCCGATCGCGATCGCGGGGGCGACGCCGAGGCGCTGCGTGGCAAGGCCCCTGGCCCACACGACCAGCCGCGCCGTCAGCTCCGCCGCCGTCACCGCACGCCCTGCGGCCATCATCGGGACGTCGTCGCCGACGCGCGGAAGGAACGACCGGATGAGACTCTCGGGAAGCTCGAACCCGCGCTGCTCGGCATCATCGCCGAACAGGAGGCTGCCGTCATCGGCCACGAAAACGAGCGCGGCTGCGCCGCCGCTCCGGTGCCCCAGCACGAAAGAGTCGGCCGCGATCTCTTCGCTCGGCGCGAGACCGGCTGTCGCCGCCAGGATGCGGCTCGTCCCCAGATCCAGCGCGAGCACGTCTTCGGACTCGCTCATAATTGTCTTCCGGCACTCGCTCCCCAGCGGTGTCGAACACGCTCACTATAGAGCGTTTGTCGAGCGGACGGTAGGGGTGTCTGCCGCGGACACTAGTGTGAGTCTGTGACCCCCGACCCCTCCGACCGCACCGAGCAGGGGGTCGGCATCGCGTACGCGGGCGGCGCTTATCTGCTCTGGGGGCTCCTGCCGCTGTACTTCCTGCTGCTCGTGCCGACCGGACCGTGGGAGGTCGTGGCGGCGCGGGTCGTCTTCTCGCTCGTGTTCTGCCTGCTGCTGCTCACCATCGCTCGCGGGTGGCGACGGATCATGGCGATCATCCGTCAGCCGCGACTGCTGGGGTGGACGGCGCTCGCCGGGGTGCTGATCTACATCAACTGGCAGGTGTTCCTGATCGGAACGCTCAGCGGTCACGTGGTGGAGACGGCCCTGGGCTACTTCATCAATCCGATCACCACAGTGCTGCTCGGCGTCTTCGTGCTGAGAGAGCGCATCCGACGGCTGCAGTGGGTGGCGATCGGCATCGCCGTCATCGCCGTCATCGTGATCGTCGTGGCGCACGGCTCGTTCCCGTGGATCGCGCTGTCGCTGACAGCATCCTTCGGCACCTACGGTCTGATCAAGAAGAAGATAGGGCCGGCGGTGGATGCCGTGAGCGGGCTCACCCTCGAATCCTTCTGGCTCATGCCGATCGCGATCGTGCAGCTCGTCATCGTCGCGCAGACCACGGGCATCACGTTCGGCACGGTGAGCACGTGGCACACGGTGCTGATGCTGTTCGCCGGCGTCGCGACAGCAGTGCCGCTGCTGCTGTTCGCCTCCGGCGCTCGCCGCATCGATCTCACGGTCATCGGGATGCTCCAGTTCATCACTCCGATCATGCAGTTCCTCACCGGCGTGCTGCTGCTTCACGAACCGATGCCGACCGAGCGATGGATCGGGTTCATCATCGTGTGGATCGCGGTCGGGGTGTTCGTCGTCGACCTTCTGCGCGCGGGACGACGTGGGCGGCGCGCCCGCGTCGCTCCGGTGGTGTGAGCGAGCGTATTCAGGCTGTAGCCGACGCGAAACAAGATCGTTAGCGCACCGATACCCAGCAAAAGCGCGCTCGCCATAAGGTGGGATCATCCGGGCATGTATTGCCATGTCCGTCGTCGCAAAGGAGCATTATGAACCGCACGCAGACGCGTACGAAGTGGCTTGCCGGCATCGCGCTGGTGGGCGCATCGGCGCTTGTGATCACGGGCTGCAGCACGCCCGCCCCCGAATCGTCTGAAGAGGCCGGCAGCGACCGTCCGGCCGACGTCGACCTGACGCTTCAGCTGGGCTCGCTGCTTCCCTCCACTGGCTCGCTTTCCTTCCTCGGTGCGCCGATGGAGGCCGGTGTGCAGCTCGCCGTGTCCGAGATCAACGAGGCCGACGCCGGCATCCAGGTCGAGCTCACCGCCGCCGACGAGGGCGACCTCGACAACAAGGCGTACGAGACCTCGATCACCAACCTGCAGAGCGCCGGCATCACCGCCATGGTGGGAGCGGCATCCTCGAGCGTGACGAAGCTCATCCTCGACGGCAACGCAGGATCCGGCATCCTCACCGTCTCGCCGTCGAACACCTCGGCGGACTTCACGGGCATCAACCCGCTGTACTTCCGCACGGCCCCGAGCGACAACCTGCAGGGTGAGGTCCTCGGCAACCAGGTCGCTGAGGACGGGCATAAGACGCTCGGCATCATCTACCAGAACGACCCGTACGGCACTGGTCTGTTCGAGGCCATCAAGTCCACGTTCGAGGGCACCGGCGGCGAGGTCGTCGCGGAGGCTTCGTACAACCAGGGTGACGGACAGTTCAACGCCCAGGTGCAGACGATCGCCGCCTCGAACCCGGATGCTGTCGCAATCGTGTCGTACGACCAGTTCGCCACGATCGCCCCGCTGCTCGGCAACGCGGGCGTCGACACCGGCGCGCTGTACCTCGTCGACGGAAACCTGAAGGACTGGCCCGACCTGTCGGTGAGCCTTGAGGGTTCCAAGGGCACGCGTGCAGGCGCGGAGCTGCCGGACGACTTCATCGACCAGCTGAACGAGGTCTGGACCGCTGAGGGCAACGACCCGATCGACGCTCTGACCTACTCGGCCGAGGCATACGACGCCACGATCCTCATCGCCCTTGCGGCGCTGCAGGCCGTGTCGGTCGAGGGCGAGGACATCGCCGGCGCCATGCAGGAGGTCTCGGGTGGTTCCGGCGAGGGTGAGAAGTGCACCAGCTTCGCTGACTGCGCCGAGATCATCAACGGTGGAGGCGCTGCTGACTACGACGGATACTCCGGCGAGGTCACGTTCGACGATGACAACGACCCGGCCGGCGCTGCGATCGGCGTCTACGAGTTCGACGCGGAGAACGTCCAGACCCGCATCAAGTAACACTCACGAGTGAGGGGCTCCGGATGCTGGCATCCGGAGCCCCTTTTTCGTGTGCGGGGCCGCGCGGCGTGTGTCCCGTGCGCGGACTTGTTTCGGGGACGGTGCCCGTGCTCGTGCTCGGGAGGTGTCGCTGGTTGTCGCGTGGGTGGCGTTGAGGCGGCCAACAGCGACACCTCGTGGCTCTGGGGCCCGTACTCGCGCTCGGGAGGTGTCGCTGGTTGTCGTGTGGGGCGTGTTGAGGCGGCCAACAGTGACACCTCGTGGCTCTGGGGCCGGTGCTCGGGCTCGGGAGGTGCCGCTGGTTGTCGTGTGGGGCGTGGTTTGGCGACCAACAGCGACACCTCGTGGCTCTGGGGCCGGTGCCCGTGCTCGGGAGGTGTCGCTGGGTGTCGTGTGGGGCGTGTTGAGGCGGCCAACAGTGACACCTCGTGGCTCTGGGGCCCGTACCCGCGCTCGGGAGGTGTCGCTGGTTGTCGTGTGGGGCGTGGTTTGGCGACCAACAGCGACACCTCGTGGTGGCCGTGGCTACCTCGCGGCGGCTTCCGCGCCAGCGGCTAGGCCGCGCCGGCCGCGGCGAGGCGGTCGAACTGCGCGTCGCGGTCGGAATCGACGACCTGACTCTCCGGATCACCGTCGAAGTGGGCGAGAATGCGGCGCGCGCCCTCGTCGAACGTGATCGTCGTCGCGAACTCCGGCACCAGGGCCTGCACCTTCGCGTTGTCGAAGACGATCGAGTGCGCCTTGTCGCCGAGCAGCGTCGGACCGACCTCGGGCGCCAGCGCAGCGATTGTGTCGGATGCGACATGCACGAGCTCCGGCGACGAGACCCCTGCCGCGTCAGCGAGCCATCCGTAGATCTGGTTCCAGGTGGGCGCGTGCGAGCCCGTGATCGTGTACGCCTCACCGATCGACTCTGAGCGCGCGACCAGCCCGGTGAAGGCGACGGCGAAGTCGTCAGAGTGCGTGATGGTCCACAGGCTCGTTCCGTCGCCGTGCACGATGACCGGCTTGCCTGCACGCATGCGGGCGATGTCGGTCCAGCCTCCGATCGTCGGAATCGACTGTTCATCGTATGTGTGCGACGGACGGATCACTGTGACGGGCAGGCCCCGCTCGCGCTGGGCTCCGAACAGCAGCTCCTCGCACGCGATCTTGTCTCGCGAGTACTGCCAGAACGGATTCTCCAACGGCGTCTGCTCAGTGATCGGCAGCTGCGCCGGAGGCTTCTGATAGGCGGATGCCGAACTGATGAAAATGTACTGGTCCGTACGACCTTCGAACACCTCGAGACCCGTCGAGACGTGCTCAGGGGTGAACGAGAGGAAGTCGGCGACCGCGTCGAACTCGCGGCCGCCGAGGGCCGACTTCAGTGCCGCAGCGTCGCGGACGTCGGCGGTGATCTCGGTCACGCCATCCGGCAGCGCACGCCGTGCCCTGCCGCGGTTGACGACGGTCACGTCATGTCCGCGTTCGATCGAACGGCGTACGCACGCCGCGCTGATGGTCCCGGTGCCGCCCAGATAGAGGATGCTCGTCATGGGGATGAGCCTACGGCGTCGGCGCAGCGCGGCGTCGACCTACGCGGCGTCTCCGAGTGTGCCGAGGTACAGCCCGATCACCTTCGGATCGTTCAGCAGGTCGCGGCCGGTGCCCTCATGGGCGTCGCGGCCCTGATCGAGCACGTAGCCGCGGTCGCAGATCTGCAGGCAGCGCCGCGCGTTCTGCTCGACCATGATCGTCGTGACACCGGCCTTGTTGATGTCGGAGACGCGGATGAACGCATCATCCTGTCGCACGGGGGAGAGGCCGGCGGAGGGCTCATCGAGCAGCAGCACCGACGGGTCCATCATCAGCGCGCGTGACATCGCGACCATCTGGCGCTCACCGCCGGAGAGGGAGCCTGCGCGCTGCTTCAGACGCGTGCCCAACTCGGCGAAGATGCTGCTGACGAACTCCAGACGCTCCTTGTAGATCTTGGGGTTCTGGTACAGCCCCATCTGCAGGTTCTCCTCGATCGTCAGCGAGGGGAAGACGTTGTTCGTCTGCGGCACGAACGCCACGCCGCGCCGGACGAGACGGTCGGCCTTCAGCCCGACGATGCTTTCGCCGTTGACGGTGATCTCGCCGTCCCGCACCTGCACCATGCCGAAGATCGCCTTCAGCAGCGTGGACTTGCCTGCACCGTTCGGGCCGATGATCCCGATCAGCTCGCCCTTTCGCGCGATGAGATTCGCTCCGTTGAGGATGTTCACCCCTGGCAGATATCCGGCGTGCACATCCGTCATCTCGACGACGACGTCACGCGCGTCGACAGATCCTTCACTCATGCCTTCCCCTCCTCGGGGCTCTTAATCTCGGCTTCGGCCTCAGCCTCGATCTGCTCGCGCAGCTCGGCAGCCGCAGCATCCGAGATGACGGGCAGACGCCCGGTCACGGCGCCCAGATCGACATCCTGATGCGCGCCGAGATACGCGTCGATGACGGCCGGGTCATCCATGACGCTGCTCGGCGGGCCCTCCGCGACGACGCGGCCCTCGGCCATCACGACCACCCAGTCGGCGATGTGCCGCACCATGTGCATGTCGTGCTCGACGAAGAGCACGGTCATGCCGAGGTCCTTCAGATCGAGGATGTGTTCGAGCAGTGACTGCGTCAGCGCAGGGTTGACGCCTGCCATCGGCTCATCGAGCATCACCAGCGACGGATCGCTCATCAGGGCTCGTGCCATCTCGAGCAGCTTGCGCTGTCCGCCGGAGAGCGAGGCGGCGAAGTCCTTCTCCTTGGCGTCGAGCTTGAAGCGGGTGAGCAGATCACGTGCCCGTTCTTCTATCTCCGCTTCCTGCTCTCGCCACAGGAAGGGGAAGAGTCCCGCCCAGAACCCTTCGCCGCGCTGACCCGGCGCGCCGAGCTTCATGTTCTCGAGCACGGTCAGAAGCGACAGCGACTTCGTGAGCTGGAACGTGCGCACCTGGCCCATGCGAGCGACCTTGAACGACGGCACGCCCGACAGATTCGTACCGTCGAACGACCAAGTGCCCGCATTGGGCTTGTCGAAGCCGCACAGCAGGTTGAACAGGGTCGTCTTGCCGGCGCCGTTGGGTCCGATGAGCGCAGTGATGGCGCCGCGGGGGATCTCGAGATGGTCGACGTCGACGGCGGTCAGGCCGCCGAAGTGGCGCTTGACGCCGTCTGCGATGAGGATCGGGTCGACCTTCGCGACGCCCGGCTCTGACGGACCCTTCGCAAGACCCGTGGTCTTGGGACGGGTGATGTTGCCGGTCACGGGCGCAGGCCCTTCGGCCGCTGAGCCCGTCGAAGCGTCAGGGACATTGTTATTTGACAAAGGTCATCTCCCTCTTGTTTCCGAGGATGCCCTGTGGCCGGTAGATCACGATCAGCATCAGCACGACCCCGATCACGATGTAGCGCACCACGTCGGCCTGGTTCGTGGTCATCGGCAACCAGCCGACCCGAGCCATCTCAGGCAGCAAGCCACCGAGGAAGGCGAACACGACCCAGAACAGCACCGCTCCCAGCGTCGGGCCGAAGACGGTCGCCGCTCCTCCCAGCAGCAGGATGGTCCACAGGAAGAACGTCAGCGACGTCGAGTAGCTGCCGGGGATCACGGCGGACGGCAGGACGAAGACGATCCCGCCGAGGGCGCCGATGACGCCACCGACGACGAGCGCCTGCATCTTGTACGCGAACACGTTCTTGCCGAGCGAGCGCACGGCGTCCTCGTCTTCGCGGATGCCCTTGAGCACGCGGCCCCACGGGCTGCGCATCAGCGCCCACACGAGCAGCACCGACAGGGCGAGCACCAGCAGGCCGAACACGCGCACCCAGAGATCGTTCTCGTTGTACGTCCACGGGCCGAAGCCGTAGGTGCCCGGTGGGAACGGATTCATGTCGCGGAAGCTCTGGTGATATCCGGAGAGCCCGCCGGCCGAGTTCGTCCATTCGCGGAAGAGCTCAGTGAGGAAGAGCAGCCTGACCACCTCGGCGGTCGCGATCGTCGCGATGGCGAGGTAGTCCGCGCGCAGACGCAGCGTCGGGACGCCGAGGACCAGAGCGAACAGCGCACCGGCGAGAACGCCGACGAACACGCCTGCCCACCAAGGGAATCCGAAGCTGAGGATCGAGATCGCGTATCCGTACCCGCCGACAGCCATGAACGCGGCCATGCCGAAGTTGAGCAGCCCGCCGTATCCGAAGTGCACGGCCAGTCCGGTGGCTGCGAGTGCGTACGCGATCGTCGTGGGACTGAGCAGGTACGAGGCGGTGTTGCCGAAGATGTTTCCGAAGTCCATGCGTCAGCCCAGCCTTTCCCTGCGCCCGAGCAGGCCCTGTGGCCTCACGAGAAGGATCACGATCAGCGCGACCAGTGCGGTGGCGTATTTGAGATCAGACGGCACACCCAGCAGCGTCGAGACCTCGACGGCGAGTCCGACGATGATCGAGCCGATGAGCGCGCCGATCGCCGAGCCGAGACCGCCGAGCGTGATCGCGCAGAAGATGAGCAGCAGCATCTGCATGCCCATGTCCCACTTCACACCGGGGCGGAAGTACGCCCAGAGGACACCGGAGATCGCCGCGAGCACTCCTGCGAGCACCCATACGATCCGCACGACCTTGTCGACGTCGATTCCGGATGCCGCGGCCAGCTGCGGGTTGTCGGAGATGGCCCTGGTGGCCTTGCCGACCCGTGTGCGGGTGAGGAAGAAGGCCACTGCGAGGATGACGACGAGGCTCGTCCCCATGCCGATCAAGTCGATGTACGACAGTGAGATCGGACCGAACTCGATCGGCGTCGGGCTCGCGCCCTGCAGCTGGAAGGTGCTGCCGCCGATCATGTACTGCAGGACGTAGCGCAGCGCCAACGAGAGTCCGATGCTGACGATCATCAGCTGCACGATGCCGAGGCCGCGTCGTCGCAGCGGGCGCCAGAGTCCGGCATCCAGAGCCAGACCCAGCAGGCCGCCGCCGATCACAGCGGCGATGATGCCGAGCCACAGGGGCAGATGCCAGAACGTGGTGAACAGCAGTGCGACGACCGCGCCCCAGGTGACCATCTCGCCGTGGGCGAAGTTCGACAGGCGCGTGGTTCCGTAGATGAGCGCCGCGCCCATCGACGCGAGTCCCAGCAGCAGACCGAAGTTCAAGCCGCCGACTATGCGCGAGAGCAGCTGATCGATGAACGACGTCGTCTCGCGAACGCCTTCACCGAGGAAGAGGTTCACGATCTTCGTGTTCGTGAGTGCGAACTCCACCTCCTGAGACGCGGACTCGCCCTCGACGATCACGCCGTCGGGGAGGGTGTCCTCGTCGACCGTGAGGGTGTAGGCCTCCTTCTCCGGAACGTAGAGTCGCCATTTGCCTTCGGCATCCGTCTCGGTCTCGGCTTGGAAGCCGTTCCCTTCGATCTGGACGGCGACGTCGGGGATCGGTTCGTCATCGAACGTGATCACGCCGGCGAAGTAGTAATCGGTGATCTCCTGGCCGTCGTCCGTCTCGTCTGCGTGAGCGGATGCGGGTGGCTGGAGCACCAGAGCTGATAGAGCGATCAGCACGCCGAGGAGCGCGACCAGCCAAGGTCGGGCGCGACGGACGGCTGTAGACGTGGGTCCCACGCAACCTCCACTGTGAGTGCTCGCCGCGGCTTCGGGTCGGCTGCGGGCTGGGATTGAGCGTAGTGCGGGATTCGCCGATTCACTAGCCGAGCGGTGGATTGGTGACACAGGTGTAACTTCACGGACCCCTCGCAAGTGGATGCTCGCCACAGTCATTCGGGAATGTTCTTCAGCCGACGGCGTTTAGAATCTGTACAGACGGCACACCCCAGGTCATACACGCGCGCGCAGGAGGCTCATCCATGGAACAGCACGATCCGTTCGGTTTCGTAGGACTCACGTATGACGATGTGCTGCTTCTTCCCGGTCATACCGACGTGATCCCGAGCGAGGCAGACACCTCTTCGCGTATCTCCCGACGCATCTCGGTCGCGACGCCGCTGCTCTCCAGCGCGATGGACACGGTCACCGAATCCCGCATGGCCATCGCGATGGCACGCGAGGGTGGCATCGGCATCCTGCACCGCAATCTCTCGATCGCCGACCAGGCCGCGCACGTCGACCGCGTCAAGCGCAGCGAATCCGGCATGATCACGGATCCGATCACGACGACGCCGGACGCCACGGTCGAAGAAGTCGACCAGATGTGCGCCAAGTACCGCATCTCCGGCCTGCCGGTCGTGGACCCGGACGGGCACCTCGTCGGAATCATCACGAACCGCGACATGCGCTTCGTCTCCGGCTTCGAGCGCCAGACCACGTTCGTCAAGGACGTCATGACCTCCTCCGACCTGGTCACGGCCAAAGTGGGCGTCGCCGCCGGCGAGGTGATCTCACTGTTCGCGAAGCACCGCGTCGAGAAGCTGCCGCTGATCGACGACGACGGCAAGCTCGCCGGCCTCATCACGATCAAGGACTTCGACAAGAGCGAGAAGTATCCGCTCGCCACCAAGGACGACCAGGGCCGTCTGCGGGTCGGCGCCGCGATCGGTTTCTTCGGCGATGCATGGGAGCGGGCTGAGGCGCTGCGCGACGCGGGCGTGGACGTGCTCGTGGTCGACACCGCCAACGGCCAGTCGCAGGGCGTCATCGATCTCGTGAAGCGTCTCAAGTCGGACGCATCGTTCGAGCACATCGACATCATCGGTGGAAACGTCGCCACCCGCGAGGGCGCGCAGGCGCTCGTCGACGCCGGCGTGGATGCCGTGAAGGTCGGGGTCGGTCCGGGATCGATCTGCACCACTCGCGTCGTCGCAGGTGTCGGTGTGCCGCAGGTGACCGCCGTGTACGAGGCGTCGCTCGCCGCTCGCCCCGCTGGCGTGCCGGTGATCGCAGACGGTGGTCTGCAGTACTCGGGCGACATCGCGAAGGCGCTCGTCGCCGGTGCGGATGCTGTCATGCTGGGCTCGCTGCTCGCCGGAACGGACGAGTCGCCCGGCGAGATCGTCTTCCAGTCGGGCAAGCAGTTCAAGCAGTACCGTGGCATGGGCTCGCTCGGCGCGATGCAGACCCGAGGCAAGCAGACCTCGTACTCGAAGGATCGCTACTTCCAGGCCGACGTCCCCAGCGATGACAAGCTCATCCCCGAGGGCATCGAAGGACAGGTGCCCTACCGGGGGCCGGTGTCCGCTGTGGCCTATCAGCTCGTCGGCGGCCTGCGTCAGTCGATGTTCTACGTCGGCGCCCGCACGATCGAAGAGCTCAAGACCCGCGGCAGGTTCGTGCGCATCACCTCGGCAGGGCTCAAGGAATCGCACCCGCACGACGTGCAGATCGTCGTAGAGGCACCCAACTACAAGAAGTAGCTCCCTCCCTCCCTCGCCGAGACCCGTTCTCCCTCGCCGAGACCCCACGTTGTCGCCCAGACCCGTTCTCCCTCGCCGAGACCCCGTCTTGTCGCCGAGACCCCTGGGTGTTGACGCGAACAGCCTGGGGTCTCGGCGAGAACCAGGGGTCTCGGTGGCAGTTGAGGCCTTTCGCGTGTCGCTCGCCCGGCGTAGCGTGCTGGCATGTGCCGCAACATCGTCCCCCTGAACAACCTGAAGCCCGCCGCGACTGACGAGGAATGCCACGACGCGGCCGTGCAGTTCGTGCGCAAGATCTCCGGAACGAACTCGCCCTCGCGCGCCAATCAGGCGGTCTTCGACCGGGCCGTCGCCGAGATCGAGAAGGCGACGCGTCGGCTCCTCGACGACCTCGTCACCTCCGCTCCGCCGAAGAACCGCGAGCAGGAGGCATCCAAGCGCCAGGCGCGCTCCGCTGAGCGCTACGAGGCGATCCGGGTCTATCAGCAGGAGAAGCGCGCCGCGCGTGCCGCGACTTGAGCCTGCGTCGCTGCGCACCGAGGAGATGCCGCGACGCCGGAGAATCACGCCGCATGACGCGATGTGACGCGAGATGACGGCATCCTTCGACGCCCGTGTCGGAGCGCCGTTATCGTCGCCGCATGACTCTTCTCCAGGACCAGGCCGCACCCGTCACTGATGTCACCCCGGATGAGCGCGCGCAGCGTCTCACCGATGCAGGAACGATATGGAACGAGCGCATCGCGGGCGATGCGAACAATGCCGAACTCACCTACAAGGTCGTCGGCCGAGGCGTCGGATCGGTGGCCACGGAAGTGCGCGCGGGAAATCACCGCTTCCTGGTCGACGAGCCCGGCGCGCTCGCCGGTGACGACGCCGCGGCAAGCCCCGTCGAGTACGCCCTCGGCGCGCTGGTGTCGTGCCAGGTCGTCGTGTTCCGCCTCTATGCGCAGGCTCTGGGCCTCACGATCGATGAGATCGAGATCACCGCTGAGGGGGATCTCAACGTTCAGAAGCTCTTCGGCATCGAAGAGTCCGGCCGCGCCGGCTTCCGCGACGTGCGCCTGACGGTGGACATCGCGGGCCCGAACAGCGCCGAGGAGTACGCCAACCTGCGCGAGGTCGTCGACGAGCACTGCCCGGTGCTCGACCTCTTCTCGAACCCCGTGCCGACTTCCAGCACCCTGGTCTGATCGTTCGCCCCACGGATCTGATAGCCTGATCGGCTCGCCATGCGGGCGGAAGGACGGCTTCACCCGTGGGCTACATCGATGTCTCAGCCATCTCGCTGACTCTGCCGGACGGCAGACCCCTGCTCGACGAAGTGACGTTCCGAGTCGGAGCGGGCTCGACGAGCGCGCTCATCGGACCGAACGGCGCGGGAAAGACGACGCTGCTGCGCATCATCCGCGGCGACCAGTCGCCGGATGCCGGTGTCGTCACGATCGACGGCGGTCTCGGAGTCATGGACCAGTTCGTCGGCCACGGCGAGGCCGGCCAGACAGTGCAGGAGCTGCTGGTCAGAGTGGCGCCTCGTCGCATCCGCGCCGCGGCGGAAGCGCTGGAGACCGCCGAGAACGCCCTGATCGAGCGCGATGAGCACGATACGCAGATGCGCTACGCCACGGCGCTCGCCGAGTACGCGGATGCCGGAGGCTACGAGCACGAGACCGTATGGGACCAGTGCACGGTCGCCGCACTCGGGGTGCCGTTCGAGCGGGCGCGCTACCGTGAGCTCGTCACGCTGTCCGGCGGCGAGCAGAAGCGTCTCGCGTTGGAGGCTCTGCTGCGCGGCCCCGACGACGTGCTGCTTCTGGACGAGCCGGACAACTACCTCGACGTTCCCGCGAAACGGTGGCTCGAGCAGCAGCTGCGGCAGACGCCCAAGACGGTCCTGCTGGTGTCGCACGACCGCGAACTGCTCGCCCGCGCGGCTGACCGCATCGTCACGCTCGAACCGGGAGGAGCGGGCGCCTCCGCGTGGGTCCACGGCGGTGGATTCACGACGTACCATCAGGCCAGAACCGACCGGATGGATCGCCTCGACGAACTGCGGCGCCGGTGGGACGAGCAGCACGAGAAGCTGCGGACCCTCGTGGCGAACCTCAAGGTCAAGGCCGAGGCGAACGACGGCTTCGCCTCGCGGTACCGTGCGGCGCAGACCCGGCTGCGGAAGTTCGAGGAGGCGGGGCCACCGGAGGAACGTCCGCCGTCGCAGGAGTTCGACATGCGACTGCGGGGTGCGCGCACCGGCAAACGCGCTGTGGTCGCAGAACGACTCGAACTGACCGGCCTGATGCGGCCCTTCGACGCGGAGATCTGGTACGGCGATCGGATCGGCGTGCTCGGCTCGAACGGGTCGGGCAAGTCGCACTTCCTGCGCCTTCTCGCGAGGGGCGGCACGGATCCCGATCCTTCGCTCGGTCACGTGACCTCGACGGGTGAGCAGGTGGATGCCGTCGCGCACACCGGTAGGGCGACGCTCGGTGCCAGGGTGGTGCCCGGTCTTTTCGCCCAGACGCACGCGCACCCGGAGTTCATCGGACGCACGCTGCTCGAGGTGCTGCACCGCGGCGACGAACGGCGAGCCGGTATGCCGCGCGAAGCGGCGAGTTCTGCGCTTGACCGGTATGGGCTCGTGCGGCAGGCGCAGCAGACGTTCGACTCGCTCTCCGGTGGCCAGCAGGCCCGGTTCCAAGTGCTGCTGCTCGAGCTCTCCGGCGCCACGCTGCTGTTGCTGGACGAGCCGACGGACAACCTCGACCTCGAATCGGCCGAGGCTCTGGAGGACGCACTCACCCACTTCGAGGGCACCGTGCTCGCCGTGACGCACGACCGGTGGTTCGCGCGCTCGTTCGACCGCTTCCTCGTCTTCGGATCCGACGGCGACGTCTACGAGTCGGATGCTCCGGTGTGGGACGAGCGACGGGTCGCGCGCACGCGTTGACGGCATCGGCCCCCTGGGTTCCAGCACCCCGGGCGCCCGGCACCCTGGGCGAGTTCCCGAGACACACGAGGTGTCGCTCGTTGTCGCTTCGAGCGTCGCGATGCGACAACGAGCGCCACCCTCCGAATCGCGCATTCGGGGAGGTGGCGCTGGATGTCGCTTCGACACACGTGAAGCGACATCGAGCGACACCTTGCGCGCGGATGCTGCGACACCCTGCGCGCGGATGCTGCGACACCTTGCGTGCGGATGCTGCGACACCTTGCGTGCGGATGCTGCGACGCCTTGCGCGCGGGTGCTGCGACGCCTTGCGCGCGGATGCTCCGGACGCGACTCGGGCACCGACCTGCGGGCCGGGTAGGCTGGACGGGTGAGCATGGACATCGAACTCGGCCGAGGCAAGCGCGCGCGTCGCGCGTACACGTTCGACGACATCGCGGTGGTGCCGTCGCGGCGAACCCGCAATCCGGAGGACGTCTCGACCGGCTGGTCCATCGACGCCTATCAGTTCGACACCCCGATCATCGGTGCGCCGATGGACTCGGTCGTCAGCCCGAAGACGGCGATCATGCTGGGCAAGCTCGGCGGGCTCGGCGTCCTCGACCTCGAAGGTGTCTGGACGCGCTACGAAGACCCTGAGCCGCTGCTCGCCGAGATCGCGGGTCTCCCGGCCGACAAGGCGACCGTGCGGATGCAGGAGCTCTACTCCGAGCCGATCAAGCCGGAGCTCATCAAGGCGCGCCTCGCCGAGATCCGCGAAGCGGGAGTCACGGTCGCGGGATCCCTGACGCCGCAGCGCACCCAGGAACTGTACGGGACCGTGGTCGCCGCCGGCGTCGACCTGTTCGTGATCCGTGGTACGACCGTCTCAGCCGAGCATGTCTCGAGCGTCGCAGAGCCGCTGAACCTGAAGAAGTTCATCTACGACCTCGACGTTCCCGTCATCGTCGGCGGTGCCGCCACCTACACCGCGGCCCTCCATCTCATGCGAACGGGTGCGGCCGGAGTGCTCGTCGGATTCGGCGGGGGAGCGGCGTCCACGACCCGTGCGACCCTCGGCATCCACGCCCCCATGGCGACGGCGGTCTCCGACGTCGCCGCAGCCCGTCGCGACTATCTCGACGAGTCAGGCGGACGTTACGTGCACGTGATCGCCGACGGCGGCGTCGGCACGTCGGGCGACATCGTCAAGGCGCTCGCCATGGGCGCGGATGCCGTCATGCTCGGCGTCGCGCTCGCTCGTGCGACGAACGCGCCGGGCCACGGCTTCCACTGGGGTCCGGAGGCGCATCACCCGCAGCTTCCACGCGGACGCCGTGTCGCAGTCGAGGGCATCGCGACGCTCGAGGAGATCCTCTACGGACCGGCGCCGGTCGCAGACGGAACGGCGAACCTCATCGGCGCGCTGCGCAAGTCGATGGCGACCACCGGATACTCCGACCTCAAGGAGTTCCAGCGCGTCGAGGTCGTGCTCGCCCCGTACCACTCTTGAGCGATCCGCTTCAGATCGTGACGACTTCGCAGGCGTTCCCGCCGACTCTCCGCGAGGTCATGCTGCGCCCGCGCTGGATCGGCGTGCTGGTGCTCGCACTCGTCGTGGCCGGCGTCTTCGCTTTCCTCGGACAATGGCAGTTCGAGCGCGCCATCGACACCGAGCCGCCTCCCGCCGGGATCACCGAAGAGGTGCGACCGCTCGCCGACGTCGTCGAACCGGGGCAGTATCTGCCAGAGCCATACGTAGGACAGCGCGTCGAGACCACAGGCACTTGGGTCGCCGGTGACTTCCTCGTCGTGTCGTCGCGCTTCAACGACGGCGTCGAGGGCTACTGGGTCACCGGGCAGCTCCGGGTCGAAGAGCGCACTTCGATCGCCGTCGCGGTCGGGTGGGCCCCTGATCGTGAATCCGCGGATGCCGCGGCATCCGACCTCCAGGAGCGTGCCGCCGGCACCGAGGCGAGGATCACCGGTCGCGTCATCTCCGACGAAGGCACGAGCCTTCCTCCTGCTGACGATCCGTTCGCGATGAACAAGATGTCTCCGGCCATGCTGCTGAGCCAGTGGCACGACGTCGACCAGCTGTCCGTCTATCGCCCGTACCTCGCATCGGTCGACGCGCCGGAGGGTCTCGTCGACATCGACTCACCCGCACCCGACGAGCTGTCGAGCGTCAACTGGCTGAACATCTTCTACGCGGTCGAGTGGGCGGTGTTCGCGGGCTTCGCGTTCTACATCTGGTATCGCCTGGCTAAGGACCGGTGGGAGCTCGAGGTCGAAGCGTTCGAGGATTCCGCGCCGGTTTGACCATCGTCCTGCATCGTCTGGCGCTCTGGTTAGCAATCGGTGAACACCATTGAGGATGTCGGCGCTGCTCCCTAAGCTCACCACCATGTGTGTGCGCTGTGAGCACCACGACGACAGTTTCACGAGAGCCGTCGTTCGAACAGACCGAGGAGACAGCACCGATGATGTCAGCCCCTGACGACAGGAACCTCACGGTTCCTGCGTCGCACCGCACAGGCAGGGGTCGCATCGTCGCCCTTGCCTCGACCTGTGTCTTCGCCCTCGGCGCCGGCGCACTGGTCGCCTCGCCCGCCGTCGCCAACACCGCAGGCACGGGGGTTGTGATCAACGAGGCGTACCTCTCCGGCGGAAGCGCAGGCGCCGCCTTCACGAACAAGTTCGTCGAGCTCTACAACCCGACGACAGCTCCGATCACGCTCGACGGAATGTCGCTGCAATACCGCTCCGCCACCGGGACGGCGAACTTCACCGGCGTCGCACCGCTCACCGGCGTGATTCCAGCCGGTGGCTACTTCCTGGTGCAGGGCAACAGCAACGGCAACGCCGGTGTTGCTCTTCCGACGCCGGATGCCGTCACAGGACTGACGCCGAGCGGCACCAACGGCACGCTCGCGCTCGTCGAGGGCACAGCCGCCGTGAACCTCGCCCCCGGTTCGGTCGCAGGAGTCGACGGCGTCGTCGACCTGCTCGGCTACGGCACCTCCAACACGTTCGAGACCGCAGCGGCCACCTCGCCGGCCGGCAACACCGACGTGAAGTCGATGAACCGAACGGGTGGTGCGGACACCGACGACAACAGCGCCGACTTCACCCTGTCCGCGACCATCACCCCGCAGGGGTCCGGCGGCACCGATCCCGACCCCGATCCTGATCCTGACCCTGAGCCGACCGCGGTCTCGATCGCCGAAGTGCAGGGCACGGGCGATGTGTCCCCGCTCGACGGCCAGGCGGTCACCGTCGAGGGTGTCGTCACCGGCGACTACCGCGTCGGCGGTTACAAGGGCATCTCGATCCAGACCGCAGGAAGCGGTGGAGACGCAGATGCGACACCTGGAGCATCCGATGGCGTCTTCGTCTTCCTCAACGCGCTGAACCCCGCACTGGAGATCGGCGACCTCGTCTCGGTCACCGGCATGGTCAGCGAGTACTTCGGCCAGACCCAGGTCTCGCCGGCGACTGCGGGCGACATCAGCGTCATCACCGCCGGCGCCGGTGTGCCGGCGGCCACGCCGCTGCCCGACTCCGTCGTCGGCGCCGACCGCGAGGCCTACGAGAACATGCTCGTGGCACCGGCCGGCACGTACCGCCTGGCCTCGAGCCACCAGTTGTACAACTACGGCACGCTCTGGCTGAACCCGGGCGAGCTCAACGTCAAGAGCACGGAGACGACGCGTCCCGGTGCGGATGCCGACGCCATCGCTGCGGCGAACCGCGCAGAGCGCATCCTGCTCGACGATGGCTGGTCGGTGCAGATCTCCAACGGCGATCACACCGGTGAGCAGCCGTACTTCGTGGCCGACACCGTGGTGCGAAACGGCGATGTCGTCGACTTCGCCGAGACCGGCTACGTGCTGCAGTACGGATTCGAAGACTGGCGCCTGCAGCCGGTCGTCGCGATCGACGACGCGAGCGACGCGACCTACAAGGCGACCTTCACCACCGAGAACCCGCGCACCGACGCGGCACCAGAGGTCGGCGGCGATGTGCAGGTCGGCGCATTCAACGTCTTCAACTACTTCACCACGCTGCAGAGCGAAGACCCCGACGCACGCGGCGCCAAGACCGCAGAGCTGTTCGCCACTCAGAAGTCGAAGATCGTCACGGCGATCAACGGTCTGGATGCCGACGTCGTGGCGCTCATGGAGATCGAGAACTCGATCCACTTCGGCAAGCCGGTCGATACGGCGGTGGCCGATCTGGTCGACGGACTCAACGCGGATGCCGGCTCGGACGTGTGGGAGTACGTTCCCACTCCTGAGGCGCTGCTCACCACTGAGACGGATGTGATCACGAACGCGATCATCTACAAGACGGATGCCGTCACCCCTGTCGGCGACAGCGCCACGGTGGTCGACGAGACCGTGTGGGGCAACGCCCGCGAGCCGATCGCGCAGACGTTCGACGTCGACGGCAAGCTCGTGTCGGTGGTCGCGAACCACTTCAAGTCGAAGTCGGGTGACGGCGACGAACCGGCAGACGGCCAGGGCCACTTCAACGCCGACCGCGTCGCGCAGGCGCAGTCGCTGCTCGGATTCACCGAGACGCTGGCGGAGACCAGCGGAAGCGAAGACGTGCTGCTGCTCGGCGATTTCAACGCCTACGGTCAGGAAGATCCCATCGACGTGTTCGCCCAGGCCGGCTGGACCGACCTCGTGCCGGCAGCGGACGCCGGGTACACCTACACGTTCGACGGAGAGCTCGGCTCGCTCGATCACGCGATCGCATCTCCCTCGCTCACCGAGTCGATCACCGGCACCGGCGTGTGGGGGATCAACTCCGCAGAATGGAGCGACCGGGGCTACGCATTCGGCGCAGCCGAGGCAGGTACGCCGTTCCGATCGAGTGACCACGACCCCGTCATCGTCGGCGTCTCCAGCGAGATCCCGCCGGTGAGCATCGACGTCGTCACGATCAACGACTTCCACGGTCGGATCGAGGCCGACGGCGCCGCGGCAGGTGCCGCGGTGCTCGCCGGCGCGGTGCAGTCGGTGCGCGACGCGAACCCGAACACGGTGTTCGCCGCTGCCGGTGACCTCATCGGAGCATCCACGTTCACATCGTTCATCAACGACGACAACCCGACGATCGACGCGCTGAACGCGGCAGGTCTCGATGTGAGCGCGGCCGGAAACCACGAGTTCGATCAGGGTTGGGAAGATCTCCGCGACCGTGTTCAGGACCGTGCGGACTGGGAGTACATCTCCTCGAACGTCTTCCTCACGGAGACCGGTGAGACGGCGCTCGCTCCGGCCTGGGTCACCGAGATGGAAGGTGTCAACGTCGGCTTCATCGGCGCGGTGACCGAGGAACTCGACTCGCTCGTGTCTCCCGAGGGCATCGCCGATCTCGAGGTGCGCGGCATCGTCGACTCGGTGAACGCCGTCGCCGACGACCTCACCGACGGTGACACAGCCAACGGCGAGGCGGATGTCCTGATCCTTCTCGTGCACGAGGGCGCCACATCCGCCGACGTCGCGAGCATCACGCCGGACTCGGCACTCGGCGAGATCGTCGCCGGTGTCGATGACAGTGTCAGCGCGATCGTCTCTGCGCACACGCACCTCGCGTACAACCACGTCATCGACGGCCGCCCGGTCATCTCGGCGGGGCAGTACGGCGAGAACTTCGGTCTGATGAACCTGCAGGTCGACCCGGAGACGAAGGAGCTGCTCTCGATCACGAACGAGATCAAGCCGCTCACCGACAAGGGCACACCGCTCTACGAGGCCGACGCCGACGTGCAGAAGATCGTCGACGCGGCCAAGGCCGAGGCTGATGTTCTCGGTGCCGAGTCGGTCGGTTCGATCACCGGCGACTTCAGCCGGGCTCGTCAGACGAACGGCTCGGAGAACCGCGGTGGCGAGTCCACGATCGGCAACTTCGTCGCTGAAGTGCACAAGTGGGCGACCGGCGCGGACATCGCGATCATGAACCCGGGTGGCATCAGGGCGAACCTGTCGTACGCGGGTACCGGCGAGCAGGATGTCGACGGCAACGTCACCTTCCGCGAAGCAGCGACGGTACAACCGTTCGCCAACACGCTCGTCACGCTGAACCTCACCGGCGCACAGCTGAAGGGCGTGCTCGAGGAGCAGTGGCAGCCGGAAGGCGCGAGTCGTCCGTTCCTGAAACTCGGCATCTCGGAGGGTCTGCAGTACACCTACGACCCGACGGCGGCAGCGGGCGAGCGGATCACCTCGATCACGCTGAACGGCGAGCCGATCGATCCGGCGGCGTCCTATGTCGTCGCGGCGAACTCGTTCCTCGCGGCCGGTGGAGACAACTTCTTCACCTTCGCCGAGGGGACGGACAAGGCCGACACGGGAAAGATCGACTTGCAGTCGATGGTCGACTGGTTCGACGCCAACGGCACTGCTTCGCCTGATCTCGCCCAGCGCGCCGTCGGTGTGACGCTGAGCGCTCCGGATGCCGACGGCTACAGCGCCGGTGATCAGGTCAAGATCGACCTGTCGTCGCTGGCGTTCAGCGGAGGAGATGCCGCACCGGCCGAGGCCACCGTCTCGCTCGGAGACACGGTTCTCGCCACTGCGGCGGTCGACCCGACGATCGTCGACACCACAGATGAGGCAGGTCGTGCGAGCCTGACGTTCGCCGTCCCGGAGGGCGTGACCGGCGAGCAGCAGCTCACGGTCGCCACTGCTGACGGGACGAGCGTGCAGGTGCCGTTCACGATCACCGGCGAAGGCGGCGGCGGCGAGTTCGCCGGCACCATCGAGGTCGGTGCGAAGACGGTCAGCGCAGGGAAGAAGCTCACTGTCACCGGTGCGGACTTCGAACCAGGCGAGACCGTCGCCATCTCGCTCGAGTCGAAGAAGGGCAAGATCGTCGAGCTCGGCACAGCCGTGGTCGATGAGAACGGCAACTTCAACAGCTCGGTCACCGTTCCGAAGAAGACGGATGCCGGCAAGTACACGGTCATCGTCGCTCAGGAGGATGGTGATCAGGCCACCGGCACAGTCACCGTCAACCGCGGCGGTGGCAACGGTGGGGGTGTCATCCGCGACATCCTCGACTGGCTGTGGGATCTCGTCACCGGGTGGTTCTGACACTGAACCGCTGACACGACGGAGGCCGTCGGGAGTGATCCCGGCGGCCTCCGTCGTGTGCGGGTCGGACCGCGCGTGAGGTGTCGGGTCGGACCGCGCGTGAGGTGTCGCCGTTTGTCGCTTCACCGCTCGGGATGCGACCATTCGTGACACCCCAACGTGTGCGGCGATCCGTGAGGTGTCGCCGTTTGTCGCCTCACCGCTGGGGAGGCGACCATTCGTGACACCCCAGGCCGATCGCGTTGATTCCTGCTCGATCGAGAGCGGCGGAAGCCCTGGCGACCCCGGGTAGACTTGACCGCATGCCAGAACCGAAAGCCGCCTCCTTTCCCAAGATCCGCGGGGCGCTGAAGTTCTATCAGATCGCGTCGATCATCACCGGTGTCATGCTGCTTCTGCTGTTGGCTGAGATGATCCTGAAGTACAGCCCCATCCACGTCGAACTGTTCGCCGGCGGCTCTGGCGGCTTCCTCTGGTTCGCGCCGGTCATCGTCGGCGACGGGTGCCAGTGGTTCTCGCTGTTCGTGCCAGGCGGAATGGGCTGCGACCTCGTCTCCGCCGGCGACGGTGCGAACCTGTCGCTTTTCATCCTGGTGGCGCACGGCTGGTTCTACGTCGTGTATCTCTTCTCGGTCTTCCGCCTGTGGAGCCTGATGCGGTGGCCGTTCAGCCGCTTCATCACACTCGCACTCGGCGGTGTGATCCCTGCTCTCTCCTTCATCATGGAGGCCAAGGTCTCCCGCGAGGTCAAGGCGTACCTCGCATCACGTGAGGCGGCCACGGCCGCCGCAACCTCAGAAACCCAGGAGGCAGCGCGATGAGCGCCGACACCGACCAGCGTCCCGTCCTCGTCGTCGATTTCGGCGCTCAGTACGCGCAGCTCATCGCCCGCCGCGTCCGCGAGGCCGGCGTCTACAGCGAGATCGTACCGCACACGGCGACCGCCGCCGAGATCAGCGCGAAGAACCCGGTCGCACTGATCCTCTCCGGCGGCCCGTCCTCGGTCTACGAGGAGGGCGCACCTTCGCTGGACGGCGGGATCTTCGACCTCGGCGTCCCGACCCTCGGCATCTGCTACGGCTTCCAGGTGATGGCCCGCGCCCTCGGCGGCGAGGTCGCGAACACCGGCCTTCGCGAATACGGGGCGACGGATGCTGCGCTCACAGGCGACGGCGGCGTACTGCTCGGCGGACAGCCCGACACCCAGAACGTATGGATGAGCCACGGCGACCAGGTGGCCCGTGCACCTGAGGGCTTCGAGGTCCTCGCCTCCACCGCTGACACCCCGGTCGCGGCCTTCGGCAGCGCCGAGAAGAGCTTCTACGGCGTGCAGTGGCATCCGGAGGTCAAGCACTCCGACCACGGCCAGGAGGTCATCGAGAACTTCCTGCACAAGGCCGCAGGGCTCGCCGCAGACTGGAACAGCGACAACGTCATCGAGGAGCAGGTCGCCCGCATCCGTGCGCAGGTCGGTTCTGCGCGCGTCATCTCCGCCCTCTCCGGCGGAGTCGACTCTGCCGTCTCCACTGCACTGGTGCACAAGGCGATCGGCGACCAGCTCACCGCTGTGTTCGTCGACCACGGGCTCCTCCGCAAGGGGGAGCGCGAGCAGGTCGAGCAGGACTATGTCGCCTCCACCGGTGTGCGCCTCATCACCGTCGAAGCCGCTGACACGTTCCTGGGTCATCTCAAGGGCGTCAGCGACCCGGAGCAGAAGCGGAAGATCATCGGCCGCGAGTTCATCCGCGCGTTCGAGAAGGTGCAGCTCGACCTGGTCGCAGAGGCCAAGGCCGAGGGTGAACCGATCAAGTTCCTCGTGCAGGGCACTCTCTACCCCGACGTGGTCGAATCCGGCGGTGGCACGGGGACTGCGAACATCAAGTCGCACCACAACGTGGGTGGGCTCCCGGAAGACCTCGACTTCGAGCTCATCGAGCCGCTGCGCACCCTGTTCAAGGACGAGGTGCGCGCTATCGGCCGCGAACTCGGACTGCCGGAGGCGATCGTGGGACGTCAGCCGTTTCCGGGGCCAGGCCTCGGCATCCGCATCGTGGGTGAGGTCACCGCTGACCGTCTCGAGATTCTGCGTGAAGCCGACGCGATCGCACGCGAGGAGCTGACCAAGGCCGGCCTCGACAACGAGATCTGGCAGTGCCCTGTGGTGCTGCTCGCCGACGTGCGCTCCGTGGGAGTGCAGGGCGATGGTCGCACCTACGGTCACCCCATCGTGCTGCGACCCGTGTCCAGTGAGGACGCCATGACGGCCGACTGGACCCGCCTCCCGTACGACGTGCTGTCGAAGATCTCGAACCGGATCACCAACAGTGTGCGCGATGTGAACCGGGTGGTGCTGGATGTCACGTCCAAGCCGCCGGGAACCATCGAGTGGGAGTGATGTGGGCGGGACCGCGATAGGTTCCGTGCTGCCGGACGCGGAGTACCTGGTGCTCTCGAGCCGGCTCGTCCCGGACCTCGACGGGGGCTACACGATCGCCACGTTGTCGCGGGCCAGGCAACTCGCTGCTGCCGGCGCGGCCGGAGGCGCGGGGCCGCTGCTTCTGACGTTCGATCCCGCAGATGCCGCAGCGCACGCCGCGCACCGCGCGACTTTCGCGCGACGAGAGACGATCGCTGACTCGTCGCGCATGCGCAACCTGTTCGACGAGGCGGTCTCCGCTGACGGCGGTGCTGCCGCGTGGGTCCGTGATGCTGCGTCCGCGGACCTGTCGAGGGGCCAGCCCGAGCGTGAGCACCGAGTGCTGCGCGATGCTGAGGAGCGTCCCTTCATCGCTCTGCCGGTGATACCGGGTGATCCGGACTGGCATCTCACCGAAGAGCCGGTGCTCATCTACGACGAGGCGGCACAGGTGATCGGTGGTGTCGCAGGCTTCCGTGGCCTGTACGACGCGTGGCTGCGCGACGTCACCTCGCCGTTCGGGGATTCGCCGATCATCGTCATATGCGAGTCGCGACAGCTGGGCGAGCTGATCGCCGACTGGGATGACCCGCGCGTGCGCATCATCCACACGATCCACACGATGCACCTCGAGGCGCCCTACACTCCGGATGCCACGATGAACCCGCTGTGGACTCGCTGGTTCGCACTCGCCGATCGCTTCGACGCGGTGGCGTGGCCGACCAGGACGCAGCGGGATGACGTCGTCGCCCGATTCGGCGATGGTGCTCGCAACGTCGTGATCCCGAATGCGGCACCTGCCCCCGTCGACGGTCGTGTCTCGAAGGACACAACGGCGGCCGAGCGGGAGCAGGGGCTTGTCGTCGTGCTCGGACGCCTCGCGCCAGGCAAACGCGTGGATCACTCGATCCGCGCGTTCCTGGCGGCGGACGTGCCCGGATCCCGCATGGAGATCTGGGGCGGGGGAGCGGAGCACGATGCGCTGCAGGAACTGATCGATGAGTTGGGCGCCGGTTCGCGCGTCATGCTCGCCGGTCACACGGATTCTCCGGGGCGAGTGCTCGACCGTGCGTCCGTCATGGTCACGTCCACCGCGTTCGAGGGGCAGGGCCTGTCGATACTCGAGGCGCTGCTGCACGATGTGCCGGTCGTCTCATACGACGTGCGGTACGGCCCCGGCGACCTGCTGCGCGCCGGAGGGGGACTTCTCGTCCCCGACGCCGACGAGGCCGCGCTCGCGGATGCACTGCGCCTCGTGCTCACCGATCCTGCGCTGCGCGCGCGTCTGATCGCCGAGGCAGAGGTCTCAGCATCCGCGTGGAGCGCCGAGCGCGCAACCGAGGCGCTCGCCGCCACTGTGCGCGAGGTTCTCGCCGCCCCGCCCCGGCGCTGATTCACAAGCCCGTCGCTGATCCAGAATTTTTCCTCCGCGATGTCGATTCGGGTCTTTCCCGTTCGACGTCTTAGTGAGAGGGTCGAAATCGATCCCCCGAATCAAGGAGAAAATCATGAAGTTCATGCTGATCATGCGCGCGGATGACTCGGGCGTCGACGCATACAAGGAGATCCCGTTCGAGCAGATCATCGAGGCGATGGGCAAGTACAACGAGTCCATGATGAAGGCGGGCGTGCTGCTCGCTGGTGAGGGGCTCACGGACGCCGAGGAAGGCTTCGTCGTCGATTTCTCGGCAGAAGCGCCGCTCGTCACCGACGGCCCCTACGGCGAGACGAAGGAACTGTTCAACGGCTTCTGGATCATCGAGGTCTCCACTCGCGAGGAAGCAGCGGAGTGGGCGAAGCGCGCACCGCTCGGCCCCGGCGCGTTCCTTGAGGTGCGTCGTGTCACCGAGATGGAGGACTTCCCCGCCGACAACGAGTGGATCCAGAAAGAAGAGGGCTGGCGCGAAGAGCAGGCGCAGCGCTCTCAGCAGTGAGACGACACGGCAGCGACATGACCGACGTCGACCGGCACGACCAGGCGGAGCGTTCCACCAGCAGTGTGGAGCGCTCCGTCGCCGCGGTCTGGCGTATCGAGTCGGCGAAGATCGTCGCGACCCTCACGCGCATGGTCGGTGATTTCGGCCATGCCGAAGACCTCGCGCAGGAAGCACTCATCGACGCGCTGAAGCAATGGCCGACCGAGGGAGTGCCGCGCAACCCGGCCGCCTGGCTCACTGCTGTCGCGAAACGCAAGGCGATCGACGGCTGGCGTCGACAAGAGCGCCTCGACGACAGGATCGCCGTGATCGCTCACGACCTCGAGCGCGAGCAGGCGGATGCTGCGGATGCTGATCCGTGGGATCCGGATGCCATCGACGACGACGTGCTGCGTCTTGTCTTCGTCTCGTGCCATCCCGTGCTCTCGCGGGAGGCTCGCGTCGCCCTGACGCTCCGTGTGGTCGCTGGGCTCTCGACCGAGCAGATCGCACGAGCGTTCCTTGTGCCCGTCGCCACGGTTCAACAGCGGATCGTCCGGGCGAAGAAGACGTTGTCGGCCGCGAACGTGCCGTTCGAGGTGCCTCCGCGTGAGGAGTACGCGGACCGCTTGAGCGCGATCTTCGGTGTGCTGTATCTGATCTTCAACGAAGCCCACGCCGCGAGCAGCGGCGCGGACTGGATGCGTCCAGAGCTCGGCGAGGAGGCGATCCGCCTCACGCGAGTACTCACGGCGCTGGTGCCGAAACAGCGCGACGCGCACAGCCTGCTCGCGTTGATGGAACTCACCGCCGCACGGTTCCCGGCACGGGTGGACGCGAAGGGAGAGCCGGTGCTGCTCGCCGAGCAGGATCGGTCGCGGTGGGATCGGGGCCGCATCTCTCGCGGCCGCGCAGCCCTTGCCGCAGCCGATGCCCTCGGGGGCGGGCGCACGGCGTACGGGCTCCAAGCGGCCATCGCGGAATGCCATGCGATAGCGGCATCCGTCGAGGACACCGATTGGGATCGCATCGTCGTGCTCTACGAGGCGCTGGGACGCATCGCGCCGTCGCCTGTCATCGAGCTGAACAGGGCTGCCGCTGTCGCCATGGCGACCGGTCCGGCATCCGCTCTGCGCATCATCGACCGCCTCGCGGCATCTGACGCGCTGAAGGGCTACCACCTGCTGCCCGCGACGCGGGGCGAGATGCTGCTTCGTCTCGAGCGCAGAGAAGAGGCCCGTTCCGAGTTCGCCACCGCCGCGAGACTCGCGGGGAACGAAAGGGAACGGGCCCTTCTGGAGGCGAAGGCCTCCGAGTAGTCAGATCTAGTCGCGCACCTTGTTGCCGCGGCCCACGATCAGACCATAGATCAGCAGCACGATGATCGCGCCACCGATCGCGAGAGCCCATGTGCCGAGATCCCAGAACTCAGTGAGCGGGCGGTTGAGCAGAAGCCCACCCAGCCAGCCTCCGAGAATGGCGCCGACCACCCCGAGCAGCAGTGTGATGAACCACCCGCCACCCTGCTTTCCGGGCAGGATCAGCTTCGCGATTGCGCCGGCGATGAGGCCGAGAAGAAGAAAACCGAGGAAACTCATGATGTGCTCCTTTGCGTCGTTGGGACGGTAATAACATCATCCTCTCTCGGGAGATTCTCAGGCAACCCCTTGACGGCGCGCCGCAGATACGGCAAAAGGGCCCACTTCCCGAAGAAGTGAGCCCTTTCGGCTGACGGAGTGCGTCAGTTGCTGCCGCGCGCGATAGCGATCATGCGGAGGATCTCGATGTAGAGCCAGACGACCGTGACCATGATGCCGAAGCCGCCGACCCAGCCGTACACGCGGGGAGCGCCGTTGCGCACACCCTGCTGGATCTGGTCGAAATCGAGCACGAGCGAGTACGCGGCCATGAACACGACGAGAACGCCGATGATCAGGCCGAGCGGGATGCCCATGATCTCCACGCTGCGCAGTCCGAACGCGTTCTGGTTGATGCCGGTCCACATCAGGACGAGGTTGAGCAGCGAGAAGACGAGGTAGCCGACCATGGCGATCATGAAGACCTTGGTCATCTTCTTCGATGCGCGGATCTTGCCGCTTGCGAAGAGCGCCAGGGTCACGCCGACGACGGCGACCGTCGCGAGCGTCGCCTGGACGACGATTCCGGGGTAGAGGAGCTCGAAGAACGCCGAGATGCCACCGACGAACAGACCCTCGAACGCCGCGTACGCGAAGATCAGCGCAGGGCGCACCTTCTTGCGGGACGTGAAGGTGATGATCATCGCGAGCACGAAGCCGCCGAGGGCGCCGATGATCATCGGAAGCAGCGATACTCCGGCGTAGGCGTCGACGCGAACTCCGCCCAGCGTCCAGACCCAGCCGACGACGGCCGTGACGAGGAGGATGGCGAAGAGACCGGCGGTCTTCCAGACGGTGTCCTCGACGCTCATGCGGTCGGTCTCGATGGCACCGGCCGGCGGGGCGGCATACATGCCCTCGAGCTGTGCGTTGGCGGCGGCATCCATGCCCGCGTGAGCGAGCGATGCGGTCTGCGCGTTCTGTGCGCCGGCAGCGCCTGGGTAGGTCGCGACGTTGCGCGGATCCTGCTTCTGGAACGCCGGGTTGTTGAATGCGAAATTGCTCATGGTGGGCCTCACTCCGAGGGGGTCTTAAGGTCGCTTTCCTCAACGATACCCGGGCATTGTGATGTATGGGGTGTTCTACGCTGTGAGCATGCCCAGGAGGTCTCCACTCGTCATCGGCCATCGTGGCGCCCCGGGCTACCGCCCTGAACACAGCCGATCTTCGTACGAGCTCGCCCTCGCGATGGGGGTGGACGCCGTGGAGCCCGACATCGTCGCGACGAAGGATGGCGTGCTGGTCGTGCGTCACGAGAACGAGATCTCCGGCACGACGGACGTGGCAGATCATCCGGAGTTCGCCGATCGGAAGACGACCAAGCGCGTCGACGGGCAGGCACTGACCGGCTGGTTCACCGAGGACTTCACCTGGGAAGAGATCGCGACGCTACGCACCACGGAGCGGATCCCCGACGTGCGTTCAGCCAGCGCGACGTTCAACGGCGGTCAGGGTGTGCTGAGGCTGACCGACCTTCTCGAGATCGTTCGGGCCGGGTCCGCTGAGCACGGCCGCGAGATCGGCGTGGTGCTGGAGATCAAACACGCCACCTACTTCGCGAGCATCGGGCTCGATCTGGTGCCCATGATCATCCGTGACCTGAGAGCGACGGGGTGGGCAGACGGAGAACTTCCCCTGGTCATCGAGGCTTTCGAGTCCACCGTGCTCGCACAGCTGCGCGCCAGGGGCATCCCCGCCTCGTACATCTATCTGATCGAGGCATCCGGCCGCCCGTACGATCAACTCGTCGCGCACGGCAAAGCCGCCGCGACGTACAAGGCCACGGTCACACCGCACGGGCTGGACGACCTGGTCGGCAAGGTCGATGGCATCAGCGTGAACAAGCGGATGCTGCTGGCGAAAGGCAGCACGATCGTCGCCGATGCGCACGCCAGAGGACTGAAGGTGTTCACGTGGACGGCGCGCCCCGAGAACTCGTTCCTGGCTGCCGAGTTCCGCGGTGACGGGGGCAAGGCCGCGTTCGGCGACTACGAATCGGAGTGGGCGGTCCTGGCGGACTCCGGCATCGACGGGGTGTTCGTCGATCATCCCGACCTCGGGGTCGCGTTCTTCCGAGGCTGAACCTGCGTGTGCGCCCTCGCGCGAGCGGCTGTCAGCCATGGCGCGTTCACCCGGCGTACACGTTCCCGACTCAGAAATTTAAGCGCGACTCGATGGTCTGGACGCATCCCGTCCTCCTTCTGACCCTGGAGTCACATGTCTCGCCTGCAACGCGGGTTCGCGACGACAGCAGTGTGCGCGATGAGCGCCACTCTGCTGCTCGCTGTCCCCACCTCTGCCTTCGGCGCCGACGCGCCGCTCGGCGTCCGCATCAACGAAGTCGTCTCCAACGGGGGCAGCCCCGACGATTGGATCGAGTTCTACAACCACACCGACGGCGATGTCGACCTGAGTGGTTTCATCGTCCAGGACAACAGCGAGAAGAACCCGTACACCTTCCCCTCGGGCACGATCGTCGCGCAGGGTGAATACCTCGTCATCGACACGCTGTCGGATGCGGGTGAAGGCGACTTCGACTTCGGTCTCGGCAAGGGCGACAGTGTGCGCGTGTTCGCACCGGGCGACGCGAACGGCGTCGAGCCGCTGCTGCAGACGACGTGGCCGGCCGACACGCACGCCGTGCCGAGTTGGGGTGCGCAGGAGGTCGACGGCGACGTGGTCTGGAGCATCACCGCAGCCTCGACCAAGGGTGCGGAGAACACTTTCGAGGTGGCTCCGGAAGGGCCAGAGGAGCCAGAGGAACCCGAGACCCCGGTCGCCGGTTCGGTCTTCATCAACGAGGTCGACTCGCAGCCTGCCGATTGGGTGGAGTTCCACAACCCCGGCGACACGGCGTTCGACGTTTCTGGCTATGAGATCCGAGACAATTCCGATGATCACCGCTGGCAGTTCGCGCAGGGGACCTCGATCGCGGCAGGCGGGTTCCTGGTCGTCGAGGAGGGCACGATCGGCGTCGTCGATGGCGTCGAGACGGCGTTCCGTGACCCGATCGGCATCGGCTCCGCCGATCGCATCCGACTGTTCGACGCATCCGGTGCGCTCGTGGACGACACCGAGCCGTGGGAAGGCCATGCCGCGATCGACGGCGACTTCGCCGCTGCGACGTTCGCGCGTTGCATCGACGGCGAGGGCTCCTTCGCGCTCGCGACGCCGACGCCCGGCGCGGCGAACGCGTGCGTCGGCCCGGATGTCGTCATAAACGAGATCGAGTCGAACGGCGATGCCACCGACTGGGTCGAGGTGTACAACGACGGCGCTGCCACCGTCGACATCTCGGGCTGGACAGTCATGGACGACAAGCCTGCCGATCACGCGGCCGAGACCACGCCGCTTCCGACCGGCACCCTGCTGGAGCCGGGAGCGTACTTCGTGTTCGATCAGCCGGCGAACTTCGTGTTCGGCCTCGGCGGCGGCGACACGGTCACGGTGCGCGACGCGAACGGCAAGACCGTCGCCGAGCACGTCTACGCCGATCACGCCAAGGGCGTCTGGGCGCGCTGCGGCGATGAGTTCGTCGACCTCGCCGTCTCGACCAAGGGTGCACTGAACAGCTGCGATGGTGGCGGCGACGACGGCGGCGACCCGGGCATCGAGCTCGCTACGTGGCCCGGATCCGCAGACGTGCGGGTGCTGGACACCACCGCGACCTTCCTCGAGGACAGTTCAGGACTCGACGTCCAGGAGACCGCCGACGGCGCCTTCCTCTGGGCTGTCGACAACGGTGAGGGCCGCATCTGGAAGCTGAAGGCTGCAGCGGACGGCTCGGTCTCGATGGTCGACGGCTGGGCGGACGGCAAGCGCGTGCGCTTCCAGAAGGACGCCTCGAACCCCGGCGCCGCCGGCCCGGACACCGAGGGCATCACCACCGACGCCGACGGCCTCGTCTACGTGGCGTCCGAGCGTGACAACAGCGCGAAGGGCGTCAACGAGAACAAGATCCTGCAGGTCGACCCGAACGGTGCCGGCTCCGACCTCGTCGCGCTGACCGAATGGGATCTCACCGCGCTGCTTCCTGCCGTCGGTGCGAACCTCGGCATCGAGGCGGTCGAGTGGGTGCCGGATGCTGCGCTCACAGGGAAGCTCTTCGATGACGAGGCTCAGGCTGCATACGACCCTGCGTCGTACGCCGGCAAGAACGACGGCCTGTTCTTCGTGGCCGTCGAGGACAACGGCGGTGTGTACGCGTTCGCTCTGACTGCCGACGGCTCGGCGCAGCTCGTCTCGACGATCGACCCTGGGCTCGCGGGCGTCATGGCGCTGGATTACGACTCGGTGCTCGGCGTGATGTGGGCGGTGTGCGACGACGGATGCCACGGAGCATCGGCGCAGATCACGCTCAACGGCACGGCGGAGCCCGGGCTCGCGCACTTCGCACGAGCGGCAGGCCTGCCCGACATCAACAACGAGGGCTTCGCCACGGCGCCGGCCTCGCTCGCATCGAACGGTCAGCGGCCGGTCTGGTGGTTCGCCGACGGCTTCGCCTCCGAGGCGCTGCGCACCGGAACCCTGCCGGCGCCGGTTGGCGGTGGCGATGGTCCTGGTGAGGGCCCCGGCGAGGGTCCGGGTGAGGGTGGAAGTCAGCCCGGCCCGTCGATCGACCCGCTTCCCGGCGATGCGATCGTCGAAGGCAATCGCGGCGGGGCGACGGTGGACAAGTCATCGGTGGCACCCGGAGATCGGGTGACGATCACCCTGGGGACGCAGCACGCCGGCGTCGACGTCGAGGTGTGGATGTACTCCGAGCCGATGTTCCTCGCCGACGGCACGCTGAACGCCGCGGGAGCGATCACCGTCACGATTCCGGAGGATGCCGCCGCAGGCGCCCACCGCCTCGCGGTGTACTCCGCGAGCGGTGAGCTGCTGGGCTGGGTGAGCATCCAGGTCACCGGTGGTGGCGGACTCGCGGCCACCGGCTCCGAACTCCCAGCCGGTGCGCTCGTACTCGCGTTGGGACTCCTGATCGCCGGTGCAGTCGCAGCGACCCTGCGCCGCCGGCGGCAGACGGCCTAGCCGTAGAACACCGAGGGCGCGTGGAGCCGATCGCTCCACGCGCCTTCGGCATCTCTGCCCCGACTGCTCAGCGCTTGCCGTCGAACGGACCCCTGCGGGTCGAGACGATCTCCTTGCCGAGCGGCATGAGCGAGATCGGCACCATCTTGAAATCGGCGATGCCCATCGGGATGCCGATGATCGTGATGCACAGGGCGATGCCCGAGACGATGTGGCCGATCGCGAGCCACCACCCGGCGAGGACGACCCACACCACGTTGCCGAGGAACGCTCCGACACCGCCGCGCGGTTTCTCGATGATCTGACGGCCGAACGGCCACAACGCGTAGCCGGCGATGCGGAACGACGCGATGCCCCAGGGGATCGTGACGATCAGCACGCACAGCAGGATCCCGGCGAGGACGTACCCGAGAAAGAGCGCCCATCCGGCGAAGATCACCCAGATGATGTTGAGGATCGTGCGCATGGTCGTTCCCTTCTGTCAGTTCCGGTCGCGTCGTACGCGCCGACCGGAGATGCTCTCGATGTGGAACCGTAGCGGGAGCACACGCTCGTCGCCGGCCCACGGGTGGTGACCGGTGATCGCTGGACCGTTCTCGCCGCTCACCGTCGAGATCCGTCCGTGCATCAGCACGCTCCACCCCACGCCCGCGAGATCATCGTGAAAGTCGATCTCGAACGCGGCGAGCGAATCCTCATCGCCTACGCGTCGCAGGATGCCGTCAGAAGAGGTGTGCACGAGGATGTCATCGCCTGACATGGCGTAGTTGACCGGAAAGATGTGGACGCGCTCATCGGCGACGAAGCCGATTCTTCCCACGGTCGTCGTGGTCAGCAGCTCTCGGCACTGCTTTTCCGGCAGTTCGCTGATCATGTCTTCCTCCTCGATACGGATCGTTACCGGGCGTCTGTGGCCCAGCCTAGACTCGTAAGGTCATGACCGAAGCCCCTCTCATCGTCCCGTCCACCGCCGGCCCTCACTCACCCGAGGCGCCGGACCAGGACGACCTCCTCGCCGGGCTGAATCCGCAGCAGCTCGAAGCGGTGACCTACCGCGGCCCTGCCCTGCTGATCGTCGCCGGTGCAGGCTCGGGCAAGACCAGCGTGCTCACCCGCCGCATCGCTTCGCTGCTGCGTGGGCGGGAGGCGTGGCCGAGCCAGATCCTCGCGATCACGTTCACCAACAAAGCAGCGGGCGAGATGCGCGAACGCGTCGTCGACCTCGTCGGTGACGCCGCGCGCGGCATGTGGATCTCGACGTTCCACTCCGCGTGCGTGCGCATCCTGCGTCGTGAGGCCGACCAGTTCGGCTTCACGAAGTCGTTCACGATCTACGACTCCGGTGACTCGCGCGCCCTCATCAAGCGGCTGGTGAAAGAGCACGAGGCCGATGCGTACGGCCTCACCCCGGCGTCAACGCAATCGCGCATCTCGAAGCTCAAGAACGAGCTCTCCGACGCTGAGTCGTTCGCCCGCCAGGCCAACATGTCAGACCCTGCCGAGCGGAAGTTCGTCGAGATCTTCTCCGATTACCAACGGCAGCTTCGCAAGGCCAACGCGTTCGACTTCGACGACCTCATCGGCCAGACCGTGTTCCTGTTCCGAGCGTTCCCGAAGGTGGCAGACACCTACCGTCGCCGGTTCCGCCACATCCTCGTCGACGAGTATCAGGACACCAACCACGCCCAGTACGCGCTCATCCACGAGCTCACACGCCCGGTGTCGGCCGACGCTCCAGACCCATATGCCTCCAACGGCATGATGATCTTCGAGCCGGAGACGGCACCCGAGCTCGAAGGGGCATCGCTGACCGTGGTCGGCGACTCCGACCAGTCGATCTATGCCTTCCGCGGGGCGGACATCCGCAACATCAGCGAGTTCGAGAGAGACTTCCCCGGAGCGCGCGTCGTGCTGCTCGAGCAGAACTACCGCTCGACGCAGAACATCCTCTCGGCGGCGAACGCGGTGATCGGCAACAACTTCGACCGCAAGGACAAGAAGCTCTGGAGCGACAGGGGAGCCGGCGACAAGATCGTCGGGTTCACCGGCTATTCGCAGCACGATGAGGCCCAGTTCGTCGCAGATGAGGTCGAGGCACTGCGACGCTCCGGCATGCCGTACTCCGAGATGGCGGTGTTCTACCGCACCAACTCGCAGTCACGCGCGCTGGAGGAGATCTTCATCCGCTCTGCCGTGCCCTACAAGATCATGGGCGGCACGAAGTTCTACGAGCGCGCAGAGATCAAAGACGCCATGGCCTACCTCATCGCCGTGGCGAACCCGGCAGACGAGATGTCAGTGCGGCGCATCCTGAACAAGCCGCGGCGCGGAATCGGTGACGTCACCGAGACGGCGATCGCGCGCTTCGCCGAAGACCACGGCATCTCGTTCCGCGAGGCTCTGTCTGTACCCGGCCAGCTCGGCGTCGGCCCGAAGATCCAGGCGGGCATCGGCCAGCTGGATGCCGTGCTGAAAGAGGCGACCGAGATCCTTCTGCCGTCGTCGGGCGAGGTGCCTCCGTCGACCTCTGTGGCCGAGGGGCTCACCCTGCTTCTCGCGAAGAGCGGGTATCTCGACGCGCTGCGCGCCAGCCGCGACCCTCAGGACGAAGCGCGTGTCGAGAACCTCGACGAACTGGTCGCCGTCACCCGCGACTTCGCGCGCAACAACCCGGACGGCACGATCGTCGACTTCCTGACCGAGGTGGCTCTCGTCGCCGACGCCGACGACCTGGACGACGAGTCCGGCTCGGTGTCGATGATGACGATGCACACGGCCAAGGGGCTGGAGTACGACGCCGTGTTCGTGACGGGCGTCGAGGAAGACCTCATCCCGCACCGCATCTCGGCAGGGGAACCAGGCGGACCGCAGGAGGAGCGTCGACTGTTCTACGTCGGCATCACCCGCGCGCGCAAGCGTCTGCACCTGTCCTTGGCCATGACCCGCGCACAGTTCGGCGAGGTGACGGTGGCGATGCCGAGCCGGTTCCTCCAGGAGATCCCGGGCGATCTGGTCGACTGGCGGCAGTCGCCGGGCGACGTGAATTCCCGGGGCGGCATGCAGTCGCGTGCGCTCAATGCGCGTCGCGGATCGAGCGGCGGCAGCGGGTTCGGCTCGGGCAACGACCGCTTCGGCGTGAAGCCCTTGGCTCCTCGCGACACCCTCAAGCCGTTGTCGACCTCGATGGACAAGTTCCCCAACAAGGTCACGGGCAAGGTGCGCGACAACGGCGACCTCGAACTCGCGGCGGGCGACCGCATCCGTCACTCCGACTTCGGCGAGGGACGGGTGGATGCCGTGACCGGCGAAGGCGCGAAACGCATCGCGCACGTGCGGTTCGAGTCGGCCGGCCTGAAGAAGCTCCTCATCAAGATCGCGCCTATCGAGAAGCTGTAGTCCGGGCGGCGGCACCGTCGCCCGCCGCCTGCCTCGGCACGTTGCTCGTGCGCCCTCCGCGCCGGGTTAGGCTGACAGGCATGGCCCTGTTCTCACGCCGCAAGAAGACCGACGACGCCGTCTCCGAGGCTCAGACGACGACGGAGGGCGACGACACCTCGGCGTCTGAAACCGGGGCGGGCGACGTCTCGGCAGACGCGCCTGGCGAGAACTCCACTGCGGCCCCCGCCGAGTCGGTGCCCCAGATCGGTATCTCCGTTCAGGCGTTCCGCGGCGTCGGCGCCGCGGCGGGTCCCGAGGTGAAGCTGCCGGATCCGGATGAGAAGCCCGCAAAGCCCGTGGCGGCTCCTCGCCCGACGGCATCCGCGCCCACGACTCCAGAGAAGCGTGTGCTTCCTCTCGCGCCGGCGCTGCCGCCGGCGCAGACCGAATCGGTCCCCGGCATGAAGGACAACGTGCTGCTGCGCACGGCACTCGCCGAGATCGAGGAGGGCGCGACCAACGACCAGCTGATCGGTGTGCTGCGGCAGATGCTGCAGGGGCACCTGTACCTCCGCGTGAACGGCGATGCGCGTGCGCAGATCAGCGAGGGCAAACCGCTGTCGGTGGCTGTCGTCCGTGACGGTGAGCGCGCGTTCATGCTCGCATTCAGCTCCGCGATCGCGGTGCGCGATTCCGTGCAGCGGGAGACAGACCCGACCGCGACATCCGCCGTGGCTCAGCCGGTCACTGCCGTGCTGCAGCAGGTCGTCTCGGGCAAGTTCAGCGGGCTCATCATCGACAACGCATCGGGTGTGCACCGCGCCGTGTTCCCGGTCGAGATCTTGGAGAAGGCGCTCGAGCAGGCCGACGCCGAGATGAAGATCAAATCGCTCCTGGCAGCGCCGCGCGAGCAGGATACGGCGCAGAAGGTCGGCGACGCCCTCGCCAAGACCAAGGTGTGGGTCGCGGTCAACGACGGCACCGGTGGCGGCAAGGTCGGTATCGCCGAGGCGCAGACGACCGACGGGCGTCGCTTCCTGCAGGTCTTCTCGCATCCGCTCGAGGTCGTCGCCCTCGGTCGTGGCGACAAGCCTCTGCCGTTCTCACCCGAACAGCTCGCCAAGGTGCTCACGAGTCACACGACGCTCGCCGGTGTGCTGGTCGACTCTGCCGGGCCTTCGCTGATCGTGGAGCGCGACGCGCTGGCAGCGGTGAGCGTGCTCGCGGTGGATCTCGGCGACTGACACTACCGCGCTCGGATCGCCCGCCCTAGTCTCGGAGCATGGCTTCTGAGCGTGCGACGTTGACGATCTCCGATCCCGAGGGGGAGCGGGAGATCGACCTCTCCAGCCCCAACAAGGTGATCTGGCCCGACCCTTCGACGGGCTCAGGCAACGGAATCACCAAGGCAGAACTTGCCGAGTACTTCCAGATCGTCGCCGAGCCGTTCCTCAATGCCAACGGCAACCGGCCGGTGTCACTGGAGCGCTTCCGCGCCGGCATCGGAGGAGAGAGCTTCTTCTCGAAGAACCCGCCCAAGGGCACGCCCGACTTCGTGGATGCCGTGATGGTGACGTACAACAGCGGGCGCAAGCATCCGCAGATCGTCCTCAACAGGCCCAGTGCGATCATCTGGGCGGTGCAGATGAACACGATCGTGTTCCACCCATGGGCATCGCTTCAGGCGGACACCGACAATCCGATCGAACTGCGCATCGATCTCGATCCGCAACCAGGAACGGATTTCGCGGATGCTGTGATCGCCGCGCACGGTCTTCGGGAGGTGCTGAGAGAGGCAGAGCTGGAGCCTTTCATCAAGACGAGCGGCAACCGTGGCCTGCACGTGTTCTGTCCTATCGAGCCGACCCACGAGTTCCTCGATGTACGCCACGCTGTGATCGCCGCCGGGCGCGAGTTGGAAAGGCGGATGCCGAAGCAGGTCACCATGAACTGGTGGAAGGAGGAGCGCGGCGAACGCATCTTCATCGACTTCAACCAGGCCAACCGTGACCGCACGATGGCCGGTGCCTACAGTCCACGCGCGCTGCCCGCGGCAACGGTCTCGACACCGGTGAACTGGGACGAGCTGGATGGCCTCGATCCGACTGTGTTCACCGTGCGCAGCATCCCTGCCCGGCTGGCGGACGTCGGCGACCCGTGGGCCGACATGCAGAAGTCGCCCGGCCGGATCGACACTCTGCTCAGCTGGTGGGAACGCGATGTCGACAACGGCCTCGGCGAGCTGTCGTTCCCGCCGGAGTTCCCGAAGATGCCCGGCGAGCCGCCGCGCGTGCAGCCCAGCAAGCGCGTCGCGGAGAACTGGGATGCCGAGGGCAATCGCGTCGAAGGGTGACATCCGCGCGCAGGCTCACTCCAGAACGGCGGCGAGGTCGTACCCGGCGACGGTGTCGAGCTGATCGTAGGTGCACGAGCGTGCGTCGCGGTCGGGTCGCCAACGTTCGAACTGCACGGTGTGTCTGAACCGCGCACCCTCCAGCTGGTCGTAGCGGACCTCGAGAACGCGCTCGGGCCGAAGGCGCACGAACGAGACGTCCTTCGAGCCGGAGAATCTGCTGCGTTCCCCTTCGCCCGTCACCGCGGTTCCGTCGTCGTCGCGCTCCACGAGCGGCGCGAGCTCATCGACGAGTTCCTGGCGGCGCTTGTCGCTCCATGCTGCGACCCCGCCGACCTGGCGCAGGACGCCGTCTTCGTGATGGAGTCCGACAAGCAGCGATCCGACGCCGGATCCTGATTTATGGACGCGGTAACCGAGCGCCACGACATCCGCTGTGCGGGCGTGCTTGATCTTGATGAGGGTGCGCTTGCCCGGCGCATACGGGTGGTCGAGGGGTTTGGCGACGACGCCATCCAGGCCTGCCCCCTCGAACTCCTCGAGCCAGCGGACAGCTGTGTCGCGGTCCTCGGTCGTGCGGGTGAGCTGGAGCGGATGCTGCGTCTGAGCAAGCAGCTGCTCAAGGCGTGCTCGTCGTTCGCGGAACGGTGTCTGCTGCAGATCGTCATCGCCGTCAGCGAGCAGATCGAAGGCGATGAACATCGCCGGGGTCTCTGCGGCGAGACGAGTGACACGTGAGGCCGCGGGGTGGATGCGCTGGCTGAGTGCTTCCCAGTCGAGTCGCTGTGCGCCCTGCTCACCGGTGGCGACCACGATCTCGCCGTCAAGCAGACACGGGCGTGGGAGGATCTTCGGCAGGGCATCGACGAGTTCGGGGAAGTAGCGGGTGAGGGGCTTGGCCCCCCTGGAGCCGATCTCGAGGGTGTCGCCGTCCCATGCGATCAGACCGCGGAAGCCGTCCCACTTCGGTTCGAACAGCAGTCCACCGGAAATCTTCTCCGGGTCGGGCACGGATGCAGCGGCCTTCGCGAGCATCGGTGCGGGGATCTCATAGCGCATGCGTCCATCTTGCTCGGACACGAGGCGCGTGCAAACCCCTGCTCCGACGCCGCGAACGCGAGGCCGCAGACGAAGCCCGGATCGATTCGGTAACCTCTGCCCCGCCAGACGTGCGATCCTGAGAACGATGAATGAAATACAGGGGCCGACCCCCGCAGGCACCTCCCGCCCATACCGCAACCTCTCCGAGGCGCTTCGCGCGCATCGCATCGACACGCAGAACCACGAGTTCATCACCGCGATCACGGATGCCGTCGGCATCTCGGCATTCATCGATCGCGGTCGATACATCGAAGCGATCCGGCTCAACGGAGACGCGCCGCTGCACATCGGCAAGACGTACACCAACGGATTCGCCGAAGACGAGCAGATCGTCGTGGGTGCCGCAGCGCTGCGCCTGCGACCGAGCGAAGGCCGCGCGCCGTTCTTCTACGTCACGCATCCCAGCGAGTTCCGCCCGATCGCGGAGAAGACCTCGGCGGCTCGTGCACCGCGAAAGACCGCGTCCTCCGTCAGCGCGCCGCGACCCACCAAGACGAACGAGCGTGACTACGGCACGTGCGACGTCTGCTTCATGGTGCGCAACGCATCAGGCGGGTGCAGCTGCGACAGCTGAGCGGCCCGCACGCGGGAAGGCTGGCTCAGGGCATCCCTCCCGGAGCAGTGCGTCTCAGCTGAGGTCGCTCTGCAGTCGGCGCGTGACTTCGGCGATCGGCATCGCTCGGGGGAAGACCGCGACCACGATGTCGTCGTGCGCTTCGTCTGCGGCATCCGGCAGAACGCCGTACCTGCGACGAACATCATCCAGGGCGCTCTGCAGCACCGAGGGAGCAACGCGCTTCGTGCCCCGGAGCAACTGGCGCAGCACGTGGTTGTGCACCGCGGTGACGAGGGCGGCGAAGCCGACCGCGTCCAGTGGGTCGATCCCGGGAAGTGCGCTGCGCAGGTACTCGTCGAAGAGCCGTTCGTAGCGGAACACTGTCACGATCTCGCGCTCGCGAAGCGCCGGCACCTCGCGGACGACCTGGTAGCGCAGCCGGGCGATCTCCGGATCGCGGGCGAAGTGGGAGAAGACGTGCTGTGATGCCTGGCAGACCGCTTCCCACGGGTCGCGGTGTCCTTCCGCGAGAAAAGCCCGCAGTTCTTCGAGCAGCACTTCGTGGTCGGTGAAGACGACGTCTTCCTTGCCTCCGAACTGTCGGAAGAAGGTGGATCGTGAGACACCTGCCGCTTTGGCGATCTGCTCCACCGAGGTCTGGTCGAAGCCCTGGGCACGGAACAGGTCGAGCGCTGCGGCCACGACGCCGGTGCGCGGTTCTGCGTTCTGATGCATAGCGAGAAGCCTACGACGGGTGCGCGCGTGATATGCGCGCACCCGGGTGGATTCGGCTGTCGCTCAGAACGGCGGTACGGACGACGTGGTGCGTGGGGGTGCGTTGGTGTGGTGTCCGGTGGGTGTGATGACTTGGACGGTGTTGTCTGGTCGGCTGCGGTAGATCGCGCGGGTGAGATGTCGGTGGGTGTGGTCGCGCGGGCACAGCGGTCTGAGCTCATCGATATCAGTCGTGCCGCCCTGTGCCCACGGAGTCTTGTGGTCGATGTCGGCGTCTTGGGCGAGGCGGTTGCAGCCGTCTCTGGCGCAGGTACCGTGTTGCAGGATGAGCCATTCACGTTGTGCCTGGGTAGCGCGGCGGGAGCGGCGGTCCATGTCGACGACGACGCTGCGGATCGGGTCGAAGACCACCCGGCGGAACGCATTCGCTTCGAGGAACAGCTGCCTCGCGGTGAGAGGGTCGATCGGACCATGCCCGACGAGCTCTGCCTCGCGCCGTGGAGCCCGGGCGGGGCGGGCGGGTTGGGTATTGGCGTCGGCGCCCGTCGCAGCCTCGGCTGCAGCGGCGGCCGCACCGCGCTCGGCTGCGAGGAGCTCGACGGGGATGGTGACGAAGATCTTCGTCTTGACCGCCGTGTCAGTGCCGATACCGCGCAGCCACGCGGAGCACAGATCGGCACGGAGCTGATCCCGCGTGCGGCACTCGTCGGGACTCTTCTGCAGGTGCTTCGCCGCGGACGTCAACCGGCGCTTGGCGGCGATCGCCTCGACCGTCGGGATGTACGCCATGAACCAGCTCATGCCGTCTTCGTCTTCTTGAACGACGACGCGACGACCGCGAATCTTACGGGCGTGGCGCTCGGAGGGTCCGACCGGATCAAGCCGGTCGACCAGGGTGCGCAGCCGCCGCAGGAACGCCGCCGGAGGGCACGACAGCGCCCACTCCGACGCTGCTTCATCGATCACCCGCATCGCCTCCCGTTCAAGCTCGCGCTCTTCATCCGACGCTCCGAAATCCGCACGCACCCGCGCCAACGCACCGACAGTGCGGCCGACGAGATACATCGACACGAAACCATCCTTGGCCTGCTGCCACAGCAACGGCAGATGCGCCATCGCCTCCTCCGCCGTGAACAGCACACCCCGGACGTAATCCTCCGAGCACCTCAGCCTCAACGCGATGTCGAACACCGCGGCACGCTCGGCCTGATCCACGGCATCCTTGTCCGTCGTGTGATGCACATACACCTGAGGATTACGACGCGCCAACGCGACAGCATCCGCGATCCGAGCAGACCGCATCGCCTCATGACGATTCAGATCGACATCCGCACACTGCAGATCATCCAACGCAGACTCGACGAAGAACGCGGCATCACGCGGTCGGTCATCCACATCGTCGAACCAAGGTTCCATGCACTTCATGGTAGTTCATAGTTTCTAACAAAACCATAGACAGAAACAGATAAAACGTAGAGATGTTCTAGGTCGTTCGATCGGGTGATGGGCGCAGCGCTGTACGGGGTGCGAGTGCGCGACTCGGAGCGCTCAGCCGGAGGTAGTAGGCTTTAGGACTGGTCGATGTCTCGACATCGAGAGACTTTCCGGACCGAGACCCAGTGAAGGAAGCACAGTGGATCTGTACGAGTACCAGGCACGAGACGTTTTCGAGAAGTACGGAGTGCCGGTCCTCGCCGGTATCGTCGCGGACACCCCCGAGGAGGTGAAAGCGGCAGCAGAGAAGCTCGGTGGAGTGGTCGTCGTCAAGGCACAGGTCAAGACCGGTGGCCGCGGCAAGGCCGGCGGCGTGAAGGTCGCCAAGACCCCGGACGAGGCATATGAAGCCGCGAAGGCGATCCTCGGCCTCGACATCAAGGGCCACGTCGTCAAGCGCGTCATGGTCGCGGCGGGTGCTCGCATCGCCGAGGAGTACTACTTCTCGGTTCTGCTCGACCGCGCGAACCGCTCGTACCTCTCGCTCTGCAGCGTCGAGGGCGGCATGGAGATCGAGCAGCTCGCGGTCGAGAAGCCCGAAGCGCTCGCACGCATCGAGGTCAACCCGCTGACCGGCATCGACAAGGACAAGGCCGTCGAGATCGCGCGCGCCGCGAACTTCCCCGAAGACCTCATCGAGAAGGTCTCCGACGTCTTCGTGAAGTTGTACGAGGTCTACAAGGGCGAGGATGCCACGCTCGTCGAGGTCAACCCGCTGGTCCGCACCGAAGACGGCGACATCGTCGCCCTTGACGGCAAGGTCACGCTCGACGAGAACGCCTCCGAGATCCGTCACCCCGAGCACGCAGCGCTCGAGGACAAGGACGCCGCCGACCCGCTCGAGGCCAAGGCCAAGGAGTCGGGCCTCAACTACGTGAAGCTCGACGGCCAGGTCGGCATCATCGGCAACGGCGCAGGACTCGTCATGTCGACTCTCGACGTCGTTGCTTACGCCGGGGAGAACCACAATGGCGTCAAGCCTGCGAACTTCCTCGACATCGGCGGCGGAGCATCCGCAGCGGTCATGGCAGCAGGCCTCGACGTCATCCTCGGCGACCCGCAGGTGAAGTCCGTGTTCGTCAACGTGTTCGGCGGGATCACCGCGTGTGACGCCGTCGCGAACGGCATCAAGGGCGCTCTCGAGACGCTCGGCGACACGGCATCCAAGCCGCTTGTCGTGCGCCTCGACGGCAACCGCGTCGAAGAGGGTCGTGCGATCCTCGCCGAGTACGCCCACCCGCTCGTCACCCTCGCCGCCACCATGGACGAGGGCGCTGACAAGGCCGCCGAGCTGGCGAACGCCTGACGCTCCGAGACTTCAGAAAAGGATTAGAGAAATGTCGATCTTCCTGAACAAGGATTCCAAGGTCATCGTCCAGGGCATCACCGGCGGCGAGGGCACCAAGCACACGGCTCTCATGCTGAAGGCCGGCACCCAGGTCGTCGGCGGGGTCAACGCCCGCAAGGCCGGGACGGCCGTCTCGCACACGGACAAGGACGGCAACGCTGTCGAGCTGCCCGTCTTCGCATCTGTCGCAGAAGCCATGAAAGAGACCGGCGCCGACGTGTCGATCGCCTTCGTCCCCGGCGCCTTCACGAAGGACGCCATGATCGAGGCCATCGACGCCGAGATCCCGCTGCTCGTCGTGATCACCGAGGGCGTTCCCGTCGGTGACAGTGCTGAGGCATGGGCGTACGCGCAGAGCAAGGGCAACAAGACCCGCATCATCGGCCCGAACTGCCCCGGCATCATCACCCCCGGTGAGGCGCTCGTCGGCATCACCCCGGCCAACATCACCGGCAAGGGCCCGATCGGCCTCGTCTCGAAGTCGGGCACCCTGACGTACCAGATGATGTTCGAGCTGCGCGACCTCGGCTTCTCGACCGCCATCGGCATCGGCGGCGACCCGGTCATCGGTACCACGCACATCGACGCGCTCGCTGCGTTCGAGGCAGACCCCGAGACCAAGGCCATCGTCATGATCGGTGAGATCGGTGGCGACGCTGAAGAGCGCGCTGCCGATTACATCAAGGCGCACGTCACCAAGCCGGTCGTCGGCTACGTCGCGGGCTTCACCGCGCCGGAGGGCAAGACCATGGGCCACGCCGGCGCCATCGTCTCGGGCTCTGCGGGCACCGCCCAGGCCAAGAAGGAGGCCCTCGAGGCCGCCGGAGTCAAGGTCGGCAAGACGCCGAGCGAGACGGCCGACCTGATGCGCGCGATCGTCGAAGCGCTGTAACAGCTGATCCGCGAGTGACCGCAGGGCCCCCGGCTCCGGCTGGGGGCCCTGCGGCGTGCGCCACGCATCACCCGCCCGCGTACGCCGCGAGAAACTCCGGTGACGGCTCGATCGGCTCGATCACGTCGATGAGGACGCCTCCCGGCGCCTCGACGATGAAGTGCCGCTGTCCGAAGGGCTCGTCGCGCAACGGCAGGCGTTCGACGAGATTCAGTTCTTCGACCATGCGAACGTGTTCAGCCGTGGCATCCGAGACCTCGACGTTGAGCAGAAGGCCGCGTACCGGTTCACGAAATCCGTCTGGAATCGTGTCGTGCGTGCGCTCGAGGATGGCGAGTTCTCCTCCTGCGAAACGCAGACTGACGTACCAGTCCGCTTCGAATGAGGTCTCGAAACCGAGCACTTCGCGGTAGAACCGCACGGAGGATGTGACGTCGTCGACCATCAGGACCGGATAGAAGCTCGTGATATTCATGCTCTCCCTTTGCATACAGCGTGTTTGTATAGTGATCATTAGAATACATACACACCGTACGTAAGGGACACATGCCCAGATCAAGCGCTGCCGATGCGGCCGAAACCGCGCGCATCATCCTCGCCGTCGCGACTGCGCGCTTCGCCGAGCACGGCTACGCCTCGACCTCGATCGAAGACATCGCGAATGCGGCCGACGTGACGCGTGGGGCGGTCTATCACCACTACGCCTCGAAGCCCGGGCTCTTCGAGGCCGTCGCCTCCGGTCTGCAACTGCAGGTCGCCGATGCGATCGAGTCAGCCGCAGCGAACTCCGATCCCCCCGAGGCGCTGCGGGCTGGAAGCCATGCGTTTCTCGACGCGATCACCGCGGCTCGCACGGCGAGGATCCTGCTGGTGGACGCCCCAGCCGTACTGAGCTGGGCGAAATGGCGCCGCATGGATGACGAGGGCTCTGCTGCGCATCTGCGAGACGCCCTGAGAGCGATCGGACTCCCGTCCGGGCCTGCCGCAGCGACCGCGGCGGCGCTGTCCGGAGCGATGAACGAGCTCGCGTTGTGGATTTCGGAGCGCCCCTCCGAAGCTTCGAGTCGACGGCGGGCTCACGAAGCGCTCGACGCGCTGCTCGACGCCGTGGCGCCTCTTTGAGCGGAGCTCCTCCGCCGGGTCAGAAGGGCTCCGACAGTTCAGTCGAGAACCGCGTACGCCTCCACCTCGACGAGGACGTCAGGCTCGAAGAGGATGTCGACTCCGATGAGGGAGGCGGGCGGCAGAGGAAGCGCAAGGCCGATCTCCGTCGCCACATTCTCGACTCCTCGCATGAACGCATCCATCTGCTCGGGGCGCCATCGCGTGACGAAGAAGCGCAGCCGCACGACGTCGGCGAACGTCGCGCCGGCCCCGGCCAGCGCGCGGGCGGTGTTGCGCAGCGCCTGCTCGACCTGACCGGTCAAGTCACCGGTGGCCACGTGCCCACCGGTGGCATCGCGTGCGATCTGCCCCGCGACGTGGACGTGCCGGGTCCCGGTCGCGATGGAGACGTGATGGTAGGGAACGGGCTGCAGGAGTCCGTCAGGGCTGAAGGTGTGCACGGTCATTCGATGTGTCCTCTCGTAGGTGGTATCGCATGTCTACCTGGTGTACGAGAGCCACTTCAACGAGACTAGGTTTCATGCAGGTAACCGACGACCGTCCCATCATCACCGGCGCCCACCGCGAACTGCTCGACCAACTCCTCGACAAATGGTCGCTGCACGTGCTCGATCAGCTGTGCGAGCACGGCGCGCTGCGCTTCAACGCCCTGCGCCGAGCGATCCCGGCGGTCACGCAGAAGTCGCTCACGGCGACGTTGCGGCGGCTGGAGCGCAACGGCATGGTCGAACGCGTCGTCGTGAGTGATCGGCCGGTCGCGGTCGAATACCGCATCGCACCCGTCGGTCAGGGATTGCAGGACCTCATCGACGCACTGCTGCTGTGGACCACAGCACACCTACCGGAGGTGGAACGGGCGCGCGAGCGCTTCGACACCGCGCTGGCTTGAAGGGCGGATGCTTCGGCATCCGCCCTTCAAGCCAGCAACGCGTCAGATACCGACGCCGAACAGCGCCTCGATCGGCCCGCGGGCGAAGAACAGCACGAACCCGAAGGCGACGATCCACAGCAGCGGGTGGATGGTCTTCGCCTTGCCTGAGAGCGCGTTCACGACGACCCAGCTGACGAAGCCCGCGCCGATGCCGTTCGCGATCGAATAGGTCATCGGCATGACGGTCGCCGTGAGGAACACCGGCAGCAGAACACGGAAGTCGCCGAAGTCGATGTGCCTGATCTGAGACAGCATCATCGCGCCGACCAGTACAAGGGCGGCGGCGGCGACGGCGCCGGGCACGAGCGACGTGAGCGGGGTGAAGAACATCGCGAGCAGGAACAGCACGCCGGTGACGGATGTCGCAAGGCCCGTGCGGGCGCCCTCGCCGATTCCTGAGCCCGACTCGACGAACACCGTCGCCGACGATGACGAGGTCGCGCCACCGACGATCGCGCCCACGCCCTCGACCACCAGCGCCGACTTGATGCGGGGGAAGTCGCCCTTCTCGTCCGCCAGATCGGCTTCCTTGGCGAGCCCGGTCATGGTGCCCATGGCGTCGAAGAAGTTCGAGAACACGAGGGTGAACACGAACATGACCAGCGCGACGAAACTGACCTTGGTGAAGTCGAAGCCGAAGTCGACTGCGCCGATCAGGCTGAGGTCGGGCAGGCTCATGATGCCGCCGGCGAAACCGAAGTCGAGGCCGAACGGCCAGATCAGGTTGACGATCGCCGCAAGAACGGTGCCGCCGACGAGGGCGATGAGGATCGCGCCCTTGAGACGCACGGCGATCAGGACGCCACCGAGCAGAAGGGTGATCACGAACAGCAGGGTCGGCACACTCGCCACAGACCCTCCGACTCCCAGATCGACGGGGGGAGAGTCATTACCTGTCGCCGTGACGAATCCTGCGTTCACGAAGCCGATGAACGCGATGAAGAGGCCGATGCCGACCGTGATCGCGAGCTTGAGCTGCACGGGAACGGCATCGAAGATCATCTTGCGAAGGCCGGTCGCGGCGAGCAGCACGATGACTGCACCGTTGATCATGACGAGCGCCATCGCCTCGGGCCACGTCACCGACCCGACGACGGAGAATGCCAGGAATGCGTTGATGCCCAACCCGGCTGCGAACGCGAACGGCAGGCGGGTGATGATCCCGAACAGCAGTGTCATGACACCGGCGGTCAGCGCCGTGGCTGCAGCGACCGCGCCGCCGTCGAGGACTGTACCGTCGACGTCAGGCGTCGAGAGGATGATCGGGTTGAGGATCACGATGTAGGCCATCGTGACGAAGGTCACGACGCCGCCGCGCACCTCGGTGCCGATGGTCGAGCCGCGTCTGCTGATCTCGAAGAAGCGATCGAGCGCGTTCTTCGGCTCAGCGGTGTGCTCTGGGGTGGGCGAGGGGGCAGTTGTCATCGGGGAACCTCCGTGGAGACGATATCGTGTCCACGGCGCCGCGCGCGCCACCGTGAGGCAGTCAGGTTCTCGTCGTAGTCTCGTTGAGTCATGCAACGCCTCCTCGTCGCGATCCTCGCCGCGGTCGATGCCGCCATCGCGGCCGCCGTCGGCCTCGCCGTGCTGCTCGCGCCGCTCACCCTGCTGTGGACGCTCGCGTTCGGGGCCACCGCCGACTGGGGAGCCCTCTGGCCCGTCTCCGGAACCCTCTGGCAGTTCGGCCACGGAGTGCCGTTGGAGATCGTCATCCCCGACGAGATCGTGATGGCCGTCGGCATCTCACAGGATGCCGCGCAGTTCACCCTCTCGCTCACGCCGCTGGCGTTCCTGATCTTCACGCTGCTCTTCGCCGCCCGCTCCGGTACGAGGGCCGCGCGCTCGGGAGCATGGATGCTCGGTGTGATCGCAGGATCCGTGACCTTCGGGTTGATCGCGACCGGTGTGGCATCGACCGCGCACACCGCCGGCGCTCAGGCCCCGTTCGCCCTCGCCATCGTGCTGCCGAGCATCGTCTATCTCACCGGCGCCCTGTGCGGGGCTGTCCACTACGCCTGGCGCGAGGGCGACGGCGGCCTCGTCGATCGTCTGCACGACGTCGCGGACGGCTGGGGCGACTGGGGCGTGCTCCCGGCCAAGATCGTTCGCGGCACTGCCGTGGTGATCGTCAGCCTCACCGGGATCGCGGGCGTCGCCGTGGCCGCAGCCGTGATGCTTCGGGGCGGCGAGGTCGTGGCCCTCTTCGAGACCGCACGCGTCGACGCGACGGGCGTGGCGACGCTGACACTGGGCCACCTCGCCTACCTCCCGACGCTGTTCGTGTGGGCGGTCGCCTGGCTGGCAGGTCCAGGAATCGCTGTGGGCGCCGGCACCGCCGTATCGCCCGCCGGCACACAGCTGGGCGTCGTGCCCGGCATCCCGATTTTCGGCCTGCTGCCCGAGAACAGCTCGATCTGGACGCTCATCGTCGTACTGCTGCCGGTCGGCGCTGGTGCGTTCGCGGGGTGGATCGTCCGTTCCCGACTCGTCTGGGAGAACGTGGCCCGCCCGGTCGGCCCCCGCGTCGCGATCACCGCCGGTATCGCGCTGGGCAGCGCGGCCGTCGTCGCCGTCGCTGCCGTGCTGGCATCGGGTTCCATCGGTCCAGGTCGACTGGCCGAGACGGGCCCGCATGCCGGATGGACGTCGCTCGCGATCGGTGTCGAAGTGCTGGTCGGTGCGGCGATCCTGATGCTCGCTCCGCGGCACCGGGATGAGCTCGCAGAGGAGCGCACCGACCGCTGGGTCGCAGAGATGGGTGCGTCGCCGACTGCGGATGCCGGTGCCTTCCGCGATCTGCGCGCGGACGAGGCGGGTGCCACTGCCGACCCGGATGCGAACGACACCGCGCCGCTCGACGACCACGGGTTCTTCGGGGACGGCAGCACTCCCACGCACCGCTAGACTGGCCGGGTGCTCACGGTCGCCGTTCTCATCTCGGGCACCGGCTCGAATCTCCGCGCTCTGCTCGAGGCCGCACGCCACCCCGACTTCCCCGCGCGGATAGTCGTGGTCGGCGCCGATCGCGACGCCGAAGGTCTCGCGCACGCCGCAGAGTTCGGCATCCCGAGCTTCACGGTCCCGTTCCGGGCCTTCGCCGATCGCGAGGCATGGGGCGATGAGATCGGTCGTCAGCTCGACGCCTGGAATCCCGACCTCATCGTGCTCAGCGGCCTGATGCGTCTGCTGCCGCCCTCTCTCGTCGCGCGTCACAGCCCGAGGATCATCAACACTCACCCGGCGTACCTGCCGGAGTTCCCCGGTGCACACGGCGTCCGCGACGCGCTCGCCGCCGGTGTGGAGCAGACCGGCGCGAGCGTCATCGTCGTGGATGACGGCATCGACAGCGGCCCCATTCTCGCTCAGGAGCGCATTCCGGTACTCCCTGACGACTCAGAGCACACGCTGCACGAGCGCATCAAGCCTGTCGAACGTCGTCTGCTCATCGACGTCGTTCGACGCATCGCCACCGGCGACCTCGCACTGACCCATTGACCTGTTGACATCCTGATCCGCCCCGAACCTCGCACGAAGGAGCCCTCCATGGCCGGCCCGCGCCACGACTCTTCCCTGTACAGCGAACGCGACACCGTGCCGATCAGGCGCGCGCTCGTCTCGGTGAGCGACAAGACCGATCTCCTGGTACTGGCAGCAGCCCTGGCCGACGCCGGCATCGAGATCGTCTCGACCGGATCGACCGCCGCGACCATCCGTGAGGCAGGCCACGAAGTGACAGACGTCGCCGCCGTCACCGGCGTCGACGAGATGCTCGACGGTCGCGTGAAGACTCTGCATCCTCGCATCCACGGCGGCCTTCTGGCTGACCTGCGCCTCGAGGATCACGCTCGGCAGCTCGATGACCTCGACATCGACCCGTTCGAGCTCGTGGTCGTGAACCTGTATCCCTTCGTGGAAGCTGTCACCTCTGGAGCCACGGGCGACGATGCCGTCGAGCAGATCGACATCGGCGGCCCCGCCATGGTGCGCGCTGCGGCGAAGAACCACGCCAATGTCGCGATCGTCGTGTCGCCGGAGTCGTACCCCGCGATCATCGAGGCCGTCGCAGCAGGAGGCACGACGCTGTCGCAGCGTCGCGAACTCGCCGCCCGTGCCTTCGCTCACACCTCCACCTACGACACCGCCGTCGCAGCCTGGTTCGCCGAGGGCACGCTCAACGACGGCGGCGAGCTGCCGGAGCACCTCACGATCAAGGCCGAACGCCTGTCGACTCTCCGCTATGGCGAGAACGCGCACCAGCGCGGCGCCATCTACACCAGGGTCGGCGGTCACGGCATCGCGCAGGCCGTGCAGCTGCAGGGCAAGGAGATGTCGTACAACAACTACGTCGATGCGGATGCCGCGCTGCGCGCCGCCTTCGACATGGTGCTGCCGGCGGTCGCCATCGTGAAGCACGCGAACCCGTGCGGCATCGCGACGACAGCGCCGAACGCCCTCGACCCGATCGCCAGTGCGCACCTGCGCGCGCACGAGTGCGACCCTGTGTCGGCGTACGGCGGCGTCATCGCCACGAACGGAACCGTCACGCTGAAGATGGCGGAGAACCTCAAGGACATCTTCACCGAGGTCATCGTCGCCCCCTCGTTCGAGCCGGAGGCGCTGGCGGTGTTCAAGGCGAAGAAGAACATGCGCGTGCTGCAGCTGCCGGATGACTGGCAGCAGGAGCAGATGGACGTTCGCCTTGTCTCCGGCGGTCTCCTGCTGCAGGACGCCGACCGCTTCCCCGACGAGATCGGTGCAGTGGCGGACAACTGGCAGCTCATCACCGGAGAGCGCCCCGCCGATGAGGAGATGTCGGATCTCATCTTCGCGTGGAAGGCCTGCCGCGCCGTCAAGTCGAACGCGATCGTGCTGGCGCAGGGCAAGGCCACGGTCGGCATCGGCATGGGTCAGGTCAACCGCGTCGACTCGTGCCGCCTCGCGGTCGAGCGCGCGGGGGATCGGGTCGCCGGATCGGTCGCGGCATCCGATGCCTTCTTCCCGTTCGCAGACGGGCCTCAGGTTCTGATCGACGCGGGCGTCAAGACGATCATCCAGCCTGGCGGATCCGTACGCGACAACGAGGTCATCGCAGCGGCAGAGGCTGCAGGTGTGACGATGTTCTTCACGGGCGAGCGGCACTTCTTCCACTGAGCCCGCGCCGTCGGGCCAGGCGGGCGCGCCGAGACCCCCTCTTCCCGTCGAAACCCCGTCGTATCGACGTGAATAGGACGGGGTCTCGGCGCTATCCAGGGGTCTCGGCGAGGGTAGCCACTGCGATGTCCGATTTCCGCGAGCCAGCGGCATTCGGACGTGTCAGAGTGGAGGCATGACCTTCCCAGCACTCAGCGCCATGAGCTTCGACGAGCGATATCGGGCGATCGACGCGCGCGACATCCGCTTCGACGGACAGTTCGTCACTGCGGTGCACTCGACCGGCATCTACTGCCGTCCCTCGTGCCCGGCGCGCACGCCCAAGCGGGAGAACGTCAGCTTCTATCCGACCAGTGCTGCAGCTCATGAGGCCGGCTTCCGCGCCTGCAAGCGCTGCCTGCCTGAGGCGGCACCCGGATCTCCCGCATGGGATCTTCGCGGCGACGCGGCAGCGCGTGCCATGCGGCTGATCGCCGACGGTGTCGTCGAACGCGAAGGCGTCACGGGGCTCGCGGCACGGCTCGGCTACTCGGCTCGCCATCTCACCCGGTTGCTCACCACGGAGCTCGGTGCCGGCCCGCTCGCGCTCGCTCGCGCGCACCGCGCGCACAACGCGCGGATGCTGCTCGTCGGCACGGATCTGCCGATCTCGGACATCGCCTTCTCCGCGGGCTTCGCCAGCATCCGTCAGTGCAACGACACGATCAGAGAGGTCTTCGGACTGACCCCGACCGAACTGCGTGCCCGCCGAAGGATCTCCCCGGTGGCGACACCGGGGGAGATCGATCTGCTCCTGCCGCACCGCGAGCCGATGGATGCCGCAGGCATCTTCGCCTGGATGGCCGCGCGCGCCCTGCCCGGTGTGGAGAACGTGACTGAGACCTCCTTCTCCAGACACCTGCGTATGCCGGGTGGCCCGGCCTGGTTCGAGGTGCGCCAGGACAGCGGTTCGACGCTGCACCTGCGTGCTCGCGTCGCACACCTCGGCGACCTCGCCCCTCTCGTGGCCACAGCCCGCCGGATCTTCGATCTGGACGCCGACCCCACGGCCGTCGATGCGGCGTTGTCGTCGCATCCGGAGCTTGCTGCGCTCGTGGCGCAGGTTCCTGGCATCCGCGTACCTGGCGCAGCCGACCCGCACGAGATGCTCATCCGTGCGATGGTCGGTCAGCAGATCACGGTCGTCGCTGCGCGCACCGCGCTCACAGCGCTGGCGGACGCGCTGGGGGAGAAGGTCGAGGGAGGACACCTCTTCCCGACGATGACAGCGATCGCCGAGCGCGGCGCGGAGGTGCTCCGCGGTCCTGCCGCCCGCATCCGCGCCATCACGGGTGCCGCTGCCGCCCTCGCCGACGGCTCGCTGACGCTCACGGTCGGCGACGACCGCATCGCTCAGCGAGCGGATCTGCTCGCCATGCCGGGCATCGGGCCGTGGACTGCCGATTATGTGCGGATGCGGGTGATCGGCGACCCCGACGTCTTCCTCCCCGGGGACGTCGCCGTGCGCGCCGGGGCAGCGGCTTCCGGCCTCCCCGCCGATCCGAAGCCGCTCACCGCCTGGGCCGAGCGCACCGCGCCCTGGCGCAGCTATCTCAGCGCGCACCTGTGGCGCGCCGCTCCCGTGCGGCCACCCAGATCTCCGAAGACCACGAAGACCACGACCAAGGAACTCTCATGACCGCTCTCATCCAGACCATCGAGACCGCAGACGGCGCCTTCACCCTCCTCGTCGACAGCGAGCAGCGCGTGCTCGCCTCCGGTTGGACCGCCGACCACGACGCCATCATCACCCGGTTGGCCGATCGCACGCGCCCGGCCGATATCCGAGAAGGCGAGACGGATGCCGCGGCCGCCGTCCACGCATATTACGACGGTGATCTCGCCGCCATCGACGCCGTGCCGGTGCGTCAGTTCGGCACCGAGATGCAGCAGGCCGGATGGGACGCACTGCGCCGGATCACACCAGGCGAGCCGCTGACCTACACGTCCTTCGCCGCGGGGCTCGGCAATCCGCAGGCGGTGCGCGCCGCGGCATCCATCTGCGCGCGCAACGCGCCGGCGCTCTTCGTGCCGTGCCATCGTGTGCTGCGTTCCGACGGCTCGCTGGGCGGCTTCGCCTGGGGGCTGCCGGTGAAGGAGTCGCTGCTCGCCAGGGAGGCCGCGGCCTGATCTGGCCGACCCGCGGGCGGCCTCGGAGCGATCGAGCCGATTGCTCCGTCAGGCCGAGGGAATGACTCTTGCGCCCAGCTGGTTCACAGCAATAGGCTGGAGGGCTGTCGCACCGACCGGGCGACGATGCCGAGCCTGAGGAGGACACCATGATTTCGATCGCCGTTGCGCAGATCACCGTTCCTGGCTCGAACCCGGTGTACCGCGGCTAGCGTTTCACCCGCACCACAGCTTCCAGGCTCCCGGCCGCACGGCGGAGCCCGTCTCACTCCTCTTCCGCATCGAAACTCGTCTGAGAGTCATGTCTTCCTCGTCATCGCTGAAACAGTCCTCTTCGCTGTCCACGCCCGCCGCCCTCTGGCGCCTCAAGCCCTTCGTCCGCCCTGTGATCTGGCGTTTCGTCGGCGGCGCTGCGAGTGCGCTCGGCGCAGCAGTCATCGCCCTGATGATCCCGCTCGTGCTCGAGCAGATCGTGCAGGGGCCCATCCGCACGGGGACGGTCGGTCTGATCATCCTCGGCGCCGTCGTCGTGCTCCTGCTGGGGTTCGGCGAAGCGCTCATGGTGTGGCTGCGCCGCTGGTTCATCCTGAAGCCGTCCACCGAGGTCGAGTACCGCATGCGCACGCTGCTGTATTCGCGACTGCAGACCCTGCCGGTCGCCTTCCACGATCGTTGGCAGTCCGGCCAGCTCCTCAGCCGCATGATGCAGGACATCGGCCTCATCCGCCGTTGGCTTGCCTTCGGGTTGATCCTGCTCGTCGTCAACCTGCTGACCATCATCATCGGAGCGGTGCTGCTGTTCCGCTGGCACTGGCTGCTGGGAACCATCTTCATCGTCACAGCGATCCCGCTGTGGATCACGGGCTACCGTTTCGAGAAGCGCTACGGACGCCTCGCGCGCCAGAGTCAGGATCAGGCCGGCGACCTCGCCACCAGCGTCGAGGAGAGTGTGCACGGCATCCGTGTGCTGAAGGCGTTCGGACGTGGAAAGCACGCCCTCACGCGCTTCAGCACGCAGGCCGAGTCGCTGCGCACGACAGAGCTCAGCAAGGCGCGCGCCGTCGGATCCATCTGGTTCTGGCTCGATCTCATGCCGCAGGTCGCGTTCGGGCTCAGCCTGATGTCCGGCATCTGGCTGATCTCGCAGGGCGCGATCGAGCTGCCGGAGCTGTTCGCGTTCTTCGCGATGGCGACGGTGCTGCGCTGGCCGATCGAGTCGATCGGATTCCTGTTCTCGTTCATGCTCGACGCGCGAACCGCCTCTGACCGCGTGTTCGACATCTTCTCCGAGACGAACAGCATCACCGACCCTGAGCACCCGGTGCACATCGAAGAGCCGCGCGGCGAGCTCGTGTTCGAGAACGCGCACTTCCGGTATCAGGATGCCGGCGCTTCCGAGCGCGATCTGCTGGACGGCATCGACCTGGTGCTGCGTCCAGGCGAGACCATGGCTCTGGTCGGGCTCACCGGCAGCGGCAAGACGACGCTGACGACACTGCCCACGCGTCTGTACGACGTGACGGGAGGACGGGTCACGCTCGACGGCGTAGATGTGCGCGACCTGACGCTCGTCGAGCTTCGTCGCCACATCGCGATGGCCTTCGAGGACGCCACGCTCTTCTCGGCATCCGTCCGCGAGAACGTGCTGCTCGGACGCGCTGAACTCGACATCCACAGCGAAGAGGGCGAGCGCGTGCTGCGTGAAGCACTCGACGTCGCGCAGGCGAACTTCGTCGACGCGCTGCCTGACGGCGTGGAGACGGTGATCGGCGAGGAGGGGCTCAGCCTCTCCGGCGGGCAGAGGCAGCGTCTCGCGCTCGCACGCGCTGTCGCCGCGAACCCTAGGGTGCTGGTGCTGGACGACCCGCTCTCGGCATTGGACGTCGACACCGAAGCCCTCGTGGAAGAGGCGCTGCGCCGTGTGCTCGCAGACACCACGGCGATGATCGTCGCGCATCGACCCTCGACGGTCGCGCTCGCCGATCGGGTCGCGCTGCTCGAGCGGGGCCGCATCACCGCCGTCGGAACACACTCCGAGCTGCTCCGGTCCAGCCCCCACTACCGGCATGTGATCTCCAGCCTCGAAGCAGAAGAGGCAGCGCGCACCGGCGCCATCCCGATCATCACGGATGAAGACCTCGAAGCGGCAGGCGCCGCCCACGAAGCATCCGCCAGCGAGGAAGAGGAGGTGCAGGCATGAGCGCGGCACTGACCGGAACCCAGGGCGAGGACCGCTCGAACTACACTCGCGAAGAGAGCAAGGCGATCCGCCAACGCTCGCTGCGTCTGCTCGGATCACTCGTGTCGCCGTTGCGTGCGCAGATCATCCTCGCGGCGATCGTGCTCGTGATCTCGACGGCGCTGCAGGTGGCCGGCCCGATCCTCATAGGCATCGGACTCGACTGGGCGCTGCCGGCCGTGATCGACAACGCCGACTGGATGCCGACGTTCGGCATCGGCATCATCTACCTGGTCGCCGGCGGTGCTGCTGCAGCGCTGATCGGGTGGTACGTCGTGATCGCCGCACGCATCACGCAAGCGGTGCTGATCGACCTGCGCAAGCGGATCTTCCTGCACACGCAGCGGCTGAGTCTCGAGTTCCATGAGACGTACACGTCAGGGCGCATCATCTCGCGCCAGACGAGCGACCTCGACTCGATCCGAGAGCTGCTCGACGGAGGCCTCAACAACCTCGTCTCGGGCGTGCTGTTCGGTGCCTTCACCTTCATCGCCCTCGTGGTGTGGGACTGGCAGTCGGGTGTGATCCTGCTGATCGCACTCGTCCCGCTCTACCTGCTCATGCGCTGGTTCTACTCGCGTTCGCAGGTCGTCTTCCGCGAGTCGCGCGTGATCAGTGCGAAGGTCATCGTGCAGTTCGTGGAGACCATGACCGGCATCCGCGCCGTCAAGGCGTTCCGCAAGGAGCCGCGCAACGACGTGACCTTCCAGAAGGTCGCAGGCGATTACCGCGACGTGAACCGTCGTTCGATGCTGCTGTTCGGCACCTTCGAGCCCGGGCTCATGACTGTCGCAGCCTTCACGCTGGGCATCGTGGTGCTCTGGGGCGGCATCCGCGTCTCGACCGGAGCGCTGACCGTCGGTGTGCTGCTGTCCGCCGTTCTGTACGTGCGGAACTTCTTCGCGCCGATGCAGGAGATCGCGATGTTCCTGAACTCCTACCAGTCCGCGACGGCGGCGCTGGAGAAGGTGTCAGGCGTGCTGGACGAGGTGCCGACTGTTCCGGACCCCGAAAAGCCGGTCGACCTCTGGGAATCGCGCGGTCACGTGAACTTCGATGAGGTCACGTTCGGGTACTCGGGGGAGAAGACGATCCTTCCGAACTTCTCGCTCGACATCCCCGCAGGTCAGACCATCGCTCTCGTCGGCACCACCGGTGCGGGCAAGTCGACGCTCGCGAAGCTCATCTCGCGCTTCTACGATCCGTCGCTCGGACGCGTCACGCTCGACGGGGTGGATCTGCGTTCGCTCCATCCGAAAGACCTGCGTCGCGCGATCGTCATGGTCACGCAGGAGGCCTATCTGTTCAGCGGAACCGTCGCCGACAACATCGCGCTCGGAAAGCCGGATGCCACGATGGACGAGATCCGCGCAGCGGCGAAGGCCGTCGGCGCCGATGAGTTCATCTCGGCCCTGCCAGACGGATACAGCTCGGATGTGAACAAGCGTGGTGGCCGCGTGTCAGCGGGACAGCGTCAGCTGATCTCGTTCGCCAGGGCGTTCCTCGCCGACCCCGCAGTGCTGATCCTCGATGAGGCGACGGCGTCGCTCGACATCCCCTCTGAGCGCCTCATTCAGGACGCGCTTCAGACGCTGTTGGCCGACCGCACGGCGATCATCATCGCGCACCGCCTGTCGACCGTCGCGATCGCCGACCGGGTGCTCGTGATGGAGCACGGGAAGATCATCGAGGACGACACGCCTGAGACGCTGATCAGCGGCACGGGAAAGTTCGCCCAGCTGCACGCAGCGTGGCAGGAGACGCTGGTCTAGGCCGGCGCGCGTCTGTAGGGTGTCGCACATGGCCTCATCGAGCGAATTGATGCGGCGATCTGCGACACCCTTCGGCGCTTCGCGGCGCCCTTCTGGGAGAGCGTGGTGGCTACGATGAACATGTGGATCCCCTCATGCTGGCAGCCGAGTGGTGGTGGGTCGCGCCGACAGTGGTCGGAGCGGGTGCCGTGACTGCCGCAGGGGTGCGCCGACAGGGAAGCACCAGCGGACGGCGACTGGCGTTCGATGCCGCCAGGGATGACCTCAAGGAGGCGCAGTACCGAGCCGCGGAGCGCCGACGAGCGGTCAAGCTCGCTCGGGCTGAGCATGCCCGCCTCGTCGCGGAACGCACCGCCTCGCGCACTTCGATCGCCGAGGTCTCGAGTGCCAGACGTGTGCTGAAGCAGGCGGAACAGGACGCGAGAGCGGCGGCTGCAGACGTGCGTGCGCGCCGAGTGCAGCTGAACGTGGCGCGGGCCGAGATCCCCCTGGCATCAAAACGCGATCGCTACCCGGTGGCGCGTCTGCACCGTGCACACGATGCGATCACGGCGCGCTGGATGGATTACGAGACCGACCCGGCGAAGCTCATCGCATATCCCACCATGAGCGATGTCAAGGATTCTGCGACCGCGGCGTTCCTCAAGGCGTCGCGTCACGCCCAAGAACTGCGGCCGGCGGTCGGTGCGCGCACCACGACCGAGGAGTTCGCGGCCTATCGGGATGCTGTGGCGCAGCTCGAGCGCACATTCGACGTCGCCGAGCACGCGGCCAAGGCGCGCGCTGCGGGCAGAGACCCGAACGCTTCACCCGTCTGGCAGGACACCGCGCAGCAGGTCTTCACCCGCTCGGCCGACGCGCTCGACAGGGCCGCTGACGCCGCGGCATCCGCCTTCGCCGCCTGGAATGCGCGCAACCGGCCGAGCGCCGCAGCCGAACCCGACTCGCCAGAGCCGAGCGTGCCGAAACCCAAGCCTTCGAAGATCTGGCCGGTGCCGCGGCGCGATTCGGACGGCTAGGCCGGGATCGCGCGGGTGCGAACCAACTCCTGGTACCAGTGCCCCGAGTCCTTGACCGTGCGCTCCAGCGAATCGAAATCGACGCGGACGATACCGAACCGCTTGGCGTACCCGTAGCCCCACTCGAAGTTGTCCAGCAGCGACCACACGAAGTAGCCGCGGAGGTCTACTCCGCGCTCGATGGCCCTGTGCGCTGCCGTGAAGTGGCGACGCAGGTAGTCGGTGCGCTCGGGGTCGGGAACCGAGCCGTCCTCTGCGACCTCGTCCTCGAACGCGGCGCCGTTCTCGGTGACCATGAGGGGCTGCTCGGGGAACTGCTCCGACAGGGAGACGAGCAGCTCTTCGAGTCCCTCGGGCGCGATGTTCCAGCCCATCGCCGTGTACGGTCCCGGCTGCTGCACGAACTCCACGGCCTGGTCACTGCCCGGCCACGCGGTACCGGCCGACGTGCCCTTGTGTCCGTCGTTCTGCTGCTTCTCTGACACGCCGTCCCACAGGCGAACGGTCGCTGTCGAGTAGTAGTTCACGCCGAGCACGTCGATCGGCTGGTTGATGGTGGCCAGGTCGCCGTCCTGCACGAACGACCAATCCGTCACCTCGGCGGTGTCTTCCAGCAGATCTGCGGGGTACTCGCCGCGCAGCATCGGATGCGTGAACGCACGGTTCGCGAGAGCGTCGATGCGGCGCACAGCCTCTGCCGCGCCGTCGCCCTGACCGCGCAGCACGTGAAAGTTCAGTGTGACGGAGTAGTCCGGGTCTCCGGTCGATGCGGCTCGCAGCGCCTGCACCGCGCGACCGTGCGCGAGGTTCAGGTGGTGCACGGCCGACAGCGCCGATGCAGGCTCGGTGCGGCCCGGTGCGTGACCGCCCTGGCCGTATCCGAGATACGCCGAGCACCACGGCTCATTCAGGGTCGTCCAGGTGTGCACGCGGTCGCCGAGCGCTGCGCCCATGATCTCGGCGTAGCGCTCGAACGCGTCTGTGGTGGCCCGCGACGTCCAGCCGCCAGCGTCCTCCAGGTACTGCGGAAGATCCCAGTGGTACAGCGTCGCCACAGGGCGGATGTCGCGTTCGAGCAGCCCGTCGACCAGGCGAGCGTAGAAGTCGATGCCCGCCTGATTGACCTGCCCGTCAGCGGTCGGCTGGATCCGCGGCCAGGCGATCGAGAAGCGGTACGCCTCGAGCCCCAGCTCCTTCATCAGATCGAGGTCTTCGTCCACGCGGTGGTAATGGTCGCATGCGACGTCGCCAGTGTCTCCGTTCCAGACCATCCCTGGCGTCTTGCTGAACGTGTCCCAGATCGATGGCGTGCGGCCGTCCTCCGCTGCGGCGCCCTCGATCTGGTACGAGGCTGTCGCGGAACCGAACGTGAACGGCGGCGGGAAGATCAGGCCGGAGTCGCGGTAGTCGGCGGAACCCGTCGTGGGTGTCATTCGGTGATCTCCTCGAGGTCTGCGGTGTAATCACGACTGACGCCGTCGGGCGCGGTGACGGTGATCGAGCGCGTGCCCGAGCCGCCGCGGAACACCCGAAGGGTCAATTCGTCATGGTAGTCGTAGTCCGGGCGATCGTCGCGAGCGCCCCAAGGCAGCACCGTGCCGGGGCGAACGTACAACGGCAGCGACATGTAGTCGTGCGTCTCACGCAGCCAGCGCCCGCCCTGGGTGACCCCACCCGTCAGCAGGGAGGTCCACTCGCCCTCCGGCAGGTAGAACTCCACCTCGCCTGACTCCGAGAAGACAGGTGCCACCAGCAGGTCCGGTCCGAGCATGTACTGACGGTCGAGATGCGCGACGGCCGGATCATCGGGGAACTCGAGCTGCATCGGGCGCATGATCGGTGCACCGGTGCGCGTGGCATCCAGCCCGACCTGGTACAGGTACGGCATGAGCCGCATCTTGAGGCGGGTGAAGAGCCGCGTGACGTCGACCGCCTCCTCGTCGAATGCCCAGGGCACCCGGTAGGACGATGACCCGTGGAATCGTGAATGCGAGCCGAGCAGGCCGAACGCCGTCCAGCGCTTGAAGACCCCGGCATCCGGCATGCCCTCGAAGCCGCCGATGTCGTGGCTCCAGAACGCGAAGCCGCTGAGCGCGAGTGACAGGCCACCGCGCAGTGTCTCTGCCATCGATGCGAAGGTCGATGTCGAGTCACCGCCCCAGTGCACCGGCATGCTCTGGCCGCCTGCCGTCGCCGAGCGGGCGAACAGCACCGCCTCGCCTTCGCCTCGCGCCTCGGTGAGCACATCGTGCACGGCGCGGTTGTAGAGCTGGGCGTAGAGGTTGTGCATGCGCGCGGGGTCCGAGCCGTCGGCCCAGACGACGTCGGTCGGGATGCGCTCGCCGAAATCGGTCTTGAAGCAGTCCACGCCCTGGTCGATCAGGCCGCGCAGCTTCGACTGGTACCAGGCGACGGCATCCGGGTTGGTGAAGTCGACCAATCCCATGCCCGCCTGCCACAGGTCCCACTGCCATATGGATCCGTCCGCACGCCTGACGAGATACCCGGCGTCACCCGCCTCGCGGAACAGGGGCGAGCGCTGGGCGATGTACGGGTTGATCCAGACGGAGACGCGCAGTTCCTTCTCATGCAGTCTCCCGAGCATGCCGGTCGGATCAGGGAAGACACGAGGGTCCCATTCGAAGTCGCACCAGTTGAACTCGCGCATCCAGAAGCAGTCGAAGTGGAACACAGACACCGGGAGCTCTCGTGCGGACATCTCGTCGATGAACGAGTTCACGGTCTGCTCGTCGTAGTCGGTCGTGAAGCTCGTCGAAAGCCACAGGCCGTACGACCACGCCGGCACGACGGGGGCGCGGCCGGTGAGGGCGGTGTACCTGTCGAGCACGTCTTTGGGGGTGGGCCCGGCGATGACGAAGTACTCCAGCACTTCGCCTGGCACCGAGAACTGCACGCGTTCGACCGCTTCGGAGCCGATTTCGTACGAGACATGACCCGGGTCGTTGACCAGGACGCCGTAGCCGCGGTTCGAAAGATGGAACGGGACGCTCTTGTACGCCTGTTCACTGGAGGTGCCGCCGTCAGCGTTCCAGATCTCCACCGTCTGGCCGTTCTTGACCAGCGGACCGAAGCGCTCGCCGAGGCCGTAGATGAGCTCACCGACCCCGAGGTCGAGCTGCTCGTGCACGAATGCCGTCTCAGTCGGTGCGGCGCCGTTGCCGCGGGCGTTGCCGACGATGCCGCGGTCGACCTGCGCGTCCGCGTCGAGACGCACGTATCCCTGCGCCTTGTTGCCGCTGCCGGTCACCCGACGTCCGTCGACCTCGAACGCGAGATTCCACGGTGCACCAGGAGTGACCCGAGCGGTGAGCGCGCCGCTGGCGAGCACGCCGCCGTCGGCGGAGACGGATGCCTCACCCGCTGCGTGCGCTCCTGGCAGGGAGAACCCTCCGTGCCAACGCCCGCCCTCGTGATGCGCGATGCGCACGCGGATGACGCCCTCGGCGGGGGAGGAGAGGGTGGTGGCGAGGACCGGCCGATTGAGCACATCGCCGCGTTTGGTGATGACCATGGTGGGCGCCGTCACGACGACACCGGGGCCATCGGGCGTGTCCTCGGTGGTGGCGATGTCGTAGGCCTCCTGCGCGTAGAGCGCCGTGACGCCTGGACGCAGCTGCCAGAATCCGTCGGTGAACTTCATTACTTGACTGCTCCTGCCGTGATGCCGCGTGTCAGCGTGCGCTGGAAGATGAGGAAGAAGATGAGCGTGGGGATGATGCCGAGAAGAGCGGACGCACTCGTGGTCGTGACATCCATCAGCCGGTCACCCTGCAGCACGCTGATGGCGACAGGAACCGTCTGATTGGCGTTCGAGGCGAGGAAGGTCAGCGGAATCAGGAACTCGTTCCACGTCCAGATGAAGAAGAAGATGAGCAGCACGGAGAGCGTCGGGCGACTGATCGGGAAGACCACCCGCCAGAGGATCTGCCAGCGTCCGGCGCCGTCGAGGGATGCTGCTTCGAGGATCTCCTTGGGGAAGGTGCCGTAGACGGACGACAGCAGGTATGTTCCGAACGCCGCCTGGATGACCGTGAACACGATGATCACGGACCAGACGCTGTCGTAGAGGCCCACCGATTTGAACATGTAGTAGAGCGGGTAGAGCAGCGCCTCCTGCGGAAGCAGGTTGGCGAGCAGGAACAGCAGCACGATCCAGGAGCGACCGCGCACGCGCCCGATGCCGATCGCGAACGCGTTCAGCATCGAGATGACGACCGCGAGCACAGCGACGACGCCGGCGATGAAGATCGAGTTCCAGACCTTCTCCGGGAAGTTCACGCGCTCCCAGAACTTGATGATGCCGCCGAGATCCAGCGTCTCGGGTAGGGCGAGCGGGCCGGAGGTCGCGTAGTCGACCGGCGACTTGAACGAGTTCACGAGCACCAGGTAGAAGGGCGCGATGATCAGAAGCGCGCCGATGACGACGAGAGCGAGCAGAAGCCAGTCGACTGGGCGCTTCTTGGTCATGCCGCCGCGCGGGCGCGTCTTGGGTGACTTTCCGGTCACGATGGCAGTGGTGGCGTGCATCACAGTCCTGCCCTTTCCTTGCGCTCGAGGGAATTCTGGACTCGGATGAACACGATCGAGACGATGACCACGACGATCGTGAGCACCGTGGCGATCGTGGCGCCGTAGCCGACGTTCCGCTTCGTAAAGAACTCCTGGTACGCGTAGTACGCGGGTACCAGGGTGGAGCCCGCCGGGCCACCACGCGTGATGATGTACACCGGACCGAACACCTTGAGCGCGGCGATCGTGCACGTGAGGGTGACGACGAAGATCTCAGGGCGGATGATGCTCATCGTGATCGCAGAGAAGCGCTGCAGCCAGTTCGCGCCATCGAGTTCCGCCGCCTCGTACAGCTCCGGATCCACGCGCTGCAGTGCGGCCATGAAGACGACGACGGGGTAGCCGAGCTGCACCCAGACCATCACGACCATGAGCACGATGAGTGCGGAAGGCATCTGGCCGAGCCAGTCGTAGGGGGGAACGCCGAACCACCCGAGAATCTGATTGAGCGCTCCGTCATCGCCGGGGCGCACGATCCAGCCGATCACGATGCCGGCTACGGCGATGGGGAGGATCTGCGGCAGATAGTACGTGGCGCGCAGGAAGCTGCCGACCTTGCCGCCGAACTTCCGCCCGACGACGTCGAAGAGCAGCGCGGCGACGATCAGACCGACGATCGTGGGGACGACGACCATCGCAAGGATCATCCACACCGAGTTCGTGAAGGAGGTCCAGAAGTCACCGTCGGTGAGGATCTTCTGCCAGTTCTCGAGTCCGATGAACTCGGGCGCGCGCACGCCCTTCCACTTCGTGAACGTGAGGTACACGTTCCAGACGAGTGGGACGATCACGATGACGAGCAGCAGCGCGAAGCCGGGAAGCAGGTACATCCAATACGCACCGGTTCCGCCGCTGCGCTGCGGGATCGATGGCTGTTCGGGCGGCAGCTTCGTGCGGGCCCGTCGTGTGTCAAGTGACATGGTCGACTCCAGAAGGGGGTGCGGGGGCGGCCGCCGGACGGACGCCCCCGCTGGGGATCAACGGAATTCTGCAGTGCCTTCGTCGTACTGCTCGCCGAGGTTCTTGTTGGTCGTCTCGGCATCCTGCACGCCGGTGATCAGACCCTGGATCTCCTGGACGAGGACGTCGTAGAAACCGGGTGCCGGCCAGTCCGGGTAGAACGAGAGACCATCGGCGTCGAGGATGCCGTTGAACGTCTCGATCAGCTCCGCGCTCTTCGCATCGGTGATGTCGGCGGAGTCGACGGCGACGGGGAGACCCCCGTTGTTGCCGATGATCGCCTGGATCTCGGGGCGCATCGTGATGTCGATGAACTCGTACGCGAGCTCCTTGTTCGCAGCATTCTCCGGCACGACCCAGAGGTTGCCGGACGAGCCGAGCGACAGATCTGCGCCGGGGAACGCGGCGAGGGTCCAGTCGAACCCGGTGGCCTCGGCCACGAAGCGACCGAACCACCATGAACCCGAGACGAAGATGGGCGCGGACCCGTTGATGAACGAGACTCCGGCGTCTTCTGCCTTCACGGACGAGACGTCAGAGGCGATGTATCCCTTGTCCACGTACTCCTTGAGCGTCTCGGTGGCCGAGGTGACTTCAGGGCCCTCCCAATCGACCGGGTCCTTGTAGAGCTGGTAGTCGTCGACGAACCCGCGGTCACCCTCGAGGAGGGCGAGCTGGTACCAGAGCTGTCCCAACGGGTACTCTGCACCGGCTTCGGCGAGCGGAGTGATGCCCTTCGCCACGAAAGCGTCCAGCACGTCCACGAACTCTTCATACGTGGTGGGGATCTCCAGCCCGGCGGCGGCGAAGGCGTCCTTGTTGTAGTACACGCCGACGAACTCGCCGTAGTTCGGGATGCCGTACCAGGCGTCCCCGCCCATCACGCCGTCTTCGCTGTACTTGGCCGTCGTCTGCAGCGAGGACGCGAGCTTCTCGTCCCAGCCGTACTCGGCAACGGCGTCGGAGATGTCGGTGATCAGGCCGGTCGATGCGAGGAAGCCGGCGGTGGCATTGCCCTTGTTGAACTCCATCAGATCCGGTGCGGCATCCGTGTCGAGCACCTGGCTGGCGGTCTTCTGGATCTGCTCGAACGATTTCTCCTCGAACTCGACCGTTGCGCCGGTCTCCTCCTCGAAGGTCTCGATCGCCTGCGCCCAGGCGATTCCCATTGCGCTGTCTGCTCCCTCGTAATGCCAGAGCTTGAGCGTGTCGCCGTCTTCGCCTGCGGAGCCGGATGTGCAGCCGCTCAGGGCGATTCCGGTCACGGTCAATGCCGCCAGCAGGGCGAGCGACTTCTTTCCTCGGTTGATGCGTGCCATCGTCGGCACTCCTTTCTCGGTGGCCAGGGGCCAGACACTTCTGTGGGTCGTATCTTCAGTTGTGATTCAGGGCATCGAAGCGTTTCGATGCCGGGCGTGCGGACAGGATGAGGCCGGCGGCGAGCTCAGTCGCGAGGGGGAGCGACGGAGCCGGCCGAGAGGTATTCGGGCGGAAGGAGATGAATCTCGGGGGGAAGTCGTTCGCCGTCGAGTTGACGCACCGCAAGGTCGACGGCGAACTCGCAGGATCGCTGCGGGACGAGCGGGATCGTATCGATCTGCACCGCAAGCGCCGCAGTATCGAAGGATGCGGCTGCGGAGATCACGGAGACGTCGACGCCGATGCGCAGTCCACGCTCGGTGAGCACCGAGAGCAGCGCCTCATGGGTGTCGTCGACGGCATGGACGATGAAAGCGCGGTGGCCCTGATCAAGGGCGGACTCGACGGCGGAGCGGACGATCGCGACGTCCGTCGCGATCTCGCCCGTGGTCACCCAGTCGACGTCGACCGCGCGTTCGGTCGCGCGCTGCTGGACGCCGTGCAGAAGTCGGCGGGGGAAGTTGGATCTGCGATACGAGACCTCGGTCTGGCCGAGAAGCACGATGCGGCTGTGCCCGGCGTCGGCGAGGCGATCGACGGCAAGGCGACCCACGGCGTCGAAGTCGAGGTCGACGCAGGTGAGATCGCTGTGATCGTCCGGTACGCCGATGAACACCGTGGGGGTGCGCATCGAGCGGGCGATCGCGACGCGCTCGTCGTCTGGTGCGACGTCCAGGACGAGGATGGCGTCGACGAGCTTGCTCGCGGCCACGCGGTTCATCCCCTCCGAGGCCTGCTCATCCGTCAGGAGAAGGATGTCGTAGCCGCGCCGGCGAGCCGCCACGGCCGTCGCCAGGACGAAAGCCATGTGCGTCGGAGCGTGCGTGTCTGCTCGCAGCGGTTCGGTGAGCGCGAAGATGTGGGTTCGGCGACCCGCCAGCATCCGTGCGCCCGCTTCCGGCTGGTAGCCGAGGGCGGTGACGGCGTCTTCGATGCGCAGACGCGTCTTCTCCGAGACGGGCCGTTTGCCGCTGAGTGCGTATGAGACGGTGCTGATCGATACACCGGCGGCCTTGGCCACCTCGTGGATCGTCGACATGTGCACTCCATCGTTGCTGTTGCAGGCATTGCTGCTACGGATTGTCGAAGCGTTTCGATGGCGCTTCTCCAGCGATGGTAGACAAGCGCGCCGACGAATGCAAGTGTTTTGTGGTTTCGTCGAACAAATCGCGGGCGCTCGACGGCGCGACGAAATCGGGTGGTGGAGATCTGAAGGCGACGAGGCCCCGGTGGGGGAGGGGATCCGAGGCCCCGCCGCCGTTTCAGGAAGTCAGTCGGATCTCTGCGATCACTTCTGCGTACTCGGTTTCGCCGACAGGCGTGAAACCGACCCGTTTGAAGAACGCCTCCGGGCCGTCGTCGCCGGCTTCGTAGATCACGTTGACGTGATCCATTCCGCGTTCGCGAGCCTCATCGAGAAGGTGCTCGACAGCGAAGCGGCCGACGCCGCGGCCCTGGTCGTCGGCGTCGACGTTGATGCGCCAGAGCACGGAGCGGAAGTGCTCTTCGGGCGCCTCGGGATCGAAGCTCGCGCTCACGAACCCGACGACCTCGTTGCGATCGAGGATCACCCGCTGCCAGGACGTCTGGGGGTTGATCACGGTGGCCGCGATCCCGTACGAGACCGGGGCAAGATACTGCTCCTGCCCTGGCTTGAGCGACAGGTTGTTCACGGCGACGATCGTCGCAGCGGAGAGTTCGACCACTCGCAGTTCCGTCATACGCCCAGGGTAACCTCTCCGGGCGCCGCGTGCGCCGAAAGATGACTGCGAACGCCGCGCTGGTCACTCAGGTATCTTGGTGTCGAGACAGTTTTGACTCGTGAACGGAGATACCCCCGGTGACCGACGACGCCATCATCTACACCTACACGGACGAGGCACCGGCTCTGGCCACCGCATCGCTCCTCCCGATCGTTCAGGCCTATGCAGGCAAGGCCGGGGTCGAGATCGAGATCCGCGACATCTCGCTGGCAGGACGCATCCTCGCGGCCTTCCCGCAGCGACTCAGCGCCGATGAAGAAGTGTCAGACGCACTCGCTGAGCTCGGTGGACTCGCAACGCTCCCCGAGGCCAACATCATCAAGCTGCCGAACATCTCGGCATCCATCCCTCAGCTCAAGGCCGCCATCGCCGAGCTGCAGAGCCAGGGATACGACATCCCGAGCTTCCCGGATGAGCCCTCTTCCCTCGAGGAGAAGGACATCCGCGCCCGCTACGACCGCATCAAGGGCTCCGCGGTGAACCCCGTGCTGCGCGAGGGCAACAGCGACCGTCGCGCCCCGCTCGCGGTGAAGAACTACGCGAAGAAGCACCCGCACCGCAACAAGGCATTCGCAGATGGCTCCAAGACTCGCGTCGCCACGATGGGCCACGACGACTTCAAGTCGAACGAGAAGAGCTGGCTGTCACCGGGTGACGACGTGCTCACGATTCAGCACGTCGCAGAGGACGGCACCACCACCGCGCTCAAAGAGAACCTGAAGGTACTCCCCGGTGAGATCGTGGATGCCACGTTCCTCTCCGCCGCAGCCCTCGACGCGTTCCTCGCCGAGACCCTCGCCACGGCCAAGGCTGATGACGTGCTGTACTCGGTGCACCTCAAGGCCACGATGATGAAGGTCTCCGACCCGATCATCTTCGGTCACGTCGTGAAGGCCTACTTCGCAGACGTGTTCGCGCAGCACGGGGCGGCTCTCGCCGCCGCCGGGCTCAGCGCCAACGACGGGCTCGGCTCGATCCTCTCGGGGCTCGCCGACGTCGAAGGCGGCGAAGCGATCGCGGAGAGCTTCTTCCGCGCCATCGAGAGCGGCCCTCGTCTGTCCTACGTCAACTCCGACAAGGGCATCACGAACCTGCACGTGCCGAGCGATGTCATCGTGGACGCGTCGATGCCTGCGCTCGTCCGAAACGGTGGGAAGCTCTGGGGCGCCGACGGCGGTGAGGGCGACACACTCGCCGTGATCCCCGATTCCTCGTACGCCGGTGTCTACGAGGCGACCATCGAGGATGTCATCGCGAACGGCCCACTGGATCCCGCGACGATCGGCACGGTCCCGAACGTGGGCCTGATGGCCCAGGCGGCCGAGGAGTACGGCAGCCACGACAAGACCTTCGAGGTCGCCGCGGCCGGACTGATCCAGGTGGTGAACTCCGCCGGTGAGGTCGTGCTGGAGCACAGCGTGCAGCCGGGCGACATCTGGCGAGCCACGCAGACCAAGGACATCGCCGTGCGCGACTGGGTCAAGCTCGCCGTGACCCGTGCCCGTGCGAGCGCGACGCCTGCAGTGTTCTGGCTCAACGAAGCGCGGGCGCACGATGCTGCGCTCATCGCGAAGGTGAACGAGTACCTGAAGGACCACGACACCGACGGTCTGACGATCGAGATCCTCACCCCGGAAGACGCCACCCGCTACTCGCTGGAGCGACTGCGCCGCGGTGAGGACACCATCTCCGTCACCGGCAACGTGCTGCGCGACTACCTGACCGATCTGTTCCCGATCCTCGAGGTGGGAACGAGCGCGAAGATGCTCTCGATCGTTCCCCTGCTCGCGGGTGGCGGCCTCTTCGAGACGGGTGCGGGTGGATCCGCCCCGAAGCACGTGCAGCAGCTCGTCGAGGAGAACTACCTGCGGTGGGACTCGCTGGGCGAGTTCTTCGCACTGGCCGCGTCGCTCGAGCACTTCGCCGACCGCAACGGCAACGAGAAGGCCCGCGTGCTCGCCGAGACGCTGGATGCCGCGACAGGGACCTTCCTGGAAGAGGACCGTTCGCCCGGGCGCAAGCTCGGCACGATCGACAACCGAGGCAGCCACTTCTACCTCGGCCTGTACTGGGCGCAGGAGCTCGCCGCGCAGACGAAGGATTCCGAGCTCGCGTCGGCGTTCTCGTCCGTGGCAGCGGAGCTCGCCGTCAAGGAGCAGGAGATCGTCTCCGAGCTCAACGGCGCCCAGGGCACGGCAGTCGACATCGGAGGCTATTACCGCCCAGATGTCGCAAAGGTCGAGAAGGTCATGCGCCCGTCGGCGACGCTGAATGGGATCATCGACGCCATCGCGTGATCGATAGGAAGAGGGGCGGATGCTACGGCATCCGCCCCTCTTCGTATCCGCGTGGGAGTCAGTGGCTTCTGATCACCAGTGGACGGCGACCGCGGTGCCGACCGGTGCCCAGTCGTACACGAACTTCGCGACGTCGACGGGCATGTTGACGCAACCGTGGCTCATCTGCTGGCCGAAGTTGTTGTGCCAGTAGGCGCCATGGAAAGCGATGTCAGGAGCGAACCAGGTGTTCCAGGGGACGTCTTCGGTGCAATACGACGCACCTTCGAAGCAGCCCATGTCCTGGAACTCGGTGTGCGCGAACACTGCGAAGTTGCCGGTCGGAGTCGGCGTCGCGGAAAGACCCGAGGAGATCGCCCAGGAGTTCACCAGGACGTCGTTCTCGTACAGGTAGGCGTGCTGTGCGCCGAGGTCGACGTCGATGCGGCGGAGCAGCGTGGTGGTCTCGAACGCCGTCTCCGAGACATCGAGCGCGAACACGGCATCGCCGGACTCGAGCTGATCGGCGAAACGGGAAGCGGCGTCGGTGACGTCGCCGACTTCACGCCCGCTGACTCCGGCGTTCAGCTCGCTCAGCACATCCCCGCTCGAGTTCACGACGACTCGTGCATCGACGGGGGCGCGGTTGACGAGCCCAGGGAGGGTGTCGATGACCGACTGAATGGCATCCTCATCCGCGCTGATGCGCAGCTCGCCGTTCTCGTCGACGACGGACAACCAGGTGCCGGCAACCGCAGGGGCAACCGGGACAGTGCGCTCTTCGCCGACGTAGAAGCCGATCTTGCCGAGCATCGCGTTCAGAGCGTCGGCGGTGGCCGCTGCCTCTTCATCGCTGACTGCGGCAGGTGCCTCGGCGGGGCTGCCCGAATACTCCAGGGCATTGCCGCCGTCTGCGAGCGCAGTCGTGATGGCGGCGGTGAGCTGATCGAGGTCGATCCCTGAGCCGGCCTCGGCAGGCGTGGTCACATACGCGGTGGCTTCGAAGACGACGCCCGCATCGACGGCATCCACGTAGCTGGCGGGGACGAGTTCACGCAACGTGTCATGTGCGAGATCTGTGTCGAGCGTGATGTCGCCGGCGATGGGCTCGGGCATCCAGGCGCCGAGGTTCCACATGGGGTGCGACGCATACGCCTCGTCTGCCAGTGCGCGTGCGTCGAGGGACGCGCCGAGGTCGGCAGCGGTCACGACCTGATCTTCGCCCGCGCCCGTCAGCGTGATCTCGGTGTCGGCGAGGTGAGCGTTGACGACGTCGGCCGCGGCACCAGGAGTGAGACCGCCGACAGGAACACCGGCGATCGTCGTACCGGGCGCGATGAGGATCGTCGACGCCGCTGCGGCGCCGAGGACAAGTACGCCGACCGCCACACCGACCCAGAGTCCGACGCGGTGCTTCTTGGGAGCGGGCTCGTGCGGGGCCCATTCCAACGGTCGCTCGCCGTCGACAGGCGGAACGACAGCAGTCTGCGCGGTGTTCGCGTCAGGTGCTTCGATTAGACCAGTCACCTACTCACCCCCCGTGATTCACGTGTGACCAACTCCCATATCATACCGGGCGCCAGATAACGACAAGGCAACGGTTGTCGCACCGGAAACGGCGAAAGCCCCGTGATCGATGAGGTCACGGGGCTTTCGCTGATGCTCAGAGGGTCAGCTGCAGAGCTCCTGGAGCGCCGTGGCGGATTCCGTCACGTCGCTCGTGATGGTGGTGATGTCGGCTGCAGCGTCGAGGTCCTGGTCGATGAGGACCTTGGAGAGCACGTCGCCGAGAGCGACGAAGTCCTCGTGAACAGCGGTCGTCGCGTCCTTCACCTCGGTGTTGGAAACGCTGTCCGCAGCCTCGCCGAATGCATCGACGACGGTGCTGAACTGGTCGACCGTGGTCTGCGGGTCAGTGGCGCCGGTCGTGTCGATCTCGCCGGCAGCGCTGCTGGCCTCCTGCAGCTTCGGGAGGACGATGCCACAGGCATCCTCGACGGACTGGTCGGTGTTCGTCTCCTCGACCGGGGCGGAATCGCCGGCCTCGTTGGACTTGTCGTCCTCAGCGGCGGGCGAGCCAGAGCAGGCGGTCAGGCCGAGCACGGCGACGGCGGCGATGGTCCATGCGGCGATACGGCGGTTCATAGGTTTCCCCTCAATCACGGCACCGCGAACTGCGGTGCGATTCTCCGGTCGTGTGACCAGTCAAACACAAGTCGCACTCTCGGACGATGGGGAGAAGACCCCACCGTCCGCGCGTTCTGTCGCTGTCAGTCGGCGACGATGGCGATGCCGTCGATCTCGACGAGCATCTCCTCACGCGGCAGTCCGGTGAACACGGTGGTGCGCGAGGGCAGCACTCCGCTGGGTGTGTGCGCGCCCACGAACTCGCCGTAGGCGTCGTTCATGATCGAGAAATCCTCACGCTTGGTGAGATAGACGCGCAGCATCACGACATCGTCGAACGTCGCCCCGGATGCTTCGACGATGGCCTTGACGTTCTCGAGGGTGCGGGTGGTCTGCGCAGCGACGTCACCGGGAAAGAGGTACTCGTTCGTGACAGGGTCGACCGGGCCTTGCCCTGACACCTGGACGAAACCACCCTTGCGAACGCCCTGCGAGAAGGTGTGCGCCGGTGCGGGGGCGGAAGTGGTCGTGATTCGCGTCTTCGTGCTCATCCGACCAGCCTAGTAGCCTTGTTAGATGCCTCAACAAATGCCGGATGCGACACCAGGGCGCGTGATGCTGAGCGCAGCGCGCGCCGCCGCCGGGCACGTGCGCGTATACCGGGCCGCGACAGTGGTGGACGGATCGGGCGCGTCGCGTTATGTGGCCGATGTCGCCGTCGAGAGTGAACGGGTCGTCGCCATCGTGCGTCCGGAGGAGGCGCGGACGATCGAGCTCGAGGACGGGAGTGTCGACCTCGAGGCCTGCGAGATCGACGCCACCGGGCTGGTGCTCGCCCCCGGCTTCATCGACATGCACGCGCACAGCGACCTGGCAGTGCTGTCGGGCGCGGATCATCGCGCAAAGATCCTGCAGGGCGTCACGACCGAGGTCATCGGGCAGGACGGCCTCGGCTATGCGCCGCTCGACGACGCCACAGCATCCGTCATCCCTGCGCAGATAGCCGGGTGGAACGCACTGCCGTCGTCTGTTCCCTGGCGGCGCATGGACGATCTGCTCACGGCGATCGACGCGGCGACGGCCGCGAACGTCGCCGTGCTGGTGCCGCAGGGCAATCTCCGCATGATGTCGGTCGGCCACGAGAATCGACCCGCGACCCGCGCCGAACTGCGGCAGATGACTGAGATGCTCGGCGCGGCTCTCGACGCGGGCGCGTTCGGAATGTCGAGCGGACTCACCTACACACCTGGGATGTATGCCTCCACGGCTGAGCTCGAGGCGCTCTGCCGAGTCGTCGCCGAGCGCGGCGGCTACTGGGCGCCGCACACCCGCAGCTACGGTGCCACCGCATTGGATGCCTATCGTGAAGCGCTCGACATCGGGCGACGCACCGGATGCCCCATCCACCTCACGCACGCGACGATGAACTTCGTCCCCAACCGGGGCCGCGCCGACGAGCTTCTGGCGCTGATCGATGAGGCCATCGCGGACGGCGTCGACGTCACGCTCGACACCTACCCGTATCTTCCCGGCGCGACCACCTTGACTGCCCTGTTGCCGAGTCGGCTCGCGGAGGGCGGCGACCTCATCGCCGCGATAAGGACGTTGGATGCCGAGGGTCGTGAGCGGGTTCGCGTCGAACTTGAGGAGATCGGCTGCGACGGATTCCACGGCGAACGCGCCGACTGGTCGAGCATCGAGATCATCGGCACCGCGAACTCCGAACTGGCTCCGCTCGTCGGCAGGACGATCGCGCAGATCGCCGAGGAAGACGCGAAGCGCGCAGTGGATGTGGTGCTCGACACGATCGTGGCGGATGCCGGTGCCACCGGCATTCTGATGCACATCGGTGACGAGGACAACGTGCGGGCGATCATGCAGCACGACCGTCACACCGGCGGAAGCGACGGCATCCTGATCGGTGCGAAGCCGCATCCCCGGGGGTTCGGCGCTTTCGCCCGTTACCTCGGACACTATGTGCGCGAGCTCGGAGTCCTGACGTTGGAGGAGGCGGTTCGCCACCTCTCCGGCACGCCGGCATCCAGGCTCGGTCTGCAGCGCGGTGACGCCCCGCGCGGCGTGATCCGCGAGGGTGCGACCGCAGACCTCGTGCTGTTCGATCCCGACGCAGTCGCGGCCGGTGCGACGTTCGACGCCCCGCGCACGCCCCCTGTCGGAATCGTCGAAGTGCTGGTCGGCGGCATCCCCGTCGTCGCAGACGGCGCAGTCACCGGAGACACCCCTGGACGCGCACTGCGGATGCCGCCGCCCGCGCACCGCGCGACGGTGCCGCTGATCGACGCTGTGATCGACTCCGCAGCGTCGCCGTTCGTGTGGACGACGGACACGCCGGTGCGTGCTCAGGGCGAGCTCGCGGTCATCGCTGAAGTTCTGACGACGCACCACGCTCTTGCCGGCTCTGCCGTCGACGCGGTCGCGGAAGACCTCCCGGCCATCACCCTGACTTTGGACCCTGCAGTGGGGGAGAGCGCGAACGCAGCAGGCCGAGTCGGAGCGGAGGCGTTCCGCATCACCGTGGACACCGACGGCATCGAAGTGAGCGGCGCGACTGCCGAGGGCGTCTTCCGCGGCGTCACTGCGCTGCGCCAACTTCGTGCACCGGAAGAAGACCTCGCGCGCATTCCTGCCGGCGGATGGGAGGGCTCGCCCGCCTACACCTGGCGCGGCGCGATGCTCGACGTCGCACGCCACTTCCGGCCGGCCGAAGACATCCGCCGTCTGATCGATCTGCTGGCGATGCACCAGCTGAACATCCTGCACCTGCATCTCACCGACGATCAGGGTTGGCGGTTCGAGGTCCCTGGGTTCCCTCGTCTCACCGAGATCGGGTCCCGCCGCGAGGCGACCCAGCGCGGTCACGGGCCGCTCGCGACGGTCGAACCCGGTGTGCACCAAGGGTTCTACTCGACCGCAGAGCTGCGTGAACTGGTCGAGTACGCCGCCGAGCGCTTCATAACGATCGTGCCGGAGGTCGAGTTGCCGGGGCATGTGCAGGCCGCGCTCGCCGCATATCCCGACCTCGGGAACACAGACGCCCCGGGGGAGGACGGTCCGGTCACTGGCCCATGGGAGCGCTTCGGTGTGAATCCCCGCACGCTCGCACCGACCGAGAAGTCGTTGGCGTTCGGACGCGCGGCGATCGACGCGCTGTGCGACATCTTCGACTCTCCCTGGATCGGCATCGGTGGCGACGAGGTACCGGTCACCGAGTGGGCACAGAGCAGTGCGGCCGCACAGCGGATGCAACAGCTCGGGCTCGCATCGCCCCACGACGTTCAGCCGTGGTTCACTGCGCAATTCGTCGACCACGTGCGTGCGCACGGCCGAACGGCACTGGCCTGGGACGAAGTGCTGGAAGGCGATGTCCCTGAGGGGGTGCAGATCCTCGCGTGGCGCGGCCCCGTGGCGCTCGAGGAGGCCCTTCGCCGCGGCATCCCCGTCGTCGGCTGCCCGGATCTTGAGACCTATCTGGACTACAGGCAGTCCGACTCGGCCGATGAGCCGGTGCCGGTCGGTCCGCCGTTGACCCTCGAGCACGCGTACACGCTTCGTCTGCCTGACGGCGTCGTCGGCGGCCAGACCAACGTCTGGACTGAACATCTGCCGACCCGCGACCGTGTCGACTTCGCCATGTTCCCCAGGCTCAGTGCGATCGCTGAGCGGCTGTGGGCAGGAGGTGACGCAGGAGACGTCGACGCGTTCGTGCGTCGCCTCGCCGTGCACCTGCGGCGACTGCAGAGGGCGGGGGTGCGATATCGTCCTCTCGACGGGCCGACACTCGATCAGCGGCGACCGGGCACTCCGGGAAAGCCGATGACCGTCGCCGCACGCGAACAGATCGTCGCCGATCTTGTCGCCGGGCTGCAGACGAGATCCCTGGGCTAGTCAGGTATGGCAACAAATAAAAATAACGTTTCGGTAACCCTCGCCCGCACGCGGCGGGTCGTGGGTTGCAGAATTTTTGTTCGTAAGGTCTACTAACAAATATGTCCGAATCGGATGAGTTGAGTCAACCGGCGCCGGCCGATCACACCGGCGCCAGTTCGCATGCCTTCGGACCCTCCCGCCACCTGCGATCGCGCACCAAAGTGCTCCCGGAGCACGCCCGCGGTCACAACCGTGCCCTTGTGCTGCAGACGCTGTACCACTCCGGTGCGATGAGCCGTGCGGACCTCTCGCGGGAGACCGGCCTCACCAGGGTGACGATCTCCGACCTCGTGGCGGAGTTCATCGCCGACGGCATCGTCGTCGAACTGGGCGTGCGCGAGACGGCCGGCCCTGGCAAGCCTCCTATCCTCATCGACATCAATCGTCTCGGGCACCAGATCATCGGCCTCGACCTCTCCGACGCCGAGGTCTTCCGAGGAGCCGTACTGAGCCTCGACGGAGACGTGCTCGAGCGGCGCGAGATCGCCCGACCGGACCAGCCGGACGGCGACGTCGCTTACGCCGCGCTGCTCGAACTCGCGCGCGATCTGGTCACCGCCGCAACCGCGCCGCTGCTCGGCGTCGGTGTCGGAACGCCCGGCGTGGTGCGCCCTGACGGCGTCGTACTGAGCTCGCCGAACCTCGGGTGGACAGACTTCCGACTCGAGGCGCAGCTCGGTCATGACCTCGATCTCCCCGTCCTCGCCCGCAACGATGCCAATGCCGCCGTGCTCGCGGAGTACACCTTCGGCGATGCGCGCGCCGACTTCATGCTCATCAAGATCGGCGTCGGCGTCGGCGCCGGACTCATCGCCGGAAGCCAGCCGCTTCTCGGCAGCCGTTTCGCGGCGGGTGAGATCGGTCACGTCGTCGTCGGAACGGACGGTGGCCCGCGCTGCGTGTGCGGCCGCGACGGCTGTCTGGAAGCCTGGCTGAGCGTCACCCGACTTCGGGATGCCGTCGAAGCGCAGCCCGGATCCCGCGAGGAGATCCTGCGCGATGCCGGCACGCGCATGGCCATCGCGATCGCGCCGATCGTCACCGCACTCGACCTCTCGGAGGTCGTGCTGTCCGGGCCGGCCGATCTGCTCGACGGCACGCTCATCGATGCCGCCACCTCGACCCTGCGTGAGCGCACACTCGAGGGCGTCTTCGACGACGTCGTGATCAGGCTCACCGGTCAGGACGACATCGTGCTGCGCGGCGCTGCAGTCATGGTTCTCTCCGGGCAGCTGGGAGTCTCATAGTGGAATCGGCAGTGCAGACCGGTCGTGTCGGCCGGTCCGTTCGCGTTGGGCTGGACATCGGTGGCACGAAGACGGATGCCGTGGCTGTGACCGAGGGCGGAGAGATCATCGCTCGATCCCGCCGCATGAGCGGTTATGGGGACGAGGCCGTGGTGGCCGACGTCGTGGAGAGCGTGCAGGAGTTGTGCGCGGAGTTGGGCATCTCGGTCTCCGACGTGACGAGCGTCGGCGTCGGAATCCCCGGTCTCGTCGACACGGTGAGCGGCCGCGTGCTGCATGCGGTGAATCTGGGCGTCGAGTCTCTCGACCTCGCAGGCCGGTCCTCAGCACTCCTCGGCACGCCCGTCATCGTCGAGAACGATGTGAAGGCTGCGGCGCTTGGTGCTGCGGCACTCCGTGGCGATGCCGTGTCGATGGCCTACCTGAACCTGGGCACCGGCGTCGCTGCCGGGATCGTGATCGACGGTGTGATCTGGCGTGGGTCACGCGGCACCGCCGGCGAGGTCGGACACATCTCCGTCGACCCGAACGGGCGCGTCTGCAGCTGCGGGCAGCGGGGCTGCATCGAGACTCTCTGCGGCGGGGGTGCGCTCGCACGCGCGTGGGGTCGCCCCGGTGCGTTGCCCGTCCGCGACATCTTCGACGCCGCGGACCAGGGCGACTCCGAGGCGCTCCGGCTCCGCGCCGATCTCGCCCGCGGTGCTGCTGCCGCAGTGCGTGTTCTCGTGCTCAGCGTCGACATCGAGACGGTCGTCATCGGTGGCGGTCTCACATCTCTCGGCGATCGCCTGGGCGACAGCATCCGCTCCGCTCTCATCGCCGACGCGACGGATTCGCCGTTTCTGCGATCCCTGCACCTGGATGAAAGAATCGAACTACTCCCTCCCGGTTCCCCTGCGGCCGCGCTCGGCGCCGCGCTGGTCGGAGTGCATGCCCCTCAAGAGGAGATCGCCACACATGGCTGAAGTCGTCATCGTCGAGAACGCCGCCGCCGCCGGTGCCCTGGTCGCCGACGAGATCGTCCGGCTGATCGTCGGCCGTCCCGATGCCGTGCTGGGGCTTGCGACAGGGTCCACACCGCTGCCGGTGTACGAGGCGCTGCACGGTCGACTCGCCGGCACTGACGTCTCGCAGGTGCGTGGTTTCGCGCTGGACGAATATGTGGGCATCGACCCGAAGCATCCGGAGAGCTACCGCTCGGTCATCGCGCGTGAGGTCGTCGAGCCGCTCGGCCTGAACCCCGACCAGATCCACGTGCCGAACGGTGCGACCTCGGGCATCGAACATGCCGGCGCGGACTACGAGGCTGCGATCGAGGCCGCGGGAGGTGTCGACCTGCAGATTCTCGGAATCGGCACCGACGGACACATCGGGTTCAACGAGCCGGGGTCGTCGTTCGCCTCACGCACTCGCGTGAAGACCCTCACCGTGCAGACCCGCGAGGACAACGCGCGCTTCTTCGACTCCATCGACCAGGTTCCCATGCACTGCATGACTCAGGGACTCGGCACGATCCTGGAGGCGCGTCATCTGGTGCTGCTCGCCTTCGGCGAGGGCAAGGCGCAGGCCGTAGCCGATGCCGTCGAGGGGCCGGTCACCGCCATGCTTCCCGGCTCGGCGATCCAGCTGCACCCGCACACGACGGTCGTCGTGGACGAGGCGGCGGCGTCGAAGCTCAAGCTCGCCGACTACTACCGCTACACGTTCGACAACAAGCCGACCTGGCAGGGACTCTGACGCTCAACCCGTCGAGGGCACCGTCTCCTCTGGCCACGCCAGCGGGAGCAGGTGCTCCACGCTGAGCGGGGCCAACGGCAGTGTGCCCAGATCGGCGGGCGTGATCCAGCGCAGCTCAGCGAGCTCGGCCTGGACAGCGACCGCGTCGGCGTCGATCGTGAGAGCGAACGCGTCGGCGACCACGCGGTGACCCGGCTCGTTCGCGGCGGCGGAGATGAACCGGCCGAGCGGGCGCAGCCCCGACTCGTCTACCTTGAGGCCCAGTTCCTCGTCGAGCTCGCGAGCCAGGGTCTGCGCGGCGTTCTCACCGACCTCCGGCTTGCCGCCCGGCTGCATGAACTTCGTCGTGCCGTGCTTGCGCACCACGAGCACACGACCGTCAGCATCGTGGATGATCGCGGCGCTCACGTGGATGTCAGGCACTGGCGAACACCTTTCCGGGATTGAGGATGCCGAGCGGGTCGAACACGGCCTTGATCTGGCGCTGCAGCTGCCATTGGTCCTCGCCGAGCTCTTCGGCCAGCCAACGACTCTTGAGCATGCCGATGCCGTGCTCGCCCGTGAGCGTGCCACCGAGGCGGATCGCGGACCGGAACAGTTCATCGGCCGCTGCCCACACGTGCTCCGGCACCACATCGCCTTCGAAGATGAAGTTCGGATGCAGGTTGCCGTCTCCGGCGTGCGCGACCGTGGGAATCACGAGGGAGTAGGTCTTCTCGATGCGCGCGATCTCGTCGTACATCGCCGGTAGAGCGCTGCGGGGCACTGACACGTCTTCGATGAGCGTCGTGCCGAGAGCGGCCATCGCGGCATGCATCGAACGTCGGATGGCGAGCAGCCGTCGGCGAGTCCTGTGCCGGCACCGCGCACGACGACGGGGGTGCGGGTCTCTGTCGCGATCCGCATGGTGATCTGGACGTGCTCGATCGACTCCGCATGCACGACGGCGAGAGGGCGGCCGACGGAGGAATGTCCTGAGCGGTCTGCGCGCGCTGCCTCCAGGGAGTCTCCGGCGACATCGACGATGTCACCGAGAGCGTTCCGCAGGGCAGCGGCGACGGTCATCGCAAGCTTCTCCGACCGGCGAAGAGGCCGGAGGTGACAGCGACGACGGCGAAGCCGAGGCCGACCCAGGCCTGATCCATCGACCACCAGGCGAGCGTCACTCCGGCATAGATCAGCAGTTCGACGGCCGCACGAACGAACGGGTGCAGATTCAGCACCGGACGCGGCGACAGGAAGAGCGCCCACACGAGCAGAACGAGCAATGGAGCGCCGATGCCGAGGACGACGTTCCACGGGAACGTCCACATCGCGAAGCCCCAGAGCGCGAGCGATGCGATCGCGGCGACGAGGATGACGGCCCTGATGATGTCGAGCGGGGTGATGTTCGGACGGTTGACGCCGGGAACGGCATCGGGAGCTTCGGGCATGCTCCCAGTCTATTCGGCGGGCGCGGGGGCCTCTGTCGGGGCTGGCAGGGGCGGAGCTTCCTCGGCCCGATTGACTGCGACTAGGTCATCAACGGCGGCTTCGCTCGTCACCTGTCCGGTTTCAGCTGGGAGCATTTCTTCGGCGGGTCCGGAAGCAATCGAGTCGGCAGTGCGGTCGGCGGTTGTCGAATCAGCAGTGAGGGCGCCTGGCTCAGGAACAGTCTCACTGTCAGTCGACGTATCGCCTGACAGTGTCTCTGATTGATCCATGCCCGCCGCTGAGGCGAGGTCGATGTTGAGCGCACACGCAATCTGAAGGAGCACGGGGTAAGGGAACTTGCCGAGTTCACTCAGCTTTATCGTGACGACTTCACCGATCTCGTCATCTAGGACATAAGAGAATTCGACCGTCGCATCATCGCAAAGCTGGTCTAGTGTCGGCCGGAGCTCAAGTGTGCCGGAACCGGGTCGCTCTTCTGTCGCGAGAGCAGCGAAGTCGTCAGCGAGCAGGACGGTATCGGTCCCGCTGTCTGAGCCGCTATAAGTTGAGCGAACGGTCGCGTCAGCGACCCCGGTCAGCGGGACCGTGTAGTACGTTACCCATGTGCCCGGATCGACACGGACTGCGGCTGTTCCGACTTCGGGTAGACCATCTGGAAGCACTGGAACGGGCGGGTCGCCGTCGTCGCCACCCTGATCTCCATCATCCCCACCATCGCCTGGTACGGGCTGTTCGCCGTCGCCTGGATCAGCACCGGGATCGCTGCCTGGGCCGGTTCCCGGATTCGCCGGATCTACGGGCTCGGTCGTGCCCTCGTCGCCGTCTCCAGCGCTGCCGTCACCGGGGACGGCCGGCGATGCCGGCGCCACGGGCGCCGCCGGTGGCGCTGCTTCGACCTCGGGCGCGTCGTCGTTCAGCGGCGCCTTGACCTCTGGCGTCTGATCGACGTCGTCAGGAGTCTTGGGATCCTCTTCCGGGATCTCGAGAATGAACTTCTCGTCGTTCATCTCGGTACCCGGCGCGAGTTCTGAGGAGATCGACGAATCGCCGACCTCGCTCGCGCTGGGCATCGAGGTGAAGGGGCTCGCCTCGAGCAGCCCAGGCACGATCGTCGTCGCAGCCACGACGCCGGCTACCACCAGTGCTGCGGAGCCCGCGCCGACGAGAGCGCCGATGCCGGTCATGGCTCCGGTTGCGGAACCTCCGGCCGCAGCGGTGGTCCCCGCCGCACCGCCGCCACCAGCCGCGCCGCTACCGCCACCAGCCGCGCCGCTACCGCCGCCATTGCCTGCGAGGACACCAACCGTGCCGCTCGTGCCAGCGCCACCGACGACGATTCCGCCTTCGACCACGCTGGAGGGCATCGCTGCCAACGCCACGATGGGCGCTCCGCCTGCTTGCAGAGTGGCGGTGTATCCCGCTGCGCCGGCGATTCCGAGAACGAGGGGAAGCAATACGAGAGCGAGGCGGTTGGAGACATCCTTCGCCTCGGCGACGACGATCATGCAACGAGCGCAGCCCTCGATGTGCTGATCGAGACGCTTCTGATCGCGTGCGCTGAGGTTTCCACGGGAGAAGGCGCCGAGGTGCTCGATGGCCCACTGGCATTCCGACCCGGGCTCGGCGCTGCGCAGATGCGCCTGGATCCATGCCTCACGCAGACCCTCGCGAGCGCGGAATGCGAGCTGCGAGACGGCCCCGGACTTCATACCGAGCAGCGGAGCCACTTCGGCCGGCTTCATCTGCTCGATCTCGGTGTACCAGAGCACTTCCTGCCACCGGGTGGGCAGGCCGCGGAAGGCCTGCGCTGTCAGGCTGCGATCGAGCGCTTCGTCGGCCGCCTGTTCCGTGCTGTCCGGGTCTGCCACGGTGTCGAGCTCGTCCATCGCGGTCTCGCGGCGTGAGCGACCCCAGGCCGCGGCGGTGTTGCGGATGCTGGTGAAGAGGTAGGCGCGGAATGATCCGTTCGGGCCGCCGCCCTTGATGATCGCCTGGTAGATGCGCGTGTACGCCTCTTGCACCAGGTCGTCGGGGTCGATGCTCGACGTGATCGAACGGGCGACCGACATTCCGGAAGGATAGTGACGTCGCCAGAGTTCCGCGTACGCGTCCGCGTCACCGGAGCGGGTGCGCAGGATCAGGTCGGCGTCGGCTGACGCCCCGGTTGCGGTCTGGTCGTGGTTCTGCACTGGCTTCCATCTGTCGTGAGAGTCGGATGAGCCCTCACATGAAGAAACGCGTGATCAGGTCGATGCTCACGCGCCCGGACTATTCTCCCTCGAAACTCCCGGTGGGGCCAGCCTTGTGGACAACTCGGAGAGAACTCTCAAAAGTTTTTCTCCGGAATCGCGTGATGATCCGGGGGAGTCGTCGTCTCATCAACCAGAGACAGCCATCAGAACTCCTCCGGGGGGCGGAGTTCGGCACCGGTGCGGGGGCTGTGCACCGGTCAGGTGGGCTCGGAACCTCGGGGGAGGAGTCCTGGGCCCACCTGCTCTCGCTCGGAGGGAGTGACGAGGTCGCCGCTGACGAGCGGCGACCTCCCAATCCCTGCCTCAGTCGACGGGGGCGCCGGTCAATACGTGCCGCACCTGCAGCTGCGCATCCAGCAGCACGGCGTCGCCGACATGACCGGGCGCGAGCCGCCCGAGCTGCGCATCCAAGCCGATCGCCGCCGCCGGAGTCTGCGTGAGAGCGCGGACCGCATCCACCAGCGGGGCACCGGCGTGCACGGCGCGTTGCAGCGCGACATCCTGCGTGAGCGTGGAGCCCGCGATCGATCCGGTGTCGTCGGCGCGAGCGATGCCGTCGGCCACCGTGACCTTGACCGCGCCGAGGTCGTAGCGGCCGTCGGCGCTTCCTGCAGCCGCCATGGCGTCCGTCACGAGGGCGACCCTGCCGGGAGCAGCGTCGAAGATCAACTTGATCACGTGCGGGTCGAGGTGCACGTTGTCGGCGATGGCCTCGAGCACGACGCGGTGGTCGGCCGCAGCGGCGAGCACCGGACCGGGCGCACGGTGATGGATCCCTGGCATCGCATTGAAGGCGTGCGTGAGGATCGTCGCGCCGGCCTCGAATGCGGCGACAGCCGTCGCGGCATCCGCGCTCGTGTGACCGACCGCCGCGGCCGCTCCGGATTCGACGATCAGCCTGATCGCCTCGAGTCCGCCGGGCAGCTCTGGAGCGATCGTCACCTGGCGCACCGTGCCACGACCTGCCTCGAGCAGACGCTTCACATCCGCCGCGGCGGGCTCGCGGAGCAACGAAGGCTCATGCGCACCGTGATGCGCAGGGTCGAGGAACGGACCCTCCAGGTGCGAGCCGAGGATGTCGGCATCCGTCGCCATCAGTTCGGCGATCTCGCCGACGCGACGCGCGAGGTCATCGAGCGGAGCGGTCACGAGCGAGACGACCGCGCGCGTCGTGCCGTGTGCGCGGTGCAGCGCGCGTGCGGTGCGGATGGCGTCGACGCCGTCGTCGAAGGATGATCCTGCGCCGCCGTGACCGTGAATGTCGACGAACCCCGGCGTGAGGATGGCTCCCTCGCCCGCCACTTCGATCGCGTCGATCACCGTGTCGGCGTCAACCCAGCCGGCGCCGACCCCGGTAGCGGTCACGCGGCCGTCTTCGAATCTCACCCATGCATCGGTGGTCTCAACGCCGTCGGTGACAAGACGAGCAGAATGGATCAAGGTCGTGGTCATCGGCTGCTCCAGACGATCTCGGCGGGGCGGTGCCCGGCCCATCCTGCGGCCTCCCAGGCGGCTCCGAGACGGCCGATGCGCTCGCGGAACGACGCCCACTCGCGTGTCTCAGCAGGCGACCACGCGACCTCGGCGATCGCAGCTACGCGCGGGAAGATGAGCTGATCGACGTCGTTCAGCGACTCGACGGTCTCCGACCACAGCGGACCCTCGACGCCGAGGACCGCCTCGGCGGGCAAGGCGTCGACGATCGCCGTCGGCTCCCACTCGTACGCCGTCTGCAGGTCGATCAACGCCGCCCAGTCGAGTCCGAGCGGGAAGTCGGCGTCGTACTTCTGATCGAGATACGCGGTGTTCGACGGCGACATGATGACGGAACCGCCGCGCTCAGCGAATCGGCGCGCGTGATCGGCATGCGCCCCGGCCGGGGAGGTGTCGCCCCAGTACTGGCCGATCGTGCCCTCGGCGACCTGAGCGGAGCCGGCCTCGTGCCAGGCGATCGGCGTCTTCCCTAGCTCGACGGTCAGAGCCGTGACACGTTCGATGAACGCATCGAAGTCGGCCTGCGTCGTGCCGAGGCATTCGTCTCCACCGACGTGGAGGTAAGGACCGGGAGTGATCTCGGCGACCTCGGTGAGGACATCGCGCAGGAATTCCCACGTCTCATCCGCGTGGATCTTCACGGAGGAGTGACCGACACCCCAGCCGAGGTACGGCTCGCCTGCTGCAGGAAGCGGCTGATCGAGCGCCGTCGACTGCGCGAGGAGGCCGTCGTTCATGACCGGCGCTTCGACGATCTCGGGATAGGCGAGACCGATCGCGTGCGTGTGGCCAGGCAGATCGATCTCGGGGACGACGATCATGTGGTGAGCCGTCGCGTACCGCACGATCTCGCGGAAGTCATCCTTGGTGTAGAACCCGCCTGGACGACCCAGCACCGCCGTCGTCGAGCTGCGCTCGGCGAGCAGCGGGCGGCTGTCGATCTGCAGTCGCCACCCCTGATCGTCGGAAAGATGCAGGTGCAGGTGATTGAACTTGAGCGACGACGCCCGGTCGATGAACGCCTTCACCGTGTCGACATCGAAGAATGTGCGGGCGACGTCGAGCATGACGCCGCGATACGCGAAACGCGGGGCATCGTCGATCTCGACGTGGGGGAGCACCCAAGCCTCGCCGTCAGCAGTGAGCAGCTGGCGCACGGTCTGGACCGCGTAGAAGAGGCCGGCCTCGGCGCCCTCGAGCTGTGCCGTCTCGCCGACATGCACCGTGTAGTGCTCGCCCTGGCGCGCGGTGCGGCGCACGACGATGTCACCCGGCCGGGCAGCATCGACGGTGATCGCGGGATGGAGCCCCGTGCGTTCGGCGATGCCGTCGGCGAGAGCGGATGCCGCGGCATCCGCTTCGTTCTCGACGACGATGCGGGTGGCCGCCGTCAGTGACAGCGCGCCGGTCGACTCCGTGACGGACGAGGGCAGCGGAACAAGAGGTAAGACCATGAACAAAACGTACCGTGCGAGGGCGATTGCGGCCAGGTCTCCCGGCTACTCTGGGTGTTCGGAATTCCGCTATGCTCGAACGGTCGCGACTGGCGTCTGGGTGGGTCACCACCGGGGAGCGACCGTTACGGAATTCGACCGCGCGCCTGGGCCGATGACATCCATCTCCGATGACATTTCATTCCGCAACGAAAGAGGACGACATGACCGATCCGTACTTCAACGCCCCGCTCTCCGAAGTCGATCCGGAGATCGCCGAGGTCCTCGACCGCGAGCTGACCCGTCAGCGCACGTTCCTCGAGATGATCGCCTCCGAGAACTTCGTCCCCGTCTCGGTTCTGCAGTCGCAGGGCTCCGTGCTCACGAACAAGTACGCCGAGGGCTACCCCGGTCGCCGTTACTACGGCGGCTGCGAAGAGGTCGACGTCGCGGAATCGCTGGCGATCGAGCGGGTCAAGGCGCTGTTCGGCGCCGAGTTCGCGAACGTCCAGCCGCACTCCGGCGCAACCGCCAACGCGGCAGTGCTGCACGCCATCGCGCGCCCCGGCGACACGCTGCTCGGTCTCTCGCTCGACCATGGCGGCCACCTCACGCACGGCATGAAGATCAACTTCTCCGGCCGTCTGTACAACATCGTCGCCTACGGCGTGAACCCGGAGACCTCGATCGTCGACATGGACGAGGTGCGTCGACTGGCGATCGAGCACAAGCCGAAGGTCATCATCGCCGGGTGGTCGGCATACCCGCGACACCTCGACTTCGCGAAGTTCCGTGAGATCGCCGACGAGGTCGGCGCGCTCCTCTGGGTCGACATGGCGCACTTCGCCGGACTGGTCGCCGCAGGCGTGCACCCGAGCCCCGTCCCGCACGCGCACGTCGTCTCCTCCACCGTGCACAAGACGATCGGCGGCCCGCGTTCGGGCTTCATCCTCACCAACGACGCCGACCTCGCCAAGAAGATCAACTCCGCCGTCTTCCCCGGCCAGCAGGGCGGCCCGCTCATGCACGTGATCGCAGCCAAGGCGACCGCTTTCAAGCTCGCAGGCACACCTGAGTTCAAGGACCGCCAGGTGCGCACGATCAGCGGGGCGCAGATCCTCGCCGAACGCCTCACCCAGCAGGACGTCGCGGATGCGCAGATCAAGGTGCGCTCCGGCGGCACCGACGTGCACCTGGTCCTGGTCGACCTGCGTGACGCGGCCATCGACGGCAAGCAGGCCGAGGACCTCCTGCACGACATCCACATCACGGTGAACCGCAACGCCGTCCCGAATGACCCGCGTCCGCCGATGGTCACCTCCGGTCTGCGCATCGGCACCTCCGCGCTGGCGACGCGCGGCTTCGGCGACGTCGAGTTCACCGAGGTGGCCGACATCATCGCGCTGGCACTGCAGCCCGGTGCGGATGTCGCTGCGCTGAAGGCACGAGTCGACGCGCTCGCCGGCGCGTTCCCGCTCTACCCGGAGCTGCAGCAGTGACCGCTGTCGCGCTCGATGGCAAGGCCGCAGCGGCAGAGATCAGGGCGGAGCTGACCGAACGGGTCGCAGCGCTGCGCGCGCGGGGCATCGTCCCGGGGATCGCGACTGTGCTCGTCGGCGCGGATCCGGCATCCCAGCTGTATGTCGGAATGAAGCACCGGCAGTCCGAGGCGATCGGGATGAACTCGATCCAGCGCGAGCTTCCCGCCGACGCCACCCAGTCACAGGTCGAGGCGCTGATCGACGAGCTCAACGCTGACGACAGCTGCCACGGTTACATCGTGCAGCTGCCGTTGCCCAAGCACATCGACACCGACGCTATCCTCGAGCGCATCGACCCGGACAAGGATGCCGACGGGCTGCACCCGACCAACCTCGGCCGGCTCGTGCTGAACGTCAACGCGCCGATCCACACGCCGCTGCCGTGCACGCCCCGTGGTGTCATCGAGCTGCTGCTGCGCAACGACTACGACCTCAAGGGCAAGCATGTCGTGGTCGTCGGACGCGGGGTCACGATCGGGCGCTCGATCGGGCTGATGCTGACGCGCCGCGAGCTGAACGCCACCGTGACGCTCACCCACACCGGCACGGTCGACATGCCGAAGTACCTTCGCGAGGCTGACGTCATCGTCGCTGCTGCGGGCGTCAAGCACCTCGTCCGCGCCGAGGACGTCAAGCCGGGCGCTGCAGTGCTCGACGTGGGAGTCACGCGTGAGGATGATCCTGAGACCGGCAAGTCGAAGGTCTACGGCGATGTCCACCCCGACGTCGCCTCAGTCGCAGGCTTCCTGTCACCGAATCCCGGAGGTGTCGGCCCGATGACCGTCGCACTGCTCATGACGAACGTCGTCGAAGCTGCCGAGCGGTCGGCTGAGCGAGCGTAAGAGAGTCGAAGTGCGGACGGTCGGCTGACCTACCTACAGCTCGTCCAGCATCCGTCGCTGCTCGGGGGTGAGCCCGTCATGGAGCTCCTCCCGGCCGGCGGCGGTCGATCGGCTCTGAGTGGTGGATGCCGAGGCGTCTGCCGCGCCGACCGTCGAGGCGCGACCACCCTTCACCTTCGACTGGACCGTGTCGAACACGGCGCCGGTCCTCGCCTCGATCCGGTCGTCAACCTGGTCGTAGATGACCCACGCGAGCAGCAGGTACAGCGGCGGAAGAACGTAGCCCCAGAACCAGCCGCGCACGTCGACGCCGCTGAGCCAGACGGTGAGCACCCACGCGATCAGCTCGACGATGAACACCAGCACGTACTGGACGACCTTCTCACCGACCTTCGTGCGCGTCTGCGCCGACTTCGACGCAGCCCCGCGGAACACCTTCAGCAGCGTCGGCTTCAGGGCGAGCGTCGCCACGGTGAGGATCACGGCGGCCCAGAGCGCGTTCCACCCGACTGAGACGCTCGACATGAGCAGGCCGATCAGCAGCAGTACGACGACGTTGAACACGTACAGGGAGACGGCGCGGACGATCCAGTTCTTCATGTCGTCAGCCTAGGCGGGTGGAGCACTCCCGTGGAAGAACCCGTGGTCAGCCGGTGAGGCCCGGTGCCTCGATGCCCGTGATGCGGGCGTGCTCGTCGAATCGGAAGGTGGCGGAGCCGGACGCGTCGGTGACGATCGCGCCGCTGAAGGCCTCGTCGGTCCACTGCAGGTTCCAGCCGGCCAGACGCGCGGCATCCCACACCGAGGAACGCGCATCGCTCAGAGCGAGCCCGGAGAGGATCCGAGGTACGGAGATGACGGCATCCCGCACCGTGAGCGGTGCGAGAGGCGCGTCCAGAAGGAACACAGCGCGGGTGCCGCCCCCTATCGGAGCGGAGTAGTACGGCGAGCGGCCGGTGATCTCCACCGCGACGGTGCCGATCTGGTGCGCGACCTGCGCGATCCACTGGTCGAGATCGGAGCCGGTGTCCTCCGGGAACGGCAGCTCTGGCTGGCTGAGCTCGGTGATGCCGTACTGGGTGCCGTAATCGCGCAGCTGCGCGGCAACCCCCTGCGCGTCGCCCTGGGGGTGTGCCCAGGCCCAGAGCAGGGAACGCGGGCCCGGTGCGATCGTCGCGACCAGGTGCGGGCGTGTCACCAGCTGATGTGCGGGATTCTCCTTCGCGGTGAAGGTGAGGGTGCCTGCGGCCATGTCAGCGTCCCAGCGGTTCTCACCGAGCGCGTCGACGGCAGTGGTCAATGCGTCCTGACGGAGAGAGGCGAAGAGTGCTGCGCGATCGGCAAGAGGCTGCAAGGCTGCGAAGGTCATGGCTCCAGTCTGGCCTTGATTCCTATGTTTCCGCCACCCGCGCGGCGTCGACATCGGACACCCGACCCATCCGCCAGATGCTCGGCACCGCCAGCGTGATCAGCGCGCAGCAGGCATACAGTACCGCTGACACCACGAGCACGATCCCGACATCGGCGCGTGTGATCATCCACCCGTAGATCAGCGTGCCGATCGGCATCACCACGAAGCTGCCGAGCATGTCGTAACTGGAGACCCGAGAGAGCTTGTCACCGGGGATGTTCTCCATCATCGCCACGTTCCAACCCGTGCTGAAGATCTCGAGGCCGGCGCCGGCGATCAGCGCTGCGACGGCGAGCAGGACGACTGCCGGATGCAATCCGAGCATGGTCAGCGGGATCGCGAAGAACGCCATCCCGATCATGCCGAGTCGTAGCGGATGCTTCAGTGGGAACCACATCAGCACCAGCGTCATGATCAGAACGCCTACGCCTTCGGCGCTGATCACCCAACCCCACCCTGTGATGCCGAGCAGATCGTTGTTCTTGGCGATGTACGGGCCGACGACGCCCCAGGCGCCGACGTGTATCGCGTTCATGATCATGAAGGCGAGCACGGCAGTGCCGCTGAACAGCAGCGCCGCCATGGTGCCATCGACAGGATGTCGATGACGTAGCAGCTCTGGATGATGAGCGCCCGCGGCAGTCGATCGGCGACGACGCCGCCGAAGAGCACGAACACGATGTTCGCGACGGTGAAAGCACTGAGGACGTACGAGAGCGACAGCGCGTCGTTGTCGACCTGCAACACGGCGAAGGCGAGAGCGATCGACGACATCGATCCGGTGATCAGCGTGATCGCGCGTGCGATGAAGAACCAGCGGAAGCCCTGATCCTGCATGGCCCCGAGGCCGCGGATCATGAGCGGGGCTTCAACGCGTGCATCCGTCGATCTTCTCACGATGAGCCCGGCCACTCGTGGTCGACCCGGTACGAAACGGGATTGCTTGTGTCGACGACGAGTGGCCGGGTGATCAAGGCATGCGAGCGGCGTACTGCTCTCTGATGATCGGTCTCGTGTCGGTCTCGAGACGGGAGGTCATCTCCACCGGCCACTCCGGCTTCGTGCCGCGCAGTCCCCAGGCCGCCTGCACCGATGCACCGAGGGCGACGTACTCTCCTGGGGCCGGCACCACGACCGGCGCATCGAACACCTGTGCCGCGATGCGCGCGACAGCGTCGCTCTGCGCGGCACCGCCGACGAGCAGGATGCGCTCGGCCGTCACTCCGTGGGCACGGATGCGATCGAGACCGTCGGCGAGGCCGCACAGCACGCCCTCGATCGCGGCTCGGGCGAGATTCTCACGACTCGTCGAGGTCAGCGTCATGCCGAACAGTGATGCGGTCGCATTCGGAAGGTTGGGCGTGCGCTCGCCCTCGAACCACGGCTGGAGCACGAGGCCGTCCGCGCCGGGCGCGGCGGCCAGCGCGAGTCGGGAGAACTCCTCGTGGTCGACGCCGAGAAGGGATGCAGTGGCATCCAGCACGCGCGCGGCATTCAGCGTCGCGACCAGCGGAAGGTAACCTCCCGCGGCGTCGGCGAAACCGGCCACCGTGCCGCTCGAGTCAGCGACCGCCACGTCGGTGACCGCGAAGACCGTCCCGCTCGTGCCGATCGAGACGCCGATGTCGCCGCTGCCCGCACCCATTCCCAGCGCGGCTGCGGCGTTGTCGCCCGCCCCGGCAGTGACGAGCATTCCGCCCTGTCCGGTGACGTGCTCGGCAGGGCCGAGTACGCGGGGCAGCACGACATCACTCGCATCCCGCCGCAGCGCGGTAGAGAGCAGCTCCCGGTCGTACTCGCCCCGAGCAGAGTCGAAGTACGCGGTGCCACTGGCGTCGGAGCGATCGGTGACGAGCTCGTCGAGCACGGGCCCCAGCGGAGACTCGTCGACCGGCCCGTAGCCGCGCAGGCGCCACGTGAGCCAGTCATGGGGGAGTGCGATCGCCGCGATCCGTGCGGCGTTCTCGGGCTCGGCATCCGCCACCCAGCGCACCTTGCTCGCCGTGAACGAGGCGACCGGCACGACGCCGGTGCGCCGGGCGTACTCCTCCGCGCCGACCTCGTCGGTCAGCGCGGTCGCCGCATCCGCTGACCTGGTGTCGTTCCAGAGCAGAGCGGGCCGGATGACGCGCCCCTCGGCATCGAGAGCGACCAGGCCGTGCTGCTGCCCGCCGATGCCGACGGCTGCGACGTCGTCGAGCCCGCCTGCTGCGGTGATGGCACTGCGCAGCGCCTCCCACCACGCCGCGGGGTCGACTTCGGTGCCGTCAGGGTGACCTGCTCGTCCGGAGCGGATCACCGCTCCGGACGAGAGGTCACGCACGACGACCTTGCAGCTCTGCGTCGACGAATCGACACCGGCGACGAGCGTCTGCGCGCTGGTCGCCGCGGCGTTGGTCGCCACAGGTCAGCGAGCGCCGAGCAGGTGCTCGGTGGCGAGCTGCTGCAGGCGGACGAATCCGAAGCCCTTGCCACCGAGGTAGGCGTCGGCGTCGAAGTCCTCGAAGGCACTGCGGTCGGCGAGGAAGTCGTCGTAGCTCTCGCCGGGGTTCAGCGTCGGCGTCGCGAGTTCGTCGACCTTGGATGCGGCCAGCGCTTCCTGCACCTCGGGGTCTGCGCGGAAGGCAGCGGCGCGCTCCTTGAGGAGCAGGTACGTGCGCATGTTCGCGGCTGCAGAATCCCAGACGCCGTTCTCGTCCTCGGTGCGGCTCGGCTTGTAGTCGAAGTGACGCGGTCCGTCGTAGGCCGGAATGCCGCCGGGGCCGCCGTTCTCGAGCAGATCGACGAGGGCGAAGGCGTTGTGCAGGTCTCCGTGACCGAACACGAGGTCCTGGTCGTACTTGATGCCACGCTGGCCGTTGAGGTCGATGTGGAACAACTTCTCGTGGAAGAGCGCCTGCGCGATGCCGGCCGCGAAGTTGAGGCCGGCCATCTGCTCGTGGCCGACCTCGGGGTTCACGCCGAACAGCTCCGGGCGTGCGAGGGAGCCGATGAATGCGATCGCGTGTCCGAGGGTCGGCAGCAGGATGTCTCCGCGCGGCTCGTTCGGCTTCGGCTCGATCGCGAAGCGGATGTCGTAGCCCTTGTCCGTGACGTAGTCGGCGAGCAGGTTCACGGCCTCGCGGTAGCGCTCGAGGGCCTGGCGCACGTCCTTGGCGGAGTCGTACTCGGCGCCCTCGCGGCCGCCCCACATCACGAAGGTCTTCGCACCGAGCTCTGCCCCGAGGTCGAGCTGACGGAACACTTTGCGAAGGGCATAGCGACGCACATCGCGGTCGTTGGAGGTGAAGCCGCCGTCCTTGAAGACCGGGGCGCTGAAGAGGTTCGTGGTGACCATGGGCACGATGAGCCCGGTGTCGGACAGGGCGCCCTTGAGCCGATCGATCTGCTTCTGACGCTCGGCGTCAGTCGAGCCGAACGCGAACAGGTCGTCATCGTGGAACGTCAGGCCGTACGCGCCGAGCTCGGAGAGCTTCTCCACGGCGTGAACGACGTCCAGACGCGGACGGGTGGGGCCGCCGAACGGGTCGGTGCCGTTGTAGTCGACGGTCCAGAGACCGAAGGAGAACTTGTCTTCGCGGGTGGGGGTGAGAGACATGAGAAAGTCGCTTTCAACATCGATGGTGAATTGTTGTGAGTAAAAACATATCAGTGCGCAGCGCCATGGGCAATGCCGCCGGAGGCGTCTCAGCGTGCCGGCGCCGACGTCGATCCACGGGGGATGAGTTCAGCAGGCATCCGGACATGCTCCGGCTCGCCGCCGCCGAGCATGCTGAGCAGGACGCGCACGGCCACCGCGCCCATCGTGGCGAGAGGCTGTCGCACTGTGGTCAGCTGCGGCGTGTTCGATGCAGCCTCCGGGATGTCGTCGAAGCCGACCACGGAGAGATCCTCCGGCACGCGCAGGCCGCGCTCAGCGGCGACCCTGATCATCTCTATCGCGGAGAGATCGTTGGCCGCGAAGACGGCCGTGGGTCGGTCGTCGAGATCGAGCAGTGCGTGCGAACCGGCGGTGGCGCTCGCGGCGCGATATCCGCCTTCCTCGACGAGCGCGGGGTCGAACGGGATGCCGGCGCTCTTCAGTGCAGCGCGATACCCGCGCTCGCGCTGATGCGCCGATTCCAGATCGGTGCGACCGCGCAGGTGTCCGATACGGCGGTGTCCGAGCGTGATCAGATGATCCATGGCGGCGCGCGCTCCGTCGACGTTGTGCACTGCCACTGTCGCAGGGCCGTCCGCCCCGGTGTGCGGGTCGACCGCGACGATCGGGACCGCCGATCTCGCCGGGGTGGTGGTCGGGGTGACGAGGATCGCTCCGTCGATGAGCGTGCCGCCGAGTCGCGAGAGGGAGCGGCGCTCCCACCCGAGATGATCTCCGGCGGAGACCGTGCCGGCATATGCGAGCACGTCGTAAGGAGTGTCTTGGAGCGCGGTCGAGACGCCGCGCAGCAGTTGCAGCGCGAACGGCTCGAACTCCGCCACCAGTACGCCGATCACGTTCGTCCTGCCTCGCCGCATCGACGTGGCGACGAGTGAGCTCTCGTAGCCGAGCTCGGCCACGACGCGGAGTACGCGGGCGTGAGTGGCCGCGGACACGCCGTCGCGGCCATTGATCGCCTTGGAGACTGTGGCCACCGAGACCCCGGCGGTGCGGGCGACATCGGTGATGGTTGGCCGAGCATTCATGGAGTCAGCCTAACCGAATAGAAAACGTTATCGATATCGTTTGACATGCTCGTGGGAGCGGTGTCAGAGTGGGCACACGAACACATTGGTGTGGCTGACAACAAATAGTCGTGTCGCGCTGCACGAGAACTCGAAGAAGAGGAGAACACAGCATGAAGATGCGAAAGGCATTGACGGCGGGTGCTGCGGTCGTCGCACTTGGTTCGCTTGTCCTGACCGGCTGCACTGGCAGCAGCGGTGGCGGCGGCGAAGGCGAGGGCGGCGAGACCACCCTCACGATGTGGCACAACTCGACGACAGGCGACGGCAAGCAGTACTGGGAAGACGCCGCGGCTGCATTCCACGAGGCGAACCCTGAAGTGACGATCAAGGTCACCTCCATCCAGAACGAAGACATGGACGGCAAGCTGCAGACCGCCGTCAACTCGGGCGACATGCCGGACATCTTCATGGCTCGCGGTGGCGGCAAGCTCGCCGACATCGTCGAAGCGGGCAAGGTGAAGGACCTCACCGACCTCATCGATGACGACGTGAAGACCGCATTCGGCGAGGCACCGTTCAGCGCGTTCACGGTCGACGGCAAGGTCTACGGCGTGCCGAGCGCTGTGCTGCCCGGTGGCATCTTCTACAGCAAGGACCTGTTCGACCAGGCAGGCATCGACGCGGAGCCGACGTCCATCGCCGAGCTCGAAGACGCCGTGGACAAGCTCAAGGACGCGGGGATCGCCCCGATCGCGCTCGGCGCGAAGGATGCCTGGCCCGCCGCGCACTGGTACTACTTCTTCGCTGTGCGGGCATGCGGCCAGGACGTCATCGAGAACCTGGCCACCAGCCCCGACTTCACTGATCAGTGCTGGCTGGACGCCGCTGACAACCTCAGCGAATTCGCCGCCACCGAGCCGTTCAACGACGGCTTCCTGACCACGTCGGCCCAGCAGGGCGCCAACTCGTCCGCAGGACTCGTCGCCAACCACCAGGCTGCCATGGAGCTCATGGGCGCCTGGAACGTCGGCGTGATCGCGGGTCTCACACCTGACGGAGAGCCGCTGGCCGACCTCGGCTGGTTCCCGTTCCCGGAGGTCGACGGCGGCGACGGAGAGCCCGGCGCCATGATGGGCGGCGTCGACGGTTACTCCTGCTCGACAGATTCGCCGGAGTCCTGCGAGGAGTTCCTCAACTTCATCGCATCGAAGGAATGGCAGGAGAAGTACGCCGTCGCCTTCCAGACCATCCCGGCCAACCAGGACGCCACCGGAGCGGTGACCGATCCGTCGCTCGTTCCGCTGATGGACGCGTACGGAAAGGCACCGTACGTGTCGCTCTGGCTGGACACCGCACTCGGACAGAACGTCGGAAACGCGCTGAACACCGGTGTCGTCGAGATGCTCGCAGGTCAGGGTGACCCGCAGAAGCTCGTCGACAGCATCGCGAACGCAGCGGCAAGGGGCTGAACGGCGACATGACCGAATCTCAGGCGCTGATGACACCCACTGCGCCTGCGAGGAGAAACCGTGTCGGGACCGATAGTGCATCGGTCCCGACACGGGCGCCGCGGCGGCCTGACTGGCGCAAGCGCGGCGAGATCATTCTCCTGGCAGGACCTGCACTGCTGGTCTTCGTCGGCTTCGTCATCCTCCCGGTGATGATGGCCGCGTTCTACGGCTTCTTCAAATGGAACGGCTACGGCTGGCCCACCGAGTTCGTCGGACTCGACAACTACGCCCTCATGCTGCAGGACGACACGTTCCGCGCAGCTGTAGGGCACAACTTCACGATCGTCGTACTCTCGCTCGTGATGCAGGGGCCCATCGCGATCCTGTTCGCGCTGCTGCTGAACCAGAAGATTCGCGGTCGATCGGTGATCCGTGTGCTGATCTTCGCCCCGTACGTGATCGCCGAGGTGGTCGTCGGCACGGGCTGGAGCCTGATGCTCCAGGACGCGGGAGCGCTGAACTCGCTGCTCGAGAAGGTGGGCCTCGGAGCGCTGCAGAACTCATGGATCGCGGATCCGGCGATCGCGATGTGGTCATTGATGATCATCATCACGTGGAAGTACATCGGCTTCGCCGTGATCCTCATGCTCGCCGGGATGCAGTCGATTCCCGAAGAGCTCTACGAGGCCGCCGCCATCGACGGCGCCGGCTTCTGGAAAGCGCAGTGGAGCATCACGCTCCCATTGCTCGGCCCGACCATCCGCATCTGGGCATTCCTGTCGATCATCGGATCGCTGCAGCTGTTCGACCTCGTCAACATCATCTGGGGTCAGTACATCGCAGCCACGGCCGGAACGTCGACCATGGCGACCTACATGTACCAGAACGGGCATCTGGCAGGCAGCTACGGCTACGGCAACGCGGTCGCCGTGATGCTCTTCCTCATCTCACTCGTCGTCGCCCTCGTATACCAGCGGTTCATTCTCCGCCGCGACACCGAAGGCGCATTGACGGGGGACAGCAGAAAGGGGGGCCGGCGATGACCGACACTCTGAAGACTTCGGTGGCGATCCAGGCGATCGGGCCGCGAGGGCGTCGACGCCCGGCATCCGGTGTGCGCTGGGGGAGCCCGGGCGTCTACCTGCTCGCAGTGATCCTGATCACGATCTGCATCACTCCGATCCTCTACATCATCATCGGTGGGTTCCGCACGAACTCGCAGATCACCAACGACCCGTCGGGATGGCCGGCGCCGTGGGAGATCGCGAACTACACCAACGTCCTCGGCAGCAGCGAATTCTGGACGGCGATGGTCAACTCGACCATCTCCGCTGTCGGCACCACGCTCGGCGCCGTCATCCTCGGAATCATGGCCAGTTATGTGATCGCCCGCTACGACTTCGGCGGCAAGGGCATCATGTACGCGTTCTTCGCCGCAGGGCTGATGTTCCCGATCACGGTCGCGATCACACCTCTCTATCTGCTGATCCGCAACCTCGGCCTGGTCAACAGCCTCGGGGGCATCATCCTGCCGCAGATCGCGTTCGCCCTGCCGACCACGATCATCATCCTCGTGCCGTTCCTGCGGGCGATCCCGAAGGAACTCGAGGAGGCGGCATCCATCGACGGTGCCTCGCGACTCGGCTTCTTCTGGAGGATGGTGATCCCGCTGAGCCTGCCCGGAGTGATCACCGTCGGCATCCTCGCGTTCATCGGGTCGTGGAACGGGTACATGCTGCCGCTGTTCATCCTCAACGACTCCAGTCTGTTCACCCTTCCGCTCGGGGTGCAGAACTTCTCATCGCAGTACTCGGTCGACACCGCGAAGGTGCTGGCGTACACCTCGCTGTCCATGCTGCCGGCGTTGATCTTCTTCAGCATGTTCGAGCGTCGAATCGTCGGCGGGCTCACCGGCGCCGTCAAGGGCTGAGCAGCGCTCCAAGGTCTGAGCAAGAGATGAAAGAGAGATCCGTGTCGGATACCAACGCGGGAGTTCCCGCCATGCCCGCAGTGTCGGAACGAGTCCGTGCGCTGCACGCGCAGATGACCCTCGACGAGAAGCTCGCGCAGATCGTCGGGTACTGGCTCGACCAGAACGGGGTGGTCGCCCCGATGCAGTCGGAGATGGCGGCGGGCCAGCAGGATGGCGGGCACCTGGAAGATGTGACGAAGAACGGACTCGGCCAGTACACGCGCGTGTACGGTACGAGGCCGGTGGAGCCGACCGAGCGCGCCGCCTGGCTCTGGGCAGAGCAGCGTCGACTCAAGCGCGAGACGCGACTGGGGATTCCTGCGCTCGTGCATGAAGAGTGCCTCACCGGACTGGCGGCGTGGAAGGCTGCGGCGTTTCCCACCCCGCTCGCCTGGGGGGCGACGTTCGACCCGGATCTCGTGCAGGAGATGGCTGCATCCATCGGGGAGTCGATGCGGGAGCTCGGGATCCATCAGGGTCTCGCGCCGGTGCTCGATGTCATCCGCGATCCCCGCTGGGGGCGAGTGGACGAATGCATCGCGGAGGATCCGTACGTCGTCGGCGTGCTCGGCAGCTCGTATGTGACCGGCCTGCAGTCCGCGGGGGTGCACGCGACTCTGAAGCACTTCGTCGGATACTCGGGCTCGCGCGCAGGGCGCAACCATGCACCGGTCTCCGCAGGTCCGCGGGAGATCGCCGACGTGTTCCTCCCGCCGTTCGAGATGGCGCTGTTCGATGGCGGGGCCCGTTCCGTCATGAACTCCTACGCCGAGATCGACGGCGTGCCGCTCGGCTCCAGCGAGGAGTACCTGACCGATCTGCTGCGGGGCCGCTGGGGATTCGACGGCGTCGTCGTCGCCGACTACTTCGCGGTGGCGTTCCTCGAGGTTATGCACGCGATCGCTGCTGACCGAGGAGGCGCCGCAGCCGCAGCACTGACCGCGGGGATCGATGTCGAGTTGCCGACCGGTGACGCATACCTCGCACCGCTTGCCGAGCGGATCCGCGCCGGCGAGTTCGACGAGGCCTTCGTCGATCGGGCGGTGCTGCGTGCGCTCGCTCAGAAGGAGGAGCTCGGGCTGCTCGAGCCCGATGCGTTCGAGGATGAACCACCCGCTCACGTCGACCTGGATTCGCCGCGTCACCGCGACATCGCGCGACGCATCGCCGAGGAATCGATCGTGCTGCTGTCCAATGACGGCATCCTGCCCCTCGCGGATGCGGCCGCCGCACCCTCACGCGTCGCCGTGATCGGTCCGAACGCGCACCGTGCCGAAGCGCTGATGGGGTGCTATTCCTTCGCCAACCACGTGCTCGCGCATCATCCGGAGTTTCCGATCGGATTCGAGATTCCCACGTTCCTGGAGGCGTTCGAATCCGAGGCAGGACAGGACACGGATGTCGTGTACGCCAAGGGCGCCGACGTGGAGGGCGACGATCGCACCGGATTCGACGAAGCTGTTGCGGCGGCTGCCGGTGCGGACGTGGCGATCGTCGTCGTGGGTGACCAGGCGGGTCTGTTCGGCCGAGGCACCGTCGGCGAGGGGAACGACTCCGAGACGCTGGAGCTGCCCGGTGTGCAGCGTGAGCTGGTCGATGCCGTCGTCGCGACGGGGACGCCGGTCGTCATGATCGCGCTGACCGGTCGGCCGTACGCGATCGGCTGGGCGCTGGACGGCGAACATCGGCCGGCCGCGGTGCTGCAGACGTTCTTCCCCGGGGAGGAGGGCGCTGCAGCCCTCTCCGGCGTGATCTCCGGTCGGGTCAATCCCTCGGGAAGAATGCCGGTCTCGCTGCCCCGCGCGGCAGGAGCTCAGCCGTACACGTACCTGCATCCGCGCCTCGGCGGGGCGTCGGACGTCACGGCCACCGACCCCACCCCGGTGCGTCCGTTCGGTTTCGGGCTCTCGTACTCGCCGGTCGTGTACGGGGACCTCGTGGTTGACGCGGAAGCGTCAGCCGGTGCAGCTTTCTCCGCAGCCGTCGAGGTGACCAACACCGGAACGCGCACGGTGGATGACGTCGTGCAGCTCTATGGTCGTGATGTCGTCGCCTCGGTGACGCGTCCGCTGGCCCAACTGCTCGCTTTCCAGCGTGTGACGCTCGAGCCCGGTCAGTCCGCGACGGTGACCTTCTCGGTGCCCACCCAGCGGTTCGCATTCAGTGATCGATCGATGACGCGTGTGGTGGAGCCGGGTGATGTCGAGGTGTGGGTCGGAGCCGATGCCGCTGCGACCGAAGCCGCGGGCACTGCGACGCCGCGCTCGAAGCTGGCCATCACCGGTGACGTGCACGTCCTCACGACCGCCGACCCGCGTCTCGCGACCGCTGACGTGAGGGCATTGGAGCACGTGCCGCGCTGATCCATCGCCGACGACCGGATATCGTGTCATGAGCAACTCAATGGGAGAACGGCGGGGGACACGATGGCTGAGCGGGCATCGAGCGTCGAGCGCGTGCGCGCGGCGAACCTCGGCGAGGTGCTGCGACTGGTGCATCAGCACGGTCCTCGTTCGCGCGCCGTCATCACCGCCGAGACGGGGCTGAATCGCTCCACCGTTGCGGACCTGGTCGCGGAACTCGCCTCGCGCGGGCTCGTCGTGGAGCAGGAACCGGACCCCACTCGACGTGTCGGCAGACCCTCGCCGATCGTCGCGGCCGGCGACGATGTGATCGCGATCGCAGTGAACCCCGAAGTCGACGCGATCGAGGTCGGCGCCGTCACGCTCTCAGGGCGGGTCTGCGAGCGCGCGCGCATCGAATGCGCAGAGGCCCCGAGCATCGACGACGTCGTCCGCGTGGTCGCGAATGTCGTCGAGGGCTGGAGAGCAGGCGCGCTGGCAGCGAGCCGGTTCGTCGGAATCGGTGTGGCGGTTCCAGGCCTCGTCCGCGTCGAGGACGGCGTCGTCCGGCTGGCTCCGCACCTGGGCTGGCTCGACGGCGACATCCGCTCACCCCTCTCTCAGCGGCTCGGACTGCCGGCGGCGATCGACAACGACGCCTCGCTCGGTGCGCGTGCCGAACGACTCTTCGGCGCAGCGCGCGAGCACAGGAACGTCGTCTACCTCAACGGCGGCGCCAGCGGCATCGGCGGCGGTCTCATCCTGCAGGGCGTGCTGATCGGCGGCGCCGGTGGATACGCAGGAGAGTGGGGCCAGACACGTCCGAGCATCCCGGCCGAGGCCGACCGGCGCACCAGGGGCGGAGTCCTGGAGGATGAGGTCAACAGGGCGAGGCTGCTGCAGGTCGCGGGTCTGGGAGCGGTCGATGATCCTGCGTTGGCCGCTGCGCTGTCCGACGTCGATCGTCCGCAGGTCGCCGAAGAGATCGCCCGTCAGCGACGGATTCTGGCCGCGACGCTCGCCAACGCGGTGAATGTGCTCAACCCCTCGATGATCGTGCTCGGCGGGTTCCTCGGCATGCTCAACGACAGTGATCCTGACGGCTTCACCGCCGACGTACGAGCCAACGCACTCGCGGCACCCGGCGAGCAGGTGGAGATCCGTCCGGCCGCTCTGGGCGCTGATCGCCTCCTGATCGGCGCGGCGGAAGCCGCTTTCGCTGCGCTTCTCAATGATCCCGCTCGCACTCTGGACGCACTCAGGGCGTGATCAGCAGGCCGTCCACGCGGCGGCCGCGCTGGCTCCCTCGAGTTGCATGGGCCGTTGCTATGGTGAAGCCAACTCAGCCACCGGACGAAGGAGTTCAACGTGTCTCAGACCACGCAGAAGCAGGGGTCGCGCGGCGTGATGCGCCCGATCAACCGGTTCCTCGAGAGGTGGATCCCTTCCGCCCTGACGTTCGCGATCGTGCTGACGCTGATCGTTGCGATCCTCGCCATGACGCTCACGCAGACGAGCCCGATCGACGTCGTCAAAGGCTGGGGCGATGGGCTGGCCGGGCTCCTCGCCTTCATGACGCAGATGTGCTTGATCCTGCTTCTCGGGTACATGCTCGCGAACACGCGCCCCGTGCAGAAGCTGCTGCGGTGGCTTGCGCGAGTGCCGGGCAACGCCGGCTTCGCGTATGTGTTCGTGTTCGTGATCGCGGCGGTCGCCAGTCTCATCACCTGGGGACTCGGACTCATCGTCGGCACGCTGCTCGCGCGTGAGATCGCCGTCGAGGCGCGCAAGCGCGGACTCAAGGTGCACTTTCCCCTCCTGGTCGCGGCCGGCTATTCAGGATTCGTCGTCTGGCACATGGGGTACTCGGGCTCTGGGCCGCTGACGGCGGCCACACCTGACTCGTTCCTCGCGCCGAGCCTGGGCGGCGAGGTGCTGCCCATCACCGAGACGACCTTCTCGACATGGAACATGCTGGCGGCACTGGGTGTGATCATCGTCGTCGGCTTCCTGATGTATCTCATCCGCCCCAAGAAGAACGACCCGATCTACGAATTGCCGGAAACGGTCGGATCCGAGGCGACAGACGAGTATGACGACCAGGTCGTCACGCCGGCCGATCGCATCGACGCCTCTCGCATCCTGACCACGATCGTCGGCATCGGGCTGGTGATCTATCTCATCGTGCACTTCGTCCAGGGCGGAACCCTCACGCTCGACATCGTCAACTGGTCGTTCCTGGCGCTCATCCTGCTGCTGGTGCGCAGCCCGTTCGAACTGATCCATCTCACCAAGAAGGCCGCGTCGAACGTCGGCGAGATCCTCGTGCAGTTCCCCCTGTACGCCGGAATCCTCGGGATCATGTCGACATCGGGCCTCATCGCGCTGTTCTCTGACGCGTTCGTGTCCATCGCGACGCCGACCACCTTCGGCGTGCTGGCACTGCTGTCTGCCGGCATCGTGAACTTCTTCGTTCCCTCAGGCGGCGGACAGTTCGCAGTGCAGGGGCCGATCATGCTGGACGCCGCGAACCAGCTCGGCGTCGACCCGTCGATCGCCGTGATGGCGGTCGCCTACGGTGACCAATGGACCAACATGATCCAGCCGTTCTGGGCGCTGCCTGTGCTCGCGATCGCCGGGCTGAAGATGCGTGACATCCTCGGCTACACCTTCATCACGTTGCTGGGCTCCGGCATCGTGATGGCTGCGGCGTTGCTCTTCGTCAGCCTGTGAGCCGATGTGGTCGTGTAGCTCAGTAGCTCGCGTGCTCAGCGGAACCTGCGTCGGGGATCCACTCCGCCGCGAGCTTCTCAGTAGCGCGGGCCAGGATCGACACGTCGGCGGCGACCAGCGCGAAAGATGCTCCGGCGTCGAGGTAGCGACGGGCGATCGCAGGGGCGAACGCGTTGACGCCGACGGGCTTTCCCGCCGCCCGCACGGTCGCGATCGTCCGTTCGACGGCCGCGATGACGTCAGGATGCTCCTGCTGTCCGAGTAGACCCATGGATGCCGCGAGGTCGCTGGGACCGATGAAGACCGCGTCGACACCGTCGACCTCCGCGATCGCACGGGCATTGCCGACCGCGGCATCCGTCTCGATCTGCACCGTCAGGGAGGTGATCTCGTGCGCCCGGTGCAGATAGTCCTCGATCCTGTTGAACTGCGCGGCGCGCGCGAGCGCACTGCCGACCCCACGGATGCCGCGCGGAGGGTAGCGGGTGGCCGCGACGGCGGCAGCGGCTTCTTCTGCTGTGTTCACCATCGGCACGAGCAGGTTCTGGGCGCCGACGTCGAGGACCTGCTTGATCAGCGTCGCCTCAGCCGAGGGCACCCGGACCACTGGTGTGATCGGGTACGGCGCGACGGCCTGCAGCAGCGAGAGGGTCGACTCCAACCCGATCGGACTGTGCTCCCCGTCGATCAGTGTCCAGTCGAGCCCGGAGCCCGCGACGATCTCGGCGGCGATCGGACTGCCGGAGCAGATCCATGCGCCGACGAGCGGGCGGGTGGCCTCGCCCAGACGATCCCGGAAGGAAGGGGCGGGCTCTAGACGAAGCGGCATGTGATTGTTCCCATCGGTCCGTAATCGCACAGCACCTGATCGCCCTTGGAGATCCACATCGGGCGGGTGAATGAGCCGGCGAGGATGATCTCTCCCGCCTCCAGTCTGGCGCCGTGCTGGTGGAACTTGTTCGCGAGCCACGCGACCCCGGTGGCAGGGTGGCCGAGCACTCCCTGGGCGACCCCGGTCTCCTCGATCTCGCCGTTGCGGGAGAGCACGCCCGGCACCCAGCGCAGGTCGATCTCATCCGGGCGCTTGTGCACATCGCCGAGCACCATCGCACCGTAGGCGGCGTTGTCACTGATCGTGTCGACGATCGTGCGTCCCTCGAGCTCGATGTGCGAGTTCAGCACCTCGAGCGCAGGGACGGCGTAGTCGATCGCAGCGAGAGCGTCGTCGAGGGTGCAGTCCGGTCCCTCCAGCGGTGCCTTCAGCACGAACGCGAGTTCGACCTCGATGCGCACATTCGAGAAGTGGTCGAACGGGATGTCCGAACCGGACGCGTACACCGTGTCGTCGAACATCACCCCGTAGTCGGGCTCGGTGATCCCCGTCGCCTGCTGCATCGCCTTCGACGTCAGACCGATCTTCCTGCCGACCAGCCGGCGCCCCGCAGCGACGTTCTTATCGCGCCATATGCCCTGAATGGCATAGGAGTCCTCGATCGTGGCATCCGGGAACCGCGAGGTGATCTTCGGGATCACCGTCCTGTTCTGCTCGGCCGCGGCGAGCTCATCTGCGATCTGCTCGATCGCATCCGGTGACAGCATCCGTCCTCCTACAGCTGGTGGCCGAGCTTGTATTCGCCCTGTTTGTACTCGGGCATCGCGGCGTCGTCGTCGGGACGAGTGTACGAGAACCCGTCGGCGCCGATCGTGACCGCCATCTCGCTGTCGTCGGTGCGCGCCTGAACCGGCTGCGGGTTGCCGTCCAGGTCGAGCACGAGCGACGCGTCGGTGTACCAGGAGGGCACTACGGGGTTGCCCCACCAGTCGCGGCGCTGGTTGTCATGCACATCCCAGGTGATGACCGGGTTGTCCGGATCGCCGGTGTAGTAATCCTGGGTGTAGATCTCGACCCGGTGCCCGTCGGGGTCGCGCAGGTAGAGATAGAAGGCGTTGCTGACGCCATGGCGGCCGGGACCGCGTTCGATCGCATCGGATCGGCGGAGGGCTCCGAGCTTGTCGCAGATCGCGAGGATGTTGTGCTTCTCATGCGTGGCGAAGCACACGTGATGCATCCGCGGACCGTCGCCGCCCGTCATCGCGGTGTCGTGCACGGTGGGCTTCCGGCGCATCCATGCCGCGTACACCGTGCCATCCTCGTCCTGGATGTCCTCGGTGACGCGGAAGCCGAGATCCTGCATGAACTTCACGGCGCGCGGCACATCGGGGGTGACCTGGTTGAAGTGGTCGAGGCGCACGAGCTCGCCCGGTGTGTGCAGGTCGTAACGCCACGACATCCGCTCGACGTGGTCGGCCTGGAAGAAGAACTCGTAGGGGAACCCGAGCGGATCCTCCACGCGCACCGCGTCGCCGATGCCCATGACGAAGCCGTCAGGGCGGCGCTCGACACGGCAACCGAGCTCGGTGTAGAAGTCGACGGCACGGTCGAGGTCCTCCGGGCTGCGCACGCGGTACGAGAATGCGGCCACCGCGGCGACCGGACCCTTTCGCAGCACCAGGTTGTGATGGATGAACTCCTCGGTGGAGCGCAGGTAGATCGCCTGGTCGTCCTCTTCCGTGACGTACAGACCGAGGATGTCGACGTAGAACTGGCGGGATGCCGCGAGATCCGTGACCACGAGTTCCATGTACGCGCAGCGGAGGATGTCGGGCGGGGTGCTCGTCGGCGTCGCGACGGGGTCGTCCGAGTGGATCGGCGCCTCCTGGCTCACGTAATAGCCCGAGGAGGTCAGGGTCATGTCTTCACGATTGGTCATGTCAGCGTCCTCACTGCTTTCCGAAGACGGGGTTGTGGACCTCGCCGAGGTTGATGTGCACGGCCTGCTGGTCGGTGTAGAAATCGATCGAGCGGTAGCCGCCCTCGTGTCCGAGTCCTGAGGCCTTCACGCCGCCGAAGGGGGTGCGCAGGTCCCGCACGTTGTTGCTGTTCAGCCACACCATGCCCGCCTCGACCTCGCCGGCGAAATTGTGCGCGCGCTTGAGGTCGTTCGTCCAGATGTATGCGGCGAGGCCGTACTTGGTGTTGTTCGCCAGGGCGAGAGCCTCGGCATCATTCGCGAACGGCGTGATCGCGACCACGGGTCCGAAGATCTCCTCCTGGAAGATCCGCGCGTCGGGGTAGACGTCCGCGAACACGGTCGGGGCGACGTAGTTGCCCGTGTCGAAGCCCTCCGGTCGTCCACCTCCGGCGACGAGTCGGCCCTCGGTCTTACCGATCTCGACGTAGCTCATGACCTTGTCGTAGTGCTCCGGGTGCACGAGCGCGCCCACCTCGGTCTCAGGATCGTTCGGCAGGCCGACCTTGACGCGCTTCGCCTGTGCGGCGTACTTCTCGACGAACTCGTCGTAGATGGACTGCTCGACGAGGATGCGGCTTCCGGCGGTGCAGCGCTCGCCGTTGAGGGAGAACACCCCGAAGATCGTGGCGTTGACAGCCGCATCCAGATCTGCGTCGGCGAAGACCACGGCCGGCGACTTGCCGCCGAGTTCCATCGACAGCCCCTTGAGGTGCGGGGCGGCGTTGGCGAAGATCAGCTGGCCGGTCGAGCTCTCGCCCGTGAACGAGATGAGCGGCACATCCGGATGCTTGACCAGCGCATCACCGGCATCCTCGCCGAGACCGTTGACGAGGTTGAAGACCCCCTTGGGCAGGCCGGCCTCCTCGAAGATCCCGGCCCACAGCGACGCCGACAGCGGTGTGAACTCGGCAGGCTTCAACACGACGGTGTTTCCCGTGGCCAGCGCGGGGCCGAGCTTCCACGACTCCAGCATGAACGGCGTGTTCCACGGAGTGATGAGGCCGGCCACGCCGATCGGCTTGCGGTTGACGTAGTTGATCTGGCGGCCAGGCACCGTGTAGGTGTCGTCCGCCTGCGCGACGATCAGGTCGGCGAAGAAACGGAAGTTCTCCGCGGCGCGACGTGCCTGGCCCAGGGCCTGCGTGATGGGAAGGCCGGAGTCGAAGCTCTCCAGCTCGGCGAGACGCTGATCGCGCGACTCGACGATGTCGGCGATGCGGTGCAGCACGCGCGAGCGCTCGCGCGGGAGCATCTTCGGCCATGGTCCTTCTTCGAACGCGCGCTTGGCAGCCGCGACGGCGAGGTCGATGTCCGCCTTCTTGCCGGCAGACGCCGTGGTGTAGTTCTCGTTCGTGACCGGATCGAGCACGTCGAAGGTGTCTCCGTCCACTGAGTCTCTGAACGCGCCGTCGATGTAGTGCTGGATCTGATCGGGCAGGTCAGCGGGGATGCGTGAATCGGTCATGGTTCCTCCGGTGTCAGTGGACGTGCGTGCCGACGGCTTCGTCGGGGTGTTCTTTCGTGAGGTACGCGTCGAGCGTGGCCGCGTGATGATCGCGCGCGGCACGCTCGATCTCGATCACGGGAGCGCCGTTCTCGATCAGTGCGACGATGTGCTCGTGCTCGCGCACTGATTCGTGCGCACGGCCGGGAACGAAGCTGAACGTCGAATCGCGCAACCGGTTCAGCCTCGCCATCTCGAGGGTCACCAGCTCGTGCAGACGCGGATTCGGGCAGGGAGCAATCAGCGCGGCATGGAACTGCTGGTTGAGCTGGGTGAAAGCCGGCGGGTCGAAGTGATCGAGGGTCTCGATCATCCGCGCATTGATCGCACGCGCCAGTCGTAGATCGTCGGCGTTCAGATGGCGAGCCGACATCGCGGTCGCGCTGCCCTCGAGGATGCTGAGCGCCTCCATGCTGTGCCGGTACTGGGAGTCGTCGACCATGGCGACCCTCGCGCCGACGTTGTGCTCGAAGTGCACGAGCCCCTCAGCCTCCAACTGGCGGATCGCCTCCCGCACCGGCACGACACTCATGTCGAGCTCGCCGGCGATGGTTCCGAGCACCAGTCGGTAGCCGGGAGTGTAGGTCTGGCCGGCGATGCGCTCCTTGATCCAGCGGTATGCCTGCTGCGACTTGCTGAGCATCTTCGTCATGCGCGATCACCTTCGGTCCCGCGCGAGGCCTCGTACGTCGTTCGCCACTGCGCATTCATCGGAAACAGTCCGTCGACCGGATGTCCCGCCTGCACCTGCACGGCGATCCAGGCATCCTCGTCCTCCTGGGCGAGTGCCGCGTCGACGACCTCGGAAACGATGGACGGCGGGATCACGATCACTCCGTCTCCGTCTCCGACGATGATGTCGCCGGGCTGCACTGCTGCGCCGCCGCAGCCGATCGTGACGTCCAGCTCCCACGGCACATGCTTGCGCCCGAGCACCGACGGGTGCGCGCCCCGGGAGAACACCGGCAGACCGATGCGGGCGACCTCGTCGAAGTCGCGCACGCCGCCGTCGGTGACGACACCAGCCGCGCCGCGGGCCGTGGCGCGCAGTGCGAGGATGTCGCCGAGTGTGCCGGTGGTGGCATCCCCTCTGGCCTCGATCACGATGATCTCGCCTTGGTCGACGGCGTCGAACAGACGCTTCTGCGCGTTGTAACCGCCGCCGTGGCTGGTGAACAGGTCCTCGCGGGCCGGGATGAAGCGCAGCGTGCGCGCGGTGCCCACGATCTTCACTCCGGGCAGGTTCGAGGCGACTCCGTCGATGAAGCACGAGTGGAGCCCGCGCTTGCGCAGCTGGGAGGAGAGTCCTGCGGTCGGCGCCTTCTCGAGCTTGGCGCGCAGTTCGGGAGAGAGGCCGGGGTGAGTCTTCGACGCTTCGACAGGCTCAGCGAGCGAAGACGCGTCTGGTGCGTCACCTGTCGAAAGACCCGCCGCTTCTGCCGAACCCCATGCTTCGGTGCGCTGCGTGTCATCGACCGACGGCATGGACCCGAGCGTCTCATCGAACGGCGCGTCGCCCTGCGTGACCGTGGTGACCAGACGCCCTGAAGACGGGGCGCCAGGAGCGGACGGGGCGTCGACCTCGACCTCGACGACATCGCCTGGGACGATGACCGAGGATCCCGCTGGCGTTCCGGTGAGGATGATGTCGCCCGTATCGAGCGTGAAGTGCTGTGACAGGTCGGCGACGAACTGCGCGAGAGGGAAGATGAGCCCCGATGAGTTGTCGTCCTGGCGCAGCTCGCCGTTGACCCACGTGCGCACCCGGATGTCAGTGGGGTCGACGGATCGAGCATCGATCAGGTCAGGGCCGAGCGGGGTGTACCCGTCGCCGCCCTTCGAGCGCACGTTCGAGCCCTTGTCGTTCGCCCGCAGGTCGTAGAGGCCGAGGTCGTTCGCGGCGGTGATGGATGCCACGTGCGACCAGGCGTCCTCGATGCTGACGTGGCGGGCGGGTGCGCCGATCACGAGGGCGATCTCGCCCTCGAAGGCCAGCAACTCGGTGCCGGCCGGACGTTCGACGATGCCGCCAGGGGCTGCGACGGAGCTTGCGACCTTGAAGAAGTAGGAGGGATGCGCGGGGCGCCGGCCGCGCTGCTCGGCACGGGACGCGTAGCTGAGGTGGACCGCGATGATCTTGCCGGGGCGGGCATTCGAGTCCGTCACGTGAGGCGCCTCCTTGCGTCGTGAGCATCGCTCTTGTGCGATGTATTTGAAATCGTATATCATCCCGACAGCGGGTGGCAAGCATCGCTTCGACTCGAAAGCGGCCACCCGGACAACGACGTCACACAAGGAGCTTCAATGACTGATCAGCCCGGCTTCACGCCGACAGGCACCATCGCCAGCGCCGCGGATCGACGGCGCGTCGTGTTCGCGACGGTGGTCGGCACCACCGTCGAGTGGTACGACTTCTTCATCTACGCTACGGCCGTCGGCCTGGTCTTCGGACAGCTGTTCTTCTCCGCGCTCGGCACGAACACCGTGATCCTCGGATTCGCGACAGTGGGCATCAGCTTCCTGTTCCGCCCGCTCGGCGCCTTCCTCGCTGGCCACTTCGGAGACAAGCTCGGCCGCAAGCGCGTGCTGATGTGGACCCTGATCCTGATGGGGGCCGCCACCGCACTCATCGGCCTGCTGCCCACCGCAGAGGTCATCGGAGTCGGCGCTCCCATCCTGCTCGTCCTGCTGCGTATCCTGCAGGGCATCTCGGCCGGTGGCGAGTGGGGCGGCGCCGTGCTGATGGCTGTCGAGCACGCGCCCAAGAAGAAGCGCGGCATCTTCGGCGCTTCTCCGCAGATCGGTGTGCCGCTCGGTCTGCTGCTGGCATCCGGTGTCATGGCGATCATGACCGCGATCGCACCCGGTGACCAGTTCCTCGCGTGGGGCTGGCGCATCCCGTTCCTGCTCAGCGTCGTGCTCATCCTGATCGGCTACTACGTGCGCCGCAACGTCGAGGAGAGCCCGGTGTTCGCCGAGCTCGCCGCACGCAAGGAGAAGGCGCAGATGCCGATCGTGCAGCTGTTCCGCAAGCACGCGCTGCTCGTCCTCGTCGCCGCCCTGGTGTTCGCGGGCAACAACGCGATCGGATACATGACCACTGGTGGCTACATCCAGGGCTACACGACCGACCCCGAGGGGCCGATCGGCCTCGAGCGCGGTCCAGTGCTCTGGGCGGTGACGGGGTCTGCCGTCACCTGGCTCCTCACCACTCTCCTCGCGGGGTGGATCTCCGACCGGATCGGTCGTCGCAACACCTACATCATCGGATGGATCCTGCAGCTGGGCGGTGTGATCCTGCTCTTCCCTCTCGTCAACACCGGCAGCATCGGCTCGATCTTCGCGGCCCTCGCGATCCTCACGATCGGTCTCGGCTTCACATACGGGCCGCAGGCGGCGCTGTACACCGAGCTGTTCCCGGCATCCATCCGGTTCTCCGGTGTCTCGATCTCTTACGCGATCGGCGCGATCCTCGGCGGCGCGTTCGCCCCGACCATCGCCGCAGCGATCGTGGACGCCACCGGTTCGACCGAGATGGTCACCTGGTATCTCGCCGGCATGACACTGATCGGCCTGATCGCGACGCTCCTGCTCCGCGACCGCAGCGGGATCCCGCTGGGGCCGGATCACGAGGAAGCGCAGTCGGTCAGCCCGATCCGCGGACTCGCCAAGGCCTGATACATCGCCTGATACATCCTCCTGGGGCGGATGCCGCCGCATCCGCCCAGGGATCAAGAAGAAGGAGTTCCGATGCAGTTCCATCACCACGGCTATGTCTCGCAGGACCCGCGCATCGTCGCGCCGGCGGGCACCGGTGTCGATCGCCCTGCCGAGCTGCCGGACGAGATGGACGTGCTCATCGTGGGCTCCGGTCCCGCAGGCATGCTGCTGGCGGCGCAGATGTCACAGTTCCCCGGCGTCACCACGCGGATCATCGAGCAGCGTGATGGACGGCTCGTACTCGGGCAGGCCGACGGCATCCAGCCGCGCAGCGTCGAGACGTTCCAAGCCTTCGGATTCGCCGAGCGCATCACGGCCGAGGCGTACAACATCGCGTACATGAACTTCTGGGGGCCGGACCCGGAGAATCCGAGCGAGATCATCCGCACCACACGCACTGAGGACTACGGGCTCAAGATCAGCGAATTCCCGCACCTCATCGTGAACCAGGCCCGCGTCCTGGACTACTTCGCCGAGGCTGCCGCCGACGGACCGGCGCGCATCGTTCCCGACTACGGCGTCGGCTTCGTCGGCCTCACAGTGCAGGACGACGGGGACCATCCGATCGAGGTGCGCGTGCGATACACCGCAGGACCGCGGCAGGGCGAGGAACGCACCATCCGTGCGAAGTACGTGATCGGCAGCGACGGCGCGCGCAGCGGTGTGCGCGAGGCGATCGGTCGCGCCCACGTCGGGGCGTTCTCCGCTCATGCATGGGGCGTCATGGATGTGCTCGTGAACACCGACTTCCCCGATTGGCGCACCAAGTGCGCCATCAACGCTGAGGCGGGCAACATCCTGCATATCCCGCGTGAAGGCGGCTACCTCAGCCGCGTGTACGTCGACCTCGGCGAAGTCGCCGAGAACGACAACCACCAGGTGCGCAGGACCCCGATCGAAGCCATCATCGCGAAGGCCAACGAGATCCTGCATCCGTACTCGCTGGATGTGAAAGAGGTCGCATGGTCGAGCGTGTACGAGGTCGGTCATCGTGTCACCGACGGATTCGACGACGCCTTGGACGTCGAGCGCGCCCCGCGCGTGTTCCTCACGGGCGACGCCTGCCACACGCACAGCGCGAAGGCCGGACAGGGCATGAACGTCTCGATGCAGGACGGATTCAACCTGGGTTGGAAGCTCGGAGCAGTGCTCACCGGGCGAAGCCCCGAATCGCTGCTCTCGACGTACTCGGCTGAGCGGCAGCCGGTCGCGCAGCAGCTGATCGACTTCGACAGGGAGTGGTCCTCTCTGATGGCGCGGAAGCCCGAGGAGATCTCCGACCCGCAGGAGCTGTCGAACTACTACCTGGCGACGGCCGAGTTCCCGTCCGGTTTCATGACGCAGTACACGCAGTCGGCGATCACCGGGGCGGATGAGCATCAGGCACTCGCGGCCGGCTTCCCCATCGGGAGGCGCTTCAAATCGGCCGAGGTCGTGCGTGTGTGCGACGGCAATGTCGTGCATCTCGGGCATCACGCCAAGGCCGATGGGCGCTGGCGTGTGTATGCCTTCGCGGACGCCTCCGGCGCGCGACTTTCCGAGTGGGCGGCGGGTGTCGCGCCTGTCGTCGAGCGCTTCACTCCGGTGGATGCCGATGTGGATGCCGTGATCGACGTGAAGGCGATCCACCAGCAGGCCTTCGAAGACATCGACATCATGTCGGTGCCGTCGCTGTTCCTGCCGAAGACCGGCCCGCTGGGCCTGACCGACTGGGAGAAGGTGTACACCGCTGCCCCCAACGCCTGGTCGAAGACCGACATCTTCGCCGAGCGCGAGCTTTCACGCGACGGCGTGGTCGTTGTGGTGCGCCCCGACCAGTACGTGGCCGCGGTGCTGCCGTTGGATGCCGTGTCCGAGCTCGACGAGTTCCTGTCCGGCGCGTTCCTGCCTGCCTGAGTGCTCGAACCTTCGTCGGCTGGTCGGAAAACCAGGACCATCTGGCGTGTCGCCGGCGTGTCGCACCTCGGCGCGCCGGCGACACGCGGACACGTCTGTGTTCTCCGATCAGGCTGACATGACACGTGTCATGCGAATGACGTGACAGCGGCCTCCGGATTCCGCACCCTGCAGCGGCCAGGCTGGAGGCATGAGCACAGCAGCAGGCACATTGACGCCGACGAGGGCGACTGACACAGCATCCGACACGGCCGTCGCCATCTCGGGACTGCGCAGGCACTACGGCCTGGGCGACCGCACGGTGAAGGCCGTCGACGGCGTGGACCTCAGCATCAGTCGGGGCGAGATCGTCGCCCTTCTCGGCCCGAACGGCGCGGGTAAGACGACCACACTCGACATGCTCCTCGGACTCACCGATCCCAGCGAGGGCACCGTCTCGGTATACGGCGAGAAGCCGGCCAAGGCGGCCAAGGCCGGCGTGATCGCCGCTGTGCTGCAGACCGGCGGACTCCTGTCCGACCTCACCGTCCGCGAGACGGTCGAGGTGATCGCCTCCCTGCACGGTCGTGAAGCGCTCTCGCGCGTGCCGGATGTGCTCGCCCGTACCGACCTCGAATCGATCGCGCGTCGCCGGATCGCCAAGTGTTCAGGCGGCGAGCAGCAGCGCGTGAAGTTCGCCCTCGCTCTGGTGGCCGACCCCGACATCCTCGTGCTCGACGAGCCGACCGCAGGCATGGACGTCACCGCCCGCCGACACTTCTGGGACGTCATGCGCGCTGACGCGGATGCCGGACGCACCATCGTGTTCGCCACGCACTACCTCGAGGAGGCCGAGCAGTTCGCACGCCGCACGGTCGTGATGCACCGTGGACGACTCGTCGCGGATGCACCGACCGCTCAGCTGCGCGCCAACCTCGGCGGGCGCACGCTCGCTGCCACGTTGCCGGCGTCGGGCGCGGACGACCTCGTCCGGGAGTTGACGGCGACCGACGGAATCACCGACGTGCGAGTGGATGCGGAACGGGTGAGCATACGAGCGCTGGATTCGGATGCCGCGGCATCCGCCCTTCTGAACGCAGGGGCGCACGATCTGGAGATCGCCGCGCCCACACTCGAAACCGCCTTCACGGCCCTGACGGAGGACTGATCATGACCATGTCGATCTCACCCACGATGATGCGCGTCGAGGCGATGCGCCAGATCCGCAACCCCTACACCCTCGCGTTCACCCTCGGGATGCCGGTGGCGATGTACCTTCTGTTCGGCGCGAGCATGGGCTACGGCTCCGGCCCAGCGGGGCACGGCAACGTCAAGTTCTACGTCATGGTGTCCATGGCTGCCTACGGCACCGCTGTCGCGATGAGCTCGATCACGTCGCTCGCCGCCACCGAGGCGAAGCAGGGCTGGGGTCGCCAGCTCGCGATGACGCCACTGGGCACCGCCGGCTACGCGGTGATGAAACTCCTCACGGCTGTCGCCTTCGCCGCTCTCGCGATGATCGCCGTCTTCGCCGCTGGCATGCTGACAGGAGCCGAGGTGACGGATTCCTGGCGGTGGTGGGCGTCGGCGGGGATCATCCTCACCGTCGGCCTCATCTACGGTCTCTACGGCCTCGGGGTCGGGCTGTTCTTCAACTCGGACACGGCAGCGGCGCTGGCATCCATCTCGATGACCTTCTTCGCGTTCTTCGGAAACGTCTTCATGCCTCTTGACGGGGTGATGCTGGACATCGCCCGGTTCACTCCGCTCTACGGTTTCGTCGCGCTGAGCCGCTGGCCGCTCACCGACGGCGTGCTCACGACGGGGCAGGCCGACCCGCTGTGGATGATCGCGTTGAACATCGTCGCGTGGCTCGCGGTGTTCGCGGTGCTCGTCGCCGCCGGGGTCAAACGTTCGCGGTCGCGCCGATAAGGTCGACAGCATGGCGGATGACGTGACCAGAGACGCCGCGGCGGCGTCGGCGGCCGGCGCCGTTCCGGCGGCCTGGGCGGCACCGGGGAGCCGACACCGCCGAGGCGGCGCCGGCTCACCCTGGGAGCGGTTCGGTTGGGTCATGGCGGCGGTATGGCTCGTGTTCCTCGGTTACCCTCTGATGGCACTGCTTCGCTCCGAAGCCGCGCAGATCTGGGTCACCACCGGCTGGATCGCACTCGGGGCCTTCGTCGTCATCTATGTCGCCGGATTCATGAACGGCATGAGCTTCGGCGGCGGAGGACTCACCACGCCACCCAAGCCGATCCAGTGGGCGGCGTTCGCTGCGATGATCGCGTGCGCCGCGCTGACTGTGCCTGCCGTCGCCGGATCCGCTTTGAGCTTTCTGCCGTTCATCATGTCGTTCGCGTCGTACGGACTCACCCGAATCGCGCACTGGATCACGTTGGTTGCGTGCGTCGCGGTCACGGCCATCGTGGTCGTTTTCACGCCGCTCGGTGTGGCGTACCTGCCGATCCTCGCGATCATCGTGCTCCTCGGCGTGGTCAACACCGTCTCGACGACGCTGATAATCCGCTCTGCCGAGGCGGAGGTATTGGGCTTGGAGCTCGCGACGAGCGAGGGACGCGAGGCTGTCGCTCGCGATGTCCACGATCTGGTCGGACACTCGCTGACCGTGGTGAGCCTGAAGGCGCAGCTCGTGCGCCGGCTCATCGACAGCGATCCCGAGCGCGCAAAGGCCGAACTCGCTGACATCGAGTCGCTGACGACCGAGGCCATCGCCGGTGTGCGGGCGACCGTGGCCGGTGTGCGCAGCGCCGCACTCATCGAGCAGCTGGCGTCATGCCGTGATGCGCTGCAGTCAGCCGATGTGGTGATGCACGTGGAGGGAGACGCCGGGGCACTCTCGCCTGCGCAGTCACTGACGGCGAGCTGGATCCTCCGCGAGGCGACGACCAATGTGCTGCGCCACGCCCGAGCCCGATCAGTCACGGTGGGCATCGCGCCGGGGATCTTCACGGTGGTCGACGACGGCGCGGGTTATGACGGCGGCGAAGGCAACGGAGTGCGGGGAATGCGCGAACGCGCCACGACAGGCGGGGCCACGTTCGATGTGCGCGCGGGGGAGAACGGCGGAACGCGCGTGGAGGTGACCTGGTGACCGAAGACGGCCCGATCCGCCTGGTGGTCGTCGATGATCAGGCGATGCTGCGAGGCGCGCTCACTGCTCTGCTCGAGCTCGAGGAGGATCTCACGGTCGTCGGCGTCGCCGGAGATGGTGCGGAAGCGATTCAGGTGGTGACGCAGACGTCGCCTGATGTGTGCCTCATGGATATCCAGATGCCGGGCATGGACGGCATCGCCGCGACCAGGGCGGTGCGGTCGGCGAACGCGGGCACGCGGGTTCTCATCGTGACGACGTTCGCGAGGCCCGGCTATCTGCGCGCGGCGCTGGATGCCGGGGCGAGCGGCTTCGTTGTGAAGGACGCGCCGGCGGAGCAACTCGCTGACGCAGTGCGCCGCGTGCACGCCGGGTTGCGGGTCGTCGATTCCGCGCTCGCCGAGGCCAGCGTCTTCGAAGGCGCGAATCCGCTCAGCGAACGCGAGCAGCAGGTGCTGCGACTCGCGGCCGACGGTCGCAGCGCCGCGGCCGTCGCGTCGGAGATATTCCTGTCGGCGGGGACGGTGCGCAACAACCTGTCGGCGGCGATCGGCAAGGTCGGCGCGACGAATCGGGCCCAGGCCGTGCGGATCGCTCAGGACAAGGGATGGATCTGACCTCCTGGAGGGTGCGCGATGTCGGAGCCTGGGCGTAACTTTGACGCTGGCAGGGCGCCGATGCCCGTCAGGAGGAGCACGTCATGGACTGGAAGATCGAACTCATCTTCGTGCCGGTGACCGATGTCGACCGCGCGAAGGACTTCTACGTGAAGATCGGCTTCAACGCCGATCATGATCACGTCCCGTACGAGGGTCTGCGCTTCGTGCAGATGACGCCGCCGGGATCAGCGTGCTCGATCGCTTTCGGCAATGGCCTCGGCGGCGACCTCGAGCCGGGCATGCAGAACACCATCCAGGTCGTGGTGCCGGATGCCGACGAGGCGCTGGCTCACCTTCGCGAGGTCGGTGTCGAGGCGAACGGCGTCGATGAACAGGCGTGGGGCCGGTTCGTCACGTTCGATGACCCGGACGGGAACACCTGGACGCTGCAGCAGATTCCTGACAGGAGCTGACTCCGGTCGATCAGCGCGGCACGACGTCGCGCACGTCGCGGAGGAACTCGACGAGTTGCACGCAGGCCTCGTCGAGGGTGCCGTCGTTGACGATCTCGAGGTCGACAGGGTGCTCGGGTGCGGGATCGGCTCTGGCGACGCGCGCTGCGGCGTCGGCGCGGTTCTCACGGCCGCGCGCGATGATGCGGGCCAGGCGGATCTCGTCCGACACCGTGATGCGCACGACACGCGAGTCGCCGAACAGAGCGGGCAGTTGCGCGATCACCCCGCGTGAGACGTTGGCCACCACCACGCCTCCTGCAGCGACGGTCTCACCTGCTGACGCCGGGATGCCGTAAGAGAGCCCATGCGCACGCCACGACAGCGACAGGGCACCGTGAGCCTCGGCATCCGCGAAGTCGTCGTCGGTGACGGAGATGCACTCTTCGCCCTCACCCGTCGGCCGGGTGATGAGGCGGCGGGGGAAGACGATGTCGTCACGATCGGCCAATGCGGCCTTGGCGCGCTCGATGATGGTGTCCTTGCCCGCCCCGCTCGGGCCGACGATGGCGACGAATACGCCGCTCACGCGACTCGCGTCCCTTCACGCCACACGCCGCGCACGATCGGCAAGGCCGAGCCGAGTGGATGCTGCTCCGTGGATGCCCCGGCGTATGCGTGCACGCGGACGAGATCAGCGCGCATGCCGGTGGCGATGCTGCCGCGATCGTCGAATCCGGCCGCGCGCGCGGGGTTGGCGCTCACGAGCGCGACGCCCTGCGGCAGGCTCACGTCGCCACCGTCGAACAGATGGAAGACCGCGTGCAGCAGGCTCGAGGGCACATAATCGCTGGAGAGGATGTCGAGCAGTCCGAGCCTGAGCAGATCGGTGGCTGCGACGTTGCCCGAGTGCGAGCCGCCGCGGATGATGTTCGGAGCGCCCATGACGACGAGCTGACCGGCGGCGCGGGCGGCGCGCGCAGCCTCGATCGTCGTGGGGAACTCCGAGATGCGCACGCCGGCAGCAGCCGACTCATCGATGTGGGCTTGGGTGGCGTCGTCGTGCGCGGCGATCGTGATGCCGCGGCCGGTGGCACGCTCGACCATCAGGCGCCGGTTGCCGTCGGAGAACTGTGCCGAGTAGCCGTGCAGCGCCGCGACGTGCTCGTCGAACTGCTCGTTCGACAGGCTGTGCTTTCCGACCATGTACGTGCGGAACGCCTCGACGTCGGCGTACTGGCGTTGACCAGGGGTGTGGTCCATGAGCGAGATCAAGCGCACGCGCTCGTGGCCGCCGATGTCGTCGAAGACCTCGACGACGTCAGGAGTCGCGACCTCGCAACGCAGGTGCACGTAGTGATCGGCGCGCAGCAGACCCGCCTCGGCGGCATGCACGACGGCGTCCATGAGGGTGCGCGCCTTGCCCGACAGCCGGTTCTCGCCGGGACCGCTGCCGATCCTCAGTGCGTCGAGCACGGTCGTCATGCCCGAGGCCGCCATCTGCGCATCGTGCGAGATCACGGCCGGGATCGGATCCCAGAACCGCTTGGGTCGCGGCTGGTAGTGCCCTTCGATCTGGTCCGTGTGCAGTTCGACGAGCCCGGGCAGCAGGTAGTCCTCACCGAGGTCCTCACCGGATGCGCTGCCGAGAGGTGGGTGTGGATCCGTCGAGATCTCGACGATCCTGCCGTTCTCGAAACGCACGGATCCGTGCACGATCTCCCGCTCGAGAACCATGCGCGCATTGGCCAGAGTGTGTGACATCAGACATTCTCCCGTGGGGATCGGAGGGCGAAGGGGTGGACGGAGAGCAGTTCGAACGACGCCCCAGGCGCCGGCTCGACGCAGATCGCGATCGCGGTGAGCGGCACGTCGACACCGCTGACCTGCGTGAAATGCGCCTCGAGCGCGGCGTCGATCTCTGCAACGCGGTCGTCGGGCACGGCATCCGTGAGCGTCAGGTGGAAGCGGAACTCATCGAGCACGTAGGGATAGCCCCAGCGCTCGAACAGCTCATGCTGTCGCGGCGTGAGCTGCTCGGGTCGGCGCCGGGCGATGTCGGCGCCGCTCAGCGGCGCGCGGAAATCGTCGAAAGCCTGGACAGTTTCGGCGGCGAGCATCGTGAGCTCCGCCTCGCGTCCAGGGCTCGGCACGAGCGCACGGAACGCGCCGATCGTGGTGGCATGGGGTGCCGGTATGACGAGCGACCTGCGCGCCGCGGCGAACGCATCGGCCGCCGCGGACAGCTCTGCCTCTGTGCGGCCGTCCGCCAGATGCATCGGCGCCTTGAGCGTGGCGTGGAACCCGTACCGGCGGGCATCCGTCGTGAGATCCTGCACTTCCCGTCGGGCGAACCACGCTTCGGCGGTGGCGCGCAACCGGACGGCCTCCGCGGCGTCGCAGTCCTGAGCCCCCGGCACCGCATAAACGGCGTACCTCGTCACGCCGCCACACCCTCGCGCGTCGGCGTGAACGCCTGCACGTCGACCATGGAGTCCGCGACGGCGTCGCGCACATCGGCGTCGTGGAAGATCGCGAGCATCCCTGACCCTCTGTCGAGACTCTCGCGGATCAGCTCGATCACGACCGCGCGGTTGCGGGCGTCGAGCGATGCGGTCGGCTCATCGAGGAGGAGCAGCGGTCGATCGATGATGAACCCACGCGCGATGTTGACGCGCTGCTGCTCGCCACCGGAGAACGTCGCCGGCGGCAGTTTCCACAGTCGTTCGGGGATGCTCAGCCGCGTCAGGAGCGCGCCGGCACGATCGCGCGCCGCCTCGCGATCGACGCCGCGCTCGAGGAGCGGTTCGGCGACGACGTCGAGTGCGGGTACACGGGGTACCGCGCGCAGGAACTGACTGACGTATCCGAGCGTCTTGCGACGTGCAGCGAGCACCTGCCGGGGCTGCGCCGTGACGAGATCCAGCACGTCACCGTCGTGGCCGAGCAGTATGCGCCCCGAGTCTGCGCTGTAGCTGCCGTAGATCATCTTCATCACGGTGCTCTTGCCTGCGCCGGATTCACCCCCGAGCACCACACACGCCCCCTGCGGCACATCGAAGGTCAGGCCGTTCAGAACCGGGAGTCGCAGCGAATCCTGCAGGTGAAGGGTGAACGTCTTCGCGACGTCGATCACGGAGAGCACCGTGCGCCCGGGCAGTTCGTGCGGTTCGTTCTGTGTCATGTGTTTCATCCCTGGAGGATCGAGGAGACGAGCAGTTGGGTGTACGCGGCCTGCGGATCGTCGAGCACGCGGTCTGTCAGGCCGGACTCGACGACGGCGCCGTCCTTCATGACCAGTGTGCGATGGGAGATGAGGCGCGCGACGGCGAGGTCGTGCGTGACGATCACGACGGCGAGACCGAGTTCGGTGACGAGCGAGCGGATCAGGTCGAGCAGGCGAGCCTGGACGGAGACGTCCAGTCCGCTGGTCGGCTCGTCCATGAACACGAGCCGCGGTCCGAAGACGAGGTTTCGCGCGATCTGCACCCGTTGCCGCATCCCGCCCGAGAACCTCGACGGAGAGTCGTCGATGCGCTCGGCCGGGATCTCCACGCGTCCGAGCCACGTCTCCGCCTCGGCCCGGATGCTCCCGTAGTTCCGCCAGCCGTTCGCCATCAACGGTTCGCCGACGTTGCCGCCTGCGCTGACATGCATCCGAAGCCCGTCGGCGGCGTTCTGGTGCACGAACCCCCACTCGGTGCGCCACAACCGGCGCACCTCGCGCTCACTCAGCGTCGCGAGATCGAGCAGTTCGTGTTCGGCGCCGTCCGGGCGCGCAGCGACGCCTTCCGGTGCGGTCAGATAGCTGATCCGGCCCTCATCCGCCCTGAGCCGCTGCGACAGCATCCCCAGCAGCGTCGACTTGCCGGATCCTGATTCTCCGACGACCGCGAGCACCTCGCCCGGCCACAGATCGAAGCTGACGTCACGGCATCCGAACCGGTCGCCATAGCGATGGCCGGCGGAGTCGACGCTCAGCAGCGGAGTCTCGTCGGTCATGCGTTCATCTCCGTGTCGTTGCGCTCGGCGTTCTCGATGTGCGTGTTCGCGGCAGCTGTGCGCTCGCAATGATCCGTGTCTGAGCACACGTACATCGCTCCGCCGCTGTCGTCCATGATGACCTCGTCCAGGTACACCCCTCGGGAGCCGCAGATCTCACACGGCTGTTCGAAGCGCTGCGGTTCGAAGGGAAAGTCCTCGAATCCGAGGCTCACCACATCGGTGTACGGCGGGATCGCGTAGATGCGCTTCTCACGGCCCGCACCGAACAGCTGCATGGCGGGGCTCTGGTGCATCTTCGGGTTGTCGAAGCTCGGAATGGGTGACGGGGCCATCACATAGCGCCCGTGCACCAGCACCGGATAGTCGTAGGTCTTGGCGATGTGCCCGTACCGGGCGATGTCCTCGTAGAGCTTGACGTACATGAGGCCGTACTCCTCGAGCGCATGCATCCGGCGCGTCTCCGTCTCGCGCGGCTCCAGGAAGCGCAGCGGCTCAGGGATCGGCACCTGGTACACGAGGATCTGCCGTTCGGCCAGGGGCGTCTCGGGAATGCGGTGCCGTGTCTGAATGATGGTCGCCTCATCCGTGCGTGTCGTGCTGGCAGCGCCGGCGACACGTTCGAAGAACTGTCGGATCGACACGGCGTTGGTGGTGTCGTCGGCGCCCTGGTCGATCACCTTCAGTGTGTCTGCGGATCCGATCACCGAGGCGGTGACCTGCACGCCCCCGGTTCCCCAGCCGCGCGGCATGGGCACCTCACGTGACGCGAACGGCACCTGGAAGCCGGGGATGGCGATCCCTTTGAGCAACGCCCTGCGGACGACCCGCTTGGTCTGCTCGTCGAGGTATCCCTCGTTGTAGACGATGCGCGGGGCTGTGCCGGCGTTCATGCTCGGGCTCCCTGATCGGCGTCGGACGTGACATCAGACGACTCGGCGTGACGTTCCTCGAACTCGGCGCGGAGGCGCCGGATGAGCCCGAGCTCCGCCTGGAAGTCGACGTAGTGCGGGAGTTTGAGATGTTCGACGAATCCGGTGGCCTGCACGTTGTCGGCGTGCGAGATCACGAACTCCTCGTCCTGTGCGGGCGATACGACGCGCTCATCGAACTCCTCGCGACGCAACGCGCGGTCCACGAGCGACATGGACATGGCCTTGCGCTCAGCGCGACCGAACGCGAGGCCGTAGCCTCGGGTGAACTGCGGCGCCTGCTCGGCGCTGCCGACGAACTGGTTGACCATCTGGCATTCGGTCACCTCGATCCGTCCGATCGGCACGGCATGACCGATCTCGGGCACGTCGAGCTCTATCTCGACCTCGCCGACGCGCACCTCGCCGACGAAGGGGTGGTTGTTGCCGAAGCCGCGCTGGGTCGAGTATCCGAGTGACAGCAGGAACCCCTCGTCGCCCCGGCTGAGGGCCTGCAGCCGCAGTGCCCGGCTCATCGGGAAGACGGTCGGCTCTCTGGTCAGATCCCCCGGGTCGGGATCGGTCCAGCCCTCGGCAGGGCGATCCGGTTCGATCAGTGCGTCGATGCCGAGCAGATCGGTGACGCGCGGCATCGGCTCCTCGGCGACAGATTCCGCGGTGGGGATGTCTGGCGTCTCGAGCTCGTCGGCGAGCAGCCGGTGCGTGTAGTCGAACGTCGCGCCGAGCTGCTGGCCGCCGGGCAGGTCCTTGAACGTCGCCGACACCCGTCGCTCTGAGGGCAGCCCTGCGGTGTCGATCGCGAGCGTGTGGCCGAAACGGGGCAGCGTGGTGCGGTAGGAACGCAGCAGCGTGACGGCCTCGAGAACATCGCCCTGCGCTTGAAGCAGCGCTTTCGCGGCCAGATCGGGGTCGTAGAGCGAGCCTTCGGTCATGACCCGGGCGACGAGGACCCCCATCTGATCGCGCATCTGCGTGTGATCGATGCGTGCTGCATCCGACGCGCCGCGACCGCGCTTGGCGAGAAGTGCGTGCGCATTGGCGATCGCCTTCTCGCCTCCCTTGACGGCAACGTACATCAGGCGCTCCTTCGATCGAGGTCGTGGTGGGATCCGCCGGTGAGGACGGTCGTTCTCGGCAGGCCGCGCACCGTTGACTGCTCGGCGACGATGAGGTCGATGCCGCGCGGATACAGCGCGCGGTTCTCCTGCCACTGGGGGAGGAAGCCGGCCGGCAGCCCTGCGCCGTCCCACTGCGAGGATTCGCGGATGCCTGGACCAGAGGCGGTCAGGGCGCCGATGCCTGCACTGGCGCGGGCATCGATGATGAGCGTCGCTGACGTGTGCGGTTCTTCGTCGGTTCCCCGCCGCAACTCGGCGAGCGCAGGAGCGGTCTCCGGTGAGGAGGCGATCACGAACAGTGCCTCCGCCGCAGACCGGACGATGCGGGCTCCTGTGTGAAATGCGATCCAAGCGCTGACCTCTGGCGTGGTGCGCAGCACGTCGTCGAGCCAGATGGGTGTCTGCTCGTCGCACAGTGTCAGGATGACCGCACCGGCCGTCGCTCCCAGCGGATGCGGCGGGTCGACGACGGCGTCGACGACCTGCGGCGCGGTCGGCCGTGCGAGCGCTTCGAGCACGGCACGGAAGACGCGCTGGGCGTCGTGTACGGGGCTGGCGAATCCGGGTGTGTGGTTCTGCGCTGTCAGCGTGCTCATTCGTGCTCCCTTGCGACGGTGAAGAAGTCGACGACGGTGCTGCGTGCATCTGCCCGGACGGCGGCGTCCCGAGTGCGCTGGCCGCGCTCAAGAGGCTCGATCACGTCTGTGAGCACGCGCGCACGCTGCTGCGGGGCACACAGGAGCGCATCGAAGACAGCCGCGAGTCCCGCATGATCGGGATGGCTGCCCAGTACGTAGGAGGTGCCGCTCACACCGTCGACCCCCTCGCCGCGAAGCATCACTGTGGCCCTGGCCACGGTCGCCTCACCCAGGTTGAACCGATCGCCCGTGCCGCCGACGCGCCCTTGGACCATCACGAGTCCGGCCTCAGGTCCGCGCAGATAAGTGACTTCGGGCTGGTCCTTCCACTGCGCCCACAGCGTGGCGAGTTCGTCGATCGACGCGTTGGCGAGCACACGGGCAGCGCGTCGACGTTCGTCGACCGCGACCTCGCGAGCCGTGCCATCGGTTGCGGTCACGATGCGTTGTCCTTCACGTTCGACTCCTTCAAGTTATCTACTTATCTAGACAACTAGATCGTAGGTCGGTATGGTCGAGAAGGAAAGAGCGCAGGGGCAACACCGGCGCACGAATCGATGAACATCCGGTGAATCAGGGTCGCTCGACCCGAAGCCCGATCACAGAAGGAGCGCGATGACGACCCCTGACCCGGTCACCCGATCGAGCAGCGGCTACTCTGCGTGGCGCCTGATCACGGAAGAGCTGCGCGGTGAGATCTCCGACCGCCGCCTGCGACCCGGCGACCGGCTGCCGACCGAGCACGCGATCGCCGAGCGCTACGGCGTCAATCGCCACACCGCCCGCCAAGCCATTGCAGCGCTCGCGGAGGACGGCCTCATCGAGTCGCGACGGGGGAGCGGCACCTTCGTGACCGGCGAGGCTGTGCTGGTGCACCGGATCGGCTTGCGCACTCGGATGGTACGCAGCCTCGGTGATGAGGGGAGGTCCCGATCGAAGAGCCGCGTGCTGCACAGCACGACCGAGACGGCCCCGGAAGACGTCGCGCGTCGACTCGGTCTGACGGATGGGGACGTGGTCAGGATCGAGAGCACGCGGTCGGCGGACGGCCAGCCGATCTCTGTCGGCACGCATTGGTTCGCCGCCGAGCGCCTGCCCGACATCGCCGATTCGCTTCGGCGCACCGGATCGATCACTGCGGCCCTCGGCATGCACGGCATCGACGACTACGTCCGCGCGTCGACCGTCGTCGGTGCACGCCATGCCACGGCAGCGGAGACGGAGGTTCTCGCGATCCGGCCCGGCGCGATCGTGCTGGTCGCCGAGGCGCTGGACACACTTCCCGACGGCACGCCGCTGCAGTATCTGGTGACGCGCTTCGCAGCACAGCGCGTGCGTCTGGAGATCGAGCCGCCGCATCCGGACTGACCGGCGAGCCTGCCTCGATTACATCTGTTGCAGAGGGAATACCGGGAGCACAATGGATGCTGTGTTCTGAGCGCGTTCGCGGCTCGGCCCGCGAGGCAGATGAGGTGGTCGCATGGAAGGTCTCGAGATCACGGTCCTGCTCGGGCTGACGATTCTGGTCGGCACGATGCTGGCTCCGCGTCTGCGATTGGCGTTGCCTCTGGTACTCGTGGTGTTCGGTCTGCTGCTCGGATTCGTGCCAGCGCTGCGCGAGGTGCAGCTGCCGCCGGAGACGGTGCTGCTGCTCTTCCTGCCGGTGATGCTGTTCTGGGAGAGCCTGACGACGTCGCTGCGCTCCATCCGCCGGGACTTCCGGTACATCCTTCCGATGAGCACGCTGCTCGTCGTCGCGTCAGCGTTCGCGGTAGCCGGGGTGGCGGTGCTGTTCGGGATGCCGTGGGAGATCGCGCTCATCCTCGGCGCCGCAGTCGCACCACCCGACGCCACTGCCGTCGCCGCACTCGGGCGGTTGCTGCCGCAGCGCGCCTTCATGAAGCTGAAGGCCGAGAGCCTCACGAATGACGGTACGGCGCTCGTGCTCTACGCGATCGCTGTCTCGCTTGCCGTCGGCGGCAACGTCACACCTCTCTCGGTCACCTGGACAGTCGTCGTGTCCTACCTCGGCGGCGTCGCCGTCGGGGCTCTTGTCGCCGCGGCCGCCTGGCTGGTGTTGCAGCGGGTTCGGAAGACGATGACCATCAACGTGACGATGCTGCTCGTGCCCTTCGTCGCCTTCCTGCTCGCCGAGATGATCCACGCCTCCGGTGTGCTCGCCGTGGTGGTGGCCGGTCTCATCGCGGCCTACCTCGGTCCTCGGATCACGACGGCGGCCTCACGGCGCCAGTCGGAGGCGGTCTGGCCGTTCGGCGTCTTCCTGCTCAACGGTGCCCTCTTCGTGCTGATCGGCCTCGAGGTGCAATGGGTCGTGCACCAGACATCCCTGCGCATGATCGGATGGCTCGTGCTGACGACGATCGCGGTATGGGTGACGCTTCTGGTGGTCCGCTTCGGCTTCCAGCTGCTGTCCGTGCCCTTCCAGAGATTCGGCGGAGCGGGTGCCGCCGCGCATCCCCGCGGGCTTCGTACCCGAGCGCAGATCGTCAGCACCGTCGCCGGTATGCGTGGTGCAGTCTCGCTCGCGATCGCTCTCTCCGTGCCGCTGACCGCTTCCGACGGCTCGACGCTGGCAGGACGCGACGAGATCATCTTCGTCACCGCCGGCGTGATCATGCTCAGCCTGCTGGTGCAGGGGCCACTGCTGCCCGCCGTCGTGCGGTGGGCGGGATTCCCCGTCGACCACGCAGCCGACGAGGAGTACGACCTCGCCGAGCGCGCGATCTCCGGCGCCGCGATGGCGGCGCTGGATTCGCTCGCCTCCGAGCACGGGGTCAGCGACGAGGTTCGTGATCGTGTGCGCCGCGACGGTTACGAGATGCTCGAGTTGGCGAACGCACGCGCGTTGGCGAGGGAACGGGCGCTGATCGACGCAGAGGTGGGGGCGATGGAGGATCTGCTGGACGCCCCTGATCCGCTCGCGGCGGATACGGCGGCCGACACGGTTCTCGATCCGATCGGCGGCGTCGGTGGTGCGACGGAGGAACTCTCCGACGGCACGACTCTGCAGATGGTGGCGACGTCTGCTGATGTCGATGTCCTGCAGCGCTCGCCCATCATCCGGCACGAGGAGTACGCCCGTCTCAAGCTCGCGGTCCTCGAGCACAAACGCGAGGTGCTGCATGGACTGCGGCGCGCGGGCACGGTCGACGATCTCGTCGTGCGCAGCATCTCCGCACGCCTCGATCTCGAGCAGGTGCGCGTGCAGGGCATCGAGCAGGTCGATTGACCCGTCCAGCGCTGCTGATCAGGAGTTCACCCGGATGATCTCCTGCTGATACGGCGCGACGACGGCGCCTGAGATGCGCAGATCGAGAAGCAGGAACCGCCGGGTCGCCGGGTCTTCGGCGGCCCATTCGCCCAGCCGGTCGAGGTCATCGAGCGTGCGCACCACCACGCCCTCGCCGCCCACCGCCGTGACGAACGCGGCGAAATCGACCTCCGGGATGCGCATCGGCTCTTCGGCGAGACCTTTCAGACCGTACAGGTGGACCTCGGCGCCGTAGGCGGCATCGTTCCAGATCACCGCGCAACCGTGGCCGCCGGCAGCACGCACCGCCGATTCGAGATCAGCGATCGCCATCAGGCCGCCGCCGTCTCCGGATGTCAGCACGATCGTCGACTCCGGCTTCGCTCTCGTGGCCCCGACGACGCTCGGCCAGCCCTGGCCGATGGCCTGGAACGCCGTGCCGATCATCATCATGCGGTCCGGCGCGGAGACCGGCCAGTACATGTTGGCCCAGCCGATGAAGTGTCCGCCGTCGGAGACGACGACCCTGTCCTCCGGAAGGAGCTCAGCGATGCGCCTGGCTGCCGAGCGTGGGTCGAGCCGGCCGTCGGGGGCCAGATCGTCTCCGGCATCGTAGGAACGGGCCGCCTCGATGTCGACGGATTCTCGCCAGGGCCCGTGCACGGTGGACACTGTGCTCACTCGCGCTGCGAGCTCTTCTGCCACGATCCTCGCGTCACCGCGGACGAAACCGCCGACGTGCGCATGCGTCGCGGCCGGGGCGACATCGACCTGGAACACCCGCGTGCCAGGGGCGAACAGTTCACCGAAGCGCATCGTGAACTGATTCAGCGAGGCGCCGAAGACGACGGCCACATCGGCCTGCCGCACCAGCTGCATGGCGCCTTCGGCGCCGAAGCCACCCGAGACGCCGAGGTCGTACTCCGCTGCGGGGAAGACACCGCGGCCGAGCGCCGTGGACGCCGTCAGTGCCCCTGTCGCCTCGGCAAGCGCACCCAGCGCGTCCCCGGCGCCGGCCAGCCAGGCGCCTCGGCCGGCCAGGAGGAACGGCCGCTTCGCCTCGCGCAGCGCCGCAACGATGTCATCCAGCATCCCGTCGGCGAACTCGCCTCTCGGGTGAAGCGGCGCGGGGATGCGGGGCGCGGGGGCGGGCGGCACCGGCCCAGCCTCGAGCGCGGCGACGTCATACGGGATCGCGAGTACGACGGGCACACGATAGGTGAGAGCGTGCTCGATCGCGATGATCGTGGTCGCCGCGGCATCCGCTCGTCCGACCGTGTACGTCCGCGCGCCCACGGCCGAAGCGAGCGCGATCTGATCGACGTCCCATGGGCGCGGGCCGGAGGTGGGCTCGTCGCCCACCACGAGCACGAGCGGCACATGCGCCTGCACTGCCTCCGCGAGCGCGGTCAGGGTGTTCGTGAACCCGGCGCCGTAGGTGGTGGTGGCGGCGGCGATCCTCCCGGACGCGCGGTGATGGGCATCGGCGGCGACGACCGCGCCCTGCTCGTGGCGCACGGCGGTGAACTCCACCGGCGTCTGGCGCTCGAGCGCGTCGAGGAAGTGGGCGTTGCCGTTGCCCATCACACCGAAGACGGCGTCGATGTGCTGAGCGAGAGTGAGGGCGACGTGAGCGGAGACAGTGGGCATGGGGAATGCCTTTCGAGACGACGGATCGATTCCGTGTGTGTCTCGCTTCGCGCGACATCGCGGCGAATGCTTCGTGCCCCTTTTTCGGGCACCGGCGCCCCTTTTCGAGGCAATCCGGACATCGACGATTCTAACGGCAGAATAGACGCATGACGGATGCTGCGATCGAACGCGAGACACTCACCTGGGACGGCTTCGGAGCAGCGACGCGAGACCTCGCGCGCAGCATCGTCGCCAGCGGATTCGAGCCGGAGGTCGTCGTCGCGATCGCCCGCGGTGGGCTGCTGCCCGCAGGAGCGATCGCCTACGGGCTGGGCGCGAAGAACTGCGGAGCGATCAACGTGGAGTTCTACACCGGCATCGGCACGGTCCTGGATGCGCCGGAGGTGCTGCCGCCCGAACTCGACATGGCCTACCTCGATGGGCGTCGCGTGCTGCTGGTCGACGACGTCGCCGACTCGGGGCGCACGCTGGCGCTGGCCGTGGAGTTGCTGCAGGCCAAGGGCGCCGAAGTACGGTCTGCGACGATCTACACGAAGCCGTCGACGATCATCCAGCCCGATTACGCGTGGAAGGACACCGATCTCTGGATCAATTTCCCCTGGTCGTTCCAGGGCACGGTGCGCGAAGAAGACCTGGGGCTGCCGCCGACGGCGTGACGGTCGAAAGATCGTTCTGGGCCTGGTCGGCAACGACTTGTCATGGATCTTCGACAGTACGCAGATCAGCCCTTGACTCCACTCGCCGCAATACCAGCCACGAATACACGCTGGGTAACCAGGAACACCAGCAGAGTCGGCAGCGAAGCGATGACCGCACCAGCGAGCACGACGTTCTGATACTCGAAGCTCATCGTGTACGACATGAGCCGGTTCAGCGTCAGCACCACGGGGTACAGCGCTTCGGATTTCAGGATCGACAGCGGCCACAAGAAGTTGTTCCAGGCATATACGAACATGAACACGGCAAGCGTCACGATCGCCGGCTTCAGAAGCGGCACGACGAACTGCCAGACGATCCTGAACTCTCCGGCGCCGTCCACGCGCGCTGCTTCGATCAGCTCATCAGGGATGTCCTGGATGAACTGCCGCATCAGGAAGATGCCGAAGGCGTTCGCGAGCCATGGCAGCAGTACGCCCAGATACGTGTCAGACAGCCCCATGCTGGAAACGAGGTAGAACAACGGGACGATCGTCACGATAGGCGGGAGGAACATCGTGGCGATGATCGCCCAGAACAGTGCGTCACGACCGCGGAATTGGTGTTTGGCGAAGACGTACCCGGCGAGGATGCTCGTCACCAGTACGGAGATCGTCGCCCCACCGGCGATGATGATGCTGTTGAGCATCGACTGGAAGAACGGCACCGCCGTAAGCGCGGTGATGGTCGGCTCCAGCGTCGGTGTCGAGGGGAACCAAGTCGGCGGAATCTGGGAGAATTCGGCAGGCGTCTTCACCGCTGAGATGAGCAACCAGTACAGCGGAAAGAGCGGAATCAGCGCGATGATCGCGAGTAGGACGTACTGGAGCGTCTTTCCGAGCTGGCGTCGGACGGTGGTGGAGGAGGCGGCGCTCATCGCTTGCGTCCCTTCATGATGATTCCGAGAACTCCGCCGATGGCAACGATCATCAGGAAGAGCGAGACGGCCAGGGCAGAGGATTCTCCAGCCATTCCGTATTGGAAGGCCGAACGCTGGATTTCGAATCCCACGACGTTGGTCGAATTCGCTGGTCCCCCCTGCGTGAGCAGGTAGATCGGGTCAAAGACTTGGATCGAGTTGACGAACGTCATCAGAACGACGAAGACGAGCGACGGACGCAGCAGGGGGATCGTGATCGACCAGGTCTGTCGGATGAGGCCGGCGCCGTCGATACGGGCCGCCTCATACAGCTCTTCATTTATCTGCGTGAGACCTGCGATGAGAAGGATGACGTAGTAGCCGAGCATCTGCCACACATTGAAGATCACCAGCGACAGGAGCGCCCACTGCGGATCGCTCAGCCAGCCGGGGGGTGTCAGGCCGATGGCGGTGACCATCGCGCTGAGGGGGCCGTACCCGGGAGAGTAGATGTTTCCCCAGATGATGACGATCGCGATCGTCGGTATGACGTACGTCGCGAAGAGCAACGTCCGCACGACGCCCTTTCCCTTCAGCTTGGGGAAGTAGAGCAGCAGCGCGATCAGCAGCGCGAGCGGAATGGTGATCAGGACCGAGAGGCCGACATAGACTCCAGTGTTCGCGATCGCCTGCATACGCGAGGCGTCGCCGAGCAGCCGCGCGTAGTTGTCGAGGCCCACGAAGGTCATGTCGGTGATCGAGGTGAACATGGACCACTTGTTGAGGCTGATCCAGATCGTCATCAGCATCGGGATGACTGTGAAGACGCCGATCACGATCATGGCAGGGCTGAGGAACAGCGCCGACCATTTCGCGGTCTTGTTGCGTCGTCGACGAATCGGCGGGGGCGGGGCGGCGGAGAGCGTGGTCGTTGTCGTGGCGGTCGTCACGGGATGTGCCTTTCAGACGGATGCGGGGCTCCGGCACGGAGCCCCGCGTCACTGTCGGGTTACTGCTGGGCGGCTGCGAGAGCGGCGTCGACGTCGCGGGCGGCGTTCTCCATCGCCGTCTTCGCGTCGACCTGCCCGTTCAGTAGCGCTTCGAGCTGGACCTGCAGGGCGTCGGTGGCCGCAGGACCGCCGAGCACCGTCGGGAACGGCGTCGCGGCATCCAGCGCCTCGACGTAGGTCGACAGGAACGGCGTGCCGAGTGTGTCGGCGTGCGCTTCGATGTCGGAGCTGCGCGTCGGCATGATGCCCATCGAGATGAGGATGTCGCCCATCGCTGAAGAACCGTTCTCGCCGGAGTCCGCACCGTTCAGGTAGCTGAGGAACTGCCACGCGGCATCCTGCTTCGCTTCGTCGGCCTTGCTGTTGACGATTGTCATCCACGAGTACGAGATCGAACTCGACTCAGTGCCGCTGGGACCGACCGGGATCGGTGCCGTTGCGACCTCAGCGAACCGATCGCCCATGGCGTCCTTGAGGGAGCTCTCCCACCAGTTCGCCATGATGAGCATGCCGGTCTTGTCGTTGACGAAGTTGTCGAGGTACGGCCCCGTCGTGTTCGCGTTCGCTGTCGATTTCGAGGCGTCGGTCGAGCCCGCGTTCACCAGCGTCTCGTACAGCTCGGCGGTCTCGATCGCCTCCTCGCTGGTGAGATTCGACGCTGTGCCGTCCTCGTTGAGGAAGGTGCCGCCATTTGACGCGAGCAGCGAGAGGAACGGATGCACAGCGCCGCTGTTCCAGCCGGTGATGAAGCCGATTCCCTGCTGATCGCCGGTTGTGAGCTTCGCGGCATCGTCCACCAGGGCATCCCAATCGGCCGGAGCCTCGCTGATTCCTGCGGCTTCGAACAGGGCGGCGTTGTAGTTCAACGCGTAGAGATCGATCTCGTTGGGCACGCCGTACAGGTCGCCGCCGTTGCTTGCGGCCGTGACCACACCGCTCGGCCAGTTGGCGCTGACATCGTCGGCGACGTCGCCTGGCGCCTTGGCGGCGAGCCCGTCGCGCACGAGCTCAGGAAGCCAGGCGTCGTATGCCCCCACGATCGTCGGGCCGTTCGCGGAGGTGCCCTGGGTTCGCAGCGTCGAGAGCAGGTTGCCGAACGGCACTGACTGCACCGTGAGCTTGACGTCCGGGTGTTCGGCGGTGAATGCGTCCCCTGCGGCTTCGAGCATCGCTACCTGGTCAGGCCCCCAATGCGTCAGGAACGTGATCTCCTGGGTTCCGTCTCCGGATCCGGACTCTGTAGAGCCGGCGCAGCCGGACAGTGTCAGAGCGGCGACCACGCCGAGGCCTGTCGCTGCGAGGACTGTTTTCTTCATGGCATTCCTTCGTTGTCGGATGGTGTGTATCGGGTATCGGGTATCGGGTATCGGGTATCGGGTAGAACTCAGGGCCCTGCGAGGGCGAACTTCTCGGTGCCGGCGCTCTTGAACGCGGTCGCGCGCTGGGCGCCCACGAGGCATCCCTTCACCTGCATCAGCGCGGAGTAGTAGTCGATGAAGCGGAATCCATACGTCTCGCCGCGGGCGAAGGCGTGCTCCTGAATGCCGGTGCGCCACAGCTCGTATGCTTCATCGGGAATCTCGAAGAACGTGTCGGCTTCGAAGCCCTCCATGTCCTCCCAGTTCTCGGCGTGCAGGATCGTCGGGACTGAGTGCCGCTCGGCGTCTATCTCCTCGATAGGGATGGATGCGAGGAATGCTCCCCGCTCTGCGGCCTGCGCCGCGCGCTCGTGGTCGCGGTGCATGGAATGCAGCCAGTGGGTGATGAGGATGTCGGGTTTCGAATCGCGGATCACAGCGGCGATCTGCTCGGCCACCGCCTCATCATCCGGAAGGAAGCCGTCGGAGTAATCGAGCGTGATCAGCTCGGCGCCGATCGTGTCCGCGAAGAACTGCGCCTCGCGAACCTTCTGCTCGCGGTAGACGCTCGGCGCGATCGTCGGGTGCCCCCGCTCTCCGTAGGTGCAATCGATGATGATGGCGCGGCCGCCTTCGAGCACGACCTTCGCGAGTGTCGGCCCCGCGGTCAGTTCCATGTCTCCGATGTGGCCGCCGACGGCGACGACGGTCTTGGTCATTCTGAGTCTCCGATCTCTGCACGCAGGATGTCGAATGTGCGGGTCGCTGCGAAGCCGGTCTTCGCATAGAGTGCCGATGCGGTTGATCCTTCATCGGCCCAGAGGAACCAGGCGCTGTGGGCGCCGAGCGCTGTCATGCGCTCGAGAGTGAGGTGCAGCAGTACCTTGCCGAGACCGGTACCACGGCTCTCCGGCAGCACGCCGAACGGGCCGAAGCGCTCGACGACCGATTCGTAGGTGCCATGCATGGCCCAGCCGAGCACCGAGCCCTCCGGGCTCTTGGCGATGATGATGCGCTCAGTGGGCATGCCACCGACGACTGCCTCGCGGATCGCCCTGGCCCAGTCGGAATTGAACGAGTCACCGGCGATGCGGATCAGCGGCACGAGGTCGTCGTCATCCGGGGTACCCAGATACCACCCCTCGCCGCGAAGCGCATCGATGCGCTCGCGGACCTCTGACGGCATCTGATAACCGATCAGGGAACGATCCATCGCGCTCGGGTGCTCGACGCGAGTGAAGCCCATCGAAGCAAGCAGTGTGGATGCCTCGGGGTAGCGCTCGACGTCCAGGCCCGGCAGCACGTAGTTTGGCGTGTATGCCGAGAAGATGACCTCGCGGACTCCGTGGCCGCGCAGCCAGGCGAAAGCCTGCGTGATGAGTGCGCGACCGAGGCCGTGGCTGCGGTGGCTTGGCACGACGAAGAAGAACGGTATCCAACCGGTGGATGGCTCCAGGTCGTCGCCATCGTGTGCGACGCGACGGCGCACTGCATAGACGGCGCCGACGATCGCGCCCTGATCCTCTGCGATGAACAGGCCGTCCGCGTCGAAGTTTCGATCCAGAAGGATCAGGTTCCGCAGACGACGAGCTGTGATCCCGTCCTGTGGTGCAGATCTCGTCCATGCGTGGGCGAGTTCAGCGCCATCGCCGGATCGTAGGCTTCGCACCGTGGTGGTGCCGGGAAACTGCATCAACGTCATCGTCCTCTCGCCGGGTGAGTGACCTCAGTATGGCAAGAATGTTCAAAACTGTCGATACCAATGGAGATGATTTACATCACAGAAACATGACGATCCCCGAAGCCTCGATGCTCGGGCGAGGGCTTCAGTCCCGCAAGGCCCGAGTCGCCTCGCGAGTGCGCTGCAGGGCATCCACGGTCTCGGCGAAGCGGCGTTTCGCGACGCCGACGAACAGGCAGTCGACGAGGGCCAGCTGAGCGATACGGCTGACCATCGCCCCGGCTCTGAAAGTCGACTCACGAACTTCCGTGAATAGGGCGTGGTCGGCGGCACGGGCGAGAGGAGAGTCCTTGGCGGAAGTCACGGCGATCGTCGAAGCGCCGTTGCCTCCCGCTGTGCGCAAGAATCGCACAGTCTCGCCCGTGGTGCCGGAGTGTGAGAATCCGATCGCGACGGTCGGGCCCGCGTTCAACACGGTCGCGGCGATCGCCTCGTGCGGATCGGTGATCACGTGTGCGTTGCGGCCGACCCGCAGCAGTTTGTGCGCGAGGTCTTCTGCGACGAACTGACTGGCACCGATGCCGTAGAGCAGAATGCGTTCGGCGCCGTCGATGTCGGAGATGGCTGCGTCGAGCACTTCGAAGTCGAGTCTGCCCACGGTCTCCTCGATGGCGAGGAGTTCGAGGGCGGCCAGTTTCGACACGGCCTCGTGCAGGGAGTCCTCGTCGGAGATCTCGGAGCCGAACGCGCCTTTTGCCGAGAACTGTGCGGATTCCTTACCGAGCTCGGTCGCGAGCGCCATGCGCAAAGGAGCGTAACCGCTAAAGCCGATGGCGCGGCAGAATCGTACGACCGACGCGACGGACGTGCTGCACGCGTCAGCGAGCTCGTTTATCGTCATGTCGATGACGATCGGCGGGTTCTCACGGACGACCGCCGCGATGCGGGCAAGAGAGGGTGGAAGTGTCGAGGCAGCTGCTTCGATGGTCGACTGGATGCTCATCCGTGCTCCTCGGGGTAGGGGATTACAGTATGTCGCGCGAGCGGGTTCGCTCAGTGGTAAATTCTTTTCAGTAATCGTACGCTGACTGTAGACTCTTTCCGTATGGTTGCGCCTGAGTCGTCGACGCGAGAGTTGAGAGATGCCGATCGAGCACATCACGGCCGCCGTTGATCTCGGAAAGTCCCGTTGCCGTGTCGCCGTCATCACGGCAGACCGTCGCGAGACCTATACGGATGCCGGTACGCCGGGCCTCGCGTCCGTCGATGGTGTCTCGAGCGCAGCGGCGGTGATCCTGCCGCTGCTCGCAAGAGCTGAGCGCATCGACAGCATCGGCGTGGGCGCGGCAGGAGCGTGGAACGCTCCGGATGCCGCAGCCGCTCTTGCGCGTGCTCTCTCCGACGCGACTGGAGCGCGCGTCGCTGTCACATCCGATGTCGTGACGGCGCACGTCGGCGCGCTGGAGGGTGCCGCCGGCACGCTGCTGATCGCCGGCACCGGCGCCGTGGCGCTCGGAGTGGCTGCCGACGGCCTGCGACTCGTGGACGGCTGGGGCCCCGATCTCGGTGACTTCGGCAGCGGCTCGTGGATCGGCCGAGAAGGCGCCCGCGCCGTGCTTCGTGCCAGGGATGCGCTGGGCGCTGCGACCGCGCTGACCGACACCGTCCGCGCGCACATCGCGCCGCATCCGGATCCCATCACGTGGCTTGCCGGTGACATCCCGACCGCTCGTCAATTGGCGACATTGGCTCCGCTCGTGCTGGATGCCGCAGCCGAGGGGGATTCCGTCGCCAGCGAGATCGTCGCCGAAGCAGTCCGGTTGCTCACAGCATCCGCGCTCGCCGCATCCGGTCGCATCCGCGATGTCGCGATCCATGGCGGACTCACCGACCACGCCTGGTTCCGCTCCCAGCTCGAGCGCTCCCTCACCGCAGCCGGCCGCACGATGGTGCACCCCGTCGGCGATGCCTTCGACGGTGCCGCGCTCCTCGCGCACCGCACAGACCTGCCCCACGAAAGGTTCGTCCGCCGTGCCGAATGATTCCGAATCCACCCGACTCACCGAGATGCTCGAGGTGCTGTCCGCCCTGGCCACCGAGGCGTCCACGACCGAACGAGGCGATCTCGACCTGCTCGAGACCGCAGAGCTCGTGCGCCGGATGAACGCCGAGGATCAGCGCGTGCCGCTCGCTGTGGCTGAGCGCGCTGACGAGATCGCGCGTGCTGTCGACGGCATCACAGAGCGATTCCGCCGCGGCGGGCGTCTCATCTACATCGGTGCAGGGACGGCCGGGCGGGTGGGTGTGCTCGATGCCAGCGAATGCCCGCCGACGTTCGGCACCGACCCGTCGATGGTCGTCGGCCTCATCGCGGGCGGCGAGACCGCGATCCGCTCGGCCGTGGAGAACGCCGAGGACGATGCGGAGGCCGCCGAAGCGTCCCTGCGCGAGCTGGAGATCACCGACCGTGACACGATCGTCGGCATATCGGCATCCGGTCGCACCCCCTACGTGGTGGGAGGGCTGAGGTACGCTCGCGGTGTCGGCGCTCTCACAGCCGCGATCGCATCGAATCCGCACTCCGACATCGGCGCCGTCGCTGAGATCGCGATCGAGGTCGTGACAGGTCCGGAGTTCATCTCCGGTTCCACTCGGCTGAAGGCGGGGACCGCGCAGAAGCTCGTCGTGAACATGCTCACGACGCTGTCGATGATCAAACTCGGCAAGACCTACCGAGGCGTCATGGTCGACCTGCTCGCCACCAACGAGAAACTGCACGCCCGGTCGGTGCGCACGGTCTCGCAGCTCGCCGGCGTCGGCGTCGATGAGGCGTCTGCCGCACTGCGCACGGCAGACGGCTCAGTGAAGCTCGCGTTGCTCATCCTCGCCACCGGAGCAGACGCGGAGCGTGCGACGCGCGCCCTGGCGGAGGCCGACGGCATCCTGCGCGAAGCGATCTCAGCGCTCAGCTGATCCGGATCTCGAACCCGTCGCCGGCGGGGACGATCGTGATCTGCGTGAGGTCGTCGACGTGATGCGCCGGTGCGAATGATGGCGCATGCGGTCCGACGCCGATCACGGTCATCCCCGCATCGATACCGGCACGGATGCCGGCTCCGGAGTCTTCGAAGACGACGCATTCGGCGGGGTCGACGCCCAGAGCGGATGCTGCGAGCAGGAAACCCTCCGGGTCCGGCTTGCTGTGGGACACCCGCTCGGCGGTGATCGCGAGTTCGGTGATCGGCAGCAGCGCGGCACCCATCCGCGCCGTCATGAGCGCGAGGTCCGCCGAAGTGACGATCGCGTGAGGAACTCCTCCCAGTGATCGGAGCAGGTCGGCGGCGCCGGGGATCGCGACAACGCCGTCGGTCTCCGCGCTCTCGCGCGCCAACATCCGCTGATTCTCCTCGAGGTTGATCGCATGATCGCGCTCCGGCAGGAGGATGGCCATGCTCTGCCAGCCCTGGCGGCCGTGCACGGTCTTCAGAACGGTGTCGCGGTCGAGCCCATGCGGCTCGGCCCATTCCAGCCAGAGCCGCTCGACGACCGAGGTGGAGTCGACGAGCGTGCCGTCCATGTCGAGAAGGACAGCGCGTGCAGCGAGGGTCGTCGTCATGCCTTCAGGGTATCCCGGCGAAAGTCTGAGGCACGCGGCAGGATGGGGTCATGGATCCGCATTCGCTGCGCGCTGCGCGCCTGCGTGCTCACCGACTCACGGCGCCGACCCGTTCGGTGACGGATGCTGCGCGTCACATGCTCGCTGTCCAGGCTCAGGAGTTCTGGGCAGGGCGATGGGCGCTCGCCGCGCGCACGACGGGTGCGCCGACGCTGCGGGGCGTCGATCGGCTGTTCAACCGTGGTGCGCTGGTGCGCGCCTGGACCCAGCGCGGCACGCTGCACATCGTCGCCGCAGAAGACCTTGCATGGATGCTGCGCGTCACGGGGGAGCGGCAGCTGCACATGGCAGCACCTCGCTACCGGGAGCTCGGCCTCGGTGCAGACGAGCTCGCGACCTCCGAGCGCGCCATCCGCGGGGCGCTGAGCGGCGGCAACGGCCTGACTCGTGTCGAGCTGTTCGATGTGCTGCAGAAGGCCGGCATCGAGCCGGGTGGACAGCGCGGACTCTTCGCGGTGCAGAACCTCGCCCTGCGCGGCATCATCTGCCAGGGACCGGTCGTGCGCAGGGCAGACGCCGTCTCGCGCGATCAGTTGTTCGTGCTCACGGAGGAGCACATTCCGGAATCGGCCACGCCGAGCGATCCGGCCGCGGAGATGTTCGTCCGTTACATCGTCGGGCATGGCCCGGCCACCGCCGAAGATTTCGCGTGGTGGGCCGGCCTCACTCTGGGCTCTGCTCGGTCTGCTGCAGCCGCTGCCGACGAACGCGTCCGGCAGATCGATGAGGGGGTGTTCGTCGCAGATTCGAAGCCGCGACGGAACGCAGCTGCGCCGACCGTCATCGCTCTCGGATCCTTCGAGGAGTACTACATCTCGTATGCGGATCGCACCGTCTCCTGCCCTCCAGAGCTCTTGGCGGCGATCGGACCGGGGAAGAACGGCATGGTGCGACCGATCCTCGTCGCGGACGGCGTCGTTGTCGGCACCTGGCGGCACTCCACCGCAGTGGGGCGACACGAAGACGACCCTGTGCCGGAGCTGCTCACGGCCGGTGCGGCCGTTGATGCCGACATCGCCGCAGCGCTCGACCGATACGCTGCCTTCATCTCCGGCTGATCGAGGCGCCTCACTCCGCTGCGTGGCGAGCGAGGAATGTGTAGACCTCGTTCTCATCGACTCCGGGAAATGCGCCGCGTGGGAGCGGCGAGAACATGTGCGTGTGCACACGCGCGCTCGGCCATGCCTTGGCGCTCCACCGTTCGGCGAGATCAGGGGATGGACGACGGCAGCACGCCTCGTCCGGGCACGTCGAGGCCGCGCGATCGGTCGTCTCCCGCCCTCGCCACCAGCGTGCGTCGTCGAACGGGACGCCGACGGTCACCGAGAACTCGCCGTCGCTGGCAGCCCCCGTCTGCGTCGCACACCAGAAGGTGCCAGAGGAAGTGTCGGTGTACTGGTGGTGCTCCGTCGTGCGGTTCTGCTGGGTGAAGGCCGCCCGCGCCTGGAACTTCCGGCACACCGGCTGGCCTTCGACCGCGCCGGTGACATCCATGGGCAACGGGAGGTCGTCGTTCTCGTACACTCTGGTGATCGCGCCGGTCTCGTCGACGCGGAGGAAGTGCAGTTTCATTCCGAGATGCTCGGTCAGCAGGTTCGTCATCCTCATACCGGCTGCTTCGTGCGTGACACCGAACGCGTCACGGAAGTCCTCGACGGCGAGGTTCCGATCCTTCTTCGCCTGCTGAAGGAAGGCGACACCGGCGGTCTCCGGCACCAGGCAGCTCGCCGCGAAGTAGTTGATCTCCAGGCGCTGCTGCAGGAAGTCGGCGTAGTCGGTCGGGGGAGTATGCCCCAGGAGCCGATGCGCCATCGCCTGCAGCGCCATCGACCGCAGGCCGTGACCGCCGGGAATGGATGCCGGCGGCAGATAGATTCGGCTGTTCTCCAGATCCGTCACCGAGCGGGTCGAATGCGGCAGGTCGTTGACGTAGAGCAGCTCGAACCCGAGCTTCTGGGCCATGATGCTCACGGTGCGGTGCGTGAGCGCGCCACTGACGTGGCCCGCGGCCTTCAGTTGCTTCTCGGCGAGCTTCTCGATGTCGCCGATGTAGTTGTTCTGCGCACGCATGCGCAGCCGCAGCTCGGTGTTCGCGCGCCTCGCCTCCTCGGGCGTCGCGATGGCCTCGCGCGCACGACGCTGAAGCTCGCGGTGAAGGCCGAGGATCGATTCGATCGTCTCATCCGGCATCCCCTTCGACACTCGCACCGGCGTGACCCCGAGCTGGCGGAAGACCGGACTCGCCTGCGCGTGCTCCAGCTCGATCTCCAGCGCTGCTCGGCGGTTGGGCGGCTCTCCAGAGATGAGGTCGGAGACGTCGGTCGCAGTGGCCTGCGCGATCGCCTGCAGCAGCGAGAGCTTGGGTTCGCGCTTGCCGTTCTCGATCAGACTCAACTGGGAACCTGCGACGCCGACCTTGGCGCCGAGCTCGTCGAGCGTGAAGCCCTTCGCCACGCGATGATGACGGATTCGATGACCGAGGGTCGTGAGGTGGATGCCGGAGCCGCTCATTACTTGAGCATATCGAAAGAATCATGATTCTTACGAGCATTCATGCGAGAAATCTGTGGTTGAAGTTGCACAGAATGGAGATACACACCGACTCTTCGAGGGAGCAGACATGGTTATGGCCGAGACCTTCACACCCCGCGTTCCCGCCGTCTCCGCGGCGCGCAGCCTTGGTGCTGTCCCCACCTATGACACGCCGGCGATGAAAGAGCTGGTCGCATGGGTCGAAGAGATCCGCGCGCTCACGCAGCCGGCATCCGTTCACTGGGTTGGTGGGTCGCAGGCCGAGAACGACGCGCTGCTGCGCGGCCTCGTCGCCGAGGGCAAGCTCATCAAGCTCAACCCCGAGTGGCGGCCTGGGTCCTACCTCGCGCGCTCGCACCCCAGTGACGTCGCGCGCACCGAAGCTCGCACCTTCATCGCCTCCGAGCAGGAGAAGGATGCCGGTCCCACGAACAACTGGGCCGATCCGGTCGAGATGCGCCAGACCATGACCGACGTCTTCGAGGGGTCGATGCGCGGACGCACGATGTACGTCGTACCGTTCTCGATGGGAGCCGTCGGAGGCCCGCTCTCGCACATCGGCGTCCAGGTCACCGACAGCGCATACGCCGTGGCATCCATCGGCATCATGACGCGCGTCGGCGATGCTGTCACGAGGCAGATCGCCGAAGGCGCCCCGTGGGTCAAGACCGTGCACTCCGTCGGCGCTCCGCTGGCTCCCGGCGAGCAGGATGTCGAATGGCCCTGCAACGACGAGAAGTACATCGTGCACTTCCCCGACACGCTCGAGGTCTACTCGTACGGCTCCGGATACGGCGGCAACGCCATCCTCGCGAAGAAGTGCTTCGCGCTGCGCATCGCATCCGTCATCGCCCGTGACGAGGGCTGGCTCGCAGAGCACATGCTGCTCATCCGCGTGATCGACCCGAAGGGCAAGGCATACCACGTCGCGGCCGCATTCCCGTCGGCGTGCGGTAAGACGAATCTCGCGATGCTGCGCCCGACGATCCCCGGCTGGAAGGTCGAGACTCTCGGCGACGACATCGCGTGGATCCGACCGGGCGAGGATGGCCGCATGTGGGCCATCAACCCGGAGGCCGGGTTCTTCGGCGTCGCCCCTGGCACCGGTGAATCCACCAATGTCACGGCGGTCGAGACGCTGTGGGGCAACACTCTCTTCACCAACGTCGCACTCCGCCCTGATGGTGACGTGTGGTGGGAAGGGCTGACCGACACGCCTCCGGCGCACCTGATCGACTGGGAGGGCAACGACTGGACGCCGGACTCCGGCCGGCCGGCCGCGCACCCCAACTCGCGCTTCACCGTCTCGGCTGCGCAATGCCCGCAGATCTCGGACGACTGGGAGCAGGCTGTTCCACTCGATGTCATCCTGTTCGGCGGGCGGCGTGCGACGAACGTCCCGCTCGTGGTCGAGGCAACCGACTGGACGCACGGCGTGTTCCTGGGCTCGACGATCTCGTCCGAGCGCACGGCAGCGGCCGAGGGCACGGTCGGTGAACTGCGCCGTGACCCGTTCGCGATGCTCCCGTTCTGCGGCTACAACATGGGCGACTACTTCGCGCACTGGCTGAAGGTCGGACGCTCCCTGCGCTTCGACCGCGCACCGCGGGTCTTCCAGGTCAACTGGTTCCGCCGAGGCGACGACGGCCGTTTCCTGTGGCCGGGGTTCGGCGACAACTCGCGCGTGATCGACTGGATCATCCGCAGGATCAGCGGTGAGGTCGGGGTGGTCGACAGTCCGATCGGGCGTCTCCCGGTGATCGATGACCTCAACCTCGACGGCCTCGACATCTCGCAGCAGGATCTCGACGAGCTCTTCGCCGTGGATGCGGATGCCTGGTCGAAGGAGGCCGATTCGACCGAAGAGTTCTTCGACACGTTCGGTGACACGCTTCCGGCAGCGCTTCGTGCCGAGCTCGCCTCACTGAGGTACCGGCTCGCGCAGGCGAAGTAGTACCGGATCAGACCCGCGATGGCGGGATGACAGGGACAGACCCGTGGCTGAGTGGTCCCGTCATCCTGCCATCGCGTTCTTCGCTCGAGACCTCACGTTGTTGCCGAGACCCCGTGCTGTGGACGTCCGCAACGTGGGGTCTCGCCAACAGGCGGGGGTCTCGGCGAAGCGCGGATCACACCAGCAGTTGGTGGCGGGCGAGGTCGCGGTACAGCGGCACCCGCTCGATGAGTTCGGCGTGCGTGCCCTGGCCCACGACTTCGCCGTCCTGCAGCACGACGATCAGGTCGCTGTCGACGACGGTCGACAGGCGGTGCGCGATCACGATGAGCGTGCGGTCGGCGGAGACGGCGTCGATCGCCTCACGCATGCGCTGCTCGTTCAGGCCATCAAGCGATGACGTCGATTCGTCGAGCAGCAGGATCGGCGCCTCGGTGAGCAGTGCCCTGGCGATCGCGAGACGCTGGCGCTCGCCGCCGGAGAGCATCACGCCGTCCTCGCCGACGGGCGTCTGAAGCCCCAGCGTGCCGCGTTCGAGCACGTCGCCGAGGTTGACCGTGCGCAGCACCCGCTCGCAGTCCGCATCAGTGGCATCGGGCGAGGCGAGGCGCAGATTGTCCGCGAGCGTGCCCGCAAGTGTCGGGGCGTCCTGCTCCACGTAGCCGAAGCGTGAGCGCAGTTCGGCGCGCGGATACGTGCGGATATCGAGCCCGTCGAGGCGTATCGAGCCGCCGGTCGGATCGTAGAACCGCTCGATCAGTGCGAGGATCGTGCTCTTGCCTGCGCCGCTGGGGCCGACGAGAGCGACACGAGCGCCCCGTGGGACGGCGAACGAGACACCGCGGAGAACGTCACCGTCGGCCGGCCGCTCGGCATCCGTCTCAGGCGCTTTGCGCTCGAGATGGGCGTCGACCAGCACTGTGCGGGCCTCGGTCGCCGCCGCTTCGCGTGCTGCGATCACGGCCTCGGGGTACCGGAATCGGACATCGCGGAACGAGAGCGCGGGAACGGACGCTTCGACAGGCTCAGCGGCTGGTTCGACAGACGCGGCGATCGCGGCGTCCTCCTGATCCTCGGTCGGAAGATCCAGCACCTCCTGGATGCGACCGAGCGCCCCGAGAGCCTGGTTCACAGAGGTGATCGCGCCGAATGTCGTCGCGAGTGGCATGATCAGCATGAACAGGAACAGTACGAATGTGATGAGAGACGCGATCGTGATCGCGCCCGCCGCGACACGGAACCCTCCTACGCCGAGCACCGCGAGCAGCGACACCTGCAGGGCGATGCCGGAGATCGGCACGACCAACGCCGAGACCTTGGCGATGCGAACGCCGAGACCGTACGCTTCACCGGCAAGCGCTGAGACGGATGCCGTCTCTCGCTCCGTGGCGCCGGACGCCCGAACGGTGCGGATCGATCCGACCGCGCGCTCGACAGCCGAGGCCAGTTCGCCGACCTTGACCTGCTGTGCGCTGGATGCCGTGCGGATGCGGCCGCTCAGCATCACCACGACGGCGAGTGAGACTCCGACGACCACGACGATCAGCAGCAGCAGGATCGGATCGATCAGGAGCATCGCGATCAGCGCTCCGAGGAACAGCACGGCGCTTCCGACAGCATCCGCAAGGCCCTGAGTGAGCACGGCGTACAGGAGCGTCGTGTCTGTGCCGACGCGCGAGACGAGGTCGCCGGTGCGGCGGGCGTCGAACTCGCGGATCGGCAGGTGCAGGATGCGGGCGATCAGCTGCCGACGGCTGGAGTGCACGACCGCCGTGCCGGTGCGCTGGAGCAGGTAGTGCTGATAGCCGGAGATGACGGATGAGACCAGCACGAAAGCGACCAGCAGCCACACCAGGAGCCCCAGGGTCTCGTTCGCCTGCACAGCCGCGATCACCTGGCCGACCAGCAGCGGTTGGACGAGAGACGTCGCCGCGCCGATCACGCTGAGGATCGCGACGATGATGAGCGTCTTCTTGTGTTCGAAGAGGAAGGGGAGCAGCTGGCGGAACGTGGCGCGCGGACCGTCTTCCGGCGCGCCGCGTCCGCGGCGACGGGTGGGCGCCGTACGAGACATGTGTGACCTCGATCTGAAGAAAAGGGGTTATCTACGACCGTACTTCCTGTGCGCAGCCTGTTTGGTCACGCCGAGCGCGCTGGCGATCGCCTGCCAGGAGTAACCGGCGTTGCGTGCACGGCGCACCTGCGCCTCCTCCACGCGCGACAGGTCGCGACGAAGCTCGGTCAGCCGGTGCAGCTCGGACAGTGGTTCGCCCTGAGGGTCGAGTGCCTGTGCGGTGGATGGAACGCTCATGAACGTCAACTTAGTTTGACGTCGAGCCGTTGTCAACAATGATTGACATCGATGAGGGGGAAGGGCGCCGGCTGTCCGACACAATGGTGGGATGCCATCGAAACCCGTACCGGGTGACCGCATCGCCGTCCTTTCCCCGTCCTTCGCGGCCCCTGCTGTCGCCCCTGCGCTGCACGAGCAGGCTCTGCGGAGGCTGACCGAGCTCACCGGACTCATCCCCGTCGAGTACCCGACGACGCGCCAGCTCGACGCGAGCCCGGAGGCGCGCGCCGCCGATGTCAACGCCGCGTTCGCCGATCCGAGCATCCGTGCGATCCTGGCGACGATCGGCGGCGACGATCAGGTCCTCGTCGTCCCGCATCTGGATCCCACGCTGGCGCAGGCCGACCCCAAGCCGTTCCTGGGCCACAGTGACAACACGAACATCTTGAACTGGCTGTGGCAGCACGGCGTGCCCGGCTACTACGGCGGCTCGACCGCCGTGCATCTCGGACCAGGCCCTGCCGTCGACGACATCCACCTTCGGTCCCTCCGCGCAGCGCTGTTGGACGGCGGCGAGCTCGAGCTCACCGAGCCGGGGGAATCGGAGGACGTCGGCCGCCGCTGGGAGGACCCGCGCGCGCTCGCGGAGTACGGAGATCGCCGGCCGACTGAGCCCTGGGCCTGGGCTGGGCCCGCTCGCCGTGTCGAGGGCCGCACGTGGGGTGGTTGCCTCGAGGTCATCGACGGCGTGGCGTTCGCGGATCGCCTGCCCGCGGCATCCGACCTCGACGGCGCGATCCTGCTGCTCGAGACGAGCGAGGAGCGTCCGCCCGCGGGCTGGGTCGCCCGCTGGCTGCGTGGTCTGGGGGAGCGCGGAATACTCCAGGCCGCGGCGGGCGTGATCGTCGCGCGCCCACCCGTGAGCGATTTCGAGTTCCACCCGTCCGAGAGCGAGGCCCAGGCGCTCCGCGACGCGCAGCGCGTTGTCGTGATCGAGACGGTCGCCCACTACAACCCGGATGCTGTCGTGTGCGTCGGCGTCCCGTTGGGCCACACGCGTCCGCAGTGGATCGTGCCATACGGCGGACGCGTCACATTGGACGGCGCAGCGCAGCAGGTTTTCGCGGGCTACTGAGAGGTCAGCGCAGACTCACCCGTCCGCGCAGGTCGGAGATGGTCGCGACTCCGGCCAGCTGCATCGTGCGGATCGCCTCGGCGCGCATGATCTCCAGCATCCGGTCCACACCGCGCTCGCCGCCGGCCATCAGGCCGTAAAGATACGCGCGGCCGACCATGCAGGCATCCGCACCGAGTCCGACCGCCGCCAGCACATCGGCGCCCGAGAGGATGCCGGTGTCGAGGAAGACCTGTGAGCGGGAGTCGACGGCCTCTGCGACCTCGGGGAGCAGCCGCAGCGGCGTGGGGGCCCGGTCGAGTTGGCGCCCACCATGGTTCGACACGACCAGGGCATCGGCGCCGGCATCGACGACCGCCCTCGCGTCCTCGACGGACTGGATGCCCTTCACGACGAGATTGCCCTTCCACTGCTCCCGCAGCCAGGCCAGATCGCTCATGTTCAGAGTGGGGTCGAACATCTTGGCGACGAGTTCTGCCACAGTGCCGTCGAACGAGCGCAGACTGGCGAATTCGATCGGTTCGGTGGTGAGGACGTTGATCCACCAGGCAGGATGCAGGGCGAAGTCCCACATCGTCTTGAGGTTGAGCGAGGGCGGGATCGTCAGCCCGTTGCGCGCGTCGCGCATGCGGTTGCCGGCCACCGGGGTGTCGACGGTCAGCACGAGCGTGTCGTAACCCGTGGCGCGAGCCTCCTCGATCAACCGCTGCGTGCCCGCGCGATCCTTCCAGAGGTAGAGCTGGAACCAGTTGTCTCCTGGGGCCTCCCGCTGCAGTTCTCCCGGAGACGTGGTGCCCATCGTCGAAAGGGAGTACGGGACGCCTGCCCGCGCGGCGGCACGTGCCACGGCGATCTCGCCCTCGTGGTGCATCATCCGCGTGAAACCGGTGGGAGCGAGGATCAGGGGGAACTCCGCCGGTCGTCCGAGGATCGTCGTCGTGGTGTCCACAGCCCCGACATCGCGCAGCACGCGCGGCGAGAACTCGACACCGGCGAACGCCGCGCGTGCTCGTCGCACGCTGATCTCGTCCTCGGCGGCGCCGTGCACGTACTCGAAGACCGAACGCGGCGTGGTGCGTCGTGCGATGCTGGCGAGGTCTTTGATGCTGAGCGCCGATCGGAGTCGGCGCTCGACCGGATCAAGCACAGGGCGGCGGAAACCGAGCAGCGGAGCGACAGCACCCCACGTGGGGACGCGTCTACGGATGCGGCGGCGCTCACCGGCGCTCACTTCTGGATGCCTCCTGTGCCGAGGTACGCCTGAATGATGGCGTCGTCGGCGAGGAGATCCGCTGCGGACCCGGAACGCACCACTTCACCGTTCTGCAGCACGTGCCCGTGGGAGGCGGCCTGCAGTGCGCGGCGCGCGTTCTGCTCGACGAGCAGCACAGTGGCGCCGGATGCACGGATCTCCTCGATGACGGCGAACACCTCGTTGACGATCTTCGGGGCGAGGCCCATCGACGGCTCGTCCATCAGCACCAGACGCGGCCGAGCGAGCATGGCGCGGGCGATGGCGAGCATCTGCTGCTCGCCTCCAGAGAGCGAGCCGGCCGGCAGCGCTCGGCGCTCGCCGAGCACGGGGAACCGCTGGTACATCTCGTCGATCGCGGAGGATGCGCCGCGGCCGAGGCTGCGGGCGCCCATCTGCAGATTCTCTGCGATCGTCATCGTCGCCAGAACTTGGCGGCCCTCAGGGACCTGCACCAGGCCAAGGGGCACCAGCTTGTGCGAACGGGTGCGAGTGATGTCGCGCCCGTCGAACGTGATCGAACCCGAGGCGGGTCGCACCATGCCGGAGATCGCGTTGATGATCGACGACTTTCCCGCACCGTTCGCACCGACGAGGGTGACGAGGGACCCCGCCTCGACGTCGAACGAGATACCTCGCACCGCCTCCACTCGTCCGTAGGAGACTCGGAGGTCTTTCACACTCAGCAGTGGATCGGGCATGTCACACCCTCCCTTCGGAATCCGGTGCATCAGCGCCGGCATCGGCCGGGGCATCGGCGCTCGGGGCGTCAGCGCTGCCGAGGTAGGCGTCGATCACGCGCTCATCGCCTGAGATCTCTTCGGGAGTGCCGTCGGCCAGCACCTCGCCGAAGTTCAGCACGATGATGTGGTCGCAGGTGCCGAGCACCATGCCCACGTTGTGCTCGATGAAGATGATCGTCAGCCCGTCCGCAGCCAGCGAGCGGATCAGTTCGGACAGCCCCTCCGCCTCCACGTGGTTCATACCCGCGGCCGGCTCGTCGAGGATCAGCAGCGAAGGATCAGCGGCGAGGGCACGCGCGATCTCGAGCCGACGCTGGTCTCCGTAGGAGAGCCCCTTCGCTGTGACATCCGCTTTGTCGAGCAGGCCGACCCGGCGGAGGCACCGCGCGGCATGCTCGAGTGCGAGGCGTTCGTCGCGCCGCGCCGACGGCAACCAGATCAGACGGCGCAGGAACGTCGGCTTCGCCACCAGGTGCGCACCGATGAGGACGTTCTCCAGAGCAGTGAGCCTGTTGAACAACTTGGAGTGCTGGAACGTGCGGGTGACACCTGCCGCGGCGATCTTATGCACCGGAGTGTCGCCGACCTTCGTGCCGAGGACGGTGGCCGAACCGCCGGACGGGGCGATCATGCCGCTGATCATGTTCACCAGCGTGGTCTTCCCCGCGCCGTTCGGACCGATGAGCCCCACGACGTCGCCGCTTCGCACGGTGAGGTCGACGCCGCGCACCGCATGCACTCCGCCGTACTCCTTCGACAGTCCCTTCAGCTCCGCCACGATCTCGCCCTTGGCGGGGTGCACGCGTCCGGTGGACGGCGCGTCAGAGTCGAGCGTCGCCATGTCGATGCGCTGCTTGCGACGAGGAATGATCGACGCGATGCCGCCCGGCAGATAGAGGATCACGATGAGCAGCAGCAGACCGGACAGGAACGGACGGATCCAGCCTGCCTCGATGCCGATCGCGCGCTGGATCTCGGGCAGCAGCGTCTGGAACCCGCTCCCGAGAATGGGGCCGAAGAAGTTCGCCGTTCCGCCGACGACAGCCGTGACCAGGCCGTCGATCGCCGTCTCGAAGGCGAAGTCCTCCGGCGCGATCAGGCGCACGTAATAGGCCCACAGCACGCCGTACAGGCCTGCCAGAACCCCGGCGGTGAGGAAGGCCGTCAGGCGGTGGCCGCCGACGTTGATACCGATCGAACGTGCCGCGAGCTCGTCTTCACGGATTGCTTCGAGCGCACGTCCGTAGCGCGAACGCGCCTGACGCCAGAACCAGTACGTGACGATCGCCAGCACGATCCATGCGATCGCGGGGTTGAGGATCTTGGGCACCGACATGCCCTGCGCGCCGCCGGTCCACTCCGAGTTCAGAATGAAGATGCGGATGGCCTCGGCGAAGCCTAAGGTCGCAATCGCGAGGAAGACGCCGCGCAATCTCATCGTCGGCAGACCGAGGATGAGCGCGGCGAGTGCGCCGACCGCCATGCCGACCGCGATCGAGAACAACAGCGTGGGCACCGGCCCCCACTCGGTGGGCGCGGGGGCGATGGACACGGCCGCGAACGCGGCGATGCCCGCGAAGCCGGCCTGCGCCAGGCTCAGTTGGCCCGCGATCAGCACGGCATAGAACGAGAAGGCGAAGATGCCGTTGAGAGCGATGAAGACGAGGGTCGATTCGGTGAACACGGTCAGACCTCCCTGACCTTGCGCTTGCCGAACAGGCCCTGCGGGCGGACCAGCAGGATCAGGAACAGCAGGGCGAACGCGATGAGGTCGCGCCAGCTCGATCCGATGTACTGGATCGCGAAGACCTCGGCCACGCCGAGCAGCAGTCCGCCGACGAGCGCACCGGGCAGCGATCCCATGCCCCCGACGATGATCACGGCGAGGCCCTTCAGCTCGATCGCACCTCCCATGCCGAGTTGGGCGCTGTTCACGTTGAGGGCGAACAGCACACCGGCCACTGCACCCAGCGCCGTCGAGATGGCGAAGGTGAGGGCGGTGACGCGATCGACGTTGACCCCCAGCACTCGAGCGGCGGTGGGGTTCTCCGCCACAGCACGCATCGAGCGCCCGAGCGCTGACCGGTTCACGAGCACCGTCAGCGCGATCATGAGTCCGAGACAGATCACCAGGATGGCGATCTGCATGTAGCTCGCCGTGAGTCCGGCGACCTCCACACCACCTTCCGGCGCGGTACCGGCGGGGAACCGACGCGTGTTGGGGCCGAAGGCGGCCTGCAGCAGGGCTATCAACATGCCGCCGAGCGCGATCGAGGAGATCAGCCCGGCGAAATGCGCATCCGGTCGGTCCTTCAACGGGCGAAACGCGATCCGTTCGATGAGCAGACCCATCACCGCACCGAAGAAGAACACCAGGATCAGGACCACGCCGATAGGCAGATCGAATGCTTCCGTGAGCCAGATACCGACGAACGCCGAGGCCGCGAAAGCGGCCGGATGAGCCAGGTTCAATCGGTCGAGGATGCCGAAGACCAGCGTGAAGCCGATCGCGAAGAGGGCATAGATCGAACCGAGGAACAGGCCGTTGAGTAGTTGCTGCATGGCACGCTCCTTCAGGACGTGAAGGTCACGGCATCACGGTGAATGCGCCGTCCTTGACGATCTGCACCACGGCGGGGTGCTCAGCGTCGCGGTCGGCGTTGATCGTCAGCGATCCCAGTGGCGTGGCGAAGTCCTTGACCTCGGTGAGACCGGTCTGGATATCAGTGCGCTCTGCCGAGCATCCGCTGCGCACGGCGTGGTCGATGATCATGAGGCCGGTGTACGCCTGCGTGGCGAACTGGTCGGGAGCCGAGCCGAACTTCTCCTCGTATGCGGCCAGGAAGTCGGCGTTCTCCGGGCTGTCGGAGGCGGAGTTCCAGGCGGCTCCGACGATGACACCCTCGGCGGCGTCGCCTGCATCGGCCATCAGCTGCGGGTTGTTGAAGCCGTTGCCACCGATGATCGGCTGGTCGAGGCCGAGCTCGCGCGCCTGCGTGACGAGCGGGATCGCGGCTTCGATCAGTGCCGACACGACGATCGCGTCCGCGTCCAGAGACTTGGCTGCGGTGAGAAGGCTGCGGAAGTCGGTGTCGCTGACCGAGAACGTCAGGGTGTCGAGCACCTCGATGCCCTCCTCCTCGAGCGAGGACGCCATGACCTCGTAGCCCGATTCGGTGAACGCGTCGTCGTTGCTGTACATCACGACGACCTTCTCCAGGTCGTTGGCCTCGACGGCGGCCTGGATGGTCTGCGGGATGACCTGCGCCTCGGTGAGGGAGTCGCGGAAGATGAAGTCGCCCTGCTCGGTGATGCCGGTGGCGGTGTTGGAGATCGCGAGGACGGGGACGCCGGCATCCTGCGCGACGGGCTGCGCCTGGAATGCGGTGTTGGACAGCGTGGGTCCGATGATCGCGCTCGCGCCGTCTGCAGCGAACGTCTCGAAGACGCCGATGGCCTGACGCGGGTCGGTGCCGTCGTCTTCCACCTTGAGGTCGTAGGTGACGCCGTCCTTCTCGTTCAGCTGCTCGAGGGCGAGCTCGAGACCCTTCTGCTGCGACTCACCGTAGCTCGCAGCGCCGCCGGTGAGGCTGAGCGCGGCACCGATGGAGACGGGCGACTCGATGACGCAGCTGTCACCCTCGCCGGATCCGGCCAGGGATCCGTCGCCGCCTGCCTCGCCGCCGCTGGAGGCGCAGCCGGAGAGCACGAGGGCGGATGCGGACAGGATGACGGCGGAACGAAGCAGGTATCGCATGGGATTCTCCGATCGTGAGGCGTGGATGGTTAGGCCGCGGATCGGTTCCGTTCCGATGAATCGGCGGAGCGTCTCTGAGGTTGCAGCGCCTCAGCCTCTGTGATGGGCGCGCGTTACGGCGACGGGGTCGAGTATAGGGAAGATGCAGCGCGTACTGGCGAGGTTGAGGCTCTATGGGCACGAGCGATGCGCGACCGTTATCCGAAGGCGCGTCAGCGCCAGAGCAGCCCCATGCCGGCGTTCGCGAGGGTCAGCACGCCGATCAGCCAGAACACGGCGGGTGGGACGGCATCGCCGCGCTTCTGGCGGGCGGATCCGATGCCGAGCATCGCGCCGATGATGACCAGCACGACGAGCTTGACGCCGATCTTGACGTAGTTCAGGTCATACGAGATGCCCCAAGGCGCGGCGAGTGCCAAGCCGGCGAGGCCGGCGATCGCCAGGCCGTAGTCCATCAGCTTCGTGATCTGCCGCTTGCCTCCGAATGCCTGCGCGGCCCAGGCTCCGAACAGTACGGCGAAGCCGATGAGGTGGACGAATACGACGATCAGACGCAGAGTCTCCATGGCCACAGGTTAGGCCTGCGGGGCACCTTCCGCCAGGAAGGCGAGCCTCAGCCGCGCAGCTCGCGCAGCACCAGCGCTGTTCTCAGCGCGGCGTCGGCGGCCTCGGCGCCCTTGTCTTCCTTCGACCCATCGAGCCCGGCACGATCGAGTCCCTGCTTCTCGTCGTCCACAGTCAGCACGCCGAAGCCGACCGGCTTGCCGGCATCCAGCGCCACTCTGGTGAGGCCGTCTGTCGTGGCCGCGGCCACGTACTCGAAGTGCGGGGTGCCACCACGGATGATGACCCCGAGCGCGACCACGGTGTCCGCGCCCCCTGCGAACGCCGCTTGTGCCGCGACAGCCAGCTCGAACGACCCTGGCACGCGCACGAGCCGATGCGTCGCATGGGCGGCATTGAGCACTCGCTCCGCGCCGGCGATCATGCCGTCCGTGATTACTTCGTGCCAGGTGCCGGCGATGATCACGACGTCGAGTCCTGTCGCGTCGATCTGTCCGGCCGTCGATGGAGCTCCTGCGCCGCTCATGCGTTGTCCTTCCCTTGTGCGAGAGCCTCGGCCAGCTCGGCCTCGCCGATGATGTGACCCATGCGGTCCCGCTTGGTCTCGAGGTACTGGTGATTGTTCGGTCCGACGCCGACGATCAGCGGCACCTGCTCCGCGACGTCGAGTCCGAGTTCGCGGAGCTGCTTCACCTTGTCGGTGTTGTTGGTCAGCAGGCGCACCTTCGAGATGCCGAGATCACTGAGGATGCCGGCGGCCGCCGCGTACTCGCGGGCATCTGCCGGCAGCCCAAGGGCGAGATTGGCATCGACGGTGTCGAGGCCCTCTTCCTGCAGGCTGTAGGCGCGCAGCTTGTTGATGAGACCGATGCCGCGCCCCTCATGACCGCGCATGTAGATGACGACGCCGCCCTCTTTCTCGATCGCGTCGAGGGCAGCGTCGAGCTGCGGTCCGCACTCGCACTTGAGCGATCCGAACGCCTCACCGGTCAGGCACTCGGAGTGCACGCGCACCAGAGCCGTCTCGCCGAGTTCGCCGGACACGACCGCGATGTGGTCGGTGCCGGTCACGCGGTCCTTGTACGCGAGGAAGCGGAACGTGCCGTGATCGGTCGGAACCGTGGCATCTGCTCGAAGGCTCACTCGACGCTTGCCTGCGCGCGACGACACGACGGGTTCATCCTGAGGATCGATCTCGTTGAGGTGAGCGATGAGCTGCTCGATCGTGATCACGGGCACAGCGTCACGTGCGCCGAGTTCCTTGAGTCCAGGCAGACGCATCATGCTGCCGTCCTCGGCGACGACCTCTGCGATCGCGCCGACGGGCTGAAGACCTGCCAGTTTCATCAGGTCGACTGCGGCTTCCGTGTGCCCCCCGCGCTCTCGGACACCGCCGTCGACGGCCCGCAGTGGCAGCACGTGCCCTGGCCGGATCACGCTGGTCGATGTCGATGCCGGGTCGGCCAGCACGTTGAGCGTGTGTGCGCGGTCCGATGCGCTGATCCCCGTCGTGACACCCTCTGCCGCATCGACGCTGACCGTGTAGGCGGTGGAGCGGGCGTCCTCGTTCGACTCGACCATGGGCGGAAGGTTCAGGCTGTCGGCGAGGTCGGCCGGCATCGGCGCGCAGATGAAGCCGGATGACCAGCGCACCGTCCATGCGACCCATTCGGGTGTGGCGAGTTCGGCCGAGAGGATGACGTCTCCCTCGTTCTCGCGGTTCTCATCGTCGGCGACGATGACCGGTCGGCCGGCGCGCAGAGACGCGAGAGCTTCTTCTATCGTGGCAAGGCTCATCGCGAGCCTCCTTCCGAGACAGCCCGGAACGCGAGCAGGCGCTCGACATGACGGGCGAGGATGTCGGTTTCAAGATTGACGCGATCGCCGACGGAGCGGGATCCGAGTGTGGTCGCGACGAGAGTCTCCGGGATGAGCGAGATCTCGAACCAGGCGTGATCGGCCGCGGCGTCGCTGACGGCGCTGACGGTGAGAGAGGTTCCGTCCACGGCGATCGAGCCCTTGTCCACGACCAGAGGCGCGAGATCCGCAGGCAGGGAGATGCGCAGTACGCTCCACTCAGCGCCGGGCCGAACGTCGAGGACCTCGCCGGTGCCGTCGACGTGGCCCTGCACGATGTGCCCGCCGAGGCGCGCGCCGACGGGCATCGCCTTCTCGATGTTGACGCGGGTGCCGACGGATGCTGCGGCGAGTGCCGATACGTCGAGCGTCTGCTTCATCACGTCAGCGTCGAACGTGTCGAGCGTCGACCCGACGACAGTGAGGCACACGCCGGAGACGGCGATCGACTCGCCGTGCACGGGATCGTGCGCTGCCTTCGGCGCCCGGACGGTCAGCCGCCACCCGTCGCCGGCAGGCGCGATCGCAGTGATCTCGCCGATCTCCTCGATGATTCCGGTGAACATCAGCGGACTCCTTCGTTGTGGTCGGACTCGTTGTCTTCGAACGTGGCGATGGCAAGCATGTCGGCGCCGAGCGGGACCCATTCTTCGACCGCGAGTCGACGCGCGGCCGAGATCGTCGGTACGCCGATCTCGGTGAGCGCCAGTCGGCCACCGCCCAGCAGAACGGGAGCGACGTACGCGAGCACGCGATCGGCGAGACCGGCAGCGATGAACGAGCTGGCGAGCGTGGGCCCGCCTTCGATGAAGGCGCTCTGGATGCCGCGCTCATGCAGATCGGCGATCACCGACTGCAGGTCGCCCGCGGCATAGAACAGCGCCTCGTGCGGGTGCCGGCGCACCGCCGCGTCGGTCGGCGTCTCACGCGAGCCGATCACCACCGGTATCGGCTGGTGTTCGTAGAGCGTGTCGCCGTCGCGGGCGGTGAGCGCAGGGTCGTCCGCGAGAACTGTGCCGGTGCCGACGATGATCGCGTCGGCCGCTGCGCGACGGCGGTGCACATCGGCGCGTGCTGCGGATCCGGTGATCCACTGGCTCGAGCCGTCGGCCGCTGCGGCGCGGCCATCCAGGCTCTGCGCCCACTTCACGGTGATGTGCGGGCGGCCGAGGCGCTGCGCCGTGAGCCAGTCCGAGATGAGGGCGCGGGCGCCGTCTGCCTGTTCGCCTGCTTCGACCTCGACGCCGGCGCTTCGCAGTCGCTCGGCGCCACCACCTGAGACGACACCGGGATCGTCGAGCGCGTAGATCACGCGCGAGATTCCGGCGTCGATGAGTGCGAGCGAGCAGGGACCGGTGCGACCGGTGTGGTTGCAGGGTTCGAGGGTGACGACAGCAGTCGCTCCCCGTGCAGCGTCGCCCTGGAGCTTCGACAGGGCATCGATCTCGGCGTGCGGGGTGCCGGCGCCGTGGTGCCATCCCTCGGCGAGGATCTCACCTGCGGGGGAGAGGATGACGGCGCCCACCTGAGGGTTGGCCCCTCGTGGTCCGCGTGCGGCCAGCTCGAGCGCACGGGTCATCGCGTGGCGCTCCACCTCATGCACTGCCATCCGTCGTCCTTCTGCTCTTGCTCCGGGGATGACAGACGGCGCGCGTGCGCGCATCGTGCTGCCTCCCTTCCGGACTAGCGAGATATCTCTCGCATCACCGTCGGTACCGGAATTCCACCGGATCGGCATCTCGGTTTCCCTCGACGCTCGCGGACTGTCACCGCCGGTTCGGATTCACACCGACCCCGGAGCACGTTGATGCTCAGTGTAGTCAACGTATGCACACGCATTTCATTCCGTGACCGACTGACGACTGCTGAGCGTGTCGAAGGATCTACTTCAGAAGCCGCGAAAGCCGTCGGTCGGCGAGAGGCTTGCCGCCGGTCTGGCACGTGGGGCAGTATTCGAGCGACCTGTCCGCGAAGAACACGCTGCGCACCGTGTCACCGCAGACCGGGCACGGCTCTCCTCGTCGCGCGTGCACCTGCATCCCTCGTCGCTTGGCATCCTTGAGATCGGAGGGTGGTTTGCCGGATGCTTCGGCCACGGCATCCGTCAGCGTCGTGCGCATCGCGGTGAACAAACGATCGATCTCCGCCTCGTCGAGCGTTGCGGCAATCGCATACGGCGACATGCGTGCGGCGTGCAGGATCTCGTCGGAGTAGGCATTGCCGATGCCTGCGAGGACGGACTGATCGCGCAGCAGCCCTTTGATCTGCGTGCGACGGCCATCCAACAGTGCCGCGAACGCGGCGCGATCGAACGAGTCATCCAGCGGATCCGGTCCGAGTCGTGCGATGCCGGGCACGTCTTGAGGGTCGCGCACGACGTAGACGGCGAGCGACTTCTTCGTCCCCGCTTCGGTGAGATCGAACCCGCTGTCGTCGTTGAGGGCGACACGCAGCGCGATCGGCGACTTGCCCGGCTTGATGAGCGTCACCGGCAGCATCTCGTACCAGCGCAGCCAACCGGCCTTCGCGAGGTGGAACACGAGGTGCAGGTCGTCGCCGCATGACAGGACGATGAACTTGCCGTGACGAGTGGATGCTGTGATCTGCGCACCGTGCAGGGCGGTGTTCGGCGGATCGAAAGTCTTCAGGGCGGCGATCGCTCCGACGCTCGTCCGCGTGATCGTGCGGCCGACGGCGCGCTCGCCGAGGAACGCGACCAGCCCTTGCACCTCAGGCATCTCCGGCATGTCCTCATCCTGCCATTGGGATGCGACACGGGCCACCGGCATCCTGAGATGAACCGGCACGACCCTTCAGCTCGAGGAGTCCGCGCCGGGCAGGACGCTCCACTCGACCGGTGCGCGATCGTCGGTGGGCAGGAGCCCGGCGATCCAGCCGTCGTCGCGGCCACGAGGGCTGGTGAGGGCCTGCCGTTGGAGGCCCTCATAGCGGAATCCGAGTGCGCGCGCGGTGCGGGCGGATGCGACGTTCCCGGCGACCGCCTGCCAGCGGATGCGGGCGAGGTCCAGCTCTGCGAAGCCCCAATCGATCACCACGCGAGCCGCTTCGACCATGAATCCCTTCCCGCGCGTGCCGGCGGTCGCCCAGAATCCGATCTCGGCCGACGCACCGGTGGCGTGGGGTGCGATGTTGTGCAGGCCGATCATTCCGACGAGCACCTCGTGATGGAACAGGCCCCAGACGGTCTCTTCGCCGGATTCCCACCAGCCGGTGACCAGCTTCACGAAGTCTTCGCCGTCTGCACGCGTGTACGGGCTCGGAACGGTCGTCCAGCGCGGGATCTCCGGGTCCTGACACGCGTCCGTGATCGCATCGACGTCATCGGTCGTCGGTGCGCGGAGAACGAGGCGGTCGGTGCTCAGGATGACGGGTTCCATCCCGAAATCCTATGGCGAGGTGTCAGCCGGCGATGAGCAACCCCGGTGTCTGCGGGGCGGACTAAGCTCGTCAGGTGACTGTTCCGGGGATTCTGCGCGCCTTGGAAGAGGCGTCTCTTTACCATGACGCCCTCACCTGGGCGCAGACCGATGCCGATCTGGGGCTGGTCGACGGCCTCGATGCCCCGACGATCGCGGGACTGCTCGACAAGCGTGCGGGTTCAGGACATCCGGCATCACTGCTTGTCATCGCGCCGACGGGTCGTCGCGCGGAATCGCTCGCGGCGGCGCTCGGCTCGTATGTTCCGGATGCTGAGATCCTCAGTTTTCCGGCATGGGAGACGCTGCCGCACGAACGTCTGAGCCCCAGCCCGGACACGGTCGGTCGACGCCTGGACACACTTCGACGCATCACGACCTGGTCTGGAGAACGGCCGCTCGTCGTCGTCGCCTCGGTACGCGCAGCGCTGCAGCCGATCGCGGCGAATCTGGGCGACACCGCACCGTTGGAGCTCGCACTCGGCGCTCGAGGACTCGAACTCGACAGTGCGATCGAGCAACTCGTCGAGCGCGCGTACTCGCGTGTCGACATGGTCTCGCGCCGCGGTGAGTTCGCCGTGCGCGGCGGCATTCTCGACGTCTTCCCGCCGACATCCGAGCATCCGTACCGTGTCGAGTTCTTCGGCGATGAGATCGACCAGATCCGTGCCTTCTCGGTGGCCGACCAGCGCTCCCTCCCGGGGGATGTCGACCGTGTGGAGCTGCCGGCGACCCGTGAACTGCTGCTGACCGCTGACGTGCGAGACCGTGCGCGCTCTCTTATCTCCGGTTTCCCAGCGATCGCCGGGATGCTGGAGAAGATGGCCGAGGGCATTCCTGTCGAGGGGATGGAGTCGCTGCTGCCCGCAGTGTCCGGGCCGCTGAAGTCGCTCGCCGAGTACTTCCCAGAAGGCACCGCCGTCGCGCTCGTGGACCCTGAGCGCTCGACCGCTCGAGCGCAGAGTCTCGGTGAGACCAACCGCGAGTTCCTCGACGCGGCGTGGAGCGCCGCCACCTCCGGTGCCTCGGCGCCGATCGATCTGGGGGCCGGCGACTTCATCAGCGTGGCCAGGCTGCGCGAGATCGTGCGCGAGCGCGAAGGCGTCTGGTGGCGTTTCAGCCCGTTCGCCAGTGACGATGACGACGCAGCGAACATCGACGCGTCGATCATCCCGTCCTTCCACGGCAACGTGGACGGCGCGATCGATTTCGTGCAGGGACGGCTCGCCGACGGGTGGCGCCTCGTGATCGCGGCATCCGGTTCGGGTCTCGTCGACCGCGCCAGAGACGTGCTGTCCGATCGGGGGCTCGCGGCTCGCATCGTCGATTCGCTCACAGACGCACCAGAGGCCGGCGTCGCGACGCTCGTCCTCGGCGCGCTCGAGGCGGGGTTCCAGGTGCCAGAGGCGAAGCTCGCCGTCCTCACCGACAACGAGTTCTACGGCCGCACCATCGGCGGTGACCAACGCGTGGTGAAGAGACTCGCATCGCGCCGTAAGAACGTCGTCGACCCGCTGCAGCTCAAGAACGGTGACTTCGTCGTGCACGCGACGCACGGCATCGCGAAGTTCATCGAGATGACGCAGCGCGAGGTGTCGACAGGCGGGCGCAACGCCACCAAGACCACACGCGACTATCTGGTGCTGGAGTACGCGCCATCCAAGCGCGGCTACCCGGGTGACAAGCTGTACGTCCCGACCGACCAGCTCGACCTGCTCTCGAAGTACGTCGGCGGCGAATCGCCCACGCTCTCGAAGATGGGCGGCAGCGACTGGTCAGCGGCCAAGGGAAAGGCCCGCCGCGCAGTGCGCGACATCGCCGTCGAGCTCGTGAAGCTCTATTCGGCGCGGATGTCGGCGAAGGGGCACGCGTTCGGACCGGACACCCCATGGCAGCGTGAGCTGGAAGAGGCGTTCCCGTTCGCCGAGACGCCCGACCAGCTGCAGACGATCGACGAGATCAAGGCCGACATGGAGCGGCCGATCCCGATGGACCGACTGCTCTCCGGCGATGTCGGGTTCGGCAAGACCGAGGTCGCCGTCCGCGCCGCGTTCAAGGCGATCCAGGACGGCAAGCAGGTCGCGATGCTCGTCCCGACGACGCTGCTGGTCAAGCAGCACTTCGAGACGTTCGCCGAGCGCTTCGCCGGGTTCCCGGTGAAGGTGCGCGCGCTGTCACGTTTCCAGACCGACAAGGACGCTCGCCTCACCCTTGAAGGCCTGCTCGACGGCTCGGTCGACATGGTGATCGGCACGCACCGCATCCTCACGGATCAGATCATGTTCAAGGATCTCGGGCTGCTCATCATCGATGAGGAGCAGCGCTTCGGTGTCGAGCACAAGGACAAGCTGAAGAAACTGAAGACGAACGTCGACATCCTCGCGATGAGCGCGACGCCGATTCCGCGCACGCTCGAGATGGCGGTCACGGGCATTCGCGAGATGTCGACTCTCGCCACACCGCCCGAGGATCGGCATCCGATCCTCTCCTTCGTCGGTCCGCGCAGCGACAAGCAGATGGCCGCGGCGATCAGGCGCGAGATCCTGCGCGAGGGCCAGGTGTTCTTCGTGCACAACCGCGTGCAGTCGATCCAGCGGGTCGCTTCGGAGTTGGCCGAGCTCGTGCCTGAGGCGCGGATCGCCGTAGCCCACGGGCAGATGGGCGAGCACCTGCTCGAGCAGGTCGTCGACGACTTCTGGGAGCGCAAGTTCGATGTGCTCGTCTCGACGACGATCGTCGAGACGGGACTGGACATCTCGAACGCGAACACCATCATCATCGACAAGGCCGACAAGTACGGCCTCAGCCAGTTGCATCAGCTCCGTGGGCGCGTGGGACGAGGGCGGGAGCGCGCGTACGCCTACTTCCTCTACGACGACTCGAAGCCGCTGTCCGAGACCGCGGCTGATCGTCTGCAGACCATCGCAGTGAACAACGACCTCGGCAGCGGCATGCAGGTGGCGTTGAAGGACCTCGAGCTGCGCGGAGCAGGCAACATGCTCGGCGGAGAGCAGGCCGGTCACATCGCCGGCGTCGGGTTCGACCTGTACCTGCGGATGGTCGGCGAAGCAGTGGCGAACTTCCGCGGCGAGGACGTCGAGACCGGCAATGAACTCCGGATGGAGGTGCCGGTGGATGCGCGCATCCCCGAGACGTACATCGACAGCGAGCGACTGCGCCTCGAGGCCTACCAGAAGCTGTCTGCTGCGGCAGCCGCGACGGCGAAGGACGATGCCATCGACCTCGTGGTCGAGGAGCTCACCGACCGCTACGGCACGCCTCCGGAGGAGGTCGACGGTCTGTTCGCGATCGCGCGACTGCGTCGACGTGCGGCCACGGCCGGTCTCACGGATGTCGTCGTCATGGGGTCGAACCTGCGGATCGCTCCGGCGCGCCTTGAGGATTCGATGAAGGTGCGCTTGCAGCGGCTGTACCCGAAGGCCAAGCTGGTCGGCGGAGGAGAGGCGCTGCTCGTACCGCTGCCGGTGGATGCCGACATCCTCGGATGGGTGTCGCAGCTGCTCATCGCCCTGTTCCCTGAGCCGGTCAAGGCCGGGAGCTGACCCCGGGCGGATCAGGCCGCCGAGCCGAGATAGAGCAGTGTGCCGTCGGGATCGCGCACCTGCGCGACGCGTTCGCCCCAGGGCATGTCGTCGGGGGCCGCGACCGGCGTCGCCCCGGCATCCGTCGCTCGCGAGTACGCGCTGTCGACCTCATCGACGTACAGCCAGATCGCTACCGGATCACCGCTCGACACCTCGGGTTCATGACCGATCCCGATGGCGCCGCCGCCCACCGCGAGCGCCACATAGACGGCTCGCCCCTCGTGCTCGTAGCGATAATCGACGGTTGCCGAGAACGCTCGCTCGTAGAACATCACCAGTCGCGACAGATCGGTCGTGCGCAGGATAGGGAACAGCCTCGTCACCGTCATGCCGAGACCGTACGCCCACCACGAGACGTGGCACAAGGGTGAGTGGGTTCGAGCGGGAAGGCCGATCGCACACGTTCCGGTAGGACTAGTCTGGCCGCATGTTGTACGAGCACCTCGGGGTTCGCCCCCGCGTCCATGAGACCGCCGTCATCGCGCCCACCGCCGTCATCTCCGGCGACGTGGAGATCGGACCGGACTGCCAAGTGCTGCACGGCGCCGTGATCACTGCGGAGGGCGGCCCGATCACCCTGGGCGAGAACGTCATCGTGATGGAGAACGCGATCGTGCGGGCCAGTTCCGCCAATCCTGTGCACGTCGGCGACCACGTGCTGATCGGCCCAGGGGCATCCGTGTCCGGTGCGGTTATCGGGAACGAGGTGTTCCTCGCAACAGGGACACGCGTGTTCAACGGTGCGCACATCGGCGATCGCGCCGAGGTGCGCATCAACGCGGTCGTGCACCTGCGGACGACACTCCCAGAGGACACGGTCGTCCCGATCGGCTGGGTCGCGGTCGGCGATCCGCTGCTCGTGCTCTCACCAGACAGGCACGAGGAGATCTGGGCAGCACAGCGGGAGCTCGACTTTCCCGGCTACGTGTTCGGGGTCGATCGCGACACCCCGGATGTCATGGTGCAGCTCACCGAGCGCTACGGCCGTTCGCTGGCGAGGCACGCCGACGATCGCCCGGCGTGAGTCGCGGCATCCGCTCGGTCTGGTGTTTCGTCAACAGATGCACGACGTGAGCGCAGATGCACGAGAGATCGCCGTGATCTCTCGTGCATCTGTGACCGCATCGTGCATGTGTGATGCGCCGCGGCTCAGATCACGCCCTGGGCGAGCATCGCCGTAGCGACCCGCTGGAAGCCGGCGATGTTGGCACCGGTCACGTAGTCGCCCGGCACCTCGTACTTCTCGGCGGCCTGGAACGCGGCGTCGTGGATGTCGGCCATGATCTCTCGCAGCTTGTTCTCGCTGTCACCGAAACTCCAGCGCTGGCGGGAAGCGTTCTGGCTCATCTCGAGAGCGGATGTCGCGACACCACCGGCGTTGGCGGCCTTGCCAGGGGCGAACAGGACGCCGGCCTGCTGGAACGCGGCGACCGCATCCGGAACACAGGGCATGTTCGCGCCTTCGGAGACGGCACGCACGCCGTTCGCGATGAGCGCCTCGGCATCGGCCAGGCTCACCTCGTTCTGCGTGGCGGAGGGCACGGCGATGTCGACAGGAACGTCCCAGACGCTCCCGCCTTCGACGAAACGCGCGCTGGAGCGCCGGTTGGCGTACTCGACGATGCGGCCGCGTTCGACCTCCTTGATCTGACGCAGCAGATCGAGGTCGATACCGGCGTCGTCGACGATGTACCCGGAGGAGTCGGATGCCGTCACCGCAGTCGCACCGAGCTGCGTGGCCTTCTGGATCGCGTAGATCGCGACGTTGCCGGAGCCGGAGATGCCGACACGCTTGCCGTCGAGAGATTCGTTGTGCACCGCGAGCATCTCCTGCGCGAAGAAGACCGCACCGTATCCGGTGGCCTCGGTACGCACCTCTGCGCCACCCCAGCCGGTGCCCTTGCCGGTGAACATGCCGGACTCGTGACGGTTGGTGATCTTGCGGTACGAGCCGAACAGGTAGCCGATCTCGCGCCCTCCGACGCCGATGTCGCCCGCAGGGACGTCGGTGTGCTCGCCGAGGTGGCGGTACAGCTCGCTCATGAACGACTGGCAGAAGCGCATGACCTCGGCGTCGGAGCGACCGTGCGGATCGAAGTCGGAGCCGCCCTTCGCGCCGCCGATGCCCTGACCGGTGAGCGCGTTCTTGAAGATCTGCTCGAAGCCGAGGAACTTGATGATCGACAGGTTCACCGAGGGGTGAAAGCGCAGCCCACCCTTGTACGGACCCAGAACAGACGAGAACTGGATGCGGTAACCGCGATTGACCTGCATCCTCCCGGCGTCATCCACCCACGGAACACGGAACATGATCTGACGTTCCGGCTCCACGATGCGATCCAGGATGCCGGCCTCGACGTACTCCGGGTGCTGCTCGAGCACGGGCGAGATCGTTCCGAGCACTTCGTGCACAGCCTGCTGGAACTCGGGTTCGTGCGGGCTGCGGGCGAGCACCGTGTCGAACACGGGCTGGACGGTCGCGGTGAGCGGGTGGAATTCGGTGTGGGTTGCGGTCACGCGGGACGGCTTTCTGAAGAGTGTGGCTGAGGGGGCGATCGTGTCGCGCGAGAAGGCGTGCCGGGTCGGGCACGAGATTTCACCTTACCCCGGGTGTTTCCGTGGTGTGCGCCACGGGGCTGTCACCCGGTGTTCTGTAGGCCGGCGGCGACGCCGCTGACCGAGAGGAGCAGCAGACGGCGCTGTTCGTCGTCTGCTCCGGATCCGGATGCTGCGGAGCGCAGCTCGCGCAGGGCACGCAGCTGCAGCAATGACAACGCATCCACATACGGGCTGCGCAGAGTCACGGCGCGCTGCAGGATCGGCTTGTTCTCGAGCAGGCCGTTCCCGCCGGTGAGGCGGATGACCCATTCCTTGGTCAGCGTGAGCTCGTCGAGCACCAACTGCGCGAGATCGTCGCGGTCGCCCAGCGCGAGGTATCGACGGGCGATGCGCTCATCGGTCTTGGCCAGGCTCATCGCCACGTTGTCGACCATGGTGCGAAGCAGCGGCCAATCGCGGTAGGCGTCCCCCAGGAGCGCTTCGTCTCCGACGCTCTCGAGAGCCGTTCCGAGTCCGAACCAGCCGGCGAGGTTGATGCGTGCCTGCGTCCAGGCGAAGACCCACGGTATGGCGCGGAGATCTTCCAGCGATTCCACCGAGAGGCCGCGGCGTGCAGGGCGGGAGCCCAGCGCGAGCAGCCCGATCTCCTCGAGAGGCGTGACCGTGGCGAACCATGGCGCGAACCCATCGGCCTTCACCAGGGCGAAGAACTTCTCTCGCGATGTCGCATCCATCACTCGCGCGACGTCGGCGAAGCGTGCCGCCGCGCCGCTCGTGCGCTGTTCGACGCTCGGGGACGACGCCAGCAGAGTCGCCGCCGCGACCTGATCGATGTGGCGCATCGCGATGGCCGGTTCGCCGTAGCGCGCGAAGATCGTCTCGCCCTGCTCAGTGAGCTTGAAGCGTCCGTCGACCGAGTGCGGCGGTTGCGCGAGGATCGCGGAGTTCGCCGGCCCGCCACCGCGTCCGAGGGCGCCACCACGGCCATGGAAGAGCGTCAGCGCGATACCGGCATCCTTCGCCCAGACGGCGATCTTCTCCTGCGCCTCGTACAGGGCGAGGTTCGCGGCCACAGGACCGACGTCCTTCGACGAGTCGGAATACCCGAGCATGACCTCGAGGCGGTTGCCGGTGGCGGCCATACGAGAGCGGAACTCCGGATAGCCCACGACCTCCGCAAGGATCTCCGGTGCGGCCTGCAGGTCGGCGAACGTCTCGAACAGCGGTACGACATCCAGTACCGGCACGTCGTCACCCAGTGCATGACGGGCGAGGCGATGCACGTTCGCGAGGTCCTGGGCCGACTGCGTGAACGAGACGACGTAGCGGCCGGCCGCGCGGGGCCCGTACGCGCGCTGGATGTCGGCGACAGCGCGGAAGACGTCGAGCACCTCGAGTGTCTTCTCGCTCAGCTCTCCACCGGCGTCGAGCTCTGCCAGGGCCTCGCGGTGCACCTGCGAGTGCTGGCGAACTTCGAGCTCGGTGAGATGGAAGCCGTAGGTCTCGACCTGCCAGATCAGATGCTGGACGCCGCCGAACGCGTGTCGGTTCGCCCCTGATTCGGCCAGCGAGTCCTGCACAGCGCGAAGGTCGACGAGCAGGTGCTCGGGGTCGCGGTATCCGCCGGACTCGCCGAGGCGCGTCTGCGCGACACGGTGGGCGAGAGCGAGCAGCACGCGGCGGTGCGGCTCTTCCGGAGAGCGCGCGGCGATCTCCGCGGCGCGGGCCTCGTCGGTCTGGACGAACGACTCCCACAGCGCGATGACGGTGCTACTGGGCGGAGTGCCTTCGGCGTCGAGTGTGAGACCGCGCCCGATGCGGTCGATCGCGCGCTCGAGGCCGCGAAGCACGTGGTCGGATGCGATCTGCGCCGCCTCACGGGTGACGGATGCCGTGACGAACGGGTTGCCGTCGCGGTCGCCGCCCACCCACGATCCGACACGCACGAAGGCGGGGACGACGGGAGCAGTCGCCCCTGAGTCCTCGCCGCGCAGGGCATCATCGATGCGGCGGTAGACGTGCGGAACGGTGGTGAAGAGGGTCTCGTCGAACACCGACATGACCGTGCGCACCTCGTCGGTGGGCGAGGGCTTCTGCGCACGCAGCGGTGCTGTGCGCCAGAGCGTGTCGACCTCTTCGAGCATGCGCCGGTGTGCGCGGTGCTGCTCGGCGCCGCCGTCGCTTGCGCCGTCGTGCTGCGTGAGCAGCTCGGAGAGCCGGCGGATGCTGGCGGAGACGGCGCGGCGTCGGGCCTCGGTGGGGTGAGCGGTGAACACCGGATGAAAGCGCAGATCCTTGAGGCGGCGAGTGGCCTCTTCGTCGCCGATCTCCCGGCGCAGCTGCGCGTATGCGGTGGCGACGGTGTCCACGGCATCCTCGCGCCCAGGGTGACCGGCTCGCTCGCGCAGGATGCGTACGCGCTGGTGCTCTTCGGCGAGATTCACCAGGTGGAAATAGCAGGTGAATGCGCGCGCGACCTCGTCGGCCCGCTCGACGGAGAACGAATCCGCGATCTCACTGGCCCGTTCGAAGGCTTCGGCGCTCTCCTCCTCGTATGCCTGGATGGTCGCCAGCCGCAATCGCTCGACGTCTTCGAACAGTCCGGCGCTGCCGCATTCGCGCAGCACCTGACCGAGCAGTGCGCCGAGCATGCGCACATCAGCGCGCATCTCGTCTGGGATCCCGCGTCCGGCTTCGAAACGACCGATGACGCGAATTGCCTCTGTGTTGGTGGGCTCAGGAGTCACCATTCGAGGTTAGCCGCGGGCGAGGAGCGCTCCTGACCACGTGACGGCCCGAGGCATCGTCGATCGCAGGCATAGCATGGGATCGATGTCTGAATCCAGAAACCTCTTGCGCAGCCAGCAGTTCCCCGCAGTGCTTCTGCTCCTGGCTGCGGCGCTGGGCCTGCTGCTGGCGAACCTGCCGACATTCGCTCCGATCGATGCGCTGCTCGGATTCCACATCGCCATCCCTGGACTCGGAATCGACCTGTCCGTCGCGCACTGGATCTCGGACGGCCTCCTCGCGATCTTCTTCTTCGTCGTCGCGATGGAACTGCAGTACGAACTGACTCGTGGCGAGCTGAACTCCCTGCACAAGGCAGTGCAGCCCGCGATCGCCGCTGCCGGCGGCGTGATCATCCCGATCGTCATCTACCTCATCATCGCCGGGGGAGAGCAGACCGCATCCGGCTGGCCGATCCCGACCGCGACCGACATCGCCTTCGCGCTCGGCGTGCTCGCCGTGTTCGGCAAGGGTCTGCCTGCGGCCGTGCGCGTCTTCCTTCTCGCGTTGGCCATCCTCGACGACATCATCGGAATCATCTTCATCGCGGTGCTCTTCGCCCACGATCTGAACTGGCTCTACCTGGTGATCGCACTGGTCGGCGTCGTCGTGTTCGGAGCGCTGGCGCGCCAGCTGCCGACCGAGCGCTCCTGGATCATCGTGTCCGCGATGATCATCGTCGGTGTGCTCGTGTGGGGTCTCGTCCTGCTCTCGGGGATTCACGCGACCATCGCCGGTGTGATGCTCGGTCTGGCGATGACGCAGTCGCCCGCGATGCAGACCCGGTACGTGCTCGAGCCGTGGGTGAACGGTGCGATCCTGCCGATCTTCGCCTTCACGGCCGCGTTCGTCGTCATTCCTGCCGTCTCGCCGTCTGAGCTGTCGCCGGCGTTCTTCGGCATCGCCATCGCGCTGCCCGTGGGAAAGATCATCGGCATCATGGCCTTCGGCTGGATCGCGATTCGAATCGGATCGCGGGGGAGGAAACCGGCGTTGACGATCGTTGATCTTCTGGCAGCCGGGACGCTGGGCGGCATCGGGTTCACGGTGTCCTTGCTCCTGGCCAACCTCGCCTTCCCGGACGACGCCGGCATCCGTGATCAGGCGATTCTGGGCGTGCTCGTCGGATCTCTGACCGCCGTGATCCTTTCCGGGATCATCGTCTCGTGGCGGGCTGCGTGGCACCGCCGCGCTGCTGTCGCGAGCGCTGAGACGCCACGTGGACACCGACTCGACGAGGAACAGCATGACCGAACGCCCTGATCCGCTGCGCACGGCGGCCGAGACGATGCGCGCGGTGCGCGAGAGGTGCGTCTGGTCGCAGCAGATCACCCACCGCGACCTCGTGCCATACCTGATCGAGGAGTCGCACGAGGTGATCGACGCCGTCGAGAACGGCACGCGAGCCGACCTTCGCGAAGAGCTCGGCGACCTGCTCTGGCAGGTGCTGTTCCATGCGGCGATCGCTGCGCAGGATCCCGACGATCCCTTCGACATCGACGATGTGGCCGAGACACTGACCGAGAAGATGGTGCGCCGGCACCCGCACGTGTTCGGCGATGCGGTGGCGAACACACCGGAAGCGGTGCTGGTGCACTGGAATGCCGCGAAGGCCGCCGAGAAACGCACCCGTACCAGCGTGCTCGACGGCGTGCCCCGGGGGATGCCGGCGTTGGCGCTCGCACAGAAAGTGCTCGGTCGGGCGGCGCGGGCCGGCGACGACGTCGCGCTCGCCGCTCACGATGCCGCCGAGGTCGGGGCGGCACCGGAATCCGAGGAGGAGCTCGGCGACCTGCTGCTGATGCTCGCAGCCACGGCCCGAGAGAACGGCTGGGATGCCGAGCGCGCACTGCGTGAGCGCCTACGCCTGCTCGAGGACGACGTCCGCAAGGCTGAAGCCGGCTGAGCACGCCCATCCGGTGGGAAACCGGGATGATCCGGCGTGTCGGTGGCGCGTCGCACGCTGACACGCCGCCGACACGCTGAACGGTCTGGGTTTTCCCCACCGGTGCGCCATGGGGCGCGTCGGCGACCGTGCCGATCTGGAAACCTGCAAGACCTGGAAAGATAGACGCGTGGCTACTGTGAACGCGCCGCGCGGCATGCGCGACATCCTCCCCGCCGACAAGGCCCGCCGTGAGCGTGTGCTCTCCGTCATCCGTGCGCGCTACCTGGCGCACGGGTTCGACGAGATCGAGTCGCCGGCGCTCGAGGAGTACTCGCGTCTGCATTCCGGCATGGGCGGAGACAACGAGAAGCTCGCCTACAACGTGCTGCGTCGTGGTCTGGATGCCGAGGCGATCCGTGACGGGGCAGAAGATCCCGCCGCCCTCAGCGATCTCGGTCTGCGTTACGACCTCACGGTTCCGCTCGCCCGATTCTTCGCGAGCAACCGGGGTCAGCTTCCCGGTGTCTTCCGCGCCATCCAGATCGGCCCTGTGTGGCGAGCGGAGCGGCCGCAGAAGGGGCGTTATCGCCAGTTCGTGCAGTGCGACATCGACATCATGGGCGACGACTCCTCGCGTGCCGAGTCGGAACTGATGGTCGCCTCACTCGACGCGCTCGACGCACTCGGTCTCGACGGTGCGAGTGTGCGCATCAACGACCGACGGGTGCTCGACTGGATGCTGGATTCCTTCGGCTTCGGCGCCGACGAACGCCCGGGCGTACTGATCACGATCGACAAGCTCGACAAGATCGGCGCTGACGGAATCGTCGCCGAGCTCCGCGAACGCGGTGCGACGGCATCGGCGGTGGAGGCTTTCGACACGTTCCTCCGGCGGCCGCAGACCATGGAGTTCCATCCGTTCGGCGAACGCCAGATTCGTAAGGCACTGCCGGAGAACGCCCCCGATGACGTCATCGCCCACCTCGTCGGCATCGGCGATGCCGTGGTGGCCGGACGCAGCAACTCGTCCCCTGAGCCTGTCGAAGGGGACATCCCGCTCGTGTTCGACCCGTTCCTGGTGCGCGGCATGGGCTACTACACCGGCACGATCTTCGAGCTCGCGCATCCGTCTGTGCCGTATTCACTGGGCGGCGGCGGACGATACGACGGCATGATCGGCCGGTTCCTCGGCCAGCAGGTGCCCGCGGTGGGCTTCTCGCTCGGCTTCGAGCGCCTCGTCGATCTCGTCGATCTCGGGGCGGATGCCGATGCCGAGGCCGTCGTGCTCGTGCATGACGCGGACGTGCCGGTATCAGAGCTCGTCGCCCACAAGGCCGCGCTCATCCGTTCCGGCTCGCGGGTGCGCCTGGAGCGCAGGGTGAAGAACTTCAAGGCGCTGCTCGAGCGCTCTGCCGCGGACGGCTACACCGCCTTCGCGACTCTCTCCGCCGGCGCTGAGGTCGGCTCACTGGAGATCAAACCGCTCGCCTGAGCGGTGCGCCGGCGTTCACGCCACGTTCATTCCCGCGCGGTGTGATGGTACGCATGGCCCGGGTGCGCATCTCGATCGCCGTGGCGACGGCGGTGGCTTCGGCGATCGTGCTGGGAGGACGTTCGCTGCTCGTCCACCAGGCAGCGATCGCGCGGCGACGCATCGGAAAGCCGCTCGGTGAGCAGTCTCTGGTCGCCGACCGGGTGTGGAAACGGGCGTTGGACGGTCGACCGATCGAACTGCTGCTGCTGGGGGACTCGCTTGCTGCCGGCCTCGGTGCAGAGCACCGCAAGGAGACGCTGGGCGGACGCATGGCCAAAGGCCTGGCGAAGCGGATGCAGTCCCCGGTGCGGTTGCGCACCGCGGCGGTCGTCGGCTCGGAATCGTCCGCGCTCGCCGGTCAACTCGATGCGCTTCCCGACGACTACCGCGCCGACGTCGCCGTGATCGTGGTCGGCGGCAACGACGTCACGCACACGGTCTCGCCGTCGGCAGCGGCCGAGCGATTGGAGCGGGCGATCATCCGGCTGCGCGACGCAGGCACCCTCGTCGTCGTCGGCACCTGCCCTGACCTCGGTACGCTCCAACCGGTGCCGCAGCCGTTGCGGGCCCTGCTGTCGCGGATGTCGCGCCGTCTCGCACTGGAACAGACGAAGGTCGCGTGGCGCACTGGCGCCGTTCCGGTCGACCTGCGACAGGTGCTCGGTCCGACATTCCGCGACCTGTCGGACGAGATGTTCAGCCTCGACAGGTTCCATCCCAGCGCCGCGGGCTATCGCGCCACAGCCGATGCGCTGCTGCCGGCCGTGGTCACGGCACTCGAGTCGCGCGGTGAACTCACGCGTCTGACTGGCTCGCGCTGAACGATGCGGCCCATTTCTCCACGCGCTCGGCGCTCTCCTCTGGGCTGAGGTCCTCGATGCGGCTCATCAGCGACCAGCGGACGCCGAAGGGATCGCGGATGCTCGCGAAGCGGTCTCCCGATACGAAATCAGACGGCGCCTCCCGCACGGTCGCTCCCGCTGCCTCGGCGCGCGCGCAGACCGCGTCGACGTCGGGCACATACAGGCCGAGTGAGTAGCAGTCGCTCTCACCCGCGGGCGCGGGAACGAGGTGGTAGTCCGGGCTCGGTTCACCGACCTGGAGCAGCCCGAATCCGAAATCGAGATCGGCATGGACGACGAGCCCGCCCATCTCGGTGACGTCGATGACCGTCGCGCCGAAGACATCGCGATAGAACTCGATCGCGCCGGCCGCCCCGACGATCGCGAGGAACGGGGTGAGGGAGGTCGCGTTGTTCGGGCGACCGTTCGTGGTGTGGGTGCCGGTGAGGCCGGAAGTCGTGTTCATGCCTTCACGCTACGAAGCACGTCCGGGATGGCGCTTGGAGATTCACGACATGTTGTCTGATGCCGTGGCTATCGTCAGAGCATGATCGACGCTCAACGGGGGATCCTGTACCCGGCGCGGATGCCGGAGTTCCACCGGCTGCCGCCGCCGACTCAGGCCGAAGAACTCGTCGAATGGTTCTGGATCCCCGAGTGGAGCATCGAACCCGGTCGCACGTCGCGGCAGCATGTCGTCGCCTATCCTGCACTCAACCTCGTCATAGAACCGGGCGGCATCGAACTCGTCGGTGCTTCCACCAAGGCGACGCATCGCGATCTGGTCGGTCGAGGATGGGCGGTGGGCGCGCTGCTGAAGCCGGCGTCGGTTGTGGCACTCGTCGACGATCCGTCCGCGCTCCGTGACGATTCGATGCCTTTCGATGCTCCGGATCTGCTCGCAGCGGTGACGCAGGAGATGGTGTCCGGCGCTGAGACGCACCGCGAACGTGCGGCACAGGCGTTCGCCGACTGGCTCGTCGAGAAGATCGGACAGGTGGCACCGGCCGCCCGGCAGGCGAACGAGATGGCGGCGCTCCTGATGGCCGATGCCACGATCACCCGCGCTGAGGATGCAGCGGCGCGCCTGTCGATGTCGCTGCGCACGCTGCAGCGCCTCGCACACCGTCATGTGGGGCTGCCTCCCGCCGCGATGATCCGTCGTCGACGGTTGCAGGAGGCAGCGCAGCGGGTTCGTGAGCAGCCTGACATCGATCTGTCGACGCTCGCAGCCGACCTCGGCTATGCCGACCACTCTCATCTCACGAACGACTTCCGCACCGTGCTGGGCATCGCTCCGAGCACCTATCGGGCGTCCTGACCGCCGCCGACCTGCCGACATGCCGGGTGTGCCTGCACACTTGCAGGGCGATCGTACGGATGCAGGGCCATTCGCCGGTGTGTCGCCCTGCATCCGTGTTCCGACCCTGCAGGTGTGCGAGCCGCTCACCGACGCAGGGCCCGCAGCCGCAGCATCCGGTACACCACCCCGATGATCACGACGCCTGTGCCGATCAGTGTCGCGAGGATCGGCAGCGTGTTCACCAGCACCAGGCACCCGAGCACGCCGAGCACCTGCAGAGCCCGCGGGTAGCGACGAGCCGAGCCGGACTGCCGGAACGCCGCGGCATTCGCGATCAGGTAGTACAGCAGCACACCGAACGATGAGAAACCAATCGCACCCCGCAGGTCAGCGAACAGCACGATGAGTATGACGATGAGGGCGATCGCGATCTCTGCGCGATGGGGCACCTTCCAGCGCGGATGCACGGTGGCGAGGAAGCGCGGCAGGTCGGATTCTCTCGCCATCGCGAGCGTCGTGCGGCCGATGCCGGTGAGCAGGGCCAACAGCGCGCCCAAGGACGCCGCAGCCGCCGCCACTCGTACGACGGGCGCGATCGCCGACCACCCGGCTTGTTCCACGACCGCGGCGAGAGGCGCCGTGGTCGAGGCGGCATCCGCACCGAGCGTGAGCAGCACGATGATGGCGACGAGCGCGTAGACGATGACCGCACCGGAGAGCGCGAGCACGATCGCTCTGGGAATGGTTCGTGCGGGGTCGATGACCTCTTCGCCCATCGTGGCGATGCGCGCGTAGCCGGCGAATGCGAAGAACAGCAGCCCCGCGCCCTGCAGGACGCCGTACGCAGTGAGGTCAGGAAGAGGAACAGGCGATGCCGTCGGTGCGGCGTCGAACCCCGCGGCGACAACGATGGCGAGCCCGACCAGCGACGATACGACGAGGACGCGGGTGAGGAGGGCCGTGCGCGTCACACCGAAGCAGTTCACGGTGGCGAGGGCCGCGACGGCGGCGATCGCGACGGGCACCTGCCAGCCCGCCGGCGCGGCGTACGCGGCGAAGGTCAGCGCCATCGCGGCGCAGCTCGCGATCTTGCCGATCACGAAGCACCAGCCTGCGATGAATCCCCACCATGGGCCGATCTCGGCGCGTGCGTACGCGTAGGTGCCGCCGGAGACAGGATGCACGGCGGCCAGCTGTGCAGACGAGGTGGCATTGCAGAACGCGACGACCGCGGCGATCGCGAGCGCGACGAGCAGTCCGGAGCCGGCCACCTCGATCGCGGGCCCCCACACCGAGAAGACGCCGGCCCCGACCATTGATCCAAGCCCGATGGAGACGGCATCCGTGAGTGTCAGGCGACGTGCGAGTTCCACCCGGTCATCGTGGCACGCGATGGTGAACAGATGGGGTTCAGGGTTGGCGCGCCGCTGTGACGCGCTTCTTCTCACGGATGTAGACCTCGCGACGCACCTTCGCGACGATGTCGCCCTCGTGGTCGGTGATCACGGTATCGAACCACTCGAGCACCTTCGCGCCGTCTCGCGCGCGCTCGCGGAGCTCGGCTGTCTTCTCGGGCGAGACGTGGAACTCCGCGGTGAGCACGCCGCGGCCCGGCTTGACGAACTCGATCTCACCGCGGGTGTCCCACACGACGTAGTCGCGGCCGAGCTGGTGCATCACGAGCATGAAGAAATACGGGTCGGTCATGGCCGACATCGAGCCGCCGAACGCCGTCTTGACGTAGTTGCGGGTGATCAGGTTCACGTGCAGTTCGACGGTCGCGTGCGTCCAGTCCGCGCTGAAACGACGGATGCGGATGCCGCTGAACAGGTTCGGAGCCCACAGGCTCATTCCCAGGGCGAGTCGACGAGGAGTGATGCGCATGACGCCAGTGTGGCGCAGCCGACCACGCCCACAAAGCAGGGTGGAGAGTTGCCACAAGTGTTCTAGTTGAACTAGAATTACCCTAATTGAGGGAGAAGGTCGAAGTGCTGATCAGAATCGATGCGGAGAGTTCGCGGCCGTTGTTCGAGCAGGTCGCGTCATCCGTGCGGGGGGACATCCTCGCCGGGCGCCTCGTGCCCGGAGATCGACTGCCTTCGGCCCGCGAAGTCGCGGAGGCGCTCGACATCAACCTGCACACCGTCCTGCGTGCCTACCAGCAACTGCGCGACGAGGCGCTCATCGACCTTCGTCGGGGCAGGGGAGCCGTGGTGTCGGCTTCGGCCGCACCTCTCACCGAACTGGCCAGCGACGTAGCAGCGCTCGTGCAGCGGGCCTCTTCGCTCGGAATCTCACCCACCACTCTCGCCGCCCTCGTCACGGAGATCGAATCATGAACACAGCCGTCGCCATCAACTCCGACCTGCGACGCGCTCGTCGCGCGTTCGCGTGGGTCGGTCTCATCGCGCCGATCCTGATCGCGTCTGCAAGCGTCGCGCTCATGCTCGCATGGTTGCCTGATCTGCCGGATCGGATCACCACGCATTGGGGTCCGGAAGGGCCGGACGGCTACGCAGCACCGGTGATCCTCGTCTGGATGCAGTTCGGCATCGGCCTCGCGGTTCCGTTGCTGATCAGCGTTCCCATACTGCTCATGATGCGCAGCGCGTGGGGTCCCGTCTGCCGATTCCTTGCGGCGATGTCGCTCGGTATGGCCGGGTTGATCGCGATCGCCTCTGTCGGATCGGTGGCGGTGCAGCGAGAGTCGGTCGACGTCGGCTTCGGCATCGGGCCGGTCATCGCGATGGGCTTGACGGCGATGGTGGTGTTGGGCGTGATCGGTTGGTTCGTGCAGCCGAAGGTCAGCGTGTCGTCGGGCCCGGATGCGGGTCCCGTGGCCCAGCTGCGGCTGCAGCCGGGGGAGCGGGCCGCATGGTTCGCCGCCGTGGCCATGTCGCGTGCGGCGGTCATCATCCTCGTCTCGGCCGTGCTGCTGCTCATCGTCACGACGGTGTGGGTCGCGATCCTCGAGCCGTCCGTCTGGTGGATCTGCGCGATCGTGACTGTCCTGCTGGTCGCCCTGATCTCCGTGACGCTCGTCTTCCGGGTGCGGGTCAACAGTGCAGGTCTCAGAGTGCGGTCGGTCGCGGGCTGGCCGCGCTGGGACATCGCCGCATCCGAGATCACCGACGTGAAGGTCGTGCAGGTGAACCCGCTGGCCGAGTTCGGCGGATGGGGCCTGCGCATCGCCGCTGACGGTCGCATGGGTGTCGTGCTTCGCGCCGGTGAAGCGCTGCAGGTCACGCGCACCACGGGGCGCGCGTTCGTCGTCACGATCGATGATGCTCGCACAGCTGCGTCTGTCCTGATCACCGCAACGAAGGGGAGCACCTCATGATCCGCATCCGCCCTACCGCCACGATCGCGTTCATCCTGCTCGCCTGCGGCCTGGCCTGGATCGTCGCCCTGCCGCTGTGGCTGAACGGCGGACTGGCCAATCCTCTCACCGGCGTCGTCATCCCGGTCATGATGTACACGCCGGCCCTCGCCGTACTGATCACCATGCTCGCGTTGCGGCCGGTGCCGAAGGGAGAGCGTCTTCGGTTCCTCGGCATATGGCCGCTGCGCCCCGCGAAGCGCGTGGTGTGGATGACGGTGCTCGGGCTCTTCGGCCCGATCGTGCTCACCGCGCTGTCGATCGCAGTGGCCGCTCTATGCGGCTGGGTGACGTTGGATCTCGTCCACTTCTCCGGGTTCGCGGCGCAGCTCGAATCATCGCTGCCTGCCGGGCTCCCGGCTCCGCCCGCTGTGATCGTGATCGTTTCGCAGTTGGCGTTGATCCCGCTCGCTGCCGCGACGATCAACGCGGTGCTCGCGTTCGGTGAGGAGCTCGGCTGGCGTGGTTTCCTCCTCCCGGCGCTGCGCCAGTACGGTACGTGGTCCGCGTTGCTCATCAGCGGCATCGTGTGGGGTCTGTGGCACTCGCCGCTGATTCTGCTCGGCTACAACTTCGGCATCACTGATCTCACCGGGGTGCTGCTGATGACGGCAGGCTGTGTCGCGTGGGGTGTGCTGCTCGGCTGGCTGCGGCTGCGGTCGGCATCGCTGTGGCCGGCGGTGTTCGCGCACGGGGCCATGAATGCGGGAGGCGGGATGATCGTCTGGGTCCATGCGGCCGGGACGAACGTCGACCTGGCGCTCGCCGGAATGCTGGGAGCAGCCGGGTGGATCACATGCGCGCTGGTCGCGGTCGTGCTGGTGCTGACCGGGCAGTTCCGACGGCAGCCAGAACTGGATGGTGCGGTGGGGCGGATGCTGTCTGCGCCGCGACGGATCGGCGAATGAGGAACATCCTTACCGAACCGCTCCCTTGATGGCGCGGAGACCTTGACGCCAGGGAGCCGTGGGAGTTGGGTGGAGCCATGGCTGAATCGACCGCCGAGAACTGGCGCCGCGCAGACGAGTACCTCGCCGAGACCCTTGTCGGGCACGACTCAGCGCTGGAGGCAGCGCTCGCATCGCAGCGTGCCGCCGGCCTCCCTGACATCGAGGTGGCCCCTGTCAGCGGCAAGCTTCTGAACCTCCTCGCCCGAATGAGCGGCGCACGCAGAGTGCTTGAGATCGGCACGCTGGGTGGCTACTCCACGATCTGGCTCGCACGGGCGGTCGGTGAAGGGGGCACGGTGACGACGATCGAAGCCGAGCCTGCGAACGCATCCATCGCCCGAACGAGCATCGATGCTGCAGGTGTGGGGGAGCGCGTCGCGATCCGGATCGGACGCGGCGCCGACGTACTGCCGACTCTCGAGGGCTCCGAGCCGTTCGACCTCGTCTTCATCGACGCCGACAAGGAGTCGAACACCGTCTACCTCGATTGGGCGGCGCGGCTGGGGCGCCCTGGAACGGTGATCGTGCTCGACAACATCGGCAGGGAGGGCGAGATCGTCCGCGACGACACGACCGACCCGCGAGTGATCGGTACGCGTGAGGGGCTCCGCATGCTCGGGGAGGATCCTCGCTTCGACGCGACGGCGTTGCAGACGGTCGGTATCAAGGGCTGGGACGGTGTGGCTCTTGCCGTCGTGGTCTGAACGACAGATGTATTGACGCTTCACTCTGCGTGAATTCTTGCTCCTATGTGATTGCACCGTGCTCCTTTGAGCGCTGCCGTTTCTCGCGTGTGTCATCCGGTTAGCGTGACTTCTGATCACGAACGGGCGCTTCGGCGCCTGACGGAAGGACACCAACGATGGCGAATCTCGCAGCGGTCATGCCCGCTCTCGGATCGATCGATGTGCAGGAGGTACCGCGTCCCGATCCGCTCCCGGGCCAAGCGGTTGTCAGGATCGAAGCCGTCGGCATCTGCGGGTCGGACACGGCGTACTACCGCGTGGGATACATCGGGGACTGGAAGGTCGACGGCCCGATCATCCTCGGCCACGAGGCTTCCGGCACGGTCGTCGCGACCGGCGAGGGCGTGACTCACGTCGCGGCCGGCGATCGCGTCGCCATCGAACCAGGAACGCCATGCCGCAACTGCGAGGAGTGCCTCGCCGGACGGTATCACCTGTGTCCGGACTTCATCTTCCTCGCGACTCCGCCCTATGACGGCGCGCTCGTGCAGAACCTCGCGATCGATGCACGCAATCTGTTCGCGATTCCCGATTCGATGTCGTTCGAGGCGGCGGCGTTGTGCGAACCGCTCTCCGTCGGCCTGTGGGCGTGCCGCCGCGCCGGGCTCGTCCCCGGAGACCGGGTGCGCGTGACAGGCGCCGGGCCCGTCGGAATCCTCGCCGCACAGGTCGCCCGCGCAGAAGGCGCTGCCGACGTCGTCGTCTCCGACATCTCGGACTTCCGCCTCGGCGTCGCGGAACGACTCGGCTTCCGCACCGAGAAGGTGGGCGAGGTGCCCGAAGGGCCCGGTCACGAGGACGCCGACGTGCTGCTCGAGTGCTCCGGCGCACCCGGCGCTCTCGCGCAGGGGCTCTGGCGACTGCGCAACGGCGGGCGCGCCGCAATGGTGGGTCTGCCGAAACAGGACGTCAGCCTGGCGCTTTCTCGGCTGAACGTCAAAGAGATCTCGATCGCCCTCGTCAACCGCTACGCCCACACCTGGCCGACCGCCATCGCTTTCGTCTCGAGCGGACGCGTCGACGTCGAGTCGCTCGTCACTCACCGATTCGATCTTGCCGACACGGAGGCAGCCCTGACACTCGCCGCAGACGTGCCCGATTCCCTCAAGGCGGTCGTGTATCCGAACGGCATCCCCACTCGCTGATGTCCTCCACCACCATCACGCCCCCAGAGGCGCCGACCCGTGTGACTTCGAAGCGCAGCTCGCCCGCCTTCCGTCGCCGTCGTCGCCGCGGATACGCGCTCTTCGCCCTGTTCGCCTTCCCCAACCTCGCCCTCATCGCGGTCTTCGCGTACTGGCCGATCATCGAGAATCTTTACCTCAGCCTCACCAGCTGGGACTTCATCTCGCCGGAACCCTTCTTCGTCGGCTTCTCGAACTACACGGCGCTGTTCGCCTCGGAGTCCTTCCAGAACGTGCTGTGGATCACCGTCGTGTGGGTGGTGGTCGTGGTCGGAGTGAGTCTGCTGCTCGGCGTCGCGCTGGCGGCATTGTTCTCGATGAAGCTGCCCGGCACCACAGCGGTCACCGGGATCGTCTTCGCGCCGCACGTGATCTCCGGTGCCGCCATCGCTGCCGTGTGGCTGTTCATCTTCGATCAGAACTACGGCCTTGCCAGAGTGGCGTTCAACATGTTCGGCCTGGATTCCCCGGCGTGGACGACGGACGCGAACTGGGCGCTTGCGGCACTGCTGATCGTGTCGATCTGGAAGGGTGTCGGCTTCGTGGCGATCGTCTACCTGGCCGCGATGCAGGGGCTTCCGTCTGAAGTGCTCGAGGCCGCGCGGATCGACGGCGCGAACAGATGGCAGACCTTCTGCCGGATCACGCTTCCACTGCTGTCTCCGACGACCTTCTTCCTGGTGATCACCCAGACGATCAGCGCATTCCAGGCGTTCGACATCATCGCGGTGATGACCGGCGGCGGCCCGGCATCCGCAACGACGACGCTGAGCTGGTTCATCTACGACCAGGCGTTCCAGCGCTCCAACGTGGGCTACTCGGCCGCGGCGGGAACCGTCATGTTCGTGATCCTCATGATCATCACCGCGCTGCAGTTCAAGTTCATCGAGAAGAAGGTGCATTACTGATGGCCGCGATCATGACTGCACTTCAGGACCGGCCGGCCACGGACGACACGCTGAGCACCGGAGGCGTCACGTCCGGTGACCGCAAGCGGCACCGCCGCAGGGCGAGTTTCGCGCGAACTTGGTGGGGCTACCTGCTCCTGATCGCCGCAGGTCTCGCGTTCGTGCTGCCGCTGTACATCCTGGTCACGACCGCGTTCAAGACCAACGGGGAGATCTACACCTGGCCGACGAAGTGGCTGCCGTCGGAGTTCACCTGGGACAACCTCGTCGCCGCGTGGGAGCTCGCGCCGTTCGACGCCTTCATCACGAACTCCGTGATCGTCACCGTGGTCGGCGCGACGGCGAAGATCGTGCTCGCCGTTTTCACGGCGTATGCGTTCGCGTACCTGCCGTTCCCAGGGAAGAACGTGCTGTTCCTCGTCATGCTCGGCGCGCTGATGGTTCCGGGGCACGTCACACTGCTGGTGAACTACATCACCATCGGGAACATGGGGCTGATCAACACCTACGCGGGACTCATCCTGCCCGGTGTGGCATCCGCGTTCGGAACGTTTCTTCTTCGTCAGCACTTCCTGTCGCTCCCGAAAGAGGTGTTCGAGGCCGCCGAGGTCGACGGAGCCGGACATCTGCGCAAGCTCTTCTCGTTCGCGCTGCCGATGTCGATCCCCGCCGTCGCCACGGTCGGTCTGATCGCCGTTATCGACGAGTGGAACAACTTCGTGTGGCCCCTCATCATCACGAACTCGGTGAACATGCGCACCCTCCCCATCGGCCTCATGTATCTGAAGGCGAATGACGGCCTCACCTCGTGGGGTGTTCTGATGTCGGGCACCCTCGTGGTCGTGCTGCCGATGCTCGTCGTGTTCCTCTTCGCTCAGCGCTTCATCGTCACCGGTCTCACCGGCGCCGCCGCCGGCAGCGGCCGCTGATCTCACCCCTGATCTCAACAACTGCCCAACATCACAAAAGGAGAATCATGCACTTGTTCGATCGGCCTTCCTCGCCGCAGAGCAGACTCGCCTCTCTCAACATCACTCGCCGCCAGGCGCTCGCCGGAGGCCTGCTCCTGGCGAGCGCGCCCCTGCTGGCCGGCTGCTTCGGTGGAGGGGGCGGCTCCGGCACCGTCTACGGCCAGCCGAGCGGTGACACGCCCAAGCAGTACAAGGACCGCCAGCGTGTGGTGATGTGGAGCCCGTTCACGGCGCACAACGCCGAGATCCTGCAGGCGAACATCGACGCATTCAACGAGTCGCAGGAGGCGATCTTCTGCGAGGTCCAGATCTTCGAGGGCTATGACAAGGTCGAATCCAAGCTCGCGGCGAGCCTTCAGGCCAAGCAGGTCCCCGACCTGTCGGTCATGAGCGACGTCGTCTGGAACCGCTTCTACCTGAACGATGCCCTCGAGCCGCTCTCCGGGTATTTCGATGACTCGTTCGGCACGGATTCCTTCCACGAGCAGTTCCTCAAGGAGGGCACGCTCAAGGACAAGATCTGGTGGGTGCCGTTCGGTCGTTCCACACCGCTGTTCTACTTCAATCGCGACATCTTCGCGGAGGTGGGTCTGCCCGACCGTTCCCCGAAGACGTACTCCGAGTACCGCGAGTGGGGGAAGGCGCTCGCCGGTTACTCTCGCAACGGCACCAAGGTCGCCATGCGCGGCTATAGCGGCAACGACGACTGGTACTTCCAGGGATCGTCCTGGGCGTTCGGCGGCGGCTATTCCGACGGCCTTGATATGACGTTCACGTCCGACGGGACGATCAACGCACTGGAATTCGACCGTGCGTTCATCCACGACGACAAGTCCGGCTACCTCTCGGCTGACCCTGGTGGTGATTTCATCGCCGGCGCGACCGCCTCGATCACGGAATCGACCGGCGCACTCACCGGGATCGCGTCGTCCGCGGAGTTCGAGTTCGGATGCGGGTACCTCCCCAAGGAGGACGGCACCGGCGTCCCGACAGGCGGAGGAGGGCTGTCGATCCTCGGCTATGCCTCTGACGACCGCAAGAAGGCGGCCTGGGAGGTGCTGAAGTTCCTCTCGTCGGGGGATGCGGCCATCGAATGGACTCTCGGAACCGGATACATGCCCACCACGAAGGCCGCGTTGGAATCCGACAAGGTCAAGGCCAAGGCCGGCGAGAACCCCAACTACCAGGTCGCGATCGACCAGCTCGAGATCGCTCAGGGGCCGGATGTCGTGCGCAAGTTCGTGCCGGAGGCCGTGCCGGAGATGAAGGGCGCGATCCAGGCGGTGTACTCCGGCAACGCCGATGCGGAGAAGACTCTCAAGACCGTGCAGGCGAACCTGGAACCCGCGCTCGAGAAGATCCGCGCGAAGTACGACGCGAAGGTGGGTGCATGATGAGCCTGCTCATCGTCGGGCACCGCGGTGCGATGGCCCATCTGCCCGAGAACAGCCTGGCCTCGTACGCGCTCGCCGAGGAGATCGGCGTCGACGAGATCGAACTCGATGTGCGCCTCAGCAAGGACGAGCAGCTGTTCCTGCTGCACGACGCGACGCTGGACCGCACCGCAGGTGACGACTCGGCGCGCGACCTCGGGCCGGCAGCGGAGCTCACGCTCGCTCAGCTGCAGGCGGCGACGCTGGACTCGGGCAGGGGAGTGGTCACACTCGCCGAGATGTACGACGCGACGCACACCTTCATCCAGCTCGAGATCAAGGATCCCGCCGTCGTCCCGTATCTCGCCCGCTTCTTCGAAGAGCGCCCCGACGATGCCGCACGCACCGTGCTCACGGGGTTCGACGCGGATGCCGTGCGCCACGCCGCCGAGGCGATGCCGCACATCGGGCGACAGGTCATCGTCACGGAACTCGCCAAGGCCGAGGAGTTCGATGGCGGCCTCTGGGCGCTCCTGGATCATGCGAAGGTGACGCGCTTCGCCAGCGGGTTCCCCGGCCTCACGCGCGAACTGGTCGAGCAACTCCATGCTCGCGACATCGAGGTGCACGTGTGGCCGATGCGCACGATCGAGCAGATGCGTGAGGCGCTCCGCCTCGGTGTCGACGGCACGACGTCGGATGATCCGGCGCAGGCCATCGCATGGCGCGACGAGGTCCTTGCGGAGGAGGGCGTGGCTGCCCGCTGAGCGCAGCGAAAGGGGTGGGACCGCGCTCGCGGGACCCACCCCTTTCGCGCGGGATCAGTCGTCGTCATCTCCACCGGAGACGACCGACTCGACCCCGTCGATCTCGGAAAGCTGGCCGACCAGCGCGGGGAACTCCGTGAGGTCTCCGGTGAAGCGCAGGGTCAACTCGCGCAGCTTGGTGTCCTCATCGCTGCTGGCCTCTTCCAGGGCGGAGTGGTACCCCTGCCTGGCTGACATCTCCAGCACCTGCCGCAGCACGTTGTTGCCGCGGCGGTAACGGATCGTGAGGACGGGGTCGGGCACCTCCGGACTGATGAGCCTCCCGACGAACGTGAGCACACCGACAGTCAGCAGATGCAGCACGGTGGCGGCGACAGCGATGATCGGCATTCCAGCGCCGCATGCCATGCCGATCGCGGCGGTCACCCAGATGGATGCCGCGGTCGTGAGGCCGTTCACCGCGCCCCTGCGCACGAAGATGACGCCGGCTCCGAGGAAGCCGATGCCGGACACGATCTGGGCGGCGATGCGCGACGGGTCGAGGATCACCTCGGCCCCGACGACATTGCTGAACCCGTACGCCGACACGAGCGTGAAGACGGCGGAGCCGAGGCCGACCAGCGTATGGGTGCGAAGACCGGCGCTCTTGAGCTTGCGCTGTCGCTCGACACCGATGATCGCCGAGAGCAGGAAGGCGATGGCGAGCAGCGCGATCTCGGTGAGCGTGGTCTCGGAGTACAGCTCGATGAGCACGGGTGTTCCTTCAGCTGATCCGGATGAGAAGGCGATCGCCGCTGTGCTCGACGCGAATCCGCTCCAGCGAGTCGACGACGACGTGCGCGCAGCCCTCGAGCTGCGCGCGGGTGTCGGTGCCGAGCACGCCGATCACGAGGCAGCCGGCCGCTGTCGCCGAGGTCGCACCGGCCACGGTGTCCTCGAACGCGATCACGACGCCCGCATGACCGCGATCGGCGAGGTGCCGCATGCCGAGGAGGAACGGTTCAGCCGCAGGTTTGCTCTGGGTGACGTCCCCTCCGGTCACTCTGAACGCCGGTGCCGGCAGTTCGGTGGCCTGCAGGCGGGCGACGGCCACGGTCGGCGCCGCAGACGTCACGACACCCCATCGCCCCTCGGGCATGGCCTCGAGCAGTGCGTGCGCCCCGGGAAGAGATCTGAGCCGCTGCCCCGGTCGAGCCTCGATCTCGGCGAGCCGTGCTTCTGCACGCGCCTGATCGGCGACGGCGAGCCCGGATGCGCGTACGACCGCCCTCGCCGTCTTGCCATGCATGGTCGCCGACGGCGCAGGGAGGCCGTGCTCGGCGGCCCAGATCTGCCAGGCGTCCTCGACGGCGGGGATCGAGTCGACGATGGTGCCGTCCATGTCGAACAGGGCGCCGTCGATCTCGATCGGCTCTCCCCGTTGCAGAGCGGCAGCGAGGGGGGCGAGACGATTCATGCAGCATCCGTTCTTGTGTTGGCCGACGTTGCTCGACGACGCCACAAGGCTATGGCGAGTCGCTCATAAGTCGTCGTATGGTGCTCTTATGAGCAAATCGCTTCCGCTGGACCAGCAGGTACTCCATGTCTATGTCGCGCTGCAGAACCTCGCCCACGGCCGCACGGTCAACGACATCGCCGACGAGATCGGCCGCTCGCGGTTCGCGACGGCGCGGATGGTGCGCCGGGCGCGTGAACTCGGTCTCGTCGAAGTGCGTGCGACGGTCGCCGATCCCGTCGACGTCGAGCTCTCGGCCCGACTGGCGCAGCGATTCGGTCTGCAGTCCGCACTCGTCGTCGCGACGTACTCGACCCATGAGCTGAAGGTTCGTGAGGCGATCGCCTCCGTCACGGCTCGTGTGATCGTCGAGACCATCGAAGAGGACGACGTCGTCGGCTTCACTCCCGGCCGCACCCTGGTGCTGGCATCGCGAGCCATCACGCAGCTGCCGAGCGCAGACGTGGTCCAGCTCACCGGTATCGGATGGCCGAGGCTCGAGGACGGCGTGGAGGTGATCTCCAATGTCGGCCGCGCAGCGGGCGGCGCGACGTATCCGCTGTACGCACCCATTCTGATCGAGCCCGAAGCGCGCGTGATCCTCAAGCACCCGGCGATCCAACACACGCTGGGTCGCTTCGACCACGTGACGAAAGCCTTCCTCACGATCGGCGGATGGCCCAGCGCCTCGCTTCTGGCCGACCAGCTCATCGAGACAGGGGAGCTGGACGGCCTCGCCGAGAAAGGCGTGATCGCCGAGTACGGCACGTCGCTGCTGGATGCCGACGGCCGTACCGTCCCTGGCCTCGGAGATCGTTTCGTCGGCGTCTCGGAGGAGCAGCTGCGCGACATCGGTCTGAAGGTCGCGATCGGTGGCGGGGCGGGCAAGGAACGCGCGGTGAACGCCGTTCTGCGCTCAGGAATGGCGGATGTCATCATCACCGACGTGCGCTCGGCGCAGCTCGCGCTTCAGGACTGACTCGGCATGTGAACCGCGGATGCCGCGCACTAGACTGGCGGTGGATCGACGACGCTCCACCACAACCCTTTCCCTGAGCAAGGAGCACATACGTGGCACTCATCGAGGCTGTAGGCGCACGCGAGATTCTGGATTCACGCGGCAACCCGACCGTCGAGGTGGAGGTGCTCCTCGACGATGGAATCGTCCAGCGTGCTGCCGTCCCCTCTGGCGCATCCACCGGCGCGTTCGAGGCGTACGAGCTGCGTGACGGCGACAAGCGCCGTTACGGCGGCAAGGGCGTGCTGAAGGCTGTCGACGCCATCATCGACGAGCTCGGCCCGGCACTCGAGGGCGTCGAGGCGAGCGAGCAGCGCATCGTCGACGAGATCCTCATCGAGACCGACGGCACCGACAACAAGCAGCGCACCGGCGCGAACGCCATCCTCGGCGTCAGTCTCGCCGTCGCCAAGGCAGCAGCCGACAGCGCTGACCTGCCGCTGTTCCGCTACCTCGGCGGCGCGAACGCCCACGTCCTGCCCGTCCCGCTGTTCAACGTCATCAACGGCGGCTCGCACGCCGACAACGGCATCGACATGCAGGAGTTCTTCCTCGCGCCGATCGGCGCGGAGACCTACAGCGAAGCGCTGCGCTGGGGAGTCGAGACCTACCACGTCCTCAAGAGCGAGCTCAAGGCTGCCGGCTACGCCACCGGCCTCGGCGATGAGGGCGGCTTCGCCCCCGACCTGCCCAGCAACCGCGAGGGTCTCGAGTTCCTGATCAAGGCCATCGAGAAGGCCGGCTTCACGCCCGGCACCGACATCGCTCTCGGCCTCGATGCGGCCGCCACCGAGTTCTTCAACGATGGCGTCTACCGCCTCGACAACAAGGACTGGGATGCGGAAGCACTCACCGAGTACTACGTCGGGCTTGTGAACGACTTCCCGATCATCACGATCGAGGATGGGCTCGCCGAGGACGACTGGGACGGCTGGAAGGCGCTCACCGATGTGCTCGGCTCGAAGGTGCAGCTCGTCGGCGACGACCTGTTCGTCACCAACCCGACGCGTCTCGCCGACGGCATCAAGCGCGGCGTCGCCAACTCGCTCCTCGTGAAGGTCAACCAGATCGGCACGCTGACCGAGACGTTCGACGCTGTCAGCCTCGCGCATCGTTCGGGCTACACGGCCATGTTGTCGCACCGCTCAGGCGAGACCGAAGACACCACGATCGCCGACCTGGTGGTCGCGACGAACTCGGGTCAGATCAAGGCTGGTGCGCCTGCTCGCAGCGAGCGCGTCGCGAAGTACAATCAGCTTCTGCGCATCGAAGAAGAGCTCGGCGACGCCGCGGTGTTCGCGGGTCGCTCGGCGTTCCCCCGTCTCCAGGGCTGAGCGCAGCTGAGACAGAATCACGGAAGGGGGAGTCATGGCGAGACGTCCGACTCCCCCTTCTGCATCCCCTGCGAACGGGCGGTCCACCTCGGGCGCGTCGAAGACGGGCTCTCCCCGGTCATCCCGAGCCGTCGCTCGAGAGGTCGACGTGCGGGAGTGGGCCTCCGGCATCCGCCTGTCCGGATTCATGGTGATCATGCTCTCGCTCGTCGTACTCGGAGCGTGGGTTCTGGTGCCGACACTCGGCACGTACATCGATCAGCGACAGAAGATCGCCGCGCTCGAGGCATCAGTGCAGGTGAGCGCCGAAGAGATCGAAGCGTTGGAGCAGGAGCAGCAACGCTGGGAGGATCCGGCGTTCATCACCACTCAGGCCCGCGAGCGCCTCTACTACGTGAAGCCTGGTGAGGTCGTCTACCTCGTGGACAACGACCTCGACCCTTCATCGATCCCGCAGGAGCAGGCGCCGGTGAGTGACGAACTCGAGAAGACGCCTGCCGATTGGATGCCGCAGCTGCTGCGCGCGATCGCCGGAGCCGGACTCGCCCAGAACGCCGCTTCCGGTCAATGACCTCAGACCTGTCACTGAGGGATTCCACAGGGTGTACTCCCGTAGGCTGAAGGCGTGACGACACCGCCCTTCGCCCCGCCCACGTCTGCCGAGATCGACGTCGTGTCCGCTCAGCTGGGGCGTACGGCGCGCGGAGTCGTCGGCATCGCGGCACGGTGCATCTGCGGAAACCCGACCGTGGTGGCGACAAGTCCGCGTCTGCCGGACGGATCGCCGTTCCCGACGTTCTACTACTTGACGCATCCGGCGGCGACCGCCGCGATGTCGACGCTCGAAGCCACCCAGGTGATGCCAGATCTGGCGGCACTCCTCGCGGAGGACGAGGCCGCCGCGGCGGCGTACCAGGCAGCGCATGAGGCCTACATCACCGATCGCGCCCGATTCGGCGACGTTCCGGAGATCGACGGCATCTCTGCGGGCGGCATGCCCACACGTGTGAAATGCCTGCACGCACTTGCGGGTCACGCTCTCGCGGCCGGCCCCGGCGTCAATCCCATCGGCGACGCCGCGCTCGCTCGATCGTCGTGGTCGCCCGAGCGTTGCCAGTGCGAAGATCCGGGAGCCGCGACCGCATGAAGCTGAAGGCGATGCTGCGCAGCGCCGTCGCAGTCGCGGCGGTGGCGGCATCCGTTCTGCTCACCGGTGCCACTGCCACACCGACACCGACGCCGACACCAGGACCCGTTCCCGACGACCCGTCCGACCCGGTACGCGCATCCGAGTACTGGCTCGATGGAGCAGGTATCCGTGAGGCGTGGAAGACGACGCGCGGAGAAGGCGTGACGATCGCGGTCATCGACACCGGCATCGGCAAGGTGCCGTCGGTCTTCGGCGATGCTGTCGTCGACGGCACTGACGTCTCGGGCACCGGCTCGCCTGACGGACGTACTCCCGTCGGCGCCATCGACGGCGACCACGGCTCATGGGTGGCGTCGCTCGCCGCAGGTCGAGGCAAGGCCGACGGCACCGGAATGATCGGCGTGGCGCCCGAGGCGAAACTGCTCTCGGTGTCGGTGGGCTTCGGCGCCGCGGCGGCCGTGCCATTCGTCGAACAGGTACCAGAGGCCATCCGCTGGTCGGTCGATCACGGCGCAGACATCATCAACATGTCGTTCACGACCAACACGCTGGACTGGGACGAGAGCTGGGACGACGCGTTCCTCTACGCATTCGAGCACGACGTCGTGGTCGTCGTCGCAGCAGGAAACCGGGGCAGCGGAACCGACGTCATCGGCGCACCGGCCACCATACCCGGAGTGCTCACTGTCGGCGGCGTCGACCAGACCGGCACCGCCAGCATCGAAGCGTCGACGCAGGGCATCACGATCGGTATCTCGGCGCCGAGCGAAGGGCTGCGAGGCATCTCCGCGGACGGGAAGCTGGAGTGGTGGCGCGGCACGAGCGGAGCTGCGCCGATCGTCGCCGGAGCCGCCGCGCTGATCCGCTCGGCTCATCCGGAACTGGATGCTGCGAACGTGATCAACCGGATCATCGAGACCGCGCTTCCGGTGCAGGGCGTCTCCGAGCTGCCCGATCCGCTGTACGGCTACGGATTGCTGGACGCGTCAGCCGCGGTGACGGCATCCGTTCCACTCGTCGATGAGAACCCGATGGGTGATCTCGCGGAATGGGTGCGTCTCTACCGCCGTGCGGATGCCGAGCCGGCTCCCGAGCCCGAAGTCACGCCTGTGCAGGTCGAGCCGTTGCCCGCGGCGGACCCGCCGACCGAACCGGGCTCTCCGCTGCTTCCGAGCGCCGATTCACTGCGCTACGGCACACTTCCGCTCATCGCACTCACTGTGCCTGGTATTCTTATCGCGCTAGGCGTCACCGCTGCTGCCCGGCGCATCCGATCGGCGCGCAAGCAAAGCACGCCAGCCCCCTGACTAGGAGTTGTCCTTCTGTGCCTGAGAACAGCACTGTGCCCAAGATTCTGATCGTCGGCGGTGGCTACGCGGGCTTCTATACGGCCTGGAAGCTCGAGAAGCACCTCCGCAAGCGCGAAGCCGACGTGACCATGGTCGACCCGCTGCCGTACATGACGTACCAGCCGTTCCTCCCCGAGGTCGCCGCCGGCTCGATCGAGGCGCGGCACGCCGTCGTCGCGCACCGACGTCACCTGAAGCGGACGCATGTCGTCACCGCCAAGGTGACCGGCATCGACCACGCGAACAAGGTCGCGACCATCACGCCTCCCGCCGGTGACCCGTACGAGTTCGAATACGACCAGATCGTGGTCACGGCCGGAGCGGTGTCCCGCACCTTCCCGATCCCCGGCATCGCCGACAACGCGATCGGGCTGAAGACGATCGAAGAAGCCGTCGCCGTACGCGACAAGCTGATGTCGAACTTCGACAAGGCCGCTTCGCTGCCCGCCGGGCCTGAGCGCGATCGCCTCCTCACCACTGTCGTCGTCGGCGGTGGCTTCGCCGGCATCGAAGTCTTCGCCGAGCTGCGATCGCTCGCGTCTTCGCTGCTGTCGAAGTACCCGCAGCTGCGCTTCGAGGACACCCACTTCCACCTCATCGAGGCGATGGGTCGCATCATGCCCGAGGTCTCGCTGAAGACGAGCGAGTGGGTGCTGAAGGATCTCGCCAAGCGTGGTGCCAACGTGCACCTCGACACGCAGGTGCAGGGTGCGGTCGACGGAAACGTCGCCATCTCCACCGGCGAGGTCATCCCGACCGACCTGATCGTCTGGACCGCCGGTGTCATGGCGAACCCGACCGTCGTGCGCGGCGGCGACCTTCCTATCGAAGAGCGCGGGCGCATCCAGACCCGTGCAGACCTGCGCGTCGGCTCCGCGGAGGAGTTCGTCGAAGGCGCCTGGGCTGCGGGTGACGTCTCCGCTGTCCCCGACCTCTCCGGCGGTGGAGTCGGCGGTTACTGCGTCCCGAACGCTCAGCACGCGGTGCGTCAGGCGAAGCTTCTCGCGAAGAACCTGGTGGCCGTGATCCGTGGCGAGGGCACCAAGGATTACTTCCACAAGAACCTCGGCGCAGTCGCCGGCCTCGGCCTCTACAACGGCGTGTTCCAGTCCGGCAACCTCGCCCTCAAGGGCTTCGTCGCCTGGATCGCGCACCGCGGCTACCACGGGCTCGCAATGCCGACGTGGGAGCGCAAGTGGCGCGTGCTGTGGGACTGGTGGAACAACCTGTGGCTCGGCCGTGACCTCGTGAACCTGCAGACCGTGCAGAACCCCCGTTACGTCTTCGAGGAGTTCGCCGCGCGTCCGCGTCCTGCGGCGGATGCTGCGCCCGCTGCTGCTGCGAAGCCCGCTGACGTCAAGGCCGAAGCGGCGCCGGCAGCTGCAACCAAGCCCGCCGCGGCGAAGAAGGCTCCGGCCAAGGCCGCCGTCGCGGACAACGCCGCAGATGACAAGGCCGAGACGGCTGCCCCTGCGAAGAAGCCGGCTGCGAAGAAGACCACGACGAAGGCTCCGGCGAAGTAGAACCGCCGCTTGCTTCGCCACCGGCCCATGTCGCGCATCACGTCGCGATATGGGCCGGTTCTGTTCTTGCCGTGTATGCGCATCGGTCGTTCTCCGCACCACGGCCTCCGACTGTGCCCCCACTGGGACTCGAACCCAGACTGAAGCGATTTTAAGTCGCCTGCCTCTGCCATTGGGCTATGGGGGCGTGCCATCACAGCCTAGCTTCGCGTCCGTCCGGGAACCGACGTCGTATGGTGGGGGAGTGCTCGACCTCACCGCTGACCTGAGCCGTACTGCCGCCCGCCCGCGCGACTGGGAGAACCCTGCGCTCTGGTGGCCGAGGCTGTCGGATGCCACCGCGCATCTTCCGGCGCCTGTCGCGGTGATCGACGTGGATGCGCTGCGTCACAACGCGATGGATCTGCTGGTACGTGCCGGCGGCATACCGATCCGTGTCGCGTCCAAATCTGTACGGGTGCGGACGGTGCTCGACGCCGTGCTGCGCATCCCCGGTTATCGCGGCATCCTCTCATTCTCGCTCGCCGAAGCGCTCTGGCTCGCCGAAACCCATGGCGACATCGTGCTCGGGTATCCGACCGTCGACCGGAAAGGTCTCGAGAGGCTGGTTCACGATGAGCTCGCCGCATCCCGGATCACCCTCATGGTCGACGACATCGCTCATCTCGACCTGATCGACGCCATCGCATCGCCCGACCGGCGTGAGCCGATACGGGTGGCCATCGACGCTGACGCCTCATGGCGCTCAGCGGCCCTCGGACATATCGGCGTGCGCCGATCGCCGCTGTTCACGGCCGCCGACGTGTCGGGCTTCGCTCGTGCGATCACACGTCGACCTGGGTTCCGTCTGGTCGGCCTGCAGATGTATGAGGCTCAGATCGCAGGTCAGGGAGACGACGGTTCTGATGCACCGTTGATCCGCATGGTGCAGGCCCGGTCACGGGCAGAGCTGCGCAACCGTCGCGCCGAGATCGCGGATGCTCTCACCGCTGTCGCACCGCTGGAGTTCCTCAACGGCGGAGGCACCGGCTCGTTGGAGTTCACCGGGAGCGATGAATCGGTCACCGAGGCATCTGCGGGCAGCGGACTGCTCGGCGGGCATCTGTTCGACGGCTACCGATCCTTCCGGCCTGCACCCGCCAGCGCGTTCGCGTTCGATGTCGTGCGCCGTCCGTCCGATGACATCGCCACGGTGCTCGGCGGGGGCTGGATCGCATCTGGTCCCGCCGTGGCTTCGCGCCAACCTCGTGCGGTCTGGCCGCAGGGCCTGCGCACGATGGCGCGTGAAGCCGCCGGCGAGGTGCAGACGCCGTTGCAGGGCGCTGCAGCACGCACGCTCAGGATCGGCGACCGGGTCTGGTTCCGCCATGCGAAGAGCGGCGAACCGGCCGAACGCATCGCCGCGTACCACCTGGTGTCCGGCGGCGAGGTCATCGATGAACTGCCGACGTACCGCGGCGAAGGAAAGGCGTTCCTGTGACGCGCCCGGGCGGCACGTGGCAGAACTGGGCGCGCTCGGCGTCGGTCAAGCCGACGAGCGTGGAGCGTCCCCGCACCCCGGAGGGCGTGCAGCGCGCGGTGCAGGCGGCGGTCGCGCACAACCTTCAGGTCAAGGCGGTCGGCGCCGGTCACAGCTTCACCGGTATCGCGGTCGCTCCGGGGGTGCTTCTCGAGCTCGATGACATGCAGGGGCTGGTATCCGTCGACACCGACCGTGCACGTGTGACGCTGCTCGCCGGCACTCGGCTGCACCGCATCCCTCGTCTGCTCGCCCCGTACGGCCTCGCGATGGAGAATCTCGGTGATATCGACCGTCAATCGATCTCCGGTGCGATCTCCTCCGGCACTCACGGAACGGGTGCGCGTTTCGGGGGGCTCGCGGCGCAGGTGGTCGGCGCGACGTTGGTCGCAGCCGACGGGGAGTTCATCAGAGTGGACGACGACGAGAACGCGGAACTGCTCCCGGCCGTTGCGCTGGGGCTCGGCGCACTCGGAATCCTCGTCGATGTGACGCTGCAGTGCGTCCCCGCCTTCGTCATGCACGCCATCGACGAGCCTGCACCGCTCGACGAGGTGGTGACCACACTCGAAGAGCGTGCCTCCGCATTCGATCATTTCGAGTTCTACTGGTTCCCGCACACAGAGGTCGCTCTCACGAAGCGACAGACCAGGTTGCCGGAGTCGACGCCGCGCAAGCCGTTGCCGACGGCGGGCAGGTGGATCGATGAGACTCTGCTCTCCAACGGCGTGTACCGGATGGTGTGCGCCGCGGGACAGGTCGTTCCGGCGATCACGCCCCCGTTCAGTCGCCTCGCCGTGAAGCTCACTGGCGACCGCGAGTACACCGACCGTTCGCACCGGGTACTCACACAGAGCCGGAATGTGCGGTTCCGCGAGATGGAGTACGCGTTGCCGGCCGAGAACGTGATCCCTGCATTCCAGCAGATCAGGGAGCTCATCGCCGAACGTGGCTGGAAGATCGAGTTCCCGGTCGAAGTGCGCTTCGCCGCAGCTGATGACCGCTGGCTCTCCACTGCGCATGGACGGGAGAGCGGGTACATCGCGGTACACCGTTACTGGCGCGCCGACCCGACGGCGTACTTCGAGGCCGTCGAACGCATCTGCCTCGAACACGGCGGACGCCCGCATTGGGGCAAGCTGCACACTCTGGACGCAGAGCAGTTGCGTGAGCGCTATCCGCGGTTCGACGATTTCGTGGCCTTGCGCGACCGGCTGGATCCCGATCGACGGTTCGCGAATCGGTATCTCGACCGAGTGCTCGGAGAGTGACGCGTCGCCCAGTTCACGCGCAGGCACGGTGGCTAGTATGAATAAAACTCATGAAGGGGGTCATGTGCCATGGAATGGCTCATTCCAGTTCTGATTGTCGTCGCCGTAGTGGTGCTCATCGGCATCTACTTCTGGGCGACCTACAACTCCCTCGTGCAATTGAACGTCCGCGTCGACGAGGCGTGGAGCGGGATCACGGTGCAGCTCAAGAGACGCGCCGACCTGATCCCCAACCTCATCGAGACCGTCAAGGGATACGCGTCGCATGAGAAGGCCGTATTCGAGAACGTCACCCGTGCCCGCGCGGAGACTCTTTCCGCGACAAGTCCAGGTGAGGCCGGAATCGCCGAGGGTCACCTGCAGCAGGCGCTGAAGAGCCTGTTCGCGGTCGCTGAGGCGTATCCGCAGCTGCAGGCCAGCCAGAACTTCCTTCAGGTGCAGCATGCGCTCGTCGACACCGAGGACAAGATCCAGGCTGCCCGCCGCTTCTACAACGGCGGCGTACGCGAGCTGAACACCAAGATCAAGGTGTTCCCGAACAACCTCTTCGCGCGTGGACTCGGCTTCACCGAGCGGGAATTCTTCGAGGTCGCGGACAACGCTGCGATCTCAGAACCGCCGCGAGTTCAGTTCTGACACGAGAAGCCGCACGGCGCCGCGGCGCATTGAGGCTTCTCGTGTCACTGCTGAGCGAGCGACAGCGCGTTGACACCTCGGTCGCTCACCAGACGTTCAGCACGATGTCGTCGTCGGTGAACGCCACGTCTCCGCGCACACTCCAATTCGTCGATCGATACGTGAGCGTCTTCTTCGATCCGTCGAACGCGGTTCCGTCGACAGTGGCGACGAGCACCCCGTCGTCCGCCTGGAACGCTGACGGGGTGAGCGAGATCACCGGCATCTTCTCGATGCGGAAGCGGATCTCGCTCATCGCAGAGAAGTCGGCCGCCCACGGGATCGTGATGCCGCAAGACGGCGGAGCTTCAGAGGTCGGCTGTGTGCATGTCGCGAGGTGCTCATCGAGCTGAGTCTGCGCGATGTCGACGGCCTCAGGGCGAAGGGCGGCGTCGACGTCGACCTGCTGCGTGCTACCGGGAAGCACCTCGATCGTGGCGCTGCCGTCGAGGAACTCCACTGGCGTGGCGCTCGCGTCGTACACGGCCGGCAGGAGCGCAGTCGTACCGGCCGGCAGCACGGTGTCGGTGAGTCTGACCGGAACGGTGAACTGCACCGATCCGAGCGCCGATGCCGCCTCCGGCACCCAGCGCCCGTCACGCTGAGACAGGGTCAGCGTGCTCTCATGTCGAGCGCCAGCGAGTTCGTACGACACCACGACGACGGCTGTTCGATCGTCTGCCGTCGAAGACTCGACTGCGCCGCCGCTGAGGTGGTCGCTCGCGTCGGCGAACGCCGACGCCGACGTTGCAGGGAGGTCGACGCCTGTCGCTTCCGCCGCGGTGACGTCGCCGTCGGCCAGCGCCTGCAGATACGCCAGAGCCTCGTCTTCGGGGCTGCCGCGCGGGATCAGGAACCATGCGAGCGCCGCTGCGACAAGCACGACCGCGATCGCGCCGCCGACGATCCGCGGCATGCGCCTTCTCACGACCGCTGCCTCACGCTGACTCCTGCCGGGTGTGAACGTGGCGCCTCACACCCCCGCGTTCGACGTGCAGGGCACCTGCCACGGCATCTGCGGCGTCGCCCCAGCCGGAGACCGAGACGTTCTCCAGCCCCTGCCAGGTGGCGGCCAGCGCGAGTTCACGTGCCATCGGCTCGGCGTCTTCTGCGCGGGCCTGCGGCTCCCACCACGCAGACTGCACCTGGAGTGTCGACGACGCCCTGTCTGCTTTCAGATCGACGCGCGCGACGATGCGGTCTCCGACCAGCACGGGCAGCGAGTAATAGCCGTAGCGCCGCTTGTGCGCCGGTACGTAGATCTCGATGCGGTAGTCGAGGTCGAATGCCCGTAGCGCTCGATCTCGGAACCAGACCACAGGGTCGAACGGGGTGAGGATCGCCGCCGCCTCGATACGGCGGGGGAGTACGGCATCACGGTGCAGCCACGCAGGCACCTGGCGACCGCCGCGTTCCCAGCCGCGTACTCGGACAGGCTGCAGATCACCGTTGTCGACGAGATCGTCGATCGCCGCGCGGACGGCCTTGCGATCTTTGATGCGGTAGTAGTCGGCCAGGTCGGACTCCGTCGCGACGCCGGAAGAGCGTGCTGCGCGGTGGATGAGCTCGAAGATGGCTTCTTCTCGGGGCACGACGCGCTCGCGCACCTGCGCCGGGATCACCTGCTCCTCCAGCGCGTAGTGCCGCTCGAACCCGCGACGGCCGCTGATCGCGACGTCTCCAGTGCGCCAGAGATGCTCGAGAGCGAGCTTCACGTCGTCCCAATCCCACCAGGTGCCGCGCTCGCGCGGTGCATCCGCCCGCAGCTGGGCGGGCCGCAGCGGGCCTTGAGTGCGCAGCTCGTCCTTCACCCAGGCGACAGTGCGCGTGTTCTGGCTCAGCCACGACTGCGGGTCCGATTCCCAGCGCCTGCGGAACGCCTCCATCCGGAATCGCCACAGCGACCAGTCCTCCACCGGCACGAAGGTCGCCTCGTGGGCGAGGTATTCCACGTAGTGAGTGGTGCGGGAGAGGAAGACGCGGTCCAGCAGCGCCGGGTCGTATGCGCCCAATCGCGAGAAGAGCGGCAGGTAATGACTGCGTGCGAACACGTTGACGGAATCGATCTGCAGCACGCCGAGACGCTCCATCGCACGATGCACGTGGCGAGCAGCGACGGCAGTCGTCGGGCGACGCCGTGTGAAGCCCTGGGCGGCGAGGGCGACACGGCGAGCCTGCGCGGCACTGAGAGTCTCGGTCACGCCGTCAGCGTATCGCTCGCCTCCGACATGGACGCTGCGCCCTCGCAGCATCCGCTCAGCCTCGCAACTAGACTGACCACATGACGGATGAGCAGCGCCCTCGCAAGCGCGATCTTCTGTGGGGTCGCATGCCGACCGACCGCACGGTCACGACCGAGGCCGACAACGCGGTACCGCTGTCATTGCGCGTCGCGGCCGGCTACGCCTGGAGGCTGCTGCTGATCGCCGCCGCCGCCGGCGTCGTCGTCTGGCTGGTCATCCAGCTGAAGCTCCTCGTCATCCCCTTGCTGGTCGGCATCCTCATCACGGCTCTGCTGTGGCCGGCCTTCGAACTGATGCTGCGCAAGCGTTTCCCTCGATGGCTCGCGATCCTGATCGTCCTCATCGGCACCCTCGCGATCGTCGCGGGTCTGCTGTGGCTCGTCGGATGGCAAGTCGCACGCGAGTGGCCATCCGTGCAGAAGAGCACGATGCAGGCTGTAGAGGAGTTCCAGAAGTACTTGATGGATGGACCGCTGCATCTGTCCGCCGGTCAGATCCAGGACTACATCGACCAGGGCTTCGCGCTCATCCAGGAACAGGCGCAACTGCTCTGGTCCGGGGCGCTCGCCATCGGCTCGACCGCCGGTCATGTCCTCGTCGGCACGTTGCTGACGATCTTCGTCCTGATCTGCCTGCTCGCCGACGGCGGCGGCATCTGGCACTGGACCACGAAGCTCTTCCCTCGCGATGCACGACCCGCCGTCGATGCGGCCGCACGTAACGGCTGGCGGACAGTCGTCAGTTACGCGAAGACCCAGTTGCTCGTCGCGACGATCGACTCGATCGGCATCGGTCTCGGTGCCTTCCTGCTCGGCGTCCCGCTGGCGATCCCTGTGGCGGTGCTCGTGTTCCTCGGTGCGTTCATCCCGATCGTGGGTGCGGTGGCGACCGGCGCAGTGGCGGTCTTCCTCGCGCTCGTCTACAACGACCCGTGGAACGCGTTCTGGATGCTCGTCGTCGTGATCGGCGTCCAGCAGCTCGAAGGCCACATCCTGCAGCCGATCCTGATGGGGTCCGCCGTGAAGGTGCACCCGCTCGCCGTCGTGCTCGTGGTCGCCGGCGGTTCGATGATCGCAGGAATCCCCGGCGCGCTGTTCGCTGTTCCGCTGGCGGCGTTCGTGAACGTCGTCGCCGTGACTCTCAGCAGCGGTTCCTGGAAGACCGGCAGACAACCAGCCGGTGATCTGATCTGGAGTACAGTGCCGCGCGAGCGGCGTCGGAGGAATACATGAGTGCAGTCCCCAGTCTGGCCGAGTTCGAAGAAGCCGCACGGGGGCTGGAGCGAGTGATCTCGCACACGCCGACCCTGCCGTCGAGGGCACTGTCAGACATCCTCGGTGAGACCGTCGTGCTGAAGATGGAGAATCTCCAGCGCACCGGATCGTTCAAGATCCGTGGCGCCGCGTACCGGCTCTCGCGGCTCACGGCAGAGGAACGAGCGCGCGGAGTGGTCGCGGCATCCGCAGGCAACCACGCGCAGGGTGTCGCTCTCGCTGCGCAGGCGCTCGGGATTCCCGCAACCATCTTCATGCCTCTCGGGGTGCCGGTGCCCAAGCTGCTCGCCACCCGTGGGTACGGCGCTGAAGTCGTGCTCGAAGGCGAGACCGTCGCGACCTCGCTGCGACTCGCCGCCGAGTTCGCGGAGCGCACCGGTGCGGTGATGATCCACCCCTTCGATCACCGCGACGTGGTGATCGGTCAGGGCACGTTGGGCCTCGAGCTGATCGAGGACGCGCCGGATGTCGACACGATCCTCGTCGGTATCGGCGGCGGAGGACTCATCGCGGGCGTTGCCGCCGCTGCGAAGGCTGCGGCGGCGAAGGCCGGACGCACGGTGCGCGTGATCGGCGTGCAGGCGGAGAACGCCGCCGCCATGCCCCCGTCGCTCGCCGAAGGCCATCCGGTCGAGATCGAGACGCTGCCGACCATCGCAGACGGCATCCTGGTCGCGAAGCCCGGCGCCGTGCCTTTCGAGATCATCCAGGATCTCGTCGACGAGGTCGTGACCGTCACCGACGACGACATCGCGCGCGCGATCCTCGTACTGCTGGAGCAGGCGAAGGTCGTCGTCGAGCCGGCAGGCGCCGTCGGCGTCGCCGCGATCCTCGCAGGCAAGGTCTCCGGTACAGGAAAGACGATGGCAGTGCTGTCCGGTGGCAACATCGACCCGCTGCTTCTTCAGCGCGTCGTGTCGCATGGACTGGCGGCATCCGGTCGCTATCTGACCATCCGCATCCCGCTGCCCGACCGACCCGGCCAACTCGCCAGGGTCTCCGAACTCGTCTCCCAGGCCGGCGCGAACGTCATGGAGGTCATGCACACCCGCCATGGCCAGGGCCTGCAGATCAGCGAAGTGATCCTGCAGATGAGCATCGAGACCAGGGGAGCGGAGCACACCGAGCTGACGCTCGACACGCTGCGACAGGCCGGCTACGACCCGGTCGTCGTTCCGGACTAGCCCGCGTACGTCTCGACGTTCGTGACCTCGACGGAGATCGACTTGCCGTTCGGGGCCTCGTAGCTGGTCTTCTCGCCGACCTTGAGGCCGAGGATCGCCTGGCCGAGGGGGCTGGCCTCGCTGTACACGTCCAGGTCGCTCCCGGATGCGGCGATCTCGCGGCTGCCGAGGAGGAAGACCTCCTCGCCACCGGCGACGAGCGCCGTGACGACGGTGCCCGGCTCGACGATGCCGCGGCTGGCGGGAGCCTCGCCGACCTTCGCGGTCTTCAGAAGCTGTTCGAGCGTGCGGATGCGCGCCTCCTGCTTGCCCTGCTCGTCCTTCGCGGCGTGGTATCCGCCGTTCTCCTTGAGGTCGCCCTCTTCGCGGGCGGCTTCGATGCGCTTCGCGATCTCGTCGCGACCCGTTGTGGAGAGAGTCTCGAGCTCAGCGACGAGCCGATCGTAGGCCTCCTGGGTGAGGAAGGGTACCTGAGCGTCTGTGGACACAGCGTGCTCCTTTGTCGAACGCCCTTCAGGGCGGTGGGGATATGCCAAGACGCCCCGGCAAGTGGCCAGGGCGTCGGTTGTCTCAGGGGAGTCTATGCGACCCAGCAGGAGTTCACCAAACCTGTCGTGGCTTCGGCGACCGTCGGCACCGTCGCCGTCAACTGCTGCATGTGGCTGTCCGTGGCGGGTAGCTCGACGATCTTCCAACCCACGACGCCGAACTCCTCATCGAGCGCTTCCACAGCGCACGCGATGTCTCTGCCCTGAGGTGCCGTGACCTGGAAGCGCACGGTGACGGTGTGCTCGTCGACGAGCTCGTAGCTCAGATCATCGGCATCCACCGCGTTGACCGACTGCGAGACGGTCATCCACGACGCGATGACGATCACTACCAGGGCGATGACACCGCCGATGATCCATGACGTACGCCTGCGGCGTCCGCGACCGTATCGTTCATCGAGCTCGAGTGCAGTCGTCACGGGGCGGGGCTTTCGGTCGTTAGGCTTGTGGTTCCAGGTTATGCGACCTGCGCATGAAAGGCGGACACATGCTCGTGCTGTTCGGGACAGAGACTCCGATTCCGACGCCGACGATGACCGTCGAGCCCGATTCCGTCACGCCTGGTCCCGCGGGATTCCTCGTGATCGTGGTCGTCGTGATCGCCGTCGTCCTGCTCATCTGGGACATGAATCGTCGAATCCGACGGGTGCGCTACCGCGAAGAGGTGCGCGAAGAACTCGACGCGGAAGAGGCAGCAGGCCGGGATGCGCAGGCTTCGGACGCCGGCACCGCCGTCGATGCGGACGACGACGGCGAAGCACCATCCGCGAAGGACGATCCGGGGCGCTGAGCCCCGCTCAATGCATCGTCATGCCGCCGGTGACGTTGAGTGCCTGGCCGGTCATGTAGCTCGCCAGATCGCTGGCGAGGAACAGCGCCACACCGGCGACGTCCTGTGTCGTACCGGTTCGGCCGAGAGGCACCTGAGAGCGGTCTTCGTCTGCGACCTCTTCGGCGGTCATACCGCGGATCGCGCCACCCTCGATGCGCTCGCGGTGCTTCATCGGCGTCTCGATGATGCCGGGGCAGATCGCATTCACCGTTATGCCGCGCGATGCGAGTTCGACGGCCATGGTCTTCGTCACGCCCAGCACTGCATGCTTGGAGGCGACGTACGCCGTCATGCCGCGGTAGCCGTTCTTGCCGGCCTGCGATGAGATGAAGATGATCCGTCCGGTCCGGTCCGCGGCGACGAGTCTGCGCGCGACGCCGCGGGCCACGAGGAACGAGCCCTTCGCGTTGACATCGAGGTTGCGATCCCAGTCGCCGACCGTGGTCTCGGTCGCGTAGCCCATCGTCGACGTGCCCGCCGCCGTCACGACCACGTCGACAGTGCCGATGGCCCGGGCGACGGCATCCAGAACGCTCTCCACTGCGGTCTCGTCGCTGACGTCGAGCCGCACCGCCCACGCGCGCTCACCGGTCTGATTCAACCCCGCAGGCAGGCTCAGATCGGCGCTGACGACCGTGGCGCCCTCTGCGAGGAACGCGTCCACCACGCCGGCGCCGATGCCGCTGTTGCCACCGGTGACGAAGACGACTCGAGAACTGAGTTCGTCGAACATCACACTCCTACGCGCTCGAACGCGTCGAGGCTGATGCCCTGTTCGAGAATGCGCGTGGACCATTCCCGCGCGCTGTGCAGACTGTGGTCGCGGTAGTTTCCGCAGCTGACCGCGTCGACTCCGGGAACGTCTTCCCAGGTGATGTCCTCGGCGATCGCCGTGAGGGCGACGCGGACGGCAGCCACAACAGCTGAGACGCTCGGCTCGCCCCACGTGATCAGGTGGAAACCGGTGCGACAGCCGAACGGGGAGATGTCGATGACGCCTTCGAGATGGTCGCGCAGCAGGCTGGCGAGCACGTGCTCGATCGTGTGCAGACCGGCGGTGGGGATCTCGCCCTCGTTCGGCTGCACGAAGCGCACATCGAAGTTCGAGATCGCGTCGCCTCTGGGGCCGCGCTCGGTCTGGATCAGACGGACATACGGGGCGCGGACGGCAGTGTGATCGAGCGTGAAGCTCTCGACATCGGCCATGAGGATCTCCTTCGTCGTTCCGGGTGCACGCCTGGCAGGCTGCACCGCGAATCTATCTGCGGATGCCGGCGAGATCACATCCTGTTGCGAACTGTTGCTTATCAGCCTGGCAGACCCAGCGACGGCGTGTAAGGCGCCATCGAGATGAGCAGGCAGGCGGTCCAGTGGCACAGGAACGCGAGCACCGTGCAGAGGTGGAAGATCTCGTGGAAGCCGAAATGGCCGGGCCATGGGTTGGGCTTCTTCATCGCGTAGATGACGGCGCCGCCGGTGTAGAGCAGCCCACCGACGACGACCAGCACCATCATGGCGGCATTCGCGTTCCACAGGTCGACCAGGTACATCATCGCCGCCCACCCGAGCGCGAGGTAGAGAGCGACGTAGAGCCAGCGCGGCGCGTTGATCCAGAACACCCGGAACAGGATGCCGAGCAGAGCACCGCTCCACACCAGGATGAGCAGAAGAGTGCCCTTCTCCGGGACCAGGGCGTTGACGGCCAGCGGAGTGTAGGTGCCGGAGATCAGCAGCAGGATGTTCGCGTGATCGATGCGCTTGAGCACCAGCTTGGTCTTCGGACTCCAATCGATGCGGTGATACAGCGCGGAGTTGCCGAACAACAGCAGCGAGCTCGCCATGAAGACGGCGGCGGCCCACTTCGCGGCGGCGCCGTCCGCGAGCACGATGAGTGCGACGCCGGCCACGATAGCGACCGGGAAGGTACCGGCGTGCAGCCAACCGCGCCAGGTCGGCTTGACCTCGACAAGGGCGTCTGCGTGTGCGTCCTCCAGCAACGGGAGCTCGGGGACGGGGGCGGAGTCGGCGTCTGAAGTGCTCACGTGCTCACTCTAAGCCGCGGTTCGAGTCGACGATGTACTTGCAGCCGGACTGCGCGCTCACAGGACGGACGCGCCTCGGCGCGATAACGTGGGCAGGTGATTGCACGTTCGAGCGAGGGCAGGGGGCCGCTGTACCGGCTGTACGGCAAGAGGCTCCGGCGACAGTTGGATCCGGCATCCGTCCCGCATCACGTCGCGATGATGATCGACGGCAACCGGCGCTGGGCGCGTCAACTGGGTCTCGAATCCCCGGCGGACGGGCATCGCGCAGGTGCGGCCAAGATGCGCGAGTTCCTCGGCTGGTGCGACGACATCGGGGTGCGCGTCGTCTCGCTGTACCTGCTCTCCAGCGACAACCTGCGAAAACGCGATTCGAAGGAGATCGCCGACCTCATCGAGATCATCGCCGAGCTCGCGGAGACCCTCGCCGAGAACGGCGACTGGCGGGTGAAGCACGTCGGCCGCTCCGACATCCTGCCCGAGGAGCTGGCACGTGTGCTGCGCGACGCGGAGGAGCGCACCACCGGTCACGCCGGACTGCATGTGAACCTCGCAGTCGGCTACGGCGGACGCAACGAGATCGTCGACGCCGTGCGCTCGATCATCGCCGAACACGATGCGTCCGGCGGCACGCTGGAGGATCTTGCGGCACATCTCACCCCCGAGATGATCGGCGAGCATCTCTACACCGGCGGCCAGCCCGACCCGGACCTGGTCATCCGCACGAGCGGAGAGCAGCGGCTCAGCGACTTCCTCCTCTGGCAGAGCGCGCACAGCGAGTTCTACTTCGTCGAAGCCCTGGGCCCCGATCTGCGTCAGGTCGACTTCCTGCGAGCGATCCGCGACTACGTCGACCGTGATCGGCGCTTCGGACGCTGATCGATCGCGGCGCTCGCTTGCTGAGCCTGTCGCCGGCTCGCTGAGCCTGTCGCTTGCTCGCTGAGCCTGTCGAAGCGTCGCTCGCGTGGGAGAATCGACTGGTGAGCACTTTCGACGACTATCTCGCCACTTTCGACGGCGATCCCGGCTACCTGAACTGGGCAGCATTCGGGCCGATCTCGCCGACGGTGCGCGCCGAGGTGTTCGCAGACGCCGACCTGCTGGGCAGCGGCCGGCCTTCATCGCTGGCACTCGTCAGCGAGCGCTTCGGTGAGGCACGCGACCTCGCCGCCGAACTGCTCGACGTCGACGCCGAAACGGTGACGCTGCAGCCCTCGGCGACGCACGGCCTCATGCATGCGTTCTACGGGCTCAAGGGAACGGTCATCGCGTCGTCGGCGGAGTTCCCGAGCATCAGCATGACGCTCGAGCGTGCCTCGCAGACGTCGGCGGGCGAACTCGCTCCGCGCTGGATCGACCCTGAGCACACCTTCGTCACACCGGATGCCGTCGCAGAGGCTCTGGACGATGACGTGACCGCGCTCGCGGTCAGCCATGTCGACTTCCGCACCGGCTACCGGGCAGACCTCGCTGCGCTGCGCGACGTGCTGGGTCCGGATCGCCTGCTGATCGTCGACGCCGTGCAGTCGTTCGGTGTCGTGGACGATGACTACTCCGTGGCCGATGTCGTGGCCGGGCACGGCTACAAGTGGTTGCGCGCCGCGCGGGGCACCGGCTTCACCTCCTTCTCCGCCAAGGCGCGAGAGCGCATCGCACCCGTGCTGTCCGGCTTCGCCGGTGTGGAGGGCGGGCTCCCCGTCGACGAGCTGCCTGCGCCGGCAGCATCCGCTCGCGCCTTTGTCGTCGGCAACGCCGATCAACTCGCCGTCGCTCGTCTCGCGATCGGTCTGCGCGACGTGCGCGAGGCGGGCGTGGCGGTGATCGATGAGGCCATCGGGGAGCGCGTCGACCGCATCCTCGAGACAGCCGACCGTCACGGCATCGCGGTGCTGACACCGCGGGCGAGGAACGAGCGCGCCGGCATCGTCACGCTCGCGCCAGAAGAACCAGCCGCCCTGTCCGCAGCCCTCACGAACGCGGGCATCGTGGCCACCACCCGAGGTGCGACCGTGCGCCTCGCCGCGCATGCCGGCACGAGCGACGAGACGCTGCGCATGCTCGACGAGGCGATCGGCACGCTGGGGGCTTAGCGGCGTTCACCCGGAGTTCACCGATCTGTGGGGAATCGCTGGCGTGTCTTCACCCTGTGCGGCGCCGGGTGGTCGTACGTTCTAGGCATCGGGCACGGTGCCCGTTCGAGTCGGCCTTCCGGATCGCGACTCGTGGCCCCTGGTCGACTCGTGGCATAGCCGGGAATCAGTCCCGGGTCGGGAGTGGGTCGTGACCACACGTACAGCACAGCAGTCCACCCGTCAGTCCTCGCGTCGGGCATCCTCAGGGAAGCCCGATCAGGACCTTCGCACCTACGTGCTCGACACTTCGGTGCTGCTGTCGGATCCGCAGGCGTTCTTCCGTTTCGCCGAACATTCGATCGTTCTCCCGGTCGTGGTGATCACCGAGCTGGAGGGCAAGCGTCACGATCCGGAGATCGGCTACTTCGCACGGCAGGCGCTGCGCCACCTGGATGAGCTGCGCATCGAGCACGGACGACTCGACTTCCCCGTGCCGATCGGCGAAGGCGGCACGTTGCGCGTCGAGCTGAACAACACCGACGGATCGGTGCTGCCCAGCGGCATCCGTCTGGGTGACAACGACAGCCGCATCCTCGCGGTGGCCATGCACCTGGCAGAGGACGGCCAGGACGTCACGATCGTCTCCAAAGATCTGCCGATGCGGGTCAAGGCGGCATCCCTCGGCATCTCCGCCGAGGAATACCTCGCCGAGCAGGCTGTGGACTCGGGGTGGACCGGTATCGCGAACCTCGACCTCTCCGGCGACGAGATCAGCGACCTGTACGAGAGCGAGGTCGGGATCAGTGAAGACGCTCGCGGTCTTCCGATCAACACCGGCCTCATCATCCACTCCGAGCGAGGATCGGCGCTCGGCAGGATCACCGGCGACGGCGAGTACCGGCTGGTGCGCGGCGATCGCGAGGTGTTCGGGATGCATGGCCGTTCGGCCGAGCAGCGCATCGCGATCGACCTGCTGATGGATCCCGACGTCGGCATCGTCTCACTCGGCGGCCGCGCCGGCACCGGCAAGTCGGCGCTCGCGCTGTGCGCCGGGCTGGAGGCAGTTCTCGAGCGACAGCAGCAGAAGAAGATCATCGTGTTCCGCCCGTTGTTCGCCGTCGGCGGGCAGGAGCTCGGATACCTTCCCGGTGACCAGGGCGAGAAGATGGGCCCGTGGGGTCAGGCGGTGTTCGACACGCTCGGATCGGTGGTCTCCGGCAACGTCATGGAGGAAGTCGTGGAGCGCGGCATCCTCGAGGTGCTTCCGCTGACGCACATCCGGGGACGCTCGCTGCACGACGCGTTCGTGATCGTGGACGAGGCGCAGTCGCTGGAGCGCAACGTGCTGCTTACGGTGCTGAGCCGCATGGGTCAGAACTCGCGCGTCGTGCTCACCCACGACGTAGGTCAGCGCGACAACCTGCGCGTCGGCCGTCACGACGGCATCGCCTCGGTGATCGAGACCCTGAAGGGCCATGACCTGTTCGCACATGTGACGCTGATGCGATCGGAGCGCTCGGCGATCGCCGCCCTCGTGACGGAGCTGCTGGAGGGCGGGGAGCTCAACTAGGCGGCGGGGTGCACCTGCACGATTCGGGAACGGATGCACGAGCCATCCGCCCGACTGCTCGTGCAGGTGTACCTCAGTCGTGCGGATGTGCCCGTCAGCCGCGCATCCGGCGCATGGCGCCGACGATTGCCGACTGCACCGTCGGCCAGTCATGGATGATCTGCGCGTAGTCGAAGCGCAGGGTCTCATATCCGAGTCGGGATGCTGCGGCATCCCTGACCAGGTCCTTGTGGCGTAGCACCTCGCCGTCGTGGTTCTCCTTGCCGTCAGCCTCAAGGATCAAGCGTCCATCGATCACGAAGTCCACCTTCCCCACGCCGTTTATGACGACCTGGCAGTCGAGGCGGATGCCGAGGATATGCAACCTCAGGCGCAGGAGCGACTCGAGCCCGCTGTCCGCGTCTGATCGCGCGAGATCGACGAGCCAACGAGCGGATGCCGGAAGCGCCGCCCGCACGCGCGATCGGGCCGACTTCGACAGCAGCCGCTTGCGCCGGGCCGACTCCAACGCAGTGAAGAATGCCTCTTCTCCCGCACATGAGTAGAGATGGACGAGGGCCGTCTCGACGTCGACGACTCCGAACCGGGTGCGCCCTCGGAAATGGTGGTCCATGCACGAGCAACCGTGATGGGAGTGCGTGCGTCCGTTGTCTCCGAGCCAGACGTGCGTGCCTGGTTCCTCGAGAACCCAGACACCGTGGAAGCGAAGCGCAGAGCCGCATGTCAACGCGCCGCCATGAGCGGCTGCGGCACGGACTGCGGCATCCGTTCGTGGGACGGCGAAGATACCAGGGCGCACTCGTTCGATGCGCTTCCGGGAGACCTCCTGGGCAAGCCGCTTGCGCGAGATGCCGACCTTCTGCAGTTGTGTGCCGCGGGCGATGCCGCCCATACGGCTGATGACGGTGACTGGATCGAGCATGGCACGACTGTGCCTGAAGCGCGCACGCTCCGAGGCTCGATCGGGGCGAATGTGGACAAGACGACGCGTGCGACCGCGGTGGAGAAAGAGTCACCCAGGTACAGACGCACGGCCCGGGCACGGATGCACGATCCGATCAGAAGAACAGTCGTGCAGGTGTACCCGGGTCGTGCAGGCGTGTCCGAAGCCGAGGCCGGAGAACTCAGCCCGGGTGGGTCATGCTCAGCAGGTTGAGCTTCTCGTCCAGCTGGGCTTCTGTGAGCTCGCCGCGCTCGACGTAGCCGAGGTCGATCACGGCGTCGCGCACCGTGATGCCCTGGGCGACGGCGTGCTTGGCGATCTTCGCCGCTGCCTCGTAGCCGATGAGCTTGTTCAGCGGCGTCACGATCGACGGGCTCATGCCCGCGAACGCGGCAGCGCGCTCGGTGTTGGCGACCAGACCGTCGATGGTCTTGTCTGCGAGAACGCGCGAGGCGTTCGCGATCAGGCGGATCGACTCGAGCAGAGCGGTGCCCATGACCGGGATCGCGACGTTCAGCTCGAAGGCACCGGATGCTCCGGCCCAGGCGACGGTCGCGTCGTTGCCGATCACCCGCGCGCAGACCATCAGCACGGCCTCGGGGACGACGGGGTTGACCTTGCCCGGCATGATCGACGATCCCGGCTGCAGGTCAGGGATGTGCAGCTCGCCGAGTCCTGTGTTGGGACCGGAGCCCATCCAGCGCAGGTCGTTGTTGATCTTCGTGAGCGACACGGCGATCGTGCGCAGTGCGCCGGAGGCCTCGACCAGACCGTCACGGTTGGCCTGAGCCTCGAAGTGATCCTTGGCCTCGGTGATCGGCAGTTCGGTCTCCTCCGCCAGCAGGGCGATGACCTTCTGCGGGAATCCGAGCGGGGTGTTGATTCCCGTGCCGACGGCCGTGCCGCCCAGGGGCACCTCGGCGACGCGGGGGAGAGCGGACTGCACGCGCTCGATGCCCAGGCGGACCTGACGCGCGTAGCCTCCGAATTCCTGGCCGAGGGTGACGGGCGTCGCGTCCATGAGGTGCGTGCGGCCGGACTTGACGGCGTCCTTCCACAGCTCCGCCTTCGCCTCGAGTGCAACGGCGAGGTGGTCCAGCGACGGGATGAGCGTGTCGATGAGCGCCTGGGTCACAGCGATGTGCACCGAGGTCGGGAACACGTCGTTCGATGACTGCGACGCGTTGACGTGGTCGTTCGGGTGCACGGCAGAGCCGAGGATGCTGGATGCGATGGACGCCAGAACCTCGTTCATGTTCATGTTCGACGAGGTTCCGGAGCCGGTCTGGTACGTGTCAACGGGGAATTCCCCGTCGTGCGCGCCGGAGGCCACGCGGTCGGCCGCTGAGGCGATCGCATCTGCGATGGCACCGTCGAGGGTGCCGAGTTCCTTGTTCGCGAGTGCAGCGGCCTTCTTGATACGCGCGAGGGCGGCGATCTGCGCCGATTCCAGGCCCTTGCCGGAGATCGGGAAGTTCTCCACTGCGCGCTGCGTCTGCGCACCGTACAGCGCCTTCACTGGCACGCGGACCTCGCCCATGGTGTCGTGCTCGATGCGGTAGCCCTGCGACTCTTCGCCGCTGCGCTGGTGTGTATCGGTCACTGCGATCCCTCCTCGGTTGCGGGGACGTCGATCCCCTTGGTGTCGGTTTCCACTGTGTCGATTCCCACAGAGATGGCGGGCACGGCCGTGCCTTCGGCAAGACGGTAGTTGGCCCCGACGATGCCGAGTCTGCCCTCGGCGACGGCGTCGCTGATCAGCTCCGACGACTGCAGCAGGTTCGCGACCGTGTTGCGGAGGTGCTCTCGTCCGACCTGCTCGGCGTCGATGTCGGCCGGCGATGTGCCGCCGTTCTCCGCCAGGACCTTCCGGGCTGCGGGGATGATCGGCGCGATCAGCTTCCAGATGTGCGGCGGAAGCGGCGTCGCGTCGATCGCGGTGCCGTCGATGGCTGCGCGCACCGCGCCGCACTCGTCATGGGCGAGCACGACGATGAGCGGAACCTTGAGGATCTCGACCGCGTACTCCAGGCTTCCGACGATCGACTCGCCGATCACCTGTCCGGCATTGCGAACCACGAACAGGTCGCCGAGGCCGAGATCGAAGATGATCTCGGCGGCCAGGCGCGAGTCCGAGCAGCCGAACAGCGTGGCGACCGGGTTCTGCTGGTGGGCGAGATCGTGACGCCGCTCGACGTCCTGATTGGGATGGCGCGGCTCCCCGTTGACGAATCTGCGGTTGCCGTCGAGCATCTGCTGCCAGGCTGCTGTGGGGGTGAGCGTCGTCATGAGGCCTCCGCGATGGCGTTGATCTGAGGAACGAGGGACTCTGCGAGTTCGGCTGTCGAGTCAGCCGACCGTGAGCCGTAGAGCAGGACGTAGTCGTCGCCCGCCTGCGTGCCGATCGCATACGACACGTTGTCCTTCGTGTCGCTGCCCAGCGAGTAGACATCCCACTCGAACCCGCCGATCTCGGTGGTGTCGGTGGCGGCGGTTCCGCCCAGCATCTGCGGCGCCCACGACGAGTCGTCGTCGAAGGCCTGTGCGACGCGGATGAACCCTCTTTCATCTTCCGCGGCCGGTGCCAGCGTGATGTTCCAGACGACAGTCGCCCCGCTCTGCAGCTCGGCGTCATTGACCCGCCAGAAGCCGTCGAGCTCCGGGACGATCGCGGGCCGGTCCATGGTCGATTCGACATCCTGCGCGATGGCGGCGACGTCGACCTTCGTCTCGGACGCGCGCTCGCCGCGAGGGACGGCGAAGATGACGACGGCGACCACGGCCAGGGTGATGAGAAGCGCGGCGATGAGGTTGCGGAAGTTCTGGCTCGCGCGGTAGCTCTTGCTGAACTCCGCCTTGCGTGCCGCGGTCTCCTCAGGCGTCTCGGGGCGTCCGAGTTCGGCGACGATCGGAGCGCTCTTGCTCACGAGTCGTCCTCGCCGGACGGGGCGGACGTCGCTGAGGTGTCGGATGCTGCGGCGCGAGCCTGCTCGAGTCGGCGCTTCGCGCCCAGCAGCCACTCCTCACAACGGGCCGCGAGTGCCTCGCCGCGCTCCCACAGGGCCAGGGAGTGCTCGAGTGTCGGTGCGCCCTGTTCGAGTTCGGCGACCACGCGCACGAGCTCGTCGCGCGCGGCCTCGAACGACAGGGTCTCGACAGGGGAGTCGGTCGGCGCAGTCACGGTTTCCATCCTACGTCCCGCACGCGTGTCACTCCGTTTCCGCGATCTCGCCCTCCGAACGGGCGGCGAGCGATCCGCGGTCGACCGTGATCGTCAGCGCGGCGCCGGCCGGAGCGTCCGCCGCATCGCGCAGGATGACACCGCCGTCGAGGTGCGCGATCGCGTAGCCCCGCGCGAGCGTCGCGGCCGGCGAGAGGGCGCGCAGTGATGCACGCAGCTCGGTGGTCTTGCGCGCTGCCATGTCGAGGCGCCGTGTGATGGTGTCGCGTCCGCGCGACACCTGCAACCAGATCTCCTGCGCGCGTGCGTCGATGATCGGATCGGGGGAGCGCAGCACCGGACGCGAGCGCACCTGCTCGAGCTGCTGGATGTCGTGCGAGATGCGCTGCGTGAGCCGGGTGGTCGCGCGTGAGCGCAGCTGGCCGATCAGCGCGCGCTGCTCGCCGACGTCGGGCACCACACGTTTCGCAGCATCCGTCGGCGTCGAGGCGCGGAGGTCTGCGACGTCATCGAGAAGCGGGTGGTCGTTCTCGTGTCCGATCGCGGAGACGATCGGAGTGGATGCCGCGGCCACCGCCCGCACGAGGCGCTCATCGCTGAAGCCGAGCAGGGTCTGCGGGTCGCCTCCGCCTCGGGCGATGATGATGACGTCGACTTCGGGGTCGGCGTCGAGCTTCGCCAGGGCAGCCAGCGTCTCCGGCACGCAGCGATCGCCCTGCACCGCGGCGTATTCGGTGCGAAAGCGCACCTGTGGCCAGCGCAGCTCCGAGTTGCGGTGCACATCCTTCTCAGCATCCGATCTCTCGCCCGTGATGAGACCGATCACGTGGGGCAGGAAAGGCAGCGACTTCTTGCGCGACGAATCGAACAGGCCCTCCTGGCGCAGCTGCGCTCGCAGCTTCTCGAGGCGTTCGAGCTGGTCTCCGAGTCCGACGTGCTTCATGGACGACACCGTGAAGCTGAAGTCGCCTGCCTTGACGAAGTAGTCGGCCTTCACCGCCGCGACGACGTGATCGCCGATGCCGAGATCGGCGGGGATGCGCCCACGAACGCTCGACCAGAGGCGGATCGAGATCTGCGCATCGGACTGGGTGTCCTTCAGTCGACCGAAGACATTGCCGCCGCGCACGTTCCAGGAGGTGATCTCGCCCTCGACCCAGACGACGTTCCATCGGGCGATGAAGTCGCGGATCGTGCCGTTCAGGCGGGCGACCGAGGTCGGAGCATCCGCCGTCGAGTCCCGCGGTGCCACGGCATCCGCCGGTGGCGTCTCGCCCTTCGCCGGTGTCGCTTCGAAGACCGTCATCTGGCCCCTTCCGTGCTTGCGCGTCTGAGCGTCCGTCCAGGCCCGTCATGACGGTTCGAAGGTAGGATCGGAGGGTGAGTCAGACCACGGTACATCTTCCCCTTCCCCGCATCCCACGATCGCGGGCGGCGCGGCTTCAGAATAACCCGGTGGACGGACACAAGCGGGTGCTGCTCGCCGCACCACGTGGCTATTGCGCCGGCGTCGACCGTGCTGTCGTCGCTGTCGAGAAGGCACTCGAGCGCTACGGCGCCCCTGTCTACGTGCGCAAGCAGATCGTGCACAACATCCACGTCGTCACGGAGCTCGAGGAGAAGGGCGCGATCTTCGTCGAAGAGGTCGACGAGGTGCCGACCGGCGCGCACGTCGTGTTCAGCGCGCACGGTGTCTCTCCCGCGGTCGTGAACGCGGCATCCGATCGAGGACTGCAAGCGATCGATGCGACCTGCCCGCTGGTGACCAAGGTGCACCGAGAGGCCGTGCGCTTCGCCCGCGACGATTTCGAGATCCTGCTCATCGGCCACGAAGGACATGAAGAGGTCGAGGGCACGGCGGGCGAGGCCCCCGAGCATGTCACGATCGTGAATTCTCCCGCGGAGGCGGACACCGTCCAGGTCAAGGACCCGTCGAAGGTCGTCTGGCTGTCGCAGACCACCCTCTCGGTCGACGAGACCATGGAGACCGTCAACCGGCTGCGACTGCGTTTCCCCGAGCTGCAGAATCCGCCGTCCGACGACATCTGCTACGCGACCCAGAACCGTCAGGTCGCGATCAAGAAGGTCGCCGTCGATGCCGAACTGGTGATCGTCGTCGGGTCGTCGAACTCGTCGAACAGCGTGCGGCTCGTGGAGGTGGCCCTCGAGTACGGAGCGAAGGCTGCATACCGGGTCGACTACGCCGACGAGATCAAGCAGGAATGGCTTGACGGCGTCGCCACCGTCGGCGTGACGAGCGGAGCTTCCGTACCGGAGGTCCTCGTGCGGGAAGTGCTCGAGACCCTCGCTGCCGCCGGTTACGGCGACGTGGAGGAGATCCGCACCGCCGAAGAGGATCTGATGTTCTCGCTCCCCAAGGAGCTCCGCCAGGATTCCTCCGGGCAGCGCGACGCCCGCGCGCTCGGTGGTCGTGCAGCTGCTGCGGCTGACGCGACGCGGTGAATCGACGGGAGCCGACTGTTTCTGCGATCGGTTCGAAGTCGGGCCGGTTAGCATGACGGGATGACCGATCAGCGGCCCCAGTACGGCGAGTATGCGACCCCGGACGAACAACGACGTCTGGCCGGCCACCCGCCGCTGGATGCTGCGCCGGTCGCCGCGACGGTGATCGAACAACCGGCGCCTGCCGGTCCCGCCCGATCGGTCGCCAAGCCACGGCCGTGGGATCGGATCATCACGGTCGCGTTGCTTGCCTACGGCCTCGTCAACGTCGTCATGACGGGGTTGGCGTATCTCGATCTGCCGAACGTCATGAACGAGAGCATGAGGATCCTCGGCGTCGACGGTGAGTTCACCAACTTCGCGCAGGGCAGGCTGTGGGGCACGACAGCCGCCGTACTCCTCGTCGTGGGATGGGCCATCACCGCCTGGCTCTCGCTCCGACGCCTGCGCACCGGAAAGCTCACCTGGTGGGTTCCCCTCGTCGGTGCGGCCGCGACCATGCTCATCGTCTCGATCTGCATCATGGTGCCGATGCTGGGCGACCCGGCATTCATCGCCTACGTCGACGGGATGGCGGGTCGTTGAGCGCGAGCGTTCTCGCCGTCTGCGTGGTGCACAAGCTGCGACCTGACTCCGGCCCCGTCGGCACCACCGCGATAGACAAGCGTCCTGTCTCCGGCTCCGTCCGTGTCGGCGCGTACGGGGTGTACGCCGATGTGCAGGCGGACCGCAGGAATCATGGCGGGCTCGACCAGGCGGTGTACGCGTATTCGCAGGACGATGCCGCCTATTGGGCCGATGCGCTCGGTCGGGAACTGCCGCCGGGCTGGTTCGGCGAGAACCTGCGCGTGGACGGCATGGACCTGGGCGCGGCCAAGGTCGGCGAGCGATGGCGGATCGGCGACAAGGTGATCGTCGAGGTGACCACGTCGCGGCATCCGTGTCAGACATTCGCACGTTGGGTCGGGGGCGAGGATGAGCGCGGCTGGGTCAAGCGCTTCTCCCAGGCGGGCAGGCTCGGTGCCTATCTGCGCGTCGTCACGACGGGCCGCATCGAGGCCGGCGACGAGATCACCGTTCTGGAGCGTCCTGACGATGCGCCGACGATCCTCGAGGTGTATCGAGCCCGGTGAGCGCTCGCGTTCAACTCACCCCCACACAGCGCGGGCTCCGGAGTCACCGATCAGCACGACGATGACCGTCACCGCGACGCTCACCCCCACAGCGAGCACGCCGATCGCGAGGCCCACGACGCGAGCCAGCGAGGGGCGTTCCTCGACTACACGGGGCCGCCCGAAGCGGTACCAGCCCCACTGAGCGGCAGCGACCGCGAAGAGGACGATCGCCCAGGGCAGCAGCATCCGCCCCCACGATTCATGACGCTCGACGGCCGGCAGCGGGCCGACCACGGCCTTCAGGCTCTCCCCGGCGGCGACCGTGATCGGCACGAGGATCAGCACGACGAGCGCGGCGAACGGCGTCACGATGCCGAGGCGTCGCCGCGCGGTCGGCCAGAGCGTGCCCAGCACGAGCGCGAGCGCAGTGAGGGGCGCCCGGACCACGACCAGGTGGACGATGAGCGGGTGCAGGGGGAGCCCGCCGATCTCGAGGGCTCCGGCCAAGGGCAGGGAGTTCATACTGGGAGAACGACAGGAACCGGCACCCGGTTCACCTGAACCTTCCGACCCTCCACCACGTGTTGTCAGGGGAGGTGCAGCAGATGGCACTCGATGAGGCCGAACGGCTCACCGCGCTCTATGACGCGCACGCAGGGCCGGTCTGGAGGTATGTGGTGCATCTCACGGGTGACCGCGCCGGCGCCGACGACATCGTGCAGGAGACGCTGCTGCGTGCCTGGCGAAGCCCGCGCATCCTCGAACAGGAGACGTCCACCACGCGGTCGTGGATGTTCACCGTTGCGCGGCACCTCGTGATCGATGAAGCGCGCAGTGCGCGAAAGCGCCACGAGTTCCCTGCGCCTGATGCGCCTGAGCGCGTGGTGGACGACGCCACAGATGCGTTGTTCGAGGCGATCCTCATCGAGGATGCACTGGCCACCCTCACGCATGATCACCGTGTGGTCATCATGCGTGCGTACTTCGGCGGTTGCACTGTCGCCGAGATCGCGGCAGAACTCGATGTCCCAGAGGGAACAGTGAAGTCGCGCCTTCACTACGGCATCCGGTCACTGCGACTCGCTCTGCAGGAGAAGGGAGTGACGCGATGAACGCGGATCACGCACAATTCGCCGAATGGGATGCGGCGTACGTGTTGGGCGCGCTGAATTCGGCGGACCGGCGCCTCTTCGAGGCGCATCTGGAGGACTGCGAGGCGTGCGGTCGTTCGGTCGCAGAGCTGGCGCCGGTGATCGGCCTGCTCGGACGCGTCGAGCGAGGGCATGCGGAGTCCTATCTCACGGAGACGCCCGCCGGGCCCGACCCGTCTCGACGCATCGAGCTCGCCACGATCGCGACAGCGGATCGGGTGCGTCGCCTCCGCACGCGATGGTGGACGGGCGCGGCAGTCGCGGCCGCGGCCGCGGTGGTCGCGGTCGTGCTCGCCGTGACTTTGCCGCTCGGACAGTCACCGCAGGACGTCACTGTCGTCACGATGCAGGCCACATCGGAAGTGCCGTTGGAAGCGAGCGCGGAACTCACAGAGGTCGGCTGGGGCACGCGCATCGATCTCGAATGCGTCTACGGCGGATCGGCCGGGGGAGGCGATGGCTGGCCGTACGCGCTGTACGTGATCGGCAGCGACGGTGTTGAGGAGGCCGTCTCCAGCTGGCGTGCGCGCCCAGGGACGACGGCTCGGCTCAGCGCGGGTACGGCGCTGGATCTCGGAGGGATCGAGACACTGGAGATCCGCGCCGTCGGATCGGGGCAGGTGCTGATGCGCGTCGAAGTCTCCGGTTGAACCCTTCTCGCGCCGACGTCGTTTCCCCGGTGACCGCAGTTGCGATCGCAGAGGAAGGGACGATCCATGTTCAAGAAGATCGGCAGGGCCGCTGCGATGGCCGCCCTGCTCACGGTGGCATTGTCAGGCTGTGCAGGCGGCGCGTCCGACCCGGATTCGCCGGCGGAAGAGCCGAACGATGGGTACGGCATGGCGATCGAGGGTGCTCAGCTCATGGTCGCGGACTCCACGCTCGGCGAGATCGTGGTCGACGCCGAGGGGATGACCGTCTACATGTTCGACAGCGACACGCAGGGCGCAGGGGAGAGCACCTGTGAGGGGCAGTGCGCGACGAACTGGCCGGCGGTGACCACAGAAGGCGACCCGGTGGCGGGCGACGGAGTGACCGGTGAACTCGGCACGATCACCGGCGTCGACGGCTCCACCCAGGTCACGCTCAACGGCTGGCCCCTGTACTACTTCGCTGCTGACGCTGAGGCCGGAGACGTCTCGGGTCAGGCGGTGAACGACGTGTGGTGGGTGCTGTCACCGGATGGGGAGCGGATGGCGGAGTGAGGCGCGGGGCGCTTTCGACTCAGGCCTCCGAGACGTGCGCGTCGGGTCCGGGATACACGGTGCCTTCATGGCCGTCGTCCCACCGCACCAGATAGGGCGGGGAGCCGTCCTCGCCATGGACCTCGAGGATCTCACCTTCGCGCCTGTGCGCCGTGTCCGTGCGCCCTTCGACGATCAACCGGTCACCGGATTTCGCGTGCATGACCATCACACCCTTCCCTCGTGGATCGGATGCTTCAACGATGCTCCTCGCGGCGCGCAGTCGCAAGGACTTGCGCCAGGGCGGGCGTCCAGGCAATGAGAATGCCTCGACCCGAAACCGGGCCGAGGCATTCTCATGCGAACGGAGTGTCAGCTCTTGGACTGGCCGTGTGAGCCGAGCTGGCGGGTCGACTCGACCACGCGAGCGGCCATCGCCGACTCGGCGACCTTGCCCCAGGCGCGGGGGTCGTACAGCTTCTTGTTGCCGACCTCGCCGTCGACCTTCAGGACGCCGTCGTAGTTCTTGAACATGTAGTCGGCGATCGCACGCGTGTACGCGTACTGCGTGTCGGTGTCGATGTTCATCTTGATGACGCCGTTGGCGACCGCGAGCGCGATCTCGTCATCGGTCGAGCCGGAACCGCCGTGGAAGACGAGGTCGAGCGGCTTCGCACCGGTGTTGTACTTCGCGGCGACCTGCTCCTGGATCTCGCCCAGCAGTTCCGGGCGCAGCTTCACGCCACCCGGCTTGTAGACGCCGTGGACGTTGCCGAAGGTGAGGGCGGCGATGTAGCGGCCCTGCTCGCCGAGACCGAGTGCCTGGACGGCCTGGTCGACATCCGCGAAGGTCGTGTAGAGGGCATCGTTCGAGCCCTCGTGCTGCACGCCGTCCTCCTCGCCGCCGACGACACCGATCTCGACCTCGAGGATCGCGTTGATGTTCTTCATGCGGGGGAGCAGGTCCTTCGCGATCTCGATGTTCTCAGCGAGGGGAACAGCCGATCCGTCCCACATGTGCGACTGGAAGATCGGGTTGCGCCCGGCCTTGACCTCTTCTTCAGAGGCGGCGATCAGAGGCTCGACGAAGCCGGCGAGGGCGTCCTTCGGGCAGTGGTCGGTGTGCAGGGCCACCGTGACCGGGTAGTTCTTGGCGACCTCGGTGGCGTACCGCGCGAACGCGAGAGCGCCGGTGGCGCGCGCCTTGACCGTGTGGCCGGCGAAGTAGTCGGCGCCACCTGTGGTGACCTGGATGATGCCGTCGGAACCGGCCTCGGTCAGCCCCTGGAGGACGGAGTTGATGGTCTGCGAGCTGGAGACGTTGAACGCGGGATACGCGAAGCCACCGGCCTTCGCGCGGTCGAGCATTTCTGCGTACTGATCCGGAGTGGCGACGGGCATGAGGAACTCCTGCGATAGATGAAGCCGGGACAGCTTTCACTCTATCGGTGCAGGCGAGCGGATGCCGCGGGCTCCGGCGCCCGCACCCACCCAGCACTCTTCACCACGGTTAAGAAACGCAATTCCTTCGCGTGAATTCGCGTGAAACACCAGCGGTTCCGAGCAGGCTGCTGGCTAGGCTGACCACATGGTGAGTCTGACGGCCGATATGAGCCCTTTGCGTCCTGATCGAAACCTCGCGCTGGAACTGGTTCGTGCGACCGAGGCCGCCTCGATCCGCGCGGTGCCGTTCATCGGCCGCGGCGACAAGGAAGCCGCGGACGGAGCGGCGGTCGACGCCATGCGCGCATTCCTCGGCACCGTGAACTTCCAGGGGCGGGTCGTCATCGGCGAAGGTGAGAAGGACAACGCCCCGATGCTGTTCAACGGCGAGACCGTCGGTGCCGGTCGAGGCCCGGAGTGCGACATCGCCGTCGATCCGATCGACGGCACCTCGCTGACGGCAGCTGGTCGTCAGAACGCTCTCTCTGTCATCGCGGTCTCCGATCGGGACACCATGCTGGACGCTTCGAGCGTCTTCTACATGGACAAACTCGTCACAGGTCCCGCCGGTGTCGGTGTCGTCGACATCCGGCTGCCCATCGGTGAGAACATCCGTCTGCTCTCCAAAGCTCTCGGTAAGCCGGTCGACGAGATCGTCGTATCGGTGCTGAACCGTCCGCGTCACGAGAAGCTCATCGAAGAGATCCGTGCGGCCGGTGCCGGTACGCGTCTGATGAGCGACGGCGATGTCGCCGGCGGCATCAACGCCGCCCGTCATGGTGCGCGCACCGACATGTGCGTCGGCGTCGGAGGCAGCCCGGAAGGCATCGTGACGGCATGCGCGATCAAGGCGCTCGGCGGGCACATCCAGGGGCGGCTGTGGCCGCGTGACGACGATGAGCGTCAGCGCGGCATCGACGCGGGGCTGCAGATGGATTACGTCTACGAAGCCGATGAGCTCGTGAAGGGCGACAACACGATCTTCGTCGCCACGGGTGTGACCGACGGTCAGCTGGTCGCCGGCGTTCGACGCGAGGGGAACTACGTCTACACGGAATCGGTCGTGCTGCGTGGCGCCTCAGGCACCCTCCGTCGCATCGCCTCGGAGCACCTCGTCTCCAAGTGGCTCTAAGGATCGAAGGCCCACTTCTCCCTTTCGCACTGCGCTGATCGTTACCGACCCGGTATGCCGCATGGAGCGTGTATCCGGTCTTACTCAGTCTTTGCTGGCACAATAGGTCCTGGGTTCGTCGCCGTCATATTCACGACGGCATCCAGGAGGGTGAGATGACCAAGGAGCAGACGCGGGACGCGAAGTCACGGGCGACAGCTATGGTCACCACGAATACCGGTCGCATCCTTCGGATCACTCCAGAGGACGAAGCCGCCCGCGTCGCCGCGGCAGCAGCCGCGACAGTCCCCGCTGCCAACGTGGATCCTGCGCGGCGTGCCGATGTGCTCTTCCGCGTGCGCCGGCCCGAGGGTCATGAGCTCAGTTCGTGGTGGATGATCGGTGCCTTCGTCGTGACCTCCGGCCTGGTGATCGCCCTGCTCAGCTGGGTTCCCTACAGCGCCTAGCGTTCGTCCATGCGCTCGCGTACGGCGTCGAGGTCGGCCTGGAGTCCTTCGAGTTGCGCGCTCTCCATCCGTGCGGTGCGTTCGACCGGTTCAGCACCCTCGATCAGCTCGGGTGCGGTGAACCGGCGGGGCGACGTCGTGATCGGCTGCGGCGCTGCCTCCAGTGCCGAGGCGTCGATTCCTGGGAACTGACGAGCCGTGACCAGCACGCGGGTCTCGAGTGAACCGGCGAAGCGGTTGTAGCTCTCCACCGTGCGCTCGAGTGCGCGCCTCATGTCATCGGCATGCCCGGCGAGAACCCCGAGCCGGTCGAAGAGCTGCGTGCCGAGGTTGAGCAGTGTTCGCGCCTCGGTCGAGACCTCCTGCTGCGTCCAGGTGAACGCGACCGTCTTCAACACGGCCCACAGGTTCACCGGAGAGGCGAGCGCGACACGCTTGCCGAACGCGTAGTCGAGCAGCGTCGGGTCCTCGTCGATTGCGGCAGCGAGCAATGATTCGCTCGGCAGGAAGCAGATCACGAACTCCGGACTGGCGTCGAGTCCCGACCAGTACGCCTTCTTCGCGAGTGCGTCGATGTGCGCGCGGACGGCCTTGACATGCTTCTGCATGAACTGGCGGCGCTGCGCCTCCTGGGCATCGCCGCCCGTCAGCGCGCTCGCCTCGAGGTACGCGTCGAGCGGCACTTTCGCATCCACTGCGATCGAGGTTCCCCCCGCGAGGCGGATGACCATGTCCGGGCGACCCTGGCCACGATCAGACGAGATGGTGGATTGCAGATCGAAGTCGACGTGCCGGGTGAGGCCCGCGGCCTCTACGACGCGTCGCAGCTGCGTCTCGCCCCACACCCCACGTGTGGACGTCGAACGCAGCGCTCCCGCGAGAGACTCTGTCGTCGCGCGCAGCGCTTCGTCGGACTCCTGCGCTCGGCGCAGCTGCTCGGCGAGAGAGCCGAACTGCGCATGCCGCTCCTGCTCGAGTGATGCCACCTTGCTCTGCATCTGCTGCAGCGACTCACGCACGGGAGCGAGGGCGGTCAAGACGGCATTCTGCTGCTGCACTCGCTGCGCTTCGGCGCGCTGCTCGGTGCGGGCGTGTTCCACCGCGTCGCGATACAGGTCGTACTGCCGGTCGCGATCATCGCGGGCGGCAGTGAGTTCGGCCTGCATGCGAGCGAGCTCTGTGGCGTTGCTGGCGTGCTTGGTGGCATCGCGCACCGCGCGGGCGAACCAGCCCACGGCGAGGCCGGCCGCAAGGGCGGCGACGGCGATGAGAGCGATCAGCGGAGCATCCATGCATCCAGAGTGCACCCGGCCACGGACATCGGCCGGATGCCGCTCCGCTCAGGGATTGGGCCAGATCAGCGGTTCGCGTACTCGTCGAGAATCGCGCGCATCTCGGGGAGTGCGAACTGCTCGGTGATGGCGACGGCCGAGAGCGGCCCGGCATCAGGATCGGCGCCGGCATCGAGCAGCATTCGCAGCAAGGTCTCGTTCTTGCGGAACACCGCGCAGGAGATCGCCGTCTGGCCCGACGCGTTCAAGGCGTCCAGATCAGCTCCGCGTCGCACGAGATCCGCCACCGTGTGCTCCTGCTCGGCATATGTCGCCACGATCAGCACGGTGTCACCGCGCGGATTGCGTACGTCGATCGGCACCCCGGCGTCGATCATCTCGCCCAGCGGGCCCGTGCGTCCCTCGCGGGCGAGGTCGAAGGTGCCCTCGATGACATCGAGACTGACGGGGGAGTCGCCGGTGGGATTCGTCATGCACTCATTGTGCCCTGACGCAGGTGCGCTGTGATGAATCAGGCGACAGCCCGCTCGAGGACGCGTACCGGAGCGTCCACCACGCGCAGGCTCAGCGCACGCGCGAGTTCGTCGACATCTGCGGCTCCCGCCCGTACGGCGGCATCGATGACGATCTGGGCACAGGCGCGAGCATCCGCCAGCGCGTCATGATGCGAGAACTCGGCGAATCCGGCGGCCGCTGCGGCCATCGGCAGGCGATACGAATCGAGGTCGTAGATCTTGCGCGCCACCTGCAGGCTGCACAGCGAACGATACGGCGGGCACTCGAGTCCCGTGACCTCGGATGCGCTGCGCAGCACCTTCGTGTCGAAGCCGGCATTGTGCGCGACGAGGACGTCGGCGCCTGCGAACGAGCACAGTCGGTCGAACTGCTCTTCCCAGCTCGCGGCGTCGCGTACATCCTCAGGGTGGATGCCGTGGATCTTGATGTTCCAATGCTGGAACTCATCGTGCCCTGCCGGAGGGCGGATCAGCCAGCCGGCGGTGGCGACGACCTTGCCGTCGCGAACGCGGACGAGTCCGACGGAGCATGCTGAGGCGGGGCTGGAATTCGCCGTCTCGAAGTCGATTGCGGTGAAGTCCAATGGCACCCTTTTACCTTCTCCCCGTACCCGAGTGCATTCCCGCAGACTCGCCGTAGGCTGGCACACATGAACGATGCGCGGGCGACTTCCTTCGGTGCGGCGGCCGATCACTACGAGGCGGCCAGACCGGAATATCCGTTCGAGGCCGTGGCGTGGATGCTCGAGAACCTGCCGCACGGATCGTGCCGGATCGCCGATGTCGGCGCTGGCACGGGCAAGCTCACGCGGGTGCTCATCTCGGCCCCGGATGCCGAGGTCGTAGCGATCGACCCCGACCCCGCGATGCTCGCGAAGCTGCGCGAGAGCGTCCCCGGTGTGCCGACATTCACGGGTACCGCCGAGCACCTGCCGCTGCCCGATTCGGCCCTCGACGCTGTGGTGCTCGGCCAGGCATGGCACTGGGTCGATCCGGTTCCGGCGTCCGCCGAGATCGGTCGCGTCGTGCGCCCCGGCGGAACGCTCGGACTGATCTGGAACATCCGCGACGAGAGTGAAGAGTGGGTTCGCCGCCTGACCGAGATCATGCACTCGAGCTCCGCGGAGAACATGGTGAACGGTCCGACGTCTCGGGGACCGCAGATCGCGGGCCCGTTCGGTCGGATCGAAGTCGAGCGCTGGGAGTGGGTGCGGCCGATGACCCGCGAGCAGGTGCACCGCATGGCCGATTCGCGCAGTCATCTCATCACGGCCTCCGATGCGGAGCGACACGGCATCCATGACGATATGGACACCCTGTTCGACACGATCGGCATGTACGGCGACGCGACGATCGACCTGCCCTATGTGACGACGGCTTTCCGAGCCGTGCGCGCCGACTGAGGCTGTTATTCGGGCCCCGTACGGTCGTACGCTGAGGAAATGAGACTCCTGCTCACCTCTGGAGGAGTGACGAACTCCAGCATCCGCGAGGCCCTGGTCGAGCTACTCGGCAAACCCATCGAGGCGTCATCAGCGCTGTACATCCCGACGGCTCAATACGGGCATCCGATGTGCACGCCGGATGTCACCCTTCGCTCGCTTGCAGGACCGCAGTCGATGACCGCCCTCGGCTGGGAGTCGGTCGGTCTTCTCGAGCTCACGGCGCTGCCATCGATGGAGGGGGAGCGATGGATCCTGTGGGTGGAATCGGTCGATGCCCTGCTCGTCGACGGCGGTGATGCGACCTATCTGGCGCATTGGATACGCCGATCGGGGCTGCTGGCTCTGTTCCCTCGTCTTGAGCGGACCGTGTGGGTGGGGGTCAGCGCGGGAAGCATGGTGATGACACCCCGCATCGGCGAGCAGTTCGAGCAGTGGAAGTCGCCCGAGCCGGGTGAGGGAGTGCTCGGCGTCGTGGACTTCTCGATCTTCCCCCACCTGGACTACCCGACGTTCCCCGAGAACACTCTTGCGCATGCCGAGCAGTGGGCTGAGCGCATCGAAGCACCCGCATACGCGATCGACGACCAGAGCGCCGTTCGCGTCGTCGGCACGGACGTGGATGTGATCTCCGAAGGGCAGTGGAAGCGGCTGAAGTAGCGACCGCCGGTAGACTCGTATCCCGTGGCTCTAACTATCGGGATCGTGGGCTTGCCCAACGTCGGCAAGTCGACTCTTTTCAACGCCCTCACCAAGAATGACGTGCTCGCGGCGAACTATCCGTTCGCGACGATCGAGCCGAACGTCGGTGTGGTGAACCTGCCCGATTCGCGACTCAACGTGCTCTCCGAGATCTTCGGCAGCGAGCGCATCCTCCCGGCAGCCGTGTCGTTTGTCGACATCGCCGGAATCGTACGCGGCGCGAGTGAAGGTGAGGGGCTGGGCAACCAGTTCCTCGCGAACATCCGTGAGGCGGACGCCATCGCTCAGGTCGTCCGCGGCTTCGCCGATGACGATGTCGTGCACGTCGAGGGCGCGATCAACCCCAAGGGCGACCTGGAGACGATCAACGCCGAGCTCATGCTCGCCGATCTGCAGACCGTCGAGAAGGCGATCCCGCGAATCGAGAAGGAAGTACGAGGCAAGAAGGCCGACCCCTCCGTTCTGGAAGCGGCGAACGCCGCGAAGGACGCTCTGGAACGCGGCATCCTGCTCTCGGTGAGCGGCCTCGACCTCGCCCCGATCAAAGAACTCGGTCTGCTCACCTCGAAGCCTGTCATCTTCGTCTTCAACGTCGACGAGGCGGTGCTGACGGATGCTGCGCGCAAGGCTGAGCTCGAGGCACTGGTCGCGCCGGCCAAGGCGATCTTCCTCGACGCGAAGATCGAGTCGGAGCTCATCGATCTCGACCCTGAGGACGCCGCAGAGCTCCTCGCATCCACCGGCCAGGACGAGTCCGGCCTCGATCAGCTCGCACGCATCGGCTTCGACACTCTGGGCCTGCAGACGTATCTGACCGCCGGTCCGAAAGAATCCCGAGCCTGGACGATCCCCAAGGGGTCGAAGGCGCCGCAGGCTGCGGGCGTCATCCACACCGACTTCGAGAAGGGCTTCATCAAGGCCGAGGTCATCTCGTTCGACGACCTCGTCGCTACGGGCTCAGTCGCGGAAGCGCGCGCGAAGGGCAAGGCCCGCCTCGAGGGCAAGGACTATGTCATGCAGGACGGCGACGTGGTGGAGTTCCGCTTCAACAACTGAGGTAGTCGGGCAGGCTGAGCGCTTCGGTCGCGGACGCGGTGTGCCGCCCGATTCCCCTTCGATCGTCCGAGTAGGCGAGTAGCCTGCCCTTGTCCGAGGCAAGTTCCGTCGCGTGGCCATAGGCCTTCGCAGCATCGGGATGGGATCGAAGAAAGTCGCGGAACACGAGGTTGTCGCTCCACAGCGATGAAGACGAATCGATGAAGTGGATGTTGGTGGCGGGAGGAGATCTGCGAGTCAGATAGCGCCGACCCGCCGAGATCTCGCCGTGGTGATCACTCCCAGCGGTTCGATTCAGACGAACTGTGCGACGATGGCGCGATGTGCCAGTGCGACACGCAGTTCTTTGTCAATCTTGAATCCAAGGTCTGGGCCGCACAGGTCAACGGTGATGCCGGCGCCGATCGTGAATTGCTGTCGGGTGACTTCGTCGGGCTGTATCCGACGGGATTTGCCACAAGGGACGATCATGTTGACCAGCTTTCCGACGGGCCGGTGATTGGGTCGTATGCCATCACCCAAGCGCGACTGATCGTCGTGTCAGCGACTGCGGTGATGCTCTCTTATCGCGCCGACTATCAGCGGCCCGAAAGCTCCGTGCGAGAGGCGATGTTCGTGAGTTCGCTGTGGGTCAACGTCGACGGCCGCTGGCGAAACACGTTCAGCCAGGACACGCCCGCGAGTTGAGCCGTCATTGAGAGCTTGGCTTATGACAAGCACGGGTGCAATCCGTCTTCGCATCGGTTAACCTGATCGCGGTGGTACGCCACCGACTGCGCTTCCACGTGGCGATCCACGTGAATCATCGCGGAGAGGCCTGAGCAGATCAGGACATGTCCGGATGGGGTGCGGCGCACAGATGCGCCGACTTCATTGCGCCGATGCCATGCACCGGCGGACGAGAGGACAAGACATGTCATCGAAGGACGAGAAGAACCTGGCGCAGGTACTCGACAAGATCTCGAAGATGGACGAGCCGAGGCGCTCGGTCATGCATCGCGCGCATGACGTCATCGTGGCTGCAGCACCCGACCTGAAGCCGCGGATCTGGTACGGAATGCCCGCCTACGCGATGTCTGCGAGCACGCCCGCGCTAGTGACATTGCGTAACGACGAACGGTTGAACCTCGCGCTCACCGAAAAGGTGGCTTTCCGAGCCGCAGGCGGCGCTGACGGGAACCTGATGCCGGCCGCGTGGTACTTCGAGACTGTGGACGAGAGCACGGAGAAGCGCATCGCAGAGATCGTTCGCTCAGTGCTCGACTGAACGTCGAGTTGACTCGCTCCCAGGCTCATCCCCTCCGGCAGCAGCACGCTCTTCATCGTCAACCAGCTCGGCGGGTCGTTCGGCGTCGCGTTCCTGACCATCCTCATCGGCGGACCCACGTGGACCACGGTGGCGGGCACCGTGCCGCTCTGGGGCCCGGTTGCCGCGACGCTTGCGATCGCGGTCGCCGCGAGGGTAGACGCCGATGAACCGCGAGGGTAGACGCCGACGGATCTGAGGTGTGAGCGACTGTTAGCATCCAGAGCATGCCGACCACAGCCGAATCACTCGCGACGATCCGTGACGCCGTCGAGCGATTGCGCGTCGCCGCGCGGCAGGACGGCGACGGACGGCGCGCGGATGCCGCCGACTGGCTCGACGGGTTGTTCGACGGAGTCGAGAGCCAGAGGGATCTGAAGATCGCGGTCAAAGAGTCGAACCTTCTCTTTCGCGGCGGAATGGGATCGTTCCAGGACGTGGGCACCGACGCGATGCACAAGGCCGTCGAACGATTGCGAAAAGTGCTTCGTGCACCGTGGCTCTGGTGAGCCCGTCGTGCACGCTGATGCAGATTGAGGTACACGGATGATACGGATCGCTGACGGCTTCGCGATCCTGCGCGCACTCGATGGTGTCGAGGGCCGACCGATCGAGTGGGCTGAGCTCGGTACGCCGGTCATCGATCGCGGTGCGCATGCGATCTTCCCGATCGCGGTAGCTTCGGTGCAAGATGCGGCGTCGAGCGGTCTGCAGGAGATGCGGCGAAGGCTCGAGATGGACTTGGTTCACTTCTACGGCGGTGACGGGTTCCATGCCGAGATGCTCCTCGATCTCGACGCAGGTTACGGGCGGAGGCTCGTTGAAACGTCGGTGCTCGTGCGAGCGCCGAGGTATTGGTGGGGGATCGGCCGGTTCGCCGTCGTACTCGTGCAGTCAGTCGAGCAACGGCGGGAGTTCGAGACGCTCGCGCTTCACATCATCCCGAAGGACTGGGTCTGGTATTCGCCGATCACTCCGACCACGAAGCGAGCGGCATCCCACTTGCGACGGGTCATCCGCGAACAGGAGACGATCGGCGGAGTCGCCGACGTCGTCTGGTCATGGCCCTCAGGGACTGGTGCACAGGGATGACGCACGCCTACTCTCAACCCGCTCCGATGTGACACGATCTGTTCGTGGCATCGATCCAGACCCTCAGCGATTCAGACCGACGAGTGATTGCGCGTTGGGCACTTGCCTGCGCAGAGCGGGTTCTGCCGCTGTTCGACGCCGATGACTCGGCGCGGGCTGAGATCAGGGATGCCGTCGAGCGAACGCGTGCGTACAGCGCCGGAGAGAGTACGGCAGCCGATGAGATCAGCAAGCGCCTCGTGGCCGTCAAAGCGGCTAATGCCGCGACCACTCCGGCCGGTGCCGCAGCGGCCAGAGCGGTGGCGCAATCTTCGGCCGTAGCGCACATGGGTGCTCACGCGCTGGGTGCTGCCGCGTATGCGACGAAGGCGGTCTCCTTGGCGAATGCGGATCGACCGACAGCGGTTCACGACGAGATTCAGTGGCAATTGGCCGATCTGAGCGAACGAGAGCGATCAACGCTGCGGCTGCTTCCCGCGTTGGGCAGCGATTCGTCGGGGCCGCTCGGCGCCGGTCTCCTCTCACGCGGCATCCTGGGATCGACGATCCGTGAGATCCAGGAGCAACTCGGTTAGGAGCTCCGCCACGACGTTGGATACTGCACCGCGCGATCGTAAGGGCGCCCAGTACACCTGGGCGCCCTGCAGGTCAGTCGTGCGCCGCCACCGCGAATCGGGTGCGGGCCGACTCGCTGACCGGAGTGAAGAAGTTGATCAGGTTTCCGTCGGGGTCCCGAGCGAGGAGCGAGCGGTTCCCCCAGGGCATGACGGTCGGCTCATTCACGAACACTTCGATCACGTCCTGAAGCGCGCTGTAGGTTTCGTCGAAGTCGTCTACCAAGAAGTCCAAGGTGACGCCTCGATTGGCACGCGCTTCGGCGGCATCGTCGCCGATCAAGGGGACCGTGGCAGTGCTGGCGATAGCCAGCGTGCCGGATACGGTGCGTAGCTCGGCGAACATCGGGTGAAGCCGTTCAGCGGTGATCCCGGTGACTGCCTCGTAGAACGCGACGAGTCCGTCGACGTCGTCCGTGATGATGCGAGTGGCTGCCAGTTGCATTTCTTCTCCTCGTGTTGCGGATGCGGACCACGAATCTGGTCACGGAAGCGACGGTAGAAGAGATACCGGGCGAAACCTGCCCGGTATGTGAGTGATGATGGGTGTCATGGCCGACACGACAGCGCGATCGTTGCGACTGCTCGAGCTGTTGCAGTCCGCCGAGTTGCGCACGGTTTCGGAGCTCGCCCAACGACTCGGCGTCGATGAGCGGACCATTCGCAGAGATGTGACGCGACTGCACGATCTGGGAGTACCCGTTGAGGCGCTGCGAGGGCGCTACGGCGGTTATCGGCTCGCCCCCGGCCAGCGCGTGCTGCCACTGATGTTCAGCAATGAGGAAGTGGTCGCGGTCTTTCTCGGGCTCGCCCGTGCGCAGGCGGATTCGCACGCGTCCGAGATCGCCGCGCAGACCGCGCTGGCGAAGATCAAACGAGCGCTACCGGCTGCTGACGCGAGAAGGATCGACGCCCTGCTCGGGGTGATGACGCGTACGACGCCGCCCGGAACGGTGGCTCCCGACCCTGGCGTGATGTTGACTCTCGCCGAGGCCGTCGGCCTTCGACGGGTACTCGATCTCCGTTACCTCAGCGGCCGGGGAGTGCCTTCGAAGCGCACGATCCATCCGTACGGGCTGATCGCGCACGCAGACCGGTGGTATCTCGTCGCGTTCGACACGGACAAACATGAGGAACGCACGTTCCGCGTGGATCGCATTCGGACGGCTCGGGTAGTGCCTGGGGAATTCGAGTCACCGCAGCAACCCGACGCGGCACGCCGACTCCTCGACCTCTTCGCCGAAGCGGACTACCGGTGGCAGGTGGTGCTGCGCATTCGAGATACCGAGGAGCGCATCCGGGTGCATCTGCCGCCCAGCGTGGCTCGACTCGAAAGGCTGGACCATGGAGCGGATCATCCGAGCGAAGACGCCCAGACTTGGCATCGTGCCGAGATCCATGCCGAGTGTCTCGACTGGCTGCCGGCCGTCATCGCCGCTCTCGGCTGCGAGGTGCTGATCGATCATCCCGAGGAGCTGCGCAGCCGGGTGAGGACTACTGCCACGCGGATGCTGCATGCGGCCGGCGATGGCCGATGAATCAGCCCGCTGCCTTGCGAATGTGGTCGGCGATCGTCTTCTCGGTCTCCGGCGTCAGCTTGAGCAGGGCGAACGAGGTCACCCACAGGTCGCCGTCATCGAGTTGCGCCGACTCCTCGAAACCGAGGGTCGCGTAGCGCGTGGTGAATTTGGATGCGGCTTTGAAGAAGACCACGATCTTCCCTTCCGCGTCGGCGTAGGAGGGGAAGCCGTACCAGGTCTTCGGGATCAGGTGCGGGGCCACTTCGCGCACGATTCGGTCGATGCCTCCCGCAAGCGCACGGTCGTCATCCGGCATCGCGGCGATGGCCTCGCGGACCGCCTTCTCGCCCGCAGCGCGAGACTTTCCGGCCTTCTCCTGTGCGCGCACTTCGGCGGCACGCTGCTTGACGGCGTCGCGTTCGTCTTTCGACAGTCCGGCGGTCTTCTCAGCCATGTCGGGCACCTCTCTCGATTGCGGTGCCGTGTGCACCTGTGACCAAGTTACGACTCGGCGCGTGCTCGCGCTTCTCGATTCCTGATCGATCACCGAGGCTGTGGCAACGACGCCCGCACGGCAATGTGGTGAGCTTCGGACAGTATCGTGGATGTCAGCGACGAATTCGGCCCCGGCCAGCCGCCACACCAGCACCAAAGGGAAAGAGCACAATGACGCAGCAGAGCATTCTTGAGCAGGACGGCCGTGCGGTCCCGTACATCGTGGAAGGCGAAGGACCGGTTTCGCTGGTGCTCATCTCGGGCCGCGAGCTCAACGGCGACGGCCTCGGAGTTGTCGCGCACTATCTTGCCGAAGAGGCCGGCTTCCACGTCGTGCGAATCGGACCCAGGGCCGACTCGAGCGGCCAGGATCGTGCGACGACGCTGCACGATCGCGTCGAGGATGCTGCACTGGTGATCGACCACCTCGGACTCGATCACACCTGGATCGGCGGCCACGCACTCGGCGGCACTGCCGCACGCATCTTCGCCGCACAGCACACCGACCGGGTCAACGGGCTGCTGCTGCTCGGCGTCGAGGAGGACGAGATCGCGCTGGCCCCGGCGATTCCGGTGCTCATCGTGCAGGCGACGGACGACCAGGTCACGCCGTCTGCCACTGCCGAGGCTCTGCGATCCACTGCCCCAGAGCGTGCGAGCATCAAGACCGTCGACGGAGCTGATCACCTGTTCCCGGCGACGCACCCGATCGAGACCGCCGTCATCATCGAGGAGTACCTCGACTGGGATTGAGGATCGCATCGTCGCGTGTCCCGCCTATGGTTGAGGGGTGTCCCGAAACTCTCCTGCATCCCCGGCCCCCGTTCCCGTCGAGCTTCCCCTTGAGCGTCGTCTGGCGGTAGCCGTCGAACGGTACGGTGAGCAGGCTGTCGTGTCGCGCTCCCTCTCGCTGCTCGCCGGCAACAACGAGGGTGCGGACTTCCTGCTGTTCGTCGGCGGAGAGCACGCGCGGGGCATCATCGACGGCGCTCCGGTGCTGTACTGGCCCGAGCTCTGGGGCGCACGTGCGCTGCTGCACGTCTGGGATGAATCCGTCGTGGACGGATCTGCGGCATCGCTTCTGATCAGTACCCTCAACAACCCCGCATGGCGGGTGCGCGAGATGGGTGCCAGGCTCGCCGCTGCACGCGAGCTCGATGCCGCATCCGAACTCGCCGATCTGCTCAGCGACGAGGTTCCCCGCGTTCGCACCGCCGCGGTCAGGGCGTTGGGCGCCATCGGATCCGCCGACGACATCGACCCCATCCGGGCGCTGCTCAAAGACCCAGAGGTCGAAGTCCGTCGCGGGGCGCAGCAGAGCCTCGACAAGTTGCGATCACGGCTTCCGAAGAGCTGAGAGCGACTCGCTGCTAGTCCTGGCCGGTGGGACGTCTGCGGCCCGCCTTCGTCTCGGAGCGCCGATGCTTCTCGTCCAATCGGCGACGCCGTGAGCCGTGTGTCGGCTTGGTGGAGCGACGGATGCTGGGCGGCATGACAGCTTCGCGGATGAGCGTGGCCAGCCGTTCTCTCGCTGCAACCCGGTTCTGCCGCTGAGACCGGTGCTCGGCCGCGCTGATCGTGATCACCGTGCCGGCCAGTCTCGCGGCGAGTCGTTCGATCACGCGGGCACGCTGCACCTCGCTCAACGCAGTCGTCGCGGCGAGATCGAGACTGAGCTGCACGCGCGAATCCGCGGTGTTGACGCCCTGCCCGCCGGGTCCCGAGGAGCGCGAGAACTGCTCGATCAGCTCGCTCGCCGCGATGGTGAGTCCGCGGGGAGCGCCCGGTCCTGGAGGCACGCGCAGATCATCCACTCCACCAGTGTGCCAAAGCGTGGTGGGCGATGCTCTGCCGCCGGTGGCAGGATTGAATGATGACCGCAACCCTCGTGGCTCGAGGCGTCGCCGGCGGCTATGGCCACCGCACGCTCTTCGACGAACTCGACCTGACGGTCGCACCCGGTGACGTCGTCGGCGTCGTCGGAGCGAACGGCGCCGGAAAATCCACGCTGCTGCGGCTGCTCGCCGGCATCGATGAACCGCAGGCCGGCTCCATCACGCTGGCGCCGGCCGATGCGTTCGTCGGCTGGTTGCCGCAGGAGCACGAACGTGTCGCAGGAGAGAGCGTGCTCGGCTATATCGGCCGCCGAACCGGCTGCGATTCCGCGACGAAGGACATGGATGCCGCGGCCGCGGCCCTCGGCGACCCGTCGCTCGCGTCTTCCGATGTGGACCCCGCCGATGCCTACTCGTCTGCGCTGGAAAGATGGCTCGCGAGTGGCGCAGCCGACCTCGACGAGCGCATTCCCGCCGTGCTCGCAGACCTCGGCCTCGTGTTCGAAGGCGCGCGTCCCGACGATGTGCTCATGACCTCGTTGTCCGGTGGCCAGGCTGCTCGGGTCGGTTTGGCGGCCCTTCTCCTCTCGCGCTTCGACATCGCGCTGCTGGACGAGCCGACCAACGATCTCGACCTCGACGGGCTGGAGAGGCTCGAGGGGTTCGTTCGTGGACTGCGTGGCGGAGTCGTACTCGTCAGCCACGACCGCGAGTTCCTCGCCCGCAGTGTGACGCGCGTGCTGGAACTCGACCTCGCGCAGAACTCCAACCGGGTCTACGGCGGCGGCTACGACTCGTATCTGGAGGAGCGCGCCACGATCCGCCGTCATGCGCGCGAGAAATACGACGAGTTCGCCGACAAGAAGGCGGATCTCGTCTCCCGCGCCCGCGTGCAACGCGAGTGGTCGAGCCAGGGCGTGCGCAACGCGATGAAGAAATCGCCCGACAACGACAAGATCAGACGTAAGGCGTCCGTCGAATCCAGTGAGAAGCAGGCGCAGAAGGTGCGCCAGATGGAGAGTCGGATCGCTCAGCTCGATGAGGTGGAGGAGCCGCGAAAGGAATGGCAGCTCGAGTTCACCATCGGGTCGGCGCCACGCTCGAGCTCCGTGGTTTCGACGCTCAGCAACGCCGTCCTCAGGCAGGGGGCGTTCACTCTGGGCCCGGTTTCGCTGCAGGTGAATGCCGGGGAGCGCATCGGTATCACCGGCCCCAACGGTGCGGGAAAGACGACGTTGTTGCGCGCGCTGCTCGGGCAGCAGTCTCCGGATGAGGGCACGGCGAGCCTCGGAGCCAGCATCCGGATCGGGGAGATAGATCAGGCGCGCTCGTTGCTGACCGGCGCACAACCTCTCGCTGTGGCGTTCGAGGCGCTCGTGCCTGAGATGGCCTCCGGAGAAGTGCGCACGTTGCTGGCCAAGTTCGGGCTCAAAGCCGATCATGTCGATCGCCCTGTCGACGAACTCTCGCCCGGTGAGCGCACTCGGGCTGCGCTCGCGCTGCTGCAGGCGCGAGGAATCAACCTGCTCGTGCTCGACGAGCCGACCAATCACCTCGATCTGCCCGCGATCGAACAGCTGGAGCAAGCGCTCGATTCGTACCGCGGGACGTTGCTGCTGGTCACACACGATCGACGGATGCTCGACACTGTGCACACTGATCGGCGCTGGCGCGTCGAGGCCGGCCAGGTCGTGGAGCTGTGAGCTCTCAGCGTCCCTGACGCTTCTTGTACGGCTTCGGCTGACCCTTCACGACGGGGGCTCGACCCTTGCCCTTTGACGCCTTCGCCTTGCCACCCGCCTTCACCGGCTTCTTCGTCTCGGCGGGCGCTGCAGCGACCTGCTTCTGCGCATCGGGAAGCAGCAGCAGGCCGACGGCCGTCAGACGCGTCTCGCCATCGCGGGTGAAGAGGGGCTGGCCGACTTCTTCCTCGAGTTTGTCGATCGATGAGTAGAGCGAAGCGAGGGGGATGCCGAGAGTCTGAGCAGCTCGCGGGAAGTGCAGCTCCTCGGCGACGGCGACGAAACGTCGAAGCAGGGTGATGTTCACGGGAGCCTTCCTGGTCCGCGTGAATCGCGGCCGGTATTCAGCGTACGCGTGCGGGCTCCCGCGGCGCGGCGCCGTGCAGCAGAGTGTCGATGATGCGTGCCGCGAGAAAGTCGGCGTCGCCTGGCTCATCCGAGTCCGCATGCAGTGACTCGCCCAACAGTGCGTAGTAGACCCGCTGGGTCCAGCGCAGGTCGGCATCCTGATCGATCAGTCCCGCAGCCCGGGCCCGTGTGAGGCTGGAACGATGAGCGAAGAGGCCCTGAACGCAACCGTGAACGCATGCCGCGCCCTGATCGAGAACAGGTTCCCGGGAGAAGCACGCGGAGCGGCTGCTGTGCTGCTCGAAGACCGGACGATCCTCACTGGCACAAGCCCGGACTTCCTCAATTCCAGCACGACCGTCTGTCACGAGGTCGAGCCGTACTGCGCTGCCTTCTGACTGGACCAACCGATCATCGCCTCCGTCTGCCTGCACCGGATGGAGGAAGGGCACTTCATCGTGCTCAGCCCCTGCGGCGTGTGCCGTGAGCGACTCGCAGGCCACGGGCCTGACGTGCAGGTCGCTGTCGCAACTCCGGGCGAGCCGTCGACGCTGCAGTGGATCTCCCTGCGTGAAGCGCTGCCGCACTACTGGCTCACGGCGCTCCCTGAGGAAGTATCGGATTGGGTCGCGTGAACGCAGGACGGAAGCGCTCAACGAGATGCGCTGCTCCGCGAAGTGACTGAGCGCAGGTCTCCCTGTCAGCGTGACGTCGTCAGTGCAGCGGCCGTCGTCGGATCCACACCAGGCACGACGTCGATGGGGACAGCGAGGGCGAGCAGTGCACGACTGAAGAAGTTTCGGGCTGCTGCGGCGAGCGTGATGTCGACGATCTGGCGGTCTGTGAAGCCGACGTCGCGCAGAGCTTGGGAATCCGCATCCGTCATCGATGCAGCATCCGCTGACAACTGCTCTGCGAAACGAACGACCGCTCGCTCCTGCTCGCTGAATGCGGAATCGTCGTGGCGTGCGAATGCGCGAAGCCCGTCGTCGTCGAGCACTCCGGCACGAAGAGCCTTGCGCCCGTGAGCGAGAAGACAGTGCGATGAGCCGATGGCGCGCGCCGCACCCAGTGTCGCGGCCTCATAGACGCCGATGCCTATCGACGGGACGACGGCCTTGATCAGGCGCTCGAAGGCCTCGTGCGCCTCCGGATTGATCGCCATGACCTGCGTATGCGAGAAGACGAAGCCGTCATCCTGCGTGTCGCTGTCGTACATGGTCGCGGCGTGCCCTGTGACCTCTTCGGCGGAGGGTGGAATGACGATCATGATGCGTTCCTCTCCATCTGGCCGTCCTGGCCGGATGGACGCACGCTACTCCCTCGTACGTCGGGAGAGAAGGGGATCCGAGCCCGGGGACGAAGCAGGGGTGGGGTGGCGCGGCCTCCCCCCCCGGTGTTTGTCGGCGCCCGGCCGGCGGGGTGGGGGCGGGTCGTGTAGC
>NZ_JAFCTS010000001.1:1058983-1452054 GCF_049896145.1 Microbacterium sp. TWP3-1-2b2 | reverse complement strand
GCTCCCCCCGCCTCGGGGGGTTTCGCGGGGGAGCCGCCCGGGGGGCCGCCGGGGGGGGGGGTGCCCGCGCCCCCCCACCCCTGTGATTCTCGGCGCCCGTCAGGCGGGTTGCGGGAGAATCGTGAAGCTCACGGCGCCTTCGTCATCGACACCGGCATCGAGCACCTTGTCGGCGAGCGCCTCGGCGGCATTCTCCTCGAGGAAGACGCGGCTGCCGACACCGTCGATCACGACGTCGGCGGGTTCCGGAGAAGGAACGACGTGAACAGCGAAACGTGATTCGCCGTTCGGGCCCTGTCCCTCCGCGGTCTGGATGCGAAGCCCCGCGTCTGCGCTGGCATCCTCGCGGCCGACGATCGTGGTGACGACGGCATCTGCATTTTCGGTCAGGGTGAGCACAGCGCTCTCCTTCCGGTTGCGGACATGCTCCGGTCAGAACATGTCCGGGCCACGATTCCGCACATCGGGGGAGCGGTTCAACCTGAGCCTGGGTATTCGGAGGTTCCTCACACTTTCAGATCCGGACGCCGCTACCCTGCGCCATCCCGAGTGCGTTCCAGGCACCACCACACCGCGGGGTGCACTTCGCCGATCACCATACGGATCCGCCCCTACGACTGCGCGCCGCCTTCTTCCCTCAGCCGCGGTTCGGTGCGTCTGTCCGGTCGGACCCCCGCCTTGTCTGCGTAGAACGCCCGGATCCGATCCATATCCGCCGCGATATCGCCGGTCAGCTCGAACGTCGGACCGAGGCCCGTCGTCATGGTCGTGCGATCGACGTAGCCCAGAGTGACCGGCATCCCGGTCTCCCTGGCGATTCTGTAGAAGCCGGACTTCCAATATCTGTTGTCACCGCGTGTGCCGTCCGGTGTCACGACGAGCGCGAACACCTCACCGGAATGAACCTGTGCGATCACATCCGCGACGACGCGACCGGGGTCCTCTCGATCGACGGGCACACCGCCGATCCTTCGCATGATCGGGCCGCGCCACCCGGAGAACAGGCTCTTCTTGCCCAACCAGTGCGCGTCGATGCCGAGTCGCCAGGCGATCGCGAGCATGAGGACGAAGTCCCAGTTCGATGTGTGCGGCGCTCCGATGAGGATGGTCGGACGCGTCGGCACCTCGTCACCGTCGAGGGTCCACCGGCTGAGCTTCCAGAAGACTCGGGCGAGGAATCGTTTCACCTCACAACCGTAGAGCATTCATCTTCTGCCGATCAGTCGTGGCATGAGCACCCACAGTCCCAGCACGATCACGGCGGCGACGATCAGTACGACGATCGCGGTCGTCCGATCGACGACGAAGTCCACGATGAGTGTCGTGACACCGACGCTCAATAGGCCGATCACGACGAGATCGGCCTGCACCATGCGCGAGGTGAAGCGGACGAGTTCTGGCTTGCGGTGCTGCCCGAAGAGCGACCGATGCATCCCCACCGGTGCCAGTGCGAGCACAGTCGCGAGGGCGGCCAGACCGACGAGCACGATGTAGACGGTGCGCTGCAGGTCGTCGAGCTCGGTGAATCGCGGCTGGAAGGCCACCGCGAGCAGGAAGCCCGAGAGCACCTGCGTGCCCGTCTGCATGACGCGCAGTTCCTGCATGAGCTCATCCCAGTTACGATCTGCGCGCTCGTCGCGTGTCTCATCACGACCGTCACGTTTCGCGTCGGCTTTCGCATTCGTGCCGGTGCTCACGTCAGGAGAATCTTTCATAGTCCGAGTGTTGGCCACGCGTGCCCGAACTGTCCAGAGGCGCGCGCGACGCCATCAGGCGTGTTCCGGCGTAGCATGGAGGCATGAGTACCCGCGAGATCTCGGAATCGGTTCCGGCCGACGACACGCTTGCCGCACCCACGGGGTTGAACCTGCTGGGTGACGTGAGCGCCGGCGCCTGCTGCGCCGGCGACTCCTGCTCCATCCCCGGGTAGTCCTCCCGGCCGGTGGTCAGTGACCGCCGTGGAATCCGTCTCCCACATCATCCGCCGGCTTGCGGATGAACGAGCTCAATGCGACGGATCCCAGCGAGATGACCGCCGCGATCAGGAACGCCATGCGTGCTCCAGGAGCACCGGCGGCGGCGGTCGAGAGCCCTTCGCTCTCGCCCGCGTGCAGGATCGACGAGTAGGTCACCGTCAGCAGGGCGACGCCCGCAGCACCGGCAACCTGCTGGATCGTGTTCAGAACCGCGGAACCGTGCGAGTACAGGTGACGCTGCAGCGACCCGAGCGACGCGGAGAACAGCGGGGTGAACGACATCGCAAGTCCGACGGACATGAACGTCTGGGAGATCACGAGCAGCCACCACGGAGTGTGCTCGCCGACGGTCGCATAGAAGAACAGCGCGGCCGACACCAGGATCGTGCCGGGAATCAGCAGCGTGCGGGTGCCGCGAGCGTCATAGATGCGACCCATGATCGGACCGAGCAGTCCCATCAGAATCGACCCCGGCAGCAGGATGAGGCCGGCCTGGAGTGCATCGAGCCCCGCGACATTCTGCAGGTACTGGGGCAGCAGCGTGAGCGTTCCGAACATCGACAGGGCGAGGATGCCCATGACGATGACGGCGATCGTGTAGTTGCCCGAGCGGAACACGCGCAGATCGAGCAGTGCGTCGTCGATGCGCTGCAGCTTGAGCTGACGCCACACGAACAGGGCGAGGGCAATGCCGCCGCCGACGAGCGAGATCACACCGATCATCGCGCCGTTCGACTCGCCTTCTCCGCCGAACTGGCTGAGGCCGTACACGACGCCGCCGAAGCCGAAGGCGGAGAGCACGATCGACACGACATCGACCGGGGCATCCTTCGTCTCGCCGAGGTTCGTCATCCACTTGGCACCCATGGCGAGCGCGACGAGCGCGATCGGCAGGATGATCGCGAACAGCCAGCGCCAGCTCAGCGTCTCGAGCACTGCTCCTGCGAGGGTCGGGCCGATTGCGGGAGCAAGCGAGATGACGAGGCCGACGCGGCCCATCATCCGGCCGCGCGACTGCGGCGGCACGACATTCATCATGGTCGTCATGAGCAGCGGCATCATGATGCCCGTTCCACCGGCCTGGATGACACGGCCCACCAGCAGCACTGCGAACCCTGGTGCGACGAGGCACACCAGTGTGCCGAGGGAGAACGCCGTCATGGCGGCGATGAAGACCTGCCGAGTGGTGAAGCGCTGCAGCAGGAAGCCGGTCGTCGGGATCACGATCGCCATCGTGAGCATGAACGCGCTTGTGAGCCACTGGCCGAGCTCGGGCGGAATGCCGAGATCGGTGTTCAGGTGCGGAATCGCGATGCCCATCGTGGTCTCGTTCAAGATCGCGACGAAAGCGGCGACGAGCAGCAGCCAGATGACGCGCATGTCAGAGCGCGCGATGAACGGTTCCGGCTTCACGGTGGGAACCGAACCGGTGGATATGGTGGCCAAAGCGTCTCCTCAGTGGATGGGGGTGGCGGAAGGCCTACGACGGAGCCGAAGATGCGGCACCCACTCGTGGACAACGAATCATGGTAACGCAGTCTTGCGTGCGGGCATTCCCGGTCTGGGAGATTTTCTCGGGGATAGGCTGACCGCATGAGTATGGGCGGCGGACGTGGAGGCGGAGGCGGCTTCCGCGGCGTCGATGAGGCGGCGCAGAAACGCCTGAACGCCGAGGCCCCGAGGATCGCCGGGCTGGGCCAGCGGGTCGTCGGATTGTTCCGGCCTTACCTCTGGCGCATCGTCTTCACCGGCATCCTCGTCGTCGTCGGAGCGGGCATCGCAGTCATCCCACCGCTGATCGTGCAGCGCATCTTCGATGATGCGCTCTTCCCTGTGGACGGCGGCAGCCCGGAGATCGGCCTGCTCATCAGACTCGTCCTGATCATGGTCGCCCTGTTCCTCCTCTCCGCTGTGCTCGGCGTCGGTCAGACGTGGCTCACCTCGACGGTGGGCAACAGCGTCACCGGCGATCTGCGCGTGCGATTGTTCGAACACCTGCAGGCGATGGAACTCGGCTTCTTCACCCGCACCAAGACCGGCGTCATCCAGTCGCGCCTGCAGAACGATGTCGGGGGCGTCTCCGGAGTGCTCACGAACACCGTCACGAGCATCCTCGGCAACGTCGTCACGGTGATCGCGTCCCTCGTCGCGATGATCCTCATCGACTGGCGCCTCACACTCATCGCTGTCGTGCTGATGCCGTTCCTGATCGTCGTGCAGCGCAAGGTGGGCCAGGTGCGCGCACGCATCGCGGGGGAGACGCAGGAGTCGCTGAGCGAGCTGACCTCGATCACGCAGGAGACGCTGAGCGTCTCGGGCATGCTGCTGTCGAAGTCGTTCAATCGTCAGCGCGCCGAGTCGCAGCGGTATCAGCACGAGAACCGCAACCAGGTGAAGCTGCAGGTGCGACGCGCGATGAGCGGGCAGGGATTCTTCGCCGTCGTGCAGGTGCTGATGGCTTCGGTGCCCGCAGTCATCTACCTCGTCTCGGGGTACCTCATCGCCGGAGGCGAAGGTGCCATCACGGCGGGCACGGTCGTCGCGTTCACGACAGTGCAGGCCCGACTGCTGCAGCCGCTGATGGGTTTGATGCGTGTCTCTCTCGACCTGCAGACCTCGCAGGCGCTGTTCGCGCGCATCTTCGAGTACCTCGATCTGGTTCCGGAGATCGAGGATTCTGCTGGCGCGACGTCGGTCGACGAGGCACCGGGGCCGCTCGGACGGGTCGAGTTCGATGAGGTCGTCTTCCGATACCCGGATGCCGCACCGGACGCACGCCCGACCCTGCAGGGCGTGTCGTTCGTCGCCGAGCCCGGACAGCACGTCGCGTTCGTCGGGCCATCCGGCGCTGGGAAGACGACGATCCTGTACCTCGCACCGAGGCTGTACGAGGCGAACGGCGGCACGGTGCTGTTCGCCGGTGCCGATGTGCGCACGCTGACCCAGGAGTCGATCATCGACAACGTCGGCATCGTGTCGCAGGAGACGTATCTCTTCCACGCGACGATCCGTGAGAACCTCATGTACGCCCGGCCGGATGCGTCAGAGGACGAGGTGATCGCAGCCTGCACGGCCGCGAACATCCACCACATCATCGCCGGATTCGAGCACGGTTACGACACGATCGTCGGAGAGCGCGGCTACCGGCTCTCTGGGGGCGAGAAGCAGCGCATCGCGATCGCCAGAGTGCTGCTGAAGGACCCGCCGGTACTCCTGCTCGATGAGGCGACGTCGGCGCTCGACACAGTGTCGGAGCGGGTCGTGCAGGAGGCGCTCGACGAGGCGGCACGTGGCAGGACGACCATCTCCATCGCGCACCGGCTGTCGACGGTGATGGGCGCCGACGTGATCCACGTGATCGAAGCGGGGCAGATCGTCGAGTCGGGCACGCATGGGGAACTGCTCGCTCAGGGCGGACTGTACGCAGAACTCGCTGCGCAGCAGGTTGCGGCATCCCGCGTGCTCGAGACGGAGAACATCGTCGAGAGCACGATCAGCGGCGGGGTCGCGGCGGCTTTCGCCAATCGGCGCGCCGATCGTGCACCGGACGACTCGGCCGGAGCTGATGCCGTCGCCGCTCTCACTTCGCCGGTGCCGCTGCTCGACGGCGCAGGCACGGACCAGCGGGTGTACCCGGCGGAAGGGTGAGCGGGTCGCCGTTCAGTGAGCGGCCATGCCCCCGTCGACGAAGAGCGAGTGGCCGGTCACATATGCGGAACCGGCGCCCGCGAGAAAGACCGCGGCACCGGCGAAGTCGCCGGGCAGTCCGTTGCGTCCGATCATCGTTCGGGCGGCAAGGGCGGCGATCTGCTCCGGTTGCTCCTGGAGGCGGGCGTTCAGCGGCGTGAGCACGAACCCGGGAACGAGCGTGTTGCTCGTGACGCCGTGCGGACCCCAGGCCTCGGCCTCCGACCGCATGAGCGACTCGACGGCACCCTTCGATGCTCCGTAGATGCCGCTGCCGACGAACGCGCGGTGCGCCTGCTGCGAGCTGATGTGGATCAGGCGTCCGTATCCGCGGGAGGCCATCCCCGGTGCGTAGCGCTGTCCGAGCAGGAACGGCGCCAGCGCGTTCACGGTCATCGTGGCATCCCAATCCGCCTCGGTGATCTCTGCGAACGGCGGACGGATGTTGATGCCCGCCGAGTTCACGAGGATGTCCGGTTCGCCGAACGGCGCTGCGGCGGCTTCAGCTACCGCGCGGATGCCGTCGCGAGTGCCGAGGTCGCCGATGACGCCGGCGGCGCGGCATCCGGCATCCTCCAACTCGCCCACCGTCTCGTGAACCCGCTCGCTGCCGCGGGCCACGATGACCACGGATGCTCCGGATCGAGCGAGCGCAGACGCGATGCCGCGACCGATTCCGGAGCTGCCCCCGGTCACCACCGCGGTGCGGCCTTCGAGGGAGAACAGGTCGGCGATGTAGTCGTTCACGGGTCCAGTCCTCCGGCGGGTATCGGTCGGTGCACGCTCACCATGCGAGGGCTGCGGCGAGCTGGGGATCAGGGTGCACTCCGGAGAATTCCGGAAGTGCGCGCAACTCGTTCAGGAACGCGGTCACCTCAGTGGCGTATGCGGGGTCCGGGTGGCTGCTGGCGATCTCGTGAAGCGGGGGCAGATCCATGGCGAGGATGAGATCGAGTCTGGCTGTGACCGCGTGCGTCGCTCCCGCCTCGTGCAGTACGCGGATGCCGCCGCGGAGAGCGGCGAGATAGTCCCGCAGCACAGGCAGCTGCGACTTGCCCTGCGAGAGCGATGTGCCATCGGCGCGCAGTCGCCAATGCACGACGGTGTCGGGGATCACGTCGAACGCGGATGCACGCGTGTACATCTGCTGCGCGACGATCTGATCCTCGTACGCGACGCCCTCTGGGAAGAGCAGATCGCTCCAGAAGGTCGTGCGGCTGATCTTCGACCAGGCGACGATGTTCGCCGATGCCCGAGGATGCTCGATGATCGTCGTGCCCAGTCGCTGGGGGTCGGTTGCGGCGGCAGTCCACGGTTGCACGCGGCCCGGTACGTAGAGGTCGCCGCGCAGTCGGGAGCGGACGTACGCGCCTGCGACGAAATCGCTGCCGGTCTCCGCGAGCGTGCCGGTGAGCCGGGCGAGAGCCGTGGGGGTGAGCTCGTCGTCGCCGTCGAGGAAGCCGAGGTATTCGGTGTCGACGAGACTCAGCCCGAAGTTGCGGGCGGCTCCGAGGCCACGGGACGCTTCGTGTCGCACGAAGGTGAATCGAGGGTCGGAGGCCGCGGCGGCCGCGAAGATGTCGCCGGTGGCATCAGCGGATCCGTCATCGATGAGGACGGCCCGCCACCGAGACTCGGTCTGCACCAGCAATGACGCGACAGCGGCGGGGGCGAATGTTTCGATGTCTCGTCCTGGGACGACCAACGTCACGATCGGGTCGGAGGCGCTCAGCACCCTTCGAGTCTATTGTCGGCGCAGAGGGTGAGGAGTCGTCAGGAGCCGGAGACCGCCTGCACCGCGGCAGCGACGAGGGCTGCGAGATGCTCGGGCGCCGCCTCCGGCAGAACATCTCGTCCGAATGTGAAGCGCACCGACGTCTGCGCCACCTCGGGCGCCACCCCGCACGCGAGCAGGACATGCGAGGGCTCGTCGCTTCCCGCCGCACACGCTGAGCCGCTGGAGGAGATGACGCCTCGCCGCTCCAGTTCCAGCAGCACCGCCTCGCCACTCGTTCCCGCGAACGTGAAGCTCGCGGTGCCGGGGAGGCGCTCCACTGGATCTCCGGTCACGCGTGAGTCGGGTGCGGCGGACAGAACACCGGCGATGAACCGCGACGTCGCCGCGCCGACGCGTGCGGACGTCTCCTCGCGGTCTGCCTCGGCCAGTTCCAACGCGACTGCCAATCCCACCGCGCCTGCGACATTCTCTGTCCCCGAGCGGCGACCGCGCTCCTGCCCGCCGCCGTGCAGCAGCGGCTCGAGGGGAACCCGACCGCGCACGGCCAGCGCACCGATACCCTTCGGGGCGCCGAGCTTATGCCCGGCGATCGAGACCGCATCGACGCCGAGCCCGGCGAGCGGCAGCCATCCGGCGGACTGCACGGCGTCGAGATGCAGGGGCACGCCGGTGTCACGGGAGCTGGCGGTGAGTGCCGCGACATCCTGCACCGTGCCGATCTCGTTGTTCGCGTGGCCGAGCGAGATCAGTGCAGTGTCGTCGCGGACGGCCTCGGCCACGGCATCCGCGCTGACCCGGCCCGCTTCGGTGACAGGCGCGTACGTCACCTCGATGTCGTGGAAGCGCCGCAGGAAGTCCGCGGACTCGAGGATCGACTCGTGCTCGATGGCCGTCGTCACGAGGTGACGGCGGCCACGTGCGAGGGCCGCGAGCACGATGCCCTTGACCGCGAGGTTGTTGGCCTCGGTGCCTCCCGCGGTGAAGATCACGTCGCCCGCGCGCATTCCCAACACGCGGGCGACCCGTGCCCTGGCATCGTCCAACGCGCTCGCCGCGGCTTCGCCGGCGGTGTGGTGACTCGATGGATTGCCGAACACCCCTGTCAGGTAGGGGCGCATCGCGTCCAGCACCTCCGGACGTACCGGAGATGTGGCGGCGTGGTCGAGATAGAGCATCAGGCGATGTCCTTCATCAGGCGATGCGCACGTCGAGTCCGAGATCCAGTGCACGCGCGGAGTGGGTGAGCGCACCGACCGAGATGACGTCGACGCCGGTCTGGGCGATGGCCCGCACGGTGTCGAGATTCACGCCCCCGGATGCCTCGACCGTTGCCCGATCGCCGATCAGAGCGACGCCGGTATGCAGGTCTTCGATCGAGAAGTTGTCGAGCAGCACCGTGTGCGCACCACCGGCGAGCACGGCTTCGATCTGATCGAGACGGTCGACTTCGATGACGACATGAGCGGTGTGAGGCAGGTGCGACAGCGCGTCACGCAGGGCCGTCGACAGATCAGCACCTGAGCGCTGCAGCACGGCCAGATGGTTGTCCTTCGCCATCACGGCATCCGACAGCGAATACCGGTGGTTGCTGCCACCGCCGGACACGACGGCGTGACGTTCGAATGCGCGAAGCCCAGGCGTCGTCTTACGGGTGTCGGCGATGCGCGCGCCAGTGCCGTCGACCGCCTTCACGTACTGCGCAGTCAGGGTGGCGATGCCGCTCATCCGCTGGGTGAAGTTGAGCGCCACCCGTTCTGCGGTGAGGATGCTTCGAGCCGACCCGGTCACGGACGCGAGTACATCACCGGGGCCGAACTCGTCTCCTTCGCCGACATGCACGTCGATCGACAGCGTCGGATCGGTCAAGGTGAACGCGGCGGCGAAGACGTCGCCGCCGCTGAACACACCGTGCTCTCGCGCCGTGAGATCTGCGGTCGCGGTGGCGTCGGCCGGCAGCAGAGTCGCGCTGGTGAGATCGCCCCACGGAGCGTCTTCTTCGAGAGCGGCTCCGACGATGCGGGTGAGGGTGGCTGCGGTGAGCATCAGGCTCCGATCAGGGCAGGGGCTGGCGTCATGTGGTGCGCTCCGACCGATGTGGTGCGGGCGAGGGCAGCGGATGCCGTGACCTCGGCGAGCAGCAGGAGGTTGGCTTCTTCGTGCGCAGCGAGCGTGGCAGGCGAAAGTGCCGCGGCGCGCAACGAGCGGATCGTGTCGAGCGCCTCGCTGAGCCCGTGTTCGGTGCGCAGGAGGCCCACGCGGTCCCACATGAGCTGCTGCAGCTGCGTGCGGCGGCTCGTCTCGTCTGCGGCTCGGTCGTCGAGTGGAGGCAGGGTAGTCGCCGGCGACGAAAGGGGTTGAGTGAGCGGAGCGAGTCGAAGCCGCTCCAGCGCTGCGGCGGCGCGAGCGCCGAACACCGCGCCCTCCAGCAGTGAGTTCGATGCAAGACGGTTCGCTCCGTGCACGCCGGTGCGCGCGACCTCGCCGACCGCGAAGAGACCGGGCAGCGACGAGCGTCCGTCGAGATCTGTGACGACACCGCCCATCAGGTAGTGCGCGGCGGGCGTGACGGGAATGGGCTCGCGTGCCCAGTCGAACCCGCGCTCGCGCGTGACCCGGTCGATCGTGGGGAAGCGCGCCGCCAGGCGTTCAGCACCGAGCATCGTCGCGTCGAGCAGCACCGGACCCTTGTGCGACTCGGCCTGCCTCGCGATCGCGCGTGACACGACGTCGCGAGGAGCGAGCTCACCGTCGGGGTGGGAGTCGAACACGAACCGTCGCCCCTCGTCGTCGATCAGCGTCGCGCCTTCACCACGTACTGCCTCGGAGATGAGGAATGCCGGTCCCGCAGCCAGGACCGTCGGATGGAACTGCATGAACTCCAGGTCGGCCACGGCGGCTCCCGCACGCAGCGCCGCAGCGATGCCGTCACCGGTCGCGCCGATCGGGTTCGTGGTGTGGGCGTACAGCTGCCCTGCGCCCCCGGTTGCGAGGATCACGGCATCCGATTCGAGGTCGATGAGCGCGCCGTCGCGCAGCATCCGGATACCGCGAGCAGATCCGCCGTCGACGACGAGGTCGATCAGAAAGGCGTTCTCGATGACCTCGATCGGAGCTTGTCGCACTTGGGCGACCAGGGCGCGGGAGATCTCGGCGCCGGTGGCGTCGCCGCCGGCGTGCACGATACGGGCGTGGCTGTGGGCCGCCTCGCGGCCGAGGAGGAGCGAGCCGTCGGCTGCACGGTCGAAGGCGACCCCGCGCGCGATCAGCTCGGCGATGCGGGCCGCACCATCCCGCACCAGCACGTCGACTGCCTCGGTGTCGGAGAGGCCGGCGCCGGCGCTGAGAGTGTCGGCGGCGTGCCGAGCCGCAGAATCGCCGGGTCCGTATGCACCTGCGACGCCGCCCTGCGCGAGCGGTGTGCAACCGTCACCGAGCCTGCTCTTCGTCACGAGCGTCACTGAGTGCCCGGCCTCGGACGCGTGCAGAGCGGCGGTGAGGCCGGCGATCCCGGAGCCGACGACGACGATGTTCATGCGCGGGGCAGTGCTCATACGCGGGGCTTCGCTGCCAGCATCCGCTCCAGCGCGACGCGTGCGGGAGCCGCCACGTCGCCTGCGACCTTGATGCGGTTCGGAGTGCGCCCGGCGACGAGTTCCTCGAGCACCCACGCGAGGTAGCCGGGGTGGATGCGGTACATGGTCGAGCAGGGGCAGACGACGGGATCCAGGCAGAAGATCTCGTGCTGCGGGTACTGGGCGGCGAGCCGCCTGACCAGGTTGATCTCAGTGCCTATCGCGAACGTCGTCGGCTCGGTGGCGCCGTCGATCGCGCGGCGGATGTAGTCGGTGGACCCGGCCTCATCCGCGGCGTCGACGACCTCCATCGGGCACTCGGGGTGCACGATCACCCGCACACCGGGGTGCTCTGCGCGGGCCTGGTCGATCTGCGCGACCGTGAATCGGCGGTGCACGGAGCAGAAGCCGTGCCAGAGGATGACGCGCGAGTCGACGAGCTGCTGCGAGGAAGACCCGCCGAGCGGGCGTCGCGGGTTCCACATCGGCATCTGCTCCAGGGGCACGCCCATCGCCTTGGCCGTGTTGCGTCCGAGGTGCTGGTCCGGGAAGAACAGCACACGACGCCCGCGTTCGAACGCCCATTCCAGAACGGTCTCGGCGTTCGACGACGTGCACACGATGCCGCCGTGGCGGCCGACGAAGCCCTTGATCGCGGCGGACGAGTTCATGTACGTCACCGGGATCACCGGGACACGGCCCGCCTCATCCGCTGCGTCGAGCGGGCCGAGCACGTCGGCGAGCTGCTCCCAGCAGTCCTCGACCTGATCGATGTCGGCCATGTCGGCCATCGAGCACCCGGCGGCGAGATTGGGCAGGATCACCGACTGTTCCGGGCGGGAGAGCAGGTCAGCGGTCTCAGCCATGAAGTGCACGCCGCAGAAGACGATCGCCTCTGCCTCCGGACGCTCGAGGGCGGCGTTCGCCAATTGGAACGAGTCGCCCACGTAGTCGGCGTGCTGCACGACCTCCTCGCGCTGATAGAAATGCCCGAGCACGACGACCCGGTCGCCGAGCGTCGCTTTCGCCGCGCGGATGCGAGCGTCCAACTCGTTCTCATCGGCCTCGCGATACTCGACGGGCAGCTCACCCTGACGAGGAGCACCGGTGGGGATGACGTCTCCCATCGAGGACCCGGGACCGTAGCCCTGGCGGCTGTCGAACGTCCACGGACCCTCGGCGAGGTCGGTGCTGCACGTCGTGTCAGTGGAGGCGCCGACGACGATCGCCTGGATCGCATGATCCACAGAGGGGTCCGTGAGCTGGGGGAACGGCAGGAGGGTCATCGGGTCCTCTTCTCCTCGACGGCGAGGGGGCCACGATCGGCCAGCTCGACGGCGTCGTTGTATCGGTACAGGCGGGCCGGGCGGTGATTTCCCGTGCGGAACTGGTCGGTCGGCAGCAGTGTGTCCGAGGTCTCGACCTGGCGGCGGAAGTTCGCCGGGTCGAGGCGCTTGCCGAGAATCGCCTCGTACGCCTCTCGCAGATCGGCGAGCGTGAAGGTCGGGGGCAGGAAGCCATGTGCGACTCGGCTGTAGCCGACCTTGTTGCGAAGGCGCCAGAGCGCGTAGTCGATGATCTGCGTGTGATCGAACGCCAACGATGGCAGCCCGGCGGCGTCGAACCACTGCACGTTCTCCGGCGCCAGACCGGATGCCACGTGGGCTGCGCTCTGCGCGTCGACCTCGTCGGAGCGCAGGAGCGCCCAGTAGACGATCGAGACGACGCGACTCGGCGAACGGTCGACGGCGCCGAACGCATAGAGCTGCTCGAGATAGCTGGGGGAGAGGCCGGTGGTCTCGTGCAGGGTTCGCGCCGCGGCGTCTTCGAGACTCTCGTCGGGTTCGAGCCAGCCGCCTGGTAGCGCCCAATCCCCCTGATGCGGGTCGCGAGTTCGCAGCACCAGTGGCAGAGCGAGCGACGGCATGCCGTCTCCTGGCGCACGGCGGAGCGTCAGGATCACCGTCGACACCGCCACGCGGATATCGGGTTCCCGGGTTCTGGTCACCATGACTTTAACCTCCGAGAAACATCTTAGTGTCATGGCGACCCGAAGGGCAAAAGTGTGACGACGTCTCCGTCATCCCTGCCGAATCCGGCTGGCTCAGCCGTTCAGCCGCCGTGCCAGACGCGTCGCGGTCATGTAAGCGATCGCCTCGATCGAGACCATCGGATTCACCCCCGAGCTGGTCGGGAAGGTCGACGCGTCCGCGACGAAGAGGTTCGGTACCTCCCAGGTCGCTCCGTCGGGGTCGACGGCGCGCGTCTCGGGAGAGCCGCCCATGCGCGCCGATCCCATGATGTGAAGTGCCGCCAAGGAGCAGTGCCGGGGGCGTAGCCCTTCTGAGCGCAGCGCTCCGCGAAGGAGTCGATGCTCTCGCCGCTCGCCCGTGTCCACTCGATACCGGCTTGATGGCCGGAGAACAGGCGAACGGCACCCGCCGCCTCGAGGATGCGCGCGGCGCCGACGATGCCCTGATGCATGCGTGCGGCATCGCGCTCCGACAGCGTGTAGTGCAGCGTCGGCTCGCCGTCCTTGTCGACCTTCACCTCACCCGAATCCTGGTCGCGGGTGATGACTCCGACGCTGGAGTAGTGCGCGAGGCTGCGCATCACATCGAGGTGGCGCTGCGCGCCGCGCCAGGATTGGAAAGTGACGGACAGGCCAGGGTTCGCCGCCGCGGTCTCGTAGACGACTCCGTACCCGGATCCGTCGAGGTCGGAGGGCTCGGCCGAGTAGCGGGTCTGCATCGCGCCTTCCCAGGGACGCACCTCCTCGTCGAACTCCGCCCACACTGCGGTGGCCGGATGCAGGCGCAGGTGCTTGCCGATGTTCGGGTTCTTCAGGCCTGAACGCCGCAGGATCGCGGGCGTTTGCACGCTGCCGCCTGTAACGACGACGGCGCGAGCGCGTACTGCGACGGTCTTGCCGTCAGCCGTGCAACCTGTGACTCCGGTGGCCCGGTCGCCGGCGATGTCCACCGCGCGAACGTCGACACCGGTGAAGATCCGTGCGCCGGAGGCCTCGGCATCAGCCAGCCAGGTCTTGGTGACGGACTGCTTCGCGCCGATGCGGCAGCCATAGCCGCACCGGCCGCACTCGTTCTCGGGGTCGCATCCGATGACGTTGCGCTCCAGCGAGCCGACATGCCAGCCGAGGGATGTGAGACCGCGCTCCATGATCCGGTCGCGGGCCGACGGCGTGCTGTACTCGTCGTTGACGCCGAGGCGACTCCAGACGGCATCCATCGCCCGGTCTGTCGGCTGCTCAGGTGCGGGAAAGAGCACTCGAACTGCTGGAACGTGTACGCCTGTCGCCTGCAGAGAGTTTCGCCGACCGACGCCCGCACGAACTGTCTGGCGGCCAGCGCCAGCGCGTCGCGATCGCTCGGGCCCTCGCCCCGGGGGCGCGATTCATCGTGGCGGATGAACCGGTGTCGATGCTGGACGTGTCCATCCGCCTCGGCGTGCTGAACCTTCTCGCCGATCTGCAGCGCGAGGAGCAGCTGGGTGTGCTCTACATCACGCACGATCTCGCAACGGCCCGGCACTTCAGCGACGAGATCCTCGTGATGTATCGCGGCGACATCGTCGAGCGGGGGCCGGCGGATGACGTCATCCTCAACCCGCAGCACGAGTACACGAAGACACTGCTCGCGGCTGCGCCGGAACCGGAGAACCTCGGCCGGTTGCGGGACGAGGTGCGGGCCGAGCTTGCGCGCTAAGCTGTCTGGATAACTGAAGACAGGCCCCACGACCAGTGCGGGAGAGCCCCGGTGAATACAGCCGGGCACCGAAGGAGCAAGCCTCCCCGCCAATCTCTCAGGTACCGCGTACCGCACAGGTCAGGCCACTCTGAAAAGCGATGCTCACGCATCCGCCGACGGTGAAAGCTCCTGTGCCGCGCACGAGGGGTGAAACTCTCAGGCCCATGACAGAGGGGGAGTTCTCGGATACCGTGCATTCCGTACGGCATCCTTCCGATCCATCCGGGAGAACTCCATGACCGAGGCCCGCTTCACCCCGCTGCGTGAGCGACATGAGTCGCTCGGCGCGTCCTTCACCGACTTCGGCGGCTGGCAGATGCCCGTGCGCTACACATCCGATCTCGCCGAGCATCACGCCGTGCGCCGGGCCGCAGGGCTGTTCGACATCTCGCACATGGCCGAGTTCCTCGTCACGGGAGACTTCGCCGCCGATTTCCTGGACTACTCCCTCGCGGGGCGACTTTCCACGATGGCGATCGGCAAGGCGAAGTACTCGCTCGTGCTCGCCGAAGACGGCGGCATCATCGATGACGTCATCGTGTACCGACTCGCAGAGGACCGGTTCCTGGTGATCGCGAACGCCGGCAATCGGGGCTTCGTCGACGCGGCCTTCGCCTCCCGAGTGAGATCCTTCCCCTCGCGGCTCGAGCGGGAGCTTCCTCCGCGCGCCGACGGTGAGGATCGCAGCTTCGCCGGCTTCCTCGGCGACCGAGGCGTCGATGTCGATGACGTCTCGGACACTTATGCGCTCCTGGCCGTTCAGGGCCCGGCATCCGAAGCGATCGCGGCGGCGACCGCCGGCATCAGCGACGTCAGCATCCCCTGGGCGGATCAGAAGTACTACGCGTGGGCATCCGCGCACTTCAACGGCGAACCGCTGCTCATCGCGCGCACCGGGTACACCGGGGAGGACGGCTTCGAGCTGCTCGTCCGCAGTGAGGACGCCGCGGCGCTCTGGGACGCGGTTCTCGCGGCAGGCGAGACGCACGGCATCGTCCCCGCCGGTCTCGCGGCTCGTGACACGCTGCGTCTCGAAGCGGGGATGCCGCTGTACGGCCACGAGCTGTCAAGGGAGATCAAGCCCGCGCAGGCGGGTCTCGGTCGCGTCGTCGCATCCGACAAGGCCGACTTCATCGGCAAGGATGCCGTCGCACCCGCGCAGGACTCGCGTGTGCTCGTCGGACTCACTGCCGAGGGAAAGCGTGCCGGACGCGCAGGCTACTCCGTGGTCGCCGAAGACGGCACAGTGCTCGGCGAGATCACCAGCGGCGCCCTCAGCCCGACGCTCGGCCATCCGATCGCGATGGCCTACATCGATCCTGCTTCCGCGGAAGAGGGAACAGCCGTATTCCTGGATGTGCGGGGAACCAAGATCCCCGCGACCGTGACCGCACTGCCTTTCTACCGGAGGAAGAAATGACTGATCTGAACGCACTCGCATACACCGAAGAGCACGAGTGGCTCGACGTCGTCGACGGTGTCGCCACCATCGGCATCACTGACTTCGCCGCCGAGAAGCTCGGTGACGTCGTGTTCGTCGAACTCCCTGCGGTCGGCACCGAGATCGCCGCAGGCACGGTGGTCGGCGAGATCGAATCGACCAAATCGGTGGGCGAGCTCTACGCTCCCGTCGCCGGAACCGTGGTCGAGATCAATGATGCAGCAGTCGATGACCCGTCGCTCGTCAATGCCGCGCCGTTCGATGGCGGTTGGCTCCTCAAGGTGTCGATCGCAGACGGCGCTTCCGACGCGCTGCTCGACCGTGCCGCGTATGTCGCGCTCACGGAGGGTTGATTCCGCGGTGACTTCCTTCTCCGATCGTCATATCGGGACGACAGCAGAGACCCAGCGCGTCATGCTGGATGCTCTCGGCATCGACACGTCCGATCCTTCCCAGTCGCTCGAGACGTTGATGCGAGGCGCAGTGCCGGCGTCGATCTTCACCGACGCTTCGACAGACGCAGCGACCGGGGATGGGGTCATCCCGCCGGCAGCGACAGAGGCCGAGGCCCTCGCCGAGCTGCGCGCGTTCGCCTCCCGCAATCGTGTCAACCGATCGATGATCGGCCTCGGGTACTACGGCACGCTCACGCCCAGCGTGATCCAGCGCAATGTGTTGGAGAACCCGTCGTGGTACACGGCGTATACGCCGTACCAGCCGGAGATCTCGCAGGGGCGGCTCGAAGCCCTGATCAACTTCCAGACGATGGTCGCCGACCTCACCGGGCTGTCGACGGCGAACGCCTCGATGCTCGACGAGTCCACGGCGGTCGCCGAGGGGATGCTGCTGGCCAGGCGCGCCTCCAAGGCGAAGTCGCAGGTCTTCGTCGTCGATGCCGGCGCGTTCCCGCAGACCAAGGCGCTGCTCTCCACACGCGCCGCAGCGCTCGGCATCGAGCTGGTCGAACGCGATCTCGCCGGAGGCGAGGCTCTCCCGGACGAGCTGTTCGGCGTGTTCGTGCAGTACCCCGCGGCATCCGGTCTCGTGTGGGATCCGAGTGCCGTGATCGACGCAGCGCACCTCGCCGGCGGTCTCGCCGTCGTCGCAGCCGATCTGCTCGCCTTGACGTTGATCTCGTCGCCCGGCTCGCTCGGGGCCGACGTCGCGGTCGGCACCACGCAGCGGTTCGGGGTGCCGATGGGGTTCGGCGGTCCGCACGCCGGTTACATGGCCGTTCGTCAGGGGTTGGAGCGTCAGCTCCCCGGCCGCCTGGTCGGAGTGTCTGTGGATGCCGACGGCAAGCCGGCGTACCGACTCTCGCTGCAGACGCGCGAGCAGCACATCCGCCGCGAGAAGGCGACGAGCAACATCTGCACAGCGCAGGTGCTGCTCGCGGTCATGGCTGCGATGTACGCGGTCTATCACGGACCCGACGGTCTGCGCCAGATCGCCGGAGACGTCGCATCCAAGGCGGCGGTGCTGGGTGACTGGCTGGCCGAACGCGATGTCGACATCGTGCACGAGACGTTCTTCGACACGCTGACCGTGCGCGTCGCGGATGCTGCCGAGATCGTGTCGCGCGCGCATGATGAGCACGGCATCCTCCTGCATCTCGTGGATGACGCCACATTGAGCATCGCAGTCGACGAGACGACGACGTTCGCGGAGCTGTCTGCGGTCAGCACTCTGTTCGGCGCTTCGGCGCGCGTGATCGACCCACGCGGCGACGGCACACGTGCTCGCATACCGAACGGTCTCCACCGCATCGACGAGTACCTCACACACCCCGTCTTCCACGTGCACCACAGCGAGACGGCGATGATGCGGTATCTCAAGAGCCTCGCCGACCGCGACTACGCGCTGGATCGGGGCATGATCCCGCTCGGCTCCTGCACGATGAAGCTCAACGCCGCGACCGAGATGGCCTCGATCACATGGCCCGAGTTCGCGGGGATCCACCCGTTCGCCCCGGCATCAGACGTCGAGGGATACCTCGAGATGATCGACCAGCTGGAAGCCTGGCTCGCCGAGGTCACCGGCTACGACGCGGTCTCGCTGCAGCCGAACGCCGGCTCGCAGGGCGAGCTCGCGGGACTCCTCGCGATCCGCGGCTACCACCTCGCGAACGGCGACGATCACCGCACGGTATGCCTGATCCCGTCGTCAGCGCACGGCACGAACGCGGCATCAGCCGTGCTCGCCGGCATGAAGGTCGTCGTGGTCGCCTGCGATGAGCTCGGCAACGTCGATCTCGACGACCTGCGCGCGAAGATCGCATCGCACGCCGACGAGATCGCCGCTCTCATGATCACGTATCCGTCCACGCACGGCGTGTACGAACAGGACGTCGTGGAGATCACGGCTGCTGTGCACGACGCGGGCGGTCAGGTGTACGTCGACGGTGCGAACCTCAATGCGCTGCTCGGCTATGCGCGCTTCGGCGACCTCGGCGGCGACGTCTCGCACCTGAACCTGCACAAGACGTTCGCGATCCCGCACGGCGGCGGCGGTCCGGGCATCGGGCCTGTGGCAGCCAAGGCGCACCTCGCTCCGCATCTGCCATCCCACCCGCTCGCGCAGCGCGCCGCGCACGCCGGCGGATACGAGTTCGCCGGGGGAGCCGTCTCCGCAGCACCGTACGGATCGGCCGGCATTCTGCCGATCTCCTGGTCGTATGTGCGCATGATGGGAGCCTCCGGGCTGCGGGATGCGACTGCGGCCGCCGTGCTGTCGGCGAACTACATCGCCGCGCGCCTCGGCGAGCACTACCCGGTGCTGTACACGGGAGAGAACGACAGGGTTGCGCACGAATGCATCCTTGATCTGCGGCCGCTCAAGGAAGCCACCGGCATCACCGTCGACGACGTCGCCAAGCGTCTCATCGACTACGGATTCCACGCCCCCACCATGTCGTTCCCTGTGCCGGGAACGCTCATGGTCGAGCCGACCGAGTCGGAGGATCTCGGCGAGATCGATCGGTTCATCGAGGCGATGATCATGATCAAGGGCGAGGCGGATGCCGTCGCGTCCGGTCGCTGGCCTGCGGTGGACAACCCGCTCGTGCATGCGCCGCACACCGCCGTCTCGCTGATCGCGGGCGAGTGGGACCACGCGTACTCGCGCGAGGACGCGGCGTACCCGGTGCCTGGTCTCGTCGCGGGGAAGTACTGGCCGCCGGTGCGACGGATCGACCAGGCGTACGGCGACCGCAACCTGGTGTGCGCCTGCCCGCCCGTGGAAGCGTTCGCTTAGCAGATATCGATGTTTCATGAAGGTCACCACTCAGTAACGGTTGATTAACACACCGCCTCAACCGGAGTGTGCCCGGGTTATTCTCAACACATCTGCGACCCGAACACGGGTGCGCACTTCTACATGTCCACAGGAGGACAACGTGAAGCGAAACAGGATCGCCCTCGCGGGCGTGGGACTGCTTGCTGCCGCCACGATGGCGCTGGCCGGCTGCGCCGGCGGTAACAATTCCGGCGACGGCGGCGGCGCGGGTGGCGAGGCCGACCCGGACGCGATCATCACCACGAACGGCAGCGAGCCCGAGAAGCCGCTGATCCCGACCAACACCAACGAGGTCGGCGGCGGAAAGATTCTCGACGAGATCTTCGCCGGTCTCGTGTACTACGACGCCGAGGGCAAGCCGGTCAACGACATGGCCGAGGAGATCACCACTGATGACCCTCAGCACCTCACAGTGAAGCTCAAGGAAGGCCAGACCTTCACCGACGGTGAAGAGGTCACCGCAGACAACTTCATCAAGGCGTGGAACGAGGGTGCGAAGGCCTCCAACGCCCACGTCTCCAGCTACTTCTTCGAGGACATCGAGGGCTTCAGCTACGACGCGGATCAGGACCTCACCGGTCTCGAGCAGGTGGACGACTACACGTTCACGATCGCGCTCAACAAGCCCGCATCCGACTTCGCACTGCGCCTGGGTTACTCCGCGTTCTACCCGCTTCCCGACGCCGCTTTCGAGGACATCGAGGCCTTCGGCGAGAACCCGATCGGCAACGGTCCGTACATGCTGGCCGAGGACGGCGCGTGGCAGCACGACGTCAAGATCGACCTCGTGCGCAACGACGAGTACCAGGGCGGTCGCCAGGCGAAGAACGGTGGTCTGACGATCAACTTCTACGCCACCGAAGAGGCGGCATACGCTGACCTTCAGGGCAACCAGGTCGACGTGATCGACACGATCCCCACGAACTCGCTCGCGACATTCCAGGACGAGCTCGGCGACCGCGCGGTGAACCAGCCGTCCGCGCTGTTCCAGTCGTTCACGATCGGTCAGTTCCTCCCGCACTTCGAAGGCGAGGAAGGCGTCCTGCGCCGCCAGGCGCTGTCGATGTCGATCAACCGCGAGGAGATCACGGACAAGATCTTCTCCGGCACCCGCACGCCCGCCTCGGACTTCACCTCACCGGTCATCGCCGGCTGGTCGGATGCTGTTCCCGGCGTCGAGAACCTCGAGTACAACCCCGAGAAGGCCAAGGAGCTGTGGGCTGAGGCCGACGCCATCTCCCCGTGGGAGGGCGAGTTCCAGATCGCGTACAACTCCGACGGTGGACACCAGGCATGGGTTGATGCTGCGACCAACAGCATCAAGAACAACCTCGGCATCGACGCTTCCGGCGTCGCGTACCCGACTCTCTCGGTCATCCGTGAGCAGATCAACGCCCGCACGATCGAGACGGCCGCACGCTCCGGTTGGCAGGCCGACTACCCGGGTCTGTACAACTTCCTGGGCCCGCTCTACGCGACCAACGCCGGCTCGAACGACGGTGACTACTCGAACCCCGAGTTCGACGCGATGCTCAAGGAGGGCATCAGCAACCCGGATCCGGATGCTCAGAACGCCACCTTCACCGAGGCGCAGTCGATCCTGCTCAACGATCTGCCCGCCATCCCGCTCTGGTATGAGAACGTGGTCGGCGGCTACAGCGAGAACGTGCAGGACGTGACGTTCGGCTGGAACTCCGTTCCGCTGTACTACGAGATCACGAAGTCGGGAGAGTAACACCGACGAACGGCGACGGTGAGGTGGGGGCGCGCCCCCGGCACCACCACCCCAGCGGCCCCCCGACCCACAGCCCCCCACCCCCCCCCCCCAGGCCGGCAGCCCACCCCCCCCCCCCGCGCCGGGGGGGGGGGGCCCCCCCCCCCCCCCCCACCTCACCTGCTGCCGCCGTACCTCCTGCCCGCCTCCCGACGAAGGGACAGGGAATGCTCGGCTACATTCTCAGACGCATTCTGCAGGTGATACCGGTCTTCTTCGGTGCCACTCTGCTCATCTACTTCCTGGTGTTCGCAATGCCAGGCGACCCGATCCTCGCGCTGTTCGGGGATCGGACTCCCAACCCGGCGCTCGTGGACACCCTCCGCGCGCAGTACCACCTGGACGACCCGTTCCTGGTGCAGTACTGGTACTACATCACCGGTGTGTTCCAGGGCGACCTGGGCAACACGTTCTCCGGACGGCCCGTCTCGGTCGTTCTGGCGGAGACGCTGCCGGTGACCGGACGCCTCGCCATCATGGCGATCGGCATCGAGTTCGTGCTCGCCATCCTCATCGGCACGATCTCCGCCCTGCGCAAGGGCAAGGTCTTCGACAACGTCGCACTCCTGGTCGCTCTGGTCGCTCTGGCGATCCCGATCTTCGTGCTGTGCTTCCTCGCGCAGTACTTCCTCGCGATCCAATGGGGCTGGTTCAAGCCGACCGTGGGCGCCGACAACGACTGGGGCGGCCTGTGGCTGCCCGCGCTCGTGCTCGGCTTCAGCCTCTTCGCGGTCAGCATGAGGCTCATGCGCAGTTCGGTGATCGACACGCTCAACCAGGATTGGGTGCGCACGGCCTACAGCAAGGGACTCTCCCGAGGCCGGGTGATCCCGGTGCATGTGCTGCGCAACTCGCTCATCCCGGTCATCACCAACTCCGCGACCAATTTCGGCGTTCTGCTGGTGGGTGCGACCGTCACCGAAGGAATCTTCAACGTGCCTGGCGTCGGCAACACGCTCTACCAGGCAGCTCTGCTCGGAGAAGGCCCGACGGTCGTCTCCTTCGTCACCGTGTTCGTCATCCTCTATGTGCTGGTGAACCTCGTCATCGACCTGCTGTACGGTCTGCTCGACCCGAGGATTCGATATGCCTGATCCCACCAACCAGAGGCACTACGTCGCACCGGTGGAGACGGAGTCGATCTCGGTCGACGCCGTGCGCATCGCGGACAAGCCCAGCAACCTGTGGCGAGACGCCTGGAGAGATCTGCGGCGCAGGCCGTTGTTCTGGTTCTCGGTCGCACTCGCGACGCTCTTCATCCTGATGGCGGCCTGGCCCGGCCTGTTCACGAACGTCGACCCTCGCTCGTGCGAGCTGGCGTTCAGCAACGAGGGTCCGGCACCGGGGCACCCTCTCGGGTTCACGTTCCAGGGGTGCGACATCTACTCGCGGACGATCTGGGGAGCGCAGACCTCGCTCGCCGTCGGTCTGATCGCCACCGTGCTCGGAGCCGTGCTCGGGCTCGTCATGGGGGCGCTGGCAGGGTTCTACGGCGGATGGCTGGACGCGGTGCTGTCCCGCGTCGGCGACATCTTCTTCGCCATCCCGTACATCCTCGCCGCTGTCGTCGTCATGACGGTCTTCTCCGACTCACGTACGGTCTGGACACTTGCCTTGGCCATCGGCGGTTTCTCATGGGCGGCGACCGCCCGCGTCGTACGCGCCGAGGTACTGCGCGTGCGCCAGGCCGACTTCGTGACCGCGTCCCGTTCGCTCGGTCAGTCGAAGTTCGGCACGCTCATCCGTCACGTGGTCCCCAATGCCATCGCACCGCTTCTGGTGGTGTCGACGTTGGGACTCGCTGCCGCGATCGTCGCGGAGGCGACGCTGTCCTTCCTCGGTGTCGGACTCGGTGGCAACATCATGTCGTGGGGCAATGACATCAGTCAGGCGCAGGATGCTCTGCGCGTCGCCCCGATGGCACTCATCTATCCGTCGATCGCGCTCACGCTGGCCGTGCTCGCTTTCGTGACACTGGGAGAACTCATCAGAGACGCCATCGACCCGAGGGCGAGGGCCCGCCGATGACCGGTTTCGAACGCGAAGAAATCCGTACGCCGTTGCTCAGCGTGCGCGACTTGACCGTGGCATTTCGTACCCATGAGGGAATGCGGGAAGTGCTGCACGGGATCAGCTTCGACCTCTTCCCCGGCGAGACCGTCGCGATCGTCGGAGAGTCGGGGTCGGGAAAGTCGACGACCGCCAGCGCGATCGTCGACCTCCTGCCCGGCACCGGAACCGTGACCGGTGGTTCGATCACCCTGGACGGGCGAGAGCTCACCACACTGGGCGCCAACGCGATGGAGAGCGTACGCGGTCGTGAGATCGGCTTCGTGCCGCAGGATCCGATGTCCAATCTCAACCCGGTGTGGAGCGTCGGCTTCCAGGTGAAGGAGGCGATCCGCGCGAACAGCATCGCCCAGGGGCGTGCTGCGGTGAACGATCGCGCCGTCGAGGTGCTGCAGCAGGCGGGACTGGCAGATGCCGAGAGCCGCCTGCACCAGTTCCCCCACCAGTTCTCAGGGGGAATGCGACAGCGTGCTCTGATCGGCATCGGGCTGGCCGCCGACCCGTCGCTGCTCATCGCCGATGAGCCGACGTCCGCGCTCGACGTCACCGTTCAGCGGGTGATCCTCGATCACATGGCGACGCTGACCAGGGACAAGGGCACATCCGTGCTCCTGATCACGCACGACCTCGGCCTCGCTGCCGAGCGTGCCGAGAAGATCATCGTGATGAATCAGGGGGTCATCGTCGAGGCCGGGCCGAGCCGCCAGATCCTCGAGGATCCCCAGCATCCGTACACGCGGCGTCTGGTCGCCGCGGCGCCCAGCATCGCTTCGCAGCGGATTCAGGCGGTGGTCGAGGATCGCGGTATCGAGACCCTTGACGATCTCGCCGCGATCCCACCGACGGTGCGTGTGGAAAGCCTCACGAAGGACTACAAGATCCGGCAGGGGTCGTTCAAGAGCGTCGCGTTCCGTGCGGTCAACGAGGTGTCCTTCGCGATACCCCGCGGCAAGACGCTCGCTCTCGTGGGTGAATCCGGCTCGGGCAAATCCACGGTGGCGAAGATGCTCCTCAAGCTGGAGGAGCCGACGTCAGGCACGATCGAGATCGATGGGATCGATGTCTCGCGACTTTCGAACGCGCAGGCATTCGGGCTCCGCCGACGGATGCAGCCCGTCTTCCAGGATCCGTACGGATCATTGGATCCGCTGCGCAACATCGGAAACACGATCGCCGAGCCGCTGCTGATCCACGGCGTCGGAGACCGCGCGTCGCAGCGAGAGCGTGTGGAGGAGCTTCTCGATCAGGTCGCACTGCCGCGAGTGCTCGCCAGTCGCTACCCGAACGAGCTCTCCGGCGGACAGCGTCAGAGGGTCGCCATCGCGAGGGCTCTCGCGCTCAAGCCCGACATCGTCGTGCTGGATGAAGCAGTCTCGGCGCTCGACGTGCTGGTTCAGGATCAGATCCTCAAGCTTCTCGCCGAACTGCAGTCCGAGCTCGATCTGACGTACCTCTTCATCACTCACGACCTGGCTGTGGTCCGGGTCTCCAGCGACCTCGTCTGCGTCATGGAGCAGGGGCGCGTCGTGGAGCAGGGCACTGTCGATGAGATCTTCGCGAATCCGCAGCAGGAGTACACCGACAAACTGCTGCGGGCGATCCCGGGAGCGGAGATCGCACTCGGCGGCGGGGTCTGAGCATGGCTGACGCCCAGGACACGTCGAGGGGCAGGCGGAACGTGCGAACGTATCGGGCGTCCACCGGAACGGTCACGTTCGTCGTGGCGGTCATCGCCGCAGCATACGTCCTGGGCGATGCGGCCGTGCGAGCGGGGTGGCAGTCGACGGTGCTCCTCGCTCCCTGGGTGCTGCTCGTTCTGTGGGGGCTCTACGCGATCGGGCCGGCCTCGATCATCCGCATGGACGACGCCGGGGTGCGCGTGCAGAACATGCTGCGCCGCACGGACTTCGGATGGAAGCGCTTACGAGACGTCGATCTGAGATGGCAGGTGGTGTTCGCTCTCGACGACGGCACCGAAGTCACCTCATTCGGCGGGCCGGCCCGAGCACGATCTCGCAGAGTGACGGCATCCGTCGTCGGCGATGCCGAGCGATCGGCCGCGAGCGCACGCGTTCCGGCCGGCTACCGCGAGTTGACGGAGATCCGCGATCGATGGGAATCCGCCGGTGATGCGGCGGCTGCGCCGATTCGTCGATCCTGGGATGCTCCGGCCCTGCTCGCGCTGGCCGTGATCGCCGCGTGGGCGGTCGTCGCCGTGCTCGTCGTGCAACGCTGACCGCACGGCTCAGGGGACAGACGCCGCGCGCTTAGCGCACTCATAGGCGCACCTGCTTGGCTCGGACGATGCAATGTCCTACGGATGGCACGACCCTTGTGATGACCGATCGAAGCGGCATCGAGATCGACTACTGCCCGCAGTGCCGGGGAGTGTGGCTCGATCGCGGTGAGCTGGACAAGATCATCGATCGTTCGGTGACCGCGCCTCAGCCACCGCGGAACGCACCTGATCCCTCGCGCTACGCGCCTGCAGGCTTCGAGCAGCCTCGGTACGACGAGCCCCGTTACGACGCGCCGCGTTACGACGACGGCGGTCAGCGTCCGCACCGGCGCAAGCGTGAGAGCTGGTTGAGCGACCTCTTCGACTGACCCAGGCGAGCTTCTACGGCAGCCCGAACAGCGCAGGGAACGTCGCCGCTGCCCACGGGTAACCGACGAACGCGGTGGCATCGATCAGGAAGTGCGCCACCAGGAACGGCAGCAGCCGACCGGTGCGGGCGAACATCCAGCCGAACAGCAGACCCATCGCGAGATTGCCGACGAAGGCACCCGGCCCCTGATAGAGGTGATAGCTCGCCCGCAGCACCGAGGTCGCGATGATGATCGGCCAGATGTCCCACCCGAGCTGTTTCAGCCGGAAGAACAGGTAGCCGAGCACCACGAACTCTTCCATGATCGACGCGCGAGCGGCGGACAGCAGCAGCACGGGCACGGTCCACCAGTGATCCTCGAGGCCACCGGGAATCACCGTGACGAACAGTCCCAGCATCCGTCCGCCGAGATAGAGCGCGAGCCCAGGGATGCCGATGGCCAGAACCAGCAGGATGCCGCGTCCGGCATCACGGCCCACACGGGTGCCGTCGAGCCCGAGCCTGCCCAGGTGCGGACGAGAAGCCTGCCACAGGAGGAAGCACACCAGCAGCACCGGGATGATCGAGAAGGCGATGCCGAGCACCTGGTAGATGAGGTCGAAAGCCTCGCGGTCGCTGCGTGACGGGTTCAGGGTCGCCGTCTGTTCTGCGAGCGGCGTGGGATCGGTCACGCGGTAGGCGAACTGCACGATCGCGTACACGGCGGATTCGCCGAGACCGAGCGCCAGCACGATGGCGATCTCCCACAAGATCCGCGCGCGCGAGACGTCAGAGGTGAGGGACAGCGTCGGTCCCTGAGCTCGTCGAAGGGTCACAGCCTGATGCTACGGGAGCGCAGTTCAGCGCGCTCAGAGAGCGATCAGCCATCGTGCGATATCCTGGACCGTCGGCATCCCGGCATTTCCCCTCCCTTTTAGGAAACTTGCATGGCGCACGCCCTTCGCTCTGACCTCCGCAATGTCGCTATCGTCGCGCACGTCGACCACGGCAAGACCACGCTCGTGGACGCGATGCTTCGCCAGACGGGCTCGTTCGGCGAGCACGCGCACGTGGATGAACGCGCCATGGACTCGAATGACCTCGAGCGCGAAAAGGGCATCACGATCCTCGCGAAGAACACGGCGATCACCTACAAGGGTGCGCACGCGAACGGGCAGGACATCACGATCAACGTGATCGACACGCCCGGCCACGCTGACTTCGGTGGCGAGGTCGAGCGCGGTCTGTCGATGGTCGACGGCGTGGTGCTTCTCGTCGACGCATCAGAGGGCCCGCTGCCGCAGACGCGCTTCGTGCTGCGCAAGGCGCTTGAGGCGAAGCTGCCCGTCATCCTGCTCGTCAACAAGACCGACCGTCCGGACGCGCGCATCCCCGAGGTCGAAGAGGAGGCGCACGATCTGCTCCTGGGTCTGGCCTCTGACCTGGTCGACGACGTGCCGGACCTCGACGTCGACGCGCTGCTCGACGTGCCGGTCGTCTACGCCTCCGGTCGCGCGGGTGCTGCATCGCGCAACCGCCCCGAGAACGGCTCCCTTCCGGACAACGCCGATCTCGAGCCGCTGTTCGAGGCGATCCTCGAGCACATCCCCGCACCGTCGTACGATGACGAGGCCCCGCTGCAGGCCTGGGTCACGAACCTCGACTCCAGCCCGTTCCTCGGTCGCCTCGCGCTGCTGCGCGTCTTCAACGGCACCCTGAAGAAGGGCCAGACCGTAGCCTGGGTCCGTGCGGACGGCACGACCAGCAACGCGCGCATCACCGAGCTGCTGAAGACGCGCGCGCTCGAGCGCTACCCGGCCGAGAGCGCAGCCCCCGGCGACATCGTCGCGATCGCCGGCTTCGAGGACATCACGATCGGTGAGACCATCGCCGACCCCGATGATGTCCGTCCGCTGCCGCAGATCCACGTCGACGATCCAGCGATCTCGATGACCATCGGCACGAACACGTCGCCGTTGATGGGCAAGGTCAAGGGGCACAAGCTCACCGCCCGCATGGTGAAGGACCGCCTCGACCGCGAGCTGATCGGTAACGTCTCGCTCAAGGTCGTCGACATCGGACGTCCGGATGCCTGGGAAGTTCAGGGCCGTGGCGAGCTCGCCCTCGCCATCCTGGTCGAGAACATGCGCCGCGAGGGCTTCGAGCTCACCGTCGGCAAGCCGCAGGTGGTCACGAAGAAGGTGGACGGCAAGACGCACGAGCCGTTCGAGCACCTCACGATCGATGCTCCGGAGGAGTACCTCGGCGCGATCACTCAGCTGCTGGCAGCCCGCAAGGGCCGCATGGACAACATGATCAACCACGGCACCGGCTGGGTGCGTATGGAGTTCATCGTTCCCTCACGCGGCCTGATCGGATTCCGCACCGAGTTCCTCACCACGACCCGCGGCACCGGCATCGCCAACGCGATCTCGCACGGCTACGACGCCTGGGCCGGCCACATCTCCACGCGCCAGAACGGTTCGATCGTCGCCGACCGTCAGGGTGTCGTCACCCCGTTCGCCATGATCGCGCTTCAGGAGCGGATGTCGTTCTTCGTGCAGCCCACGCAGGAGGTCTACGAGGGCATGGTCATCGGTGAGAACTCGCGCGCCGATGACATGGACGTGAACATCACCAAGGAGAAGAAGCTCACGAACATGCGTGCGGCGAGCTCCGACACGTTCGAGTCGATGACCCCTCCGCGTCAGCTGACGCTCGAGGAGAGCCTCGAGTTCGCGCGTGACGACGAGTGCGTCGAGGTCACCCCAGAGGTCGTGCGCATCCGTAAGGTCAACCTGGATGCGAACGTCCGAGGCCGCGAGACCTCGCGTCTGAAGCGTCAGGACGCCAACGCGTAGCAGTCTGTCATCGAAGAGGGCCCCGCCACCGGAGAACCGGAATGGCGGGGCCCTCTTTCGCATGTCATCGTGTGACGTCATCGCGCAGGCATCTGTACAGCGAACGTCGGTGAGGTCTAGCGTGTGACGGGTAAGTCCACGGCGCGAGGAGCCCATGTGATTCCCACCGATCTCGTAGGGGTCGAGCAGGAGGTCTCCACCGGCGCGCTCCCCGAGCGGGACCGGATCGGCGAGCTCGTCTCCGAGGCACATCGTCGGTACATCGGCGATCAGTCCGGGACGGTCGCCGATTACATCCCGATCCTCGGTGCAGCCGATCCTGCGCTGTTCGCCGTGGCCGTGGTCGACGTCACCGGTGGTGTTCATGAGGCCGGTGACGCGCTGCATTCATTCTCGATCCAATCGATCTCGAAGATGTTCGTATACGCACTGGCCATCCAGGAGCACGGCCACGAACGCGTGCGCGACATCGTCGGCGTGAACAACACCGGTCTGCCCTTCAACTCGGTGATGGCACTGGAGCTCAACGACGGGCATCCGATGAATCCGATGGTCAATGCCGGGGCCATCGCCACCACGGCGCTGATGCCTGGCGCCACGCCCGCTGCCAAATGGGAACGGATCGTCGCCGGGCTCTCGGCTTTCGCGGGGCGAGATCTCGCACTCGACGAAGAGGTCTACCGCTCCGAATCCGAGACGAATCAACGCAATGAGGGTCTCGGGAGCCTGCTCAGCAGCTACGGGCGGCTGGAAGGCGATTCCGATGCGATCGTCGACATCTACACGCGTCAATGCGCTCTGAACGTCTCTGCGCACGATCTGGCGGTGATGGGGGCGACGCTCGCGGACGGTGGCGTCAATCCCGTCACGGGGGAGCGCGTGGTGTCTGCGGAAGTGTGCCGAGACACGCTCGCGGTCGTCGCGGCGTCCGGACTGTACGAGCGCTCCGGGGAATGGCTCTTCGAGATCGGCATCCCGGCGAAGTCGGGTGTCTCGGGCGGTATCGTCGCGGTCTCGCCAGGAAAGGGTGCAGCAGGCGCCTTCTCCCCGCTGCTCGACAGCGCCGGCAACTCCATCCGCTCGCAGCTGGCGATCGGCTATCTCTCACGGTCACTCGGACTGAACATGTTCGCATCGGCGCCGCCCGCTGGAGCTGTAACGGAAGGACGATCATGACCGACGTCGAATCGCCGAGCACAGGGCAGAAGACCTCGTGGCTGCCGATGATCTGCCTGTTCCTCGCCCAAGTGCTGATGTCGTTCAACGTCGCCGCGCTGCCGATCTCGCTCGGTGGGATGGTGGAGGACTTCGGCGTTCCGCCGACAGTCGCAAGCTCCACGATCGTCGTGTACGGCCTCTCGGTCGCAGCTCTGGTGATGACCGGTGCGAAGCTCGGACAACGGATCGGCTGGGTGGTCATCTTCCGGGTGGTCGTGGTGCTGTTCGCCGGCTCGGCACTGATGATGATCTTCGCTCCGACAGTGGGGTGGGCGATCGCCGGCCAGGCGACGGCTGGCGCAGCGGCAGCGATCATCGTGCCGTCACTCGTCGCGCTCATCGCCGAGAACTACCGTGGCGCGCAGCAGGCCACGGCGATCGGGGCGCTGGGTTCTGCCCGCGCCATCTCCGGCGTCAGCGCGTTCCTGATCGGCGGCACACTCGGAACGCTCGTCGGCTGGCGGCCGATCTTCTACGTGGTGCTCGCGTTCGCGATCGCTGTGTTCGCACTGAGTTTCACGTTGCGCTCCGATCGCGGCAACGCGTCGATCAAGATCGACCTGGTCGCGGCGCTGCTGATCGGCGCCGGGATCGTGATGCTGACGCTCGGCTTCAACAATCTCAACGGCTGGGGTGCTGTGGCCGCTACGGAGGCCGCGCCCTTCAGCGTCTTCGGATTGTCTCCGGCGCCGGTGCTGATCGTGCTCGGAATCGTGTGCGGACAGTTCTTCTTCATGTGGACCAGGCGGCGGATGGCCGACGGCAAGGTGCCGCTGATCGACTTGAGCGTCGTCGACTCGCCACGCGAGCGGGCAGCGGTCTACGCCATGTTCATCGTGGTCGCCCTGGAAGCCTGTGTGAACTTCTCGATTCCGCTTTACATCCAGATCGTGCAGGGACGCACGCCGTTCGACACGTCGTTGGCGATGATGCCCTTCAACCTCACCGTCTTCGTCACCGCGACGTTGGTGGTGCGCTTCTACAAGCGCTACCCGCCCCGGACGATCGGCGTGTTCGGCTTCATCCTGACCACGGCCGCCCTGATCTGGCTCTCCATCGTCGTGAACAACAACTGGGAGACGTTCCCGACGATTCTCGGTCTCTTCGTCTTCGGCGTCGGTCAGGGTGCACTGGTGACATTGGTCTTCAACGTGCTCGTGACCTCTGCGCCGTCCGAACTCGCCGGCGACGTGGGCTCCCTCAGAGGAACGACGCAGAACCTGGCCGGCGCGGTGGGAACCGCGGTGGCCGGCGCGCTGCTGGTGTCGCTGCTCGGACTGAGCGTCGGTCGCGCGGTGATCGAGCATCCGGAGATCCCGCCGGCGCTGGTCGAGCAGGTGAACATGGACAACGTCAACTTCGTCAGCAACGACGACCTGCGCGCAGTACTCGAGCAGACGGATGCCACGCCGGAGCAGGTCGAGGCGGCCGTGACGCTCAACGCGGATGCGCGCCTGGGAACCCTGAGGCTGGGGCTGCTCATCCTCGCAGGGGTCAGCGCGCTGGCGATCCTGCCGGCGTCTCGCCTGCCGCGTTACAAGCCCGACGAGATCCCGGATCCGGCTCCCGCGTCCGCTGGCGAGTAGTGGCTCAGCGCAGTTCCGAGATGAGCACTGCGCTCGTGCCGGGCTCGAGAGCCTCGAACACGTGCGGAGCATCGCCCGCGTACGACAGGTAGTCACCGGGGGAGAGCTGCACTGGAGTCCCCGCTGGACCGATCAGCGCTGAGCCGGTCATCACGATGACGTGCTCAGTGGTTCCGTTGTGGTGCGGCATCGAGCGACGGGGCTCTCCCGGTTCGGCGCGGATCACGTAAAGGTCGCGGCGGGCACCGGGCGGGCTCGCTGAGAGCAATGTCGCGCTGTACGGCGCGGCCGCAGAAGGGACGCCGGCGAGTTCATGGGCGCGGATCAACGTCGGCACGTTCGTTGGTTGATCGACGAGCACTGCGAACGGGATGCTGAGCGCGTCGCCGAGGGCCCACAGTGTCTCGACGCTGGGGTTGCCTGTGCCGGTCTCCAATTGAGAGACCGTCGCCTTGGAGACACCGGCACGACGTGCGAGTTCGGAGATGCTGATGCCCGCGGACTCGCGCTCGCGACGCAGCGCCCGGCCTATGCGCAATCCGAGATCTTCCATGCGTTCAGTATGTCAAACGATCGTTCGCTTTGACTAGGAGACCGCAAGCGTTCACAATGGTCGTCAGGTGTTCACTGAAGCGAACGGGATGCATTCATGTCACAGCGGCGGGAGGTCTGGCGCGAGGGGCTCGGCGTCGCTGTCGCCACCAGCGCGTACGGTATCTCGTTCGGCGCGCTCGCGGTGGCATCCGGCCTCGACATCTGGCAGACCTGCGTGCTGAGCCTGCTGATGTTCACCGGCGGATCGCAGTTCGCGTTCATCGGCGTGTTCGGGGCGGGCGGGATGGCAGCCCTGCCTTCGGCGATCGCCTCAGCCGCTCTGCTCGGGGTGCGCAACCTCGCGTACGGCATGCGCATGTCGCCCACCATCGGCACCGGGTTCTGGCGACGCGCCGCCGCAGCGCAGATCACCATCGACGAGTCCACTGCGGTCGCGATCTCACAGCCCACCCCCGCGTTGAGTCGGCTGGGATTCTGGGTCACAGGGCTCGGCGTCTTCATCGGCTGGAACATCACGACGCTGGTGGGAGCGCTGCTCGGCGATGTGCTGGGCGACCCCAAGTCATGGGGAATGGATGCCGCGGCCGCTGCGGCCTTCCTCGCGCTGCTCTGGCCGCGTCTGAAGCAGCGGCAGGCTATTGCCGTCGGCGTCGCGGCCGCAGTGATCGCCGCGTCCCTCACTCCGGTCCTGATGCCCGGGCTGCCGGTGCTGGTGGCGGCAGTGGTCGCGATCGTCGTCGGCTGGTTCAACTGGCTGGGACGTGACGACACCACATCGACCGGAGCGGCGAAGGAGTCGAGCACATGAGCGTCTGGAGCGCGGTACTTCTGGCAGCCTGCATCTGCGTGGCTGTGAAGGCGTTCGGCTATCTCATCCCCGCGCACTTCCTCGAAGCGCCGCGACCCGCACGGATATCCGATCTGCTGACGGTGGCGCTGCTCGCCGCACTCGTGGCGGTACAGACGCTCGGCAGCGGTCAGGCGGTCGTCGTCGACGCACGGATCCCCGCGGTGCTCGTCGCCGGCGGCCTGCTGTACCTGAGGCAGTCGTTCCTGGTGGTCGTGGTGGCCGCGGCAGCTACGGCAGCGCTCCTGCGTCTGTTCGGCTGGGCCGTCTGACCCGCACGGGCATCCACGGCGCAGGCGCGTAAAGTGGGGGAGTGCCGAACTGGATCTCCCGAGGACTGTCCTGGCTTGCAGCCGCGCTCGTTGGCGTCGTGTACGGGACGGCCGGCACCATCGCGCACAGTCTCATGTGGGGTGTGCTGCCGGTCGGAATGATCGTGAGCGGCATCGCCTGCGCCGCGCTGCTCATCGCGGTACGCGCGCTGACGCATGATCGCGGCGCGACGGTCGCCACCGCACTCGGGATGCTGGGGATGGTGATGATCATCTCGGGCCCCGGTCCCGGCGGCTCCGTCATCGTGCCGAACACGCCGATCGGTCAGATCTGGATCTTCCTGGTCGCCGGTATCGCGCTGCTGGTGATCGCATGGCCGAACCTCAAGCGCCCGCCGAGGCAGACCACAGCCGACGGGCCGTAGACTGGAGGGGTGACGTATGTGATCGCCCTCCCGTGCGTCGATGTCAAGGATCGTGCCTGCATCGACGAGTGCCCCGTTGACTGCATCTACGAGGGCGAGCGATCGCTGTACATCCACCCCGACGAATGCGTGGACTGCGGTGCATGCGAGCCGGTCTGCCCTGTCGAGGCGATCTATTACGAGGACGACCTTCCCGAGGAATGGGCGGACTACTACAAGGCGAACGTCGAGTTCTTCGACGAGGTGGGCTCACCCGGAGGCGCGGCCAAGGTCGGCGTCATCAAGTACGACCACCCGATCATCGCCGCCCTGCCCCCGCAGGGAGAGTAAGCGGCTGTGGGCGTCCACGATCTCGCCGACTACCCCTGGGATGCTGTGGTCCCGTACCGCGAGCGTGCGGCGGAGCATCCGGAGGGTCTTGTCGACCTCTCCATCGGGTCTCCTGTCGATCCGACGCCGGAGATCATCCGTCAAGCGCTCGCCGAAGCGACGGATGCGCATGCGTACCCGCAGACCGTCGGCACCCCCGCGCTGCGCGAAGCGATCGTCGACTGGTATGCGCGGCGCCGCGGAGTGGCCGACCTGACGGTCGACAACGTGCTGCCCACGATCGGTTCGAAGGAACTGGTGGCGCTGCTGCCGACGCTGCTCGGGCTCGGCGATGGGGACATCGTCGTGTTTCCGCGAGTGGCGTACCCGACCTATGAGGTAGGCGCTCGTGTCGCGGGCGCGACCCCCGTCGCGGAGGACGATCCCGCACGGTGGCCTGAGGGCGCGCGTCTCATCTGGATCAACACCCCCGGCAACCCGGACGGCCGTACGTGGACCGTCGAAGAGCTCTCGGCCGCGGTGCGTCGTGCCAGAGAGCTGGGCGCAGTGCTTGCGAGCGACGAGTGCTACGCCGAGCTCGGCTGGGACGGCCAGTGGGCCGAAGAACCAGTGCCGTCGGTGCTCGATCCGCGCGTGACGCAGGGCTCGCGCAAGGGGCTGCTCAGCGTGTACTCGCTCAGCAAGCAGTCGAACCTCGCCGGTTATCGCGCGGCGTTCGTGGCTGGTTGCGCGCGCATCGTCGCCGACCTGCTCACGGCTCGGAAGCACCTCGGTCTCATGCCGCCGGCGCCCGTGCAGCAGGCCATGACGGTGGCGCTCGGAGATGATGCGCACGTCGCGGCTCAGAAGGAGCTCTACCGCGCGCGGCGCAACCTGCTCCGACCGGCGCTGGAGGCGGCAGGGTTCCGGATCGACGGCTCGCAAGCGGGCCTGTATCTGTGGTCGACCGAGGGCAAGGATGCGTGGGAGTCGATGGGGCGCCTCGCGGATCTCGGGATACTGGCGGGACCCGGGCCCTTCTACGGCGCCGACTCCGAGCAGTACGTGCGACTTTCACTGACGGCGCCGCTCGAGCGGGTCGAAGCGGCGGCCGAGCGGTTGCACGGTATCGCTGCGCGTGGAGCTTCTCTGTAGGTTCCCACGGTGACGGGCGGCCATCTCTTGGCGGATGTCACAGTAGGCCGATCCGGCGACTAGGCTGTAAAGGCGATTCGGTCGAGATCCGACCAGGCGCTCAGCGCCATGCATCGCCCTCGACGAATCAGACCGACAGGTCGAGCAAAGACGTACAAGGAGGACCGCGTGAGTGCAGCGGGAGATCAGCAGGCGAAGGCGACTCTCACGATCGGTGGAACCACAGCGGAATTCCCAGTACTTCGTGGCACGGCGGGCAACGACAGCATCGACTTCTCGACGCTGACCAAGCAGACCGGATACACCGGCCTCGATTACGGCTTCGTGAACACGGCATCCACCAAGTCGGAGATCACGTTCATCGACGGCGACCAGGGCATCCTGCGGTACCGCGGATACCCGATCGAGCAGATCGCGAAGAACTGCAGCTACCTCGAGGTCGCCTGGCTGCTCATCTACGGTGAGCTTCCGACGGCTGATGAGCTGGCGAACTTCGACGATCGCATTCGTCGTCACACACTCCTGCACGAGGATCTGAAGCACTTCTTCTCGGCGCTGCCGCACACGGCGCACCCGATGTCAGTGCTCTCGTCGGCTGTCGCCGCCCTCTCGACGTACTACGAAGGCCAGACCGACCCGAACAACCCCGAGCACGTCGAGCTGAACATGGTGCGCATGCTCGCCAAGCTTCCCGTGATTGCGGCCTACGCGCACAAGAAGAGTGTCGGGCAGGCCTTCCTCTACCCGGACAACTCGCTCAGCTTCGTCGACAACTTCCTCAAGCTGAACTTCGGCGTGAACTCCGAGCCCTACGAGATCAATCCGGTGATGTCCAAGGCTCTTGAGCTGCTGCTGATCCTGCACGAGGACCACGAGCAGAACGCGTCCACCTCGACTGTCCGCCTGGTCGGCTCGACCGGGGCGAACCAGTTCGCGTCGATCTCCGCCGGCATCCAGGCGCTCTCCGGCCCGCTGCACGGCGGTGCGAACGAGGCTGTTCTCACGATGCTCGGTCAGATCCGTGATTCGGGTCAGAGCGTCTCCCGGTTCGTGGAGAGCGTGAAGAACAAAGAAGACGGCGTGAAGCTCATGGGCTTCGGGCACCGGGTCTACAAGAACTACGATCCGCGAGCCAAGCTCGTCAAAGAGGCTGCCGACGAGGTACTCCGTGAGCTCGGCGTCACCGACCCGCTGCTCGATGTCGCCAAAGAGCTGGAAGAGCTCGCCCTCGCGGACGACTACTTCAAGGAGCGGCGCCTGTACCCGAACGTCGACTTCTACACCGGCGTGATCTACAAGGCCATGGGCTTCCCGACGCGGATGTTCACGGTGCTGTTCGCGATCGGCCGCCTGCCGGGCTGGCTCGCCCAGTGGCGCGAACTGAACCTCGACACGCAGACCAAGATCGGCCGCCCGCAGCAGTTGTACACCGGGTCCCCGGAGCGTCAGTTCCCGACTCGCTGAGCCGGATGCGAGAAAGGCCCCGAATCCTCTGCGGAGGAGTTCGGGGCCTTCTGCGTATGCGGTGCGGCAGGTGTGCGGCCGGACTCAGCGGCCCTGGAACCCGCCGCCCTGGGCGCGGCGCGAACCGCGCGTGTCGACGCGCTGGCCGACCTGCAGTCCACGGGAGCGCTGACCCTGCTGTGCATCGGCGCGCTGACCCTGAGCTGCGGACTGTCCCTGGCCGCCCTGGCCCTGCGGGCGACGACGACGACGCGCCGGTGAACCGGAGGCGGGGCCGCCGCTCGGCTGCGCCTGGCGGGGCTTCTTCGACTGCTGCTGCACCGGCTGCGGGGGAGCAGGACGCACATGCGCCGCGCGCTCTCCGACCAGTTCGGTCACGATGCCCGCATTGACGTCTTCGAGTGCTGCGTTGATCTGCGCCTTGCGCAGAAGGTCCTTCACGTCGCGACGCTGTTCGGGCAGCACGACGGTGACGACGGTGCCTGCGGCGCCGGCGCGTGCGGTGCGACCGGAGCGGTGCAGGTACGCCTTGTGCTCCATGGGCGGGTCGACGTGGACGACAAGGTCGACGTTGTCAACGTGCACACCGCGGGCGGCGACGTCAGTGGCGACGAGCACGCGCACGCCACCGTCTGCCGGGTCGGCCGAGAACGCGCTGAGGTTGCGCTCACGAGCGTTCTGCGACAGGTTTCCGTGCAGATCGACAGCCGGGATGCCGGCTGCGGTGAGCTGCTTCGCGAGCTTCTTCGCCTGGTGCTTGGTGCGGGTGAAGAGGATGCGACGGCCGGTACCGGACGCGAGATCGCGGACGAGGCCGGTCTTGTGCTCGGTGGAGGTCGTGACCAGCACGCGGTGGGTCATCTCGCCGACGGGCACGCTGGCCTCATCGACCTCGTGGCTGATCGGGTTCAACAGGAAGCGGCGGGCGAGCGAATCGATGCCGCGGTCGAGTGTCGCGCTGAATAGAAGCCGCTGGCCGCCGGCAGGCGTCGCGGTGAGGATGCGGGTGACACCGGGCAGGAAGCCGAGGTCGGCCATGTGGTCGGCCTCATCGAGCACGGCGACCTCGACGGAGTCCAGGTTGACGACCTTCTGCTTCATGAGGTCTTCGAGGCGCCCGGGGCACGCGACGACGATGTCGACGCCGCTGCGCAGCGCCTGTTCCTGCGGGCGCTGGCTCACGCCGCCAAACACGGTGGTGACGCGCAGGCCGACGGACGCGGCGAGCGGTGCGACGACTGCAGCGATCTGAGTCGCGAGTTCGCGGGTCGGGGCAAGGATGAGGCCGCGGGGGTGGCCAGGACGGCTCTTGCGACCAGAGTCCGTCAGACGTGCGACGAGCGGGATGGCGAAAGCGATGGTCTTGCCGCTGCCGGTGCGGCCGCGACCGAGGAGGTCGCGTCCGGCGAGCGAGTCGGGGAGCGTGTCGCGCTGAATCGCGAACGCCTCGGTCTTGCCTTCGGCAGCAAGGACCGATGCGAGGGGCGCGGGCACGCCGAGTTCAAGGAAGGTAGGCATAGAAGTACTCCGTGAGCGCGCGTCAGCGCGCTTGATTCGTGTGGTGGGCGACCGCGCACAGGAAGTGCGCAGAGGTTCGCCGTTCGAAACGCCAACTGGTGGAGGAGCTGTTGAGCTCGCTACGGTCTGGGTAGACCCCGTGACGACGACGCAGTTGTCTCAAATCGATCTGGACAACTGTTCAACCCTACCAGGGGTTGCATGTCTCAAGCTGAACGCACCCACGTCGGGCGCGTCGGATCAGGCGTGCAGTGCCTCATTCAGGGTCACGCCCACTCCGGCGCGCTGCTTCGCCTCGATGGCGCCGGTGACCGAGTTGCGCCAGAACAGCAGCCCGTCCTTGCCGGAGAGCTCAGACGCCTTCACTATCCGCTTGCCGCCGTCGGCCGTGTTCGGCCCATCGACCAGGACCACCTTGGATCCGGCCGTCAGATAGACGCCGGCTTCGAGGATGCAGTCGTCGCCGAGGGCGATGCCGAGGCCCGCGTTCGCGCCGAGAAGGGTGCGTTCGCCGATCGAGACGCGCACGGTGCCGCCTCCCGAGAGTGTGCCCATGATCGATGCGCCGCCGCCGATGTCGCTGCCCTCGCCGACCACGACGCCCTGGGAGATGCGCCCTTCCACCATGGATGCGCCCAGAGTGCCGGCGTTGAAGTTCACGAAGCCCTCGTGCATCACGGTGGTTCCGGGGGAGAGGTGTGCTCCGAGGCGCACGCGGGACGCATCAGCGATCCGGACTCCTGCCGGCTGGACGTAGTCGGTCAGGCGCGGGAACTTGTCCAGGCCCTGCACCTGGATGCTGTGGCGCTGCAGCAGCGGACGCAGCCGCGCCGCATCGGCAGGGAGCATCGGTCCTGCGGTGGTCCATGCGACGTTCGGCAGATGCGCGAAGATGCCGTCCAGGTTCAGGTCGTTCGGGCGCACGACGAGGTGCGACAGAGCGTGGAGGCGGAGGTACGCATCCGCAGTGGAGGTCGGAGCAGCATCCAGATCGATCTGCAGCTGGACGAGTTCGATGCGCACGTTCCGCCTGTCATCGGCGTCGGCCAGCGCTCCCCAGGTCGCGGCGGCGGCTGCGGCCTCCGCGGCATCGATCTCACCGGTGGAGACCTCGGGGAACCAGGCATCCAGAACCGTGCCGTCTCCCGCGATCGTGGACAGGCCGACACCCCATACCGTGCGCTCGTTGCTCATGGCATCAACGCTACCGAACTTCCGAAAGCAGATCGGCGCGAAGACTACGCTGGAGGACATGCTGCTCGATCTGACCGCGTCCTCCGTAGATCTCACCCGTGCAATCTGCGACATCCCGAGCGTGTCCGGCGACGAGGTGACTCTCGCCGATGTGATCGAAGCATCCATCGCACCTCTCGAACACCTCGAGGTGATCAGGCACGGCAACACGATCGTCGCCCGCACGAACCTCGGACGCAGTCAGCGTGTCGTGATCGCAGGGCACATCGACACAGTGCCGATCAACGACAACCTGCCGACGCGCGACGTCGACATCGACGGCGAGCGACACCTCTGGGGCCGGGGCACTGTGGACATGAAGGGCGGCGTCGCCGTCCAGCTCAAGCTCGCCGCGGAGCTCACCGCTCCCGTGGTCGACATCACCTGGATGTGGTACGACAACGAGGAGGTCGCGGCGTCCCTCAACGGGCTGAACCTGCTCGCCGCCGATCGTCCCGATCTCTTCACAGCCGATTTCGCGATCCTCGGTGAACCGTCCAACGGCCAGGTCGAGGGCGGGTGCAACGGCACCCTCCGCGCGATCGTGAGGACTCGTGGCGTCCGCGCACACAGCGCGCGAGCGTGGATCGGAGAGAACGCGATCCACCGCGTCGCCCCCATCCTCTCTCGACTCTCCGAGTATCGCGCCAAGGAGGTCGCCGTGGAAGGCCTCGCCTATCGTGAGAGCCTCAGTGCCGTTCGCATCGCCGGCGGCGTCGCGGGCAATGTGATCCCCGACCTCTGCGAGGTGGAGATCAACTACCGGTTCGCGCCGAACAAGACCTCGGCGGATGCGGAGGCGCACGTGCGCGGGGTGCTCGAGGGCTTCGAGGTGGAGATCACCGATGCTGCAGACGGCGCGAGGCCCGGTCTTGATGCGCCGATCGCGCAGCAGTTCGTCGCCGCAATCGGCGCTGAACCTCGCCCGAAGTACGGCTGGACTGACGTCGCGCGGTTCTCAGCTCTCGGCATCCCCGCCGTCAACTACGGACCTGGCGATCCCCACCTCGCCCACCACGACGAGGAGCGGGTGCCGCTCGCGCAGATCGACGCGGTGGAGCACGGGCTGCGGGCGTGGCTCACCGCGCCCTGATCATCGCCGCGCGACGGTGGGCGCGAATCCCGATCGTCGCGCGGATCGCGGTGATCTACGTCCTCGGCCGACTCGTCACCACCGGGTTCCTGGCTCTGGCGGCAGAACTCTCCGGCGCAGGCTCGCGCTTCGGCGCTGACGCCACTGTCGGCAGCTTCATTCTCGGCTGGGACGCGCAGTGGTACTGGCTGGTCGCGTGGGAAGGGTACCCCTCGGTGCTCCCGCTGACGGAATCCGGTCAGGTCGCCGAGAATGCCTGGGCGTTCATGCCGATCTACGCATACGCGGCGCAGGTGATCGGCATTCCGTTCGGGTCATGGGGGGCTGGCGCGTTGCTGATCTCTCTCGTCGCCGGTTTCTTCGCGTGCACGATGCTCTACAAGCTGCTGCATGTGCGCATCGGAAACTCGGCAGCGCTGTGGGCGGTGACGTTCTTCGCGTGGGGGCCGCTGGCGGCGCTGTTCCAGGTCGGCTACGCCGAGGTGCTCTTCGTGCTGCTGCTGATGATCGCCCTCGACCTCGTCGCACGACGCCGTTTTGTCTGGCTCTATCCCGTCATCGCACTCATGGCGTTCACCCGGCCGGGCGTTCTCGCCTTCGCGCTGTATCTCGGGCTCTACGGCATCTTCAGATGGGTGCGGCGACGTACCGATCCGCTGCCCGCACGTGAGGTCGCCCACATCATCGCTCTCGGCGCACTGGCGACCGTGACCGGTTTCGCGTGGCAGGCGATCGCAGGCATAGCGACGGGGGACCCCGGCGCGTACCTCGCGACCGAGCTCAGCTGGCGTCGCAACTGGGGGATCGACGGCGGAGGGTTCATACCGTTCGACGGCTGGTGGCAGGCCGCGCAGTTCTGGTTCGCCCAGTGGGGGATGCCGGGATGGTGGGGGTTGGTCGCACTTCTTCTGCTCGTGAGCGGAGGCACCGCCGCACTGCTGCTCGCGCCCCAGGTGCGCAAGGTGGGAGTCGACATCCGACTGTGGAGTGCGAGCTACCTGCTCTATCTGCTCGCGGTCTTCTTCCCCCAGTCGAGCACGTTCCGGCTGCTGATGCCTCTCACTCCGCTGTGGGGTGCCGTCGCTGTGCCGAGGTCGAGGCTCTACCGCATCGGTGTGCTGACGTGCTGCCTTCTCGGTCAGTGGGCGTGGATCTATCACATGTACGCGCTCGGGAACACGTACTGGCAGGTGCCGTGACCTGGCGTTCATGACGTATTCTTCCGCGGTGCGCACCGAGGCGGAAGCATACCGATAAACTTGATGCATACCACCGAGGGAAAAGGAGCCACGATGGCAGCGATGAAGCCGAGGACCGGAGACGGACCCATGGAGGCCGTGAAGGAGGGACGACTCATCATCGTGCGCGTTCCCCTCGAAGGTGGCGGCCGTCTGGTCGTCTCCGTGAACGATGCCGAAGCGAAGGAGCTTCACGACGTGCTGGCCGGCGTTGTGAGCTGACTTACGTTTTCACTTCGAAGGGGCGGCGGATCATCGATCCGCCGCCCCTTCGTCATGTGTCAGGTCGTCAGTCCCTATGGATGCTGACGAGCTGCAGCAGCCCTTCGCCGGCCGTGGAGATCGCCGCGAGTACAGCGGGCGACTCCTGAGTCTCCTGCACGAGGGATCGGTAGGCACTGGTGACCGCGTCACGCTGTACGGGGTCGGCGGCCTTGCCACCGGCCAGCACCCGCGGCACGAGCACGATACCGCCGGTGCGGGCGAGCCGCAGTCCGTGTTCGACGTACTCGATGACGTTCTCCGCATCGGCATCGACCAGGACGATGTCGTATGAGGCCTCGTTCATCCGCGGCAGGACATCGGCCGCGCGACCGGTGATGAACCGTGCCTTGGTGGGCGCGATCTTGGCCTCGTTGAAGCTGCGGCGTGCAGCGGCGAGGTGCTCCGGCTCGTTGTCGATCGAGGTGAGCACGGCCTGCGGGGCACCGCGCAGCAGCCAGAGTCCGGAAACGCCTGCGCCGGTGCCGATCTCGACGATGGAACGGGCGTTGGACGCTGCAGCGAGCACGGCCAGCTGCGCGCCGACGGCTGGACTGACCGGCGCCGCGCCCAGCTCGATCGCGTGGGTTCGTGCGCGCGCGATGGGCGCGGGCTCGATGATGGCCTCGCGGATGTAGCGTGCGTTCGCGTCGTTCTCGCTCATGACCTTGCTCCCATGGATTGCTGCTTCCCTCAGAGTATTCGCATGCCGTGTCAGACCGAGGCAGGCGCGGCGGGTAGCCTGTGTACATGGATTTCGGGCTCACCTTCGAGAAGCTGCTGCTCATCGGTGTGATCGCAGCGGTCATCATCGGTCCTGAGCGCCTGCCGAAGGCCGCCGAGACGTTCGCGGGGTTCGTCCGTAAGGCGGGCGAGTACCTGCGCGACACCAAGAGCAGAATGCGCGATGAGATCGGCCCCGAGATCGACGACGTCGACTGGCGCAAGCTCGATCCGCGTCAGTACGACCCCCGCAGGATCATCCGCGACGCTCTGATGGACGATGCGCCGACGGCGAGCACGACCGCTTCTGCCGCCGCGACGGGCGGCACTGCGGCCGCGGCCCCCAGCGCAGCGGCCCCCGTACTGGACCCACCACGCTCGCCGCTGGTGCGCCCGGAGTTCACGAGCACCACGCCGCCGCCGTTCGACCTCGAAGCGACCTGACTCAGATCTTCTGCTTGAGCAGGGCGATGTCCGCATCGCTCAGCAGCGCGCGCGGGACAGCCGTGACGATCGATGCGCCGCGAAGCTGCAGGATCGCCGCATGGCGCCCGACACGGACGGCACGGAACGTGGAGTAGGCCATATCGGAGACGCCGTTCTTCGCGAACAGCTTGATCGTCTCGTCACCGAGGCTCACGCCCACCGAGGAACCGGACGGCATCGCCGTCGTGATGGCCCGCCGCACCTGGGCACGCGTGAACACGATCGACGCGACGGCGAACGCCGCGATCGCCACGAGCGTCCAGGTCAGCGTCGTCGCCTGCTCTTCGTCCACTCCGCTGACGATCGAGAGCACGATCGCGTTGAGCACGAACGCGGCGAGCAGCGCCGTGTACGCGACGAGCGCGAGTGGGCGGGTCAACGAGTAGATCGTCGCGTCGCCGGTCATGCCACGGAGGAGCTCCGGGTCGACGAGCATCGAGCGGGGAGCGGAGTCGCTGGTCACCTCACGAGTCTTTCACGACAGCGACGTCTCTTCACGGGAGCGACATGGGCAGCGACCTGCCCGCGAGTCCGCGGCCCTGATGGGCGAGTGCGTCGGCCAGCGCTCGGATGGCCCGCGCTGCGGCATCCTCCGGCTCGCCGAGAACGACGGGCAAGCCGCTGTCGCCACCTGTGCGCAGCGCAGGACTGAGCGGAATCGAGGCGAGCAGAGGCACATCGACACCCGCCTCTGCCCCAGCTGAGGCCTGCGAGAGAGCGGCCGCGACCTCCGCGCCTCCACCCGATCCGAACAGGTCGACGACAGTGCCGTCGGGAAGGGTGAAAGCGGCCATGTTCTCGATCACGCCGATCACGCGCTGACCGGTCTGCCTCGCGACGAGACCGCTGCGGATCGCGACGTCGGAGGCCGCTGCCTGCGGTGTCGTGACGACGAGGACTTCTGCGTGGGGGAGGATCTGGCCGATCGAGATCGCGATGTCGCCCGTCCCCGGCGGCATGTCGATGAGCAGCACGTCGAGATCGCCGAAGAACACGTCGGTGAGGAATTGCTGCACGGTGCGATGCAGCATCGGCCCCCGCCAGGCCACGACAGCCTCTCCGTCTCGTAGGAACATACCTATCGATATCGTCTTCACGCCGTGCGCGACCGGTGGCAGCATCAGATCATCGATGCGGGTCGGCTGGGTTCCTGCCGGGATGCCGAGCAGCCCAGGGATCGAGAACCCGTGAACGTCGGCGTCGACCAGACCGACAGCGAGGCCCTGTTCTGCCATCGCGACCGCGAGATTCGCGGTGACGGTCGATTTGCCGACGCCGCCCTTGCCGCTGGAGACGAGGATGACGCGGGTCAGCGACTCCGGGCCGAACGGCATCTGCCGCGCCGGGCGGCCGTCACGCAGCTTCTCCGTGAGCGCCTTGCGCTCGGTCGGCGTCATCACTCCGAGATCGACGGTCACCTCTGAGATGCCGGCGACGGATGCCGCGGCGCGCCGCACGTCGCTCTCTATGCGGTCTGAGGCCGGGCATCCGACGATCGTCAGTGCGATGCCGACGTTCGCGTGCTCGCCGACGACGGTGATCTCGCGCAACATGTCGAGGTCGCCGATCGGGCGGCGCAGTTCAGGATCCGATACGGCGCCGACGGCCTGACGCACACGGTCTTCGAGGGTCATGTCCGCGGCCTGGACGGCCCGGTCGCGTCAGCGCCGTTCCCGCCATCTCGGGTCTCGTCGTCGTGGCGCTCTTCGTCGAGATCGGCCAGCATCGACTTGAGCTCCTGCCGCAGCACGTCGCGCGTCACGGCCTGCGCGTTGCGCTCTTCCAGGGCCATGCGCAGCGCGACGATCTCGCGGGCGAGGTACTCCGTGTCGGCGAGGTTGCGCTCGGCGCGCTGACGGTCCTGCTCGATCTGAACCCTGTCACGGTCGTCCTGTCGGTTCTGCGCGAGCAGGATCAGGGGCGCGGCATACGACGCCTGCAACGAGAGCATGAGCGTGAGGGCAGTGAATCCGAGCGCGGCCGCATCGAATCTCAGGTGGTCGGGGGCCAGCGTGTTCCAGAGGATCCAGGCGACGCAGAACAGCGTGAGCATCAGCAGGAACGCGGGGGTTCCCATCGCCCGGGCGACCCACTCGGTGAACCGACCGAATCGATCGCGAGACGTGGGGCGCTGTCGCGTCGATCCACGTCCGAGCGGGGCATCGAGCGCGGATCGGTCGGCCTTTGCCATCATCGCGCACCTCCCTCAGGTACGGCATCGGCATCCTGGGTACGCCAGTCGTCGGGCAGCAGGTAGTCGAGCACGTCATCGATGCTCACCACCCCGACGAGGCGACTCGCGGCGTCCACGACGGGCAGCGATACGAGGTCGTAACTGGCCAGCAGGCGGGCCGTGTCGATGGCGGACGCCGTCACCGAGATCGGCTCCATCGTCTCATCGACGATCGCACCGAGACGCTCGTGCGGCGGGTAGCGCAGCATCCGCTGGAAGTGCACGACCCCCAGCAGCCGACCGGTCGGAGTCTCGAACGGCGGGAGGGTGACGAACACCGCCGCGGCCAGCGCCGGGTGCAGCTCATGTCGGCGGATCAGGGCGAGTGCCTCGGCAACCGTCGCGTCCGCTGACAGGATGATGGGCTCGGTCGTCATCAGACCGCCGGCGGTGTCGGGGCCATAACGCAGCAGCGTGCGTACGTCTTCGGCTTCTTCCGGCTCCATGAGTCCGAGCAGCTGCTCAAGGCGCGTCTTCGGGAGCTGCGCAAGGAGGTCGGCGGCGTCGTCCGGCTCCATCTGATCGAGGATGTCGGCGGCGCGCTCGTCACCGAGACCATCGAGGATGTGCACCTGCTCGTCCTCTGGCATCTCTTCGAGCGCATCGGCGAGACGGTCGTCCGAGAGCTCGCCGGCGACCTCGATCATGCGCTGCTGCGGCAGATCGAGCAGGGTCGTCGCCAGGTCGGCGGCGTGCAGTTCCGAATACGACGCGACGAGCTGCTCAGCGGATTGCGACTCTCCAGGAGCGCGCTTCTCGGCGACTTCGTTCCACGCCGCGAACGTCGTCGGCCCCTTGGCGAACGGCGAGGCGCTGGTCTTCGGCTTGCGGAGGAAAAGCTGGCTGACGCTCCATTCGCCCAAGCGGTTCGGCTCGATGGCGACATCTTCGATGACCGCTTTGCCGCTGCCGTCGGTGAACTCGACGCGGCGACCGAGAAGCTCGGCGAGCACCCGCACCTCGCCGGGTCGCGGTTGGAAGCGACGCACGTTGATGAGACCGGTGGTGAGAACCTGCCCTGAGCGGATCGACGTGACCCTTCCGATGGACATGAACACGTGTCGCCGGCCCGGAATCTCGACCACGAGGCCGATCACGCGAGGAGAGCCGGTACTTCGGTAGACGATGACGACATCTCGGACCTTGCCGAGCCGGTCGCCCACGGGGTCGAAGACGGCGCACCCGGCCAGGCGCGCGACGAAAACCCGTTGAGTGCTCACGCTTCCAGAGTAGTCTCCGGCCCGCTGATCGCGGGCTTGTGAGGGCCTCGCGTGGAACAATGGGCAGATGAGCATGTTTAGCCGTCCAGCCGCCGGTACAGCCGTGGGGGAGCCCGTCGCGTCCGTCCGCGACTACGAGGCCGCCCAGAAGACGGTGTCGAAGCTGATCTCCGGTGAGGTTCCTGCACGGGACATCGCGATCGTCGGGCAGGGCGTGCGCACGATCGAGCGGATCACCGGCAGGCTCGGATACGCCGCGGCCGCCCGCTCCGGTGCAGTGAACGGCGTGCTCATCGGGCTTCTGCTGTCGGCGATCCTGGTGATCGGCAACCCCGACGCGCCCATCCAGCTCTTCGTCGGCTTCGTGTTCATCGGTGTAGCGCTCGGGATGATCATGAGTCTCATCACCTACGCGATCGTGCGTCGTCGCCGCGATTTCGCGAGCGTCACCCAGCTCGCGGCAGATCATTATGAAGTGACGGTGCTGCCCGCATCACTGGCGAAGGCGCGCGAAGTCGTCGGCGATCAGCGCACGACCGTCGTCCGTCCTCCGACGAACCTCGATGAGCCACCCAGGTACGGTGAGCGCGTCGCACCGGGGTCGGATGCGACCGCGCCTGGCGACGAGTCAGAGGGCGAGCGCATCGGCGAGCACGTGATTCCTCCTCGTCCGGCGGACCCCTCGCCCGTCGCGTCATCGTCAGCTGATTCCGCGCCGCGGTACGGCGAGCGGGTGGATGCTTCGGCTCCAGCCGACTCCGTGCAGGAAGCACCGCAGACGGAGCACGCAGAAACGGAACCCGCGGACGGCGAGACCGACGAGAACAGGGACGACAAGGCCTGAGCGTCGTCGCGGCATCGGCCGCAGGGAGGGAGCAGACATGAGCACACCTGACGCACCGAACACCGATCCGCAGCAGCGGGCTGATGCGCCTACGCCGGATCAGCCCGCATACGGAGCGCCCGTGCCGCCGCCGTATGGCGCCCCCTACGGTGCTCCTGCCCAGCCGCCCTACGCGGTTCCGCCGCTGCCGGCGTACGCAGCGCCCCCAGCGCAAGGTGTTCCAGCACAGCCTCCGCATGGCGCTCCGGCGCAGCCGTATCCGGTCGCCCCGCAGTACGGCCCGCCCGCCGCTCCCCAGCACGGTGCTCCGCAGTACGGTGCTCCTGGGGCCTATGGTTATCCGCCCCCCAAGCCCTCGACGGGCACGCTCTCGTGGGCTCTCGGCTTCCTGATCTTCATCAGCATCCCGTTCCTGAGCGGGATCGTGTCCGGAGTGGTGATGGCATCCGTCTATGGCTCCGTCTCTCGCAAGGGCGAGATCGCGCGGCAGAACGCGCGTTCGGCGGCGAACTGGGCGCTGACATATCTGACGGTGTCGATCGCGCTGCTGCTCGTCCACATCATCGTGCTCGTCACGTTCGCCGGCAACGACGGCATGACGGGGTTCTTCCCGCTCGGCATCCCGATCACGCTGTACTTCGCTGTGTCGATCCTTCACGTGGTGCTGGTCATCATCGGCACGGTGAAAGCGTCCAGCGGCAAGGTCCTGCGGGTGCCGTTCGCCATCCCTTACATCCGGTCGTGAACTTCGACGTCGAGCTGCCGAACGGCACCGCGACCGTCTCGGCGCAGTGGGTCGAAGCAGCGGGCGGAACAGTCGTCGTCGCACATGGCGCAGGTGCAGGGATGGAGCATCCCTTCCTGACCGGGTTCACTGATGCGTTGAATTCGTCCGGTTTCTCGACGTTGCGCTTCAACTTCCCCTATCGAGAGCAGGGCAGGCGGATGCCGGGGCCTGCCGCGCATGCGATCGCGACGTGGCGGGCGGCGGTGACCCATGCGCGCTCGCTCGTTCCCGGCACCGCTGTGTGGGCAGCAGGCAAGTCGTACGGCGGGCGGATGGCGTCGATGGCGGTCGCTGAGGGAATGAGTGTGGATGGGCTGATCTACCTCGGATATCCGCTGCATCCGCCTGGAAGGCCCGAGAAGCCGCGCAGTGAGCACCTGCCGTCGATCGCGGTCCCTCAGTTGTTCATCGAGGGTTCGAACGATCCGTTCATCCAGCCGCTGTCGCAGTTCGAGCAGGTCGTCGACACGTGCGCCGACGCTCGTGTGCATTGGATCGACGGCGGCGGGCATTCGTTCGAGGTGAAGGGCAACAAGCGCGCGCCCGAGGTCGTGGGCGCGTCGCTGGCCCCGGTGGTCGTGGAGTTCGCCACGGTCTGAGGTCTCGTAGCATGGCGTGATGTCCCTTGTGCTCGTCACCGGCGCCGCTCGTGCCAACAGCATCGCCTCAGGAATCATCCCGCGCCTGGTCTCCGATGGGTGGGAGGTGGCGACGAGCGATCTTTCCGTCGCCGACTTCCCGTGCGACCTCTCCACCCACGCAGGGCCGGAACAACTGATCGACGATGTCACCCGCGATCGCGGCCCGATCAGCGCGCTCGTGCTCAGCCATGCCCACGATGTGAACTCCGGCATCCTGGACACGACAGCCGAGAGCTTCGATGCTCACGTCGCGGTGAACGCGCGTGCGAGCCTGCTGCTCATCGCGGCGTTCGCGCGGCAGATTCCCGCCGGCGGCGGCGCGGTGGTCGCGCTCACGAGTGATCACACCACGGGCAACCTTCCCTATGGCGCGTCGAAAGGGGCGCTGGACCGCATCGTGATCTCGGCGGCACGCGAACTCGGGCCGCTCGGAATCTCGGCGAACGTCCTGAATCCCGGTCCGATCGACACCGGATGGATGGAGGAGGGGTTCGAGGCTGAGCTGATACCTGCACATCCGCTCGGACGCATCGGCACCCCGCACGACATCGCGGCTGTCGTGTCGTTTCTGCTCTCGGACGAGGGTCGTTGGGTGTCCGGCCAGCTTCTGCACGCCGACGGCGGGTTCTCTGCGCGCTACTGAGGTTGTGCGATCCGTGATGTCCAGCGGTACAGCACAGCCCGCAGCGTCGCGGCGATCTTGACCGGCACGATCTCGCCGAACCGGTGCTCGTCGCCCCTGACCAGCCGCTCCGCCAGATCAGGGCGCTGAATCCACAGGTACTCGCGCGCCACTTCCGCATGCGGTGAGTTGGAGATGATCTTGATCCTGTCGGCGTGCTCGATGAGTGGAAGCGAGTTCTCGATGTTCTGCCAGGTCGAGCGGCTGTCTGGCTCCAGCACGATGCGGCCACGGAATCCCAGCGACTCGCGAGCATAGGTCTCCATCAGCGCAGCCTCCGGCTCAACACCCGCAACCGAGCCGCCACTCAGGACGAGAACGCTGTCTCTGGTTCGCGACAACGACCGGATGCCGGCACGCACACGGTAGCGATTGATCATGTTCGCCCTCGAGCCGCGGTTGCGGAAGCCGAGCACCACGACGGCCTCGGCTCCGCCCGCATCCGTCTGCGTACCCAGCATCCTGTAGCTCGATCGCCAGTGCGCGACTTCCGCCCACACCGCGAGCACCAGGTACACCGCGGCACCCGCACGGAGCAGTCGAGACAGCGTCCAGCGGGGAGGCATCAGCCCTTCTGCACCCGCGCGATCCACGCCTCGACATCATCCGCTGTGCGCGGGATGTCCGCCGAAAGGTTCACCGCACCATCCTCGGTCAGGAGGATGTCGTCCTCGATGCGCACACCGATGCCGCGCAGTTCCTCCGGCACAGTGAGGTCGTCGATCTGGAAGTACAGTCCGGGTTCGATCGTGAAGACCATCCCCGCCTCGAGCACACCGTCGTAGTACATCTCGCGACGTGCCTGCGCACAGTCGTGCACATCGATCCCGAGATGATGCGAGGTGCCGTGCACCATGTAGCGACGGTGCTGGCCACCGGTATCCGCATCGAGCGCCTCCTCTGCGCTGACCGGCAGAACGCCCCATTCCGCGACGCGCGTCGCGATGACCTTCATCGCGGCCTCGTGCACTTCGCGGAACTTCACGCCGGGACGGGCCACCGCGAACGCCGCGTCCGCAGCGTCGAGCACCGTCTCGTAGACCTTCCGCTGCACGTCGCTGAAGCGTCCGTTCACCGGCAGCGTGCGTGTGATGTCGGCGGTGTAGAGGCTGTCGGCTTCGACCCCGGCATCCACGAGGATCAGGTCACCAGGGACGACGGCACCGTCGTTGCGTGTCCAGTGCAGGTAGCAGGCGTGCGGTCCGGATGCCGAGATCGTGTCGTATCCCTCCCCGTTGCCGTCCTCGCGTGCGCGACGATGGAACACGCCCTCGACCACCCGCTCGCCGCGAGCATGCTTCGCGGCCTCGGGCAGTGCGTGGATGATGTCGTCGAACCCGCGGGCGGTGATGTCCACCGCCAGGCGCATCTCGGCGATCTCGTACTCGTCCTTCACGAGACGCAGCTCGGAGACGACGCGGTCGAGGTCGGCGTCGCCCAGAGCGATGTCGTCTTCGCCTGCTTCGAAAGCGGCGAGATGGTCGGTCGCGACAGCCAGATCGGCGGCGACGCCGGCCAGCGACGGTCGAGGGCCGATCCAGAACTCGCCGACCGTGGCATCGGCATAGAACTCGGTGGTGGTGCGATCCGCGCGCTCACGGAAGTACAGGGTGACATCGTGCCCGGCATCCGTCGGTTCGAAGACGAGCACGGAATCCGGCTCGGCGTCAGCGGCCCACCCGGTGAGGTGCGCGAACGCCGAATGCGCACGGAACGGGTAGTCGGTGTCGTTGCTGCGCTGCTTGAGCGATCCGGCCTCGATCACGAGGCGCTTGCCAGGGAACGATTCGGAGACCTTCGCGCGCCGCGCGGCCGCATACGCCGCTTGCGGGCGGGCGGCAGGCATCGACTCGGTTCGCTCGGCCCAGCCGGTGGAGATCGTGTCGAGGAATCCACGGGGGAAGGGCTGCTTGCGGTTCGTGACGGGGGTCTCGGCGATCGTGTCGCTCTCTCCGGTGCTCATTCACCCAGTCTCTCACTCCGACCTAGGCTGGGGAACATGACTGACACCCGCATCCCCGTCGCCCTCGTCGTCATCATCGACGTGATCCTGGTGTCGGTGTTCTGCACGATCGGTCGACTCAGTCATGCCGAGGGAGTGCTGAGCGACATTCCCGGGCTCCTCAACACGACGTGGCCGTTCCTGGTCGCGCTCCTCGTCGCACACGCCGTGATGCTGATCCGCCGCACTCCCGCCGATCGGATGCTGCCTGGCGCGGTCATCTGGGCTGTCACCGTCGTGGTCGGCTTGTCGCTTCGCGCGCTGAGCGGGCAGGGCACCGCACTCGCGTTCATGATCGTCGCGACGCTGACGCTCGCGCTCTTCCTGATCGGATGGCGCGCGGTGGTGGCGCTTGCACGTCGGATGCGGCGACGGCGGGCCGCATAACTCCGGAGATTCTCGGCGGATCCGGTTCGATCGACTCCGCCGCGGGCGGTTTCAGGACGTTTCTCCGGGGTTGCGCGGGCGAACGAGAGTCGCCGGCGTCAGCCGGTCGGCTCGAGCTGCACGACGAGCGCGCGGTGGTCACTGCCCGCCGCATCCAGCACGAGCGACCCCGTCGGATCCCAGTTCTGGCTGGCCATCACGTGGTCGATCGGCGCGCCGAGCAACTCGGGGAACGACTCCGGCCATGTACCGGTGAAGCCGGTTCCGGTGCGGATGGCTGCGTCACGGCAGTAGCCCATGTCGCCGCCGTTCACTCCGAGCGAGGCCATGTGGTCGATCGTCGCGTTGAAGTCACCGGCGAGGATGAAATCGCCCGCGGGGCACTGATCGGCGATCCACTGCAGGTCGGACTGCCAGCGCTGCATCGCCTCCACGCGCGGCGCGACCGCGTGCACGGCGACGATCGTCGGCCCGGAACCGTTCACCGGCATCACGACGGCGCTCGGCACGGAGCTCGTGTTGCTCGTGCCGTCGGTCGAGGATCCGATCACCGAATAGTCGCCCAGTTCAGGAGAGATGAGGATCGTGGTCTCCCACGCCTGTGGTCCATTGGCGACATCACCGAACTGCACGTGGTGCACCCACATCGGATGCCCCTGCTCGCGCAGCATGACCGCGATGCGCTCACCGACCGATTCGGCGGTCTCCGGCAGGGTGACGACGTCGACCTCCTGCGACAGGATCGCGTCGGCGATGGTCTCCGCGGAGACGGCCTCACCTGCGGTGTTCCAGGTGAGCACCCGAACGCTGTCTTCGGTCTTCTGCGGAAGCTCGCCGGTGCCGAAGCCCCGAAGGACGCCGATCCCGCCGGTCGCCGCTGCTCCCAGCAGGGCGACGATGAGGATCGAGGCGGCGAATCCCCGCAGGGGCCTGGCGAACAGCAGGAGCAGGGAGATCACTGCGATCGCGAGGAGGCCGGCCAGAACCGCGCCGCGGACGGCGACGAGCTGCGCGAACGGGAAGGTCTGTTCGAGATGGAAGAACTGCGGCCACAGCATGATCGCCGTCGCGATCGCGAACAGCACCGTCAGCAGGATCCCCAGGAGTCGAAACATCTCTTCGAGCCTATGACCGCACGCTGTGAAACGTCTGGTTCGCACGCCCGCGCGTCGCACCTGTTCGCCGCGGCACCGGCCCGCACCATGGCGCCGCGATACGCTCAGAGGATGACGGATGACTCGGTGCAGGGCACCGGTGCGCACAGGTTCTCTGGACCCAACGACCTGCACCTGCACTCCAACCACTCGGACGGCACCGAGTCCCCTGCAGAGGTGGTCCGACAGGCTCACGGTCACGGCGTCCGCACCCTCGCCCTCACGGACCATGACCGCAGCACCGGGTGGAACGAGGCGGCCGAGGCATCGGCATCCCTCGGCATGACCTTCCTCCCTGGCATGGAGCTGTCGGCGAAGTACGAGTGGCGCAGTGTGCACGTCCTCGGATATCTGTTCGACCCGGATGACAGTGCTCTGCGGGCCGAGACCGATCGGATCCGGGACGACCGCATCGGCCGGGCCGAGCGCATCGTGCGCAACATCGGCCGCGACTACGACCTCGTGTGGGATGACGTGGTCGCGCAGACCGTCGGCGATGCCACTGTCGGACGCCCGCACATCGCGGATGCTCTCGTCGCACGCGGCATCGTCCGCGATCGCAGCGCGGCGTTCGACGGCATCCTGCATCCTCGGGAGGGGTATTACGAGCCGCACTACGCCCCCGATCCACTCAGCGCAGTGAACCTGATCACCGGCGCAGGGGGAGTGGCCGTGATCGCGCACCCGGTGACCACCGGGCGTGATCGGATGATGCCGATCCCCTTCATCGAGCGACTCGTCGATGCGGGTCTCGGCGGCTTCGAGATCGATCACCGTGAGAACACCGAACAGGGTAAGAAGATCCTGCGGAAACTGGCCGCGAAGCACGATCTCATCGTGACCGGCTCCAGCGACTACCACGGTGCGGGCAAGCCGAACCTGCCGGGTGAGAACACCACCTCCGACGCGATGGTCGCTCGCATCATCGAACGCGCGACCGGATCCGACCCGAGCTACGCCTGACGTACTGACCGGAGACGACTGTGGGGCGGATGCCGCAGCATCCGCCCCACAGTCGAAAGAACTTACGCGCCTGCCGGCGCGGCGCCACCCGAGCGGCGACGGCGACGCCGACGCTGCGGAGCGGACTTGCCGTCGTGGTGCTCGCCGCCCTTGCCGTCGTGCGTGCCCGCGCCTTCGGCGTCGCGGTCCACTGCGGGAGCGGCATCCGATGATGAAGCGGTGCCCGACGCGGCGCCCTCGGCGAACGTCGAACCCACCTTGTCGTCCGAACCGCCGCGGCGGCGACGGCGGCGACGTGTCGAGCCCTCTCCAGAGCCCTGCTCCGCGGCGACATCCGCCGCACGCTCTGGACGCGGCGCGCGCTGAGTCTTGACCGACTGCGTCTTGGGGGCCGTCGTCAGGCGACCCTTGGTGCCCTCGGGGATGTTCAGATCCTCGAACAGGTGCGGGCTCGACGAGTACGTCTCGACCGGCTCGGGCTGACCGAATTCGAGAGCGCGGTTGATGAGGGCCCACTTGTGCAGGTCCTCCCAGTCCACGAACGTGACTGCGATACCCGTCTTGCCCGCGCGGCCGGTGCGGCCCGCGCGGTGCAGGTACGTCTTGTCCTCGTCAGGGATCGTGTGGTTGATCACGTGCGTGACGTCGTCGACGTCGATGCCTCGCGCGGCGACGTCGGTGGCGACGAGCACGTCGCGCTTGCCCGCCTTGAACGCCGCCATCGAACGCTCGCGCTGCTCCTGGCCCATGTCGCCGTGCACGCCGCCGACGTTGAAGCCGCGGTCGCCGAGTTCGTCGACCAGGCGCTGCGCGGCGCGCTTGGTGCGGGTGAAGATCACGGTCTTGCCGCGGCCTTCGGCCTGGAGGATACGGGCGATCACCTCGTCCTTGTCGAGCGAGTGCGCGCGGTACACCAGGTGCTTGATGTTCGCCTGCGTCAGCCCCTCATCAGGGTCGTTGGCGCGGATGTGGATCGGGTTCGACATGAACCGACGGGCCAGTGCAACGATCGGCCCAGGCATGGTCGCCGAGAACAGCTGCGTGTGCCGGACTGCGGGAACCTTCTGGAAGATCTTCTCGATGTCGGCGAGGAAGCCGAGGTCGAGCATCTTGTCTGCCTCATCGAGCACGACCTCGGTCGCGTTCGACAGATCGAGCAGACGCTGGCCGGCGAGGTCGATCAGGCGGCCCGGCGTGCCGACGACGATCTGGGCGCCCGCCTTCAGCTGGTCGATCTGCCCCTCGTACGCCTTGCCGCCGTAGATCGCGACGACGCTCGTGGACCGATTGCTGGTGAGCAGGTCGATGTCCTCGTACACCTGCACCGCCAGCTCGCGCGTCGGGACGACGATGAGCGCCTTGACGCCGGGTTCCGGGTTCTTGCCCAGGCGCTGGACGACGGGGACACCGAAACCGAAGGTCTTGCCCGTGCCCGTCTTCGCCTGGCCGATGATGTCCTGGCCGGGAAGGCCGAGGGGGATGGTCTGCTCCTGAATCGGGAAGGCATCGACGATGCCCTTGGCTGCGATTGCGTCCACGATGTCCTGATCGACACCGAGATCAGCGAAAGTTGTCACTTGTTATGTTGCCTGTCCGGCGGGCCTTCGGGAAGGAAGAGAGCGCCACGTAACGGATCCACGCCGTCTCTTGTGCCACAGGCGCGGGGCCCTGCTCCAATGGCAGGACCCCTTCAGCCTACCCGAGCAGAGCGAAACGGCCGGAAGACCCGTGTTCCGGGCGGCGGCGCGGGTAGTCTGAATCCGTGGTGAAGTGGTTCTGGCAACGTGATGCCCCCAGGCGCACGCTCACACTCCGCACTCGTGGAGATGTCGGCGGAGCGATGCGGGTCGACTTCGCCGAGCTCGCCCCAGAGCTGAACCGGTTCCTCGGCCAGGCCGCTTATCTGCAGCTCGGATACTTCGAGACGCTGACCCGGCTGATCAGGGCGACTCCAGAGCTCGAAGAGAAGGCCGCGATCACACGGGCGGCCGGCGCCGCCCTCAGCAAGCACCGCGGCATCGTCGATGTCATCCGCGGGCTGGGAGAGGACTCGACGGAGCTGATGCTGCCGTTCCGCGAGCATCTCGACGCCTTCCGTCGCAAGACGATCGGCGTTCGACCGCGCGAGACTCTGCTGGCTGTCTACATCACGGCCGGAATGCTGGACGACTTCTATCTCGCACTGGCCTCGAGCTACGGCGAGACGGGACGCCGCATCGCGGACATCCTCCGAGAAGACGACGACACCGGAGAGATCGTCGAGATCCTCAAGCGCACCATCGAGTCCGACGACGAGTGGCGTTCGCTGCTGTCGATGTGGGCGCGCAGGCTCGTCGGCGACACCGTTCTCGTGGCCCGTCAAGCACTTCGGCCGGAGCGGCTGGCTGAAGACGAGGACCGCGTGGAACCCGTCTACACCGAACTCATGGGTGCGCACGCGCGTCGCATGGACGCGATGGGCCTCGCCGCCTAGACCCCGCAGCGATGATCTCGCATCGTCGAGACCATTTGTCACCCTCGGGTTGACAACCTCACCGACGCGCGCAACACTGGGGGCATGGAAAGTAACCCCGGGGGTGACAGCAGGGGCGTCGACGCTCGTGACGCCGCCAGCTGGGACACCGTGCTCGCACACCGAGTCGCGGATCAGTCGGAACTCGAGATCGTCCGCTCGCGCTTCATCGAGAGCGGCCTCACACCCGACGATGTGCACGCCGTGCTGTCCGACGGGGGAGACGCCCTCTACGCCGCAGCGCGGTCGGGAGACGCCGACTGGTGGGACGCGTTCGGCGGGGCCCTCGCAGTGGCACTGCTGGCGGCCGAGGTCGGAGCCATGTCAGCGCACCTGAACGGGCGCGCATCCGGGATCCGCTCTCTCGCGGTCGACGGGCTGATGGACGAGTTCAGCGCCGTCGCCGTCGCCTCGGCCCTCGGCGTCTCGCGTCAGAAGGTCTACGACATCGCCAAAGGCGGCCTGCGGCCGCCGTACATCGAGACAGTCCCCTGGAGGGCGCCATGAAGAACATCCAAGAGACCGTGGACCTGCCGGATGCTGCGGAGCAGCTGCTCGTGCACCCTCTTGACCTCGTCGAGGCACGCAAGCCGTTCGTCGTCTCCTGGTGGCTGTCACAGTTGTCGACGCCGACGGTCCTCTTCCTCCTCGCGGCAGTGCTGTGGACGGTGAGCAACAACTACATCACCCCCGTGCTGATCCCCGTGGGCATCGGCGTAGGAGCGACCTACCTCGCCCGCATCCTCGCACGCGAAGCATGGGCGTATGTTCCCCGACGTCGACAGGACACCTCGAGGCCGGTGCCGAGGATCTGGTCCGTTCTCGGTGCAGCGATCTCGACCGTTGCGCTCCTCGTCGGGCTGGTACTGCTCGCCTTCTGGATCATCGGCAACGGGGTGGGCATCAGTGTCGTCGGTTACATCCTGGGCACCGGCGCAGGCATCGTCCTGCTGATCGCTGCGGGGCTGGTGTGGACGCTGCTCGTCCCCGGCCGACCGAGTGCGTCACTGGGCGGCCCGCTCGCGCAGTGCGCACGGCTCGTCGCCGTCCTCGGCGCCGTCGTCATCGGATACCTGCTGATCACCACGCGATACGACATGGCGACTCTGAGTCTCTCCGATGTCCTCACCGGCGCGATCGTCATCGTCGTCATCCAGGTCGTCTGGTGGCTCTTCGCCCTCCGCAAGAGCGCTGTGCCCGCGTCATCGGTCGTCACCGACTAGCTTTCGCCCGCCGGCACCATGCCGGCTCCGCCACACCCCCCGTTCGATCCGGAGACCCTCCGGGGCTTCGTCCTGCCCGAAAGAAGGCATCATGTCCGCCATAGAGCTTCGCAGCATCCGCAAGACGTTCGATCGCCACCGCGCCGTCGACGATGTGAGCATCCGCATAGAGGAGGGTGAGATCTTCGGGGTCCTCGGCCCGAACGGTGCGGGGAAGACGACGACGGTTGAGTGCCTCACGGGAATGATCCGTCCCGACAGCGGTCACATCCGGGTGCTCGGGTTGGACCCCGTGACCGATGCAGTCGAACTTCGGCGCATCGTCGGTTACCAACTCCAGGCGAGCGAGCTGCCCGATGCGATGCGCGTCGGTGAGGCGATGAGGCTGTTCGCCTCCTTCTATCCCGAGCCCGCGGACGTCGACGAGTTGATGGACACAGTCGGTCTGTCTGATCACCGCAACCGGGCGTTCAGTACGCTGTCGGGCGGGCAGAAGCAGCGGCTTTCGATCGCTCTCGCTCTCGTCGGCGGCCCGCGCGTCGCGGTGCTCGACGAGCTGACGACCGGGCTCGACCCGCAGGGGCGACGTGACATCTGGGAGCTGATCAGGAAGGTCAGAGCCGGCGGCGTGACGATCGTGCTCGTCACGCACTTCCTGGACGAGGCCGCGGCGCTCTGCGATCGACTCACGGTCATAGACCGCGGTCGCGACATCGCGACCGGCACGCCGTCCGAGCTCATCGATCGCCTACCGCGGCCGGCCGGTGAGCCGCGCCCCACCCTCGAAGACGCCTATCTGGCGATCATCGACGACAACAAGCTGCATCACGCAGCATCTTGAATCCCACTGCATCCTGAAAGGACCAGCAATGAACACTCTCACCGCACTGATCCGAAGCGAAGCCACTCTCCTGACGCGCAATCCGACAGCGGTCTTCATGGCCTTGCTGTTTCCCACCGCGCTGCTGCTCCTGCAGGGCCTCGTCATCCCCGGGACCGACGAGACCTTCGGCGGAGACGATCCCGCGTTCGCGGATCTTCGCGCGATCGATCTGTTCATCCCGATCGCCCTGACGGTCGCGCTCGGGAGCGTGACGCTCACGAACTTCCCGTCCGCGATCGGCGGCTATCGGGAGAAGGGTGTTCTCAGGCGGCTCGCCACGACTCCGGTCGGCCCTCAGCGGATCCTCATCGCGCAGGTGGTCATCAGCAGTCTGTCACTGCTTCTCGGCGGCGCGATCGCTGTCATCTCAGCCATGCTGCTGCTGAACGCTCAGGCGCCGCGGTCGGTGCTCCTGGTCGTCGGGATCTTCTTGCTCGCCGCTGTTCAGATGCTGAGTCTGGGTTCGCTCATCGCTGCCCGAGCTGCGAACGCCCAGCGTGCCAACGGCATCGGCATGCTCATCTTCTTCGCCTGCCTGCTCACCGCCGGTGTCTGGACGCCCGGCCCCACGATGCCGGAGGCGCTGCGCCTGATCTCGGGGTTCACACCTCTCGGCGCCGCATCGCAGTCTCTGACGGCAGCGTGGTACGGGCAACCGATGACAGTGGTCCCGATCATCGTGATGGTGGCATGGACCGTTCCGCTGCTCATCCTCGCCGTGCGCACCTTCCGATGGCGGTGAGGACGCGAGTACTGCGACGGCGCCGCTTCAGATACCGAGCGCGACCTTCTCCTCGGCATCGGCGCGGTGTCGCGATGCGGTGATCGCGTACCCGGTCACGGCGGAGAGGACGACGCCGCCGCCTATGCTCGCCAGCCACAGCCAGCCGCTGTCCTCACCGACGCCCGACCACTGCATCAGCGTGTACACGACGGCAGCTACCGCCGCCGAGATCGCCGGCACGACCGCGACGCCGCGCAGTGCGCGGTGCGGCAGCACATAGTGCACGGCGATGCCCAGCGCACACGCGGCGATGAGTGCGAGGAGGATGTACATCGCGGGTCAGGCGACGAAACCGACGCGACGAGACTCTTCCGTGCCCAGCTCGATGTAGGCGAGGTTCGCCGTCGGGACGATGTAGGAGTTCCCCTTCACATCGGTGAAACCGACCTGCGTTGCGCTCTGTTCGAGGGCGGCGGTCACCTGCGCACGGACATCGTCCGCGCTGGTGGACGTCTCGAAGTTCAGTTCGCGGCCGGTGTTGATGATGCCGATGCGGATTTCCACGCGTGCTCCTTGAAGATTCGGGGACTGCGCCCAACTCTACCCCGGCCAGACATACCCGGAGCGGCCGTGGCGGCCGGTTTCGCCCTGGGCGCACACGCGTCGTCACGGCCTGTCGGTGTCGACGTTCGGCAGTGTCCGGACCGGGGGATAGCGTGGATGCCATGACAGATGATGCCGGGCAGCGCGCAGTCGTGGAGGCGGCCGTCGGAGCATCCGGAGTCATCATCGGAGCACCGGGCACAGGCAAGACGCAGACTCTGATCGACCGGGTGGCTGCGCTCCTCGGCGCGCACGCGCTCGTGCCCGAAGAGGTGCTGGTGCTGACCCCCAACCGTCAGGCCGCGACCGTGCTGCGCGATCGGATCGGCGTGCGTATCGGTCAGGCGACACCCGGTCCGCTGGCTCGTTCCCTTGGATCGTTCGCGTTCCAACTGGTCCGAGGCGCGATGGTCCACGCTGCAGGCGAGCCGCCGGCGCTCCTCACCGGAGCGGATCAGGACCGCATCATCGCCGATCTGCTCGCCGGCGACCTAGAAGACGAGGCATCGGGCCATCCGTCGCGCTGGCCCGAATCGCTGAGCGCCGGTGTGCGCGCATCCAAGGGGTTCCGATCCGAGCTGCGCGCATTCCTCGCGGAGTGCACTGAGCTCGGAGTGCAGCCGCACGAACTGCAGGCATCGCAGCGGCCGGTATGGCGCGCAGCCGGCACCTTCATAGACGAGTACCGTGCAGTGCTCGCGGGCATGCGCACCGCCTACCGCGACGCGGCGGATCTGCTGAGCGAGGCGGCCGCGATCCTTCGTGATGCGGATGCCGCGGTGCTCGGGCCGCTCGCCCCGCTTCGTGTCGTCCTGATCGATGACGCGCAGGAGATCACCCGGGGCGGTCTGACCATGGTGCGCGCGCTTCGCGCCAGAGGGATCGCCGTCCTCGCCTTCGGAGATCCTGACATCTCTTCCGGCGCCTTCCGGGGCGCGAGCCCTCAACGGTTCCACGAACTGTCCGGGGTGCTCGAGCGGGTGTTCGTGCTGGAGACCCCGCATCGGCAGCGGCCGGCCCTCACCGATCTGACCCGCACCGTCACACAGGCGATCGGCGTCGCAGGTCGCGTCGAGCACCGCCGTGCCCCGGGCCCCGCGGCCGAGTTCCAGGAGTCCGCGACGTCGGATGCGCCCGTGCAGGCCTTCCTCGCCCCGTCGCCGTACGAGGAGGCCGACCGGATCGCCGGCACGCTCCGCGACTGGCACCTCTCTCATGGCATCCCGTGGGGCGACATGGCTGTGATCGCACATGACACCAGACAGGTCACGTCGCTCGAGACCGAGCTCGCGGCGCGCGAGGTGCCGACACGTGCTGCCGGCGTGCAGCGACCGCTCGGCAGCGAGGGCGTCGTGCGTGACATCGTCGGAATAGTCCGCCTCGCGCTCACCCCGGTCGCGGATCGTGAAGCGGAGATGCTCGTCGACGCCCTGCGCTCACCGTTCGGCGGAATGGATGCCGTCGGCCTCCGTCGCCTGCGCGCGCGTCTGCGTCATGTCGAACTCGCCGACGGCGGATCGACGCCGGCCTCCGAACTGCTGCGCCAGGCCATGGCCTTTCCCGCGCACTTCACGTTCGTCGACGCCCCGGAGGCCAGAGTCGCCTCACGTTTCGCCACGACGCTCGCAGAGACGGCCGCAGCGGCAGAAGCGGGGGCGACGATCCACGAACTGCTCTGGCGCATCTGGGATGACGCGCGTGCGCTGGACGGCTCCAGACTGCAGCAGTACTGGCGTTCGGTGTCCGAGCAGCCCGGCGGCGGAGAGACCGCACGAGCCCTGGACGCACTCGTCGCGCTGTTCGACGCGGCGAAGCGGTTCGTCGAGCGCACCCCGAACGAGCACCCGCAGGTGTTCGTGCGGGACATCCTCGACAGCGAGGTGCCGGAAGACACGCTCTCCACTCCTGAACGACCAGGACTCGTGACGCTGCTGACACCTGCCACGGCGCTGGGCACGCAGTTCGACGCCGTCATCATCGCCGGGGTGCAAGACGGAGTGTGGCCGAACGTGCGGCTTCGCGGAGGCCTCCTGGAGACGTGGCGTCTTGGCGATGCCGTCGCCGCCGCGCGCACCGGGGAGCCGGAGACGGCGCCCGGAATCCTCGACCGACGTCGCGACGCCCTCCACGACGAGCTGCGCCTCTTCGTGAGGGCGCTCTCGCGCGCGCGCTCGCGCATCGTCGTCACCGCGGTGGACGACGACGCCACCGGACCCAGCCCGTTCTTCGGATTCCTGCCGGAACCGCCACCCGCATCCGCGCACCCGGCAGCCGAGCATCCACTCACCCTGCGCGGCCTCGTCGCTCGTCACCGTCGCACACTCACGAGCTCCACCGACTCCCGCACCCGCGCGGATGCCGCAGGCCAGCTTGCGGTGCTGGCGCGCGAAGGGGTCCCCGGTGCCGACCCTGGGGAGTGGTACGGCATCGCCGCCCCGTCGACGACGGCCCCATTGCACGATCTGTCCAACGGAGCGGCGCGGGTCTCGCCCTCGAAGATGGAGTCGTTCGAGGAATGCGAGCTGAACTGGGCGATCTCAGCGCTCGGCGGTGACACGGTGCTCCCTCCGTCGGCAGGGATGGGCACGATCATCCATGAGGCGATGGAGACGGTCCCGGATGGGGATCTCGAGAAGCTGCGCGCGGTGGTGGCGGAGCATTGGCCGGAGCTCGATTTCGAGACCGAGTGGATCGGGCGCAAGGAGCGGCGCCGCGCCGACCTCTACATCGAACGCCTGCACTCATACCTCGGTGAGGTCGCGAGCGATCGCGGACGGGTGCTCGCAAGCGAGGTGGAGTTCCGCTTCGCCGTCGACGTCGCCACTGCCGAGAAGGTGTCCGATGCGGAGGATGACCGGGTGGTCGTACCCGCCGTGCACGTCGGCGACGATGTCAACGGCCCTCATCGTGCCATGGTGCATGGCTTCATCGACCGGGTCGAGGCATACCCCAGCGGTGCAGGAGAGCATGCTGCCGCGCGTGGGCGCGGCTGGACCGACATGGCTGAAGGACTGAACGGAGAGCGCGTCGTCGTCGTCGACCTGAAGACGGGGAAGAACGAGCCGACGACCGACGCCAAATGCGAGGAGCACGCGCAGCTGGCCGCTTATCAGATCGCTGTGGAACAGGGCTTGATCGCCGGCGCAGACGCCGGTGCGCTCGCCGGTGCGCGACTTCTGCTGGTCGCCAACACGCTGTCCGGCAGCCACTACCGCGTCGCGCATCAGCACACTCTCGCAGGAGACGCACGCACGCGTTTTCTCCACCGGCTCTCGGATGCGGCCAGGGGGATGTCGGGAGACAGCTTCACCGCTCACGTCGAGGCGCACTGCGCCGATGTGCAGTGGCGTGTGCATCCGTGCCGCATCCACACTGTGCCGGCGGTCAGCGCATGACCTCGTGGAACGAGCAGGGCCCACGTCTCTCTGCGCTCGATGTGGCGGCGGCGCTCGGACAGCCACCGCCCACCGTGGCACAGCAGCGCGTCATCGAGGCACCTCCGACCCCGGCCCTCGTCATCGCCGGCGCAGGCAGCGGGAAGACCGAGACCATGTCCGGCCGCGTCGTATGGCTCGTCGCGAACGGTCATGTGCGTCGCGATGAGATCCTCGGGCTGACCTTCACCCGCAAGGCAGCGGGTGAGCTGTCCGAACGCATCGCCGCGCGGCTCGCAGTGATCGACGAGTACGGCCAGCGCGGGCTGCTGCCGCATGTTCCTGAGATCGTTGCCTCTGGGCTGCTGAATCGGGTCGCGGAAGCATCGACCGGCGCGCAGCGAGTGCTGGTGCGCACGCACGTACTGGGCGAGCTCGCCCAACGGTTCGGCACCGGATGGGATCCGACATCGCCGCGGACGTCAGAAGATCTCATGATCCGTCCTCGCGTCTCGACGTACAACGCGTTCGCCGACTCGATCGTGCGTGAACACGCAGCGCGGATCGGCCGCGACCCCGACGTCGCGATGCTCAGTCAGGCCGCGTCCTGGATGCTGGCACGCGAGGTCGTGCTGCGTGCCGACCTGCCAGAGCTGGAGGGCATCGAGTACGCCGTCGGCACTGTCGTGGATGCGGTGCAGCGCCTCGCAGGTGACGCACTCGATCACCGCGCCGATTTGGCGCGGGCGGAGCGGATCGCCCTCGAGTACGCGGCCGCCTTCGAGCCGTACCGCAGCAACACCGACATCGCCAAGGCCGCCGACAACCTGCTCTCCCTACCGACCCTCGCATCGCTCGTGCGCACGTACATCGCCGAGAAGCAGCGCCGAGGCGTGCTCGACTTCGCAGACCAGGTGAGCGGTGCCTATGACATCGTCGAAGCATCGCCCGACGTTCGCTCCGACCTGCGCGAGCAGCACCGCGTGGTTCTGCTGGACGAGTATCAGGACACTTCTGTGATCCAGACGCAGTTCCTCGCCGAAGTGTTCCGAGACTCGGCCGTGATGGCGGTCGGCGACCCCCACCAGTCGATCTACGGCTGGCGCGGTGCGAGCGCCGACAACCTGTACGCGTTCTCACGCACCTTCGCGGCAGACGCGCCGTCGCAGAATTTCTCTCTCATGACGAGCTGGCGCAACGACAGCGCGATCCTCGGTGTGGCGAACCGCGTGCTCGAGCCGCTTCGACGCCCAGGCCTCGAGGTGCCCCCGCTAGAGCCTCGGCCCGGTGCAGGGAAGGGCGCCGTCGGCATTCGGTATCCGCTCACGGTGCACGAAGAGGCAGCGGAGGTGGCGGAGTGGTTCGCTGATCGGCGCCGCGCGCATGCGGCGGCGGCCGATGCCGCGTCGACGCCTCACGCGGGGGCGATCCTGTTCCGGTCCAAGCGCCACATGCAGACCTTCGCAGAGGCTCTCGCAGCGAGGGGCATCCCGCACCGGATCCTCGGCCTCGGCGGTCTGCTGACCACGCCGGAGGTCGTCGACGTCGTCTCCGCACTTCGGGTGATCCACGATCCGAACGCCGGCTCCGCGCTCATCCGACTGCTCGTGGGGCCACGGTTCGGCGTCGGTCTCGCCGACATGGGCGCCCTGTACGACCTCGCCTCCGAATTGTCCAAGCGCGACAGCGGACTGTTGCCGCTGCCGGACGAGCTGCGCGCCCGCATCCGTTCCTCACGCGGCGCCGACGAGGCCGTGTCGATCATCGATGCTGTCGATGTCGTGCGCGGTCTCCGTGATGACTACCGGCTCATCGACGGCATCACCGCTGAGGGTCGGATGCGGATACGTGCGGCCGGTGAGATGCTCGAGCGACTGCGGCGGGCATCCGGTCAACCCATTCCCGAGCTCATCCGCCTGATCGAGGTCGAGCTCCGTCTCGACATCGAGCTCGCGGCCAATGAGACTCGCGGGCCTGCGCGCGTCGCCGCGACGCAGCTGCGTGCGTTCGCCGACGAAGTGCGGGCGTTCCTCTCGGCCGACGATCGCGGCACGATAGGGTCACTGCTCGCCTGGCTCGACAAGGCCGAGAGCACGGATGAGCTGATGCCCAGGCCGGAGCCCCCCGAACCAGGGGTGGTCCAACTGCTCACGATCCATGGATCCAAGGGGCTCGAGTGGGATGCGGTCGCAGTGGTGCGTCTCGTGGAGGGCGAGCTTCCCTCCCGGCCCACTGACACGTCGGGCTGGTTCGGATTCGGCGTGCTGCCTTTCGAGCTGCGAGGCGACAGAGCCGCGCTGCCGCACTTCGAGTGGGAACCGCCCGCGGGTGACGAGTCCGACCCGGTGAAGAGAGTCAAAGCCGGTGTGGCCTCGCTGACCAGCAGGAGCAAGGCCGCACCCGGGGCGCTCACGGTGTTCAAGGACGCGTACCGCGACTACCAGCAGCAGGAGGAGCGTCGCCTGGCGTATGTGGCGGTCACCCGTGCGCGCACCGATCTGCTGCTGACCGGCGCGCACTGGGCGGGGCAGAAGAGTCCTCGGGAGGCGAGCCCCTACCTGCGTGAGGCGATCGAGGTGCTCGGCCTCGACCCGATCGAGGCAGTCGACGATGACGAGAACCCGTATGCGGGGGAGGGGAAGACCAGCGTATGGCCGCTCGACCCGCTGGGCGGTCGGCGCACGGTGGTCGAATCATCCGCCGGGCTCGTTCGCGCTGTCGACGGCGAGCCCGCCCCCACGCCGCAGCTCGAGCGACTGCTGGCCGAGCGCGCCGAACGTCAGCGCGGCATCCGTGCAGCTCCGCCGACTCGCGTGCCCGCGTCGAGGTTCAAGGACTATGTGACCGACTTCGACGGCACAGTGCGAGCGCTCGGCAGGCCGATGCCGGAGCGACCGTACCGGCAGACCCGCCTCGGAACGCTGTTCCACGCCTGGGTCGAGCACCGTTCCGGTCTCGTCGGGACCGGTGGGGGCCCGGAGAACGCACTGTGGGACTCGGACGAAGAACAGCCCGATCCGTGGAGCGTCTCTGCCGCCGACGAGGCCGACCTCGAGCGCCTGCGCGAGATCTTCGAGCAGAGTGAGTGGGCCACCCTACGGCCCGTCGCGGTCGAGATCGAGATCGACTTCGCGCTCGGAGCCGTCACGGAAGCAGACGCTGCCGCCGGCGACTCAGGCGAAGGGCATATCGTCATCTGCAAGTTGGACGCCGTGTACCGCCGAGAGGATCGCGGCGGACGAATCGAGATCGTCGACTGGAAGACCGGCAAAGCACCGCGCAACGCCGCAGAGCGCGAAGAGCGGATGCTGCAGCTCGCGCTGTATCGCCTCGCCTACCACCGTCGATTCGGTGTGCCACTCGACGATATCGACGTCGCGCTCTACTATGTCGCGGATGATCTCGTCATCCGCGGTGACCGGGTTTACTCGGAGGAGGAACTCGTCCAGCGCTGGAGCGCAGCGCGCGCCGCACGCTGAGCCTCGTCCGCGGGATCGGCTCCGTCGGAATCGTGGTCTGATGCGTTGACCGGCTCAGAGGTCGGGGCAGGGGCGTCCCGGGGCAGCAGGTCCGACTTCTCTATCTCGCTGAGATCGGCGGTCGGATCGCCCACGAACTCCGCGTCGTCGCGCGCTCCGGCGGCGGAATCGTCGCGTCCATCCGACTCGGGGTCGTCCTCGCCCGGCAGCAGATCATGCGGGTTGTATGCGTCCGTCTCCATCGCGGTGTTGACTCTCGTCGCCGCCGTCTCCGGCACTCGCCCGAGTGCATCCAGGGCGGAGTCGACACCGTCGCCGTGCTGAGCGATGACGGAGAGATCGTCGTGGCGAAGGCCCTCGGCCAGAGCCTCGAGCAGCCCGGCCGCGTCATCCATGATGTCTGTGCGATGCATCGCGTCTCCATGCACGAGCCAACGGGCGAACTCCAGCTCGGCCAGCAGTCGCGCTCGCAGAGCCAGGGCGCCATCGGGTGTGCGATCGGACGCCTGCGCGTATGCCGCGTGCACGTCGCCTGCGGCATCCGTGGCGGAGGAGAGCCAGGCAAGATCCACTGCGGGATCCCCGAGCGAAAGGCCGTGCCAGTGCACGACGCCGACGACCTGCGGACCGAGCTCGTCGTCGTCGTCGAACAGGAACGACGTGGACTGCACACCGCCGAGCGTCACCGCCGACTCGAAGCGCCACAACTCGTCGTCGTCGACTGCCTCACGCCAGCGCACGGTGAGTCGCGCGGGAACGCGGCCGGTCGCGGCCGCGCGATCGACGAGCTGACGGATCTCCTCCCGTGCTTCCTCTGCGCTTCGTGCGGCGAGCCCGGCGCTGCGTACGACGGATGCCGGCAGTGCGTGCACCGCCGCGATCGACGTCCCCATCGACTCGGCCGCTCCGCGGCCCGCAGGAACGTGTCCGGCCTCGATCTGGAATCCCGGGAGCAGTTCCGTCACGAGCGCACGGCCATCGGAGAGACGCGTCTCGCCGATGTACTCGGGCGCTCGGAAGGGCAGCATGGCGCGTGCCCCGGCGGTCAATGCCCGCAGAGCGAGCGATTCCGCAGCGAGCTCACGAGCGGTGTCGTCGTCGTCGCCGACACGGATGACGAGTTCGCGGCCGTCGGCGAGAGTGACGACCGCGGAATCGAACCGACCGTCGCCGTCGGCCGTCAGAGTTCGTGCGCCGACGACCTCCGCCCCGGACAGTGCGGCTGTGACCGCCGCCGCTAGAGTAAAGGGAGACCGTGCCATGCCCCCAGGTTAGGTCCGCTCGGGTGCGGTTGCGCCTACGCCACGCCTGCGAGAGAGGGAGTCGATGACTGTCCGCCGTGCCTTGTTCGACCGCGCCGCACATCTGCGCGATGAGCCGGGGATCCTCGAGGCGCTGCGCGCATCCGGTGATGTCCGCGTGATCGTGGCGCGTGAGGGCCGCGTCCGCATCGCCGACGGCGCGCTGGTCACCGTGGCCGCGGACGAAGTGGCAGATGCGCAATGGGCTCTGCTCGGAAGGCACAGTGACACCGGCCCCCTGCTTCTCGCAGTGGAGGCCGTATCGACGGACTCGATCGATGCGGCACCGGCGGAGACCTGGCTGGGGCTGCGTGACGCCGGTGGGCTGCTCGACCCCGAGAACACCGAGCTCCTCGTCGAGTCGATCGCCCTCGCGGGCTGGTTGAGCGAGGCGCGCTTCTGCGCGAGATGCGGATCTGAGACCGAGCTGCGCCAGGGTGGCTGGTCGCGCAGATGCCACGTCTGCGAGCTCGACATCTTTCCCCGGACCGACCCCGCGGTTATCGTCGCCGTCGAGAGTGAGGACGGCGAGAAGCTGCTGCTAGGCGCGAACGCGAACTGGCATGGCCGGATGTACTCCTGTTTCGCGGGATTCGTCGAAGCGGGTGAATCGCTCGAGCTCACGGTGCATCGTGAGATCGAGGAAGAGGCCGGGGTGCGGTTGGACTCGGTCCGCTACGTCGGGTCGCAGCCCTGGCCGTACCCGCGTTCCCTCATGGTCGGGTTCCGGGCGACGGCATCGAACGAACGCCGCGCGCGCCCCGATGGCGAGGAGATCATCGACGTGCGCTGGTTCACGCGTGAGGAGATCGGCAGCGCGCTCGATGGTGACGGCCCTGTCGGTCTGCCGGGACCGGCGTCCATCGCGAGAGCGCTCATCCAGGGCTGGTACGAGGATCGGGCGTGAGCGCGCTCGATCACCTCGACGAACGACAGCGGGAAGCGGCGTCAGTGCTGCGGGGCCCCGTTGCCGTGCTCGCCGGTGCGGGCACCGGGAAGACCCGTGTCATCACGCATCGCATCGCGCACGGCGTCGACACCGGCGCGTACTCGCCCAGTCGCGTCATGGCCGTCACCTTCACGGCCAAGGCCGCAGGTGAGCTTCGTGGACGTCTGCGCGCCCTCGGTATCGAAGGGGTGGCGGCCCGCACCTTCCACGCCGCCGCGCTCGCACAACTGAACTTCTTCTGGCCGACCCTGGCCGGCTCTCCGGCGCCGAGCATCATCGACAACAAGGTGCGGGTGCTCGGCCAGGCTGCCGAGCAGTTGCGGCTGCGCCCCGATACCGCGACGCTTCGCGACGTCGCCAGCGAGATCGAATGGCGCAAGGTATCCATGCTCTCGATAGAGCAGCACGCCGCTCTGGGACGTTCGGTGGGGCGGATCAACACGGAGCAGCTCGCGGCACTGCAACAGGGCTACGAGGTTCTCAAGGACGAACGTCGACAGCTCGACTTCGAAGACGTGCTGCTCGCGTGCGCGGGGATGCTGGAGGCGGAGCCGCGCGTCGCAGCATCTGTACACGAGCAGTACCGGCACTTCACCGTGGACGAGTACCAGGACGTCTCCCCGCTGCAGAACCGTCTGCTGGAACTGTGGCTCGGCGACCGGCGCGACATCTGCGTGGTCGGCGATGCCAGCCAGACGATCTACTCGTTCGCCGGCGCCGACCAGAAGTACCTCCTCGAGTTCGGTCGCCGTTATCCAGACGCCACTGTCGTGCGTCTGGAGACCAACTACCGCTCTCAGCCGCCGATCCTCGCCGCCGCGAACGCCCTCATGAACGGACGGGCGGGAGCGCTCGAACTCGTCGCCGCGCGCGAGTCGCTCACCGCAGAGACACCGACCGTCACCGCGTACAGCACTGAGACGGAGGAGGCGGCAGGCATCGCCGCGTCGATCGCGGCTCGGATCGCTGCCGGAGCCTCGCCGTCCGAGATCGCGGTGCTGTACCGGGCCCACTCGCAGTCGGGCGTGATCCAGCAGGCTCTCGGCGAGGCCGGCATCGCGTCACGCGTGCTCGGCGGCAAGAGATTCTTCGATATGCCGGAAGTTCGCCAGGCCGTGCTCGCGCTGCGAGGCGCATCCGTCGCACCGACCGAACGGGGCTTCCTCTCGAACGTGCAGAAGGTGCTGCGCGAGCTCGGCCTCAGCGACGATCCGCCCCACGCGGGCGGTGCCCAGCGCGACGGTTGGGAGGCGCGGCGCGCCATCCTGCGCCTCGCGGAGGAGGCGCCGAGCGAGACCACGCTCCGCTCGTTCAGCGAGACGCTGATGGCGAGGGCGAAAGACCAGCATGAGCCGACGATCGAGACGGTGACACTGTCGACCTTGCATGCGGCCAAGGGCCTCGAATGGCCGCACGTGCATCTCGCGGGGTGGACGGAAGGTGCGCTCCCGATCTCATACGCGACCGGCTTCGATGCGATCGACGAAGAACGGCGTCTCGCCTACGTGGGCATCACGCGCGCCGCTCGAACTCTTGCGCTGTCGTGGTCTCATGCCGCGGGGCGCGGAGAGCGGCAGCCTTCACGATTCCTTCAGGAGATCGGAACGACTGCTCGCGGCACCGGCATTCTGCGTGAAAGCGCACCGAACCCCACACGCGGCGGCCGTCGGGGCTGATCCGCACCGACTTCACAGCGCTCGAGCGCCCCGGTTCGGCGAGCACACGCGCGGCGAGGGCCGCCGCCTCCGCCGTGCGCGCGGCGGTGATCCGTCCGGACACCGCGCCGACCAGCTGCGCATGCAGCATCGGCCACGCCGGGTCGCGATCGCGCTCGTGACCGTCGCGGCAGGACAGACACGGCGTTCTGCCCGGGACGACGAGCGGACCGACGCTCGTGCCGCCCACTTCGAAGGCGATCGGCAGGTGCGCGACATCGTCTCGCAGATGGTCAGCGAACTGGCGAGCGGATGCGACGCCCTCGACGAGCACGACCGCCACCGAACCTGTGGCGCCGCGCTCAGTCACGCTGAAGCCTTCGTCGACGAGAGCGATCTCGGTTCGGGCCGCTATCCGGGAATCGCTCATGTTGAGGCTCTCGATCCACACCGGCGGCAGTGGCGGCTCGTCCACACGCAGCACGGGCTTCAGCGCTGAGAGCAATTCGCGAGCTGCCTCACGCGGAGCACCGGCGCTGTGCGCGATCACGTCGAAGGCACTCGGTCGGAATCCGTCACGCAGCGACTGCAGCAGCTTGTCCACCCAGGGCGCTGATACCTCGACCCGTACGATTCCCTCCAATCCGAACTGCACGGTGTCGACGTCACGCCACAGCAGCGGATAGGCAGGGTCGAGACGCGTCAGCGTCGGCGGCGTGATCGGTGACATGCCCCGATTCTGCCCACGTCGCTCACAGCGTGGGACAGCACAACCGGTATCAGTGGAAAAGTCCGTGTCTGCACTCGATGTGCAGTGCGAGTCGGCACGGCTTCAGCGGCCCAGAATCGCTCAGGGCCGCCAGAAGTGCCTGGCGCGGCTCAGACCGGAGTCTCGCCGCCCTGGTTCTTCCCGTCTCCCGGCTCTTCGTCGCTCGATTCAGCCTCGCTTGATTCAGCGTCGTTCGATCCAGCGTCGCCCGGCGATTCGTCGCTCGATTCGGCGTCGCTCGATTCAGCGTCGTCCGGCTTCTCTTCGGAGAAGTCGTCGCCCGCCAGCAGACGGGTCAAGGCCTCGTCGAACTCGTCCGCCACTGGGGCTTCCCCTCGGGCGCGGGCCTGCAGGCGCTCGATCAGTGCGGTCGGGTCGTCGATGTCGTCGGCCGTCGGCTGCAGGTCGGGGTAGTCCCACAGCGAATCGCGAGCGGCGATGCCGACAGCATCCGTCACCTTCTGCCACATCGCCGACGCCTCCCGCATCCGACGCGGTCGAAGCTTGAGACCGACGAGTGCACCGAGTGCGTCTTCCGCCGGGCCGCCGACTGCGCGGCGACGTCGGGCGGCCTCAGCCAGTCGCACGCTGTCGGGCAGTCGCGAGGTGGCTTCGGCTGTGACGACATCCACCCAACCGTCGATCATGGCGATGATGTTCTCCAGGCGGGAGAGTGCCTCTCGCTGCGCCTCGGTCTGCGCGGGAAGCAGCGCTCCGCCCTCGATAGCCGCTCGCAGCTCTTCCGGGTTCGACGGGTCGAGACGGCTTGCGACGTCTTCGAGCGCCTCGACGTCCACGGTCACGCCGCGCGCGAAGTCGGTGATCTGCGACATCACGTGCAGGTGCAGCCATTTCGCATGGCGGTAGAGGCGTGCGTACGCCAACTCGCGGGTGGCGAGGTACAGCGTGATCTGGTCGTCGGGAATCTCGAGTCCCTCGCCGAAGGCGGTGATGTTCTGGGGGATCAGAGCGGCTGTACCAGCCGGGAGCACCGGGATGCCGACGTCCCCGCCGGAGACGACCTCGAGCGAGAGATTTCCGAGCACCTGCCCGAACTGCGCCGCGAACACGGACGAGCCGAGTCCGCGCATGAGCTGACCGGCACCTTGGATGGCCTCGCGCATGTCGTCGGGCACCTGAGTGTCGAGTGCACTGGTGAGTGCATCCGCGATGCTCGTGGACACGGGGCCGGCGATCTCCTTCCACACCGGCAGGGTCTTCTCGACCCACTCACCGCGTGTCATCGCCTGAGGATTCTCGGCGAGCTCCGAGATCGTCGTCGCCTCGCCCAGCCAGAGGTTCGCAAGCGCGAAGGCGTCGACGAGAGAGTGTCGCGAGCCGTCGGTGATGCTCTGGCCCTCGCGGTTCGCGATGTGCAGAGCCTGACGAAGAGTGTTCTCCCAGGGGTCACCACCGAATGCGCCCTGCAGCTGTCGCATGAGCCCGGCCATCATCGCCGGATCGATTTCGAAGCCCTCCGCACCGCCGAGCGCGTTCTGCAGAGCACTCAGATCGAAATCGCCTCCGCCCGCTCCGGACATCATCTTCCGCAGGAACTCTTGGAAGTCCTCGGGGTTCGGATCGTTGTCTGCCATGTCGGTCGCCTCTCAGCACGTCGCTAGCCGTGACATCTACGCTAGTTGCAGGATTCTGCACGCGACCCCGACGCGGGCAGATCGCTGTACGCCGGTCGCGAACGACGGAGGATCCACTTGGCACACACGCGCACACCCAGGGTCGGCCTGGGCGTCTGGGCGCTCATCATCGCGCTCGTGGCTCTCGTCGTGCTCACCTTCCTGCCTACGCCGTATGTGATCCAGCGCCCCGGTCCCGTCTACGACACGCTCGGCACCGCAGCGGGTGAGGACGGTGAGGATGTACCGCTCATCGCGATCGAGGGCGCCGAGACCTTCGAGACCACGGGAAGCCTCAACCTGCTGACGGTGCAGGTCGTCGGAAACCGCGAGCGCACGCCGTCCTGGTTCGAACTGGCGCTCGCCTGGATGAACTCGTCTCGCGCGGTGGTGCCGATCGACGCCGTGTTCCCCGAGGGCGTGACGAGTGAGGATCGAGACGAGCGCAACGCGGCGCTGATGGTCGATTCGCAGCACGAGGCGACGGCCGCGGCGCTCAACGAACTGGGCTACGACACCGGCGCCGAGGTCAAGGTCGTCGACGCCGTCGAAGGTTCACCTGCCGCAGGAGTGCTCGAAGAGAACGACGTCATCACCGAGATCGACGGCGTGAAGGTCACCAGCGCCGCGGAGCTGCGCGAGGCGATCCAGGAAGGCGAGGGAACGCCCGTCGAACTCACCGTGATTCGTGACGGCGACCAGCAGATGGGAGTCGAGATCACTCCGGAGCTCGACACCACTGACGGCGTGGACACGTGGCTCATCGGCATCACCCTGACCACCGAGTACGACTTCCCGATCGATGTGACGATCCAACTCGACAACGTGGGCGGCCCGAGTGCCGGGATGATGTTCGCGCTCGGCATCGTCGACGAACTCACGCCGGGGGCGATGACCGGCGGCAACGACATCGCCGGCACCGGCACGATCGACGCCGCAGGCACGGTCGGTCCGATCGGCGGCATCCGGCAGAAGCTGTACGGAGCGGTGGACGCGGGCGCTGACTACTTCCTCGCTCCTGAGTCCAATTGCGATGAAGTGGTGGGGCACGTCCCGGATGGGCTGCAGGTGATCAGCACGGCGACGCTCGAAGAGTCCATCGATGCGCTCGAGGTGATCGCGAACGACGGCGACGTCGAGGCATTGCCGACGTGCACGGCCGCCGCGGAATGACATTGCGCTGAGAGCGGACCGTGACCTCACCGTCACACCAGGCACAGCCTGCGCACACTCGACGTGCATAGGATGGAGGGGTGACCACGACCTCGGCGCCGAATCCGGCCACGCCCCGCACCTCACGACGAATCATCACGATATCGCTGGTGATCATCGCAGCGATCATCGCTGCGTTCTTCGTCTTCGCCGCGCTCTACACGGACTTCCTCTGGTTCGACCAGTTGCAGTTCGCGAACGTCCTCACCACACAGTGGCTCGCCACCGCGGTGATGTTCGTCGTGGGCTTCCTTGGAATGGCGGTGCCACTGTTCATCGTGATCCAGTTGGCGTACCGGCTTCGCCCGGTCTACGTGCGGCTGAGTTCGCAGTTGGACCGCTACCAGGAGGTCATCGAGCCGCTGCGCCGACTGGCGATGTGGGGCATGCCGATCTTCTTCGGCCTGTTCGCGGGCTTCGCCGCCGCCGGAAACTGGGAGACCGTCTGGCTCTGGTTCAACGGTGGCGCCACGGGTCAGATCGACCCCGAATTCGGCATGGACACCGGCTTCTACCTCTTCGCGATGCCGTTCTACTCGATCCTTCTCGCGTTCGTCTCGGCTGTCATCCTGCTGTGCCTGATCGTCACCGCGCTCGTGTCGTACCTGTACGGCTCGGTGCGCATCGGCCAGGGCGAACTGCGCATCTCGAAGGCCGCCCGCATCCAGCTCGCCGTGCTCGCCGGTCTCTACCTTCTGGTGCAGGCCGCGAGTCTCTGGCTCGATCGGTACCGGACCCTCGTCACCGAGGAAGACCGCATCACCGGTGCCGCCTACACCGGCGTCAATGCGACGATTCCCGGCATGGCGATCCTCGCGATCCTCGCCGCTCTCGTCGCGATCCTCTTCTTCGTCACGGCCGTCATCGGTCGCTGGCGCTTCCCGCTCGTCGCGACCGGACTGCTGATCGTGGCCTCTCTCGTCGTGGGGATCGGATACCCGTGGGTCGTGACCACCTTCCAGGTGCGACCCAACCAGAACAGCTTCCAAGCCGAGTACTACCAGCGCAACATCGACGGCACCAAGCAGGCGTATGACATCGCCAACCTCGAGGTCACGCCGTTCAAGGCCGTCACCGATGCCGAGGCCGGGCAGCTCCGTGAAGATGCCGAGACCACTGCGTCGATCCGCATCCTCGACCCGAGCATCATCAGCCCGACAGTGCAGCAGCTCGAGCAGTTCCGTGGCTACTACCAGTTCAAGGAGACGCTCGACGTCGACCGATACGAGATCGACGGCGAGACGCAGGACACGGTCGTCGCCGTTCGCGAGCTCGATGTGAACCGACTCGGCGACAGCAACAACTGGAACAACCGCACGGCCGTCTACACCCACGGCTACGGTCTGGTGGTGGCCGCAGGCAACCAGCGCACCAGCGAAGGCGAGCCAGTGTTCCTCGAGCGCGGCATCCCGACGTCAGGCTTCCTGACCGAGAGCGAGCAGTTCGAGCCGCGCGTCTACTTCGGCGAGGACTCGCCGCTGTACTCGATCGTCGGAGCGCCCGAGGGCACCGACCCGGTGGAGATCGACTACCCGCGTGGTGAGGACGGCGCCAACGAGACGAAGACCACGTTCACCGGTGAAGGTGGGCCGGCGATCGGCAACACCTTCAACAAGCTGCTGTACGCGCTCAAGTTCCAGGAGGCGGAGATCCTGTTCTCCGACCTGGTGAACGCCGACTCCCAGATCCTCTACGATCGCAACCCGGTCGACCGCGTGCAGAAGGCGGCCCCGTATCTCGAGCTCGACAGCGACGCCTACCCGAGCGTCGTCGATGGTCGAGTCGTCTGGATCGTCGACGGCTACACGACCAGTTCGACGTACCCGTACTCGACGAGCGTGAGTCTTTCCGACGCGATCGCCGATTCGAACACGGCCGCGCCGAACTTCGCCATCGACGACATCAACTACATCCGCAACTCGGTGAAGGCCACCGTCGACGCCTACGACGGCTCGGTGACCCTCTACGCGTGGGACGACGAGGATCCGATCCTCAAGGCGTGGCAGAACGTCTACCCGTCCACGGTCGAGCCGATCAGCGAGATGTCAGCCGATCTGATGAGTCACGTGCGCTACCCGACGGACCTCTTCAAGGTGCAGCGCGAGGTCCTGGGCGTGTACCACGTCGACACTGCGGGTTCCTTCGCTCAGCAGGACAACCGCTGGCAGACGCCGAACGACCCGCGAAACGACAACCAGCTGCAGCCGCCGTACTACCTGTCGATGCAGATGCCCGGCCAGGATTCACCGCGGTTCTCGATGTTCTCGACGTTCATCCCCTCGTCCGCGCAGGGGACGACCAGCCGTAACGTGCTGATGGGGTACCTGGCTGTCGATTCGGACGCCGGATCCACTGCGGGTGAGAAGGCGGAAGGATACGGCCAGCTAAATCTGCTGGAGATCGACGCCGACACCACTGTGCCCGGCCCGGGCCAGGTGCAGAACACGTTCAACTCCGACCCGGCAGTCGTGCAGCAGCTGAACCTGCTGCAGCAGGGCGAGTCGCAGGTGAAATACGGCAACCTGCTGACGCTGCCCGTCGGCGGTGGTCTGCTGTACGTGCAGCCGGTGTACGTGCAGTCGTCTGAAGGCACGCAGCTGCCGTTGCTGCAGAAGGTGCTCGTCACCTTCGGTGACAGCGTCGCATTCGAGGACACGCTCACAGCGGCGCTCGACGTGATCTTCGGCGGCGACTCCGGCGCGAGCGGTGGAGACGAAGAGGTGGAGCCGGTCGACCCAGGTGACGGCACGACTCCGCCCGATGAGGGCACGACAGAGCCGCCGAGCGATGAGGATGCCCGCGCTGCGGCCCTTGCTGACGCGCAGCAGGCGCTGAGCGACCGCGAGGCAGCGCTCAAGGACGGCGACCTCACGGCGTTCGCAGAGGCCGACAAGCGACTCACGACCGCGATCACAGAGCTTCTGGCCCTGGAGACGGCCGAGTAAGCCTGACACAACGAAACGGGCGTCCCGCGAGGGGCGCCCGTTTTCGTGCCCCCGGGCGCGATGCCCGGCGGGGCATGGGGTGCATCATCCCAGACCCGCGATGCGGTGTCCACCTCTCCCGAACGTCCTCGATTCTTGCGAGACTCGGCGCATGGTGTTCATCGGTTTCCATGCGTCGCACGAGCAGATCGCACCGAGCGTGCTACTCGACGCCGTCGTCGGAGCTGAGCGTGCCGGTTTCGATGGCGCGATGTGCTCGGACCACCTCGCGCCGTGGAGTCCGGCCCAAGGCCACTCGGGTTTCGCGCTGAGCTGGATCGCCGCTGCGCTCGCCCGCACCCGTTTCTCGATCGGCATGGTCAATGCGCCGGGACAGCGCTATCACCCGGTGATGATCGCTCAGGCGTTCTCCACTCTGGAGGAGATGTTCCCCGCGCGTTTCTGGGCGGCGATGGGCAGCGGCGAGGCGATCAACGAGCACGTGACGGGGGATGGCTGGCCCGCCAAACACATCCGCAACGAGCGGCTGCGTGAGAGCGTCGACGTGATCCATCGCCTGATGGACGGTGAAGAGGTCGACCACGACGGTCTGGTGCGTGTTCACCGCGCCAGAGTCTGGAGCCTGCCGGCGAAGCCGCCCCCGCTGTTCGCGACCGCCGTGAGCACCGAGACCGCGGCCTGGGCCGCATCGTGGGCGCAGGGTCTTGCGACTGTCGCTCAGGAACCCGCGGCTTTGCGTCGAGTCGTCGACGGTTACCGTGATGCGGGAGGCACCGGACCCTGCATCCTGCAGGTGCACCTCAGCCTGGCGGAGAGCGACGACGAGGCGTTCGCGATCGCCCGCGACCAGTGGCGCAACGGTCTGCTGTCGCCCCCGGTCACCTGGGACCTCGAGCAGCCGGAGGAGTTCGATGCGGCGACCGCGGCGCTCGATGAGAAGGATCTGCGAAAAGCCGTCCTGGTCGACCACGACGCGTCCTCGTTGGCCGGCCGCATCGCGGATCTGGTGGACATCGGATTCGAGCGTGTGTACCTGCACCACGTCGGCACCGAGCAGTCGCGGTTCCTGGACGTCTCAGCATCCGAGCTGATCCCTGCGTTGAAGGAGCGACTGTGAAGATCACTGACACGAGCGACCTCTGGTGGAAGACCGCAGTCGTCTATTGCCTCGATGTCGAGACGTACCTCGATTCGAACGGCGACGGTGTCGGCGACCTGCAAGGACTCGCCCAACGGATCGATTACCTGTCGCAGCTGGGCGTCACCTGCCTGTGGATGATGCCGTTCTATCCGACGCCGGATCGCGACGACGGTTATGACGTCAGCGATTTCTACGGCATCGACTCCCGTCTGGGCAGCCACGGCGATCTCGTCGAGGTGATCCGCACCGCCCGTGATCGCGGGATGAGGGTGATCGTCGACCTGGTCATCAATCACACCTCCGACCGGCATCCGTGGTTTCTCGCGGCCAAACGCAGCGTCAGCTCTCCTTTCAGGGACTACTACGTGTGGCGCGATGATGCCCCTCCGAAAGGCCAGAAGAATGCGGTCTTCCCCGGTCAGGCGAATGGAATCTGGGGCAAGGACGAGAAGTCAGGGCAGTGGTACCAGCACAGTTTCTACGAGCACCAGCCTGACCTGAACATCGCCAATCCGCGCGTGCGCGACGAGATCGCAAAAGTCATCGGGTTCTGGTTGCAGCTGGGCATCTCGGGCTTCCGCGTCGACGCGGTGCCGTTCCTCCTCGAGATCCCTGAGGGGGTCGGCATTCCCGAGCCGCACGATCTGCTGCGCGACATCCGTCGGTTCCTGCAGCGTCGTTCAAGCGAGGCGATACTGCTCGGCGAAGTGAACCTGCCGTACGAGAAGCAGGTGCAGTATTTCGGCGGCGAAGACGGTGACGAGCTCACCATGCAGTTCGATTTCGTCGGGATGCAGGCGATGTACCTGTCGTTCGCGCGCAAGAATCCAGCCCCTCTGATCGCTGCGCTGCGTGCCCGGCCCGTGCTCGGGTCAGAGGTCCAGTGGGCGAACTTCCTCCGCAACCACGATGAGCTGACCCTCGACAAGCTCAGCGACAGCGAACGGGAAGAGGTGTTCGATGCGTTCGCGCCGGACGAACGACAGCGCGTGTTCGGTCGAGGGATCACGCGGCGCCTTCCTCCGATGCTCGACGGCGATCCGCGCAGGATCCGCATGGCCTACAGCCTGCTCTTCACTCTGCCGGGGACTCCGGTGCTGTTCTACGGCGAAGAGATCGGCATGGGGGAGAACGTCGAGGTCTCCGGCCGCGAGGCCGTGCGGACTCCGATGCAGTGGTCTGCGGACCGCAACGGAGGATTCTCGGATGCCGCGCAGAGCAGACTCGTGGCGCGGCCCCCGTCGGACGGATACGCACCCGAGCACGTCAACGTCGCCGCACAGCTCGAGGATCACGGATCGCTGCTGCATTTCATTCGCGCTCTCACGTCGAGGTACCGCACCTCACCCGAGCTGGGGTGGGGCAGTACCGAGGTGATCGACCAGCCCGCCGAATCACTTCTCGCGCATTCGCTTTCCGCTGACGTCGGCCGTGTCATCGCGCTCCACAACTTCGCGGAGGTGCCGGTGGCCACCTCTTTCCGTGTGTCGGGTGAGCCGGAGGGTACGACCCTCCTCGACCTCCTCGAGCCCTCGCACACGGCGCTCGGTTCCGATGGGACGGTCGAACTGGAGGTCCCGGCCTACGGCTATCGCTGGCTTCGAGTATCGCGGCCCGGGGATGGTCGTGTGACATGAGCGGCGTTGCTGCTGCACGACCCTGCCGAGTCGGACGCGGCTGAAAAGGAGAAGGCCCCGAGATCTCAAGGATCTCGGGGCCTTACTTGTTGCGGGGACAGGATTTGAACCTGCGACCTCCGGGTTATGAGCCCGGCGAGCTACCGAACTGCTCCACCCCGCGGCACGTCTACTAGCCTAACACGGGATTCGGCGCTGGTTAACCACGGGCAAACTGCGCGAGGATGGAGACATGTCCGAGACCGCCGCATTCCCCGTCGCCGTCTGTCAATTCCGCCCCACGGCGTCGCGCGACGAGAATCGTGCCCGGGTCGCGCAGCAGACGGCGGATGCTGCTGCCAGGGGAGCACGCCTTGTCGTGTTCCCGGAGTACTCCAGCTACTTCGTCGATCCGATGGATGCGACGCTGATCGAGAACTCGGAGTCGCTCGATGGAGAATTCGTCCGTACGCTGCAGGCGACGGCATCCGCTCACGGCGTCACGATCATCGCCGGACTCGTGGAGGCGGCAGGGGAGCGGGTGCGCAACACGCTCGTGGCGGTGGATGCCGATGGCGTCCGCGCCACCTACCGGAAGCAGCACCTGTACGACGCGTTCGGACAGACCGAGTCCGACTGGATCGAGGCGGGGGAGCTGGGTGCTCCCGAGACGCTCGAGATCGGCGGCCTGCGCGTCGCGATGATGACCTGCTACGACCTGCGCTTCCCCGAGGTCGCCCGCACGCTCGTGGATGCCGGCGCCGATGTCATCGTCGTTCCCGCGGAGTGGGTGCGCGGCCCACTCAAGGAGCACCACTGGACGACTCTGCTCGCGGCACGCGCGATAGAGAACACGGTCTACGTCGTCGCTGCCGATCATCCGACGCCGATCGGTGTCGGGCACTCGCAGATCATCGATCCGCAGGGGGTCGTGCTCGCAGGTGTGGGCACCGGAGAGGGGCTCGCCGTGGCCGAGCTCACGAAGGATGCCGTCACTCGTGTGCGCGAAGTGAACCCCGTACTGCGGCTTCGCCGCTACGGCGTCACCCCGCGCTGACCCCGCCGCCGCGGTGATCGCCCGCCGCCGCGACAGCCGCCGATGGGAGCTTTTCGCATCCCAGTACCCGCTGTCACGTGCGAAAAGCTCCCATCGACCGCGCCTCGGGCCCCGGATCAGCTGCGGCGAGCGTGAACGGTGCGGGTGAGGAGGCCCAGGAACGCGCTGCGGCCGGTCGTCAGGTCGAGTTCGGTCAGCCGGATCACGACCCATCCGAGCTCTTCCAACCTGCGTTGACGCTGGATGTCGATGCGCCACTGATCGCGGTCGGTGCGATGCCCGTCGCCTTCGTACTCCATCGCGATCTTCAGTTCGGGGTACGCCAGGTCCACGGTCGCCACGAGCCCGCCAGCATCGTCAACGGCGTGTTGCACGACGGGCTCGGGCAAACCTGCGCCGATGATCGCGAGTCGCGTCTGCGTCTCTTTCGGAGAATCGACCCCAGCTCTCGCGAGTTCGAGCGCGTCGCGCATCTTCCGCACTCCGCGGAACGCGCCGAGCGCTTCGATCTGCGAGCGGATGCTGTCGACCGAACAGAACGGACGCACCATCCGCAGACCGGGGTATCGCTGCGACGGGGTGATGATCGCGTCCAGCATCACGATGATCTGCTCGACATTCAGCCGAGGCGCGAGAAGGGCGACCGTTGACACCGGATCCATCGTCTTCAGGCCGCCGACCGAGTAGGTGTACCCGCGGTCTGCGGCGACGCGCCGACCGCTCACGCCCCGCACACGTGGCGGCGAGGCATCTGTCGGAACCGCCACCTGCAACAGTTCGCTCGCCGTCCAATGCCAGGGCAGCGGAAGTCCCCACACCCGAGCGGCTGACACTGCGCAGTACCGATGCGTTTCGCGCATTCGCGGGGCGAAGCTCTCGGCGCTCTGGAGGAAGGTCGCCGGAATCTCCACAGCGCGGATGCCGAGGAACGGGCGATGCAGATCGGCGGCATTCGCCCGGCCTCTGCCGACGCCGGCTGCCGCGGCATCCGACACGTGGAAGACGCCGCCAAGGCGACGGGGCAGGGGCGTGCGGTGGCGCATAGGGCCATACTCACCGCGAGACGATCCGCTGGATGCCGCGTGCGCGAGTTCGGGGGAGAACCACTCTGTCACCGCATCTGTGCAGACAGAGTCATGGGAGCTTTTCGCATCGCCGAACGCCTGACAACGTGCGAGAAACTCCCATCGATCTCATCCCAGGGCAAGCAGGCCCAGGGCAAGCAGGCCGAGGGTGAACAGGGCCCAGGGCAAGCAGCCCAGCCGAGCGGGCCGAGTGCGAACGGGCCGCAGCCTCAGAACTGCGCAGCGGCCAACCGCCCCGCAGCCTCCTCGAGCACCTCGACGCGCTTGCAGGCGGCGAAGCGCACCAGGCCGGAGTAGGCGCCGCGGTGCTCCGCGCTGACGAACGCATCCAACGGGATCGCGACGACGCAGGCCCTGTCCGGCAACGCACGGCAGAAGGCGGCAGCATCCGCTCCGCCCAGAGCCGATGCGTCCGCAACCGTGAAGTATCCACCCTGTGGTGGGATCACCTCGAATCCCGCGTCGCGCAGCCCTGCGCCGAGGATCGCGTGCTTGCGGGCCATAGCAGCCGAGGCATCCGCGAAGAATGCGTCAGGCATCCGCAGACCAACGGCGATCGCCGGTTGAAACGCCGATCCGTTCACGTACGTGAGGTACTGCTTGACGGTCAGCACAGCGGTGATGAGATCAGCGGGGCCGTGAATCCAGCCGATCTTCCAACCTGTGGCCGAGAACGTCTTGCCTCCTGAAGAGATGGTCAGTGTGCGTCCTGCCGCCCCTGGCAGCGTCGCGATCGGTACGTGGGGAGCGGTGAACGTGAGGTGCTCGTACACCTCATCGGTGACGATGACCGCATCATGCCGGTGGGCGAGGCGGACCACTTCGGCCTTGACCTCCGGCGAGAAGACGACTCCGGTCGGGTTGTGCGGATCGTTCACGAGAATGATCCGCGTGCGATCGGTGACGGATGCCGCGAGCACCTCGAGATCCGGCTGGAAATCGGGCAGACGCAGAGGAACGGTGCGCAGCCGCGCACCGGCGAGTGCCACCGCAGCCGCATACGAGTCGTAGTACGGCTCGAAAACGACGACCTCGTCATCGGGCGAGTCGATCAATGCGAGCAGCGTCGCCGTCAGCGCCTCCGTCGCGCCGGCGGTCACGATCACCTCTGTCGCAGGGTCGACCGAAAGCCCGTAGAACCGGCGCTGGTGTTCGCTGATCGCATCGAGCAGGTCGGCGTACCCCCGCCCGGGCGGGTACTGGTTCATCCCTTGCGAGATCGCCTCTCGCGCGGCCTCGAGCACTTCGACAGGGCCGTCCTCATCGGGGAAGCCCTGGCCGAGGTTGATGGCGCCCGTTCTCATCGCGGCCGCAGACATCTCTGCGAAGATGGTGGGCGCGACCGCACCGTCAGGCGAAAGCAGGCCTGCCCCTGCAGCAGTGCGCCGCCAGGCGCCGGGAATAGCACTCATGCAAACCAGGCTAAGGCCATAGCCGACACTCACCGTGACCATAACGAACGCACAGCTACGACCGGCACTCTGAACTTGTTGAAGGAGCAGACCATGAACGAAGACAAGAACACCAACGAGTCCGCGTCGCCCGAGCAGCCTGCGCCGCAGGGGCCGGTCGGCACTGGAGCCGGCCACGACATGCCCGCGTCGTTCGCGTCGCATCATCAGGCGCCGACGCAGTCGTCCCCTCAGGAACCGCAGAGCACGTCGCCCCAGGAACCGCAGCGCACCTCGCCGCAGGGTGCTGCATTCGGCATCCCGGCACCGACGTACCCGGTGCACAGCACAGACGAGACCCGGCCGGTCTTCAGCGAGAGCGGCGCAGGTGCAGCATATGGCGCAGGCGCAGCACACGATGCCGGCACCCACGGTCCCACCGCACCCGTCACGCCGATCGAGACGAAGGCCAAAGAGAAGAAGCCGTTCGGCGCAGGCAAAGTCGCGGCACTCATCGTCGCGGCATCGCTCGTCGGCGGCGCTGCGGGTCTCGGCGGCAGCTACCTCGGCAACAACCTCTGGGCGCAGCCGACCGGTACCACGGCGGCCGGCACCGACACGATCACTGTGAACAACCCCGGCTCGGTGAACGAGACCACGGCGATCGCGACCACGGTGCTGCCATCGGTCGTGACGATCGAGGTCGCCGCCCAGGACGGATCCGGCAGCGGCTCGGGCGTCGTTCTCAGCAAGGACGGCTACGTGCTCACGAACACCCACGTGGTCACCCTCGGTGGTGCTGCCGCTGATCCCGCGATCAGGGTGACAGCATCCGACGGCCGTATCTACGACGCCACGATCGTGGGCACCGACCCGATCTACGACCTCGCGGTCATCAAGCTCGAGGGTGCGGAAGACCTGACTCCGATCGACTTCGCGGACTCGTCCGACCTCAACGTCGGCTCCACCGCTGTCGCCGTGGGGGCACCGCTCGGTCTGTCGAACTCGGTGACCACCGGCATCGTGAGTGCGCTCAACCGCAGCATTCAGATCGCGTCGTCCGCCCTGCCGGACTCGGCAGAGCAGGACAGCCAGGAGGACGGGGGCGAGTCCGAGCAGGAGGGCGGGCCCTTCCAGTTCGACCTTCCCGGCACCGAGACGCAGGGTGCCACGGAGTCGATCTCGATCGCAGTGATCCAGACGGATGCAGCGATCAACCCCGGAAACTCCGGCGGTGCGCTCGTCGACAGCGAGGGCAAGCTCATCGGCATCAACGTCGCCATCGCGACTGCGGGCAGTTCAGAGGAGTCGGGCTCGATCGGCGTCGGCTTCGCGATCCCGTCGAACGTGGCAAAGCGCATCTCTGAGGAGATCATCGAAGACGGCGCGGCGACGCACGGCCTGCTCGGCGCTTCTGTGAGCAACGCCTCCACGGTCGAGGGCGCGGAGGTCGCCGGTGCGTACATCGCCGATGCTCCCGTCGACGGCGGCGCGGCGGAAGCCGCCGGCCTGCGCGAGGGTGACATCGTCACGGCATTCAACGGCGCACCCATCGCAAGCGCGACCGACCTCACTGCACAGGTTCGTGCGGCGGCCGCAGGCAGCGACGCGACACTCACGTATGTCCGTGACGGCAAGTCGTACGACATCGAAGTGACATTGGGAGAGCTCAGCCTCTGACCGAACTCCCGAGCCGGCATGCGTTACCGGATTCACAGAGAAGGACGCCACCCCGCGATAGGCTCGCGGAGTGGCGTCCTTCTCTTTCGGCTCCGGCAATGCGGCCAAGCTCATGCGCATCCCGTTGTATGCCGTCGGAGGAATAGGCACGCTGTTGCTGCCTCGTGGGCGCCGCTGGGTGTTCGGCTGCGGCGCGGGGGTCGGCGACGGTGCACTGGCCCTCTGGCGGGTCGCGACGGCCGAGGGGCACGACGCGGTGTGGCTGACCTCGTCAGCCCGTGAGCGAGCGGATGCTGCGGCACTCGGCATCCCCACGATCTCGAAGTCGTCGCTGCGCGGCTGGTGGGCGACTGCGCGGGCCGAGGTCCTCGTCGTGACGCACGGCCTCGGAGATGTGAACCGTTATGCCGTCTCCGGTGGATTCATCGTGCAACTGTGGCACGGTATTCCGCTCAAGCGCATCGGACTCGATTCGCCCGCGACCACGCAGGTCCCGAACATCCCCGGGGCGGCGCTTCTGCGCCGTCTGGTCGGCTTGCTGTACCGCCGCGCCGCTCAGCGCATCAAGGTGCTGCCGGCCGCGTCGGATCGTTCGCGCGGGCGGCTCGAATCCGCATTCGCACTGGGAGATGCGCGCGTGATCGTCACCGGCGAGCCGCGCGTGGACGTGCTGTCAGCCGGCACCGAGGAAGGGCGGCGGCAGGCGGCATCCGCTCTGCTCGTCGATGCGACTGGCGCCCTGCCCGATGGGGCCCGCGCGCTTCTGTACGCACCGACGTGGCGTGACGGTGCCGATGACGTCGCCGTGCCGACCGCGGCGCAGTGGGTCGGCATCATCGCCCTGCTCGAGAGCCGGAACGCAGTGCTCTTCGTGCGGTCGCATCCGCTCGGAGCCGGCGCCTACCAGCCGCCGCTTCCCAGCGGCCGGGTGCGGATGCTCGGATCCGATCTGATCACCGACATCACCCCTGCGCTGCCGGGTGTCGACGCGCTCATCACCGACTACTCGTCATTGGCATACGACGTCGGGCTTCTGGGAATGCCGGTGCTGTACCTCGCGCCTGACGCAGAAGAGTACGCCCGCACACGTGGGTTCTACGGAAGATACGAAGACGTGGCAGGCGATGACGCGGCGCACGACTGGCCTGCTCTTCTCCGCCAGCTCGAGACGCTGCTCACGGACGACGAGGTGTTCACCGCACGCTCGGCGCGCTCCAGTACGCTCAGCGCACAGGTGCACGAATACCGCGACGGACACAACACCCGTCGTGTGTACAAGGCAATCCGTACGCGGGGGATCCCCGCGCCGAAGGGAGCACGATGACGACTGCCCGGATCGATGAGCAGGCGGAGACGCTGATCATCGCAGGCACCGGTCCCAAGCCGGGCTCGGCGACCCTCGAGGGTGCCCGGGCGCGTGTGTCGGGAAAGGTGACAGGCGGGGGCAAGACCTGGAAGGCGGTCGTTCCGCTTCGCGGCATCCGTTGGACGGGAGATGCTCTGCCATTGCCTTCGGGGTCCTATGCCCTGAACATCGATGGCGTCGAACTCGACGACATCGAAATAGGCTCCGCCCTGCTCGCGAGCATGCGCATCGCGCTGCACGGCGGCCACGTCGAGATCGCAGCGCCGGTCGCACCGATCTATGAGACGAGCGAGGGCCAGTCGACTCTCGAGGAGCGCTACGTCTCGCAGTCCGGCGGTGACGAGAACGCCGTGTTCTTCGAGAGCTTCTACGGGCAGAGTGTCGGCTGCAATCCGCGCGCGATCGACCGCGAGCTCGCGACCAGGGCACCCAGCGTCACCAGATACTGGAGTGTGGTCGACCTGTCGATCGCCGTTCCCGAGGGTGCGATCGCGGTGATCGAGGGCAGCCCGGAGTGGTGGCGCGCCCGAGGTGCCGCACGGCTGCTCGTCGTGAACGACTGGATGCGTCGGCGCTTCGCGCGCAAGAGCGGGCAGAAGGTGCTGCAGACCTGGCACGGGACGCCGCTGAAGCGCCTCGCGCTGCACCGCCGCGGCTTCGATCCGCGACGCATGGCCGCTGTGGTGAAGGAATCGCGTCGGTGGGACGTCCTGCTCGCGCAGAACACCTATTCCGAGCGCATCCTGAAGAAGGCCTACGCGTTCTTCGGCAAGCCGATCTGGACCGACGGTTATCCGCGTAACGATGTGCTCACCACGGATGACGGATCGGCGACGCGCAAGGCGCTGGGCATCGGCGCCGATGAACGGGTGCTGCTGTACGCGCCGACCTGGCGCGATGACCGCAGTGAGATCGTGGACTTCGTCGATCCGCAGCTGCTCGCAGAGCAGACGGATGCCGTGGTGCTGGTCCGCGGTCACTCGCGCACGCTGCGTCCTGGACGCGACCACTCGGGTGCGAGAGTGATCGATGTCACGGGGTACCCGGATACAGCGCGACTGCTGCTCGTCGCTGATGCTCTCATCACCGACTACTCCTCGGTGATGTTCGACTACAGCGTGACCGGCAAGCCGATGTACTTCATGGTTCCCGATCTGGATCACTACCGTGGAGAGCTCCGCGGGTTCTACTTCGACCTCGCCGAGCGCGCGCCCGGTCCGCTGGTGACGACGCAGGACGAGCTCGCCGATGCTCTGATGGATGACACGCTGCCCGGTTTCTTCGCGGAGCGCTATGGCGCGTGGCGGAAGCAGTTCAACGGTCGCGACGATGGCCGCGCTGCGGAGCGCGTCGTCTCCCGGCTGCTGGATCTCGGATTCGTCGACGCGTGACGCACTGCGCCTAGGGAAGCGGCGTGTTCTGAGTGCCGAGGCGCGAGGCGTCGACCGTCCCGCGGGCTCCACGCAGCACACCGACGAGGAACCCTGCGCCCCAAGCCAGATGCATCGTCGGCAGTACGGCGAGAGTCCAGATCCGCTCGCGCGCTGACCTGCCGTCTCCCGGCTGAAGTGCCATCGCGATCACGAGAAGAACGTAGGCGATGAGCGGCAGATAGACGACGGATGCCACGGCAGAAGCGATGCCGGCCAGCACACCGGTCAGCTGCAGCGCAGCCACGATCAGCGCGAGAGTGACGTTCAGCACCAGCGCGGGCGGCGCGAAGAACCGAACGCCGTTGCTGCGCCCGTACCGCCGCACGAGTTCGCCGCGCCAGGCTCCCGTGGCACGGAACTGACGCGCCAGACGCCACCAGCTCTCGCGCGGCCAGTAGGTCACCGAAAGCTGCGGATCGAGCCAGACCTTGTGCCCTGCCTGCCTGATGCGCAGGTTGAGCTCCCAATCCTCTCCGCGACGGATCGACTCGTCGAAGAAGCCCACCTCTTCGAGCACGGAGCGGCGCATGACGCCGAGGTATGCGGACTCGGCCTCACCCTCGTGGGTGGTGCCGTGGTAGGCGCCGCCTCCGAGCCCGATGGGTGAGTTGTACGCCCTGGCCACCGACTTCTGGAAGGGCGTTCGGCCGTCGGCGCGCATGACGCCTCCGACATTGGCGGCACCGGTGCGCCTCAGCGTCGCGAGCGCGCGCTGCGCATAGCCGGGAGACAGTTCGGAGTGCGCATCCACGCGCACGATGGTCGGGTACCGGCTGGCGCGGATCGCGGCGTTGAGACCGACGGGGATGTGGGCGTCGGGGTTGTCCACCAGACGGATGCGGTCGTCGTCCGCTGCGAGACGCCGAGCGAGCTCGGTGGTCCCGTCTGTCGAAGGGCCGAGTGCGAGGACGAGCTCGGCAGGACCGTCCAACTGCTGCTCCAACACGGAGGCGATGGCGTGTTCGAGATAGGCGCGCTCGTTCAGCACGGGCATCACGAAAGACACTCCGTCTGCAGGCGTTGCCGAATCGTTCTCTACCACCCCCCGATCATGTCACGGTGAAACGGGGGCGCCTGCGTACTCTTGACATGTGGGTGCTGTAAAAGATGTCAAGAAGGCGTATCGCATGCTGCGCAAGGCGATGCGCTCACGCTCGGCGGTGCAGCGCGTCAGGCGCACCCTCGAGACGCGTCCTCCGCATCCCGAGGGGCACTACAAGATCGCCGTGTACTTCGCCGACGGCGCGGTCAACATGTATCAGATGCGCCAGTGGTACCGGCCGCTCGCCGAACTCGAGAAGCTCTGGCCAGTGGTCGTGCTCGCCCGCAACGCGATCGGCGCAGAGAAGCTGATCGCCGAGGATGCACCACCGGTCGCCTTCGTCCCGACGGTGCGAGACCTCGAGCACTTCATCCGGGATCAGGACATCCGCATCGTTCTGTACGTGAACCAGAACACTCGCAACTTCCAGATGTTCCGCTACGGTCGCCGCTGGCACGTGTTCATCAACCACGGCGAGTCCGACAAGATGTACATGACCACCAACCAATACAAGGCGTACGACTACGCGCTGGTGGCCGGTCAGGCAGCGCGTGACCGGCTGTCTCGCACGCTGTGGGACTTCGACATCGACCGCCGTACCATCGAGATCGGCCGCCCGCAGGCCGATCACTTCTCAGGCACGTTGCCGTACACGCCTGACGAGCGCACTGTCGTGCTGTACGCGCCGACGTGGGAGGGCGATCGCCCCAGCGCGCACTACGGGTCGATCGTCACGCACGGCGAAACCCTCGTGAATGCGCTGCTCTCCACCGGAACGCATCGGGTGATCTATCGCCCCCACCCGCGCAGCGGCGTGGTGGATGACGAGTACGGTGCCGCCCATCGACGCATCATCGCTGCGATCGCAGCGGCCAACAATGCGGATCCCGGCGCGACACACGTCTACGACGACGGTCCGGAGCTCGGCTGGCAGCTCGCAGCCGCCGACGTCGCCATCGTCGACATCTCGGCGATGGTCTACGACCGTCTCGCAGCGGGGAAGCCGCTCATGATCACCCGCCCGGTCGACGAGCAGGCATCGGTCGACAGGAGCGGATATCTCTCCGACTGCGAGTGGCTGACGGCGGATGCTGCGGCAGATGTCGTACGCGAGATCGCGCGCGTCCGCGGCGACTCTGATGCCGTCAAACGGCTGCACATGTGGGTGCAGCACTACTTCGGGGATACGACGCCCGGCGTCGCCACTGCGAAATTCCACGCTGCGATCGAGCAGCTGATGGGTGAGTGGGACGAGTGGCGCATTCGCGAGATGGGCGCGATCAAGCCCGATGAGGACGACGACGACGAAGAAGACAAGGACGAAGAGCTGCACGGCTGAGCCCTGATCGGTGCTGCTCCGTAGACTGGCCGGCATGCACTTCCCACAGGCCGAAACCGTGGCATCCCGCTTCGAGGTGCTCGACGAGTCCGCATCGACGAATGCGGCGTTGCGTGCGCTTTCCTCTGACTCGGTGGCGTGGCCGCACCTGTCGGTGCTCCTCACCGACAATCAGACCGCGGGCCGGGGGAGACTGGATCGCTCGTGGGTGGCGCCGGCCGGCTCTGCCCTGGCGATCTCGGTTCTGCTGCGCGAGCTGCCGACCGCTTCCGAGCTGACCGGCTGGATTCCGCTCATCGCCGGAGTGGCGATGTCGCACGCCGTCGCCGCTCAGCTCCCGGAGCAAGAAGTCTGCGTGAAGTGGCCGAACGATGTTCTGGTGGACGGGCGGAAGATCTGCGGCATCCTCGCCGAATCGACCGGAACCGCCGTGATCGTCGGCGCCGGCGTCAACACCGCGATGACGCATCAGCAGCTTCCGGTGCCCACGGCCACGTCGTTCGCGGTGCTCGGCGAGGAGGCCGATGCCGATCTGCTCGTCGCCGCGTACGTGCGGCGGCTGGACGATCTCGTGTCGTCCCTCGCGACATGGGGGGATGCCGTGCGCAGCGGCGTGCACGCCGCCGTCTCGGCGCAGTGCGCCAGTCTCGGGCGAGAGGTCGACGTGTCGCTGCCGGACGGCGAGGTGCTGCACGGCACTGCGCTGCGTCTCGAACCAGACGGCCGACTCTGCGTCGTCAGCGAGGGCACGGAACATCTGATCGCCGCAGGCGATGTGGTCCACGCGCGATTGACGTGAGCGGCTGCCCGACACGCTGAGCGGACGCCAGGCGGACACGCCGCCTCTTGGCAGGCGATGTCCGAGGTGCCAGGCACAATGGAGGTGTGACCCAGCCCGTGACACTCGGAGGCCGGCCGATGATGCCGCCGCCAGGCTCACCAGCCGAAGAGCTCCTCATCGCGCGTTTTCGTGGGCACGCCCGCGCGCTGTTCTGGTCGGCGCTGCTGCTCATCGTCGTTTCGGGAGGCACGGCCTTCTTCTATGGGAATCTGCCCCCCGAATTCGAGAACTGGATGCTTCTCGCCGCCGCTGCGGCATTGGTGCTGTTCGGCGTGCTGATTCCCTTCATGATCTGGGCGTCACGGAGCTACACCGTCACGACCAGGCGCGTGGTCGTGCGCGAGGGGATCGGCGCGCGCAAGAGTCGAGAGATGTCGCACGTGCGCGGGTACACCATCGGCGTCCGCCGCGGCATGGTGCAGCGCATGTGGGGCGCGGGGACCATCACGCTCTCGAACGGGGTCGACACACCCCTGCGCCTCGTGAACGTACCCAACGTCACGCTCATACACGAGGCGCTCGCCGATCAGATCGAGGTGAACCAGATCCTGGCTCACCGTGATGCGCAGTCGATGTCTGAGCACGACGCCGATCGTTGACCGCGCCGTAGGCGAGTCGAAACGTCCACGCCATGCGCGAGAATGGATGCAACGAACGGAGATCTCTATGGCGTTGCGTGTGGGCGTGATCGGTGGCGGACAGCTGGCGCGGATGATGATCGCTCCGGCGGTCGAGCTCGGCCTCGAACTTCGAGTGCTCGCCGAGGACGAGGGCATGTCGGCGCGCCTGGCGGCGACCGCGGTGGGGGATTACCGCGATCTCGACACCGTGCGCGCGTTCGCGAAAGACGTCGACGTCGTGACTTTCGACCACGAGCACGTGCCGCAGGAGGTCCTGCGGGCGCTCGTCGAGGAAGGCGTCGCCGTGCACCCGGGGCCGGATGCTCTGCAGTTCGCGCAGGACAAGCTGGTGATGCGTAAGCGTCTCACCGAGCTCGGGGTGCCGCAGCCGGATTGGGCCGCTGTTCGCAACGTCGACGAACTGCAGGCGTTCCTGGACGACCACGGCGGCAGGGCTGTCGTGAAGACTCCGCGCGGCGGTTACGACGGCAAGGGTGTGCGTGTCGTACGCAGTGCGGAGGACGCATCGGACTGGTTCGACGCCGTCGCAGCCGAGTCGGCGTCCGGTGGCGATGCGCTGCTCGTCGAAGAACTCGTCTCATTCGCACGGGAGCTCGCCCAGCAGGTCGCACGCCGCCCGAGCGGACAGATGGTCGCGTACCCGGTCGTCGAGACCGTGCAGCGCGACGGGGTCTGCGCCGAGGTGCTCGCCCCGGCGCCAGGCGCGAGCGAGCGGCTCTCGCGCGTGGCGGAGGAGATCGGACGAGAGATCGCAGAGGGCCTCGGTGTGACCGGGATGCTGGCGGTCGAGCTGTTCGAGACCGACGACGATCGCATCCTGGTCAACGAACTCGCGATGCGCCCGCACAACAGCGGCCACTGGAGCCAGGACGGCGCTGTCACGGGGCAGTTCGAGCAGCATCTGCGCGCCGTGGCAGATCTCCCGCTCGGCGACGTGTCGCCGCGCGCGCCGTGGTCGGTGATGGTGAACATCCTCGGTGGCCCGACCGAAGGCACGTTCGAAGACCGCTTCGATGCGGCGATGACCGAGCAGCCCGCGGCGAAGATCCACACCTACGGCAAAGCGGCACGCCCAGGTCGCAAGGTCGGGCACGTGAACGTGGCAGGGGATGACCTTGACGACGTGGTCTACATCGCGCGCGCCGCGGCGGCGCACTTCGCCTGAGGAGCCATGCTCGGCTGTCCGGCTGAGGACCGTGACTCCGCCCGGGCAGCAGGTCGAAGGGCGCGCCGTTCAGCAGAACTCAGGGGAGCAGAAAGTACCCTGGTGTGGTGACTGAGCCTCTGCACTCTTCCGCTGCGCCCGTCGTCGGCGTCGTGATGGGATCCGACTCCGACTGGCGCGTGATGAGCGATGCCTCGCAGGCCCTCACCGAATTCGGTGTCGCCCACGAGGTCGAGGTGGTCTCAGCGCACCGCACACCCGACAAGATGATGCAGTACGCGCGCGAAGCGCGGAGCAGGGGCATTCGCGTCATCATCGCAGGTGCGGGGGGAGCAGCGCACCTGCCCGGCATGCTCGCATCGATGACTCCGCTCCCCGTTGTCGGAGTGCCCGTGCCGCTCGCATACCTCGACGGGATGGACTCGCTGCTCTCGATCGTGCAGATGCCGGCCGGCATCCCGGTCGCCACCGTGTCCATCGGCGGCGCTCGCAACGCCGGCATCCTCGCCACGCGCATTCTCGGCGCGTCGGATCCCGCGATAGCCGATCGACTCGAGGACTATGCCAGGACGCTCGAGTCCCAGGTCGCTGAGAAGAACGAACGGCTGAAGGACTCCCTGTGACGATCGCCGCTCCGAGCGCGGTGAAGCGGAGCGGACGCCGGGTGATCGAGACCCGCCCGCTGCGTCACCCTGATGCGGCTGACCCCGCTTTCATGGGCCGCCGCGGCTGGTGGCTCGTCCTGATGAACGTGCTGGTTCCCGGTTCAGCTCAGGTGCTCGCAGGCGGTAATCGCCGACTGGGCCGCATCGGCCTGGGCGCGACGCTGCTCAGCTGGTTCCTCGTCGTGGTCGCGGTCGGTTCCGCGCTGTTCCTGCGTCCCATGCTCATCTCGGTGGTGACGAACTGGTTCGCGTTGACCCTGCTCCAGGTCCTGTTCGTCGCGTACGCGGTGCTGTGGATCGTTTTGACCTTCGATACGCTGCGCCTCGTGCGCCTGGTCAAGGTTCCCCCGATCTCTCGCCTGGCGATTCCGGTCGTCGCGCTGATCATCGTGGGGCTGCTCGGCGGTGGCGCCGGCTACGCGGCCACGGTCGCAGGCTCCAGCAAGGGCGCGATCGATGACATCTTCGGTCAGAGTGGACCGAGCGTCGAGCCCAGCGAGGGCTACTACAACATCCTGCTGCTCGGCGCAGACAGCGGCGATGGGCGCGACTCGATGCGGTTCGACAGCCTCTCGGTGGTGTCTGTCAACGCCACAACCGGCGCGACGACGATATTCGGGATTCCGCGGGAGCTCCCCAATGCGCCGTTCAGCGAGGGCAGCCCGATGCAGGCGCTGTACCCGAATGGATTCGAGGGGCACTCGTCGTCGACGTGCGGGTGGAACGGCTGGATGAACCACATCCGCTATGCGGCCGAGGTCTGTCGCGATGACGAGGGTGCCGAGCTGTATCCGGATGCCGCGGCGCATGGCTCCGCGCCGGGCATCGAGGCGACGAAGGATGCTGCGGAAGGGATTCTCGGCATCGAGATCCCGTATTACATCTTCATCGATATGAACGGCTTCGCCGCGATGATCGATGCGCTCGGCGGGATCGACATCAACGTCACCGAGCGGCTGCCGAAGGGCGGACCTCCTGAGGGCTGGACCGGCAGTGACGTCAACGAATGGGCGATCGGGTGGATCGAGCCCGGACAGCAGCACATGAACGGCGACACCGCCCAGTGGTACGCCCGCTCGCGGTACACGACCAGCGACTGGGATCGCATGGAGCGCCAGCGGCAGCTCCAGATCGCGATCCTCGATCAGTTCACCCCCGAGAATGTGCTCACCAGGTTCAACGACATCGCCTCTGCGGGAACGGTGCTCGTCGACACCGACCTGCCCAAGGACAAGCTCTCGGAGTTCTTCGATCTGATGTTGAAGGCCAAGGAGCAGACGGTCACGTCGATCGAGCTCGTGCCGGAGACCGGCGTCGACGAGTTCGAGCCCGACTACGCGTTCGTCCGCGATCTTGCGCAGCAGACGCTGCATCCTCCGACCGAGACGCCAGCGCCCACGCCCTGATCGGCCACCGGACGGACCGCATGCGGAGCGGCTCACTGCCCATCACACACGAGTGTGGTGATGGGCAGCGGGCCCGCCGGTCTGCACCGGCTGACACCGGACGACGACAGTCGGAGGGGGAGGGACCGCCGCCGCCCGGCGAGTAGATCACCGCGAGATGCGGTGACCCGATCTACGACCGCCTGCGGCGCGCCACCCCCGTCGCCACGAGCAGTCCCCCGGCTGCAAGGGCGACAAGGCCGCCGCCGATCACCACCGGCGGCACTGCGCCGCCGGTGGCTGCGAGCGCGAGTTCGCCGGTCTGCGGCGCCTCGGCGCCCGCGGGCGCAGCCGCGGGGTCGTGGTCGTGGTCGCAGCCCGCAGCAGCGTCATGCGCGTGCGCCACCGTGATCACCGCGGTGTACGAGCGCGTGCCGCTGAATGCGATGGAGTAGTTGCCCTCCCCATCGGCGGGTGGACTGAACGACAGCTCCATCGCACCTTCGGCGCTCGCGACATTGCCCGAGTACGATGCGTCCGCCGCTTTCGCGCCGGAGACTCCGACAGACACGTTCTCGCCTGGCTGGAAGTAGCCGGGCTCGAACACGACGGTCGATTCTCCACAGACGTCGACGACAGGAGTATCGACGAGCACACTCGGAGGCTCGGCGTACGAGTCTCCCGGTGCAGCAGAGGCGGCAGCCGGTGCGGCAAGCACCAGCGCGCCAGCGGTCAGGCTGATTGCAGCCAGTTTCTTCAGCATGATTCTCCCCCAGAGAGATACACGCGGAATCGCATCCGAACACACCCCTGCGTTCGACTGCGTGGACTCTTCCTGCCCCCACGGCAGAAATGCAGAGTCCGATATTCCCCAGTGAAGATGACATTAGCTCATGGTCGAACGATTTGTCACTAGTCGCAGGTGAATTCCGCGCGTGCCGTCTCAGGGGTGTCGATCATGGGGGTGTGCTGCACTCTGGTCAGGCGGTCGCCCGCCCCTGTGCCGATGAAGGAGACCGTGACCGTGGTGGACTCGCCTGGCGCGAGGAGCACGTCGTGCTGCACGACGTTGCGGGTGCCGAGAAGGGCGGTCTGGACGCCTTCTTCCTCACCATCACGGTCGACCGCCTGCACTGTGGCGCCCTCTGGGCCGTAGATCGCGATCAGCGTGCGCACGCTGCCGGCTTCGACTCCGAAGACCCCGTTCCCGGTCACATAGGCGGGTAGGGTCTCTGCGGCGTCTGCGGGCGCATCGTTCGTCCAGGTCACTCGCACCTGGGTCGTCGGCTCGCCTCGGCACTCGCCGACGGCGGTGCGGATGACGGCGTCCGTGTAGAAGTTCATCTTTCCGCCGGTCGTGTCGTTGAAGAGCACGCCCACGTACGGGCCCCGCGGACCGTCCACCGGAAGCGCTCCGCCGAGCGTCGACGCTGCGAGCATCTCTTCTTCTTCGGGGTGCGCGCTCCAGATCCGGATGCGATCCTCGTCTGAGGACGCTGCGATCGCCCCGATCAGCTGCTGAGGCTGTCCGCTGCTGAGCGCGGCAGCGAAGAGCGCGTTCGCGGCTTCCGCGAACACGACGTCCTGCTGCAGGGGGTCCGCGTACGTCGCATAGATCTCGGACAGCAGGATCGGCAGGATCGTGTCGGAGGTCGCCGTGAACGGGCCGAACGTCAAGTCGCCGGTGGCATCGATCAGATGCTCGGCGACGACGGCGTCGACCGCGACGACGCCGTCGACACTCTCTCCGAACTGCTGCTCCCAGCGCAGGGCGATCATCGCCCCGGCCTCGGTGAAGTCGGGGATGCTCGTGATGTTCTGGATGTGACGGCCCGGGCCGTCTCCGAAGAGCGCGATCGTCGAGTCACTCAGCGGCAGTGGCTCTGCCAGCGCAGGGAAGTCGCCGGTGAAGGCCTGCTTGACGATGCTGATCGAGCCCTCGTCGGCGCGAAGCAGCGCAAGGGATCCCACGATGCCACCGTCGGATCGCAGTTCGGCGCTGTTCTGCATCGCGAGGACGTACGTGCGAGGCTCGTCGGCGCCGAGCATCGGAGGCAGCAGGACGGCGGCGCCGTGGAGAGCGCCGACGACCGTTGCGGCTTCTGTCACGACGTCACGCATCTCGCGGACAGCATCCGCCAACGGAGGGAGCGCTGCGTCGGCATCGATCTGCTGCGCCTGCGTCTCTGCAGCGCTGAGCGTCGCGCTCGCGGCAGCGAGCGGCGCCTCCACGCCTGCGAGGGGAGCCAGGTCGATCGTCGAACCCGTGAAGCCGAAACTCGCGAGGTCGATGTCACCCGCTATCGCGAGGACAGGACTGACGGCATCCGATGCGATGTCGTCCGCGACCTCGGCGACTTCACGCACCGCGGTGAAGTTCGCGCCCAACCACGGGACGAACTCGAATCCGCGCCAGACAGGGTCAGAGGTGAGATCGCGGGCCGAAGCGGCGTGCTGGGCAACGCGGGGAGCGATCAGAGCGGCACGCTCGAGGTCGCCGTCCGCGATCGAGGAGCGCATCTGAGAGGCCGAGTTCGCGACGCTCTGCAGTTCGCTCACTGCGCTGACGCCTCGGATGACCACCCACCCGGTCGCGAGCACGAGGAAGGCGACAAGCGCGCCGATGACCCATCGGATCCACCGACGCTGCACTGGAAGTCGACCGTCGCTCACCCCAGCATTCAAGCATGGACCGGCGTCACTCACGGGTTTTTTCGCCGCCGAGGTTACTCTTTGGATATGGGTGCCAAGTTGCGTGTCGTTCTCGACCAGATCACGCAGATCGTCGACGCGGATCAGGCAGCCGCAGCTCTGGACCTGGCCACCGGACTGATCGCCACCACGCCGACGGACTGCACCGTCGAGGCCATCGTTCCCGCCGGGGGAGCGGCAGATCTGCCCGGGCTCGCAGGTACGCGCGTGCTGCCGCTGGCGCGGCGCGAGCTCGCGGGATCGTGGCAGCTGGGGATCGTTCCTGGCGTAGGCGGCGGCCTCATTCACGCGCCGACGCTCATGGCGCCGTTGGTGAAGCACGATCGCCTGCACGACGATGACCAGGTCGCTGTCACCATATGGGATCTGCGTGCGTGGGAGGCGCCAGAGCTGCTGTCGAAAGGCACCGTCGCCTGGCAACGCGGGATGCTGCGTCGCGCGGCCAGGCACGCGGATGTCGTGGTCGTCCCGTCCCACGCGATGGCGGAGCGGATCATGTCGTTCGCGAAGCTCGGGGATCGGGTGCGCGTGATCGCCGGCGCAGCGCCAGAAGGATTCGCAGTCCCGGTCGACGCCACTGAGCGGAGAGCCACTCTTACCCTGCCGGAGCGTTACGTCGTGCTCACCGGCTCGGCGAAGAGTCTCGAGCACGGTTTCCGGGCCGCTGCAGCAGCTGATGTCGATGCTGTCGTGGTCGATGCCGCCGAAGGCGCGGAGCCGCAGCTTGCTGAGGTCGCATCCGCCGTCGGCCTGCCCGAGCGCAGAGCGCACATTCGAGGCAAGCTCGGCCCTGAGGATCGTGCGGCTCTGCTTGCCGGGGCGACTGCTCTCGTGGCGACGAGTGACCTTTCCGCCTGGCCGTGGCGTGCGATGGAGGCGATGACGTTGAGCGTTCCGCTTCTGGCGGTCGACAGCGGTGTGCACCGCGATGTCATCGCCGAAGGTGGTGCGCTGGTCGCGTCGGAGGAGCTCTCTGATGCGCTGACGGATGCCGTGGGAACCGGGGCGGAACGCCTCGGCGTGCTGGCGGGGGACAGGGCACGTGCGTTCTCGTGGGCGAGTTCGGCCGAGCGCGTCTGGTCGCTGCACGCAGATCTCTGATCTCTCCGCACGGGCGATCCGTGAGCCTGGCGAAGGCCTGCGAATTCGCGCGACACGCCGCATTCTTAGGTGGATTCTCTGGCCTCAGTGGCATCATCCCGTAACTTCCGCCACACTAGTCACATGTCTCGACCTGCCCCACGCTCTCGAAACGCGCTCAATATCGCGCGATTCCTCACCGTCCTCGTTGCTGTGACGGCTGTCGTGGTCGGCACTGTCGCACCGGTGGCAGTGGCCACGGCATCCGCCTCGCAGAGCACGACCGCCAGCCTCGCGCGCACCGCAGGCGACCCAGCGCAGACGGGAATCGTCAAGACTTCGCTCGCCGGCTTCAGCGCGGGAAACATCATCAGTGATGCGGTGTTCACCAACAAGAGCACCATGACCGAGGCGCAGATCCAGAGCTTCTTCAACGGCAAGGTCTCGCGATGCCAGTCGGGCTACACCTGTCTGAAGGACTTCAAGATCACCTCGGTGACTCGCCCCGCAGACGCATACTGCAGCGGCTACAAGGGAGCCGCCAACGAGTCTGCGGCTCGGATCATCTACCGCGTCTCGCAGTCGTGCAACATCAACCCGCAGGTGCTGATCGTCATGCTCCAGAAGGAGCAGGGACTCATCAGCCACACGTGGCCGAGCCCGTGGCGTTACGACAGCGCGCTTGGTCAGGGCTGCCCGGACACCGCCCCATGCGACCCGAACTTCGTCGGCTTCTTCCACCAGATCTACGGCGCAGCGCGCCAGATGCAGATCTACATGGAGGGCAAGTGGTTCCAGTGGTACGCGCCGGGTAAGACCTGGGGCATCCTGTACCACCCGAATGCCTCGTGCGGCCGCGGGAACGTCTATGTCGCGAACAAGGCGACTGCAGCCCTCTACTACTACACGCCTTACCAGCCGAACGCGGCTGCCCTTCGTGCCGGATACGGTGAGGGCAACAGCTGCTCGAGCTACGGCAACCGCAACTTCTACAACTACTTCACGGACTGGTTCGGGTCGACGCAGAAGCCGGCTTACACACCGACGGGAGCCATCGCTACCGAGTGGAAGCGAATGGGCGGTGCCGCCGGCGCTCTCGGCAACCCGGCTGCACCGGTGCAGATCGTCACGGACCCGAACGGCAACGGGCAAGCGCAGCAGTTCGCCGGTGGTTGGATTCACTCGTCCGCCAAGGGAACCTTCTCATCGCGACCCCAGGTCATGACTGCCTATAGCGCAGCGGGATGGCTACGCGGGGACCTCGGCTGGCCCGTGACGCAGGGTTGGTGCACGAGTGGCATCTGCTCGCAGGCATTCGAAGGTGGAGTCATCTCCTACGCGAGCGGTGAGGCTGCCACGACCACTTTCGGCGTATCGCCTGGGGCGATCGACAAGGAATACGCCGCGCGTGGGGGAGCGACCGGTGCACTAGGCAAACCGCTTGCCGCCGTGCAGCTGGTGTCAGACCCGAACGGCAGCGGGTTGGCGCGGAAGTATACGGGTGGGTGGATCCACTCATCGGCGAAGGGGACGTTCTCGTCGTCGTCGAAGATCATGGCCGGATACAGCGCGGCAGGATGGCTGCGTGGCGATCTGGGTTGGCCGGCCAAGGCGGAGCAGGTTGTGACTGATCCGAACGGCAACGGAGTCGCACAGGAATTCGAGGGCGGCTGGATCCATTCATCGGCGAAGGGGACGTTCTCGTCGTCGGCGACCGTGATGAAGGCATACAGCGCTGCGGGGTGGATTCGCGGCAAGCTCGGCTGGCCGACCGGAGCGGAGACGTGCACTGGTCAGGTGTGTGCTCAGGGCTTCAACGGGGGCATGATCAGCTATATCAAGGGTCAGGCCGCCGTCATGACGTTGGGCGTGACGCCTGCCGCAATCAAAGCAGCCGCAGCCGCGCAGACGGGTGTGACGAAGTCACTAGGCGTCGGGCAGACGGTTCAGACCGTGGCCGATCCCTACGGAAGTGGCCTCGCACAGAAGTTCACAAACGGATGGGTGCACTCGTCGGACGCAGGAACGTTCGTGTCTTCGGCCCCCATCATGACGGCGTACAGCGCCGCCGGATGGCTACGGGGCAAGCTCGGCTGGCCGACGGGGATGGAAACGTGCTCGGGAACGGTATGCTCGCAACCGTTCGAAGGAGGAACGATCTCGTACACCCCGGGTAAAGCGGCTGTCGCGATGCTTGGAATCACTTCGGCAACGGTGACGACGATGAGGTCAGCGCAAGCAGGAACGCTCGGCGCGGCTGGCGCGGGCGTCCAAGTCGTTGCTGATTCCAACGGGAACGGGCTCGCGCGCAAGTACGCGGCGGGTTGGATGCATGCGTCGGATCGGGGAACGTTCTCGTCTTCGACGAAGATCATGAACGGCTATAGCGCAGCAGGATGGCTCCGCGGATTCCTGGGTTGGCCGGTGAAGGCTGAGCAGGTGGTGACTGATGCGAAGGGCAATGGCGTCGCGCAGGAATTCGAAGGCGGCTGGATCCATTCATCTGCGAAGGGTACGTTCTCGTCTTCATCGAAGATCATGGCTGGATACAGCGCCGCGGGATGGGTCCGTGGCGAACTGGGTTGGCCGATGAAGGCGGAGCAGGTTGTCACAGATCGAAACGGCAACGGCGTCGCGCAGCAGTTCCAAGGCGGTTGGGTCCATTCGTCCGCGAAAGGCACGTTCGCATCTTCGTCCACAGTGATGAAGGCGTATAGCGCTGCGGGTTGGCTACGTGGCAAACTCGGCTGGCCCACCAGTGCTGAGACGTGCTCTGGGGGAGCGTGTTCGCAGACTTTCACAGGAGGAACGATCTCCTACTCCCCGGGCAAGCCGGCAGTGACCACGTTCAAGTGAACACTCAACTGTGGCGCATAGACTGGAGACATGAAGGTACTGCTCACAGGAGCTGACGGATTCATCGGATCACACCTCGCGGAGCAGCTCGTCCGGGATGGACACGAAGTCCGAGCGCTCGTCCTCTATAACTCGTTCGATTCGCGCGGTTGGCTCGACGGCATCGATCCAGAGGTCGCGGCTCAGATCGAGTTCCTTCCAGGAGACGTGCGGGACCCGGCGCTCATGATGTCGGCGGTCCGAGACCGCGACGCGGTGCTCCATCTGGCAGCGTTGATCGCGATTCCGTACTCGTACGCCGCTCCGGATCTATACGTGCAGACGAACATCCAGGGCACGCTCAACCTGCTCAACGCCGCTCGTGCCGCGGACGTCAGCCGCTTCATCCACACTTCCACCAGCGAGGTGTATGGGACGGCTCGTTACGTGCCGATGGATGAGGGGCACCCACTCCAGGGCCAGTCGCCGTACTCCGCCTCGAAGATCGCCGCCGATCAGATGGTCAACTCGTATCATGCGTCGTTCGGGCTCCCCACGGTGACGATTCGTCCCTTCAATACTTTCGGGCCGCGTCAGTCCGCCCGCGCTGTGATCCCGACGATCATCAGTCAGCTCGCTGCTGGGAAGCGGGAGATCCAGCTCGGCGCGATCACCCCCACACGCGATTTCACTTACGTGCCCGACACAGTGTCCGGGTTCACAGCCGCGCTCACGAGCAAGGCAGGGGTGGGCGAAGTCATCAACCTCGGCGTCGGGTTCGAAGTCTCGATCGGTCAGACGTTCGATCTCATCGCGGAAGCGATGGGCATCGACGCCACCGCGACCGAAGACCCGGCCCGATTGCGCCCCGCCAACTCCGAGGTAGAGCGACTGTACTCGGACAACACGAAGGCGCAGCAGGTTCTCGGCTGGAGCCCGCGGTACGACGGTGTCGACGGATTCCGCGAGGGTCTGCGCGCGACCGCCGAGTGGTTCACTGACCCGGCGAATCTGGCTCGTTACCGCACCGACGCCTACGTCGTATGAGTGACGCCAAGGACTTCGTCCGTACGATTCGTGGGGTGGTCGGCGAGGACTCGTTCGTCGGCCTGCATATCCCAGATATCACCGATGTCGAGAAGCAGAAGGTGCGGGAGTGCCTCGATTCCACCTTCGTGTCGAGCGTGGGAAGTTTCGTCGGAGAGTTCGAGCAATCAATCGCTGAGCTCACCGGTGCCGGATACGGTGTCGCCGTGTCCAACGGGACTTCAGCACTCCAGGTGGCCCTGGAACTTGCCGGAGTCGGAGCGGGCGACGACGTGATCGTGCCTACGCTGTCGTTCGTCGCCACTGCGAACGCGGTGTCGCACGCCGGTGCCCACCCGTATTTCGTGGACAGCGATGAGGAGACGCTCGGTCTTTCTGTCGAGGCTGTGGAAGCGGTGCTCGTCGCCGCGCGATCTACGTCGGACGGTCTCGTCAACAGCGTCACCGGACGTCGAATCGGCGCGATCGTCCCGATGCACACGCTTGGCCACCCGATGCGCATCGTCGAACTGGTCGCGCTTGCCGACGCCTACGGAGTTCCAGTGGTCGAGGACGCCGCCGAGTCGCTCGGCAGCCGTGCCGGCACTGCACACACGGGAACATTCGGAACCCTCGGAATCCTCAGTTTCAACGGCAACAAGATCCTCACCACCGGTGGCGGGGGAATGATCCTCACGAGTGATGAGGAACTCGCGCGCCGCGCGCGGCATGTCACCACGACAGCCAAGCTGCCGCACCGGTGGGAGTTCGAGCACGATGAGGTCGCCTACAACTACCGAATGCCGAATCTCAACGCGGCACTCGGAGTTGCGCAGTTGGAACGACTTCCCGAGTTCCTTGCGGCCAAGCGACGGCTCGCCGATCGCTATCGGGATGCTTTTGAGGACTTGTCAGGGGTGCATTTTCTCTCCGAGCCGGACGGCACCGAAAGCAACTATTGGCTCTGTGCAGTGCGCGTGACCGGCGGAGTCGAAAGGCGCGATGAGCTGCTCGAGGCCACGAACGATGCGGGTCTGCAATGTCGCCCGTTCTGGAATCTTCTCCATCGGCAGGCGCCATATCGCCATCTGCCGCATGCCCCCACTCCGGTGGCTGATGCTCTTCACGCCAGCGTGGTGTGCATTCCGAGCTCGCCTGCCCTGGCGGCGGCATGAGGAAGATCGCTGTTCTCACCGGTACCCGCGCTGATTACGGCCTGCTGAGAGGGCTGCTGCAGGAGATCGAGGCGGACGAAGCGCTCGAGCTGCAACTCATCGTCACCGGCACACACCTCAGCGACGCTTTCGGGCGCACTGAGTCGGAGATCGAAGACGACGGCCTCAGGGTCGCTGCATCCGTTCCGATCTGGTCAACAGACGACAGCCGGTTGAGCGCGGCCGAAGACGTCGGCAACGCGCTGCCGCGCTACGCGCGTGTGCTGACCGACCTTGCCCCGGACATCCTCGTCGTCCTGGGTGACCGTCTCGAGGCATTCGCGGCGGCAGCTGCAGCGACGATCGTTTCGGTTCCGCTGGCGCACATCCACGGTGGAGAACTCACCGAGGGCGCAATGGATGACGCGCTGCGCCACTCGATAACCAAGATGGCTTACCTCCATTTCACGTCGACCGAAGACCATCGTCGACGCGTGATCCAACTGGGCGAGCAGCCAGACCGGGTGTTTTTCCACGGGGCACCGATCGTCGACGCACTAAGCGCGCTCGAACTTCTTCCTCGGGAGGAGGTGGAGCGGCGCTTCGGCATCCGGCTTCCGCAGCCGACCGCGCTCGTGACGTTCCACCCTGCTGTGATGGACGTCGATGCTCCTGAGGTCGTGTTGGAGGAGCTCCTCGTCGCTCTCCTCGACGTGGACGGGCTGCATGTGGTCGTCACGGGATCGAACTCCGACATCGGCACCGCGGATGTCCGTCAGCGCATCGCGGCGTTCGTGGAGTCCAACGCGGACCGTGTGGACTTCGTCGAATCATTCGGTCAACTCGGGTATCTGAGTGCCATGTCAGCGGCGACCGTCGTGGCCGGGAACTCATCCAGTACCGTGCTGGAGGCGCCGATACTCGGCACTCCGTCTGTACTGGTCGGAGATCGGCAGAAGGGGCGGCCGCTCGCATCCAGCGTCGCCACGCCGGACGCCAACCGCACTGCCATCGCGTCCGCTCTGAGAGATGCGACCCGGGGGGTGCAGGATCAGTCGGACATCGACATCTTTGGTCACCCCGGATTCGCTGCCCGCACTGCTGCGACGCTACGCGACGCGACGATTCCTACGCCGCCACGCAAGAAATTCCACGACCTCGAGGAGGGATCGGGATCATGACCGAACATGTTTTCGTGATCGCTGAAGCCGGAGTGAATCACAACGGCTCCGTCACCACGGCAGAGGAGCTCGTAGACCTCGCGGCGTCTGCCGGTGCTGATGCGGTGAAGTTTCAGACGTTCTCGGCAGACAGCCTCGCGCTTGAGAGCGCCGAGCTGGCCGCCTACCAGCGCACGTCCGATGATGATCGTCGTTCGCAGCATGACCTGCTCCGCCAACTGGAGCTGAGCCATGCAGACTTCCGACGCCTTCGCGATCGCTGTGAGTCTCGCGGTATCGAGTTCCTCTCGACCGCATTCGACATCGCGGGCCTCGACTTCCTCGTCACCGAGCTGGGGATCCCCAAGGTCAAGATCGCATCCGGTGACCTGACCTTCGCGCCGCTTCTGGTCGCAGCTGGTCGGACCGGGTTGCCGGTCATCTTGTCCACTGGGATGGCGGAGATGGCCGAGATCGAGCGTGCGCTGCGCTTCATCGCCGCGGGGCTGTTGCAATCGCAGGGGCAGCTTGACGCCGTACGGCTCACGGATGACGTTCTGGAGAACGCATGGCAGCGCCGCAACGACGAAGTCGCGTTCGCGCAGCATGTCACGATCCTTCATTGCACGACGGAGTATCCCGCCGCCGACGAGCATCTGAACCTACGCGCGATGCAGACCATCGCCACGACCTTCGGGCATCAGGTCGGCTACTCCGACCATTCGCTCGGATCGCTCGCGTCGGTGCTTGCCGTCGGGCTCGGTGCCACGGTCGTCGAGAAGCACTTCACCTTCGACGTGCGGGCCGAAGGCCCCGATCATGCGGCGTCCCTCGACCCCGATGGCTTGCGAGACTACGTCGCCGACCTCCGTCGCGTGCCGGTGATGCTGGGGTCAACTGAGAAGAGATGTCAGCCGGTGGAGGAAGGCAACCGTGCGGTTGTCCGACGTAGCCTGGTGGCGACCACCGATATCAAAGAGGGGGCGATCATCGCTGACGTCGACGTCGCGTGCTTCCGCCCGGCAAGCGGGCGTACCTCGTTCGACTTCTGGGATGTGGTGGGTGCGCCTGCATCCCGTGACTACCGCCGTGGTGAGCTCATCGATGGCTGATCTCGTACTTCTCGGCGCAGGAGGGCACGCGCGCTCGGTGCTCGCGGCGCTCGCGATGTCAGGCGTAAGCGCGTACGGTTACCTCGCCCCCGAACCTTCGGAGCGACTCTCTGGGCTTGCTCATCTTGGTGGCGACGAGTCTCTCGACGAACTCGACCCACGCGAGGTCGACATCGTCAACGCCATGGGTTCCGTCTCATCCACTGCGGCGCGACGTCGACTGCACTTGGCAGCGACCTCACGAGGGTTCACCGTCGTGACGATCGTGCACCCGCGTGCATTCATCGATCCTTCTGTGTCCTTGCCTGCCGGTGTGCAGGTGATGGCGGGCGCCGTCATCAACGCGGGTGCGCAGATCGGAACGGGTGCGCTGATCAATTCGGGCGCGATCGTCGAACACGACACGGCGATAGGCGAGCACGTCCATGTCGCTCCCGGCGCCCTCCTGGCCGGGGACGTCGTGATCGAGGCGAGCGCCCACATCGGAATGGGAGCAATGGTCCTCCAAGGACTGACGGTAGGGTCGGGGAGTGTCGTCGGCGCGGGTGCGGTCGTCACCCACTCGGTGCCCGCAGACGCCACCGTCGTGGGCGTACCCGCACGGCCGTTCCAAGAGTTGAGGACGACAGAGAATGATTGACAGAGGCATTCTCGTCGTCGCGCCGGAGACGAGTATTCGCGCCGCGCTCATGCAACTCGATCGCGGTGCTGTTCAGGTGGTCTTCGTCGAGGACGCTGACGGGCGGCTCGTGGGCGCTGTCAGCGATGGCGACATCCGTCGAGGATTGTTGGCGGGGACATCTTTGGATGCGCGCGTGGATACGGTGATGAATCGCCACCCTGCTTCGGTCTCTCCGACAGCGAGCCAGGAGGATGTGGATGCTCTGAAGGCGACCCGCGGCATCCGCGTGGTCGCGGTCGTGGACGGCGACGGCCGAATGGTCGACGTGGTCGGCGAGCTGGCGCACATCGCCACCCCACTGAACACTCCCGTGGTACTGATGGCCGGAGGCCGGGGGCAGAGGCTCTATCCGATCACCAAGGACATCCCCAAGCCGCTTGTGCCCCTCGGTGACGTGCCGATGATCGATATCATTCTCGGCCGGCTGCACGATCAGGGGTTCCGCCGGATCCACGTGTCTGTGAATCACCTCGGTCACCTCATCGAGGAGCACCTCGGTGACGGGAGCTCCCGCGGCCTGGAGATCACGTACCTCCACGAGCCCGCACCGCTGGGTACGGCCGGTGCACTGGCGCAGCTTCTCGACGCGATCGCTGAGCCCTTCGTGGTGATGAACTCGGATCTGCTCACAATGGTGGATCTTCGAAGAATGCTCGCATTCCACACAGAGGCCGCCGCGTCCGCGACCATCGGGGCACGGGAGTACGGATTCGAGATCCCCTACGGGGTGATCCGGCGGGAGGGTGACATCGTCACTGCACTCGCTGAGAAGCCATATCACAGCGAGCTGGTGAGCGCGGGCATCTACGTACTGGACCCGCGCGCGCTTGATCTGCTCGCGCCCGACGAGTACTGCGACATGCCGACGCTGCTGGCGCGGCTCATGGATGACGGCCGAAAGGTGGGGGCGTTCGAGATTCACGAGGAGTGGATCGACGTAGGACGCCCGGAGGATCTCGAGCGCGCGCGTCAGGCGTGGGAACGGAGTCGGCGATGAGGATCTGCACGATCACGGTGCGAGCCGGTTCGAAGGGTGTGCCGGGAAAGAACCTGCGGGTCGTCGCAGGCCGGCCGCTGTTCGGTCATTCGGTGGCGCAGGCAGTTGCGTCGGGGCTGTTCGACGAAGTCGTGGTGTCAAGCGATTCCGAAGACATTCTTACCCTGGCACCCTCGTTCGGTGCCACCGGGGTCGTACGGCGTCCAGCAGAGATGGCGACGGACACAGCGGGGAAGGTGCCGGCGATCGCTCATGCCGTACGTTCGACCGAGGAACGAACCGGTGCTCTGTACGACGTGTGCGTGGACCTCGACGCGACGAGCCCGCTGCGCACTGTCGACGACATCCGGGTTGCAGTTCGGATGTTCGAGGACGCTGATGTCGACTCGCTCATCACAGGAGCAGAGGCTCGCCGAAATCCCTACTTCAACCTCGTGGAAGAACAGCCAGACGGCACGGTCGCGGTGAGCAAAGCACCGGACGACGCCGTCCTACGGCGGCAAGATGCGCCACGCTGCTTCGATATGAACGGCTCGATCTACGTATGGCGTCGCGACGCTCTGCTCGAAGATCAGATCGTCTTCTTCCCGTCCACGATTCTCTACGAGATGCCGTCCGATCGCTCGATCGACGTTGACAGCGAGTTCGACTTCCGCATCGTGGAGTGGCTGATGAATCAGCGGGAGGATCTGTGAACCGTGACGCCAGAGACCTCGATGGTCGCACCTCCGAGGCGGTTAAGGCGATCCTAGAGTTCGAAGATGAGGCGCCCGACTCTCTCCTCGAAGTCCTCCCGGGCACGACGGTCCCGTTCTGGGCGCAGGTTCGCGTGCAGATCGCCTGGGCTTTGGCAGAGCAGCACACCGGTAGCGTCACAGTCGCATCCGAATCGACTTGGACGCGTTGGGGTGAGGCGAAACGCGTGGCGCGCGGTTACTTTCCCAGCCGTTGGGATGCGGTCCGCAGGGCCGCGCCGCATGATGTCTGCTTCTACGTCTCCGGTGGCACTCTCTCAGAGGACAACGGACGTGCAAGGAACTGGCTCGTCGACGCCTTCGCCGAGGCGACGGATGACGCGGTCGTCGTGCAGGCGCGACCTCTGCCGTCACAGGTAGGACTGCCGATCTTCCGTCCCACTTTGAGCATGGAATCGGCGACCGCACGCTCCCGCTGGCGTGAGAGGGGCAGGCCCGTCGCGGCGGGGTTCGCGTCGGCGGCGCAGTCGCTGCTCGCCGATTACGCGCAGAGGCTGAATCAAGCGCCGGACACATTCGCTGCGATCGGTCAGCGCGCAATACGCAACGAGCGCCTTCGTCCCTTCCAGCTCGACGAACTCCGGCACATGCTGGACCGGATGCGGCCGAAGATCGTGTTTTACGACAACGGTTCCTACACGTACAACGGGGAGACGCTCGGAGCGATGAAAGACGCCGGCGCGTACGTCGTGGAACCTCAGCATGGGTGGATTGGCCCGTCGCACGCGGCGTATAACTTCGGCCGCGTCTTTGACGACCCGTCGCTGCGGCGCGCCCTCCCAGACGAAGTGCTGACTTTCGGCAATTACTGGTCGGAGTCCATCCGCCACCCGGGCCGCTTGACCGCCATCGGGAAGCCGCATCTGGAGCGACAGGCCGCCGCGGCGTCGCCGACTCGGCCCAAGAGCCTGCTCGTGGTGTCTTCCCGAGTTGACCCTGACGGCACCGACGCGTTCGTATCCGACCTCCTCCGGGCCGTGGGAGACGAGTGGTCGATCTCCTTCAGGCCCCATCCGGGTGAGCGCGCGGAGACATCGCGGAGGTATCCGCAGATCTCCGCGACGCCGGACATCACGATCGACACCGCACCCGATGTATATGAGTCTCTGAAGCGGACCGCAGTCGTCATCGGAGAGGCCAGCACCGTTCTTTTCGAAGCGCGGGCCTTCGGCTGTCAGGTCATCGCTCGAGACAGCGCCTTCGCCGAGAGTGTGATCGGCGATGCATTCGGGCCGCGCGTCTCAGGCGTAGCGGAGACAGTGGCGCGACTGCGGGAGACCCCTACCGACGAGCGCTCCGTTTTCACTGCTGATCCGAACATCTGGGCACCGGAGCCGGTCGCGGCGTATACCCGCTGGCTCGCTGAGCGTCGTCGTGAGCGGAGCGGGCAGTGATGCGGATCGGTGACACGGGGGCGTCTACCAGGCATTCAGGTCCTGCTGACCTAGAATGGTGATGTTCCCGCGTAGGCTCCCATCGCCGCGCGCCGATTGAGTGGGCCTGTGACTGATACCCGAGATCCTTTCGCCGACGTCCCGCGTTCCGAGTTCGATACCCCTGGCAAGAGCCGTGGGCTTATCGACGTGGTGCGCTGGCGGTATCTGCTGAACCTCCTCGTCCGCACTGGCGTGACGACGCGATACCGGAACTCAGTGTTGGGCTGGACCTGGTCCTACGTGCGCCCCGCCGCACAGTTCCTCGTCTTCTGGGTAGTGCTCGGTCTCTTCATGAATCTTGACCGAGGCATCCCCAACTACGCGGTCTACCTGTTCTCGGGCATCGTCGTGATCAACCTCTTCTCCGAGGGGTTCAAGAACGCCACCACGTCGATCGTGGGCAACGCACCGCTCGTGCGGAAGGTATTCCTTCCGCGGCAGTTGTTTGCGGTTTCCGCGGTGATCGTGGCGTTCGTGCACTTCCTCCCGCAGGTGGGACTGCTGCTTGTGGTCTGTCTGCTGCTGGGCTGGATCACTCATATCACGATCGTCTCAGTCCTCGCGATCGTCGCGGGCATGGCGATCGTCATGATCTTCTCGCTCGGACTCGGGCTGCTATTCGGAGCCATCAACGTCCGCTTCCGCGACGCGGAGAACATCGTCGAACTGATGCTGTTGCTGGCGACCTGGGCATCGCCTGTCCTGTACTCCTGGACTCAGGTGCAGGAAGCAGTCGTCAAGACGCTGGGATGGCCGCAATGGCTGGTCGAGGTGTACATGCTCAACCCGATCACGCAAGGCGTCGAGTTGTTCCACTACGCATTCTGGCGTCCGGCCACCGAAGGCATGATCTCCGCGTCAGACTATGACGGCGTGCAGCTGATGGATCTTCCGCCCGGGCTCGCCTGGAACACGTTGTGGACGCTGCTCATCGCCGTCGCGACGCTGCTGATCGGTCAGCTCGTGTTCCGGCGCCTCGAAGGAAGGTTCGCGCAAGACCTATGAGTGAGCACACGGCGGTCAAGCCCAGCATCATCATCGACGGCGTTCGTAAGCGCTTCACACTGAACCACGCCTTCTCCCTGAAGGACACCGTCGTCGCATGGATAAAGAGGCGCAAGCTGACCAGCGAATTCGAGGCGCTCAAGGGGATCGACCTCGTGATCGGAGAGGGAGAGTCCGTCGCGATCCTCGGGCTGAATGGGTCGGGCAAGTCCACGCTGCTCAAGCTCATCTCGGGCGTTATGGAGCCGGACGACGGCCAGGTACTCACCCGCGGACGCGTCGCGGGACTCATCGAGGTCGGTGCAGGCTTCCACCCCGAGCTGTCCGGGCGCGAGAACGTGTTCCTGAATGCCGCGATCCTCGGAATGAAGCGGCACGAGATCGAGGCGCGCTACGACGAGATCGTCGCCTTCAGCGAGATCGAGCAGTTCATCGATCAGGAGGTCAAGCATTACTCGTCTGGCATGTTCATGCGCCTGGCGTTCTCGGTGGCCATCCATGTTGAGCTCGACATTCTTCTCGTGGATGAAATCCTCTCGGTCGGCGACGCTCCGTTCCGCGAGAAGTGCCGATTGAAATTCGAAGAGCTCATCTCGCAGGGAAAGACCCTCGTCGTCGTCAGTCACGACATGGAGATGGTGCGCGAGCTGTGCGTCCGCGGCGTCGTGATCAACAAGGGCAGAGTCATCTACGACGGTGAGGTCCAGGGCGCGATCGCGCTGGTGGACGCATGATCGTCGAGTGGCTCGCGCAGGCTCCAGTGCTGCTTGCTGCGATCCTCGTGGTGTTCCTCCCCGGGGTTTTCGCGCTGTGGGGCGTGGGGCTGAGGGGGCTTGCGCTGCTCGCCGCCGCACCCGTGTTCGGTGTCGCTGTCGTCGGCGTGGCGGCGTTGGTGTTCGGGGCGCTCGGAATCGCCTGGTCTCCGCTGAGCTGGGCGGCCGCTGCGCTCGCTCTCGCCGTCGTCGCCTGGCTGCTCGGTCGACTGCTCGGGCACCGGCTTCCTGAACGCAAATCGAGCAGCGCCCGTTGGTTGCTTCCCGTCGCACTCACAATCGGTATCGTTTTCGGACTCTGGCGTCTGACCGCGTATATCTCCGACCCCTCCGCCATCTCCCAGACGAACGATGCGGTGTTCCACATGAACGCCGTCCAGTTCGCCCTGGAAACGGCCGACGCATCTTCGTTGCACATCAATGCCGTGATCGGTGGACGCAGTTTCTACCCGGCAGCATGGCACGGGGTTGCGTCGCTCATCGTGATGATCACCGGTGCTGAGATCACGGTCGCCGCCAATATGCTCACGCTTGTGATCGGCGCGCTGATCTGGCCGCTCGGAATCACCTGGCTGACTAGGGAGATCACGGGGTCCCGAACGGTTGCTGCGTACGCGGCGGTGTTCTCCGGGGCGCTGCAAGCGTTCCCGTTGCTGATGTTTCAGTGGGGAGTGCTCTTCCCGAACGCCCTGTCCACCGCGCTCATCCCTGCTGGCGTCGCGATGGTGATCGCTCTGCCCCGATGGAGCCAGAACAGCGACCGCGTGCGCGCTAGTATCCGCGGCGGTCTGCTCGTGATGCTCGTCGTAGCCGCTCTACTCCTCTCGCAGCCCGCGGCGTTCCTACCGTGGGCCGCGGTCTGTGCAGTGTGGCTCACATTCCATCTGCTTGGCCCATCGAGCGGCTTGTCGCGGCGACGCGCCATCACTGTTGCGGTCGTCACATGGATCGCGCTCGTCAGCATCTGGGCCTACCTAGCGCAAGGCACCAGTGGATCCCATTGGGATCCGTTCCGCGGAAACCTCGAGGTGTTCCTTGACGTGATTCTGAACGGGCAAGTGACGATGCCGTTCGCCTTTGGCGTGAGCGCGCTGATGGTGCTCGGATTGGTTGTCGCCGTCAGGCATGCAGCTTATCGATGGTTCGCCGTGGCCTGGGTAGGGATCTCCGGGCTGTACATCCTGGTCGCGGCGGTTGAAAACCAGTTCATTCGTGACTACGTATTGGGCGCTTGGTACGCGGATCCCTATCGGATTGCCGCGCTCGCTCCCATCGTGGCGATCCCGCTTGCCGCGATCGGATTCGACGCGCTCGTCCGGTTGGCGGCACGCCAGCGGCGGAAGACGAACGCCAACGACGCGACCTCGTTGACAGTCATCGCGGTTACAGTGGCGGTCGCTGCAATGCTCGTGCTTGTGCTGTTTCGTCCAGTGGCGATGCCGCAGTATATGGACAACACATTCGAACTCGATTCGCGATATGCCGCCGACCCGGAGCGATACGGCTTCCTCGACCCGGACGAGCGTGAACTGCTTGAGTCGCTGAGCGAGTACGTTCCCGAGGGCGAGCGAGTGATTGGCAATCCGGGGACAGGCAGCGGCTTCGGGTACATGCTCAGCGGCTATGACGTGTTCCCGAAGACCTGGTCGCCGCCCAACACCGAGGAGTGGGCACTGATTGGGGAGAGCCTTCGCGACGCGGCCGAGAACCCCGAGGTGTGCGATGCGCTTGAGACCTATGGCTCTCCGCAATACGTGCTCGACTTCGGGCCCGGGGAAGCGCGTGCGGGACGATGGTTGATGCCGGGCATGACCGAGTTCGCCGGTCAGGATGGTTTCGATTTGATTGCCGAACGAGGTGACGCCTCCTTGTGGCGGATTACGGGATGCGCACCGTGACCGGACAATCGGTATCTGTAAGATCTCAGACGATGCGTCCGGTAGATCTGCCCGTTCTCGTCGTCATTCCGGCGCTGAACGAAGAGGATTCCGTCGCGGACGTGGTCCGTGATGTGCACCTCGCGATCCCGAACGCCCGAGTGGTCGTGGTCGACGATGGCTCCAGTGACCGCACGGCAGCGAGGGCCGAGGCGGCGGGAGCCGTCGTGCTGTCGCTACCGTACAACCTCGGCGTCGGCGGTGCGATGCGAGCCGGATACCGCTTCGCGAGAAGTAACGGGTTCGAGATAGTAGTGCAAGTCGACGCGGACGGGCAGCACGATCCTGCCGTGATCCGTGACCTGGTCGCGGGATTAGACCGCGCCGATCTCATGATCGGCGCGCGGTTCGCTGGCGTCGGGGAGTACGGCGTGCGTGGCCCCCGACGGTGGGCGATGCGTGCGCTCGCCGGGGTGATGAGCCAGGTCGCGCGGACCCCATTGACGGACGTGACCAGCGGGTTCAAGGCCGCGGGCCCTCGCGCGGTCCGATTGTTCGCCGATACGTTCCCCGCCGAGTATCTCGGTGACACCATCGAAGCGCTCGTCATCGCGGCCCGCGCCGGGTTGGTCATCCGACAACTCCCCGTGGAGATGCGAGCGCGGCAGGCCGGCGCTCCGTCTCATCATCCGTTCAAGGCAGCCGTATACCTGACCCGCGCGTGCGCGGCTTTCGGCCTTGCGATGATGCGCCCGCGGGCCCGTCTGGAGGATCTGTCGTGAATCCTGTCACTTATGCGTTCGGCATCGTTGCGGCGATTTTGGCGCTCGTTGCGATTGTCGAGCTCATGCGGCGCGGTACCCTGCGCGAACGCCACGCCGTCTGGTGGTTCATAGGCGGCGTTCTGGCACTGGTGATCGCGGTCTTTCCGCAGACTCTCACGTGGGCGGCAAAGATCCTCGGGATCAGCGTTCCGACGAACCTGGTCTTCTTCATCGCTATCGGCCTGCTGTTCCTGGTGAGTCTGCAGTACGGGGCCGAGTTGACGAGGATCGAGGAGAAGTTGCGGACATTGGCAGAGCGCTCCGCCTTCGAGGAACATCGCATCGCCGAGTTGGAGCGGCGCATTTACGGCACGGGACCAGACCAGCAGGGCGCGGGCGACGAGGATGAGGCTTCGTGACCCGTCCGGTCCGGGCGCTGATCGCCTCACGCCTCTTTCCACCCGAGGTGAGCGCGGGCGCTTTCCGTCTCGGGGCGCTCGCGCGAGCGCTTGCGCGTCGAGATTCCGTGGTGACAGTCCTGACGACCCGGCCTCCGAAACACGCTCCGGATGCGGCCGACCCGCGTGACGTCGACATCCGTCGGTGGCCGGTGCTTCGCGACAAGGGTGGGAACGTCCGCGGGTACGTGCAGTACATGAGCTTCGACGTGCCTTTGCTCTTCCGTCTGATCGGTCGGCGTTTCGACGTGCTGGTCGCCGAATCGCCACCGACGACGGGCCTCATCGCCGTGCTGGTCGGTGCGCTGCGTCGTAGACCGGTCGTCTACTACGCCGCCGACGTATGGACAGACGGCGTGATCTCAATGGGAGCCCCGCGCTTCGTCATCTCAATCATGCGGATGCTGGAGCGCACGGTGCTCGCTCGCTCTTCCGGAATCATCTCCGTGTCTGATGAAGTCACCGAGCGCCTGAAGGCGCTCGGCGCGGATCGGGCACGGATCACGACCGTAGGCAACGGCATCGACACCGACGTGTTCACCCCCGACACGATCCCCGCTGCATCCGGTCGTTACTTCGTATACACGGGCACGATGTCCGAGTGGCAGCAGCCGGAGGTGTTCGTGCGCGCATTTGCCCAGATCGCAGACGAACATCCCGACGTACGGCTGCGCTTCTTCGGTCAGGGCGCAGTCGAAGCGGATCTCCGCCGGATCGCGGACGAGCTCGTACCCGGACGTGTGGAGTTCGGCGGAGTCGTGAGCCCTGCAGAGTCCGCCCGCTGGATCCGGGGAGCGGTGGCATCTCTGGTGAGCATCGTGCCGGGCATCGGGTACGACTTCGCCAAGCCGACCAAGACGTATGCGGCGGCGGCGGTCGGCACGCCAGTGCTGTTTGCCGGGCCTGATACCGGCGCCGATCTCGTCCGTATGGCGACGCTGGGCCGTGCTGCTGAGTTCTCCCCGGATGCAGTGGCGGCCGGGATGCGCGAACTGTTGGCTGAAGTCGAGGACGGCACGCGAGATCTCATGCGTCCCCGCAGAGCGGCATGGGCGCGCGAGAATGTGTCCTTGAACGCCGTCGCCGACCGTGTCGCTGAGGCGATCTCTCAGGTCGTGCATGGCAGGACGGGTAAGCTGAAAGGCGCTTCCGGAGCCACCTCAAGCGGACGCGAAAGGCCCTCAACGTGACTCAACCCGCATCCGTGCGCATCGTCGATTCTGCCGATGTCTCGCCCCAAGCCACCCTCGGGGACGGCACATCTATCTGGCATCTTGCCCAGGTGCGCGAGGGAGTCACGATGGGCGAGAACTGCATCGTCGGACGCGGCGCATACATCGGCACCGGCGTCGTGATGGGCGACAACTGCAAGGTGCAGAACTACGCGCTGGTCTACGAGCCTGCCACCCTCGGCGACGGAGTCTTCATCGGCCCTGCGGTCGTGCTCACCAATGACACCTACCCGCGTGCGATCAACGCCGATGGCTCGCTGAAGAGCGCGCACGACTGGAAGCCTGTCGGGGTCACGATCGAGCGCGGCGCCTCGATCGGCGCGCGCGCCACGTGCGTGGCCCCCGTCACGATCGGGACGTGGGCGACGGTCGCTGCTGGCGCGGTGGTCGTCAAAGATGTGCCCGCCTACGCACTCGTCGCAGGGGTTCCGGCACGGCGCCTCGGATGGGTAGGCGAGGCTGGAATTCCTCTCGTCGCCGCAGAAGAGGACGCCGTCTGGGTCTGCCCTTCCACGGGTGCACGCTACGTCGAGACAGATGGAACATTGAGCAAGGAGATCGTGTGAGCGAGTTCATCCCCCCGGCAAGGCCGATCATCGGCGACGAGGAGCGCGAGGCGGTCGATCGTGTCCTGCGCAGCGGCATGGTCGCGCAGGGGCCGGAGGTCGCGACGTTCGAGAAGGAGTTCTCCGAGCATTTCGTGCCGGGACGCCCCTCTGTCGCGGTGAACTCAGGCACGGCCGGACTGCACCTCGGTCTGCTGGCTGCGGGTGTCGGCCCCGGCGACGAGGTCATCGTGCCCTCGTTCACGTTCGCGGCGACAGGCAACTCGGTTGCACTGACGGGCGGCACTCCGGTGTTCGTCGACATCGAACCGGACACGTTCTCGCTCGATCCCGAGGCGGTCGCCGCGGCGATCACACCGAAGACCAAGGGCATCCTGCCCGTGCATCTGTACGGGCACCCGGCGCGGATGCGTGAACTCGAGGCGTTGGCCGCAGCCCGTGGTATCGCGCTGTACGAGGATGCGGCGCAGGCGCATGGTGCCGCGCTGGACGGCCGCCCGGTCGGTTCGTTCGGCGATTTCGCCATGTTCAGCCTGTACCCGACGAAGAACATGACCAGTGGCGAAGGCGGAATGGTCACCACGGCGACCGATGAGCTTGCGCGGGTCGTGAAGCTGCTGCGCAACCAGGGCATGGAACGCCAATACGAGAACGAGATCGTCGGATTCAACGCCCGCATGACGGATATCCACGCCGCGATCGGCCGCGTGCAGCTGACCAAGGTCGATGCTTGGACGAAGACGCGTCAGGACAATGCCGCGTTCCTCGATGCCAACCTGCATGGTGTGGTCGTCCCGCCGGTGGCAGAAGGCGCGGTGCACGTGTATCACCAGTACACGGTACGTGTCCTCGAGGACCGCGACGGGTTCGTCAAGGCTCTCAAGGATGAACATAACGTCGGTGCGGGCGTGTACTACCCGATCCCGAACCACCGCCTGCCATCCCTGGCGGCGTACGCGCCGGGGTTGAACCTCCCGGAGACCGAGCGCGCGGCTCGCGAGGTCGTGTCTCTTCCGGTGCACCCGTCGCTCAGCCAGGACGACCTGGCTCGTATCGTCGCCGCGGTGAACGCCGTCGCAGGGGCGGGGGCCTGATGACTCTGCGCGCCGGACTCCTCGGCGTCGGCATGATGGGCCGACACCACGCGCGGGTGCTGCGCGAGATCGACGGCGTCGACCTCGTAGCGATCGCCGACCCCGGTGGCGACCCGCACGGCGTCGCCGGCGACCTGCAGATCCTTCCCGACATCGATGCGCTGATCGCCGCAGGCATCGACATCGCCGTGGTAGCCGTCCCCACTCGGTTCCACGAGGATGCTGCGCTCAAGCTGGCTGCCGCTGGAGTGCACACGCTTGTGGAGAAGCCGATCGCCCACACGCTCGAGGCGGGTCAGCGAATGGTGGATGCCTTCGCTGACGCCGGTCTCATCGGCGCTGTCGGCCACATCGAGCGGTTCAATCCTGCGCTGCAGGAAGCTCGTCGTAGGATAGAGGCGGGGGAGTTGGGTGCTGTCTACCAGGTCGCGACTCGAAGACAGGGCACTTTCCCGGCGCGGATTGCGGACGTCGGAGTCGCCAAAGATCTTGCGTCGCACGACGTGGACCTTACGGCCTGGGTCGTGCAGAGCGACTACGAGCGCCTGTTCGCACAGACAGCGTTCAAAAGCGGTCGCGAATACGAGGACATGATCACGATCACCGGACGCACGGCATCTGGTGTGATCGTGAACAACATCGTGAACTGGCTGAGCCCCATGAAGGAGCGTCTTACGGTGGTGACGGGCGAGAAGGGCGCGTTCGTCGCCGACACCTCGACCGGAGATCTCACCTTCTACGCCAATGGCACGATCCCGCTGGAGTGGGAATCCGTGTCGTCCTTTCGCGGAGTCTCAGAAGGAGACGTCACGCGCTATGCATTCGCCAAGCGTGAGCCGCTGCGCGTCGAGCAGGAGGCCTTCCGCGACGCAGTGCTCGGACAGCAGACGGACGTCGTCACTATGGCGCAGGGGCAGCGGACTCTCGCGGTCATCGAGGCCGCCCTGGAATCCGCGCGTACCGGCAACTCCGTCGTCATCTGAGAACGATGCTCCATATCTTCCGCACCCTTAGACGGCTTCTGCCGTTCCTTCCGGCATCTGCGCGGACGTTTCTGATCGTTTTCGGGATCGTCTCCGCGCTGTTGGCGATCGTCGACGTCATCGCCCTGATGCTTTTGGCGCTTGCACTCGCCAGCACCATTTCGGGATCCGGCGTGGATCTCCCCGTGATCGGCTCCATCCCACAAGATCAGCTGCTCTGGTTGATCCTTGTTCTGGCCGCCGTGGTCGTCGCGAAGTCAGCGGCCAATGTGTGGTTGCAGTGGATAGCGACCCGCCGGTTCGCATCCTACGAACTTGCCGTCGGCCAAGAACTGTTCGGTGCGTACATACGGTCGTCATGGACCGATCGGATCTCGCGCAACAGTGCACAGATCGTCCAGATGTCCGACACCGGCATCGCCAGCGTCATCGCTGGCTTCCTCCTACCGGTGACGACATTGCCCGGGCTGCTGGTCACGTCTGTCGGAGTCGTTGCCGTCATCGTCGTCACCCAGCCGCTCACCGCACTGGTCACCATCGTGTATCTCGGCGGTATCGCGATCCTGCAGTACTTCGTCCTCAGCGGGAAGTCGCGACAGGCCGCGCGCGTGGCGCGAGACTCCTCGCTCCGCGTCGCTGCGTTGATCTCCGGCATGGTGGCATCTCTAAAGGAGATCACTCTTCGTGATAAGGCGGACGAGGTGAGTGAGGTCGTTCGTCAGACGAGAACACGAACGTCGCAGGCACGTGCGAACTCAAGCTTTCTTTCGGCGGTTCCTCGCTTCATCTTCGATGCAGCCATCATCGGAGGCTTCATCGTCGTGGGAGGTGCTGCCTACGTCACGAACAGTGGCGATATGGAAGCGACCATATCTGCGGTCGCGCTCTTCGGCATCGCGGGGTTCAGACTCGTTCCCTCGCTCACAGGGTTTCAATCAGTGATCACCCGCACGATCACCTCCGCGCCGTACGTGCAGACGGTGATCGCTGACATCGAAGCGTCGAAAAAGTTCCTCGCAGATCGGGAAGTCCTTGGCAGGGAGGCGCTACCTGAGGATCCGCGGGTTCTTGAGCTTGAGGATGTAGCCTTCACCTTCCCTGCGAGCGATGTACCTGCTGTGCAGAACGTGTCGTTGCGAATCCCGCTCGGCAGCACCGTCGGCATTGCCGGGGCATCCGGCGCGGGGAAGTCGACGCTCGTCGACCTACTCCTCGGATTGTTGACTCCGACTGGCGGCAGCATCCGAGTCGACGGACGGCCCTTGGAAGACGTCCTCGGCGCATGGCGCACGCACGTCGGCTACGTGCCGCAGGAGGTCACTCTTTTCGACGGCACGATCGCTCAGAACATCGCGCTTTCCTGGGGCTCTGAATTCGACCGTGAACGTGTCGAGGACGCGGCTCGACGCGCACAACTCTGGAGCGTGATAGAGACAAGAGCCGAGGGCCTGGAGACTCGCGTGGGAGAGCGAGGACTGAGCCTGTCCGGCGGGCAGCGCCAGCGTCTCGGCATCGCTAGAGCGCTGTACAGCAACCCACTAGTCCTTGTGCTCGATGAGGCAACGAGCGCGCTGGACACCAAGACGGAAGCCGACGTCGCTGAGGCCATTCGTGATCTTCGCGGTGATGTGACCGTGATCGCTGTTGCGCATCGTCTGAGCACCATCCGCGATTCGGACCAGATCCTCTTTATGCAAGATGGGACAGTCGCAGGTCAAGGCACGTTCAACGAAGTCGTTGCCACGAACCCTGCATTTGCGCATCAGGCGCGTCTCGCGGGGCTTGCATGAACGTCGTCATCGTCACCACAACACCCGAGGCGACGGCGGAGCCGCTCGGGCCGCTCCCTGACGGTGTCCGGATACAACACGTGACTTGGGGGGAGCCCATGGCCGAGAATGACGCCGTGCTCGTCATCGCAGTTTCGGAAGGACTCCTTTCACGGTTGGCGGAACGCTTGTCTCGGGTGCTGCAGCGGGGACCGGTGTTGCGGATGGTCCAGCGTCTGTCGCCACTTGATCGTGGTGCACGATTTTGGCACGCGGTTCGCCGAGACGGGCGGATCCCTGCACTGCTGGCGAGCGCCGATGTTCTGGTCTCAGGAGACCGTGACGCCAATTTCGCGTGCTGGCATTTAGCTCGACGGGTGCCAATCGCTACCGTGAGCGGCTACGCCGCCGGTACAAAGGAAGTTCTGCGAAGGACTGCAGGATGAATCCGCATCTGCTCTACACCGCCTGGAGCTTCCCGCCCAGTCGTGCCGGTGGTGTGTACCGCGCACTGGCGACAGCCAATGCCTTCGCTGCTGATGGCTGGGATGTCACCGTGCTCACCGTTCCGCGAGACATCTTCGAAGCGAGTGCCGGAGTAGATTCGTCGTTGGAAGACCAACTGGCTCCCGGCGTGGAGATCGTCAGAGTCGATCCGGGCGCTCAAGCCCATGTGACCGATCTGCGACAGTGGAGTCGATTGCGAGCAAGGAACATCGAGCTGTGGCGCGGGCTAGAGAGATTACGGGACCTGCGCGGTTTTCCTGAACTCACATACGGGCGCTGGCGACGTCCGCTGGAGAGCGCGGCGGCGCGGGTCCATCATTCGCGACCTGTCGATCTCGCGATCGGCACCGCCAATCCGAACGTGGACTTCGCCACGGGAGCATATCTTGCTCGGCGCTTCGGCGTTCCCTACGTGATGGATTACCGCGACGCGTGGTCGCTCGACGTCTTTAGCGGCAGGCCTGTCACGAACTGGATCCCAGGCGTGGTCCGCACTGAGCGGCGGCTGCTTGGGCGCGCTGCTGAGGTGTGGTTCGTGAACGAGCCGATCCGGGCATGGCACGCGCAGCGGTATGGTGGGGCGGATCGTATGCATGTCGTGGCCAATGGATTCGACGAGTACGAAGCACCTCTAGCCGTACCGGTCCGCTCCGGCAGAGCGCAGGGACTGGTGTTCGGGTACATCGGGACGATGTCGGATCAGGTACCTGTTGAGCCGCTCGTCGCCGCATGGCGCCGGGCCCGTCGAGATGGACGGATCCGAGCGGTCGATCGACTCGTGATCCATGGTTACGTCGGCCACTGGGGAACAGGAGAGGCGGCACGCATGCTGGAAGCCGCCGCGGAGGACGGAGTTTCGTTCCGCGGTCCGGTGAGCAAGTCGCGCATTGGGGAGGTGTACGCGGGATTTGACGCACTCGTCCTGGCACTTGGTACGGGGCGGTACGTCACGAGCGGGAAGGTGTTCGAGTACCTCGCGACCGGCATACCGATCGTGTCCGTGCACGATCCCGGGAATGCGGCGACGGACGTTGTGAAGGACGCGCCTGGTTGGCACGGGGCGCGCTCATTGGACCCTGGAGATATCGCGGATTCGCTCGCCGCGACAGCGGCGGTAGCGGCCGCGCAGACGCCGGAGGAACGACTTGTTGCTCAGGCATGGGGCTCGCGGTACGCGCGACGCGCACAACTTAATCCTCGAATTGCGGATCTTCGTGACCTCGTTGAGAACCGATCGGCTCAACGCTCACGCTGAAAGTCAGTCCTCCGGTCGGCTGGTGTCGAGTGCAAAGCGCGCCGCGGCAAAGCCGTACACAGCAGTCCATCCATACCCAAAGGCCTGTGGCTTCCTCGCCATGCGCCAAACGCTGAAGACGGCATCGCGGTCGCCCGCGACGACGACATCAGCATCGTGGACCAGTGCCGCTATCGAGGTGTTCCGACGCAGCGCCCGCCAGAGTCGGCGGGAAACGTCGAACGGCGAGATGCGGACGAGGTTGCGTCCGAGCGGACTGCGCCATGCCAGTGCCCGTAGGCGGTCGATTGAGCGGGGGAGCGGGCGAAGCGCGACATCGACTCCTACTGCACCTGGACCGATGACCGTGATCGTGTCGGCGTGGAGGTCCCCGATCGCGGCCGCGGTGCCTGGACGGGAGATCAGGATCACAACAATGCTCATGCCAGGCGTCCCGCGTTAGCGACTCGATCGCGCCAGCCCGTCGCGATTGGTCGAAGTAGGTTGCGACGATCGTAGCGATCTGCCCACGCCCTGGAGGCCATGCGGTCCTCGAACGTCTGTGCACGGGCGTATTGCGCGGCGGATAAGAGCGCCCGCCCGATCTCGTCTGCATCGAGTGACGAAACGGGGAACCACCCGGGGTACCCGCGAAGCGTATCGCTGACAGCGTTGATCGGGTCGTGCACCGAGACAATAGGGAGGCCGGTCGCCATATACTCGAAGACCTTTCCGCTGGTCATGAACCTGCTGGTGCCGAGCGGCAGGACCAAAACGTCGAACTGTGCGTACGTCTGGGCGATCTGCGCCTTCTGAACGGGGCCCAAGTAACGGACGGATTCGTCCTGGACCGATTCGACGCGAGCCAGGATTCCGCCGTCGTCGTTGCCCTGATGGCCGAGATATCCGTAGAGATCGATGCGCGCATCGTCCAGTCCACCGTGTGCGCGCACCGCGGTCCATCCGTCGATCAACTCTGGGATCGGGGTCTGTGAGGTCATCGTGCCGATGTTCCCGAAGACGATCTGACGATCTGAGGATCCGGAGGGCGGCACAGGTGCGTCCACGAACTCGCGATCGAATCCGTTGGGGACGACGCGCATCCTGGCGGCATCGTCCGGATAGAGTTCGCGGTGCCACTGGGCGATCGGTTCATTGACGAACCAGGCTTCGGCAGCGGCCGAGATCATTCGGCGTTCCCATACAGCACCTGGATGGCGATCAGTCAGAGTCCGCCGTTCCCTGTACATATCGAGCTGCCACGTGTCTCGATGGTCCATGACGAATGGAACTCCGTGCTGCTCCTGGAGGAGCAGTCCGGCTGTGTGGACCACGTTTGGATTCGCGGAGCCGATCACGAGGTCGACTGGATCGGTGGTGTGAATGCGGAGGGCCTCGCGTTCGAGCACCGGGCGCCAGAGAGCGTAGCCAGGCTCTGGGAAGACTCTCCGGGTGCGAAGGGCCTCCCATCCGTTCCACAACTCTTGTGCAACCGCTCGCGCCCAACTCCAGGACCGCAGATCCGATTCGACCTCGCGAACTGGGAACTCGGTCCGCACGATGCGGATGTCCTCGTCGATTCGGGCCTCGAGCGACGAATCGATTCCGGTGGAGCGGAGGAAAACCTCCCGCTCGCACGTGAGGACCGTCACGCGCCAGCCAGCGCGGTGGAACTCATTCGCCGTCGCCAGAAGGCGATATGCCCCGCCACTCCTGGACGGCGGGTAGCCCCATGCAACGTAAAGTAGATGCGGTCGATTAGTGTCAGTCATGGTCAGCCAGTTCTCCAGATCGCCCGCCTGTCAGCATCAGATGAGAGCTATCAACTTTATCGCCGTTCAGCACCATGGACGGACAGGGAGTCAAGGATGCGCGTCGCGATCACCAAGGGGTCATTGAAGATCCCGCCCACCTATTTCGCGGTTCAGCATGCGATGGAACTCGCCGACGAGTTCGACTTCCAGTTCTTCACGATGGCAGCCGAAGTCACTGATCCCGAGATTGCAGCCGCGATTCGCATCGTCGATGCGTCAGCCGGAACATCCTTCGCCGCTGGGCGTCGTTCATGGCAGCAGCGGGAGCGCGCGCTGCCGCTGCTGTTCGGGCGAATGCAGCGCGAGATCCATCGGTGGGAGCCGGCGGTCGTGCATCAGCACTTCGCGAATTGGTCTCAGCCTGCTGTGGCCGCAGCGAAGAGAACTCGTGCGCCGCTGCTGCTCACCCTGCACGGGGCGGATGTGTATGTGCCTCTCACGCCGCTGGCCGACAGAAGTCTGCTCGGTCGGCCCACGCTTCGCTGGCATCAGCGCACGGTACGAAGGGCCTTCGATGCGTCCGCGCGTATCCTTGCGGTGAGCGAATTCCTCGCAGGCAAGGCGGTCGCCGCCGGTGCTGACGCGCGTCGCATTGCGGTGCACTACCAAGGCGTCGACACCGAGGCGTACCGTCCCGCTCCGGATGCACGCAGCGGTCTGGCCCGGGTAGTTTTCGTCGGTGCACTATCTGATGCCAAGGGCGTGCGCGATCTACTGGATGCATCCGTCGCCGTCGCTGAGAACACTCCGCACGAACTCACACTCGTCGGCGACGGCCCACTGCGACCCGTCGCAGAGGCGGCCGCGGCAGAACACCGGCACATCGACGTCCGCGGTTCCCAGGATCGCACGGGCGTTCGTGCTGCGCTCTCCGGGGCGACCGTTTTCGTTCTCCCGACGCGAGAGTTTCACGGCCGCCGCGAAGCGGCGGGCCTTGTCTCGTTGGAGGCGCAGGCGTCGGGAGTTCCGGCCATCGTCTACGACTCCGGCGGCGCCGCTGAGATGTTGGATGAGGGAAGCACCGGGCTCGTGGTGCGCGAGGGGGACGTTCCTGCACTGGCCGACGCCATCCGATCGGTTATACGGCTTCCCCGGACCGAATGGCTTGCCATGAGCGCGAGAGCACGCGAGTTTGTGGTCGCCGAGCGGAGCCTGCGAACAAGTGCGCGGGAGCTTTCGGCGCACTATCGCGACTTGATCGAGGAGACAACATGACCCGTTCGCGCATTCTCTGCATTTCTTTCTCCGACATCCGCAGCGACGCGCGAGTACTTCGGCAACTTGATGTCTTGGCTCGCTATGGCGACGTCACGACGTTGTCTTATGGCGGGCGCCCTGACGCAGCCGTGGATCACCTCGAGATCGATCACAACCTCCCGTCTCTGCCCCAGACGCTGCCAGGTGTCGTGAAGCTGGCCCTGCGAAGATTTTCATCCGTAGTTCTTGACGCACCGGCTGTGAAGTCTGCGAAGGAACTCCTCGGTCAGCGCGAGTTCGATCTGGTCGTCGCGAATGAAGCCCGTGCGCTTCCCGTCGCCTTCGAGGTCGCCGGTTCCCCGAAGATCTGGTGCGATCTCCACGAGTGGGCACCCGCGGAGCGGACCCACGTCCTGTCGTGGCGCCTGCTGGTGGCGCCATTCATGCATTGGGTGTGCGCGCAGTACCTCCCGCGCGTGGATGCCGCGACGACGATCAACAACTCGATCGCCGAAATGTACTCTGACCAGTTCGGGGTCCGCACCGAGATCGTGCGCAACGCGCGGCCGTTCGTCCCTGAGCTGTCTCCAAGCCCCGCGGAGCATGGCCGTATTCGGTTGGTGCACAGCGGAGGGGCGGTCCCAGGACGCAATATCGAGGCGATCATCGACGCCGTCGACACTCTAGGCGAAGGCTATTCGCTTGACCTCTTCTTGATCCCGTCGCGTCAGGGCGATGCCTATTGGCAGCAACTGCTGAACCGAATTTCGCGTAGTCCGCGAACAACCTTGCACGCGGCAGTGCCACCAGACGAGCTGCCTACGGCGCTCAATCCTTACGATCTTGGCGTCTTCCTACTGCCGCCCCATACGCCGAATCATCGTTTGATGCTTCCGAATAAGTTCTTCGACTTTGTTCAGGCTCGGCTGGGGATGGTCTACGGAACCTCGATCGAGACCGATCGGCTCATCACCGAGTACGGGTTGGGGCTGATCACACCCGGTTATGAGGCACGGGACCTTGTGGACGCGCTGCGCGCGACGACACCGGAACAGGTGCAGGGGTTCAAGCGTGCAGCGGATGAGGTGGCCGAGCAGATGTCGTCGGACGGCGACGTGTCAGTTGCGGAGAGGATCATGCGCAGGCTCACCGGGGGGTGAGTCCTCCTGTTGCAAGTTCCATAGACTGGCAGGCGTGAAGATCGTCAGCGTCGTAGGCGCGCGCCCGCAGTTCGTCAAGCTCGCTCCCATCCATAAAGCCGCGAAGGCCGCCGGTGTCGAGCACGTCATCGTCCACACGGGTCAGCACTACGACCCGATGCTCTCGGACGTCTTCTTCCAAGACCTCGGCATCGGTGCGCCCGACGTGCACCTCGGCGTCGGCAGCGGCTCCCATGGCGTGCAGACCGGTGCCATGCTGGCAGCGTTGGATGCCGTATTCGACGAGCACCGCCCGGACTGGGTGCTGGTGTACGGCGACACCAACTCGACGGTCGCCGCGGCCCTCAGCGCGGTAAAGATGCACATCCCGGTCGCGCATCTCGAAGCGGGGCTCCGCAGCTTCAACCGTCGGATGCCGGAAGAACACAACCGCGTCATGACCGATCACGCGGCCGACCTGCTCCTCGCACCGACCCAGGTTGCGGTTGACCACCTCGCGACCGAGGGTCTTGCCGACCGCACCGTACTCGTCGGTGACGTCATGACAGACGTGCTGCTCGAAGTCCGCGACGAGATTTCCGGATCGCCGTCGATGCTGATGGAGGAGCTCGGCCTCCAGTCCGGTGAGTATTACGTGGCCACTATTCATCGCGCCGAGAACACAGACGAGCCCGCTCGTCTCGCCGAGGTCGCAGCAGGGCTCGCCGGTCTTGATAAGCCTGTGATCCTGCTAGCCCACCCGCGCGTGGTCGCCAAAGCTGCGTCGCACGGGATCGATCTGAACCAAGGATCGCTCGTCGCCCATGCTCCGCTCGCTTACGCCGACCTCATCGCCGCCGCGCTCTCCAGTGCGGGAGTCGTTACCGACTCGGGTGGACTGCAGAAGGAAGCATTCTTGCTCGGCGTGCCATGCACGACGATCCGAACCGAAACCGAGTGGGTCGAGACTATCGAGCTGGGCTGGAACGTGCTTGCGAATACAGCGGAGGAGATCTCTGCAGGAGTCAGCAGGCCGCGCCCCGCCGACACTGACGCTGCTCCTTACGGCGACGGACACGCGGCGGAGCGCGCCGTGGAGACCCTCCTGGGTGCTTCCTCAGGTGAAGCGCCCATAGACTAGAACCCATGCGCATTGCTGTCGTGGCCCTCGGAAAGATCGGGCTTCCCCTCGCCGTCCAGTTCGCCTCATCCGGTCACGACGTGATCGGTGTCGACGTCAATCAGAGGGCGGTCGACACGATCAACTCTGGTGTCGAGCCGTTCCCCGGCGAGGATCACCTGCAAGAGCGCCTCGCCGAACTGATCCCGGCGGGTCGTCTGCGCGCGACCACCGATTACGCCGAAGCCATCCCCGGTGCGGACGCCGTCGTCCTGGTGGCTCCGGTGTTCGTCAATGATGAGACGTGGGAGCCGGACTTCAAGTACATGGATGCGGCGACCAGGTCGCTGGCTGAGCATCTCACTCCTGGCACCCTGGTCTCGTACGAGACGACACTTCCCGTTGGCACCACGCGCAACCGTTGGAAGCCGATGCTCGAGGAAGGCTCTGGTCTCGTCGAGGGTGAGGACTTCCACCTCGCGTATTCGCCGGAGCGTGTGCTGACCGGTCGTGTGTTCGCGGATCTCCGTAAGTACCCGAAGCTCATCGGTGCTTTGTCTGATGAGGGCAACCGTCTGGCTCGCGAGTTCTATGAGGCGGTGTTGCAGTTCGACGAGCGTCCCGACCTGCCCCGCCCGAACGGCGTATGGGATCTCGGGACGACCGAGGCGTCGGAGATGGCGAAGCTGGCAGAGACCACCTACCGCGACGTGAACATCGGGCTGGCGAACCAGTTCGGGTTGTTCGCGGCAGCGAACGGTATCGACGTCTACAAGGTGATCGAGGCGTGCAACTCGCAGCCCTACAGCCATATCCACCGCCCCGGTATCGCGGTGGGTGGGCACTGCATCCCGGTGTATCCGCGTCTGTATCTGTCGACGGACCCCGATGCCGACATCGTGCGCGTCGCCCGTCAATTGAACGCGTCGATGCCTGAGCGTCTCGTCGCGCAGGCGGAGGGCATCCTCGGCTCCCTCACGGGGCAGAGGGCTGTGGTGCTGGGTGCGGCGTACCGTGGCGGGGTGAAGGAGACCGCGTTCTCGGGCGTCTTCCCGACCGTACAGGCGCTCAAGGAACGTGGTGCTGAGGTCGTCGTGCACGACCCGATCTACTCCGACGAGGAACTGCGCGGACTCGGCTTCGAGCCGTATGCGCTCGGTGGCGACGTCGACCTCGCGATCCTGCAGACCGACCACGCCGAATACCGCGACCTCGGGCCCGACCGTCTCCCGGGCGTGAAACTGCTTGTCGATGGCCGCAACGCCACCGACGCGGCCCGCTGGGTCGGCACGCCCCGCATCGTCGTCGGAACGGCCGCCTGATGGATCTTCTCGTCGTAGGCTCTGGTTTCTTCGGCCTCACCATCGCTGAGCGTGCCGCAGAAGCGGGCCGTAAAGTCAGCGTCATCGAACGTCGCCCGCACATCGGCGGCAACGCCTACAGCGAGGCAGACGCCGAGACCGGGATCGAGGTGCACCGCTACGGTGCGCACCTGTTCCACACTTCCAACGCGACGGTCTGGGAGTACGTCAACCGCTTCACGACGTTCACCAATTACGTGCACAAGGTCTACACGAACCACAAGAGCGTCGTGTACCCGATGCCGGTGAACCTCGGCACCATCAACCAGTTCTTCCAGGCGGCGTATTCGCCCGACGAGGCGCGCGCGCTCATCAAGGAGCAGGCAGGCGAGTTCGACGTCAAGACCGCGCAGAACTTCGAGGAGAAGGGCATCGCGCTCGTGGGGCGCCCGCTGTTCGAAGCCTTCTTCCGCGACTACACGGCCAAGCAGTGGCAGACGGATCCGCACAAGCTCTCCGGCGACATCGTCAGCCGCCTTCCCGTGCGCTACAACTACGACAACCGCTACTTCAACGACACGTGGGAGGGGCTGCCCACCGATGGCTACACCGCGTGGCTGGAGCGTATGGCGGATCACCCGAACATCGAAGTCAAGCTCGGTGTCGACTTCTTCGACGATTCGCAGCCGCTGAACCGCAAGGCTCTCGTCGGACAGGTGCCGATCGTCTACACCGGTCCGGTCGACCGGTACTTCGACTACGCCGAGGGCGAGCTCAGCTGGCGAACCCTCGACTTCGAGCGGGAGGTCCTGAACATCGGGGACTTCCAGGGCACGCCCGTCATGAACTACCCGGATATGGATGTCCCGTTCACACGCATCCACGAGTTCAAGCACTTCCACCCGGAGCGCAAGGACGTCTACCCGGATGACAAGACCGTCATCATGCGCGAGTTCTCCCGCTTCGCGGAGAAGGCCGACGAACCGTACTACCCGGTCAACACGCCCGCAGACCGCGATGGCCTGCTCGCGTACCGAGAGTTGCAGAAGGGTGAGACGGACGTCCACTTCGGCGGACGTCTCGGCACGTACCAGTACCTCGACATGCACATGGCCATCGGCTCGGCGCTGACCATGTGGAACAACACACTCGCCTAAACTCGGAACCGTGAGTCACGCTGCTGTCGGGGCGCCGGGTACGCCCCGGCGATATCTGCATTCGCTGTGGCTGCTTTCGGCCCGCGATCTGAAGGTCCGCTACGCCACCAGTTGGCTCGGCTACCTGTGGTCGGTGCTGGACCCGCTGGTGATGAGCGCGATCTACTGGTTCGTCTTCACGCAGGTCTTCAAGCGAGGCAGCATCGGCGAGGAGCCGTACATCGTCTTCCTCATCCTCGCCCTCCTGCCGTGGGTCTGGTTCAACACCTCCGTCTCAGACTTCACCCGAGCTTTCCGCAAGGACGCCAGACTGGTGCGTTCGACGTCGATTCCGAGATCGATCTGGGTCAACCGCATCGTGTTGAGTAAGGGGATGGAGTTCCTCTTCGCCATCCCGGTGCTCGCGCTGTTCGTCATCGCCAACGCCGACAAGGTCACCATCGGCTGGTCGCTGCTGTGGTTCCCGGTCGCGGTCCTTCTGCAGACCCTGCTGCTCGTCGGGCTGGGCCTGCTCGTCGCTCCGCTGTGCGTTCTCTACGCCGATCTGGAGCGCACCACCGCTCTGATCCTTCGTGCGCTGTTCTACGCGTCCCCGGTCATCTACAGCGTCAACAACCTCCCTGCTCCCTTCGATGTGATCGGCGCGTTCAACCCCTTGGCAGGCATCTTCACGCTCTACCGGGTCGGGTTCTTCCCCGACCAGTGGCACACCACGACGATCCTGATCAGCGTCGTCATGACGATCGGCATCTTCGTCCTCGGGCTCTGGGTGTTCCGTTCCCTCGAACGCTCTGTGCTGAAGGAGCTGTGATGGCGGCTGCAATCGAAGTGACAGGACTCGGAGTGCGTTTCCGCCGCAACCGTCGCGGTCGGCGTAATTTCAAAGACCTGTTCGCAGGCGCTTCACGCCGCAGGACTTCGGGAGAGTTCTGGGCCCTCCGAGACGTCTCGTTCACGGTGGAGCCGGGGGAGTCGATCGGCGTCGTCGGGCGCAACGGCCAGGGGAAGTCCACCCTGTTGCGTCTCGTCGCGAAGGTGTTGCTGCCCGACGAGGGCTCTGTCACGGTCAACGGCGGCGTCGCACCGCTCATCGAGATCACCGGCGGCTTCGTCGGCGACCTCACCGTGCGAGAGAACGTGCGCCTCACGGCAGGCCTTCACGGCATGTCGAAGGCGGAGGTCAGCCGACGCTACGACGACATCATCGGATTCGCGGAGCTGGAAGACTTTCAAGATGCTCCGTACAAGCATCTTTCAAACGGAATGAAGGTGCGTCTCGCGTTCTCCGTCGTGTCGCAGCTGGACGAGCCGATCCTGCTCGTCGATGAGGTTCTCGCTGTGGGTGACAAGGCCTTTCGAGACAAGTGCTACAAGCGCATCGACGAGTTGCTCGCCGAGGGGCGCACACTCTTCTTCGTCAGCCACAACGAGCGAGATCTACGGCGCTTCTGCACCCGAGGCCTTTATCTCAACAAGGGCGCGCTGGTGCTGGATGCCGGCATCAACGAGGTGCTCGACCGCTACAACGCGGATTCGATGCCGGCAGCCTGAGCGGGCAGCTCGCGTCGAGAACGCGCGGCAACCGCGATCTCTGACAGCTTCAGAGGCCGACGAGCGCGCGGAGGTCCTTCAGAGCGGCGGTGGCGGCATCCATCGCGCTCTGCGTGTTCGAGCCGCTCTCGAACGCGCTTCGGAGCTCTCCGAGCCGCGCGCTGTACTGTCCGACGCCCGCGTACCACGCCGATGAGATCGAACTCGGAGCAGCAGCATCCGACAGACGCCCGGCATCCTGCTGCAGCGATTCGACGACCTGAGCGGCCTCCTGACCACTCAGATCGGCGGCGATCGTGAGCCCTGTCGACGCATCGTCGAGACGCGGCTGCACCTGCGCGGCGAACGTGGGTATGTCGGGATCAGGAACGGGCGGAGGCGTGGTCCCCGGCTCCTGCGTGGGAGCGGCGGTCGGCGTAGGCGTGTCGGTCGGCGTCGCAGTCGGGGTGGGCGAGGAACTCGCCGTATCCGTGGGCGTGGGTGTCGGCTCGGGCTCGCCGCCTCGCGGCAGCAGGAAGAACAGCAGTGCCGCGACGATGGCCACCGCCAGGACCGACAGGCCGACGATCAGCCAGATGCGTTTCTTGTTGGTCTTCTTCTGCTCGGGGAATACCCACTCGGCCCTTGGCTGCTGCTCGTCGCTCATCACTTCTCCAATGCCGGCATGGGCTGCCAGGTGCGGTCTCGACCGATCTTGCCACCATCGCGGATGCCGCGGAAAAGATTGCTCGTGCCTCGCACCGTTCGTTCGACGAAGAGCAACCGGATGAGCTCTTTGAAGAACGTCGCAGTGGTGCCGAGTCCGAACAGCACAGGGTTATAGACGCCGTGCACGCGGTAATAGTTCTTGATGAATGCTCGGTTGCGCATGATGTAGTACCGGTACGCGTTGCTCGACGCATTCATGTGGCGCACGCCCATGTCCCACTGCTTGATCTCGCGGGTGCGGCGCAGCACGAACTCGTTCACGATCACGGCTGTGGTGAGCCGCGAGGCGAGCCAGCCGTACATCTGGTCATCCCAGTAGATGAAGAAGCGATGGTCGGGGAGGCCGATCTGCGTCACGATCGAGCGGTGGATGAACATCCCCTCGAAGCATCCGCTGTTCATCTCCTTGAATCCCGATGCATCGAACCCGGCCGGCGCGAACGGGATCGGAATGCCCATCCGCTCGGCGATCCGGTACTGCCAGTAGAACTCACTGCCGTCGTAGTCGTATCGGCGTCCCTGGATGCTCTTGAAGCGAGGGGTCCACTTCCCCATGCGCGCGAGGCCGTCCGGCAGGACCTCGACGTCGTCGTCCATCATCCAGATCCACTCCGAGCCGAGCTCGTACGCCGTGCGCATGCCCTCGCTGAAGCCCCCGGACCCGCCGGTGTTGGTCTCGAGCCTGCGGTACACGATCTCAGTGCCGATGCGCGCACGGAAGGAATCGACGACCTCTGTGGTGTCGTCAGCAGACGCGTTGTCGATGATCACGACGTGTCCGGGCTTCGGGTCCATGACCGCGATGCTGTCGAGCAAACGTGTGAGCAGATGAGAACGGTTGTACGTGACGATGACGATCGTCGCCGACGCGGGGTCGAATGCAGCGGGCGCCGCGGTCATGCCTTCTCCTCGAAGATCTGCTGCCAGGAATCGGGGGAGACGAGCTCCGGAAGTGCCTGCCGATACTGCTTCTGCAGTTCAGGCCAGCGGCGCCTCAACTCGGCGTGCAGACGTACCGTGTCACGGAGCATCTGACGGTACTTCTTGCGATCTCTTGTGTAGATGTTCTTGCCGGATCCGTCCGCGGCGCTCACCAGAGCACTGTCGAAGTTGGGCAAGCGCCACCAGTGCGCATCGCCCTTGCCGAACTCGACTTCCGGCTGGTCCACGTTTTCTGGATTCGGCTTGTGCAGCCAGTGCGCGATGAGGGTCGATAGCGTGAACACCCGCAGTCGCAATCCTGTCGGACTGTCAAACTGGTTTCGGGGTTGCTGCTTGTAAACCCGACGACCATGCCGTGAATGCAGCACCGTGGACGGATCGCGGTGTACCACGGTCTCGGGATAGTCGGCCGCGAGCGCGCGAGCGCGAGGCATCGCCGTCGCCAGGTTCTCGCGCATGTGCGCCGGCCCCGACAGGACATCCCGCAGCGCTTGAGCGCGCAGGGCGACGGGGTAGTACTGCATCATCATCAGATGCTTGAGGTCGACGCGGCGACTGTGAGTCAGCAGTCGTCCGCCATGCGGGACCTCGGAGTGCAGCAGCCCTGCGACGATGCGGTTGCGGGCGTGGAAGTACGCCTGCCAATCGATCGAATCGTCCTTGTTGACCCATGAGACGTGCCAGAGCGCGACGCCGGGCATCGAGACGGTGGGAAAGCCGGCTTCGCCGGCACGAAGGCAGAACTCGGCGTCATCCCATTTGATGAAGGCAGGCAGGGAGAGGCCCACCTTCCGGATGGCGTCCAGAGGGATCAGGCACATCCACCAGCCGTTGTAGTCCGCGTCCATGCGCATGTGCAGCAGCTTCGACTGGCGCAGGTTCGACGCACCGAAGTCGTGCGGCATCTTCTCTTGATAGAGGTTGCGCCACATGAACGGAACCTTGTCGAGCACCTCTGCCCAGCCGTGGAGCTTCGGACGATCGAGCAGATCGAACATGTGACCGCCGACGAGCACCGGATTGGTCGCGAACTGGCCGAACACGATCGAGCGGCGCACGGATTCGGGCTCGAGCCGTACGTCATCGTCGAGCAGCTGCACGAAGTCGCTCTCGGGCCGCTGCAGCGTCTCGTGCATGGCGCGGGCGAAGCCGCCAGAGCCGCCGAGATTGGGCTGTCGGATCACCTGCAGCGTCTCGCCGAGCGCAGCGGCGACTTCGGCGTAGCCTTCCTGCTCGGCCACGAGCTGCGTGCCCTGATCGATGAGGAAGATCCGGTCGACGAACTCCAGCGCGTCAGGCGACGCGGCCAGTGCCTGGAGGGTCTCGACGCAGTAATCGGGCTTGTTGTAGGTGGTGATGCCGAGTGACGCCTTGCCTGTGCGCTTCGGCTCCTGCTCGGTCGTCCACTCCGCACACTCCAGAACGGCGGCCTTCTCGTCCGCGACGATGTCGAACCAGATCCACCCGCCGTCGCTGTACTGGGTCAGAGCCAGATCGAACGATGTCTCAGCGTCACCCGTGACCTCTCTGGTGTCCACGCGCTGGCGGATTCCGGAGCCGTTCGAACGGTAGACGAGGATGGTCGCCGGACCCTTCGTGCGCACAGTGAGTCGCACCTGGCGCACGCTCGTCCAGTGCTGCCAGTACGACGCAGGGAACGCGTTGAAGTATGTGCCGAGTGAGACCCGCCGACCGGCGACGATACGCGCGCTGTGCCGGCTCAGGATGTTGCCGAGATGCGCGCGGTTCGAGACGCGGACGGGCTCCTCATCGATCACGGACCAGGTCTCGGGATCGGCATACAGCGGGAGGAGGTCGGGGTCGCGGTCGAGCGGGAAGACGACGTTCTGCAGGACGTGGGTCACGGGCGAGATCTCCGGAATTGCTTCGCCCCGCCCGGCTGGGCGCTCGGCTGGTTCAGCGGGCACGGAGTAGCCTACCTTCCGGTCATGTGGAACGCCGCAGACCGCGCCCATCCTGCTGTGCAAGGAACTCGGCTCGGCCCCGGATCACTCCTGCGCGCGCAGCGTCGGGATGACCCCGGTGTTCGCTGCATCGATGTTCTCGCGCCAGGACCTCGACTGTCCGGCGCGGAGTGCGCACAGCACGAGCATGAACCACCCGGCACCCGCAAGGGTGAAGCTCTCGAACATCGAGTCGACGGCGAGGGTGACGAGCACGAGGGGAGTCCACGCGTACACCACCGAGTGCCGCACGCTCGCGACCAACCAGGACCTGATCAGAGCCACTCCGCCCAGGATGAGGAACAGCAGGAATCCGGCGATGCCCAGTTGGAGCAGCACATCGAAGAACGCGTTCAGCGCTGTCTGGTGCTGATCATCGAGCAGGTAGTTGATGTAGGTGAACGGATACTCGCCGCGCTGCCATGGTCCGAACCAGCCCCACCCCTGAAACGGCCTGATCGCCACGAAATCGAGGATCTGATTCCACAGATCGGCGCGGATGGAGAAATCGGAGCCGCCGCCCATCCAGGCGATGATCGGATGCCGGAACGCGAACGCGACCGCGAGTGACGCGAGAGTGAGGGCACCCAGCACCCATTGCACGAGATTGCGGTGCGCCGCCGGAGTGTGGCGGACGATCGTCAAGGCCGCCGTCGCCACCCCGACGGCAACGGCCAGCACCAGCACGGTCGGCGACGCGGAGACCAGAGCGAGGAACCCGGCGAGCGCGATCGAGGGGACCGCGATGGGGGCCACGACCGACTGCGTGCGCCATTCGATGAAGAACGTGATGAGAGCGATCACCGCGACGAATCCGAGCATGTTGCGAGTGCCGAAGATGCCCTGCACCGGTCCGCCGAGCGCGAGGTTCCCCTCGATCTGGAGGAACGCGATCGGCACGTCGATGAGGATGCCGGAGAGCACCTCCATCCCGAGTGAGACGAGAAGCAGCGCCCGCAGGGTGTCACCGATCGCGCGGACGGTCTGCAACGTGTCGCGGATGTGGCCGATCGTGATCGCCATGATCGCGAAGCCGAACGTCCAGAGCCATCCGACGAGGGTGTCAGAGCGGTCCGTCGTCCAGAACACGCTGGCGAGGGCGAGTGCGAGGAACGCGAACAACGACGAAGGCGCCAGCCGCAGAAGGGACAGCTCTTCACGCCGGACGAACAGGATCGCGACGCCCAGCGCGCACAGCAGCACGATGATCGTGGCATACGTGGTCGCCGACGTCATCCGCTCGATCATGAACGAGCCGAAGGTGGCGGTGAGTGCGGCCAGCGTGTACGCGCGCGCCATCTCGACGGAACCGAGCAGCCGGCCCAGCCGGTCCTTGGCAGAGGTCACGGGATGCGCCGGGCCCTGCTGCCGCGTTCGGTGACGCGGGACTGCTCGCTGAGTCCGACGCCGACCAGCGGCACTGATTTGATCTTGAACGAGAAGAGCACCAGCATCAACCATCCCCAGAGCATGATCGGGGTGGACTCGGCGAGGCCCTGAACAAGCAGAATGACGGTGAACAGCACCGGCAGCAAGGTCAGCGGAGAGTAGGGGCGGTCGGCGCGGAGATTCCAGCGTGGCCGGTCGGCGGCGAAGAACCATGCGCGCCACAGCAGACCGAAGTATGCCGCGGCCATCAGCACGACCCCGACCACGCCGAGCTGCATCAGAACATCGAGCCACATGTTGTGTGCGTGGAACACGGTGATGCCGTGGTCGGTGATCCAGCCGTCGAACGAGGGGTCGGTGGGTATCCACGGACTGGAGAACCCATTGCCGAACACCGGATGAGCGGCAGCTCGCTCGAGAACCTTCGTCCAGATGACGTCGGTGCGGCCGGTGAGATCAGCGCTGCGACCGAGCGCATCGAACAGCGGCCTGTGGAACACGATCACCGCGGCCACGACGACGACGACGGCCCCGCCGCAGATCGCGTAGATCCGGGCTCGCGCCCCCGGCGTGTGCGCTCGGCGGATCAGCAGCGCCACCATCAGCACCACGGCGGCCGCGAGCGCGCACACGTAGGTCGTCGCAGAGGATGCCCTGAGCATCATGAACGCGGCCAACAGCATCCACATCACGAGGGTGGTGCGCCAGCGCGCGCGCAGTGCGAAGCGCACCCCGAACGTGACGATCGCGAACAGGCTGATGATCGCGAGCACGTTCGAGTTTCCGACGATGCCCTGGATGCGGCCGCCGTCGAGCAGGTTGTCCCGCACCCAGTACCAATGCGGGTCGATGTCGCCGTCCGGGAGCGTCAGGAAGTTCGGGAGAAGGGGACCGTGTACGACCAGCGACACCCACAGCTCGAGCGCGAGCGACAGCCCGAGGATCCATTTGAACGCGGTCGCGAGTGCGCGCACGATCTCCTGCCAGCTGAGGGCGTGCGCGATCAGCAGGCCGTTGACGGTGACGGCGGCGAGCAGGAGCCAGGTGAGGATCGTCGGCAGCCGCCACTGCGACCACGCGACAGAGATCAACGCGAGCCCCACATATCCGAGCGCCGACCACGGCAGGCGCCGCCACGGGAACGGATGCGGCTCGGCGCGCGCGATCATCGGAATCCCGATGGCGAGGGCCGCCAGAGTGAGCAGGATCATCACGGCGCCGGCGACGGTCACTCCGACGAGGTTGTACAGCGCGGTGTGGGCGAACGCGACGATGAAGACGAGGATGACGTAGCCGCGCAGCAGCAGATGCCCCGTCGACTCGCGATCCGGCGCGGTGGGCGGGGCTTTCACTGGATGCTTCGTGTACTGCGCCATCGGGTTCAGGCTACCGCGCCGACGCCGTCGGATCGCTGCGGCACGGCCGGGATCGATACGCTGGCTACATGCTGCTGAGTCTGTCGAACGCACCCCGTGACTATGCCTGGGGGTCGACCTCGCTCCTCGCTGATCTGGAGGGCCGGGAACCCACCGGCGCACCGGAGGCCGAGGTGTGGTTCGGTGACCACTCTGGCGACCCCGCCGACGTCGCGGACGGTTCCACTCTCGATTCGGTGACGGGCGGCACTCTTCCGTATCTGCTGAAGCTGCTCGCAGCCGCTTCTCCGCTCTCGATCCAGGTGCACCCGACCATCGCACAGGCGCGGGACGGGTGGGGGAGGGAAGAGGCGCTCGCCGCGGATGATCCCGCGCGCAACTACCGCGACGCGAACCACAAGCCCGAGCTCATCGTCGCCCTGAGCGACCGATTCGAGGCGCTCGGCGGCCTGCGATCCGTGGCCGACACACTCCGTCTCCTGACAGCGCTGGGCGATACCTCCGGCGTGCGTGCGCTTCGCGAGCGCCTCGAGGGCGGCAGCGATGAGGTCGTGCTGAGGGATGCTGTCGGGTGGCTGCTCTCCGGCGGCGCACAGCGGGAGGTGGACGAGATCATCGCGGCGCTCGCCGCGTCGTCGTCGGAGGAGTTCGCCGCAGAGCTCGATGCGGTGCGAGCGATAGCGGATCGGTACCCCGGTGACCCCGGCGTCGTCGTCGCACTGCTGATGAACTACATCGTGCTGCGTCGTGGCGAAGCCATCTTCCTGCGCGCCGGGCTTCTGCACGCCTACATCTCCGGCCTCGGCGTGGAGATCATGGCGGCGAGTGACAACGTGCTGCGCGGGGGGCTGACACCGAAGCACATCGATGTGTCCGAGCTGCTCTCTGTCCTCGACACCACTCCCGAAGCGGTGCCGGTGCTGCCCCCAACGGCGACAGGTGCGGTGACGACGTACGACGTCGACGTGCCCGATTTCGCTCTGCGACGCGTCGTGCTCACCGGCGACCTGGTCACCGTTGAAGTCGCGGGCCCCGCCATGGTGCTCTCGACTGCGGGAGAGGTCACTGTGTCGGGCGCAGAGGGGGCGGCTGTCGCAGTGGCCGTCGGCTCAGCGGTGTTCGCCACCGAGGATGAGACGGCGTTGTCGCTGAGCGGCAGCGGCGAAGTGTTCATCGCGCAACCAGGCGACTGAGCGGCGATGGATTCCGAAATCCAACCTGCGGTTCGACCAGTGACGACACGCCCGACGGTCGGCCGTACTGAGTTCCTCCTGACACGACACGCCGTCGACACGCCGTGAACCTTCAATAGTCGATTGAGGCTTTACTATCCGCGACTTGACCGCAGCGAATGACACGGGTGTAATTAGTTCAGCAAGGCCCGGCGGGGGGCATTCTGAAGGGCAAGGAGAGCGACATGACGGGTTACCGTTCCGACGTTCCCGAGAACTGGTTTGTTGATCCGGTCAATCTCGGGGTTCCCGGGGTCAGGCGTGTGGAGCCTGATGAAGACAGCGCCCTGTCATGGCAGACAGATGCACTGTGTTCTCAGACCGACCCCGAGGCGTTCTTCCCTGAGAAGGGCGGTTCGACCCGTGACGCGAAGCGGATCTGCTCGTCTTGCGACGTGCGAGGCGAATGCCTCGAATACGCGCTGAACAACGACGAGCGTTTCGGCATCTGGGGCGGCCTGAGCGAACGCGAGCGCCGCAAGCTCAAGCGCAGCGCGGGCTGATCGTTCATAGCTTGGCAGGCTCGCCGGGCGCGCTGACGGTGGCCCACGAAGTCAGCGCATAGGCTGACCAGGCCATGCCTACCCCAGTTCATGCCATCATCGTCGCGCGCTCCGGATCGTCGGCGCGTGCACAGCTCCTGCGAACGCTTGACGCCCTGACCCTGCAGACCCGCCGAGCCGACGCGATCACCCTGGTCGTCTGCGGCGATGGCTCCGAATACCGTGCCAGCGACGTCGTCGGGCGGCTCGTCGAGGGCATCATCCAGGCGCGCGGTGGAACCTCGTACGCGGAAGCCGTCGACCTCGCCCGCTCGCGTGTGGCCGACGGCGCAGCCATATGGCTGCTCGCCCACGACACCGCCCCGCACCCGCAGGCGCTCGCGCAGCTCGCCGGTGCGCTCGAGCGTTCACCGTCTGCCGCGATCGCGTCCCCCAAGCTCGTGAACGCCGACAACGAGCGTGAGATCGTCTCGCTGGGTGTCACCATGACGACGCTCGGCCGCTCTGTCGAGTTGGCCGCCGGAGAGCTCGATCAGGGTCAGCACGACGGAAACGACGACGCCCTCGGTGCTGACGTACGCGGCATGCTCATCCGTGGCGAGATGCGCGAGCAGTTGCGTCCGGATCCCGCATTGCACGGAGCAGATGAGGGACTGGATCTCGGCGTGCGCGCTCGCCTCGCCGGCGCGCGGGTGGTGCTGGCGCCGAGCGCTCGAGTGTCAGTGCGTCCGGACGGCCCCGCCGCCCTGCCGAGGAACGCGTCTCACCGCGCCTACGTCTCACGGCTCGCGCAGCTGCACAGGCGCCTCGCGTATGCGCCTGCCGCGGCGGTGCCGCTGCATTGGCTGTCACTGCTGCCTCTTGCACTCTGGCGCACCATCGTCCACCTCATCGCGAAGCGTCCGGCATCCGTGTTCCCCGAGTGGGGCGCAGCGATCATGGCGATGGTGCGCGTCGGTGCCGTGGCGCGTTCGCGGCGGAGCATCCGTGCCACGCGTGCGGCGTCCTGGTCGAGGATCACCCCGCTGCGCATCACTCGGGCGCAACTGCATCGGCGCCTCGACGACGGCCACGGCAGCGAAGGCGGTGCCGTCAGCGAGCTGAACTTCTTCTCGGGCGGCGGCGCGTGGGCGGTGCTGGGCGCTCTTGTCGTCGGCGTGGCATCCTTCTTCACTCTGCTGGCATGGCCGGCGATCGGCGGGGGAGCCCTGCTTCCGCTGCGCACCACCGTCGCGGCGCTCTGGGAGGACGCGGCGTGGGGCCAGCGCGGCATCGGCGTGGGGGTCATCGGTCCTGCTGACCCGTTCTCCGGCGTGATAGCGGCCCTCGGCACTCTGTGGGGCGGCGCCCCATCGTTCGCGCTCGTGCTGGTCTGGTTGCTCGCCCTGCCCCTCGCGGTGCTCGGCGGTTGGTTCGCGGCGACGCGCATCACCGATCGTGGTGGGCTACGCATCTTCGGTGGCGTGGCGTGGGCGCTCTCGCCCACCTTCCTCACCGCCCTCATCGAAGGCCGGCCTGCTGCCGTGCTGCTGCATCTGCTGCTGCCGTGGCTGTTCCACACCGCTGTCGTCGCGCACCGATCCTGGGGTGCTGCCGGCGCCGCCTCCATCGTGCTCGCGGCCGTGCTCGCGTGCGCACCGGTACTCGCCCCCGGTCTCGGCCTGCTCTGGGCCGTGGCGCTTGCGATCGTGCTGACCCGCGGGTGGTTCCACGGCGCAGTCCGGTTGCTCTGGATGCTCGCCCCCGCGGTGGTGCTCTTCGCACCGCTGGCGATCTGGCAGGTGCGCAAGGGCAATCTGTGGGCGCTCTTCGCCGACCCAGGGTTGGCGTGGGCTGGCCCGCAGGTCGCGGCGGACGGCGCAGGACGGATACTGTTGGCGACCGGGTTCCCGACCGCAGACCTCGCGGGGTGGATGGATGTGATCGACCCTGCGATCGCGGCATGGGCTCCGTTGTTCATCGCTCCGCTCGCACTGCTGGCGCTTGCCGCGGCGGTCGCGCCGCGTTGGGGAGCGGGCATCACGCTGCTCGGTGTCGCGATGACGGGTCTCGCGACAGCTTTCGCGGCTGTGGGAGTGGTGGTGAGCTTCGCGCAGGGCATGCCGGTGGAGATCTGGCCGGGTACCGGACTGAGCCTGGCCTGGATCGGCATCGTCGGCGCGGCGCTCGTCACGCTCGACACGGCCGTGACGCTTCCCAGACTTCGTGTGGCAGCCGTCACGGTCGCCGGCCTCGCACTCGCGATATGCGCCATTCCTGCCCTCACCGCCCTCCCCACCGACCGCACAGTGCTCACCGACGGGCCGGAGAGCACCCTTCCTGCGTTCGTGGCCGCCGAAGCGAAGGGCGACCGAGAGATCGCGACTCTTGTGCTCACTCCACAGAACGACGGCGGCGTGGCAGCAGAGGTCGTGTGGGGTGCGAGCGAGACACTCGGAGCGCAGTCGACCATGCTCAGCACCGCGACAGAGCCGCAGGGAACCGACATCAGCGCGCTTTCGGTCGATCTGCTCTCGACGCGCACCTTCGACGCACCGCGCGAACTCGCCGCGCACGGCATCCACTTCGTGCTGCTCGATCAGCTCGACACCGAAGAGTCGGATGCCGCGAGGGCGTTCAGAGTGGCTGCGATCACGGCGCTCGACCAGCGCTCCGGTTTCGTGAAGGTCGGTGAGACGGACAAGGGCGTGCTGTGGCGCCTTGAGGCGACTCCCTCGAAGCGCGCACCGCTCGATGACGTGCAAGAGGGGACTGCCAGGGCGGTCACCGCGCTGCAGCTCATCGTGCTGTTCGCTGCCCTCCTGCTGTCGATTCCGACCAGGGCCTCTCGACGTGCCGCCCGCGCGCAGTCGCGCATCGTCGGACGCTCGGCAGAGGAGCCGATCGTGCTCCCCAGGCGCGCGGACGACCGATTCGACGACGAGCATCCGGCCGGACGGTCTCTGGCGGACCAGGACGGCGAGACCCGCGCTCGCGAGGGATCGAAAGAGGGCGACGATCCAGACGAACATGACGACTCGGCTCCGCGGGAGCGGGAAGTGGACGTCGAGGAGCCGGTACCCGACGCGGTGGATGATCCGGACGATGAACAGCCGACCGACGCCGAGGAGAAGCGATGACTCAGAATCGGGCGATCCATGTCGTCGCCACGAGCGCAAGGCTGCTGGCGGGAGCGATCATCGCCGCCGGGTGCGTCGTCGGCGTCACGGCTGCCGTCGCGCTGCCGTGGCCGGAGATCGTGAATGAACCCGCCCAGGTGTCCGTCACCCCGACCGCGGGCGACACGACGCTGGTGTGCACCGGCTCGTTCCGCGCGATCGGCAGGAACACCCAGGACGCGGGCCAGATGTCATCGGCCGGCGATCCTTCCCTCACCGCCGAGCACAGCGGAGCGAGCGACGAATCCGAGCTCGCAGCATCCGATCTGCTCACGGTCGACCTGAGCGGCCCTGCGGCCGGACCGCTGAAGCTCGTCGGCAGTCCCGATCCTGGTTCGGCCGTGTCCATCGCCGCGGCCGAATCGGTCTCGCTGGCTGCGGATGACCTCTCCGGTCTGGCAGCCAGCGCATGTCGTGAACCGAGCACCGAATCCTGGTTGGTCGGTGGAACCGTGGAGACCGGCACCAGCGACCTCATCATCCTGTCCAACCCGGGCGACGTCCCGGCCACCGCCACGATCACCGTCTTCGGCATCGAGCAGTCATCGACGAAGACCCTCGTGCCGGCGGGCACTCAGCTCGCGGTTCCGCTGTCTTCTGTGGCTGCAGGTCTCCAGGAGCCCGTCGTGCGCGTGACGGCCGCAGGCGCCCCGCTGCGCGCGGTGCTGCAGTCTTCGCTGATCCGCACGCTCGATCCGTCCGGAATCGACGTGCAGGACACCGCGGGTGCTCCGCGGACGGATCTCACGTTCGCCGGTGTGCAGGTGCTGACCAAGAGCCCCGACTCCGCCGTCACCGTGCTGCGACTGATGGCGACGGATCAGGCCGCTCAGGCCACCATCACGATCAGCTCCGAGGGGGAACGGGTGCAGGATCTGACAGTGCCGTTGGATGCCGCGATCCCCGCAGAAGTGAGCCTCGACGCGCTGGATCCGGGCGTCTACAGTGTCGAGGTCACGGCTGACACGCCTGTGGTCGGCGCCGTCCGACAGATCACGGACATCGGCGCCGGCGCCGATTTCGGGTGGATGACACCGGCCCCGGAACTTTCGGGGGAGGTCGTCTTCGCCGTCCCGGACGGGCCGGACCCGCGCATCCACCTGGTCAACTCCGCCGCCACAGAGGCATCTGTCACCCTCACTCCCACCACGGGGGGCGAGGGGGAGACGATCACCGTCCCCGCGGGCGGCTCGATCGTGGCCGACGTGAGCGACGGCACGACGTACGCGCTGGCGACCGACACTCCGTTGCACGCTGCGATCGCCCTGGCAGGCACGGACGAGATGGCCGGTTGGCCGATCTGGCCAGGTGCAGCCGCTCAGGCCGCCATCACCGTCTACCCCTGATCCGAACCGAACTCCCACGGGTCCTTGCCGACGTACTCGGCGGCGGCGCGGAAGACAGCGCTTTCGATCGCGATGCGGCGGTGCATCGCGTCATCGTGTCCCGGCGGGAGCAGACGTTCGATCGGGATGCGGAACAGCACGATGCGGCGACCTTCTCGATCGATCTGCCAGCGGGGGATGCCGGTCGGATCGGGGCTCATCGGCAGCGCTCCGATCTCGAAGCGCACTTCCTGCAGTTCGGGCCAGGTACCGCGCAGGAACTCGACGGCGGTGCCGATCGTGACATCGAAGCGATCTATGCGCCCTTCCAGCGGCGCAAGAGGCGGACGCACGACCTCGCTGCGGCCGAGACGGCCGTGGCGCCCGTGCCGTGCGCCACGGCGGGGCGTCGTGGCACCTCGTGCGGACCGACGATGGGGCATGACGAAAGTCTATGGTGTTCCGCGCGGCAACCGGCCCTGGCCCGCCGGGCGTCCTACGCTGGCCCAGATGGACGAACGACTCTGCTCGAAGGTCACCTGCGCCCGTGAGGCCGTGGCGACGCTCACCTACGACTACGGCGACCAGATGGCGGCGCTGGGTCCGCTGGGGGGAACCGACCACCCGAACGCGCATGATCTCTGCGCCCAGCACGCGCAGCGGGTCTCCGTGCCGACCGGTTGGATCGTCGTGCGTCACGAGGCGATGCGGGCCTGAGTTCCGCCTGGCTATGCTGATCCCGGACGCGTCACGGTGGCGCAACCGGAAAGGCCTTCGTGATCGTCTGGCGTCGTTGGGTCTTCCCACTGCTCCTCGTTGTCGTCTTCGGATTGTGCGCGGCTGCTCTCGTCAAGCTGGCGTTCTTCCCTGACACCGCCGACGCGGTCGTCAGCCCCGACGCCGGCGTCACAGATCCGGTGCTCGCGGTGGAGCGGGGATCCGTGGTCAACGCGCTCACCCTGAGCGGCAACATCGCAAGAGACGATTCCTTTCCGTTGAGGGGCGAGATCAACGGCACGGTGACAGCCGTGCACGTCGCCGACGGTGCTGCGGTCAAGGAAGGCCAGGTGCTGTTCACCGTCGAGCAGGACTATCCGAGAAAGCGCATCGACATCGTCGCCCCCGAGGCGGGGGAGCTCTCCGAGATCGCTCTCGTCAAGGGGCAGGCTCTCGCGGTCGGGTCCGAGGTCGCGACCCTCACCCCGGCCCGATATCACCTGCTCGCGACAGTCGAGCCGGTGCAGCTGTACCGGCTCGTGGGGGCACCGACCGATGCAACAGTGACGATCACCGGAGGGCCCGCACCTTTCGCGTGCACCGGCGTGCGCGTGCAGGTCACCACAGAGGGCACGGCGAGCGTCCGCTGCGCTATCCCCTCCGATCAGGTGGTCTTCGCAGGCCTCCCCGCTCAGATGGACCTCGCGCTCGGCCAGGTCGACGATGCTCTCGTCATCCCCGTCACGGCGGTGCAGGGCGGCTCGGGCACCGGCAGCGTGTGGGTGGATGCAGGAGACGGCGGTGAAGCCGAAGAACGTGCCGTTACCCTCGGAGTCAACGACGGCGCGATGGTGGAAGTGGTCGAAGGGCTGGAAGAGGGCGAGATGATCCGCCAGTTCGTGCCAGGGTTCCTGGCTCCGGTCGAAGAGTTCTGCTACGAGGTCGAACCCGGCGTCGAGCAGTGCGAGAGCGGAACCAGCTGGTGACTCTGGTCGCCCTGGAAGACGTCACCAAGAGCGTCCTTCTCGCCGACGACTCACGACTCGAGATCCTTCGCGGCATCACCCTGACGGTCAGTGCGGGGGATCATGTCTCGATCGTGGGGCGCTCCGGTTCGGGCAAATCAACTCTTCTGAACATCCTCGGGATGCTGGATGCGCCGACCACGGGCTCGGTCTCGTTCGAGGGGCGCCCTGTGCGGAAGATGCGCAGCGGAAGACTCGATCGGGTGCGCGGCGACAATGTGGGGTTCGTGTTCCAGCAGTTCAACCTCCTCGCCGGTCGCACCGCGCTGGACAACGTGATGATGCCGCTCGGACACGCGAAGGGCCGCCTGTTCTGGAAACGGCGGGCGATCGCCACTGACATGCTCGAGCGCGTCGGGCTGGGCCATAGAACCGAGCAGATCGCCGATCGACTCTCCGGCGGTGAGCAGCAGCGGGTCGCGATCGCGAGGGCCCTGGTGCGCCAGCCGGTGCTCATCCTCGCCGATGAGCCGACCGGTGCGCTGGACATCGACACCGGCGCATCCATCATGGCGCTGCTGGACGAGGTGGCGACGGAGACCGACGCCGCGCTGGTGACGATCACGCACGACCTGCACGTCGCCGCGCGCGCCCGCAGGCACTATCGACTGGATGCCGGGCATCTGGCACCCACCGACCTCAGCCGCGCGTTCGAGGCCTCCACGCTCGTCCAGGGGTTCGGGAGCGGCGCATGAGCGGTTTCCTGGGTGCGCTGGCCGACGCGTGGGCGGAGATCCGGGTGCACAAGCTGCGCGTTCTGCTCAGCCTCATCGGAATCGCCGTATCGGTCGCAGCGCTCACTGCCGTCATCGCCTTCTCCGAGTACCAGCAGCAGTATCAGACCGAGCAGTCCGACCGATGGGGTGGCCGAACCGCGACGATCGTCGTGAGCGTCAGCACTGAGAACGGCGATCCGGTCGATTTCGATGCCTTCGGAGACCGATTCGAGCGGGTCTCCGAGCGGTTCGGTTTCAGCCACACCGCCAGAGTCGCGCAGGGCGTGATGTTCCGTGCCCAGCTGCCTGACGGCCTCGTCGAAGTCGGCGGGCGCCTGCTCGACCCCGCCTACTCGCAGATCCATCGCGAGCAGCTGCTGGAAGGGCGCTGGTTCCAGGAGGCCGACGCGGCGGCCCTTGCGCCTCCGGTCATCGTGACAGAGGCGCTGTGGGAGCGGATCGGACGTGTTCCGATGGATCAGCATCCGACGATCGCGATCGCCGGCGACGCAGGCGGCACCTACCAGGTCATCGGTGTCGTCCCGCGTCAGGGATTCGGTGACGAGGAGCTGCGGGTCGACGTGCTCTACGACTCGTATCGCGCGCGCGTCGACAGTCTGCCTGATGGCGCGTGGCCCCAGTACGAGATCTGGGTCGGCGCCGATCAGTCCGCCGAGATCGGCCCCGTGCTGGCCATGGATCTGCGTGCAGGCCTCCCGGACGGTCAGGTCGTCTCAGTGACCCGTTCCGACTGGGCGGCGACGCCGGGCATGGCGGAATCCATGAAGACATTCGAGCTCATCACCGGTGGCATCGCCGCGCTCATCCTCGCTCTGGGCGCGTTGAGTCTGATCAACATCCAGCTCGTCGCGATGCGACAGCGGGTGCGGGAGATCGGCGTGCGCCGCGCCTTCGGGGCGACCGCCGCGCGGGTGTTCGTGTCCGTCCTGCTGGAGAGTCTGGTCGCGACCACCGTCGCCGGTGTCATCGGCATCGCGATCGTCGTCGCTGTGCTCCGTTCCGACTGGGTGGTGCCGGCGATGTTCCAGGGGATGCAGGATGTGCCGCCGTTCCCCATGCGCGCAGCGGTCACCGGCCTTGTGGCATCCGTGATCGTCGGCGCTGTGGCTGGCTTCATTCCCGCACTCGTGGCGCTGCGCGTGAAGGTGATCGACGCGATCAGGTTCTGAGCATCACTGAAGACGTACTGAACGAGTTCGAGCCGGAGAGGCCTCAGACTCCGACGTGTCGTCCTGTCAGCTTCTCCGCGCGGGCGTCGGCGATCGCCAGAGCGCGGCGCTCGCGCTCCCGGCGCAGTACGGTGATGGCGATCAGCAGCTGCTCAGGATGAGCGGAAGGCTGCGGCGAGACATATCTGCTGCTCTCGACGACGAGCTCCTGCGCGATGCGTGCGCGGGCCGGTGGCGACATCCGCTCGGCGTGCTGCAGGAACTGCGAGATGCGTCTGGCCAGGCGATCCGGCATCCGCGCGACGTCGGCGATCTGAGCCCAGCCTGCCAGGGCCTGGGGCATCACGGGGGCGAGCGGAATGAGCTTCGGGGTGCGCACGCGCTGGCTGTACGTTCCCGCCACCATGTCGCCAAGGCGCTGCGAACGGGCAGTGAAAGCGCCTGCGAGGATCGCGACGGCACCGAAGGTCATGTAGATCTCCAGTACGCCGATGAGCGCACGGATGAACGCGTGCCGGAACCCTGCGGCCCCGCCGTCCAGTCGCACGATCCGTCCGCCCACGGCGAGTCGCCCGAGGCTGCGGCCTCGCATGGCGAGCTCGATCACGATCGGCACCGCCACGAAGCACACGACGATCGCCGTCACGTTCATGATGCCGTCGATCGAGCTGTCGATGATCCCGCTGCCCAGAAGCCACATGCGCAGCCACAGGAACAGCAGGAAGAGCGTCCAGCTGACGATCATGTCGATCAGGGCGCCGAGCGCACGCATGAAGAAGCTCAGCGGCTGCACATCGATCGCGACGGCTTCGCCCGAGAGCACTTCGTCAGCGGTGTCGATCGGCGTGGACATGAGTACAGTAAATCAGGTGGATGCCGATGCTCTCAGCGATGCCCGCCGTGCCGAGTGGGAGCGGCTGGACGAACTCAGCCGCCAGCGGCTCGACGGCGACGGCGTCGATGAGCTCATCGTGCGGTACCGCGCGGCCTCCGCTGATCTCGCCGAGCTGAAGACATCGGTCGGGGAATCGCCCCAGGGTGCATACGTGTCGTCGATAGTGGCGAAAGCGCGCCTGAGGCTGACCGGCACGTCCGACAGCATCCTCACGCAGATCGCGCGCTTCTTCACCGATCAGCTGCCGGCAGCGCTGTACCGGTTGCGCTGGACCACGCTGGTGATCGCACTGGCTTTCATCGCGATCACCGCGGGCGTCGCCGCATGGATATCCGGCGATCCTGCGCTCGTCGCGACGCTCGGGCCGGCGGATTTCCTCGAGCAGTACGCCGAGGAGAGCTTCACCGAGTACTACACGGAGAACCCCGCCGCCGTTTTCGCCGGCATGGTGTGGACGAACAATGCGTGGATCGCCGCGCAGTGCGTGCTCTTCGGCGTCACCGGGATCTGGCCCGTCTACGTCATCGCCCAGAACGCGTTCGGACTCGGTGTCTCGGCCGCCGTCATGGCTGCGCACGACAGGCTCGATGTGATGGTTCTGTACATCCTTCCGCACGGGATGCTGGAGATGACGAGCATCTTCGTCGCGGCCGCCGCAGGGTTGCATCTGTTCTGGGCATGGGTGGCGCCGGGACGGCGCACCAGGGCGACCGCTCTCGCGCAAGAGGGGCGATCCCTCGCCACTGTGGCGATCGGTCTGGTGTTCGCGCTGTTCCTGTCCGGCCTGGTGGAGGGCTTCGTCACAGGGTGGTCGCTCCCTTGGCCGATCAAGATCGGCATCGGCGCCGCCGCGCTCGCCGTCTTCCTCATCTACATGCTGCTCGTCGGCGGTCGCGCCTACCGCCGCGGAGAACGTGGCGACCTCCTCGAATACGAAGCGGGAACGCCCCAGCTCGTCGCAGGATGAGAGAACCCGCCTCCGGATGAACCGGAGGCGGGTTCTTGATCGTGCGTCGTGACGGATGCGGTGGTCAGAACTTCTTCGTGCCGTCGAGCAGCGTCTTGTACGCGAACCCGGCGATCAGCGCTCCCACGATGGGGAACACCAGGAAGACCCACAGCTGCGAAAGCGGACCGACGCCCCCGTAGACCGCCGCGGCGATCGAGCGGGCCGGGTTGACCGAGGTGTTGTCGACAGGGATGCTGATGAGGTGGATGAGGGTCAGAGTGAATCCGATCGCGAGTCCGGCGAACGGGGTGGGACGCAGCTTGTGCGTCGTACCCAGGATCACGAAGAGGAAGATCGCGGTCAGGATCACTTCGATGATGATGGCCGCCCAGATGCCGAAGCCACCCGGGGAGTGCTCGTCCCAACCGTTGCTGGCGAAGCCGGCATCCTGCGCGGTGGTGAGCCATCCCTCAGGACCGAACAGGCCGATCAGCACGAGTGCGGTGCTGGCGATGAGCCCGCCGACGATCTGAGCGATGACGTAGCCGGGCACGTCGCGCCACGGAAGACGACCGGCCGCCGCGAGGCCGAGACTGACCGCGGGGTTGAAATGGCCACCGGAGATCGGGCCGAAGGCGTAGACGCCGACGACCACGGTGAGGCCGAACGCGAAGGCGACGGCCACGTACACGGCAGAGCCGGATCCGGGGTCGGTGTAAAGGTTGGAGGCGAACAGCGCGGTGCCGACGCCCCCGAAAACCAGCAGGAACGTGCCGAGTGCCTCGGCGGTGAGTTTGGAGCCGACCGACGGCGTCGGAGGCGCTGCTTCGGCGAGTGATTCACTCATGGGATTCCCTCTCGTCAGTTCGAGTCGGAGACGACCGAATTCACGGCACATCTTCCACGCTCCGATGCGTGCGGTGCGCGAGGCGCGCCGACGCGCACTCAGCGTTCTCCCAGCGCATTCCCGCCCGGTGGGAAACGAATGGGGTCGGATGCCGAAGCATCCGACCCCACCTGAACCGTGTCGTTACAACCGTGTCGTCACTCGCCGACGCCGACCGGATCCGCGGAGGCGTCCGCGGTGCTCAACGCCAACTCGCGCACCTTGTCGGCGGTCTCCTGGTCCACCTGGCCCCAGTACCAGAAGAAGCGCTCCTGGATGGCGGGGACGGTGAGGGCCTGGTACTGCCCCGCGAGGGTCTCGATGAAGCGCTGACGCTCCTCGTCGTTGAACACCTCGGTGATGAGTGTGCGCGCCTGGCCGAAGTCGTCGTCCTCGGAGTGCAGAGTCGCCGCAGAGCGCACGAGTGCACCGTCGTTCTCCCAGCTCGCCTCGACGCCACGTGCCGGATCGGCCTCGGGCCCACCGGCTGCACCATAGGAGTTCGGTGTGTAGACACGGTGCTCTGCGGTGTTGAAGTGGTACTGCATGTTGCCCTCGTGCATGTAGTTGCTGACGTGGGCGGCGTGCGGCTGGTTCACCGGCAACTGGTTGTAGTTGGTGCCGATGCGGTAGCGCTGGGCGTCGGGGTACGAGAACACGCGGGCCATGAGCATCTTGTCCGGCGAGATGCCCGTGCCTGGGACCTGGTTGCCGGGCGAGAAGGCGGCCTGCTCGATCTCGGCGAAGAAGTTCTTCGGGTTGCGGTTCAGCGTGAACGTGCCGACCTTGATGCGCGGGTAGTCCTTCTTCGACCAGATCTTCGTCAGGTCGAACGGGTTGAACCGGTAGGCCTTGGCCTCTTCGTACGGCATGACCTGCACGTAGACGTCCCACGAGGGGTTCTCACCGCGCTCGATGGCCTCGTACAGATCGCGGCGGTAGTAGTCGGCGTCCTGACCTGCGATGCGCTCTGCTTCGTCGGCGAACATCGGCACTACGCCCTGCTGGGAGAGGAAGTGGTACTGCACCCAGAAGCGCTCGCCCGCGGCGTTGACCCACTGGTAGGTGTGCGAGCCGTAGCCGTTCATGTGGCGCCACGAACGCGGCAGGCCGCGATCGCCCATGACATAGGTGACCTGGTGGGCGGACTCGGGAGAGAGGGTCCAGAAGTCCCACTGCATGTCTGCATCGCGCAGGGCCGAGCCGGTCAGGCGCTTCTGCGAGTGGATGAAGTCGGGGAACTTCATGCCGTCGCGCAGGAAGAACGTCGGGGTGTTGTTGCCGACGACGTCGAGGTTGCCCTCGGTGGTGTAGAAACGCAGCGAGAAGCCGCGTACGTCGCGCCAGGTGTCGGGCGAGCCCTGCTCGCCGGCGACGGAGGAGAAGCGGATCAGCGTCTCGCTCCTGGCGCCCGGCTGGAAGACGGCCGCGCGGGTGAACTGCGAGACGTCTTCGGTGACGACGAATTCGCCGAATGCGCCGCCGCCCTTGGCGTGCGGGTTGCGCTCCGGCACGCGCTCGCGGTTGAACGAGGCGAGCTTCTCGACCAGATAGCGGTCGTGGAGCGCGGTGGTGCCGTCGGTGCCTGTGGTCAGCGACTGAGCGTCGCTGGCGACGGGCGTGCCGGTCTGGGTGGTCGTGAAAGTCTTGTCAGTCATTCACTTCTTCCTTTCGCAATCGGAGCAGATGGCTCGGTAGGTCACAGAGGCTTCCAGGATTCGCATCCCGTGATCGTGGGACGGGTGCAGGCACGGCGCTTCCCCCACGGCGCAGGCGACGTCTTCGACGCGACCGCACTCCACGCACTGCAGGTGATGGTGGTTGTCGCGCTCATGCTGCACTTCGTAGAGGGCGCTTCCGGCGTCGGGAAGACTCACACGGCGGACGATGCCGGCGGCGGTGAGGTCGTTCAGGATGCCGTGGACGGTCGGCAATGCGACGCCGCTGAGATCGTCGCGGATGTGGGAGTAGACGGTCTCAGCCGCCGCGTGCGGGCGTGCATTCAGGGCCTCGAGCACTGCGACCCGCTGAACCGTGACGCGCAGCCCTGCAGCGCGTAAGCGCTCGGGTGCTGCTGTCGTCATCTCCATGAGTCCAGTCTGGCATTGTTCTGAATCATTCGCAAAAAGAAATCAGTCAGAACATCTCTCATTCGATGACCTCAGAGCCGCCCGGCGGCCTTCAGCTCCAGGTAACGGTCGGCGATCTTCGGAGGCAGGGATTCCGGGTCTGCCGTGATCGCCTCTCCACCGGCACGTCGGACGGCATCCGCCACGTTCTCGGCGTCTCGAAGGGTGCGTTCCGCGGCTGCGGCGAGGTAGATCTCCTCACGCGAGCCTCTGCGCGTGGCCAGTTCGCCGACGGCGTCGTCTGTGACCGAGCCGACCAGAACGGTCGTCGCCCTCGACGGGGTGGGAAACGCACCGAGGAATCCTCTGGCGGATTCTGCGGCATCCTGGGCGGTGAGGACGACGACGAGCGAGGGCCGCGTCGTGAGCGTGCGGATCGCCGCGAACGCGCCGGACCAATCGGTGTCCACGAGCCGCGCGTGCACGGGTGCCATGGCATCGGTCATGGCCGGGAGGAGCGCCGCCCCATCGATGCCGGTCACGCGGGCACGTACGACGCGGTCGTACAGCAGCAGATGAACGTGATCGCCCGCCCTGGTCGCGAGGGCTGCGAGCAGCAACGCGGCCTCGAGCGCCGCGTCGAGCCGCGTGCCGTCTCCGACGCGAGCCGCGGCAGTGCGTCCGGTGTCGATCAGGATCACCACGTGACGGTCGCGCTCAGGACGCCAGGTGCGCAGCATCGTCGTGCCTGCTCTGGCTGTCGCACGCCAGTCGATCGATCGGACGTCGTCACCGCGGACGTACTCACGCAGTGAGTCGAACTCAGTGCCCTGCCCCCGCACCTGGATGCTGGTGTTGCCGTCCAGCTCTCGGAGCCGTGCGAGCCGGGAAGGCAGATGCTTGCGCGATGCGAAAGCCGGGAGCACGCGGACCGCGCCTCTGACATCGTGACGTGCCTGTCGACCGCCGAGCCCCAGTGGTCCGCGCGAGCGGATGAAGACGAACTCGCTGATCAGCTCGCCGCGACGGCGGGGGAGCAGCGGCACGGTCACACGACGTCTCTCTCCGGCAGGGATCGTCGCGCGCAGACGAGCGTGACTCGCGCCGGCAGTGGGCTGCCAGGCATCGCGCAGCAGGGCGTTCAAGGTTCGCGATCCGTGGTTGTGCACGGCGATGCTCGCCTCCACGGGCTCACCCATCCTGGCGCGCGATGGGACGCGCCTGGTCACCGTCACTGTGTGCGCGCTGGCAGCAGAGGCGACGTCCACGACGAGCAGGATCGTGCAGAGCAGCAGCCATCCGGAGAGTACAGCCCACACTGGCGCCCCCGCCGCGGTGAAGGCGACGAGGGGGATGACGCCGAGCCCGAGAGCAACAGCGAGTCGTCCGGAGATGAACACCTTAGATCGGCACCCGAGTCTGCTGGATCACGCTGGCGAGCACGGCATCCGCCGACACTCCCTCCATCTCTGCGTCCGGCCGCAGCTGCAGACGGTGACGCCAGACAGGCACGAGCATGGTCTGCACATGGTCAGGCGTGACGGCGGTCGATCCGTTCAACCACGCCCAGGCCTTCGCGGCAGCGAGCAGTCCGGTCGAGGCACGGGGACTCGCGCCCAGCTGCACCGAGGGCGACTGGCGAGTGGCGCGGGCGAGATCCACGACGTAGCCGAGCACCTCGTCCGTGACCTCGACCCTGGATGCCGCGTCCTGTGCCGCGCGGATCTCGTCGGCCGTCACTGCGGCCTCGACACCCGTGAGTTCGCGGGGAGAGAAGCCGCCGGCGTGCAGTCGCAGCACCGTGACCTCGGCGTCGCGTTCCGGCATTCCGACCACGAGCTTCATGAGGAATCGGTCGAGCTGGGCTTCCGGGAGGGAATACGTGCCTTCGTGCTCGATGGGGTTCTGGGTGGCCGCCACCAGGAAGGGGTCGGGCAGGTCTCGGCTGGTTCCGTCTGCGGAGATCTGGCGTTCCTCCATCGCCTCGAGCAGCGCGGCCTGCGTCTTCGGAGGCGTGCGGTTGATCTCGTCGGCCAGCAGGACGTTCGTGAAGACGGGCCCTTGACGGAATTCGAACTCACCGGTTCGCGCGTCGTAGACGAGCGAACCGGTCACGTCGCCCGGCATCAGATCCGGGGTGAACTGCACGCGCTTGGTGTCCAAGCCGAGCGCCCGGGCGAACGAGCGCACGACCAGCGTCTTGGCGACGCCGGGAACGCCTTCCAGCAGCACATGCCCCCGTGACAGCAGGCAGACCAGCAGACCGGTGACAGTGCCGGCCTGACCGATGACGGCCTTGTCGACCTCGGCGCGCACGCGGTGCATCGCCGCTCGCAGCTGCGCCTCATCGGTGGTGACGGCGGCGGGGGAGGGTGAGGTGTCGGTCACGGTGTGTTCCTTTCCACGTGCACGGCGGTCTCGACCGCCGCTTCGAGTTCGGCGAGTCGCCGCGCGGTGTCGATCAGTTCGGGGTCGCTCGCCGGCAGCGGACCGGCGAGCAGTCGGTGAAGCGAGCCGCGCGGAATGCGCAGGCGGTCGCTGGCTGCGTCAGCGATCTCGTTCGGGGTCGATCTCGCCGTCAGCCCGAGTCGCGCAGCGAGGCGGCGCAGGGACCCGTCGCGCAGCGCGTGTGCGGCGTGTGCGGCGTCGCCGGCCTTCGCGGTGAGTCGGGCACGGCCATGCATCGTCTCCGAGGCCCTGACGGTCACCGGTAGCGTCTCCGCGACCAGAGGGCCGAAGCGCTGGCCGCGGGCGATCCCGGCGACGATCCCGGCGAGCAGCAGCAGGAGGATGGCCGGGGTCACCCACGGTGGGGTGAGAGTGGCGAGGGTATCGGTGCTCTGCGCCTCGATGTCGCTGTCTTCGAAGGACGGCACGTACCAGACGATGTGCTCGCCCTGCCCGAGCAGCGCGAGTCCGAGGGCGGCGTTTCCGTTCTCGGCGAGGTGCTCGTTGCTGAACAGCGTGCTGCCCTCGATGAGCGCGACGCGACTGTCGTCGCTGTCATCGACGAGCAGGGCGGCGGCACCGTCGGAGTCGGTGTAGCAGCCGGTGACGCCGGCGGCGGGGGTGAAGAAGCGGTCGGGGTGCACTGTGCCGACGTTCGCGAGCTCCGGAAGATCGCACTGCGCGTCCAGCGCGGCGTCCGAAGTCGCGATCGCATTCTCGCCCAGCCCGAGGATCCGCAGCAGACGACTCGCGCTGGAGAGGATGACCGCGTTGTCAGCCGGTGCGATCAGGTCGTCCACCGCTTCGTCTGACAGCGCGAACGGGTCGGCCATCACGAGCGTGCTGTCGGCGCCGAGCGCCGCCGTCGCGTCGACTCGCGTGCGCGCGATCGTGACGTCGACGCCCTCATCGCGCAGCAGCTCGGCGAGTGCCAGAGCACCCGATTCGTCTGCACTCTCCGGGTCGAGTGCGCCGCGCGAGGCAGGCGTGCTCATGGTGATGCTCGCCACGAAGAGCGCGAACGCGATCACCAGTGCGGCGATCGCGATCCACCCGAGCGCAGAGCGCAGGCGTCCCTTCTCTCGCACGGCTGTGCCGGGCATCTCGTCCGGTGCCGCGGCATCCGTCTGGGCCGTCGCCGTCATGCCGGCACTGCCTCGGGTACGGCAGGGTGCAGCGACGCCAGTCGATCGTCGAGGTCGGCGAGCGCGCGGTAGCTCTGCTCGGATGCCGGGTGGCGGAGGTAGCGCACATCGTCGAAGGCCCCGGCCGCAGCGGTCAGGTCGACGCGGTGCGCAGTGAAGACGAGGGCTGCGTCGCGTGCGATCGCCTGCGCGGTCGCGCCGGGAGCCGGGTCGATGATGTCGCGTTCGAGAAGTGCACGCGCGAGCGCGCGGAAGCGCAGCACGGTCGCAGCATCCCAGTCTCCGTCACGCGCGCTCCGCGCGGCATCCGCTCGAAGCTGCGCCGCCGTGCGGCGGTCGCGCTCTCCGAGGAGGTCGGTCTCTCGCCGCTTGACCCGCCGCGACGCACGCGGTCGCCCCCAGAGGATCAGCACGGTGATCAGCGCTGCGACGATCACCACCGTGACGATGATGAGGGCCACGTTTCCCACCTGTTGACCGGTGTCGGGGGAGAACAGGCTGCCGATGAACTCCGCGACGTCCTCCGCCAGGTAGTCGAACCAGGTCGGCTTGGCGTCGGCGTAGCGCGGGTCCTGGAGTTCCTGCTCCGCCCATCGCCGCGCTTCGTCACCGTCGGGCGCGTAGGGGTCGATGACGAGACGGATCATGCACTGCCTGATCCGGGAGCAGCCCAGGGGCTCTCGCTCTCCGGCGGGATCGGCTGAGCGGCAGCCGGCGCGTTCTGCGGGGGCCGGGGCGCAACCGCCGGCGGTTGTGGGGCGAGATACGGAGCCGGCGGCGGGTACGAGGGCTGCTGCGCGGGCTGCTGCGCGGGATAGGGCTGCTGATCGGGGTACGGCTGCGGTGGGTACTGAGCCCAGCCGACCGGCGCCGTCTGGTACGAGGGCACCGGTTTCGGCGGTGGGGTGCTGCTCACTGCCCGAGCGGGGTCGACGGCGAACGGGTCGCCCAATTCGTCCTCGCTCGCGCCGAGGTCGCGACGCTCCAGGTAGCTGATGAGGCGGTGATCGAGCCCTTCGTACCGCATCCGGCAATCCAGATAGATGAAGACACCGGCGGCGCACTGCACGACGACGGTGACCGCCTGCAGAACGTAGATGAGCAGTTGAGGAGCGAGCGCGGTGATGAGGTAGAGCGCGATTCCCGATGTGTCGTTGGGGCCGGTAGGCGCGATCACCGTTCCGAACAGCGAACCCAGCAGCGACAGCGGCAGGCTCACCACACTCACTGCGGTGCCCATGATCAGGTTGACGAGCAGGATGACTCCGAACGCGGTCCAGAACCGGCCTCGGGTCAGGCGCCAAGACCGCACCAGCGCGACGCGTATCCCCGCACGCTCCAGCACCAGGATCGACGGCACGAGCAGCAGCTTGGTGCTCAGCCAGACCCAGAGCGGGATCATGCCGAGCACGAGCAGGATGCCGATGACGACCGTGAGGCCGACGCCTTCTGCGGATCCGCCGACTCCTGCCATGAACCCGAGTGCGATGATGCCGCCGATCACGGCCATGAGCGCCAGTGCCGCAAGGGCCTGCATCACGCTCCAGCCGACCAGACGCCAGAACGCTGGGCGCATCAACCGCCATAGTCTGCCGAGAGAGGGCTTCTCACCCAGCGCGGCGTGACCGACGTTCGCGGCGACGACGCCCTGCATGATCGCGGTGAAGGCGAGGCTCACGAATCCCATCGCCAGTACGACCAGCGCATTGATGGCGATCGCGCCCCACATCACCGGCAGGAAATCCGGCGAGCTGGGGGAGAGGGACTCCATCCGCAGGAAGGTCGCGAACAGGACCGCTCCCACCACCAGGGCGGTGATGACCGCCACCACGAGCTGGATGACGATCGCGAACCCGAACAGCACCTTCGGGTTGTGCCTGAGCGTGGCGAAGGGCTTCCCGAGCAGTACGCCGAAGGTGAGCGGATGCAGTGGGATGAGCCCACGCTTGAGGGCAGGTGTCCAGCTCTGCGCGTTCGTCCAACCCTGTGCGCTCACAGCGCTCCCTCCTACGGTGCGAAACCATCGTGTCACACCCCGGCCTCCCATCGAAGACGCCATGGGGGCGCTACCGTGATCGAAACGTTGTCATGAAGTACGCTGAGAAGTGCTGCGCTCCACCGCGACCCGCGGGCGCCGCGCACATGCTGAGAAAGATGAGGCTGGGATCAGATGACCTCACGGATCCTCGTGGTCGACGATGACACCGCGCTCGCCGAGATGATCGGCATCGTGCTGCGCACCGAAGGCTTCGAGCCGGTGTTCTGCGCTGACGGCGCGAAGGCTGTCGAGCAGTGGCGCACACAGCGTCCCGATCTCGTGCTGCTCGACCTGATGCTGCCCGGAATGGACGGGATCGAGATCTGCACGCAGATCCGAGCCGAATCCGGCATCCCGATCATCATGCTGACCGCCCGCAGCGACACGGCGGACGTCGTCCGGGGGCTCGAGGTCGGCGCCGACGACTACATGGTCAAGCCCTTCAACCCGAAGGAACTCGTCGCTCGCATCCGCACCCGCCTGCGTCCGGTCACCTCGGCTACCAGCGAGGTGCTGCGCATCGGCGATCTCGTCGTCGACGTCGACGCGCACGAGGTGCGTCGCGGCACGATGCCGATCCCGCTGACGCCGCTCGAGTTCCAGCTCCTGGTCGCTCTGGCATCCAAGCCGCAGCAGGTCTTCTCGCGAGAGATGCTGCTCGAGCAGGTCTGGGGCTACCACTACAAGGCGGACACCCGCCTGGTGAACGTGCACGTGCAGCGGCTCAGGGCCAAGGTCGAGCTCGACCCCGATCTGCCGAAGATCGTCATGACGGTCCGTGGCGTCGGCTACCGGGCCGGGAGCATCGGCTAGGGGACTGCGTTGGCCGCCACGAGCGCGACGCCCACGACCGTCGCACTGTGGCGCGACTGGCGGGGGTGGCCGGAGACGATCGCGACTCTCTGGCGTCGGTCGCTGCGCTTTCGCATCATCTCGATCACACTGCTGCTGACCTCATTCTCGATCTTCGTGACGAGTCTGACCATGGCTCTCGTCATCCAGAACAATCTCTTCGAGTCCCGTCGCGATGAGGTGCTCAGCGATGCGCTGAGCGCAGTGGGCGCTGCGCAGAAGACCCTCGACTCTGCCGAGGTCTCGGACGACTCATCAGCGCTGAGGGCGCTGTGGGGCGACGTGCAGGAGGCGATTCCCCGCGTCTCATCGTCGGCTCTGATCGCGGCCTTCCCGATCGATGAGCCACCGGTCGGCACCGGCGTGAGCGGATTCACCATCGGCGGTCTGAGCGCCGATCTGCTGAGCCCCGGGCTGCGCGAGCGGGTCGTCTCGTTCGCCGATCGTCAGGCCTGGCAGTCCGTCGCGCTGCCGATGGCGGACGGGTCTACGGCGCCAGGGATCATCGTCGGACAGCAGTTGCTCGTGCCGGACGTAGGTGCATTCGAGGTGTACATCGCCTACGACCTGGCCGATTCCGAGCAGACGCTGCAGTTCGTGCAGAGCACGCTGTGGGCGGCGGGCCTCATCCTCGTCGCGATCATCATCGGCATCTCCTGGGTCGTGCTGCGCACCGTGTCCAAGCCCATCGTCGAAGCGGCCGAGACCAGTGCCAGACTCGCCTCGGGCGATCTGGAAGTGCGACTGCCCGTACACGGCGAAGACGAGCTGGCGACTCTGGCACGTTCGTTCAACGCGATGGCCGACAGCATCGAGTCGCAGATCAAGGAGCTCGGCGAACTGTCGCTCGTGCAGCAGCGCTTCGTCTCGGATGTGTCCCATGAGCTGCGTACCCCCCTCACGACGATCAGGCTCGCGGCTGACATGCTCAACGACCAGCGCGACCAGTTCGACCCGACCACGAACCGCACTGCGGAACTGCTGCACACCCAGGTGCAGAGATTCGAGACACTGCTCGCGGATCTGCTGGAGATCAGTAGGTACGACGCGGGATCCGTGCAATTGGAGCTGGAGGCGACAAGCCTTGCGACGCTGGCGGAGGATGTCATCGAGCAGATGCTCCCGCTCGCGGAGGGGCGCGGTTCAGAGCTGCGCCTGATCGCACCCGGCGGATACACGCCCGTCGACATGGATCCACGACGAGTGCGTCGCGTGCTGCGCAACCTCATCGGCAATGCGATCGAGCACGGTGAGGGACGGCCGATCGTCGTGACCGTCGACAGCAATCAGCACGCGGTCGCCGTCGGCGTGCGCGACTTCGGTCTCGGCATGGAGCCCGAAGATGCCCAGCGCGTCTTCGACCGGTTCTGGCGGGCCGACCCGTCACGCCAGCGCACCCTCGGCGGTACCGGGCTCGGCCTGTCGATCGCACTGGGCGATGCGCGGCTGCACGGTGGCACGCTCGCGGTCTGGTCGGAGCTCGCCGTCGGCACGAACTTCGTGCTGACGCTGCCGCGCCAGTCGGGAGACATCGACGGCCCGTCACCTGTGTCACTCGAACCGGAAGAGGCACTGGGCGACGTCAGCTCCGCCACTGTGCCGATTCAGCTCACCGAGCTGCGCGAGCTCTACTTCACCGACTCCATCTCCACCGGAGAGGAAGAACGCTCATGATGCGCGCACGACGTGGTCTCCTTCTCGGCCTGATCGCAGTGTTCTCCCTGCTGCTCTCGGCATGCTCCGGGCTGCCCACGTCCGGTGAGGTGAAGTCAGGGCTCTCTCTGGACGAGGTCGATCTCCCGCCCGACATCAGTCAGATCGCGGCCGGCCCGCTTGAGGGGGCGAGCCCGGAGGAGATCGTGGAGGGCTTCATGGACGCCGCTCTCACTCCGGCCGACGGATGGAAGACCGCGCGCGAGTTCCTGAGCCCCGACCTCGCAGAGACATGGCGTCCCAACGCCCAGGTGACGGTCGACTCCAGCGCCGCCGCCAGGGAGTTCACGGCCGACGTCACCGGTGCAGAAGACGCGGCGCAGGAAGGCGATGTGCGCGTCCTGCTGGATCAGACCGCTCGTGTGGATGAGACGGGCGCCTACACAGAGCTTTCAGGGGACACATCGGTCGTGTCGTTCGGAGTCGCCAGGAACGACGACGGGGAATGGCGGATCACGGTCGCCGCCGACGGCATCATCCTCGACGCTGAAGCGTTCCCGCAGGTCTACCGCAGCTATGCGCTGCAGTTCTATGACCAGAGCTGGTCACACCTGCTTCCCGATGTGAGGTGGTATCCGCGGCGTGGTCAGATAGTGACGACGCTCACACAATCGCTGCTCTCCGGAACGCCCATCGCCTGGCTGGCACCGGCCGTGCGCAGCGCGTTCCCCAGCGACGTCTCGCTCGCTCGCGATTCCGTTCCGGTCGACACGGACAAGGTGGCCACGGTCGAACTGACTCCCGGCGCCTCGTCGCTGGACGCCACCGCGCTGTCGCGTATGCGCACTCAACTGGAGGAGACGCTGCGACCGGCGGGCATCACGGAGGTTCGACTGCTCGTCAACGGCCGCGACCTGAACGCCGGACGAGCGACGATCGAGTCACCGCGTGCGGAGACGGGCACGGTCGTGCTCACCGAATCGGAATTCGGGCTCTACCTCGGGGATGAGATCGCACCGTACGCCGGCATCTCCGGCGAGCTGGTCGAGCTCTCTGCATCCGTGGTCTCGGTCGATGTCGCGGCCGATGACTCCCGAGCCGCCGTACAGCTGGACGACGGCGGGGTCTACACCGTGGCGGACGGGCGTGTCGATCAGCTGGACACCAGGGCGGGACTCATCGAGCCGACAATGGATCCCTACGGGTACACCTGGTCTGTCCCGTCGTCGAATCCTCGGGCACTCACCGCCTGGCAACCGCAGGTGACAGGGGTCAAGATCGCGAACGCGTTCCCGGACGCGACCTCCATCTCCCATCTGCGCGTCGCTCCGGACGGCGTCCGCATCGCCGCAGTGGCGACGATCGGCGGGCAGAGGTGGCTCGTTGTGGCTGCCATCGTCAGGGATGAAGACCGTGCGCCGGTCGAACTCGGACCAGTGCACACGGTCGCTCAGCTCGACGGTGCGGCTCTGGGGATGAGCTGGGTCGCCGAAGACGACCTCAGCGTTCTGCAGGATTCCGACGGCAACCGCGTGGTGCTGACGCAGAGCGTCGGCGGCACTGGCCTGTTCGCCGCCGCCCCCGGGGCGTCGATCTCGATCTCGGGCGGGAGCACGGCATCGGCGGTGCGCATCCTGGACGCTGACGGCGTGCTGTTCGCCCAGCGCGGCACCACCTGGCAGATGGGCCTCAAAGACGTGCTGGTGCTGGGTACGCACGCCGGTCAGTGACCCTGCACGATCGAGGACCTGATCCGGATCTCCACCGATCGCGGTGATCGGTTGCCGTCGAAGCGCTGAGCGGTGCAGAGTCTGCTTCATGCCGAATGCCAGTGCGTGGTCCTCTCTCGTGGACGAGCTCGGTTCGTTCGTGATGTCCGGATGCTGTGCAGGTTGTGACGCGCTCGGCACTCTGCTGTGCGAGGAATGCGATCGAGCACTGGTCGCGCAGCCGGTGCGCAGAGAGACGCCGGGTGGGTTGCCGGTGGTCGCTGCGCTCGCCTACGAAGGCGTGGCGGCTCGATGCATCCGTCGGCTGAAGGAGGACGGTGAGACGCTGCTGGCCCGACCGCTCGGCAGGGCGCTGTCTGCGGCCATCGCACACGCTGTCGCCGATGACGCCCCAGCACCGCTGCTCGTCCCGGTTCCCACGGGGCGGTCAGCGTTCCGTCGCCGCGGGTATCGCGTGCCGGAGCTGCTGATCCGCCGTGCGGGGTTTCAGGCGAGCAGGGTGCTGCTGAACGTGCGAGCCACCGCCGATCAGAGGGAACTCGGAATCGAGGAGCGCGGCAGGAATGTGACGGGCAGCATGCGCGGGCGACACGCCCGGGATGCGGACGAGGCTCTGTTGATCGACGACGTCGTCACCACGGGCGCCACTCTCGACGAAGCCGCGCGCGCTCTCACAACAGCGGGATTCCGCGTGTGCGGAGCTGTGACGCTCGCTGCGACCCCGCGGCATAGCCGATTCCCGGGAAACGCATCGTGAATGAGTGGTGACATCCATCCGAACGGAGACTACGGTAGGGGTTCACAAGGCGACCACGGTCCGCCCTTGGCCGGGAGGACCGGGACAAGGAGGCAGCAATGGAAACAAGCATCGTTGGCGTCGGAGTGGGAATCACTGATCGCTTCCGAACCGTTGTCGAGGAGAAGATCGCCCGGGTTCAGCCGTTTGCCGCGAAGGCGCAGCGACTGGACGTGAAGGTCACGCATCGCGCCTATCGAGGCGGACGTGTTCCCGATGAGACAGTGGAACTCACTCTCGTCGGTAAAGGGCCGGTCGTGCGTGCTGAGGCCGTCGACGGCGACAAGTTCGTGGCTCTCGATCTCGCTGTGGACAAGATGTCGGAGCAGCTGCGTCGTGCAAAGGAGAAGCGCGTCGACGGACGCCAGCATCCCCGAGGAGCGCATTTCGAGAAGGTCAGCGGATCGCTGGAGGGGATCGACGTCGAACCCGCATCCGCAGACATCCTGCATGCTGTCGCGACGGGAACGGTGCCGGTCCAGAATGACGAGGAAGCGGCATACTCGCCCGTCGTCATCCGCACCAAGAACTTCGATGCGGAGTGGATGACGGTCGAGGAGGCGGTCGACCGGATGGAACTGGTCGGACACGACTTCTTCCTCTTCGTCGATGTCCGCACCGACCACCCGAGCGTCGTGTACCGGCGCAAGGGATGGGATTACGGCGTGATCTCGCTCACGGCCCAGGCGCCGCCTTCAGAGGCCCTCGCGTCCTGACAGAAATGGCCCGGCATCGTTGATGCCGGGCCATTTCCATGTCGGGTGTCAGTCGAAGATGCCGTCCAGGATGCTGCCGATGACGAGGCCGCCCATGATGCCGCCCATCACATCGCCACCGCCGCCACGGCGTCCACCGCCCCAACCGGGAGCTCCGCCGCCCCAACCGCCGTCGCCCCAGCCCTGCTGCTGCGGGCGTGCCGAGTCGATGTCGCGCTGCGCGAGCTGCAGCGCTTCAGCGGCGAGCTGAGCGACGCGGCGGGCGCCGGCGAGTGCCTGCTCACGCGTGTCCTCTGCCTCGATGAGCTCGGGGATGTCGATGCGCAGTCTCTCCGCCTCGGCGAAGCGCGTACGTGCATCGGCGCCGATCCAGCCGCGGTGCCCGGAGATGAGCCCGCGTGCGACCCCGAGCTGACGATCGGCGTCGTCGAGGGAGTGCTGCACCTGAGCGATGCTCGGCAGCGGATTCTGAAGGCGATAGTGCGCTTTGGCGATCGCATCGTCGAGTGCCGTGTTCGCCGTGCGCAACCGCGACAGCTCGGCGAACGGATCGTTGCGGGATCCCGCGGGCGCCAGAGACTCCAATGCACTCTCGAGCTCGGCTGTCGCCTCTGTCACGGCAGGAATCTTGGGTGCAGTGCGTGCCGCGATGATGTCGCCTCGGGAATCCGCGACCACCTCTGCGAGGGTGGATTCGGCGCGCAGCGCCTCGATCTCGAAGTCTTCCACTGCATCCAGCAGCGCACCGACGCGACGGATCGCCTCGGTCGCGGTCTCCAGGGCGAGATTCGCCTCTTCGTTCTGCCTGGCGGCGCGACGGCGTTCCGCGACCTCGGCGCCGTGCGTGGCGAACGCGATGAGCTGCTCGGCCTCATCGGCGCTGTTGCGGATCTGGTGAAGCGCGCTGTCGGCGTAACGGGTGGAGAGGCGCTCGATGATGCTGCGGGCCTGCGGCAGGCGTGCGGACAGCGTCTCGGCGTCCGAGAGCACCTTCTCCCGCACCTCCGGTGCGCGGCGAACCTTGGAGATCGATTCGGCCAGCGTCGCCGTCTTCTCATCCAGCAGGTCTTCGGCCCATTCGCACAGCTGCACGATGCGGGCGTTGCGAGAGCGAAGCTCCTCATCGGTGTCGGGGATCTCGTCGTGGTTGAGCTGATGCAGCTGGAACGCTTCGCGCAGATGAGTGCGCACAGCGTCCAGCGCCGCCTTCAGATCCTTCGTGAGCGAGAGGCCCAACTCGGCTTCGGCGAAGGCGAGTTCGTCGCCGGCGGTGCGGATGCGCTCATCTGCCGCGACCAGGGCCTGCTCCGCCTTGCGAGCGAGATCGGCGTCCTGTGCTGCTCGCGCAGCTTCTTCTTCGCGCTTGCGCTTACCCCAGAATCCGGCCATGGATCGATCCTACTTTCCGTACGCCATGTGCGGGCTGTGCATCAGCCGACACCAATGGGCTCATAGTATTGCGGCCTGGGCGTCGCCCTTCACCAGTGAGGGGCGACCGCGCTTGGGGCGCTCGGTGGCGAGTTCGAGACCGAGCGCGTGACGCGGATGCAGTGCGAGCCGCTTCTCGATGTGATCCAGCCACCGCACCTCGGCCTCGGCCGCGAAGGTCATCGAGTCCGCGACGAGCGACCAGGCGAGCTCTTCCGGGCCGCCGGGTTCGGCGCCTGCGTACGGCGTGCTCTCGAGCGACCGCATCCGCTGAAGCGAAGCCGTCCGCTGCGTCTGGATCACAGCGGCGACGTCCACGCCGGGCAGCGTCGCCGCCACGGCCAACTTGATCGCGAGCTCATCTCGCGTCGCACCGCTGCGCACAACGGGAGACGTGAGCCACGATGCGACCTCGGCGGATCCCGCATCCGTGATCCGCCAGTACACGTGACCCTTCTCGTCCGCGTCTCCACGTTCGACCAGGCCATCGCGTTCAAGGCGCTCGAGCGTGTTGTAGATCTGGCCCACGTTCAACGGCCACGTCGATCCGGTGCGGCGATCGAACTCACTGCGCAACTGGTACCCGTAGCAGGGGCCCTGATCGAGGATGGCGAGCAGGCTCTGACGTACCGACATGGCGACCTCCTGAAGCGGTTTCTCAGTATATGCATACCCGGCAACGCGAAAGGGGTTGTGATATCCAGACGATGCAAAGGTCACCGGCCGGTAACATAGCGAGGTATGCCCGGTACTGAAGCCCGATCTGGGTGGCCGGGGTTCTGACCCACAACAGGGAGATGACTTAAGTGGCGAATCCTCTTGAGAAGCTGCTGCGTGCAGGCGAGGGCCGCGTCCTTCGCCGCCTGAACCAGGTAGTGAAGGCCGTCGGCGCGCTGGAGGAGGACTTCGAGAAACTCACGGACGAGGAACTCTCGAACGAGACTGTCGAGCTTCGGGAGCGCTTCGAGAAGGGCGAGACGCTCGATCAGCTGATGCCCGAGGCGTTCGCCGCCGTGCGCGAGGCGGCCAAGCGCACCCTCGGCATGCGCGCATACGACGTGCAGCTGATGGGTGGCGCGGCCCTTCACCTGGGCAACATCGCCGAGATGAAGACCGGTGAGGGCAAGACCCTCGTCGCGACGTTCCCTGCGTATCTCAATGCGATCGCCGGCAAGGGCGTCCACATCATCACGGTCAACGACTTCCTCGCGTCGTACCAGGCCGAGCTCATGGGGCGAGTGTTCCGTGCCCTCGGGATGAAGACGGGCATCATCGTCTCGGGGCAGACGCCCGCCGTCCGACGCGAGCAGTACGCCGCAGACATCACCTATGGCACGAACAACGAGTTCGGCTTCGACTACCTGCGTGACAACATGGCCTGGCGCAAGGAAGACCTCGTGCAGCGCGAGCACTTCTACGCGATCGTCGACGAGGTCGACTCGATCCTGATCGACGAGGCCCGTACGCCGCTCATCATCTCCGGGCCGTCGTCCGGTGAGGCCAACCGCTGGTTCACCGAGTTCGCCAAGATCGCCCGCACGCTGGAGCCCGGCGAGGACTACGAGGTCGACGAGAAGAAGCGCACGATCGGTGTGCTCGAGCCCGGCATCGAGAAGGTCGAGGACTACCTCGGCATCGACAACCTCTACGAGTCCGCGAACACTCCGCTGATCTCGTTCCTGAACAACTCGATCAAGGCGCTCGCCCTGTTCAAGAAGAACACCGACTACGTCGTGATGAACGACGAGGTCATGATCGTCGACGAGCACACCGGCCGCATCCTGGTCGGTCGTCGATACAACGAGGGCATCCACCAGGCCATCGAGGCCAAGGAGGCCGTGCCGGTCAAGGCCGAGAACCAGACGCTCGCGACCGTGACGCTGCAGAACTACTTCCGCCTGTACGACAAGCTCGCGGGGATGACCGGTACGGCCGAGACCGAGGCCGCGGAGTTCATGTCGACGTACAAGCTCGGCGTCGTGCAGATCCCGACGAACAGGCCGATGATCCGCAAGGACAACGCCGACCTGGTGTACAAGAACGAGACGGCCAAGTTCGCGCAGGTCGTGGAGGACATCGTCGAGCGTCACGAGACCGGCCAGCCGGTGCTGGTCGGCACGGTCAGCGTCGAGAAGAGTGAGTACCTCTCCCGGCTGCTGGCGAAGAAGGGCATCAAACACGAGGTCCTCAACGCGAAGAACCACGCCCGTGAAGCAGAGATCGTCGCGCGTGCCGGCCGTCTCGGGGCGGTCACCGTCGCCACGAACATGGCCGGTCGCGGTACCGACATCATGCTCGGCGGCAACGCGGAGTTCCTGGCCGTCCAGGAGCTCAAGGCGAAGGGCCTCGACCCCGCCGAGACTCCCGAGGAGTACGAAGCGGCGTGGGACGAGGCGTACGAGGCCATGAAGTCGGTCGTCGCCGAGGAGAGCTCCAAGGTCACCGAGGCCGGCGGCCTCTACGTGCTCGGCACCGAGCGCCACGAATCGCGTCGTATCGACAACCAGCTCCGCGGCCGGTCCGGCCGCCAGGGCGACCCGGGTGAGAGCCGCTTCTACCTCAGCCTCACCGACGATCTCATGCGCCTGTTCCAGTCCGGGGCGGCCGAAGCGATCCTCGCCCGCACCAACTTCCCTGACGACGTCCCGATCGAATCGGGGCTCGTCTCACGTGCCATCCGCAGCGCCCAGTCTCAGGTCGAGTCGCGCAACGCCGAGATGCGCAAGAACGTGCTCAAGTACGACGACGTCCTCAACCGTCAGCGCGAGGCGATCTACGCGGATCGTCGGCACATCCTCCAGGGCGATGACATCGCGGGTCGTGTTCAGCACTTCATCGAGGATGCCATCACTGGTGTCGTCGCGGATCACACCAGTGCCGGGCACAACGAGAGCTGGGACTTCGACGCGCTCTGGACCGAGCTGAAGACTCTGTACCCCGTCAGTGTCACGATCGATGAGGTCGTCGCGGAGGCCAGCGGCCGCAAGGGCGGCATCGACGCCGAAGGGCTCACCCGTGAGTTGCTCTCTGACGCGAAGATCGCGTACGAGACGCGAGAGGCGACGCTCGGAGAGGCGGCCACTCGCGAGTTGGAGCGCCGAGTGGTGCTGCAGGTCCTCGATCGCCGCTGGCGCGACCACCTGTACGAGATGGATTACCTCAAGGACGGCATCGGCCTGCGGGCGATGGCGCAGCGCGATCCGCTGATCGAGTATCAGCGCGAGGGATACGCGATGTTCCAGTCGATGATGGGCCAGATCAAGGAGGAGTCCGTCGGCTACCTCTACAACCTCGAGGTCGAAGTGCGACGCGCCGGCGACTCGGAGACCACCGAGGTCGAGGCCAAGGGTCTCGCCACCGACGGCGGAGAGCAGCGGCTGGAGTACTCCGCGCCGAACGACGCCGGCGAGGTCGAGGTCCGCAACGACCGGGGCCAGGTGCAGCAGTCGGCGACCGATCGGCTTCGGCAGGCGGCCGCGGCGGCTGCTGCTTCCGAAGGTGAGGCGCCGGCCGCAGAGGAGGCTCCGCGCGGTGCTTTCGGCCAGCGAACGGATGCTCCGACCCCGGCTGCGGGAAACCGTGAGCAGCGGCGTGCGCAGAACAAGAAGAAGAAGTGATCGCGTCCTGACACCGGCGGTTTGCGGCGCGCTGACCACCCGGCGCGACCCGGTAGGCTTTCGCAATGACCCCTTCACGCCACTTCGACCAGTCGTCGAAGCTCAAGAACGTCCTGTACGAGATTCGCGGCAAAGCGCTCGTCGAGGCGGCACGGCTTGAGGCCGAGGGTCACAACGTCCTCAAGCTGAACACCGGCAATCCTGCGATCTTCGGGTTCGAAGCACCGCATCAGATAGTGCACGACATGCTCGCGGCGCTGCCGACGGCGCACGGCTACAGCGACAGCCGTGGCATCGTCTCCGCACGTCGGGCGGTGGTGAGCAGATACGAGCAGATCGAGGGCTTCCCGTCGTTCGACCCAGACGACGTCTACCTCGGCAACGGTGTCTCAGAACTCATCACGATGACGATGCAGGCACTTCTCGATCAGGGCGACGAAGTTCTCATCCCTGCTCCCGACTATCCGCTGTGGACCGCGATGACGAGCCTCGCAGGCGGGACGCCGGTGCACTACGTCTGCGACGAGCTGAGCGGCTGGGAACCCGATCTCGAGGACATCCGCTCCAAGGTGACCCCCGCCACGAAGGCGATCGTGATCATCAATCCGAACAACCCCACCGGCGCCGTCTATTCGCGTACGGTGCTGGAGGGTCTCGTGCAGATCGCGCGCGAGAACGAGCTGCTGATCCTCTCGGACGAGATCTACGATCGGATCCTGTTCGATGACGCCGTGCACATCCCGACTGCCACACTCGCTCCCGACCTGCTCTGCCTGACCTTCAATGGTCTGTCCAAGACGTACCGGGTCGCAGGCTTCCGCTCGGGCTGGATGGTCATCACCGGGCCGCAGGATCATGCGAAGGGCTTCCTCGAGGGGATCACGCTGCTCGCGTCGACCCGACTGTGCCCGAATGTGCCCGCACAGCACGCAGTGCAGGCCGCGCTGAGCGGTGTGCAGTCGATCGACGCGCTGATTGCGCCCTCCGGTCGTCTGCTCGAGCAGCGCGATGTCGCCTGGGAGGGGTTGGAGTCGATCCCAGGGGTCTCCTGTGTGAAACCGCTCGGTGCGCTCTACGCCTTCCCGCGGCTGGACCCGAATGTGCACGAGATCCACGACGACGGGAAGTTCGTCTACGACCTGCTCGTCTCGGAGCACATCCTCCTCGTTCAGGGCACCGGGTTCAACTGGCCCACTCCGGATCACTTCCGAGTGGTGACGCTGCCCGAGCCGCGCGTGCTGGGCGAAGCCATCGAGAGGCTCGGGAACTTCCTCGCCGACTACCGGCAGTGACTTCCGATCCCGCCGGACCCTTCGGTTCCAGGGTCTCGGCGAGCCGCCGCACGGCGGCGACCAGCGCGGAGCGCGGTGTGACGTCTGACATCGGTCGTGCATGCAGCAGGGCGGAGTCAGCTGCGCGCTGGTCGAGGGGTAGGAATGACACGTCGGCGATGCCGGCGAATCGCTCCAGCGCGCCCCGGATCTGGCCGCGGGCGTCGATCCCCAATGGGCCGGGTCGCACCTGATTCGCGACGACCGCGATGCGGGATGCCGGCCCGACGAGGCGGCGCAACTCGGCATGATCCCGGAGGAATCGTGACACCGACAGGGGGTCGGCCGCGGTGACGGCGACGATGACATCCGCTTCCCGCAGCACGGTGGTTGTGGCGGCGTTCCGCCGGGGCCCTGCGAGGTCATCCGTGATCTCCTCGTCGGCGTCGAAGGCGGCCGACACATCGACGATCGTCACGTCTGCCCACTCTCGGCAGATCTGAAGCGTCGCGCTCAGCCGACCAGCTGCGAGCTCCGGCCAGCGGGACGGTCGATTGAGACCGCCGAGAACCTCGAGGGTACCTCCGCTCGTCTCGACGCGCGTGGCCAACCGTCCCAGCTCTGCGGCATCGAGACCGCCGAGCTCGGCGCGACGACAGGCTGCGGCGATTCCTGGTGCATCGTCGCCGAGTCCCAGCAGCAGAGCCAGCGACGGCGCGACGGTGTCGGCGTCGAGGAGCGCGCAGGACTTACCGGATCGGGACATCTCCACCGCCAGCTGGATGGCGACTGTCGACCGACCCGGAGCGCCATGCGGGCCCCACACCGCGATCACGCTCCGTCGCGATGGTCTGACCGGCACTGCGGTGGCCGGCGTCTCGTCGGCGAGCGCGTCCGCGATCTGCCAGGCATCGGCATCCTCGGGGAGAGCCTCGGGCAGCCCGTAACGACCGAGCAGGCGGGAGTCGCCAGCCCCCAATGTGATGATCCGTACTCCTGCGCGATCGCAGGCCGCCACCAAATCGGCCGTCAGCGCCGCTCGCGTGGCGGGGAGGATCACAGCATCTGCTCCTGGCAGAAGCTCGGCGTTGAGTTTCGAGGGCTCGACCACACCGATGACATGGACGCCGTCGCGTTCGAGATCGGCGCCGAGTGCCGAGGCGCGGGGCTCGTCGAGAGCGACCAGTACCGACGTCATGAGCCGTGCCCCAGGGGCACCACGGAAAGCGCCGCACCCCCGGTGATCGCCGCGAGGACGTCCGCGACATCCGATCGATCGATCACGACCTCGAGCATGGCGCTCCGCTGCGCGAGCATGCCGTCGGACTCGGGTATGGAGGCGACGACGACATCGGCGACGAGGATGCGTGGCGCGTCGAACTCCTCGGTCTCCGCGAGCGGCGGCGCGAACCAGAGTTCGACGGGAGTGCCGACGGCGACGCTCTCAGGTATGCCCACGCTGCTCTCGATCACGATGCTCGTGGTACGGGTCGACTGTGCATCGGCGGCCGCCGTGACCGCAAGCAGCTCCCCGTCTGCGAGCGTCCGTGAAGCGACCATACCCGGCTCGAGGTCCTGTGGAGCGAGATAGCCGTCGACGACGCTGCCGAGGCTGACCTCCACGACGCGGAAATCATCGGAGATCAGGGCCTCGCCCTGCGCGATCGTTCGATCCGCCTGCAGCACCGGTGTCGTCTGGCGTGCAGACGAGACGATCAGCCAGACGCCGACGATGGAGAGGATCACCAGAGCTATGCCGATGAGGAATCGGATGTCACCCCAGAATGCACGCCGGGTGCGTGGTTGGGTCGTCATGCACACATCGTCACAGAATCGCCGCGCTCAGGTCGAAAGTTATCCACAACGTGATGCTGCGCGGGCGAATCAGCGTCCTGGGCAGGGGACAATGAGTGCATGGCCGATTCGCCCGCATCAGCTCCTCGCTTCCTCGCGCCCGCGCAGGTCGCCGAGCTGCTTTCGATCGAGGTCGACGAGGTGATCGCGCTCGTCATGAGCGGCAGACTGCGCGGCGCACAACTGGGCACCCCGGCGCGCTGGCGGGTGGCTGAGGACAGCATCGCCGACTACCTCGCCGAGCAGACCGAAGAGGCCAGGCGTGTGGCGCTGTGGCGTCAGGCCGACGCGGCGAGCTTCCCGGAGGTCTGGGGGACGCAGCGTCCGACGAGGTAGCCGTCCAGGTTCGCTGTCGCGTCCAGCCACGTGTCTAGATGACCGGTCCATCCATTCGTGCTGACACGATCGCGTCGAACGGTACGATCCGGAACGCACGCACGGCGTCGGCACGCCGCGCCTGCCCTGCGTCGTGGACGGCGAGATCGAGATGATCGACGCCTGCACGGTCGACGGTGCCGTGCAGATTCTCGCCGTCGCGCAATGAGATGTGCAGAGGTGAGCGACGGCGGGCGAGGTCGCGCATGAGGAATCCGAGCGTCATCCGCTCGCGCAGCTCATCGACCGGCAGGGGTGCGTCCTCCAGCGTGGCCAACAGCGCTCCGTGCGCCGCCTCGAGGCCGGTGACTGCGGCCAGCGGTATGATCAACGCGCCGCCGCCACCGTCCGCTGACTGCGCTGCGATCCAGTCCGTCCCTACGGCGCGGATGCGAACCGATCGGCGGACGCCGTCTGCCAGCCTCACACCGACCAACGCGGCATCCTGCTCGAATCTGCGCAGCCGGGTGCGCAGGGCCATCTTCGCGATACGCAGCCGCTCTGACTCGGCATCGAGAAGAGCGCGCTCCGCCTCCCACTCGGCGGCGAGCTGGCCTTCCAGGTCCTCGAACAGACGATCCCATTGCACGCGATCGAGCGTAGGGGAGAGCGCGCGGAACACGCACGAGTTATCCACAGTTTGCGTTCCGGACCTGGCGCGAGGGCTGTGGGTCGTGGTCTACTGACACGCATCGAAAACGAAAGTGAATACGATGACGCTTCACGAGTATTTCGCCCCGCAGCCGACTCCGGCAGCGGACCTGCCGGACCCGACGCAGCTGCTGCGGAGCCTCACTCAAGGCGTGCTCGAGGTGTTCGCCGGCGTACGAGAGCTCGACCAGCTGGCGCGCTGGTTCAGCGAAGACGCGTTCCGGAAGTTGGGGGCTCGAGCGAACCTGTCTGCTCGGGCCCGCAGTGCGCGAGGTGTGGCCCCGGCGAGACCCGTGTTCGAGGTCCTCTCCATCCGAGAGACGCTGCCGGCCGACGGCGTGGTGGAAGCGGTCGTCGTCGTCGCCGGGCCTGGGCGCACGAGAGCCGTGGCCATTCGGCTGGAAGGTCTGGACCACCGGTGGCGCGCCACCTCCTTCGCGGTGCTCTGAACAGCACGACGCACGCCATTAGGCTTGAGGGGTGTCCACCCTCAGTGATCTCGTCCATGCCCAGGGTTGCCTGACCGACAACGATGTCGAATGGCTCCATCGCCTCGCGAGTGACGGGCAGCTGCTGGCCGACCTCTCTTCAGCAGACATCGTGATCTGGGTCGCCACGAACGACGGATCATTCGTAGCGGTGGCCCATGCGCGCCCGAGCGGGGCCGCGACGCTGTTCTATCGCGACATCGTCGGCGAGGGGGTCAGGCAGCAGTGGCGCACGCAGGTACGTGAAGCGTTCGACTCCGGGAAGATCGTGGATTCGTCTTCCCCGGACTGGTTCGAGGAGACGCCGACGAGACTGCGGGCTGTGCCCATCGTTCGCGAACGCGGCAAGGATGGCAACCCTCCGCCGGTGATCGGCGTGCTGACCAGGCACAGCAACCTGGGAGAGACGCGCACGCCGTCGCGGCAGCAGATCACGTTCGACGACTGCGCGAACGACCTGTTCCGGATGATCGCGTCGAGTGAGTTCCCCGACCCGGCCGCGCCCACGTCTCCTCGACGAGGCGCCCCGCGCGCATCGGACGGTCTGATCCGCATCGACGTCGACGGGATCACCACGTTCGCCAGCCCCAACGCGCTTTCGGCCTTCAACAGGATGGGTTTCGACGATGAGCTGGAGGGGGAGTCGCTCGCTGAGGTGACCACGCGCATCCTGCCCTCGACGAGGCAGGTCGACGAATCCCTTCCCGTCGTCGTCACCGGGCGGGCCCCGTGGCGCACGGACATCGAAGCACGGGGCGTGACGGTCTCGCTCAGGGCGATCCCACTGAAGGATCACGGCACCCGCATCGGCGCGATCATCCTGTGCCGCGATGTGAGCGAACTGCGCCACCAGGAGCAGGAGCTCATCACGAAGGACGCGACGATCCGCGAGATCCATCACCGCGTCAAGAACAATCTTCAGACGGTCGCCTCGTTGCTGCGCATCCAGGCGAGACGCACGCATTCAGACGAGGCTCGGGATGCGCTGTCCCAGGCGATGAGACGAGTGGACGCGATCGCCGTCGTGCACGACACTCTGGCTCAGGGCCTGACGCAGACGGTCGACTTCGACGAGGTCTTCCATCGCGTGCTCAAGCTCGTGGCCGAAGTCGCCGCCGCGCCCAACACGCGTGCACGCACCATGTCGACCGGCCATTTCGGCGTGCTGCCGAGCGAGTACGCGACGCCGCTTGCGCTCGCGCTCACCGAGGTCGTCACCAACGCCGTCGAGCATGGGCTGGCAGGCAAAGAGGGCACGATCACGATCGACGCCGTACGCACTGATGAGAAACTGCACGTCTCCGTCCACGACACCGGTCATGGACTCCCTGAGGGGCGGATCGGTCAGGGGCTGGGCACGCAGATCATCCGCACGCTCATCCAGGGGGAGTTGGGTGGCAGCATCGAGTGGCGCGGCAGCGAGGGCGAAGGCACTGATGTGCTGATCGACATCCCTATGCGCTGGTTGAAGAAGTGACATGAGAACGGCCGGTCTGCACAAGCAGGCCGGCCGTTCGCAGAGAAACTCAGGAAGCGCGGCGGGCGCGCGCGGCGCGACGCTTGAGAGCGCGGCGCTCGTCTTCGGAGAGACCGCCCCAGACGCCGGAGTCCTGGCTGGTCTCCAGTGCATACTGCAGGCAGACCTCGGTCACCGTGCAGGTGGCGCAGACGGTCTTCGCCTTCTCGATCTGATCGACCGCTGGCCCGGTGTTCCCCACGGGGAAGAACAGCTCAGGGTCGACAGTCAGGCAGGCGGCTTTGTCGCGCCAGTCCATGGGGGCTCCTCGGTGTGGATTCTCGTGAGCGTTCGCAAGGCGGTGGCTCGGTGATGGGCGGCGAAATCGGGGTGTCGTCGACCCTTAGTGATGCGAGCGGTTGCTCGCCCCACGCCGCTGTGGGAGCACATGACTGTTAACATTGTGTTACAGCACGGGCCCGAAATCAAGGATTTTGTGCCTACAAATCAGATTTCCCAGGAGACACCTTGCGTTCACCCCGTCTGGCAGCCGCCGCAGCGGCGGTGCTCGCGCTTGAAGGAGCGGCACTCACCATCGTCGCCCTGGTCGAGCTCTTCGGCCTCAGTGCCGGAGACGCGGCATCCCTTCCCACCGCGATCGCGCTCATCGCGCTCACGCTCATCGGGGCCGGCGCACTGTTCGCATTCGCGGTCGGCACCCGCCGCGGACGTACCTGGGCTCGCTCCGGCGGGGTGGTCCTGCAGGTGCTGGCACTGGCGCTCGCGCTGGCATCGCTGACCGTTCAGCCGGTGCTGTGGACGTTCGTACTCGGGGTCGGAGCACCTGCGCTGGTCGGATTCGTCCTGCTCATCGCGAGTGCGCGCAGCGAGAGCGTCGACTCCACGGACGAATCGGTGAACGACTGACGCTCAGCCGTCGACGCCGAGCATCTTGCGCAGGCGAGCCACGTGCCCGGTGGCCTTGACGTTGTACATCGCCTGCGTGATCGTCCCGTCCTCATCGAGCACGAAGGTCGAGCGGATCACTCCCTCCACGACCTTGCCGTAGTTCATCTTCTCGCCCCACACGCCGTAGGCCGTGTGCACGGCATGATCCGGATCGCTCAGCAGCGTGAAGGAGAGGCCGTCGCGCTCCCGGAACTCTGCGAGCTTCGACGGCTCGTCGCGGGAGACGCCGACGACGCGGTACCCCGCGCCCTGGAGCGACGCGATGCTGTCCCTGAAGTCGCAGGCCTGAGTCGTGCAGCCGGGGGTCATCGCGGCCGGATAGAAATACAGGATCGTCTTCTGTCCGCGAAGGTCTGACAGGGCGACCTTCGCACCGTCCTGGTCCAGCAGGGAGAAGTCGGGAGCAGCAGTACGGGGTTCGAGGCGCAGATTCGTCACGCACCCAGCCTATCGACCGGGGGAGCCTTGATTGGCCTCGGCCTTGTCGGCGAAGGTCTGCAGCAGACGTTGCAGGGAGTCCAGGCGCGACAGCGCCGCCGCGCCCAGTTCGCCGCGTTGGGCGGCCTCGATCAGGGCGCAGTCGGGCGCATCGACCAGATGCGTGCAGCCGCGAGGGCAGTTCTCAGCGATCTCGGCGAGCTCAGTGAACGACGCGAGGATGTTCGCGGGATCGACGTGCCCGAGGCCGAAGGAGCGCACGCCCGGCGTGTCGATCACCCAACCGGTGCCTTCTGGACTCACATATCGCAGCGAGACCGTGGACGAAGAGGTGTGCCGGCCGCGCCCCGTCACCTGGTTCACATGCCCTGTCGCCCGCCCGGCGGACGGCACGAGCGCGTTGACGAGCGTCGATTTGCCGACACCGGAGTGCCCGACGAACACCGTGGAATGTCCGATCAGCGCCGCGCCGATCTCATCCGTCGGCATCTCGTCCTGCGCACTGGTGAACACACGCAGATCCAGGCCGTCGAAGTACGAGAGGAACTGCGTCGGGTCAGCGAGGTCGGTCTTGGTGACGACCAGCAGCGGGCGGACACCGGCATCCAAGGCGGCGACCAGGTACCGATCGACCAAGCGCGCGCGCGGCTCCGGATCGGCTGCGGCGACGACGATGAGCATCTGATCGGCGTTCGCCACGATCACGCGCTCGACCTGGTCGGTGTCGTCGGCACTGCGGCGCAGCAGCGACGACCGTTCGACGATTCCGACGATGCGCGCGAGGGTCCCCTCGTCGCCGGACGTGTCACCCACCACGCGCGCCTGATCACCGGTGACGATCGGCGCGCGTCGCAGCTCTCTCGCTCGCGTGGTGGTGATGGTGCGTTCGTCCTCGGTGTCCTCGTCGACCATCACGCTGTAGCGTCCACGGTCGACGCCGAGCACGCGACCGATCTGCGCATCGTCGTGGGCCGGCCGGCGCTTGGTGCGCGGGCGGTTCGCCTTCGGATTCGGACGGACGCGGATGCTGCTCTCGTCGAAGTCCTCGAAGTCGCCTTCGAGCTCATCGTCAGGGTCGAGCCAGCTCACGCGGAGGTGCCTCCGAGCATCCGGTCCCAGAGCTGCGTGAACTCCGGCAGCGTCTTCGCGGTCGTGCCGATGTCATCGATCTCCACGTCCGGCACGCGCAGACCGATGAGGGCGCCGGTCGTCGCGATGCGGTGATCATGATGAGCAGACCAGGGCCCGCCGTGCAGAGGGCGAGGGATGATCCTGAGGCCATCCGAGAGCTCCTCCACTTCGCCGCCCAGCGCCGTGAGGTTCCCGATCAGCGCCGCGATGCGGTCGGTCTCATGCATGCGGATGTGGCCGATGCCGCGGATGGTCGTCGGGTTGTCCGCGAATGCCGCGATCCCGACGATCGTGGGGGAGAGCTCGCTCGCGGCGGAGAGGTCGAGGTCGAGACCGCGGATGCCGTCGCCGGCACGCACGGTCATGGTGCCGCTGTGGCGGCCGACGTGGGCCCCCATGGCCTGGAGGATGTCCGGCAGCAGCGCGCCGGGTTGTGTGGAGTGCAGCGGCCAGCCGGTGACGGAGACCTCTCCACCGGTCACCATCGCTGCGGCGAGGAACGGTGCGGCGTTGGAGAGATCCGGCTCGATCGCGATCTCCTTCGCGCGCGGGACACCGGCCTCGACGAGCCATTCGCCGGCCGCCGGCCGCTCGATGCGGATACCGCGGCGACTCAGCGACTCGATCGTCATGTCGATGTGCGGCAGGCTCGGCAGGTGCTCACCCGTGTGCACAAGGTGCAGACCGACATCGAAACGGGGAGCAGCCAGGAGCAGACCGGAGACGAACTGACTCGACGCTGACGCGTCTATCTCGATCCGTCCGCCGCGGATACGGCCGTGACCGCGGATCGTGAACGGCAGCGACCAGGTGCCCTCATCGTCGATGTCGACGCCGAGGTCACGAAGTGCCGTGATCATCGCACCCATCGGCCTGTGCAGGGCGGTCTCATGTGCGGTGACATGGACGTCCTCAGCGGCGAGACCGGCGATCGGTGCGATGAAACGCATGACGGTGCCGGCCTGTCCGCAGTCGACCGTGCCGCCGCCGCGCAGGTGGCCAGGCGTCACGAGCAGGTCGGGGCCGAACTCGCCCTCGCCGGCGATCTCTTCGATGCCGACGCCCAGCGAGCGCAGCGCCTCGACCATCCGCAGGGAGTCCTCTGAGTGCAGCGGCGCGATCAGCCGGCCTGGGCCGTCTGCGATGGCCGCGATGATCAGCTCGCGGTTGGTGAGCGACTTCGACCCCGGAATGGTCAGCGTCGAGTGCACGGCGTCGGCGGCTACGGGCGCGCTGTACGCGCCCCTGGCGGGGGAGGTGGAATATCGAGTGTCACTCATCGGTTCCACCTTAGTGAACGGCGGGGCACGCGCCGAGAAGGAGTCCGAATGCTCGCAACGCTGGAAAGCGGGATCACAGACCTCACCGGCCTAGACTGGCCCGTGATGGATGACATGGTACCCGCTGATACGGCCGGCGACGCTCGGCGCGAATTCGAGGAACAGGCGATCCCGTTCATGGATCAGCTGTACGCGGCGGCGATGCGCATGACGCGCAACCCCGCCGATGCGGCTGACCTCGTGCAGGAGACGTTCGTGAAGGCATTCGCCTCATGGGCGTCGTTCACTCAGGGGACGAACCTGAAGGCGTGGCTGTACCGCATCCTCACGAACACGTACATCAACATCTATCGCAAGAAGCAGCGCGAGCCGTTCCAGGGCACGATCGACGAGCTCGAGGACTGGCAGATGGGCGGTGCGGAGTCCACGACCGCGTCGCACAGCCGTTCCGCCGAGGCAGAGGCGATCGATCGGATGCCGGCTTCTGTCGTGAAGGACGCGCTCCAGGAAGTCCCGGAGGACTTCCGACTGGCGGTGTATCTGGCTGACGTGGAGGGATTCGCGTACCAGGAGATCGCCGACATCATGAAGACCCCCATCGGCACCGTGATGAGTCGCCTGCACCGTGGCAGGCGAATGCTGCGGGAGCTGTTGGCAGATTATGCCGCTGAGCGAGGAATCGCCACGGCCAGTACGAGGAGTAAGAAATGACCGATTGCGGCTGCGACAAAGCCCGTCAGGATCTGGAGGAGTACCTCCGCAACGAGGTGTGCAGGACCGAGCACACTCAGATCCGAGAGCACATCGAGAACTGCCCCTCCTGCCAGGAGGAGGCTCTCGTGGCCAGCACCCTGACCGAGGTCGTCGCACGAGCGTGCAAGGAAACGGCTCCGGAGGAGCTGCGCGACCTGGTGCTCGCAAAGCTGCGCGCTGCGCAGGTCGCTGCACACTGAGTTCATCCTCTGCCGTGGAGTCGGTGGCTGCCTTTAGGGTGGAGAGATGACCGACGCGCGCAGCATTCCAGTCGACCGCACCTCCCTCGAGCGCCTGGCCGGCCAGCAGCTGTCGTACCGAACCATCGACATGGCCTCTCCGGCGGACGCTGAAGCATTCTTCCGCGCCGACGCACGAGGATTCCTCGATGCCGAACCCAGCGCCGAGGTGGTCAGCGCGACGACCGCCGCGCTCGAAGCACGTCGCAACATCGGCGTGTTCGAGGACGGCGTCGAGGTCGGCACGCTGCCGGTCGCGACCGTGAACTCGTGGATCACGCCGCTCACCGTTCCCGGCGGGGAGATCGACATGTGGGCGATCAGCTCAGTGACCGTGTCCGGCACTCATCGCCGACGGGGGATCGCGCGGGCACTGCTCGAAGGAGAGCTGCGCTCCGCGGCATCCGCCGGCGTCGCCATCGCCGGGCTCACCGTCTCCGAGGCGACGATCTACGGTCGCTACGGATTCGCCCCTGCAGTTCCGGCCGCCCGGATCACCGTCGACACGCGTCGCGCCGGATGGGCCGCCGCGGCGCCAGGGGGCCGCGTGGAGTACATCGACAAGGCGACGATGAGTGATCACCTCTCGACGCTGCACGACGTCGCCCGCACCCAGCGGGCAGGTCAGATCGCCGGGTGGAAACTGCGTTGGGACCGTGTGTCGGGGCTCACGCCGGATCATCCGGACGCGGCCTCAGTGCGCGGCGTCCGCTACCTCGACGAGCACGGTGCGGTGCGCGGTGTCATGGCGTACAAGCTCGCCGAGATCCCCGACTCCTTCCGCTTCGAGATGACGATCTTCCACCTGTCCACCGTCACGCCTGATGCGCTCACAGCCCTCTGGGGCTTCGCGCTGCAACATGATCTGGTGGACAAGATCAGTGTCGACCTTCGGCCTATCGACGATCCGCTGCCCATGCTGGTCTCCGACCGACGCGGTGTCGAGGTCGTGGTGCACGATCACGGCTGGCTGCGCATCCTCGACGTGCCGACAGCGCTCTCGGCGCGCACGTACCGTGCGCCGATCGATGTGGTGCTCCGTGTGGTCGATCCCCTCGGCTTCGCTGAAGGATCCTGGCGACTCACTGTCGACGAGTCCAGTGCGACGGTCGTACCCGAAGCGGATGCCGCAGCAGATGTCGTGCTGGACGTCGCGACGCTGTCAGCACTCTACGTCGGGGGAGTGAGTGCCGCGCAGCTCCGAGCCGCAGGCCTGTTGGATGCCACGGCAGGGGTCGCCGCGTCGATCGACGACGCGTTCCGCGCGGCAGAGGCTCCGCTGCTCGGTATCTGGTACTGAGCAGCGGAGCGATCCGGGTCAGAAGCTGAGAGCGCGCTTGAGCAGGTCGGCCTGCTCTGCGGCGTGCACCTTCGACGAGCCTGCCGCCGGCGACGCGGATGCCGCGCGTGCGACAGTGCGGAACTGGCGATCACCCGGCACATCTGCGAACGCGAGGGCGAGGAACGGCCATGCGCCTTGGTTCTCCGGCTCTTCCTGGCCCCACACCAGCTCTGCATTCGGGTATGCGTCGGTGATCGACTTGAGAGCGTCGATCGGCGTCGGGTAGAGCTGCTCCAGTCGCACCAGGGCGATCTCGGGGTTCGGGTTCTTGTCGAGCTCGCTGCGAAGATCCCAGTGCACCTTGCCCGAGTGCACGAGCACGCGCTTCACGCTTTCGCGGCTCAGCTCGCGGTGGTCGTCTATCACGGGCTCGAAACGTCCCTGAGTGAAGTCCTCGACCTTGCTGGTCGCGCCGCGAAGGCGGAGCATCGCCTTCGGCGTGAACACGATCAGAGGACGACGAGGGCGTGCGTACGCCTGACGGCGCAGAAGGTGGAAATAGGATGCCGGCGTCGACGGGCGGGCCACCGTCATGTTGTCCTGCGCGCACAGCTGAAGGAAGCGCTCGATGCGTGCGGACGAGTGATCCGGTCCCTGACCCTCGTATCCGTGCGGGAGGAGCAGCGTGACGCTGGACTGCTGGCCCCACTTCTGCTCGGCCGATGAGATGTACTCGTCGATGACTGCCTGCGCGGTGTTCGCGAAGTCACCGAACTGCGCCTCCCACAACACGAGCGCCTCTGGTGCCTCCACCGAGTAGCCGTACTCGTACGCCATCGCCGCGTACTCGCTCAGCAGCGAGTCGTAGACGAAGAAGCGCCCCTGCTTCTCGGAGAGATTCGCGAGCGGCAGCCACTCCTGGCCGTTCGCACGGTCGTGCATGACGGCATGGCGCTGAACGAACGTGCCTCGTCGCGAGTCCTGCCCTGCGAGGCGCACCGAGGTGCCCTCCACGAGCAGCGAGCCGAACGCGAGAAGTTCGCCGAAGCCCCAGTCGATGTTGCCGCTGCGAGTCATCTCGACGCGCTTGTCCAGCAGCTGCTGGATCTTCGGGTGCACAGTGAAGCCTTCTGGCTTGTTCGCGAACGCCTCGCCGATGAGGCTGACGACCTCGGTCGAGACGCCGGTCACGTCCGGCTCGCCGGTGACCTCTTCGACGGGGACGAGATCCGGAGCGATCGGCGTCGCGCCGGTCTCCGCCGCGTGGGTCTCCGCGAACGCGACCTCGAGACGGCCCTGGAAGTCGTCCTTCGCCTGATCGTATTCCTCTTCGGTGATGTCGCCGCGGCCGACCAGAGCCTCGGTGTAGAGCTTGCGCACCGACCGCTTCTCCTGGATGAGGTCGGTCATGAGCGGCTGCGTCATCGACGGGTCGTCGCCCTCGTTGTGACCGCGACGGCGGTAGCAGACGAGGTCGATCACGACGTCGCGGTGGAAGCGCTCGCGGTACTCGAAGGCGAGCTGCGCCACGTGGATGACCGACTCCGGGTCATCGCCGTTGACGTGGAAGATCGGTGCCTGAGTCGTCTTGGCGACGTCCGTCGCGTACACCGAGGTGCGCGCATCCGTCGGCGTGGTGGTGAAGCCGACCTGGTTGTTGACGACGACATGGATCGTGCCACCCGTGCGGTACCCGCGCAGCTGCGCCATCTGCAGCGTCTCGACGACGACGCCCTGGCCTGCGAACGCCGCATCGCCGTGCACGAGGATCGGCAGCCAGGAGAACGTGCCGATCGGCTTGCGGTCCTGCTTGGCCCGCACGATTCCCTCAAGCACGCCGTCGACCGTCTCAAGATGCGATGGGTTGGCTGCAAGGTACACAGGAAGTTCCGACTGGTCGTCGGCGATGAAGGTGCCCTGGGTACCCAGGTGGTACTTCACATCGCCGGAGCCGCGCTTGTTGCCTGTGGCCTGAAGGCCTTCGAACTCGCGGAAGACCTGTCCGTACGTCTTGCCGGCGATGTTGGTGAGCACGTTCAGTCGTCCGCGGTGCGCCATTCCGATCGCCGCACCCTCGAGGCCGCCGGCTGCGGCGCCCTGAAGGATCTCGTCGAGCAGAGGGATCAGCGATTCGCCGCCCTCGAGCGAGAACCGCTTCTGGCCGACGAACTTGGTCTGCAGGAACGTCTCGAACGCCTCGGCCTCATTGAGCTTGCGCAGAACGCGCAGCTGCTCGTCGTGGCCGGGCTTCTGGTACTTGACCTCGACCTGCTCCTGGAACCAGCGACGCTGCTCAGGGTCCTGGATGTGCATGTACTCGATGCCGAGCGTGCGGCAGTACGAATCGCGAAGCACACCGAGGATGTCGCGGAGCTTCATCACGCGCTTGCCGCCGAAACCGCCGGTGACGAACTCCCGATCGAGATCCCAGAACGTGAGGCCGTGGCTCTCGATCTCCAGGTCGGGGTGCGAACGCTGCACGTACTGGAGCGGATCGATGTCGGCCATCAGGTGTCCGCGGACGCGGTAGGAGTTGATCAGCTCCTGCACCCGGGACTGCTTGTCGACGCGCTCTGCGAGGTCGACCGCGATGTCGGCGTTCCAGCGGATCGGCGCGTACGGGATGCGCAGCGCCGCGAAGATGTCGTCATAGAAGCCGCGCTCACCCAGAAGCAGCTCGTGCGTCTTCTTGAGGAACTCTCCGGAACCGGCACCCTGGATGACACGGTGGTCGTAGGTGCTGGTGAGCGTGATGGTCTTTCCGATGCCGAGCTCGGCGAGCGTCTTCGCGCTCGCGCCCTGGAACTCGGCCGGGTACTCGAGAGCCCCGGCGCCGATGATGCAGCCCTGGCCCTTCATGAGACGCGGAACGGAGTGCACGGTGCCGATGCCGCCGGGGTTCGTGAGAGAGACCGTGGTGCCGGCGAAGTCACCGGCGGTGAGCTTGTTGGCCCTCGCACGTGTGACGAGGTCTTCGTACGCGGCGAGGTACTCGGTGAACGTCAGCGTGTCGGCCCGCTTGATGCTCGGCACCATGAGGGCACGGGTGCCGTCGGGCTTGGGCAGATCGATCGCGATGCCGAGGTTGACGTGGGCCGGCGCGACGACAGACGGCTTCCCGTCGATCTCCGCGTAGAACACGTTCTGACTCGGGAACTCCTTCAGCGTCTGGATCAGAGCCCAGCCGATGAGGTGAGTGAAGCTGATCTTGCCGCCGCGCGAGCGTGACATGTGGTTGTTGATGACGATGCGGTTGTCGATCATCAGTTTCGCCGGGATGGTGCGGACACTGGTCGCGGTCGGAACGGTCAGCGACTGGTCCATGTTCGCGGCGAGGGTCTTGGTCATGCCGCGAAGGGGAGTGACCTTGTCCTCGTCGGCTGAGTCCTCGGCGGCCTTGGTCTCCGGCTTCGGCGCCTGAGCGGGGATCGGCGCAGGCGCCGCAGGCTTCGCCGTCGTGCGAGCCACCGGTTGCGAACCGATCACCGGGATCGGTGCGGTCACGGGGTGCTCCGCTGCCGCCGCGGACGATGCAGCCGAGATCGGCGCTCCTGCGGCCGGTGACGGCGCGGCATCCGACTGGTAGTTCTCCAGGATCGGCCACCACTCCTTGTCGACGGAGTTGCGATCGATCTTGAACTGTTCGTAGAGTTCGTCGACGAGCCACGAGTTGGCTCCGAAATCTCCGTCGTCCGAACCTCCGACGCCGGCCACCTGGTTCGCCACGCGCTATCGCCCTCTTTCATCGCTGAAGCTTCTGTCCACGCGCCGAACGGGAGGCCCCCGGGTCAGCGCGCTCTGCCCTCTAGCCTAACGTGTTCTCACGCATGGATACGCGAGCGTGCCTGCCCGATCTGACCGGTGTGAAGCTACCGTGGGGGTATGAAGTTCGTCAGCGAGCAACCTGCCGTAGATCTCACGTACTCGGACGTCTTCCTCGTGCCACGACATTCCGACATCACCAGTCGACTCGAGGTCGATCTCGCGCCCCGAGACGGCACACCGGCGACGATCCCGCTCGTCGCCTCGAACATGAACTCGGTCACCGGTCCTCGGCTCGCCGCGGTGCTCGCTCGTCGTGGCGGCCTCGGAATCCTCCCGCAGGACATGCCGCTGCAGGATCTGGATGCCGCGATCCGCGAGGTGAAGCGTCAACCTGTCGCATGGGACACGCCGGTGGTGCTTCCGCCTTCGGCCTCCGTCGCCGAGGCGCTGCGGCTCATGCCGGCCACAGCGGGTCACGGCATCGTGGTCGCAGAGGGCGTCGCGGGAGAGGTGATCGACGCATCCGCCGTGCACGGCATCCTGCCGGCCACCAGACTCGCCACCGCTCTGGCAGATGCGCAGCTGGGTGATCTGGTGCACGCGGGAAGCCCGGCATTGGACGCCGAAGACGTCACGAGCCCTCGTGCAGCCTTCGACGTCATCACCGCGACCGGCGCTGAGATCGTCACGATCGTGCGGCACGGTCACCTCATCGGAACGCTGAGCGCACGCAGCGCACTGCGATCGACGTTGTACGAGCCCGCGGTCGACTCGGACGGGCGTCTGGCGGTCGGCGCGGCCGTCGGCATCAACGGTGACGTGGCGGCCAAAGCCAAAGCCCTGGCTGCCGCCGGTGTCGATGTGCTCGTCATCGATACCGCGCACGGCCACCAGGAGGGGATGCTGCGCGCGCTCAGGACGGTCGCGGCGCTGAATCTCGGCATCCCGTTGGTCGCGGGCAACATCGTCACTGCGGACGGTGCGAACGACCTCGTCGATGCCGGCGCATCGATCCTCAAGGTCGGCGTCGGGCCAGGAGCCATGTGCACCACCCGCATGATGACGGCTGTCGGACGGCCGCAGTTCTCGGCGGTGCTCGAGACGGCGCAGGCCGCGCACGAACTCGGTGCGCATGTCTGGGCCGACGGTGGAGTGCGCTACCCGCGCGACGTCGCGCTCGCTCTCGCCGCCGGCGCGGCATCCGTCATGATCGGCTCGTGGTTCGCCGGCACGATCGAGGCGCCGGGTCAGTTGCAGACGGATGCCGATGGGCGCATCTACAAGGAGTCGTGGGGCATGGCATCGACGAAGGCGGTGCACGCGAGGTTCGGGCGACTCGACGCGTACGATCGGGCGCGCAAAGAGCTGTTCGCCGAAGGCATCTCGTCGTCGAAGATCTACCTCGATCCGCTGCGCCCCGGCGTGGAGGACCTCCTCGACATGATCACATCGGGCGTTCGATCATCGTTCACTTATGCCGGCGCGGCCTCGGTCGCGGAGTTCCACGATCGTGCACTGGTCGGCAGGCAGTCCGCCGCCGGATACGAGGAGGGCAAGGCGCTGCCCGTCAGCTGGTAGGACCATGGCGCCCGCTCACAGCGAAATCAACGAAGCGATGCCAGGTGATTCTGTAGAATCATTGCACCATGGACGACCCTCCCAGTTGTAGTACATCGCCCCACTGTCCGCCCCTGCTCCTCGAAGAGGAGGGGAAACACTGATGGATTACGTCATGTTGGGCGTGGGGCTTCTGCTCACGGTGGGAACGGGACTGTTCGTCGCCAGCGAGTTCGCGCTCGTCAATCTGGATCGCGCAGAGCTCGAAGCGAGACAGGCCAGAGGCGAGACCCGGCTCTCGATCACGATCAGTGCTCTCAAGCACACATCGACGCATCTCTCCTCCGCGCAGCTCGGCATCACGCTGACCACGCTGCTGACCGGTTACACGATGGAACCGGCGCTGTCGAACCTGCTGAGTCCCGTGCTGACGGGATGGGGAATCGCAGAAGGCGCGGTCTCGCCGATCGCGACCATCGTCGCCATGTTCCTCGCGACTGTGCTCTCGATGATCCTGGGCGAACTCGTGCCGAAGAACTTCGCCCTCGCGCTGCCGCGTGCGACGGCCAAGCTCGTCGTGCCGTTCCAGGTCGCGTTCACGACCGTCTTCAGGCCCGCCATCGTCCTGCTCAACGGCAGCGCCAACGGCATCCTGCGTTCGATGGGAATCGAGCCGAAGGAAGAGCTCTCCGGTGCGCGCACGGCTGAGGAGCTCTCCTCGCTCGTGCGTCGATCCGCCAGCGCCGGGGTGCTCGAAGCCGACACCGCCAGCCTGCTCGACCGCACGCTCACCTTCTCCCGGCTCTCTGCCGACGACGTCATGACGCCGCGGCCCAGCATGCACGCCATCGCCGCCGGCGACTCCGCCGAGGATGTCATCCAGCTCGCACGGCGCACCGGGCACAGTCGCTTCCCGGTGTACGACGACGACCTCGACGACATCACCGGGGTGGTTCATCTGAAGGCCGCCGTCTCCGTGCCCCGCGAGCGACGTTCCGAAGTGCCTGTCGGCGCGCTCGCGACCGAGCCGCTCCGGGTACCGGAGACCGTGCACCTCGATGTGCTGATCTCGGAGCTCCGTGCCAAGGGCTATCAGCTCGCGATCGTCGTCGACGAGTACGGCGGAACCGCCGGGATCGTCACGCTCGAAGACCTCGTGGAGGAGATCGTCGGAGAGGTGTCCGACGAGCACGACCGCAGCAGGGCGGGCGTCATCCGCGGCCGCGACTCCATCACTTTCCCGGGCGAACTGCGTCCGGACGAACTGCGAAGCCGCACCGGCGTCCTCGTACCGGAGGGAGACGTGTACGACACCGTGGGCGGCTACATCATGAGTGTGCTCGAGCGCGTGCCTGCGAACGGCGACGAGGTCACCCTCGACTCCGGGGTGCTGCAGGTAGTCCGCATGGACGGTCGCCGTGTCGACCGCATCCGGTACACGCCGGTGCCGGTGGATGTCGCGACTGAGGAGGTGACGCGATGAGCGACTGGATGGGAATCGTCTGGCTCGTGATCCTGCTCGTCGCGAACGCCTTCTTCGTCGGTGCGGAGTTCGCGGTCATCTCGGCTCGTCGCTCGCAGATCGAGCCGCGCGCAGAGGAGGGGTCCCGCGCTGCCAAGACCGCGCTTTTCGCGATGGAGCACGCGACTCTCATGCTCGCGACCTCGCAACTCGGAATCACGATCTGCTCGCTGCTGATCCTGAACGTCTCCGAGCCCGCGATCCATCACCTTCTCGGCATACCGATGCACGCCCTCGGGTGGGCGGATGCCGTGGTCGATGTCACCGGTTTCGTGATCGCTCTGCTGCTGGTGTCGTACCTGCACGTCGTGTTCGGCGAGATGGTCCCGAAGAACCTCGCGTTCTCCGTGCCGGATCGCGCTGTGCTGATCCTCGCGCCGCCGCTCGTATGGATCTCGAAGGTGTTCCACCCCGTCATCTGGGTGCTCAACGCCGCCGCGAACGGGGTGCTGCGCCTGTTCCGCGTCGAGCCCAAGAACGAGGCGGCTTCTACCTTCACGATCGACGAGGTCGCCACGATCGTCAACCAGTCGCGTCGTGAGGGCGTGCTCTCCGATGCATCCGGCACGGTGACGAAGGCGGTCGAGTTCACCGACAAGAAGGCACGCGACGTGGCTGTGGCGCTGGGCGATCTGGTGACACTGCCGGCGACGTCGACGCCCGACGACATCGAACGGGCCGTTGCCCGTTATGGGTTCTCCCGGTACGTGATCGTGGATGACGAGCATGTGCCTCTGGGGTACGTCCATCTGAAGGACATCCTGCGAGCATCGGAAGGGGCGGATGCTGCGACCACCACGGCCGTGCAGATCCCACCGAAGCGCATCCACCACATGGTCCCGGTGCAGGAGGACACCGACCTCGAAGACGCCCTCGCGGTCATGCGTCGCGCCGGTCGCCATCTGGCCAGGGTGCGCAACGCCGACGGCGACACCACTGCGGTGCTGTTCCTCGAGGACATCCTGGAGGAACTCGTCGGGGAGGTGCAGGACGCGACCCGTCGCGTCCACGGGCGCTGAGGCTGACTCGACGCGACGCAGGTCAGTGGTCAGCGCCAGCGGGCGCGCATGTACTGCGGCGGCCACACGACCGTGTCTCCGAGTTCATGCGCGGCACGCAATCCGAAGTGCGGGTCGCGCAGCCACTCCCGGCCGGCGAAGATCGCGTCGGCCGCGCCGTCCGCGATCACCTGCTCCGCCTGTTCGGCAGCCGTGATGAGCCCGACCGCCGAGACCGGGATCCTTCCGCCCCGGCGGACGGTCTCGGCCAACGGCACCTGATATCCGGGGTGCACGTCGATCCGCTGGTGCGCGACGAGCCCACCGCTGGAGACGTCGATGAGGTCGGCGCCATGCGCGAGAGCCCAGTCGCTCACGGTCGCGGCCTCGTCGGGCGTGAAGCCGCCTTCGGCGTGGTCGGTCGCTGAGATCCGTACGAACAACGGCGCAGCGTCGCCCGCGACCTCGCGCACAGCATCCACCACGCGCAGCAGCAGGCGTGCGCGGTTCTCGAGCGATCCGCCGTACACATCCGTACGCTGGTTCGACAACGGCGAGAGGAACTGGTGCAGCAGGTAGCCGTGCGCACCGTGCACCTCGAGCACGTCGAACCCGGCGTCCAGCGCGCGGCGGGCGGCGGCTCGGAAGCCGTCGACGATGCGCTCGATGCCGGAGGCGTCCAACGCGACGGGCGCTTCGAAGCCCTCGAACGCGATCGCCGACGGTGCCACGGTCGTCCAGCCGCCGTCCGCAGTCGCCACGGATCCGCGCTGCTCGGCCCACGGCCACCAGGTCGAGGCCTTGCGTCCGGCATGTGCGAGTTGGATGCCGGCCAGCGCCCCGCGGTCGTGGATCGTGTTCACCACGAGCCGCCATGCGTCTGCGTGGATGTCATCCCACAGGCCGGTGTCACGTGGTGAGATGCGGCCCTCGGGAAGAACGGCCGTCGCCTCGGCGACGATGAGCCCGGCACCGCCGGATGCGAACTGTCCGAGATGGATGCGGTGCCATTCTTCGACCACTCCGCCCTCGACGCTGTACATGCACATCGGCGACACCCAGAGGCGATTCGGGAAGGTGACGGAGCGGATGCTGAGCGGGGAGAAGAGTTGACTCACCCTTCGACCGTAGTGCCGCTGGAGACCCCTCGGCGCGCTAGCGTGGAAGCATGGTCGACGTCCGCGAGTGGTCCCGGGTCGACACCGCGCGCCTGCTGCGCGTTCCCGGTGTCGACGACGACAAGTACTCGCGTGGTGTCGTCGCCCTTCGCACCGGTTCGAATGCGTATCCCGGTGCCGCCGTGCTCGGCGTCGAAGCCGCCTGGCGCGCCGGTGCAGGATTCGTCCGCTTCGTCGGCGAAGACCGCGCTGCGGATGCGGTGATCGCTCGCCGACCGGAGACGGTCGCCGCACGAGACGTCGGACGCACGCGTGTGGATTCCTGGGTGATCGGCTCTGGCACGGACGCTGCGGAGCGAGCTGCGGTGGAGTCGGCCGCGTTGAGCGACATCCTCTCCGGGTCTGTTCCCGTCGTCGTCGACGCCGGCGGGCTCGATCTCGCGCCAGGCGCCACTGCTCCTCTTGTCGTCACTCCGCACGCGGGCGAATTCGCCCGGCTGCGCGAGCAGTTGGCACTCGCGACCCATGGCGTACGCGATCGTGTCGCCGATGTCGCCGAGACCGCGCACGCCCTCGACTGCGTCGTGCTTCTGAAGGGGGCGAAGACGCTGGTCGCAGCGCCGGACGAGCTCGTGATCTCGATCTCGTCCGCTCCGGGCTGGCTCGCGACCGCAGGTGCGGGCGACGTGCTCGCAGGCGTGCTCGGCGCTCTCCTGGCGGGCAACCCTGGGATGTCGAAGGCGCAGGTCGCCGCCGCGGCCGCATGGTTGCACGGACATGCGGCGACGCTCGCCTCAGGGGCGGAGGCGGGTTGGCCTGGTCACCCCATCGTCGCGCTCGATGTCGCCGAGGCGCTGCCCGCAGCCATCGAAGACCTGCTCTCGTGAGACCGCGCACTGCGGTGTTGTGGGCCGCTTTCCTCGCCGTGCACGTGCTTGTCGCCTGGCAGGGGTGGGTGTACCCGAGTCAGCCGATGGGCGATGTCGTGCTCGTCTACGAGCCGTGGTCGGCCTCCGCCGTGACCGGCGGCGCGATCGTCGGGATCACGGAGCCGTGGGTGTATCCGCAGCTGGCGCTGCTGCCGATGCTGCTCGCGAAGCTTCTCGCGTGGCCGCTGGTGGGACTCGTCGGCATCTCGGGTGCGTACCTGATCGGGTGGGCGGTACTTGTGACAGCGGCGGATGCTGTCGCCTTCGGCGTGCTCGTCGGCCGCACCGGTACGGCCTCACGGCGTTCGGCCGGATGGTTCTGGACTGCGGCGCTGCTGCTGCTCGGGCCGATCGCGATGTACCGGATAGACGCGGTCACCGTGGCGCTGGGTGTGATCGGAGGGCTCTGGCTGATCAAGCGCCCCATCGTCGCAACGGTGCTGCTCACCATCGCCGCATGGATCAAGATCTGGCCGGGCGCACTCGTGCTCGCCGCCGTCGTCGCCGCGCGCGGACGCATCAGGGTGCTGCTCACTGCAGCCGCGGCGTGCGCTGCCATCGTGCTGATGCTGTTCCTCCTCGGTTCGGGGCGGCATGTTCTCGGATTCCTCACCGAGCAGACCGGGCGCGGTATGCAGATCGAAGCCGTTGCCGCGACGCCGTTCCTGTGGATGGCGCACTTCGGCGCAGCATCCATCGACTACAGCTTCGAGATCCTCACCTTCCAGATCGCGGCGCCCGGCGCGGAGGTGCTGGCGGGCCTGCTGACACCGGTCATGGTGCTCGTCGTGGCGGCTGTGCTCGCGATCGGGATCGTCAAGGCGACGCGCGGCGCATCGTTTCCTCGTCTCTTCCCGCCGTTGGCGCTCGCACTCGTCGTCACACTCATCGTGACGAACAAGGTCGGCTCGCCGCAGTTCCAGACCTGGCTGATCGCCCCCGTGATCCTGTGGATCATCTTCGACCGCACTCGATCCGGACTGCCGGCGGGGATCGTGCTCGTCCTGTGCGCTCTGACCTGCCTGATCTACCCGCTGAGCTATGACGCACTGCTGCGCGCCGAGATGCTTCCGGTGCTCGTGCTGACCGTTCGCAATCTGCTGCTGGTCGCCCTGCTAGTGATCGGCGTGCGCGCCATGGTGCGGGTTCCCGCGGCTCGCATGGCGCGCCGAACCTGAACCTTCCGACTGCCCTGAACCACTCAACGAGAGGAATCCTCATGCTCATCGCCTTCTCCGTCGCTCCCGGCGGCTCCGGCAACACCGACGGATCCGTGCACGACGCGGTCGCCGCAGCCGTCAAGGTCGTCCGCGAGTCCGGCCTCGCGCACCGCACGACCAGCATGTTCACCGAGATCGAGGGGCCGGACTGGGACACCGTCATGGATGTCGTCAAGCGGGCGACGGAGGCCGTGATGCCGTTCGGCTCGCGCGTCTCACTGGTGCTCAAGGCGGACATCCGCCCTGGATACAGCGGAGAACTCGATGCGAAGATCGACCGGCTGGAGGCGGCGATCGAGGAGTCCACCGGCCAGTAGCATGGAGGAGTGAATCCCTCGAACAATTCGAGGGGTGCGGCGAAGTGGGCGCTCCTCTCCCTCGCCATCGGCTCATTCGGCATCGGCATGACCGAGTTCGTCATGATGGGCCTGCTGCCGCAGATCGCACAGGACCTGCTGCCAGGACTCTGGCAGACCAGCCACGAGGACGCCATCGCGCAGTCGGGCGTGCTCATCTCGCTGTACGCGCTCGGCGTCGTGATCGGCGCACCGACGATCGCAGGTCTGGTCGCCCGTTTCCCGCGTCATCGCGTCATGATCGGCCTTGCGCTGGCATTGACCGTGTTCAACGCGCTCACGGTCGTGCTGCCGAGCTTCGGACTGGTCGGGGCCTCTCGTCTGCTGGCCGGGCTCCCGCACGGGGCATACTTCGGCATCGGCGCCCTCGTCGCCGCCGACGTGCTCGGACCGGGAAAACGTGCCAAGGGGGTCGCCTTCATCCTCACCGGCCTCACGATCGCGAACGTCGTCGGCGTGCCGCTCGGCACATTCCTCGGGCAGCAGTGGGGGTGGCGAAGTGCGTTCCTGGTCGTCACGGTCGTGTTCGCCATCGCCACGGTCTGCATCGCCAGATTCGTCCCCAAGCATCCGGGTGATGCCGGCCGCACGCTGCGGTCGGAGCTCGGAGTGTTCCGCGTCGGGCAGGTGTGGCTCACGCTCGGGATCGGAGCGATCGGCTTCGGCGGGTTCTTCGCCGTCTACAGCTACATCGCTCCGCTCGTCACCGAGATCGCCGGCTCACCGGCATGGGCAGTGCCGATCGTCCTCGTGATCGTCGGACTCGGTATGACGGTCGGCAATCTGCTCGGCGGATATCTGGCAGACCGCGACCTGCGCCTGACGCTGCTGCTCGGGATGGGCGGTCTCGCTGTCGTGCTCGGGTTGCTGGCACTGCTGTCCTTCCAGATCATCCTGCTGGCGATCTTCGCCTTCGCAGTGGGGCTGGTCTCCTCGGTTCTGAGCCCGGCGATCCAGACACGCCTGATGGACGTGGCCGGAGACAATCAGTCCATCGCGGCGGCGATGAACCACTCGGCGCTCAACATCGGCAACAGCCTCGGTGCGTTCCTCGGCGGCGTCGTGATCGCTGTCGGCTGGGGTTTCACGGCACCGGCGTGGGTCGGCGCCGCGCTCGCGGTGGTCGGACTGACGATCACGGCGGTCGCCCTCCGAGTGGACCGCGTCGCCGTCGCGGTCTGAGCCGGGCACGCGTGCCTCCATCCCCGTAGGGTGAGGTCATGGACGCGATGATGCCGGTGGGGGGAACCGTCGTGCTGCTGCGCGATCGTCAGGACGGCGGGGTGGAGACCCTGCTGGTCCGTCGCCCCGATCACGGATCGTTCGCCGGAGGTTGGGTCTTCCCTGGAGGTGTCGTCGAAGACGCCGACGTCATCGCGGTTCTCGCCGACGCCGGCGAGCAGGCGGTCGCCGCGCACGCAGCCATCCGTGAGTGCGAGGAGGAGGTGGGCATCCGCCCCGCCGACCTCGTCGCGCTCTCGTGCTGGGTGCCGCCTCTCGAAGCACCCAAGCGCGTGCGCACGTGGTTCTTCCTCGCGGCGGCTCCTGACACCGAACCGGTGCTCGCACCGGACGAGGTCATCGACGCGCGGTGGCTGACACCGGACGAGGCGCTCGGGCTCCACGCAGCAGGCGAGCTGCGACTGTTCCCACCGACGTGGGTGACGCTGCAGTCGCTCGCGCAGGCCGAGAGTGTCTCCGATGCGCTTGCCGCGGCATCCGTTCCCGAGCTCTACGCGACGCACATCGTCGCGGGTGGGGTGTTCGTCTGGGGCGGTGACGTCGAGCATCCGGAGGGCGGGGGAGGCCGGCACCGGCTGGAGACCGCCGCGCTTCCCTGGAACTATCTGCGCAGCTGAATCAGGCGTCGAGCAGCCGGTGCAGGTGTGCGCCGACGGCCTCGGTCTCGATGAGGAAGCCGTCGTGTCCGAAGTCGCTGGCGAGCACGACAGCCTCGTGGCCGTCGAGCGTGTTCGGGATGCTGCGTGCGATGCGGTGCTGCCCGTCGACGGGGAAAAGTCGGTCAGTGTCGATTCCCAGCACGAGGGTCTTGGCGGTCACGGTGCGCAGCGCCTCTTCGACTCCACCTCGACCGCGCCCGACATCGTGCGAGTTCATGGCCTCCACGAGTGTCAGGTAGCTGTTCGCGTCGAAGCGACGGGTGAACTTGTTGCCGTGGAAGTCGAGGTAGGACTCGACGGCGAAGCGGCCGCCATGTCCGAGGGGTGAGACCTCGGACTGCCAGGAGCGCTGGAAGCGCTGGTTCAGCTCGATGGGGCTGCGGTAGTTGAGCAGTGCCATCCGTCTGGCGAGCGCGAGACCACGGTGCGGGCCCTCTCCGTCGCTGAGGTCGTAGTACTCGCCACCCTGGAATCGAGGGTCCATGCGGATCGCTTCCAGCTGCACCGAGTTCAGCGCGATCTGATCGGCGGTGTTGACGGGGGGAGAGGAGAGCACGGCCAGGCGATCGACGCGATCTGGGTGCGTGACGGCCCATTCCAGCGCGTGCATCCCTCCCATCGATCCGCCGATGACGCCCGCCCAGCGGTCGATGCCGATCGCATCGGCGAGACGCACCTGGGCTGCGACCTGGTCGCGCACGGTGAGGTACGGGAACCGCGATGCCCATTCGTAGCCGTCAGGGGCGACGCTGGCGGGGCCTGTGGATCCCTGGCAGCCGCCGAGCATGTTCGGCGCGATCACGAACCAGCGGTCGGTGTCGATCGCAGCACCCGGTCCGACGATCTCCTCCCACCAGCCGGCCGTCGGGTGCCCTGCGCCCGCTTCGCCGCGCAGGTGACTGTCGCCGGTGAGGGCGTGCAGCACGAGGATCGCATTGTCGCGCGCGGCGTTGAGCTCGCCCCAGGTCTCGTAGGCGATGCGGATGCTGGGAAGCTCCACGCCGCTCTCGGTCCGGAAAGGACCTGAGGCGGCGAACTTGCGGCGCCCGGCCGGATCCCCGTCCCGCCACGCGCCGGTGACCGGTGGCCGCGCGCGGAGCAGTCGCGTATCCGCCTCCGTCACGCGCGCCGATGGCACGGTGTCCTCGGAGGTGCTCTGCCAGTCCATGCATCCATTCTCGCGTGGATATGTGCCCGGGCGGTGAAGGTTACGCGGTCGACGCCGCGGCGCAGTGGCAGGGCATGGGTGCGGATCCAGACCACCGGATGATGAAAGGAGGAAAATGACGATCAGATCAGCTGATAACCGGCACTTTCCTCCTTTGAACATCAACAGACTCGTCCTGCACAGTCCGGATGGACCACGATGTATCCACTGCGTTCATGATCGCGGGCATCGCGGACGGGTCGGCTCCCTCAGGATGTGTGGATGCGCGCACGAGACCGACTGCCGCGAACGCTGGGGGAGAGCTTCAGCATTCGCGAGGCCGAGGAGGCCGGGGTCGGGCGTTCCCGGAGGAACTCTCCTGACCTTGACCGTCCTTTCCATGGCGTGCGAGCGACCGCGCAGCCGAAGACGTTGGCGGAGTTCGTGTACAGCTACCACCGACGGATGAAGCGAGGGCATCGTTACGGCGGGCGTACGGGAATGCGATTGTGGGGCCTCCCCCTTCCGCAATTGTGGACAGCTGAGGAGCCGCTGGTTGTGATGGTCATGCCCGACGCGGCACCGCCGAAGACCGGCGGTGTGAGAGGACGCCGTCTTGCGTCTGATCGCGCCGAGACCACGACGCTGAAGGGCGTTCCCGTGGTCGATCCGGTCGCCGCGTTCTTCACATGCGCCGCCGAACTGACAGTGGCGCAGGCCGTCGTGGTGATCGACGCCCTGATCACGACGGCATCCGACTATCCGGGCCTGGGGCCGCGGCGCCCGATGACCACTCCTCAGATGATCGCGGATCGGCTCGTGCAGTGGGGGCGGTTTCCCGGATGCGCGACGGTGCGCACCGCGTTGCCTCTCGCACGGGAACGAGTGGAATCGCCCAAGGAGACTGAGACGAGGCTTCTGATCGTGACGGCCGGACTGCCGGAACCGCTCATACAGTTCGAAGTGCACGACGGTGGCCGGCTTGTCGGGCGTGTGGATCTGGCGTACCCCGAGTTGAAGATCGCAATCGAGTACGAGGGCGACGGCCATCGCACGGACAAGGCGCAGTGGCGGCGCGACGTCCAGCGTCAACGAGAACTGGAAGCACTCGGCTGGATCGTGATCAGACTGACCGAAGACGACCTCAAGGACGGCGGCGCATCCCTGCTCGCTTCCCTTCGGCGAGCTCTGGCTACCCGCTCAAGAGCATGAAAGAAGGAAAGTGCCGGTCTCCTTGCGGTATGACCGGCACTTTCCTCCTTTGAACGCCGAAGAGCGGCGAGCGAGCGCGATCAGGCGCGCGCGGCCTCCGAGACCCGGCGGGCAGCGTCGAGAGCCTGCTCGAGGTCGGCCTTGAGGTCGTCGATGTTCTCGAGGCCCACGGACAGACGCACCAGACCCGGTGTGACGCCGGAGGTGAGCTGCTGCTCCGGCGACAGCTGCGAGTGCGTGGTGGATGCCGGGTGGATGACGAGCGAGCGGACGTCGCCGATGTTGGCGAGGTGGCTGAACAGCGACAGGCTGTTCACGAACTCGCGACCCGCCTCCACTCCACCCTTGAGCTCGAACGACAGCACGGCGCCGACGCCCTTGGGCAGGTACTCGTTGGCCTTGGCGTACCACGGCGAGGTCGGAAGGCCGGAGTAGTTGACCGAGGCGATGTCATCGCGACCGTCCAGCCATTCGGCGACCTCCTGCGCGTTCTGCACGTGGCGCTCGATGCGCAGCGAGAGGGTCTCGATGCCCTGGATGAGGTTCCAGGCGCTCTGCGGGGCGATCGCCGAGCCGAGGTCGCGCAGCAGCTGCACTCGGGCCTTGATGATGTACGCGAGCGGGTCGCCCACTGCAGTCGTGTAGCTGGCCCCGTGGTAGGAGGGATCTGGCTCGGTGAGGCCGGGGAACTTCTCGACGTTCTTCGACCACTCGAACGTTCCGCCGTCGATGATCGCACCGCCGATGGTGGTGCCGTGTCCGCCGAGGAACTTGGTCACCGAGTGCACGACGATGTCGGCGCCGTGCTCGAACGGACGCAGGAGGTAGGGGGTCGCGATCGTGTTGTCGACGATCAGCGGCACGCCGTTCTCGTGCGCGACGTCGGCGACGGTGCGGATGTCGAGCACGTTGATGCGCGGGTTGCCGATCGTCTCGGCGAAGAGCAGCTTCGTGTTCGGTCGGACGGCGCGGCGCCACTCCTCGGCGTCATCCTGATTCTCGACGAAGGTGACCTCGATGCCGAGCTTGGCGAGCGTGTACTTGAAAAGGTTGTAGGTGCCGCCGTAGATCGAGCTGGAGGCGACGAAGTGATCGCCGGCCTCTGCGATGTTCAGCACTGCGAACGTGGATGCCGCCTGCCCGCTGGCGAGGACGAGGGCGCCGGTGCCCCCTTCGAGGGCGGCGAGTCGCTGTTCGAGCACATCCTGCGTCGGGTTCTGGATGCGGGTGTAGATGTTGCCGAACTCGGCAAGCGCGAAGAGGTTCGCGGCGTGGTCGGCGCTGTCGAAGACGTACGACGTCGTCTGGTAGATCGGCGTGGCGCGGGCCTTGGTGACGGGGTCGGGCGCGGCGCCGGAGTGGATCTGCTTGGTCTCGAAACGCCAGGTCTCAGGTGCGGACATGTGTTCCCCCTGGAACGGATTGAGGTCGGTACGGCGGATGCCGTTGATGAGAGCGTATGCAACCTCACCTTTGTCAACAATGTGTGGGAAATGTGACGTAACATCCTCGCGCTCTGAAACCGCGACGAAACGTCGTACGGTGGAGGCATGGTGACACGTCGTGCAGTGGTGACAGGTGCGAGTTCTGGTATCGGGGAGGCGACCGTTCGCGACCTCCGCGCGCGAGGATGGGAGGTCGTCGGCGTCGCCAGACGCGCGGATCGCCTGCAGACCCTCGTGGATGAGACGGGCGCATCGGCCATCGCATGCGATCTGACGGACGAGGATGCCGTTGCTTCGCTCCTCGCCGAACTCGAGGCTTCAGGACCCGTGCATGCTCTGGTGCAGGTCGCGGGAGGCGCCCGCGGCACGGAGCGGGTCGAAGACGCGAGCATCGCCGACTGGCAGTGGATGTACGACGTCAATGTGCTGGCCACCCAGCGCCTGGTCGCCGGGATGCTCCCACAGCTGCGCCGCGCCGCCGAATCCGATGGGCACGCCGACACGGTCTTCGTGACTTCGACCGCCGCTCAGATCGCGTATCCAGGCGGCAGCGGCTACAACGCGGCGAAGGCCGCGGAGTCGATGCTCGTCAAGGTGCTGCGGCAGGAGCTGAACGGCGAACCGATCCGCGTCGTCGAGGTGGCGCCCGGCATGGTGCACACCGAGGAGTTCACGCTCAATCGACTCGGCGGCGACAGCCTCGCAGCAGAAGCCGTCTACGCCGGGGTCGAGAAGCCACTCACCGCGCACGACGTCGCCGACGTCATCGGGTACGCGCTGGATGCGCCAGGCCATGTGAACCTGGACCTCATCACGATGCGTCCTGTCGCCCAGTCGGCGCAGCACCTGCTGGCACGCGGGCCGTTGCGCGTCCGCGGCGGCGAAGGCTGAGCGCGGATGCCTGGACGCTCTCTCGCGCAGTTGGCGGATGAGGGCCTGATCGATCGCGGTTGGGCGGAGGCTCTGGCACCGGTCGCGGATGTCATCAGCGGGCTCGGCGAGAGGCTGCGAACAGAGCAGGCGGAGGGCCGCGGCTATCTCCCCACGGGCGACCATGTGCTGCGCGCATTCCAGCGACCGCTCGCGGATGTGCGGGTGCTGATCACCGGCCAGGATCCGTACCCGACGCCGGGGCACCCGATAGGCCTGTCGTTCGCCGTCGACCGTCACGTGCGTCCGCTGCCCCGAAGCCTTGCCAACATCTACCGGGAACGCGAAAGCGATCTCGGCATTCCTCCTGCTTCGCACGGTGATCTGACGGCGTGGAGCGATCAAGGCGTGCTGCTGCTCAACCGAGTCCTGACCGTCGCCCCAGGCGCACCGGCGTCGCACAGGGGATGGGGCTGGGAGAAGGTCACCGAGCTCGCGATCCGCACGCTCGTCGCACGCGCCCAGCCGATGGTGGCGATCCTGTGGGGCAAGGATGCCGCCAACCTGCAGCCGATGCTCGGCGACACGCCTGTGATCGCCTCCGCTCATCCCTCCCCGTTGTCGGCACATCGCGGCTTCTTCGGTTCCCGGCCGTTCTCGCGCGCGAATGCGCTGCTCGAGCAGCAGGGCGCGAGCGCTGTGGACTGGCGCGTGGACGGCGAACTATAAGCTGAGCGCATGCAGTTCGAACCCGGCGACCGACGTCGAAGGCTGCCGCGTCATCTGCGTGAGCCAGAGCCCGATACCGGAACGTTCGCGTTCACGATCCGACCTGCGGCGCTGCGAGATCTCCCCGACGTCCGAGAGATCTACAACCACTACGTGGCGAACTCGGTCGTGACCTTCGATGAGAAGCGCAGCACGCATCGGTATTGGCGCGAGAAGTTCGCGATGCTCACCAAACTCAAGCTCCCGTTCCTCGTCGCTGTGACGCCGTCGAATCAGGTGATCGGGTACGCCCTGGTGCAGCCTTGGGCGAGCAAGTCCGCGTACCGATACACCGTGGAGGACTCGATCTACCTCGGCCCCGGCGCAGGCGGCAAGGGGCTCGGCTCCGCCCTGTTGCAGGCGCTCATCACCGCGTGCGAGGAGATCGGCTTACGAGAGATCGTGGCGGTGATCAGCGACAGCGGCGCCGAGCCGTCGATCAGGCTGCACGCCAAGTTCGGCTTCGTCGAGGTGGGACGGATGGGGCGAGTCGGCTTCAAATTCGGCCGTTCGCTGGGGACGGTCTATCTGCAGAAGTCGCTCACGACGAAGTCCCGTCGCGGGCTGTTCCACTCCCGCCATCGATGACCGGAATCGCCGCCAGCAGACGCTTGGTGTAGTCCTCCTGCGGATGCAGCAGGACATCCTGGGTCGTGCCGTGCTCGACGATGCGGCCGTCCTTCATCACCGCGACCGTGTCGCACAGGTTCTGAACCACGCCGATGTCGTGCGAGACGAGGATGAGCGTCAGGTCCTCTGTCTGCAGCAGCCCTTCGAGCAGCTCGAGGATCTGCGCACGCACCGTGACGTCGAGCGCGGAGAGCGGCTCGTCGCCGACCAGGATGCGCGGTCGATGCGCGATCGCACGCGCCAGAGCGACGCGCTGGCGCTGACCACCGGAGAACTCGTGCGGATAGCGTTCGGCCATCTCCTGTTCCAGGCCGACCTGAGCGAGCACCTCACGCACGCGGGCTCGATGATCGCCTTCGATTCCGAGTGCCCACAGAGGCTCGGCGATGATCTGGCCGGCGCTCATCCGCGGGTCGAGAGAGGCATACGGGTCCTGGAACACGAGACCCGTCTGCCTCCGCAGCCAATGCAGCGAGCGGGCGGAGCCGGTGGCATCCACCGACTTGCCGTCGATCGAGATCTTCCCCGCTGTCGGACGGTCCAGGCCCAGCAGCAGCCGTACGAGTGTGGATTTCCCCGAGCCGGATTCGCCGATGATTCCGATCGCCTCGCCGGCCTCGATGTCGAGATCGGTGGGGTGCAGGGCGGTCTGTGTGCGAGCGCGCTCGAACATCGAGCGCTTGGGTAGCGGGAAGTCGCGCGCGAGGCCGCGCGTGGAGATCAGGCTCACCGGTCGCCGCCTTCGGGTCGCCAGAGCGTCGCGGTGGCATCGCGCAGCAGTCCCTGGGTGATCGGCGATGAAGGGGCGGTGAGCAGCGTGGATACCGGCGCAGCCTCGATGACGCGCCCCTGATCGAGCACGACGCCATGCGTCGCGACCTGGGCGAGGACCGCGAGGTCGTGAGTGATGAAGATCAGCGACATGCCCTGCTCCTCCACGAGTGAGAGCAGCAGCCGAAGGATCTCCGCTTGGATCGTCACGTCGAGGGCGGTGGTGGGCTCATCGGCGATGAGAAGCCGTGGCCGGCAGGCGAGGGCCATCGCGATCGCGACCCGCTGACGCTGACCGCCCGAGAGCTGATGCGGGTACTTCTGCACGATCGAATCCGGGTCGGGCAGATGCACTCGCGTCGCCTCGGCGACGGCACGTTCGCGGGCTTCGCGCTTCCCGAGCCCGGTATGGATCCTCACCGATTCGGCGATCTGGCGTCCTACCGTGCGGATCGGGTTGAGCGCGGTCCGAGGCTCCTGGAAGACGATGCCGATGTCGTCGCCGCGGAAGCGGGCGAGCTCACGGTCCGGCATGCCGATCAGCTCGGTGCCGTCCCATCGGATGCTGCCGCGCGCAGTGGCGCCATCGGGCAGGAGCCCGAGGATGGCGAGCGCAGTGAGAGACTTGCCCGACCCCGACTCGCCGATCAGCCCGAGTCGCGCACCATCCGGCACTTCGAAGGAGATCCCGTCGATGACGCGGCGCCCGTCGATCTCCACGACGAGGTCCTGCACCGTGAGGCTCATGCGACCACCGCCGGCGTGTGCACCTCTGCACTGCGATGCCGCAGTGTCGGATCCGTCACTTCGCGCAGCGCATCACCCAGCAGATTGAGCGCGAGCACCGTGATCGTGATGGCGAGACCCGGCCAGATCACGGAGAGCGGGTGGATGCTGATGTACCGCTGCAGATCGGACAGCAGGATGCCCCACGACGGCTCGACGACCGACGCGCCGAATCCCAGGTAGGACAGACCGGCCTCAGCCAGCACCGCGACCGCCATTGACCACGACAACTGGACGATGAACACCGGTGCGACGTTCGGCAGCAGGTGGCGCATCAGGTTCTGCGACGCAGTCAGGCCGGCGGCCCTGCCTGCGAGCACGAAGTCGCTCTGCTGCACCCGTCGCAGCTCGGGTCTGGTCACGCGGGCGATGTTCACGCCGAAACCGATGCCGACCGCCCAGATGACGACCCACAGCGACCCGCCCCAGACGGAGGAGATCATCATGGCGATGATCAGCACGGGGAATGCGATCAGGATGTCGACCAGCACGGCGACGGTCTCACGCAGCCACCGCGCGCTGAGCGCGCCGAGCGCGGCGAGTGCGATCCCCACGACGGTCGCGACGATTCCTGCTCCGACGCTGACGAAGACCGTCGTGCGGGTTCCTGCCATGACGAGGCTGAGGATGTCGCGCCCCGTGTTGTCCGTGCCGAGCAGATGCGGCCAACCTGGTGCTGCCCAACGATCGCGCACGTCGGCCGCAAGCGGATCGAACGGCGTCCAGAAGAGCGAGATCAGCGCGACGAGTGCGATGACGATCACGGTGATCAGCCCGAATCGTCCGGTGGTGCTCCTCCACAGATCACGCAGCCAGCGGGGCATCAGGCGGCCTCTCTCTGGCGCGGGTCGACGAAGTGGTGGATGAGATCGACGATGAACCCGATCACGAGCACGAGACCCGTGAGCACGAGCAGCTCGCTCTGCACCTTGATCAGATCGCGCGTGCCGACGTCGGCGACCAGCATCCGGCCGATCCCCGGAAGGGTGAACAGCTGCTCGATGATGACAGAGCCGACGATGATGCCTGCCACCTGCAGACCGAGGACGGTGACGATCGACAGACCGACCGCAGGGATGCCGTGCTGAATGAGCGCACGGTTCCGGCTGAGACCCTTCGCGGCGGCGGTGCGGACGAAGTCCTGTCCTCGTGCCTGCAGGGTGGCGCTGCGGACGAAGCGCAGCAGCATCGCGCCCTCGACGATGCCTATCGTGAGCGCCGGCAGTATGAGGGCGCGGAAGGCTTGCCATGGGTGATCCCACCCGCCGCGGGGAAAACCCTGGGCAGGCAGCCAGCCCAGCCACACGGCGAAGACGACGATGAGCATCATGCCGGCCCAGATCACCGGCACGGCTGCCAGCGCCTGCGCAGTGACGCTGAGCGCGGTGCCGGAGGCGCGGCCGCGCCACAGCGCGGAGAGGATCCCGAACGGCACCGCGATCAGCATCGCGATCACCAGGGCCATCAGGCCGAGCGGAACGGTCACCTGCGCCTTCTCGGCGAGCTCCGCGCCGACGGATGCGCCGCTGAGCTGAGAGGTACCGAGATCTCCGGTGAGGACGCCGCCGATCCACTCGCCGTACTGCACGAAAAGCGGACGGTTGAACCCGAGCGCTTCGCGCAGCGCCTCAACAGTGGCCGGGGAGGCCTGGGTGCCCGCGATGAGCTGGGCGACGTCGCCGGGGAAGACCCTCAAAGTCAGGAAGATGAGCACGCTCGACACGAGGAGTCCTGCGATCAGCAGGACTCCTCGTGTGAGCGTGTAGCGGATCACGCCGTGGCTACTCGGCGGCCTTGGCGACGCCCGCGAGGTTGATGCGCGAGTTGATCGAGTCCTCGGGGAAGCCGGAGACCAGCGGGCTGCGCGCGGTGATGGTGGCACCGTTGTACAGCCAGTCGGCGGCGTGATCCTCGGAGACGAGACGCGCCGCCTGCGCGAGGAGCTCCGCGGACGCGTCCTCATCGACCTCGGCGAGAGCCTCGGCGTAGAGCGACTGCACCTCTGGGCTGTCGTAGTTGAAGTAGTAGTCGGGGTTTGCGAAATTTCCGAAGTCGCGAGGCTCGACGTGCAGGACGAAACTCAGTTCGTAGTCCTTGTTCGTGTACACATCCTCGAGCCAGGTCGGGAACTCCACCGCATCGACTTCGAGCGTGACGCCGACCTTGGCGAAGTCCGAGACGAGAACCTGCGGCACCGTCGTGCCGTAGAACGACGGGATCGTGAGCGTGAGCTCGAGGTCTTCCTGTCCTGCCTCCGCGAGCAGTTCCTTGGCGCGATCGGGGTCGTAGGGGGCGACATCGGCGAGATCCTCATACCCGGGGTCGAGCTCGGGGATGGGGCCGTAGAGGGTCGCACCGGCTCCGACCGCTTCAACGAGACCCTCATGGTCGATCGCGAGTCGCAGCGCCTCACGCACGCGTGCGTCGTCGAGCGGCGCTGTCGCGTTGTTGAAGGCCAGAGTCGCCTTGTCCGTGGTGCGGCCGGTCGTGAGGACGAAGTCGCCCGAGTCCTCCAACTGCGGGGCGAGGTTCGGATCGACCGCGGTCAGCACGTCGAGGCTGCCGTCGAGGGCGGCGTTCACGCCGGCGGTGAAGTCGGGGATGTACTCGAAGACCACTTCGGCGACGCTGGCGGGCTCGCCCCAGTAGGCGTCATACCGGGCGAACGTGATCGTGCTGCCCTTACTCCAGTTCTCCAGCGTGAACGGACCTGTGCCGTTCTCTGCCGTCTGCAGATCCGTCTTGTCCCCGGTCTGGAAGACAAGACCGGCGGGTCCGGTGAGCGTGAACAGGAAGTTCTGATTCGGCGCGCTGAGAGTGATCACGACAGTCGCCGCATCCGGTGCCGCGATGGAGGCCACGTTCGCGAACTCGGCATTGCCCTGCAGTGTCGCGTCGGTCCGCACGGCCTCATAGGATGCCACGACATCTGCCGAGGTGAGCGCGGTGCCGTTGTGGAACGTCACCTCCGGGTTCAGCGTGAACGTGTAGGTCAGGCCGTCTTCGGAGACCTCGTACTCCGAGGCGAGACGTGGCTCGATCGTGTTGTCCTGGCTGCGCGTGACCAGCCCCTCGTAGATGTTGTCGATGAGGATCTGCTCGATCGCCGCTCCACTGGTGTGGCGGATGTCGAGGTTGCTCGGCTCGAGAACCAGGCCCACTGTGAGGGTGGCGTCCAAGTCGGGCTCACCGGTCGAGGTCTCGACGGGCTCGGGCGACCCTGCGCAGGCGCTCAGGATGACGGCGGTCGCGGCGAGCGCTGACAGGACGGCGAGACGTCTGTTTCGTCGGAACATGGAATTGAGGAATCCTCTCGGGGCGGCAGTTGCTGTGTGCCGATGCGGTAGAGCCTATGACGGGGTGATCAGTGGAGTCAGAACAGCGGAGCGCGGCGTCACATTCCTCAGGCGGGGGAGTGCGCCGCAGCGCGGATCAGATCGGCGAGCTCGCCGGGAGCGGTCTCCTGCACGTTATGGGAGGCATCCATGGCGATCACACGGGCAGTGGGCACACGCCGCAGCAGTTCGTCCCCGTCAGCCTCGCTGACGAATCCGGAGACGGCTCGTACCAGGGTGATCGGCGCCTCGGTCTGGGCGAGATCGTCCCAGCCCGTGCTGTGCAGGATCGGAGTCGGCATGCCTCTCTCAGCGTCGTCAGCGGTCGGCGCGAACACCTGAGCGGCGAGATGAGCGAAGTGGTGCTTCCACTCGACGCGGCCGTCGGCACGGATGCGGGAATTGAAGAAGACGCCGCGCTCGGTGTCGGCACGCGAGCCACCGAGGCCGAAGGACATGGCGCGGTCAACGAGCTCGTCGCGGGAGGCGAAGTCGGTCGGCCCCTCATAGAACTGACGCAGAGCGGCCGGACCTGCGGAGGTGTCGATACCCGGGGTGATGTCCACCGTGATCAGCTCTCGAACCAGATCAGGACGAGCGGATGCCACGGCAGCGGCAGTCAGGCCGCCGAGGGAATGGCCTACCAGGATCTGCGGCTCGACAGACCAGGTCTCGAGCGCGTCGATGACATCGGCCGCGAGCGTGCGCGGCGAGTAGTCCAGATCGGTCCGCCAACTCGAGTCGCCGTGTCCGGCCAGGTCGATAGCCAGCACCGGCTGCTGCAGCAGCAGTGCGGTCGTGTCCCATGTGTGCGCGTTGAGGCCCGCCCCGTGCAGCAGGGTGATCACGGGCAGCGCGTCGCCGAAGCGGAGGGCACTCAGCTCTCGTCCGTCGGCGAGGCGGAGTGCCACGCGTTCGACGGGAGGTACAGGCACGTTCAGCGCCTGCGCCTGATGCGGAAGATAGCTGAACTCACTGGTCTCTGTCGCCACGACCATATTCTGCCCCGAGACCATGCTCGTGCGAAATGCGAGAACATTAAGGCAAGCGGATGTCGGTAGAAGTTGACTATTATGCCCAACTGTGCGCGTCTCATTACGACATTATGCATTTCTTACTGCTGAGCAGTGCGCGACGGCGGACCGTATCATTGAGGTATGAGCGAGACGCGAGTGCACTTGTCGAAGACGGAACCGGCCGCCTATCAGGCATTGGATGCGTTCTCTCGTACGGTGGGCGAGATCTGCAAGGCGAACGGCATCGATGATCGCCTCAAAGAGATCGTGATGATCCATTGCTCTCAGCTGAACGGGTGCGCTTACTGCACCAGGATCCACTTCGATCGTGCATCGTCCGCCGGTATCGACCCCGACACGCTCCTGCAGATTCCCACGTGGCGTGAGAGCGGTGTGTTCTCGGATCGCGAGCGGGCGGCGCTGGAGCTCGCGGAGGCGTTCACCTTCATCCACGACGGCGGCATCCCCGATGACGTGTACGACCGGGTGGGAAGCGTGTTCACAGAGAAGGAGTACGCAGCTCTCAGCTGGGCCTGCGTGTCGATCAACGCTTTCAACAGGGTCGTCGTGGCCGGCCGCTATCCGGTTCCGCCCCGTGCGGTGCAGGCACCGGCGTGACGATCGTTCGCATCGACGGCGTCTTCAACGTCAGGGACGTCGGCGGCATGCCGGCCGAAGGTGGGCGAATCCGCGAGGGGCGACTGCTGAGGTCGGGAAATCTGGTGGCGGCCACTCCTGAGGGCGTTGCCGAGCTGGAACAGCGCGTCTCGCATATCGTCGATCTCCGCGATGGTCAGGAGGTCGCTGGCGCTCCGTCTGCGACGAAGGACATCGCCACGACGCACCTCCCGCTCTTCCTCGGTTCCGTCGCGTCGTTCTTCGACGACGACATGAGTCTTGAGGAGATGTACCTCCAGTTGCTCGAGGAGAGTGGAGAGCGGTTGGCCGATGCCATTCGCATCATCGCCAGGGGCGAACCGACACTCGTGCACTGCACGGTCGGCAAGGATCGTACAGGCGTCACCATCGCGCTCGCCCTTGCGGCTGTGGGCGCGGATCGCGAGGCGATCATCAGCGACTACGCCCTCACGGCGTCGATGCTTCCGCAGGAGCGCAACCGCAGGATCGTGGCATTCCTCGAGGTGCAGCATCCGGAGGCGAAGCACGCAGTGGCGTTGGCCACGTTGTCGCCCGCCGATGTGATGCGACGGCTTCTCGATGAGGTGGATGCACGTTGGGGTTCAGCGGCGGGATACCTCACAGCGCACGGCATGACCGATGACGAGCTCGACGCGTTGCGCCGGGCGCTCGTGGACGAAGGAATCGCGGGTAGGTAAGGCAACCCTTCATCGGTGTTAGCATGGAGGAATCATGACGACCTCCATCGATGTCCGCACCGGACGCGCGCGGCGTCGCGCCGAGCGTCTGCGCGCGCACTACCTGGTGACGGCTGACGAGAACTCGTTGGCAGAACTCGAAGCCTTCCTCGTGACGCTCCCGCTGTGCGCATCGGGACGCATCTTCATCGAGGTGCCGGAGGCGAGTGACGTCGGAATCGTCGAGGCACCAGCCCGTATGACGGTGACCTGGCTCACCCGCTCGTCGCGCTCCGGTGCCCCTGGCAGCGGACGATCCTGCGCTCCCGGCGAGGCGATCGCGCGCGCGACCTGCGCGTGGGCGGATGAGATGCTGTGCGACGGCGAGAACCCGACGCACGTGACCCTGCTCGGGGGCTATCTCGGTACCGCCGACATCGTGGAGCACCTCACGGGCGCACTCGGCGTCCCGGCATCCACGATCCACGCCCCGGAGCGCTTCGGCCTTCTTCCGCTCGACCGTTAAACGGGCCGTGGGCCGCGCCTGGTCCCTGAGCTCATCGAAGGGCGCCGCACATAGTTGCCGTCTTCCAGTCCTGCCTCGATCTCGAACCGATTGCGCAGCGGGTCTCGACCCGCGAAGAGGTACAGAATCGGCATCAGGAATCCATAGCGCAACCACTGCGCCTTGTGTACGGCCTCATGACGAAGGACGGCATCGCTCGGCCTGGCGTCTCCTGTCAGGAAGCAGCCTCCCACGCACACACCGCCGCGGTTGAAGGTCCATCGGGGCATCCCCTGGAAAACCCAGAGTCCGCCGCGCCGTTCGACTCGTCCTGTGCTCCATATCGATCCCCAGGCCCAGCCGACTGCGGTTCCCCACGCGTAGCCGAGGCGGCTGATCGGTGAGCGCAGCAGGAAGGCCGGGATGCGACGATCGAATCGTCGACCGCGCACGAGGGCGGCGTCGGCAACGGTCCGCCAGTCGTCACTCATACGACGTCACTCATGCGACTGCGCCGACGAGGCGAAGGATCGCGCCGAGGTCCTGCACGGCGTCGCCGGCTGACCGCGGCGCGAAGCCGGCGATGGTCGCACCTGCGAGAGGCACTCGTGCACGCAGGGCACGCACGGCAGCGCTGAGGGCGCCCGTGCTGGCGCCGAAGGGAGCAGCTGATGAGACTCCTGCGAGTTCGGCGGGATCGAGGACATCGACATCGATGTGCACCCAGACCCGGCTCGCGCCGGTTGCGGCGACGGCGTCGGCCAGAGCATCCACATCGTCGAGATCGTCGACGGAGAGCTGAGCGAGGCCACTGAGAGGGTCTTCCTCATCGTCGTCGACGACGCGGGCGCCCACTGTGACGATCCGTTCGCGGGGAATGCCGGGGGACAACGCGAGCTGCGGCTCGCCCTCGCCCAGCACCGCGCGCAGCGCCATGCCGGAGAATGCTCCGGAGGGCGAGGTCTCCGGGGTGTGCAGGTCGGGATGCGCATCGCACCAGACGACCGCGAGGCCCTCGCGGTCGATCGGATCGAGCGCGGCCACCGTCACGCTGCAATCGCCGCCGATGAGGACGGTGTCAGCGTCGATCTGCTGCGCGATCAGCTCTCGGACGCGCTGCAGCGAGCTCAACCGGTGCACGCGGGTGCCGAGCGAGTCGCCGGCCTCGAGGGGAACGTCGAGCACCGTCGTCGCCTTGCGCGGAAGGTCACCGGCGATGGCGGATGCACCGTCGACGAGAAGCATCGCGCGAGGGGCAGGGGAGCCCTGCCACTGCGGTGCCACGAGGAATCTGGCCACAAGGACCTCCAGAAGTGAACGGGGATGCCCCGGGCGCTGCGGCCCGGGGCATCATGAGTCTCAGGACTCGATCTGCGACTGCGGAGCGCCGGACTTCAGCTCGGCGAGCCGTGCTTCCACCTCGGTCAGCTCACCGAGGTCGTCCAGGCTCTCGAACTGCGCGTCGAGGCTGGACGCTGCGAGTTCGACCTTGCCCTGGGCGAGCGCCTCCTGGCGTCGGACCTTGTCTTCGAAACGGCCGAGTTCGCTGGTCGGGTCCAAGACGTTGATCGACGAGACCGCATCCTGCACCTTGGTCTGTGCCTCTGCGACCTTGGCGCGGGCGAGAAGCTCGCTGCGCTTGTTCTTGAGCTCGCCGAGCTTGTCCTTCATGCCGTTCAGGCCGCTCTTGAGCTTGTCGACCACCTCGGTCTGCGCGGCGATGGTCGGCTCAGCGCCGGTGGCTTCGCGTTCTGCACCGATCTGGCGCTGCAGGGCGATCTTCGCGAGACTGTCGAACTTGTCCGCATCGGCGGCGTCGCCCGCCTTGCGCAGCTCGTCGGCCTTGCGGCTCGCAGCGAGAGCCTTGTTGCCCCAGTTCTTCGCGGACTGGACGTCTTCCTCGTGGTCGCGCTCCAGGAGACGGAGGTTGCCGATGGTCTCCGCGATCGCCGCCTCGGCGTCGGCGACGTTGTTGGTGTAGTCGCGGACGAGCTGATCGATCATCTTCTGCGGGTCTTCCGCGGAGTCGATCATCGAGTTGATGTTGGCCTTCACCAGGGTGGAGATGCGACCGAAGATGGACTGCTTGGTCATGGTGTTTCCTTTCGGTTGAGACGGAGTGTTCTGAGGTCGATTACGTCGTGAGAAGAAGGAACGGATGCTAGAAGCGCCCCCCTCTGGAGCGTCCGCCGCTACGGGATCCGCTGCTGCGCGAGCCGCCGAAGCTCGAGGGACGGCTGCTGCGGCTGCTGCCACTGGAGCGCCAGCTGCTTCCGCCGCTCCAGCTGCCACCGCCGCCGCGATTGGAGCCTCCACCGCTGAGAAGACCGCCGAGGATGCCGCCGAGGATGTCGCCGCCCAGATCGCTGCCGCGATTGTATCCGCCACCGCTCCACGCGCCGCCTCCCCAGCCGCCGTCGTTGAAGGAGGACACCTCACTCTGTGCGTACGAGATGGCTTCACCGGCGAGGTTCGCAGCCCTGGTCGCTCGCTCAGTGGCCAGGGCCGGGTCAGACGCCTGGTTCGCCACAGCCTCCGAGTACGCCGCGTTGGCTTCGGCGAGGCGGGTGCGTGCCGTCGCACCGATCGCACCGCGTCGTGTCGTGATGAAGTCGTTGGCAGCTGATATCTGCGCCTGAGCCTGAGTGAGTCGCTGCTGCAGGATCCGCTGAGTGCGCTGCGCGAGCGCCGAGGCTTCACGTGCCTGTCCGAGCGCAGCGTCGATCTGGGCGTTCGCCGCGTCGAGCGTGTCGATCACCTGCTGCGGATTGCGGCGGGCGGCTTGCAGGCCCTGCTGCGCAGCGTCGATGTTCGTCCGTGTGCGGGCGATGAGCGGCGCCAGTTGCGCCTGAGCGTCCGGCATCGCTTCCGCCGCTGCGAGATCGGCTTCCAGGTCGGCGATGAGCGCACGAGCCTGTTCCTCCTCTGCGGCGAGGTGCGCGCCGAGGTTCGTGACCGCTGCGGTGAGCTTTTCGCTCTGCTGGACTGCGGCTTCAGCAGTGCGTATCGCGAAGGCAGCCTCACCGTTCTTGCCTGCCGCGATGAGCCGAGACGCCTCTGCCATCTCGGAATCGGCGAGCGACAGCCGCTGCTGCGCCTGCGCGGGATTCTCCGCGACCGTAGCGAGGGCTGCCGCGTCATAACTCTGCGACAGCGCAGCGAGGGCGGCAGGCGCGCTGGCGAGACTCTCCTGGGCGGCCGTGCGGCGCGCCGTGAGCCGCTCGAGAGCCTGAGGCGCTTCTGCTTCGAGCTTGCGAAGCTCTTCGAAGGCTTCGACGTTATCGTCGAGCAGGTCGTCGGCCGCGTCGCACAGCTGGATGATCTGGATGTGCCAGGCGCGGCGCTGCTCGGCCGAGTCCGGTACTTCGTCGTCGATCTGCTGTTTGAGGGCGAAGGCCTCGGCGACCTTCGCGTGGGCGGCCTCCACGACCTGTGTGAATGCGGCGGTCGAATCCTCGCCGTACTGGGCGACGGCGAAACCGACCTCTTGGCGACTCGAGGTGATCGCGTCGTCGGCCTGCACGAGCGCGCTGCCCGCCTGCTTCGCCAGGTCCTCATCGCTCACAGCGGCGTACGGGTCGTTCGGATCCGGGACCGTCGGACGCGCAGCATCCTTCTTCTTCTTGCGGGATCGGACGATCAACACGATGACGATCACGACGACCGCCACGATCACGAGGACCAGAAGGATGCCGAGGAAACCGCCCGCGTCTGCGGCCTGACCGGGGAAGGCGTCTGCGGCGGCGATGACAGCGCCGTCCCAGTCACCCGCGCGCAGGCCGTTCTCCATGGCCTGCACGACGGTGTCGATCTGCTCGTCGCTCAATGGACCGCTGGCATCTGCGGAGATCGCATACTGTCCTGCGTCGACGGCGACCGCGATCAGGTACTGATCCGCACCCAGTCCGTTGTCGCCCGCTGTCTGATCGGTCCAGGCCACGCTGTCGGCAGGGTCGGTGAACTCGTCGACGAACACGACGTAAAGGTCGCCGCCGTCGGCTGTGGCCAACTCGCTGAGCCGAGCGTTCGCAGCATCCAGTTCACTGGAGCTCAGAACGCCGGCCTCATCGGTGACGAAGTCGGAGCCGAGCGACACAGGAGGCGTCGCGATCGCGGCCGATCCGACCCAACCCGAAGTGAACATCGCCACGATCAACCCCAGCACGACCGTCATACGAGTCCGCATTGTGCTCCCTCCGGGGCGGCTCAGAACCCCCGTGCGCATCGAGTCTATTCAACACCGTCGACCGACGATAGCGACTCTAGGGAAAGAGTCTGTGTCGCCGCCGGGAAGCGTCGAGGCGGCACATACGCTGGAAGGCATGGACGACAGGTACGGCTCGGATGTGCTCGCAAGCGGGTGGCGAAATCGCGGCGCCAAGCAGGTTCCGGACGTGGCAGCCGAGCATGACCTCGTGGTCGAGGTGGCTCAGGACGGCTTCTGCGGAGCCGTGACACGGGTTCAGGGCGGCAACGTCGAGCTTGAGGACTTCCATGGCCGCAAGCGACTGTTCCCACTCGGAGGCGGGTTCCTGATCGACGGAGAACCGGTGCGACTCACGCCGCCGGCTCCGTCCAAGCAGGCGGCGAAGCGCACGGCATCCGGCTCGTTCGCCGTCGCCGATCAACGTGCGCGCGTCGCGCTGCCCAGTCGTATCCTGGTCGAGGGTAAGCACGACGCGGAACTCGTGGAGAAGGTGTGGGGTGCGGACCTGCGGGTCGAGGGCGTCGCTGTCGAGTTTCTTCAGGGTGTCGACAAGCTCGAAGAGCTTCTGAAGGCCGAGCCGCCGAGTGCCACGCGTCGCTACGGTGTGCTGGTCGATCATCTCGTGCCCGGCTCCAAGGAATCGCGGATCGCGGACGGCATCCTGCGCGGTCCGCACGGGCGGCACCTGAAGATCGTCGGGCACCCGTTCATCGACGTGTGGCAGTGCGTCACGCCGAAGACGCTGGGCATTTCTCGATGGCCGGAGATTCCGCGAGGAACGGACTGGAAGACGGGGATCTGTCGCGCCTTCGGCTGGCCGCATGAGACGCAGGGCGACACAGGTCGGGCCTGGCAGCACATCCTGAGCAAGGTGCACACTTACCGCGATCTCGAACCGGCGCTGCTCGGCCGGGTCGAAGAGCTGATCGACTTCGTGACCGAACCCGCGACGGGTGGCTCCTGAGCTTGGCGAAGGGTGCGGACCGCGACGCCGGTTAAGATCGATGCATGCCCGAAACCCCCGTCTTCCGTGAAGAACCGGTCTCGTTCGTTCGCCGGAGTGGACGGATGTCGGAAGCGCAGGACCGCGCGTTCGACGAGCTCGCGCCGCAGTATCTGCTGGACGTCCCACGTGGTGTCGCCTCCACGAGCGTGCACGCGGACGCGCGATTGAACCCAGCGGTCGCGTACGGCCGCGACGCACGCCTGTTCGTCGAGATCGGATCAGGTCAGGGGCACGCGGTCATCTCGGCGGCGACCTCACGGCCCGACGACGATTTCCTCGCGATCGAAGTGTTCCGGGCAGGACTTGCCCGCACCATGCTCGACGCGGACAAGGCCGGAGTGCGAAACCTGCGACTCGTCGAGGCCAACGCTCCTGAAGTGCTCGCCTCCTACCTGCCGGAGGGCGCGGCATCCGAGGTCTGGATCTTCTTCCCCGATCCCTGGCACAAGAAGCGCCACACCAAGCGGCGGCTGGTGCGCTCCGGGTTCGGCGATGCCGCTGCCCGCGCGTTGGAGGACGGCGGTCTGCTCCGCCTTGCGACCGATTGGGAGGACTACGCGCTGCAGATGCGCGAGGTGCTGGATGGCGAGCCGCAGTTCGAGCGTGCGTTCGAGGGGGAGTGGGCCGAGCGATTCGACGGGCGTGTCATGACGGCCTTCGAGCGCAAGGGGATCGCCAAGGGACGCGACATCAGAGACCTCGTGTACCGCCGTAAGACGCGGGCATGACGCGGCCGGCGGTCGCCTGGATGCCGGCGCTCGTCCCGGCGCTGCTGGTGTGTCTCGCGGCTCCGGCGTTCTTCGTCGCCCAGTGGACCTGGCTGGGGTGGGCACTGCTCGCGGCAGGAATCGGGACGGCCCTGCTCATCGAGCGGGGCGCGGTGACAGCATCCGCCCCCTCGCTCACTCGCGACCTTTCGCTGATCGCGCTCGGCCTGCTCATCGTCAGCGTGATTCCGCTCGCGGCAGAGCTCGACAACATGGCGATGCTGCGCTTCACTCTCGCACTCGGCGGAGCAGTGGCCGTGCCCTACGTGATCTCGCGATTCCTCTATCGCGACAGAGCGATCAGCTTCCCCTGGCGCACGCACCGGCGTTGGGGACGTCTGCAGTGGGGGTGGCTCATCGCCGTGCTCGTCCTCGGATGGTTGATCCTGCCGTTCTACTTCATCACCAGCGGCGTATATCTGAACTGGCCGGTCGTTGACACTCCCGAGCTGATCGCGCGGCTCTTCGTCGGCGTGGGTGCGGTCGGGATCTGGGACGAACTGTTCTTCATCTGCACGGTCTTCGCGCTGTTGCGTCGGCACTTCCCGGATGCGCTCGCGAACGTGCTGCAGATGATCGTGTTCGTGTCGTTCCTGTGGGAGCTCGGCTACCGCGAATGGGGTCCGGTGCTGACGATCCCGTTCGCGCTGCTGCAGGGGTACATCTTCTTGAAGACGCACTCGCTCGCCTACGTGGTCACGGTGCATCTGCTGTTCGACGCCGTGGTGTTCGCGGTGCTCGTTCACGCGCACAATCCAGGGTTGCTGCCGATCTTCCTGCTCTGAGGGCGGCGGTGGGGCAGAATCAGTCCATGCTCATCTTCGGTCTGGTCCTCGCGGCGGCTGCCGCCGCCTTCCACGTCTTCATCTTCGCTCTCGAGTCATTGAGATGGACGGAGCCCGAGACACGCAAGATCTTCGGCGTGGCCAGCGAGGCGGATGCCGAGACGACGAAGCCGCTGGCCTTCAACCAGGGCTTCTACAACCTGTTCCTCGCGCTCGCGACGCTGCTCGGCATCGCGCTGGTGCTGTCCGGCCTCACGACAGTCGGACTCACCCTGGTGTTCGCCGGAACCGGGATGATGCTCGCCGCCGCGCTCGTGCTGGTGCTGTCGAACCCGAAGATGGCGAGGTCTGCGGCGATGCAGGGCGGACTGCCGCTGCTCGCGATCATCGTCACCGCGGTGGCAGTCGCGGTGGGCTGACCGGTCTCAGGCGGCGACCACCGGCTGGCGGAGGATCGTGCGACGCCGCTCCGGCGCGCCCTTGCGCGGGTCGCTGAAATAGATCTCGTGGTGCTTCCCCGTCATCCGTAGGCTGTTGTGCGGGATGAACACGTCGTGCATCTCCGCGAGCACCGGCTCCTCGTCATCGAACGCTCCGACGTGCAGCGTCTGCACGCACAGCCCCTCAGCGTATGAGCCGAAGCGCACTTCGTTCACGCGCGCGGCTGGATTCTTCGCGGATGTCGTGGCGACCGCATCCGCGAACATCTCGTGATCGATCCACTCGGGCTGCATGATCATCAGCGTCCAGTCCCACTTCGATTTGTCCCGAGAGGCAGTGAACGCGGCATGGTCCTCCGCCCACCAGAGTCCTTCGAGCGGCATGACCGTGTAGTCGCGATCCAGAGTGCGCTTGCTGGCGAACTTCATGGTGTAGGCGAGCGGATAGAGCGCCTCGACGGCAGTGGTGAACTCCGGCGAACTGTTCGGGTCACCGTGTCCGTCGATCATGAGGTAGTTCAGCTCGGGGACGTCGATGATGTCGAAGCGGCCCTTTCTGGCGCGGTACGCATCGATCGTCTTCTTGAAGTCGGTCTTGTCCGGCATGGCCCGAGGCTACCGCCTCAGCTCAGCGCACGCTCGCTGATGTACTCGCGCAGCTGCTGCTCATCGTGCGGCATGTTCGTCACGCGCGGCGGAGCATCCAGCATGGCCTGGGTGTCGGCATCCGGATCGATCGTGGTCCCGAGGGCCTCGATGATGAGGTCGGCGAACTTCGCGGGCTTGGCGGTCTCGAGAACGAGCATCGGGATGCCGGGCTCGACGTGCGCACGGGCGACCTTCGCTCCATCGGCGGTGTGCGGGTCGAGGATCACGCCGCTGTTCTCGGAGAACTCGCGGATCGTGGCGATGCGATCGTCGTGCGTACTGGTGCCGCTGACGATGCCGAACTCCGACTCGAACCGATCGCGCTCGCCGGAGAGGTCGATCTCGTCGCGCTCCTCCAGTTCGTGCCAGGCCGCCGCAGTCCGCTCCGGGTCGCGGCCGAGCAGATCGAAGACGAACCGTTCGAGGTTCGACGCGCGGGAGACGTCCATCGACGGGCTCGACGTCGCACGCGTGTCCTGCGCGCTGCGCGGCCGGTAGTGGCCGCTGCGGAAGAACTCGTCGAGGACGTTGTTCTCGTTCGACGCGAGCACGAGCTTGCGGATCGGAACGCCCATACTCTTCGCGTAGTGGCCCGACAGGATGTTGCCGAAATTACCTGAGGGCACCGCGAACGAGACCTCGAACACCGCGCGCTCGCTCTCGGCGACGGCATCCGTGATGCGCAACCATGCCCACACGTAATAGACGATCTGCGCCGAGATGCGGCCGAAGTTGATCGAGTTGACCGCGCCGAGATTGTGCGCCCGCTTGAACTCGAGGTCTGTCGCGAGGCGCTTGACGAGATTCTGGCAGTCGTCGAAGACACCCTCGACGGCGATGTTGTGCACGTTCTCGTCTTGCAGCGAGTACATCTGCGCACGCTGGAACGCACTCATCCGTCCCTGTGGGGAGAGCATGAAGATCGAGACGCGGTGGCGGCCGCGGAGTGCATGCTCGGCGGCCGATCCGGTGTCGCCCGAGGTCGCGCCGAGCACGTTCAGCACACGGTCGCTCTTCTCCAGCACGTACTCCAGCGCCTCGCCGAGGAACTGCATCGCCATGTCCTTGAAAGCGAGCGTGGGTCCCTCGGACAGGCCGACGAGCGTCATGCCCTCGCCGATCTCGCTGATCGGGACGATCTCATCGGCTGCGAACTTTCCGCCGCCGTACGCCGCCGCAGTGAGACGGGCGAGGTCTTCGCGGGGGATGTCCGTGGCGAAGAGTCCGATGATCTCCGTCGCGAGCTCGGGGTAGCTCAGCGGCCGCAGACGCTCGAGATCGTCGGCCCCGAGCTGTGGCAGCGTCTCTGGAACGGCGAGGCCGCCGTTGGGCGCGAGTCCTTCGAGAAGGACGTCGCTGAACTGTCCTAGCGTGCCGCCGCGCGTGGAGATGTACTGCAAGTCTCGAACCTCGATTGTGCTGGGAGATGGGTGTCGGGATCGTCGGTTCTATCGTAGGGCGTGAGGCGTCGGGGTTACGCTCCGGTGGCGTCGCTCACGCGCGGCGCGAGATCCCCTCTCCAGAAGCCGGATTCAGTGTCTCTGCTCGATCTCTCTGACGTTGTTCGGATCGAAGTGCCGAACAACGCCATCGAGATCGAACAGAACCGTCGTGATCGTCACGTGTGCACCGTATCGCGGACACGCGTCACGTCTGAAGCGCGGCTTCGATCAGCCGCCGGAGGGGTTCTCCACAGGAGTGCCGTCGTCGTCGGTGGTGTTCTCTTCGCTGGGCTTCTCCGGGGCGCCACCGGACGCCGTGTCGGCCTCTTCGTCAGCTCCGGGTGTGCCGTGCGGGTTCTGGGGATCGCTCATGTCCTTCTCCTCTGATCGGAGTCCGAATCTACGTCGCCGCCGCGGCTGTGGCACGGGGGTTGACTTCTGCCGTAGACGGCTTGGGTGCGGCAGGTGCTGACTGCGACGGGACTCAGCGATCCACTGAGAATGCCCGCAGCGTTCGATCGCCGAGCACGACCAGAGACGCCAGCGAGGCGAGCACGCCTGACACGGCGATCATCGGCATCGTGCCGGCAGCGGCGACGAAGAATCCGATCGCCGGAGTCACAGCGAGTTGCGGAGCCTGTTGCACGAGTATCAGCAGGCTCTGAAAACGCGACACCATCGAGGTGGGCGCGAGCAGGATGTACGTCGGAAAGACGTGGGCGGTGAAGACGACGACCCCTATGCCGACGAGTGCGGTGCCGGCCGCGGCGAAGGTCCAGGCTGATGCGAAGGCGAGCACACCGAGACCCGCTGCGACGATCAGCGGTCCGATGGCCATCGGCCGCCAGGCCCTTGATGCGGTTCCACGCCATGCGAACCACGCCCCGCTGATGAGGCCGCCTGCTATCCAACCCGCCTCGATCAGACCCGCCTCGGATGCTGACCACCCGCGTTCGCGAGCGGCGAGGGGTATTCCGAGAAGTACTGCCGGGATCACCGCCCCGGCGACGATCCCGACGCACGCGAGCAGCGCCGGCACGCCGGAAGTTGCACGCGCTGTGGTGATGCCCGCGACGATGCCCCGAAGAGTCACCGCGTCAGTCCCTGGCTCATGCGGACGCGGTGGGCGGATCATGAGAAGCGCTACGAGCGTCGCGGCACCGGCCAGCACGTCGAGAAGGGCGACGCCGCTCAACGTGATCACGCCGATGAGCAGGCCGCCGAGCGGGGGAGCGATCGTCCGCGAGAGCTGCCCGGCCATTCCCACCCGTGCCATGGCCGCCCCGAGCGCGCTGTCAGAGACGAACAGCCGAGGGAAGATGCCGGCAGCGGGGCGATGGAAAGCCGCCACGGTGCCGATCAGGGCCGCGGTGATCAACAGCAGCGTCGGCGTCGTTCCCGTCAGAGAGACGGCGATGGCGAGACCTGCGCTGACGAGGAGCAACGAGAGCGTGCCGAAGATCATCACCTGTCGTGGCCCGAAGCGGTCGGCGACGGCGCCGCCGAGCAGGCCGAGCAGAACGGACGGCGCCACCGAGACAGTGAGCACCGCGGCCGCGACCGAGGGGCCATGACCGGACGCCGTCCACGTCAATGCGAAAGTGAGAACACCGGCGCCGAGCTCTGAGGCGACAGTCGCGGCGATCCATGTGTTGAGACCCCACGACGTGCCGTGCCGGCTCATGTCATCCGCGGCATCATGAGTGCGGCGAAGTCCGGTTGGCTCGGGCTCCGCCAGACCAGGGCCCGTTCGTGCCCGCTGACATCGCACACGATCTCGGGCCCCACGGATGCCTCGGCTATGCGACTCAATGTGCGTCCAGACAGCCTGAGACCGGGGAGCGTGGCCGTGGATGCCCCGGAGACCGTGAGGTCGGCGCAGGACAGCGTCGATCGGGCTCCGTCACAGGCGAGCGCGACATCACGGGTCATTGATCGTTCGGCAAGGTGCAGGACATCTTCCCGTCGGAAGACGACTCTGCCCGCAGGTGCTGGTTCTTCGGCCAGGATGCGGTGCACGCTCGGGAACACGTCCGATCGCACCACCAGTTCGACTTCCTCACCACGATGGTCTCGAAGCCGGACGTTCAGAGCGGGTCGTCCGTGTCGACCGACGTGTGCTTCGACGAGGAGCACCACGTCGGCCCGAACTCGGAGCCACTCGCGTATCGGGGCGGACGAGAACCTCACCCTCACGGGTGGACCGTCGACGATCGCGGGGATGCTGGTGCGTGTCAGAAGAACAAAACGATCAGTGGCGACGATCGCGGCGGATCCGGATCCGATCTCGAGGAGCGCGCCGTCGAAGCCGTCGTCTTCCTCGGCGTCCGTGCGCGCACTCATCACCTGGGCCAAAGCCGACGCCAGAACCGTTCCGTCGAGTCGGACGGATGTCGTCGTCACCGATCCCGTGCTGAATCGCGCTCGCCGGGTGAGGATCAGATCGTCGACCAGTGCCTCGATGGAGGCGGATCGATCGTGCGCATCGGCGACCCATTCACCCAGAATCGTCTCCGCCGCAGCAGGGTCGCTCTCGAACACTGCTCTGATCCGGTCGAGGCTGAGCCCCGCGTCCCGGAGGCGGCGTATCCAGATCGCCTCCTGCTGCTGGTCGAGTGAGTAGTAGCGGTAGCCGGTGCGTGCTTCGACACTGGCAGGTGCGATGAGCCCGCTCTCGCCGTACTGGCGCAGAGCGCTGGTGCTGATTCCGACTGCTCGAGCGAAGGCGGCGATCGTCTGCAACGGCTCCTGCGCAGCGATGTGCTGCGGGAGGCCCTCAGGCTCGCGAGGCTGCGTCATGAACCCATGATCGACGTTCACCCTGGCTGAAGGTCAAGAGCGCGTGCGAACTGCGCGAGACACGTCGAACGGGTCAGAACTTCAGCAGCACCTTGCCGACTCGACCTGGCGTGTTGCTCGCGCGCACGGCATCTCCGACATCAGCGGCGTCGAAGACGCCGGAGACGGGCAGGGTGAGCGTGCCGTCGCCGACTCGTCTGATGAGCTCGCTGAACAGAGCGGCTCGTGTGCCGGGGTCCATGGCCTTGCTGACCTTGCTGCCCCAGAAGCCCTTCACTGTCGCCTGCTTGAAGATCACGTCGCCGGAGGAGATCTCCATCACAGGGGAGCTCATGGCGCCGAAGGCGACCAGCGTCCCGTTCTCCGCGATGAGCGACAGCACCTGTCCGGATGCCTCGCCACCGACGGAGTCGACGCCCGCGGTGATCGGGGCTCCACCCGTCAGCGCCGCCGCGCGCTCGCGCCAATCGTCCTGATCTGTGGCGACCACATCGGCGATGCCCTGGGCGCGAAGCTCTTCGACGCCTTCAGCGCGGCGGACGAGCCCGATCACGTTCACCCCGCGGGCGGCTCCGAGCTGCGCCAGCATACGGCCCACAGCGCCGTTCGCGGCGTTCTGCACGATCCAATCGCCTTCCTTGACCGCGAGGAATTCCAGCAGGCTGATGGTACTGAAGGGCATGGAGATGAGCTGCGACGCACTCTCGTCGGGGATCGACTCCGGAACGCGGATGAGCCCAGCAGCCTTGGTGATGAGGTATTCGGCCCATGCCCCGAAGGTGCCGCCGGTGACGACTCGCTGGCCGACCTCCAGACCTTCGACACCTTCACCCAGCGCGTCGACGATGCCGAGCGCTTCGGTTCCGGATGCGGCCGGCAGCGCTGGTTTGAACCCGTAGGTGCCGCGGATGGTCCAGAGGTCGTGGTTGTGGATCGGCGAGAGCAGGACGCGAAGCCGCACCTGCCCAGGGCCGGGATCGGGAAGTGGACGGTCTTCGACGGTCAGTACGTCTTCCGGCTCGCCGAAAGTGTGATGGATGAGCGCACGCATGATGGATGCCTTTCGTCTTCGGTAGGTCAGTCGTCGGAGACGGTGATCGCGACGTCGATGTTGCCCCTCGTCGCGTTCGAATACGGGCAGACTTTATGCGCGGCATCCGCGAGTGCTTGGGCCTGCTCGTGGGGAAGATCGGGGATGACGACCTCGAGCTGGACGGCGAGGCCGAATCCGCCGTCGCCGTTCGAGCCGATCTTGACGCGGGCGCCGACCGATGAGTCGGCGATCTTCACCTTCTGCGCGCGCGCGACGCTCTGCAGAGCCGAGTGGAAGCATGCGGCATAGCCGGCGGCGAAGAGCTGCTCCGGGTTCGCCCCGTCACCGCTGCCGCCCATCTCCTGAGGGACGGCCAATTCGAGGTCGAGACGTCCTTCGCCGGTCGTGACGCGGCCGTTGCGGCCTGCACCGGTGGCGAGTGCTTCGGCAGTGTAGAGAGCGTCCATAGGTGATTCCTTTCGAGAGGTGGTCAGATGTCGCTGGGCGTGCTGACGCCTTGCAGCAGCACGGTCAGGGCGTGCAGCTCCTCGATGAGCCGCTGCCGCTGCGCTTCGTCGTGGACGCCGGCAAGACCGGCGATCTTCGCGTGCACTGGCGAGAGTTCGGTGCGGAGGGCATTGCCCTCGTCGGTGAGGCTGACAGTGACCACTCGTTCGTCGTCAGCACTGCGCTCCCTCGCCACGAGGCCCGCCTGTTCGAGTCTGCGCACCAGGGGGGAGACGGTGCCGGAATCAAGCTGCATCGCGGCACCGAGCGAGCGGATCGTCTGCTCGCCGTCGCACCAGAGGATGACGAGCACGAGGTACTGAGGGTAGGTCAGCTTCCACGGGGCGAGCAGGGTGCGGTACGCCTGAGTCGTCGCCCTGGTGGCGGAGTACAGGGAGAAGCACAGCATCTCGTCGGTCACGCTCATGAATTCAATTGTGTACAACTGAGTTGTGCGCAAGCTGAGTGTGGCGCCCTGACGGCGCCCGACGCGTGCTCGGAGCTGTCCCGACCAGTGATATCGTCGTTCGGTACGCCTCCGTAGCTCAGTGGATAGAGCGCCGGTTTCCGGTACCGTAGGTCGCAGGTTCGACTCCTGTCGGGGGCACCGTAGACGCGAGAAGGCCCGTCCTGTCGGACGGGCCTTCTCGCGTCATGAGCCGGTCAGGATCACGCTGCGGTCTTCACTGTTCGGGCGGAGTCTCGGCACCGCCGGCCTCCGTCACGGGAGCCGCCATGAGCTCTGCCAGTGCCGCGGCGACCTTCTCCGCGAGGTATCGGTGGCCTTCCGTGGACGGATGCCTGTTGCCGAGGTCGACATCGATCACCGCGAGGTAGTTCTGATCGGAGATCCAGTCGTCCTGCACCGGGGAGATGTACCACCAGCCCCTACCGCCGGCAAGAGCTGCGAGATCCTGATCGATGCGGGCGGTGGCTGCGGCGACGGGCAGCTCGTGCGGAGCCGGGCCCAGCACGACGATCGTGGCATCCGGATAGGTCGCGGCCAACGCGTCCCACGCCGCGGTGACGGCCTCGCGGTACCCCGCGGCGCCCGAGGCCCGATCGTTGATGGACCCCTGGATGATCACGAGGTCGGGATCGATCGCCGGATCCAGAGCGGCGATCCGTTCACCGAAGGCCGGACCATCGAGTCCCGGCTTCAGATAGCCGCTGCCACGCACGCCGTCCACCGTCGTCTCGGCGCCCATCAGCTCGCTCAGAACATAGGCGTATCCGAGCGTCGGATCGCTTGCTGCGGAGCCGTAGGTCCACGAGTCCCCGAAGACGAGGACATGCGGATGCTCCGGCAGGACGAGGGGTGCAGGAGCCACGGTGACGACCTTTTCAGAGGCGAGTACCGGCGACTCGATCGGTGCGGCGACCCATGGACGCCAGACGCCGAGGACCACAGCGACCGTGGCGGCTGTGAGCGCGACGAGCACCGCTGTCGCGCGGGCACCCCGCCGCATCCTCCCCGGAGCCATGGCAAGAGGGTAAGCGACGATGGCCCGAACGGAAAATTCCAGGGCGCGACGCGCCGTAGACTTGACAGGCTATGAACCCCGACACCCTTGCCGAAGCCCTCCTCGCAGTCGTCACGCCGATCGCTGCGACCCTGCGACCCGATGAGGCGCTCGGCCTCGAAGCGTCCGACATCGCACTGGAGCGTCCGCGCAACCGCGACCACGGGGATTGGGCATCCAACATCGCGATGCGACTCGCGAAGAAGCTCGGAACGAATCCGCGCGAACTCGCACAGCGCATCGCGGAGGAGATCGTCGCCGTCGACGGCGTCAGGAGCGCCGAGGTCGCCGGCCCCGGTTTCATCAACTTCCGACTCGATGCGGCCGCAGCGGGCGTCCTGGCCAAGACGATCGTCGACGCGGGCACCGCATACGGCACCAATGACTCTCAGGCGGGTGTCAGCGTCAATGTCGAGTTCGTGTCGGCGAACCCGACAGGTCCGCTCCACATCGCGCATACGCGCTGGGCTGCGCTCGGTGACTCGATCGTGCGTCTGCTGCTCGCCAGCGGCGCGAACGCGGTCCGCGAGTACTACATCAATGACGCAGGCGCGCAGATGCAGCGATTCGCCGGCTCGATCATCGCCGCGGCCAAGGGCGAGCCGACCCCAGAGGGCGGCTATCCGGGCCAGTATGTCCAGGCGCTCGCCGAGCGTGTCGTCGAGGCGCGCCCCGATCTGCTCGAACTGCCCGATGCCGAGCAGCTCCGAGTGGCGGAGGACCTCGCGTACGACTTCCAGCTCGCCGAGATCAAGCACTCCCTCGACCGCTTCAACGTGCCCTTCGACGTGTGGTTCTCGGAGCGCACGCTGCATGCGAAGGATGCCGCAGGCACCAGCCTGATCGATCAGGCCGTGGATCGCCTCCGTGAGCAGGGCCATGTCTTCGACGAGGACGGCGCCGTCTGGGTGCGCACCACTGACTTCGGCGATGACAAGGACCGCGTGATCCGTCGTTCGAACGGCGAGTACACGTATTTCGCCGCCGACGCCGCGTATTACCTGAGCAAGGGCGACCGCGGCTTCGAGAACAAGATCTACCTGTTGGGAGCCGACCACCACGGCTACGTGCACCGTCTCAAGGCGATCGCCGGCGCCGCAGGTCAGGACCCCGAGAAGAACGTCGAGGTGCTGATCGGCCAGATGGTGTCGATCAACGGGGCCCGGCTCTCCAAGCGCGCCGGGAACATCATCGAGATGGACGACCTTCTCGACTGGCTCGGCACCGATGCTCTGAGGTACTCGCTGGAGCGCTCGCCGGCAGACTCGCCGCTGGATCTCGATCCGGAACTGCTGCAGAAGCGCACCAACGACAACCCGGTCTTCTACGTGCAGTACGCGCACGCTCGCACTCACAATGTCGGTCGCAACGCCGCCGATTCGGGTGTTGACCGCTCCGAGTTCTCTCCGGAGACGCTGACTCATGAGACGGAATCCGCGCTCCTCGGTGCGCTGCAGGAGTTCCCACGGATCGTCGCCTTCGCCGCGCAGGTGCGTGAGCCGCACCGCGTCGCCCGCTACCTGGAGGAACTCGCGGGGCTTTATCACCGCTGGTACGACAACTGCCGCGTCACGCCGCTCGGCGACGACCCGATCGAGAGCGTGCACCGCACGCGTCTGTGGTTGAACGATGCCACCGGTCAGGTTCTGCGCAACGGGCTGGGGCTGCTCGGCGTCTCCGCTCCGGAACGCATGTGATGACGACCGAGAGGGTGCGCCGCGCACGCTGGCCGTGGGTGCTGCTCATCGTCGTGCTCGTCCTCGCGGTGCTGGTCGTCGCGGCCGAGCTCGTCGCGCGGACTGTCCTTCCAGGCATCGCGCGCGGAATCGTGATCGAGCAGCTCGACCTCCCTGCCGACCAGCAGCTCGACGTCGACGCGTCTGGCATCCTGCTGCCGCAGCTGATCGGCGGACGGCTCGACCAGTTGCATCTGTCGACCGATTCCGTCACGATCGGTGGCATCTCAGGCGCCGCCGATGTCACCGCCGAGGGCGTCCCGCTCAGCGGAGGGGATCTCTCCGACGCTCGGGGGACGGTGCGGGTCGACGCCGAGCAGTTCACGACGCTCGTCACGGCATCCGATCTGCCGATCGACTCGGTCGAGTTCGCCGAGCCCGACGTCACGGTTTCGGGCAGCCTCGCCGTGTTCGGCATCTCGCTGCCGATCGCGTTGACGGTCACGCCCGGCGCAGACGCGGGAGCGCTGCTGCTGACACCCGTCTCGCTGCAGGTCGCGGGTGCGACGCTGAACGCCCAGCAGGTCGCCGATCGCTTCGGCTCGATCGCAGAGCAGCTCACCGAGACGCAGCGCATCTGCATCGCCGATCAGCTGCCGGCGGGGCTCACCATGACCGATCTCATGGTCGACGATGACGAGGTCGTGGTCGACATCCAGGTCGACGGTGCGATCGTCACGGACGAGAAGCTTCAGGAGAACGGCGTGTGTCCTTAGCCTCCAGCTCGGCTGATGCGTCCTTCTCCGCCGCGCGCAGGGCAGCGGTCGCCGCCTGCACATCCTGCTGGGCGCGTCGCACCCGACGCTGAGCGAAAGTGCGTGCGCCTTCTGTCGCCGAAACGCGGTCGTGCTCCTCTTCAGCCCCGGTGACGATGTACGCGCACGCGATGAGTATCACCTGAGCGCTGAGGTTCAACCAGATCAGCAGAGCCAGCAGCGAAGCGAACGAGGCCAACAGGGGATTGGAGCTCGCACCTCCGACGAACAGGCTCGACAGCTCCTGCAGCACGAGAAGACCGACGCCGCCCAGCAGTGCTCCTGACCAGATCGTGCGGGCTCCGACGCGCTGTCCTGAGAGCAGCCGGAACACGCCGAAGATCAGAAGGGCGTCCAGCGCGAACACGACGAGAAGCGACACGACTCTGATTCCCCATTCGGCGGCGACGGAATCCGATGGCAGGCCGAGCAGATCCGTCACGAACCCGAGTCCGATGCGCGCCAGGAACGTGACGGCGGCCGCGGCGAGGAACGACGCCCCGATCGCGACCGCGAGAGCGAGGTTGCGAAGTATCACCCAGAGCCAGAACACGTCGTCGAGCACCGCGCCTGCGATGGTGCGCACGGCGATGCGAAGGGAGCCGATCGCGCCGAGAGCGGCGCCGACCAATGCGATCAGCGAGACGATGCCGGCGATCGAGAATCCTTCCAGCGCGTTGACGGATGAGGGGTCTTCGACGATCCCTCCTTCTCCCACGAGCCCAGGCACTGCGGAGTCGACGGCAGTGATGATGGCCGCCCACGCCTCCTCGTTACCTGCCAGCACGATCGCGCCGATCGAGAATCCGAGCAGAAGACCGGCGAACACGCTGAACAGGGCCCGATATGTGATGCTGTCTGCGAGCATCGGTCCTCGTCGCTCGGAGTAGAGAAGTACGGCGCGCACGATCCTCCGCGCCAGTGCCCATGCGATCACGGATCCGAGAAGTCCGGCGATGCCGCCCGACTTCTTCTCACTCACCGGGTCGCCGCTTCGTGCAGTATCCATGCCTTCACCGTAATGAATCGAGATCTGACTCCGCGAGGGGCTTGCGCGTACGGGCAGCCCGTGGTCGTTGCCTTAGAATCGGGGCAACCTCGCATGGCGTGATCTTGCCCGAGGATCCCTCCCGACGATTGGTGTGTGGTGCATTCTCCTGCTGTCTCGCTCGCCCCGGAGTGGCTTGTCGTGCCCGAAGACCCCAACGCTCTCGCCCCGACAGTCTGGCCGGCATCCGCCCACCGTGACGCCGGCGACGCCATCTCGATCGGAGGTGTGTCCGCGATCGAACTCGTCCGTACGCACGGCACTCCGCTTCTGGTCCTCGATGAGGCGGAGGTGCGCGCACGCGCTCGTGCGTTCACGGACTCCTTCACAGCGGCTGCGTCCGCGCACGGCACGACGGCGAAGGTCTATTACGCCGGCAAGGCGTTCCTCTCGACGGCGGTCGCACGCTGGGTGACCGAGGAGGGGCTCAACGTCGACGTCTGCAGCCGCGGTGAGCTCGAAGTGGCATTGGCGGCTGGCGTCGATCCATCGAGGATCGGGTTCCACGGCAACAACAAGTCCGTGAGCGAGATCGAGCGTGCGGTGCAGATCGGCATCGGAACGATCATCGTCGACAGCGCGGTGGAGATCGAGCGCATCGCCGCGGCGGCTGCGCGCGCTGGCGTCGTTCAGCGGGTGCTGGTCCGCGTCAACAGCGGCGTGCACGCCGAGACTCATGACTTCCTCGCGACGGCTCATGAGGACCAGAAGTTCGGCATGACGTTCGCGGATGCCGAGATCGCTGTCGCCCGCATCCGTGAAGCGCCGGGAATGGAATTCATCGGCCTGCATTGCCACATCGGCTCGCAGATCTTCGGTGTCGCCGGCTTCCGCGAGTCCGCGTCTCGAGTGCTCGAGTTGCATCAGAGGCTGCTCGCCGGAGGCGCCATCCCGCTGCTGAACCTCGGCGGCGGTTTCGGGATCGCCTACACGAGCGTGGACGACCCGACTCCGATCGAGCAGCTCGCCTCCGAGATCGTCGCCGCCGTCGCCGACGGCTGCGCGGAGCTCGGTATGTCGATCCCGCAACTCGCCTTCGAGCCGGGACGAGCGATCGTCGGCCCCGCAGGTGTCACCCTCTACGAGGTCGGCACGACCAAGGACGTACGACTCGATTCCGGCGCAAGCCGTCTGTACGTGAGCGTGGACGGCGGCATGAGCGACAACCCTCGTGCGGCGCTCTACGGAGCGCAGTACTCCGCGCGTCTCGCCTCTCGTGCGGGGACCGATGCTCCGGCGTTGGCCCGCGTGGTCGGCATGCACTGCGAGTCCGGCGACATCGTCGTCGACCATGAGTACCTCCCTGCCGACGTCGAACCGGGAGACCTGCTCGCCGTTCCGGCGACCGGTGCCTACTGCATCTCGCTGTCGAGCAACTACAACCATGTCCCGCGCCCGCCGGTCGTCGCCGTCTCGAACGGCCGTTCCCGCGTGATCGTGCGCGGCGAGAGCATCGACGATCTACTGGCACGGGATGCCGGCATCAGCACGAATGAAGGAGCACGATGACCCACCTCCAAGGGAGCAACGCGACCCACGTCCAGGGGAGCGATGCGACGCACCTCCAGGGGAGCAATGCGACGCAGTACCGGCGGCTGAGGGTCGCTCTGCTCGGAGCGGGAGCCGTGGGCTCGCAGGTGGCTCGGATACTGCTGCAGCATGGCGACGAACTGGGCGATCGCGCCGGTGCCTCCCTCGAGCTCGTCGGCATCGCAGTGCGGGATATCGATGCGAAACGCGATGTCGAGCTTCCGAAGGATCTTCTCACCACCGATGCGGAGAGCCTGATCGTCGGAAGCGACATCGTGATCGAGCTGATGGGCGGCATCGAGCCCGCCCGTGGCAATCTGCTGCTCGCCCTGAACTCCGGCGCCGATGTGGTCACGGCCAACAAGGCGCTTCTGGCGACTCACGGTCCTGAACTCTTCGAAGCCGCCGACCAGGTCGGAGCCTCGGTCTACTACGAGGCCGCAGCCGCCGGAGCCATTCCGATCATCCGTCCGCTGCGCGATTCGCTCGCGGGTGACCGCGTCGTGCGTCTGATGGGCATCGTCAACGGCACGACGAACTACATCCTCGACCGCATGGACAGTGAAGGCGCCGATTTCGACGAAGTCCTCGCCGACGCGCAGCGTCTCGGCTATGCCGAAGCCGACCCGACTGCCGACGTCGAGGGCTACGACGCCGCGCAGAAGGCGGCGATCCTGGCATCCCTCGCCTTCCACACCGCTGTGCCTCTGGATGCCGTTCATCGAGAGGGCATCACGCAGATCACCCCTTCGATGATCGAGGAGGCACGCGCGGCAGGGTTCGTCATCAAGCTGCTCGCGGTGTGCGAGCGCCTCGACGTCGACGGAGCGGAGTCGATCTCCGTGCGCGTCTATCCGGCGTTGGTCGCACGCACCCACCCGCTCGCCGCCGTGCACGGCGCGAACAACGCGGTCTTCGTCGAGGCGGAGGCCGCGGGTTCCCTGATGTTCTACGGCGCGGGTGCCGGCGGAGTCCAGACGGCATCGGCCGTGCTCGGCGACGTCGTGTCCGCCGCGCGTCGCCACATCGCCGGGGGTGTCGGAGTGGGGGAGTCGACCCGTGCCAATCTGCCCACCGTTCCGATCGGAAACGTCGTCACGCGCTACCAGATCACCCTCGAGGTCGACGATCAGCCCGGCGTACTCGCCGCGGTCGCCGGCATCCTGAGCGAGGGGGGCGTCTCAGTGGCGACGGTCGTGCAGACCGTCGAGGGTGAAGGCGAGGCCGACGCGACCGCGCGCCTCATCATCGGCACCCACAGAGCCACTGAGCGCGCGCTCAGCGACACCGTCGAACGACTCGCGGCGAGTGCCGTAGTGGAGCGTGTCGTGTCGGTGCTGCGCGTGGAAGGCGAGTGATGGTCGCCGAAGAGCGCACCGTCACAGTGCGGGTCCCTGCGACGAGCGCGAACCTCGGCCCGGGGTTCGACACCCTCGGGCTGGCACTCAGCGTCTACGACGAGTTGACCGTCTCCGCTCTCTCCGACGACCGCCTCGAGATCGAGGTGACCGGATCCGGTGCTGCCGAGATCTCCCGCGACGAGTCGAACCTCGTCGTCCGCTCGATCGAGCACGTCTACAAGGACGTCGGCCGTACGATGCCGGGGTTGCGGATCATCGCCCACAACGGCGTGCCGCACGGCCGCGGCCTCGGGTCGTCCGGCGCGGCGGTGACAGCCGGCGTCCTGGCGGCCAAGGGCCTGCTGGAGGGCGAGGTCGATTTCACCGACATCGACCTGCTGCGCCTCGCCACCGAGCTCGAAGGGCACCCGGACAACGTCGCCCCGGCGCTGTTCGGCGGCCTGACGATCGCGTGGACAGGGGAGCGCGGTCCACAGCACAAGAAGCTGCTCGTGCATCGTGGCGTCGCGCCGCTCGTGCTCGTCCCCGAACGCACGATGTCGACCGTTCTCGCACGATCGCTGCAGCCTCCGCAGGTGTCGCGTGAGGATGCGGTGTTCAACGTGTCCCGCTCCGCCCTGCTCATCGCCGCCCTCACGCAGAGCCCGGAACTTCTCCTCGACGCGACCGCCGACCGACTGCACCAGGACTACCGTGCCGAGGCGATGCCGGAGACGCACACGCTGGTGCAGACCCTCCGCAGAGCGGGGTTCGCCGCAGTCGTCTCCGGGGCAGGTCCGAGCGTTCTCGTTCTCGCCGACGGGCCAGGCAGTCGACTCGAGGCTGCCGAGCTCGCCGCATCCGTCACCGACACCCCGTGGGAGGCGCTCATGCTCGCCGTCGACGTGCGTGGTGGTACAGTAAGGGATCGAGCGGAGGGCTCCACGTAGTTTTCGTGAATCTGGCCCCCATCGCAATTCTGCGAGATCCGCACGCAACCGCCAGAACCTCTTTCCTGGTCCTGGCCGGCAGGTGCCGAGCATCTGCCCGTGCGATCGCGCGCAGCACCCGTTGTGCGCGAGACATGCTCATTTCCCACGACATATGAGGGAGTACTCGTGGAGAATTTCTCCGAGACCCAGACCGACCAGGCATCGTCCGCCACTGAGGCGTCCGTTGCCGTAGCAGAAGCTGCACCCGCAGCATCTGAGACCGCCGCGGCTGAGAAGACCGCTGCGCCAGCGCGCAAGCGCGCGCCGCGCCGGGCGAACACCGCGACCGCTGCCGCCAAGGCAGAGCAGGCCGAAGCAGCTGAGGCCGCCCCGGCTGCCCCGACAACTGAGACTGCCGCGGCCGCCGACGCGCCTGCTGAGCCCGCTGCGCCGAAGGCGAAGGCCCCGCGACGCAGCCGTGCGAAGAAGGCAGACGCCGACGCCGCACCGGCCGCAGACGCACCGGCCGCAGACGCACCCGCTTCAGCGCAGCCGACCGATCCCGGCTCTGACACCGCTCCGGCAGATGCCGCATCGACGGACGACACCGCGACCAAGGCTGCGCCGAAGACGACCGGCCGTGGCCGTCGTGGCGCCAAGAAGACCGAACCGGCAGCGGACGCCGCCGATGCATCGGGTGACAGCTCGGCCACGGACAAGCCTGCCGCTGACGCTGAAGAGCACACGCCTGCGGCCAAGGACACCGACGCCGCCCAGTCCGACAACAAGCAGTCCGACAACAAGCAGTCCGACAACAAGCAGACTGACAACAAGCAGTCGCAGAACAGGCAGTCGGCTGCGAAGTCCGACTCGGGCGACAACAACGGCGCCGATGCCAACGAGGGTGAAGAGGGGACCGGTCGCGGCCGCAACCGCAACCGCAGTCGCAACCGTGGCCGCAACGGTGGTCAGGACGCCCCGCAGCAGCAGAGCGGCCCGTCGTCCGATGACGAGAACGGCAACGGCCGCGGGCGCCAGCGCAACAAGCGTCGCGGCGGCACCACGTCCGACGAGTTCGAGACCGAGATCGGCGAGGATGACGTGCTCATCCCGATCGCCGGCATCCTCGATGTGCTCGACAACTATGCGTTCGTGCGCACGACGGGCTACCTCGCCGGCGCCAGCGACGTCTACGTCTCGCTCGGCCAGGTGAAGAAGTACAACCTGCGCAAGGGCGACGCGATCGTCGGTGCCATCAAGCAGCCTCGAGAGAACGAGCAGCAGGGACGCCAGAAGTACAACGCCCTGGTGAAGGTCGACTCCGTGAACGGGCTGTCGGTCGAAGACGCCGCGACGCGCGTCGAATTCGGCAAGCTCACGCCGCTCTACCCGCAGGAGCGCCTGCGTCTGGAGACCGCGCCCGAGAAGCTGACGCAGCGCATCATCGACCTGGTCGCGCCGATCGGCAAGGGCCAGCGCGGCCTCATCGTCGCTCCGCCCAAGGCAGGCAAGACGATCGTGCTGCAGCAGATCGCCAATGCGATCGCTCAGAACAACCCCGAGGTCCACCTCATGGTCGTCCTGGTCGACGAGCGTCCTGAAGAGGTCACCGACATGGAGCGCACGGTGAAGGGCGAGGTCATCGCCTCGACGTTCGACCGTCCGGCCGAAGACCACACGACCGTCGCAGAGCTCGCCATCGAGCGCGCGAAACGACTGGTCGAGCTGGGACGCGACGTCGTCGTCCTGCTCGACTCGATCACTCGCCTCGGTCGCGCCTACAACATCTCGGCCCCGGCATCCGGTCGCGTGCTCACCGGCGGGGTCGACGCTTCGGCGCTCTACCCGCCCAAGCGCTTCTTCGGCGCCGCGCGCAACATCGAGAACGGCGGATCGCTCACGATCCTCGCGACCGCCCTCGTCGAGACCGGATCCAAGATGGACGAGGTGATCTTCGAGGAGTTCAAGGGCACCGGCAACAGCGAGCTGCGCCTGTCCCGCCAGCTGGCCGACAAGCGCATCTTCCCGGCCGTCGACGTCAACGCGTCGAGCACACGTCGCGAGGAGATGCTCCTCTCGGCCGACGAGGTCAAGATCACCTGGAAGCTGCGCCGCGCACTTGCAGGTCTCGACCAGCAGCAGGCCCTCGAGGTCGTCCTGGGCAAGCTGAAGGAGACGAACTCGAACGTCGAGTTCCTCGTGCAGATGCAGAAGTCGATGCCGGCGCCTGCAGCCGGCGGGCACAGCCACGGCCACGAGAACAACATCCGCTGATCCGACACTGATCGGAGCATAGGCGTGTTCGAATCCGTCCAGGCCCTCATCGACGAACACCGTCGGGTGCAGGAGGAACTCTCCGACCCGGCGGTGCACGCCGATGCTGCGCGAGCGAAGCGCGTCAACCGGCGCTACGCCGAACTCAGCCGGATCGTCTCCGCTCATGACGCATGGCGGGAGGCATCCGACGACCTCGACGCCGCGCGTGAGCTGGCCAAGGAGGACGAGGCATTCGCCGAGGAGGTGCCAGGCCTGGAAGAGGGACTGGCACAGGCTCAGGAGCGACTGCGCCGTCTGCTGATCCCTCGTGACCCCGACGATGCCCGCGACGTGATCATGGAGATCAAGGCGGGGGAGGGCGGTGCCGAATCGGCACTGTTCGCCGCCGACCTGTTGCGGATGTACATCCAGTACGCCGCGCACAAAGGGTGGAAGACCGAACTGCTCGATCGCAACGAATCCGATCTCGGCGGTTACAAGGACGTCCAGATCGCGATCAAGGGCTCGTCATCTGATCCGGCGCAAGGGGTGTGGGCCCACCTGAAGTACGAGGGCGGCGTGCACCGCGTGCAACGGGTGCCGGCGACCGAGTCGCAGGGGCGCATCCACACCTCCACCACTGGTGTACTGGTCTTCCCCGAGGTGGATGAGCCGGATGAGGTCGAAATCAGTCAGAACGATCTCAAGATCGACGTCTACCGCTCTTCCGGCCCTGGTGGGCAGTCGGTCAACACCACGGATTCCGCCGTGCGCATCACGCACCTTCCCACCGGCATCGTCGTGTCGATGCAGAACGAGAAATCCCAGCTGCAGAACCGTGAAGCCGGCATGCGCGTGCTGCGTGCGCGCATCCTCGCCAAGCGGCAGGAGGAACTGGATGCCGCGGCATCCGATGCGCGCAAGTCGCAGATCCGCGGCATGGACCGTTCTGAGCGGATCCGCACGTACAACTTCCCCGAGAACCGCATCGCCGACCACCGAACAGGGTTCAAGGCGTACAACCTTGATCAGGTGATGGACGGCGCACTGGATCCGATCATCGAGAGCGCTATCTCGGCAGACGAAGAGGCCCGGCTCGCCGCAGTCGGCCAGGACTCCTGATCGCGCGTCCCCGGGGCTAGGATCGGGGCGTGATCACCCTCCTGTTCCGCACGCTCATCTACCTCTTCTCCGCGGGGGTCGGGCTCATCGTCGCCGATGTCGTGCTGCCGGGTTTCCGCATCCAGTGGGACGAGTGGTGGGGTTTCGTCATGTGCATCGTCATCTTCGCGATCCTGCAGAGCGTCCTGAGCCCATGGATAGCGAAGCTCGCAGACCGCTACGCACCCGTGCTGATGGGCGGGATCGGCATATTCTCGACGCTCGTGGCACTGATCGTCGTGGTGCTGCTGCCGATCGGCGGACTGCACATCACCGACCTCACCGGCTGGTTGCTCGGCTCAGTGATCGTCTGGTTGATCTCGGCTCTCGGAACCGTTCTGCTGCCGTTGATCTTCCTCAAACGTCAAGTCCAGGCGCGCCGGACGCGCTGATCCGCCGACCTGTTCAGATCGAGTAGTCGGACACCACGCGCAGGTCTGAGAAATCATCGCGGCCGGCGCGTCGACGTGCCTTGGCCGGAACCCCGACGAGGATGCTGTCGCTCGGCGCGTCCTTTGTGACGACGGCATTGGCTCCGACGACGGTGTTGGCGCCGACCGTGATCGGGCCGAGGATCTTCGCGCCGGCTCCGACGACGACACCGTTCGCGAGCGTCGGGTGTCGTTTGCCAGTCGCATCGCGTGTGCGTCCGCCGAGCGTGACGCCGTGGTAGAGCATCACGTCATCGCCGAGCTCGGCCGTCTCTCCGATCACGACCCCCATGCCATGGTCTATGAAGAAGCGTCGCCCTATCTTCGCCCCTGGGTGGATCTCGACGCCGGTGAGCCATCGAGAGATCTGCGAGCCGGCACGCGCGACCAGACGGATGTCACGTCGCCAGAGTCGATGCCAGACCCGATGCCACCAGATCGCGTGCAGCCCGGGGTACAGCAGCACCAGTTCAAAGCCGCTCCGTGCGGCAGGGTCGCGAAGACGTGCGGCGGCGACGTCCTCGCGCATTCGCCCGATCATGCCCATTTACGCGTCAGCTCTCGCGCAGATCCTCGAAAAGCGCAGTCGAGATGTAACGCTCCCCGGTGTCAGGCATGACCACGACGATCGTCTTGCCGGAGTTCTCGGGACGCGCGGCGACCTGCAGAGCCGCGGCGAGGGCGGCCCCGGAAGACATGCCGACCAGCAGACCCTCCTTGGCGGCGAGGTCTCGTGCCAGGCGCAGCGATTCGTCGAACTCGACGGCAATGACCTCGTCGAGCACATCACGATCGAGCACGCCTGGTACGAAGTTCGGGCCGATGCCCTGGATCTTGTGCGGACCGGGATGTCCCTCGGTGAGGACAGGGGAGTCCTTCGGCTCGACGGCGATCACCTGCACGTCGGGCTTCGCGGCCTTCAGCGCCTGGCCGGTCCCGGTGACGGTACCGCCCGTGCCGACGCCGGCGATGAAGATGTCGATGTCGCCGTCGGTGTCGCGGAGGATCTCCTGCGCGGTAGTCTCACGGTGGATCTGCGGGTTCGCCGCATTCTCGAACTGCTTGATCCAGACTGCACCAGGGGTGTCCGCGACGATCTTCTTGGTCTCCTCGATCGCGCCGCTCATGCCCTTGGTCGGGTCGGTCAGCACGATCTCGGCGCCAAACGCCTTGAGCAGCACACGGCGCTCCTTCGACATGGATGCCGGCATCGTCAGGATGACCTTGTAACCGCGTGCGGCGCCGACCATCGCGAGGGCGATCCCGGTGTTGCCACTGGTCGACTCCACGATCGTGCCTCCGGGCTTGAGCTCACCGGATGCCTCGGCCGCGTTGATCATCGCGATGCCGATGCGGTCCTTCACGCTGGATGCCGGGTTGTAGTACTCCAGCTTCGCCAGAACTGTGGCCCCCACGCCCTCGGTGACGCGGTTCAGTCGAACCAGCGGCGTGTTGCCGAAAGCGGTGGTGATGTCGGAATGGATGCCTGACATGTTCTGGCCTTTCGTTCGTGGAACGGTGCACCGCAAGCCTATTCGAGTCGATGCAGCGTCGGCACATTGTGTCGAGGCGGGACGCGGACCGCGCCGTAGGCTGAGAGGATGGCCGAAACGACCCTCGCAGCAATCGTCCGCGCCGCAGCCGAGCGTCTCGCCGCGGCCGGCGTACCTGATCCACTGGTGGATGCGGAGTTGCTCGCAGCGCACGTGCGCGGTCTGCGCAGAGGAGAGATCCAGGCAGCGGTCGTGCGCGGTGACACGATCACAGAGCGCGACCTCGCCGACTTCGACGTGCTCGTCGCACGCCGCGCGGAGCGCGAGCCGCTGCAGCACCTCACCGGAGTCGCACCGTTCCGGCACCTCGAATTGGCGGTCGGCCCCGGCGTCTTCGTTCCACGACCGGAGACGGAGACCGTGGCTCAGTTCGCGATCGATGCGCTGTCGAATGCTCCCGACCCGGAGCCGATCGGCGTGGATCTGTGCACAGGCAGCGGTGCGATCGCGCTGGCGATGGCCACCGAGGTGCCGCATGCACGGATCTTCGCCGTCGAGCTCTCGCCGGACGCGCACACGTGGGCGGCCCGCAACACCGCTGATGCGGACAACCTCACTCTCGTGCAGGGCGATCTCTCCGATTCCCTCGAAGAGCTCGACGGCACGGCATCCGTCGTGATCTCCAATCCACCGTATGTCCCGGATGACGCGATCCCGAGAGACCCGGAAGTGCGCCTGTTCGACCCGGCGATGGCGCTGTACGGCGGATCTGACGGTCTCGACATCGTGCGTGTGCTGAGCCGCAGGGCGCTGGCGCTGCTCCGTCCAGGGGGACTGCTCGTGCTCGAGCACGGCGAACTGCAGGGAGAGGCCATCCGCACTCTTCTCAGTGCGGACGGGTGGCGGGCGCCGAGAACTCATCCCGATCTGACGCACCGTGACAGGGCGACGACGGCTCTGCGCCCCTGACCACCCGCAGGCTGCTGTGCGCGCGTGCACCTAGAATGGTGGGGTCATGTCCTCTGTCTTCGATTGCCGCGATGAGGCACAGCTGCTCGCCGGAATGCGCCACGCTCGTCAGGCGATCGCCCGAGGCGAGCTCATCGTCATGCCCACCGACACGGTCTACGGCATCGCCGCAGACGCGTTCACCCCATCCGCCGTGCAGCGGCTGCTGGAAGCCAAAGGTCGCGGGCGTGACCAGCCGCCACCCGTGCTCGTCGCGGGTCAGGCGGCTCTCGCAGCGCTCGTGGAGGAGATCCCGGAGCCCGTCCAGAAGCTCGTCGACGAGTTCTGGCCCGGCGGGCTGACCATCGTGCTGCCCGCCCAGCCGTCGCTCGCCTGGGATCTCGGCGACACGCTCGGGACCGTCGCAGTACGGATGCCGGATCAGCGTGTGGCGCTCGAACTTCTCGAGGAGACCGGACCTCTCGCGGTTTCGAGCGCGAACCTCACAGGCCGGCCGGCCGCGATCTCGGCGGAGGACGCGGAGCGGATGCTGGGAGACAGCGTCGCGGTGTACCTGGACGCCGGTATGAGCGAGACAGGCGTCGCATCCACGATCATCGACGCCACGTCCCTCGTCCGTCGCGGCGACGACGCGGGGGAGCCGAGGATCCGGCTGCTGCGCGAGGGCGCAGTGACGATGCGGCAGCTGCGCGGCGTCATCGGCGAACTGCTCGATGCCCCGGACGGCGCGGCGTGAAGCAGTATCTCTTCACGATCATCCTCACGGCGACCGTCACGCTGGTCATGTCGTGGGTGGTCTGGCAGCTGAGCCTGCGGTTCAAGCTCTACCCCGGGATCAGAGAACGCGACGTCCACACGACACCGACGCCGCGGCTCGGGGGAGTCGCGATATTCCTCGGCATAGCCGCCGCCATCGGCGTCTCGGCGGCCAATCCCTTCTTCAGCATCATGTGGGTGCCGCCGCAGACCATGTGGGCGGTGCTGGGTGCTGCATTGCTCATCGCCGTCATCGGGGTGATGGATGACCTGTGGGACCTCGACTGGTTCATCAAGCTCGGTGTGCAGTTCCTCGCCGCAGGCATCATCACTGTCGTGGGTGGACTGCAGATCCTCTCACTCCCGCTCGGCGAGATGGTCATCGTATCCAGCTGGCTGAGCATCGCCGTGACGATGTTCGCGATCGTCGTGGTCATGAACGCCGTCAACTTCATCGACGGTCTCGACGGCCTCGTCGCGGGCGTCTGCCTCATCGCCAACGGCGTGTTCTTCGCGTACTCCTACATCCTCGCTCGCGACACCGGCACGAGCAGCTACTTCAACCTCGCGTCCTTCCTGGCCGCCGTCGTGATCGGTGCGTGCATCGGATTCCTGCCGCTGAACTGGAGTCCGGCGAAATTGTTCATGGGCGATTCGGGCGCCCTGGTGCTCGGCCTGCTGATGGCGACTTCCGCGATCGCGCTCACCGGACAGATGTCCTCGAGCGCGTTGGATCCGGAGGAGTTCGGGCGTTCGCAGCTGCTCGGAGCGTTCATCCCGATCCTTCTCCCACTCGTGGTGGTCATGCTCCCGCTGCTCGACTTCGGCCTTGCCGTGTTCCGTCGCATGAGGGCAGGGAAGTCGCCGTTCTCGCCGGATCGGAAGCACCTGCATCACCGGATGCTCGACCTCGGGCATCGCGACCGCGACGCGGTGCTGATCTTCTACGCGTGGACCGCTGTGATCTCGCTGGCCGTCCTCCTCATGTACATCGGCTCACGGGAGGACTGGCCTGGCCAGTATCTGCCGGGAGTCGCGTTCGGCGTGATCGGCATCGCCGCCTGCCTCGTCGTCACCCTGCTGCCCACCTCGCGCGCTCAGAAAGCGCCCACCGAGCCTCACGAACCCGAGCCTCACAACCCCGTGCCGACACCTTCCCCGGAGACCCGATGAGCGACACACCGCAACGTCAGACGCCCGCAATCACCTCGATGCTGCGGCAGGTGCTCATCTGGACGGGCATCGCAGCCATCGCGCTCGTCGTGCTCGGCGGGGGCATCGGATTCCTCGTCGCCGGCGCCGACGGGTTGTGGAGCGGACTGGCCGGCGTCGCTCTCGCCATCGTGTTCCTCGCCCTGACGCCTCTGAGCGTCCTCATCGCGAACCGCTGGTACGGCCGGGAGATGTTCGCGACCGTGTTCTTCGCGATCGTGATGGGCAGCTGGCTTCTCAAGCTCGTCGTGTTCGTCATCGCGATCGTGATCCTGCGCGGGCAGGACTGGGTCGTCCCGTTGATCATCTTCCTCTCGCTCGTCGCGGGGATCGTGGTGAGCCTGGTGATCGATGCCGTGGTCTTCACGAGGATGCGCATGCCGTACGTCTCCGAGGTCTCTCTGCCGGAAACCAACCCGGAGGATCGCGAGGATTCGTGACGCTGGGAAAATATTGATAGTCTGAATCCGGGTTCGCTGGGCGAGCTTTCGCGTCGTGCGAGATGCTCCGACTCAGCTAGAACTCCCCACCCAATCGTCGCGTCGATCTCGGTCGATGCCCCGAAGCTGGAGCAACGTTGACTCACGCCGCGAGCCTCCTCGTCCGTCTCGCAACGGATGAATTCCATCCACCGTCGATCGCAGAGTTCTTCCCGGAGATCCTCTTCAGCATCGGCCCGCTCTCGGTGCACCGCATCCACCTTGTGCAGTTCCTCGCGACTCTCGCCGTCGTCCTCATCCTCTGGCTGGGCACTCGCAAGCTCAAGCTGGTCCCCGGCCGTGGTCAGGGCGTCATCGAGATGCTCTTCGACATCGTTCGCGTGAACGTCGCCCACGACATGATGGGCAAGAAGGACGGCGATCGCTTCCTGCCGCTGCTGACGACGATCTTCTTCATGGTGTTGTTCTTCAACATCACCGGCGTCATACCGTTCCTGAACATCGCAGGGACGAGCATCATCGCCGTGCCTCTGATGCTCGCGGTCATCTCGTACGTCACATTCATCTACGCAGGGTTGCGCAAGAGTCCTTGGGGCTTCATCCGCAACTCGCTCTTCCCGCCAGGGGTTCCGCCGGCCCTGTACATCATCGTCGCGCCGCTGGAGTTCATCTCGACCTTCATCGTCCGACCGGTCACACTCACGCTGCGACTGCTGATGAACATGATGGTCGGCCACCTCATGCTGGTGCTGTTCTTCGCAGCGACCCAGTTCTTCATCTTCTCGATGGGCGGCTTCTGGACGATTCTCGGAGCGGGCACACTCGCCTTCGGCTTCGCGTTCACAGCCTTCGAGATCCTGGTGGCCTTCCTCCAGGCGTACGTCTTCACCATCCTCACCGCGGTCTACATCCAGCTCGCAGTCGCGGACGAACACTAATCGGGGCGCGCCAGCTCCCCTCAATGAAAGGAAACACCTGTGGATCCCAACTCGGTTCTTGCAGCCATCAACATCGACATCACCGGCTCGATCGCCAACGTCGGCTACGGCCTGGCAGCCATCGGCCCGGCCATCGGTGTGGGCATCGTCGTCGGCAAGACGATCGAGGGCATCGCTCGCCAGCCTGAGCTGTCCGGCAAGCTTCAGGGCACCATGTGGATCGGTATCGCCTTCACCGAGGCGCTTGCGTTCGTCGGTATCGGCGTCGCGTTCCTCTTCGGCTACTGATCCTCTCACCCACACGTAAGGAGACAGGATGCTGAACGCTCTTGTCACGCTCGCAGCCGAGGAGGCGGAGCACAATCCGCTTCTGCCGGCGATGTACGACATCGTCTGGTCAGCGGTCTGCTTCGTCATCATCCTGATCGTGGCCTGGAAGGTCGCTCTCCCGAACGTGGCGAAGATGCTCGACGAGCGCTCCGCCGCCATCGAGGGCAACATCGCCAAGGCCGACGAAGCGCAGAAGCAGGCCGAGGCGGCTCTTGAGGAGTACACGCGTCAGCTCGCTGAAGCGCGCACCGAGGCAGGTGAGATCCGTGAGGCCGCCCGTGAGGACGGCAAGAAGATCGTCGCCGAGGCGAAGGAGAACGCGACCGTCGAGGCCGCGCGCGTCACCGCCGCAGCTCAGGCGCAGATCGAGGCAGAACGTCAGACGACGCTCGTCGCTCTTCGCTCAGAGGTCGGAACGCTCGCGATCGACCTCGCCGGCGGGGTCGTGGGCGAGACGCTCTCGGATGACTCCCGTGCGACTGCGGTCGTCGACCGATTCCTTGCCGACCTCGAGGCGTCAGAAAAGGCGGCCAAGTAATGGGCAGCGCGACCACTCAGGCACTCGCGGCTTCGACGGCGGCCCTCGCTCAGGCGAAGGACGTCACCCTCGACACTGCTGGTGAGCTTTTCACCGTGGCGCGTCTGGTGGGCGAATCCGGTCAGCTGAGCGGCGCGCTGGCTGACGCTGCTGCGCCTGCGGGCCTGCGTGAGCAGGTCGTCGCGACGGTCTTCGCCGGCGTTTCGAACACCACGCGTCAGGTGCTCGCGGCCGCTGTCGGAGAGAGGTGGTCCAACGAGGACGGCCTCATCTCGGGGATCGAGGAACTCGCGATCCGCGCCGCAGCCATTGCTGAACCTGCGGAAGACATCGAAGGGGAGCTGTTCTCGTTCCTCCGGGTCATCGCTGCGAATCCGGAGCTCGAGCTCGCGCTCGGAACCCGGCTGGGCGATGACACGGCAAAGGGGACTCTCGTCGAGAAGCTGATCGGTGGCATGGCGAGTGCGCCCACCACTCTGATCGTCTCATCGCTCGTCCGTCAGCCCCGTGGACGTCGCGTGCGCCAGCTGCTGAACCGAGCGATGAAGATCGTCTCGGCGCAGGGCGATCGCATCGTCGCCACAGTGCACACTGCGACGGCGCTGTCCGCTGCTCAGCGCACCCGCCTCGGCGATGCGCTGGCCGCGCGTTATGACGGCCAGGTATCGATCAATGAAGTGATCGACCCCACCGTCGTGGGCGGACTGCGTGTGCAGATCGCCGATGACATCATCGACGGCAGCATCTCCGCGCGGCTCGCCGATCTTCGACAGAAGCTCGCGGGCTAATACGACTTCGCGCGGGGAACCGCGCAGACTCTCTCAATACAAAGGGAAGACAATGGCAGAACTATCGATCAGCCCCGACGTCATCCGTGACGCGCTGAAGGACTTCGCCGCTGCGTACGAGCCCACCGGCGCGGCAGCGACCGAGGTCGGCACCGTCATCGACGCGGCCGACGGCATCGCCCACATCGAGGGCCTGCCCGGCGTCATGGCCAACGAGCTCCTGACGTTCGACAACGGCACTCAGGGCCTCGCGCTCAACCTCGACGAGGACCAGATCGGAACCGTCGTCCTCGGCGACTTCGCCGGGGTCCAGGCGGGCCAGGAAGTTCGGCGCACTGGTGAGGTCCTCTCCGTCGCCGTCGGCGACGGCTACCTCGGACGTGTCGTCGACCCGCTCGGCAACCCGATCGACGGTCTCGGTGAGATCGCTTCGGAGGGTCGTCGCGAGCTCGAGCTGCAGGCGCCCGGCGTCATGCAGCGCAAGAGCGTGCACGAGCCGATGCAGACCGGCATCAAGGCCATCGACGCGATGATCCCCGTCGGCCGCGGCCAGCGTCAGCTCATCATCGGCGACCGCCAGACCGGCAAGACGGCGATCGCGATCGACACGATCATCAACCAGAAGGACAACTGGGCGTCTGGCGACGTCGACAAGCAGGTTCGCTGCATCTACGTCGCCATCGGCCAGAAGGGCTCAACGATCGCCTCCGTCAAGGGCGCGCTCGAGGACGCCGGTGCGATGGAGTACACCACGATCGTCGCGGCTCCGGCTTCTGACCCGGCCGGCTTCAAGTACATCGCGCCCTACACGGGTTCTGCGATCGGCCAGCACTGGATGTACGGCGGCAAGCACGTCCTGATCATCTTCGATGACCTGTCGAAGCAGGCCGAGGCCTACCGTGCGGTCTCCCTTCTGCTGCGTCGTCCGCCGGGCCGTGAGGCGTACCCCGGTGACGTCTTCTACCTGCACTCCCGTCTGCTGGAGCGTTGCGCGAAGCTGTCCGACGAGCTCGGTGCGGGCTCGATGACGGGTCTGCCGATCATCGAGACCAAGGCGAACGATGTCTCGGCGTACATCCCGACCAACGTGATCTCGATCACGGACGGCCAGATCTTCCTGCAGTCCGACCTCTTCAACGCCAACCAGCGTCCGGCGGTCGACGTGGGTATCTCCGTCTCCCGTGTCGGTGGTGACGCTCAGGTCAAGTCGATCAAGAAGGTCTCCGGAACGCTGAAGCTGGAGCTTGCGCAGTACCGCTCGCTCGAGGCATTCGCGATGTTCGCGAGCGACCTCGACGCGACTTCGCGTCGCCAGCTCGATCGCGGTGCGCGTCTGACCGAGCTGCTCAAGCAGCCGCAGTACTCGCCTTACCCCGTCGAGGACCAGGTCGTCTCGATCTGGGCCGGAACGAAGGGCAAGCTCGACACGATCGAGGTTTCCGACGTGCTGCGATTCGAGCGCGAACTCCTCGACCACCTGCGACGCAACACCAAGGTGCTCGACACCCTTCGTGAGACGAACGTCCTCGATGACGACACCGCAGCGGAACTGGAGAAGCAGGTGGATGCCTTCCTCCTCGAGTTCCAAGGCGGCAAGGGCCAGTCCATCGGCGCTGTGGGCCATGAGGAGCACGCCGCCCAGGATGTGGACGACGTCAACCAGGAGAAGATCGTCAAGGGTCGTCGCGCGTAATCGCGTGAGGAACTGAAAACATGGGCGCTCAACTCAGGGTCTACAAGCAGAAGATCAGTTCTGCTCAGACGACCAAGAAGATCACGAAGGCGATGGAGCTCATCGCGGCTTCGCGCATTCAGAAGGCGATGGCGCGCGTTCGCGCGTCGTCGCCCTTCGCGCGAGCCGTGACACAGGCTGTCTCCGCCGTCGCGACGTACTCCAACGTCGACCACCCGCTCACGCGTGAGCCCGAGACGATCCGCCGGTCCGCCGTCGTCGTCTTCTCCTCCGACCGCGGTCTCGCTGGAGCCTTCAACTCGCAGATCCTCCGCGAGGCGATGGAGGTGGGCGAGCTGATCCGTTCTCGGGGCAGCGAGCCGGTGTACTACCTCATCGGCCGCAAGGCTGTCGGGTACTTCCAGTTCCGCGGCATCAAGGCGGCCGCGGAGTGGACGGGTGACACCGACACTCCGCAGTTCAAGACGGCTGAGGAGATCTCGGCCACCTTGCTCGAAGCGTTCAACCGCGGCGGTGACGACGGCGGCGTGGACGAACTCCACCTCGTCTACAACCGCTTCGTGAGCATGATGACGCAGTCTCCGGAGACGGTGCGCCTGCTTCCGCTCGAGATCGTCGAGAGCGCCGAGACACCCGAACCCGGTGGAACGGTGTACCCGCTCTACGAGTTCGAGCCGGATGCTGAGACCGTTCTCGACGCGATCCTGCCGGTGTACCTGCAGAGCCGCATCTTCAACGCGCTGCTGCAGTCGTCTGCTGCGAAGCAGGCCGCGACGCAGAAGGCGATGAAGTCCGCCAGCGACAACGCCGACAAGCTCATCACCGACTACACCCGTCTGCGCAACAACGCGCGTCAGGCGGAGATCACGCAGCAGATCGCTGAGATCGTCGGCGGCGCCGACGCCCTCTCGTCGAGCAAATAGACCATCAAGAAAGAGACGAAGATATGACCCCCACCGCCACAGCTGAGGCTGGGACCGCGGTCGTCGGGCGCGTCGCACGCGTCACGGGCCCGGTCGTCGATATCGAGTTCCCGCACGACTCGATTCCTGACATCTACAACGCGCTGAAGACCACGATCGTCATCGGCGAGGAGTCGACCGAGATCACTCTCGAGGTCGCACAGCACCTCGGCGACGACCTGATCCGCGCCATCGCGCTCAAGCCCACCGACGGCATCGTCCGCGGCCAGGAGGTGCGTGACACCGGCGAGCCCATCTCGGTGCCCGTCGGCGACGTCACCAAGGGCAAGGTCTTCAACGTCATCGGCGAGGTGCTCAATGCCGAACCTGGTGAGCAGATAGAGATCACCGAGCGCTGGCCGATCCACCGTTCGGCACCGCCCTTCGACCAGCTCGAGTCGAAGACGCAGATGTTCGAGACCGGCATCAAGTCGATCGACCTTCTCACCCCGTACGTGCTGGGTGGAAAGATCGGCCTCTTCGGCGGTGCAGGTGTCGGCAAGACGGTCCTCATCCAGGAGATGATCCAGCGCGTCGCCCAGAACCACGGTGGTGTCTCCGTGTTCGCCGGTGTCGGTGAGCGCACGCGTGAGGGCAACGACCTGATCGCCGAGATGGAAGAGGCGGGTGTCTTCGACAAGACCGCACTCGTCTTCGGCCAGATGGATGAGCCGCCGGGAACGCGTCTGCGCGTCGCCCTTTCGGCGCTGACGATGGCGGAGTACTTCCGTGATGTGCAGAAACAGGATGTTCTGCTCTTCATCGACAACATCTTCCGCTTCACGCAGGCCGGTTCCGAGGTCTCGACGCTTCTGGGCCGCATGCCGTCCGCCGTGGGCTACCAGCCGAACCTCGCCGACGAGATGGGCGTCCTCCAGGAGCGCATCACGTCGACCCGCGGTCACTCGATCACCTCGCTGCAGGCGATCTATGTCCCCGCCGATGACTACACCGACCCGGCCCCGGCGACGACGTTCGCGCACCTCGACGCGACGACCGAGCTCAGCCGTGAGATCGCGTCGAAGGGTCTGTACCCGGCCATCGACCCGCTGACCTCGACGTCGCGCATCATGGACCCCCGCTACCTGGGCGAGGACCACTACCGCGTCGCCACCACGGTCAAGCAGATCCTCCAGAAGAACAAGGAACTGCAGGAGATCATCGCGATCCTCGGTGTCGATGAGCTCTCCGAAGAGGACAAGATCGTCGTGTCGCGTGCACGTCGCATCCAGCAGTTCCTCTCGCAGAACACCTACATGGCGAAGAAGTTCACCGGTGTCGAGGGCTCGACCGTCCCGCTGAAGGAGACGATCGAGTCGTTCGACGCGATCGCCAAGGGTGAGCTCGACCACGTGGCCGAGCAGGCCTTCTTCAACGTCGGTGGCATCTCCGACGTCGAAGAGCGCTGGGCGCAGATCCAGAAGGAGAACGGCTGATCATGGCTCTGAATGTCAGCCTCGTCTCCGCGGATGCGGAGGTCTGGACGGGAGAGGCTTCGCTCGTCGTGGCCAAGACCGTCGAGGGCGAGATCGGCATCATGAGCGGTCATGAGCCGATTCTGGCGATCCTCGCCGAGGGCCAGGTTCGCATCACACAGGCTGATGGCAGCAAGGTGCTCGCGAACGCTCAGGACGGCTTCCTCTCGATGGAGGGCAGCCAGCTGACGATCGTCGCGGGCAACGCGGCACTCATCGCCTGAAAACACTCACATCAAGGGCGCGCCCGCCTGTCGACCTCATGTCGACGGGTGGGCGCGTTCTTGCCTGCTGACGCCGCTCAGCCGACGGAGACCATGAAGATCCTCCTCCCTCCTTCCGAAACGAAGCGCCCCGGGGGCTCCGGCGCGCCCCTCTCGCTCAAGGGGCTCGCGCTGTCCGCCCTCGCCGGTCAGCGCGATGCCGTCGTCTCCGCGCTCGTGACACTCGCGGCTGATCGGTCCGCCGCAGCGCGGGTGCTGAAGCTCAGCGAGCGTCAGCTCGGCGACATAGACCACAATGCCGCGCTGCGCTCCGCACCGACGATGGCGGCGGTCGACCGCTACACCGGCGTGCTGTACGACGCGCTCGATGCGGCGTCCTTGGATGCCGCGGCCAGACGATGGCTCGACCGGCACGTGTGGATCCACTCGGCACCATTCGGCCCTGTCTCGGCCCTGGATGCCATTCCGATGTACCGGCTCGCGGCAGGGGCCTCGCTGCCTGAGCTCGCGCCGTTACGTCGGCACTGGGCCGACGCGACCTCGCAGGCGATGGCACAGGAGCCGTCGACGTTCATGCTGGATCTCCGCAGCGAGGCATACGTCGCGCTCGGTCCGGTGCCGGCGTCCGTGCCATCCGCCTACGTACGCGTGGTCACCGACGAGGGGCGTGCGCTGAACCACTTCAACAAGAAGGCCAAGGGCGAACTCGTGCGAGCACTGGCCCTGGATCGTCCTCGCGTGCACACAGTGGTCGGCCTGCAGAAGTGGGCGCTCTCGCGTGGCATGACCATCCGGCGGGGCGACACCGAGGACACGATCGAGCTGGTCGTCTCTTCGTGACACGCAAGGCGTGATGGGTGCGCTGTTCCAGCAGGCACGCTAGGGTGTTTCACGCGATGCGGAATGTGTCGCTGATTCCATGGAGGGGCTAATGGATAACTACTATTACGACACCGGAGCCGCAGCGGCTGCACTGTTGATCACCATCGTGATCAGCTTGCTGTTCGCCGCGATCGGATACGTGCTCACCTCGCTGTTCCTGATGAAGATCTTCGAGAAGGCCGGTGTGCAGGGCAAGTGGCGTGCCTGGGTTCCCGTGTACAACAGTATGATCTTCCTGAAGCTGGGCGACATCAGCCCTTGGCTGATCCTCTACTGCATCGGTGGTGCTGTTCTGCTGAGCTGGATCGGCATCGGCGTCGTGTTCTCGATCGCTGCCGGTGTGCTCATGATCCTCGCGGCGTACCGCGTCGGACAGAAGCTGCAGAAGGAAGGCGCATGGGTCGTCCTCTACATCTTCCTCTCCATCGTCTGGCTCGGCATCAACGCCTTCGACAAGTCCCGCTGGAACCCGCAGATCCCGCCCGCCCCGTGGGCCGGCAACTCGTTCTTCGGTGACCGCACCGTGTGGGACGGCATCCCGGTTCAGCCTTCCGCGCAGGCGGCACCCGGCGCAGCACCTGGTTATGGTGCTGCCCCGCAGGGATACGCTCCGCCGCAGGGCTACCAGCAGCCTGCTCCCGGCTACCAGCCCCCCGCAGCCCCGGGGTACCAGCAGCCCGCAGCCCCGGGGTACCAGCCGCCCGCAGCGCCTGCCACGCCCCCGGCAGCTCCGGCATCGCCTGTGACCCCGCCGCCCGCGGCTCCGTCAACGCCGCCTGCGGCTCCGACGACGCCGCCTGCGGCTCCGCCGGCACCGCCTGCAGCCCCGCCGGCACCGCCGACGGACCCGACGCAGCCGCCGGCCTGATGAACTGAACGAAGGACCCTCGATCATGATCGAGGGTCCTTCGTCGTTGTCGGACGAGATTCCGATAGCGTGGACACATGGTCATGTCGCAGCGTCGGGTCGGAGCATCCGGTCTTCTCGTTACGCCGACCGGTCTCGGATGCAACAACTTCGGCCGCCCCGGCACTGTGACCGAGACGCGTGAGGGCACTCGTGAGGTCATCGACGCCGCGATCGCGAACGGCGTGACCTTCTTCGACACCGCGGACATGTACGGCAAGGACCCCGGTCTCAGTGAGTCGCTGATGGGTGAAGCACTGCTCGGACGTCGTGATCGCATCGTGCTGGCGACGAAGTTCGGTCACGAACGTGACATGGGGTACGACTTTCCCGCAGGACGCGGGTCGCGGAGATATGTGCGCCGCGCAGTGGAGGAATCGCTTCGTCGTCTGCAGACGGACTGGATCGATCTCTACCAGTTGCACCTTCCCGATCCCGAGACACCGATCGCCGAGACGACGGATGCTCTCGATGAACTCGTCCGAGAGGGCAAGATCCGGTATTACGGTCACTCCAATCTCCCCGGGTGGCAGATCGCCGAAGCTGAACTCACATCGACGCTCCGCTCGACGGGACGCTTCGTGTCGGCGCAGAGCCAGTACTCTCTGCTGGCCAGGGCTGTGGAGCGCGAGGTGCTCCCCGCCGTCGAGCGCTACGGACTCGGATTCTTCCCGTACTTCCCGCTGCACAACGGTCTGCTCACGGGCAAGTTCTCGAGAGAGGGTGGGCCGGAGGGCAGCCGGATCATGTCGGCCAGGCGGCATGTGTGGGAGAACGCGCCATGGGATGCATTGGACGCGTACAACGATTTCTGTGCCGAACGCGCGATCACGATGCTGGAGGCGACCTTCGGGTGGCTTCTCGCACAGCCGACGGTGTCCAGCGTGATCGCGGGGGCGACATCCGCCGCCCAGATCGAGTCCAACGCGAAGGCCGCGGTCGCCTGGGTACCGACCGCGGACGACCTCGCTGCCATCGACAGGATCTTCCCCCTGCCACCCGACCCCGGCGCGCAGGTATGACGCAGTTCCACTACGATGTGTGAGAATCCTGCGGCCGCCCGTATCGCCGCATCCAATCCGGAGGAACCCTTTGTCTGAGACGTCCACGCAGACCCATCGCGTCGCGACCCCGGACGGCGGCGAGATCGTTCTGACCTGGGCCGGAGTGACGGATACCGGGCTTCGCCGCGACAACAATCAGGATGCGTTCCTGGCTCAGTACCCGCTGTTCGTCGTCGCTGACGGCATGGGCGGGCACGCGGGAGGGGAGATCGCGAGCCAGAGCACGATCGCTCGCCTGCAGGAAGTGGTCGATTCCGGTGCTGTGGGCACCGCTGCCATCGAGAACGCCCTCACTCAGGCAGTGAGTGACATCGCCTCGCACCCCGAGACCACGGATGAGGGAACCGGCACGACGCTGACGGGTGTCTTCTTCGACGTGACCGATGACGAGCCGCGATGGGTGTCGCTGAACATCGGGGATTCCCGTGTCTACCTCCTGCGTGACGATCGACTCGTGCAGGTGACCACCGATCACTCCGTGGTTCAGGAGCTGATCAGTTCGGGGCGGCTCAGTGCGGAAGAGGCGGAGAGCCACCCGTACAGCAACGTGATCACGCGGGCCGTCGGCGCGAGCGAACTCACGCCGCCGGACTACCTCGGCATCGAGGTGCTCGACGGCGACCGATTCGTGATCTGTTCTGATGGCCTGACCAAGGAACTCACCGATTACGGCATCCAGCACTTCCTGCGGGAGCAGGCCGACCCCGCGGTGGCCGCCGACGCGATGCTGGCGGCTGCGCTGGAGAACGGTGGGCGCGACAACGTCACACTGATCATCGTGCAGGTTGAGCGCACCGATCTGACTGTGACCGCGGGCGATGACGCGGTCACCACCACCGAAGACTCCTCGTCCGAGTCTCCCTCCACAGTGGAGAACACCGCGGAATAACCGCCGGCGCTGTGGAGAACGGCATCCGTAGTCCGTGGATGCCGTGCAATGAGGTCATGGATCTCGAACCTCTCACGCTCCCCGCCACCTCCGCGGAGCCTCGTCGTCAACCGATCCCGGTGCTCGTCGCCGTCGTGCCGATGGCGGCAGGCGTCGTGCTCTGGCTCGTCACCGGTTCGATCTTCTCGCTCTGCTTCGCCGCGCTCGGTCCGCTGATGATCGCTGCGTCACTGCTCGACGGTCTTCGCATCAGACGTCGGGAGCGGCGCGCTGCGGCCGATGACGAGAGTGCGGGGTGGCGCCGCGCCGAGCAGGACCTGCTGCGTCGACACCGACGCGAGCGCCGTGAGCTGAGGCGTGCTCATCCTGACGCGGCCGGCTGCCTTCAGGATGCGCCTCTCAGGGATCTGCAGGCGATCGACGATTCGACACCGGTCGTCATCGGATCCGGCGCCAGGCGCAGCGCCCTGCGTGTCACAGGCGACGACAGCGAACGCGCGCGTGGGTTCCGAAAGCGCGCCGCGCAGGTCGACGACGTGCCGGTCACCGTCGCGATGGGGCGGGGCATCTGCCTCCGGGGGCCGGCGCCCGTAGTCGCCGCCGCTGCCAGGGCGCTCGTCGTTCAGATGTGCCTGCGTCATGCGCCGGGGCAGCTCGCGCTCATGGGCGGGGGATTGGAGTCACTGGGACTGGCCGGATTTCCGCACGCCCGACGCGCACTGCGTGGGGCATGGCGGCTCGCCATAGTGATGGGAGACGAGGAATGCACAGACGCTGCCGCACAGATCCGAGTCTGCGAAGCGGGCCAGGACGTGCCGGAGGGCGTGACGACGCTCATCGACTGCGTCGAGCCTGGGCGGGCGCGATTGCGCACCTCAGCCGGCGTCGAGGACATCGCGGTGGAGTGCCTCTCGCGCGCGCAGGCAGTGTCGATCGCCGCCGGCAGCATTGAGAGAGAGGGCGAGGTGGCGCAGTTGCCGGACCGCGTCGGCCTGGAGGAGTTGGCCCTGCCGACGCATGCAGGCAGGTCAGGGCTCGCGGCGGCGATCGGCCGCACGGAGAGCGCCGACGTCGTACTCGACCTGGTTGAGGACGGTCCGCACGCGATCGTGACGGGCATGACGGGCGCCGGCAAGAGCGAGCTGCTCGTGACCTGGATCACGTCGATTGCGCGTTCGCACGGTCCGGACGAGGTGACGTTCGTTCTCGCGGACTTCAAGGGCGGGACGGCGTTCGATCCGTTGCGAGCACTACCGCACGTTGCGGCGGTGATGACGGATCTCGACGAGGAGGGGGCACGCCGAGGCGTCGAGAGCCTGACAGCGGAGCTGCGTCGTCGCGAATCAGTGCTGGCGGAGACAGGAGCGCGGAACGTGACGGAGGCTGGTGGGCGGCTGGGGCGCCTCGTGATCGTCGTCGATGAGTTCGCGGCGCTGATGCAGGAGCATCCCGATCTCGGTGCCGTGTTCACTGACGTCGCCGCTCGAGGGCGCGCGCTCGGTATGCACCTCATCCTCGGCACCCAGCGTGCGGCCGGGGTGATCCGCGACGGGCTCGCCGCCAACTGCCCGCTGCGCGTGAGCCTGAGGGTGACGGAGTCTGCGGACAGCCGACTCGTGATCGGATGCGACGACGCCGCCGAGCTGCCCGGCGGAGCGGCCTCGCGCGGCCTCGCCTTCGTCAGGCGTCCCCAGGACACGACGCCTGCCGTGATGCGCGTGGCGCTCACCGGTGCAGGCGAGCTGCGGGACACCGGTTCACGCTGGCCGGATGCCGTCGCGGCGGTGAGCCCTTGGCTTCCGCAGCTGCCGTTGCGACTCGATCTCGACGAACTGGCCCATACGCACCCGTCGGGAGACGCTCTTCTGGTCGGGCTCGCTGACGAGCCAGAGCGCCAGCGTCAGACGGCCATGCTGTTGCGCCCTGGCATCGACCGCGGGCTTGCCGTGATCGGCGGGAGTGGGTCGGGGCGGACGACGCTGCTGCGTGCTCTGGCGGAGCAATGCCCGCGTTCGGTGGTGCTGGGTGTCGAACCGGAGCGCGACTGGGACGTGCTGGCCGGGCTTCTGGAAGCCGGTGCAGCCGCCGCGCAGCTCGTGCTGTGCGACGACCTCGACCAGATCGTGGCCTCGTTCCCTGTCGAGTACGGGCAGGTGTTCCTCGAGCGCATGGAAAAGCTCGTGCGCTCGGCCGCGGCGCGTGGGTGCACGGTCGTCGTCACGACCGGTCGAGCGTCCGGCCAGACGTCCCGCGTGATCGAGGCGCTGCCCGTGCGAATGCTGCTCCGAATGGGCACCAGGATGGAGCATCTCGCGGCCGGGGGAGACGCCGACGGCTACCGGCGCGATCGCACGGCAGGTCGGGGCAGAGTCGGTCAGCACGAGGTGCAGATCGCCTGGACGGACGCGCCCGCCCGGACGGACACGCGCACGACGGTACACATCGAGCGATGGACGCCGGCCGCGCCAGTAGTCGGCGTCGTCGCACTCGGCGTGGGGCGTGTCGTCGAACGGCTGCGATCCGCGTATCCGGATCACATCGTGACACCGGTGGCGGATCGATCGCAGGAGGCGATGAACGCGGGCGTTCCGGCGGTCGACGCCCTCGCGGCCGGTGCCGTGCCCACGATCCTGGTCGGCGATGCCGACGGCTGGCAGCGTCAGTGGCCGCTGTGGCAGCGGATTCGGCTCGAAGGCGAGATGCTGTTCCTCGCCGAGTGCGCCGGTGAGCTTCGCTCTTTCGCGGGAAGCCGCGAGCTGCCGCCTTATGCGGAGCCGCACGTCGGACGGGCATGGTCCATCCACGCGGGATCCGCCCCACGGCGGGTCGTCATCCCTGAACTCGATGCGACCGGTCGTTGAGAGTGCGCGACGGCGTCACAACACTGCCGTGATCGGACGGGCCTGCATGCCGTGTGCCACAGCGACGCCGTCGTTGATCACTGCGCCCTCAGCGACGTTGAGGCCGCCGGCCAGCGCCGTATCGGCTCCCAGTGCGTCGCGCCACCCGCGACCGGCGATCTGGCGCACATACGGCAGCGTGGCGTTCGTGAGTGCGGACGTCGACGTGTTGGGCACGGCCCCTGGCATGTTCGCCACGCAGTAGAACACGGTGTCGTGCACCGGGAAGGTCGGGTCGTCATGCGTGGTCGGGTGAGTGTCTTCGAAACAGCCGCCCTGATCGACGGCGATGTCGACGAGCACGCTTCCCGGTCGCATCTGCGAGACCATCTCGTTGGTGACGAGCTTCGGCGCACGAGCTCCTGGAATGAGCACGGATCCGATGACGAGATCGGAGTCGATCACGGCACGACGCAGATCCAGCGGGTTGGATGCCGCCGTCTTCACCCGCCCGCTGAAATGATCATCCAGCATCCGAAGGCGCGGGATGTTCGTGTCGAAGATCGTGACATCCGCACCCATGCCGCTCGCGATGACCGCCGCATTCGCGCCGGCGACGCCGCCGCCGATCACGGTCACGGTCGCCGGCCGGGTGCCAGGCACACCGGACATCAGCAGTCCGAGGCCGCCATTCGAACGCATGAGGGTGTTCGCACCGACCAGGGGGGCCAACCGTCCGGCGACCTCGCTCATCGGCGCGAGCAGGGGAAGTCCGCCGCCGGGCAGCTGCACGGTCTCATAGGCGATGGCGGTGACCTTGTCGGCGAGAAGTCGCTCGGTCAGCGGCCGATCCGCAGCCAGATGCAGGTAGGTGAACAGCGTGAGGTCGTCGCGGAAGTGGTCGTACTCGCTGGCGATCGGCTCCTTCACCTTGAGAAGCAGCTCAGCGCGTGACCAGACCTCCTCGGCGCTGTCCAGCATGGTGGCGCCGGCTTCGGCGTATTCGGCATCCGGCATCGAGGAGCCCGCGCCCGCTCCGGATTGCACGAACACCTCGTGGCCGGAACGGACCAGATCGTGCACTCCCGCAGGCGTCAGTGCGACGCGGTACTCGTTGTTCTTCACCTCGGTGGGGACGCTGATCCTCATCGTGGCTCCTCTCCTCCCTCGACTTTGAGGGCTTACTGCCCAGGGTCAGGGCATCAGACGGCGGCGCCGGGACGGATCATCCCGACGTCGCTCCCTCCGCCGAGAACGGCGAGGGGAAGTGCATTGGCGAGTGTCGCCAGCTCGGCTTCGCTCAGCGCGCCGGCGCGAGCAAGCAGTGTCGCTGCGACGATCGTGAGGGCTCGCGCGCTGCCGTCGAGCATCTTGAGTGCGACCGTCGTGCCGTCCGGGGCGACCATGACCATGACGCCCTCGGCGCCGCTCTTGGCGAAGACCCTGAGCGTCTCGATGGCGATCGTGTCCGGGCGTCCCGGACCCTCGATGGTCCACGGGTGCTCCCTGACGGCGCGGACGAGGGTGCCGGCGACTCGGTGCAGTGCGAAGGGGGAGCGTTCGGAGGCTGAGCCGATGCGATGCATCGCGCGGCCGAGACCGGCGAGCGTGATGGCGTGAATCGGAGCACCGCAGCCGTCCACGGAGGTGTGCGCGATCTTCTCTCCGGTGAGGCGCTCGACCACTTCGCGGATATGCAGCTGCAGAGGATGCGTCGGGTGGAGGTAGCCTTCGGTCGGCCAGCCGGTCGCGACACACGCACGAAGCATCGCGGCGTGCTTTCCTGAGCAGTCCATTCGGATGCGTGCCTGCTGCCCGTGCTCCCGAACGAGCTCGTCGCGCGTCGCGGTGTCACGGGGCCACGCCGCAGGGCAGCCGAGGTGATCCTCTGTGAGGCCGCCGGCGGTCAGGATCTCTCGGATGAGGTCGACGTGACGGTCCGTGCCGACATGGCTCGCCGACGCGATCGCAAGCTGCTCGCCCGCCAGCTCGGCTCCCGCAGTGACGCAGGCGACAGCCTGAAGCGGCTTCAGACTCGAGCGCGGAAGGATCAGCGCGTCCGGGTTCCCCAGCCGTCTGACGACGTCTCCGTCGGGCGAGAGCACGATGGCCGAACCGACATGGCGGGATTCGATGAATCCGCTGCGTTCGACGACGGCGAGTTCGACAGCATCCGCGGCAGTGAGAGTCTCCAGCACCCGACCAGCCTATCGCCGACGTCTTCGCCGAGGCCGAGGCCGAGCCGCACCGTGTCAGACTGAGCTCATGATCCTCGGCGAGCATCAGTACGCACTCACGGCCACCTGGCACGGCAATCGCGGAACCGGAACAAGCGGCTACCGGGACTACTCCAGGGACGTCTCGATCGAGGTCGAAGGCAAACCGACATTGCTGGCCTCAGCGGACAAGCCTTTTCGAGGTGACCCGGAGCGGTGGAACCCGGAGGACATGTTGATCGCCTCTCTCTCCGAGTGCCATCTGTTGTCGTACCTGCATGCTTGCGTGAGCGCAGGCGTCGTGGTCGTGTCCTACCAAGATCGCGCGAGCGGCGTGATGCGCGAAGACGGCAGGGGCGGTGGCGCGTTCACCGAGGTCGTTCTGCGGCCGGAAGTGGTCGTGGCCGAGGCATCGATGATCGCGGCGGCCCAGAGCGCGCACGACGACGCGCACCGGATGTGCTTCATCGCGAACTCGGTGAACTTCCCGGTCCGCCACGAGGCGAGTGTCAGCGCCGCTCGTGCGGAAGAGCCTGCTTGATCTTCTCGATCGGCCCCTGAGCCGGGGGCTCGTTGTAGATGCCGGCAAGCTCCTGACCGCTCAGCGCGTGGATCGCCGTCATGATCTGGTCGGTCGCGAGCCGCCTCGCCTTGCCGCTCCCGGCGGCGCCATGCACCGTCACGTCGATCGGGTCGCCGAAGCGCACCGTGATGCGCTCGCTCAGCGACGGCATCTTCGCACCCTTCGGCATTGCCTTGTCGGTGCCGATGAGCCCGACCGGTACCACAGGCGCACCGGTCTGCAGTGCGAGGAACGCCACGCCGGTTCGACCCTTGTAGAGGCGGCCGTCGGTGGAACGGGTTCCTTCAGGGTAGAGCGCGACGGCCAGGCCCTCATCGAGCAGCTGACGCTGCTGATCCAGGGCATCGAGGGCGGCCTGACCTGCGCCGCGGCGCACGGGGATGGCGCCAATCGACTGGAAGAACGTCCGTGAGACCGCGCCCGTGAACCCTGTGCCCTCGAAGTACGACGACTTGGCCAGGAAGTGAACAGGGCGAGGAGCGGCGACAGGGATCGCGATCGAATCGATGAAAGACAGGTGATTGCTCGCGAAGATGACAGGGCCGTCCAGCGGAACGCGTTCGCGCCCTTCGACGTGCGGCCGATAGACGAGGCGTGCCAGTGAGCCGATCACCGCGCGGCCGAACGCATAGGTGGCGCCGGCGCGGCGAGGGACAGACGACCCGTCAGCTGTCTGCTCCTGATCCGATTCTTCGGTCGGCTCTGGAACGGCAGACTGCTCGGAGGTCATCAGATCAGGCTACTCCGCGATGCATGCCATCCGTGGAATGCGACTGAAGTGCGTCGTGTGCGTTGCGTTCGTGCGCTTCTCAGCGTGGGCAAAGGCGGATACGACAGTATGGAGTGTCCCTCCCCACGATCACGAGGTCTCACTGTGCGCAACCGCTCGCTCATCGCTTTGTCCACCATCACCGTCGCAACCATGTTGCTGGCCGGGTGCTCTGGAACGGAAGGCTCGACAGGCGACGATGCAGAGACCCCCGCTGCCGACCTCTGCTCTGCAGTAGTCGAGTCCGGCGAGGCATCTGAGGGTGTGACGGTCGAAGGCGAGTTCGGCACCGCCTCCGCAGCGACATTCGAGCTCGGGGCCAAGGTCGATGCAGCCGAGCGCAGCGTGCTCAGCGAGGGCGACGGCGACACGATCGCCGAGGGCGACTACGTGAGCTACGCGCTGAGCGCGTTCGACGGAGACACGGGCGAGCGCCTCGGCGACGTCGGTTACACCGACGGCGAACTTCTGCCGGCCGCGCTGACGGCCGATGCGCCGCTGGGCCAGCTCATCGGCTGCGCGAGCGTCGGCTCACGCCTCTCCATCGTCTTCCCGACCACCGAGGACGCAGCGGCGCAGTACTACATCCTCGACGTGCTCGACATCGTCCCCACTGCAGCGTGGGGTGAGGAACAGGAACCGGTCGCGGGCATGCCCGCTGTGACACTGGACGACGATGGCGCGCCGACGGTCGAGATCCCGGATGCTGCGGCTCCCACCGAGGTGCAGATCTCGGTGCTCAAGCAGGGTGACGGCATCGCAGTCGGCGACGGTGACACCACGCTTCTGCAGTACCACGGCGTCGGCTGGGAGTCCGGAGAGACGTTCGATTCGTCGTGGGCCAACGGCGCACCGATCACGAGCGAAGGCAACGGCTACGTTCCCGGGTTCGTTCAGGCACTCGCCGGGCAGAAGGTCGGCTCGCAGGTGCTCGTCGTCATCCCGCCGGCGGCAGGATACGGCGAGGGCGAGATCAATGACGAGGACCTCAAGGGGCAGACGTTGGTCTTCGTGATCGACATCCTCGCCACGATGCACCCGGCTGCCGCCTGACAGACAGCGACTCGCAGTGCAGAGCACGCCAGAGCAATAGGCTGGCGGTATGCGTCGCATCATCGTCCTCGGCTCCACCGGCTCCATCGGCACGCAGGCACTGGATGTGATCCGCGCCAATCCTCGACGTTTCGAACTGGTCGGACTGGTTGCGGGCAGCAACGCCGAGATGCTCGCTCAACAGGCTGAGCAGTTCCAGGTCGAAGACACGGCGCTGGGCGCAGAGCAGGCCGAGCAGCTGGTTCGGGACGTCGACGCGGATGTCGTGCTCAACGCGATCACCGGATCGATCGGGCTGGGATCGACGCTCGCCGCGCTGAAGGCCGGACGCACCCTTGCCCTCGCCAACAAGGAGTCACTGATCGTCGGCGGCGAGTTGGTCAAGTCCGCGGCGGCAGAGGGGCAGATCGTGCCCGTCGACTCGGAGCACTCCGCGCTCGCGCAGGCGCTGCGCTCAGGCACTCACGACGAGATCAGGCGCCTCGTGGTCACAGCATCCGGCGGGCCGTTCCGCGGGCGCTCGCGCGATCAGATGGCTGCGGTCACGCCTGCCGAGGCGCTCGCACATCCGACATGGGCGATGGGACGCGTCGTCACCACCAACTCCGCCACGCTGGTGAACAAGGGACTCGAGGTCATCGAGGCGCACCTGCTCTTCGACGTCGACTACGAGGACATTCACGTGGTCGTGCATCCGCAGTCGATCGTCCACTCGATGGTCGAGTTCATCGACGGCTCGACCATCGCTCAGGCGTCACCGCCCGACATGCGTCTGCCGATCTCCCTGTCGTTGGACTGGCCGCATCGGATCGGTGGCGTCGGCCGACCGCTGGACTGGACGCAGGCGACCAGTTGGGACTTCGAGCCGCTCGACGATGCGGCGTTCCCCTCCGTCGCGCTCGCGAAGAGCGTCGGACGTGCCGGCCGCACGTTCCCCGCGGTCTTCAATGCCGCGAACGAGCAGGCCGTCGATGCGTTCCACGAGGGGCGTCTGCCGTTCCTCGGGATCGTCGACACGATCGCGAGGGTCGTCGACGCTCATGAATCGCCCGACCAGCTCACACTCGAGTCACTCGCCGAGGCCGAGACCTGGGCACGTGCGACGGCGGATCGTCTGATCGCACAGCGATAGCCTCGGCTCTGACACCGTCGGTTCCTGAGCCTCGAAGGGTCAATCGGGGTAGGGCACGGGCCAGTGCGGTTCAGGCACCGGCCAGCCCGCGTCACGCAGCGCGCGGCGCGCGAGCTCGCGTGCGGAGTATGGAGTGCGAACTCCGCGGATGTCCCGGTAGTCCTGGTGACCAGGACCGGCCCAGAGGATGGCATCGCCGTCGCCGACGAGGCCGACAGCGGCGATGATCGCCTTCTCGGGGGGTGAGTACTCGTGGATCTCAGCATCCGGTCGCGCGATACGGGCGCCCTCGATGAGCGTGGCGCGGATCGACTCAGGATCCTCGAACCGGGGGTGGTGGTCTGTGACGACGAGGATGTCGCTGCCGAGCACAGCGGTGCGCCCCATGTCGTGACGCTTGGTGGCGTCACGGTCGCCGTCGGCGCCGAACAGCATCAGTGTGCGTCCAGGGGTCACCCTGCGGATCGCCGCCAGTGTCTTCTCGAAAGCGTCGGGTGAGTGCCCGAAATCCACGAAGACGGCCGGGCCGCTTTCACCCGAGACGAGCTCGGTGCGCCCCGGCAGGTACGCGTTGATACGCCCGTCCCGCTCGAGGGCAGCGCTGATGCGCTCCCACTCGTAGCCGCCCTCGAGCAGCATGATGATCGCGAGGGCCGCGTTCGCCGCCATGTGCGGACCGATGACCGGCACGACAGTGGTGAGGGTGCGTCCCTCAGGGCCCGACATCGTGAAACGCGTGCCGCGCTGACGCTCCTCATCGATCGTGACCACCCAGTCGGCGGTCCCCGCGACGGTTGCGTCGGCGGCGATGGCCGGGGTGCCGACAGTGACGACGGGGATCTCAGCGGCGGCGACGACATCGACGCCGGAGGCCGAGTCGAGGCAGATCACCGCGCGCCTGGCGCGGTCGGGCTTGAACAGAGGGAGCTTCGCCGCGAAGTACTCCTCCATGTCGGCGTAATCGTCCAGATGGTCATGGCTGAGGTTGGTGAAGCCGGCGACGTCGAAGACGAGCCCGTCGACGCGCTTGCGAGACAGCGCCTGCGCGCTGACCTCCACCGCGACGGCTTCGACCTCGCGCTCGCGCATGAGTGCGAGGAGCGCATGCATCTCGGATGCTTCCGGTGTCGTGAGCCTCGAGACGATGACCTCACCGGCGATGTGCCGTTCCGCGGTGGACGACAGCCCTGTGACGACTCCGAGCTGTTCGAGGATTCCCTCCAGCAGGTGAGAGACGCTCGTCTTGCCGTTCGTGCCGGTGGTGGCGAAGAGCAGGGGGAGGTCATCGTCGGCGCCCGTGCCGTAGACCCATGCGCTCAGCGCTCCGAGGACGCCACGAGGATCGTCCACGATCACGATCGGCAGGCCGATGTTGCCTGCGATGTCCGCGCCGGCCTCGTCGGTGATGACGGCGACTGCGCCCTTCTCGGCGGCAGCGGCGGCGAACATCGCACCGTGCTGGTTCACCCCCTGGATGGCGACGAACGCCTCTCCGGCACGGAGATCGGCGGTCGCGAGAGTGATTCCGGTCAGGGTGACATTGCCGATCTCACCGCGGGTGGCGGTGGCGAATCGGGCGGCGAGATCCGTCAGATTCCGCTGTGGCGGAGCTTCTGGACGGAGCACGGGAGGAAGGCTGGGCTGTGTGGTCGACATGGCATCACAATGATCTCATGAGCGGCTGCCTGGGGTGCGTTCAGGCACACCCCAGACAGCCGTGAGATCTACGCGGAGCGACGGTACGCGAGTACCGAGACGACCAGCGCGGCGACGCCTGCCAGCAATCCGGCGCCACCGAGGATGATGCCTGCCGGGGCCGCCTCGGACGTCTGCTCTTGTGCATCCGAGTGCTCTGCGTGCGCAGCATCCGTCCGGCTTTCAGCAGCGGCAGCGGCAGCGGCAGCGACTGTCACGACCGGCGCCGGCGAATCGAGGTCGTGAGGGTCGGCGCCTTCCTCGGCGATCTCGACCCATTCGTTCACCCCGATCTCGCACTGCTGCTCCACGGGGAACGCCAGCGATTCGGGGGCATCCTCGCCGAGCTGCACAGCCATGCTCGCGGCTCCCTGCAGTCCGCTGGGGATCGGAGTGACGGCGGTGTAGGTGACTGCTGAGACGAGGCCGTTGTCGGCACGCTCGACGGCGATGTCCCACTCGCTGTCGGATGTGGGGGCGACGGATGCCAAGCCCTCCGGCACGGTGATGCGCAAGGCGGTTGTGGGTGATTCCTCACAGCCATGGGTGAATGCGAAGGTCAGTACGGCGGAGCCGCCTGGCTCGACGGCGTCGGGGCTGACGCCGACGTGTGCCTGGGCTGCGGCGGGCGCGGCCAGGACGAGGCCTGCAGCGATGGCGGCGATGAGTGCGCCGCGACGGGTGATTCGAGACATGAGTCTTCTCCTGTGTTCAGGTGCAGAGCGGGCTCTGCGTGCGGGCGCGCCGATGGCGCGCGGAACCGCGGATGGATGCCGTGAGCCAGTGTCGCTTCGACGGCGGTGATCACGTGCGGCCGGTCAGCCGCGGGAGAAGGCAGGCGGTCCGCGCCGGGAAACGCCGCCGGAGCTGATGCGTGAGGCGAAGCGGCGCGCGGTGGTGGTGATGGGCGCAGGAACCGGCCACTCGGCCTGCAGCCGCAGCGCCCGCGTTCGCAGCACCGCGAGCACCCAGCGTGCGACGACCTGTACGAGCCGTTCGCCGCGCCAGAGCAACATGATCGTGAGGGCTGCCGCCGCGACGTGAGCGCCGAGCATGCCGGCGTCCGGTGCGATGGTCGATGTCAGCGGATCCAGAGTGAGGGCGTGGTCATGACCCGTCGTGACCGTGGGTGAGACGGTGGCACCGAGCGCCACGAAGAGCACGTGGAAGACGGTCTGGGAGACCATCACGGCAGCGCTCAATCGTGCCATCCTTGGGGTGCGTCCGACCAGCAGTGCTGCGAGCGGGGCGAGGAAGACGCTCAGAGCGATGACCAGCAGTGGATGCGGGGGAGCACCACCGCCGATCGTGTGCGAGACGGCGGCGATGATCGTCGCTGTCGACGATGCGGCGGCTCCGCGCAGGAGTCGCAGCTGCCGGGAGGTCACGGCTCCAGCTTATGCGGCGGATTCCTAGTTCGAGCGCAGTAGCGTTGGGACGTGGAAATCCTGCTGTACGTCGCCGGCATCCTGTTCATGCTGGTCGGGCTCGGTCTGTCGATCGGTCTGCACGAGGTCGGCCATCTCGTGCCGGCGAAGCTGTTCGGCGTGCGTGTGGGGCAGTACATGATCGGCTTCGGCCCGCGACTCTGGTCGAAGAAGATCGGCGAGACCGAATACGGATTCAAGGTTCTGCCGCTCGGCGGATTCATCTCCATGTCCGGCATGTACCCCGCGTCAGATGGCAAGCCAGTGCGCGGTCTGTTCCGCACGCTCGTGCAGGATGCTCGTTCCGCCAATGACGAGACCATCGCGGAGGGCGCAGAGGAGCGGGTCTTCTACAAGCTTCCGATGTGGAAGCGCATCGTCGTCATGCTCGGCGGGCCGGTCATGAACCTGATCCTCGCCGTCATCATCTTCACCGTGCTGGCGTCCGGCATCGGGCTTCAGCAGGGCACGACGACAGTCGCCGGGGTGAACGAGTGCGTTCTTCCCGCGGGAACCTCGCAGACCGAGTGCGAGCCGGGCGATCCCGCCACGCCGGCGGCTGAGGCCGGCGTGCTGCCGGGGGATGTGCTGGTGTCGGTTGACGGAACCCCGGTCTCGACGTTCGCCGAGGCGACCGAGATCGTGCAGGCGGCACCCGGACAGACACTCGAGATGGTGGTGCTGCGCGACGGCGAGAATGTGGATCTCACGATCACCCCCATCGCTGCGGAACGCGAACTCACAGATGCATCGGGGCAACCCGTGCTCGACGAAGAGGGCGATCAGATCGTCGCCGAGGTGGGTTACGTCGGCATGCTGTCGCAGATGGGTTACGTGCCGCAGCCGATCGGCACAGGGGTCGAACTCACAGGCGAGAATGTCGGACGCGTCGTCGGGCTGATCGGAACGCTTCCGGTGAAGCTGTGGGATGTCGGGGTTTCGCTGTTCACAGGGGCCGACCGGGATCCGGACGGGCCTCTGAGCGTAGTGGGGGTCGGACGTCTCGCCGGTGAGGTCGCAGCCACGGATGCTCCGGTGCTGAACCGATTCGTCGTCCTACTGAATCTGCTCGGATCGCTCAACATCGCTCTGTTCGTCTTCAACCTGATCCCCCTGCTGCCGCTGGACGGCGGTCACGTCGTCGTCGCCCTGTGGGACGGAATCCGGCGAGGGTGGGCGAAGCTGTTCCGTCGTCCGCCGCCGGCGCCGGTGGACGCGACACGACTCGTACCGCTGACCGTGATCGTGGCAGTGCTGCTGATCGGGATGGGCGCGTTGCTGATGATCGCGGATGTCGTGAACCCGGTGGATCTGTTCTGACCCAGGTGCTCTGCTTCGGAGATGAGGCGAGCGTTCTGGCTGGTCACTTCTCCTGCAGACGTGTGTGGTTTCGGGTGGTTATCCGCAGGTCGTGAATGTGCCCTGATCTGGGGTTTGAATGTCGGTGGTCTTGGGTTGAATGGGGGTATGGCATCACTGGCGGAGGAGTTGGCGGGCATAGATCGGTTGTTGGCCGATGCGATGGGCCCTGCTGGTGCTGCGGGTGCGGTGCGGTTCGCGGGTGATGGTGAGTTGCTCGATGTGGTGCAGGCGTTGGGCGCGGTGCTGCGGCGGGTGGATGGTGCGGTCGTCGCGGTGACGGAGCGGATCGTGGCGCGGGATCAGTGCGAGCGGGACGGGCGGTTCTCGACGCGGGCAGGGTGCCGTGATGCGGCGGAGGTGCTGCGGCGCACCCTGTTTGTGGACGGTGCGACGGCACGGCGGTTTGTGACCGCGGCGGGGGCCGTGCACCGGGAGGTGGATATCACCTCGGGCGGGTTGTTGCCGGGGAAGTTCCCGGGACTGGCTGCGGCGTTGGCGGAGGGCTTCTTGTCGTTGGGTGGGTTTCTGGCGTGCACGGGGCCGTTGCAGAAAGCGGTGCGGATCGGGGTTGCGGATCGTTTGGCGGCGGATGCGGTGCTGGCACGGTTCGCGTGCGGGCTGCCGTTGGATGGTTCCGGGTACGAGACCGATGACACCACAGCGGCGGTCGAGCGGGCGCCGTTGCCGACGACGGATGAGCTCGCCGCGTTGGCTGCGCATATTGTGGCGCGTCTTGATCCCGATGGTGCGGAGCCGTCGGATCGGGCGGGGAAGCGGCGGCGGCATTTCACGATCGGGAAGCTCCGCGACGGATCCGTGCCGGTGCGGGGCGAGTTGCTCCCGGAGGTGGCGGCACAGTTGCAGAAACTCATCGACAGTCTCCTGAACCCCAAAGCGGGAGACGAGGGTTCCGGGCCCACGGTCCGGTTCCGGCCCTCCGACGACGCCTCGGATCGTGCGGACGGGCTCGAACCCCACAAAGCGAAGGCGCCGCCGGCCGAGGGGGCGGACCTGCGCTCGCATGCCCAGAAACGTCACGACGCGTTCGCGACCGCGCTGATGGTCGCGTCCGCCTCCGGAGGCATGCCCACCCTCGGTGGCGCGGCACCGACGCTGGTCGTCTCCGTCACCGCAGAAGACTTCGCCCACCGCACCGGCCGGGCAACCGTTGAAGGCGCCGGGTACGACGTCCCCCTCGGGGCGGCCGATAATGCCGGATGTGCCGGAGGGATCCAACGGGTCCTGTTCGATGAGAACGGTGCGATCGTCGCAATCAGCACCAGCGCGCGCCTGTTCAACGCGACCCAGCGCCGGGCGATCGTGCTCAGAGACCGCGAATGCCTCATCCCCGGCTGCCACATCCCCGCCGACTGGTGCGAGATCCACCACGTCGAAGAGCATGCTCGCGGCGGACCGACGCATACGAGCAACGGGGTCCCCCTGTGCTGGCACCACCACCGCACCCTCGACGAAGGCAACTGGAGAATCCGCATGCGAAACGGGCTCCCCGAAATCCGAGGCCCCGGATGGTGGGACCCCTACGCCCGATGGCGATCCCCACACCTCGACTACCAAGCCGTCGACGATGCCCTCGACCACACCCGCAACACCGCACATGCACGAGAACCCACCTGGAGCACCCGATGATGTCGAAGCCGTTCTTGCTGGGACGATCGCTCTCGCGATCGGTCGGCGACGTAAGGGTGCTGAGTCAGCGAACTCCTCAGGCGAGTGCGTCGCTGATCAGGCGCTCGAGCGTGCGGATGCCGTCGCGCGACAGGATCGATTCGAGGTGTCCCTGTACTGAGGCATACGAGGGTCCACGAAGCGCGTACACGTCGCCGGTGGTTGGGTCCGCAGAGACCTCCGCCGGTCCCGCTGAGGTCGTGCCTGGAGCAACCCGCGCGGTGAAGGTGTTGTAGAACCCGATCGAGGCATTCTCGCCGAACACCGGCACGATCTTCTGCAAGCCCTGGTGCGGCGCCGTCAGCGGCGCGAGTTCGATGCCGAGCTGGTCAGCCAGGATCTGGTGGCTGAGGCACACTGCGAGCAGCGGCGCCCGGTCGGTGATGCGCCGGGCGACGATCTCGCGCATGCGCGCGATTCTGTCGATGCTCGCGTCGCGCGGATCGCCGGGACCGGGGCCGGCGACGAGCAGTTCTGCGGCATCGACGTCGGCATCGCTGACCTCGTTCCACGGCACGATCGTGGCGTCCAGCCCGAGATGACGCAACTGGTGCGCGAGCATCGTGGTGAAGCGATCTTCCGCGTCGATGACGAGAGCGCGACGGCCAGCGAACGGGCCGGTGGTGCCGTCCTCCTGCGGATTCAACCAGAATTCGGCGAGTCGTGAGTTGCGTGAGGCCAGCAACTCGCCGACCTCGGGATCGTCAGCGAGAGAGGTCTCTACGGCCGGTGCATCCGGGTCGATCTTGGTCTCGGCCACGACGTCTCGGGCGATCGCTCCGATGGCGCCGAGTACACCCGCGGCCTTGCCGTGCGTTTCGCTGACCTCTCCGTAGGGGTCGGAATGGCGCACGAGCGTCGCGCCGACGGGTACGCGGAGCTGCCCGTCCTCCAGATACACGGTGCGGATCAGGATGGGAGCATCGACATCATGTCCGCCGTCGCCGTTCGGTGTGAAGAGCGCTGCGACGCCGGAGTAATACCCGCGCGGCTTCGTCTCGTGGCGACGGATGACAGCGCAGGCGTTCTGCATGGGGGAGCCGGTCACCGTCGGAGCGAACATCGTCTCGCGGAGGATGTCGCGCGGATCGAGCCTGCTGCGTCCTCGAAGCATGTACTCGGTGTGGGTGAGGCGTGACATCTGCTTCAGATGCGGTCCGGTGATCCGGCCGCCGTCCGAGCACACAGCGCTCATCATCTTCAGCTCTTCGTCCACCACCATGAAGAGCTCCTCGGTCTCCTTCGTGGAGGAGAGGAACTCGACCAGCGTCTCCTTGGTCGCGCCGCCCGCAGGGTGGCGGAACGTGCCGGAGATCGGATTCATCGTGACGATGCCGTCGCGAGCGACGACATGCGCTTCTGGACTCGCTCCGACCGCGATGTGCCCTGGGGTGATGACTGCGAACGTCCAGTAGGCGCCGCGCTCGTGCGTCAGCAGGGCGCGGAACCATGTCAACGCGGCCGTCCGCTCGGCGCGCACCCGCTCGGCGGATCCGAGGTCGCCCGATCCGAGCTCGACGGTGGCGGTGTAGTCGCGGCGGATGACGAAGTTCGCGCCTTCGCCACGGCCGATCTCATCGGCGATCACGCGCGAGACGACCTGCGCGTAGTCCTCATCGCTGATGTCGAAACCGGCATCCTTCAACGGCACAGCATCCTGAGGCAGCGCCGACAAGACCTCGCGGAGCGGGAGGTGCTCGTGCCGGTCCACGACCAGGCAGCGCAGCGGCGCGCCGTCATCCTGCGCCTCGAAACCGCGCTCACGCACCTGCCGGTACGGAACCATCGCGAAGACCTCGCGGGGTACGCCGCCCGGGGCGAGCGGGATGTCGGCGAGCAGGTCCACGTCTTCCACGTCGCCGGTGAGCAACTCGACGCTCTGGGCGCCGTCGCGGGCGATCAGCACGAACGACGCGTCCGGGTCTCGCACGAGTGCGGCGAGCAGGGCTGCGGTATCGGTCATCGAGGTCTCCTGTGCAGGGCTCCGGCTCGGCTCAACGAAAAGACCGCCCCGGAGGCGGTCTGGATTCGTGGGAACGCGAACACACCGCCTAAGAGGCGGGCCACCAGGTGAAGTTCGCGAGCATGGGCCGAAACTACCACAACGCGACGTTCGCCTCGGACCCCTGCGCATCCGCAACCGGCACTCGCAGAGCCGGCATCCAGCCTCTGGCGACTGCAGCGGCGTAATCTGGGTATGTGCCTGCAGTGAATCTTGGGATGCCGCGCGTCCCCGAAGTCCTGAGTCCTCGACGCAAGTCCCGACAGATCAAGGTGGGGAAGGTGCTCGTGGGCGGTGACGCCCCCGTCAGTGTCCAGTCGATGACGACGACGAAGACGACCGACATCAACGCCACTCTTCAGCAGATCGCCGAACTCACGGCGTCCGGCTGCGAGATCGTGCGTGTGGCGGTGCCGCATCAGGACGATGCAGATGCGCTGAAGATCATCGCGATGAAGAGCCAGATCCCGGTGATCGCGGACATCCACTTCCAGCCGCGATACATCTACACCGCGATCGACGCGGGCTGTGGTGCGGTGCGGGTGAATCCTGGCAACATCCGCGAGTTCGACGGCAACGTCGGCAAGATCGCCGAAGCGGCGAAGGCCGCCGGCGTCTCGTTGCGCATCGGTGTGAATGCCGGCTCGCTCGACAAGCGCATCCTGCAGAAGTACGGCAAGGCGACACCTGAGGCACTGGTGGAGAGCGCCGTGTGGGAAGCCTCGTTGTTCGAGGAGCACGACTTCCACGACTTCAAGATCTCGGTCAAGCACAATGACCCCGTCGTCATGGTCAAGGCCTATCGCCTGCTCGCTGAGCAGGGCGACTGGCCGCTGCATCTCGGCGTCACTGAGGCGGGGCCCGCTTTCCAGGGCACGATCAAATCGGCGACCGCATTCGGCATCCTGCTCTCCGAGGGCATCGGTGACACCATCCGCGTCTCCCTGTCTGCTCCGCCGGCGGAAGAGGTCAAGGTCGGACACCAGATCCTGCAGTCGCTGAATCTGCGCGAGCGCAAGCTCGAGATCGTCTCGTGCCCTTCGTGCGGGCGTGCACAGGTCGACGTCTACACGCTCGCCGACAACGTGACCGAGGGTCTGAAGGACATGACAGTGCCGCTGCGCGTCGCCGTGATGGGCTGCGTCGTGAACGGCCCTGGAGAAGCGCGAGAGGCAGACCTCGGCGTCGCATCCGGTAACGGCAAGGGCCAGATCTTCGTCAAGGGCGAGGTCATCAAGACCGTGCCAGAAGCCGACATCGTCGCGACGTTGATCGAGGAGGCGAATCGCATCGCCGCCGAGATGGGGCCGGACGCGAAGCCGGGCACCGCCCAGGTCGTCACGGTCTGACCCCGTCCGGCCGAGACGAAGGAGCATCATGGCAGCCACAGTCGTGACATTCGCGGACGGTGCCGTTCGTGGCGAAGGTGAGGTCGTGCGGGCGCATCAGTCCGCGGCCGGCGCCGTGATAGTCGTGGATGCCACGCCGTTCCATCCGGTGGATCACACCTGGCCGGATCAACCGGGGGATGCCGGTGTGCTGACCCTTGGCGAAGACCAGGTCGCCGTCGCCGAAGCGGTGATGGCCGCAGAGAGCGACACGGGCGAGTTCGCCGTCGGGGCTGAGATTCCCGTGAAGCGCGGCGCCGAGGGCTGGACCTGGCTCGTGGGGCACCGCCTCGAGGGCGACGCGCCTGACTGGCTCGTCGAGGGCTCCGCAGTGCGGCTCGACGTCGACGCCGGCCGTCGCGCGGGGCTGAGTCGCGGACACACCGCGTGCCACCTCGCTTCGCTCGCGTTGGATCTCGCCGTCGCTGATCTGTGGCGAAAGGACCCGGGCACCGATGCGCTGGGCTCGCCCGACTTCGAAGGGCGCGCGAATCAGACCAGCCGCATCCACGAAGACGGCAGCATCGACGAGTACCGACTCGGCAAGAGCCTCCGCAAGGCGGGCTTCGACACGGAAGGATTCGCGGCGACGCTCTCCGCGCGCGAAGATGCCATCAACACGAAGCTTGCGGAGTGGGTCACGTCAGCCGCGGCGAGTCGGGTAGAGACAGACGGGCCCAGCATCATCGATCGACGGCGCTGGCACTGCGATCTGCCCGAAGGGGAAGCGGTGATCCTCTGCGGTGGCACGCACGTCGACTCGTTGTCGGCGTTCTCGAGCATTCGAGTGGTACTTGATCTTTCCGACCCCCAACTGCTGGTCATGACGACGAAGGTCGTTCCCGCCGCAGCGTGACACGATGCTCCTCAGAGTGTGCGGGTCATGTAGACCGAGAGCGGATCCTCGACGTAGTCCGCGAAAGGTCCGCACTCGGTGAACCCCTCGCCGGCATAGAGCGAGCGCGCGGCCGTGAACTCGTCTTCCGCTCCTGTCTCGAGCCAGAGTGAGGAGAGCCCCTCGGCGCGTGCGGCACTCAGGATGTGCAGGAGCAGCGCGCGGCCAGCGCCGCGTCCACGGGCGGCGGTCGTGGTACGCATCGATTTGAGCTCTCCGTGATGCCTGTCGAGCCGCTGCAGTGCCGCCATCCCGCCGAGCACCGTGCCGTCCCAGGCCGTGAACATCGTCACGCCGCGGTGACGCATCTCGGAGACGTCGAGTGCGTGCACGCTCTCAGCCGGAGACAGGCTGTGCATGTGAGCCAGATGCTCGACCACGAGCGCACGGATCGCGTCACCGGTGAGGTCGTCAGGACGAATGCGCCACATGCGCTCATCGTCTCAGGAGTGTGTTTCGGGGACGTTGCGTCACACGTCGTCGGCTGCGATCCCGTGCACCTCGCTCGCTGGCGACGGACGTTTCGCCGCGGCTCGCCGAGCCCGTCGCGATTCCTTCGCCCGTGACAGCGGGTACTTCTCGTCCAGGTGCGGCTCCAGGTAGATCCTGCGAATCGCGACCAGGATGATGTAGCCGCCGACCCAATAGCCGAGAAACAGCACCAGCCCCTGCGGGAAGGTGAAGGCGACGAGGCTCAGCACGACGCCGACTCCGACATAGAGCCATCGCCAGGCGCCACTGATTCGATCTCGCGCGGCCTGCTGCTCGTCAGTGCGGTCTTGCAGCGAATCCACGCGATTGCTGAGCGCTTCGTCGTCGATCACTGTGAAGAGTTCGCGCACGGGCACGTGGAGCGCGTCGGCGACCAGCGAGAGCGTCTCCAAGCTGGCATCCTGACCTGCCTCGAGTCTCTGCACTGTTCGTATCCCCACACCACTTTCGTTCGCGAGCCGTTCCTGCGTCCAGCCCTGTGCCTGTCGGAGTTCGACGATTCGTGTCTTGTTCACGGAATTCATGCTCGCCTCACACCTCGCGCCAGCACCACGTCACCGGGGCGCCAGCAACCCGCCAGTCGGCCGTCAACGGCCCGCCACCGCGGCATCCGCCTCGGTGAACTCCACTTCGCCCTTGCCGATGTCGGCCCGCACCAGCCGCAGCGACACCGTGTCACCCGGTCTCGCTCCGGTGGGCAGGGGAGCGGATGCTGCCACGGCGGGCTCGGCGATCTGAATCGTGGCGCGGTCTTCACGAACCTCGATGATCGTGGCTTCGACGATCGACCCGACCAGCGGCGTGAGCAGGGCGGCCTCCACGCGATTGATGGTGTCGGCGCCCAGGCGCGAGGCGCGCTGACCCGATTCCTGCATCAGCGCAGGCAGTTCGTCCAGCGACTCGCGCGACCAAGTCGGGACCTCCTCACCACGCGACACCGCGAGGCAGATCGCCAGTGCCCAACGATCGACGAGCCTCCGCAGCGGAGCCGTGGCATGCGCATACGGCGCCGCGATGGCGGCCTGTTCGATGTCGGCAGGGACCGACCCGTCGAACGTCACGTAGCCCGCACCACGGAACAAGGACGCCGCTGCCTCCAGTACCGGCTGGGTGAGGGGATCATCGCGATCGAGAGACCGTAGATACGCCCCGTACTCGCCGTCCTTCCACGGGCGTCCCAGCGCCTCGGTCTGCAGACGGAACGCCGTGAACGCCTTCTCATCCGGTTCGGGCATCGTGCGCAGAACGCCGACCTTCGCATCGATCATGAGGGATGCCGCGGCCATCCCCGTCATGAGCGACAGCTGCGCGTTCCAGTCCTCCAGGGGCAGCGGATGCTGACGGTCGATGTCGTACGTGCCGTCATCGCGCTGCACCACCTCTGAGTCTGGAAGATTCAGACTCGCACCTCCACGCTGCACCTCGAGCTCCTGCCGCAATCCGCCGATCACGGGAAGCAGCGACAGGGGTGACTCTTCGCCACGGTCGAGTGCTTCCTGGGCGGACACGTAATCCAGCTGCGCGCGCGAACGGATCAGCGCGCGCTCCAGCCGGAACTCCGACACGACGCCGGCGTCATCCAGATCGAATGTCCACACCAGAGCCGGCCGGTCCTGCTCCGGCAGCAGAGACGCGCGATCCTCACTGAGGACCCGTGGATGCAACGGGATCGACCCGTCCGCCGCATACAGTGTCTGACCGCGCTGGCGGGCCGCGGCATCCACTGCTCCGCCAGGTGCGACGAATGCGGGAACATCCGCGATGGCATATCGCACCTCGAAACCGGAGCCGCGACGAGCGAGATGCATCGCCTGATCGAGGTCTTTCGCCCCCAGCGGATCGAGCGTGACGAACGGAACCTCGCGCAGGTCGAGATCGGGTTCAGGCGCAGTGGCCGACTCGGCTTCGGCCATGGCCTCGGGCGAGAACTCCGTCGGCGCGTCCACGTCCTCCCGCAGCGCGGTGAGCGCGGCTGCGAGTTCACTCTCGACGGCGGATGGGGCGATGTGTGATCGACGCTGAGGCATGACTTCACCCTAAGCCGCCCCGTGTCCGCGTCCGCGGCATTAGCGTGGAGCCATGACCGCTGCAGACAAGGCCCAGAAGCTCGTCGCCCTTTACAACGCACCGGAGATCCTCCGTGTCGTCAACGTGTGGGATGTGATCTCGGCGAAGGCGATCGCCGAGGTTCCGCAGACCACCGCGCTCGCCACCGCCGGACACTCGATCGCCGCGACCTTCGGCTACGCCGATGGTCAGATTCCGCGCGAACTCATGATCGACATGGTCGGTCGGATCGCGGCATCCACTGAGCTGCCCGTCTCCGCCGACCTCGACGACGGCTACGACGACGCGGGGGAGACCACTCGACTCGCGATCGCCGCCGGCATCGTCGGCGCGAACGTCGAAGATCGCCTCAAGCCGCTCGCGGAGTCGGTCGCCGTCATGGAGGCGATCGTGAAGGCCGGCGAGGCTGAGGGCGTGCTGTTCGCCCTCAACGCCCGCACCGACGCGTTCGTGCGCGGAGGCGACCGCACCGTCGAGGCGAGCATCGCGGATGCCATCGAGCGCGGACGTGCGTTCCTCGATGTCGGCGCGACCTGCGTGTTCATCCCCGGCCCTCTCGATGCCGATGTCACCCGCCAGCTCGTCGAAGGGATCGGTGAGCGCAAGATCAGCGTCATCGGGGTTCCCGGTGCCCTGACTGCTGCCGAGTATGAAGCGCTCGGCGTGGCACGCATCTCGTACGGCCCGATGATCCAGCGGGTCGGGCTCACCGCCGTGCAAGACGTCGCCATCGATCTGTATGCAGACGGCGTCATCCCTGCCAGCACGCGCGCACTGAACTGATAGTCCGAGAACGAGTGACCACGGTCACTAGACTTGACGCGTGGTCACTCGTCTCTCGAAATTCTTCCTCCGCACGCTCCGTGAAGACCCCGCTGAAGCGGAGGTCATCGGTCACAGGCTGCTGCTGCGCGCCGGATACATCCGGCGCCAGGCCGCAGGCATCTTCGCCTGGCTCCCGCTGGGTCTGAAGGTCAAGGCGAAGATCGAGACCGTCGTTCGCGAGGAGATGGCGAACGCGGGTGCCCAAGAGGTGCATTTCCCCGCCCTCATGCCGCGTGAGCCGTACCAGGCCACCGGGCGCTGGGACGAGTACGGCGATCTGCTGTTCCGTCTGCAGGATCGCAAGGGTGCCGACTATCTTCTCGCTCCCACCCACGAAGAGGCCTTCACTCTTCTCGTGAAGGACATGTACTCCTCGTACAAGGATCTGCCGCTGACGATCTACCAGATCCAGGACAAGTACCGCGACGAGGCACGTCCGCGTGCAGGTCTGCTTCGCGGCCGAGAGTTCACCATGAAGGATGCGTACTCCTTCGACGCCTCCGACGAGGGCCTCGACGTCAGCTACATGGCGCAGCGCGACGCCTACGAGCGCATCTTCCAGCGTCTCGGCCTCGAGTACGTCATCGTGCAGGCGGATGCCGGTGCCATGGGAGGATCGCGCAGCGAGGAATTCCTGCACCCGACCCCTGTCGGCGAAGACACCTTCGTCCGCAACGACGCAGGTTACGCAGCCAACGTCGAAGCGTTCACGACCGCTGTCCCCGACGCCGTCCCGTTCGATGACGCCCCCGCCGCGACGATCTTCGACTCTCCGAACACTCCGACGATCGAGACGCTCGTGGCGCACTCGAACGCAGCGCTCGAGGGGGAGTACACCGCGGCCGACACGCTCAAGAACGTCTTCCTCGCGCTGACCCACCTTGATGGCACGCGCGAACTCGTGATCGTCGGCATCCCGGGTGACCGTGAGGTCGATGAGAAGCGCGCCGAGGTCGCCTTCGCCCCTGCCGAGGTCTCCACCGCGACGGAGGACGACTTCGAGAACAACCCGCTCCTCGTGAAGGGCTACATCGGACCCTGGTCACCGACCGGCGCCGTGCTGGGCGAGGAGTCGGCCACCGGCATCCGTTACCTCGTCGATCCTCGCGTGTCCGAGGGCACCCGCTGGATCACCGGCGCGAACATCGACCAGAAGCACGCCCACACTGTCATCGCCGGCCGCGATTTCGAAGCAGACGGCATCGTCGAGATCGCGAACGTCCGTGACGGTGATCCGGCCCCCGACGGCTCCGGTCCTGTCTCGCTCGCCCGCGGCATGGAGATCGGCCACGTGTTCCAGCTCGGCCGCAAGTATGCGGAGGCACTGGGCCTCAAGGTTCTCAACGAGAACGGCAAGCTCGTCACCGTCACGATGGGCTCGTACGGCATCGGCATCACCCGCATCCTCGCGATCATCGCCGAGCTCAACAACGACGACAAGGGCCTCATCTGGCCGGCCTCCGTCTCGCCGTTCGACGTGCACGTCGTGGCGGCCGGACGCGACCAGATCGCCTACGACGTCGCCGAGAAGGCCTCTGCGACTCTCGAGGCCCGCGGACTCGACGTTCTCTACGACGATCGGCCGAAGGTCTCGCCCGGAGTGAAGTTCGGCGACGCCGAGCTCGTCGGCATCCCTCGTGTGCTCGTCATCGGCCGTGGCGCTGCTGACGGGCAGGTCGAGCTGTGGGACCGTCGCAGCGGAGAGCGCGATGCGCTCTCTCTGGACGACGCGATCGAGCGGTTGAGTCGCTGACATGAGCGACGCACAGCCCGACGAGCTCCATGCCGCAGTCGATACGATCATGGCTGACGCGGGGATCACGACCAACCGGGCGCTGATCCGCAGAATGCTCAGCACCAGCATCCTGCTCGGTCAGGAAGACACTGAGCGACTCGATCTGAAGATCGCGTCGGCGGCGCTCGTGGAGATGCGCGATGCATTCCGTCTCTTCCAGCCGTATGCGGGTGTTCCGAAGGTCACGGTGTTCGGATCGGCCCGCACGACCCAGGACGATCCGCTCTACGTGCAGGCGCGCTCTGTGGCGTCCGTGCTCGCGGAGCGCGGCTGGATGGTCGTCACGGGTGCTGGTCCCGGCATCATGCAGGCAGCGGCCGAGGGGGCAGGCGAGCAGATGGCACTCGGCGTCTCCATCCGTCTCCCGTTCGAGGAGAAGCCGGACGCCGTCGTGGCGAACGACACGCACCGTGTGGAGATGAAGTACTTCTTCACGCGCAAGCTCATGCTCGTGAAGGAGTCCACCGGCTTCATCTGCCTTCCTGGTGGGTTCGGGACCTTGGACGAGATGTTCGAACTGCTGACGTTGCAGCAGACCGGCAAGGCGGAGCCCATGCCGATCGTTCTGCTCGACGAACCGGGCGGCACGTTCTGGAAGGGCCTCGAGCGGTTCATCGTCGAGAGCCTGATCCCCGCAGCGGTCATCTCCGCCGACGACTTCGACCGAGTGCTCGTCACGGATTCCGCTGAGGAAGCCGTCGCAGAGATCACCGGATTCTGGCGCAACTACGACTCTTTGCGCTGGGTGGGCGACGTGCTCGTCCTGCGTCTGAAGAGCACGCCGACCGATGCCGAGGTCGAGGCCTTGAACGCCGAGTTCGCTTCGCTGCTGGTCGAGGGGCGAATCGAACTGGTCGGCGCACTCCCGATCGAACAGGCCGACCACGACCGGGTGGACCTGCCCAGGCTGCGCCTGCGCCTGCGTCAGCGCGAGGTCGGCGGTCTCTACCGCCTCATCGACGCGATCAACGCTCTCGACTCCGCCGGCTGAAGCAAGCACGAAGATCGCCTGCCCCGCCGAGGCGCGGGCAGGCGATCGTGTCCGTCTTCCGTCGGTCAGCCGCGTCTGCCTCGCCGTGCACGGATGGCGATCGTCGCGCCGACTACCAGCAATGCACCACCCGACGCGAGCAGAGACATCAAGAGGTTCTGATCGAGGCCCGTGGCAGGCAGTGTGCCATCGGCGGTGCCTCCCGAGCCCGATCCTGAATCCGACCCCGAACCCGGACCCGAGCCCGCTCCACCGCCGTCGCCGTCCCCGTCACCGGGGTCCGTCGGTGTGGGTGTGGCGACCGCAGCGATCGAGAAGCGTGCCGCGATAGGAGCCGCGGTACGCATACCGAGCGACTGCGTGAGCTGGGCTTCGTAGGAGCCGGCGGAGAGCCCCGCGAGGGTCAGCGTCCAGCGGCCATCGGCGTTCACGATCGTCGTGGCGGCCTGCGGTGCAGCAGCGACAGCGGCCACTGCATCCGCGGTGGCCGCTTCCGACGTCGACGCGACGACGTCGGCGCCGGGGAAACCGGCCCCGCTGAAGGTCGCAGATTCCGTTCCGGCAGGCAACACGCCTGCGGGAGCCGACGTGATCTGCAGTCCGCTCAGATCCGCGCGCTGCGTCAACCATTCGGCCGGGGTGGTCGCCCGGTCGATGATGCGCGTCTCGCCGATGCATCCGTGCCAGCCGTTGCGTGCGGCGTCATCGACCCAGTCCGCCCCGAGAATCCACGGCATCCCTTCGTTCCAGGTCATCCCAACGGTGTCCACCGCATTGCGGAGAACGGGCGCGCCGTCGACGTACATCGTCGTGGCATGCGAGTCCGGGTCGTTCACGATCGCGACGTGGGACCAGCTTCCGGTCATGATCTCGCCAGACCAGTTGACGCGGTCCCCCTTCGCCGCATCCGCCGGGAGTGTGGAGTACTGGAACTCGCGCAGGTTCGATATGCCCAGCGCCGTCGGCGATGCCGTGTAATCCCATTGGCTTGGCGGCATGTCCGTCCAGGAGCGGTTGCCGGTGCGCACCAGCGCCTTGGACCAGCCGTTCTGCTCTGCTGTCCAGTCAGCATCCAACTTCACGAAAGTCTCGATCGTGTAGCCGTTCGTGAGATCGACATCGTTGATCGCGGCGTCGGCGGCGGTGGTGAGGTAGCTGTACCTCGTCGCCGAGGAGTCGGCGAAGCAGACTGCGGCGGCATCGGACGAGAACCCGTGCACATCGGTGCTCTCGACTGTCACATCCGCCCATTCGGCGCCGACGGCGTTGGTGGCGGCAGGGTCGACTCGTCGCAGGTCGTTGTCGCCGGCGACGTCTTCGACGATGGTGTCCGCGTCGACCACGCCGTCGTCGAGACCGTTGAATCGCCAGTGCGCGACGGTACCGGTCGCTTCGACGAAGTCGCGCTCGTCACTCGGGCGCTCGGTGGCTATCGGGTCAGGCCCGTCGAAGCCGTCAAGGAGGATGTCTCTGGCACGCTGCGTCAGAGAGGGCTCGTCAGGTGTGATGCCGTGACCGAACGTCGGATTGAACCCGGCGAACCGCTCAGCGAAGTCGATGCCGATGCTGTACTGCTGTTGAGCGCCTTCGAGCAGCGGCTGGTCGTAGCTGGTGAGCGTCTCCTGAGGCTTCGACACCACCCACGGCGAAGCCGTCTGCGCGTTGATCTGACCGTTGGTCAGGTCGAACTCGAGCAGGCCGAGGTAGCCGTTGCCGCCCTCGTACGCCATCTGATAGTCGATCAATACCTCGTGCACGTCGTGGCCGAAGTCGTTGGTCTTCGTCAGACGCGACGCGCCGTGGAAATGGCCGTTGAACGTGAGGAAGATCTGGTCGTTTCCGGCGATGAGCTTGTCCCAGAGCATCATCCCGTACTCGGTCTCGCGCGGTGTCTCGCCGTCGGCTTCGATGTTCAGCACCTCGTGGCTGGTGAGGATCACCGGCAACGTCGGATGCTCCGCCATGACGGCATCCGCCCAGGCGAGGGTGGCATCGGAAACTCGCCAGGGGAGTGTCAGCACCATGAACTGCTGGCCCTCGGCCTCGAAGACGTGGTACCTGCTGAAACCGGTCGGATCGCTGCCTCGATACGAAGGATCAGCGGCTGCGCGCTCCGTCCCGAACCATTTCAGGAACGGCTCGGCGCTCAGGTCGTAGTCGGTGTCGACCAGGTCATCGCTGCTGTCGAGGACGTCGTGATTGCCCGTGAGGATCGAGTACGACTGGCCGGCCTCTTCCAGATTGCTGATGGCGTTGTCTGCGGCCTGCCACTCGCCCTCGACCGTGGCGCGATCGACGACGTCGCCGACGTGAGCGGTGAAGGGGATATGCAGTGCTTCTGCATTCTCTGCGATCCATTGCGTCTGAGTGGCGAACGGATCTGTGCCGTATCGGGGTTGGAACTGCTCTGCGGAGTAACGCGAATAGAACTGTGTATCGGGCAGGACGGCGAGCGTGAAGCGCGACGCCAGGTCGGCGTCGTCCTCGACCGAGGACTGCGCGGAAGCGGGCACTGCCGACGCCAACAGCAGGCTCGAGGTGAGGCCGACTGCGAGAGCGCCGGCTGTACATCGAGCCGCGAGGCGGGCGCGACGCAAGGAGCGAGATCGTGAGGAGAGCAACGGATGATCCTTCGAATGGAGAGGGGAGCGAGGACGGCGATCGACACGTACTGAGCCGGGATCGCGAGGGTGACTCGGTCACACTCGTGCGCCGGGGTTGCCGGCTGGTGGCCATTGAGTCGACATCGAGTGGCCCATCGGCGACGAACGAGATGTCCATCTCCTGCTGAGCGCGGCGAGCAGCAGTGGTTCAGTAGCCGTTCACTCATCGGCCATATAGGACGAGGATGCTGACGCGGAGCACCCCGACGAGGAGGATTCGATGACCGTCGCAGACAACATCCGCCGCCCGCTCCCCATGGCCGACCACGTGCGCGGCAAGCGCTCCGCCGTCACCTGTGAACTGAAGTGCGCGAACGCGTGCCTCGGTCCGGAATGCAACACGTCCGCGAACCAGGACTTCCGCTCCATAGCCTCAGCGGTGTTCTCCCGTCGAGCGCTTTTCGGTCTCGGTGCCGCAGCTGCCGTCGCGATCGCGGTCGGGGTCGACCGCACCGCCCCGGTGTCGGCACCGGGCGCTGCCGGTGTCGGAGGCCTCGGAGTCTCGACCGGTAAGCCGGGCACTGCCGGGCTCTCCTTCGGGCCGATCGCCTCTGTGCCCGCAGACGTCGACGCATTCACGGTGCCGGAGGGATACACCTGGCGTCCGTTGATCCGCTGGGGAGACCCGCTGTTCTCGAAGACACCAGCTTTCGACATTCTCGGTCAGAGCGCTGAGGCGCAGGGCGGGCAGTTCGGCTACAACAGCGACTACCTCGACATCATCCCCGACCCGAGCGGCAAGACCGGCGTGCTGGTGAACAACCACGAGTACGTGAACCCGAACCTGATGTTCCCCGCCACTGCCGACGCCGCAGAGCTGCAGCGCCGTGGCGACATCTACAAGGCCGCACAGGGCATGTCTGTCGTGGACATCGAACGACGCAAGGTCGGTGAGCCATGGGCGTACGTCGTGGACGGCCGCCGCAACCGCCGCATCACCGTCGAGACGGTGTTCGAACTCACCGGTCCTGCCGCCGGCTCCGATCTCGTCAAGACCGCAGCCGACCCGGAGGGGCGCTGGGTCCACGGAACGCTCGGCAACTGCGCGGGCGGTACGACGCCGTGGGGCACCGTCCTCTCCGGCGAGGAGAACTTCAACGGCTACTTCGCCTGGGCTGCGGACACGGCAGAGCAGAAGCGCTACTCCAGTTCGAGCACGACGTCCACGTCGACAGGCTGGGAGGCGTACGACCCCCGCTTCGATGCGCACAACCCCGACTACGTCAACGAACCGAACCGCTTCGGATACATCGTCGAGATCGACCCACAGGACCCGACCTCCACACCGCGGAAGCACACCGCGATGGGCCGGCTCAAGCATGAGGGAGCGAACGTCCATGTCGCACAGGACGGCCGCGTCGTCGCCTACATGGGCGACGACGAGCGAAACGACTATCTCTACAAGTTCGTCTCGAAGAACCGCATCTCCGGATCTCGTAAGAAGAACCTGAACCTGCTCAGTGAGGGCGACCTCTACGTCGCGAAGTTCAGCGGCAACTCGCCTGCCGCCGAGGTCACCGGCACCGGTGCACTTCCCTCCGACGGCGCCTTCGACGGCACAGGCATCTGGGTACCGTTGACTCAGCGCGGCAAGAGCGTCGTCCCCGGATTCACCACGGAGCAGGTGCTGGTGTACACCCGCCTTGCGGCCGACGCCGTCGGTGCCACCAAGATGGACCGTCCGGAGGACGTCGAGCCGAACCCGCTCACCGGCAAGGTCTACGTCGCCCTCACGAACAACTCGGGTCGCCGCGACGTGGACGAGGCGAACCCCGTCACCGGCAACCGCTACGGTCACGTCATCGAGCTCACCGAGACGGCAGGACAGGCCGGCACGACGTTCGGCTGGAGCGTTCTGCTTCTGTGCGGTGATCCTGCCACCTTCGAGAACGCGTACTTCGCCGGCTTCCCGAAGGAACTGGTGTCGCCGATCTCGTGCCCAGACAACGTCGCGTTCGATTCAGAGGGCAACCTGTGGATCTCGACGGACGGCGCTCCCAGCACGATCGGCCGCGCGGACGGTCTTTTCAAGGTGCCGCTCACCGGGACAGAGCGAGGCCACGTTCAGCAGTTCCTCGCCGTGCCGCGGGATGCCGAGACCTGTGGGCCGGTCATCCACGACAAGGAGGGCCTGGTCTTCGTCGCTGTGCAGCACCCGGGAGAGGACGGCACCTTCGAGGCTCCCAACTCGCTCTTCCCCGACTACGGCTCGAGCGCACCCGGCGATGTGTCGAACGCGCCTCGACCGGCTGTCGTGCAGACCTACCGCGCGTGAGGTGAGACGACGGGCGGTCGCCGGAACTCGCGGCGACCGCCCATCGCATACCGCCGACCGACCCGGCTCGTCCTGCGATCCCGCCTGCATCGGTGCGACTGCCGTCGTGGCATCGAACAGTGCACAAGGGGTATCGTTGTACGGATGTCGCGCGTGCGAACCTGCGCGACGAGAGCTGAATAGGGAGGCCGTAATGGACATCGAACTGGGGCTGCTGCGCGGGATCGAGAAGGAGAAGGCGATTCCCTTCGACGAACTCGTCGCGATCATCGAGCAGGCCGTTCTCACGGCATACGGCAAGCACGTCTCGGAAGAAGGCGTGATCCCTGAAGGGGTTCGTGTCGAACTAGACCGTAAGACCGGTCACGTGGCCGTTCTCCAGCCCGTCAAGGACGAGGACGGCGCCGTCATCGGCGAAGAGGACGCGACACCCGACGACTTCGGTCGTATCGGGGCGTTCGCCGCCAAGCAGGTCATCAGTCAGCGTCTGCGCGACATCGCGGACGAGGCCGTTCTCGGAGAGTTCAAGGCCAAGGAAGGCGACATCGTCGCCGGCGTCATCCAGCAGGGCCCGAACCCGCGCATGATCCACGTGGATCTCGGCAGCGTCGAGGCCATCCTCCCGCCCGAAGAGCAGGTTCCGGGCGAGGACTACGCTCACGGCTCGCGCCTGCGCGTCTACGTCACCGCGGTCGCGAAGGGCCTCAAAGGCCCCCAGATCACGGTGTCGCGCACACATCCCGGCCTCGTGCGCAAGCTGTTCGCGCTCGAGGTACCCGAGATCGCCGGAGGGCTCGTCGAGATCATCTCGCTCGCTCGGGAGGCCGGCCACCGCACCAAGATCGCCGTCAAGGCCAACGATCCCTCGATCAACGCGAAGGGCGCCTGCATCGGCGAGCTCGGTCGCCGTGTCCGGGCTGTCACGGAGGAGCTGGCGGGGGAGAAGATCGACATCGTCGATTACGACGCCGATCTGGCCACCTTCGTCGCCCATGCGCTGTCGCCGGCCAAGGTCACGAGCTCATTCGTGCTGGATGCGAACACCAAGGCCGTGCGAGCCCTGGTGCCGGACTACCAGCTTTCGCTCGCGATCGGCAAGGAAGGTCAGAACGCCCGACTCGCCGCCAAGCTCACCGGCGCGAAGATCGACATCCAGCCCGACAGCATCCTCGACTGACCGGGAGGTCGCGGAGTTGCCACCCAGCGGCGCGGTGTAAGATGGAACCCGTACGAACATGCGTCGGTTGTCGCATGCGTGCTTCCCGGTCCGCTCTACTCAGAGTGGTGGCCAACGACAGCGTCCTCATCATCGATGAGCGCGCAGTGATGGCAGGGAGGGGCGCATGGATGCATCCGACGCAGGACTGCATGGAAGCCGCGCTGCGGCGCCGCGCTTTCGCACGAGCCCTCCGTGTGTCCGAACCATTGGACACGCAGACCATCGAGAAACGGCTGAATGGCTATGGAAACAAAGTGAACGGCTCGAAATGAGACCCGTCCGCAACTAGTGGTCTGCCCTGCCTGGGTAGACCGACCCAGACAGGAGAATTGTGGCTGCCAAACCACGTGTACACGAGATTGCCGCTGAGCTCGGCGTCGACAGCAAGTTCGCGCTCGCAAAGCTGAAGGAGCTCGGCGAGTTCGTCAAGAGCCCTTCGTCGACCATCGAGCCCCCCGTGGCTCGCAAGCTCCGCGCGGCCATCGAGGCAGACAATGCTGCCAAGCCCAAGGCTGAAGAGAAGCCTGCTGCTGCGAAGCCCGCCGCTGCGAAGTCCGGTGCGGCCAAGCCCGGTCCGAAGGCGCCGACACCGGGGCCCAAGCCCGGTCCGAAGCCGGCACCAGAGGCGAAGATCGAAGAGGCTCCGGTCGCAGAAGCACCGGCAGCTCCAGAAGCACCGGCGGCACCGGCCGCTGAACAGCAGTCGGCACCCGCAGGAGACAAGCCAGCAGCAGATAAGGGCGCACCGAAGCCGGGCGCACCGCGTCCTGGCAACAACCCCTTCGCCTCCAATCAGGGCATGGGTCAGCGTCCAGCCGGCCCGCGTCCCGGTAACAACCCCTTCGCGTCAGCGCAGGGCATGGGCCAGCGCCCGACGCCGGGGAACATCCCGCGTCCGCAGGCTCCTCGCCCCGGTGCACCTCGCCCCGGCGCTCCGCGTCCCGGCTCTCCTCGTCCGGGTGCCCCGCGCACCGGTCAGGGCGGCCGTCCAGGTGGCGCACCGTTCCAGCAGCGCTCAGGTGGTCCCGGTCGCCCCGGCGGTGCAGGCGCACCAGGCGGTGGCCCCGGCGCTCGTCCTGGTGGCGGCTTCGCCGGTCGCCCAGGTGGCGGCGGTGGTCGTGGTCGTGGACCCGGCGGTGGAACCGCAGGCGCCTTCGGTAAGGGAGGCGGCAAGTCCAAGCAGCGCAAGTCCCGTAGGGCGAAGCGGCAGGAATTCGAAATGCGGTCGGCTCCGGTCGTCGGTGGCGTCAACGTCACCCGCGGCAACGGAGAGATCATCCGCATGCGCCGCGGCGCATCGATCGCTGATTTCGCTGACAAGATCGAGACGCTGACCGGCTACACCGTGCAGCCGGGAACCCTCGTGACGATCCTCTTCAACCTCGGCGAGATGGCCACGGCCACCGAGTCGCTGGATGAGGCGACCTTCGAGGTACTCGGTGAGGAGCTGGGCTACAAGATCCAGATGGTCTCGCCCGAGGACGAGGACAAGGAGCTCCTCGAGGGCTTCGGGCTCGATCTCGCCAAGGAGCTGGAAGAGGAGAGCGAGGACGACCTCGAGATCCGTCCGCCCGTGGTCACGGTCATGGGACACGTCGACCACGGTAAGACCCGTCTTCTCGACGCGATCCGCCAGACCAACGTCATCGAGGGTGAGGCCGGAGGCATCACTCAGCACATCGGTGCATACCAGGTCTGGACCGAGCACGAGGGCCACGAGCGCGCCATCACCTTCATCGACACCCCTGGTCACGAGGCGTTCACCGCCATGCGTGCCCGTGGTGCGCAGGTCACCGACCTTGCGATCCTGGTGGTCGCGGCCGACGACGGCATCATGCCGCAGACGGTCGAGGCGCTGAACCACGCCCAGGCGGCGAACGTGCCGATCGTGGTCGCGGTGAACAAGGTCGACAAGCCGGACGCGAACCCTGCGAAGGTGCGCCAGCAGTTGACCGAGTACGGTCTGGTCGCAGAGGAGTATGGCGGAGACGTCATGTTCGTCGACGTCTCCGCACGTGCAGGTACCGGCATCCAGGAACTTCTGGACGCCGTGCTGCTCGCCGCTGACGCTGGCCTCGACCTGACAGCGAACCCGAACAAGTCCGCTCGTGGCGTCGCCATCGAGGCGAAGCTCGACAAGGGCCGCGGTTCGATCGCCACGGTGCTCATCCAGTCCGGAACACTGCGTGTCGGCGACTCGATCGTCGCAGGCACTGCATACGGCCGTGTCCGCGCGATGCTCGACGAGAACGGCGAGGCTGTCGAAGAGGCAGCGCCGTCGCGTCCGGTGCAGGTGCAGGGTCTCAACTCCGTCCCGCGCGCCGGCGATGTCTTCATCGTCACCGAGGAAGACCGCATGGCACGCCAGATCGCTGAGAAGCGTGAAGCAGTCGAGCGCAACGCCCTGCTGGCCAAGGCCCGCAAGCGCATCTCGCTCGAGGACTTCACCCGCGCACTCGAAGAGGGCAAGGTCGAGACGCTCAACCTCATCATCAAGGGTGACGTCTCCGGTGCCGTCGAGGCGCTGGAGGAGTCGCTGCTCAAGATCGAGGTCGACGACACCGTGCAGCTGCGCATCATCCACCGTGGTGTGGGAGCGGTCACCGAGTCGGATGTGAACCTGGCGACGATCGACAACGCGATCATCGTCGGTTTCAACGTCCGCCCCGACCCCAAGGCCCGTGAGGCTGCGGCGCGTGAGGGCGTGGATGTTCGGTTCTACTCGGTCATCTACTCCGCGATCGACGAGATCGAGAGCTCGCTGAAGGGCATGCTCAAGCCGGAGTTCGAAGAGATCCAGTCCGGTGTCGCCGAGGTGCGCGAGGTGTTCCGCTCCTCGAAGTTCGGCAACATCGCCGGTGTCATCGTGCGATCGGGAACGATCACGCGCAACGCCAAGGCCCGTATCATCCGCGACGGTGTCGTGCTCGCCGATGGCCTCGCCATCGAGTCGCTGCGCCGATTCAAGGATGATGTCACCGAGGTTCGCACGGACTACGAGGCCGGTATCGGACTCGGAAAGTTCAACGACATCCAGATCGGCGACGAGATCGAGACAACTGAAATGGTCGAGAAGCCTCGCGGCTGATCTGATCAAATATGAGGGGCGCCTTCGGGCGCCCCTCATTCGTCACACGGAAGAAGAAGGAAATGGCTGGAGAACGACAGGCGCGTCTCGCGGATCGCATTCGCGTCATCTTGGCGGAGCGTCTCGAGAAGGGACTGCGCGACCCACGACTGGGGTTCGTCACGATCACCGACGTCCGAGTCTCCGGTGACCTGCAGCACGCATCGGCCTTCTACACCGTCCTCGGGACGGATGAAGAACGAGAGTCGAGCGCTGCTGCACTCGCGTCTGCGACCGGAATGCTGCGCAGCGAGGTGGGCAAGCAGCTCAGCACCCGCCTGGTGCCGACGCTGGAGTTCATCCCCGACGCGCTCCCTGAGAACGCCGACAACATCACGGCTCTGCTCCGGCAGGCGCAGGAGCGCGATGCCGAGGTGGCCAGGCTCGCGTCATCTGCCACGCACGCCGGCGAGGCCGACCCGTACGTGCGCGCCGAAGACGACGATCAGCAGTGATCCACCGCTGATCAGCGCGGCAGTCGGAGCAGGTGCTCCGATGCCTCGGCCAGTCCGTCTGCGATGAGCGAGTCGATCGCGCGGTCACGCTGCACGGAGTCCACCCAGTCGTGGATGACCGAATCGATCGGCAGCTCGCCGGCATCCGAATCGCGCAGCGCCTTCAGCACAGCGCCGCGTGCCTGACGATCAGAGCCTTCGTAGCGTGCTTGTCTGCGGCGCTCATCTCCCGTGTCCGGGAACCCGGACGAAAGCCACGCGCATCGCGTCGCTATCGGACAGTTTCCGCACTTCGGAGAGCGCGATGTGCACACCGTGGCGCCGAGCTCCATCATGGCCGCGTTGAAGACGGCGGAGTCGTCATCAGCATCCGGGAGCAGCTCCTGCATCATCACGAGATCGCGCCGCGCGGCCGGCCGCGGTTGAGACCGGCCATCGAACGCCCGGGCGAGCACCCGGCGCGTGTTGGTGTCGACGACCGGGTGCCGATCGCCGAAGGCGAACGTGGCTACGGCCCGTGCGGTGTAGTCCCCGATTCCGGACAGTTCGAGCAGTGCGTCGACGTCCCGTGGGACCTCGCCACCGTGACGGTCGGTGATCTCGATCGCGGCACGGTGCAGCCAGAGTGCGCGACGAGGGTATCCCAGATTCGCCCACTGCTGGACGACATCGGCCGGCGACGCGACGGACATGGCAGTCGGCGTCGGCCATCGCTCCAGCCAGGCTTCCAGGTGAGGGATGACGCGGCTGACGGGCGTCTGCTGCAGCATGAATTCGCTGACCAGCGTGCCCCACGCACCGAACTGCGCATGGAACTCGGGTCGTCGCCACGGGAGATCCCGCGCCCGTGAGCGATACCAGTCCGCGAGCACCGAAGACAGTTGCGATGAGGGCGTCGAGGTCGCGGGCACCTCGCTAGCCTATGCGGAGTCCCGCGGGCGGTTCCCCGGAGGGCAGCGTTCGGGCGCCCGCGGTGCCATCGATAAGCTGGGGTGATGGTCACCCCAGGCATCCTCCTCGTCGACAAGCCCGGTGGGCTGACCAGTCATGACGTGGTCGCGCGAACGCGCAAGGCGTTCGGGACACGCAAGGTCGGGCACGCAGGCACGCTGGATCCGATGGCGACCGGTCTCCTGGTGCTCGGTATCGAGGGCGCCACCCGGCTGCTCACGTTCGTGGTCGGCGCCGACAAGACCTACCTGGCGACGATCCGGCTGGGGCAGGCGACGGGCACGGACGATGCAGAGGGCGAGATCATCCGCGCGTCGGACCGTGTCGTCGTGGACGCGGTGACGGGGGAGCAGATCCGGATGGGGATCGCCGCGCTCACGGGTGAGATATCCCAGATCCCCAGCGCGGTGTCCGCCATCAAGGTCGACGGTCGTCGCGCCTACGATCTCGTACGCGCGGGTGAGCAGGTGGAACTCAAGGCGCGCACGGTCACGGTCTCGCGATTCGACATCGTCGACGAGCGCCGCGGCGATGGATTCGTCGATCTCGACGTCGTGGTGGATTGTTCGTCCGGAACGTACATCCGGGCACTCGCCCGTGACCTCGGGGACGCGCTGGGCATCGGAGGACATCTCACCGCGCTTCGGCGCACGCGGATCGGCCCCTTCGACGTCGCGGATGCTGTCGAGATCGATGCGCTTGCAGACGCGAAGACGATGACACCCGCCGCCGCGGCATCGGCCGTGCTGCAGCCGCTGGAGGTCACCGAAGACGACGCGCGCGACCTGCGGCACGGCAAGCGTCTGGCGAACCAGGCGGCCAGGCTCGACGGCGACCTCGCTGCGGCGATCGCCCCCGACGCTTCGTTGGTCGGGATCGTCGAGAAGCGCGGCGGCGATCTCAAGAGCGTCATGAACATGCCGGAGGCTTCCCGATGATTCTGTGGTTCACGACGCTCCAGATCGTCGTCGCCATCGCGGCCGGACTCTTCTGCGCAGTCGCGGGCCTGGCAGGACGACGCCCCAGCGACTTCTCGGTGGGCGCACTCGCCCTGGTCGAGGCACTGCTCATCGTGCAGATCATCATGGCGATCGTCGCGCCGTTGACCGGCAATCCACCCTCCGGAGATCCGCTGGAGTTCTGGGTGTATCTTGTCTCCGCCGCGCTGCTGCCGATCGGGGGCGTGACCTGGGCGCTGCTGGAGCGCAGCCGCTGGAGCACGGTCATCCTCGGCGTCGTCGCGCTCGCGGTCGCGATCATGCTCTGGCGGATGCAGGTGATCTGGACCGTTCAGGTCGCCTGAGCCTGCGCCGCTCGAGCACGGCTCCGGCGCTTAGGATGGAGGATGCTATGAGCATCACCGCAACCCGCACTCGGATTACCGGCATCGGCCGCGTTCTCGTCATCGTCTACGCCGTGATGGCGCTGGCTGCCACCGGCCGCAGCTTCGTGCAGATCGTGCGCAAGTTCGACGAGGCGCCGCTCGCTTACACGCTTTCGGCGATCGCCGCCGCCGTGTACATCCTCGCGACTCTGGCGCTGGTGCTCGCCGGACGACGCGGCTGGTACACGATCGCCTGGGTCGCGATCGTCTTCGAGCTGGTCGGCGTCCTGGTGGTGGGCAGCTTGAGCCTCGCCGTGCCCGAGCTGTTCCAGCACGACTCGGTCTGGTCCGTGTTCGGCCGTGGCTACCTCTTCATCCCGCTCGTCCTCCCGATGTTCGGCATCTGGTGGCTGCGCACGCACCGTCCCGTCGAGGCGGTCCGTACGGCAGAGGTGACGGCGTGATCGTCTTCCGCGACACGAACGAGGTGCCGGCAGAGTTCGGTCCATCGGCCGTCGCGATCGGCAAGTTCGACGGTGTGCACGCCGGACACCGGGCGGTCATCGAACGTCTGAAGGCGGATGCCGCGGCATCCGGAGCGCGTGCTGTCGCAGTCACCTTCGACCGCAACCCTCTGGCGCTGCTTCGCCCCGAGATCTGTCCCGAGAACGTGGTCTCGGTGGAGCGCAAGCTCGCGCTGCTCGGCGAGCTCGGGCTCGATGCGACCCTGTTGCTGACTTTCGATCGTGCTCTCGCCTCCCGGACGCCCGAGCAGTTCGTCGAGGAGATCCTGGTGTCGGCGCTGCACGTGTCCACGGTGCTCGTCGGCCGCGATTTCCGCTTCGGACGCGGGGGAGCGGGTACCCCGGAGCTGTTGCGAGAGCTCGGGCCGACGTACGGATTCACCGTCGATGTCGTGGAGGACGTGTACCTGGATGACTCCGAGCGCCGGGTGTCGTCCAGCTGGATTCGGGAACTGCTGGCGGCTGGCGACGTGCGCGCCGCCGGCGAGGTGCTCGGACGCCCGGTCGACGTGCGAGGCGAGGTCGTTCACGGGCTCAAGCGCGGACGTGAGCTCGGCTTCCCGACTGCGAACCTGTCTGAGATCGTCGACGCGCTCGTTCCCGCTGACGGTGTGTATGCGGGGTGGCTTGTGGATCATGACACCGACGTGCGATACCCGGCGGCCGTCTCCGTGGGCACCAACCCGACCTTCCATGACGTCTTGGTGCGTCAAGTCGAGGCGCACGTGCTCGACGAGGACTCGCTCGATCTGTACGGGCACGATGTCACCGTCGAATTCACCGAGCGCCTGCGCGGCATGGTCGCGTTCGAGGGCATCGAGGCGCTCATGGCGCAGATGTCGGCGGATGTGGTGGCAGCGCGGGCCCTTCTGACGGGCGAGGTGCGCGCGTAGCTCGGGGGCATTCCGCTCCGGCGTCGTGGGCGCTACGCTTGCGCCGTGAGTCCTTGGGAGATCATGCTCGTCGCTGCGGAAGCACCGAAAGCGCCGAACCTGTGGGGCGCGCTGGGGTGTGCCATGGCGTACGCCGCAGCGCTGCTGACCGCACTCGACGCGTTCGCCGACATGCTGCTGGCGCGCAGCGGGGTGGCGACGGCGTTCGGGCCGGCGCACAGGCTGAAGTTCGGTGGCAAGCTCGCCGCTGCAGGACTCACGGTCGTATCCGCCGGTGTGGTGCTGGCCCTCGATTCGAACTGGTTCGCATTCACTGCATTGTCGTTCGTATTCGTCGTCGTGATCTCATCGGCGATACTGTTGATGCGCCGGACCGCGAGGCACACCCGGGTGCAGGCGGAGAATGCGCCGCAATGACGTAAACTGTGAGCAGGTCTTCTTCAGCGGAGCGCCACATCGGCGCCACGAGGATGACCGCACAACGTTCGCACCGTCCTGGCTGGCGCCACACGCGGACGACTCGTACGGCACGAATCGCTTGTTCTGGCGGTTCGGTACTCACGCTCAGGAGGAGCATGCCGACTACGGCAACCGCCGCTACGCGGCGAAAGAAGACGTCCCGTCGTGATGACGAGGCCCCGCTGATTCCGATCCTCGCGCGCAAGGTGCGCGAGATCGAGGCCAAGGCACAGCGCGGCAAGCTCGGACCCACCAACCGGGTGAAGTTCCAGGTGATCGCGTTCCTCGTGCGCGAAGAGCGGGCGAGAGTGAAGGCGGATGCCGCGTTCACCGATTCGACGCGCGCCGAACTGCTCAAGCGGCTCGACGGTGTCGCGACGATCCTCGCCAAGACGGCCGCACGCGACACGTCTCTGATTCAGCTGCTGGAGGCCGACTCAGCCACCAGCCCGGTGGCGAAGCGCATGCGTCGCGACTGGCTGCTCGAATCCGGCGCTGAACTCGCGCCGGAAGAGCTCATCATCACCGACATCGCTCCGGTGCAGGCACCGGTCGTGCCTGCGGCACTCGCCGAGCGTCAGGTGACCCCGCCAGCGGTCGAATCCAGGCAACTCGCCAATCCGTTCCTCGCGCCCGATCTGACGCCTCGACAGCCGACCGCGCCGCGGCGCAGGCTGGACGACTGGGAACTCATGGGGCCGCTCTACAAGGCGTTCGAGACCGGGGCGGGTGGGTCCTCCGCGAGCATGGAGCTCCCACCGACACCCGAGTACGATCACATCTCGCCCAAGGGCCTCGAGGTCATGGTGCACCAATCACGGTTCCTCGAAGCCGTGCGTCATGGGCACCGCAGCTTCCTGCTCGCCGACGAACCAGGCCTCGGCAAGACGGCACAATCCGTTCTCGCAGCGTCGCTCGCCGATGCCTACCCGCTGCTCGTCGTCGTCCCGAACGTCGTCAAGATGAACTGGGCGCGCGAGGTCGAACGATGGACGCCGCAGCGCAGAGCCACGGTCATCCAGGGCGACGGCGCGGACATCGACGCATTCGCAGACGTGTTCATCGTGAACTACGAGATCCTCGACCGGCACCTGTCGTGGCTCAGCTCGATCGGCCTGAAGGGCATGGTCGTCGATGAGGCGCACTTCATCAAGAACCTCTCCTCCCAGCGTTCGCAGAACGTGCTGGCACTTGCATCCCGCATACGCGAGCGCACTCACGACCCGCTCATGATGGCCCTCACCGGTACGCCTCTGATCAACGACGTCGAGGACTTCGACGCGATCTGGCGCTTCCTCGGCTGGACCACCGGGGACAAGCCCGGCCCCGAGCTGATGCAGAAGCTGGATGCAACCGGCCTCACGCCGGCGGACAAGTCGTTCTACGCCGAAGCCCGTGATGCGGTGATCTCGATGGGCATCGTCCGCCGCAAGAAGAAGGACGTCGCAGCAGACCTCCCGGACAAGCTCGTCGCAGATCTGCCTGTGCAGTTGGATGACGAGTTCGGTCGCGGTATCCGTCAGGCCGAACGCGAGCTGGGTGAGCGCCTCGCGGCCAAGTACCGTCGCATCGTCCAGGCGCGTGGAGATCGCGGACTCGAGCCGGGGGAGATCGACGAGGACATCGTCCGTCTCGTCGCCCACAACGAGTTGGAAGAGTCGAAGGCCGCAGGCACAGGAGGAGACAACGTCTTCACCATGGTGCGCAAGATCGGGCAGGCGAAAGCCCAGCTCGCCGCCGACTATGCGGCGCAGCTGCAGCGTTCGGTCGGCAAGGTCGTCTTCTTCGCCAAGCACATCGACGTCATGGATCAGGCTGAGGCGCACTTCAGAGCCTCCGGCATCCGATATGTGTCGATCCGCGGCGATCAGACGACCCCCGCGCGTCAGCAGGCGATCGATGATTTCAACGACGACGAGAGCGTGGGTATCGCGGTCTGTTCACTCACGGCGGCAGGCGTCGGTCTGAATCTGCAGGCGGCGTCCAACGTCGTGCTGGCGGAACTGAGCTGGACGGCTGCCGAGCAGACGCAGGCCATCGACCGCGTGCACCGTATCGGGCAGGACGAGCCGGTCACCGCGTGGCGGATCATCGCCGCTCACACCATCGACACGAAGATCGCCGAACTCATCGACCAGAAACAGGGCCTCGCGGCTCGCGCTCTGGACGGCGAGGCCGCGGAGGCGACGGCGAGCGAGTCCGTGCAACTGTCGGCGCTCATGCACCTGCTGAGGCAGGCGCTCAGCGACTGAAGCTCGTCGGTGCGGTTCGAAAGAATCGCCGTTCTTGAGGGTGATTCCGAGGCATATCGGCAGCGCCGTCTGAAGAATGGCGAATAGGTGCATACCGGCGCGCAAGATCCCCGCTTTTCGCCGCCTCTGAATGGCATCCACCCGTGATGCGCACTAGGGTCGAGAGCAGGCAGTGTCGCCCGTCCCCCTCCCGAAACGTCCGAAGGCACCAGCATGAAGATCGGCATCCTCACCAGCGGCGGCGACTGCCCCGGCCTCAACGCGGTCATCCGCGGCATAGTGCTCAAGGGCACGACCTCGTACGACCTCGAGTTCGTCGGCATCCGCGACGGATGGCGTGGTGTCGTCGAGGGCGATTTCATGCCGCTCACTCGCCACGAGGTCAAGGGACTCTCGAAGATCGGTGGGACGATTCTGGGGACCAGCCGCACCAATCCTTATGAAGGCGAGCGCGGCGGCGCCGAGAACATCGCGAAGACCCTCTACGGCCACAAGATCGACGGCATCGTCGCGATCGGCGGCGAAGGCACCCTCGCAGCTGCCGATCGCCTCGCAAAGGACGGCCTGAATGTCTTGGGTGTGCCCAAGACGATCGACAACGATCTGCGTGCCACGGACTACTCGTTCGGATTCGACACCGCCGTGAACATCGCCACCGACGCGATGGACCGTCTTCGCACCACCGGAGACTCTCACCAGCGGTGCATGGTTGCGGAGGTCATGGGGCGCCATGTCGGATGGATCGCGCTGCACGCGGGAATGGCCGCCGGCGCCCACGTCATCTGCATCCCTGAGGTGCCCATGTCGATCGACGAGATCGCCGAACTCGTGACCAGCGCTCACGATCGCGGCCGCGCGCCCCTCGTCGTGGTCTCAGAGGGCTTCAAGCTCGAGGGCATGGATGAGGCGTTCAGCGACAAGGGCCTCGATGCCTTCAACCGCCCCCGCCTCGGTGGCATCGGCGACCAGCTCGCACCGGCGATCGAGCGGATCACCGGCATCGAGACCAGAGCCACCATCCTCGGCCACATCCAGCGAGGCGGCTCGCCCTCAGGCTTCGACCGCGTGCTCGCCACACGTCTCGGCCTGCATGCCGCAGACGCGATCATGGAGGGCGCCTGGGGCCAGATGGTGGCCATGAAGGGCACCGACATCGTTCGCGTGCCGTTCGAAGAGGCGCTCGGTGAACTCAACACCGTCCCGCGCTACCGCTACGACGAGGCCGCCGCGCTCTTCGGCTGAGCCGCGTCGCTTCCAGCCTCCGCACAGCAGGCCCACAGGCGGGGCGAATGCTGACCGCCTATCGTCGCTTTGATGATGCGCGCAGATTCACGTCTTCCACACGGCAGACACTTCGCCCTGACTTGGGGAATCGGTGAGCACTACGGCGGCATGACCAATGCCATGCTGCGGCGCTCCCGATCGTTCACACGGATCGGCGGCGTCGATGTCGACATCCTCACGCTCGACGATCGACCCGACTATCCGGAACTCTCCGCACGCCTTCTCGAGTCGGGCGAGCTGATCGACGGACTCAGGATCCGCAATCTCTGGGACGAGCTGCGTCAGCGTCCACCGAAGCCGAGGGGCTCGACTCCCGAGCCGGTGGAACTGCTCGTTCCCGCGGTCGATGACGTCGTGTCCGAATGGGACGGGGTGATCCTGTCCAGGCAGCGCCTCGGAGTGGACGGACGGCCGATCGCTGTGGATCGCTTCCGCCGCGACGGCAGTCTTCTCGCCACGGAACGTGCGGATGATCCAGCTCGGCGCATCGTTGTCTACGCGGAGGACGGCACGCCGATCCGCTCGTGGAAGTCGAGCTGGGGCCTCTACCGATGGTGGTTCGACCGCCTGACGTCGGGCAAGACGAGCTACCTGCTGGTCGACTCGAAGACCGCTGCTCGCTCGGTCGCCGGATACCGAAGAGAGAACGTCACGACCGTCCACATCGTGCATGCATCCCACCGAGTGCGTGGACGCGCGGGCTCGCTGCGATCATCGCGTGCGTCCGTGCTGCGCCGTGCCGGAGACTTCGATGACATCGTGGTGCTCACGCAGCGCCAGAGGTCTGACCTCGTCGACGACCTCGCCGCTGAGGGGGTCGCCGCCAGGATCCGTGCCATCCCGAATGAGGTCGAGTTCCTCCCGCCATCCGGTTCTCCGCGTTCAGATGCCCTCGGCGTCGTCATCGCCTCGCTCGAATCCCGCAAGCGTCTGAAGCACGCAGTGGACGCCGTCGCGCAGGCGAGGGGCACCGACCAGCGGATAAGCCTCGACCTGTTCGGAGACGGTCCACGCGAGAACGAGATCCGCACGCGTGTCGCGGCGCTCGGCCTCGAGGCGCACGTCCGATTCCGTGGGTTCGACCCTGATGCCCGCACAGCGTTCCAGCACGCGGGTTTCAGCCTTCTGACCTCCACGTCAGAGGGACTCCCACTCGTTCTCGTGGAGAGCATGGCAGCGGGTTGCATTCCAATCGCCTACGACATCCGGTACGGCCCTGCAGACATGATCCACGACGGGCTGGACGGCTTCCTCATCCCCGAGGGGGATGTCGCGTTGATGGCTCAGCGCATCGTGGAACTTCAATCCATGCCCGCGCACAGGGTCGAGGCGATCAGGGTTCGTGCGATGGCTCGAGCCGCCGAGTTCTCCGACGTGGCGGTCACGCGTCAGTGGTCGCGCGAGTTGCGTGCGGCATTCGACGCGAAGAGGATCGCGTCCGCACGAGAGCAGCCGCTGCCGGTGCGGCTGCGCCGGCGCGCGGGTGTCGTGCGGCGGCGGGTGCAGTGGATGACAGGGCGCTGATCCGAGGCGGGTGCTGATCATCCCGCGCGGGCGTCGGCGCGCTGCGCGGCGTAGCTGCCGATTCGTCGCGCAAGGAGGTGCGACGGACGCTCGACCCACCGGTAGAACAGTGCGGAGATCCCGAGTGACACGGGCAGACCGATCAGGCACACCAGCCACCAGCGCTCCAGCCCGAGCAGATAGCCCAGGGTGCCGAGGACCGGCGCGTGCACCAGGTACAGGCTGAACGAGATTCTTCCCAACCAGATTGCTGTCGGACGTTCACATGCGCGGCGCAGGACAGGCCACACGATCACGAGCAGGACGATGAGTGTTGCGCCGACGCCCGCAAGACCCCACAGTACGTCGGTCGCGAGCTCGGAGCCGTCGTCGAGGATCGGCCGTGCCAGCCAGCTGGCGATGAGCAGGCCGCCCGAGAGCACGGCCAAAGCCGGCCAGAGCATGCGATTGCGTTGGCGCTGCGCGAACGCGCGGATGCTGTCGAGATTGATCGCGACAAGCGTCCCGAGGAGGAACACCGGGAAGTACACGAGCGCATCGATCTCGAGGATCCGTCCCGCGATCGTGGCGAGACCCGCGCCGGCGGCCAGGTACGGGCTCGCGCGACGACAGCGGATGGCGAGCCACACGAACAGAGGGAGCAAAAGAGAGAAGAAGAGCTCCCAACGCAACGACCACAGCACATTGTCGATGTCGTAGGACGACGGCAGCAGAGATGCCTCCGCCAGGAACGAGAAAGGCGTGACCGACGTGGCCTGGGCATCACGCAGCCACGAACCGCTGGGCATGGAAGCGGGATCGCGAGGAATGGCGACGATCAGGACGGTCGCGAAGATCAACGCTCCGAAGACGGGCAGGTACAGCCGCATCAGGCGCGCCGGGTAGTAGCGGCTCCACGCGAAGTCGGGGCGCAGAGCAGGCAGGGCGACGACGAGTCCGGAAAGTGCGAAGAAGACGAGCACTGACTCTGTACCGGGAAACAACAGCTTGAGCGGACTCTGCGTCAGCCACGCCCAGGTCGTCTCGCTCAGCTCCGGCCTCGCGATGAGAGAGAGGTGGTAGAGGACGACGGCGAGCGAGGCGAACCCTCTGAGTCCGTCGAGACCTGTGATCCTTGCTGAGGTGTCGGACATCCCGCGCCATGTTAGACGCCGGATCTGCGAGGGTCCTGATCAGACGGCGGAGCCCACCTTCTCGAGACCGAGTGTGTCGAGCATCCAGGCGAGTTCGAAGGCACGTTCCTTCCATGCGTTGTATCGACCGCTCACGCCACCGTGCCCTGCGGCCATCTCGCACTTCAGCAGGACGTCGTCGGCACCTGCTTCTCGAAGGCGCGCGACCCATTTCGCGGGCTCCACGTACAGCACGCGGGTGTCGTTGAGTGAGGTCATCGCGAGAATGCGCGGATAGTCGACGCCGTCCTGCACATTCTCGTACGGCGTGTACGACTTCATGTAGGCGTACACCTCGGCGTCGTGCAGCGGATCACCCCATTCATCCCACTCGATCACGGTCAGGGGGAGGGAGGGGTCGAGAATGCTGGTGAGCGCGTCGACGAACGGGACGGATGCCAGGATGCCGGCGAACCGCGAAGGAGCGATGTTGGCGACCGCACCCATCAGCAGCCCACCTGCGCTGCCGCCCTCGGCGACCATCTGCTCCGGCGACGTGACGCCTTCAGCGATGAGGTGCTCTGCGCAGGCCACGAAGTCGGTGAACGAGTTGCGCTTGTTGAGCATCTTCCCGTCGTCGTACCAGGTGCGGCCCATCTCGCCACCGCCGCGCACATGCGCGACCGCGAAGATCACGCCGCGGTCGAGTTCAGACAGTCTGGCGACGGAGAAGCCGGGGTCTATCGAATGCTCGTACGACCCGTACCCGTACAGGTGCACAGGGCGGATCCCTTCTCCTGGCGCTCCGAACGACTTCTTCCAGACCAACGAGATCGGCACCTGCGTGCCGTCGTCCGCTGGCGCCCATGCTCGCTCCTGGCCGTACTCATCGGCCGAATACCCGCCGAGTACAGGCTGGCGTTTGCGCAGCACCAGTTCGCGAGTCGCAAGATCGAGATCGTAGACCGTGCTCGGTGTGATGAACGAGGTGTATCCCAACCGCAGGAAAGGTGAGTGCCATTCCGGATTGCCTGCCGGCCATGCGGAGAAGAGCGGCTCATCGAAGCCGAGTTCCTCGACACGGTCGTCGGCGTAGTCCAGCATCCCGATCCGCTCGAGGCCCTCGCTGCGGTAGCCGACGACGGCGAAGTCGCGGAAGCAGTCGACGCCGAGGATGCGTCGTCCCGCTTCGTGTGCCATGACGACGCGGCGCGCGCCCTGCGGGTCATCCGCTGCGACCGAGACGAGTTCGAAGTCGACGGCATCCTGATTGTGCAGGATCAGCAGACGATCCTCTCCGTCGATCACGGCGTGCTCCAGCGAGTACTCGACACCCTCGGTGCGCGGCCACACGAGCCGCGGCTGTGCGGTGATCTCTCCCTGCAGGTCGACGAGGTACTCCTCGCTGGTGATGCTCGAGCCCACCCCGATCACGAGGTAGCGTCGACTGCGAGTGATTCCGGCGCCCAGCCAGAATCGCTCGTCGGCCTCATGGAAGAGCTTCACATCGTCCTCGACGGCCGTGCCGATCACGTGCAGCCACAGTGTGTCCGGACGCCATGCATCGTCACGCGTCGTGTAGATGATGCCGGTTCCGTCCGGAGTGAAGAAGCCGCCACCGGTCTTCGGGATCTCGTCGGCGAGCGTCTCACCGGTGACGAGGTCGCGTACCTTGATCGTGTAAAGCTCATCGCCCTCGTAATCCGGCGCCCAGAGCATTCTGGTCGCGTCATCCGAGGTGTCGAAGGATCCGAGGGAGAAGAACTCGTGCCCCTCGGCCTCGACGTTTCCGTCAAGCAGAATCTGCTCGCCGGGAACGGGCACCCCTGGCTCGAGCACTGGGGGAGTCCAGTCGTCGTCTTCTGCCACGGCGCGGCATTGGATGCCGTACTGGGCGCCCTCCTCGCTGCGGCTGTAGTACCACCAGTCGCCCTTGCGCGTCGGCACTGACAGATCCGTCTCCTGCACGCGGCCCTTTATCTCCTGGAACAGCGTCTCGCGCAGTTCTTCGAGGTGTGCGGTCTCACTGTCGGTGTGTGCGTTCTCCGCCTCGAGATGCGCGATGACTTCGGGGGAGTCCTTCTCACGGAGCCACTCGTACGGATCCTCGAAGGTGTCGCCGTGATGTACGCGGACGTGGGAGCGGCGGGCTGCGATGGGGGCGTTGGTCACCGTTCAACGCTAGCCCAGGTCGAGTTGACCGGAGCCGAGCAGGGTGCGAGGATTTATCGGGGCCGGTTAACGGAAGTCAAACCCACGGTGAACTCTTCGTTCGTCACGCCGATCACGTCGGCAGCTCTCTTCCTTTCACTCAAACGAAAGCGAACGGTGGAAACCGCAGCCCTCATCGTCGTGCTGGTCATCGTGCTGGCGCTCTTCTTCGACTTCACGAACGGCTTTCACGACACCGCGAATGCGATGGCGACGCCCATCGCGACCGGTGCACTCAAGCCGAAGACCGCCGTGCTTCTCGCCGCGGGACTCAACCTCATCGGAGCGTTCCTGTCCACCGAGGTGTCCAAGACGGTCTCGCACGGCATCATCAACGAGGACGCGATCAGAGACTCAGGCGCTGAGCTCTTCCTGTCTGTGATCTTCGCCGGTCTCATCGGCGCGATCACCTGGAACATGCTCACCTGGCTGCTCGGACTGCCTTCGAGTTCCTCGCACGCGCTGTTCGGCGGACTCATCGGAGCGACCCTCGTCGGCGTCGGCCTCGGCGGTATCGACTTCGGAATGGTGCTCTCCAAGATCGTCCTTCCGGCACTCATCGCCCCGATAACCGCCGGCATCATCGCGTTCATCGCGACCAAGATCGCCTATTCGATCACTCGCCGCTACGACAACAAGCCAGACGGACGCGACGGCTTCCGCTGGGGACAGATCTTCACGTCATCACTCGTCGCGCTCGCCCACGGCACCAATGACGCGCAGAAGACGATGGGCGTCATCACCCTCGCGCTCATCACGGTCGGCTGGCAGAGCTCAGAGCAGTCGGACCCCTACTTCTGGGTCATCTTCGCCTGTGCGTTCACGATCGCGCTCGGCACCTACCTCGGCGGCTGGCGTATCATCCGCACGCTGGGCAAGGGCCTCACCGATGTCAAGCCCGCACAGGGCTTCGCAGCGGAGAGCTCGACAGCAGCGACGATCCTCGCATCCAGCGCGCTCGGTTTCGCGCTCTCGACCACGCAGGTCGCCTCCGGATCTGTGATCGGCTCCGGCCTCGGTCGGCGAGGCTCGACCGTACGCTGGCGGACGGCCGGACGGATCGGCATCGGATGGCTGCTGACGCTGCCTGCCGCCGCAGCGGTCGGTGCACTGGCAGCGCTGCTCGTGGTCTGGCTCGGCAACTGGGGAGTGGCGATCGATGCTGTTCTCGCTCTCGTCGTCATCGTCGGACTGTTCCTGCGTTCGCGCCGTAACGCGGTGACGGCTGAGAACGCCATGAGCGATGTCGCGGAGTCCGGGCACGTCGTCGAACTGCCCGACATGCCCCCTCCCACGCGGCGTCAGCAGCGGATCGAAGAAGCCCGAGCCGAGGCAAAGGCCCGAGCCAAGGCGAAGGCCGATGCCAAGGCGAAGTCCAAGGCCGCGAAGAAGGGTGCCGCGAAATGAGCGTCGCGATCGATTGGCTCGCGTTCGTGCAGGTGTTCGCCGCCGCGCTCATCGGAGCGACCGCCATCGTGACCTTCTATGCACTCGGATTGCGATTGCTGGTCCGTGCGGGCCACGCGCCAGTGGTGAGCCCAGTGGAATTCACGGATGCGATCACCGTGATCAGTGAGAAGGAAGCGCAGCGCGCTGCGAAGCAGGCAGCGAAGGCTGCGAAGAAGAGTCCGCTCACCGACGTGCAGAAGCGCATCGCGCTGTTCGGCGCATACGGGTGCTTCGCCCTCTGCGCGATCGCCGTGGTCGGCGGCATCCTGGTGATCATCATCGGGCATTGACGCCTTCGCCACGGGCGCTCTCGACTCCGGTCGAGGATGCCGGCGGCATAGACTGAAGGCATCCCTCGTACTGATCCGCCACGACCCACAAGGATGTGACATGGCTTCTGCCGCGCCCTCACTCACACGCACTGAGACCGACTCGCTCGGGAGCATGGAGATCCCCGTCGACGCGTACTGGGGTATCCACACTGCCCGTGCCGACGCTAATTTCCCGATCACGAAGCGTCCGATCTCGGTGTATCCGGATCTCATCCGTGCTCTCGCCATGGTCAAGCAGGCCAGCGCCAGGGCGAACAAGGAGATCGGTGCGCTCGACGCGATGAGGGCGGACCTCATCGACGAGGCCGCGCAGCGCGTGATCGACGGCGAGTTCCACGATCAGTTCACCGTCGGCGTCATCCAGGGCGGCGCAGGCACCTCGACAAACATGAATGCGAACGAGGTGATCACCAACATCGCGCTGGAGGCCGCAGGGCGCGAGAAGGGCGATTACGCGTTCCTGTCTCCGATCGACCACACCAACCGCAGCCAATCCACCAACGACGTGTATCCGACGGCGGTCAAGATCGGACTCTCGTTGACGTTGCGAGCGCTGCTCGAAGAGCTCGACCTGCTCCGCAGATCCTTCCTCAGCAAGGCTGTCGATTTCCACGACATCCTCAAGGTGGGGCGCACGCAGCTGCAGGATGCCGTGCCGATGACGCTCGGGCAGGAGTTCCACGGCTTCGCGACGACCCTCGGCGAAGACCACAGTCGTCTGACCGAGAACGCATCGCTGATGTTCGAGATCAACATGGGCGCCACCGCGATCGGTACCGGGATCACCACCCATGCCGAATATGCGCCTGCGGTGCTGAAACATCTGCGGGAGATCACGGCGCTGGATCTCGAGACGGCGACCGACCTGGTCGAATCCACGAGCGACACCGGGGCGTTCATGTCGTTCTCCTCGTCGCTCAAGCGCAACGCCATCAAGCTCTCGAAGATCTGCAACGATCTGCGACTGCTGTCCTCGGGCCCGCAGGCCGGTCTCGGCGAGATCAATCTTCCTGCCAAGCAGGCCGGTTCGAGCATCATGCCTGGCAAGGTGAACCCGGTGATCCCCGAGGTCGTGAATCAGGTGGCATTCGCCGTGGTCGGCGCGGATATGACCGTCACGATGGCAGTGGAAGCAGGACAGCTGCAGCTCAACGCCTTCGAGCCGGTCATCGCGCACTCGATCTTCCAGTCGATCACCTGGATGCGCCAGGCGATGTGGACCCTGCGCGTCAACTGCGTCGACGGCATCACGGCCAACACCGACCGACTCGGAGCGATGGTCGGCGCCTCCGTCGGCGTCATCACCGCGCTCACGCCGTTCATCGGCTACGCCGCTGCGGCCGCCCTCGCGAAGACGGCGCTGCTCACCAATCGCAACGTGGCCGACCTCGTCGTGGAGGCAGGCCTGATGTCACGCGAAGAGGTCATGAAGCAGCTCTCACCGGCTCGGCTGTCCGGGCTCGAGGCTGTCACCGCCGCGATCACCGTCATCCCGCCGGAGGGTCTGATCGAGATCTGACTCTTCGACGCCGGATTCCTCGGCGACCGTTCCCTGCTTTCTCGGGAACCGGTCCCTGAGCCTGTCGAAGGCTCAGTCGTAGATGCGGCAGTGCGTCGTGAGCTCGCCGATGCCGTCGATGCCGACGGTGACCGTTGAACGGTCGCGCAGGAAGATCTGCGGCTCGCGCGAGTAGCCGGCGCCACCCGGGCTGCCGGTGGAGATCAACGTGCCGGGCTGCAGGGTGATCGACTGCGACAGATGCGCGATCAGCGTCGCGACAGACCTGACCATCTGACCGGTCGTGGCATCCTGCACGGTGTGGCCGTCCACGACGGTCCAGATGTGCAGGTCCTGCGGGTCGGCGATCTCATCCGCCGTGACGACGAACGGGCCCGTCGGAGTGAATCCGTCGAAGGATTTGCATCGGGACCACTGCGCCTCGGAGAACTGGATGTCGCGAGCCGTGATGTCATTGACGACGGTGTATCCCCAGACGTGGTCGAGGGCATCGGCCTCTGCGACGTCCTTCGCCGGTCGGCCGATCAGCACGCCGAGCTCGGCCTCGTAGTCGACGGATTCGCTCAGTGTGCGCGGCCACCCCGTCGTCGCCTCGTGCGATGTCAGGGAGTTCGGCCAGAGCGTGAAGACGGTCGGCGCGCTGTCGGTCTTCAGACCGAGCTCGCTGGAGTGGGCGGCGTAGTTCAGCCCGATGGCGAGGATCACGGGAGGATTCAGCACTGCGGATGCGAAGTCGAAGCCGGTAAGAGGATGGCGAGGAGGAGTGCGTTCGTCGAGCGCAGTGCGCAGCGCGTCGAGGGCGTGATCACCACCGTCGATGAGCTCCTGAAGGGTGAGCGGAGCCGGGTCGATCAGATCGGAGACCAGAACTGCCTCGGCATCCTGGATCACTGCGAGGTGGGCATCGGGGGAGTCTGGCCGACGCAGATGGGCGAAACGCATGTCTCCTACGCTACCGCCCGCGCGTTGGGAGCAGAGTGAGGGTACCTCTAGGCTTTGGCTATGTCATTCGGAGGACCGTCAGAGCCGCAGTACACGCCGCCCCCGGCTCAGCAGCCCCAGTACTCGCAGCAGCAGTACGCGCAGTCGCCGTACACGCCGACGCAGTTCAGCCAGCGACCGGTGTACGCGTCCGCACTGGCGCAGCCGACGCACTACTCGCCTCCCGCGCCGGCGGCACCCGCTCCGGCCGGGGCGCTGCCCATGCTTCCCGTGCCCTCCAAGAAGGGCAGGACCGTTTCGATCTGGCTCTTCGGTGTGCTGGGCTTCGCGCTCGTCGCTCTGATCGGCTACTTCGTCTGGGCGCTCGGCGCGGTGGCGTCGGGGATGGGTCTCGCCCTGGCGCTCATCCCGCTGGCGATCGTGTTCTTCGGTGTCTACATCATCGATCGCTGGGAGCCCGAGCCGAAGCCGCTCATCGTCTTCGCGATCGCGTGGGGCGGGGTGGCCGCGGTCGGGCTGACGCTGCTCGTCGACATCGGCATCACGCTCATGGTCGGTCTGCGTTCAGAGGTCCTCAGCGCAGTGATCCAGGCGCCGATCGTCGAGGAGATCGCCAAAGGTCTCGGAATCTTCATCATCTTCGTCATCGGGCGACGTGCATTCGACGGGCCGATCGACGGCATCGTCTACGGGGCTCTGGTCGGGGCCGGGTTCGCCTTCACCGAGAACATCCAGTATTTCGCGATCAGCCTCATCGAAGGCGGTGGCGAACAGCTCACGGCCACGTTCGTGATGCGCGGGCTGCTCTCGCCTTTCGCGCACGCCATGTTCACGGCGCTCACCGGCTTCGCCATGGGGCTTGCGGCGCGTCGCAGCGCCTCCACTGGCGCCGTGCTGGGAGCCGGCCTGCTGGGGCTGCTGGGCGCCATGATCCTGCACGGATTCTGGAACGGGTCGGCCATGTTCGCCGACTTCTTCGCGCTCTACATCACTCTTCAGATTCCCCTTTTCATCGGTTTCATCCTCGCGATCGTCGCGCTGCGCAAAGAGGAGGCCCGCGTCACCAGGGAGAGACTGGGCGATTACGCCGCGGCCGGATGGTTCACGCCGGAGGAGATCACGATGCTCGCGACTCCCGCCGGGCGAAAGGTCGGCATGAAGTGGGCGGCGAGCCTGCGGGGCGATCGCAGGCCCCTGATGAAGACCTTCATCAGGGATGCCGCCGCTCTCGCCGCCGTACGGCAACGGGCGATCCTCGGTCGCGACGCCCTCGCGGCCGATGACGAGCGGGCTCTGCTCACTCGTACGCGCGCGACGCGTGCAGCTCTTCTGGCGTACTGAGCCGGCGCGCGGCGGAAGAGAGGTTTCGACTCACTTCGCCGCTCAACCTTGCTCCCAGCAAGACTCAGCGCCCGGTGCTGCGGCGATGCCTGCATGTCTACCGGGCGCTGAGTTGATCTGTGTTCAGACTGCACCCGGGATCGCCGTCGTGTCAATACCCTACGAGCGGGCGTCGGTCGTGGACGATTCGAGGTGTTCGCTGTGGGCAGGTGCCGTCGCATTGACCCTGTCCGGAGGCTCGGGTTGTATGGAGTCATGACTGATCGCACAAAGCCCGAGTTCGACGCCCCCACTGCTCCTGCTCCTGCAGAGCTCGTCACCAGAGACATCATCGAAGGCGACGGCGCCGCGGCCAAGCCCGGCGACACCGTGACTGTGCATTACGCCGGTGTCGAGTACGATTCCGGCGAGGAATTCGACTCCTCCTGGGGTCGAGGTGAGACCATTCAGTTCCCGCTTCGTGGACTCATCCAGGGCTGGCAGGACGGTATCCCCGGCATGAAGATCGGTGGCCGTCGTGAGCTGATCGTTCCCCCGCACCTCGCTTACGGTCCTGCCGGCTCCGGTCACTTCCTTTCGGGAAAGACCCTCATCTTCATCATCGATCTGGTCGCCGTCGGCTGATCCGCGTCGTGAATCAGAAGGTCCTCGTCCCGAGTCGGGATGAGGACCTTCCTTTTTTCTCGCGCTGCCGGAATATATGCGCCTGCATATGAGTTTCCACTCGAGGTACGTCAAGAGACACCCCGAACCTCAAAGGAGCTCATTCACATGACCACGATCGACATCCCCGGCTACCGCGCAGGCACCTGGGTTCTGGACCCCGCTCACAGCGAGGTCACCTTCAGCGTCCGCCACATGATGATCTCGAAGGTGCGCGGCACCTTCGGCATGAAGAGCGCAACGCTGATCGCCCCGGAGAACCCGTTGGACGCGAAAGTCGAGGCGAGCGTGGACGTGACCTCCCTCGACACGAACGACGACGGCCGTGACGGACACCTTCGTTCGGCTGACTTCTTCGACGCGGAGAACTACCCGACCATGGAGTTCGTCTCCACCGGCGCGCGCGTCGAGTCGGGTGACTTCTTCATCGATGGCGACCTGACCATCCGCGGTATCACCAAGCCGGTGAGCTTCGCGTTCGACTTCGGTGGGTTCGGCACCGACCCGTACGGCAACTACAAGGCGGGCGCTTCCGCGACGACCACTGTCAACCGTGAGGACTTCGGTCTGACATGGAACGCGGCGCTGGAGACCGGCGGCGTCCTGGTCGGCAAGGACATCACGATCAACCTCGATCTGCAGGGTGCGCTGCAGCAGGACTGATCTGTCTCAGGAAAGCCCCGGGTCCGTTCAGGGCTCGGGGTTTTCTGCGTCGTACGTGCGGAATCCGGGGGTGAGGCGCACCAGGACGCCGACCAGAGCGATCACGATCAGTCCGCCGAGCAGCGGAGGGAACCAGAGCGTCGTGAGGGTCGCGAGCGTGCCGGCGTAGAGAGCGCCCAGACGAGGACCGCCGGCGACGACGATGATGAAGATGCCCTGCAATCTCCCGCGAATGGCGTCAGGCACCGAAGCCTGCATCATGGTGTTGCGGTAGATCGAGCTGATGTTGTCCGCAGCGCCCGAGAGCGCCAATGCTCCGCATGCTGCGGCGATGAGGGCGATGTTGGCATGGCTCTCGTCAGCACCGGGCATCCATACGCCGAGCAGGAGCACGACGCCGAAGAGCAGGATCGCCGCGCCGTACGCCTGAACCGCCCTTTCGATACCGCGGCCGTGCCAGCGGTAGAGGACGATGCGCCCCGAGAACAGGCTGGAGAGGAACGTGCCCGCGGCCACTGCCGCGGTCAGCGCGCCGGTGGTCACTGCGCCGCCTCCGAGGAGGACGGTGCCCAGCGCGGGGAACAGTGCGAGTGGTTGCCCGAACGTCATCGCGACGATGTCGACCAGATATTGCATCCGTATATTGGCCGCACGCGTGAGGAACCGCCAACCATCGACCAGGGATTCCCATCCGGGGCGGACGACGGTTCCTTCCGGCCGAAGCGGCGGAAGGCTCCACAGTCCGAGGAACATCGCGAGCATGAGCACGACGTCGATGGTGTACGTCCAGCCGTAGCCGGTGAGGGCGACGAGGACGCCGGCGAGTGCCGGACCGACCATCACCATGACGCCGATCGTGATGCCGTTCAATGCGGAGGCGGCGGCGAGGAGGTCGCGGGGGATGAGCCGCGGGACGATCGCCGTTCTCGTCGCCATGCCGACCGAGTTCGCGGCGGAGTTGATCATGCTCAACGCGTACAGCCACCAGATCGTCTCCAACTGTCCCCAGGTGAGCACGGCGAGCAGCAGCGTCGAGACGAACGTGATGACCGCCGCTATGAGCGCGACCTTGCGGCGATCGAACGCGTCGGCGAGCATCCCGCCGTACAGACCGGCGAGGATCATCGGGACGAGGCCCGCGACGGCGACCATCGATACGGCGAAGGTGCTCCCTGTGAGTTCGAACACGTGCAGCATCACGGTGACGATGGTGAGCTGACCGCCCAGCCCGGCGAGCGTCGAGCCGACCCACATCCGCGTGAACGCACCGCTGGCGCGGAAGGGGCGGAGGTCGATGAGTGCCCCGCGGGCACCGCCGCTCACGCGTCGACCCCGCGCAGCGGTTCCCACTCGTATTCGGAACTCGCCCGCACGATGATCAGCACGTGTCGAGGTTATCGGCTCACGGCGGCGTCGCGGTCAGCGAGGGTCCCGGACCGGGCGCCCGGGCTGGTAGACTCTACAGGTTGCCGTTTGATCGGCCGCGGATAAAGAGAGCTCGCACATCAGGTGCCGGGCGCCGCGCAATGAGTGAAAGGGGATCGAATCTATGGCACTGGAATCAGACGTCAAGAAGGCGATCATCGAAGAGTACGCGACGCACCCCGGTGACACCGGATCCCCCGAGGTGCAGGTCGCGATGCTGACGCAGCGCATCAAGGACCTCACTGAGCACCTCAAGGAGCACAAGCACGACCACCACTCGCGTCGTGGGCTGTTCCTGCTCGTCGGTCAGCGCCGTCGTCTGCTCGGCTACCTCCAGGACATCGACATCGCGCGTTACCGCTCGCTGATCGAGAAGCTTGGGCTTCGCCGCTAAGGCAGCGCACCAGCGTAATATCGCACTTCTTCCGAAGGCCGTCCCAGGTGTGGGACGGCCTTCGTCGTTTCTGTCAGGGCCACGTTCCCGCCTGAGACACGATTCTGATCGTGGTGTCTCACGACCACCAGGCGTCGCCCGCGCGGGGATGCGGCTCGGACGCTCGGGCGGTTGCCGTCCGGGAGAGTGATGGGCGTGGTCTTGCCTGACTCGCCCTTGTTGAGGAACGCCATGGCGATGCCTTTGATGAGCTTGTCGAAGATCGCCGTGGACACCGGTGCGATCGGTAGGAACCCTTCGCGGAACTTGATGTACAGCGGCCACCCGTTCCTGATCGTGGCCGCGGAGATGTAGTCCCGCTTGAGCCCGAGCCAGTCACCGATGTCGTTTCCGAGCTGGTAGCGGACGACCTCGTTCAGGAAGCCGCGCGTGACGCCGAGATCGATCTGTGCGGTCAGGCCGAGCAGCACTTCGGCAAGAGCCTTGCCCTCCATCGTTGGGTTGAGGATGGGAGTCAGGACCTGGTCGGATTGGGCGTGCGCATCAGCCCAGGTCGCCGGGATGTACTGATCTTGCACGCCCAGCAGGTGCAGCGCGACCTGCCAGTGGTGCAGGAACGCCTCTTCTTCCGCCGCAGACATGCGGATGCCCCACTCCTTCATCTTCTTGTGAGCGAAGGTTCCGGTGCTGTGGAAGGTCACGAGGATGTCCATGTTGCTGATGGGAATCGTCTCGTCCGCGACGGCCTTCCAATACGGCGACTGAGGGAGCAGGTGACGCACCGCCGAGTGCACCATGCGCGTCTTGTTGCCGGTGACGATCATCTGGCCGTCCGGCTCGAACGCGTTGGCATCCGTGAGGTCGTATCCGAACGTGAACGTCTTCGCAGCGCGGTCCTGCATGTCTGCGCCGCCCTTGGACCAATACACGGACTTCGCCTCACGCGGGATGACGGTACTCATGATGCCCCCGCCGACGCCGTAGATCATGAACAGGTACAGATCGCGGCGACGGTTGAAATCGGCCGCGAGGCGGAGTTTGTTCATGTCTGCCCAGGCCGGCAGCCTGGTCGACTGCTGGAGGAAGGCTGCGAGTTCGGCCGGCAGCCCGCGGGCAACCGATCGTTGTTGTCGACCCAGTTGCCGATGGCGGTGTTGATCGCAGGAACGTGGCCATTCGTGATGGCATCGGCGATGATGCGGTCGAGGTCGTCGTCCCAGACCCACTGGGGATCGACGCCATCCCCGGATCCGAGCACGGAGCGCGCCGGCGACCACGACCAGGCTGCGGTGGGAGCGACAACGCTCGTCAGCCCGAGCGCTGCGCCGAGTGTCAAGACTGTGCGACGGTTTACTTCTAGCATGCAGACACCTCTTCGTGTAACTGGCCAATGTGATTGGCCGTTTACATATGGGTAAACGGAGAGCGCCACAACCCCTAGCAAGGGTGGCATCAAGGCCTTCGTTTCGCGAAAGAAGTGAATCGGGCGTCACATCGGCGAAAGCGCTGAAGCGGTGGAGATGGTTGCTTTCCTGCGGGAAAGCGCATAGCTTGCCATCAGCAGACGAGCTTTCCAAGTGGAAAGCCCGCGTGGAGGTGCAATGGAACGGCGACTGGTCGAGGGTGCAGCGCCGCTACCCGCCCCGAACGCCGAGATCGCCCAGGCGTATCTCGACGAGGTCACAGCCGTCCGCTCACGCCGTGAGGCGCGCGTGGACTGGCGCGGGGCAGCACGGCTCGGCCTGGTGGATGCCGCGGTCCTGTCTGTGTACGTCACCATCATCGTGATCAGCGCCGGCTCGGCCGCCGTGCCGTCGTCGTTCATCGTCTTCGTCGGTGTGTATCTCATCTGGATGCAGCTCGCCAATAAACGTCGTGAGGGGTACGGGGTCATCGGCCACGGCGGCCGGCGATGGAGCGTCGCGATCGCGATCGTGCTCTGCGTCGTCCTCGTCATGGTGCTTGCCGCCGCCTTCTTATCCGGCATCACCGGGGCGGAGATCCCATTCGTCGTGAAGCTGGTGCCTGGCGCGCTGATCCTGCTCATTCTCGGTTCAGCGGCGCTGCTTAGCCTCCGTGCTTCGTCCGCCACTGCCGAGCCCGTCGAGCGGATCCCGTTAACGTTCGGTGCGCGCGTGGCCACGGTGGTGACCGGAGCAGTGCTGGCTGCGGGGATATGGGTTCTCTCGGTCGGTGATGAGCTGCTGCGGCCGTTCTTCGGCATGCTGCTGATGCTCGGTTACCTGGGATGGTGGATCGCTGCCCGTGTCACGGAGCGCATGCCTGCGCTCGGAGCACTGTGGGCCTGGCCCCAATGGACGGCTTTCGCGACGTCCGGCGCGATCATCGCGGCCATTCTGCCGATTCAGGTTCTCGGGGCGACGTCCGTGCTCGGACTCGGTCCGGTCGCTGCTGCTTTCGCGTTCGGGCTCAGTGTGGGCAGCGCATTCCTGGACGGGCGCGATGGGTGAGAGACATCCGCGTCTGCGCCTCGACGATAATTTCGCCAGTCCCATCCGCTTCTCGCTGATGGCGGCGCTTCTCGATGGGAACGAGCTGGACTTCGCGACCCTGGCGGAGATACTCCAGGTCGGTGATTCGGCGTTGAGCAAATCGATCTCGCACCTGCACGTGACCGGATACGTTTCGACGCGTCGAGGTGACGTCGGAAGCCGCCCCCGCACCTGGGTCCGTTCCACCGCGAAAGGCGAGCGGGCATTCACCGCGCATCTGCGGGCGCTGCAGGAGATCGTGGAGTTCGGCGGCCAGCCGCATCACTCCTGAACGGCCGCGGGATAGCGGACCGCCTGGTGGTCATCGACGACGGCGCCGGCGGTGGGCTCCGCAGGCTGCGTCCGGCCGGAGCCCATGAGATGAATGACTCGTTCTCCGTGTGCGAGCAGATGGTCTGCGATCATGCGTCGGTGGCAGCGCCACCAGACAGCCTCGGAGCACATCACGGCAACGCGCTTCTCCTGACCCGACCGGCGGAGCTCTGCCAGTCCCTCGCGGAACGGCTCGGACAGCGCATGGTCCGCGTAGTTGTGGAAGCTGCGATTGCGCCAGAGTGCGTTGGTCTCAAAGGGCACATCATGCGAGACCGGTCGTCGGCCGGTGAGAGCCGAGATGCGAGCCGTTCCGATCCCTGTCGCTGCCAGCGATGCGCGCAATGCGTCCTCGTCGAACTGGGGGTTGCTGCGCGAGCCGGGAAGCCTGCGCACGTCGACCACGAGTTCAACGTTCGCGGTCAGCAGGATGTCGATGAACTCCTCGATGGTGCGATTCGAGTGACCGACGGTGAAGAAGGGCAACGGCATCCGACCTCCTGGCCGAAGTATACGTCGCCCGCCAGATCAGGCGGATGTCCCTACGAGGTCTGAGTGGTGAATCGCCGCGACGTCCGGGTGTGCACGCAGTCGTGACTTGAGGGCGTTCTCGCCGTACAGACTGTGGATCGGATTGTCGGGGTCCTCGGTCACGCCCTGTGCTTCAGCGGCGAGCTCCGCGGGCAGTTCGATCAGCGGAAGCTTCGCATCGAGGGCCGGGCTGAAGAAGAACGGCACCGAGATGCGGTCCGCAGGGGCCTGGGGAGAGATCACCCGGTGGTTCGTCGCCTTGAGGTAGCCCCCGGTGGCGTACTCGAGCATCTCGCCGATGTTCACGATGAAGGCGTCGTCGACGGGCGGCGCATCCACCCATGCGCCGTCGCGTTCGACCTGCAGGCCGCCCTTACCCGGCTCGACCCAGAGGAGGGTGAGCACGCCGGAGTCCTTGTGCGCACCGACGCCTTGCTGCGGCTCCGGCGCATCGGTGCCGGGATAGCGCACGATCTTCAGCAGGCTCGCGGGGTCGCCGAAGTCGGCGTCGAAGTGAGTCGGCTCAGCGCCGAGAGCCTCCGCCCAGCTGCGCAGGAGCCTGCGAGAGATCGCGGTGAGGTGCTCGCGCCATGATTCGGCGACTTCGCGCAGCTCGGGCTGCGCCTGCGGCCATAGGTTCGGGCCGATGAGGCGGTTGAACGCCGGGCCGCCGGAGACGGGCTCGCGTTCTGGCCCGATGTCGATCTGCTCGCGCCAGTCGACCTTGCCCTGAGTGAGCTCACCGCCGATGCGGGTGTAGCCGCGGAACTGAGCGCTGTGCAGGTTCTCGATGGCGAGCTTCTGATCCTCGGGCAGGGCGAAGAAGTCTCGGGCCGCCTTCTGCAACCGGCGGAAGAGCGCGGGGTCGATACCGGTGCCGGTCAGATAGAAGAACCCGACGTCGTGCGCAGCCGTGGCGAGCTCACTGCGGAACTTCGCAGCGGCCTCTGGGCCGTCGTCGAGCTGGGAGAGGTCGAGGACGGGGAGGTTCAGTGCAGCCATGACACGAGCGTACGGCGGGTTCTCGCGACCGGCGTCGTGTATTGCGAAGAGTTACCGCCGGTAGCGTGGAGGCATGTCTCGCCTGTGGATTTCGCTGCGTATCGTCCTACCCGCCGTCTGGATCGGGATCATCATCGGTCTGAGCTTCATCGAGACACCGCTGAAGTTCCAGGCACCCGGAATCACGACGCCACTCGGGCTCGGCATCGGACGGCTGATCTTCATCGCGTTATCGGTCGCAGGCTGGATGATCCTGGTGATTCTCACGCTGATCGCGCAGGCGCGTCCGCGGGAGAGCAAGAGTGGATGGATGCTGATCGGTGCGATGTGGATCATCATGGCGATCGAGTCTTTCGCCCTCCGCCCCGCACTGGCGGCCCGGAGCGACGTGATCATCGCAGGCGGCGACCCGGGGGAGTCGTGGCTGCACTACGGATACATCGTCGCCGAGCTGTTGCTGCTCGTCACGCTCGCCTGGTATCTCGTGCGCGTAACTCGTCGTATCCGGGTGGCCTGAGCGGCCGCTCCTCGCACAGCGCCACCGTCCGGCTGGTCAACGCTCCGTGGTCCTGCGCGACCCGGTGGGGTCATCTCGCCGTGAGGTGTCCGACATCAGCCCTGCATCCGAGAATAGCCACCGCGCCCTGGGCTCGACTAGCGGGCGGAACACCCAGCGGACAGGTCGAGTGGCGAGTACGACGGCGATCACCACGGACAGGACGATCACAGTCGGCAGCCAGATCCAGGTCGGCTCGGCGTCGCGGAGGATGCCGGACTCGCGGAACGGGTACAGCACGAACGAGTGCAGCAGATAGACGTACATCGTGTACTGGCCGAACTTCGTCCACCACTGCTTGCGCCGAGGGATCAGTACGAAGAATGCCGCACTCAACAGCAGTCCGATCACGATCAGGAACAGTCGGATGCCGCCGGACCACCACTCATCACCGCCGAGATCCACGTAGGTGTCGTTGTAGAAGAACCACTTGTCGAGATTCATGCTCTCCCACAGATCGACCCAGTTCCACGCGACGAATGCGTCAGCTGCGAATATGAGCACCGCGGCCGCGCGCAGCCACCACGGACGGAAATCGATCAGACGGAACCTGTTGACCAGGTCATGCTCCCGCAGCCACCACCCCAGCACGAAGAAGGGCAGGAAGCCCATGGTGCGCGAAAGCGAGAAGGTGCTGTCGACGTTGCTGAGATAGCCCGCACCGACAGAGATCAGCACGCTCCACAGCAGCGGCCAGCGCAACAGCGCGAGATACGGCAGCACCAGGCGGAAGATGCCCAGGGCGAGCAGGAACCACAGCGTCCACGACGGCTGCGTGAGGTTCGGCTCAGCCTGCCCTTCCACCAGCCACTTCGTCAGCGTCCAGAGCAGTTCGAAGATCACGTACGGCACGAGGATGTCGGTGATCACACGCGCCATCTGCTTCCGCGTCGGCGGCGCCGACTTCGAGAAGTAGCCCGCGATGATCGCGAATGCCGGCATGTGGAACGCGTAGAAGGCCAGATAGAGCGCCATCGCGATACTGGAGTCGTAGGTGAGACGCTGTATGGCATGTCCGAGCACGACCAGCACGATGCAGGCGTAGCGGGCGTTGTCCCAGAACGGCACGCGTCTGCGAGGCCGTGCGATGCCCCCGGTGATCGGGCCAGTCGGCGTCTGTGGGGCAGTGCTCATCTTCTGAGGCTACCGGCCGCCACTCGGCAGGTCGGGAATAAAGTGGCGTGGGTTGCGTTGTCACATATACATGCATTTGAATAGAAGCGACATGCCAACAGCATCCGCCTCGAGAACCCGGAGCACATCATGAGCGAGCAGGCCGAAACCTCAGGCATCCAGTTCGGACTCTTCACCGTCAGCGACGTCACGCAGAACCCCGTCACGGGAGAGACGCCGAGCGAAGGTCAGAAGATCAAGGATGCGATCACGATCGCACGTCACGCCGAAGAGGTGGGCCTTGACGTGTACGCCGTCGGCGAGCACCACAACCCGCCGTTCTGGTCGTCGTCTCCGTCGACCACGCTCGCCGCGATCGCCGCACAGACCGAGCGCATCATCCTGTCGACCTCCACGACCCTGATCACCACGAACGACCCGGTGAAGATCGCCGAAGACTTCGCGATGCTGCAGCACATCTCGGACGGTCGCACCGACATCATGCTCGGGCGCGGCAACACCGGTCCTGTCTACCCGTGGTTCGGCAAGGACATCCGACAGGGGCTCCCTCTCGCAATCGAGAACTACGCACTGCTGCACAAGCTCTGGCATGAGGACGTCGTCGATTGGGAAGGGAAGTTCCGCACCCCGCTGCAGGGCTTCACCTCGACGCCCCGCCCGCTGGACGGCGTTGCGCCGTTCGTCTGGCACGGCTCGATCCGCACCCCGGAGATCGCCGAGCAGGCCGCCTACTACGGTGACGGCTTCTTCGCCAACAACATCTTCTGGCCGAAGGAGCACTACCAGCGTCTCATCGAGCTGTACCGCCAGCGCTTCGCGCATTATGGGCACGGTGCGCCAGAGCAGGCGATCGTGGGTCTCGGCGGGCAGGTGTTCATGCGCGCCAAGTCACAGGATGCCGTGAACGAGTTCCGTCCGTACTTCGACAATGCGCCGGTGTACGGCCACGGACCGAGCATGGAGGACTTCACCGAGATGACGCCGTTGACCGTAGGGTCGCCGCAGCAGGTCATCGACCGCTACGCCGCCATGCGCGACACGTTCGGCGACTACCAGCGTCAGCTGTTCCTCATCGACCACGCCGGGCTGCCGTTGAACGTCGTGCTCGAGCAGCTCGACATCCTCGGTGGTGAGGTCGTGCCGGTGCTCCGAAAGGAGATGGCGAAGAACCGCCCGGCGGACGTTCCGGATGCGCCCACCCACGCCGCCCGCGTGAAGGCCGTGTACGGTGACGGACCCACGCGGGAAGCTCGACCCGGCGCGAACCGTGGCGACAACCTCACCGTCGGATCTCCCTATCAGGACACCCCTGCGCCCGCCGGTTCCGCGTTCGGCCTCGGCCGGAAGGAGGCATGATCATGACCGAACGACGTATCGCCGTCATCTCGGCTGGACTCTCTAACCCGTCCTCGACTCGGATGCTGGCCGACAGGCTGGCTGCGGAGACGGTGAAGCAGCTCGCCGAGCGGGAGATCGAGGCGACCGTCGACATGATCGAGCTTCGTGACCTCGCACACGACATCACGAACAATTTGCTCACGGGGTTCGCGCCTTCAGCGCTCGAATCAGCGCTCAACTCGGTGTATTCCGCGGATGCGCTGATCGCGGTGACGCCGATCTTCTCCACGAGCTACTCGGGACTCTTCAAGTCGTTCATCGACGTGCTGGATCCGGATGCGCTCACGGGTAAGCCGGTGCTGATCGGTGCGAACGCCGGCACACCGCGGCATTCGCTGGCCATCGATTATGCGATCCGGCCGCTGTTCGCCTACCTGCACGCCGAGGCCGTGTCCACTGGTGTGTTCGCGGCGTCCAGCGACTGGGGCGGCGCAGGAGACGATGTCGCTCCACTGGCGAAGCGGGTGGAGAAAGGGGCTCGCGAACTCGCAGATGCCATGGCACGAAAGGATGCCGTGACTTCGAGCGACCCGTTCGATCCGGCGAACTACCTGGGCGAGGGGCGTTCCTTCGGCCATCTGCTCGGTGGACTCGCGGGAGAATAGCCGGTCGAATGAGATGCGGGCCGCCCCTTCCGGGGCGGCCCGCATTCGTGGTCATCCGCTCTTGCGTCGGAACTCACGTCGCGTCTGCGGAGCATTCGCCGCGTGGACGGCGGAGTCGCCGTCCAGATGCGATTCACCGTCGCGGTGATGTGCGTTCTTCTTCTCGAGCGCTTCCTTGAACTTGCGCTTCATCTCCTCGGACGGGGAGGCTGCGCCTTCTTCGGTGCTCATCACGCCAGCCTAGTCGGACGTCACGTTCGCTGCGACAGGCTTTCGCCGGCGGGCGCGCCTGCGGATCACGAGATCGATCAGAGCTCCGAGCCCGATGGCGACGACCACAGACACCAGCACGGACACGATGGGGGCGTCTGGGATCATCGCCGCGAACAGCGCGCCGATTGCAGCCTGGTAGATGGCCCATCCTGTGGCTGCGAGCGCGACGAGACCGATGTAGCGGACGATCGGGATACGGGTGGCGCCGGCGACGAGGTTGATCGCGAGACGAGCGAACGGGATGAAGCGCGCCGTGAACAACACCACGGCCGTACCTGCCTCGAGTCGTCCACGTGCCCAGTGCTGCGCGCGCTGCAGACGTTCTGCACGCATCCAGCGCCACCGATCGATCCCGACCCAACGCCCGATCCCGTAACAGAGCAGATCGCCGCACGCGGCTGCCGCGGCGGCAGACACGATCACCGCCCACAGCGGCGGCGCACCGGTCGACGTGGACAGTGCACCCATCGCCGTCACGGCGATCTCGCCAGGGACGAGCACGAGGAACGCATCACCGAAGACGAGGAGCGCCATCACGAGGAGGGCCCACGGCCCTGACACAGCATCCGCCAGCACGTCCGCAATCACGCTCCCACTGTGACGCCAGAAGGTGAACGGGAACCGAATCGGGGACAGCCGGTGAAGGACAGTCGTGCAACAGGTGAACACTCGGCTGCACCGCCCGCCGGTGTCCGATGCGCCCGTTCTCCGGCGTCATCCTGAGATCGTGAGAGTCGCAATCGTGACCGAGTCATTCCTGCCGCACATGAACGGCGTGACGGGATCTGTGCTGCAGATCCTGCGCCACCTCGAACGCTCGGGCCACGACGCCCATGTGATCGCTCCGGATGCCGTCGGCATCCCCACCCAGGTGCATGGCGCACCCATCGAGCCGGTGACGAGTCTGGCGTTGCCCGGCTACCGAAACGTGAGAGTCGGCGCCGCCACCACCCACCGCGTCGCGACGTCGCTCGCGCGGTTCCGTCCTGATGTGGTGCATCTGGCCTCGCCGTTCGCACTGGGATGGCGCGGAGCATTGGCGGCGTCCAGCCGTGGCATACCGGTCGTCGCCGCCTATCAGACCGACATCGCCGCGTACACGGAACGCTATCGACTTCCCGCGACCACGACGTTCGCACGCAATCACATCGTCCGACTGCATCGTCGGGCGACCCTCACACTCGCGCCATCGACCGAGTCGGAGCGCCAGCTGGTCGACCTCGGTGTGGACCGGATCCGTCGCTGGGGTCGCGGGGTGGATGCCGAGCGCTTCCATCCCGAGCTGCGCGACGAGAACTGGCAGCGACGCGCGGCGGGCGAGGTCATCGTCGGATATGTCGGCCGGCTCGCGGCCGAGAAGCAGGTCGAGGATCTTCGCGTGCTGCATCGGATGCCGGGCATTCGCCTCGTCATCGTCGGTGACGGGCCGTCGAAGATGCGACTTCAGACCGAGATGCCGGATGCTGTTTTCCTCGGGCACCTCGACGGCGACGCTCTGGCCAGGGCCATGGCCTCCTTCGACATCTTCGTGCACCCCGGAGAGAGCGAGACGTTCGGGCAGACGCTGCAGGAGGCGCATGCCAGCGGAGTGCCGATCGTCGCGACGGGGAGGGGCGGTCCCCTCGATCTCGTGCGGATGGGGATCGACGGGTGGCTGTATCGCCCTGGAGACCTGGCTGATCTTCGCATGCGGGTCGCCGACCTCGCCGGCGACGGTCGCAAGCGTCGGGCCTTCGGCGTCGCCGGACGTGCTGCCGTCGAGGGGCGCAGCTGGCAGGCGGTATGCGACCAGTTGATCGGACATTTCGATGAGGCACGTGAACTGCACGGTCTCGACCGGCAGCTGCGACGCGCCCGCATCCGTAGGCCGGAACCCGCAGTCCCTGTGCAAGGGCGACGCTGGCAGCGCTACGTCGCGCTCGGTGACTCGCTGACCGAAGGGCTGTGCGACCCTGCACCCGATGGTGCACTGCGGGGCTGGGCCGATCGACTCGCGCTGCTGCTCGCCGCCCGCGGCGGCCTCCACTATGCGAACCTCGCCGTCCGCTCCCGGCGTGTGCGTGATGTGTGGGGGGAGCAGCTCACCAGGGCGCGCGAGCTGCGGCCGGATCTCGTGTCGATCCTGATCGGCGCGAACGACCTCGTGAAATCTCATACGGATGTCGCAGCGCTCGCCGCGCAACTCGAGCAGGTGGTGCGCACGCTCCGCGAGGATGGAGTGGATGTGCTGCTCGTCACGCCGTTCCTGCCTGATCGGCGGGCGGCCCGATTGTTCACAGGGCGTTTCTCCGAGTTCTCCAGCCGTCTGGCCGCGGTCGCCCAGCGCACGGGGGCGATGCTTCTCGACACGGATCTGCACCCCGTGCTGTCATCCAGACCGAACTGGGGCGAAGACCTCGTGCACCTCAGCAGTCGTGGACACCGCTTCCTGGCGTATCAGGCCGGCGAGATGCTCGGTGTGCCGCACGCCGACACCCTTGGAGCACTGGATCAGGTGCTGCATGACGTCGATGCGACGACCCGTGCTGCATGGTGGCAGCACCACGCATTGCCGTGGGTGTGGCGGCGTCTGCGTGGCAGAGTCGCCGGGGATGGGCGTGTCGCCAGGCACGACGATTATGTCTACATCGGCCGCTCCTCGGCGATGCGCAGCGTCGAAGTCAGCTGAGGCGCCCAGGTCATCGGCGAAATCCGCATGCGCTGGTAGGCTGGAGCGGGACTGCTGTGTGCAGTTCGCGCGCCGAATTGTGCGCGCTGACGTATGATCTCGCCCGTCACACGGACGGACGAGTCTAAACAAAGAAGGAGAGACCTCTTGGAAGGTCCTGAAATCACTGCCGCCGAGGCCGTTCTTGACAACGGCCGCTTCGGCACCCGTACCATCCGCTTCGAAACCGGCCGCCTCGCTCAGCAGGCACAGGGTTCGGTTGCGGCTTACCTCGACGGAGAGACGATGATTCTCTCCGCCACCAGCGCGGGCAAGCACCCGCGCGAAGGATTCGACTTCTTCCCGCTGACCGTCGACGTCGAAGAGCGCTCGTACGCAGCAGGCAAGATCCCCGGTTCGTTCTTCCGTCGTGAGGGTCGCCCATCGACCGAGGCGATCCTGGTGTGCCGCCTGATCGACCGTCCGCTTCGCCCGTCGTTCGTCGATGGTCTCCGCAACGAGGTCCAGGTCGTCATCACCGTGCTGTCGATCGCTCCTGGCGAGTACTACGACGCACTCGCCATCAACGCGGCCTCCGCGTCGACCCAGATCTCGGGCCTGCCGTTCTCGGGGCCCATCGCCGGTGTGCGCCTCGCGCTCATCCCGGGTCAGGGCGAGAACGCCGACCAGTGGGTCGCGTTCCCGAACCAGGCTCAGGTCGAAGAGGCCGTGTTCGACCTGATGGTCGCCGGTCGCGTCGTCAAGAAGTCCGACGGTTCAGAAGACGTCGCGATCATGATGGTCGAGGCCGAGGCCACGGAGAACAGCTGGAACCTCATCAAGGGCGGCGCAGTCAAGCCGAACGAAGAGGTCGTCGCCGGTGGCCTCGAGGCCGCCAAGCCGTTCCTGAAGCAGCTCGTCGAGGCGCAGGCCGAGATGGCTTCGCACTCCTCGAAGGCCCCTGGGGTCTACCCGGTCTTCCCGGCGTACGAGCAGGGCACCTACGACTTCATCGCCGCGTCTGCGACCGCTGATCTCGAGAAGGTCTACCTGATCGCCGACAAGATCGAGCGTCAGAGCGCCGATGACGAGGTCAAGGACCGCGTCAAGGCCGAGGTCGCAGCTGCGATCGAGGCAGGCACGCTCCCGGCATCCGCCGCCGGCGAGGTCTCGGGCGCGTACAAGTCGCTGACGAAGAAGATCGTTCGCGGTCGTGTGCTGTCCGAGGGCGTCCGCATGGACGGCCGTGGACTGGCTGACATCCGCCCGCTGGACGCAGAGGTGCAGGTCATCCCGCGCGTTCACGGTTCGGCGATCTTCCAGCGCGGCGAGACCCAGATCATGGGCGTCACCACGTTGAACATGCTCAAGATGGAGCAGCAGATCGACTCGCTGTCCCCGACGACGAGCAAGCGCTACATGCATCACTACAACTTCCCGCCCTACTCGACCGGCGAGACCGGTCGTGTCGGTTCGCCGAAGCGTCGTGAGATCGGACACGGCTTCCTCGCCGAGCGTGCGCTCGCTCCTGTGCTGCCCAGCCGCGAAGAGTTCCCCTACGCCATCCGGCAGGTGTCCGAGGCACTCAGCTCGAACGGTTCGACGTCGATGGGTTCCGTCTGCGCCTCGACGCTGTCGCTGCTCAACGCCGGTGTGCCGCTGCGCGCACCTGTCGCAGGCATCGCCATGGGTCTCGTCTCCGACGAGGTCGACGGACAGACGCGCTACGCCGCGCTGACCGACATCCTCGGCGCAGAAGACGCCCTCGGCGACATGGACTTCAAGGTCGCAGGCACCAGCGAGTTCATCACCGCGATCCAGCTCGACACGAAGCTCGACGGACTGCCGTCCGACGTGCTCACCGGCGCGCTGACGCAGGCCCGCGACGCGCGTCTGACGATCCTCGGCGTGCTGAACGCGGCGATCGACGCTCCTGACGAGATGGCGCCCACCGCGCCTCGCGTCATCAGCGTGCAGATCCCGGTCGACAAGATCGGCGAGCTGATCGGCCCGAAGGGCAAGACGATCAACGCGATCCAGGACGAGACCGGCGCGCAGATCTCCATCGAGGAGGACGGCACCGTCTACATCGGCGCCACCGACGGACCTTCGGCAGAGGCCGCTCGTGCACAGGTCAACGCGATCGCCAACCCCACCAACCCTGAGGTCGGCGAGCAGTTCCTCGGCACCGTCGTGAAGATCGCCTCGTTCGGCGCCTTCATCTCGCTGCTGCCCGGCAAGGACGGACTGCTGCACGTCACCGAGGTGCGCAAGCTCGCCGGTGGCAAGCGTGTCGAGAACGTCGACGACGTGCTCTCGGTCGGTCAGAAGATCCTCGTGAAGATCACGAAGATCGACGACCGTGGCAAGCTGTCGCTCGAGCCCGTTCTCGACGATGCTGCCGCTGAGGCCGCACCTGCTGCAGAAGCGGCGCCTGAGGCGGAGACCGCCGAGGCGTAAGCCATACGAGCAAGGCCCGGATTCCGCTCCTCCTGAGTGGAATCCGGGCCTTCTTCGTATCTGATGTGATCGAAACGTTATGCAAAGTTCGCCGGGTGTTACCGCCAATGGTCAGAGTTGTCGCCGACGTCGCTTACTCTCGAAATACGCACCGGGGGGTGCATACAGATCACGCAGGACGTTGCTGCAGGACATGTGCGGGGGTGGATGAGGATGCGATTGTTCAGCGCAGGCGCTGCCGATCAGCAGGCGAGCGCGCAAGAGCAACCGCTCGTGCATCCGTCAGCACCGATCCCCGTGGTCGGTCCGGGAGTGGGCGAAAGTATTCGGGTACCGCTCGGCGAGACGGGGCTGGACACCTTCCCCCTCATGCTGGGTGCCGCTGAGTTCGGTTGGAACGTCGACCTCGAGACCAGCCATGCGATCCTCGACCGCTACGTGGAGTTCGGCGGCAACGCGATCCACACCGCAGACGGCTTCTCGGGCGGCCGGAGCGAGCACATCATCGGACAGTGGCTGCGCTCGCGCGGCCATCGAGACCGTACGGTGCTGAGCGTGCGCATCGGGTCGCATGCCGACAACCCAGGACTGGGTTCGATCAACCTCGTTCGGGCCGTCGAGGGCTCACTCACCCGGCTCGGCGTGGAGCGGATCGAAGTGCTGTACCTCGACGCGACGCTCGATCAGGGGACGAACCTGGAGGACACGCTCGCCACGGTCGAATGGCTGCGCGACGCGGGGAAGATCCACGCTGTCGGCGCATTCGGCTTCGCCCCTGAACGACTCGTGGAGGCGAGGATCCTCGCGGCTGCGGGCTACCCGCGCATCGAAGTGCTCGACGAGCCGTACAACCTGATCCGTCGCCAGACCTTCGAAGGCGACCTGCGCCTGGTCGCCGGGGCGCAGGGACTGGCCGTCACTCCCTCTCACGCTCTTGAGCACGGCTTCCTCTCCGGTCGGCACCGCAGCAAGGCACTGATGTCCCAGGGCGTGCGCGGGGAGCAGTTGCGAGGACACCTGAATCGCCGCGGCATCCGGATCCTTCGCGCCCTCGATCAGGTGGCGACCGAGATCTCCGCGCCGGTCGCGGCCGTATCGATCGCCTGGCTGCTCGCGCAGCGGACGATCGCCGCTCCCATCGTGAACACGTTCGCGACGCAGCACGTCGAGGAGCTCATGCAGGGTGCAGGCATCACGCTGTCGCGCACGCAGATCGCCGACCTCACCCGGGCAGGGAACTGATTCACCTCGGCCGATGACCGCGTGTCACAGGCGTGACATAGGGTGGAAGGACGCCTGGGCGAAAGCCGACGACGAAGAAGCGAGTGGGCCTTGACGCATTACCTCTACCTGGTCAGACACGGTGAACAGCAGGACGCGGAGCACGGACTCGACGATGGACCTCTCTCGCCGCGCGGCGTGCGCCAGGCGGAGTTGATCGCCGACAGGCTCTCCGGACTTCCGCTGGACGCGGTGTGGCACTCTCCGCTGATCCGCGCGACGGAGACGGCTCGTACGATCTCCGAGCGGCTGCCGGCCGTGAGCCCGAAGCCGTCTGCGCTGCTGTTCGACTGCGTGCCGACCGGCATGACCGAGGAGACCCCCGCCGCATATGAGCCGTTCTTCGGATCGGTGACGGATGCCGAGATCGAGGCGGGCAGCGCTCAGATGGCGGATGCAGTCAACGAGTTCCTCGTCCGAAAGCAGGGCGACGTGCACGAGGTTCTCATCACCCATAATTTCGTCATCTCATGGTTCATCCGCGAAGTGCTCGGTGCGCCTGCATGGCGGTGGATGACCATGAACCAGGCGAACGGCGGGCTCAGCATCATCGCGCAGAAGCAGGGGCGTCCGTGGACCCTGCTCACGCACAACGACCTCGCGCACCTGCCAGTCGAGCTGCGCACAGGACTGCCCGACCCGATGCCTGTCTGAGCCGAGGGGCTGCTCAGAGCACCTTTCGATACCAGCGCGTCGCGTTCTTGTTGTCGTTGTATGCGGCGATCTGCTCGAAACCGCTGCGCGCATAGAGCGCCCCCGCAGCTTCGAGCGTGTGGTGCGTGTCCAACACGAGCTCGGCAGCGTTCCAGCCGCGAGCGCGTCTCTCGAGTTCCTCGAGGATCGCGCGTCCCCAGCCTTGGCCGCGCGTCACAGGCTTGAGGAACAGGTGCTTGACCTCATAGCGGATGCCGGCATCGCCGTCTTCGAGGCGCCGGATGCCGCCGCAGCCGACCGGTGCGCCCTCCGGACCGGCGAGCAGGAACACACCGGCCGGGCTCTCGAACGCCTTCGGGTCGGGGAATGACGTGGTGTAAGTGCCCCCGGGGAACTCCTCGGCGCGCAGAGCGAAGTACTCGGCGAGGATCGCGTGGGATTCAGGGGTCGCGGGGGAGGACGGGCGCAACTCGAGCATGCTCTCAACGCTACCCGCCGCGCCGGGCTTGCCTGTCACTGGCTCAACCGGCCGCTCAATAGACTGGATGCATGACCAAGAAGGTGGCACTCGTCGGTGGAACGGGAAAGCTCGGGACGATCATCGGGCAGGTGATCGACGAGCTCGACGGCTTCGAAGTCGTTCGAGTCCTCACTTCGTCAAGCGACCTCTCAGAGCTCGACGGAGCGGATCTGGTGGTCGACGCGTCGACGCCTCAGGTCAGCGTCGACGTCGTGCGTGCGGCGGTCGAGAGGGGCATCAACATCCTGGTAGGCACGTCGGGATGGTCGGCCGAGCGCATCGCGCTGGTTCGTCCGTTGGTCGAGGCGGCCGAGACAGGGGCGGTCTTCATTCCGAACTTCTCGCTCGGCTCAGTTCTGGGCTCTGCACTGGCCGCCGCTGCCGCGCCGTTCTTCTCGTCGGTGGAGATCATCGAGGCGCACCGGGACACCAAGACCGATTCACCGAGTGGCACAGCGGTGCGCACTGCAGAACTCATCGCGGCCGCGCGCGCGGAGCAGGGCCCGGTCAACGCCCCGCACGCGGACCAGCGCGCGCGGGGGCAGCAGGTCGGGAGCGTGCCGATCCATTCGCTGCGCCGACCAGGCGTCATCGCGCGACAGGATGTCATCCTCTCCGGGCCCGGCGAGTCACTCACACTCACTCACGACACGGTGGAGTCGGCCGCCGCCTACGCACCGGGCATCCGCCTCGCTGTGCCGTTCGCGCTCGAAGCCCGTGGCGTCGTCGTCGGGCTCGAGAACATGATGGATATCGGGATCAGGGCGCGAGCATGATGACACGCGTCGGCGTCGCTCTCATCGGGGCGGCGCTGATCCTGTATTTCGTGCTCATGGGGCAGAAGGCGATTCTGTTCATCGCGAGCGGTGAACCGGTCGGAATAGCCATGGGCATAGCGCTGATCGTGCTGCCGCTCATAGGCGTCTGGGCGCTCGTGCGTGAGATCCAGTTCGGCGTGCAGGCGGAGAAGCTCGGCACGAAGCTCGATTCTGAAGGCGGTATGCCGGCGGCAGAGACCGAGCTGACACCGAGCGGTCGCCTGGCGAAGGCAGACGCGGAACCGCTGATCCAGCGTTACACGTCCGAGGCCGATGCGGCCGCGGACGACTGGCGCGCGCGTTATCGCCTCGGTGTGGTTCAGGATGCCGCTGGCCGCCGCAAGGATGCCCGTGCGAGCATCCGTGCGGCGATCAGACTGTCCAAGCAGAGGGAATGAGTCCTCGCGACAGGATGCGGCTCAGGCGAGTGTCGCCTCGAGCGTGATCTCGATACCGGCCAGCGCCTGAGACACCGGGCAGCCCGTCTTCGCTCCTTCGGCGATCTCCTGGAACTGCTCCTGGGTGAGACCGGGAACCGTCGCATTCACGTTCAGATGACTTCCGGTGATGCCGGCCCCCGGCTTGAAGGTCACCGACGCCGTGGTGTTCACGCGCTCCGGAGGGGTGCCGTTGTCGGCCAGGGCGTTGGAGAGCGCCATGCTGAAGCACGAAGAGTGCGCGGCGGCGATGAGCTCTTCCGGCGTGGTGGTCGTGTCGGAGCCTTCGCTGCGCGCCTTCCAATTGATGGGGAACGTGCCGAGGTTCGACGAGGAGAAGGCGACATTGCCCGAGCCCTCCATCAGGGAACCGTTCCAGGTGGTGGTCGCTTCGCTTGTGACTGGCATGGTTCCTCCAAGGATCGTGGGAGAGTGTGCCGCCAGCCTATCGACCAGCAGCCCCACGGGGAACCAGCGCTCAGGCGGCGGCCGACCTCCCCACGATTCCCGCGCGCTGGAGAAGCAGGTAGATCTGGCAGCCGAGGCAGAAGTCGAACGCGGCGTTGAGGAACGCAGCGATGAAGGCGGCTCCTGCAGCGATGGGGAGCGCGAAAGGCACGCCGACAAGATGCAGCACGAGCCCGATCACGACCACGAACAGGCCGACGCCCTGGGCGAAGCGCGGCGGGCGCGGATCCTCGAGCTCCGTCGGGGGAGCGAGGCGCGGTCGGATGACGCGTCGGAAGAGCACGCCCCATGGGGCCGTGCGTGGCGAGAGCACACCCCACAGGAACAACAGCGCGATGATGAGGAGCAGCAGGAATCCAGGATCGAGGACGCGCTGCGAGACGGTTGCGGCCGGGAGCGCCCCGACGAGGCTCAGGATCAGTGCGATGAGCAGGAGCACGGTCGTGATCGTGGCGGCGAAGCGTGGTCCTCGCGGATCGATGCCGACGGGTTCTGTCACTTCTGCTCCTGAGGGTGAAGGGTGAGAACGGATGCGAGCGCGTCTTCGATCGCACTCCGGCGCGCGACCCCGCCCCAGCGGGACAGGACCATTCCGGATGCGTCGACGAGGAAGGTCGTCGGCGTCTGCAGAACGTGATAGCGCGTGGCGAGGTCACTGCGGTTCGTCAGATCGATCTCGACATGCTCGATCCCGGCGTGCTGATCGGCGATCTGGCCGAGCAGACGCCGTACCTGCGGACAGCGCGCGCACAGCTCAGTGCTGAACTGCACCAGCGTGGCTGTGGTCGCCAGTGGCTGTCCGGCGAGATCCTCTGATCGAACCTGGAGATGTCCTCCGGTGCGCCTGCGGCCGTCCTGTGCGCGCACGATGAAACCGCACACGATCGCGAGCGCGACGACGGCGCCGGTGATCGCGAGCGCGGCGGATACGGTCATTCCCCGAGAATATGTCGCGCGGCGACGACGGTGGCGGATATGACGGATGATGACGGGTGCTCGTCGCCGCGGCATCCGCCTGCGATGTCGGAGAGCCGGGTATCGTGGCAGGCATGAGTGCAGCCGTCCCGACGCCGTATGAAGACCTGCTCCGTGATGTGCTGGAGTCCGGCACTCATAAGGATGATCGCACCGGCACCGGCACGACCAGTGTGTTCGGTCGTCAGATCCGCTTCGATCTGTCGAAGGGATTCCCGCTGATCACGACCAAGCGCGTGCACTTCAAGTCGATCGCGTATGAGCTGCTCTGGTTCCTGCGCGGAGAATCGAACGTGAAGTGGCTGCAGGAGAACGGCGTCTCGATCTGGGACGAGTGGGCAGACGCCGACGGAGACCTCGGCCCCGTCTACGGTGTGCAGTGGCGATCGTGGCCGACGCCGGACGGCGGTCACATCGACCAGCTCGCCCAGGTGATCGAACAGATCAGGGCTACCCCTGATTCGCGGCGCCTCATCGTCTCCGCCTGGAATCCCGCCGACATCCCCGACATGGCTCTGGCTCCGTGCCATGCCCTGTTCCAGTTCTACGTCGCCGATGGCAAGCTGTCATGCCAGCTGTATCAGCGCAGCGCTGACATGTTCCTCGGCGTGCCGTTCAACATCGCCAGCTATGCACTGCTGACCATGATGATCGCGCAGCAGGTCGGATTGGAGCCGGGAGACTTCGTCTGGACCGGCGGGGACTGCCACGTCTACGACAATCACGTCGAGCAGGTGCGAGAGCAGTTGAGCCGTGCCCCGTACCCGTACCCGTACCCGACGCTCCGTTTCGCACGCAAGCCCGAATCGATACTCGACTACGACTTCTCCGACTTCGTGGTCGAGGACTATCAGCACCACCCTCCGATCCGAGCGGCGGTGGCGGTATGAACGCCGTACCTCTCGAACTGCCATGGGTCGGATTGATCTGGGCCGAGGCGGCGGGCGGAGTCATCGGCGCGTCGGGCGGGATGCCATGGCACGTGCCCGAAGATCTTGCGCATTTCAAGAAGACCACCCTGTCCGCGCCCGTCGTGATGGGCCGCAAGACCTGGGATTCACTGCCTGAGCGCTTCCGTCCGCTGCCCGACCGCGAGAACATCGTCATCACGCGCCAGCAGGACTGGACAGCTGACGGCGCTCGTCGGGCCGCGGACGTCGCTGATGCAGTGCGTGGCCTCCAGAAGGTCTGGATCATCGGGGGCGCGGAGATCTTCGCCCAGGTGATCGGCCACGCTGACCGGCTGGAAGTCACAGAGCTCGACCTGGAGGTCGAAGGTGACGCCTACGCGCCGTCCAAAGAGGGATGGCGACTCGTCGATGAGGGGCAGTGGCAGACCTCTCGCACCGGGATCCGGTTCCGCTTTCTCGGATACGAGCGCTGATGCCCGTCGCGCTGGTCACGGGTGCCAGCGCCGGACTCGGCGCTGAGTTCGCCCATCAGCTCGCGGCGCGCGGCGCGGATCTCGTTCTGGTGGCGCGCTCCCAGGAGGCGCTCGAGACGCTCGCCGTCGAACTGCGCGATTCGTATGGCATCTCAGCCGAGGTGTTGTCGGCAGACCTCCTGATCGAGGACGACGTCGACCGTGTCGTGGCCAGGATCGCCGCGACTGACCACCCGATCGACCTGCTGGTCAACAACGCAGGTTTCGGGCTGCCGCTGCGCTTCGCCGACAACGACATCGACGATGAAGTGCGGCACCTGCGCCTTCATGTCGAGGTTCCCATGCGACTCATGCACGCAGCGCTCGGCGTGATGCGCGGCCGCGGCGGACGCATCATCAACGTCGCCTCGGTGGCGGGATTCATCTCGCGTTCCACATACTCCGCATGCAAGCAGTGGCTCATCGGCTTCAGCCGGTGGGCGAACGAGGAGTACGCTCGCGACGGTGTCACCGTGATGGCGCTGTGCCCGGGATTCACCCACACGACGTTCCACGAGCGCATGGGCCTGGAACCGGGGCACGAGGGGATTCCCGCGGTCGGCTGGCTGCAGGCGAAGGATGTCGTCCGCGAAGGACTTCGCGACGCCGCTCGAGGCAGGGCCGTGTCGGTCCCGTCGCTGCGTTACAAGCTCGTCGTCGGTCTCACGAACATCCTCCCGTCGTCGCTGACTGCCCGAGCAGCCAGACGGGGAAGAGTCTGAGCTGACGCATCGGAAGCGTTATGAGCGCAAGCGTGAACCGATACGCTGGAACAATGACGCATTCGGGCAATCCTTTCGGACAGGTCCTCGTCGCGCTCGTCACTCCGATGACGGCCGACGGCGAAGTCGACTGGCCCGCCGTCGAGAAGCACATGGATGACGTCATCACCGCAGGTGCTGACGGCATCGTCGTGACGGGAACGACCGGCGAGACCTCGACCCTCACAGACCCTGAGAAGCTCAAGCTCGTCGAGGTCGGCAAGTCCGTCGCAGCCGGCCGCGCGAAGATCATCACCGGCGGCGGCTCGAACGAGACCGCCCACGCCATCGAGCTCTACAAAGCGAGCGAGAAGGCCGGCGCTGACGGCATCATGATCGTCACGCCGTACTACAACAAGCCGACTCAGGCCGGCATCCTGACGCACTTCCGTCTCGTCGCAGACGCCACTGACCTGCCTGTGATCCTCTACGACATCCCCGGTCGCACCGGTGTGCCGATCAAGTACGAGACGATCCTGCGCCTCGCGAAGCACCCCAACATCCTCGCCGTAAAGGACGCCAAGGGAGACTTCAGCGAGGTCAGTCGAGTGCTGAATCAGACAGATCTGATGTACTTCTCCGGTGACGACGCGAACGCCCTGCCGCACCTCGCGATCGGCGCCACGGGCCTCATCGGTGTGACCGCGAACATCACGGCCACCCCGTATCGCACGATCGTCGATGCGGTGAACCGAGGAGATCTCGCGGCTGCGACCGAAGAGCACAAGCGCCTGGAGCCACTGGTGCGAGCCACCATGACCCATGTGCCTGGCACGGTGTCGGCGAAGTACATCCTGCACGGCCTCGGCCGCATCTCCAGCCCCCGCGTCCGCCTGCCCCTGGTGGGGCCGGAGGAGTGGGAAGCCGCGCTCATCGAAGACGAGCTCGCACTCGTCACCGATGTGCCTGGCGCCGATTTCTCGAACTTCCGTCCCGACCGCAACGCGGCCGCGGGCGGCGCGCTGCCGAAGGTGCATGGCACGACGCGCTGAGACGACGGGCGCGCCGCGCGCCCATAAGCACGAACGGGCACGACGAGTGTCCGACTGAGGAGACATCAATGTCCATTCCCATCTCCGCACCCGCACCGCTCGCTGAAGGTGCGCTCCGCGTCATCCCACTGGGCGGTCTCGGCGAGATCGGTCGCAACATGACGACCTTCGAGTACGACGGCAAGATCCTGATCGTCGACTGCGGCGTGCTCTTCCCTGAAGAGCACCAGCCAGGTGTCGATCTGATCCTTCCCGACTTCGAGCCGATCAAGGATCGCCTCGACGACATCGTCGGAGTCATGCTCACCCACGGCCACGAGGACCACATCGGTGCGGTGCCTTATCTGCTTCGTCTGAAGGGCGACATCCCGCTCATCGGCTCCGGTCTCACGCTCGCGCTGGTCGAGGCGAAGCTCAAGGAGCACCGGATCAGGCCGTACACGCTCACCGTCAAGGAAGGCCAGCAGGAGAAGGTCGGCCCGTTCGATCTCGAGTTCGTCGCGGTGAACCACTCCATCCCCGACGCTCTGGCCGTCGCCATCCGCACGCCGGCCGGAATGGCGCTCGCGACCGGCGACTTCAAGATGGACCAGTTGCCGCTGGACGGTCGCATCACCGACCTCCGCGCGTTCTCGCGCCTCGGCGAGGAGGGCGTGGATCTGTTCCTCGTCGACTCCACGAACGCCGATGTGCCCGGTTTCACGCCCACCGAGCGCTCGATCGGCCCTGTGCTGGACCAGGTGATCGCGAAGGCGCCGCGGCGGGTCATTGTGGCCAGCTTCTCCAGCCACGTGCATCGCGTTCAGCAGGTTCTGGATGCTGCGCATGCGAACGGCCGTCGCGTCGCACTGCTGGGTCGCAGCATGGTGCGCAACATGACGATCGCCGCCGATCTCGGCTACCTCAAGGTTCCCGAGAACGTGCTGATCGACTACAAGAAGGCCAGGGATCTCCCCGACGAGAAGATCGTCTACATGTCCACCGGCTCGCAGGGTGAGCCCATGGCCGTGCTCAGTCGCATGGCCAATCTCGACCACGCGATCGAGGTGGGCGAGGGAGACACGGTGATCCTCGCGTCCAGCCTCATCCCTGGAAACGAGAACGCTGTCTACCGCGTGATCGACGGACTGACCAAGCTCGGCGCCAATGTCGTGCACAAGGCCAACGCGAAGGTGCACGTCTCCGGCCACGCCGCCGCAGGAGAGCTGATCTACTGCTACAACATCCTGCGGCCGAAGAACGTGCTGCCGGTGCATGGCGAGTATCGCCACCTCGTGGCGAACGCCAAGCTCGCGCAGGACACCGGCATACCCGAAGCGAACACGATCCTCGCCTCCAACGGGACGATCATCGACCTCAAGGACGGCCAGGTGCACATCGCCGGCCAGCTCGACATCGGTTTCGTGTATGTCGACGGCTCCACTGTGGGAGAGATCACCGATGCTGATCTCAAGGACCGCCGGATCCTCGGTGAAGAGGGATTCGTCTCGATCATCATCGTGGTGGATGCCGCGACCGGACGCATCATCACAGGGCCGGAGATCCACGCCAGAGGTATCGCCGAGGACGACTCGGTGTTCGACGACGTGGTCCCGAAGATCGTGGCGGCGCTGAAGGAGGCCTCGGGCAACGGCGTGCGCGATACGCACGCGCTCTCGCAGGTGGTCCGCCGTACGATCGGGCGTTGGGTGAATCAGAAGCTTCGCCGGCGTCCGATGATCGTCCCGCTCGTCATCGAGGCGTAGCCTCAATAAGGCCGAAAGCCGCGTCATTACGGGCGATGTCCCCACGTCGCCGTAGGCTTTCGACATGGCCAGGAGCACCACCAAGACCTCGCGCGCGTCCGAGAAGACCCCCGCGCGCTCGAAGGCGCAGACGGCCCCCACGAAGAAGCTGCCCGCGACTCCGAAGAAGTACATCGACGAGATCGACAAGCCCCCGGTCGCCGTGCGCGCCTGGGTGGGCCTGGCACACGGCGTCGGGGGGCTCTTCCGCGCTTTCGGGCCGGAGTCACTGGAGAAAGACCAGCGTCGAGACGGCTTCCCTCTGCTGCTGGTGCTGCTCGCATGCCTCGGCGCCGTCACGGAATGGTTCTTCATCGGCAACGAGATCGCGCAGAACATCAGCGCGTACTCGGTGGGGCTGATGATCGGTCGAACCGCGTTCCTCATGCCGGTGCTGCTGCTGATTCTCGCGGGCTGGCTGTTCCGCCACCCGTCCTCCGTGCATGACAACGGCCGCATCGGGATCGGCTTCGGACTGTTCGTGCTCGCGATCGCCGGCATCTGCCACTTGGCGGGTGGACAGCCGGAGCCGAAGGCCGGTATGCCGGCGCTCAGCGCAGCCGGTGGGCTTTTCGGCTGGATGCTGGGGGAGCCGCTTTCGTATCTCACGGAGATCGTCGCCTACATCGTGCTCGGGGTGCTGGCTGCGCTCAGCATCCTCATCATCACGAAGACGCCGCCGAATCGCATCGGGGCCAGGCTGGGAGACCTGTACGCCTGGATGTTCGGTGCCGAGCGGGTCGAGAAGCCTGCCGCCGACGACAAGAGCACAAGCGATAAGGCGGAGGGGTCGTTCGACGAAGACGATGACCCGAATGTGCTTCCCTGGTGGCGGCGTAACAAGACGGGACGTGAAGAGGATCCTGACGAGGGGATCGGTTCGCAGGATCTCACCGAGCTGCTGTCGCCGAGCGAGAACCTTCCGGTCGACAACACCGCGTACGACCAAGCGGTCATCGTCGCAGATCCCACGGATGCTGCGACCGAGATCCTGACCGATGTGCAGGGCGTCATGGAGAAGCTCGGCACGCAGGGCAGCACAGCCCTGCTCGACGATTCCGGTGACACGGGGGAGCAGCCAGAACTGCCCGGCCTTTCCGGTTTCGGCACAGACGGTCCGGGAGATCGTGGGCTGCAGGCGCCGAGTACGCCGTATTCGCTGCCGTCGCCGGGTGTGCTCAGCGCCGGGCCGCCATCGGTGGCGCGCTCGGAAGCCAACGACAAGATCGTCGAACAGATCACGAGCGTGCTCTCGCAGTTCAAGATCGACGCCAAGGTGACGGGATTCTCTCGCGGACCGACGGTCACGCAGTACGAGGTCGAGGTCGGCCACGGCGTCAAGGTCGAGAAGATCACTCAGCTGAGCAACAACATCGCGTATGCGGTGGCGTCGAACGACGTGCGCATCCTTTCGCCCATCCCCGGCAAGAGCGCGATCGGCATCGAGATCCCGAACACCGACCGTGAGACGGTCGCCCTCGGCGACGTCATCCGTTCGGCGGCGGCGCACAAGAGCACCCACCCGTTGACCGTCGGCGTCGGCAAGGATGTCGGCGGTAACTTCGTCGTCGCGAACCTCGCGAAGATGCCGCACCTCCTGGTCGCCGGTTCCACAGGCTCCGGTAAGTCGAGCTTCGTGAACTCGATGATCACCAGCCTGCTGATGCGGGCGCGTCCGTCCGACGTGCGTATGGTGCTCATCGACCCGAAGCGCGTCGAGCTCACGAGCTACGCGGGAGTCCCGCACCTGATCACGCCCATCATCACCAACCCGAAGAAGGCCGCAGAGGCCCTCCAATGGGTGGTGAAGGAGATGGACATGAGGTACGACGATCTGGCGTCGTTCGGCTTCCGTCACATCGATGACTTCAACAAGGCGGTGCGCGCCGGTGAGGTCGAGGTCCCCGTCGGCAGCGAACGCGTGCTCAAGCCCTACCCGTACCTGCTGGTGGTCGTCGACGAGCTCGCCGACCTCATGATGGTCGCGCCTCGCGACGTCGAGGACTCGATCGTGCGCATCACGCAGCTCGCCCGCGCTTCCGGCATCCATCTCGTGCTGGCGACCCAGCGACCGAGCGTCGACGTCGTCACCGGTCTCATCAAGGCCAACGTGCCCTCACGCCTCGCCTTCGCCGTCACCAGCGTCACCGACAGCCGCGTGATCCTCGACAGTCCAGGCGCTGACAAGCTGATCGGTCAGGGTGACGCGCTCTTCTCACCGATGGGCTCGTCCAAGCCGTTCCGACTACAGGGGGCGTGGGTCGAGGAGAGCGAGATCGACGCAGTGGTGAAGCACGTCACCGCGCAGGCTCGGCCCGAGTACCGCGCTGACGTGCAGGAGGCGCTGGAGCCGACCAAGAAGAAGGAAGTCGACGAAGACATCGGCGACGACCTCGAGGTGCTGCTCGCGGCTGCCGAGCTCGTCGTCTCGTCGCAGTTCGGGTCGACCTCGATGCTGCAGCGCAAGCTGAGAGTCGGCTTCGCCAAGGCCGGACGTCTCATGGACCTGCTCGAATCGCGCGAGATCGTCGGGCCGTCCGAGGGATCGAAGGCTCGAGACGTGCTCGTCACGGCAGAGCAGCTGCCTGCGGTGATGGCCAAGCTGCGTGGCGATGACCCGCCAGGCGCTGCGCCTGCGCCTTCGGCGGCTGCAGCGAACCCCGTACCGGCTCACGACCCCGTCGAAGACCAGTTCCGCGGGTTGCCGGTGGTCGAAGCGGACGAGGGCGACGAAGACGCCTGGGGCTTGACGGGGCGCGACTGATGGCGATTCCCCGGCAACTGCCGAACGCCATCACGATCGCCCGGATTCCGATCGCCGTCGTCTTCTTCGTCCTGCTGCTTGTGGGCGGGACGTACGGACTCGACGACCTCGTGATCCGGTGGGTCGCCGGTGCCCTGTTCATCCTGGCCATCTCCACCGACTGGGTCGACGGATATCTCGCGCGCAAGTACGACATCGTCAGCGACTTCGGAAAGCTCTGGGACCCGATCGCGGACAAGCTGCTCACCGGGGCGGGCTTCGTCGGCCTGGCGATTCTGGCCGAATGGCCTTGGTGGATCGTCATCATCATCCTTGTCCGCGAGTGGGGCATCACGATTCACCGCTTCATCGTCGCGAGCAGCCACATCGTCGCGGCCGCATGGCTCGGCAAGCTCAAGACGGTCGTGCAGGGTGTCGCGCTCGGCTGGTGGCTGCTGCCGCTGCACCAGCTGATCGGTATGGACTGGTGGATCGGCGTCGGGATCGTGTTGATGTACGCGGCTCTCGCGCTCACTGTCATCAGCGGCATCGACTATGTGCTGTCCCAGGTGCGCGGGGCGCGTGCCGGCCGATCGTGAGCCGGGCCGAGGAGCTTGTCGTCGCGCTGACCGCGCGCGGATGGTCGCTCGGCGTTGCAGAATCACTCACAGGCGGCGCTCTCATGGCGGAGATCGTCTCAGTGCCCGGCGCCTCGGCCACGCTGCGTGGTGGCGTGGTCGCATATGCGACACCGGTGAAAGAGTCATTGCTCGGGGTGGACGCCGCGCTTCTGGACGAGCACGGACCTGTGCACCCTTCCGTCGCCGAGCAGATGGCGACGGGTGTGCGCGCAACGGTTGCGATCGACGGCAGACAGGCGGACGTCGGACTCTCGACCACAGGTGTCGCCGGGCCGGATTCCCCCGACGGGCACGCCGTCGGAACCGTGCACATAGGTGTCTCCACACCATCGGGGGTTCGATCATTCGCTTTCCTGTTCCAGGGCGATCGCGCATCGATCAGGGAGCAGACGGTCGATGCTGCGATCGAGGCGCTGCTTCAGGCGATGCGGGAATAGCTCGTGCAGACAGATCGTTATCATTGATGTGCCGAAGAATGATGTGCTCACACCCAAAGCACAGCGTGAAACAGTAGTTTTTTCATCAGCAAGTCGCGTTAGACTGGCGATCCGTTCGGGGGAGACTCCGATGAGGGGAATGGAGAGGAGGTTCCGATGATTCTTGTACGACAGGAAATCGGCGATGTGCTGAGGGACTTCCGTCTGCAGAAGGGGCGTACCCTCCGGCAGGTAGCGGGCAAGGCTTCTGTGGCGCTCGGATATCTCAGCGAAGTCGAGCGAGGTCAGAAGGAAGCATCGAGCGAGATCCTCGCGTCGGTTGCCGAAGCACTCGACGTGCCCATCTCCATGATCATGCGCGAGGTAGGAGATCGCATCTCCGTGCTCGAGGGCATCCAGGTCTTCCCTGATGTCGTCCCGGACGACCTTGTGGCGTCGATCGAGCCCGAGCTTTCGCTGCACTGATCCTCGACGATCAGGTAGACCTCTTCAATGCGACGTAGCGAGTTCCTTCGCGCGGTCGATCTCGAGTTCGGCGCACGTGCGTCCGCGCTGACGACGGACCTTGTCCTCGACGCGCTCGGAAACCGGACCGCAGCCGAGGCGCTGGAAGCAGGGCTCGCGCCACGCGAGATCTGGTTGGCGCTCTGCGCCGAGACCGATGTCCCGCCCGAACGACGCTACGGCGTCGGCCGGCTGGAGCCACGCAGGCGCTGACCTCACACGACGACGCTCGTTCTTCTGATCGTGTCGGCGCTGCATCCGATCGGCGTGTCGTCGAAGATGTGTTCGAAGTGCGCGTAACGTTCTGCACAAGTGGTTTCGAGGTGAAGTCATCCCCGGTTCGTGGGGCAGCCGATGCAATGTCGGAGGCCGCTCATACGGTGATGACAGGCCGAAAAGCCATACGCCTTGTCGGAGAGTTCACCCCACCCGGGGTGGCCGCGACAGCCTACAGGCGGCACCACGCGAACAATAGGAGCACGACATGCCATCAGTCGCAGACCGCGAGAAGTCCCTCGAATCGGCTCTCGCCCAGATCGATCGTCAGTTCGGAAAGGGCTCAGTCATGCGACTGGGCAGCGATGAGCGTGCACCGGTCGCCGTCATCCCCACCGGCTCCATCGCCCTTGATGTCGCTCTCGGCGTCGGCGGCCTGCCGCGTGGCCGCATCGTGGAGATCTACGGCCCGGAGTCCTCGGGTAAGACGACCCTGACACTGCACGCGATCGCGAACGCGCAGCGAGCCGGCGGCATCGCCGCGTTCGTCGACGCAGAGCACGCTCTCGACCCCGAATACGCCAAGAAGCTCGGCGTCGACATCGACGCTCTCCTGGTCTCTCAGCCCGACACTGGTGAGCAGGCTCTCGAGATCGCCGACATGCTCGTGCGCTCCGGTGCCATCGATCTCATCGTCATCGACTCGGTCGCGGCATTGGTTCCTCGCGCCGAGATCGAGGGCGAGATGGGCGATTCGCACGTGGGCCTGCAGGCGCGTCTGATGTCTCAGGCGCTTCGCAAGCTCACCGGTGGACTGAACCAGACCAACACCACCATGATCTTCATCAACCAGCTGCGCGAGAAGATCGGTGTGTTCTTCGGCTCGCCCGAGACCACCGCCGGTGGAAAGGCTCTGAAGTTCTACGCCTCGGTCCGCCTCGACATCCGCCGCATCGAGACGATGAAGGACGGCACTGAGGCGGTGGGTAACCGCACCAGGGTCAAGGTCGTCAAGAACAAGATGGCTCCTCCTTTCAAGCAGGCGGAGTTCGACATCCTTTACGGAACGGGCATCTCGCGAGAGGGCAGCCTGATCGATTTCGGCGTGGAGCACGGCCTCGTGAAGAAGTCAGGCTCCTGGTACACCTACGATGGCGATCAGCTGGGGCAGGGCAAGGAGAACGCACGCTCCTTCCTCATCAAGAACGCCGACATCGCGCTGGAGATCGAGACCAAGATCAAGCAGAAGCTCGGCATCGGCGGTGCAGTGGCCGATGCGGCTCCTGAGGCTGCAGACGAGCTCGCAGAGCGTCGTCCGGCCTGATGACTGTCGCTGACGGGGGCGAGGCACGCCTCGCCCCCGTGATTCCACTCTTCGGCGGCAAACTCACGCCTGCGTCGGCGTTGCCCGCGCCGCGCGAAGCAGCGCAGTCGGAGCGAGATCGCACTGAGCCGGCTCTCTCGACGATCGAATCCATGGATTCGGAATCAGCGGAGACGCCGCCCGGTCTCGACAAGACACCGACCCGGCTGCGAGCGGTGCGCTCTGACGATGAGAACGACGACGAACGCGAGCCCGTCCGCGACCCGGACCAGATCCGCGTGGCCGGTGAAGAATCTCTTGTCCGCAAGCTGCGGGCTCGATCTCTGTCGATCTCCGAGGCGCGACTGGTGCTACGTGGACACGACCTGGATCGCTCGCAGATCGACGATGTGATCGACGACTTCTGCCGGAGGGGTTACCTCGATGACGCGATCCTCGCGGAGCAACTGGTGATCTCGGGAATCGAGCGCAAAGGGCAGGGGCGCGTGGCGCTGTCGCGCGCTCTGGCGCAGCGCGGCATCCCCCGTGACGTCATCGAGACCGCGCTCGGCGATCTGCCGGACGACGACGCGGAACGCGCTCTGGAGTTCGCGAGGACCAAGGCACGCTCGATGACGCGTCTGGACTTCGACACAGCACTGCGCCGGCTCATGGGCCAGGTCGCACGACGCGGCTACGGCGGCTCCGTGGCGATGAACGCAGCGCGGACGGCGCTGACAGAGGCGTCATCGGGAAAGCCGACCAGCGGAGTGCGGTTCGTCGACTCGGACTGACTCGTCGCGATCGCTCGTAGAATGGTTTCACCATGACTATCCTGAGCAGCGAACCGACGATCATCCGAGCCTCGTCGGCGGCCGTCGACGTCGACGGACGTCAGCGGACTTACGAGGTGCGCACCTTCGGGTGTCAGATGAATGTGCACGACTCCGAACGTCTGTCCGGGTCGCTGGAGAGTGCCGGGTATGTGCGCGCCGAACCCGCCGCAGAGGCGGACGTCGTCATCATCAACACCTGCGCAGTTCGTGACAATGCTGCAGGCAAGCTCTACGGCACTCTCGGGCACCTCGCGTCCGTCAAGCGTCGAAAAGACGGCATGCAGATCGCGGTAGGCGGGTGCCTCGCCCAGATGGACAAGGACGCAGTGCTCGACAAGGCACCCTGGGTCGACGTGGTCTTCGGCACTCACAACATGGGTTCGCTGCCAGGGCTTCTCGAACGCGCACGCCACAACGGTGACGCCGAGCTCGAGATCCTCGAATCCCTCGAGGTGTTTCCCTCGACGCTGCCGACCAAGCGCGATTCCGCTCACAGCGGCTGGGTGTCGATCTCGGTCGGTTGCAACAACACCTGCACGTTCTGCATCGTGCCGAGCCTGCGCGGTAAAGAGAAGGATCGCCGCCCGGGTGACATCCTGAACGAGATCCGGTTGCTCGTGGAAGACGGGGCGATCGAGGTCACTCTGCTCGGCCAGAACGTGAACTCCTATGGCGTCGAGTTCGGCGATCGTCAAGCCTTCAGCAAGTTGCTGCGCGCCGCGGGTGAGATCAAGGGGCTCGAACGCATCCGCTTCACCAGCCCTCACCCGGCCGCATTCACCGACGACGTCATCGACGCCATGGCGGACACGCCGTCCGTCATGCCTCAGCTGCACATGCCGCTCCAATCGGGCAGCGATCGCGTGCTCAAGGCGATGCGTCGCTCCTATCGGAGCTCGAAGTTCCTCGGCATCCTCGATCGAGTTCGTGAGCGCATGCCGTATGCGGCGATCTCGACCGACATCATCGTCGGCTTCCCCGGCGAGACCGACGAAGACTTCGAAGACACTATGCGCGTCGTCGAGCAGGCGCGCTTCGCGAACGCCTTCACCTTCCAGTACTCGATCCGTGAGGGCACCCCTGCCGCAACCATGGCAGATCAGGTCCCCAAGGACGTGGTGCAGGAGCGGTACAACCGGCTGCTCGCTCTTCAAGAACGCATCTCGCTCGAGGAGAACCAGAAGCAGGTCGGCCGTGAGGTCGAGGTGCTCGTCTCTGTGGGCGAGGGCAAGAAAGATGCCGAGACGCACCGTCTCACCGGCCGTGCAGAAGACAACCGCCTCGTGCACTTCGAAGTCACAGAGGGATCGGACATCCCTCGTCCCGGCGACGTCGTGACAGTGAAGATCACGCACGGCGCCCCGTTCCACCTCCTCGCCGATGACCCGACCGGCTCGCCGTTGCGCATCCGCCGCACGCGCGGCGGCCACGCCTGGGATCGCGCTCAGGCGGATTCGTGCGGCGTTCCGACGCCGGGCGCGGGCGACGGCGCGCCGCGCGCCGTGTCGCTCGGGCTTCCCACGCTACGCGTCGGTGTCTGAATCGCAGCCGGTTCCTGAGTCGGCTGAAGGGCCCCGCCTCTGGGTCATCGTCGGCGCGACGGGAACAGGCAAGAGCGATCTCGCGCTCGAGGTCGCCGACAACCTCAGGCGCGCAGGCAATCCGGCGGAGATCGTCAACGCCGACGCCATGCAGCTGTACCGCGGCATGGATATCGGCACTGCCAAACTGCCCACAGGGGACCGGCGAGGTATCCCACATCATCTGTTCGACGTGCGAGACGTCACGGAGGAGGCCGCGGTGGCCTGGTATCAGCCGCTTGCGCGCGCCGCTGTCGACGACATCCACTCGCGCGGTGGCGACGCGATCCTCGTGGGCGGATCCGGCCTCTACATCTCGAGCGTCATCTTCGATTTCCGCTTTCCGCCGCGGGACGCGGAGGTGCGGGAGCGCCTTGAACGCGAGCTGGAGACGCACGGTGCCGCTGCATTGTTCGCACGTCTCTCGGAGGCGGACGCCGCAACCGCTGCGCGAATCGATCCGAAGAACGGGCGCCGTGTCGTCCGCGCACTGGAGGTGCTCGAACAGGGCGAGAAGACGCACGGTGCCGCTTTGCCGGACGCTCCTGAACTCTGGCATCCACTCACGCGCATCCTCGGCGTGCACGTCGACAGATCGGACCTCGTGGAGCGACTCGACAGACGCGTCGTGTCGATGTGGGCGAACGGGATGCTGGATGAAGTGCAGCAACTGCGTCAGCACGGGTTGGAGCAGGGCGTCACGGCACGTCGCGCGATCGGCTACGCACAAGCGCTCGCGCAGTTGAATGGCGAGATGACGGAAGCGGAGGCGATCGCCGCGACGCAGTCGCTCACTCGCCGCTATGCCCGTCGCCAGGTGTCGTGGTTCAAACGCTACCCGGGCCTCACCTGGGTCACGCCAGGAATCGTTCCCGCTGAACTGACCTGACGGATGTCGGTGGCCGCCGCCATCATGGAATCATGAGCACGCATTTCTTCACCGCATCCAGTCTCGACGGGTTCATCGCGACGCAGGAGCACTCACTCGACTGGTTGTTGAAACAGGATGTCGATGCTGAGGGGCCGATGGCGTATCAGCAGTTCGAGAAGACGATCGGAGCCCTGGCGATGGGCGCCTCGACCTATGAATGGGTTCTCGAACACGAGGAAGGGCGCTGGGGATACGCCCAGCCGACATGGGTGTTCACTCACCGGGATCTGCTGATTCCCGCCGCCGCAGATGTGACGTTGACTCACGCGCCTATCGCTGAGGTGCATGCGGCGATGGCCGCGGCCGCGGGCGGCAAAGACCTGTGGGTGGTCGGCGGCGGTGATCTTGCGGGCCAGTTCGCAGATGCCGGGCTTCTCGACGAGGTCTGGGTGCAGTTCGCGCCCGTCACGCTCGGTTCCGGGGCGCCGTTGCTGCCGCGAACCCTCGACCTCGAACTGCTCGAGGTGGCACGCAATCGCGATTTCATGTGCGGCCGGTATCGCGTGGTACGTGCCTGAACGGCCGCTTCGGTAGCCTCGGTCAAGTGAGTGAGAGCAACCCGCCCTGGTCGATTCGCGCATTCGAACGGCGCGACACGGACGCTGTCGTCGAATTGTGGCACGCCGCCGGACTGACGCGCCCGTGGAACGATCCCCATCAGGACATCGAGCGCAAGTTGAAGGTGCAGCCGGAGCTGTTCATCGTCGCCGAGATTCCGGGCGCGCACGACGGTCTGCCTCGTATCGTCGGCACGGTGATGGCCGGCTACGACGGCCACAGAGGATGGCTCTACTACCTGGCGTCGACGCCGGAGCTCCGCGGTTCGGGGATCGGCCGGGGCCTGGTCGCTGAAGCAGAGCGCCTGCTTCTCGAGATGGGCTGCCCGAAGGTTCAGCTCATGGTGCGGCGCGGCAACGAATCGGTGCTCGAGTTCTACGATCAGCTCGGCTACGAGCGCTTCGAGGTGTCGAACACGGGCAAGCGACTCGTCGCCGACGAGGCCTAGCGTCCGCGTCTTATGCCGCGAGGATCGCCCTGAACGAGAACTGTCCGGTCTCGGATTCTCTCTAGACTGGTCGCATGGTCGCATTCACCAAGGGGCATGGCACCGGCAACGATTTCGTCATCATCGCCGATGCTGACGGCGAGCTGGATCTCAGCGCCGAGCAGGTCGCAGTACTGTGCGACCGGCATTTCGGCATCGGGGCAGATGGAACCCTTCGCGTGGTGCGCTCCGCGGCCATCCCTGAGGGAGCGGCATCGCTCGCCGAGGAACCTGCTGCCGAATGGTTCATGGACTATCGCAACGCCGACGGATCGATCGCCGAGATGTGCGGCAACGGCATCCGCGTCTTCGCTCACTATCTGGTCGGTGCCGGCCTCGCGGTCATCGAACCGGGCACGACGCTTCCGATCGGCACTCGCGCGGGAGTGCGGGACGTGACCCGCAGCGCCACGGGCTACCAGGTCGATCTCGGACGCTGGCGCCTTTCCGGAGACGACCCCCTGGCGAAGGCTCGCGGGCTCGATGTCGCTCGCCCCGGACTCGGCATCGATGTGGGAAACCCCCACGTCGTGGTCGCACTTGCATCGGATGAAGAGCTCGCCGGGCTCGAACTCGAGTACATCCCCGAGTTGGATCCGGAGCTGCCTGACGGCGCGAATGTGGAGTTCGTCGTGCCGGGCGAACCGCTGGTGCGCGACGGTATCGGACACGTCAGGATGCGCGTGTTCGAGCGAGGTGTCGGCGAGACTCTGAGCTGCGGTACGGGAGTCGCTGCCGCTGCTCTCGCCGTGCGCTACTGGGCGGGAGATCGTGCACCGGACAACTGGAGCGTCGAGGTGCCTGGCGGCACTCTGGGCGTGCGGATGTTCCCGGCAGAGGACGGGGAGCACGTTGCGCTCTCGGGGCCGGCGCACCTCGTCTACAGCGGAACGATCGACCTCGTCTGATTCGTGACGGCGACCAATGAGTCGTCGGATGACAGCGGAGGAGCGCTCGACGCACGCCATGGCTGACGATGGTGCGTATGAGCAAGCAGATCCGCTTCAATGCGTTCGACATGAACTGCGTGGCCCACCAGTCGTCCGGAATGTGGCGCCATCCGCTCGATCAGTCTTCGCGATACAAGGAGATCGGCTACTGGACCGACCTGGCGAGGCTTCTCGAGCGTGGACACTTCGACGGCCTGTTCATCGCCGATGTCCTCGGGACCTACGACGTCTATGGCGGCTCCAACGAAGCCGCCATCCGTCACGGGGCGCAGGTGCCGGTCAACGACCCCGTTCTGCTCGTCAGCGCGATGGCCGCGGTGACACAGCACCTCGGCTTCGGAGTGACAGCCGGGACGGCCTATGAGCATCCGTATCCGTTCGCGCGACGAATGTCGACACTCGACCACCTCACGGACGGGCGCGTGGGCTGGAACGTCGTCACCGGCTATCTGCCCTCCGCGGCCCGCAACATGGGGCACGATGATCAACTCGAGCACGATCAGCGTTACGACGTCGCCGACGAGTACCTCGAAGTCACCTACAAACTGTGGGAGGGCTCGTGGGAAGACGATGCCGTCATCCGAGACCGCGAGAGCGGCGTCTTCACAGATCCGTCCAAGGTGCATGAGATCGATCACCGGGGCGAGCATTTCACTGTGCCAGGCATCCACATCTCCGAGCCTTCGCCACAGCGCACCCCTGTCATCTATCAGGCGGGCGCGTCGCCGCGCGGCATCGACTTCGCCGCGGGCAACGCCGAAGCGATCTTCGTCGCCGCCCCCACCAAGACGGTGCTCAAAGGAGTCGTCGCGCGCATCCGCGATGCCCTCGAGAAGGCGGGGCGAGACCGTCACTCCGCGAAGATCTACACGCTGCTGACGATCATCACCGATGAGACCAGCGAGAAGGCGCATGCGAAGCACGAGGACTATCTCCGATACGCCAGCGACGAGGGTGCGCTCGTGTTCATGTCGGGATGGATGGGAATCGACCTGTCGCAGTACGACCTGGACGAGCCGATCGGCAATGTCAAGAGCAACGCGATCCAGTCGACGGTGGCGAATTTCCAGCAAGCGGATGACGACGGCAAAGAGTGGAAGGTGCGCGACATCGCCCGCCTAGGCAACATCGGCGGCCTGGGACCGCGCGTTGTCGGCTCGCCTCCCGAGGTCGCTGACCTTCTCCAGGAATGGGCGGAAGAGACCGATGTCGACGGGTTCAACCTCGCGTACGCCATCACGCCCGGGACATTCGAGGACATCGTCGAGTTCATCGTGCCCGAGCTGCAGCGCCGTGGCGTCTATCAGAGCGAGTACACGCCCGGGACTCTGCGTCACAAGCTGCACGGCCGAGGCGACAGGCTCCCGGACGAGCACCACGGCGCACGCTACAGCCTGCGCACCACTGTGAAGGCCTGATACTTCCGGCAGGTGTCCCGTTCGTGTTCAGGCGAGGGTGATCGGCTCAGTCGGGGGAGTACCGTGCCTTCGCACCTTGAGGATCCGATAGCCCTTGCCGGTCGCGGTACGAAAGACGCTGTAGCCGGGATGGAAGGCGGCTCCGAGCCAGCGCTGGAGTGAATCGGCGCCGAGATTGCGCTGCACGACGAGCCAGGCGTCGCTGCGCTCATCCAGTCGGGGGATCCAGCGCTCAAGCATGTCGTGCAGCACGTTCTTGCCCACTCTGATCGGCGGGTTGGAGCGGATGGTGCGGAAGACGACGTCGTCGGGAACATCATCGGGCAGCACAGCGTTGATATTGGTGATGCCGAGAGCTTCGGCATTTCGACGGACGAGGTCAAGCGCACGCTCATTCACATCGACCGCCCACACGGTGGCATGCGGGGAGGCGAGCGCCATCGTGATGCTGATGGGTCCCCAGCCGCTTCCGAGGTCGAGAAAGTGTCCGCTCGGCGGGAGCGGAGGCATGCTGGCGAAAAGAACTGCGGTACCGGCATCCACGCGGTCGGGGCTGAAGACGCCACCAGCGGTGGTCACTTCGAGTTCGCGACCTGCGAGCGTGACACGAATGGTTCGCAGGTTCTCCGCACTTGCCGGGGCCGCAGTGAAGTAATGATCAGACCCCATAGGGCGAGCGTACCGGAGAGCCGGGTTAAGGTTAAGGCGTCGAACACAGAAGGCAGAGGATGACGAAAGCCACAGACGAGACACGCACCGACGAGACACGCACCGACGAAACGCTGGATCGCGTGCTTGCGAGCGCAGAGACGCGCACCAGGGCACGAGTCTTCGGTGCAGCGCAGGCGCTGCAGGATTCCGCCACCGCCGCGTATTCCGATCGCGACGGTGATCAGTGGGATCTCGAGGATCGCCACGCGCTGCGTCGCGTCGTCGGACTGTCGACAGAGCTCGAAGACGTCACAGAGGTCGAATACCGACAGCTGCGGCTCGAGAACGTCGTTCTCGTCGGCGTGTACCCGCAGGGTGCGCAGACCGATGCGGAGAACTCGCTCCGTGAACTCGCAGCCCTTGCCGAGACCGCGGGCGCTGTCGTGCTCGACGGTGTGATGCAACGTCGCCCGAACCCCGACCCGGCAACGTACATCGGCCGCGGGAAGGCGCAGGAGCTCAAAGACCTCGTCGCCGCGACCGGCGCTGACACCGTGATCGCCGACACCGAGCTCGCGCCAAGTCAGAGGCGTGCGCTGGAGGACGTCGTCAAGGTGAAGGTCATCGACCGCACCACGGTGATCCTCGACATCTTCAGCCAGCATGCGAAGAGCCGTGAGGGCAAGGCTCAGGTCGAGCTGGCGCAGCTCGAGTACCTGCTGCCTCGTCTGCGCGGCTGGGGAGACTCGATGAGCCGGCAGGCCGGTGGACAGGTCGGTGCAGGCGGGGCGGGCATGGGCTCGCGCGGTCCCGGTGAGACGAAGATCGAGTTGGATCGCCGTCGCATCCGCACCAAGATGGCGCTGCTGCGCCGGCAGATCCGTGACTTCGGGCCGGCCCGCGAGGCGAAGCGTGCCGAGCGCAAGCGCAACACGATTCCGTCCGTCGCGATCACCGGGTACACGAACGCCGGAAAATCGAGCCTGCTCAACGCCCTGACCAGCGCAGGTGTGCTGGTCGAGAACGCGCTGTTCGCGACTCTGGATGCCACAGTGCGACGCACCGAGACCGCCGATGGCCGTGTCTACACGTTCACCGACACCGTCGGCTTCGTTCGCAACCTGCCGCATCAGCTCGTCGAGGCGTTCCGATCCACACTCGAAGAGGTCGGTCAATCCGACATCGTGCTGCACGTCGTCGACGGATCGCACCCTGATCCGGCAGGCCAGCTGCAGACGGTCCGCGACGTGATGGGCGACGTAGGAGCGCGTGACCTCCCCGAGATCGTCGTGTTCAACAAGGCCGACCTCATCACGGACGACGACAGGCTCGTGCTGCAGGGCCTCGAGCCGCGGGCGCACTTCGTGTCGTCACGGTCCGGTGAGGGCATCGAGGAGCTCCGGGTCGCGATCGACGAGGCGTTGCCGAAACCGGCGGTCGAGGTGCACGCACTGGTGCCCTATGACCGCGGGGACCTCGTCGCTGCCATCCATGAGACAGGGATGCTTCTCTCGGCGGAGCATGGCGAGACGGGCACCGATGTCCGTGCGCACGTTTCGGAGCGTCTGGCCGCGGAACTGGCCCCGTTCGCCGTCTGATCCCACCTCCCGTCGTGCGGTGGGTGGCCGATCGATTCAACGTGCGTTGAAGCGCGCCTCAACCGTCGCTGACACGATGATCTCGTCCGGCTCATACTGCATCGCCGGCGCGGAGTCTGCCGCCGCGAATGCGACGCCCCGCGCCTTCAGCATCTGCGGAGCGCCCGGCGACTGCCCAGGGGAGATGAGGCCGACGTCGGCGATCTCGAGAGGCGTGACCGAGTCGAGCCCCAGCGCGGCGGCGTAGGCCTCGGCGCGCGCGACAGCGACGCGGACGGCCGAGGAGGCGACATCGCGTTCCACCCGCGCGCGCGTCTGCGCCGTGAGGTGCCAATCCACCCAGCCCACCTCGACACCATCCCACGCGGAGATGTCCGACACCCAGATCGACAGCTCGGATGGGTCGGTGAAGGTCGCGGTGAAGTCGACGTTCGCGTGGAAGACCAGCGCCAGACGCTTGCCCTCATTGTTCCAAGGACGATCGGCGCTCACAGCGAGGCGCGTGCTCGACCAGTCGGCCACCGTGCCGGCATCCTTGCGCTGAGCGATGCCGGCTCTGACCGGCTCTGAAAGGCGCATGAGCTGGTCGACGACCGACGTGCGCTCGGGCCCCTCAGCGCGGACGGTGACGCGGATCGTCGCACGTTCAGGGGCGATGCGCGCTTCGTTCTCGCCGCGGACTGTGATGGTGACATCGCTCATGGGAGTGACTCTACGCCAGCCCCGTCTTGACAGGACCGGTACCGGACCGGCGCCGGAATAGCGTGCGGTGCGGATCCGTTGTATCCTTTGATGCTCGGGTGTTTCGGTACCCGAGGTGATAAATCCACAGAGTGACAGTGGTTCCTTCGAAAGAAGACACACGGGGCTGATCGGTTTCGACAGTGCTTGTGAATTCACGTGAAGCGGGCCGAGGATGCAGGGTTATCTCGTGAACGCTCCCTGCAAAACAATAGTTGCCGAAACAAAGCGCAACGACTTCGCCCTCGCTGCATAAGCGAGCCCGATAGTCCGTCAGGCCGTATGTGATTCCGATACGGATCCTGGCGTCATCTAGGAATCTTGCTGTGTGATGGCGTCTGGACTTCACACGGGACTCTTCCCAGGCTGGGCTCGTCGACTTAGGTGTCTGTGACAAAGGTCGGAGCCGAGTAGAACGTCTGCACAGACTGCGCCCGGAGAAGCCGTGGATACTCAGCGTTGGACGGGGGTTCGATTCCCCCCAGCTCCACAAAGCCACTGTCACTGGAGAGGCCCTGCGGTCCTTGGTCGGATCGCAGGGCTTCTCTGTTTCGCGTGGGCTCATCGGCTCCGAGGTGGCGTCGAGACGGTTCAGTCGAACTCGACGAGCACGAGTCCCCGCTTGGTGTCGGCGACCTTCACCCAGCCGTCGCCGAACTCATAGGTCATGCCGAAGCCCTCGTCATCGACGGCGATCGCGAACTCGGGGTTCTCCGTGATGTACACGTGCCCATCGGAGTCCGCCCGCTGCCAGCCCTCAGCGAAGAGCTTCTGCTGCGCGGCAGTCGAGGAGGGCTGATCGATCCGCGCCCAGCCGAAGACCTGCACGTGATCCGATGCGACCGTGAAGTCTCCCCAGACGCACTGGATGCCGCCCTCGACCACATCGGCGCCGAGACGGAACTCCTTCTCCTGGAACGTCCAGCCTTGCTCGCTCAGGGCCGTGATCGTGCTCGGCTCGATAATCGTCTCGCACGTGGGCGCGGCGCCGGCGGTCTCTTCCGGTTCGGGCGTCGTGGTCGGGGTCGGGGTCGAGGTCGGCTCAGGCGACGGCGCAGCGGTGTCTGCGGGCTTCGGCGGTGGCGTCGGTTCCGCCTCAGCGGCGGTTGCGCAGGCGGACAGCGTCAGTACGATCGTCGCGGCGGCGAGCACGGCGAGGGAGGTGCGGCGGATCATCTCTGCTTTCGGGTCAGGGATTGGAGGTCGCTCGGGTGAGTTCGAGGAATGCGTCGTGCAGCAGACCGTTGCTTGCGAGCGTCGAGCGGGCGGCGATCGTCTCGATGCCGTCGAATGACGTGAACGTGCCGCCTGCCTCGCGCACTATCGGAACGGCGGCGGCGATGTCGTACTCCTTGACATCGAACTCGGCGACCATCTCGAGGCGACCCTCTGCGAGCAGCATGTACGAGTACACGTCGCCGTATGCGCGGTCCCGCCAGACACGTTCTGCAACGCGGAGCAGCGCAGGAAGATGCCCGGCATCCGCCCACTGCGTGACGCTCTGGAAGCTCACCGCCGCGTCGTCCAACGACGACACAGCCGATGTCTCAACGCGTCGAGGGCCGGCATCCGAAGCCGTCCACGCACCCGCGCCGGTGGATGCCCACCAGCGACGGCCCAGCGCCGGCATGCTGACCACGCCGACGTGCGGAACGCCGTCGATGGCGAGCGAGATCATCGTGCCCCAGAGGGGAACGCCGCGCATGAAATTCGCGGTGCCGTCGATGGGGTCGATGATCCATTGACGGTGGGCACCGCCTTCGGTGCCGAACTCTTCGCCGAGGATGCCGTCATCGGGTCGCTCTTGCGCGAGAAGTGCGCGGATGGCCCGTTCCGTCGCGAGGTCTGCGTCCGTCACGTGCGTGCGATCGGCCTTGGTCGAGATCCTCAGATCACTCGCATCGAAGCGGGGGAGGGACTGTGCGTCGGCGGCGTCAGCCAGCCGAAGGGCGAGCGCGAGATCGCTCGCGAAATCGGTGGCTGCGGGGGAATCGGTCACCTTCTCAGGATAGTCGTGACCGCGCGCGGGTCACTGCCGTCTCGATTTCGCATGGGGCTTCACAACTGGTAATGTAATTCCTCGGCCGGGGAAACCGGGCCACGCACCTCTAGCTCAATCGGCAGAGCAATTGACTCTTAATCAATGGGTTCAGGGTTCAAGTCCCTGGGGGTGCACGGATCAGCCTCGTAGACTCTCGCCAGTCTTCGAGGCTTTTCTGCTTTTGATGCCACGAACGCCCGGAAGTTGCGCCGTCAGCAGGCGCTCGCTACTTCTCTGCGGTCGGGTCGTCCACTCGTTCAGCTCACCAGCCCGGTCATCGCGGCACTTCTCTCCCAGAGTTCATGAGCCAGGTCGTCCCTGGTGCCCTGGGGGTTGACCCTTGCGGCTATGGAGTGCTTCTCGTAGTACAGCCCGGACACCCACGCCTGGCCAGGGGTGGTTTCCGCCAGCCATACGAGCTGGTCGGCACCGGTTTCGGCAGTGCCGAGGAACCGGCGCGCGAATGCGTTGTTGTACAGGAATCGCATCGCCCGGTTGCTGGTGTCGGCGGCGAACCCCGATGCGATGAGTCCGGGGTGGAACGCCGCCGCGCTCACTCCCTTCGGATTGAGACGGGTGTGCAGTTCGCGGGTGAACAGGATGTTCCCGAGCTTCGCCATGCCATACGCCGTAATGGGCGCGTACTGTCGCCGACTGTCCAGGTCGTCCATATCGATCTTCCCGAACAGTCGGGCGGCGACACTCGCTGTCTGAATCACCGTGGCACGACTGGCGATCAGCGTGTCGCGCAGGAGGTTCGTGAGCAGGAACGGCGCGAGATGGTTCACCTGGAACGTCTGCTCGAACCCATCGACGGTGTCCGCTCTCGCGCCGAAGACGCCGCCGGCGTTGTTCGCGAGAACATCGATCCTGGGATGCTTCGCCGAAAGTGATGCGGCGAGTTGCCTCACCTCATCCAGTCGGGAGAAGTCCGCCACGAAGTGATCGGACTTCAGCTCCGACGCGATGGCACGCGTCTTCTCCGGCGACCGTCCGACGAGGACGACCTCATGCCCTGCGGCATGCAATCGTCGCGCAGCCGCCGCGCCGATCCCGTCGCTGGCGCCGGTGATGACCACGGTCTTCGTGTCGCGCAACTCGTCTCCCTCAGCTCGTGTTCGATTCGTGCGCAGTCAGTTCGTGACCGGGATGACCTCTCCGCCGGTGAGGGCGCGCAGCGCCTCGAACGTGAGCGGCATCACCGTATGTGGGTGTCCCGCCGCAGCCCAGATCTCACCGTGTCCTGCCAGAGCCTCGTCGATGAAGGTCCGCAGCGGCGCGGGATGGCCGACCGGGGCCACGCCGCCGATCGCCTGGCCAGTGGCCTCCCGCACGAGCGATGCCGGCGCCATGGCGACCGCTTCGGCACCGATCCTCTCGCGCAGCACTTCGAAGTCGACGCGGTGCCCGCCACTTGTCATCACAAGAACGGGAGCGCCGTCTGCGACGAGCACCAGGCTGTTGGCGATCGCCGCGACATCGCAGCCGATCGCGTCGGCGGCAGCTGCGGCGGTGCGCGCGGAGTCCGGAAGCACACGAATCGCCGCATTCACCCCCGCGGCCTCAAGATGCTGCGCGACGATGGTGCTGCGCGCGGGAAGGGACGTCTCAGTCATAGGCCAACGCTACCGAATCGGCCGCGGCGGACACCGGTCAGCCGGCGTCACCCACGGTGATCGCCTCGGCATCCTCGGTCTCGGCATCCGCCGATTCGTCGTCGATGTGCGCGAGAGTCCTGCGTCCGAGGAAGATGGTCAGTGTCGCCACCAGCACGGATGCCGCGGCGAAGAGGTACGGCACGGTCGAGTTGAAGGCATGCCACAGCAGCGCGGCGACAGGCGGGGCGATCGCACCGCCGATGAAGCGCACGGCCGAATACGCTGATGAGGAGACTGCGCGCGGCAGATCGGTCGCCTCCATCACGGCTTCGGTGAGCACGGTGTTCATCACACCGAGCAGAAGTCCGCCGACGATGATGCAGACGACGAGCGCCGGGGCGATCTCGGCGACGAGGCCTGCGACGATCAGGTCCGCCGCGAGCAACGGCAGCACGGTCATGATGACCGTCGTCCGGCGCATCCTGCGCATCATCCAGGGGGCGACCCAGACGCTGGTGATCGCCAGCGCCACACCCCAACCGAAGAACGTGAAGCCGATGCCCATTGCGCCGAATCCGAGCGGGAACGGCGAGAAGGCGAGCAGCACGAAGAATCCGATGTTGTAGAACAGCGCCGTGATCGCCAGGACGGCCAGAGCCGGGCGCCGCAGGGCTTTGAACGGCGCGGAGAGCGGCACCGGCACGCGCTCGTCCTTCGAACCTCGCAGCAGCGCGAGGATCGCGATGAAGGCGATGGCCATGAGCGTGACGACCCCGAAGAACGGGCCGCGCCAGCTCACCTCGCCCAGAAGTCCTCCGAGCAGGGGGCCGATCGCGATTCCGAGGCCGAGGGCGGCCTCGTACAGCACGATCGCCGCACCGCTGCCCCCGGAGGCGGACCCGACGATGGTCGCGAGTGCCGTCGAGATGAAAAGCGCGTTGCCCAGGCCCCACCCGGCGCGGAACCCGATGATCGCATCCACGCTGCCGCTCAATGCGCACGCCAGTGCGAAGGCGACGATGAGGGCGAGCCCGATCATCAGCGTCGCCTTCGCGCCGATTCGGCTCGAGATCCAGCTCGTGAACAGCATCGCGATCCCGGTGACGAGCAGATAGCTCGTGAACAGGAGTTCCGTCTGCGTCGGGCTCGCTTCGAGCGAATCGGCGATCGCGGGGAGGATCGGGTCGACGAGACCGATGCCCATGAAGGCGACGACACTGGCGAACGCCACCGCCCAGACCTGCGCGGGCTGCTTCCAGATGGATGTGGCGGGGGCTGCGCTGTTCACTCGGTTGCTCCCGCCGTCGGCGCGGACTCGTCGCTGTGGGCGGCGAGGATCTCGGCAGCCCTGGTGAGGGTCGCCCAATCGACGACGTCCAGATCCTCGAAGAGCGGGGCGAGCGTGGCTCGGAACTCCTCTCGCCAACTGCGCAGGGCAGCGACCCCGGCATCCGTGATGTGCACGACTGTCGCTCGGGAATCCGCACGGTCGGCCGTACGGGTGACGAGCTCGGCGCGCTCGAGGTCGCCGAGGAGACGGGTCATGCCTGGCTGCGTCGTGCGCGCGGCAGCCGCGAGTGTTCCGACGCGCCGCCCGTTGTCACGTTCCAGGATGCTGAGCACCCGCCACTGGGCGGAGGGGGCGTCATTGTGCGCGTGCTGCGCCGCGATGCGAGCGAGCGCGTGCGCGGAGATGACGATGGAGGGGATGATCTCGTCTCTTTGCATACCAGAAAGTATATACCTGTTGGTATATAACGGCTGAGGCTGCATCAGCGGCGGGCACTCGCGATGCGCGAAGACAGCTGATGTGCATGCGCCAGCAAGGTCCGCCCCAGGTGAGCGATCCGATCAGGGCCGAAGCGGAACTCCACGCCCGTCAGACTCAGCGCCCACTCGGGGCGTCCTGCACGATCGAACACCGCGGCGCCCATGCCCCAGCTGCCTTCGACGATGAGCCCAGGGTTGATCGCATATCCGCGTTCCTTGGTCTCCGCGAGCCTGGCGCGCAGGGGCTTCATCCCGTGCGTGCGACCCCATCGCTCGCTGAGCTCCGGATGTCGATCAAGATACGCATCCACATCGTGGTCGGGAAGGAACGACAGGATCGCCAGCCCGGCGCTCGCGACGCCGAGAGGGAACCGCACGCCCTCACTGAGTACGAACGAGCGGATCGGGAACGAGCCCTCCTCGCGCAGCAGGCACACCGTCTCATCGGCGCGGCGCACAGAGAGGAACGCGCTCTCCTCCGTCTTCACGGCGAGGGACCGCACGATGTCGCGTGCCAGGGCGGTGATGTCGTACCGCGCCGCCGCCACGGATCCCATGAGGAACAGCTCTGGTCCCGGCATCCATCGCGCGGTCTCCTCGTCGCGGTCGACGAGCCCTTCCGCCCGCAGCGCACTGAGAAGCCGATGGGTCGTGGAGCGGGACAGATCAGCGGACTGTGCGAGCTCGTGCAGGCTCGCGCCGTCCTCGCCGCTCGCCGTCACGAGACGCAACAGGTTCGCGGCGCGCGCTACGGCCTGCGCACCGGGGACCGCTCGCGTCGTGTTCACAATGTGGACGCTACCGGCACAATCGACCACATCGCAAGACCGGGCTTCGGTTCCGCTCAGGACAGGCGGATGCTGGAGGAAGACCTCACACGAAGGAGTGCTGCGTGATCGACAAGCAATGGGCATCGGCCGCCGAAGCCGTCGAAGACATCCAGGACGGCGCGTCGCTCGCCGTCGGGGGATTCGGCCTCTCCGGAAACCCGATCGCTCTCATCGAGGCACTGCTCGCGCAGGGCACGACCGACCTCAGCATCGTCAGCAACAACTGCGGCGTGGACGACTGGGGACTCGGGGTCCTCCTGAACGCACAGCGCATCCGGAAGATGACGTCGTCCTACGTGGGTGAGAACAAGGAGTTCGAGCGTCAGTTCCTCTCCGGTGAGCTCGAACTCGAGCTCACGCCGCAGGGCACGCTCGCCGAGAAACTGCGGGCGGGCGGATCAGGCATCGCGGCGTTCTACACGCAGACGGGCGTGGGGACCCAGGTCGCCGAAGGCGGTCTGCCGCGGCGGTACAACACGGACGGGTCCGTCGAGGTGGCCTCTCCCGTGAAGGATGTGCGCACGTTCGGTGTGAACGGCGTGCCGACGGAGTTCGTGCTCGAAGAGGCGATCACCACCGACTTCGCCCTCGTGCACGCGATCGCGGGGGACCGCCACGGCAATTTGGTCTTCAACAAGGCGGCCCGCAACTTCAACCCCCTCGCTGCCATGGCTGGTCGGGTCTGCATCGCCCAGGTCGAGCAGCTCGTCGAGCCGGGTGAGATCGATCCCGATCGTGTGCACCTGCCAGGCGTGTTCGTGCACCGCATCGTCGAGGTCGGCACCGACATCGAGAAACGCATCGAGCGGCGCACTGTCACGAAGACCGACACCGCACAGGAAGGTTCCTGACATGGCACTCACCCGCGAGCAGATGGCAGCGCGCGCTGCAGCCGAGCTCACCGACGGCTCGTACGTCAACCTCGGCATCGGTCTGCCCACTCTCGTTCCCAACTACGTGCCGGACGGTGTCACGGTCGTGCTGCAGTCCGAGAACGGCATCCTCGGAGTCGGCCCGTATCCGACTGAGGAGAATGTCGATCCCGACCTGATCAATGCCGGAAAGGAGACGGTCACGACGCTTCCGGGGACGGCGTTCTTCGACTCGGCCCTGAGCTTCGGAATGATCCGTGCGGGAAAGATCGACGCCGCGATCCTCGGCGCCATGCAGGTCTCCGCCACCGGTGATCTCGCGAATTGGATGATTCCAGGGAAGATGGTCAAAGGACCAGGCGGTGCGATGGATCTCGTCCACGGCGCAGGGCGACTCATCATCCTGATGGAGCACGTGGCGAAGGACGGCTCGGCGAAGATCGTCAACGAGTGCTCCTTGCCGCTCACCGGCAGGGCAGTGGCGCACCGCATCATCACGGACCTCGCCGTGATCGACGTCACCGAAGCCGGTCTCGTCCTGGTCGAAACGGCGCCCGGCGTGAGCATCCAGGACGTCGTCGACGCCACCGAACCCGCGCTGATCATCTCGGACGAACTCAAGGAGAAGTCATGACCGACATCGTCATCGTCGCGGCTGCCCGCACGCCGCAGGGGCGGCTCAAGGGGCAGCTGGCGCCGTTCACCGCTCCGCAACTCGGTGCGTTCGCCATCAAGGGGGCGCTGGCGCAGTCCGCGATCGACCCATCCTCGGTCGACGCAGTGATCGTCGGACAGGTTCTCGCGGCCGGCTCCGGGCAGAACGCTGCGCGCCAAGCCGCCATCGGCGCCGGTATCGGATGGGACGTGCCTGCGCACTCGATCAACAAGGTCTGCCTTTCGGGGCTGACCGCCATCATCGATGCCGCGCGCATGATCCGGACCGGCGATGCCACGACCGTGGTGGCCGCCGGCATGGAATCGATGACGCGCGCGCCGCACATGCTCATGGGCTCACGCGACGGCTGGACCTACGGCAGCGTCGAGGTGCTCGACCACATGGCCTTCGACGGACTCACAGACGCTTATGACAAGGAGAGCATGGGCGCGTCGACCGAACGTCACAACGAACGCTACGAACTCACGCGTGAGGCACAGGATGCCGTGGCAGCCGCTTCGCATCAGCGCGCCTCGGCAGCCACGGACACGGGAGCGTTCGACGCGGAGATCGTGCCGGTCGAAGTTCCCCAGCGCAGGGGCGATCCGATCATCGTCTCGAAAGACGAGGGCATCCGGCCGGATACCACGGTCGAGACGCTCGGCAAGCTTCGGCCGGCCTTCGCGGAGGGCGGGTCGATCACAGCGGGCAACTCGTCGCAGATCTCCGACGGCGCATCAGCGGTCGTCGTGACGACGCGTGAGAACGCCGAGGCGCAAGGGTGGCCGGTCCTTGTGACGATCGGCGCCAACGGGCAGACCGCTGGGCCGGACAACTCTCTGCATGCGCAGCCGGCTCGCGCGATCGAGCGAGCGCTGCAGAAGCAGGGCCTCACCGCGGACGATCTCGACCTGGTGGAGATCAACGAGGCGTTCGGTGCTGTCGTGGCGCGTTCGACCTCGGAACTCGGCCTCTCGGAGGAGATCGTGAACATCCACGGAGGGGGGATCGCGATCGGTCATCCGATCGGGGCGTCAGGCAACCGGCTGGTCGTGCACATGGCTCACGAACTCGCACGCCGCGGTGGCGGCACTGCGGCCGTCGGTCTGTGCGGGGGCGGCGGCCAGGGCGAGGCGCTGATCCTCACGCGCTGATCGGGTCGGTCAGCGGCGGGCCTTCGCATGACCCTGCGCGTCGGCGAGTGCCTTCTGGGACCGGAACTGCAACCGCTGAGCCTTCTTCGCCTTCTTGACCGACTGGGGTGAATCGGCGTCGACGAGCTCGCCGCGCCTCTCGCGTCGCATATCGATCACGGCGCCGACCGCGAGCGCAAGAGTGATTCCCCAGCTCAGCCAGGAGAGCGCAGCGCGCCAGGTGAGAGGTTCTTCACGGGTGCCGCGCAGTAGTGACACTCCTGCAGAGATCGCTGCGATGAGTCCTGTGCTGAAGAGGTAACGCATACCCTCACGCTACCCGGTCGATCCCGTCCGGTCCGGAGGCTGGAATCGCTCAGCTGAGATCGGTACGATGTCAGCGGCGTGCCCGCACGCCCGAAGCTGTGTATCTACCGGCCGCCGGCACCCCGACGGACAGCGGCGGCACCAGATCCCCGCGTCCTAGGGCGCGCGAGAGTCATGACCCAGACACACACCGTCAGCCCGTCGAACCTGCTGCGCGAAGCCGGTCTCGCGTATTTCATCGTCGCGTTCGTCGCACGTCTTCCTTTCGCGATGATGGTCGTCGGCGTCCTCACCGTCGCCGTCTCGGCTCGAGGATCCCTGTCACTGGGGGGACTCACCTCCGCAGCCGTCGGCATCGGTACTGCGTGCTTCGGACCGTTGCTCGGAGCAGCCGCAGATCGATTCGGACAGAGATTCGTGCTGCTGTTGCTCGCGATCGCCAATGCCACGATGCTCGTCGTCTTCACGGTCGTCGTCTACGGCGACGCCTCTGATCCCTTCGTGCTGCTGGCCGCATTCGGCATCGGCGCCACCGCGCCGCAGGTCGCACCGATGTCGCGTTCGCGACTGGTCACGATCATCTCCGAGCGGATGCCGGAGACCGTGCGTGCGCGCACTATCTCCGGAACCATGGCCTACGAGTCAGCTGCGGACGAGACGGTGTTCGTGTTCGGCCCTTTCATCGTCGGAGTGCTCGCCTCGGGCATCGCTCCGTGGGCACCGCTGGTCGGAGCCGCAGCGCTGACGGTGCTGTTCGTCGGTGCATTCGCGCTGCACCCCAGCGGCCGGTACATCTCGCGTGAACGCGACACGGATGGACGCGCGCCGTCGAGGGTGTCCGAACTGCTCAGGCCCGATCTGCTCGTGGTCGTTGTCGGCATCCTGGGCGTCGGCATCTTCTTCGGCACGATGCTCACCTCGCTGACGTCGTTCATGGCTGATCGCGGCGCACCCGAACAGGCGGGGCTGCTCTACGGCGTCATGGGGGTCGGTTCGGCGATTCTCGCGCTCGGCGTCGCCTGGCTGCCGCCGCGGTTCTCTCTGCGTGCGCGCTGGTTGGTGTTCGCAGGGACGCTCCTGCTCGGCTCGCTGCTGCTCGGCTTCGTCGACACGACGATCGGCATGACGGCGGCGTTGGCGATCATGGGAATCGGCATCGGGCCCACGCTCGTGACCCAGTACAGTTTCGGCGCGGCGCGCAGCCCGCGCGGGCGATCCGCGACGGTCATGACGATGCTGGGCTCCGGCGTGATCCTCGGGCAGTCGCTCGGTGCAGCCGTCACGGGTGAGATCGCCGAGTCGATCGGAACGTCAGCGGCGCTGATGCTGCCGATGGTCGCTGCGGCGATCACCTTCGCCACGGGCATCCTGAACTGGTTCCTGAGCCATGGGCGGCCTCGCAGTCGATAGCCTTGAGGAAACTGACCGCCGACGTGAGGAGTGTCCATGACCACTGCAGATTTCGTCGTCGTCGCGAACCGACTGCCCGTTGATCGCGTGGTGAGCGCCGACGGTGAAGAGAGTTGGCGAACGTCACCCGGAGGTCTGGTCGCGGCGCTGGAGCCCGTCATGAAACAGGTCGACGGCGCATGGGTCGGGTGGGCGGGTCAAGCCGACCTCGAACTCGAACCCTTCACGGCGAACGACATCCGCCTGATCCCCATCGCGTTGAGCGCACAGGAGGTCGCCGAGTACTACGAGGGCTTCGCCAACGACACGATCTGGCCGCTGTACCACGACGTCATCGCGCCGCCTCAGTTCCATCGGGAGTGGTGGGACGCGTACGTCTCGGTCAACCGGCGCTTCGCTGAGGCAGCGGCAGCGGCCGTCGCGAAGGACGGCACGGTGTGGGTGCACGACTACCAGCTCCAACTCGTCCCCGAGATGGTGCGCGCGCTCCGACCCGACGTCACGATCGGCTACTTCCATCACATCCCGTTCCCGATGCACGGCCTGTATGCCCAGCTCCCATGGCGCGACCAGGTGCTCAGAGGGTTGCTCGGCGCCGATGTCGTAGGTTTCCAGCGCGCTCAGGACGCGACGTACTTCCTCGCTGCGGTACGCCGACGCCTGAGGTACGAGGTGAAATCCACGACGGTCGCGGTCCCCGATGAGAACGGCAACCGCACGGTGATCGCGAAGGCATTCCCGATCTCGATCGATACGACCCCCTATCTCGAGCTCGCCGCCAGGCCCGAGGTGCAGGCCCGCGCGCTCGAGATCCGCGAGAGCCTCGGGAATCCGAAGCGCATTCTGCTCGGTGTCGACCGCCTCGATTACACCAAGGGCATCCGGCACCGGATCAAGGCATATGGCGAGCTTCTCGCGGAGGGGAGGTTGAACGTCGAGGAGGTCACCCTCATACAGGTGGCGAGCCCGAGCCGAGAGCGAGTGGATGCCTACATCAATCTTCGCGACGAGATCGAACTCGCCGTCAGCCGGATCAACGGTGACACCGACACGATGGAGCACACGGCGATCCGCTATCTGCACCAGGGCTACCCCCGCGAAGAGATGGTGGCGCTCTATCTCGCGGCCGATGTGATGCTGGTGACTGCGCTCCGCGACGGCATGAATCTCGTCGCGAAGGAGTACGTCGCGTCCCGTACCGACAATCGTGGCGTGCTCGTGCTGAGCGAATTCACCGGTGCCGCGGACGAACTGCGTCAGGCTGTGCGCGTCAACCCGCACGACATCGAGGATCTGAAGGACGCGATCATGGCGGCCGTCGAGATGGCCCCGGGGGAGCAGGGCAAGCGGATGCGCTCGCTGCGCCGCCGCGTGCTCGAGCACGATGTCATCGCCTGGTCGGCGTCGTTCCTGGAGGCGCTGTCCGCTGCTCGTTCCTCACGTCCGTGAGAGGCTGGCCGGGACCCCGATCCGACGAGGAGAGACGCTGTGACCCGCACCTGGACCCCTGGAACCGCTGACGACGCGCTGACGGCCATCGCGGCCACCCCGCGGCTGGTCATCGCGTTGGATTTCGACGGCGTCGCTTCGCCGTTGGTGGCAGAGCCGATGGCCGCGCGCGCCCTGCCTGAAGTCAAGACGCAGCTCGACCGCCTCGCGGCGCTTCCCGACACATTCATCGCATACGTGTCGGGCCGAAGCATGCACGACCTGCAGGAGATCACCGAGCACACGGCTGACTCGCACGTCACGCTCGCCGGGTCGCACGGCGCCCAGTACTGGTTCCCCGGAATCGGCGTCGCCGATGCACCCGGGGCATCGACGGAGGAGGGTGCGAGGGAAGCGCTCTGGGCAGCCGCCCAGCCGATCGTGGATCGCTACGAGAACGTGAGACTCGAGCCGAAGACCTTCGGCATGGGCATCCACACCCGTCAGGCGTCGCCGGAGGTCGAGGCTGCGGCTTTCGCGGAGATCGATGCGCTGGTGGCAGAGCGGTTCCCGCACTGGCGCCGGAGGTCAGGTCACCGCGTGTTGGAATTCTCGTCGCGAGCCGAAGGCAAGGACACGGCGATGAGTGCTCTGCGCGAGCACTTCGACGCCACCGGTATCTTCTTCGCCGGCGACGACGTCACCGACGAAGACGCCCTGCGAGTGCTGCAGCCAGGAGATCTCGGCGTACGAGTCGGCCCTGGCGAGAGTGCGGCGACTCTTCGTGTGGAGAACCCACAACAGATCGCCGCGCTTCTGGAGGCGCTTGCGAACGAGCGCGCTGCCGGACGGGAATAGACTGCCGTCATGTCCCCGCAAGATCCTTCTTCGAACGCGCCCATCGACATCAAGCCCCGAAGCCGAGTCGTCACCGACGGCATCGAGGCCACGACCTCGCGAGGAATGCTCCGTGCCGTCGGCATGGGCGACGCGGACTGGGACAAACCCCAGATCGGCATCGCGTCGAGTTGGAACGAGATCACGCCGTGCAACCTGAGCCTCGATCGGCTCGCGCAGGCCGCCAAGGAGGGCGTGCACGGCGGCGGCGGCTACCCGCTGCAGTTCGGCACGATCTCGGTCTCGGACGGCATCTCCATGGGCCACGAGGGCATGCACTTCTCGCTCGTCTCGCGTGAGGTCATCGCCGACTCCGTCGAGACCGTGATGATGGCGGAGCGCCTCGACGGCAGCGTGCTTCTCGCGGGCTGCGACAAGTCCATTCCTGGCATGCTGATGGCCAGCGCCAGACTCGACCTCTCCAGCGTCTTCCTCTATGCCGGATCGATCGCACCCGGATGGGTGAAGCTTTCGGACGGCACCGAGAAGGACGTCACCATCATCGACTCGTTCGAGGCCGTCGGCGCATGCCGTGCCGGGCTCATGAGCGAAGAGGATCTCAAGCGGATCGAGTGCGCGATCGCGCCAGGGGAGGGCGCCTGCGGTGGCATGTACACCGCCAACACCATGGCGTCAGTGGCCGAAGCACTCGGCCTCAGCCTGCCGGGCTCTGCCGCGCCGCCCGCAGCCGACCGCCGTCGCGACTACTTCGCTCACCGCTCAGGGGAGGCGGTCGTGAACCTGCTGCGTCAGGGGATCACCACCCGCGACATCCTGACCAAGGAGGCGTTCGAGAACGCGATCGCATTGGCGATGGCACTGGGCGGCTCGACCAACGTCGTGCTGCATCTGCTCGCGATCGCTCGCGAGGCGGACGTCGAACTGAGCCTGCACGACTTCAACCGGATCGGCGACAAGGTCCCGCACGTCGCCGACATGAAGCCCTTCGGCAAGTACGTCATGAACGACGTCGACCGTCACGGCGGAATCCCCGTCATCATGAAGGCCATGCTCGACGAGGGGCTGCTGCATGGCGATGCCCTCACCGTCACGGGCAAGACCCTGGCCGAGAACCTCGCAGACCTCGACCCGCAGCCGATCGACGGCGAGGTCATCCACACCTTCGACAACCCGATCCACGCCACCGGCGGCCTGACGATCCTGCATGGATCCCTCGCCCCGGAGGGCGCGGTCGTGAAGACCGCTGGATTCGATGCCACAGTGTTCGAGGGCCCCGCGCGCGTCTTCGAACGCGAGCGCGCTGCGATGGATGCCGTCGCGAACGGCGAGATCAAGGCCGGAGAGGTCATCGTCATCCGCTACGAGGGACCGAAGGGCGGACCCGGCATGCGGGAGATGCTCGCGATCACTGCGGCCATCAAGGGCGCTGGCCTCGGAAAAGATGTACTACTCTTGACTGACGGACGATTCTCAGGCGGCACAACCGGCCTGTGCATCGGCCACATAGCACCCGAAGCGGTGGACGCAGGTCCTATCGCCTTCGTGCGCGATGGTGATCTGATACGGGTCGATATCGCAGCTCGCTCTCTTGATTTACTCGTCGATGAGGCAGAGCTCGCCTCCCGCCGTTCTGGCTGGGAGCCGCTTCCCCCGCGCTATACCCGTGGCGTTCTTGCCAAGTACTCGCGACTCGTGCGTTCCGCTGCGGAAGGCGCGACGACCGGTTGATCCTCGTCGGCCTGATGCTGACGACTTCTCAGATCACCAAGGAAAGACATGACTGCTGACTCTGTTTCGGCCGTTCCACGGCCGCCGTCCCAGAAGGCCGCTGCTCCCGAGATCACGGGGGCGGAAGCCGTCGTCCGCGCTCTCGGGCTCCTCGGCGTGACCGATGTGTTCGGCATCCCCGGCGGGACGATCATGCCCGTCTACGACCCGCTGCTCGACGACGACACCGTCCGGCACATCCTTGTTCGTCATGAGCAGGGAGCAGGCCACGCGGCCGAGGGTTACGCGGCCGCAAGCGGACGTGTCGGTGTCGCGATCGCGACCTCGGGCCCCGGGGCGACCAACCTCGTGACCGCGATCGCGGATGCCTACATGGATTCGGTACCGCTCGTGGCGATCACGGGGCAGGTGTTCAGTCACCTGATGGGGACCGACGCGTTCCAGGAGGCCGACATCGTCGGCATCACCATGCCGGTGACGAAGCACTCCTTCCTCGTGAAGCACCCGGAGGACATCCCCGGTGCCCTCGCGGCGGCGTTCGAGGTCGCCTCGACGGGCCGCCCCGGTCCCGTGCTCGTGGACATCACGAAGGACGCGCAGCAGAAGTCGGCGCCTTTCGTCTGGCCGCCCAAGGTCGATCTGCCCGGCTACCGTCCGGTCACCAAAGCCCACGGCAAGCAGATCCAGGCGGCTGCGGCTCTGCTCGCAGATGCGAAGAAGCCGGTGCTGTACGTGGGCGGCGGCGTCGTCCGCGGTCGTGCCGCAGCAGAGCTGCTGGCCCTCGCGGAATCGACCAACGCACCGGTCGTGACGACGCTGATGGCGCGTGGCGTCTTCCCCGACTCGCACCAGCAGCATCTCGGCATGCCGGGTATGCACGGCACCGTTCCTGCCGTGCTCGCCCTGCAGGAATCCGACCTCATCGTGGCGCTCGGTGCGCGATTCGATGACCGTGTCACCGGAAAGGCCGCCGACTTCGCACCGAACGCCAAGGTCGTGCACGTCGACATCGACCCCGCCGAGATCTCGAAGATCCGCAACGCGGACGTGCCGATCGTCGGCGACGTACGGGATGTGCTGATCGATCTGGATGCCGCATTCCGAGGAGTCGTCGGAAGCGCGAAGCCGGATATCTCGGAGTGGTGGGCGTACCTGGACGGCCTGCGCGAGGAGTTCCCGCTCGGGTTCTCGCCCACGGAGGACGGTCTGCTCGCCCCGCAGCATGTCATCCAGCGGATCGGAGAGCTCACCGGACCGGAGGGCATCTACGTCGCCGGTGTCGGACAGCACCAGATGTGGGCCGCGCAGTTCATCAAGTACGAGCGCCCGAACGCCTGGCTGAACTCCGGCGGCGCGGGCACCATGGGCTATTCCGTTCCTGCCGCCATGGGCGCCAAGGTCGCGGAGCCGGACCGTGTCGTATGGTCGATCGACGGCGACGGATGCTTCCAGATGACCAATCAGGAACTCGCCACCTGCGCGATCAACAACATCCCCATCAAAGTCGCGATCATCAACAACTCCTCGTTGGGCATGGTGCGTCAGTGGCAGACCCTGTTCTATGACGGTCGTCATTCCAACACCGACCTGAACACCGGTCACGGCACGATCCGCATCCCCGACTTCGTCAAGCTCGCCGAGGCGTACGGCTGCCTCGCGATCCGCGTGGAGAAGGAAGAGGAAGTCGATGCCGCGATCAAACTGGCGCTGGAGACCAACGACCGACCGGTCGTGATCGACTTCGTCGTGTCGGCCGACGCAATGGTGTGGCCGATGGTGCCGCAGGGCGTCAGCAACAGCTACGTCCAATACGCGCGCGATCATGCGCCGACGTTCGATGAGGAGGTCTGAGCCATGTCGACCCACGTACTGAGTCTCCTCGTCGAGGACACCCCAGGACTGCTGACCCGTGTCGCGGGTCTCTTCGCCCGTCGCGGGTTCAACATCGAGTCACTCGCCGTCGGCGTCACCGAGGTGCCGGGGGTATCGCGCATCACTGTCGTCGTCGACGTCGACCAACTGCCGCTCGAGCAGGTGACGAAACAGCTGAACAAGCTGATCAACGTCATCAAGATCGTGGAGCTCGACTTCGCCACTTCCGTGCAGCGCCATCATGTGCTGGTCAAGGTGCGCACCGACAACGCCACGCGCTCGAACGTGATCGAGATCGTGAACCTGTTCCGCGCCTCGGTCGTCGACTATGCCTCGGATGCTGTGGTGATCGAGGTGACCGGCGACAAGGGCAAGGTCGATGCGATCCTGCGCGCCCTCGAGCCGTTCGGCATCAAGGAACTCTCCCAGTCCGGCCTGCTCGCCATCGGGCGAGGCGGCAAGAGCATCACAGAACGCGTTCTGCGCGGCTGACGACCCAGACCCGCCGGTCCCGGAGCCTGTCGAAGGGCCCGGCATGCAAAACCACTAGCAAGGAGAAACACAACGTGAGTACTGAGATCTTCTACGACGCCGACGCCGACCTGTCCCTCATCCAGAGCAAGAAGGTGGCGATCGTCGGGTACGGCTCGCAGGGCCACGCCCACGCGCAGAACCTGCGCGACTCGGGTGTCGAGGTCGCGATCGCGCTGAAGGACGGCTCGAAGTCCGCCGCGAAGGCGGAAGAGGCAGGCTTCCCCGTCAAGACCGTCGCGGACGCAACGACCTGGGCCGACCTCATCATGATCCTCGCGCCGGATCAGCACCAGCGGACGATCTACTCCGAGTCGATCGCCCCGAACCTCACCGAGGGCAAGACTCTCGCGTTCGCGCACGGCTTCAACATCCGCTTCGGTTACATCGACGCGCCTGAGGGCGTCGACGTCATCCTCGTCGCGCCCAAGGCTCCTGGGCACACCGTGCGCCGCGAGTTCGTCGCCGGCCGTGGCATCCCGGACATCATCGCCGTCGAGAAGGACGCCTCGGGTCAGGCATGGGCCCTCGCGCTCTCTTACGCCAAGGCCATCGGCGGCACCCGCGCCGGCGTCATCAAGACGACCTTCACGGAAGAGACCGAGACCGACCTGTTCGGTGAGCAGGCCGTGCTTTGCGGCGGTGTCAGCCACCTCGTGCAGGCTGGCTTCGAGACCCTCACCGAGGCGGGCTACCAGCCGCAGATCGCCTACTTCGAGGTTCTGCACGAGCTCAAGCTCATCGTCGACCTCATGTGGGAGGGCGGCATCGCCAAGCAGCGCTGGTCGATCTCCGACACCGCTGAGTTCGGCGACTACGTCTCTGGTCCGCGCGTGATCGACGCACGCGTCAAGGAGAGCATGCAGGGTGTGCTCGCCGACATCCAGTCCGGTGCATTCGCGAAGCGCTTCATCGATGACCAGGACAACGGCGCCGAAGAGTTCCTGGCGCTGCGCGCCAAGGAGGAGACGCACCCCATCGAGGTCACCGGCAAGGAGCTTCGTTCGCTCTTCGCATGGAAGCAGCAGGATGAGGACTACGTGGATGGATCGGCTGCACGCTGATTCACCACCTCACGAAGAACGGGCATCCCTCTACGGGGTGCCCGTTCTTCGTTGACTCGTCCATTTCGGGTAGCTCACGGATTCCTACGGCAATCCCGTACGCGAGACAGATTGAGACGGCCGGTCGCGCCAGGGCTGGCAGTCAGGGGCGCGTGAGCTCTTCCAGTACCTCGATGACGTGACGGTAGGGCTTGCCGGTGGCGCGGGTCATGCCGATCTCGCACGTGCGGTTCGCAGAGACGAATGCGTCGAAGCCGTCGCGTTGGGCATCCGCTGCCGACACTTCAGCGGATTCGACGGCCGTGGCGCTCTCGGTGAGCTCCGGATGCAGCATCCCACGGTCGCCGGCGAAGGCGCAGCAGCCCCAGCCCTCGGGGATGTAGACCTCGTCGGCCACCGCTGAGGCGAGTGCGGTGAGAGCGCCAGTCGCGCCGAGCGCCGTCGTAGAGCACGTCGGATGCACGGCGATCGATTCCAGCTTCTGAGCGACTGCGAGTCGGGGGAGCACCTCCCGTGCGACGTAGGTCGTCGCATCCTCGATCCGGAGACCGGCATACTCCGGGTACTCGGCCAGCGATTTCGACAGCATGACGTGCAGACCTTCGGTGCAGGATGCGGCATCGCAGACGACCGGCAACTCGCCGCCTCTGCTTGCTTCCCAGAGCGAGGCGAGAACTCGGCGGGTCATCCGGTCGTAGCCGGACAGATGCCCCTTGGACTTCCAGGGCGTCCCGCAGCACAGCCCTCCGGCGTCGTGAGGGATCACAACGGGGATGCCGGCCCGATCGAGCAGTGCACTCAACGCCTCACGTGAGCCGTGCCCATCTCCCTCCGGGCCGAACATCGTGCCTATGCAGGCTCCGAAGAAGACGGCCCGCGCGTCGACCGGGGCGTTCGGCTTCGGCGCCTTGGAACCACCGCGAGGGAGACCCGCGTCATACAGCGGCATCGTCTCGGCCCCGAGCACGGCGCGGCCGAGATGGGTGACCCCTTTCACCAGTGGTGCGGGCAGAGCATCGGCGACGGTCAGGGCCACGCCGCCGACACCGGTGACCGCACCCCAGTTCTTCGCCGCGACATCCCAGATGCCGTCCTCGATCTTCGACGCCTCCTCGGCGCGCAGGCGTCGCACCAGGTCTCCGGTGTTGATGTCCACGGGGCACGCGACGGCGCACATGCCGTCGACAGCGCAGGTCTGCACGCCCTCGTAGTCGTAGTCCGAGCGCAGGTCTTCGAGCAGTGCTTCATCGCCCTGCTCCTCGGCCCAGGCCATGTCGCGACGCAGCACTATGCGCTGACGTGGCGTGAGAGTGATGTCCTTGCTCGGGCAGGTCGGCTCGCAGTAGCCGCATTCCACGCAGCGGTCCACCTCGCTCTCGACGGTCGGCACGCGCTTGAGGTCGTGCAGATACGAATCGGCATCGTCCGAGAGCACGACGCCGGGATTCAGGATGCCGTCCGGATCGATCAGGCGCTTGATGTCCCACATGATGTCCGTGAGGAAGTCGCCGTACTGACGCCTCACGAACGGCGCCATGATGCGGCCAGTGCCGTGCTCGGCTTTCAGCGACCCACCCTGTGCCAGCACGAGATCGACGAGATCAGCCGTGAAGCGCCGGTATCTGGCGACGCTCGATTCGTCGTCGAAACGTTCGTTCAGCAGGAAGTGGACATTGCCGTCCTTGGCGTGGCCGAAGATCACCGAACCTTCGTAGCCGTGCGTCGCGAACAGCTCGATCAGCTGCTCGCAGGTCGTGAGCAGTCGATCGACCGGAACGACGATGTCCTCCAGCAGCGCCGTCGTGCCAGAGGGACGCGCACCGGCCACAGCGGTGTAGAGGCCCTTGCGGACGGTCCAGAGTGCTGCGCGCTCGGCGGCGTCCGTGGTCAGGACCGGCGCGACGGCGAGCGGGAGCGCCGCGAACTCCCCGAGAGCGGCATCGCTCGCTGTCATCAGTTCGTCGACACCCGATGCGTGCACTTCGACGAGCAACGCGGCATGGTCGTGCACATCGATCGCCGCGATCGCCGCAGGCACATCGCTGAGCCCCTGAGCGACGCGGAGGGATGCGGCATCCATCAGCTCGATCGTCGCGAGTCCCTGCCCCGCGAAACCGTGTTCAGCGAGCGCGGGCAGAGCCGTCATGGCGTCGGCCAGAGTCTGGAACACCAGCAGCCCGGTGGCGACCTGCGGGCGGATCACGATCGTACGGAACCGTGCCTCGGCGACGAACGCCAAGGTGCCCTCGGAGCCGATCACGAGGTGCTCGAGGATGCGCACGGGGTCGTCGAAGTCGAGCAGGGCATTGAGCCCGTAGCCCATCGTGTTCTTCATCGAGAACTGCTGTCGCACGAGATCGACATCATCCGGGGAGTCGAGCAGGCGCTCGCGCAGAGCGATGAGACCGTCGGCGATCTCCGGTTCAGCGGTCTGCAGCTGGTCGAGTGCATCGGGTGCGCCGGTGTCGAGGATCGTACCGCTCGGCAGCACCAGCAGCAGCGATTCGACCGTCCGATACGAGTTCTCCGTGACGCCACATGCCATGCCACTGGAGTTGTTCGCGATCACTCCGCCGATCGTGCAGGCGATCTCGCTCGCAGGGTCAGGACCGAGCTTGCGCCTGTGCCTGGCGAGCCGGGTGTTCACCTGGCGTACCGTCGCACCGGGCTCGACGCTGACGATCCGGCCCTCGTCTTCGACCCGGATGTTCCGGAAGCTGCTGCGAGTGTCCACCAGGATGTCGCCCGACACGGCCTGCCCGGAGAGGCTCGTGCCCCCGGACCGGAAGGTCAACGTACGTCCGGCGGCGCGCACTGCGGCGAAGGCTCTGGCGACGCCGACGGCGCTCACGGGCGTCAGCACGGCATCCGGGATCAGAAGGTAATGAGACGCATCGTGTGCGCGAGCGAAGCGATCGATCGAGCGAGAGCTGAGCGTCGTGTCCGCACCCAGCAGCGCGGTATCAAGCGGAGGCGCGAGTGTCGTCGACACGAATCTCCCAAAGTTGTCAGACAAGAATACTGAGAAGTCTAGTCTCGTTTAGGCTGGATGCCATGACTCCCGCTGTCCGCTCACTCGGTGTCGTCGGCATCGTCGACGCCGTCACGCATCAGCTTCGCGCAGGCATCCTCTCCGGCGAGATCGCGGCGGACGCCCCGCTGACGGAGGCAAAGGTGTCGAAGTCGTTCGGCGTGGCCAGGCCGAGCGCGAAAGCAGCGATCGAGCAGCTCGTCGCCTCGGGCCTGCTCGTGCGCACCGCGCACCGGAGTGCTCGTGTCGTGGCGATCGACGCGGCGATGGTTCGCGACGTCTACCGCACCCGCACGAGGCTCGAGAGCGCCGCACTGCGCGATCTGGCCGCGACGAGGACAGTGCCGATGGCGGCATCCGATGCCAATGCCGAGCTGCTGAGGATGCCTGCGGGGCCGAGCCCGCAGACGGTCGATCCGGATCTGCGCTTCCACACCGCGCTCATAGATGGCATCGCCAGCGAACGCACGTCGCGCATGTACCGCAGCGTGCTCGACGAAGTGCGGCTGTGCATGGCCCAGGTGCAGGGCAGGCGACTTCTCGACGCAGAAGACATCGCCACCCAGCACGCGGAGATACTGGCGGCGGTGTCCGCAGGGGACGGCGATCGCGCGGCAGTGCTGCTGGCCGCACACCTCGGGTCCGCGGAGGATCGCCTGGTCGATGCCCTGTGGGAGTAGGGCTTACTCCGTGTCGGAGCCGGCTTCGGCATCCTCGATCTCGATCGGCGCGTCGGCCGGGTCCGCCCAGACCGGGGCGGGCAGCAGCGTGTCGGTGGCGCCGCCCTGAATCGCCCGCAGGGCCTCCTCGATCTCATCGGCGTTCTCCGGCACCGCCAGACCGCAGGTGTTCAGCTCTGAGGCGAACTTCAGGGTGAGACGGATCTTGCCTGCCTCGACCGCCTCGGCGGTGGTGCCGGTTCGCTTCTCACTGCCGGTCTGGATATCCGGCACCTCGTCGCAGACGTGGTAGACGGCCCCTCCGTCCACCCACACCACCTCGTCCTGGCCGAGAAGCTGGATGACGGTCGACTGATCGGCGGTGTACTGCTCGACCGACGGCGGGTTGTAATCGATGCCGAGCGCGACGGCCGCGATGGCGAGGACGACGCCGATGATTCCGGCCGTCGTCTTCTGGCCCTTGTCCATGTCCTTGTTCAGGAAGATGAGGAAGATCAACGGCAGGAACGCGACGACGGCGATGATCGCGCCGAGTTGGTTCTGCACGAAGAAGCGCGTCGTGTCCGACTTCTTCGCGGGGTCGAGGCGGTTGGCCTTCTTCCAGAGGAATGAGCCGGTGATCGACAGCGCCGCGATGACGACGAGCGCGACGATGAGCGCGATGAACGCCCATTGCGGGAACTGCGCCGTGACGTTCTGCTCCTCCAGAAGACCGGTGTCCGGATTGCGGACGAGCCCGCCGTCCTCTCCGACGAACTCACGCTGACGAAGAAGCCAGAAGATCGCGACGGCCTCGGCCGCGATGGCGACGAACCAGAGCACGGCCGCGATCCACCGCAGCATCGTGGCCTTCTTCTTCGACTCCGGCGTCGGCTTCCACCCGGTTGCGGCTGGGTCGTCTGCGTCTGTCGCCGGCGATGCGACGGCCTTCTCGTTGCGCTCAGCCACGGTGAGTTCCCCTCTGTCTGTGAACGCCCTGAGCATATCCGGCGGCGCGCGCCCTCGCTACGCTGGGGTCATGACATCGGATGCTGACGACGCCCTCACCTGGGAAGGCGATGACGATCGTCCGACGCAGAGACCCGCGTCGGATGCGGAGCAGGAGCCGGCACTGCCGCGGGGCTGGAACGCCCTGGGCAAACGCAGCGAGACGGTCGGCCGCATCCAGGACGACGGCACTGTGAGCGATCCTGCGGAGCGCCCGCCGCTGAGCACGCCGATGCTTCTGCTCCTCGGCATCGTCGGTGGTGTCTACCTGCTGTACACCGTCGGGTGGGTCATCGGCGGGTTGACGCTGCAGAGCAGCGCGATGTTCCTCATCCCCGAGGTGATGTACCAGGTCGCGCTGTGGGCGGCGGCGCTCGCTCCGGCCCTGTGGTTCGGTGCGGTGTGGATGCTGACCAGGCGATCGGCATCCTGGATGCGCGTGACAGGGCTTCTCGGCGGTGTCCTGCTGCTCGTGCCGTGGCCGTTCGTGATGACGGGGGCGGTCGGCGCATGAGCGAGAACACCCTCTCCGCACAGCAGCCACTCGGCCTCTGGAAGAGCGTCATCGTCGGTATCGCCGGACTCTTCTACGCGTACGCGGTCTGGAACGCTCTGTCGTACCTGTTCACGGTGGCACCTGCCGGGATCAACGCATACGGGTGGTTCGTGCTGATCTTCTCAGTGCTGTTCCCTGTCCTGGTGTTCGTCATCGTCTACGCCTTGGGGCGACACCGCAGTGCGGGTGAGTTGACGGTCGCGATGATCGCCGGTCTGGCACTCGTGGCAGTGTTCTGGATGAACGTGGCCGCACTGAGCATGCTCACGAGTTCCTTCCTGACGAGTTGAGCCGCGACGAGTCGTGAGGCCGCACACCCGACGTCACACGTCACGGAGCGGCGTGCGCGCTCCGGTAGGGTGGAGACGATCGCGCCCCGACGGTGTGCGGCGCATCGATCCCATCCGCGCGTACTCACGCTCACCCCGAAGGATCCGCTGTGCCGAAGCCCGTCGTGCTCATTGCCGAAGTCCTCTCGCCCGCCACGATCGAGGCCCTCGGGCCCGACTTCGACGTCCGTCAGGTCGACGGAACGGATCGAGACGCACTGTTCTCCTCACTCGCGGAGGCGGATGCCGTGCTCGTCCGTTCGGCGACGAAGATCGACGCAGAGGCGCTGAGTCACGCACCGAAGCTGAAGGTGATCGCACGCGCCGGAGTCGGACTCGACAACGTCGACATCCAGGCCTCCACCAAGGCGGGCGTCATGGTCGTGAACGCGCCGACCTCGAACATCATCTCCGCCGCCGAGCTCACCTGCGGTCACATCCTCAGCCTTGCCCGCCATGTGCCGGCCGCGCACGCGTCGTTGGCCGGCGGCCAGTGGAAGCGCAGCGCATACACGGGAACCGAGCTGTTCGAGAAGACACTGGGCATCGTCGGACTCGGCCGGATCGGCGCACTGGTCGCCGCCCGTATGCAGGGCTTCGGCATGAAGATCGTCGCCTTCGATCCTTACGTCACCAGCGCCCGCGCTCAGCAGCTCGGAGTAGAACTGCGTACCCTCGATGAGCTGGTGTCAGAGGTGGATTTCCTCACCATCCACATGCCGAAGACGCCTGAGACGACGGGGATGATCGGCGCCGAGCAGTTCAAGGCCATGAAGAAGTCGGCGTACGTCGTCAACGTCGCGCGTGGTGGCCTGATCGACGAGATCGCGCTGCGCGAAGCGCTCATCGCCGGTGAGATCGCCGGCGCTGGGCTCGACGTCTTCACCTCAGAGCCGCCGGCCGAGGGCGGCTCGGCGCGAGAGCTGCTGGATCTGCCCAACGTCGTCGTCACCCCCCACCTGGGGGCCTCAACGGAGGAGGCGCAGGAGAAGGCCGGCGTGTCGGTCGCTCGTTCGGTGAAGCTCGCACTCGAGGGTGACCTGGTTCCGGATGCCGTCAACGTCGCCGGCGGTGTGATCGATCCGTTCGTGCGTCCTGGCATCGCGCTGGTCGAGAAGCTCGGTCAGATCTTCAGCGGCCTGACCACGTCGGCTCTGACGAGCCTCGACATCGAGGTGCGCGGCGAACTGGCCGACTACGACGTCAGCGTCTACCGTCTTGCAGCGCTCAAGGGCGTGCTCTCCAACGTCGTGAGCGAGAACGTCTCGTATGTGAACGCTCCGCTGTTCGCAGAGCAGCGCGGCATCGAGGCGCGATTGATCGTGGAGAAGGAGAGCCCCGAGTACCGCAACCTGACCACGCTGCGCGGTGCGCTCTCCGACGGCACGGTGCTCACGGTCGCGGGCACGCTCGCAGGGACGCGCATGGTGCAGAAGATCGTCGGGATCAACGGCCACGACATCGAGGTCCCGATCGAGACCCATCACGTCGTGATGCAGTACACCGATCGCCCTGGCATCGTCGCGGTCTACGGTCAGAAGTTCGGCGAGGCCGGGATCAACATCGCCGGCATGCAGGTGGCACGTCGTGAGGCCGGTGGACAGGCGCTCACAGTGCTCACTGTCGACTCGCGCGTCCCTGAGGAACTGCTGGCCGAGGTCGGCGAAGCCATCGAGGCCAACGTGATCCGTTCGATCGAGATCTCCGAGGTCTGACCGGCTCGCGCCGGCCTCCGGTGCATCAGCGGTCCGTTGCTACGAGGTGGCCCGCGCCACGAGTTCGACGAGCGCGCGCAGTTCCTGATCTCGCGGGACAAGCCGGTCGGGCCCGTTCACGTCCAGTGAGTTGTTGAAGTACAGCCCATCGCCGACCAGTAGTACGAGGTCCAGGGATGCCTGGTCGCGCACGTGCGGGCGGATGGCGTCAGCCCAGCTGCTGCGTGTCTCGCGCAGCGCATCCCCGGCGGCGCTCGAGCCGCCCTGCGCGAGTCGCGACACCGCGATCAGTGCGCGGTCGAGCGGTTCGTTCTCCATCACGGAGGTGCGCACGTAGTACGCCACCGGCCCGTCCGATGCACGGCTCATGTCTGCCAGGTCTTCATCGACGAGACGCTTCAGCCGCTCGATCATGCCTGCCGCGAGGTCGTCCTTCGACGCGAAATGGTAGAGCAGGCCGCCCTTGGAGACCCCGGCGCCTCTCGCCGTGGCATCCAGCGTCGCCGTGCGCTCACCCGAGGAGATGAGGATCTCTTCGAAGGCCTCGAGGACGCGTTCGCGGGCGAGAGGAGGTCTGGACACGTCTGTTACTATACCATCCGGACGGTTTACTAACGAAAGAGGATGCGATGACCCAGATCGGGGTCGAGACGAGTGGGATCAACGCCCCACGGGCAGGGGCGCGTGCGTGGTTGGCGCTCGTCGTGCTGATGCTTCCGGTGCTGCTGGTCTCGGTCGACAACACGGTGCTGAGCTTCGCGCTGCCGGAGATCGCGATCGCGCTCGCGCCTTCCGGCGCGGAGCAGCTGTGGATCATCGACGCCTATCCGCTCGTGCTGGCGGGTCTCCTCGTCACGATGGGAACCCTGGGCGATCGGTTCGGCCGTCGCCGGATGCTGCTGATCGGCTCCACCGGGTTCGCCGCAGTGTCCGTGCTCGCCGCGTTCGCGCCCACCGCAGCCCTTCTGATCGCCGCACGGGCGCTGCTCGGGTTCTTCGGCGCCATGCTGATGCCATCGACCCTGTCGCTGCTGCGCTCCATCTTCCAGAATCGTGACCAGCGACGCATGGCCATCGCGGTATGGGCCTCCGCATTCTCCGCCGGGTCGGCGCTGGGACCGATCGTCGGAGGCTTCCTGCTCGAGCACTTCGCGTGGGGGTCGGTGTTCCTCATCGCCGTGCCGGTGCTGATCCCGCTGCTGATCGCCGCGCCGCTGCTCGTTCCCGAGAGCCGTGATCCGGCGCCGGGAAAGATCGACCCGATCAGCATCGCACTCTCGATGGCGACGATGATCCCGGTGGTCTACGCGATCAAGGCAGTGGCTGTCGACGGCGTCACCGTGTACGCGGTGCTCTGGGCGCTGCTGGGGATCACGATGGGTTGGCTGTTCGTGCGCCGGCAGTTGCGCGCGAAGACCCCGATGCTCGACATGGCGCTGTTCCGTCGCGGGTCGTTCTCCGGAGCCATCCTGGTGAACCTGCTCAGTGTGGTCGCGCTCGTCGGGTTCCTGTACTTCGTACCGCAGCATCTGCAGCTGATCCTCGGGCTCTCACCCATGATGGCGGGGCTGGCCCTGGTGCCTGGCATGATCGCGGTGATCGTCGCGGGACTGAGTGTCGTCCCGATCTCGCGCCGGGTCCGCCCTCACATCCTCGTGCCTGCGGCTCTGGCGTTCTCGGTCGTCGGCTACCTGCTCGTCGCCTTCACCACCGCCGGGCACGGCGCCGTCCCGCTGATCCTCGCCTTCGTGGTGCTGGGCATCGGCATCGGTGCAGCCGAGACCATCTCGAACGAACTGATCCTCTCAAGTGCCCCCGCCGCGAAAGCGGGGGCGGCGAGTGCCGTCTCCGAGACCGCGTACGAGCTCGGCGCCGTGCTGGGCACAGCCGTGCTCGGCGGCATCATCACCGCGTTCTACCGCTCAGCCCTTGTGATCCCGGAGGGCCTTCCCGCCGATGTCTCCGCGGCTGCACGTGAGACGCTCGCCGGCGCGTACACGGCGGCTCAGGATCTCTCCGATCCTCTGGGATCCGCGCTGTGGGAGGCCGCGGCATCCGCATTCGATTCCGGAGTGCTGGTGACCTCGCTGATCGGCGCTATCCTCGTGGTCGCTGCCGGCACCATCGCGGCCGTCACGCTGCGCACGACCCGCTCGCACTGACCAGTACGCTGGTGGGTACGTGCCCGAGCGAAGTCGCGCCACGGGCGATCCCGGTGCAAGGAGTGTCATGTCGCGTGTCGTGAAGCTGGCCGTCATCCCCGGTGACGGCATCGGTCCCGAGGTCGTCGCAGAGGCGGAGAAGGTGCTCGATGCGGTCACCTCCGACAGCGACGTCACCTTCGAGAAGACGCACTTCTCGCTCGGCGCCGCGCGCTTCCTCGAAACAGGCGACACCCTGACGGATGCTGACCTCGCCGCGATCAGCGCGAACGATGCGATCGTGCTCGGTGCCGTCGGCGGGACACCGGGCGACCCTCGGCTGAAGGATGCGAACATCGAGCGCGGTCTGCTGCTGAAGCTCCGCTTCTCGCTCGATCACTACGTGAATCTCCGGCCGTCGAAGCTCTTCGCCGGGGCGCCCGGACCGCTCTCCGCGCCAGGAGACGTCGACTTCGTTGTCGTCCGTGAGGGCACCGAAGGACCATACGTCGGCAACGGCGGTGCGATCCGCGTCGGCACGCCGCACGAGATCGCGAATGAGACGAGCGTGAACACCGCCTTCGGCGTCGAGCGCGTCGTACGCTACGCGTTCGATCTCGCCGAGCGTCGTCGGCAGAAGCTGACTCTGGTGCACAAGACGAATGTGCTCGTGCATTCCGGCGGGATATGGCAGCGCATCGTCAACGAGGTGGCGCAGGAGCACCCTGCCGTGGCCGTAGACTATCTGCACGTCGACGCGGCAACGATCTTCCTGGTCACGAACCCCTCCCGTTTCGACGTGATCGTCACCGACAACCTCTTCGGTGACATCCTCACGGATCTGGCAGGCGCCGTCACCGGTGGCATCGGCCTCGCCGCTTCGGGCAACATCAACCCCGACGGCACGTTCCCCTCGATGTTCGAGCCTGTTCATGGTTCAGCGCCCGACATCGCAGGCCAGCAGAAGGCCGACCCCACGGCGGCGATCCTGTCCATCGCCCTCCTGCTCGATCACCTCGGGCTTCGGGAGGAATCGATCCGCGTCACCCGCGCGGTCGAAGCGGACATCGCCGAGCGGGACGGTTCTCGAACCACCAGCCAGACGGGCGACGCCATCATCGCCGGGCTCCAGGCGTAGTCTGGACCACGCGAGCGCCGCCCGCATCGAACGCAGGATGTGACATGACAACGACCGAGACCGAACTCGCTCCGCTCGAGTTCTCCGTGACCAAGAACCTCGCTGCGCGCTCTGCGACGCAGCGCGACGAGGCCCTCTCGAACCCCGGCTTCGGCACGGTGTTCACCGACCACATGGTCGACATCTGCTGGTCAGCGCGAGGCGGATGGCATCGCCCTCGCGTGCAGCCGTACGGCCCGATCTCGCTCGATCCGGCGGCCGCAGTGCTGCACTACGGTCAGGAGATCTTCGAGGGCATCAAGGCCTACCGCCACGCTGACGGCTCGATCCATACGTTCCGTCCCGACCAGAATGCGGCGCGCCTGCAGCGCAGCGCGCGGCGGATGGCGCTGCCAGAGCTTCCCGCCGAGTACTTCATCCAGTCGCTCCGCGAGCTCATCGCGGTCGACGGGGCATGGGTTCCGTCCGGGGAGGACCAGAGCCTCTACCTTCGCCCGTTCATGTTCGCGAAAGAGGCGTTCCTCGGCGTGCGTCCGGCCCAGAAGGTCGCGTACTACGTGATCGCGAGCCCCGCCGGTTCGTACTTCGCAGGCGGAGTGAAGCCGGTGCGCATCTGGCTGTCCGAGACGCACGCTCGCGCGGGCCGGGGCGGCACAGGGGCGGCGAAGACCGGAGGCAACTACGCCTCCAGCCTCCTTCCGCAGGCCGAGGCCTACGACAAGGGCTGCGACCAGGTCGTCTTCCTCGACCAGGACGGCAACGTCGAGGAGCTCGGCGGAATGAACGTCGTGTTCGTCTTCAAGGACGGACGAGTCGTCACGCCCGAATCCGACAGCATCCTCGAAGGAATCACGCGCAACTCGCTGCTGCAGCTCGCGGAAGACCGCGGACACACCGTCGAGCGTCGTGCGGTGTCCCTGCAGGAATGGCGTGACGGCGTCACATCGGGCGAGATCGTCGAGGTGTTCGCCTGCGGCACGGCTGCGGTCGTCACGCCCATCGGGGCGCTGGTGACGGCGGACTTCGAGGACGTCCAGCCCATCGGAGAGCTCGCCCTGTCGTTGCGCGAGGAGCTCACCGACATCCAGTACGGCCGCCGCGAGGACAAGCACGGCTGGCTTCTGCGCCTCGACGCCTGACCCTCGTTCCCTTCCGATTCCACCGAGACCCCAGTTTCGTGCCGAGACCCCGCCGCATTCACGCGAATACGGCGGGGTCTCGGCAGTAGTCGGGGGTCTCGGCGTCGGGCGGCGGGCTGCGACTCGTCCTGCACAGGCAGGCGGGGCGCAGGCGAGCTGAGGATCGAAGGCACAGGACGTCGGCAGCGGGCATGATCGCTGAATGCCGAGACGGATCACCTTCGAACAGGCCGACGCGATGCTCAGGTCGCGCGACGCCCTCGTCGCCACGGGAATCACCGACAGGCAGCTGCGTGCCCTCGTCGCCTCGGAAACCCTCATCCGCGTGCACCGAGGGTTCTACGTCGACGGCGACTCGTGGCGTGAACTGTGGGCGGAGGGGCGGCATCTGCTGCGGGTCATCTCCCACGCCCGATCGAGTCCGGGAGAGTCTCCGGCGTTCATGCAGATGTCTGCAGGCGTGCTCTGGGGCCTGCCGTTGTACCGCGTGCCCGACGGGGTCGTTCACGCCCTCATCCAGGGGTCCCGTCATACCCGCACGGTCGCGGGCATTGCGCGCCATGACATCGACGTCGCCGACAACGACATCGTGGAGAGGCACGGTCTGCGCTGCACGTCGCTGGCGAGAACGGTCTTCGACATGGTCCGGACCATGTCCCCGGAGGCGGCGATCTCCGCAGCGGACGCGGCGCTCAGAATGACGGCTGTGTCCGGTCAGGCTCAGGATGCCGTGGCTGCGGACCAGTGGCGGGACGACGTGCTTCGATTGGCGTCGCCTGGCCTGCGCGGCGTTCGCAAGGTGCGCTGGGCGGTGGGCTTCGCGGACGGTCGCGCGCAGCTGCCCGGCGAGAGCGTGAGCCGGCTGCAATTGTCGCGGCTGGGGTTCCGTGACATCGACCTGCAGGTGCACGTGGTCGGGTCGGAAGGCGACAACTACTTCATGGATTTCGGATTCCCCCGGTCGCGGATGTTCGGGGAGTTCGACGGCGAGGGCAAGTATCTCGAACCGGAGCTGCGCACGACGCCGACGCCTGCTGATGCAGTACTGGCGGAGAAGCGTCGCGAGGACGATGTGCGCGGCATCACCGGGTGGGGAGTTCGCCGCTGGGGCGGCCTTCACATCAGGAGTGCCGCCGCGCTCGGCGCACGGCTGACCGCATTCGGCATCCACCCACCCGGATAATTCTTCGCCGAGACCCCGTCTTGTTGCCGAGACCCCAGGGCCCCGACGCGAACAGCCAGGGGTCTCGACACGAAACAGGGGTCTCGGCGCATCGAGTGGTGAGAGGAGAGTGGTGAGCGGTGAGCGGGAGCGGAGGGGTCGCTAGGCTGGAGTGGTGAAGATCGCTCGGTTCAGCCACAATGACGCCATCCGCTTCGGCATCGTCGACGAGCAGGAACTCGTGGTTCTTGCCGGTGACCCGATGTTCGCGGGCTACGAGACGACCGGAGAGCGCGTGCCGCTTTCGGATGCCGCTCTGCTCGCCCCGGTGATCCCGCGCTCGAAAGTGGTCTGCGTGGGCAAGAACTATCACGATCATGCCGCCGAGATGGGGGGAGTGGCGCCAGAAGAGCCGCTGCTGTTCCTCAAGCCCAACACCGCGGTGATCGGCCCAGGCGACACGATCGTGCGTCCGACGCTGTCCGAGCGCACCGAGCACGAGGGCGAGCTCGCAGTCGTCATCGGCCGTATCGCGAAGAACGTCAAGGCCGAGAACGCACTCGACTACGTGTTCGGATACACGGTAGGCAACGACGTCACGGCCCGTGATCTTCAGAAGAGGGACGGTCAGTGGACTCGAGGGAAGGGCTTCGACACATTCTGCCCACTCGGGCCGGTCATCGAGACCGACTTCGATCAGACGGATGCCACGATCGAGACTCGCGTGAACGGCGAGGTCCGTCAGCACGCACCCCTCAGCGACATGATCCACTCGGTCCCGGCGATCATCGAATACGCGTCGGCCGTGTTCACGCTGTTGCCCGGTGACGTCATCCTCACCGGCACACCTGCCGGTGTCGGCCCGTTCGTCGCCGGTGACACCGTCGAGGTCGAGGTCTCAGGGCTCGGCATCCTCCGTAACTCGGTGCGCGACGCGATGCCGGTGGCATGACGACTCTGCCGGCCCTCGACCAGGCGGCAGTCCAGCGGCGCACAGTACTCGTACTGTCGCTCGGCCAGGTCCTGGGCGGCATCGCATTCGGTGCCACCGTGTCCCTCGGCGCCCTGCTCGCGGCCGACCTGTCCGGCGACGACGCACTGTCGGGGCTGGCGACGGCATCGGTCACGCTCGGCGCCGCGCTGTGTGCGATCCCGCTCGCGCGACTCGCGAGCCGCGTCGGACGACGGCGCGCTCTGACGCTCGGCAACCTGTTCGCTCTGGCCGGCATCGCCGTCGTCATCCTCGCCGCAGTGCTGCGCATCTTCCCGCTGCTGCTGGTCGGCATCCTGATGATCGGCGCAGGCAACGCGGGCAACCTGCAGTCCCGGTTCGCGGCGACCGACCTCGCCGCTCCGAAGCATCGCGGGCGAGACCTGTCGGTGGTGGTGTGGGCCACCACGATCGGTGGCGTGTCTGGGCCGCTGCTGCTCGGGCCGGGCGAGATCGTCGGCCAGGCGATCGGCATGCCACCCCAGACCGGCTCGTACCTCTTCTCGCTGATCGCTCAGACGGCCGCGTTGATCGTCTACCTCGTCGCACTGCGTCCGGATCCGCTTCTCACCGCCCAGCGACTGGCGCAGGATGCCGCGGCCTCGCTCTCGACGCCGCTGGTCGTACCGGATCGCCCGATCGTCGCACGCTATGCGATCTTCGCGATCGCCGGATCGCACGTCGTCATGGCCTCGGTGATGGCGATGACGCCCATCCACCTGTCGCACATGGCGCACGGGATGCATGCCGGTCATGCCTCGAGCGCCGACGTCTCGCTGCTTGTGGGCTTCACCATCGCCCTGCACGTCGCCGGAATGTACGGGCTGTCGCCGATCTTCGGCATCCTCGCCGACCGGTGGGGCCGATTGCGCGTCGTGCTGCTCGGACAGGTGCTGCTCGCCGGGGCGCTCGTCTTCGCGATCTTCGTGAACGATCAGGCATGGGGCGTTATGGTCGCGCTGATCCTGCTCGGACTCGGCTGGAGTGCCGCGACCGTGGCCGGCGCCGCGCTGCTCACCGAGGCGAGCGCGCCCGAGCTTCGCACCCGGCGCCAGGGGCGCAGCGACTCGCTCATGAGCCTGTCCGCGGCAGCGGGGGCCGTACTCGCCGGAGTGGTGCTGTCGAACTTCCAGTACTCCGGGCTGGGGATCGCGGCATCCGTCCTCGTCCTCGTCATCGTGGCGCTGGCACCACTCGGACGGACCCGCGTGTGAGGGCATGGGCCGGAGTCGGGGAGGCGTATGCCGCGTCGTACGCCTCGCTCTGCGCCGGTACCCATGACGATGTCGTCCGGCTGCTCGGCCCCGCGCGCGGTCGTCGAGCGCTCGATGTCGGCTCAGGTACCGGTGCTCTCGCCGCCCGGATGAGCGAGGCCGGGTGGTCCGTCGTAGGTTGTGAACCTGAGCCGTCTATGCGTGCCGTGGCGTCACGAGAACATCCGCACCTCGTCGTGGTCGACGGCGCACTGCCTGCTCTGCCGTTCGCTGATGCCGAGTTTGATGCGGTCACGGCGAACTTCGCCCTCAACCACGTACCGGATCCTCGGGCCGCGGCTCGGGAGATCGTCCGCGTCGCCGCGCCGGGTGCAGTGATGGTCAGCACCGTCTGGGTCGTCTCGCCCTCCTGGTTCTGGCAGGGCGTCTGTCAGCGCGCCGGCCTCGTGGTGCCGTCGAGCGGAGCGCTGGCACCGGAGAAGGACTTCGAGCGCACCACTGCCGGATTCGCACGGATGCTCGCAGAGAGCGGGTGGCCTGCGGTCGAGGTCTCCGAACTCAGTTGGACATGGATGCCCACGATCGACGAGCTGTGGCGATCGGCAGAAGGCGGAGTGGCATCGGCCGGCGCCTACTATCTGTCGCTCGACGAGGGCGTGCGCTCACGGTTCGCCCTGGCCTTCGAGCAGCTGTGCGAAGAGCGCGCGGTGGCGGGGAGAGTGCCGCTCGAGCACACGGCTGCCGTCGCCGTCGGCGCCGCTCGCTGATTAGGCGGGCGCACATCGCCCGCACGCGTAGGATTGAGGGGATATGGCTACCCCGCATCCCCTCACCACGACCGCTTCAGGCGCCGACGTCCGCGTCCGCTTCTGCCCTTCGCCGACAGGCCTTCCGCACGTGGGGATGGTGCGAACCGCTCTCTACAACTGGGCGTATGCGCGTCACAACGGCGGCAAGCTCATCTTCCGCATCGAAGACACCGATGCGGCGCGCGACAGCGAGGGGAGTTTCCAGCAGCTCGTCGATGCGCTCACGTGGCTGAAGATCGACTGGGACGAGGGCGTGCAGGTCGGCGGGCCGCACGAGCCGTACCGTCAGTCGCAGCGACACGACATCTACCGCACGGTGATCGACAAGCTCCTCGCGTCGGGCGCGCTGTACGAGAGCTACTCGAATGCGGACGAGATCGACGCACGTAACGAGGCGAACGGACGGGCGAAGCAGCTCGGCTACGACAACTTCGACCGCGACCTGACCGACGAGCAGAAGGCCGCCTTCCGCGCGGAGGGGCGCCAGCCTGCGTTGCGTCTGCGCGTGCCGGATGAGGATCTCACGTATGTCGATCTGATCCGCGGTGAGGTGACGTTCCCGGCGGGATCCTTCCCTGATTTCGTGGTCGTCCGCCCGAACGGCGTGCCGCTGTACACGTTCGTGAATCCGGTAGACGACGCGCTGATGGGCATCACGCACGTGCTGCGCGGCGAAGACCTGATGCCGTCGACGGCGCGCCAGCTCGCGCTGTACGCCGCCCTGATCGAGGCAGACGTCACGACATTCGTCCCTCGCTTCGCGCACATGCCGCTGGTGCTGGGGGAGACCGGCAACAAGAAGCTCTCCAAGCGCGACCCGCAGGCCGACCTGTTCCTGCATCGCGAGCGCGGTTTCATCCATGAGGGACTGCTCAACTATCTCGCTCTGCTCGGGTGGTCGATCGGACCGGACCGTGACATCTTCTCGCTCGACGAGTTCATCGCCGCGTTCGACATCGAGAACGTCAACCCGAATCCCGCGCGCTTCGACCAGAAGAAGGCCGAATCGATCAACGGCGACCACATCCGGATGCTGGATGTGAAGGATTTCGCTGAGCGGACGATCCCGTACCTCGCCGCAGCGGGACTGTTCGATGAGCCCACTCACGAGCAGTTGGTTCTGGCGTTCAGGGCCGCCCCGCTGGTGCAGGAGCGCGTGCAGCTTCTCGGTGAGGTCCCGGGCATGCTCGGGTTCCTCTTCACCGACGAGATCTCGTATGACGCCGACGCGCTCAAGGGGCTTCCCGCGAACGCCGCAGAGGTGCTCGAGGCGTGCATCACGGCGCTCGAGCCTGTGACGGACTTCACGCCGGAGAAGATCCAGGAGGCCCTCGCCACCGCCCTGGTCGAGAAGCTCGAGCTCAAGCCTCGAGTCGCGTACGGCCCCCCGCGGGTCGCGATCACCGGTCGCCGCATCTCGCCGCCGTTGTTCGAGTCGATGGAGTTGATCGGCAAAGAAGCGACGTTGCGCCGACTGGCCGCGCTGGTGCAGGTGCTCGGCGCGTAGCCAGACGGAGACGCTGCTCGCAGGTGCCGCAGAGACTCGCCGCGCAGGCCCACGCGTTTTGGTGGGACCGCGAATATCGGGTAGAGTAGTCTCTCGGTGCGAGGCTCTGGTTTCGCCCTTGGGGTATGGTGTAATTGGCAACACGGCGGTTTCTGGTACCGTTGTTCTTGGTTCGAGTCCAGGTACCCCAGCAGTAGATTCGTTGAGATTTCGCCGCTAAATAGGCAACTCCGTTTCCCTCGCAGATTCCCCGTTTCGGGCCGGGTGACCACTTTGGTGACCAGATTGCTCCTGAAGCGTCTATCGAGTGGGCATCGCCGGTCGATAGCACTGCCTGGCGCGGATGAGTGCGGGCGAGTACGCGCTCACCTGTTCCGCATGGAGCAGCCGGCCGTTATTCCGATCTTCCTCACGCAGAGGGAAGTCGCTGACCTGCTCCGCCTGCCCGGCCGGACCCTCGAAGACTGGCGGCAGACCCAGCAGGGTCCGCCGTATGTGAAGCTCGGCCGCCACGTCCGCTACGAACGGGCGGAACTGCTCGCCTGGGTGCGGGAGCGGCGCCATGGCTAGGGCACGGATCGCCGCCGGCGAAATCGGAGCTATCCAGCTCACACGGCTCGCGAACGGCACCTGGCGTGCGCGGGCGCGTGCACGCGACGATGCCGGAGTGCTCCACCAGATGCGTGCCGTTGCCGCAACCGGAGCGGAGGCGCAAGCCGAGGTGACGCGTCGTGCGGCCGCGCTGAGCAGTTCCGGGTTCCTGGGGTTGCACGCGTCCGACACTGTTGCTGATGCGTGCGCGGCATGGCTTGCGCAGGTGCGCGTGCGCGCGCGAGCCGGTGCGCTCAGCTTCTCGACCTACGAGTCGTACGAGCAGACGACACGGCTGCTGCTCGTGCCGCGGTGTGGCGGCATTACTCTCGGTGCGCTCACGGTCGGACGATGCGATCGCATCATCCAGGCGGCCTTCACGGAGAAATCACTCTCAGCGGCACGTCGCGTGCGCGCGGTGCTGGGGCTCGTGTGTGGATACGCCGTGCGCGACGATGCCATCCCGTTCAACCCCGTTCGCGATGTGCAGCGGTTGCCGATGCCAGAGAAGAAGACCTCTGTGCTCGCACCGGTGCAGATCGCCGCCGTCCGCGAGCTCATGGAACATTGGCGGGAGAGCGGCGGTGCCGGCCCGCGCCCGAACTATCGTGCGCTCATCGACGGCATGGACATTATGCTCGGCACCTCCGCTCGCATCGGCGAATGCATCGGGTTGCGTCGCTGCGACGTTGATATGACGACGAGTCCGCCGACGCTGCTCATTGACGGGACAATCACGCAGACGCGTGAGCTGGGCGTGCGGCGTAAAAATGCTCCCAAGCGCACGCGACAACGTCGCAGGATCGCCCTGCCGGGCATGGCGGCCGCCGCAGTACGGCGCAGGCTCGCGCTGGCCGAGAGCGGCGCCGAGGCCCTGCTATTCCCGACGGCAAAGGGCACCCCGATGAGCGTCAGCAATTACGAACGGCTGCTGCGCTCCTTCCTTGACGACAACGGCGATGCCCTCATCGCGGTCGGCGTGGAACCGGAAGAATACTCCACCCACATTTACCGCCGCACGGTCGCCACCCTCATCGAACGGGCCGCCGGGATCACGCTTGCGTCGCGGCTCCTTGGGCACGCCAACGAACAGATCACTCGCGCGAGCTATGTGGTAACGGCCGAGCAGGTTGACCCCCTCACGGTCGACATTCTCGACGAGATTCTCGGATGTTGAGTGCGAGTCGGTTCACGACTTGTTGCGAGGTCGGAGGAGCGCACCTATCCTGAGAACGCCAGGGGGAGTGATCGTCCAGGACAGACTGTCGCGATTCCTGCCGCGGATACCAACCCATCTCAGACGGTACGGGATATTTTCCCGCACCGTGAGGCCGTACTGATTTGTCTGTATCAATTGGGTAGGCGACGGTTGCCACTCCTGTCGGCCGCACCTGACGTCGAGGCAGTCCTCTGTCCAAGCTTGACGGGTCCAGCGTGCCTGCAGCCAAGCTTGAGATCCTCCCGAGACAAGTTGCCCGAAGACTTCTTGTGCTCCACCATTGAAGCTTCTCGCGCGCGGTGGCTGCTCGCGAGGACATGTCGGCGTCAGAGCGCAGGAGACGCTCACTTAGTCGAAACTGCGGTAGGTGTGATTCGTTGCTGCTGATTAGCGCTCCGAGGCGCGACGTTAATCCTCTTCTGAAAGACGTGTGGCAGCCCAAGATCGAATCTGTATCCAGCCGCCGATCATCGCCTGCTTCCTGCGTGGGACGCTAATTTCGAGAATGCCGGCGGTGGTTGGTCCGACTTCGGGCCCAGCCGCTTGGGGGCCGCCCGGTTCGCCTTCGGCATCGGGTCGTCGGAGAGCGAGGCCGATAGACGTAACTGACTTTCCCGAGATGCTCTCGGGGGAGCCATTTCTCGCAACCAGTCATGCTGGCGCATCTGTGGTGGGCCCTGCCTGCTCCTTCGCACGGTGGTGATCAGCGCGGCCCTCCTGGTTACCAAAGCTTGTCAGTCCTGTGTACTTTCCGATTCCGATCTTGTCTTGATCGTGATTGAAGGTTCTCGATAACGAGTGCCTCGTACCTCGATTGCTCGCCCCGATTAGGAGTGACACCGAAGCGCCCGGCAGGCTGGGGCTATGCGTGGGGTGATGGCGTGGGGGGACCGGCACCAGGTGGGGCTCTACCTGGTGGCGATCGCTGTGGGCGCGGTCGTCGGCTTGCTCGCGCCCGCATTGACGCAGCCTCTTGAGGTGGCGATCAATCCGATGCTCGGGTTGCTGTTGTACGCGACGTTCCTGGGGGTGCCGTTCACGGCGATCGGTCGGGCCTTTACTGACCGGCGATTCCTTGGCGTTGTGCTCGTCTTGAACTTCGTCGTGGTGCCGGTCGTCGTGTTCGGGCTGAGCCGTGTCGTTGCCTTTGATCAGGCGGTTCTTGTCGGGGTGCTGTTCGTGCTGTTGACGCCGTGTGTGGATTACGTGATTGTTTTCACTGGTGTGGCTGGTGGTGCCCGCGCGCGGCTTCTGGCTGCGACTCCGTTGTTGATGCTCCTGCAGGTCCTGTTGCTGCCGTTGTATTTGTGGCTGATGGCGGGGGCTGAGGTCGTGAGTGTGTTCGATCCGCATCCGTTTGTGGAGGCGTTCCTGCTGCTGATTGTGCTGCCGCTTGTTCTCGCCGCGGCCACGCAGCAGCTTGGGACGCGGTTTCGCTCTGGCCGTGCGGTCGAGCGGGTGGTGCTGGCCGCGATGGTGCCGTTGATGATGCTCACCCTCGCCGTTGTAGTCGGTTCCCAGATCTTCGGTGTCAGCGGGGCCCTCGGTCAGCTGTTGGTCGCGGTCCCTGTCTTCATCATCTTCGTCCTCGTCGTCGCTCCGCTCGGCGCTTTCCTTGGGCGCGTGGCGAGGCTGGACGTGCCCGGTCGTCGTGCCGTTACTTTCAGCGGCGTAACCCGCAACTCTCTGGTCGTGCTCCCGCTCGCACTCGCACTGCCGGCGTCGTTCGCGCTCACCCCCCTGGTCGTGGTCACTCAGACTCTGGTGGAGCTCGTCGCAATGATGGTCATGGTCACTGTCGTGCCACGACTGATTCGCCCTCGAAGTAGTTCAGCGGACGCTGTATAGTCAGTGTGTGCTGACTCCTACTTCGCGCCTTGACGTGATGAACCGGCTCGGCCGGGCGATGGCCGATCCGACCCGCTCCCGGATCCTGCTGTCCGTCCTGGCTACTCCTGGTTATCCGGCGGAGCTTGCTCGGGATCTGGACCTGACGCGCACGAATGTCTCGAACCATCTGTCATGTCTGCGGGGGTGCGGTCTGATCGTCGCGACCTCGGAGGGGCGGCGGACCCGGTATGAGATCGCCGATCCTCACTTGACGCAGGGCCTGCGACAGCTGCTCGAGGCCGTCGTAGCCGTCGATGAAGGAGCACCCTGCATGGACGAGAAGTGCGCGTGCTGCGCATGAGCATCGCCGACCGCAACCTGCTGCCGGTGGCTTGCAGGCTGACCCCAGGCGTTGGCGGCGTGCAGCTGGCGGCGTGGCGGGAGTTCAACGACGATTACCTGCTCGACATCGAGACGGCACCAGGCGAGATCGCCGTGCACTATCCGAAGATCGACGACGCGATCGCGCGGCTGACAGAGCTGGTGGGTACGGAGCAGTCCTGCTGCGCCTTTGCGACCTGGTCCATCGACAAGGCCCATGCCGACCTGCGTCTGATTGTTACCGGAACCGATGACGCGCTGAGCGCCTTGACCTTCCTCGAGCAGACGCCCCCAGCACGCTCGGTATCGGGACTGTGAGCGAGGAGTGCTGCGGCCCGGACGAACCGCGCAAGGCCTTCACGATCAGGCGCATCGAACTATCCCGCCCCTCGGCCACAGGAGACGCCTGCTGCGCCCCGGAGCCGGCGTCCGCAGTTCCGGCGCGGAGCGCTACACACAACGAGGGTGACGCGTGTTGCGGCCCGGACGCGACGACCGGCATCGAGGCCGATGAGGAGCAGGAGGTGCGCCCGCCATGGTGGCGCGACGTCGCCTTGCTTCCCTCAGCGTTGTCCGGAGTGTTCCTCCTGGTCGGTTTTGCGTTCGAGTGGACCGGTCTGCACTTCCCGGCGCTTGTTCTGCAGTGGGCTGCGCTGCTGGCGGGTGCCTACACGTTCATGCCCGGTGCGATCCGCCGCCTGATCCGTGGCCGGCTGGGTGTCGGGCTGCTGATGACGATCGCCGCGACCGGGGCAGTGCTCCTCGGCCACGTCGGCCAGGCGGCGACGCTGGCGTTTTTGTTCTCGCTCGCCGAGGCGCTCGAGGACCGGGCGATGGATCGCGCCAAGGAGGGCCTGCGCGCCCTCCTGTCCCTCATCCCCGACACGGTTCGCGTCTCCCGCCTGGGCGGGGATATCACGATCCCGGCGGCGGACGTGCGCGAGCTCGACATCGTCGTCGTCGGCGCCGGCGAACGGGTCGCCACCGACGGCGTGGTCGTCGACGGCCGCTCCAGCGTGGACACGTCGGCGATCACCGGAGAGTCCATTCCCGTTGAGGTCGTCCCTGGCGACCCGGTTGCGGCCGGCTCAGTGAACGGGGCGGCGACGCTGCGGATCGAGGCGACGGCGAATGGCCGCGACAACTCTCTCACGCAGATCGTCGCGCTGGTGGAGCAGGCCCACGCCCGCAAGGGCGACCGGGCGCGTCTGGCTGACCGCATCGCCCGCCCGCTGGTCCCCGCCGTCCTCATCGTCGCAGCGCTCGTGGCACTGTTCGGTGTCATCGTCGGTGACCCATGGACGTGGATCGAAAGAGCGCTCGTCGTCCTCGTTGCAGCTTCCCCATGCGCGTTGGCGATCGCCGTCCCTGTCACCGTGATCAGTGCGATCGGTGCCGCGTCGAAGTTCGGCATCGTGATCAAATCCGGCGAAGCGTTCGAACAGCTCGGTACGATCCGCGCGATCGCTCTGGACAAGACCGGCACCCTCACCCGCAACGAGCCCGCCGTCGTCGACGTCCGACCCGCGCCCGGCTTCACCGGTGACGACGTTCTCGCCTGGGCTGCCGCTGTCGAGGCCAGCAGCACCCACCCGCTGGCCGCGGCGATCACCACGGCCTCGGCCGGTCGGAGCGTGGCCGCTGATGTGGTCGAGGCGGCCGGACACGGACTCACGGGCCAGGTTGGCGATCGGATCATTCGCGTCGGCAACGTCCGCTGGCTCGACCCCGCCGCACACCGCGTCTCCGCCGAATCGATGGCCGCCCTGGGGATGACGGTCGTCGTCGTCGAATGCGACGGGCAGATCGCGGGGCTGATCGGCGTACGGGACGAACTGCGCCCGGAGTCGGCCGAGACTGTGCGGATGCTGCATGCGCAGGGCATCGAGACGATCATGCTCACCGGCGACAACGAACGCACCGCCCGCGCGATCGCCCACGCTGCGGGCATCACCGACGTCCGTGCCGAACAGCTCCCCGCAGACAAGGCCGCAGTGATCGACGCGCTCGTCTCCGAGCGGCCGACGGCGATGGTCGGCGATGGCATTAACGATGCTCCGGCGCTGGCAACAGCGACGGTCGGGATCGCGATGGGTGTGAAGGGCTCCGCTGCGGCGATCGAATCCGCCGACGTCGCCTTCACCGGCCACGACCTCCGCCTCATCCCCGGTGCCCTGGCCCATGCCCGCCGCGGCCGGCGCATCATGACCACGAATATCGGGCTCGCGTTGGCGATCATCGTCGTGCTGTTCCCGCTCGCGCTATTCGGCGTACTCGGCCTCGCCGGTGTCGTCCTCGTGCACGAGGTCGCCGAAGTCATCGTCATCCTCAACGGCATCCGCGCCGCCCGCCGTCCTGCCGCGCTCCGGGACCTCGCTGCCACACCTGCTCTGACCCCCGAGCCCGCTCGCACCTGACCGAACCCGACTCGACGCAAATCGCGTCAGCCTGACTGGAGCCTCCCTTCGTGAAGACCCCTGCCAAAGCCACCATCATCACCGGCGCCGTCATCATTGTCCTCGTGATTGCGGCGCTCATCGTCGTCATGCTCACACGCCCCGCCGAACCAGACTCGACATCCACGGATGGTGCCCTCCCCGGTGCACGCGCGAACTCCCACGTCCTCGATAGTGCCGGGACCGATGCTCCCACGCTCGTGGAGTTCCTCGATTTCGAGTGCGAAGTGTGCGGAATGTTCTACCCGGTCATCGAGCAGCTCCGTGAAGAGTACGCCGGCGAGATCAACTACGTCGTCCGCTACTTCCCCCTCCCGGGGCACTTCAACTCGATGAATGCCGCTGTCGCTGCCGAGGCCGCAGCCCAACAGGACCAGTTCGAGGGCATGTACGCGCGGTTGTTCGAGTCCCAGGCGCAATGGGGTGAGCAGCAGGTGTCCCGTGCGGATCTGTTCCGCACCTTCGCTGAGGAGCTCGTGTCGGAATCGCGTTGAGATGACACAAACCAGCTTTAGGTGACACAGGCGAGAGTTGCAGTGACACTAGTGTCACGAAACGCCGACCGGAAGAATCCGGCTACACCTGCTTTGGCGATCTGCATACCTAGACCGTCGTCGCGGGGCGGCTGGACGTAGACTCGACATGATGTCGTCGCTTCCGAAACCCAAGCCCCAGATCGGCGGGGCCCTGGATCGTGGCGTCGCCGAGGACATGGCACGCACGTTGCGGGCGGTGGCCGACCCGACCCGGCTTCAGATCCTGAGCATCATCCTGGGTTCCGTTGATGAGCGTGCCACAGTAAGCCAGCTTGCTGATGTCCTGGGCTTGAGGCAGCCGACCGTAACTCATCATGTGCGCATTCTTCTTGACGACGGCTTCCTTAAACGGGTACAGGACGGGAAGCTTGGTTGGCTCTCGGTCGAGTCTTCGCGCCGTAGCGCGGTCGAGGATTTTTTGCGGTGAGTGACGAGCTGCTCCACCGTGTCGGCAAGCCGCTCGATGAGCAGGCTGCGCGGGATAGGGCCGCTCAAGTTTCCGTGCTGGGGAATCCCGACACCCTTCGTGTGCTCAGCGCGCTCGCATCCGGGATGTCGGGCGCTGAGGTCGCTGGTGAGTTGGGTGTGGATTCATCGGTCGTGGAGCGGGCCCTTCATTCCCTGCAGCTGACTGAGTTGATTCGGCAGGAGGATGAGGCCTGGGTGCCGACAGTCAACGCTTGGGTACGGTTTGGAAGGCTTCTTTCCAGCGAATCACTCAATCCTGTGGCGGCCGATCCCCCCGTTACGGCGCTCCCACGTGCCGTGACCACCGTCGTCGCGGACCTCGCGTACAAGTTCAGCTCGACTTTCAGCCGTGAGACGGTCGCGAGCTACGTCGCGCAAAGCTACCTGTTGCTGAGCCAGCGGACGCGAGTTCGCGAGCACCTGTTAACGATGACGGCTCGGTATGCGGCTGACCGGTTGGATGCGCTCGCGACCGCGCAAGGATTGATACTTCGCGACACACCCGAGGTTCTTTTCGTCTGTGTGCAGAACGCGGGTCGGTCGCAGATGGCCGGAGCGTTCTTGAGGCATTTCTCTGGCGGACGGGTGCACGTGCGCACGGCGGGTTCATCCCCGGCATTGGCTGCGCACCCACGTGTCACCGCGGCGATGGAGGAAGTCGGGGTCGAACTGTGGGGCGAGTTCCCCAAGCCGCTGACCGATGAAGTGGTGCGTGCGGCTGACTACGTCATCACCATGGGATGCGGGGATGCATGTCCCGTTTTCCCGGGCCGTCGCTATATGGAGTGGGATCTGGCCGACCCGCTAGAACTGGACGATGACGGGCTCCGCGACGTGCGTGACGACATCCGCGTTCGCGTCCTCGCGTTGCTGGTCGAGCTCGGTATAGGCGCTCAGGACGCGAGTCGGTAGCCCGCTACTCGTACCGTTTCGATGAGCGCTTGCGCTGGTGCGAAGGTCGCCAATCGAGCACGGAGCTTGGACATGGCGACCCGTACGGACGCGTGAGGGTCTTCCAGATCGGAGCCGAAGGCGAGCGCGAGGGTGTCAATGCTCACACTCTCCGGATACGCACGCAATATCTGGTGGAGCAGCTCGAACTCCCGCATTGGCAGGAGTAGTGAGTGGTCCCGCCAGCGCAGGCTGCGGTGTGGGATGTCGAGAGTCAGCTCACCGACACTGAGTGTCCGGTCAAGTGGTGTTGTTCGTGGGTGTAGGCGCGCGACCTCGCGCAGCTGCGTTGGGGTTACCGGCAGCCGGACGGTTCCGCGCACTCCCGCTCTCATCGCTGCTGCGATCGTCGACGTATCTGTCGCGTCTGATACCCCAAGAAAGATGGAGCCACCGCAGACCGGTTCCGCGATCTGGAGGATGGCGCCGAGAGCGTCGACCGACTCCCCACCAGCGAGAATAAGCGAGGCGTCATCAGCGTGGGCGAGAGCGTCAACGATCTCACCGAACACAGCGACCGGCACACCCGCGTGCCGAAATTCGGCCAAGCTGCCGCGAAGGATGTCGGCGCTGTGCCCGTGCAGGACGAACCGTGCGTCGCCAGCGGAGCGGATCATCCGAAACGTCCGCTGATGTAGTCCTCGGTGCGCTGGTCCTGAGGCTGCTCGAAGATGTTCTTGGTGAGGTCGTATTCGACCAGCACGCCGGTGCGGTCGCCGGTGGTGTCATCGGCGAGGGCGGTGAAGAATGCGGTGCGGTCGGCCACGCGTGCGGCTTGCTGCATGTTGTGGGTGACGATGATGATCGTGTAGTCCTGGCGCAGTTCGTGCATTAGGTCTTCGATCCGTGAGGTGGCGATCGGATCGAGAGCGGAACACGGCTCGTCCATGAGGATCACGTCGGGCTGTACAGCGATGGTCCTGGCGATGCACAGACGCTGCTGCTGACCGCCCGAGAGACCGAATGCCGACTGCTTGAGTTTGTCCTTCACTTCTCCCCAGAGGGCCGAGCGTGTCAGCGCCTCCTCGACGAGGTCGTCCATGTTGTCGACCTTCATCCCCGTGACCCTCGGGCCGTAGGCGATGTTGTCGTAGATCGACTTCGGGAACGGGTTCGGTTTCTGGAAGACCATGCCGATGCGTCGGCGCACTTCGATCGGATCGACCCCCTTCGCGTAGATGTTCTCCTCCTGGAAGAGGACGTTGCCTTCGACGTGGGCGCCGTCGATGAGGTCGTTCATGCGATTCAGAGAGCGCAGGAGGGTGGATTTGCCGCATCCGGAGGGGCCGATGAGGGCAGTGATCTCGTTGCGACCGAATTCGAGGTTCACGCCGGTGACCGCACGGAAGTCGCCGTAGTAGACGTTGACGTCCTCGCAGCGGATGAGTCCGCTGGGGGATTCGGCAAGGCGGCGTGAGTCGGCGGCGTGGAAGTGAGTGTGTGCTGCCGAACTGTCTGTGGGGGTGCTCATGGTTACCACCGTTTCTGGAACTTGTTGCGGATGAAGATGGCGAGGGCGTTCATCAGGATGAGAACGGCGAGCAGGAGGATGCTGGTCGCGCCGGCGAGTTCGTGGAATCCCTCCTGCGGGCGGCCGGTCCAGTTGAAGATCTGGATCGGCAAGGTGGTGTATCCACTGAGGAGCCCGTTCGGATCGAACGTGATGTAGACGAGTGCGCCGAGTACGAGGAGTGGTGCGGCTTCGCCGAGGGCTCGGGACAGGGCGAGGATCGAGCCGGTCGCGATGCCGGGGACTGAGGCTGGGAGCACTTGGCGCCAGGTGGTCTGCCACGGAGTCGCTCCCAGTGCCAGGGAGCCGTCGCGGATCTCGCGGGGCACGGCACGGAGGGCTTCCCTGGTGGCGATGATGATGACCGGGAGGATGAGCAGGGTTAGTGCGAGTGCTCCTCCGATGACGATGTTTTTGTTGGTGACGCCCAGCATTGACAGGAACGCGAGAGCGAGCAGGCCGTAGACGATAGACGGCACCGCCGCGAGATTCTGCACATTGAGTTCGACGAACTTGTTGAACCAACGCTTCCGATCCGCGAACTCCTCGAGGTGCACAGCCGCAGCGATACCCAACGGCAGAGTCAGCACGGCGGTAGTGCCGATCGCCCACACGGAGCCGAGGATGGCAGGTCGTGCGCCTGCTTCCTCTGGATCGGCGGAGGGGAAGTTCACCAGAAGACCCCAGGAGAGCTTGTTCTGTCCAGTGAGGAAGATGGTCACCAGCAAGGTGATGAGGACGGCGAACGCGACGAACAGTGAGAACCAGAGCAGCAGGAGAAACAGCAGCGCGGTGGGACGCATCTCGCCGTTGCGTCCAGTTGCCAGGGGCTTTGTGATGCGCAGCGTCTTGGCGTTGGGGCGCGTAGTGGTCGACATCAGTAGGCCTCCCGGAATCGGCGAACGAAGCGGATGCTGATGAAGTTGATGAGCAGCGTGATGAGGAACAACAGCAACCCGACAGCGAACAGGGTGTTGTACTCCAGGCTTCCCACGCGAGAGTCACCAAGGGCGGCGTTCGCGATGAAGCCGGTCATCGTCTGACCCTGCTCCAGGGGGTTGCTTACCAGCTGCGCCTGACTGCCCGCGGCGATCGCGACGATCATCGTTTCCCCGACCGCGCGGGAGATCCCCAGCACGACGGCCGCGACGATGCCCGAAAGTGCGGCGGGGAACACGACCCGCAAGGTGGTCTGCATGCGATTGGCACCGAGGGCGGCGCTTCCCTGGCGGAGCGCACTGGGCACGGCAGACATGGCGTCTTCGGCGATGGAGGCGATAGTGGGAATGATCATGACGCCCATCACGAGGCCAGCAGCGAGAACGCTGAAAGCACCAGTGGGCAGCTGCAGCCAGTCGCGCAGGACCGTTCCCTGCACGAACTGGAGAGCGAAGAAGCCGTACACCACGGTGGGGATGCCCGCGAGGATCTCCAGCAGCGGCTTAAGGAACTTGCGTACTTGCGGCTTCGCATATTCGGCGAGGAGGATCGAGGCGCCCAGGCCGAACGGCACGGCGACGAGGAGCGCGATCACCGTTGTCCACAGGGTCGCGGTGACCAGCGGCAGGACACCGAACGAGGCGTCGGCAAACCGGGGCGCCCAGCGCGTACCGAAGAGGAAGTCCAGGACCGGGACCTCGGCGAAGAAGCTCAGCGATGGCACCAGTAGCGCGATGACGATGCCGATGGTGGTGACAACCGTGATTGCCGCGGCGAATCGAAGGCCGAGTTTGATGAGGAACTCGCCAGGCCGGCGGCGCCCGGCGAAAGAGGAGGAGGGGGCGGGGGGCCCGCCCGGCGCCGGGCCCCCCCCCCCCCCCCGGGCGGGGGGTGTGGGTTAACGCCCAGGCGGGGGGGTTGGCAGC
>NZ_JAFCTS010000001.1:628195-1058973 GCF_049896145.1 Microbacterium sp. TWP3-1-2b2 | reverse complement strand
CCCGCCGTTGTTCGAGGCGCACCCCCCCGGGCCGGGGCCCCCGGCCCACTGCGGGGGGGGGGGGGGGGCCCGGGCGGGTCGCGGGCCCCCCGCGCCGCTCAGTGACGGTGGTCATGAGTAACGTCCTGAGCGGGTGGTTCAGCCGAGTGACGCGAGCTCGTCAGAGGCAGTGGTGACCTGCTCCTCGGTGAGGGGAACGAACAGGGCACGCTCGGCGATGTCAGCGGAGTTTCCGACGTAGAAGTCGACGAACGCTTTCACCTGCTCCTTTTCGAGGTAGGAGGCGTTGTTGACGTAGATGAACAGCGGGCGGCCGAGCGGCGTGTAGGTGCCGTCCTGAACGGTCTCGGTGCTGGGCATGACGCCGTCGATCATGGCGGCCTTGATGACGCCCTCGTTCTCTTCGACATAGCTCAAGCCGAGGAAGCCAATGGCTCCGACGTCGCCGGACACGCCCTGGACGGTGATGTTGTCGTCCTCAGACGGGCTGTAGTCAGTGCGGATCGCCCCCTCTTCACCGTTCACCGCGTCGGTGAAGTAGTCAAAGGTTCCCGAGTCGGTGCCCGCACCGAACAGCGTGATGGCCTGGTCGGGGAAGCTCGCGTCGACCTGGTTCCAGTTGGTGATCTCACCCTCAGACTCGGGAGACCAGATGGTGTTGAGCTGCTCGACGGTCAGATCTTCGGCCCAGTCGTTCTCTGGATTGATGATCACCGACAGCCCGTCATTGGCCGCGACAATCTCGGTGTACTCGACACCCGCAGCCTCGCACTCCGCAGCCTCTTCGTCCTTGATCGGACGCGACGCGTTGGAGATGTCGGTCTCGTCGGCGCAGAAGGACTTGAACCCGCCGCCGGTGCCCGAAGTCGCGACGGAGATGTTCACGCCGGCCTCTTCGTCACGAAACAGGTCGGCTGCTGCCTCGGTGAGTGGGGCCACTGTGGACGAACCGTCGGTGTTCACGGAACCCGTCAGGCCCGAGGCGCCGTCACCCGATTCAGCGGGCTCGCCCGCTGCCGGCTGTCCACCGCAGGCGCTCAGCGCAAGTGCGCCGATGACGACCAATGCTGTGGACGCGAAGATCTTTGCTGTGGTCTTTCGCACGATTGCTTCCTTCATCTCAGTTACGTGTAGGCAGCCAATGAACTGCCTCAAATAGATGATTGTCTATTCGACGTATTCATAGAAGGTCATCTATGTGAACGTGAGGTGAACGAACGTGGAAGAACTCTCTTGAGTCGCTGTGTCAGGAGAATCGGGCGAAGGCGAGCGAGAGTGCCGCCAGGGCGACGGCGATCAATGCCATGGCCGAATAGGAGCCCGTCGCGACCGCGAGCAGCGGTCCGATGGCGGGTCCGAATGCGCTGATGAGGGTAATCGGCGCGGCGAAGACGCCGTTGATAGCACCGTAGTTGTGGGTGCCCCAGCGATCGGCGACGGCTGAGCCCTGTACGAGTGTCTGTGCACCTCGGACGGCTCCTGCGGCGATGCCGATCGAGATGAGCAGCCACGGTGGTCCGGGGACGAGAGCAAGGAGAGTGAGGAACACGACGCTCAGTCCGGCGGTGGCCGCGAGGGGAATCCAGGGGGCTGCGGTGTGCGGGATGGCGACGTAGAGGAGTCGCCCGATTACTTGACCTGCCCCGAGTAGTCCGAGTGCCCAAGCGGCGAGTTCGTAGCTCAGCCCCTTCTCTGTGAAGAGGGGGATGAGGGCGAGGGTCACGCTGAAGAGCGCCGCCGCCAGGGTGAGCATGGATAGTTCCAGCATCCAGAAGCGTCGGGTGCGAACGACCGTACTCACGGTATGAGCCTGGACGCTGTCGTCGTGAGGGATGGGTGTCCAGGTGCGTTCGAGGCTGAACCAGTGTAGAGGGACGGTGGTGATGAGTAGGACACCGGCGAGGAGTAGGAACGTCGTCCGCCAATCGGTGACGGTGAGAAGTCCGGCGACGATGGGAGCGAAGACAGTGGAGGCGAGGCCGCCGGCCAACGTCAGGATCGTCATCGCTCCGCGGCGGCGCGCCCCGTAACGACGGGCGATGACCGTGAACGCTGCCTGATAGAGCACGGCTGATTGTGCGATGCCGGCGATCACCCATCCGATCGTAAATACCGCAAGGTTCGGCGCGAGCACGACCACGATGAGTCCGGCGGGGCCGACGACGCTACCAAGAGTCATGATGAGGCGCGGGCCGCGCTCGTCGAGCCACCGTCCGACGACCACACCCGCCGCGGCGGATGCGATGAGCCCGGAGGAGAACGACAACGTGACCAGGGCGACCGGCCAACCCGTGTCATCCGCGATCGCAGGGGACGCGACGATGAGCGCGTAGAACAGAATTCCCCAGCTGATGACCTGCCCCACCGAGAGCGCGGCCAACCGGCCACCCAGTCGGGGTGGGGCATCCACTATGGTCATGCCGGGCGGAGTGCATCGGCGGCCGCGTCAAGCGCGCCGTCGTTGAGGGCGAAGTACGCCCACTTGCCTCGTTGTTCCCGCGTGACCAGACCGGCATCGGCCAGGAGCTTCATGTGATGCGAGACGGTGCCCTGCGAGAGGCCGACCGGCTCCGTGAGGTCGCAGATGCACGCTTCGCCACCTTCTCCGGCGGCGATGAGCGACAACAGCCTGACGCGCGTGGGGTCGCCGAGCGCTTTGAACACCCGTGCGACCTTTTCTGCGTCATCCGGAGTGAGGGAGGACGTCACGCGCGGAACGCAGCATGATGTCGCTTCGATACCGGCTTCCGCCCGGACACGGGGATGCTGCGCGAGCTGCGCACTGACCTCGACCCCGCGCTTGATGCCGTCGCCGGCATCGCCTCCGAGATCGACCCGAACATCCACTCCTGTGGCTCGGTGTCGGCAACGGGCGCCAGGGAACTCGCGCAGCCCGAGCAAGGTTTCTTCATCATCGGGGTGAAGTCCTACGGCCGGGCCCCGACCTTCCTCGCACTGACAGGCTATGAGCAGGTGCGCACCTCGCCGGCGATCACGAGGCTGCTGCACGCAACGAACTGGCCCTTCCAGACACCGGCGTATGCGGCGGTTCGGGAGACTTCGACGACAACGCCGGGAGCTGCTGCGCTGCTCCGCCCTTCCTTCAGATCGGCGCGCGTCCCGTCGCTGTCGGCTGACCGTACTCGGTGAAGGGCGGACCTCAGAGTGCGGTTCACCCTTCACCGCCTAGGCGATGAGGCGAGTAGCGAGTTCGCGCACCTTCTCGGCGACTGCGTCACGAAGTTCGCGCACGCCTTCGGTCTCCCAGTTCGACGGGTCAGGGAACGACCACTCGACTAGTTCGCCGGCCACGGGTCCGGGCAGCGGAAGCCCGGACTTCATGAGAACGATGACATCCGCCGTCTGGAGGTCTTCGACAGTCACCGCAAGCGGGCGTGCTGCGAACGTGTCAATCCCGAGTTCGTGCAGCGACTCAGCGATCGCGGGGTTGATCGCTCCTGCTGGGCTGATGCCCGCGCTCGTCGCTACCAGCTGCTCAATGCCAACATGAGTGAGCAGGTGGGCGCCCAGCTGCGAACGCCCCGCATTGTGCTTGCATATGAATAGGACTGCCTTCGGCTGGGTCATCTTTCGTCCTTGCTGTTGTGTGCAGTGATGTTGCTGTATTGACATGTTCTGTTCGCCAGGTGACGAGCAGGTGAACTCTCCTCAGCATGTTTGCAATAGGTATAGATAAATGTCAATATAGACACATGTCGATTCAAGAAGTTGAGCTGGTCATCATTGGCTCTGGCCCCGCCGGATACACCGCTGCGGTCTACGCTGCACGCGCGGGTCTGGCACCGGTCGTCCTCGCGGGCTCTGTCACCGCCGGTGGCGCGCTGATGACGACGACCGAGGTGGAGAATTTCCCCGGGTTCATCAATGGCGTGCAAGGGCCGGAGCTGATGGAGTCGATGCGCGTGCAGGCCGAGCGCTTTGGTGCTCGCATCCTACTCGACGACGCTATCCACGTTGACCTCGACGGTCCCCTCAAGATCATTGAGACCGGTGCAGGTGAGACTTTCCACGCTCGAGCGGTCATCCTCACCATGGGCTCGGCCTACCGCAAGCTTGGCCTCCCCGAGGAGGAACGACTGACCGGCCACGGGGTGTCGTGGTGTGCGACCTGCGACGGGTTCTTCTTCCGTGAGCAGGAGATCGTCGTCGTCGGCGGTGGCGACTCCGCGATGGAGGAGGCACTGTTCCTTACACGCTTCGCGTCGAAGGTCACGGTCGTGCACCGGCGTGAGGAGTTCCGGGCCTCGAAGATCATGGCGCAGCGCGTGCTTGATCACCCGAAGGTTGAGGTTGCGTGGAACAGCGAGGTCGCAGGCTTCGTCGGTGCTGAGAAGGTGGAAGCAGTCACACTGCGCGACACCGTCACCGGGGCAGAACGCGAACTGTCCGTGACGGGCGTGTTCGTCGCCGTCGGCCACGACCCGCGCTCTGAGCTCGTCGCCGGGATCGTCGATACGGACACGGACGGCTACGTTTTGGTCGAGCATCCCTCCACCCGCACGAATCTCGCGGGCGTATTCGCCGCTGGCGACCTGGTCGACCACACCTACCGGCAGGCCATTACCGCCGCCGGTACGGGCTGCGCCGCCGCTCAGGATGCTCAGCACTACCTCTCCGCTCTCGATGAGATGCCCGCCGCGTTGGTCGAGACCGAGGAGGTCTTCGCATGAGTACCGCAACTGCTCCCGCGCCGACCTCGACGCCACGCCGCCTGTCCACGTTGGACCGGTGGCTGCCCCTGTGGATCGGGCTCGCCATGGTCGCCGGCATCCTGCTTGGAAAATTCATCCCCGGCGTCTCGCCGCTGCTCGCGAGCCTCGAGGTCGGCGGGATCTCGATCCCGATCGCTCTCGGCTTGCTGGTGATGATGTACCCGGTACTGGCGAAGGTCCGCTACGACAAGGTCGCAGCCGTGACCGGCGACAAGAAGCTGCTGATCTCCTCACTGGTGCTGAACTGGCTCATCGGGCCGGCGCTGATGTTCGCACTCGCGTGGATATTCCTTCCTGACCTGCCCGAGTATCGGACGGGTCTCATCATCGTCGGTCTCGCACGATGCATCGCGATGGTCATTATCTGGAACGACCTCGCCTGCGGCGACCGGGAAGCGGCCGCCGTGCTCGTGGCAGTCAACTCGGTCTTCCAGGTCGTCGCGTTCTCGCTGCTGGGCTGGTTCTACCTCACCGTTCTCCCCGGCTGGCTGGGGCTGGACACTCAGGGGCTGGACTTCTCCGTCGGGGCGATCGCCCTGAATGTGCTGATCTTCCTCGGCATCCCGCTGCTCGCCGGGTTCGCATCCCGGTTCATCGGAGAGCGCCGCAAGGGACGCGAGTGGTACGAGGAGAAGTTCCTGCCGAAGATCGGCCCGTGGGCGCTCTACGGGCTGCTGTTCACCATCGTGCTGCTGTTCGCCCTGCAGGGTGAGCAGGTCACCTCCCGCCCGCTCGACGTTGCCAGGATCGCGCTACCGCTGCTGGTCTACTTCGCGGTGATGTGGTTCGTGGGGCTTCTCAGCGGGAGGACGCTGGGCCTCGGCTACGCGCGTTCATCGACACTGGCGTTCACCGCAGCAGGCAACAACTTCGAACTCGCCATCGCCGTCGCGATCGGCACATTCGGTGCCACCTCCGGGCAGGCGCTGGCCGGCGTCGTCGGCCCACTCATAGAGGTTCCCGTTCTCGTCGGACTCGTCTACGTCTCGCTCTGGGCAGCCAAGCGCTGGTTCCACACCGATCCCTTCACCGCCGAGAGGATACCGTCATGAACACCATATTGACCGACGACTCGTGTACACCTGCTACGAAACATCCAGTTGTCTCACAGGCCATCGGGCAGGATGCTGCAGCATCCGTCGCCTCGACATTGAAGGCACTCTCGGACCCGCTGCGACTCAGAATGCTGTCGGCCATCGCCTCCGACCCGCGCGGAGAATCGTGCGTGTGCGACCTCGCCGAGCTGGCGGATGTATCGCAGCCGACCGTCTCGCACCACCTCAAGGTACTCAAAGACGTCGACGTGCTGACTTCAGAACGCCGCGGCACGTGGGTCTGGTATCGCATCAATCCAGCCCGTCGCGGCGCTGTCACCGCGCTCCTCGACACGTTCGCGTCCTCGACGCTTGCTGCGCCCTGGCGAAACAACTCGGAGGATGTAGGTCTGCGCCCGGACTTTGATGCCCGCGTGACGCGTCTCGCCGAGGAGCTTGCAGCGGAGGTTCCTGAACTCGAGACGAGCACCGTACTCGCGCTTGTGCGTGAGTCCTACACCGCACTGGCGCGAACGGCCCGTGTCACATCCGCCTTGATTCCTCTCACCGAGCGCTTCGCTCGGCAACGTCTGAGTGACCTTACCCGCGATCGAGCGGTGGACGTGCCCCAGGTGCTGTTCGTATGCGTTGCCAATGCCGGTCGCTCGCAGCTCGCAGCGGCACTGGTGAATCAAGCGGCAGGAGGGAAGGTAGTTGCCCGTTCCGCCGGGTCGGCCCCCGCAGACGTCATCCACCCGCACGTCCGGTCACTGCTCGTAGAGATCGAAGGGGCTGCGGCGGCCGAACGGTTCCCGAAGCCACTCACCGACGACGCTGTTCGCGCCGCCGACATCGTAATCACGATGGGCTGCGGCGACGTCTGCCCCGTCATCCCCGGCGTCCGATACGACGACTGGGCCGTCGGCGATCCAGCTCTCGCGTCGGTAGACGGCGTGGAAGCGATCCGTGACGACATCGCCGTTCGCGTTCGCGTCCTTGTCAATGACCTTCTCAACTGACCACACCTTCTCGAACTGGACAAAAACCATGACTGACACAACCACCAAGCCATCCGTCCTCTTCGTCTGCGTCCACAACGCTGGACGATCCCAGATGGCCGCAGGCTTCCTCCGCGACATCGCCGGCGACCGCATCGAAGTCCGCTCCGCCGGGTCAATACCCGCAGACCAGATCAACCCGACCGCCGTGGAAGCGATGTCGGAACTCGGCATCGACATCACCGCCGAGCAGCCCAAGGTGCTGACGACGGAAGCGGTCCAAGCATCCGACGTCGTCATCACGATGGGGTGCGGCGACGCATGCCCGTTCTTCCCGGGTAAGCGTTACGAGGACTGGGAACTCGATGACCCGGCAGGTCAGGGCATCGATTCCGTGCGCCCGATCCGCGACAACATTCGTGCGCGCATCACGCAACTGGTCAGCGAACTCGTCTAGCTGACCACAGGCAACGCTGAAAGGTCCTCATGCGTCTTGTAGCGATCGGCGGAAGCGACGCCGGAATCTCCACTGCTCTCCGGGCTCGCGAACTCGACCCGTCCGTCGACGTCACCGTGGTTGTGGCGGACTCCTATCCGAACTTCTCCATCTGCGGCATCCCGTACTACTTTTCCCGCGAAGTTCAGCCCTGGCAGTCCCTCGCGCACCGCACTCACGCGGACCTCGAAGCCACTGGCATGAACCTGCGGCTGGACACGCTCGCCACTGGCATCGACGTCGACCGTCGCCGCCTCACCCTGCGCGACGCGAACGGCGCGGAATCCACGATCGCGTATGACGAACTCATGGTCGGCACGGGGGCATCCCCGTCGACTGCCGGTATCGCGGGCCTCGACCAGCTCGGCCCCGACGACGGCGTGCACCTGCTTCACTCGATGGGCGACACGTTCGCGCTCGAACGCTACCTCGATGGACACCAGCCCGAGACAGCAATCATCGTTGGCGCCGGCTACGTCGGCCTGGAAATGGCCGAAGCGCTCACCGTGCGGGGCCTTCAGATCACCCAGCTCCAGCGCGGCCCGGAAGTGCTCTCCACCCTCGACCCCGAACTCGGCTCGCTCGTTCACGACGAACTCACCCGACATGGCGTGGACGTTCTCACGGGCACCGTCGTGGACACCGTCGCACGCGACGCTGGCCGGATCACCGTCTCCGGAACCCGCGACGGCGAAGCCTTCTCACGCAGCGCGGACGTGGTACTCGTCGTCGTCGGAGTGCGCCCCAACACCAGCCTTCTCACGGCGGCCGGAGCGTCCACGGGCCCAGGTGGCGCTGTCGTCGTCGACGAGCAGATGCGGACCGGCCTTCCGCACGTGTGGGCGGCCGGCGACGGCGTGGTCACCCACCACCGTCTCCTGGGCGTCACCTACCTCCCACTCGGCACAACCGCCCACAAGCAGGGACGCGTGGCGGGGGAGAACGCAATCGGCGGCGATGCGATCTTTGCGGGGAGCCTCGGCACCCAGGTAGTGAAGGTGTTCGACGTCGTGGCAGCGCGCACGGGCCTCCGCGACCACGAAGCCACCGCGGCCAGTTTCGTACCGCACAGTCACACCGCAATCGCAGACGACCATAAGCGCTATTACCCGGGAGCCACACCCATCAGCATCCGCATCACCGGCGACACCCGCGACGGTCGCCTCCTGGGCTCGCAGATGGTCGGCACCCGCGGCGCGGAGATCTCCAAGCGCGTCGATACCTACGCCACCGCCCTTCACCACGGGATGACTGTCGCCGCGATGAGTGACCTCGATCTGTCCTACACGCCCCCGCTGGGCTCACCGTGGGATGCCGTGCAGGTCGCGACGCAGTCCTGGGAGCGCGAGACCCGCCCCGTCGGCTCAGCCGTGTAGGCCCGCCCGCCTTCACGGGTCTCCGCTATCTCGCCCGATCGTGTCGGACATGCGCGCTATCGTCTGCACATGAGCCATCAGCAGCTTCCCCGGTTTGTAACATCCGTGCTAATCGAGGAGCGCGACGGATCAGTCACTGTCACCTGGGGGCTGGGAGAAGTGATCCCCGGTGACGTCGAGTACTTCGGGTACGGGGTCGACTATCACGGCGTCGACGGCAACGGTGGCAAGCGATATGGCGTTCGGTTTCACGAGACGGCTTCAGCGCATGTTTTCGAATGGGCGAGCAGCACTCAAGCAAACTACGACGCGACGAACGTGAGGCCGCTCGAAAGCGGCCTCGTGGTCTTCTATCCAGACGCCAGCATTGGTCTCGATGACGTGGGAGCGCTTCACGCATTCAGTCACCTCAACGGGCAAGACGTACAGACAGACTTTCCGGTAACGCTGATCAGGTACTAGCCCCTACACAGGATAGGCATGAGATGAACATCGCCGACGAAACGCTGGAGGGCGACATCACCTTCACACTTGCGGGTCTGGTCACTACGTTCCGACGAATGCAACCCGGAAACGATCAGGAAAGTGTCACGACAAGGCGAGCCGGAGATCGCTGACAGGACTCGATTGAGCGACATTCAGTGTCACCTCACCACGTTTCCGACAGCTCGGGCTCGACATGGACGCCTACGATGCTGCGGTCGCGGACCCTGCCACTCAAGAACGGGTCGAAGAGGACCTCAACGACGGCCGCTTCCTCGAGATCACCGGCACCCCAACGTTCTTCATAGACGGCGAGAAGCTCGAACTCACCCAACTCGCCGACCTGACCGACGCCCTCGACGAAGCGACCGGCCGCTGACAGCACCCAAACGCGTCGAATCGTCGCTCTCGTCGATCCGCGGTATCGGGTGCCGACACCGTTCACCGGGTCGAGGACGCGAAAGTTGTTCTATTGCGCCTGGTGTTGTGTGATCGCGGCCGCGATCTGCTCGCTGCTGGGCAGACCGGCCAGGCCGGACTCGGTGCGGTAGATCCGGCAGGCAAGCTCTGTGGTGCGGTCAGCGCCGGGGAAGGCGTCGACGCCATCGAGCAGGATCGTTGGGGAGCCGGAGAAGGGCACCGCAGCGGCGTCCTCCGGAGTTTCAATGAGGTGAAACTCGACGTTTCCCGGGAACCCGGCGGATTCGAGGGCGTTTGTGAGGCGTGTGCCTGCCTCGACCCAGCTCGGGCAGTGACTGATGTGGAGAACTTGAACGTGCATGGTGAACATCCTGACGTGGGTGATAGCGGAGGGTGGGGTTTCAGGGCAGCAGAGTTAGCGGACGAGGCGGCCGATGGCTTGGGATGCCTCTCTAATCTTCTCCTCGGCAGTGTCCCCGCCGGCGCGGACGGCATCGGTGACGCAGTGGCGGAGGTGGTCTTCGAGGAGTCCGACGGCGACACCACGCAGGGCGCTGGTGAGTGCGGAGATCTGAGTGAGAATGTCGATGCAGTATTGCTCGTCTTCGACCATACGGTGCACCCCGCGCGCCTGGCCTTCGATGCGTTTGAGGCGGGCGAGGTAGCGGGATTTGTCGGTGATGTACCCGTGCTCACCGTGGTCACAGGCCGGTGCAGGGTCGATGACGTCGGTCCTCCTGTCCTCCAAATTCGTCATGGGCGCCGGTCCAGGATGGTCCGGGTCGTGTTCTCTGGCCTGAGGTCGAGGCGTCGGAGCGTCTGCGCGTTGAGGGCGACGACGATCGTGGACAGCGACATGAGGATGGCGCCGACCGACATCGGCAGCACGAACCCGATGGGGGCGAGGATGCCGGCAGCGAGGGGGACGGAGATCAGGTTGTAGCCCGCAGCCCACCACAGGTTCTGCTTCATCTTCCGATACGCCGCACGCGACAGCTCGATCACAGACAGCACAGAGCGCGGGTCGTCGCTGGCGAGGATGACACCGGCCGAGGCGATCGCCACGTCCGTGCCGGCACCGATCGCCAGCCCGACATCGGCCTGCGCGAGCGCCGGGGCGTCATTGACGCCGTCGCCGACCATCGCGACCTTCCTGCCCTCGCGCTGCAACTCTTGGACCTTCGCGGCCTTGTCCTCTGGTCGCACGCCGGCGAAGACCCGGTCGATGCCGAGATCGTGCGCGACGGCGTGTGCGACCGCTTCGGCATCGCCGGTGATCATGACCACCTGCACCCCGAGGACGTGCAGCGCGTCAACGGCTTCACGGGACTCTGAACGCACCTCATCGGCGAGCTTCAGCGCCCCAACGACCTGCCCGTCCTGAACGACGTGCAGGATGATCGCACCGTCCGTGCGCCAGGTGTCGGCGATGGGGAGTTCCTCCGCGCCTTCTTCCGTGAGCAGGTGCGGTCCGCCGACGCGGACGGTCGTGCCGTCGACGGTTGCCGTGACACCGACAGCGGGCGACGAGGTGAAGTCGCGACTTCCGGGCACCGTGAGCTTCTTCTCGGCGGCGGCACGGACGATGGCCTTCGCCAACGGATGCTCGCTGTCGGCCTCGGCCGCGGCAGCGAGGGCGAGTACCCGGTCCGCATCGTGGCCGCCGGTGACCGACACCTCGGAGACGACCGGTTCGCCCTTGGTGAGGGTGCCGGTCTTGTCGAACAACACCGTGTCGACGGTGCGCATGCTCTCCAACGCGAGGCGGTCCTTGACGAGCACACCGCCGCGCGCGGCCCGTTCGGTCGCAATGGATACGACCAGGGGGATGGCCAGGCCGAGCGCATGAGGGCAGGCGATCACCAGCACAGTGATGGTGCGGATGACCGCAGCGTCGGGGAACCCGACCAGCGTCCACACGAGCGCGGTGATCGCCGCAGCGCCGAGCGCGAACCAGAACAACCAGCCGGCGGCGGTGTCGGCGAGGCGCTGGGCGCGTGAGGACGAGCTCTGCGCCTCCGTCACTAGGCGCTGGATGCCCGCGAGGGTGGTGTCATCGCCGATCGCGGTGATCTCCACCCGCAACCCGGAATCGGTCGCGACCGTGCCTGCGGTGACCGGGTCGCCCGTGCCGCGGGTGACCGTGCGTGATTCGCCGGTCACCATCGACTCATCCATCGACGCGCGACCATCGACGATGCGCCCATCCGCGGGAACACTGCCCCCGGGCCGGACCACGACGACATCACCGACGACGAGGTCGGAGGGCGAGACGATCACGACCTGCCCGTTCTCCACACGCTCTGCCTCATCCGGGAGGAGCGCGGCGAGGGAGTCGAGGGCGGAGGTGGTCTGCGCAAGCGATCGCATCTCGATCCAGTGGCCCAGCAGCATGATGACGATCAGCAGCGCCAGCTCCCACCAGAAGTCCAACTCGTGATGCAGGATGCCCAGGCTCGCCCCCCAGGATGCGAGGAAGGCGACCGTGATCGCGAGGCCGATCAGGAGCATCATCCCGGGCCTACGGGAGCGGATCTCGCTCACCGCACCCACGAGGAACGGCTTCCCACCCCAGACGTACATCACCGTTCCCAGCGCCGGCGACACCCAGACAAGCCCGGGAACATCCGGAAGGGCGTAGCCGAGGATCATCGAGAACATGCCCGACAGGGCCACGGTCGGGACGGCCAGGATGAGCATGATCCAGAACAACCGCCGGAACTGCCCCACGTGATCACCATGACCGCCGTGTCCGCCCTGCGCATGCGCCGGGTGAGGCGTTGTGTCGTTGTGCTGGTGGTGGGGTGTCGAGGCATCTGTGGCGGTTCCGGCGGCGGCCGGATGCGCCAGCTCGTGATGGGCCTCGTGTTCCGAGGGGTGAGTCTCGTGGCGTTGGTCGGTGTGTTCAATGCCGTCCTGGTGCGGGTTACTCATGGGATCGATCCTCCTCGGAATCGGAACGCTATGCGAGGTGCCGTGGTGGCGGGCACCCACGGGTGGAACGTGCTCAGGCGGTGGCGACGTACTTGGCGGGATCCGCGTCGAATCGGGGGCCGCATCCCGCGCAGCAGAAGTAGTAGCGGGCGCCCTCGTAGTCACGGAACAGGCCGGCGGCTTCCGCGTCGGCCTTGACAACGGTGCTGCCGACCATCACGGGGCATTCGGCGAGCTGATCCACAGACGGAGCGAGTAGATCCCTGCGCCCATCCGCGGTGACCGCACCGTAGCTATGGGTGCTGCAGCAGGATCCAGTAGGGGAATCGGACATAGTGTGCTCCTCTTTCAGGCTTCGCGGTTCGACTCTCTGATGCGCACAACGATATACCCCCATGGGGTATTCCTGCAGAATCGGCGGAACAGGATAAACGCCGTCCGATCTCACGAAACCTGTCGGAATCTCCGGAGTTGGCGGAACGTCTCACGACGGTGTCGGATTCCCACGAACGTGGCGGAGGCGTTGGCGCCGGCTCCGCCAAAAACGATCGTTATCGGCACGCCGGATGTACTTATTCCTTCGTGACTCGCTCAGTACCCGAATGGCGTCGACGACTTTGCGGGCTGCATGGCGTTGATGGGTTCCCTGGCGCGAGCGGTCAAGTACAGGCGGTGTGCTGTTATGACGAGGGTGAGCCAGGCGGCTCCGAGGAAGCAGGCGGCGAGGACATCGGTGAACCAGTGGTGCCCGAGATACACCCGAGTCGCTCCGATCGCCACGGCAAAAATCGCAGCGATCGTGATCGTGATGATCCTCGTGATCATGCGCTGCTGACGGAGGATGAGCAGGTAGGCGATGATGCCGGCGATCACGACGGCGTTGAGAGCGTGTCCGCTAGGGAACGAGGGCGAGTGCTCGTAGGGCGGAACGGCATCGGTGATGTCGGGGCGTGCTCGGCCGATGAGGTTTTTTCCCGCGATGGTCATCAGGAGAGAGCCGACCCCGGCTGCCGAGATGAGGATGATGGGGGTCCATGACCGTCGTCGGATGGCGAGCACGATCATCGCGAGCACGGCGATGATCGGCATCCCGATCACACCTGCGACGTCAGTGAGATAGGTGGCCGCGGTGTCGAGCCACGGCGTGCGAATGCTGATGGCTGCGGCGAGAAGTGGTTCGTCGAGCCCTGCGACACCGTCGGACTCGGATACCGCATCGTAGATCTCGGCAGCGATCGCGGTAAGTCCGACCGCTGCGGCCATGCCGATGATCAGGGTGGTGATCAACGTGGCGTAGGGACCCAGCCGGTCTGTCACGCGAGTAAGGTACCGCCCCATCGGGGAGCGCCACCTCGTCAGATCTCTTTCCTCGACGAATCGGTCCTCGCGGACTTCGCTGCCGCCTTCTCTCATGGAGTCAGGATTTCCGGGACGTTCTTCCATCGTGTTCCCCTTCGCACATCGACCTCGCCGACGGCAGTAGCGCCCTCATCACGGCCGATCTGAAGCAGTTCGCCGAGTGTTCAGGTTCAGCATCGGTTCTCGCTATCGTAATCCGCTATAACGGAATCATGACAGTCGAAGTGTCAGCGGACGAGCTGAATGAGTATCGCGATCTTCTCGCAGGATTGGTCAGCATGCACGTGCTGCACCATGCAGCCGAAGAGGAGATCTACGGGGCATGGATGATCGATGAGCTCGCAGGACACGGTTACCGCCTCTCTGCCGGCACGCTCTATCCGATGCTCCACAAGATGGTTCGCAACGGATACCTCACCGTCCGCACCGAGCGCGATGGGCGTACCGCGCGGAAGTTGTACGCGGCCACAGACAAAGGCCGTCGCGGGCTCGCCGTGGCCCGCGATCGCATGCGGATCTTCACGGGGAAAGGCCCAGAGGCGTGACTCTTGAGATCGATACTCCGCAGCCGTCACGGCAGGGCTCGAGATGGGAGGTGCTGCGGGTCTTCTCAAAGCTGGGCGTCACCTCGTTCGGGGGTCCAATCGCACATCTGGGCTACTTCCGGGACGAGCTCGTCCAACGTCGCAAATGGCTCGATGACGACGAGTACGGCGATCTCGTCGCTCTCAGTCAGTTCCTCCCCGGCCCCGCGTCCAGCCAGGTCGGCTTCGGTCTCGGCTTGTTCCGAGCGGGCCCGCTTGGCGCGATCGCTGCGTTCATCGCCTTCACCCTCCCTTCGGCCGCGCTCATGGTCGCGTTCGCGTACGGAGCCCCGCTGTTTCAGGGAACCGTGGGGAGCGGCATCCTCACGGGCCTGAAGATCGTTGCGGTCGCCATCGTTGCGCAGGCCGTCTGGGGTATGGCTCGCTCGCTCACCCCTGATCCCACCCGTGCAACGATCGCGGTCGTCGCCGCAGCCAGCACACTTCTCCTCACCGGGTCGGTGGGTCAGATCGGCGCGATTGTGATCGGAGCGATCGCCGGGTTGTTTCTCTGCCGAGGCTCGACCGCCCCGGTCTCCGCGATGGTTCGATTCCCGGTCGCCCGTGTCGCGGGGATCATCTCTCTGCTTCTCTTCGCTGTGTTGCTTCTAGGTCTCCCGGTGCTGGCCGCAACCACCAAGTGGGAGCCGCTCGCGCTTTTCGACACCTTCTACCGGGCCGGGGCGTTCGTGTTCGGCGGCGGCCACGTCGTCCTCCCGTTGCTGCAAGGAGGACTGGTCGACACTGGTTGGGTCACGTCCGACCAATTCCTCGCCGGATACGGCGCCGCTCAAGCAGTACCCGGACCGCTCTTCACCTTCGCCGCCTACCTCGGCACCCTCTCGACCGTGGGACCGGGCGGCATCACAGGAGCGGTGATCGCCCTTGGCGCCGTGTTCCTTCCGGGGTTCCTGCTCCTGACCGGTGTGCTCCCGTTCTGGAACGACTTCCGGTCTCGCCCTTGGGCGCAGGCTCTCATGCGCGGCGCGAACGCCGCCGTCGTCGGCATCCTGGCTGCCGCCCTGTACGACCCCGTCTTCACGACCGCCATCACCGGAGCGGGACCATTCGTACTCGCACTGATCTGCTTCGTACTACTCATCGCTTGGAGAATGCCCGCCTGGGCCGTGGTGCTAGTCGGAGCAGGCGGCGGCATCATGCTCTCGCTCGCCAGCTGACCGAAAGTGCCGATGATCATCGCGACGTCGTAGTTGGCTACCCTGTAGGTCCACCGGGCACCGTCGGTCCATCGGGCATCACTCATCAGGTGCGTCGGTGCGAGGGGCGGCCCCGCGGCCATGAGCACGTAGCCGAGGCAAACCAGCGGTCGGTGCGTTCGGTCGGAGCAATCCTCGTGTTGTCGTCCACGATCGTTCTCGCCTTGAACGCGCGCTGCTACGACGCCCCGATCTCCGTCCGGACACCATGACCCGCGCCATCCTGAAACGATGACCGCCGCATGGTCGAAAACGCGAAGTACTGCATCGATATCCTCACTCAGATCTCCGCGCTGACCATCGCATTGCAAACTGTGGCCGTCGGACTTCTCGAAGACCACCTGCGCCACTGCGTGGCAGATGTAACTCGCGTCGGCGGTGACATCGCCGAAGAGAAAGTGCGTATCTCAGGCGATCGCCCGCCTCGTGCACTGAACCGCTTCAGATCTGGCAATGCGCAGACCGCACGACACCTCGATTCCTTTCACTGTTCTGATTGGTCTGGTGATTCGCAACCGGCTCAAGATCTTTCGCGCTTGTACTCAAAGACACCGTCCCGGCTCTGGACTTCAAGTAGGTCATAGAGCACGCCATCGTGATCGATGCTGGGCTTGGGTTGCCCATCGGGCTGGAGCGGGCAGAGGACGGATTCGCCATCATCAGCCGCCGCCTCATCGTCGTGCAGAACCGCGATATACGTTTCGATCGACATGCCGGCCACGTTACCTGCGGCAACGCGCATTTGCCTCGCGCTCAGAACATCGGGCTGACGTACTTGAGAGAGGGCCCAGATTGATTTCCCGGCGACGTGCGGTCGAGCTTGCATGTGTCTCAGCCAACCTCTTCGTCCAGCTCCCCATGATTCTGAAGAGTCGGGTGAAAGGGTGTGGATGCCGACGAGCGCGGGGAGCCTGGCTCGCCGCTGGTGAACCGACAGATTTGGGATCAACAGGATCCACATCAACTCGAGCTGCCGATGACAGTGAATGCGTTCTAGCCGGCTGCCTGAAACGATCGATTTCGGCAGGGCCTTTGCCTGATCAGCTTCTCGACAGGATCAGGTGCGGTGTACGGTGTATTCCATGGAAGCGTGGAATAGCGAACTGGTGGACAAGCTTTCTGTTTATGACTCCCTCGCCGTCGTGCTGAAAGCGGTGGCGAATGGTCGAAGGCTGGAACTGATTGAGGTGCTCGCCCAAGGTGAGCATTCGGTTGAGACGTTGTCTCGGATGACGGGCATGGGTGTGACCACGGTGTCTGCCGGTCTTCAGACGTTGAAGCAGGCCGGTCTCGTGCGGACTCGTAAGGAGCGCACCACGGTTCACTACCGTCTTGCCGGTAATGACGTTGTGGATCTGTATCTCGCGGCGAAGAAGGTCGGGCTTTTGCGTTCGCCCGAGCTGCGGGACATGTTGTTGATATACCTGGGTCAGGCGTCCGCTTCCAGTGCCTTTGTACCTCTCATCCATCCGTCTGCTGTCACGTCGACAATGACCGTGGTTGACGTTCGCCCTGCGGTCGAGTTCGACGCTGGCCATTTCCCCGGCTCAATCTCGATTCCCCTCGACGAGCTCGAGGACCGCCGCTCGGAGATTTCTGTCGATGCTGAGGTCGTTGTGTACTGCCGTGGCGAGTTCTGCCGGATGGCCCGTGAGGCTGCAGCGTGGATGCGGGAGCAGGGCATCGATGCGAAGGCGATGGATGAGGGCGTCATCGAGTGGCGCGCGTCTGAGGGGGCGCGCCTTGACCAAACAGCCTGATGTCATCGCACTCGCTCGCGTCATCGACGAAGACGAGGGCGCCTGCAAGCGGCTACAGCGCCGTACGCTGACTGTCGTCGTCGTCAGCCAGATCCTCGGCGGTGCGGGTCTTGCGGCCGGTGTGACCGTCGGGGCGCTGCTCGCGCAGGAGATGTTGGGCTCGGACAGTCTGGCGGGCGCTCCGACTGCACTGTTTACATTGGGTTCGGCTCTCGCGGCGTTCCTCATCGGACGATTCACGCAGCGCTGGGGCCGTCGTATCGGCCTGGGGCTGGGGTTCGCCGCGGGTGGGATTGGTGCCGGAGGCGTCGTGCTCGCCGCAGTCACCGGTAGCATCCCGCTGCTGTTCGTCGCCCTGTTCATTTACGGTGCCGGAACCGCGACAAACCTTCAGGCTCGATACGCCGGCACCGACCTCGCGCTCCCGACTCAGCGCGGTACCGCGGTGAGCGTGGCGATGGTGTCTACCACCCTCGGGGCGGTGGCAGGCCCGAACCTGGTGGAGCCGCTTGGCGTGCTCGCGGTGAATTGGGGAATCCCGTCGCTGGCGGGTCCGTTCCTGCTTGCAGGTCTCGCCTACATCGCTGCCGGCGTCGTGCTGCTGGTGCTCCTTCGTCCGGACCCGTTCCTCGTCGCTCGTCAGATCGGTATTGCGAACACCGTCCCGCCGAAGGAGGGTGAGCTACAGGTCGTACCGCGACCGACAACCGGCGCCTACGTTGGAGCGACGGTCATGGTCCTCACGCAGATCGCGATGGTCGCGATCATGACGATGACCCCGGTGCACATGCGCGCCCACCAACACGGCCTCGGTGAAGTCGGTCTCGTGATCGGCATCCACATTGCCGCGATGTATCTGCCGTCGCTCGTCACCGGCATCCTGGTCGACAAGCTGGGGCGCGTGCCGATGGCGATCGCGTCCGGCGTTACTCTGCTGCTCGCCGGTGTCGTTGCAGCCTTCGCTCCGGCGGATTCGCTGGGGATGCTTATCCTCGCGCTGACGCTGTTGGGTTTGGGGTGGAACTTCGGCCTCATCGCCGGCACTGCCCTGGTCGTGGATTCGACGGTGCCCGCGAACCGTGCACGGACGCAGGGAACGATCGATGTCCTGATCGCTCTGGCCGGTGCCGGTGGCGGTGCGATGTCTGGTGTGGTGATGGCTTCGACGAGCTACAGCATCCTCTCCGTCTCCGGTGGCGTGCTCGCCCTATTGCTGATCCCGGTACTGATCTGGGCGCGCAGCCGCCGCGCACTCCCCGCCGACGCCCCCTGACCCCCATGACAAGGAACGACAGCATGTCTCGCACCACCTCTCAGAAAGGCTCAAACTCATGACCGAAACCCCCGGACAGTCCACCCGCGCAATCCACGGCACCACGTTGAAGGACGCGCACGGTGCCCCGCACCTGCCCATCTACAACACCACGACGTTCGCGTTCAAGAACACCGCGGCTCTGCTCGATGTGGTCGACGGCCGGAAGCCCGGCGCGCTCTACACCCGTTACGGCTTGAACCCGACGACGTTCGCGCTGGAAGAGACGATGGCGTCGATCGAAGGCGCAGAAGCCGCCCTCGCTTTCTGCTCCGGCATGGCTGCGGAGATGGCGCTGTTCGCCCAGTACGGCCGCGACGGCGTCGTGTGCCTGGGCGATGCATACGGCGGCACCCTCGAACTACTCGCAGACCAACTTCCGCTCCTGGGCATCGACACGACCTTCCTTCTCGGCAGCGAACTCGAACAGCTCGACGCCGTCCTCGCGGCAGGTGCACGTCTCGTTTTCTTCGAGACGCCGACCAACCCCGCCCTGGAGATCTTCGACGTTGCCGCGATCAGCGCGATCGCGCACCGTCACGGTGCCCTGGTCGCGATCGATAACACCTTCGCATCCCCGGTGAACCAGCGCCCGCTGGAGCTTGGCGCGGACTTCACCGTCTACTCAGCCACCAAGTACCTCGGCGGCCACTCCGACGTCACCGCTGGCTTCCTGCTCGGCAACGCGGAACTGGTAACCCCGGTATGGGGATGGCGGAAGAACCTCGGCACCACCATTGCCCCCGAGCCCGCCGCGCTGCTCGCACGGAGCCTTCGCACCCTCACCATCCGCGTGAACGCGCAGAACGCCGCGGCGCAGGCGATCGCCGAAGCCATGGAAGCCGACCCGCGCGTGAAGCGCGTGCTCTACCCGGGTCTAGCATCCTTCCCCGGTCACAAGCTCGCGGCCGCTCAGATGCACGGCTTCGGTGGCATCCTCACAATTGACGTTGACGCGGACTCGGAGGCCACCAGCCGGGTCGCCGACCGGCTGTCGTTGTTCTCCCTCGCCCCGAGCCTGGGCGGTGCGGAATCCCTTGCCACACAGCCGGTAACCACCACACATCACGGCCTCAGCCCCGCAGAGCGGGAGCGCCGAGGTATCACCGACTCGATGATCCGGCTCTCTGTCGGCCTCGAGGACACTGCCGACCTGATCGCGGACCTCACCCAGGCACTGGATGAGGTGACCCGATGAACACCACCGAGACCACAGAACGAGAAGCACTGCTGACCTACCTGGGTGAAATCGGCGTGGACGCGCCGATCGTGGCCTACCCGGCCCACACGAACGTGGAGGAAGGCAAACGCCTCCGCGGTGATCTGCCCGGCACGTTCACGAAGAACCTGCTGCTGAAAGACAAGAAAGGCAACCTGTTCTTCGTCACCGCTCACGAAGATACCGACATCGATCTGAAGACACTGCACACCCGCATCGACGCCCGCGGCCGGCTCGGATTCGCCTCCGCCGACACGATGACCGAGCGCCTCCACGTCACACCCGGAACCGCGACCCCGCTGGCCCTGTTCAACGACACCCAACAGGCCATAACTCTCATCGTCGATGAACGACTACAAGACCACGAGCAGGTGAACTTCCACCCCATGACCCACACCGAAAGCATCGGCCTCACCTGGACCGATTTCACCACATTCGCCGCAGCATCCGGGCACACCCCCGTCCTCTCGGCGATGAACGACACCGAACCGGAGCAATCATGACCGAACCCACCCCCGTGCACCTCGAGCGCCTGGGCCCCAAGACGTACATCGGCCGCAACGCGCGCGGAGCAGAGGTCCCCATTGGGAGTTTGGGCGCCGACGGCGCATTCAGTCCCGGAGAGCTGCTGCAACTCGCCCTCGCTGCCTGTGGGCTGCTTTCCTCTGACCACACCCTCGCGAGCAGTCTGGGAGACGACTTCGCCGCAGTTGTCGATGCCACCGGAACCAAGCCCGAGTCCGGCGACCGATACGACACCATCGCCGCGACCATCCGCACCAACATGGGCGCCCTCGACGCCGACAAGATCGCCGCGCTCACCGACCGAGCCGAACGCGCAATCGACAAACTTTGCACCATCGGCCACACTCTCGACCACGGCGCAGCGCACCCGGTCACAATCGCCGACGACTCCGACCTGCCCACTACCATCGGCCGATGACGGAGATGGCAAAGCCCGCCGCGGCTTCCTGCTACAGCGAGCGCAAATGGCTGGCGCTGCCGCTACCGCGCTGACTCGTCACCGGGTACCCCTCATCGACGCCGAGCAGTCCAGAGCTCGCCGGATAAGCGCCGTCGAATGCGCCAAGGGCGGGGCGGATTCTCGCGTCACGTCAGCGGCCTGATCACGCGCCTCCTCGCGCGGCTGTCCACCACAGGGTGCGCACAAAGTGGATGGTGTTAGCGTGAGATAGATGGGAGGGTCGAGCATGCCGATTGCGTTGCGCGTCACGCGTCAGCACCAGTCGCTGCGCGCCCTCCTTCTGATAGTGGGCGCCGCGCTCATGATCATCGTGGGGCTGCTCGGCATGCACACCTTCAGCGCCGATCCGGCCGGCCACGACACCCACCATTCCGCACTTGCATCAACGGCCACCGACCACTCCGCCTCGATCGCAGCCACCTCGGAAACCGCCAGTACTGTCCCGTGTGATGAGGCCTGCCTGATGGGAACCGGGCAAAGCCATTCCGACATGGCCACCGCGTGCATCCTCGCGTTGCTCGCCGGTCTTCTCCTGCTGATTCGCCCGATGCTCCTGGAACATCTCGGCCCACCCCTGCAGGCACTGGCATCTTCTTTGCGCTTGCGAGCTGTGAGCATCCTGCCGCGCACACCCTCACTCATATTCCTTTCGATTAGTCGGACCTGATCGGTCTTCGTCGGCGTCCTGCCGGCATCGTGGCGTCGCCTCTGCGCGGCGCTGCGTCCACGACCCCTCACATCTGACTCAATCGAAGGAATTACTCATGAAGAAGCTTCCCCTTGCCCTCGGCACTGGCGTGCTCAGCCTGGCTCTCGTCTTGACGGGCTGCGCTGACGCATCCGCACCGACCAGCGAGAACACCACATCATCCGATACCTCAGCGACGGCGAATGATGCCGATGAGATGTTCGTGACGATGATGATCCCGCACCACCAGCAGGCCATCGAGATGGCCGACATCGTGCTGTCCAAGGACGGACTCGACCCGGCCGTCGCTGAGCTCGCCCAGCAGATCAAGGACGCCCAAGGCCCGGAGATGGAGCGGATGCTCGGCTGGCTGGAGGACTGGGGCGTCGACTACGACCCCGACAGCTCGGGCGGCATGGACCACGGTTCGATGGACGACTCCGGCGACGGGATGATGTCCGAAGAGGACATGACAGCCCTGGAGGAGGCAGATGCGACGCAAGCCAGCCGCCTCTTCCTCGAGCAGATGATCATGCATCACGACGGTGCCGTGGAGATGGCGCGCACCGCGCTCGAAGACGGTCAGAACCCGGATGTCCTTGACCTCGCCCAGCAGGTGATCGACGATCAGACCGCCGAAATCACCACCATGCAGGACCTGCTCGACGAGCTGTGACATCCCGGGCGGGCCAGGCACTTCTGTGCCGGCCCGCCCGACCCATCGGGATCTCACACAACAGATCCCGCCTGCTGAGCCCTTCCCTCCGCCGTCGACGGGCCGCAATCTGCCACTCGCGGGCCGTCGACGCACCCCTCTCTTGGAGTCCCCATGAATCGCCTCCTGCCGCTGACCGTCCTGGCCGCACTCGCTCTGGTTGTGACTGGATGCACCAGCACCCAAACCACAGAACCGGACATCGCCGCACCCCGCATCGAGCACGTGCACGGCATCGCCGAGGATCCCCGCGGAAGCGACCTGCTTGTCGCCACCCACAACGGCATCTTCACCGTCACACCGACCGGGGACGTCTCCGGTCCCATCGGCGACAACACCTTCGATGCGATGGGATTCACCATCAGCGGCGACACCCTGTTCGCCTCCGGGCACCCCGGCCCCGATACCGCCGCCGAGCTGGGGGCTCCCAACCTCGGCATCATCCAAAGCGACGACTACGGCCTGACATGGTCGGCCGTTGCGCTGAACGGCAGCACCGATTTCCACGTCCTCACCGCAGGGCCGGACGGTACCCTCTACGGCATCGCCTCTAGCGACGTCGACCTCCTCATCAGCACCGACGGCGGCCACAACTGGACGACAGGAGCGTCGATCGCAGCGGCGGATCTTGTCGCCACCGACAACGGCCTCTATGCGGCGGCCGAAGAAGGACTCCTGCGCAGCGACGACCAGGGGGTGACGTTCACCCCGGTCGATGGTGCGCCGCTGCTGTATGCGCTCGACGCACGCCCAGACGGCACCCTCGCCGGGGTCGGCACGGATGGCGCCTTCTGGCAACAGGGCGCCGACCAGACCTGGCAACGCCTCGAAACCGTCGATGGCGCTGTCCAGGCCTTCGCTGCCATCGGCGATGGACGAGTCGTCCTCGTCGATGACCGCGGCATCGTCGAGATCACCCCCGACGACACCACCGTCCTCAGCCCCGCCCGTTAACGACACGGCACCCTTCGGATCAGAGACCCCATGAAACGACCAAAGAACCTCCTCGGCACCCCGGTGATCTTCATCACTGCTGCGACGATCGCCGTCGTACTTGTGGCAGTTGCGAGCTACCTCGCCATCACGGCGGCGTTCCAATGACTCGTCATCCTCGAGACGCGGGACACCCGGACTCGCTGCGACATCTCCAACATCTCCGACATCTCCGACATCTCACTGATGTCTCATCGCCCACACCTGCATCGACCTCCGGAGCATCTCGTCAGGAGCGCACTCACCGCCGGCGCGTGCGTCTGGGGCGCGTGTTGCTGGTGCTCGGACCGGTCCTCGTCGTGAGCCACGTGCTCGGCGACACGGTTCCCGTCCTTGCGGTGGATCCGGTGTGGACCTACACCGTGGCGAGCTACGACATTGCCGTCATCATCACCATCATCGGCGTCGCCCTCGCCTGGCGGGCCCCACCCGACGAAGCTGGCCGCGCATAGCGGCAGCTTGTTATGCAATAATCTGCGTATGGATGCAGATAAGCAGGTGTGTGGGCGGGAGCCGGACACCCAGTTCGTCGAATTGGCTGTCGAGGTCTTCGCGATGCTCGCCGATGCGACCCGGGTACGGATCATCCTCGCGCTCCGCGAGAACGAGCTGTCGGTGAACCACCTGGCCGACATCGTCGACAAATCCCCGGCCGCCGTCTCTCAGCACTTGGCGAAACTGCGCCTGGCGCGGATCGTCGCGACAAGGCAGGACGGACAGCGGGTGTTTTACCGACTGGAGAACGAACATGCGAGCCAGCTCGTCTCCGACGCCATCTTCCAGGCCGAACACACACTCGGCGGCACGCCCCGCCACCACCACCCCGCCGGCGAGGCCAGCCGATGAATCCCCACGTCGATCACGCCACCCCGCACGACCACGACCACAACCACGATCACGACCACGGGGCGAGTGGCCACTCGCACCCCACCGGGGTCAAGGGGTTCTTCTACGGATTGTTCGTGCCACACAGCCACGATGCTTCCGACTCCATCGACGACGCTCTCGAGGCGAGTAAGGAAGGAGTCCGAGCGCTGAAAATCAGCCTCGTTATCCTCCTCGCGACCACGGTCCTCCAACTCGTGGTGGTCCTGATCAGCGGCTCTGTCGCGCTACTGGCGGACACAATCCACAACTTCTCCGACGCCCTCACAGCAGTCCCGCTCTGGATCGCGTTCATCCTCGGGCGCCGCGCCGCGACCCGCCGGTACACCTACGGCTACGGCCGCGCCGAAGATCTCGCTGGCCTATTCATCGTCGCCGTGATTGCCTTGTCCGCGATTCTGGCGGCGTGGCAGTCCATCGAGCGCCTCTTCAACCCGCAACCCCTGCAGAATCTGTGGTGGGTGCTCGCAGCCGGAGTCATCGGATTTCTCGGGAACGAGGCCGTCGCGATCTACCGCATCCGCGTCGGGCAAAAGATCGGATCGGCTGCCCTTGTCGCGGATGGCGTACACGCCCGCACCGACGGGTTCACCTCTCTTGCAGTGGTGCTCGGCGCGATCGGCGTCATGCTCGGATTTCCGCTCGCCGACCCCATCGTCGGCCTCATCATCTCCGCAGCCATCATCGTCCTACTGTGGGGCACCGTCCGAAACATCGGGCGGCGCCTCATGGACGGAATTGAACCGGAACTCATCGACCGCGCCGAAACCGCCCTCACCACCACACCAGGCGTGCTCGCGGTTCAGAAACTGCAGCTGCGCTGGGTCGGCCATCGGCTCCAAGGCGCAGCCGTCATGACGGTCGCAGACGATGCCTTGTCGAACGTGGAGAAGGTGGTGAACGACGCCGAACACCGACTCACGAATGCGCTCCCCAACCTCGATGACATGGTGCTCCACGCCGTAACCACAGACGCGCGTTCAGCTCCGCACTCGCATTGATCTGCGCCGGAATGGTCCACCGTGTGGACCACCAGCCATCACAACCCAAACCGCGTGCGGGCGAGTGAGCGTAGGAATTCGCCATCTTCCCGAGGAATAGGAACGCCATTGCCGACGCCAACTACCGCGGGGGAGTAGTTCAAGAATCGGGCCAGCTGGAACAGGTGACCACTTTGGTGACCAGATTGCCTTCAAAGGCAACCAGATTGGCTGTCATCAGCCGGTACTCCTCGGTATACTCAACCCCATGAGAACCGCAAAATCACGCGGAATCTCAACGAACTGCAGTGATACCAGCCGCGAGCCAGGAGCCCACCGTTGTTCTTGGTTCGAGTCCAGGTACCCCAGCCACAGAAAAACCCCCGCTCGTGCGGGGGTTTTCTTGGTTCATGACACCTGTGCGACCGTATCAGAGTACGCAGCGTTCGACGGCGAGGATCCCATGTCCAGACTGCCCATAACCCGCGAGCGGGATGGCGATGAGACTGTCTACCGCAACGCGGGACGGCGCATCAGGAGCGCGCGTGAGATCGCCAGGATAGAGGCGCTCGCGATCCCACCGGCGTGGACGGATGTCGAGATCGCGCGGTCATCGTCAGCCAAGGTGCTGGCTCGGGGACTCGATGATGCCGGTCGACTCCAGGCCATCTACAGCCCTGCGTTCCGGCGCCGTCAGGAGAAGAAGAAATTCGCTCGCATCCTGCGGTTCGCCGAACGCCTGCCGCATCTGCGCAAGCAGGTCGACCAGGACCTGCGCAGGCGCCGTCTCAGCGAGGACAAGGTCGTCGCGTGCATCGTCAAGCTCATCGACCAGGAGTTCTTCCGGGTCGGCAATACCGAGTACGCCCGCAAGCACAGCCACTACGGGGCCACGACACTGCGCCGGAAGCACACACAGGTCTCCTCGGGCAAGGTCACGTTCGATTTCGTCGGCAAGAGCGGGAAGCGTCATGTCCGCACGATCCGTGATCCGCAGATCGTGCGCATCATCGACCAGTTGAACGATATGCCGGGGCATGAGATCTTCCGCTTCTTCGATGATGACGGCGTCATCCGCGACGTGGACAGCAAGCGGGTGAACGCCTACGTGAAGAAGCACATGGGCAAAGAGTTCTCGGCGAAGGATTTCCGCACGTGGGGCGGCACGCTGCTCGCCACCTCTGCTCTGCTCGCGGCAGAGACCGATCACGGGGATGCCGACGGCGATGCTGCGGTCGTTCGCGAAGTCGTCGAGCAGGTAGCGGAGCGCCTCGGCAACACGCCGGCGGTGACCAGAGGCTCGTACATCGATCCGCGGGTGTTCGCAGCCTTCGAAGACGGTGTCACCATCCCGGAAGTCCGAAGGACGATGGGGCGCATGAGGCCGCGGAAATACCTGACAGTCGAGGAGCAATGCGTTCTCGAGGTGCTGCGCAAGCGTTGAGTCGCGGTGGCGGTGTCAGCTGACGTGCTCGTTGAGCCACGGTGTGGGGTTCACCGGCACGCTGTCCACGTGCACCTCGAAGTGCAGACAGGAGCCGAACACGTATCCCGTCGAGCCGACGTCGCCGATGTACTGGCCTGCTGTGACGCAGTCACCGACTTGCACCGCGCGTGTGCCGTAGCTCATGTGCGAGTACACCGTGCTGACGGCTTCACCGTCGATGACACTCTCGATCTGGATCGTCACGCCGTACCCCTGGTAACTCTCCGTCGAGCGCGAGACGCAGCCGTCCATCGCCGCGTTGATCGCCGCGCCGACCGGCGCGGCGAAGTCCTGTCCGAGATGTGACCGCCCAGGACGTGAGGCGCCGAAACCGTCGGTGAACGAGTAGCTGCCAGAAGCCATCGGCATCACGACCTGATCGGCGATGGGGATCTCGACGGCGCTGCCGAGGGGCATCCCGGCAGCCAGCGCAGCGGCGACGGCCCTGGAACGGGTCTCATCTATCTCTTCCGGCGTCGTTGCCGAGAAGTTGCCGCGAGGGGCGATCTCAGCACGGATCTCGTCCGTGGAGCTGTACGACTGCGCGTCCTCGATAGCCGCGGAGGTGCCGGCGGCAGCGGCCGAAACCGGTTCGACGTTCGGGGTGAGTGCGGGAAGAGCGACACCCGTGATCATCGCGCCCACGGACAGGACGGCTCCCAGTGCCTTGGTCTTCGCCCAGGGGCGGCGCGCGTGCGCGGCCGGACGCCGTTTCGTCGTCGTCGCGATCGGGGTCGCGCGACGTCGTGACTCCGCTGCTTCCGGCCGCGGCGCTGCTGCCGTCGCTCGAGGCGCTTCTGCCGGGGTCGCGGATCGTCGCAGGTCACGCCGCAACAGCGGTCGAGATGCGTCCGGGGTATCTGGAGTTGCCGAGGCGGAATCGGGTACGCGCTCGGACCGTGCTGAAGACGTGAGGGGATCCTTCCGATACAGAACGGCTCGTTCTGCTCCTTGCCGATCCCTTCGGGCGAGACCGTTACCGTTCTGTAATGTACGCGGCGAGTGGTCCGGCCGTCAAGTCGAGTGCCCGCCGTGATCCAGGTGGCAGCAAGAAGGCCCGACCCCCGCACTGCGGGAATCGGGCCTTCAGGTGTTCTAATTCAGAGCGCGGTGATGTTCGTCGCCTGGGGGCCCTTGGGACCCTGCTCCGTGTCGAACTCGACCTTCTGTGCTTCCTCGAGGTTGCGGTGTCCGCTGCCCTGGATCGCGCTGAAGTGCGCGAAGACATCGGCGGATCCGTCATCGGGAGCGATGAAGCCGTAGCCCTTGTCGGAGTTGAACCATTTGACAGTGCCAGTGGCCATGCTGTGTTTCCTTTGTGTTCGTGGGCCGAGCTTCGACCCGTAATGCCTCGACGATGTTCGGCTCGGCAGTTTGTGGGGCTCTCAGGGCGACGGCGAGGATTCGCTGCGTCTCCTGGCTGGGAGCGTGAGGTAGGTGAAGGACGATGATCGAGTGGCCACCATGCGAGTGAGGCAGTCGGGCCGATGAACAGCCGGAGATTCCGGAAGTCAACGTGAATGTGTCGCTCCAGCTTAGCCCATTATCGGCGCATCTTGTAGACGGGGGTGGACTCTTCCCATGAAACGATGGACGACATGAGCTCCGCGAACCTGACCAGGCAAGAGACCGCGTCGCGATCCGCGACCATCACGCTGCACGAGATCCGGGTCGAGCTCGACCTGCGGGACGCGCCGAATCCCGCGCAGCAGGGCTTCCGTACGACGACGACACTCGTGTTCGACGCGACATCGCCCGTCACGTGGGTCGACTTCATCGGCGAGTCGGTGGGACGGGTCACCGTGAACGGCGTCGACGCGCGTGTCGAGTACGACGGCGCTCGTGTCGCGGTCACCGGGCTCTCGGCATCCAACACGGTCGAGATCGAGGCGACCGGTGTTTACAGTCGATCCGGAGAAGGTCTGCACCGCTTCGTCGACCCCGTCGACGGCGAGACCTATCTCTACACCCAGTACGAGCCCGCGGACTCGCGTCGGGTGATGGCGTGCTTCGAGCAGCCGGACATGAAGGCCTCGTACACGTTCATCGTTCATGCGCCCGCCGGATGGCACGTGCTTTCGAACCAGAGCGCGGCGAGTGCACGAGAGGAGAGCGGGGTGCAGACCGTCGAGTTCGCACCGACTCTGCCGCTCTCGAGCTACATCACCGCTGTGGCCGCGGGTCCCTATCACCGCGTCGACAGCGAGTGGGTCCGCGGTGAGCAGGAAGTCGCGCTCGGGGTCCTGTGCCGTGCGTCGTTGGCAGCACACCTCGAGGCCGACGAGATCATCGAGGTCACCCGTCAGGGCCTTGACTTCTTCACGGACGCCTTCGCGTTCGCATATCCGTGGGGCAAGTACGACCAGATCTTCGTTCCGGAGTACAACCTCGGAGCGATGGAGAATCCGGGGCTGGTCACCTTCACCGAGGCGTACATCCCCCGAGGGGCCGCCACCGACGCTCAGCGAGGGGCGCGCGCGAACACGATCCTGCACGAGATGGCGCACATGTGGTTCGGTGACCTGGTGACGATGCGGTGGTGGGACGACCTGTGGCTCAAGGAATCGTTCGCCGACTACATGGGCTCTCACGCGTCTGCGGCTGCCACTCGATTCACCGATGCGTGGGAGCGTTTCGCCGCCAACCGCAAGGCGTGGGCCTATCAGCAGGATCAGCTCCCGACCACGCACCCGATCGTCGCAGACATTCCCGATCTCGAAGCGGCCAAGCTCAACTTCGACGGCATCACGTACGCGAAGGGTGCGTCCGTGCTCAAGCAGCTCGTCGCGTTCGTCGGCGAAGAGCCGTTCTTCGAAGGCGCGCGTCGGTACTTCGCCCGCCACGCCTACGGCAACACGACACTCGACGATCTGCTCGTGGAGCTCGAACACGTCTCCGGCCGAGACGTGCAGGCGTGGTCGAAGGCATGGCTGGAGACCAGCGGCGTCTCGACGTTGTGGATGGAGTCGGACGCCGCAGGCGAGCGGACGCTGGTGCAGAGCGATCCCCGGCCTCACCGACTGCGCATCGGGCTGTACGACCTTGCAGACGGCCGGCTCGTGCTGCGCGAGCAGCGGGAACTCGACATCGCGGCCGAGCGGACTCCGCTGTCGCTGCCGCATGCGGATCTCGTGCTCCTGAACGACTCGGACCTCAGCTATGTGAAGGCCCGGCTCGACGACGCCTCGCTGGACGCCGTCACCGCTGCCCTCTCCACCCTCGCCCCGCTGCCGCGGGCTCTGGTCTGGTCGTCGCTGTGGAATGCCACGCGAGACGGCGAGCTGTCTGCGGCGCGCTACCTGGAGATCGTCCGTCTGCACGCGCCCGCTGAGGAGAACATCGGGCTTCTGTCCGGGGTGCTCGCGAACGCCGCATACACGATCGGACACTTCGTTCCCGCCGCGCAGCGGGACACCGCGCGCGCCGCATGGCTCAGGTCCTCCGAAGCAGCTCTGGATGATGCTGCTCCCGGCAGCGACGCGCAGCTCGCGTGGGCGCGCGCGTTCGCCGCCGCATCCGCGCTGAGCAGCGTGAGCACCGCGCGCGTCCAGGCGATCCTCGACGGGCGCGGGCCGGAGGGGCTCCCCGTCGACCCGGAGCTGCGATGGTCATTGGTCAACGCCCTGGCGACGACAGGAGCAGCATCCGACGACGCCATCAGGAGCGAGCTCGCGCGCGACGACACCGCTGACGGACGCGTCGCGGCCTTGCGGGCGTACGCGTCGCGGCCCGTAGCAGAGGTTCGGGCAGCGGCGTGGGAGCGCGCGTGGGACGACGAAGCCCTCAGCAACGACCAGCTCGACGCGACGATCGCCGGCGTGCGCGCTGGTGCGCGTCGCGATCTGATCGCGCAGTTCGACGGCGCCTACTTCGAACGGATCGGCGACGCCTGGGCATCGCGCAGCATCGAACTCGCCAGGCGTCTCGTGCTCGGGCTGTTCCCGTTGTCTGACTCGACGGACCCTGTGGACACCTGGCTCGCGGCGAATCCCGCCGCACCTGCGGCGCTGCGCCGGCTGGTGATCGAGCAGCGCGACCACCTCGCCAGGGAGATCAGGGTGCGGGCCGCGCAGTAGCGGCTCCGGCGAGAAGCTCCATTGCGGTGCTCTGGCCCAGCGCCCGATAGCTATCTCGGTCATCGCTCTGGGCCAGCAGTATCGCGGCGACTGAGGCCGCCCATGCGCGTGCCCGGATCCAGGTCGCTTCGTCGTAGCGGTCGGCGGTGGCGCGTCGGAAGAGGGCTCGCCCTTCCGCATCGAACGCCATCCATGCGACCGCCAGATCGTAGGCGGGGTCGCCGGCGGTGACATCGCCGAAGTCGATGAGGGCTGACAGTCGGTCGCCTGCGATCACGATGTTGCCGGGGTGCAGGTCGCCGTGGATCCACACCCGTTCGGTGCTCGCGGATGCGGCGATGCCTGCCGCCCATGCGCTTTCGACGCTGGATCGGAGAGCATCCGGAACGTGGGGGAGCAGTGCGCGCAGCCTCTGGTCGCGCTGGACGAGGGGGATTCCTCTGACGGGGTTGCGCGGTGCATCCGGCGGTGCGGTCCGGTGCAGTGCGCCGAGGGCTGCCGCCAGCTCCGCTGCCCAGGCTGCGTTGTGCGCGCGGGGCAGCTCAAGGGCGTGCACGCCGGGGATCCATGGCACGACGGACCACGGCCACGGGAATTCGGATGTTGCTCTGCCGTCGACGACCGGGACAGGAGTGCGCACGCCGACGGCGTCGAGCATCCGACCGATGATGGGGAGTGCGATCTGCTCGTTCTCGATCAGCGGCGCGGCCAGTGCGCGACGTGGGATTCGCACCGCGAGGTCGTCGCCGAGTCGCCAGGTGGCGTTGTCCCATCCCTCGTTGACCAGCCGCAGTGGCCGATGCGCAAGATGCGGCGCGCCGTGTGCGAGCAGCAGTCGCACTTCTTCTTCGTCGAGGCTTCGCTCAGCTGCGGGCGACGTGGGCATCGATCACAGATCGAGCGAGTTACCGGGGTCGAGTTCGAAGAACTCGCCGCCGTGCTGCTCGGTCGCCCACTTCAGGCGTGCGCGGTGCATGTCGCGACCGATGACGGACAGCGTCATGTCGTGGACGCCGAAGGCACGGCGGGGTTTCACTGCGAGCACGAAGTCCATCGCCTCGCCGATCTTCAGCCAGGGGGCACCGAGGGGCGCGGCGAGCACGTCGATCTCGACTCCCTCGGGGACGGCGTACGAGTCGCCGGGGTAGTAGAGCTCGTCGTTGATCAGAACTCCGACATTCTGAACCCTCGGCAGTGAGGAGTGGATGATCTCGTGATCACCTCCGAAGAATCGCAGCGTGAAGCGTCCGGCGTTCACCGTCTCACCGGGCTCGACCACCGTGATCTGGTGATCCGCTGCGGCTGCGGCGACGCCTGCAGGTGCGAAAACCGGAGTCCCTGGTGCGGCGCGAAGGATGCGGTCGAGGTGCTCAGGCGTCCAATGGTCCGGGTGCTCGTGCGTGATCACGACGGCCACGAGGCCGGACAGATCGTCGAGCGGGCTCGTGAACGTGCCTGGATCGATGATCAGAGCATCGCCTCCGATGTCGACGCGGAGAGTGGCATGTTCGAACTTTGTGACGCGCATGAGGAGAGTCAACTCCTTCTTCGGCTGCGCGGCAAACGCGGCTTTCGTGATGACGCGCCCGAGATCTTCGCGTGCCCTGGCCGATTTTGCGGAGTGCGAAATCCCATGGCATACTTGAACGGTTGTCGCGGGACGGAAACGCTCCGCAAGACGGCCCCATCGTATAGCGGCCTAGTACGCTGCCCTCTCACGGCGGTAACGCGGGTTCGAATCCCGCTGGGGTCACACGACACCAGAAAGCCCCCGGATTTCCGGGGGCTTTCTGCATTTCCCGATGGTCAGGGCGGGTCCTCTACGCCGCTGACCGGTCCTGCACGAGCCTGCGGCGCAGCGCCGCCGACTCGATGGGCGGCGTGTTGTACTCCTGATCCATCCGTCCGACGCCCGTGCCTGGCGGGACGATCTCGTCTATCCGGTCGAGCAGTTCGTCCGAGAGACTCACATCGGCCGCGGCGAGAAGATCATCGAGTTGTTCCATCGTCCGCGGGCCGATGAGCGCCGCCGTCACACCCGGGTGCGCGATCACGAAGGCGAGCGCCATGTGCGTGAGTGGCAGCCCTGCCTCGGCGGCGAGCGGGATGAGCGTCTCGACGGCGTCGATACGACGTTCGTCGCGAAGTGCGGCGAACAGCCGCGTCCGGCGCAGATCGGTGTCCTGCCCGCGCCGCACACGGCCCGTGAGCAATCCGCTGGCCAACGGACTCCAGATCACTGTGCCCATGCCGTAGCGCTGTGCGACCGGCAGCACCTCCCGCTCGATCGAGCGATCCAGCAGTGAGTAGTGCGGCTGCTCGGTCCGGAAGCGCTCCAGTCCTCTCCGTTCGGCGACCCACTGGGCTTCGACCATGTCGGAGGCAGGCATGTCGGACGACCCGATCGCGCGGACCTTGCCGCTGCGCACCAGATCCGTGAGTGCAGACAGGGTCTCCTCGATGTCCGTGTCCGGATCGGGGCGATGCATCTGGTAGAGGTCGAGATGGTCCGTGTTCAGTCGACGCAGGGAGTTCTCGACCGCCGTGATGATCCATCGGCGTGATCCGCCCTGACGGTTCGGCTCATCGCCGATCGGGCGCGCGAACTTCGACGCGAGCACGACGTCGTCTCGGCGCCCCCTCAGAGCCTTGCCGAGCATCTCCTCGGATTCTCCATACGCGTCTGCGGTGTCGATGAAGTTGATACCGGCGTCGAGAGCGCGGGCGACCATCTGGTCGACCTCGTTCTGATCACCGTTTCCGAACGAACTGAACATCATCGCCCCGAGGGCGAACGGCGAGACGCGGATGCCGGTTCGGCCGAGTGTTCGGTAGTGCATGATTCTCCCTCGATCAGCGGTGGGTCCTGAGCGCTGAGCCAGGTAGGCTCGAGTAAGCGGAACGCTCTTCCGCAACTATACGGAACGTTGTTCCGTTTGTCACGCGAGAGAAGAAGAAGAGATTGAGCATGCCGACGCAGAACGACGCCGCACCCAGGCGAAAGCGCGCGGATGCTGTGCGCAACACGGAGTCAGTGCTCGAGGCTGCGAAGGCGGCGTTCGCCGAGTCCGGGGTCGACGCGCCGATGCGGGACATCGCTGCGCGGGCCGGTGTCGGAGTCGGCACGATCTACCGCAACTACCCGCTTCGCTCCGACTTGATCATCGCCGTGTTCCGTCGTGAGGTCGATGCGACGGCAGCCGAAGCGGGTCGCCTCGTCGCGGAGTGCCCGCCACCTGAGGCTTTGCGCCTATGGGCCGCGAGATTCGCCGGTTTCGTCGCCACGAAGCGTGGCTTCGCGACTGCCCTGCACTCCGGCGACCCCGCGTATCAATCGCTGCCGGACTACTTCGTCGGCACGCTCGCGCCGATGGTTCAAAGCATCCTTGATGCCGGTGCGCGGGAGGGCAGCATCCGCGCCGACGTCCGGGCGGAGGATCTCATTCACGCGCTCAGTCGACTCGCCCCCGCTCACTCGAGCGATGCAGCGGACCCGGCGACTCGGATGACACAGGTGCTGCTCGACGGGCTGCTGACCTCGCGCCCCGACGCTCCGCCGTCATCGAACAGCCCCGCATCGGCGTGATGCTTGTCGGCGTGACCGGTGTCGAATCCAGGTCAGCTCCGAAGCGACATCTCCCGAAGCTGACGGTTGCGCAGCGGGAACCACATCATGAGCATGAGCGCGCCTCCGAAGACGACGAACGGCACCCATGTCGAGGTCACGGACGCCAGGGCACCGAAGGCCGCCATCGCCACGGGCATGAACACGTCGTCACCCAGCCGGGTGATCGAACTCATGCGTCCGAGATACGCGGTATCGATCGTGGCGGCGAACGTCGCGCCCAGCAGCACGGAGGCGATCCCGGCAGTCACACCGATGACGAAGCATCCGATCGCGGCCGACCATGCGGGTCCCACGCCGATCAGGACGATCCCGGCGCCCTGCACCACCAGCGCCCAGAACCCGCCGCGCGCCTCGTATCTCGGACGCCAGCGCGCCACTGAGATGGCGCCGAGCGCTGCGCCGAGACCTATCAGCGCCTCGAACAGCCCCACTGCCTGTGCACCCCAGCCCTCGTCGTGGGCGCGCAGCGCGATCCCGATTCCCGTGGCCGGGCCCACGGCGAGATTCAGTCCGGACAGGGCGATGACCAGAGTTCGCGTGGTCGGGGCATCCCGCAGATGCGCGAAACCGCGCTGGATGCCCCGCAGAGCGGACTCGCGTGCTGCTCGAGCCAGAGCGAAGCGCGGACGAAGGAAGATCGCGATGAACGCGATCACCAGAGTGAATGTCAACGCGTTGAGTGACGCGCTCCCGCTCAGTCCCGCGTAGGCGACGAGGAAGCCGCCCAGCGCCGCGCCTCCCATCGTGCCGAGCCGTGTGGCGGTCTGCATCACCGCGCTGTACGACGGCAGGTCCGCGGTGCGCACCAGCTGTCTGCCGATCGTGGCGGCCGACGGCTCGTAGAATGCGTCGCAGACGCCGAATGCGATGGCCGCGAGCAGCAGCACGAGCACCGAGGGCGGCGTCGCCAGCACCCACGATGCCACGAAAACCAGCACCCCCACTCGCAGCGCGTTGAAGACGATCATGACGTGGCGGGCGTTGGCGCGATCGGCGAGCACACCGCCGAACAGCAGGATCACCGCGCGTGGAATCGTTCCGGCGGCGACGATCACGCCCGCGATCGCCGGAGAGGTGATCTGCACCGCGGTCCACGCGAGCGCGATCGTCCAGATCGCGTCCCCGGCATCCGACATTGCCTTGACGACGATCCAAGCGTGGACCGAGATGTCCCGCGAGAAGCGAGGAGGCTCTCGCAGCAGGGTGGGCTCGACGATGCTCATGGCGTCGTCGGGAATCCGTGTGCGAAGACGAAGACAGGCCGGCGCACTGCGTCGTCACCCGTGTCGATACCGGCACGCCAGGCATCGAGCGTGTCGCGAAGAGCCTCGGAGAGTGCCGTGAGCTCTTCCGCCGTCGCCCAGGTCAACGTGTCGGTGCTGAAGGCTGCGCGTGACCACTCGGGATCCGGTCGCTGCGGCTTGCTCCTGTGCCAGGCTTTCAGCCGGTCCAGCTGTGTGGCGATGTTGACGCGCTCGGCCTCGCGCGCCAGCAGTGCGTCGGAAGGCGAGTCCCCGAAATCTTCGGCCGACCAGGTGAAGCTGCGGCGCGCGGGCTTCCACCAGCTCGTGCGCTTGTCGGAGTTCGGGGCATCGGCGCGCTCCACGACTCCTGCGCGCTCCAGCATCCGCAGATGATGGCTGATGCTGCCCACCTGCTGGTCGAGCGCGCGAGCCAGCGTCGTCACCTGGCTCGCGCCGTACAGACCCAGATAGTCGACTATTCGCCGGCGTACCGGGTGGTGCACAGCGGTGATGGCTTGGATCTCTTCCATGCCGTCAACGCTACGAGCGGTCGACGATCTTCACAAGACTTCTTGTATACCCCGGAAAATCACGGATTCTGCTGGGGCTTGGGCACGCGGCGTCTGCGACGGACCAACCAGATGACCAGTACGACGGCACCGGCGATCACGAGCCAGGGGAGGAGGAAGCCGACGGTGACCACCAGCGCGTTCACGGACACGATGAGGCCGTTCCATCCGGCGAGGAGCCCGGATGCGAAGCCACCAGGTTCTGGGGTGGTCGCCGCGGTCTCCGGGGTGAGCTGAACCTGCAGCGACGACATGGCGACCCGATCTTCGAGCGCGGCGAGTTGCTGCTCGTACGACTCGAGCTGGGCTTGTCGATCGGTCAGAGCGATCTCCGCCTCGATCAGCTCGGACACGCTGCCCGACTGCGACATGAGCTCCGTGAGACGCGCGACGGACGCGCGCGTCGCCTCCACTCGTGCCCGAAGGTCGATCGCCGTCGACGTGACGTCCTGCTGGGACAGCGACGACGAGACCACGACGCCGGTGTCGCCGAGTTCGTCGATGACATCGGTGAGATCTGCGGAGGGCACCCGGATGCTGATCCAGCCGTAGTCGCCCACAGGCGGTGCCGGGAGGCTCGAATCCGCGGCCTCTGGCTCCGCGGAGACATCCGTGCTCTCGACGAACCCGCCGTGCGCCTCCGCGAGCGCGGAGATCGTATCGACGGCCGAGGTGATGTCGACCACACGGACCGTCGCGTGCGCGGTCACGATGATCTCGCGGTCAGCGCTGTCGGCCTCCGTGCCCGCGACCGCGGACGACGAAGCATCCGTGCTCTCCTCAACCGCCATATCACTGCCGGAGGAGTCCGCCACGCCGACGATGCTTCCGCCGCCGTCGGTGGTGGAGAATCCCACGGTGTTCAACAGCGGCGGTGTGATGAGCACGCCGGCGACGAACGCGGCGGCGATGGAGATGCCCGTCAGCCAGCCGCGCCGTCTGCCCTTCTTGCGGGCGGGAACCTGCGCGAGGGTCCGTTCGCGTGCGATGTCCTCGAACACCGCCCGTTCGATGCGCTCGATGCTCGTCTGAGACAGCTCGGGCAGCTCGGCTGTGGAGCCGGTGGGGGTCTGATCGTTCATGCGTCTCTCACTTCTTCCTCGACAGCGCTCCGCAACTGCGTGCGCACCCGCGAGAGACGGTTTCGAACGACTCCGTGGCTGATCCCGAGTTCATCGGCCGCGGCCTGATAGGCGTGCCCCTCGGCCGCGCACAGTCGGAAGATCTCTTGATCGAGCGCGCTCAACGTGCCGATCTCCGCGGTGATCCGCTCGGCCAGCGCCGTCGAGATGACCTGTTCCTCGACGCTCACCGTGTCTGCGAGCTCGTCGTCTGCGGCCTCCGTCGTGTGCGCCTGATCGCGGCGTCGCTGACGAAGGCGGTTCGCCGCCTGAAAACGGCAGATCGTCGCCAACCACGGAAGGATCGATGAGCCCACGAGTTGCAGACCAGGAAGCTTGCGCCACGCGACGACGAATGTCTCCTGAGTCACATCCTCGGCGTCGACGGCGGATCCGAGGATGCCGTGAGCGATCCAGTAGACGGGGCGGACATGCGCACGGTAGAGCGCCCGGAAGGCACTCTCATCACCCGATGCGGCCCGTGCCGCCCAGTCCTGGTCCTGGGACCGCTCTTGGTCTTCGACGAGTTCAGACATCCTGCTCCGTTCGGTGTCTCTCATCTCAGAAATGTCTGGAGATGCCCAATCGTCTCAGATCGGTCCCGAACGGCGTCGATCACCGCTCCTCAGTGCGGCTGCTCGTGCGCGGCGGCGAGAGTCTGCTGCGACATCCGATCTATCCGCGCGAGTGCGAGCGCGGACACGATGAACACCATGTGGATCACCACCTGCCAGAGCACTCCGGTCGGCGTGTAGACCGCGTCCACTTCGTCCGACCGGACGCCGTCCTCGTCCATGCTCCCGACAGCGATGAAGGTCTTGAGCAGATGGATCGAGGAGATGCCGATGATCGCCATCGCGAGCTTGACCTTCAGCACGTTCGCGTTGACGTGCGAGAGCCACTCCGGCTGATCCGGGTGACCGTCGGTGTTGATCCGGGAGACGAAGGTCTCGTACCCGCCGATGATCACCATGATGAGCAGGTTGGCGATCATGACGACATCGATCAGCCCCAGCACGCTGAGCATGATCGTCGCCTCGTTGATGTGGGTGATGCCGCCGATCACATCATCGACGATGAGGTGGTACAGCTCCACCATGAAGACGACGACGTAGACGATCTGGGCGATGATGAGTCCGATGTACAGGGGAGCCTGCAACCAACGACTGACGAAGATCAGTGGGCGGATTCACGTCGACTATTTCACCACGTCTCAAAAGCTCCGGTAGCATCGATTCAGCGAGAGGGAGTATCCCGAGTTCACGCGATCGTCATCACGAGCATCGACAGTGCTGCTCCGGGCGCGTGACGCACTCAGTGCGGGGGAGAGACTTTCGGCCCTTTTCCGACCCTCTCGAAAGGTGCTGAGCACCCTTGAACATCCCTGTCTGGTTCGAGATCACGTCACTCGTGGTCCTGACCGTCATCCTCATCGCCGACCTGCTGCTCATCCTGAAGCGCCCGCACATTCCCTCGACGAAGGAATCCAGCCTCTGGGTCGCGTTCTACGTCACGCTCGCTCTGATCTTCGCCGCCGTGCTGTTCTTCATCGGCGATGCGAAGACCTCGCTGGACTTCCTCACCGGTTGGGCGATGGAGTACAGCCTGTCCATCGACAACCTGTTCGTGTTCGTCCTGATCATGACGCAGTTCTCCGTGCCGCGCCGCTATCAGCAGGAGGCACTGATGGTGGGAATCATCATCGCGCTGATCCTGCGAGCGGTGTTCATCCTCATCGTCGGTGCAGCGGTCGAGCATCTCAGCCCGATCTTCTACCTCTTCGGCGCATTCCTGGTCTTCACCGCGATCCGCCAGGCTATGCCGGACAAGCATGAGGAGGACGAGCAGACCGAGAACTTCATCATCCGGATGCTGCGCCGCGGGATCGACATCAGCGACGACTACGACGGATCGAAGATCCGGACGGTCGTCAACGGCAAGAAGATGTGGACGCCGATGCTCATCGTGTTCGTCTCGCTCGGCGTGACAGACCTGATGTTCGCCGTCGATTCGATCCCCGCGATCTTCGGTGTCACCCAGGACCCGTTCATCGTGTTCACCGCGAACCTGTTCGCGCTCATGGGCCTGCGCCAGCTCTACTTCCTGCTCGGTGATCTGCTCGAGAAGCTCAGGTACCTCCACTACGGCGTCGCCTTCATCCTCGGCTTCATCGGCGTGAAGCTCATCCTGCACGCGATGCACGAGAACGAGCTGCCGTTCATCAACGGCGGCCATCCCATCGAGTGGGCACCGGACATCAACAACTGGGTGTCTCTCGGCGTGATCTTCGCATCGATGGCCGTGGCCACCGTGGCGAGCCTGATCGCGTCGTCGCGCGAGAAGCGCGCGGCACTGAGCGAGTGAGGGTGCCGTCGTAACGTCGTTACGGCGGCGAGCCGACCACCCGTCGCTGCGGTGTAAACTGACCGGCATGCGGCGGGTGTTCCTTCTCCTTAGAAGCCGCGACGAGACCTCGATCTAGGCCTTTCTCGTCGCGGAGTCCAGTGTGGCCGACCACCGACTTCTGGAGACACCGACATGAACTCAGCTGCCACCACTGCTTCTTCGCGTCCTCGCACGCTCGCCGAGAAGGTCTGGGATGACCATCTCGTCGTCAGGGGCGAGAACGGCGAACCGGATCTCATCTACATCGACCTGCATCTCGTGCACGAGGTGACGAGTCCGCAGGCGTTCGACGGACTGCGCGCGGAGAGTCGGCCGCTGCGCAGGGTCGACCTGACGATCGCGACCGAGGACCACAACACGCCGACGCTCGAGATCGACAAGCCGATCGCGGATCTCACCAGCCGCACGCAGATCGAGACGCTGCGGCGCAACGCCGAGGAATTCGGTGTGCGCATCCACTCCCTCGGCGACGCCGAGCAGGGCATCGTGCACGTGGTCGGCCCGCAACTGGGTCTCACCATGCCCGGAATCACGGTCGTGTGCGGTGACTCCCACACCTCGACGCACGGTGCATTCGGCGCGATGGCGTTCGGTATCGGCACGAGCGAGGTCGAGCACGTCATGGCGACTCAGACGCTGCCGCTCAAGCCCTTCAAGACCATGGCCATCACGGTCGAGGGTGAACTCAAGCCCGGCGTGAGCGCGAAGGACATCATCCTCGCCGTGATCGCGAAGATCGGCACCGGCGGTGGGCAGGGCTACGTGCTCGAGTTCCGCGGGAGTGCCATCCGCGCCCTCTCGATGGAGGGGCGCATGACGATCTGCAACATGTCGATCGAGGCCGGTGCACGCGCGGGGATGGTCGCACCGGACGAGACCACCTTCGCCTACGTCAAGGACAAGCCGCACGCACCGCAGGGCAAGGACTGGGACGACGCCGTCGCGTACTGGCGCACACTGCCCACCGACGACGGCGCTGCCTTCGATGCAGAGGTCCTCCTTGATGCGAACGAACTCGAGCCGTTCGTGACATGGGGCACCAATCCGGGACAGGGCAGCTCGCTCTCCTCGTCGGTGCCGGATCCGGCCGACATCGCGGACGCGAACGAGCGTGTCGCGGCGGAGCGTGCACTGCAGTATATGGATCTCACTCCGGGAACTCCTCTCAAGGAGGTGCCGGTGGACGCCGTCTTCATGGGGTCCTGCACGAACAGTCGCATCGAGGATCTCCGGGCTTTCGCATCGGTCATCAAAGGTCGCAAGAAGGCGGATGGCGTGCGCGTCATGGTGGTCCCAGGATCCGCACGAGTGCGACTGGAAGCTGAGGCGGAGGGCATTGACCAGATCGTCAAGGACTTCGGCGCGGAGTGGCGTTTCGCCGGCTGTTCGATGTGTCTGGGAATGAATCCGGATCAGCTGGCGCCGGGGGAGCGGTGCGCGTCCACGTCGAACCGCAACTTCGAGGGACGCCAGGGCAAGGGCGGCCGAACCCACCTCGTCTCGCCGCTCGTCGCGGCGGCGACCGCCGTACGCGGCACGCTGTCGAGCCCGAGCGACCTGGACACTTCGACAGGCTCAGCGGCCGAGTTCGATCGAGTAGGAGCCTGATCATGGAGAAGTTCACCACCCACACCGGTATCGTGGCTCCCCTGAAGCGCTCGAACGTCGACACGGACCAGATCATCCCCGCCGTGTTCCTGAAACGGGTCACGAAGACCGGTTTCGAGGACGCCCTCTTTCACGCCTGGCGGCAGGATCCCGAGTTCGTCCTCAACCAGCCGGCCTTCCAGGGCGCATCTGTCCTGGTCACCGGACCGGATTTCGGAACAGGCTCCAGTCGCGAGCACGCGGTCTGGGCCCTCCGGGACTTCGGCTTCGCTGTGGTCCTGAGCACGCGTTTCGGTGACATCTTCCGCGGCAACTCCGGCAAGCAGGGGCTGCTCGCAGCGACTGTCTCAGAATCGGATCTCGAGAAGATCTGGGCCGAGATCGACGCGAATCCAGGGGCGGAGATCACCGTCGACCTCGAGGCGCGCACCGCCACTATCGGCGACCTCCGAGCCGCCATCGAGATCGACGATTACACTAGATGGCGGCTCCTTGAAGGGCTCGATGACATCGGGCTCACGCTGCGCAACGAGGACAAGATCGCGCAGTTCGAGGCCCGCCGCGAGTCGTGGCGGCCACGTACGCTCCCTGTCCGTTGACATCGAGCACACCGTGAGCCTGGGGCATCCGCCCCAGCGGCAGACGCCGCGTCCAAGACCATGAAGTGAGGCTCCTCGAATGACGACAACCGTGCGCGCTGACCTTCCGGAGGGAGTTCCCGCTTTGACCGGAGATGTGCTGGCTATCCGAGGTGGAAGGCCGCTGCGCGGCCGCGTCGATGTGAAGGGAGCCAAGAACCTCGCCACGAAGGCGATGGTGGCATCCCTCCTCGGCGAGGACACCAGCATCCTGCGCGACGTGCCCGGCATCAGCGATGTCGCCGTCGTGCGATCGCTGCTCGAAGTGCACGGCGTGCGCGTGAGCGAGGGCGACGAGGTCGGCTCGCTGGTGCTCGATCCCAGCGATGTGGAATCCGCGCACATGGAGGAGATCGACGCCCACGCAGGTGCGTCCCGCATCCCGATCCTGTTCTGCGGTCCACTGCTGCATCGTCTGGGTCAGGCGTTCATCCCCGACCTCGGCGGCTGCCGCATCGGGGACCGCCCGATCGACTTCCACCTCGATGCCCTTCGCAAGTTCGGTGCGATCGTCGAGAAGCTTCCGAGCGGCATCCGCCTGTCGACCCAGGGCGGACGGCTGCACGGTGCGAACATCCACCTTCCGTACCCGAGCGTGGGCGCGACAGAGCAGGTGCTGCTGACCGCCGTGCGTGCCGAGGGCACCACAGAGCTGCGCAACGCGGCCATCGAGCCGGAGATCATGGATCTCATCGCGGTGCTGCAGAAGATGGGCGCCATCATCTCCTACGAGCCCAACCGGGTGATCCTCATCGAGGGTGTGGAGACGCTGCGGGGTTACGATCACCGCTCGATCTTCGACCGCAACGAGGCCGCATCCTGGGCATCGGCCGCTCTCGCGACCGACGGAGAGATCTTCGTCGGAGGGGCGAAGCAGCAGGAGATGCTCACCTTCCTCAACGTCTTCCGCAAGGCCGGCGGCTGGTTCGACGTGAAGGAGGACGGCATCCTCTTCCGTCGCGGCGGCGAGCTGAAGCCCGTGGTCGTCGAGACCGACGTGCACCCCGGCTTCATGACGGACTGGCAGCAGCCCCTGGTCGTCGCATTGACGCAGGCCAAGGGACGATCGGTCGTGCACGAGACCGTGTATGAGAACCGGATGGGCTTCACCGATGCGCTCGTGAAGATGGGCGCCGACATCGTCGTGCACCCGCACGGTCTGCAGGCCGGTCCGCGTCGCGTTCCGCGCCGTGAGCTGGAGCAGGCAGCGGTGATCACCGGATCGACTCCGCTGCACGCCGCTGACATCGTGGTTCCGGATCTGCGTGGCGGCTACAGCCACGTGATCGCCGCTCTGACCGCAGAGGGCGAGTCGAAGGTGTCAGGCGTCGACATTCTCAGCCGCGGCTACGAGAAGTTCCTCGCGAAGCTCGACGCCCTCGGCGCCGACTTCGACGTCGTCCGGTGACAGCGATGGGCTCCCGGTCATCCGAGAAGTCCCGCCCGAGCCCGTTCTGGCCGCTCGCGGCGATCGTCGTACCCGCGGTCGGATACCTCGCGAAGATCGAGATCCAGAACAAGGAGAAGCTGCCGGCCAAGGGCGCGTTCGTCCTCGCCCCCAACCACTATTCCGAGTTCGACCCGCTCATCGTGGCCGCCGCCGTGTGGCGGCTCGGACGAGCGCCGCGCTTCATGGCGAAGGAGAGTCTGTTCCGCGTGCCGGTTCTCGGCTGGCTGATGCGCAAGACCGGGATGGTGCCGGTCGCTAGGGCGACCTCTGCCGCGGCGGCGAAGCAGACCATCGAGCAGTCACGGGCTCTCGTGCAGAACGAGCGCGGTGTGATCGTGTATCCCGAGGGAACGCTCACACGCGATCCGGATCTGTGGCCGATGCGCGGAAAATCCGGCGCGGTGCGTCTGGCTCTGGCCGGTGACATCCCGCTCATCCCTGTGGCGCAGTGGGGGACGCAGCATGTCATGGGCAGGTATCAGAAGGGGCTGAGCCTCTGGCCGCCGCGCAAGCGCGTACAGGTGCTGTTCGGCGATCCTGTCGACATCTCCGACCTGACCGGTCGTGCCGGTGAGCAGGCGGCGCTGACCGAGGCTACCAATCGACTGATGAACGCGATCACCGCACTGCTCGAGGAGCTCCGCGGAGAGAAGGCGCCGGCGACTCGCTGGAACCCAACCGAGCACGGCCAGAGGGAGACGGGACGTCTTGACTCGTAAGAATCCCGCGCCCGTCGGGCCGCGTGTCACCGTCATCGGCTCCGGGAGCTGGGGGACCACGTTCGGCAAGATTCTCGCAGACGGCGGCGCCCAGGTGACCATGTGGGCTCGCAGGCCGGAGCAGGCGCTCGAGATATCCGAGGGCAAGCGCAACTCGAAGTACCTTCCCGGCGTCAATCTGCCCCGGACCATGACGGCCACGCATGAGCTGTCGACGGCCCTTGACGGTGCGGAACAGGTCTATCTGTCGGTGCCGAGCCAGTCGCTGCGCGAGAATCTCAAGGCACTGCGTCCGCTGCTCTCGGACCGCGAGCTGCCGGTCATCAGCCTGATGAAGGGCGTCGAACGATCCAGCGGCCTTCGGATGAGCCAGGTGATCGAACAGGAGCTTCGCTGCGACCCGATGCAGATCGCTGTCGCATCGGGACCCAATCTCGCTCTTGAGATCGCGCGTGAGCAGCCCACAGCGGCAGTGATCGCCTCCCTCAGCCAGGAGACGGCGGAGACCGTCGCACGCGCAGCTCGCAACTCCTATTTCCGCACGTTCGTGAACACGGATGTGATCGGCACGGAATTCGGTGGCGTGCTGAAGAACCTGATCGCCGTCGCGATCGGCATCGTCGACGGTGTGGGCTACGGCGAGAACACCAAGGCATCGATCATCACGCGAGGTCTGGTCGAGATGACGGACTTCGCCGTGGCGAACGGTGCTCAGCCGGAGACCCTGCAAGGCCTCGCAGGTCTCGGCGACCTGATCGCCACCTGCCAGTCGCCGCTCAGCCGCAACAACACGGCGGGGCGGCTCCTCGGCCAGGGATACAGCTATCAGGACGTCGTGAAGCAGATGAACCAGACAGCGGAGGGACTGGCGTCAGTCGCGCCGATCCTGCAGCTCGCCCGAGAATCCGACGTGCACATGCCCATCGTCGAGCAGGTGAAGATGGTGCTGGACGGGGCGATGAATCCCCGTGACATCGCACCGCACCTGACAACAGACGACGACACTCCCCAGGAGGAGAGAACCAATCATGGACAAGCAGACGGTGGTGGTGCTCTTCGGCGGGCGTTCCAGCGAGCATTCCATCAGCTCCGCGACGGCGGGCGGAGTGCTGCGCGCGATTGATCGCGAGCGTTACGACGTGATCCCGGTGGGGATCACGCGCGAGGGCGCTTTCGTCCTCGAGGAGGATCGCCCTGACAAGTTCGCGCTGGATGCCGCGCACCTCCCCACGGTCGTGGACAACGGCACCCGCGTGCTGTGGCCGCAGCCCGGTGGCGACCGGACCCTGCGAGTGACCCAGGCCGACGGGTCGGTCACCGGCCTCGGTGAGGTCGACGTCGTGCTGCCGCTGCTGCACGGGCTGCATGGTGAAGACGGAGCGATCCAGGGCTTCTTCGATGTGCTCGACGTGCCATATGCCGGGTGCGGGATCCTCGACTCGGCGATATGCCTGGACAAGCATTTCACCAAGCTCGCTCTGTCGGCGGCCGGTATCGCCGTATCGCCCGGAATCACGGTCCGCCGATCTGAGTGGGCGAGCGACGCGCCGCGGCTTCGCGACGAGATCTCTGCTCTCGGCTCCGTGGTGTTCGTCAAGCCTGCGAGCGCCGGATCGAGCGTGGGCGTATCGCGAGTCGTCGACGGCGACGGACTGGATGAGGCGATGCACGTCGCCTTCGCAGAGGACGAGAAGGTGCTCGTCGAGTCGAAGATCGACGGCCGAGAGATCGAAGTCGGCGTTCTCGCCGGTCGTGACGGCGGCACCGCTCGCGCGTCGCTTCCGGGCGAGGTCGTTCTCACGTCGCGCAGCTTCTACGATTTCGAGGGCAAGTACCTCGGCGGTGACGGTGTCGACATCGTATGCCCGGCAGACCTCGACGACGACCTCATCGAACGGTTGCGCGAGGCCGCCGTGCGCGCGTTCGAAGCCGTCGACGGCAAGGGACTGGCGAGAGTGGACTTCTTCGTCACCGCTGATGGCGCGCTCGTCGTCAATGAGCTCAACACGATGCCGGGATTCACACCGATCTCGATGTTCCCGAAGTGCTGGGTCGCCTCGGGGCTGAGTTACAGCGATCTCATCACCGAGCTCGTCGAAGTCGGCCTGCAACGCTGACGCTCAGCCGAGATCGAGGAGCTCCTGCGCGTCCTCGTCGAGCTCATCCGGCGACGTGCACTTGCCGTCGGCCGGGATCGCGGTGATGGCGCCGACCAGAGCGCGAGTGCTGATCACATCGTTCGAGCTGACGGCGCCCGTGTCGATGTACAGCTGAACAGCTGGGTCCCGACCGTACGTCGTCAACCGCAGGAACGGCGTCTCGGACGCGTCCACGAGCCAATCCACGCCCTCGAACGTCACGCACTGCAGCTCGCTCGTCGGTGCGGGGACGGCGACGCCGCAGCGCAGGATGATCGCTGAGGATGCGCCGGAGTCGCCCCACGCGCCCGTCGACTGCGCGTCCGTCCAACGGCGATCCTTGTCGGCGATGCTCCCGACGTTCTGGAGACCGACGGAGACCTCGGCGCACAGCGGGTTGTTCGCGTCCTCTGCCGGTTCGAGATGCACGGTGGTCGAGCATCCGCCGAGCAGAGCCGTTCCGAGCAGGATGACGGCGGTGATGGCAAGACGACGCGACATGATTCCAGGCTACCTTTGACACCATGCCCTCCCGTTCAGCCGACGATGACCCGCGCCTGGGCGACGTGTCAGAAGGCACCATCCTGCAGGCCATCCTCGCTCGCACCGGTCATGGTTCGCACACGATCCTCGGACCGGGCGATGATGCCGCGGTGATCGCGGCACCATCGGGTTCGGTCGTCGCCACGACGGACACCCTGGTGCACGGCCCGGACTTCAGACTGGCGTGGTCCAGCGGCTACGACCTCGGATGGAAGTCGGCGGCCGTGAACCTGGCCGATATCGCGGCGATGGGTGCGCGCCCGACCGCACTGCTCGTGGCGCTGGCCGTGCCGCGCGATCTCCGACTGTCGTTCATCGAACAGCTCGCCGACGGGTTCCGGGAGGCATGCGAGGCGCTGGCACCCGGCTGCGCGGTCGTCGGGGGAGACCTGACTGTCTCAGACGTGCTGACGATCGCCGTGACAGCCCTCGGCGATCTGGAGGGGCGGGCCGCCGTGACGAGGTCCGGTGCTCGTCAGGGCGACGTCGTCGCCGTCGCCGGTGAGCTCGGGCATGCCGCACACGGGCTCGCCGTGCTCTTCGGCCGGTTCCGCGACGGTGACGCACCGGTGGCGATCGACCCCGCTCGACTCGAGAGCGGCGAACGCGCGGCTCTGTCCGCGCAACTGCGCCCTGCGCCGCCGATCGGTCTGGGAGTGATGGCATCCGTGGCAGGTGCGACGGCGATGATGGACATCTCGGACGGTCTCGCTCTTGATGCCGGACGTCTTGCCACCGCATCCGATGTCACACTGGACCTCTCCAAGGCCGCACTCGGCGGCAGTCCGGAACGGGCGCTTGCCGGCGGCGAGGACCATGCGCTGCTCGCCACGTTCCCTGCCGACGTGCTGCCACCAGGCTTCCGCGTGATCGGCGCGGTGCGCGAACGCGGCGAGCACGGCGTGCTGGTCGACGGAGCGCCGGTGTCGATCGAGGGCTGGGATCCCTACCGCGACTGGGATTCGGCAGCCGGCTGAGCCCACCAGATCGCAGTGTCGCCGTAGGACTTCTCGCGGAAGACCTCGAGACCAGCCGCCGCCACATCGGGCGGGGTCGACCTGCGCGCTCGCTCGATGACGACCACCGCGTCCTTTGACAGCAACGGAGCAAGCGCGATCAGGTCGGCATTCATCGACCGGTCGTCGAGGTCGTACGGCGGGTCGGTGAAGACCAGATCGTACGGGCCGGTCGCCCGCTTGAGGAACGCGATGACCGCGCTCTCATGCACGCGTGCGGTGGGGCCGCTCAGGGTTCGGGTGATCGAGGCGACGTTGCGACGGACGACTGCCGCTGCGGAACGCGAACGTTCGACCAGCTCAAGGCTCGAGGCCCCACGGCTCAGAGCCTCGAGACCGAGCGCGCCTGACCCGGCGTACAGGTCGAGCACGCGGGCCTCGGCGATGGCGTCCAATGACTCCAGCGCCCCGAAAAGGGACTCGCGCACGCGATCGCTGGTGGGACGGGTCCCGCTGCCTGGCACCTCCAGACGCTGTCCACGAGCGTGTCCGGCGATGATCCTCGTCACCCGAACAGCCTAGGCTGTCTGCGGCGTTCTCTAGACTTCAGACATGGTCTTCTCCCTCGACACGAGTCTCGCCGAGGCGATCGGCCCGGCTTCGGCGAAGAAGGTCGAGCGAGCATTCGGCATGACGACGGTCGGAGAGATGCTGGGGCACTATCCCCGCCGCTACGCGGATCCGGCGGAACTCACCCCCATCCGCGATCTGCCGGTCGGAGAGACGGTCACGATCGTCGCCGAGGTGCTCTCCTCGTCTGCGCGCGCGATGCGCAACCGCAACGGGGCCATGACCGACGTGATCATCGGAGATGAGCACGGTCGAGTCTCACTGACGTTCTTCGCGAAGAACATCCAACAGGCGCAGTGGCGCGCGAACGAGATGCGTCCGGGCCGGCGTGGAGTGTTCTCCGGCAAGGTCGGGATGTACAACGAGACCACCCAGTTCGCTCATCCGCAGGTCGAGCTCTTCGACGACGAGGAGAGCGCACAGGCGCGGGCTGACGACCGTGCGCATCGACCGATCCCGATCTATCCGGCGACCTCAGCGGTGTCGAGTCAGCAGTTCCGCGAACTCGTGGAGAGGGTTCTGCCCGACGTCGGCGACGTGCCCGACCCGCTGCCGGATGAGATCCGGGTGCGTGAAGGGCTGCTCGATGCCCGCACTGCACTGGTTCAGCTGCACCGGCCGCAGGCGCGCAACGACGTGGACCCTGCCGTTCGCACCCTTCGCATGCACGAGGCGCTCGTTCTGCAGACCGCGCTGTTGCAGCAGCGCGCCGCTGTGCGGGCGCTCAACGCCACGCCGCGCCCGGCGAAGCCCGGCGGACTGCTCGAACGCTTCGACGCGGCGCTGGCCTACACCCTCACGGCCGATCAGGAGACTGTCGGAGCGCAGATCGCGAGCGACCTCACGGGAGCATGGCCGATGAACCGGCTCGTGCAGGGGGAGGTCGGCTCGGGGAAGACCCTCGTCGCGCTGCGGGCCATGCTGCAGGTCGCGGAGTCCGGTGGGCAGGCCGCGCTGATCGCTCCCACAGAGGTGCTCGCATCCCAGCACCTGCGGTCCATCACGAAGATGCTCGGGCCCGATCTCGCGCCTCTGCTCATGCCGACGCTGCTGACCGGGCAGATGTCTGCTCCCGCACGACGTAAAGCCGCGCTGAGGGTTGCGGCCGGTCAAGCGCTCATAGTGGTCGGCACGCACGCCCTGCTGGGCGAGAAGACGACCTTCGCCGACCTCGGCCTCGTCGTCGTGGACGAGCAGCACCGTTTCGGCGTCGAGCAGCGAGAAGCGCTGCGCGCGAAGGGCTCGAGCCCGCACGCCCTCGTGCTCACGGCGACTCCGATTCCCCGCACAGTGGCGATGACCGTGTTCGGAGACCTCGACACATCCGTCATCCGCACCATGCCCGCCGGAAGAGCAGGCATCGAGTCATTCGTCGCGCCGTTGGCCGAGCATCCGGACTGGTTCCGCCGCGTGTGGGACCGAGCAGCAGAGGAGATCGCGCAGAAGCGCCAGGTGTTCGCCGTGTGCGCGGCGATCGACACGACGAAGAAGACGGCCGGTGAGGAAGACGAGGCCGCGCTCGTCCCGGCAGAGGAAGGAGCGTCCGGTCCGCGCTGGGGCGTCGTGCAACTCGACACCGCGCTGCAGACCCATCCGACCGTCGGCGCGCTCCGGCGTGCTGTGCTGCATGGGAAGATGCCGTCGGAGACGAAGGATGCTGTGATGCAGGCCTTCGCGCGAGGAGAGATCGACCTTCTGATCGCGACGACCGTCATCGAGGTCGGCGTCGACGTGCCGAATGCCTCGACGATGATCGTGCTCGATGCTGACCGGTTCGGCGTCTCACAGTTGCACCAGTTGCGCGGCCGAGTCGGTCGTGGTGATGTGCCAGGACTCTGCCTGCTCGTCACCGAAGCGGAGGTCGGCTCGCTGGCGCGCGAGCGCGTCGAGGCGGTGGCTGCCACTCTCGATGGTTTCGCCCTCGCCGAGGTCGATCTCGAGCTGCGCGGCGAAGGCGACGTGCTCGGCTCGACCCAGTCCGGCGTGCGTTCATCTCTGAAACTGCTGCGTGTCGTGAAGGACTCGAAACTGATCGCTAGAGCGCGCGAGCTCGCCGAGGGCATTCTCGAGGGCGACCCCCAGCTGGCGGCGCACGCAGGCCTTCGCGAGGTCATCGCCCGCCGCGTCACGGAAGACGACCGCGCCGCTCTCGCGAAGAACTGAGTTCACTGTGTGTCATAGGCTGGTCCCATGAGCAGCCGGATCGCCGTCGTCCCTGGTTCATTCGACCCGCCGACCCTCGGTCACCTGGATGTGATCCGTCGGGCGGCGAAGCTGTACGACGAACTGCACGTGCTGGTCGTGCACAACCCGGGTAAAGAGGCGATGCTGCCGATCGCTCAGCGCCTCTCGCTGCTGGAGCAGTCCATCGCGGAGGACGGCATGGGGGACAACATCGTCATCGGGTCGTGGAGCATGGGTCTGCTGGTCGATTACGCCCGCGATGTCGGTGCCGGCGTGCTCGTGAAGGGCATCCGGTCTCAGATCGACGTCGCATACGAGTCGCCGATGGCGATCGTCAACCGTCACCTCGCGGACATCGAGACAGTGTTCCTGCTGCCGGATCCGTCGCACGCTATGGTCTCGAGTTCGCTCGTTCGTCAGGTCGCCGGTCTGGGCGGTGACATCACGCCGTTCGTACCTCGCGCTGTGGCCGCCTTCCTCGACACCGGCGCCCGAGGCCTGTGACGTTCGGCCCCGTTCCCAGCATCCCCGGGTAGCATGAAAGCGTGAAGACCCGACTCAACGGCCCATTCGTGGTGCCCGTGCGCGACATCGTCCGACGCCCCGGCGAGATGCGGGAGCACCAGTTCTCCGTCACTCTGAAAGAGCAGTGGGGTGAGGGCATCGTCTCCTACGAAGCAGGCTCTGAGCTCGACGTCGAGGTGCGCCTCGAGTCGGTCCACGAGGGCATTCTCGCCTCAGGAACAGTGGATGCCGAGTACAAGGGCGTCTGCGGAAGATGCCTGAAAGACATCGCCGAGCCTGTCGAAGTCGAGTTCCAGGAGCTTTTCGCGTATCCTGGTGATGAAGAAACTGACTTCGAGGTTCAAGACGACCACGTGGATCTTGAAACTCTTGTCAGGGAAGCGGCCGTATTGTCGCTTCCATTTCAGCCGGTGTGTCAGCCGGATTGCCCGGGGCTGGACCCGATAACGGGTGAGCGACTGACCGAAAGCACCGGAGCGGAGCCGGACGCTCCCATCGATCCTCGATGGAGTGCGCTCCAACAGATCACAGACCAGGGGAGTGCGGCACACAGCCGCGGTCCCGAGAACACAGAAGAGAGTTAGCCATGGCCGGTAACCCCCCGAAGCGCAAGGTATCCCGTTCCAACACCCGCTCGCGTCGCGCGCAGTGGAAAGCAGCGCCCATCGCGCTCGTCAAGACCGTTGAGAACGGTAAGACCGTCTACAGCCGCCCGCACCAGGCGAAGGTCGTCACCGACTCGCAGGGCACCGAGCTGTTCATGGAGTACAAGGGCCGCAAGGTCGCTGACGTCTGAACCACGGTCTCGCGATCGTGACAGAGGTCCCAGGGGGGACGGCACCTCTCGCCGAGAAGCTCAGGGTCGACATCGACCCTGAGCTGCTTGCGTTGGCGCTCACCCACCGCTCGTACGCTTACGAGCACGGGGCCATCCCGCACAACGAGCGACTCGAGTTCCTCGGTGACTCGGTGCTCGGGCAGGCTGTGACGGTCATGCTGTTCACGACCCACCCTGGACTCGATGAAGGACAGCTCGCCAAACGGCGTGCGAGTGTCGTCTCCACGGTCGCCCTCGCAGAGGTCGCTCGTGGCATCGGACTGGGCGAGCATCTTCTGCTCGGACGCGGTGAAGAGCAGACCGGTGGGCGTGACAAGGACTCGATCCTGGCTGACACCATGGAGGCCGTCTTCGGCGCCACGTATCTCTCCGCCGGTCCTGAGGCTGCGACCGAGCTCGTGCTGCGGTTGACGAAGCCGCTGCTGGCCGATCCTGAGCGCTACGGAGCCGCGATGGACCCCAAGACCAGCTTGCAGGAGCTCGCCGCACGACTGGGCTCTACACCGCCGAGTTACTCCGTGACGTCGAGCGGACCCGATCACGATCGCCGATTCACCGCCACGGTGAACGTGGGCGATGTGAGCATGACCGGCGACGGCACGAGCAAGAAGACGGCCGAGATGGCCGCAGCGCTCAGCGCATGGCGCTTCCTCAGCGAGAGTGCCTGAGCTCCCCGAAGTCGAGGTCGTACGAGCCGGCCTCGCACCGGCCGTCATCGGCGCGACGATCGTCAGCGCCTCTGTATTCGACGAACGAGCACTCACACGTCATCCCGCAGGGGCGGTCGACTTCGTCGCGAGAGTGGAAGGCGCCCTCGTCTCGGGTGCGTCACGCCGGGGAAAATTCCTGTGGCTGCCGCTTTCCGGTGGCGCGGCGGCATTGACCGCACACCTCGGGATGAGTGGGCAGCTTCTGCTGCGTGCTCCGGACGCACCGCCCGAGCGCCACGAGCGGATCCGCCTCGCCGTCCAGCATCCGCGGCATGGCGAACTCGCCGTCGTGTTCGCCGATCAGCGCACATTCGGTTCACTCGCTGTCGACACACTCGTCTCCGACGGGAAGGACCTGATCCCTTCGCAGGTGCAGCACATCGCCAGAGATCCGCTCGACCCCGGCTTCGACGATGCCGTGTTCATCGCAGCCGTGCGGCGCCGCGCGAGTGCGATCAAGCGCATTCTCCTCGATCAGACGCTGCTCAGCGGTGTCGGCAACATCTACGCGGACGAGGCGCTGTGGGCCGCCCGCATCCATCCGGAGTCCCTGGGTCGCGCGCTGTCAGCCCAGGCCGTGCGCCGGCTTCTCTCAGAGGTGCGTCTGGTGCTGGAGAAGGCGCTGGCCGAAGGCGGAACGAGCTTCGACGCGCAGTACGTCAATGTCAACGGTCAGGCCGGCTACTTCGCCCACTCGCTCAACGCCTACGGCAGAGGCGGGCAGCCATGCCCGCGATGCGGAGGTCCGATCGTCCGCGAGGCCTTCATGAACCGCTCGAGCCACTACTGCCCGAGGTGTCAGCGGCGGCGATGACCAGTGCCTGCCGCAACTGCTGACCTTCGTCGTCGGAGAGTCCACCGCTCTTGAGATAGGCGAGTGCGCTGCCATGCGCACGCTCGATCCAGTCCAGCGCAGCGTTGATCGCGCTCTCCGGCGACAGGGTCGCGAGTGTCTCCAGCTGCGGAGTGAGGGGAATGCCGAGAGCGGTGATGAGTCCGGTCAGGTGCTCTGCGAACGGTCCGGCGAGATTCTCCTGAGTCTGCGCGTAGTCCGCGACGATGTGAGGTCGCGAGACACCGGCCGTCAGGAGCAGCAGGGCTGCCGCCAGTCCGGTGCGGTCCTTTCCCGCCGTGCAGTGGAAGAGCACGCCGGGTCGGTCGGAGTCCGCCGCCTCGATCACCGCACGTGCGAGTGCGGCGAACTGCGCAGGGCTGCTCTCGAGTATCGCGATGTAGAGATCTTCGAGGGTGGGGACTTGGTCCGCCATCTCGGAGATCTGCGCTGCGGTCAGCGCCACGGGTGCGGTGTCGGACGGCAGAAGCTTCTGCATCATCTCGTCCATGGCACCTCCCTGAATCGGAAGCGGCAGCAGACGGACGCTGCCGTCGGCAGGGAGGACGTCTGCCGCACGCCCGCGTTCACCCTCTGTGCGAAGGTCGACGACGGTTCCGATCCTGAGCTCGGCCAGCCGGCGCAGTCCTTGTTCGGTGAGTCCGGCCAGCGAATCGGAGCGGAAGAGCACCGGGGCGATGGTGCCTCCGGTCTCGGTCACGATACCTCCGAGTCCACGGGCATTGAAGGTGACGGGGATGTGTACGGCGGAGGTCATGGGTCCCTTTCCCGGAATCGAGATCATCCTAACCAACGGTGCCGGCGCAGAATGGACACGCCCACGAGGTAGCGTGAACGGGTGAAGTGGATCCTCTACGACATCGGCGGTGTCATCGAGCTCGTCGACGATCATTCCTGGCCCACAGAGCTGCGGGGAAGGTGGTCCCGCAGATTCGGGTTGCTGCCCGCGGAGTACGACGCACGACTCGCTGCGGCTGACCTGCCTGACACCACGGTCAACGTGGGCGTCGCGGAACGGTACTGGCAGGGCGTCGCCGATGCGTTGAACCTCTCTGATGCGGACGTCGAGGCGATGCGCGGCGAGCTGTGGGATGCGTACTGCGGTGAGGAGAACACGGAACTGCTCGAGCACGCACGATCACTGCGCGGCCGATGCGGCCTGGCGATCCTCTCGAACTCGGGTGACGGGGCGCGAGAAGAGGAGGAGCGACGCTTCGGCCTGTCCGAGATCTTCGCCCCCATCTGCTACAGCCACGAGCAGGGCGTGCTCAAGCCCGACGCCCGTGCGTTCGAGCAGGCGCTCGACCGGATGGGTGTCCCTGCCGGAGACGTGCTGTTCATCGATGACAACTCGCCGAACGTGCACGCGGCTCAGGCACTCGGCATCCGCGCCGTCTTGCATCATGACAACGCCGTGACCATCGATGCGATCGAGCGATTTCTGGCGGAGTGAGGATATGGCCTGACCGGCCGGCCAGACGTCAGCGGTCGACGTCCACCATTGCGAGGATGATCTCGACCAGTACTTCGGGGTGAGTGAAGGGGATGTCGTGTGCAGCGCCGGTCACGACGAGAAGTCGGCTGTTGCGTGACGTCTCGTGAATCAACTGCGCGGACTCCCGCATGAGCATGCGCTCCTTGTCGCCCACCACGACGCGTGTCTCGCCGTTGAACTCCCGCAACGCGCCCGGCAGCCTGAAGCCGATGTTCTCACTCACACTGGCGAGCAGCGTGGTTCGCGAGATCTCACGGCTGTCGCGCAGATACTCGTTCATCAGCCTTTCAGGCACGCTGAGCTGCGTGGCCTGCAGCCGGGCGAACCATTCGAGTCGCGCGAGTGGATACGCGCGACTCAGCAGCCACAACGTCATTCCTCGCAGCGGCGCCGGTTTCGCCTCTCCGCTCACGACGATCGTATGGCGGACCAGCTCAGGCTGTTCGGCGGCGAGCTGAAGAGCGAGTTGCGCGCCGAGGGAGAATCCGACGACCAGAACGCCTTGTGGAGCGTTCTCTCGGATGAGCGCGACGAGCTCGGCGATCGTGGTGTCGTGAGATTCATACTCCGACGACTGGCTCTCACCATGTCCAGGCAGATCGGGAACGATCGTACGGATACCTCCCGGCAGTCCGTCGAGCACTGGTCGCCACATCCAGCCGGAGACGCCGCCGCCGTGCAAGAACAGGACGGCCGTGCCTTGTCCGGAAATGTCGGTGTACATCAACGCCAGCATATGGGCTGTCGGCGTCATCCCCGCTGTCCGTGGCTATCGTCTCCTGCGTGCTCAGGCGGGCTGGAACGCCCTGCGCAGCAACGGTCGGGTCACGCGGACGCCCAGCCAGACGAGTGCGATTCCCAACGCGACCACTGCGGCGATCGTTGCGAGTGACAACGGTGCGATGACCACCGCCATGCCCACCAGCGGGAACACCAGCACGGCAGCGCACAGGGCGGAGCCCAGCGCGGTGAACAGAAGCGGTGACATGACGGCACGAGTTCGTGCGGCATCGACGGTCTCGAGCGGGACCCCGAGGAAATGCAGGCTGCGATGCAGCTCGCGCTGATCCAGGATGCTTGATGCTTGGTTCACTCCGATCGAGACGGCGACGATCAGGAATGAGGCGACGAGGGTGATGATCAAGCCGGTGCGGATGTCTGCTGCGAGCATCAGATTCTCGTCCGATTCCGATGCGCTCATGGTGCTCATCACCGCGACGGCCGTGCCCGCGAAGACCGCCATGAAGCTCGCCATCGCGATGCCGCTGACCTGACGCCATGCGGCCTTGGGCGAGTCGAGCACGAATCGCGCGGAGAGGAGTCGCCCAGGCTTGTCCGCCCGGCGAAGCCCTCGCTTCGCGTGCAGCTTCAAGGCCCACGGGCCGACGAGGTTCAGCACTGCCAGTGCCACGGCGAACATTCCCGCGAGAACCGTGATCGTCACGACGAGTCCCGCCGTACCGGGGAACACCTGAACGAACCCGAATGCGCCGACGATGACCAGCACGGCGAGCACTGCCCGCACCCAGTGCACGCGCGGTACAGCGGTGCGCATCCGCACGCCGAGCGGTGAGATGACGACCTGACGGAGGCCGACGGCGGCGCTGATACCGGCGAGCACGATGACGCCGCCGATGACCGCCAGGACGCTGAGCGGAGGCAGCAGGATCGATCCGGCTCCGAGGATCTCACCGCGGAACGAGATGAGACCGATCAGCGGCACAAGTGCCAGGTACCCGAGCACGCCGACGAGGGCTCCGACGGCGGCGACCCCTGTCGACTCGAGCACTGTCGCGCCCGTGACGCCAGCAGGGGACACCCCCAACAGTCTCAGCGTCGACAGGCGCTCGTCACGCCTTCTCGCCGAGAGCCGAGCGGCCGCGCCGCCGAGGGTGGCCAGAGGAACGACCAGAAGCACGAGCGCCATAGCGGCCAGCGACTGGTAGAGCCCCGCATCCGTGTCTGTCCAACTCCAGAACTTCTGCGCGCCGCCGATCACGGTGAGAACCAACGTCGTGACCATGGCGAAAGCGATCGCAGGCAGGGCGAGCACACCTCCCTGTCCGGGGGCGGGTCGCAGGAGCAGGGCGAGCACGCGGGCGTTCATGCGGACACCCCGGTGCTCACTACGTGACCATCGCGCACGTGCACGGTGCGAGAGCAGCGTGCGGCGACTTCGCTGTCGTGGGTGACGACGAGGAGAGTTCGGCCCTGACCGGTCGTCGACCACAGCAGCGCATCCATCACCTCACCCGACGTCTGCGAGTCCAATGCGCCGGTCGGCTCATCCGCGAACACCAGCTCGGCGCCAGTGACCTGTGCGCGAGCGATGGCGACGCGCTGCGCCTGACCGCCGGAGAGTTCTCCGATGCGGCGCTCCTCCATACCCGCCAGCCCGAGTGACGCCATCCATCCTGCCGAGTGTTCGAGCGCGACACGACGGGACGTGCCGTTGATCATGAGTGCGAGTGCGATGTTCTCGACGGCGGTGAGCTCGGGGATGAGCAGTCCCTGTTGGAAGACGAATCCGAACGATTCCCGACGCAGCCGTGACCGTTCGCGTTCGTTCTTCGTGGTGATGTCGACAGGAGTGCCCGCAGCGGATGTGTAGAGCACGCTGCCGGTGTCTGGCGCGGTGATGCCGGCCAGCACGTGCAGGAGCGTCGTCTTTCCTGAGCCGGAGGCGCCCATGATGGCCACGGATTCACCGCGCCCGACGATCAGGTCGACGCCGGCCAGAGCGGCGGTGGTGCCGAACGTCTTGGTCAGCGACTGGGCATGGAGGACGGGTGTGTTCATACCTCCAGCCTCGCTGTCGGCATCCGCTGTGTCGTCGGTCTGCAGACGGAAGCCGCCCGGGCGAAGATACACCGCGAGGATGATCTTCGCCCGAACGGGCTGTCGTTCAGTCGAGCTTCTTCTGCCAACCACCCGCGTACGAAGCCGGGACGAACCCGATGGCCTCATTGATGTCGAGCATCGGACGGTTCTCCTCGGCGTTGAACGTCGACACCTTGGGCGATCCAGGAGCGATATCGCGCCAACGCAGCAGGTTCGCGCACTTCACGATCGTGCCCAGTCGTCTCCCACGGTGCTCCTTCACGACGAGGGTGCCGAACTGGTGGGTCACACCCGACCGGTCGGCGCCGATCACCAGCTCGTTGAATGCCACGAGTCTTCCGGTGGGTGAATGCTCGACGGCTGTTACCGAGAGCATCTGCCCGCCGTCGGCGATGTTCCGATCGTGGCGGACGACGCGATCCGCATCCCACACCTCCTCGTCGATGTCGAGATCGCCGCTCGGGACGTCTGTCGCCATACGTGAGATCACGTCGGCGTACCCCGCGCGCAGATGTTCCGGTGTCGGCAACGTCCACGACACGACGCGGTAGTCGTCTCCGGCGAATGCGATGGCCGCGCGCAACTTCTCCGCCACCATCGTCAGCGGTCGATCCAGCGGAAGCACGCTGTTGCGCTCCACCTGCTCCAGTACATATCCGTGCGCGATCAGGAGCTCGCTGAGTGGCGTGGTGCTCACGCGCCCCCAGCCCGTGGTCGGCGTCAGCATCCGACCGTTCGAGGCGGCGGGATGCAGCGTCCACGACTGCACGCTCGAGCGCCCGAGCTCTCGCGCTGTCTGCTCGACCCGTTCGAGCAGGGCCTGTTCTACTCCGTCTCCCCAGTGCGCAGGCGTGACCATGACGCCGGTGTCCGCAGACGTCGCTCGTTCGTCGTTGGCGGTGGACAGATACGCAGCGCCGACGATCTCTCCGTGTCTGCGGGCGATGAATCCGCGCTGGCTCCGATCGGTCTGGTCGCGCCACGAGGGGAGGAGCTCCTCGGCTGTCTCCGAGAGGTCGTCGATGCCGGCGTCCAGTTCGGCCTGCCGGTTGCCGATCGTCACCATTGCGTGGAACTCTGCGGCCTCCGCTGAGTCCAGGCGCTCGGGCACCACGAGGTCGGTGATGATGATCTCGCTCATTCCAGTTCCTTCTTCCACGCGCCCTCGTAGGCGATAGGGGCGAATCCGATCGCCTCGTTGATGTCGAGCATGGGCCGGTTCTCTTCCGCGTTGTACGTGATCACGGACGGTGAGTCGGGGTGCTGCTCGCGCCAGGTGAGCAGACCTGCGGTCTTCACCAGCATTCCGAGGCGGCTGCCACGGTGAGACGAGAGCACCAGGGTGTCTTCCTGGTGCGAGGTCGATGCGGCGTCTGCGCCGATCGAGAGCTCGTTGTAGGCGCAGAGTTCCCCGGATTCGATGTGCTGCGCGGCTGTCACGAGCACGGTGTTCCCCCGCTGGAGGTAGCGTTCGTCATGGCGAGCCACCCGCTCGGCGTCCCACCGCTCCGCCGGCATCTCGAGGTTCGCGTCCGGGACGTCTGTCGACATGTGCTGCTTCATCCACGCATATCCGTCGACGTGCTCGACGGGCGTCGGCAGCGCCCACTGGACGACGCTGTAGCCTGCGGCGCGGTGTTCGGCGTCGGAGCGCAGATTGCGGATGCGCTGCACCAGAGAGTCCGACCAGGTGAGGGTGCTGACACGTTCGACCTGCTCCAGCGCGAAGCCGTGTCGTAGGAGGAATCGCGCGGCGTGGTCGCGGGGGACAGCACCGAATCCGGTCGGCGAGGGCAGTTCGTCCTCACCGCCGTCGAGATGCTCGTTCCACACCAGCATGCGTTGCACGCCCGATTCACGCGCTTCGTGCTCGACGTGTGCGAGCGCGAGGGAGCCGATGCCCCTGCCCCAGACCCGCCGCAGCAGGTTCACAGTGACGAAGGCGGTCCTGCCGGCATCGTCTGCCAGCGTGTTCAGTACGGCGATGCCAACCATCTCGTCGCCCTCGAGTATGTACCACTGCCGTCGTCGCATGTCCTGGTTGGAGAACAACGTCGGCAGCAGCGACTCGGGCGTCAGATCCTCGTCGGTGCGGCCGGTTGTCTCGCGCAGCGAGAGATTGCGAACCTCGGCGTATTCACGAACGACGGCAGACGGCGCTGCGTCCGCCCGTGCGGGAAGCACGAGCGGATGCAGCGTCGCGGTGTCGGTCAGTGTGATCTTCATTTCAGTCCTCCTGGGCGGCTGGATGGGATCAGCGCAGGTGGCGCTGCACCTGGTACGCGAGGATCGCAAGAGACTCACGTTCTGTGACGTGCTTCGTCTCGAACATCCGCATGACTTCTTCGTTCGTCATGGTGCGCTCCGGTGCCTTGCGTGGGCGCTGGGTCCTCAGCAGCAGCCAGAGGCCGAGGCGAAGGGAGAGCCGGTCTGCGAGCGTGAGCTCGGTCCGGTCGGTCGGTACCGTGACTTCGAGGGTTTCCTGGCCCTCGGGACATGGTGGATGGGCTGTGCTGCGAAGCAGCGTGTTGTTGCTCACGAGAGTTCTCGTTTCCTGTCGATGTTTCTGCGGGGGTCCGCCGGCGTCGATGCGTCGGTGGCGCGAGGGGCGAGCGGTCTCGGGAGGGAGACGTCGCCAGGGAGGGCAAAGGTCGAGAAGGACGACCGATGCGCGACGGCGGTGTGTGACCGACGTGTCAGCGGGTGGGAACCGGCGGAGAGGGCCCGTCGAGGGCCGGAGATCTCAGGCTGTGGTTCTACGAGCGCGCGCTGCGGAGCGCATCAAACGAAGAGGACAGTCGATCCGCGATGCGCGACGCGCCGAGCGTGTAGCCGGCTGCGATGTTATGCATGGTGATCATGAGCGTCCTCCTTTCGTGAGCGATCCGATTTGACAAGTTACTGGTTCGACGGTGCGGACGTCAAGCATCGTCTGTCCGCTCGGCGTGTCGCGGTGTCGCCGATCGATCGGTGCGCCGCGCGGGATGCCGGATTCTCGCCGTCATTTCGGTAGCGTTGAGCCGTGATTCTCCCCGGACGAGCGGTGCCCGCATGCATTTGAAGAGCCTGACCCTCAAGGGCTTCAAGTCGTTCGCCCAGCCCACGAGCTTCGTCTTCGAACCCGGCGTCACGTGCATCGTCGGCCCGAACGGCTCAGGCAAGTCGAACGTCGTCGACGGACTCGCGTGGGTGATGGGGGAGCAGGGTGCGAAGACGCTGCGTGGCGGCAAAATGGAAGACGTCATCTTCGCCGGGACGTCCACACGTGGGCCGCTCGGTCGCGCTGAGGTGCAGTTGACCATCGACAACAGTGACGGTGCTCTGCCGATCGAGTTCGCCGAGGTCACGATCAGCCGCACACTGTTCCGCAACGGCTCCAGCGAGTATGCGATCAATGGATCCAGCTGTCGTCTGCTCGACGTGCAGGAGCTGCTCAGCGACTCCGGACTCGGCCGCGAGATGCACGTGATCGTCGGGCAGGGGCGCCTCGACACCGTGCTGCAGGCTTCGCCCGAGGATCGCCGCGGATTCATCGAAGAGGCCGCCGGCATCCTCAAGCATCGTCGCCGCAAGGAGAAGACCCTCCGCAAGCTCGACGCCATGGAGACCAACCTCACACGTCTCAGTGACCTCGCCGGCGAGATACGACGTCAACTCAAGCCGCTCGGCAGGCAGGCCGAGATCGCGCGCGAGGCGCAGACCATCGCGGCCGTCGTGCGCGATGCCAAGGCGCGCATCTTCGCCGATGACGTCGTCGCCCTCAGGACGGCCCTTGCCGACCACACCCGCACCGAGCAGGAGCGGCACACCGAACGGTTGGTGCTGACGGATCAGGCCGATACTGTGCGCGCCGGAATCGCGAGGCTCGAAGCGGATCAGAACTCGGCCGGCGTGGACGAGGCTCGCCGTGTGACATTCGGTCTCGAGCAGGCGCAGGAGCGCATGCGCTCGCTATACACGCTCGCGAACCAGCGGCTCGCACTGCTCGGCTCAGAGGAGGACGACGCGGCCGTCACCTCGGTGACGGTGACGCAGGCGACGATCGACGAGGCCAAGGACGACATCACTCAGATCTCCGCCGGGCTCGGCGACGCTCAGGATGCTGCGGTTTCTGCCAGCCGGGAGGTCGTCGACGCGCGCGCCGAGCTCGACACTCTCGACGTCGACATCGCCGAGCAGAGCGCGCTGGTCTCGCAGCACGACATGCGGTTGACCGCCTTGCGCGGCACCGCAGAGGCTGCGGCGTCCGCACTCGCGGCCGTCCGAGCCGCTGTGCTGCGTCAGGAGACCGCGCTGGAGGCGGCAAACCAGCGCCGCCGCGAAGCGGCCGACGCGCTGGAGCAGATCGACGATGCGGAGGCGCCGGAGGGTACAGCAGCCGAGCACGCGGCCGCGTATGAGAGCGCGCAGCGAGAGGCGACCGCCGCCGAGACCGATCTCGAAGGTTTGCGGGAACGGCTGCACACCGCGGAGCGCGAGGCGGAGTCGTTGACGGCGAAGGCATCGGCGCTGAGCAGCGCGCTGTCGCTGTCCGGCGGCGCCGCAGAGGTCGTGAAGGCCGGCGGTGCCGGCGTCCGTGGCCTCGTCGGCGATGCCGTGCAGGTGACGGCCGGCTACGAGGCCGCGATAGCCGCCGTGCTCGGACCGCTCGCTGAAGGCGTGCTGGTGGACGACGCCGCTGCGGCCTTCGCGCTGGCTGAGGAATCGGCCCGGCAGCAGCGGGGCATCATCGATTTCGTGCTGGCCGACGCTCTGCGTTCGCCCTATGAGCTTCCCTCGATCGAAGGCGTGACACCGGCGATCGAAGTCGTCACAGCCCCGGACGGCGTGCTCGGCGTGCTTTCGCACGTGCTCGTCGCGGACGATCTCGCTGCCGCTCACCGTGGACGTGCTGCCCTGGATGCACTCGGCGACACGGCGGTGACGATCGTCACGACCGGCGGCGACGTGGTCACAGCGCAGACTTTGCGAACCGGGTCGGGCGGTGAGCGATCCAGACTCGAGCTCACGGCTGAGCGCGATGCCGCGCAGGAACGTCTCGATGAAGTGCGCGTGATCGTGGATTCGTTGCGCGAAGCCCGTGAAGACGCGTCGGAGCGTGTGGAGGTGACCCGCCGTCACGCCAGGGAATCCCTGCGCGCACTGCGCGAGCACGATGCTGCGCTGGCGACGCACGCCGAGCAGCTGAACCGCGTCACTGTGCGGCATGAGTCAGCCGTGGCCGAGTGCGAGCGGCTCGAGGCCGGCGTCGCACAGGCTCAGGCAGCGGTGGCGGATGCGGAGTCGGCATCCGCCGCAGCCACGGCAGCTCTGGAACAGGCTGAGGCGACACCTCGACCGGTGCTCGATGCGTCGGCGCGAGACGGCTTGCTCGAAGCGCTGGAGAGTGCCCGCGAGGGCGAGGTCCGCGCGCGCTTGGAGATCGAGACGCTGCGAGAGCGCGTGCGTGCAGCACAGGCCCGCGTCGCAAGCCTGGAGCGTCAGCGCGAGCAGGAACGGGATGCCGCGGCCGAGGCTGCTCGCCGTGCCGTGATCCGACGTGCGCAGCGTGAAGCGGCGGCGGCTGTCGCCGACGAGCTTCCGCGAATCCTCGATTCGCTGGACCGCTCCGTCACGGAAGCTCGCGTCAGTCTCACGGAAGCGGAGAACGCCAGATCAGCGCAGAACGAGGAGCTCACTGCGCTCAGAGTGCAGGAGAGCTCGCTGCGCGAACGCCTGGCCGGACTCACGGAGAGCGTGCACGGACTCGAATTGCAGATCCACGAGAAGAAGCTGCACCTCACGAGCCTTCTGGAGCGCGTGGCATCCGAGCTGGCTCTCGACGAAGATATTCTCGTTGCGGAATATGGTCCTGACCAACCGGTTCCACGCGATCCGCTCGCCGAGGTCGATCCTGACGCGATCGACGACATCGACCCGACTGCCATCCCATACGACCGGCGTATGCAGGAGCGCCGCCTTGCCGATTCGGAGCGCAAGCTCGCGCAGTTGGGCCGCGTCAACCCGCTCGCTCTGGAGGAGTTCGCCGCGCTCGAGCAGCGGCACGCGTTCTTGACGGAGCAGCTCGCCGATCTCACCCAGACGCGGCAGGACCTGCTCACGATCATCGCGGACCTCGACGAACGGATGCAGACGATCTTCGCCAGTGCGTTCGAGGACACCCAGCGCGCGTTCGGCGAGGTGTTTCCGCTGCTGTTCCCCGGTGGATCGGGCAGCATCTCGCTCACCGATCCCGAGAACATGCTCACCACAGGTATCGAGGTGTCGGTGCGGCCGGTCGGCAAGAAGATCGAGCGGCTGTCGCTGTTGTCCGGTGGTGAGCGCTCTCTCGCCGCCGTCGCGCTCCTGGTCGCCATCTTCAAGGCCAGGCCGAGTCCGTTCTACATTCTCGACGAGGTGGAGGCGGCGCTCGATGACGCGAACCTCGGCCGACTTCTGACGGTGTTCGAGCAACTGCGCGAGAGCTCGCAGCTGCTGGTCATCACCCACCAGAAGCGCACCATGGAGATCGCAGATGCGCTGTACGGCGTGTCGATGCGTCAGGACGGCGTCTCGGCGGTGGTCGGCCAGCGGGTGGGCGACCGGGCCGCTGCTGCGAGCTGAGTCTGGCCGCGTCTGTCGATCGTTGCCGGCGTGGGAGAACCCGGACGAGCTGGCGTGTCGGCGGCGTGTCTCAGTGCGGCTCGCCGACGACACGCCAGATGGTCTCCGTTTTCCAGCGGGGCCAGGCGGGTAGCGGGGTCAATTGCTCAGTCTGAGCATGAAAGCGTGGGCCGCAGGCAAGAAGCCCGGTAGATCCTGCGGCCGGTGGCCGGCGCCGTCCAGCACGACGTGTCGAGCGCCGTACCGGGTCAGCTTGCGAGCGATGATCTCGTACTCGTCGTTCCAACCTCCGGTGACGACGAGAGTCGGGATGCCGGTCATCATGTGGACGCGGACCGCATGCCCCCACGGCACGTTGCTCGCGGCCCATCTCTGAGCAGTCGCGCGCTCGGCATTCCACCGGTCTGCAGCGAATGGTGCATCGAACATGAGAGGACGGAAGATCGCCCAGAAACCCTGAAGGTCGCCGATCCCCGCTTGAGCTCGCGCCTCGGTCACCGTCGCGATGTGCCTCTCGATCGGAGCCTCACCACGCGCGATGTCGTACAGGGCCGGTTCGACGAGTACCAGACCTGCGACATCGACTCGATCGGAGGCTGCGGCGAGCACGGCCGGCACAGCGCCGAGCGAGTGGGCGTGAAAGAGGACTCGCGTGGCGGAGTATGCAGCGGTCAGCGTCGCGACCTGTTCCGGAATGGTCGAGCCCGGTTCGAAACTGACGAAGTCCGCGTTCGTGCCGTCTGAACGGGGCCAGGCATCCTGGCCGCTCCGGCCGGTACCATGGATGAACACTCGGCGCATGGCTGGGAGCTCCTGCATCCCGCGATGCTACCGGCACCGTAGGCTGGACGCATGGCGGAGAAGTCCTGGTCCCTCGGTCGCGCATTGCGCGGCATGTTCGTCAAGCCCACGATCGATGAGACGACGTGGGAAGACCTGGAGACCGCACTGATCACTGCCGACTTCGGTCCCGACATCTCTGAGCGGATCGTCGATGAGCTGCGCGAGAAGGTCGCACGCTATCGCACCACCGATCCACGGGATCTGCAGCGCATGCTGCGTGAGACCCTCGAAGAGCATTTCGCGAAGTTCGACACGACCCTCAAGCTCACCGAGCGCCCAGCCGTGGTGCTCGTCGTCGGCGTGAACGGCGTCGGCAAGACGACCACCATCGGCAAGTTCACGAAGTTCCTCCGTGGCTACCAGCGCAGTGTGGTCGTCGGCGCAGCCGACACCTTCCGGGCAGCAGCCGTGGACCAGCTCGCGACCTGGGCTCATCGCGGGGGAGCGGCGATCGTCCGACCGCAGCAGGAAGGCCAGGATCCGGCGTCCGTCGCGTATCAGACCATCGAGTACGCGCAGCGAGAAGGCATCGAGATCGCGATCATCGACACCGCCGGACGCCTGCACACCAAGGGCGGGCTCATGGACGAGCTGTCGAAGATCCGCCGCGTGATCGAGAAGCAGGCGCCCATCAGCGAGGTCCTGCTGGTGCTCGACGCGACGACGGGTCAGAACGGCGTCATGCAGGCCGAGGCCTTCCTCGAACACGCCGGTGTCACCGGACTCGTGCTCACGAAGCTCGACGGCTCGGCGAAGGGCGGCTTCGTGCTCGCCGTGCAGGAGCGCACCGGCATCCCTGTCAAACTGCTCGGTCAAGGTGAGGGAATCGACGACCTCACCGGGTTCACGCCGCACGTCTTCGTGGCATCCCTTGTCGGTCAGTGATCGGACTGGTTTCATAGCGTTATGGCGATCGAACACGACTACTTCGGGCTCCTGTCCTCAGGGCCGGACGGATCGATCTTCTGGTCCGAGACGGTGGAACTGGGCGACCAGGCGGTGACGGTCGACCTCACCGCGCCAGATCAGGACGACGTCTCTGCAGACGCGCTCGACATCGCCGCCGCTCTCATCTCCGGGTTGGAAGAAGTGGACGGCGCGGCGCGGCGCGGCATGCTCGCCGAGGTCGATGATCGCGCCAGCGAGGTGACCGAGTACATCCTGCAGCAGCAGGAGGCCTACGGCGACGAACTCGAGGACGTGCTCGTCGACGTCAGCGCAGATCCGGCTGTCGACATCATCCGCTCGATGCGTCTGATGAGCATGACGATCCTCGCGGACGAGCACGGCGGCTCGGAGCCGTTCGCTGTGCTCGAGTACGCACTCGACCCCGACAACACAGACGACGTGCTGCTGGTGAATCTCTCATCGGACGGCGCCGTGCAGTCCGTCATGAGCGGCGACTAGTCCCAGCCCTCATCTCGCACCGGGTGTCATACCGCCTGCGCGAAGCCGAGGTCGGCACTGTCGGCGATGTGTGACAGGTGTGCGGGGATCACGCGGCCCTTCGACAGCATCGACTGCGCCCACAGACGGCCGGCTCGATACGAGGATCGCACCAGAGGGCCTGCGAGAACCCCGAGGAATCCGATCTTCTCGGCTTCTTCCTTGAACGCCACGAACTCAGCGGGCTTCACCCAACGGGAGACCGGCAGGTGCCGCGGCGTCGGACGAAGATACTGCGTGATGGTGATGATGTCGCAGCCTGCGTCGTGCAGGTCCTGCAGGGCCTGCACGACCTCTTCCGGCTCCTCACCCATGCCCAGGATCAGGTTCGACTTCGTGATGAGACCGGCGTTCCGCGCCTGAGCGAGCACTCCCAGGGAGCGTTCGTAGCGGAATGCGGGGCGGATGCGCTTGAAGATGCGCGGTACCGTCTCGACATTGTGGGCGAAGACCTCCGGCCGTGCGTCGAATATCTGGCCGAGATATGCCCGATCCCCGTTGTGGTCGTTCGCGAGGAGCTCCACTCCGGTGTTCGGGTTCTGGGCGTGGATCTGCCGGACCGTCTCAGCATTGAGCCACGCCCCTGTGTCGGCCAGATCGTCCCTGGCGACGCTCGTGACCGTCGCATAGCGCAGCCCCATGCGGGTGACGCTCTCGGCGACGCGGCGCGGTTCGTCCGTGTCGTAGTCAGCGGGTTTCCCGGTGTCGATCTGGCAGAAGTCGCATCGCCTCGTGCACTGCGAGCCGCCGATGAGGAAGGTCGCCTCCCGGTCCTCCCAGCACTCGAAGATGTTCGGGCAGCCGGCTTCCTGGCACACGGTGTGCAGACCTTCGTCCTTGACGAGCGAGTGCAGCGCCGTGTACTCGGGCCCCATCTTCGCCTTCGTCTTGATCCACTCGGGCTTGCGTTCGATCGGTGTCTCCGCGTTGCGGACCTCGAGTCGGAGGAGCTTGCGTCCCTCGGGCGCTGCGGCGCTCATGCTGCGACCTCCGCGTACTCGGCTGCGAAGGCCCGACGGACCTGGTCGACGATGTCGCCCGGTGAGGTGTCGACGCCCACGACCTCGCTGACGGTCGTGACACCGGCATCCGTGATACCGCAGGGGATGATCCCGCGGAATCCCGCGAGAGAGTTGTCGCAGTTGATCGCGAACCCGTGCATCGTCACACCCTGCTGCACGCGTACTCCGATCGCCGCGACCTTGTCTTCGGAGAGCGGACGACGTACCCACACGCCGCTGCGCCCGTCGACCTGGTATCCGTCGACGCCGAGCGGGGTGAGGACCTCGATGAGGATGCGCTCCAGCCGACGCACGTGCGCGACGACGTCCATGGGTTCGGGAAGCCGGACGATCGGATAACCGACGAGCTGACCCGGACCATGCCAGGTGATCTTCCCCCCGCGGTCGACATCGACCACCGGGGTACCGTCCTGCGGGCGCTCCTGCGGCTCAGTGCGCTTGCCCGCGGTGTAGACCGCCTCGTGCTCGAGCAGTATCAAGGTGTCTGGACGAGTGCCGTCGACGACTTCGCGATGGATGCGGCGCTGCAGATCCCAGCCGTTGAGATAGGGGACGTATGTCGGTGCGAGACCGGCCGTGAGGATGTCGAGCATGCTCGCCTTTCGCCTATTGTTGGATGCCGTGCAACAATACGCCTTCTCGGTCGTGAACGTGCGCGCGGTACGGTAAGTGGATGGTGATCGAGTCGCGCCCAGGACGCCCTCGCGCGTCTTCGCGCGAGGTGCTCGCCGAGGCCGCGTGCGAGTTGTTCCTCGAGCAGGGCTACGACGCGACGTCGGTGGCCGACATCACGCAGCGTGCGGGCGTGAGTCGTTCCAGCTTCTTCAACTACTTCGCCTCGAAGAGCGATGTCCTCTGGTCGGGCCTCGACGCCAGGATCGACGCAGCGCTCGATGCATTGGGCGGGCTCGAGACGGATGCTGATGCAGTCGCCGTCCGCGGCATCCTCTCAGCGGTCGTGCGCGACTTCGCACCCGACCCGTTGGCGCTCGCGCTGCGCAACGCGACAGCCATGGGGCTCGAACAGGAACTGGTTCGCGACACGGGTCTGCGCCACGCGCGTCTGGCCGCGGGGATCGCGGAGGCTGCGTGCCGCAGCGGTATCGGCGCTATCCGTGCCGACATCCTCGGAGCCGCCTACGCCGCCGCGGTACTGTCGTCCTTGCGCGTCTGGGCCGAGAGAGGCGCAGGGCATGGATCTCCTGACGCGCTGTTCCAGGAGGCGTTGGTGAGCATCCACGACCTTCCCTGGAAGATCTGACGCCGCGCGGACGAAACCATCATTGCCGGACACGTCATGAGTGAACCCACCCCCGACGAGGAGGAACTCATGACGAGGGACGCTCTGGATGACCTGTTGGATGCTTCTGCGCCGGCACCGACCCTTGACAAGCGCGACGTACGTGCGATGGTCGCAGATGCCCGCAGAGAGGTGCGTGTCGCGCCGCGAGCGAAGCGTGCGGCAGCCATCACTGGTGTGCTCGCGCTCCTCATGGCCGGAGGCGCCGGCGTCGCGACCGCCGCGGACTACTTCGATTGGGCGCCTTGGGCGCAGGATCCGGTAGGCGCGTACACCTACGAACTCCCGAGCGGGGCGGCGTGCGAAGTTCGCTTCGGCAACGTCCAGATCGTCGATCGGAAAGATCGTGACCGGCGCGAGGAGATCGAGCAGGATCTACGGGAGTGGTTCAACGGGACAGATGTCGCAGGGGCGGCGCTTGCTGATGTGAACGACTACATCGCGGACAGCCGTGCGGGCGAGCACAAGATGCAACTCGAGGACGGATCTCAGGTGCCCGCCGGATACGGCACGCCCTACTATGATGCCGATCTCGAGTACCAGGCTGCGTTGTCGCAGTCGATCGATGACAAGGTGATGGCGGAATCAGAGCGACTCGGTTACGCCGATGAGATCGCCTCCCTTGAAGGTCACGGCTACTGCCCGGAACTCGACCAGTGAATCGTCGGGAAGAGCCGCTCGCGCGCGCATTCGAGGCATCCGCATCCGACCTGCTGGCGTACCTCGCACGACGCACCGACTCCGACGACGCCCCTGACCTTCTCGGTGAGACCATGGTGGTCGCCTGGCGACGAGTGCGCGAGCTGCCCGAGGATCCTGAGCGGGCACGCATGTGGTTGTTCGGCATCGCTCGCGGCACGTTGCAGAATCACGCCCGAGGCGAACGCCGCCGCTGGGCACTGGCTGACCGCATCCGATCACAGGTCCGTGACGATGCGACTGCGCCGTCGGCCGATGCCGGAGTCGATGTGCGCGATGCCATCGATCGACTGGAACCCGACCTCGCCGAACTCGTGCGACTGGTGCACTGGGAGCGTCTGAGCCTGACAGATGCAGCCGAGCTTCTCGGCATCCCTGCATCCACAGCACGCGGACGCTACCAGCGTGCCAGAGAACAGCTCCGTGCGACGCTCAGCATCAAGGCTCCGCTCGCGTAGAATCAAGAGCACCATGGCTACCTTTGGCACGCTCTCCGATCGGCTCACCGAGACCTTCCGCAACCTTCGCACGAAGGGAAAGCTCACCGCCGCCGATGTCGACGGCACTGTGCGCGAGATCCGTCGTGCACTGCTGGATGCCGACGTCGCGCTCGTCGTCGTCAAGGACTTCACCGCGAAGGTGCGCGAGCGCGCGCTCGGCGACGAGGTCAGCAAAGCGTTGAACCCCGCCCAGCAGGTCGTGCAGATCGTCAACGAGGAGCTCGTGCAGATCCTCGGCGGTGAGCAGCGACGTCTCGAGTTCGCAAAGACCCCACCGACCGTGATCATGCTCGCAGGGCTCCAGGGGTCGGGTAAGACGACATTCGCCGGAAAGCTGGCGAAGCAGCTGGAGAAGGACGGACACACACCGCTCCTGGTGGCCGCCGACCTGCAGCGCCCGAACGCGGTGAATCAGCTGCAGGTCGTCGCCGAGCAGGCCGGTGCCACGGTCTACGCCCCCGAACCGGGTAACGGCGTCGGCGACCCGGTCAAGGTGTCGCGAGATGGCGTGGAGCACGCCCGCCGCCAGCAGCACGACGTCGTCATCATCGACACCGCCGGCCGCCTCGGCGTCGACGCCGAGCTGATGAAGCAGGCGGGCGACATCCGCAAGGCCGTCGACCCCGATGAGGTCTTGTTCGTCATCGACGCCATGATCGGTCAGGATGCCGTCAACACGGCGAAGGCCTTCCAGGAAGGCGTCGACTTCACCGGCGTCGTCCTCTCCAAGCTCGACGGTGATGCCCGAGGTGGCGCGGCGCTTTCAGTCGCGTCTGTCACCGGCCGCCCGATCATCTTCGCGTCCACCGGAGAAGGTCTCGACGACCTCGAACCGTTCTACCCCGACCGCATGGCGAGCCGCATCCTCGACCTCGGCGACATCCTCACGCTCATCGAGCAGGCGCAGCAGGCCTTCGACGAGGAAGAGGCGCAGAAGGTCGCTGAGAAGCTCGCGAACGAGGCCTTCACGCTCGAGGACTTCCTCGACCAGCTTCAGCAGATGAAGAAGATGGGCTCCATGAAGAAGATGCTCGGGATGCTCCCGGGCATGGGGCAGATGAAGCAGCAGCTCGAAGACTTCGACGAGCGGGAGATCGATCGTACAGAGGCGATCATCCGCTCGATGACCCCGGGGGAGCGCCACAACCCGAAGGTTCTCAACGGTTCCCGCCGCCTGCGCATCGCCAAGGGGTCCGGCATGACCGTGACCGATGTCAACCAGCTCGTGCAGCGCTTCGAACAGGCCGCGAAGATGATGAAGACCGTCGCGCGCGGCGGTACACCGAACATTCCCGGGATGGGGGCGATGCCGGGCATGGGGCGCCCCGGCGCGTCGTCGAAGCGCGGCAAGAAGGGCAAGTCGAAGGGGGCTTCGCGCTCGGGGAACCCGGCGAAGCGGGCCGCTGAGAATGCGGGCCTGCCCACCGGTCCGGCGACGGGCTCCGGATTCGGGCTCGGCGGTCAGAAGACGCCGACCGAAGCAGAGCTCGCAGAGATCCAGAAGCTGTTCGGAAAGAACTGAGCTCTCTCAACGACGCGCGGTAGGACGCGCCGCTCAACGACCCGCGGGAACGATTCCGGCTGCGACATCCACACCGTGCGCCTCGCGAAGCTGTGTGGCCGTGTCTGCGATCTCGGACTCGATCCGCGCCGCGTTCCATCCCATCAACGGAGCGAGAGCCTCGGCGACGGCTCGGATGACGTCCGCACCGGCGTCCCCCGTGAAGGCGAGGCTTGTGCGGCGGAAGACGACATCCGAGACGTGGCGCACCTGCTCGTGCTCGACCATCCAGGCGAGCTCGCGGGTGGACAGTGAATCGCCGACCACCTGCGCGTCATCCCCTTCCGCGATGAAGGCCGCGACATCTGCGGCCCGCGTGCCGTAGCGGACGAAGAGCGTGCGGCCGCGATCGGTGTCGCCGACGTTCTGACGAAGCCACTCGATCCGGCGCCGCGGCGTGCGGGGGTAACCGTTCCCGCCGCCGATTCGGACGCCGACCGTGCTGGCCACGCGCTGTCGTCCCAGATCCTCGAGCACGTGATCGGCGAGGTTGGCGCCGAGAGCGCGGAACGTCGTCCATTTGCCGCCGACGAGGCTGAACACCGGCGGACGCCCCTCATCCTTGCGGCGCTCGATCCGGTAGTCGCGCGACACGAAGCCGGGAGCGGTGTCGTCATGGTGCGGCAGCGGACGGATGCCGGAGTATCGATAGACGATCTGAGCTCGGTCGACCGAGATGGTCGGGAACACGTGACCGATCAGGTCGAAGAAGTAGTCGACTTCCTCCTCCGTGCAGCGGGCGGGCTCTCGCGGGTCGGCGTCGAGGTCTGTGGTGCCGACGAGCACGCGGTCCTTGAGCGGATAGATGAGCACGATGCGGCCATCGGAGTGCTCGAAGAAGATCTCTCGTCCGCCGGTGGCGTCGAGAAGCTCCGGATTGTCGAGCACGATGTGCGAGCCCTTGGTGCCTCCCATGAACGCCGTCTGCGTGCCGAGGGCCGTGTTCGTGAGGTCGGTCCACGGCCCTGAGGCGTTCACGACGACATCGGCCGCGACGTGGAACTCGGCACCGGTCTCGCGATCACGGAGCCGAACGCCCTCGTCGTCCAGTCCGATGGCCTCCACGTAGTTGATCGCCTGTGCACCCGCGTGAGCGGCTTCGCCGTCGCGCAGCACGTCGAGTGCGAGACGTTCAGGATCGTGGACGGAGGCGTCGTAGTAGGTCGCGGTGTACTTGATCCTGCCGTCGAGCTTCGGAAGCTGCGCGAGAGACTTCTTCCGGCCGAGGAAACGGTGACGGGGGACGCTGCCGCCGTCGCGGGAGAACGTGTCGTAGAGCGTCAGCCCGATCTTGATGAGAAACGCGCCGCGTTCCTGCGGTTTGCCCTGCTTGTGCGTGAGGAAGCGAAGTGGCGCTGCGAAGACGCCGGAGAACGTCGAGTAGATCGGGATGGTGGTCTCGAGCGGCTTGACGTAGTGCGGTGCGATCTTCAGGAGACCGTTGCGCTCCTGCACCGATTCCTTGACGAGGCGGAACTCGCCGTTCTCGAGGTAGCGGATGCCGCCGTGGATCATGTGGCTGGAGGCGGCAGTCGCGCCGGATGCGAAATCCTCTCGTTCGACGAGGAGCACGTCGACGCCCTGCATGGCGAGGTCGCGGAATGTCGAGATGCCGTTGATTCCTGCACCGATGATCACGACGCCGGTGCGGCCACTTTCACGTGCGACGCGCACACTCGATCGCTCGGCTGGTGCAGTGCTGGCAGTGCTCATCGTCTCTCCTTGCTGGGCCTACACGGTATATCCTGAGTCCCGCAGCACAACTGCGCAAGCGAGATGCACGAACGTGCAAGGAGTGTCGATGAGCAATCCGCCCCTCAGTGATCCCCGGGCAGCGACCGCTTTGCGCGCGGCGCAGATGTACTACCTCCAGGACATGACGATGGATGCGATCGCACGAGAACTCGCGACCTCACGCTCCTCCGTGTCGCGCCTGCTCAGCCACGCACGCGACACCGGACTGGTGGAGATCCAGATCCACCAGCCTCAAGGGCAGGAGCTGCGCCTGGAGGAGGCCATCCGTGCGCGATACGGCATCGCCGCACACGTCGTCCCGACGTCGAAGAACCTCTCCGACGTCGAGCGTTTCGAACGGGTGGCGATGAGCGCCGCACGCCTTCTCCCGCTCTACTTCGATTCGAACATGACGCTCGGCATCGCTTGGGGTTCCACTCTTGACGCCATCAGCAGGCATCTGCCGAAGAAGGAGACCCACAACTCGACAGTGGTGCAGCTCAACGGCGCGGGCAACACGTTCACGAGCGGCGTCGACTACGCCAGCGAGATCCTGCATCGTTTCGGACAGGCGTTCGGTGCCGGCATCCAGCAGTTCCCCGTCCCCGCATTCTTCGATGACCCGCGCACCAAGGAGGCGATGTGGCGCGAGCGCAGCACGCGGCGGGTGCTCGATCTGCAGGCTCGAGCCGATGTCATCCTGTTCGGACTCGGATCCCCCTTCGCGGAGGTGCCGAGCCGCGTCTACATCGGCGGTTATCTCGACCGCGGTGACTATCGCAGCCTGCGGGAGGAGAAGGTGGTCGGCGACATCGCCACGGTGTTCTACCGCTCCGACGGCAGCTGGAAGGACATCGAGTTGAACAACCGAGCGACCGGACCTTCGTTCTCGGTGTTGTCGAGGGCGTCCAGACGCATATGCGTCGTCGCCGGCGTGCAGAAACTGCCGAGCCTGCGAGGCGCGATCGCCACGCGTCTGATCACCGACCTCGTTCTGGACGAGCATCTCGCCGAGCAGCTCGTCGACTCATGAGACGAGCCTGCTGCACGTTCGTGCAGGTCGGGTGAGTCAGGCAACCAACTTCTTCTAGGCTGGATCGCAGAGCAGACAACGCCGTCATCGGCTGGAGAGAACACCTATGCACATCGTCGCCATAGACCAGGGCACCACGAGCACTCGAGCGATCGTGTTCGACGACAAAGGGGCGATAGTCGCCACCGGCCAGCGTGAGCATGAGCAGATCTTCCCGCAGGCGGGTTGGGTCGAGCATGACGCGACCGAGATCTGGTCGAACACGCAGGCTGTGATCGACTCCGCAGTGCACAATGCGGGTGTCACGGCATCCGATGTCGCGGCGATCGGCATAACGAACCAGCGCGAGACGGTCGTGGTGTGGGATCGAGCGACCGGAGAGCCGGTCTACAACGCGATCGTCTGGCAGGACACACGCACGCAGGCGCTCATCGACGCGCTGGCAGCGGAGGGCGGTGTCCGCCGATTCGCCGAGACCACCGGCTTGCCGCTGGCCACCTACTTCTCGGCTTCCAAGATCGCCTGGATCCTCGACAACGTCGACGGGGCCCGCGAACGTGCGGAGAAAGGCGAGCTGCTCTTCGGCACGCCGGACACCTGGGTTCTCTGGAACCTCACGGGCGGACGCGACGGCGGCGTGCACGCCACCGACGTCACCAACGCCAGCCGCACGCTGCTGATGGATCTGCGCACGCTCGACTGGGACGAAGACCTGCTGAAGGCCTTCGGTGTCCCTCGCGCGATGCTGCCGACGATCCTCTCCTCGTCGGAGGTGTACGGCGAGGCAGTCGGTACCTCGCTCGACGGCATTCCCATCGCGGGAATCCTCGGAGACCAGCAGGCCGCTACGTTCGGCCAGGTCGCGTTCGAGCGCGGCGAGTCGAAGAACACCTATGGCACGGGCAACTTCCTGATCGTGAACACCGGCGACGAGATCGTGGACAGTGAGAACGGTCTGATCACCACAGTCGCCTATCGTCTGGGTGACGACGCGCCGAAGTACGCGTTGGAAGGATCGATCGCCGTGACGGGATCGCTTGTCCAGTGGCTGCGCGACAACCTCGGCATCATCAAGGACTCACCGGAGGTGGAAGAACTCGCGCTGAGCGTGGAGGACAACGGCGGCGTGTACATCGTCCCGGCGTTCTCCGGGCTGTTCGCGCCGTACTGGCGACCCGACGCGCGTGGCGCGATCCTCGGCCTCACCCGGTTTGCGAACAAGGGTCACATCGCACGCGCCGCTCTCGAAGCGGTCGCGTTCCAGACGCGTGAGGTGCTGGATGCCGTCGGCGCCGACACGAACGTGCCCCTGGAGGAACTCCGAGTCGACGGCGGGATGGTCGGCAATTCGGCATTGATGCAGTTCCAGGCAGATGTGCTCGGCGTCCCCGTCATCCGTCCGGCCATCATCGAGACGACCGCCCTCGGTGCGGCATATGCGGCGGGGCTCGCTGTCGGTGTCTGGGCCGACCTCGACGACCTCCGCGCCATGTGGCACGAGGACGAGCGATGGACGCCGCAGATCGACGAGACCGAGTGTGAGCGCCGACTGGCCCGCTGGCGCAAGGCCGTCACGCGCACTTTCGACTGGGTCGACGAGGACTGACCTCAGATCACGGGCGCACCCGGGCCGGAGCGGAACTCGCGGATCAGATGCTGCACGACCGCGCCGAGGTTCGCATCGGTCGAATCCGCGACCGCGAGCTGGCGTTCATAGCTCGCGCCGCCTTCGAGGATCGTGCTGACTCCGGCGAACTCGGCCTCGCAGCCGAGGTCCACCGCGATCGGAGCGAGCGCGGAAACCGTCTCCGCGAGGTGCTCGCGAACCAGCCGCTGTGTCCCTGCGGCATCGACGATCACACGGGCGTCCAGCCCGTAGCGGGCCGCCCTCCATTTGTTCTCCCGGTGGAACCAGGAGGGCATCGTCGGCAGCGTCTCGCCGGCATCCAGCATCCGAGAAAGATGCTCGACGAGCACCTGGACGAGAGCGGCGACGGAGGCGAGCTCTGCGAGCGTCGACAGCCCATCGCACGCGCGCACCTCGATCGTGCCCCACCGCGGAGCCGGTCGGATGTCCCAGCGCACTTCGGTGGCGTCGGCCATCACGCCGGTGCGGACCATGTCGTCGAGGTAGTTCTCGAACTCCGTCCAGGAGTGCAGCGCCCATGGCAGTCCCGCTGTCGGAAGCTGCTGGAACACCAGAGCCCGGTTCGAGGCGTAACCCGTGCGCTCGCCCGCCCAGAACGGGCTCGAGGCCGCCAGTGACTGCAGATGCGGCAGGTAAGCGGTCAGCGTGTTGATGATGGGGAAGACCTTGTCGCGATCCTCGACACCGACGTGCACATGGATGCCCCAGATCATCATGTTGCGGCCCCACCATTGCGTGCGCTCGATGAGGTGGTGGTAGCGGGTCTTGTCGGTGACCTGCTGGTCGAACCACTGTGCGAACGGGTGACTGCCTGCAGAGAGCAGCTCGATGCCGGCTGGATCGGTGGCCGCGCGCACCGCTGTGATCGCGTTGCCGATGTCGCCGATGGCATGAGCCACGGATTCGCCGATCCCGCTGGTGACCTCGATCGTGTTGGTGAGGAGTTCGCCCGTCACGGTGTGTCGCTCAGGGGCGCTCTCGTCCTCCAGCGCGGCCAGCAGCTCAGGCGCACGTCCTACGAGGTCTCCGGTCGCCGGATCGGCGAGCATGATCTCCCATTCGAGTCCGACCGTGGAGCGCGGGGAACCGGTGAATTCTTGCGTCACCTGCACAGTCTGACACGCACGGTCCGCGACACGGACGACCGCGTGTCGCCTCGTTTCGCGACTCGTCGCCGAATCTGGCAGAATAGAAGGTCGGACGACGTTCTCGACCCTCTATCCAGAACGAGTCCACTCATTTGAGCTTCCGCCGGGTGTGCACCCCACTCTCCAGGCGACCGGTTCGTTTCCTTCCACACAATTCAGGAGAATCGTGGCTGTCAAGATTCGTCTCAAGCGCATGGGCAAGATCCGCGCGCCTTACTACCGCATCGTCGTCGCCGACTCGCGCACCAAGCGCGATGGTCGAGTGATCGAGGAGATCGGCAAGTACCACCCCACCGAGCAGCCCTCGTTCATCGAGGTCGACTCGGACCGTGCGCAGTACTGGCTCTCCGTCGGCGCACAGCCGTCTGAGCAGGTCGCTGCGATCCTCAAGCTCACGGGCGACTGGGGCAAGTTCAAGGGTGACAAGGATGCAGTCTCGACCGTTCAGGTCAAGGCTCCCAAGGTGCCTTTCGAGATCGACGGCTCCAAGAAGTCGGTCGTGAAGCCGAAGGCGGAGAAGAAGGAGGCTCCCGCTGAGGAGGCTCCCGCCGCTGCCGACGCGGAGGCCGCTGAGGCTCCCGCAGCAGACGCCGAATAATCGCCGTGCTCGCCGCCGCGCTCGAACACATCGTCAAGGGGATCGTCGATCACCCTGAGGATGTTCAGATCAACGCCTCCACGTCGCCGCGAGGCGACCTGCTCGAGGTGCGTGTGCACCCCGACGACCGGGGGCGCGTGATCGGGCGCGGCGGCCGCACCGCAAAGGCACTGCGCACGCTCATCACCGCTCTGGCGGACGGGCGTCGCGTTCGCGTCGATGTCGCGGACGACTGACGTGGTGCCGAAAGACCGGAACCAGGGCAAGAACCAGTTGCGCGTCGGGCGCCTCGTCAAGGCCCACGGGCTCAAGGGCGCGCTCAAGCTGGAACTGTATACCGACAATCCAGAGCGCCGTTTCGTCACTGGCGCCGAGTTCACGTTGCAGGTGCCTGAGGCATCTCCGTGGCATGGGAAGAGCGTGACGGTCCGTGAATATCGGGTCATGAACGGCAACCCGGTCGTGTTCTTCGAGGACATAGACGACCGCGAAGGCGCAGAAGGACTCGTGCGCGCCATCCTGTGGATCGATCAGGATGCCGACGAGGCTGAGGACGACGCCTGGTATGACCACCAGCTCGTCGGACTCGATGTGGTTCGCGATGAGACGGTCATCGGCAAGGTGTCTCGAGTCGAGCACATGCCTGCGCAGGATCTCCTCATCGTCCGTCCCACTGGCGCGGGCGCAGACGGCGACGTCATGGTCCCGTTCGTGAAGGCCATCGTCCCATCGGTCGACGTCGCTGCAGGACGAGTCATCGTCACGCCGCCCGCCGGGCTGTTCGAAGAACTTCCGGATGCCGGTGCGGAGGCCGCCGTCGGCGATGAGTCGACGCCGACCGGTGAAGGCGACGCAGCCGTCGATTGATCGATCGCTACGATCAACGCATGCGCATAGACGTCGTCTCCATCTTCCCGTCGTACTTCGACGGGTTGACGCTGTCGCTGTTGGGTAAGGCACGAGAGACGGGCATCCTGGATCTGCGGATCCACGACTTGCGTGACTGGACGAGTGACCGGCACCGCACGGTCGATGACACCCCCTACGGCGGGGGAGCCGGCATGGTCATGAAACCAGAGCCATGGGCGCTCGCCCTCGACGACCTCGCCGCAGGATCTGAGCGTCCGACCATCATCTTCCCCTCGCCGGCCGGCGAAGTCTTCCACCAGACCACGGCGCGCGATCTCTCGGCGCGCGATCATCTGATCATCGGCTGCGGACGATACGAAGGCATCGACGAGCGCGTCTTCGAGTATGCCGCGTCCCTCGGCGAAGTGCGCCTCGTCAGCCTCGGCGACTATGTGCTCAACGGCGGAGAAGTGGCCGCGATGGCGATGATCGAGGCCATCGGACGTCTGATTCCCGGCGTCGTCGGAAATCCCGACAGCCTGGTGGAGGAGTCGCACGAGGACGGCCTGCTGGAGTATCCGTCGTACACGAAACCTTCGAACTGGCGCGACCGTGCCGTGCCGGACGTGCTGCTCAGCGGGAATCACGCAGCGATCGCAGCATGGCGCCGTGAGCAGCAGCTCGTGCGCACCGAGAACCGGCGTCCCGACCTGCTGGCCGACTGACACCGCGTCGACCGCTGACCTACGCTTTTCTCCGGCACGCTACCCTGTGGCTGTGCCCTTCGCCCTGCTGTTCACCGTCATTCTCGCCGCCCTCGTCGTGTTCCAGCTGACGCTGGTGTTCGGCGCACCGATCGGACGATTCGCATGGGGCGGTCAGCACCGCGTGCTGCCGCGCCGTCTTCGGATCGGCAGCACGGTGTCCGTTCTCATCTACGCCTTCATGGCTGTGGTCGCGTTCGATCGGCTGGGCGCGATCGATGCGTTCCCCGATGGATTCTCGGTCGTCGCGATGTGGGTCATCTTCGGCTATCTGTGCCTCGGAATCCTGTTGAATGCCGTGTCGCGTTCGAAGCCGGAGCGCTACACGATGACGCCGGTCGTGATCGTGCTCGCGGTGCTCAGCCTGCTGATCGCATCGGGCGTGGGAACCATGGCGCACGCCATCTGAGTCAGACGCGGGCGTCGATGTCGTCGAGCATCTCGTCCTCGGCGTCCGCGTCATGATCGCGTCGTCGGTGCTTCTTCGCCTGCACCGGACGGCCCTCGCTCTCTTCGCGATGCTTCTGTATCTCGGTTCGGATCATGTACCCGATGAAGATGAAGCCCATCAGAGCGAACAGGATCCACTGGATGGCGTACGACAGGTGGGGACCGGGGTCTTCGGTGGGGGAGTCGAAGCCACCGAGCGCCGTGTCGGGTGCGGGATCCTCGCTGACGAGCAGTCCGTACGCGCTGGTGATCACCTCGCCGGGGGTCGTCGCGGCGATGCTGGGCAGATGGATGGTCGGCACCTGCCCCTCTGGCGCGCTGCGCCCGGAGGTCGGCAACGGCTCACCGGGGCGCAGTCGCACGGTCACGTCGACCGAGCCGGCCGGCGGCTCCGGTATCGCATCGGGGTTCGCTCCTTCGCCGGGCGGCACCCATCCGCGGTTGACGATGAAGACCCGTCCGTCTGCATCTCGGAACGGGACGAGCACTTCGAAGGCGCTCGTCCCGCCGTGGGGCCGATTGCGCACCAGCACTTGTTCATCCGTGAGGTACTCGCCCCGCAACAGCACAGGATGCCATTCGTCCTCGGCGTCGAAGGAGCCATCGGCGTCGATCGCTTCAGTGAGTGTGATCGGCGTGGCGTCGTAATTGCTCTCGACGAGCGAGAGCTGCTCGGCGCGACTCTCATTGCGATCGAACTGCCAGTTCGCGAGGAACGCGCATGCCACGGCGAATGCGATGGCGATGAGGACGTACACGCCCCAGCGCACCAGACGATTGTTCATGCAGGCAGCCCCTCGCGAACGGTCACCGGGAAATCTCGCGCGGCGAGGTAGTCGTACAGGAACTCGGCGTGTTCGTCGCACGCCAGCCAGATCTTCTCGCGATCAGCGGAGTGGATGCGAGGGTTGCGCCACACGATGTGCTGAGTCGCGCGCGTGCGGCACCCTGCACGCGAGCATTCGAACTCGTCGGTCACGCCTTGCCGTCCCCGTCGCGCTTCGACTCGTCGCCAGGATCGTGCGCATGATCCTGTACCGGATCGGCACCGCTGCGGTTCTCCTGGATCGTGATGGTGCTGTGATCCGGGGCGTCGGCGACGGCCGGCGGGGTCGGAGCCGACAGCTGCTGGGTGGGTGACTCGGCACCGGACGTCGTCGTCGGGCTTATGGCATTGGCGAACACGACCGCTATGTACGGAAGCACCGCTGTCGCGATCGCGAACACCCAGGTGTACCAGCCATAAGGGGTGACGAAGAGTGTGAGCCCGAAGCAGACCATTCTGATCACCATCGTGAGCACGTAACGGCGCACACGACCGGTCGCCTCATCCTGCGGGGCCTGCGGCAGGGAGGTCACGGCGGGGGCATGACGAGAACGGTTCACAGTGGTTCAAGCCTACGCCGCATGCGACGTGTCGGAAGGCCGTGCCGAGCGGCACGTGGCCGGTCAGGACAGCAGCAGCGGAAGGAACCCGACGGACCCGATGAACAGGAACGAGAAGATCGACACGATGACGATGAGCGCGAGGATCGCGACGCCGACGTAGCCCAGGATGAGTCCGGCGATGGCCATGCCTCTGCCGCCGATCCCAGAGCCCTGTCGAGTCTGTTTGAGTGCCATGTGCCCGGTGACGATCGCCGCCAGCGACGCCAGCAGCGGAAACACCGCGAAGCTCAGGACGATGCCCGCGATTCCTGTGACGAGGGAGGCCACCGCGAGCCCGCTGGTCGGCAGGGGAGCGGCGTACGGCTGGCCCGACGCATAGGGCTGCTGCGGTGATGCGTAGGGCTGCTGCGGTGCCGCGTAGGGCTGCTGCGGCGGGTACGACTGAGCCAGTTGCGCCTGCTGATGGCCTCCGACGGCTGGAGGCGCTGGTGGTCGAGGCTGCTGAGCGGCGGGCGCCGGGTACACCGGGGCGTTCTGCGCGGGGGCTCCGGGGTACGGCTGCGCCGATCCTGCGTAGGGATTGGTCTTGCTGTCGTCGCTCATGCTGCTGCCTTTCGTCGTCCCCAGAGTCCCAGCCGCACCTGACCCTGTCAATCCGGCCTCGCCTCATCGGATGCTGCAGCCCCGATAGGATGGCTCGGGCCCAGACCGAGCGCCAATGGGAGTGAGAGATCATGAGTTCAGAACGTGTCGTCCTCGTCACCGGAGGCAACCGCGGCATCGGCCGTTCGATCGCCGAGAGATTCGTCCGCGACGGCTATCGCGTCGCCGTCACCGCACGTAGCGGCGAAGGCCCGGAGGGCGCGCTCACTGTTCGTGCCGACGTGACGGATGCCGCGTCCATCGATGCGGCATTCACCGAAGTCGAGGAGAAGCTCGGTCCGGTGGAGATCGTCGTGGCGAACGCGGGTATCACCAAGGACACGCTGCTCATGCGCATGAGCGAAGACGACTTCGACAGCGTCGTCGCGACGAACCTCGGCGGGGCGTTCCGCGTTGTCAAGCGTGCGTCGAAGGGCATGCTGCGTGCACGCTTCGGACGCGTCATCCTCATCTCCAGCGTCGTGGGACTGTACGGATCGGCCGGACAGGTGAACTACTCCGCATCGAAGAGCGGCCTGGTCGGGTTCGCTCGGTCACTGACCCGCGAACTCGGTGCGCGCGGCATCACGGCGAATGTGGTCGCGCCGGGGTTCATCGAAACCGACATGACCGCTGAGCTCCCTGAAGACACCCAGAAGCAGTACAAGGCGAACATTCCGGCAGGGCGCTTCGCCACGGCCGACGAGGTCGCGGGCGTCGTCACCTGGTTGGCTGGAGACGATGCGGCCTACATCTCAGGCGCCGTGATCCCCGTCGACGGCGGCCTGGGGATGGGCCACTGATTCGTTGATCAGTGTCGCCAGCCGATCGGGGACGGAGAACTGCGGCCAATGGCCTGACCCGATCTTCTTCACCGTGACGTCATCGATGGCCCGGTACTCTTCACCGTATTCACCCCACTGATCGATCTGCGCTTCGAGCTCTTCCTGGCTGAGTGAGCCCATCAACATCGTGACCGCCACCCGGTGCCGATCGCCCGCCAGCGCGATCGGGTCGGTCGGTACTCGCGCAGGCACCGTCTTCGTCAGCGCCAGCGTGCGTGTTCGCGTCTCGGCGTCGAGGTCGTGCACATCTTCTTCGGGGAAGAAGTCCCATCCTGGGAACGCGATGACGCCATCGACGACGGGGAACTCGGAGATCCCGGAGCCGGGGGCCGGGGGCACGGTGTCGACGAAGATGACGCGGGCGACCCTGTCGGGCCGCGCATCCGCCGCACCCCACACGACATTGCCACCGCCGCTGTGCCCGACGAGTACGACGGGACCGGGAGTCGCGTCGATCTGCGTGACGACGGCGTCGACCCAGTCGCTCATGCCGAGATCGGCCGAAGCGTCGGCCGGTTCGCCGACGCCGGGCAGTGTGAGGGCAGTGGCGTGATGTCCGGCGGCTTCAAGAGCGGGCCTCACGCTGTCCCACGAGGACGCGTCGAGCCAGAGACCGGGTACGAGAATGATGTCCATACCGCGACGTTACGCGGGGGTTCCGACATCTGCAGAAGGCGGTGGGGGATCGGCAGTCTGCTCGCCGGCGCCGCCATCAGGGCAGCAGGGCGATGACCGCGCTGAGATCCTGAGGCCCGACGACCAGGCTCGCTGCGTCCCGGACGGCGGGCTTGGCGTTGAAGGCGAGGCCGAGTCCGGCGACAGACATCATCTGCAGATCGTTCGCGCCGTCACCGATGGCGATCGTCGCGTGCGACGGCACTCCGAGATCGGCTGCCCATCCAGCGAGCGTGTGAGCCTTTGCCGCGGCATCCACGATCTCGCCGGCGACAGTCCCAGTCAGGAGTCCGTCTGCGACATCGAGGCGATTGGCGCGCCACCGGTCGACGCCGAGCGCGGGTGCGATGTGATCGAGGATCTCGTGGAATCCGCCCGAGACGACGCCGACCACGCCGCCTCGATCGTGCACGGCCGCGGTCAGTTGTCGGACTCCCGGTGTCGGCTCGACGCGAGCCTGCACGCGTGCGAACGCCGCGGTCGGCACACCCTCGAGCGCGGCGACGCGAGATCGCAGGCTCGTCGCGAAGTCGACCTCACCGCGCATGGCGGCCTCTGTCGCGGCCTGCACCTCCGCGCGTCGCCCTGCTTCGTCGGCGAGCAGTTCGATCACCTCATCGCGGATGAGGGTGGAATCGGCATCGAGGACGACGAGGAAACGCGCAGAGATCACGCGATCGAGCGTAGCGCGCCGGTCAGCGTTCGATCTGCACGCCCTTGCCGACGACGGTGATGCCCGATTCGGTCACGGTGAAGCCCCGCTCGAGATCTCGCTCGCGATCGACGCCGACAGTGGCGCCGTCGAGCAGAACGACGTTCTTGTCGAGCACGGCGCGATGTATCCGCGCTCCCTGTCCGACGTGGACGTTGTCGAAGAGCACGGAATCAGTGATGGTCGAACCGCCACCGGCGAGAGTGCCAGGACCGACGACGCTGCGCTCGAGGTGGGTGCCCGACAGCACAGACCCCAGGGAGACGATGGAGTCGATCGCGTTGCCGATGCGCCCGACCGCGTCGCGGACGAACTTCGCCGGAGGCGCGTTCACGCTCTGCGTGCGAATGGGCCACAGCGTGTTGTAGAGGTTGAAGACGGGCAGCGTGGAGATCAGGTCCATGTGCGCGTCGAAGAAGGAGTCGATCGTGCCGACGTCTCGCCAGTAGGCGCGATCGCGCGGCGACGAGCCGGGCACGTCGTTCTGCTTCATGTCGTAGTACCCGGCTTCGCCGCGTTCCACGAAGTAGGGGATGATGTCGCCGCCCATGTCGTGGGCCGAGGTCGGCAGCTCGCCGTCGGACTCGACGGCTTCGACCAGGGCATCCGTGTCGAAGATGTAGTTGCCCATCGAAGCCAGCACCTCGTGGGGCGAATCGGCGAGGCCTTCGATGTCCGTCGGCTTCTCCAGGAATGCGCGGATGCGCCCCGACCCGTCTGGATCCGCGTCGATCACGCCGAACTGGTTTGCCATCGCAAGGGGCTGGCGGATGCCGGCGACGGTCGCCTTCGCCCCCGAAGCGATGTGTGCCTTGACCATCTGGCGGAAGTCCATCCGGTACACGTGGTCGGCGCCGATGACCACCACGATGTCGGGCTTCTCGTCGTTGATCAGGTTGAGGCTCTGCAGGATCGCATCCGCTGACCCGGAGAACCAGCGCTTTCCCAGCCGCTGCTGTGCGGGAACCGAGGTGACATACGAGTCGAGCAGGGCGGACATCCGCCAGGTCTGCGAGATGTGACGATCGAGGCTGTGCGACTTGTACTGCGTCAGCACGACGACCTGGCGCAGACCCGAGTTGATGAGGTTCGAGATCGCGAAGTCGATGAGTCGATACTGGCCACCGAACGGCACCGCCGGTTTCGCGCGGTCGGCCGTCAGGGGCATGAGACGCTTGCCTTCGCCGCCGGCGAGGATGATGCCGAAAACCTTCTTGGGGACCGCCATGGCTCCACCATAGATCCCGAATGCGTCGCTGTACTAGCGTTCAGACATGCGCGTCGACATGATCACGAAGGAATACCCGCCGGAGATCTATGGCGGGGCCGGCGTGCACGTCGCGGAACTCGTAGCCGCGCTGCGTCGTTCGATAGATGTGCAGGTGCGCGCCTTCGGCGCCGATCGGCAAGAAGCAGGGACGCGATCGTATCGAACGCCCGCCGAACTGGTCGGTGCGAACGCGGCGTTGCAGACGCTCGGTACCGACCTGGCGATGGTCGGCGACATCGCCGGAGCGGACGTGGTGCACAGCCACACCTGGTACGCGAACTTCGCAGGCCACATCGCATCGCAGCTGCATGGCATCCCGCACATCCTCACAGCTCACAGCCTGGAGCCGCTGCGGCCGTGGAAGGCCGAGCAGCTCGGTGGCGGTTACGCGGTGTCTAGCGGTATCGAGAAGCTCGCGTATGAGAACGCCGCCGCGATCGTCGCAGTGTCCGGCGGAATGCGCGCCGACATCCTGCGCAGCTACCCGAGCGTCGACCCGGCTCGGGTCAGGGTGATCCACAACGGGATCGACGTCGAGCAGTGGCGGCCGGTGCAGGACGCCGCGTTCCTCGCGAGCATCGGCATGGATCCGACCCGTCCGTCCGTGGTGTTCGTCGGTCGGATCACCAGGCAGAAGGGGCTGCCGTACCTGCTGCGTGCCGCCGCCGCGCTGCCACCCGATGTTCAACTGGTGCTGTGTGCAGGAGCGCCGGACACCCCCGAGATCATGGCCGAGGTCCAGGAGGGCGTGCGCCTGCTCCAGGAGAGGCGCCGGGGCGTCATCTGGATCGAACGGATGCTGCCTCGCGACGAGCTCTCGGCGATCCTCACGGCAGCCACGACTTTCGTGTGCCCATCGATCTATGAACCGCTCGGGATCGTGAACCTCGAGGCGATGGCATGCGGTGCCGCCGTCGTCGGCACCGCCACCGGAGGGATTCCTGAGGTCGTCGATGACGGCGTCACCGGTCGCCTCGTGCCGATCGAGCAGGCGACGGACGGGACGGGAACACCGATCGATCCGGCTCGGTACGTCGACGATCTCGCCCGCACCCTGACCGAGGTCGCGATGGACCCGGCGAGTGCGGCAGCGTACGGCGCGGCCGGACGCGAGCGCGCCGCGCGCGAATTCAGTTGGGGGGCGATTGCCGACACCACGCGGGCGCTCTACGCGGAGGTGTCTGGTTGAGCCGATAGGCTTGAACCATGCCGAGTGCTCTTGATTTCACTGATGTCGTCGTGCGCCGTGACGGGCGCAACATCGTCGATCATGTGACCTGGCAGGTCGCAGACGATCAGCGGTGGGTGGTGCTCGGTCCGAACGGCGCAGGCAAGACGACTCTGCTGCAGCTCGCTGACACGCTGATGCATCCGACCGCCGGTACCGTGACGATCCTCGGCGAGACGCTCGGACGCACCGACGTGTTCGAACTGCGTCCACGGATCGGTTTCGCCTCCTCAGCAATGGCGAAACGCATCCCGCGCGAAGAGAGCGTGCTCAACGTGGTCCTCACGGCCGCCTATTCCGTGACGGGCCGGTGGAACGAGCAGTACGAGAACATCGACGAGAGACGCGCGCTGCGCGTGCTGGGGGAGTGGAAGCTCGACCAGCTCGCCGATCGGACGTTCGGCACCCTCAGCGACGGGGAGCAGAAGCGCGTGCAGATCGCGCGTGCTGTCATGACCGACCCGGAACTGCTGCTCCTCGACGAGCCGACCGCATCGCTCGACCTCGGCGCGCGAGAAGAACTGCTCGGCCTGCTCAGCGGCTACGCATCGTCACCGACGACGCCTGCCATGGTCATGGTCACCCATCACGTGGAGGAGATCCCGATCGGCTTCACACACGTGCTGCTGATCCGTGACGGCGGCATCGTGACGGCCGGTCCCATCGCCGAGACACTCACTGCCGATGCCCTCACCGAAGCGTTCGGCATGCCGATCGCGCTCAGCGCGGAGGACGGCAGGTACTCGGCGCGCGCAACCTCGTAGGCGCTGATCTGCTAGACTCGACCCTTGGTGCATATGCACCCTCCGACTTTCCTTCCATTCGTATCCGCAAGCCAAGGAATCAGCAATGAAGACTGACATTCACCCCGACTACCAGGCCGTCGTGTTCCGCGACCTCGGCTCGGGCGAGACTTTCCTCACCCGCTCCACCGTCTCGAGCGACAAGAAGATCGAGCTGGACGGCGTGGAGTACCCCGTCATCGACGTCGAGATCTCCTCGGCCTCGCACCCGTTCTACACGGGCAAGCAGCGCATCATGGACTCGGCCGGTCGTGTCGAGAAGTTCAACCAGCGCTTCAAGGGCTTCGGCGGCAGCAAGTAACTGCTGCTCTCCAGAAAGGCCCCGCTTCGGCGGGGCCTTTTCTCGTGTGCGGGAGGGTTCGCCGAGACCCCTGATTCGTGTCCAGACCCCCGAGTATCCGCGTCATTCGGGTGGGGTTTCGGCAACAACCCGGGGTCTCGGCGGTCAGTCGATCTCTATGACGATGCGACCGTCGTCGCCATCACCTCTTCAGTCGGATGCCGAGTCGGCCGTTCGCACCGGCCAGGTGCCGTCGAGCGCGTCTTCCGCATCGAGTCGGCCGATCCGGATGAAGTACTCCGTCAGACTCTCGGCCTGAGTGCGCGCCCAGCCGATCTGCTGCGTGTGCAGTTCCTGCGCCGAGGCCGCGAGGGGGAAATTCCGCGCGATCGCCTGTGCGACGCGACCGGCCGCGATGGCGTCTGCTGCCGCCTCATGCGCTCCGTCGAGCCTGACCGCGTAATGCTCGGCCACGACCTCGAGCGTGCGCTTTCCCTTGCGGTAGCGATCGACGGCCTTGTCGATCACATGGGGGTCGATTATCGGTCCCGGCGACTCGAGCGGCCGGATGCCGTGACGCAGGCATTCATGCGTGAGGAGCGAGAAGTCATAGGACGCGTTGTACGCGACCACCGGGACACCTTGGGCGAAGAGTGCGCGCAGGGATTCGGTGACCTCTGTGACGACCTCGCGCGCCACTCGACCGTCCCTGCGCGCCTGCTCGGTGCTTATGCCGTGCACGGCTGCTGCGCCCTCCGGGATGGGGATGCCCGGATCGGCGAGCCAGGAGCGTGCGGCGATCTCTCGCCCCTTCCCGTCGAGGACTCCGACGTGCGCTGTCACGATACGGTCTGCGGTGACGTCGACGCCCGTGGTCTCAAGATCGAAGACGCCGATGCGGCTGAGCCAGCCGGGGAGTTCGAGATCGATTGCCATGACCCCACGGTAGGGAGAGCTTCAGACAATGCGCTGCAGGCTCGCCCGTAGACTGAACGCATGCCCGTTCCCTCCCCGTACGCTGACCGATTGAACCGTCTGCCGGTCGAGCGTCACGAGGTCGAGGTGGACGGCGCGATGACCGCCTACTGGGTGTACGGCCCCCCGACAGGCTCAGGGACCGAGGGGGACCCGACAACGGTGATCGCCGTGCACGGCTTCCGCGGAGAGCATCATGGCCTGGAGCCTGTGCTCGCCTACCTCCCGGAGGTGCGCGTGATAGCCCCCGACCTGCCGGGCTTCGGCGAGACTCCGCCTCTTCCAGGGCGCACTCACGATCTCGCCGCGTATGCCGACTGGCTGCGGGCCTTCGCTGCCGCGGTCGAGCCGGGCGCGGTCATCCTCGGCCACTCGTTCGGCTCGATCGTGACGGCTGCCGCGGTGGCCGACGGGCTGGAGACACCCCGGCTGATCCTGATCAATCCGATCGGCGCGCCGGCGCTCGAGGGTCCGAAGGGCATCATGACCCGTCTGGCCGTCTGGTACTACGATCTCGGGGCGGCGCTGCCCTCACGGATCGGTACGGCGCTGCTGCGTAACAGAGTGATCGTACGGGTCATGAGCATCACGATGGCGAAGACGAAGGACCGCGCGCTTCGGCGATTCATCCACGACCAGCACGACACCTACTTCTCCGACTTCGCCGATCGCGATGTGCTGCGCGATGCCTTCGTCGCGAGCGTCTCGCACGACGTCCGCGCCTTCGCGCCGGAGATCGATGTTCCCACGCTGTTGGTCGCCGCGCAGAAGGACGACATCACGCCGATCGAGGCGGAGCGCCATCTTGCGACGCTGTTCCCGGACGCGACCCTCGTGGAGATCGCCGATGTCGGCCACCTCATCCACTATGAGACCCCATCGGAAGCGGCGGGCGCGATCCGTCGGTTCCTCAGGGTTCCCGTCGCGCGAGGCCGATGAGCCCGGCGACGCGATAGGGGATCACCTCGCCCATCGCGAGCGACGTCTCCGTTCGATCGACTCCTTCGATCGACAGGATTCTCGCATCCGTGTCGAACAGATGCCGCGCATCGCGGCAGGCCACACGGGCGAGCAGATCGATGGAGCCGCTCAGCCCGTGCACCTGCAGCACCTCGGGGATCCGCGCCAGTTCGGCGGTGATGCGGGGGAGCTCGGTCTGCCTGAGTCCGATGCTGACGAACGCCTGCAACGGGAAGCCGAGCACTTCGGGCGAGAACGAGCGCTCGTAGGACAGGAAGACACCGGTCTGCTCGAGCCGCGCCATTCGCGCCTGGATCGTGTTGCGCGACAGGCCGAGCGTCTCGGCGAGCGCGACGATCGTCGTGCGGGGGTCTTCGGCGAGGACGGCGAGCAGATCGAGATCGACGCGATCGAGAGCGGGCATAGTGCCAAACCCTAGCAGGGCCATGACGCGCTTACTGGGCAACATGCTCAAGCTGACTATGAATGCTTGAGCGTGCTGATCAGCAGACGTACCCTCGAAGCATCCGATTATGTTGTCGGTGCACGCGTGCAGCTCCTCATGAGGGAGACACACGACAGGAGGACGATGATGTCACCGCAGACCACCCCGATCGCAGATTCCACACAGGATCTCGAGCTCGCCGAACGGATGCTCGCCCCTGACGGCACCCGTCAGAAGAACCCCGATCTCGATCCTTTCGTCGCCGACATCGACGCCGCGCAACTGCGCGCGCTGCTGCGCGACATGATCATCCTCCGCCGCATCGATGCCGAGGGTGTCGCGCTCCAGCGCCAGGGACAGCTGGGCCTGTGGGCACCGTGCAACGGTCAGGAAGCAGCGCAGATCGGCACTGCCCGGGCACTGGACCCGATCGACTTCGTGTTCCCGAGCTACCGTGAGACCGGCGTCATCTACGCACGCGGTGCGCAACCCGGCGACTTCGTACGCGTGTGGCGCGGTGAGGAGGGTGCGCCGTTCGATCCGATCGAGATGCGTGTGGCTCCACTGCAGATCATCATCGGTGCGCAGACCCTGCACGCGGTCGGGTACGCGATGGGGATCAAGCATGAGAAGGCGCCCGAAGTCGCTGTCACGTACTTCGGTGACGGCGCCACGAGTCAGGGCGACGTGAACGAGGCGATGGTCTTCGCCGCCTCGTACCAGGCGCCAGTCGTCTTCGTGTGCCAGAACAACCACTGGGCCATCTCAGAGCCGGTCGCCGTGCAGTCGCAGTACCCGATCGCCGGCCGCGCTCCTGGGTTCGGGATCCCCAGCCTCCGTGTCGACGGCAACGACGTCCTCGCTTGCATGGCCGCGATGCGCTGGGCGCTCGCCCACGCCCGTGCCGGCAAGGGCCCCGCATTCATCGAGGCCGTCACGTACCGGATGGGCCCGCACACCACCTCCGACGACCCCACCCGCTATCGTGACCCCGCCGAGCTCGAGGCGTGGCGCACGCGTGACCCGATCGCGCGACTCGAGGCGCACCTTCGTGCCTCGGGCGAGCTCTCCGACGAGCACGTCGCTGCTGCGCAGGCGGATGCCGACACCATGGCGCGAGAGATGCGGGCGGCATGCCTCGGGATGATCACTCGCGAACCCCTCGCCGTCTTCGACAACGTCTATGCGGAATCGCACTGCGGAATCGAGCGCCAGCGCGACGAGTACGCGGCATACGTCGCTTCTCTCGAGGAGGTCTGAGATGACGGAGATCACTCTGGGCAAGGCCCTCAACGCCGGGCTGCGCAAGGCGATGAGCGACGACGAGAAGGTCGTGCTGATGGGCGAGGACATCGGCAAGCTCGGCGGAGTCTTCCGCATCACCGATGGCCTGCTCGACGAGTTCGGTGCTGCGCGGGTCATCGACACGCCTCTCGCCGAGTCCGGGATCGTCGGCACGGCCGTCGGGCTCGCCTATCGCGGGTACCGTCCTGTCGTAGAGATCCAGTTCGACGGATTCGTGTATCCGGCGTTCGACCAGATCGTCTCGCAGGTCGCCAAACTGCACTACCGCACGCAGGGGCGCGTGAAGATGCCCATCACGATCCGCATTCCGTGGGCCGGTGGCATCGGTGCCGCCGAGCACCATTCCGAGTCGCCGGAGGCCTACTTCGTGCACACCGCCGGGCTGCGCGTCATCACCGTCTCGAATCCGCAGGATGCGTATCGCTGCCTGCAGCAGGCGATCGCCTCGGACGATCCGGTGATCTTCTTCGAGCCGAAGCGCCTCTATCACCACAAGGGTGATGTCGATCTGGACGCCTCCCTTGCGGATGCGCCGCCGATGGGCGTCGCGCGGGTCATGCGCGAAGGATCGGACGCCACGATCATCACCTACGGTGCGATGCTGGCGACCGCACTGGATGCGGCATCCGCCGCAGAGGACGACGGCGTCTCGCTGGAGGTCATCGACCTTCGTTCGATCTCTCCCGTGGACTATGACACCGTCGCCGCATCGGTGCGCCGCACCGGACGTGTGGTCGTCGCCCACGAGGCATCCCGTGAAGCCGGAGTCGCCGCAGAGGTCATCGCGAGCATCACGGAACGGTGCTTCGAGTACCTCGAGTCGCCGCCTCTGCGTGTCACAGGGCACGACATCCCTTACCCGCCCGCGAAGCTCGAGAAGTTCCACCTTCCTGACCTCGATCGGATCCTCGACGCGGTCGACCGCGTGCTCGACAGACCCAACAGCCTGACAGGAGCCGAGTCATGATCGAGGAGTTCCACCTGCCGGATCTCGGCGAAGGACTCGCTGAGGCGGAGGTCGTGCAATGGCTGGTCGCACCGGGGGACACGGTGACGTTGAACCAGACGCTCGCCGAAGTCGAGACGGCCAAGGCCGTCGTCGAACTGCCCTCTCCGTTCGACGGAGTCGTGTCCGCGCTGCATGCCGGTGCAGGGGAGACGGTCGCGGTGGGCGCGCCGCTGATCGCATTCGACGTGGCCGGCGCCGACAAGCCAGGTGCAGCGACGTCGGATGCGGCCTCGTCAACGACTGAGGAGAAGACCCCGCCCAATCTCGTCGGATACGGAGCTGCCCCGGCGAAGGGCGGTCGTCCGACTCGGCGCGTGCGCAGGGCGGGACGCGTCGATACCGGGGCCGACACCGCGGTGCTGGAGGCAGCGCCCCATGACGTGATCCCGGAGACCCCCGCTGCGATGAGGGTGGGCGAGCGGCCCCGTTCGACACCTCCCGTGCGCGCGTATGCGAAGCGATCAGGAGTCGACATCGTGCTCATCGCGGCCGAGGTCGGGGACCGCGTCATCACGCGCGAGGACGTCGACGCCTATCTCGAGCGGGTGGGCGGGCAGGCGGATGCCGTCGAACCGCGCGAGTCCATCGTGAGTGCCGGCACGTCATCCGACGACAGGGAGACCCGGATCCCGATCCGCGGCGTCCGCAAGCATACGGCCGCCGCGATGGTCCAGAGCGCCTTCACCGCGCCGCACGTGACGACCTTCCACACCGTCGACGTCACGGCGACGATGGACTTGATCGCCAGCCTGCGCGACGATCGGGCTTTGGCCGAGCATCGGATCGGACCACTGGTGATCGTGGCGAAGGCCGTCTGTCTCGCGCTCAGTCGCACGCCAGGACTCAACTCGCGTTGGGATGAGGCGGCCGGCGAGATCGTGCAGCCCCACTACGTGGATCTCGGCATCGCCGCCGCCACCGAGCGCGGCCTGATCGTGCCGAACATCCGTGACGCCGATCGGATGACGCTGCCGCAACTCGCCGATGCGCTGCGCGCGCTCACCGAGACGGCCCGCTCCGGCAAGACGTCGCCTGCGGAGCTCGCCGGCGGAACGTTCTCGATCACCAACATCGGTGTCTTCGGCATCGATGCGGGTACGCCCATCCTGCCGCCGGGCCAATCCGGCATCCTCGCGGTCGGTGCCGTCCGGCGCATGCCGTGGGAGCACAAGGGTGAGATCGCGCTGCGTCAGGTGATGACGCTGAGCCTGTCCTTCGATCACAGGGTCGTCGACGGTGCAGAAGGCGCGCGCTTCGTCAAGGATGTCGCGGACATCCTCGAGGAGCCCGCGCGCGCGATGCTGCTGCGGTGATGACTCTTCGACGGGCTCGGCGAACGACACACGGTCGCTGAGTCCGCCGGGTCGCCGACTGGGTCAGGACGTCAAGGCTGCGTGGGCCATCGTCATGAGGATCATCGCTGTGGACTTCTTCGACCGCGACGCACTGCGCGTGCTGTGCGGGGTCGAGTTGATGAGCCCGAAGCACGCCTGCACGCGCAGCCGCAGTTCATCGGCCGGCGCGTCATGCAACGGCGCAAGCGCCGAGATCCACAGGTCGATGTATGTGCGCTGCAGGCGGCGCACCTCGGCGCGATCTTCATCGCTCAGATGCGCCAGGTCCCGGTCCTGCACGCGGATGACATCTGCGTGGGTGAGGGCGAAGTCGACGTGGAAGTCGATGAGCGCACGCATCCGCCCTTCGTCGTCGGACGACGTCGCCGCGACGCGGGTTCCCCCTGTGACCAGGTCCTCACTGACCTTTACGAGGACCGCGCCCAGCAGTGCCTGCTTGCCCGCGAAATGGCGGTACACCGCCGGGCCGGAGACGCCGACGGCGGATCCGATGTCCTCGAGGCTGACGCCCGAGTATCCGCGCTCGGCGAAAAGTCGCGCGGCCTCGTGCAACAGGGAGTCCGCGCGTTCTGCCTTGGCACGATCACGCGCCGTCGGAGGGGTTGCCATCTCAGTTAATGCTCGCTAACCTAAATTGATTGGTTAGTGCACAGTAACCGAAAAGCCCTGTTCAATGCCACCGTGAGTCGAGGAGGACGCCGCGATGCCCGTCACCCAGGAGATGCTGGCCACCGAGCTGCGTGAACGGCGCGCCGCTGCCGCGCTGGGTGGGCCCGAAGCCTCTCGCAGCCGTCACATCGCACGCGGCAAGCTCCTTCCGAGGGAGAGGATCGCGCGGCTGCTCGATGAGGGCAGTCCGTTTCTCGAGGTGTCCCCGCTCGCGGCGGACGGGATGTACGGGGGAGAAGTTCCGGGTGCCGGCGTGATCGCCGGAATCGGCCTCGTACACGGCCGACATGTGATGGTCGTCTGCAACGACGCCACGGTGAAGGGCGGGAGCTACCTGCCGCTCACCGTGAAGAAGCACCTTCGCGCGCAGGAGATCGCGCTGGAGAACCGGCTTCCGTGCTTGTACCTCGTCGACTCCGGGGGTGCCTTCCTGCCGAAGCAGGATGAGGTGTTCCCGGATCGTGAGCATTTCGGGCGCATCTTCTTCAATCAGGCCCGCATGAGCGCGGAGCGCATCCCACAGTTGGCGGCGGTGCTCGGATCCTGCACCGCGGGCGGAGCATATGTCCCCGCGATGAGCGATGAGACGGTGATCGTGCGCAATCAGGGCACGATCTTCCTCGGCGGCCCACCGCTGGTGAAGGCGGCGATCGGCGAGATCGTCAGTGCGGAAGAGCTCGGTGGTGGCGAGCTGCACGCCAAGCGCTCCGGCGTCGTGGATCACCTTGCCGAAGACGACGAGCACGCGCTCGAGATCCTCCGCGACATCGTCGCGACGCTGCCTGCGCCGTTCGCGCCCGCATGGGAGGTCGCCGAATCCCGGCCGCCCGCCGATCAGACCAGCCTGTACGACGCGGTCCCCGTCGATGTGAATGCCGCCTACGACGTGCACGAGGTGATCCACCGGCTCATCGACGCCGACTCGTTCCGGGAGTTCAAATCCGAGTACGGCACGACTCTGGTGACGGGGTTCGCCCGGCTCCATGGGCACCCGATCGGCATCGTTGCGAACAACGGCGTGCTGTTCAGCGAATCCGCACTCAAGGGCGCGCACTTCATCGAGCTGTGCGATCAGCGCAGCATCCCACTGCTGTTCCTGCAGAACATCACAGGATTCATGGTCGGCTCCGATGCCGAAGCCGGCGGCATCGCCAAGGACGGCGCGAAGATGGTGACCGCTGTCGCCACGACACGCGTGCCGAAGCTCACCGTCATCATCGGCGGCTCCTTCGGAGCCGGCAACTACTCGATGTGCGGACGCGCATACTCGCCCAGATTCCTGTGGACGTGGCCTGCCAGCCGGATCTCGGTGATGGGGGGAAACCAGGCCGCCTCCGTGCTGGCGACGGTGAAGGAAGACCAACTGGCATCTCGCGGGGCGGGCTGGAGCGACGATGAGCGCACGGCGTTCGAGGAGCCGATCAGAGCGCAGTACGAGACACAGGGGGAGCCCTATTACGCCACAGCTCGACTCTGGGACGACGGCATCGTGGATCCTGATGAGACGCGCGACCTGCTCGGCCTCGCCCTCGACGTCGTCGCCCGCAGCCCGCTGCCAGAACCGCGCTTCGGCGTCTTCAGGATGTGATGAGATGAACGAGTCCCAGACCATCGAGGCGGTGCTGGTCGCCAACCGCGGTGAGATCGCCCGCCGCATCATTCGCACCGTGCGAGAGCGGGGCATGCGCAGCATCGCTGTCTACAGCGAGGCGGATGCCGATGCCGCCCATGTTCGTGAGGCCGATGACGCAGTCCTGATCGGACCGGCACCCGCATCGGAGTCGTACCTCGATGTGGAGGCTGTGATCAACGCGGCGCGGGACAGCGGCGCGCACGCGATCCACCCCGGCTACGGGTTCCTCTCGGAGAGCGTCGCCCTCGCTGAAGCATGCGCACGTGCCGGGATCATCTTCATCGGCCCTTCGACCCGGGCCATCGAGATCATGGGGGACAAGGCGAAGGCACGAGACCACGTCGCCGCGCGAGGAGTGCCCGTCGTGCCTGGTTTCACGGCGGAGGGCTTGTCGGATGCCGAGATCGCGGTGCGAGTGCAAGAGATCGGGTATCCGCTGCTGGTCAAGCCGAGTGCGGGCGGCGGCGGCAAGGGCATGGAGATCGTCTCGGAAGCCGATGGACTCGGTACAGCGCTGGCCTCAGCCCGACGCATCGCCAGGGCGGCGTTCGCAGACGACGCCCTCGTCCTGGAGCGGCTCATCCAGCGCCCGCGCCACATCGAGGTGCAGGTGTTCGGCGACAGCCACGGGTCGGTGATCGCGCTCGGTGAGCGCGAGTGCACGCTGCAGCGCCGTCACCAGAAGGTCATCGAGGAGGCGCCGTCCGCAGGACTGCCTGCCGGACTCACCGAGCGGTTGTTCGAGGCGGCAGTGCGTGCCGCCGAGAGCGTGGCCTACGTCGGGGCCGGCACTGTCGAATTCCTCGTCGACGCCGATGCTCCCGATGACTTCTTCTTCATCGAGATGAACACGCGACTGCAGGTGGAGCACCCGGTGACGGAAGCGGTCACGGGCCTCGACCTCGTGGCGCTGCAGCTCGACGTCGCCGCCGGTGGCGCGCTGCCTGCGCCGCCCGTTCCGAGCGGGCACGCCGTGGAGGCCCGCATCTACGCAGAATCGCCCGAGCGGGATTTCCTGCCCTCCACAGGGCGCGTCCTGCACTTCACGGCGCCTACGGGTGTGCGGGTGGATGCCGCGATCGAGACCGGTAGCGAAGTGACGGGGTTCTACGATCCGATGATCGCGAAGGTCATCGCCTATGGTCCCGACCGTGCATCCGCGCTCATCCGCCTCGATCGGGCTCTGGCGCAGACGGTCGTGCTCGGCGTGGACACGAACATCGCCTTCCTTCGGCAGCTGCTCACGAACGAGCGTGTCGTCGACGGCGATCTCGACACCGGTCTGATCGACACGCTGCTGCCCGTGCGTCCGGCGCCGCCATCGGCCGCGATGATCACCGGCGCGAAACAGGAATTGTTCCACGAGACAGGACGTGCTGAGTCCTGTCTCACGCAGGACGTCCCGTTTCGACGAAGTGGGGGCGTGTGGGGTGCGCTCACCGACTCAGGTGCACGGGCGGTCGCCTTCCTCACGGACGCGGAAGACGTCGTCGAGAGCTCCTCGGAAGCGACGACGGGAGTCACCGCAGCCACCGACGCAGACGGCGCGATCTGGGTGAGCGAGGACGGCCGATCCGCGCGTCTTCGGCCAATGGACCGGCGTCAGCGGATGCTGCGACGACTCGCCGCGCAGCATCCGGTCAGCGCGGAGACGACCCCCGAGGCCCGCGCCCCGATGCCGGGGAGCATCGTCGCGGTGCACGTGGCGGAAGGCGAGACCGTGAGATCAGGGCAGCCGCTCGTCTCGATCGAGGCGATGAAGATGGAGCATCCTGTGCTCGCTCCCCATGACGGCACTGTGCATCTGCTCGTCAAAGTCGGAGACCAGGCCAAGCGCGACCAGGCCGTCGCGATGGTCGCACCCGAAGACATCCCAGAAGGAGTAACGACATGAACGAGGACCTCACCGCTGAGGAGATCGAACTCGCCACCATGGTGCGCGAGTTCGCCGACACCGTGGTCGCGCCGCAGTCGTATGAGGCCGACCGCACGCACACCCTGTCGATGGACGTCGTCGGGCAGATGGGGGACCTGGGGCTTTTCGGCCTTCCCTTCCCGGAGGAGGTCGGCGGCCAGGGCGGCGACTACCTGGCGCTCGGCCTCGCGATCGAGGCGCTTGCGCGTGTGGATCAGTCGATCGCGATCACACTCGAGGCCGGGGTGAGCCTGGGCGCGATGCCGATCTTCCGCTTCGGCAACGATGCTCAGAAGGCCGAGTACCTGCCCGATCTGCTCGCCGGTCGTGCTCTCGCAGGGTTCGGCCTCACAGAACCGGAAGCAGGCAGCGACGCCGGAGCGACGCGCACCACAGCACGACGCGAGGGCGATGAGTGGGTGATCGACGGGACGAAGCAGTTCATCACCAACTCCGGCACGCCCATCACCCGATTCGTCACGGTGACCGCCGTCACCGGCATCCGGGACGGTCGCAAGGAGATCTCCACCATCATCGTGCCCAACGGCACGCCGGGCTTCACGGTGGAGGCGCCCTACGACAAGGTCGGCTGGCGCGCATCAGACACGCATCCGCTCACCTTCGACGGTGCCAGGGTGCCGGCGGAGAACCTGCTCGGCGAAGAGGGACGCGGGTTCGGCAACTTCCTCAGCATCCTCGACGAGGGGCGCATCGCGATCGCCGCGCTCTCCACCGGCGCTGCGGAAGGGTGCCTGGAAGCCGCTGTCGAGTACGCGAAGAGCCGCACCGTGTTCGGCAGCGCCCTGAGCACGAGGCAGAACGCGCAGTTCACACTGGCGCGGATGCGCGTGCGCGTGCACACGGCCCGGCTCGCCTGGCATCACGCCGCGCGCCTGCGCGATGCCGGAAAGCCGTTCGCGGAGGCATCCGCGATCGCGAAGCTCGTCGCCGGAGACGCAGCCATGGACAACGCCAGGGATGCGACGCAGATCTTCGGGGGCAACGGGTTCATGAACGAGTTCCCCGTGGCACGTCACTATCGCGACTCCAAGATCCTCGAGATCGGCGAGGGGACCACCGAGGTGCAGCTGCTCGTCATCGCGCGGGCACTGGGGCTCTCCCGATAGCGTGTCAGCATGACGGATATCCTCCAGCGTGGTCTGTACTTCGAGGAGTTCGAAGTCGGCGCGCGATACCTGCACCGACCGGGGCGCACGGCGACCGAGGCCGACAACGTGCTCTTCACGACGCTGACCATGAACACGCAGGCGCTGCACCTGGATGCCGCTTTCGCCGCAGAGCAGGAGTTCGGCCAGCGTCTGATGAATTCGATGTGGACGCTGTCGACCATGGTGGGCGCCTCTGTCGCGCAGCTGACTCAGGGCACGCTCGTTGCGCAGCTCGGGCTCGGTGAGATCGCGTTCCCGCATCCGCTGTTCGCCGGCGACACCCTGTACACGGAGAGCGTCGTGACCGAGAAGCGGCTGTCATCGTCACGTCCGGGGCAGGGCATCTGCACGATCGCGCACACGGGACGAAACCAGGACGACGTGATCGTCGCGAACGCCACGCGGACGGCGCTCGTGCACTGTCTGCCGAAGGGGGAGTCCGATGGCGTTTGAGTTCGGACCCGCCCTGCTGTTCTGCCCAGCGGATCGGCCGGAGCGCTTCGCGAAGGCACTCGGGCGCGCCGACGCGGTGATACTCGACCTCGAGGATGCCGTGGCGCCCGCGGACAAGGAAACGGCTCGACGCAATCTGGTCGAGGCCGCTGTCCCAGCCGAGCGTGTGATCGTGCGGGTCAACGCGCCCGGCACGAGTGACTTCGCGAGTGACCTCGCGGCGCTGGCCGAAACGGACTTCCGCACCGTGATGGTGGCGAAGGCGGAGGATCCGGCGGCGCTGGACGCGTTCGATGAGCGATTCTCGTTGATCACCCTGTGCGAGACCGCGCGCGGCGTCGCAGCGGCGGACAGGCTCGCCGCTCACGATCGCGTCGTCGCGCTGATGTGGGGCGCGGAGGATCTGGTGGCATCGCTCGGTGGCACTTCCAGTCGCGATCCGGGCGGCCGATACCGCGATGTCGCACGGTATGCCCGTGCACGGGTGCTCGTGGAGGCCGGAGCGCACGGCAAGGCGGCGATCGACGCCGTGCACATCGATCTCGATGATGCAGACGGGCTCGCACGCGAGGCGGTGGACGCCGCGGCATCCGGGTTCCTCGCCACAGCGTGCATCCACCCGAATCAGGTTCCGGTCATCCGGAAGGCGTACCGGCCGGATGCGGCGACTGAGTCCTGGGCGAGAGCCGTACTGGCTGCGGCAGATGGTGAGCGAGGGGTGTTCCGGTTCCGCGGACAGATGGTCGACGAGCCCGTACTGCGGCACGCACGGTCGGTGATGGCGCGCGCAGGCAGCTGAGAACCGGACGTCAGGCGGTCACCGTCTCCAGCAGCCGAAGAATACCGGGAGCCGCCTCGAAGCGGTGCACGGATCCATTCGCGAGCGGCACGCCGAGCGGGGGCATCGTTCCGCCTGACGCATGATCGAGCAGCGCTCGGATGACGCCTCCGTGGGCGACGACGATGATCGACTCCGCGACCGGGGCCGAACGACGGCGAGATGCGCGGGCGATCAGGTCGAGAGCGCCGAGAGCGCGCTGTCCCACCTGATCGAAACTCTCGGCGCGAGGGACGTCGGCGTGCCAATCTCCGTAGCGGTCGATGTAGTCGGCGACGAGCATCCCCTCCGCCTCGCCGAATTCCCGCTCGCGAAGGTCGGAGACGAGCTCCGGTTCGCTGAGGCCGATCGCGCCGGCGATGATCTGTGCGGTCTCTCTCGCGCGCACGAGCGGACTCGCGTAGATCGCGTGATGGGTGCCGTCGGCGAGCAGCGCCGCGGCATCCCGCGCGTGGCCGCGGCCGGTCTCGTTGAGAGGGATGTCGGTTGAGCCCTGGATGCGGCGATCCAGGTTCCAGTCGGTCTGACCGTGGCGGACGAGGGTGATGAAGGTCACGTGAGAAGCTCCTGGAGTGCGGGGAGGACGTCGCTCGTACCGCCCGCGAGCGTCACGTCGGCCCAGGGGTCGGCGCGGGTCGGTTCGCGGTTGACGATGATCAGGGGGATGCCGCGGCGGCGGACACGTTCGATGAGCCGCACTCCGGAGTTCACGACGAGTGAGGAGCCCGCCACGATGAGGGCATCACTCGCTCTGAGGAGCGACTCGGCGGCCCGGAAGCGATCTGCGGGAACGTACTCGCCGAAGAAGACGACATCAGGTTTCAGCATGCCGCCGCACACCGTGCAGGTCGGCACGATGAACCCCTCGGTGCTCTCCGGTGCCACATCGCCGTCCGGGTTCAGGACGATGTTCTCCGGCACGGTGATCCACGGGTTGAGTGCCTCGATCTGCGTCGCGATATCGCGACGATCGAACACCTGCCCGCACTGCAGGCATACGACGCGGCGCATCGTGCCGTGCACTTCGATCACGCGGCTGCTTCCTGCACGCAGGTGCAGGCCGTCGACGTTCTGGGTGATCACGCCGGAGGCGATCGCGTCGCGTTCCATCTCGGCGAGCGCGATGTGCCCGCGGTTCGGCTGGGCGTCGGCGAAGGCGCGCCAACCGAGGTGGCCGCCGATCCAATAGCGCCGCCGCGCGGTCTCGTCTGCGAGATAACGCTGCCCGGTCATCGGGTCCGACCGCGTGCGGGCACCCTCTCCGCGATACGCCGGGATCCCGGAATCCGTCGAGATACCCGCACCGGTGAGGAAGGCGATCCTCCGTCCGCGTAGCAGGTCGACTGACTTCTCGATGCCGGCTGACAGCTCGGAACTGATCGTCGCGCTCACGAAACCTCCCTGAGCGAGTCTACGGCGCTCACGAATGCTCACGACCCTTCACCGTCGATGGCAGAGTGGTCGACATGGCACTAGAGCACATCGCCGACACTGAGGATCCGCGCCTGGCGGACTACCGGAACCTCACCGACACCGTCCTGCGGCGCGTGAAGGAACCGCGAGAGGGACTGTACATCGCCGAGTCGGTCAAGGTCATCCGACGTGCGCTGGAGGCGGGCCACACGCCGCGGTCAGTGCTCACCCAGAGCAGGTGGATCGGTCAGGTCGAAGACGCGTTGGGCCATCACGACACCCCTGTCTACGTCGTGCCCGATGAGGTCGCCGAGCAGGTCACGGGGTACGCAGTGCACCGTGGCGCTCTTGCAGCGATGCACCGTCCCGCGCTGCCGACTGTGGCCGAGGTGCTCCGCGGAGCGCGGCTCGTTCTGGTGCTGGAGGATCTGATCGAGCACACGAACGTCGGCGCCGCCTTTCGCGCGGCCGCAGGTCTCGGCGCGGATGCTGTGCTCGTCTCGCCGCGCTGCGCGGACCCGCTCTACCGCCGCAGCGTCAAGGTGAGCATGGGCACGGTGTTCCAGGTTCCGTGGACCCGGATCGGGGAGTGGACGGACGCCGTCGCTGCGCTTCACGCGGCGGGCTTCGATGTGGCGGCGCTCGCGTTGCGCGATGACGCGGTGCCACTGGCCGACTACGTCGCCGAGCGCCCCGACAGAGTGGCGCTCGTGATGGGGACCGAGGGTGACGGTCTGTCGCGGGTGGCGCTGGAGGCGGCCGATTCGGTGGTCACGATCCCGATGCGCGGGGGAGTGGACTCGCTGAACGTCGCCTCTGCTGCAGCTGTCGCGTTGTGGGCGCTCGCGAACTGACTATTCCGAGTCCCGGTTCGCGCTTTCGGGGAACACGATCGGCCCTGCATCAGGGCGCTTCGCCCTGATGAGGTCGCCGGACGACTGATGCCGCAGGCGCCTCAGCACCCATGGCATCAGGTGCTCTCGCGCCCAACCGAGATCTTCGGCGCGAGCCTCGCGCCAGGTACGGATCGGGCGAGGCTCAGGCTGCATCGGCTGCAGGTCGTTCGGGACGTTCAGCGCCCGCAGCACCATTCGGGCGACCTCGTGATGGCCCAGTGCGTTGAAGTGCAGTCGGTCGTCGTCGAAGAAGCGCGAGTCCTGCACGGTCTTCAGCGCCCATTGATCGGCCACGATGCAGTCGTGCCGCTCGGCGATCGCACGGATGTTCTCGTTGTAGATCGCGACCTTGCCGCGGAACCGCCGGAAGACCGGCGTGAAGCCGGTGTCGATGCCGGTGAAGAGGATGATCGCGGCACCCGTCGAAGCAAGCCGTGCGACGGCATCCTCGAGCTGTTCGGCGATCATGTCCGGGTCGGTGCCAGGGCGGATGACGTCGTTCCCGCCGGCGCAGATCGAGATGAGATCGGGCCGGAGTGCGACGGCGGGTTCGATCTGGTCCGCGACGATCTGTGCGATCAGCTTGCCGCGCACCGCCAGGTTGGCGTAAGCGAACCCTTCGACCTGGCGTCCGAGTTCTTCGGCCACGCGATCCGCCCATCCGCGGTGGCCGTCGGGGACCGCGGGATCCGGATCTCCGATTCCTTCGGTGAATGAGTCGCCCACCGCGACGAATCGCCGCCACGGGTGCGGAGTCTCGTTCGCGACATACGGCGTTCTGGACGATTCGTCGTCGACCATTGATGCTCCCTCACTGCGCCGACCGGACCTGCGACCGCGCAGTGTTCGAGCCTACTCGGCTGTGGCCGAACGGGGGAGGGTCGCGCGAATGTCGGTCCGCGTGCGGGACGAAGTGTCTGCGGCACCGATTATCCTGGAACCAATGCTCTCTCCGTCCTTTCCTCAGCGCGCCCCGTGGGGAACGGCGGACAAGCTCCGTGCATGGCAGCGCGAGGCGCTGGACATCTATTTCCAGCGCGATCAGCGCGACTTTCTCGTGGCGGCGACCCCGGGGGCAGGCAAGACGACGTTCGCCCTGACGCTCGCCGTCGAACTGCTGCGGATGGGCGAGGTCAATCGCATCATCGTGGTCGCTCCGACCGAGCATCTGAAGACCCAGTGGGCGGATGCAGCGGCGAGGGTGCACATTCGCCTCGACCCGCGGTTCCGCAACAGTCATTGGGCGCCCTCGCGTCAATATCACGGTGTCGTGGTCACGTACGCCCAGGTTGCCGCGAAGTCGTCGGTGCATCGACACCTCACCGAAGACGCCAAGACTCTGGTCATCCTCGACGAGGTGCATCATGGTGGAGACGCGCTCAGCTGGGGCGACGCGATCCGAGACGCCTACGGACCGGCGAAGCGCCGGCTCTCGCTCTCCGGAACGCCGTTCCGCAGCGACACGGCGCCGATTCCCTTCGTGACATACGCGCCGGACGAATCCGGCGGCCGGGTGTCGTCCACCGACTACGCCTACGGCTATGGCCGCGCCCTCGCGGACGGCGTGGTCCGGCCGGTGCTTTTCCACATGTACTCGGGCAAGATGCGCTGGCGCACGAGTGCCGGGGACGAGCTCGAGGCTCACCTCGGGCAGGACAACACCAAGGACGTCAACTCGCAGGCGTGGCGGACGGCGCTCGATCCGGAGGGCGAGTGGATGCCGGCGGTGCTCTCCGCCGCTGACCGACGGCTCACGGAGATCCGCCACCACGTGCCGGATGCCGGTGGCCTGGTGATCGCTACTGACCAGACCGTCGCCCGTGCCTACGCGAAGATCCTGCACAGCCTCACCGGTCAGCGTCCGACGGTCGTGCTCTCCGACGAGGCCGCCGCATCGGAGCGCATCGAGAAGTTCAGCGCGGACACGAGCCGCTGGATGGTGGCCGTGCGCATGGTCTCGGAGGGCGTGGACGTGCCGCGTCTCGCCGTGGGCGTCTACGCGACCTCCTCATCGACGCCGTTGTTCTTCGCGCAGGCGATCGGGCGCTTCGTGCGCGCCAGACGCCGCGGTGAGGCAGCGAGTGTCTTCCTGCCGAACGTCCCGGTGCTGATGGGGCTCGCGAACGACCTGGAGAAGCAACGCGACCACGCGCTGGATCGTCAGACCAAGGATGAAGACGGCCTTGACGACTCGCTTCTGGAGAGCGCGAACCGTGAAGAGGAAGCATCGGACGCGCTCACGCAGGAGTTCAGCTACCAGGCGATCTCGTCGCTCGCGCACTTCGACCGCGTCGTCTTCGAGGGCCAGGAGTTCGGTCAGCTGGCCGAACCCGGAACTCCCGAAGAGGAGGAGTTCATCGGTATCCCTGGACTTCTCGAGCCCGAGCACGTGCACGAGCTGCTGATGCAACGTCAGACGCGTCAGTCGAAACTGCGCGAGGCACGAGAGGCGGAGACAGGGCCGGAGGCGGTCACCACGCTCCCGGCGCCGCTTCACCGCACGATGCGCGAACAGCGACAGCTCCTGAACAGCCTGGTCGGTCTGTACGCCCGACAGGCGGGAGAGCCGCACGGCGCAGTGCACGCCGAGCTGCGACGCATCTGCGGAGGTCCCGCTGTCGCACAGGCGACGGTGACGCAGCTGCAGGCCCGCATCGAGGTGCTGCGCAAGCGCGTACGCAAGTAGCCCGCCGTTCCCTGAGTCTGTCGAAGGGTTAGGAACCCCGAAATGCTGGCAATCCGGGCATTCCGGGGGTTCCGGCATCGCCGGCTGGATAGCGTTGAAGTTGCCCGTTCACCACCATGGAGATCACATGACTGTGCCCGCTGCCACGAATCCGACCGCGGCCGATCGTCGCCGCTGGGCACGGCATCTCGTCGAAGAACGCGCCGAGGGGACGGTGTACCAGAAGCTGGCCGCGCGCAAGACGGGTGAGGAGCGCGAGATCCTGCAGAGCCTCGCAGACGCCGAACGCCGTCACGAGCAGCACTGGCTCGATCTGCTCGGAGGAGAGCCGGAAAGGCTCCCCAACGCGGGCATCCGCTCCCGGCTTCTCGCGTGGATGGCAGGGCGATTCGGCTCCATCTTCGTGCTCGTGCTGGCTCAGAGCGCAGAGGCGCGCTCGCCCTACGACACCGAGCAGTACGCGACGCCCGCGATGCGCGCAGACGAGAAGATCCACCACGAGGTGGTGCGTGGTCTCGCTGCTCGTGGCAGGCGCCGTCTTTCCGGTTCATTCCGCGCGGCGGTTTTCGGTGCGAATGACGGCCTCGTCAGCAACCTCGCTCTGGTGCTGGGCATCGGCGCGACCGGTGTGAGTTCCAGCCTCGTGCTGTTCAGCGGTATCGCCGGTCTTCTCGCCGGTGCGCTGTCGATGGGGGCTGGGGAGTTCGTCTCGGTGCGGTCACAGCGGGAACTGCTCGCTTCCACCGAGGCGAACGACGATGCTGCGCATTCTGCCGGCGACCTCGACATCGATGTGAACGAGTTGGCTCTGGTCTATCGCGCACGGGGTATCGGCGAGAGCGAGGCGTTGGAGAGGTCGCGCCGCATCATCACGGCCGCTCAAGAAGGCGTGCGACGCGCGGCCACGGCACCGGTGCGCACAGGCGCAGCCGGCAGTGACCACGACATCATCGGAAGCGATTGGACGGCGGCGATCTCGAGCTTCTTCCTCTTCGCCTCTGGCGCGATCATCCCGGTGCTGCCCTGGATCTTCGGCCTGCAGGGCGTCACAGCCATCGTGGTGGCCCTCGTGCTGGTCGGCACCTCGTTGCTGGCCACGGGTGCGATGGTCGGCATCCTCTCCGGCGGCCCGCCGCTGCGCCGGGCGCTGCGCCAACTCGCCATCGGCTTCGGCGCCGCCGCGATCACCTATCTGCTCGGCCTCGTGTTCGGAGTCGGCGCAGTCTGATCGGTCCTTCGCCCCAATACACTGACCGAGTGCGCGACGCGGCTGCTCGACCTGGTTCCGGCGACGGCGGGCGTCCGCGCGAGGTCCTCCGCATCCGCGCATTCGCACTCTTCTGGAGCGCGACGACCATCCGCGCGTTCGGCGGCACGATCGCAGGCGTGGCCTTCCAGATCCTGATCGTCACGGTTCTCGCGGCGTCGCCGTTCGAGATAGGCGTCCTGACCGCTCTGGGCGTCGTCCCGTATCTTTTCCTCGGGCTGATCGTCGGTGCGCTCATGGACCGATGGCGGCGTCAGCGCACTCTCGTGATCACCAGCATCGGACGAGCCATCGTGCTCGGCGCGGTCCCGGTGCTCCTGCTGTTGGACACCCTCGACTTCTGGTCGCTCGCCGCAGTGATCCTGATGCTGGGAGTCCTGACCCTGTTCGCGGACTCGGCGGCTCAGCCTCTGCTTCCTCACCTCGTCGACCGCAGTTCGCTCGTGATGGCCAATGCGCGGCTGGGTCAGAGCGAGACCGTGGCCGGCACTGCGGGCCCCGCCCTGGGCGGCGCGCTGCTCAACCTCCTCGGTGCGCCGATCCTCTTCGCCTTTGACGCCGTCATCAACGCGGTCTCGGCCGTGCTCCAATCCCGGATCACAGTCACAGAGGCAGAGCCCTCGCCTCGCATTCATGGGCGCCATATCGGCCACGACATCGTCGAGGGGATGCGCTACACCTACGGGCATCGAACCCTCCGCCCGCTCGCGCTGTCCATTCACGTCTGGTTCCTCGGGAACAGCATCGTGGCGACGGTGTTCGCGGTCTTCGTGCTGCGTGAGTTGAATCTGGAACCGTGGGCGTACGGCGTCGCTCTGGCGTGCGGGGGAATAGGCGGCTTCGCCGGCGCTCTGTTCGCGCCCGCATTCGGCGCACGACTGGGGGCCGGACGCGCGATCCTCGTCGGCCGACTGCTCGTCATCGTTCCGTGGTCGGTGCTCGCCCTGGCGCCGATCACCGCATCCACCGGCCTTGCGCTGGTTCTGCCCATGATCTCGGGGGCGCAGTTCATCTACGGGTTCTCGATGGGCATCGAAGACGCGAACGACACCGGCTACCGTCAGGCGGTCGCCCCTGACGCCATACAGGGCCGAATGAATTCGACGATCCGCACCATGAACCGGGTGATCTTCTTCTTCGGCGCATTCGTGGCCGGAATGCTCGCCACCGTCTTCGGCTATCCGCTGACGCTCGGCATCGCGGCGGTGATCTTCGCAGGCGCCGCAGCGGTGGTCGTGTTCTCTCCGCTGCGAGATGCCCGTCACGAGGACGCGGCGAAGCCCGGTTTCTGAACGCGAACCACGGGGAAGACAAAAGCTCCGGAAGACACCTGGTCGAACCAGGGATCTTCCGGAGCTGTGCTGTGCGCGGAGGGGGACTTGAACCCCCACGCCCTTACGGGCACTACGACCTCAACGTAGCGCGTCTACCATTCCGCCACCCGCGCAGGTGATGAAAAGTCGTTGCCGACCGGAGAGAAACATTACCAGATGACGCAGGTGCCTTCGAACCGAGGAGCCTCCCGGGCGTGCCGGGAGTGCGCGGTCGGGTTCGATAGCCTGAGGGAATGTCTGATGTCGAACTGCCCGAGGTGATCCGTGTCGCTCGCGACCTGATCAGAATCGACACCTCGAACTTCGGCGGCGGTGACGCCAAGGGGGAGAGAGAGGCCGCAGAGTACGTCGGTGCGTATTTGGAGAGTCTCGGGCTGAACCCCGAGTATTACGAGCCCATTCCCCGACGAACCAACGTCATGGCACGCGTTCCGGGTCGCGACTCGAGCAAGCCGGCGCTGGTCGTGCATGGCCACCTCGACGTGGTCCCGGCGATGGCGGAGGACTGGAGCGTCGACCCGTTCGCCGGCGAGGTGCGTGACGGGATGCTGTGGGGCCGAGGTGCCGTCGACATGAAGAACATGGATGCGATGATCCTCACCTCTGTCGCGGAGATTCTGCGGGCGGGGGAGCGGCCGGAACGCGATCTCGTGCTGGTGTTCTTCGCCGACGAGGAGAACGGCGGCGTCGAAGGCTCGGCTCTCGTCGTGAAGGAACGTCCCGAATGGTTCGCCGGCGCGACCGAGGCGATCAGCGAGGTCGGCGGGTACTCCATCACGGTCGATGACCGCCGCGCGTACCTGCTGCAGGTGGGGGAGAAGGCCCTGATCTGGATCCGCCTCGTCGCGAAGGGGCGGGCCGGCCACGGCAGTCGCCTCCACGATGACAACGCCGTGGTGAAACTCGCCGACGCAGTCGCGGCGATCGGACGCACACGCTGGCCGATTCGCCTGACCGCGACGACCGAAGCGCTGCTGCAGGGGCTCAGCGAGCTCTCCGGGCGCTCCATCGACGATCCTGACGCTCTGGCGTCGGCGGCCGGTCCGGCTGAGGCGTTTCTGCGTTCGACCTTCCGCACGACGGCCAATGCGACGGCGCTGACTGCAGGCTACAAGCACAACGTGATCCCAGAGCGCGCCGAGGCCCTGATCGACGTGCGCGTGCTGCCTGGCACGGAGGATGAGGTGCTGGCCGAACTGCAGCAGATCGTCGGCGACGACATCGTGATCGAGATGGTCGTGCGCGACATCGGGATGGAGACGCCGTTCCAGGGCGAGTTGGTGGATGCCATGGTGCAGAGCCTCGGACGGGGCGACCCCGGGGTGCCGGTGATCCCGTATCTGCTCGGAGCAGGCACCGACAACAAGGCACTCTCCACTCTCGGCATCACCGGTTATGGATTCGCGCCGCTTCGTCTGCCGGCGGATCTCGACTTCACCGGGATGTTCCACGGTGTCGATGAGCGCGTCCCCATAGAATCGCTTGTCTTCGGTCAGCAGGTTCTGACCGATCTCCTACGCACGTACTGACGCGCTCCCCTGAACCAGAAGGTCCTCCATGCACCTGCTCGAAGCGCTGTTCCTCGGCGTCATCCAGGGACTCACCGAGTTCCTCCCGATCTCATCCAGTGCGCACCTGCGCATCGTCGGCACGTTCACCGGGTCGGGCGAGGACCCGGGAGCCGCATTCACTGCGATCACCCAGATCGGCACCGAGGCCGCGGTGGTCGTGTTCTTCTGGCGTGACATCACGCGCATCATCGGCCATTGGTTCCGGTCGTTGGCAGGCAAGCTCCCTCGCAACGATCCCGACGCGAGGATGGGGTGGCTGATCATCATCGGCAGCATCCCGATCGTCGTGCTCGGGCTGTTCTTCCAGGACCAGATCGAGACGGTGCTGCGGTCGATGTGGATCGTGGCGATCATGCTGATCGTGTTCGGCGTCCTGCTCGGAATCGCCGACCACGTCGGCGCGAAGCGACGCAAGCTCGACCAGATCACCTATCCGCACGGCATCATGTTCGGGCTCGCTCAGGCGCTGGCGTTGGTCCCGGGCGTCTCGCGCTCCGGCGGCACGATCACGATGGGGCTGTTCCTCGGATACGAGCGGGCGGCCGCTGCACGCTACGCGTTCCTGCTCGCGATTCCCGCAGTCTTCGGCAGCGGCTTCTTCCAGCTGTTCAAGAGCTGGGACGCACCCGATCAGTACTTCTCGTTGGGAGAGACCGTCGCAGCGACCGGCATCGCCTTCGTCGTCGCCCTCGGAGTGATCGCGTTCTTCATGAGCTGGATCTCCAAGCGCAGCTTCCTGCCGTTCGTGATCTACCGCATCCTGCTCGGTATCACGCTGCTGGTGCTGCTGAGCATGGGTGTGATCTCGGGCTGACCCTTCGACAGGGCTCAGGGAGCGGCAGGCTCAGAGATCCGACAGGCTAGCGCTTGTGGTCGCCGGGCCCGTCGCCTCTGCGACGCAGATAGCGTTCGAACGCCTGGGCGATCGCGTCGCCGGACGCTTCAGGTGAGTCCCACGTGTCGCGGGTGCGCTCGAGTTGATGGATGTACTCGGTCATCTCTTCGTCATCCGCCGCCGCCGCATCGATCGAAGCCTCCCACGTGGCGGCATCCGTGCGCAGCCGGTCACGGGGCATGTCGATGCCCGTCATCTCCTCAAGACGATCCAGCAGCGCGAGCGTCGCCTTGGGTGAGGGCGCAGCGGACGCCACATAGTGCGGCACGCTCGCCCAGAGATTGGCGGTGGGAATGCCCGCGCGCTCGGCGAAATGCTCGATCACGCTGAGTATGCCGACCGGTCCCTCGTACAGCGAGCGTTCGAGACCGAGCGCCTCACGGACCTGCTCGTTGGCACTGGAGGCGAAGATCGAGATCGGTCTCGTGTGCGGGACATCGGACAGCATCGCGCCGAGCGTGATGAAACCGGTGACATCATCGCGCAGCGCGATGTCGATGAACTCATTGGCGAACGCCTGCCAGGTGCGGGCAGGCTCGACGCCGGTGAGGAGCCAGAACTCCGGCGATCCGTCCGCCGACGGCGCAGCCGGGCGCCAGAGAGCGGCTTCAGGCCATCGCAGATCACGGTGTCCTGTGGCGTCCATCTTCGTCGACGGGCGGGTGTACTGGTAGTCGAAGTACAACTCGGGGTCGACGGTGTGCACGAGCTCGTACTCGGTGCTCTCACGCAGCATCTCGATCGCGCCGCTCGCCGCTTCGCCGGCGTCGTTCCAGCCATCGAACGCGACGACGACGATGCGATTTCCCAGTGCATCCATCGAGTTCTCCTCCCATCCCGAACGCAGGTATCCCTCAAGGCTAGTCCGCGCTCGACTGGTGCGGGGCATCGGCCGGGCTAGCATGGAGCAGTGAGTCAAAAGCCCCGCGCGGTCCTCTGGGACATGGATGGAACACTGGTCGACACCGAGCCGTACTGGATGGCGGCCGAGACGGCGCTGGTTCATTCATTCGGAGGAACCTGGTCGCACGAGCAGGCGCTGCAGCTCGTCGGAAACGGCCTGCTCGACAGCGCGGTGATGCTCAGGGCGGCGGGCGTCGACATGGAGCCTGAGGCGATCGTCGACACTCTCACGGATGACGTGCGCACAGCGTTGGCGACGCAGGGGGTTCCATTCCGCCCCGGTGCGAAGGCGATGTTGCGTGATCTTCATGCGAACGGCATCCGCACCGCGCTTGTGACGATGTCGCTGCGCCGAATGGCACTGAGCGTCGTCGAACTCGTCGAGTTCGACGCGTTCGAGCACGTGGTCGCCGGCGATGACGTCGAGCAGCCGAAACCACATCCTGAGCCGTATCTGAAGGCGGCGGGGCTTCTCGACATCGACATCCAGGACGCGGTCGTGATCGAGGATTCCGTGACCGGCGTGCGTGCCGGCGCGGCCTCGGGCGCTGTGACTCTCGGAGTTCCGCACATGGTGCCCCTCGATGAAGCGGGGGCGCACGCGCTGTGGCCCACGCTGGAGAATCGCACCGCACAGGACATCATCGACCTCTACGCCTCGACGAAGGCAGCGCAGACCCAGGGCGTCCTGCGATGAGCGTCGCATCGGCACGCCAGAGCGGACCGTTCCGCGACGGCGACCGCGTGCAGCTCACCGGACCCAAGAACCGGCTTCACACGGTCACTCTCAGTGAGGACGGCGAACTGCACACCCACCACGGCGTGCTCAGGCACCGTGATCTGATCGGACTGCCAGACGGCTCGGTGGTCGCCAACAGCTCAGGGCACGAGTATCTGGCCCTTCGGCCGTTGCTGCGTGACTTCGCGATGTCCATGCCGCGCGGCGCGGCGATCGTGTATCCGAAGGATGCCGCGCAGATCGTGATGCAGGCGGACATCTTTCCCGGTGCCACGGTGGTCGAAGCCGGCGTCGGCTCCGGCGCTCTCTCGCTCTCTCTGCTGCGCGCTGTCGGACCGACGGGAAACCTGGTGTCGTTCGAGCGGCGCGAAGACTTCGCTGAGGTCGCACGAGCCAATGTCGAGACGTTCTTCGGGGAGTCGCCCGAGACGTGGCGCGTCGTCGTCGGGGACCTGCTCGAGGCCCTGCCCGTCGAGCTGCCCGCCGGATCCGTCGATCGGGTCGTGCTCGACATGCTCGCTCCGTGGGAGGTCATGGATGTCGTCGCGGACGCACTGACGCCAGGTGGCGTGGTGCTCTGCTACGTCGCGACGGCCACGCAGCTGTCGCGTGTCGCTGAGTTCATCCGCGGCACCGGGCTGTTCACCGACCCGGATGCGTCGGAGACGATGGTCCGTGGGTGGCACGTCGAGGGTCTCGCGGTGCGTCCGGATCACCGGATGGTCGCACACACCGGGTTCCTCCTCACCGCTCGCCGCCTTGCTCCGGGAACCATCGCACCCGAGGTCAAACGTCGCGCGTCGAAGTCCAGCTACGGCGACGAAGATGTCGAGAAGTGGACGCCGGGAGCGGTCGGCGACCGGGAGATCACGGACAAGAACCTGCGCAAGCGCGTCAGAGAGGCGACCAGAGCGGCAGATGGATCGCGTCGTGCCGTCGCTTCGCGCGATTCTGACGAGCGTTCGCAATAGACTGGAACGCGTGCGTAAAACGTCTGCCGCTCTGGCCACACTCAGCCTCGCCCTCGTCGCCCTGACCGGGTGCGCTGCGGCGCCCGCCTTCGGCGGTGCCGCGTGCGATCGCGCTGCATCGACCACCGGGATCGACGACATCGCGACCATCGGCGGGGAAGTGGGCGACAAGCCGGATGTCGAGCTGTTCACGCCGATCGGAGCGCAGAAGAGCTCCTTCAGCGACGTCGTCGTCGGCACGGGTCCTGCGCTCACGAGCCCGACGCAGAGCGCCGTCTTCGAGTTCGCGCTCTATTCCGGCAAGACCGGCGAAGCGGTCGCCGGTACCGCGTTCGACGAGGAACAGGCACAGCTCGTGAGCATCGACTACTGGTCGCAGCGAGTGCCCGCTTTCGGCAAGGCGCTGGAATGCGCCACCGAAGGCACCCGCGTGCTCTCAGTGATTTCGGCCGAAGATTTCGGCGCCCAGAATCTGGCGAGCTTCCAACTCGATGAAGACGAGCCCGTCGTCGCGGTGTTCGACGTCGTCAAGGTCTTCCCCTCGAAGGCGGAAGGCGCCCCGCAGTACAACGACGCATCCGGCATGCCGACCGTGGTGCGTGCCGCCGACGGCCGGCCCGGCATCATCGTTCCCGACAGCGCGGCTCCTACTGATCTCGTCGTGCAGACGCTCATCAAGGGCGAGGGTGAGAAGGTCGCTGACGATGGCACCGTGCTGGTCAACTACACGGGTGTGACCTGGGCGGACAAGACCGTCTTCGACTCGTCGTGGGATCGCGGGGCCACCGCTTTCGATCTCACAGCGCTGATCCCGGGAATGACGCAGGGGCTGGCAGGACAGACCGTCGGCTCGCAGGTGCTCATCGTCGTTCCACCGGAGCTCGGCTACGGCGAAGAGGGCGGCGGCGCCGTCCCTCCGAACTCCACCCTTGTCTTCGTCGTCGACATCCTCGGCATCGATCCGCCAGCGGCACCCGCACAGTGATGGCCGCCCGGATCCCGCCCGAAGAGCGTCAGACGAATCTCGTCGTGGCGCTGATGGCCACGGAGATCGGGCTCACGAAGCAGCAGATTCTCGACAACATCTCCGGATATCGGCAACGTGCTGATGCAGGAACGCGCGCGGACGCACTGGAGAAGATGTTCGAGCGGGACAAGGACGAGCTGCGCACCCTCGGTGTGCCGATCGAGACCATCGGCGACCCCGGTGATCCGAATGATCTGCGGGAGGCGAGATACCGCATTCCGAAGGCCGAGTACGACCTGCCCGCCGACATCGAGTTCAGCCCCGCTGAGCTCGCGGTTCTCACGCTGGCCGGCAGCGTCTGGAGTGCGGAATCATCTTCCGCGGACGCGCAGGCCGGTGTACGCAAGATCAGGGCGTTGGGAATCGACGGCGACGAGCCGATCATCGGATTCGCGCCGCGGATCACGGTTCGGGATGCGAGTTTCGCGCCGTTGCAGAGCGCGATCGAGGATTGCCGCGTGGTGACGTTCGACTACCTCAAGCCGGGGGAGCAGTCTCCGCGTCGCCGGAAGGTCGAACCGCTGGCTCTGCTCGATTACGAGGCGCGCTGGCATGTCTACGGCATAGACCTCGATGCGGATGATGAGCGCACCTTCCTGCTCAGTCGCATCGTCGGCGACGTCTCCTTGACGAAGCAGACCTTCGCCGCCGGCCTCCGTGAAGGCGCAGGGGAGCGTGCACTCGCTGGCCTCGAGGCGGTCGCCGCCCGCAATTCCGCGCTCCTCGAGATCACTCCCGGCACAGAGGCCGCGCTGCGACTCGGTCGGCGTGCGACCCCGCAGGTGCAGGGCTTCAGCGTGCCGTTCGTCGACGTGCACATCTTCGCAGACGAGCTCGCCTCGTACGGCCCTGAGGTGCGAGTGGTGGAGCCCGCTGTATTGAGAGACGCCGTGGTCGCTCGGCTCGAGGCCACGATCGCAGCGCATCAGGACAGCGCTCACAGCGAATCCGTCGGTGCCGACCCCGTCCGTGACGCAGGAGGGGAGCGCTGATGGCTGAGAAGTCGAAACCGATCCTCGCATCCGACCGCGTGCGGGCCTATCTCACGCTGGTGCCGTACCTGCTCGAGCGTGGGCAGGTCTCGCTCGAAGAGGCCGCAGGCGAATTCGGTGTGACGATCGACGAGATGCGTGGCATGGTCGAGAAGCTCACGGTGATCGGGCTTCCGGGCGACGCCGGATACTGGCAGCAGCCGCACGAGATGTTCGACATCAACTGGGACCTCCTCGACGAGGAGGGCGTCATCGAGATCACGAACGACGTCGGGCTTCGCCGGGTTCCGCGATTCACGGCGAGAGAAGCCGCTGCGCTGCTCGCCGGTCTCCAGGTGGTCGCCGCCGTGCCTGCGGTCTCGAATTCAGGTCTGGTCGCCGGGCTGCTCGCCAAGCTCTCGCGGGCGTCGGCCAATGTGCCCGCCGAGGTCGTCATCGCCCCCGGCGCGGTCGACGCCGTGCGTGACGCGGTCTCCGACGCGCTCAGTCGCGGCGTCGCCGTGTCGTTCCGGTATCAGGCACCGGATGCCGCAGCAACCACCCGGACGGTCGACCCTGTCCAGGTGCTGATCACCGGTGGACAGTGGTATCTGCAGGGCTGGTGCCATCTTCGGCAGGCCATGCGCACCTTCCACCTCGATCGTGTCAGCGAACCTGAGCTCACCGACATCCCGATCACGCACGCAGACGAGCTTCTGCCCGACACGTTCGGCACGATCGGAGACGACGACGAGGTCACGGTGCGTCTTCCGGAGCGGTTGGTTCCCCTGCTGGGCGACTACGTGCGCGCTGACAATGCAGAACTCCGCGACGGCTTCGTCACTGTGCGCGTGCCCATCGCCGATCCGCGGGGGATAAAGCGTGTCGCCGGACGCTTCGGCGGACATCTCGAGGTGCGACAGCCGGAATCGGCGCGCACTGCGACGAAGGAGTGGGCGGCGGCCGGACTCGCGCTGTACCGTCACCCGTAACTCTGCAACCGCAGGTAGACTGCACGAACACCCGATCCCTGGAGGGAACCATGGCTGGATTGACCGGTTGGCATCTGCTCGTCCTCGTGCTCGTCATCCTGCTGCTGTTCGGAGCTGCCAAGCTTCCGGCACTGGCAAAGAGCATGGGACAGTCCGCAAGACTCTTCAAGGGCGAGATGAAGGCCATGAAGGAAGACGACGGAAAGGCCGAGCAGGCTTCGGCTGACGTCGCGAACACGACGCCCGCATCAGACAAGGGCGCACCAGCACCCCGCTCTGACAGCGGCACCACCACCTGACGACTGTGACCGCGATCGACAAGCAGTCGGCCGCGAGTGACAAACCGCGCAATGAACGTCGAATGTCGCTCGGCGCCCACCTCGTGGAGTTGCGCCGACGGCTGATGATCTCTGCGGCGGCGTTGCTCGTCGCCATGATCCTGGGGTTCTTCTTCTCCGACCCGGTCATCGCCTTCATCACCGAGCCGGTGCGCAGGATCGCGGAGGCCCGCGGAGACGACCTCGTCGGTCTGACGTTCTCCTCGGTGACGTCGCCATTCGATCTTCGGATGCGTATCGCCTTCTCGCTCGGGATCTTCATCGCGGCACCGGTATGGCTGTGGCAGATCTGGGCGTTCATCATGCCCGGCCTCACTCGCAAAGAGGTCAGATACACGATCGGCTTCGTTGCGGCGGCTGTTCCTCTCTTCTTCGCGGGATGCTACGTCGGGGCACTCGTCGTGCCGCACGTGATCGAATTGATGGCCACCTTCACGCCGGAAGGCGCGAACAACCTCTTCGAGGCGAAGCAGTTCTACGACTTCAGCCTCAAGCTGATGCTGGTGGTCGGAGTCTCCTTCGTGCTGCCGGTGTTCCTGGTGGCGTTGAACGTCGCAGGCGTCATGTCGGGGCGCGCGATCCTGAAGGGCTGGCGCGTGGCCATCCTGATCGCGACCGTGTTCGCCGCTCTCGCGACGCCGGCCGCCGACGTCGTCAGCATGCTGATGCTCGCCGGAATCCTCGTGGTGCTGTTCTTCGCGGCCGCGGGCCTCTCCATGCTGTTCGATCGTCGTAAGACCAAGCGCGCGAAGGCACAAGGACTGCTCCCGGACGTAGAGGTATGATCTCGCCCGCCGAGCGATACGCCGCCGCCCGCGACGCGGCATCCCACCCGGAGACAGCGGAATTCGCCGCACGCCAGAATTTCGATCTCGATCCGTTCCAGGTCGAGGGCTGTCACGCGCTCGAGCGCGGCAACAGTGTGCTCGTCGCCGCCCCGACCGGCGCAGGCAAGACCATCGTCGGAGAGTTCGCGATCCATCTCGCGATGCGCACGCCGCAGGACAAGGCGTTCTACACCACGCCGATGAAGGCGCTGTCGAACCAGAAGTTCCGCGAACTGGTCGATGTCTACGGCGCAGATCAGGTCGGCCTGCTCACCGGCGACACGAACATCAACGGCAATGCCAGGATCGTCGTGATGACGACCGAGGTGCTGCGCAACATGATCTACGCAGACTCGGCGGCGCTGGCTGATCTGCGCTACGTCATCATGGACGAGGTGCACTACCTGGCTGATCGCTTCCGCGGCGCGGTCTGGGAGGAGGTCATCATCCACCTCCCGTCTCAGGTGCGGCTGGTCTCGCTGAGCGCCACTGTCTCCAATGCCGAGGAGTTCGGCGACTGGCTCGACACGGTGCGCGGCGACACCGAAGTCATCGTGTCGGAGATCCGTCCGGTGCCTCTGGAACAGCACGTGCTCGTGCGTGATGACCTGCTGCCGCTGTTCGACGATCGAGCAGGAGTCGCCACTGCGACGGTGAACCAGGAGCTGATGCGCATCCGTTCCTTCACAGGATCGCGTTACGACAGCAACAAACGGGCCCAGTCGTACGTCAGCGGCAGACATGCCGGTCGTCAGAGTCCTCGCCCGCAACGGGGCGGACGGCGTCCGGTGCGCGCGGCGAGCGCACAGCGCATCGAGCGGATGGACAGACCGGAAGTCATCCGGCTGCTGGAGCGCACCAACCTCCTCCCCGCGATCTTCTTCATCTTCAGCAGGGTCGGCTGCGATGCGGCGGTTCAGCAGGTTCGTCGATCCGGCCTGCGGCTGACCAACGCAGAGGAGCGCGCCGAGATACGCGAGCTCGTCGAGGAGCGCACGCGATCTCTGCAGGATGAGGATCTCGGAGTACTCGGCTACTTCGAATGGGTCGAGAACCTCGAGCGGGGCATCGCTTCGCATCACGCCGGCCTCCTGCCCGCTTTCAAAGAGGTCGTGGAAGAGCTGTACCGCCGCAAGCTCGTGAAGGTCGTCTTCGCCACCGAGACGCTCGCGCTCGGCATCAACATGCCGGCGCGCACCGTGGTGTTGGAGAAGATGGAGAAGTTCAATGGTGAGGCGCGTGTCGCCATCACCTCGGGGGAGTACACCCAGCTCACGGGTCGCGCCGGTCGACGCGGGATCGACGTCGAAGGCCATGCCGTCGTGCAGTGGACGGAGGGGATGGATCCTCAGGCCGTCGCTGCGCTCGCATCTCGGCGCACCTACCCGCTGAACTCCAGTTTCCGTCCCACCTACAACATGGCGGTCAACCTGATCGACATGTTCGGACGACCTCGCGCCAGACAGATCCTCGAGTCATCCTTCGCGCAGTTCCAGGCGGACCGTGCCGTCGTCGGCCTTGCACGCCAGGTGCGCGAGGCAGAGGAATCCCTCGCAGGATACGTGTCCGCGATGCACTGCGAACACGGTGACTTCCTGGAGTACGCCGGAATCCGCCGTGAGCTCAGCGATCTGGAGAAGAAGAACCGTCAGGACTCGCACGCACCTCGCGCGGCGAGGGACAAGCGCATGAAGCGCATCCAATCACTGCGCACGAAGATGCAGAGACACGGCTGCCATGGCTGCCCTGACCGCGAGGCCCATGCCCGTTGGGCGGAGCGCTACTGGAAGCTCAAGCGCCAGACCGACCGCACCCGTGCGCAGATCGAGACACGCACCGGTACGGTCGCGCGGGTCTTCGATCGAGTCGTCGAGGTGCTCGCGACCCTGGACTATGTCACGGGCACCGGAGACGGCACCACGCTCACGGAGGCGGGGCGCACCATGCGGCGCATATACGGTGAGCGCGACCTCCTGGTCGCCGAGTCCCTGCGCCAGGGACTCTGGAAGGGCCTGGATGCGCCCTCGCTCGCAGCGATGGCGTGCTGCCTGGTGTACGAGCCGCGTCGCGATGAGGCGAACTCGGGAGAGCGCGGTCTCCCGCGCGGTGCCTTCCGCGGAGCGTACGAGAAGACGACCGCACTGTGGTCAGAACTCGACGACCTCGAACAGGATCACCATCTGCCGGGCTCTGAGCCCCTCGCCGCCGGACTCGCGGGAGCGATGCACGCTTGGGCCCGCGGCGCGCTGCTCGATCGTGTGCTGGTGGACGCAGACATGGCGGCCGGCGATTTCGTGCGCTGGGCGAAGCAGACGATCGATCTGCTCGACCAGCTGTCGATCGTCGCAGAGGACGCAGATGTCGCCCGCACGGCCCGGCAGGCACTTGACGGCGTCCGGCGCGGCATCGTCTCCTACTCGTCGATGTGAGGATGTGACGGATGCCATCCCTCGCTGCCGACCGTGCGCATCGGTCTCGTCTGCTTCCGCAGCGTCATCCTCTGCCCGCTCCTCTGCTCCCTTTGTGGCTCGCGGTCGTAGTGGCCGGCGCTGCCGCCTTCCTCATGGACACGGCATATCCGCAGGCGAGCGTCTGGCCGTTCGCCTTCGTCTCCGTTGCGCTGCTGCTGCTCACTCTGATCGGGAGGCGAGCAGGGGGAGCGCTGCTGATCGGCGCGGTCTACGGCGCCGTGTTCTTCTTCCTCTTGGTCTCGTGGACATCGCGGTATCTCGGTGTCGTCCCGTGGGCCGCGCTCGCGTCGCTGGAGGCCGCGCTGACTGCTGTCGCAGTGATTCCCATCGCGCTGGCGTACCGGTGGCTTCCTCGCGCCTTCCCAGGGGTCCTAGGACGCCTCCTGGGCCTTCCTGCGGTCGTCGGAGCCCTCTGGGTGGGGCGAGAGCTTCTGCTCGGTTCCTGGCCGTACACGGGCTTCCCATGGGCGCGGCTCGGCATGACGCAGTCGGAGAGCCCGGTGGGCACACTCTCATCATGGGTGGGGGTCAGCGGCGTGAGCTTTCTGATCGTGTTCTTCGTCGCGATGCTGATCGAATCAGCACGCATGCGACTCTGGCGCCGACCGCTGGCACTCCTCGTGCCGTCAGCCCTCCTGCTGGTGATGTTCCTCACGCCGCTCTTCCCGACCGTGGCTGCGGGGACCATGCGCATCGGCGCGGCGCAGGGCAACGGGCCCAGCGGCTATTTCGACGATCGCGAGCCGTACTCGATCATCCAGGCGCAGACAGAGGCCACCGAACCGCTGTTCGGCGAGGAGATGGATCTGCTCGTGTGGCCGGAGGGGGGCGTGGATTATGACCCCTTCCAGGATCCTGCGCTGGCGCGGCGCATGACCATGATCACCACGCGCATCGATGCACCGCTGCTGGCCAACGCAGCGACGAGCCGTGGCGACGAGTACTTCAACACCTCCATGCTGTGGACAGAGGACGGGGCGTCGGAGCAGACGCACGACAAGCGTTTCCCCGTGCCGTTCGGCGAGTACGTCCCCGACAGGGATTTCTACTACGCGATCGTGCCCGACCTCATCGGGCTCATCGGGCGCGAGTACTCCCATGGCACCAATCCTCCGCTCGTCGATGTCGACGGCGTCGCGGTTGGCCTGGCGATCTGCTTCGACGTGATCTACGACGAGGTCATCACCGAAGGCGTCCAGGGCGGCGCACAGGTGCTGGTGTTCCAGACGAACAACGCAGACTTCCGCGGCACGGATGAGAACCTGCAGCAGCTCGCTTTCGCGCGCATGCGCGCGATCGAGACCGGACGCAGCGTGGTCAACATCTCCACCGTCGGCACCAGCCAGATGATCAGTCCTGACGGCACGACGGTCTCGTCGTTGAACGCGGACGAGGCCGGTGCGCTGCTCGAGGATGTCGAGCTGCGCACCGGCCTCACAGCTGGTGTCGTCCTGGGCCCCTGGGTACAGCAGGTGCTGCTGTGGGGCGGACTGGGCGCGCTGTTGTTCGGGTGGTGGCGCGCCCGTCGTCGGCTCTAAGCGCCGATCTTCTCGCGGGTCGGGTCTTCACCGGCACCACGGCGGGCGCGGATGAATGCGAGGCGCTCCTCGAGGAGCTCTTCCAGCTCGGCGCGTGAGCGGCGCTCGAGCAGCATGTCCCAATGGGTGCGTGCGACCTTCTCGTCGGTGGCGTCGGGGGTGATGGTCTGGCCATCGACCCGAAGCACGGCCTCGGCGCCGCACGCGCGGCATTCCCAGGTCTGGGGCGGCTCGGCGTCGGCCGAGAACATCAGTGTGGTCACGTGCTCACACGTGTCGCACTTGTACGTGGTCTCGCGGCGTTCCATGAAAACGACGCCCTCTTCGCTCTGTAGGCTCTGGGCGCCGAGTCGGATGCCGCGCAGGCTGCGATCTGCCATTTTGTGGTCCTCTCGTCGCTGTCAGGTATAGCGCTCCAGCCTGTGCGCAGGCTCAACGCAGGCGGATTCTCGGCGCTATTCACAGCCGAATCCCAGCACTTCGTGCAAAAGGGTCAGACGAGCGTGCGCAAGGCCCGATCCGCCCGATCCGTGACGATGCCGTCGACGCCCTGGTCGACGAGCCGGCGCATGTCGGCGGGATCGTTCACGGTCCACACGTGCACCTCGACGTCGTGGCGGTGCGCGGCGCGCACGAGCGACGACGTCAGCACACGAATCGGTCCGTACCGTTCGGGGATCTGAAGGGCGTCGATGTCTCGCAGCACACGAGCGCAGGGGAGCCGCAGGGCGCTCAGCAGCTTCACCCGCATCATGCCGGCCCTGCCGGCCGAGGTCGCCGGACGGATCTCTGCTCCTGCGCTCAGAACCGCATCGACGGCGCGGCGGCGGCGTGCGTCAGAGAAACTCGTCAGGAGCACTCGATGTGCGTGCGGAGCGACGATCGGACCCAGGGGAGTGGTTGCGGCATCCGCCTTCACATCGATGTTGAAACGCGTCTCGGGGAACATCTCGAGCATCTCGCCGACCGTGAGCAGGCCGCCATGCGGCGCGAGGAGGTCGGCGAGCTCGTCAGTACGGACTTCGTCGACGGTCCGGTCATCTGACAGCAGGCGTGTCAACGTCTCATCGTGGAACAGCACGACGTCTCCGTCGGCGGTCACTCGGCAATCCGTCTCGATGTACTCGGCCCCCGCGGCATGCGCGGTCGCGAATGCCGCTGCCGTGTTCTCCCACACGGCATCCGATGCCGTCCCACTCGACGGCGAGCCCTCGCCCTGTGCGGTCGGAAGACCACGATGGGCGAGGACTCGGGGATGCCGTGTCTTGAGGAAGTACGGGTGCGTCACGCGCCGGGAGTGCCCTCGGGCGGCTGGCCGGTGCCGGGGCGCGGAGTGAACGCACTTCCGATGCCCTTGAGGGCTTCGGTGAGTTCGCTCGGGATGATCCAGAGCTTGCTTGACTCGCTGTCGGCGATCTTCGGCAGCATCTGCAGATACTGGTAGGCGAGCAGCTTGTCATCCGGCGCACCCTGGTGGATGGAGGCGAAGACGTTCTGAATCGCCTCTGCCTCACCCTGTGCGCGGAGGACGGCGGCTTGCTTGTCACCTTCGGCGCGCAGGATCTCGGCCTGACGAGCACCCTCTGCCTCGAGGATCGCGGACTGCTTGGTGCCCTCCGCTGTGAGGATCGCTGCACGACGATCGCGCTCGGCGCGCATCTGCTTCTCCATCGAGTCCTGGATCGAGAGGGGCGGGTCGATCGCCTTCAACTCGACGCGTCCGACGCGGATGCCCCATTTGCCGGTGGCTTCGTCGAGCACGACGCGCAGCTGTCCGTTGATGTTGTCGCGGCTGGTGAGCGCCTCTTCGAGGTTGAGCCCACCGACCACGTTGCGCAGTGTGGTCGTGGTGAGCTGCTCGACAGCGCCGAGGTAGTTCGCGATCTCATAGGTCGCTGCACGAGCGTCCGTGACCTGGAAATACACGACCGTGTCGATCGAGACGACGAGGTTATCCTCGGTGATCACCGGCTGGGGTGGGAAGGACACGACCTGCTCGCGCATATCGATGAGCGGGCGGAGCCGGTCGATGAACGGCACCAGGATGTTGAGGCCGGGCATGAGCGTCTTGTGATATCGCCCGAGTCGCTCGACGACCCCGGCCGTGGCCTGCGGGATGATCCGGATCGAGCGTGCGACCGTGACCACCACGAAGATGATGACGGCGATCGCGAGGATCCACCCGATCGCGGTGGGGATGAACGAAGAGTCGTTCACGGCTTCTCCTAGTCGTTGACGGGACGGACGATTGCAGTGGCGCCGTTGATCGCAGCGATCGCGACCGAGGCTCCCTGCGGAATGGGGACGGCGGTCTCTGTGCGGGCGGTCCAGGTGTCGCCGTTGCTGACCTTCACCTGTCCGGAGACTCGCGTGATGTCGGCCAGAGCGGTTCCGCGCAGTCCGATGAGCGCGTCGACGTTCGACTTCGTCGGATCTTCACTGCGGTGAAGACGCCTGAGCAGCGGCGGGCGGATGACGAGGATGAACAGAGCAGCGGCGAGGGCGGCGACGATGAGCTGGGCCCACACCGCCAGGCCGAACACGCCGGTGAGAAGCCCGACCCCGCTGCCGAGGGCCAGCATGAGGAACGTGAAGTCGAGGGTCAGCATCTCGATCACGAGGAATACGGCGATCAGCACGAGCCAGCCGATCCACGCCCACTCGGTGACCAGTTCGAAGAAGACGGATACGTCGTCCATGGGCCCTCCTTTGTTCGTCAACCTACCACGGTGCCGCGACACGATTCGGGCACGGAAAACGCATTGGTAAGGTGAATGAGCCGCTGCGTTCGCGGCATTCCCCGTATCAATAGGAGTCACCGTGTCCGACGTTCTGCCCGCAGGTTCTCTCGCCGGAAAGGTCGCACTCGTCACCGGCTCGTCGCGGGGCATCGGTGCCGACACCGTACGGTACTTCGCCGAGGCCGGCGCGGACGTCGTGATCAACTTCCGCAACAAGGCCCCGCGTGCCGAGAAGCTCGCCGCACAGCTGCGCGAGCTCGGCCGCCGGGCTCTCGTCGTCGGCGCCGACCTCACGGACCCGGCATCCGTCAGTGAGATGTTCGAGCAGGTGCGTGCGGAGTACGGGCGGCTCGACGTCCTCGTGCTCAATGCGTCGGGCGGTATGGAGTCCGGGATGGCAGAGGACTACGCCCTCACGCTCAATCGCGATGCGCAGCTGAGCGTGCTGAACGCTGCTATGCCGCTGCTCGGTGACGGCTCGCGCGTCGTGTTCGTGACCAGCCACCAGGCGCACTTCATCCGCACGACTGCGACCATGCCGGAGTACGAGCCCGTCGCGCGCTCGAAGCGAGCGGGGGAGGACGCGCTGCGGGAACTTATCCCGGCTCTGGAGGAGAAGGGCATCGGCTTCACCGTCGTCTCCGGGGACATGATCGAAGGCACGATCACCGCGACGCTGCTCGAGCGCGCCAATCCAGGTGCGATCGCGGAGCGCCGAGGCTCTGCGGGCAAGCTCTACAACGTCTCGGAGTTCGCCGCTGAGGTGGCACTGGCCGCCGTCGAACCCGTCCCCGCCGACAACACGCGACTGGTCGGCGACACGAGCGGGTTCGCCGGCGAATAGCGTCTCGACGTTGAACGGCCGTCGTCCTGCGCTGGGCGGGACGACGGCCGTTCAGTGTCTACAGTCATACGGTGGGAGCGGTCGTCTCGCTGAAGACCGCCGTGGCTTCCTTCTCGTCGCGGCCGAGCGTGATCGCACGCACGATCTGGATGATTCCGAGGACGACGAGTGTGATCCCGAGGATCCACCACAACGCCACGGCGGCGAGCAGCGGGGAGAAGATCACGATGATGCCGGCGACGATGCTGAGGATCGCGTAGATGATCGTCCACGCCTTCGAGCCGTCCTTGTTGAGCAGCGTGAGCGACACGATGCCGTCGACGATCCAGCTGACACCGATGAAGATGACGGTGATCAACGCGAGGGTCACGGTGACGGCGGAGAGATTCATGAAGGCGATGATCCCGGCGGCGATGTAGAGGAGGCCGAGGACGATGTGCCCGATCCGCGCCCAACCGCCCTTCTTACCGGAGAAGATCCCGAGACCGACGTAGACGATGCCGGCGATGACGAGGTACGCCGCGATTATCCCTGTCACGAGGACGGCGGTCTTCATGGGCCAGACGAGCAGGAGGATTCCCGCGATCAGTGCGATGGCACCGGAGATCGCGAGTGTGATGCGGATCGACTTGAACAGAGACTTCGTTTCGGTCAACGGATCAGACATGAGTACAGCCTTTCTGGGAAGGTCCTCTGAAGGATGCGCTCAGCGTAGCGTGCACTGCCTTCGTCATGTCACCGGTCCGTGGGATTATCGAGACGTGCCGACACAGACCGTTGATCAAGAGCACCTGCGCGAGTTGGTGGTCATGCGTCACGTACGAGACCGCATCGATCGTGAGTACGCGAGGCCTCTCGATGTCGAAGCCCTCGCACGCGGTGTGCATATGTCTGCCGGCCACCTCAGCAGACAGTTCAAGGCGACCTACGGTGAGTCGCCGTATTCGTACCTGATGACTCGAAGGGTCGAGCGCGCCATGGCGCTCCTGCGTCGAGGCGACCTCAGCGTGACAGAGGTGTGCTTCGAGGTCGGCTCATCGTCGCTCGGCACATTCAGCACACGGTTCACCGAGCTCGTCGGCGTGCCTCCGAGCGTGTATCGCGAGCGTGCGGCCGATGTCTCCGGCATCCCGAACTTCCAGATCAAGCACGTCACCAGACCGATCAGGAATCAAGAAGCACCCCGCACCGCTGCGAACCTAACCTAGGCATCATGAACATCACCATTCACTACGCCTTCCTTCCACACACCGACGCCGAGGCTGCGCTCGGCTTCTACCGGGACACCCTCGGATTCGAGCTGCGCAAAGATGTCGGCTACGACGGGATGCGATGGCTCACCGTCGGACCGATCGGCCAGCCGCAGACTTCGATCGTCCTGCATCCGCCGGCAACTGACCCTGGGATCAGCGACGACGAACGGCGCACGATACTGGAGCTCATAGCGAAGGGCAGCTACGGCGCAGTCACTCTCGCCAGCGATGACCTCGACGCATTGTTCGACCAACTCGTCGCCCGCGGCGCAGACATCGTGCAGGAGCCGATGGATCAGCCGTACGGAGAGCGCGATTGCGCAGTGCGCGACCCAGCTGGCAACCTGCTTCGTATCAATCAAGCCGCCTGACGACTTCACCCGCAGCACTGGTCACCCTCAGAAAGAAGACGATGGCAGACGTTTCGCACACCGCCGACTCCCACGACCTGATCCGCGTGCAGGGCGCGCGGGAGAACAATCTCAAGGACATCAGCGTCGATATCCCCAAACGCCGGCTCACGGTGTTCACCGGCGTGTCCGGGTCCGGCAAGAGCTCGCTGGTCTTCGACACGATCGCCGCCGAGTCAAGGCGCATGATCGACGAGACGTACAGCGCGTTCGTGCAGGGGTTCATGCCGTCGGTCCCGCGACCGGATGTCGATGTGCTCGAGGGGCTCACGACCTCGATCATCGTGGATCAGGAGCGACTCGGTGCCAATCCGCGATCAACCGTCGGCACAGTCACTGATGCGAATGCGATGCTGCGCATCCTGTTCAGCAAGTTGGGCGAGCCGTACATCGGCGGACCGACGGCGTTCTCCTTCAACATCCCGACGCAGAAGGCCAGCGGCGTGATGACCGGTCCCGGCGGTGAGAAGAAGATCGTGAAGGACGCCATCTACCTCGGTGGCATGTGCCCGAGATGTGAGGGCAGGGGAGCGGTCTCCGACCTCGACCTCGCGCAGATCGTGGACGAGTCGAAGTCGTTGGATGAGGGCGCGATCATGGTGCCGGGATACACCGCCGACGGCTGGATGGTGAAGGGATTCTCGCAGTCGGGTTTCTACCCCGCTGACAAGCCGATCGCAGACTTCACTGAGAAGCAGCGACACCTCTTCCTTTACGGCGAGATCACGAAGGTCAAGATCTCCGGCATAAACATGACGTATGAGGGCCTCATCCCGAAGATCACCAAGGCGATGCTCTCGAAGGATCTTGACGCGCTGCAGCCTCACATCCGAGCGTTCGTCGAGCGGGTTGCGACTTTCGCGACCTGTCCGGATTGCGACGGCACACGTCTCACCGAGGGCGCACGGTCATCGAAGATCGATGGCGTGAGCATCGCGGACGCGTGCCGGATGCAGGTGACCGACCTCGCCGCGTGGGTCCACGGACTCGATCTGCCGGAAGCGGGACCGTTGCTGACCGCACTCAGCGCGAACCTCAAGGCATTCGTCACCCTCGGGCTGGGATATCTGAGCCTCGATCGGCCGTCCGGAACGCTGTCAGGGGGAGAGGCTCAGCGGATCAAGATGCTCCGTCATCTCGGTTCTTCGCTGACCGACGTCACCTACGTGTTCGACGAGCCGACGATCGGGCTGCACCCGCACGACATCCAGCGGATGAACTCGCTGCTGCTGCAGCTGCGGGACAAGGGCAACACTGTGCTCGTCGTCGAGCACAAGCCGGAGACGATCGCGATCGCGGACCACGTCGTGGACCTTGGGCCCGGTGCAGGGTCGGCCGGCGGCGAGATCTGCTTCGAAGGCACTCTCGAGGGGCTCCGTGAGAGCGGGACGCTCACCGGCACGCACCTGGACGACCGGGCTTCGCTGAAGTCGACGGTACGAACGAAAAACGGCGCTATCGAAGTGCGTGGCGCCGACGCGAACAACCTGCAAGACGTCGATGTCGACATCCCGACCGGTGTGCTGACGGTGATCACCGGCGTCGCAGGTTCGGGGAAGAGCTCGCTCATCCACGGTTCGGTGTCGGGTCGAGAAGGCGTGGTGGTGATCGATCAGGGCGCCATCAAGGGCTCGCGGCGCAGCAATCCCGCGACATACACGGGCATGCTCGAGCCGATCCGCAAGGCGTTCGCGAAGGCCAACGGTGTGAAGCCTGCGCTTTTCAGCGCGAACTCCGAGGGGGCGTGCCCGTCCTGCAAGGGATCCGGCGTCATCGTCACCCAGCTGGGCTTCATGGACACGATCGAGACGCCGTGCGAGGACTGCGGCGGCAGGCGCTTCCAGGCCGCGGTACTGGATTACAAACTGGCAGGCAAGGACATCACCGAGGTTCTGGATCTGCCTGTCTCCGAGGCGCGGCAATTCTTCTCGGACGGTGAGTCGAAGATTCCGGCGGTGATGGCGATCCTCGGGCGGCTGGAAGACGTCGGTCTCGGGTATCTGTCGCTCGGCCAGCCGTTGTCGACGTTGTCCGGCGGCGAACGCCAACGCGTGAAGCTGGCGATCCAGATGGGGGACAAGGGCGACGTCTACGTGCTCGACGAACCCACCACTGGACTGCATCTCGCTGACGTGGACAAGATCCTCGGCCTGCTCGACCGGCTGGTCGACGCCGGCAAGACGGTCATCGTGATCGAGCACCATCAGGCTGTCATGGCGCACGCCGACTGGATCATCGACATCGGTCCTGGGGCAGGGCACGACGGCGGACGCGTGGTGTTCGAGGGCGCGCCTGCCGATCTCGTAGAGAAGAAGTCGACGGTGACGGGGGAGCACCTGGCTCAGTACGTCGGCGCGTAGTCCGGGGAACCCATCGCGAGTCGCTCCGACGCGGTCTGCCGAATGTCTCAGCGCATCAGAGAGTGAACCGGGAAGAGCCCGGTGCGTACGATCACGCGATCGCGCTCGGCAGCGAGGTCCTGACGTCGCGGATCGGCGAGGAACCGGTCGAGCGCACCCTGGTCAGGAAAACGGTAGAGCTGGACTTCGGGGGCCATTATTATGTCAGATCAAAGTCGCCTCTTACAGGGCTCTCACCGGAAACAAGGGGCGCGGCCATCGAGGCGAACAGCTATCGCCGTCACACCTTTGGGCGAGCGTCGCAGCTCACCAACGTCAGTGACTTGCGACGGCTTTCTCATGGCTCGGGTGTGGTCGTGCAACGTGAACCTGTGCTGTGCGCCGGTGTCAGCCGCGCTGAGGCGCAAGGATGAATGAGGCGCTTGTCTCGCAATGCGCTGCTGTCCGGATATGCCGATAATGCACATTATGTCAGTTCGAGTTCACCTGCATCTCTCCTGTCGTGCAATGAGGTGGTCGTGACGTGACATCCGGCGTCTGGACTCTCCTGATTCCTGCGACGATGGCGTGATGGCTCTGGTCGGAAGCGCATCCACACGTCTGGTGATCATCCGCGGTGACGCGGCATCGGGAAAGACGACGACGTCGATCGCGCTCCGGCCGAGACTCGGTCCGCGAGTCGCACTCATCCATCAGGACCACGTTCGACGTGAGGTGCTGCACAATCTCGATCGACGACAGCGATCGTACGACGCCAGTGTCATGATCGTCGCGGCCGCGCGCCAGGCGCTCGACCTCGGGCACGACGTGATCCTCGACGGCATCTTCAATCTGCGCGATTACGCGGGCCCGTTCGAGCTGCTGCATGGTGAGCATCGCGGCACGACGCGCTTCTACCAGTTCGACGTCGGTCTCGACGAGACCCTCCGACGCCACGCCGCCCGGCCTCTGGCAAACGTCGTCGGCGAGGACAAGATCCGCGAGTGGCACGATGGTTGGCAACCACTCCCCTGGTACGAGGAACACCGTATCGGCGCGGAGTCGTCGACCGATGACATCGTCGACACGATCCTGCAGGATCTCGGTCCGTGAGACCAGGAAGAACCAGTGTGTACCACTAGCGTCGCAGTATGAAGATGCATCCCGACCAGCTGCACGTCGACGAAGAGATCGTCCGGCACCTGATCGCCGAGCAGTTCCCCCGGTGGCATGCTGAGTCCGTGCGTCACGTCGCGGGCGCCGGCACAGTGAACGCGATCTTCCGGATCGGCGAGGACGTCGCGGCCCGATTTCCCCTGACCCCCGGAGACCCGGAGGAGCTGGCAGAGTCACTCGGCAAGGAGGCAGCGGCGATGGACGAGCTCGCTGCAGTGTGCCCGATCCCCACACCGGTGCACGTCGCACACGGCAGGCCAGGACAGGGGTATCCCATGCCGTGGTCGGTTCAGACCTGGCTCCCCGGCCGCGTCGGCACCCCCGATGGTCTCGCGCACTCCGCCGACTTCGCCGGAGATCTGATCACCCTCATACGAGCACTTCGTGAGGCCGACACCGGCGGCGGTCAGTTCGCGGGCGCTGGCCGAGGAGGCGACCTGCGGGACTCGGACGAATGGATGGAGACCTGCTTTCGCGAGAGCACGCGGCTGCTTCCGGTCGATGAGCTTCGTGCCCTGTGGGAACGATTTCGCGTACTGCCCAGCTCCGGGCCGGACAGAATGACGCACGGCGATCTGATTCCCGGAAATCTGCTCGTGGACGGAGAGAGGTTGACGGGCGTCCTCGACGGCGGCGGCTTCTCCCCCGCCGATCCCGCGCTCGATCTGGTGTCCGCGTGGCACCTGCTGGACCGCGATATGCGCAGTGTGCTTCGCGAGGGCCTGGATATCGGCTCTATCGAGTGGTCGCGCGGTGCCGCCTGGGCGTTCCAACAGTCCATGGGGCTGGTCTGGTACTACCGCGACTCAAACCCCGAGATGAGTATGCTCGGGCGCAGCACATTGAGTCGCATTCTTTCTGATCCGGAGGTCAGCTCTGGAGCTCGAAGACCCACTCATTCATCATGAGATCCGCCCCGCGGAACACTCCAGCGCGCTTCCCGGCGAGCGTGAAACCGGCGTTGCGACACAACGCATTCGACGGCGCGTTCTTCTCGTCGGGGAAGGCCGTGAGAAGACGAGTGTCTTCGGCGTGCTCGCGAGCATCGTCGATGAGCAGCAGCAGCGCTGCGGAACCGGCTCCCCTCCCCTGTGCTTCGGGGACGATGAACCACCCGGCCTCGAGCACCTCTTGATCGCGCCACGTCGTCTTCCACGAGCAGATCGCGCCGAGCGACTCTGAGCCGTCGACGACAACGAAACACCGCGCTTCGTTCGTCTCCCAGAAGCGCAGATATCGCTCATGACGCGCGATCACCTGCGCCTCTGTCTCCGGCCCGCCGACATGCACGGTCATCTCGGGAGTGTTACCGCGCCGGAGCAGGCCCTCGTCGTTCTCGGACCACTGACGCAACCGAATCTCACTCATGTGATGACGATGCCATATGCCCCCGACATTTCGATCATGATTCTTCGACTGAGCTCAGTGGAGTCCGTCGGAGGACTCGAGGATGCTGCGCATCGTCGCGACATCGATTCGCGAGGTCTCGCCTTCATACGTCTCTTCCACACGGAAGCTCAGGCCGTTCTGCTCGCAGAACGCGGCGGTCTTCTCCAGCCGCGGGGCGACCTGAACGTGGTCGTTGCCGAAGAGCGCCGCGGCGTACACATCCGCACCGTCGCGGATCGCCGAAGTCAGGTCGACCGAGGAACGCCCGGTGATGGCGTAAAGCTCTTTGAGCAGAGGCGGTGGCAGGTGCGGACTGCCCTCGATGATGATCGCGAGAGAGGGAGAATCGGCCATGCTCTATTCCACCACGCGACGGTCAGGAAAGCGCCACCGGACAACGCCAGCGCTCACACGCCCACGAGTCGTGGCACGTTGGCGTACCCCGGCCGGGTGAACCAGGAGGGAAGCGCATTGCGCAGATGGCTCGGTCCGAGCATCGCCGCATCTTCGGAGAGCAACAAGGTGGTCCACTCCACGTCACCGCGCCAGTATCGGGTCAGCGCGCGCAGCGAGCAGCGCACCTCGACCGCGACCTCGTATCCGGGATCTGCATCGCAGACGTCAGCGATTCCGTTGTCGATCACGAGCCACCATCGACGTTGGGCCGGACGCGCATCCGGAAACTGCAGTGCGATGACTGTGCGCGCCGCGGGCACTGCGGCGGTATCCAGGTTGCGGTGCATGTCCCAGAGGAGCAGCTTCGGGTCGAGGTCGGCGTCTCCCAGTTCTCCGATCCATCGGACGCCCCAACTGGAGAGCTGCTCGATCACGGGACGCAGCTCGGTCCCCGCCGACGTCAGGATGTAGCGCACATCCGCGCCCGTACTCACCCGCTCGATGAGTCCCGCGCGCTGCAGCTGATCCAGCCGGTGCGACAGCAGCGTCGGCGACATTCGAGGCAGCCCTCGGCGCAGGTCATTGAAGTGTTCCGTGCCGAGCAGAAGCTCACGCAGGATGAGCATTGTCCAGCGCTCGTCCAGCAGCTCCATCGCCTTGGCGACGGGGCAGAACTGGTAGTACGGAGCGCCCACGCAACACACGATAGACCCGGTACAGATCTGATACTAGAGCGGCGGTGGCCGCTTTCTTAGCGTGAGGGGTGTCGATACACAACCAGGAGGAAACCATGGACATCACGACAACAGACCCTCAAGCCGAAGCGGACCGCGCGCTGAAAGCGAAGCACAGGGCCGTCTGGGCACTGGGAGACTACTCCGCGGTGGCACGAGAGGTGATTCCGGAACTCGGACGGGTTCTCGTCTCTGCCGCACAGGTGTCGTCGACCGATCGAGTACTCGACGTGGCGTCGGGCACGGGCAATGCCGCTCTCAAAGCTGCACGCACCGGCGCATCAGTGGTCTCGAGCGACCTGACGCCGGAGCTGCTCGAGATAGGCAGGGCGGAAGCGGAGAAGGAAGGAATCGAGTTGGCTTTCGAGCAGGCGGATGCCGAAGCTCTGCCCTACCAGGATGCATCGTTCGACGTCGTGCTCTCGTGCGTCGGAGTGATGTTCGCTCCCCACCATGCGAAGGCGGCAAACGAGCTCACGAGGGTTCTGCGCCCTGGCGGTCGTCTTGCGCTGATCAACTGGACCCCTGAGGGCTTCATCGGTGAGTTGTTCCGGACGCTTCGGCCATTCGTGCCTGCACCGCCTGCCGACGTGCAACCGCCACCGCTGTGGGGCGATGAGCGACACGTTCGTGAACTGTTGGCCGACCGGGTGACGTCTCTATCGCTGGAGCGACGCGAGTTGCATGTCGAACGATTCACCACCGCCGTCGAGTTCCGCGACTTCTTCCGCGACCTGTACGGGCCGACGGCCGCCGCGTACCGTGCGGCGCAGGCGAATGGACGAGCGGAGGAACTGGATGCTGCGATGATCGCTCTCGCCCAGCGCCACCTCCACGCAGGTGCGATGGATTGGGAATACCTGCTGGCGACGGCTCGAGGGGTCTGAGCCCAGCGCGCTCGGTCGGGTGCGCCACACGGTCGGCCTCTCCTTCGCTCGACTGGCTTTCCGGCATGATCGGAGCATGCCGGAAACGCGAACCCGATCTCGCAGGGAATCAATCGTGATCTCGCCGTGGGACGGCACCGACGAGCAGCTTGCGGAGGCAGCGGAGTTGTATGCAGCGGTGTTCGCAGAGCCGCCTCAGGGCGACGACCCTCACCTCAGCAGGACATCGTTTCCCGAACGCATACGACAGAGAATGACCACGAAGCAGGACTTTCGATTGCTCCTCGCATGGGACGAGTCTCAAGTGATCGGTCTCACCCTCGGAACCGGGATTGTCGAAGGAGACTGGTGGCGTGACCGCATCGTCGAGCAGATCCCCGCAGCCGCCCGCGAGGAGTGGGTGCGCGATGCGTGCTTCGCGATTGAGGAGCTGGCAGTGGCAGGCACGCACAGACGGCTCGGTGTCGCCGACTCGCTGATGAGCGCAGTGCTCCGACAGCTTCCGTATCCGACGGCTGTGCTCAGTTGCTATGAAGTAGCGACGCGCGCGCGACGCTTCTATGCGGCCCAGGGCTGGCAGGAAGCGGCATGCGGCATCCGTATAGGCGACTCCCCCGCGCTCTGCATCCTCGGCAGGAGAATCGACGAAGCGCCCCGCGAGTAGGCTGAAACGCGTGAGTACGACCCCCGCCTCCCCTGTCTCCACGATCGGATGGAGGGCGTGGTTGATCTGGTCGGTGGGCGTCGCGGCCTACATGCTCGCGATAACCAATCGCACGTCCCTCGGAGCTGTCGGTGTGGACGCGGCGGAACGATTCCAGGCGGATGCTTCGACTCTGTCGCTGTTCGCCGTCGTGCAGCTGGCCGTGTACGGCGGCATGCAGATTCCGATCGGCGTGCTGCTCGACAGATACGGCGCGCGACCGATCATCACGATCGGCATGATCCTGATGGCGATCGGACAGCTCACCATCGCGGTCTCCCCCAGCATCGGTATCGCGATCGTCGCGCGCATCCTCCTCGGTGCGGGCGACGCCGCTGTATTCCCTGCTGTGCTGCGACTCATCGCGATCTGGTTCCCGGCTCAACGGGGTCCGGTCATGGTGCAGTTCACCGGTGTGATCGGTCAGGCGGGGCAGTTGGTGGCGCTGATCCCGCTCGCTGCATTGCTGCACGCGACCACCTGGTCCATCACGTTCGGCAGCATCGCCGGTCTCGGCATCCTCTTCGCCGTCCTGGTGTGGGTCGTCATACGCAATCGCCCGCCGGAGCTCGACGTGGACGTCACTGTCAACACTGACACCGGTGTCGTTCGTGTCGTCACATCCGCGATCGACACCGGTGTCGGCATACGCGCCGCCTGGGCGCATCCGGGCACCAGACTGGCATTCTGGTCGCACTTCACCACGCCGTTCGCGGGAACCGCCTTCGTGCTTCTGTGGGGCATGCCGTTCCTCACCGCCGGTGAAGGCGTCACGACAGCGCAAGCGGCCACCATCATCTCGACATATGTCGTTGCCGGCATGATACTAGGACCGATAATCGGCAACCTCTCCGGTCGCATGCCGAATCAGCGATCCATGGCGCTCGTTCTCCCCGCAGTCGCGATTCAGATGATCGCCTGGATCGTCGTTCTGCTGCAGCCCGGGCCGGCGCCGCTCTGGTTGCTTTTCGTGCTGGCCGTCGCCCTCGCGACCGGCGGGCCGGCCTCGATGATCGCGTTCGATCACGCCCGAACACATAATCCGGCTCACCGGCTCAGCACAGCAACGGGCCTCACCAACGGGGGCGGCTTCATCTCCGCGCTCATCGCGATCTTCCTGATCGGGCTGGCACTCGATCTGCAAGGCGCAGGCACCCCGGACACGTACTCACTCGATGCCTTCCGCATCGCGTTTCTCGCGCAGGTGCCGATCTGGCTGGTGGGCGCCTGTTTCATCCTCATCGAACGCAAGCGCACTCGCATTCGCATAGGCCTGGACCCTGATCGAAAGGCTGAGAGATGACCGACCGGTTCTCCTTCGCTCAGAATGATGAACGCATCGACAGAGCACGCGTACATCAGTGGATCAGCGAAGAGTCGTATTGGGCGGAGGGACGCAGCCGCGCTGTGCAGGACGCTGCGATCGATGCATCTCGAAACTACGGCGTATGGGATGCCCGCACCGGCGAGCAGGTCGCGTATGCACGTGTCGTGACCGATGGCGTGACGTTCGCCTGGCTGTGCGACGTCTTCGTCGCGTCAGGTGAGCGCGGCAACGGCATCGGCAAGCTCCTCGTCGAGGGCGTCATCGCCGACCTCGAACCGCTCGGACTGCGCCGAATGCTCCTCGCGACAGCGGACGCTCACGGGCTGTACGCGCAGTACGGCTTCACCACTCCTGACGATCCCGACCGCTACATGATTCGAGCGATGTCCTGACCTCGTTCCTCGCGGATGCGGCCGGTCAGATGTCCGACGCCGCGTCGCTGGACGATGTCGACTGACGCGTCGTACGTTCTCCGACCGTGGGATCCACAGTCGTATGCGTGACGGTGTCCGACCGACGGCGCCGGGCAAGCAACACCAGTCCGATGAGGAACACGACGACTCCCGCTCCCATCAGGATGTAGCCGACCAGATCGAGATTAACCCACGCCACTTCGACGTTTACCGCGAATGTGAGAATCGCGCCGATCACGAAGAGGACGACTCCAGTACCGATGCTCATGTGCGCATTCCTTCCCGGTGCCGACCGTCGACACCCCGATGACGAGCGGAGTGCTCGTTCGGTGATTCGACCATGCCAGCGCAGAAGGGGAAGGCGAAGGGGGTTGACACCGCGCCAAACGTCGAGGCGGACGAGCAGAGGTTCGCTCCGACGCTAGCGACGCGGAGTCCATCCGACGGACAGCGCGTCATCCGATGCCGCACGCTCTCGGTCGACCGCTGCCGACCATCCCTGTGCGGCGTCGGCGGTATCGAAGCCGCCGCGTGCCAGACGCATCCCGACGTCATCATGATGCATGCGCGGTGCGCCGCCGCGTCGCACCGAGGCGCGCACGCTCCAGGCGTCGTCTGCGTATCCCCCGCCGCGGAAGACGCGGTAGTCGTCATAGCGCGCGGGATCGAGCAGATCCCAGCACCACTCCCACACGTTGCCGAGGGTGTCGAACAGGCCGTTGAGGTTGGGGAGCTTGCCTCCGACGTTCTGCGGCGTGGTGACGCCGTCGGCTGCCGTCCAAGCGACATCGGAGAGGAGACCGTAATGCGGTCCCGTCGACCCGGCGCGGCAGGCGTACTCCCACTCCGCCTCGGTCGGCAGCCGATAGCCGTCGCTGTCGACGTGCCATGTGATGTCTTCACCGTCGAAGGTGTACGCGGGGTCGAGACCCTCCCATTCCGACGCCGCGTTGCAGAAGCGCACGGCACGCAACCAACTCAGATCCGCCGCGGGCCGTCGTGGATGCCGCGACGCTATGCCGAGGACCTCGGCGAACTGTTCCTCTGTGACGGCGAACACGCCTATCTCGAACGAATCAAGTGACACCGTCCGTTGGAGGTCGCGCCGAGCATCGTGGAGCGTGACTTCTCCGGCGGGCATCTGCGCCATCTGGATGTCGCTCACGTGGCGTATCCTCTCCGTGTCTGCGGGCCGATCGTCATAGCGAACAGGCGCATGAAGTACTGGCAGAGCGGACCGACCAGCAGCGCGAACGCGACGGTGCCTATCCCCACGTTGCCACCGAGGACCCAACCGACCGCGACGACCACGATCTCGAGACCCGTTCGCACGATCCAGATCGGCCAGCCGGTCTGCTTGTGCAGTCCTGTCATCAAGCCGTCTCGGGGCCCGGGCCCGAACTGCGCCCCGATGTAGAGTCCGGTCGCGGCGGAGAGGACGAGCAGCCCGATCGCGAAGAAGCAGCTTCGCAGCCACAGCGGTTGATCCACCGGGATCAACGCGAGTCCCACGTCCGCTGACGGTCCGACGAGCAATGCGTTGAGAACGGTACCGAACCCCAGCTTCTGCCGTAACGGGATCCACAGCAGCAGCACGACGATACTGACCAGAATCGTCACGACTCCGAAGGTGAGAGGCACGTGACGCGTGATGCCCTGCGTCAGCACATCCCACGGCGCGGCGCCGATCTGCCCGCGCACCATGAAGGCGATCCCGATGCCGTACAGGAACAGCCCGACGAGCAGTTGCACGGTGCGACGGGGCAGCCTGCGTCCGCGCAGTGCGCTCAATGGGGATCTCGTTCGACCCACGAGGGGTACTTCGCGGCACGCCCATCTCCCGATGATGTCCGAGTCAGTCGCCTTCTGACCCACGGACCCACATGCTCGCGGTAATACGCGAGACCGACTGCCCCCGCCGGCCCCACCGCATTTGGGGCCCACCACTCCGCTGGCGGTTCGTAGCCGAGGGCGTCCAGCACCCTGGCGGCCACGCGGTGGTGACCGGCCGCGTTCATGTGCAGACGGTCCTCGGACCAGTACGGACTTCGCGCGAGTTCACGATCCGGCCAATTCAACGCCCGGATGACGTCAGGGCGGTCCGCGACACGTCGTAGAACCGCCGCCGAGAGTTCGTCGCCGCGACGCTGGATGAGCGACCCCATCGGCAGCTGACCCGCGGGGTTCGCGCCGGAAAGCAGAATCACGGTGACGCCCTGCTCATCGCATCGACGCAGAACGCGGGAGAAGGTGTCAGCGATGTGCTCGAGATCGGTTCGAGGTCGGAGCATGTCGTTGCCGCCGCCGTTGAAGGAGAGGTGCGTGGGATTCAGCGCGAGCGCCGGCTCGAGCTGCTCCTGGACGATCGGCCAGGCGAGCTTGCCACGGATCGCCAGGTTCGCGTACTGGATCGTGTGCCCGGCAGCATCCGCCCATCCTTGCGCAGCGATGTCCGCCCACCCGCGAACCCGACCGTCCGGCAATTCATCACCGACACCCTCGGTGAACGAGTCGCCGATCGCCACGAACCTCACATCAGTCACCGAACCAGCCTATGCCCGCCCGCAGGCACGACGGCTCAGCGATCGTCCAGCGCTTGACCTCTTCGGTCCACCAACCCCCACGTCACGATCGCGGCGACGACGAAGAACCCGGCGAAGACGGCGAACAGCAGCGGCGCTCCCCCGACGCCGAGCAGCACAGGGACGATCAGCGGAGCGACGATCGATGCCACTCTGCCGACACCTGCGGCCCACCCGGAACCCGTGCCGCGCAGTGAGGTCGGATAGATCTCAGGCGTCACCGCATACAGCGCGCCCCATGCGCCGAGATTGAAGAACGACAGCGCCATCCCTGTCGCGATGATCGCACCGACACCTGTCGCCGTGCCGAACAGGACGGCAGAGACAGCCGATCCGGCCAGGAAAACCGACAGGGTCGTGCGGCGCCCCCAGACTTCTATGAGCCACGCGGCTACGGCATACCCCGGCAGTTGCGCGAGTGTGATGAGCAGCGTGAAGCCGAAGGAACGGACGAGGTCGTAGCCGGCATCAACGAGGATGCTGGGAATCCAGATGAACGCGCCGTAGTACGCGAAGTTTACGCAGAACCAGATCAGCCAGATGCACAACGTCCGCACACGGAACTCCGGATACCAGAGGGTGCCCAGTCGTGACGAGGCGTCGTCTGCGAGGACACGGGCCGTCGGCGCCTTGCTGACGAGAGGGACGCTGGTGACACCGGCATCCGCTTCGAACTTGGTGATGATCCTCTCGGCTTGAGCGATATCTCCGCGGGACGCGAGCCAGCGGGGTGATTCAGGAAGGCCCCAGCGCACGATGATCGCGTAGGCGGCAGGCAGGGCGCCGAGGGCGAATGCCCAGCGCCAACCCGACTCCGAAGCCGGGATGACGAAGTAGCCGATCAGCGCCGCGGCGGTCCAGCCGACGGCCCAGAACGCTTCCAGGATGACGATGAGCCGACCCCGGATGCGGCGTGGCGCGAACTCGCTGACGTAGGTCGAGGCGACCGGCAGCTCGGCACCGAGACCGAGCCCGACGAAGAACCGCAGCACGAGCAGCATCGCAAGTCCGCCGACGAGCGCGCTGGCACCTGTGGCCACCCCGTAGATCAGCAGCGTGATCGCGAATACCTGACGTCTCCCGAGGCGATCCGCCAGGAGGCCGCCCAACGTCGCGCCGATCGCCATTCCGATGAATCCGACCGAAGCGATCCATCCCGTCTCGGTCTTCGACAGATCCCACTGCTGAGCGAGGACTGCGATCACGAACGAGATGAGACCGACGTCCATCGCATCGAGTGCCCAGCCGATGCCAGAGCCCGAGAGCACCTTCAGATGCCGACGAGTGAACGGCAGCGTGTCGAGGCGCTCCGCCAGTGATGCGCGGCTCGGGATGCCGGAACTGCTCATTTCAGCAGATCTCTGACACGCGGGATCACCTCGGTGCCGTACAGCTCGATGCTGCGCATCAGCTGTTCGTGACCGAGTGTGCCGGTCGCGTACTTCAGATCGAAGCGGCCGATGCCGAGTGTGCGGACCGTATCTGCGATCTTCTGCGCGACGCGCTCGGGGGAACCGGAGTAGATGGCACCGGCGGGGCCCACATCGTTCTGGAAGCGCGCGCGACTGTACACGGGCCAGCCCCGCTCCTTGCCGATCGTGTTGTTCATGGCCTCGAACCCTGAATACGCGGCATCCCAGGCCTCTTCGTCGGTCTCGGCGATGTGTCCCGGTGAATGAACCGCGATCGGATGCTCCGCAGTGCCGAACGCGGCGATCGAGCGGTGGTACAGCTCGACGAACGGCGCGAAACGCGCTGCGGGGCCGCCGATGATTGCGAGCATCAGTCCGAGGCCGTGTCGCGCCACGCGCACGACTGATTCGGGACTGCCCCCGACGCCGACCCAGGTACGAAGACCGTTCTCCGTCTTCGGGAACACGTCGGCGTCGACGAGTGCCGGACGCATGGTGCCGGACCAGGTGACCGGCTTCTCCTTCACGAGCTCGACGAACAGCTCGAGCTTCTCCTCGAACAGCGCCTCGTAGTCGCGCAGATCGAAGCCGAAGAGCGGAAACGACTCTGTGAAGGAGCCGCGTCCGAGCACCACTTCCGCACGGCCGCCTGACAGCGCGTCCAGCGTCGCGAATCGCTCGTAGACCCGCACGGGGTCGTCGGACGAGAGCACGGTGACGGCCGTGCCCAATCTGATCCGCTCGGTGCGTGATGCGATGGCGGCGAGGACCATCTCGGGAGCCGAGACCGCGAACTCCTTGCGATGATGCTCCCCCACGCCGAAGAAGTCGATGCCGACCCGGTCGGCGAGCTCGGCCTGTTCGACGATGTTGCGGATCGTCTGCGCTGCCGTCAGCGGTTCGCCGTCCGGATCGCGCGTGATGTCGCCGAATGTGTCGAGACCGAACTCGAGTCCCATGCGCCTCTACCTGACCACGAGTGCCGTGCGAAGCGTGTCGAGTCCGACGCCGCCGAGGTTCAGGGCGCGCTTGTGGAACTGCTTGATGTCGAACCCGTCGCCCTGCTGCAGCTGGTAGGCGTCTCGCACCTGCTCCCAGATGCGCTGACCCACCTTGTACGAGGGCGCCTGGCCCGGCCAGCCGAGGTAGCGGTTGACCTCGAACTGCACGAACTCATCCGACATGTTCACGTTCCGACGCATGAAGTCGAGCGCGTAATCGGCGTCCCAGGTGCCCGTTCCGTCGAGTCGCGGCTTTCCCAGGTGCACGCCGATGTCGAGCACCACACGGGCGGCACGCATGCGCTGTCCGTCGAGCATTCCCAATCGGTCGGCCGGATCATCCAGATAGCCGAGCTGCTGCATCAGTCTTTCTGCGTAGAGCGCCCAGCCCTCTGCATGCCCTGACGTCCCGGCCAGAAGGCGACGCCACGAGTTCAATTCAGCGCGGTTGTACACCGCCTGACCGATCTGGAGGTGGTGACCGGGAATTCCCTCGTGATAGACCGTCGTGAGCTCTCGCCACGTGTCGAACTCGGTGACGCCCTCTGGTACCGACCACCACATGCGTCCAGGACGTGAGAAATCATCCGTTGGACCGGTGTAGTAGATGCCCCCCTCTTGGGTCGGGGCGATCATGCACTCAAGGGTGCGGATCTGCTCCGGGATGTCGAAGTGCGTAGCCCCGAGCTCGGCCACCGCACGGTCGCTGGTCTCCTGCATCCAGCGTTGCAGCGCCTCGGTGCCGTGCAGCTTACGAGCCGGGTCGGCCTCCAGATGCGCCACTGCCTCCTCGACAGTGGAACCGGGAAGGATCTCGTTCGCTATCGCCGTCTGCTCGGCCACCATGCGGGCGAGTTCTTCACGGCCCCATTCGTAGGTCTCATCGAGGTCGATCTCAGCGCCGAGGAATCGGCGGGAATTGAGGGCGTAGAGCTCACGGCCCACCGCATCCACCTCAGTCGCGGCCGGCGCGAGCGTTCCCGTGAGGAAGTCACGCAGTTCGTCGTATGCGACGCGCGCCGCCGACGCGCTGTCGGCGAGGTCGCGGGCGAGAGACGCAGGCAGCGCGCCCTCGTCCGGAGTGGCGCCGGCGACGAACGAGGCGAAGAAACCATCGTCCGCGGTGTAACGGAGGATCTGATCCGCGACCTCCGCGACCTGACGACGAGCGGGAACGACGCCCTGTGCGATGCCTTCTCGCAGAGTCGCGGTGTATCCGCGAAGAGCGTGCGGCACTGCCGCGAGACGCTTGACGATGACCGACCAGTCATCAGCCGTCGAGGTCGGCATGAGGTCGTACACCTGACGGATGTCCTGCGCCGCGGAGGCGATGACGTTGAGATCACGAAGATGCCAGCGGGCCTCGTGGAACTCGAGATCGAGCGTCAGTTCGCTGCCGAGGTCGGCCTTGGTGACCTCATCGACAGCATCGGACGGATTCAGGTCGTCCAGCGCGCTGAGCGTCTTGCGCACCTCAGCCGCATACTGCTCCTGACCGTCCGGACTCAGATCGCCGTAGCGATCGTTGGCGTCATTGCGTCCGATGTACGTGCCGAGGGTGGGCGCGAGCTCCACCAGGGTGTCGACCCAGTCTTCTGCGACCTTGTCGATCGCTGAGGGCGTGCGAGGGGTAGTCGTCATGTCCTTCAGCGTAGCGCCGACACTGATCGCAGTGCCTCCGTACTCAGCTCAGTGCGCGGCTTCGTTCCAGTCGTGCCCGCGACCGACCTGGACATCGAGTGGCACTGAGAGATCCGCAGCATCCGCCATGCGGGTGCGTACGATCTTCTCGGTTGCATCCCACTCCCCCGCCGCCACCTCGACCACGAGCTCATCGTGGATCTGCAGAAGGACCCGAGAGCGCATCTCGGCCGCCCGCAGATCTGCGTGGATCTCGTACAGCGCGACCTTCATGATGTCGGCCGCGCTGCCCTGGATGGGAGCATTGAGCGCGGCACGCTCAGCATTCTCACGCAGTACGCGGTTGGGGCTGCTGAGGTCGGGGAATGGCCGCCGGCGGCCGAAGATCGTCTCGGTGTAGCCGTCCTCTTTGGCCTTCACGACCGATGCGCGCAGGTAATCGCGCACGGCACCGAATCGCGCGAAGTACTCCAGCATCAGCTGCTTCGCCTCGGACTGCTCGATGCGCAGCTGCTTTGACAGGCCGAAGGCCGAGAGCCCGTAGACGAGACCGTACGACATCGCCTTGACCTTCGTGCGCATCGCCGAGGTCACCCCGGACGGTTCGACACCGAAGACACGGGCACCGACGAACCGGTGCAGATCCTCGCCGCTGTTGAATGCCTCGATCAGACCCTTGTCGCCCGAAAGATGCGCCATGATGCGCATCTCGATCTGCGAGTAGTCGGCTGTGAGCAGAGTCTCGTAGCCCTCGCCCACTTCGAACGCACTGCGGATGCGCCGGGACTCCTCGGTGCGCACCGGGATGTTCTGCAGGTTGGGGTCTGTGCTGGAGAGCCGGCCTGTCTGGCTTCCCGTCTGCACATAGGTCGTGTGGACGCGATGATCATCACGGATCGCCGTGTCCAACGACTCGATGATCTGCCGGAGCTTTGTCGCCTCGCGATGCTGCAGCAGCAGATCGAGGAAGGGATGCGGGTTGCTCTCCTGCAGGTCGGCGAGCACTGCGGCATCTGTCGAATAGCCGGTCTTGGTCTTTCGCGTCTTCGGCAGCTGCAGGTCTTCGAAAAGCACCTCTTGAAGCTGCTTGGGCGAGCCGAGGTTGAACTCCCGGCCCACCAGCGCGAACGCGTCGGTCGCGAGGCCGTCGGTGCGCGCAGCGAGTTCAGCGGAGAACGTCGAGAGCACGTCGTGCGACACGGCGACGCCCGCGATCTCCATGTCGGCGAGGGCGAGCAGCGTCGGCAGCTCGATGTCGCTGAGCACAGCCGCCACCGACTCCGGCAGGTCGTCGCGCAGTGCGGCGGCCGTCCGCAGCGTGAACCATGCCTCTTGCGACGGCGTCGCACCGTCGGTCTCGGGGACGAGTTGCGTCGGGTCGGCCACCGGAAGCTTCTCGTCGAGATAACGATCGACGAGATGCGCGAGGGTCTTGTCGGGGAAGCTCGGGCGCAGCAGCCACCCCGCGAGGAGTGTGTCGTAGCTGAGCCCGCCCAGACGGATGCCGGCGCGGTGCAATGCCTTCACCTGCGGTTTCGCGTCGTTGAGCACCTTGGGGGTGTCGGACTCGAGCCAGAGACGAAGCGCGTCGGCGGTGGCGTCGCTCCAATCCGTCTCGCGGAGCTCGGTCAGACTGGCGACGGCGATGCGGGAGATATCGCCGCCACCTGTCACGAGCGTGACGGCCAGTTCGTCGCTCTGCTCGCCGAGCCACTGCGCGAGCTCGGTGACGGACGTCTCGATGGGGTCGGGCATCGCGACCGCGGGTTCGTCGTGCACGGCCTCGTCGCCCGCGCCGACCGCATCGAACACACGAGGGAGCAGGGTGCGGAACTCCAGGCGAGCGAAGATGTCACGCACGGCCTGCGCATCGATCGGGGCGACCGCGAGATCATCTGGTGCGACGGGCAGTTCGACGTCGGTGAGCAGACGATTGAGTTTGCGGTTGCGCCTGACCGCGTCCATGTGTTCGCGCAGGTTGCCCCCGACGACGCCCTTGATCTCGTCGGCGCGATCGAGCAGTTCATCGAGACCGCCGAACTGAGTCAGCCACTTGACTGCGGTCTTCTCCCCCACCTTCGGCACGCCGGGGAGATTGTCGCTGGTCTCGCCGACGAGCGCGGCGATGTCCGGGTACTGCTCCGGGCGGACGCCGTAACGCTCCTCGACTGTGGCCGGGTCGTATCGCTTGAGCTGCGAGACGCCCTGAACCGAGGGATACAGGAGCGTCACCTTGTCATTGACGAGTTGGATCGTGTCGCGGTCGCCGGACACCAGGAGCACGTCGTAGCCCTGCTCGGCGCCCTGCACCGACAAGGTGGCGAGGATGTCGTCAGCCTCGATGCCCTCTTTCGTGAGCACGGGAATCGACATCGCTGCCAGCACGTCCTGCAGCAGCGGCACCTGACCGCGGAACTCCTGCGGAGACTCGGACCGGGTCGCCTTGTACTCGGGGTAGGCGTCGGTGCGGAACGAGTGCCTCGACGTGTCGAACGCGATCGCCATGTGCGTCGGCTGCTCGGCCTTGATCAGGTTCACGAGCATCGAGAGGAAGCCATAGATCGCGTTGGTGTGCTGATGGTCCTTCGTGGTGAAGTTCTCGACCGGCAGGGCGAAGAACGCGCGATAGGCGAGCGAGTGGCCGTCGACGACCATGAGGGTAGGCTTTGCGGAGTCCGTCACCCTGTCAGCCTAACGAGGACGACGGACACGCGCTGAGGAGGACACGTGGGCGAGACCACCCTGACACCCGGACTGCAGTGGGTCATGGAACGCGGAATGGGCACCCTGGCGGAGCGGATGGGCATCGCGTTCACCGAGTTCACGGTGGAGCGCAGCGTCGCCACGATGCCGGTGGAGGGGAACACCCAACCCGTCGGCCTTCTGCACGGCGGAGCGTACGTGGTGCTGGGCGAGTCCCTCGGCTCGATGGCTGCGAACCTGCACGCCGGTCCTGGTCGACTGGCCGTCGGCGTCGACATCAATGCCACCCACACGCGATCCGCTCGCTCCGGCATCGTGACCGGCCTGTGCACGCCGATCCATCTCGGCCGCAGCATGACGGTTCACGAGATCGTCGTCACCGACGATCAGGGCCGCCGTTGCTCGACGATCCGGATCACGAACATGATCAAGGATCTGCCCGAGCACTGAGCCTGCGCTCTCAGCTGTCTGAGAGGATCCGCTGGAACAGCAGGTGGTCCTGCCACTCCCCTGCGATCCGCAGATACTTCGGCGCCATTCCGATCTGCTCGAACCCGTTGTGCCGCAGCACCCGCTGCGAAGCCGCGTTCTCGAGCAGCGTGCTCGCCTGCAGACGATGCAGCTCGAGCTCGGCGCGAGCGTAGTCGATCACGATCGCGATCACGCGAGTCATCACGCCCCGACCAGCGAGCGACGCATCGATCCAATAGCCGAGATCCGCGCTGTGGAACGCCCCCCTGACGATGTTGGTGACGTTGGCGACGCCGAGTATCCGGCCGTCATCATGAGTGAGCACGAAGCGAGCAGCGCGTCCGTCTGCGTGATCTCGCAGATACTGCGTGACCAGTCCGTTGTGCCACTCGACCGTGTAGAAGCTCTCGTCGCGAACCGGATCCCAGTAGGCGAGATGCGCACGATTCACGTCGTACGCGGCGGCGTACGCCTCGGCATCACCGTGATCGACCAGACGAAGACGGATGCCGTCGCCGAGGTCGAAGGTCACTTCTTGGGTGCGAGCTGCTCGATGATCGCCTTGGCGACATCCTGCATCGTCAGGCGACGATCCATGGAAGCCTTCTGGATCCAGCGGAACGCCTCCGGCTCGCTGAGGCCCATCTTCTCGTTGAGCAGGCCCTTGGCACGGTCGACGAGCTTGCGGGTCTCGAAGCGCTCGACCATGTCGGCGACCTCGGCCTCGAGCGTGATGATCTGCTCGTGACGGGCGAGAGCGATCTCGATCGCAGGAAGAAGGTCGTTCGGAGTGAACGGCTTGACGACGTACGCCAGGGCGCCGGCCTCGCTCGCACGCTCGACGAGTTCCTTCTGACTGAATGCGGTGAGGAGCACGACAGGGGCGATGTTGCCCTTGTGCAGTTTCTCTGCAGCGCTGATGCCGTCGAGCTGAGGCATCTTGACGTCCATGATCACCAGGTCGGGACGCAACTCGGTCGCCAACGCGACAGCAGTCTCGCCGTCACCGGCCTCTCCGACGACGTCGAAGCCGTTGTCGCGGAGGATCTCGACGATGTCGAGTCGGATCAGCGATTCGTCCTCAGCGACGACGACACGTCGCGGGGCGGATGCCGTGGGCTGCTCAGCCGGTTCTGCCTGTTCTTGCTCAGTCACGTGTCCATTGTAGTGGAGTGGATCCGAGCATCAGTCTCAGGAACCCGCCGCGCGCGCGAAGCGGGCGTTCTTCCTGCGCTAAAGTCGTAGACGCACCACGCGCCGGCGTGGCGGAATGGTAGACGCGGAGCACTCAAAATGCTTTGTTCGAAAGGACGTGTGGGTTCGAGTCCCACCGCCGGCACGCTCGTGACGAAGGCACTCATCACGTCACCTCGATGACTCGGATGGAGCAGCCGCACCGCATGGATCCCCGATTGTCCTCGCTGTGGCGCCGCTGGGATGTCCTGACTGCCGCAGCTCTTGTCGGATTGGCGTTCGTCCCCGGCGTGGAACGTCAGGGAGTCGATCTGGCTGAGCTGCCCGATCGGACGATGGATGCTCTTGGCTGGTTGCTTCTCGTCGCTCAGGGGGCGACGGTGGCCATGCTGCGCCGCTGGCCCGCTGTCTGTCTCGCTGTGGTCGGCTCTGCATTCGGCGCCTATCAGCTGCTCGGCTACCCGACGACGTTCGCCGCGTTGGGCCTGCTGGTCAGCGTCGTCGGAGCCGGAGCGCTGGTGCGCCGTCACCGGCGCGTGACAGCGGCCTGCGCGGCAGGAGGCTATGTCCTTCTCTGCTTCGCGCTGACGTGGGTCGGCTCGCCGACACGGTTGCTGGACCACGTCGTCTTCGGGTTGCTGCTGACGTCGTTGTGGGTGGTGGGTGTGTGGCTGCGCAGCCGGGCGCGGGCGCAGCAGCATCGGAGCGCAGAAGCCGCACTGGCTGCGGTCGAGGCGGAGCGCCGACGCATCGCCAGGGAACTGCACGATGTGATCACGCATCACGTGACCGCGATGGTGGTGCAGGCCGAAGCCGCACAGTACGCGGCGAACGACAGCGAACGGACCAGGACGACGCTCACCACGATCGGCGAGACGGGAAGAGCCGCGCTCACCGATCTGCGGGGCCTCCTTGGCGCGTTGGACGCGGCGACGGATTCGCTCTCAGATGACTCGCCGAGGACGCCGGCGATCGCCGATGTCGAAGAACTCGTGCAGCGTGCACGCGCGGGTGGCCAGCCGGTCGAGTTCACTCGGGAGGGACAACCGCGCACCGTGGATGCCGCGTCAGCGCTGGCCGTCATCCGCGTCGTGCAGGAGGCCCTGACGAACGCGATCAAGCACGCGTATGGCGCCGCCACCCTGGTGCGCATCCGCTACGACGAGAAGGAGATCGACGTGACGGTCAGAACCGATATGGCCACGACAACCGGCTTGGGAAACGGCGGCGAGCACGGCCTGATCGGCTTGCGCGAGCGCATCGCGCTGGTCGGTGGGCAGTTCGAAGCCGGTTCCGTCGGCACCGGTTTCCTCGTCCGCGCGCGGATCGACGCATGAGCGCGGACAGCGACGTCGAGCCGATCCGTGTGGTGGTGTGCGACGACCAGGATCTCGTGCGTACCGGGTTCGTGACGATCATCGACGCACAGCCCGATCTCCGCGTCGTCGGTGAGGCAGCCGACGGGCAGAGCGCGATTCGCATCGTCGAGCAGGAGAAGCCGGACGTCGTCGTCATGGACATCAGGATGCCAAGGTTGGACGGCATAGAGGCCACTCGGCGAATCGCCGGTCCTGGCATCGGCAATCCCGCGAAGGTGCTGATCGTCACGACGTTCAACCTCGACGCGCTGGTCTTCGACGCGCTGAGGGCCGGCGCCAGCGGATTCCTCTTGAAGGATGCCAGGCCCCTAGAGCTTCTCGATGCGATCCGTACCGTCGCGGCGGGTGACTCGCTGCTGTCGCCCGCGGTGACGCGCACGCTGATCGGTCGATACGGCGAACGCGTTCGCCCCGCGAGCCGCGACCTCAGCGTTCTGGGTTCGCTGACCGCTCGAGAACAGGAAGTGCTTGCGCTCATCGCCGAGGGGCATTCGAATGCGGAGATCGCGCTCGCGCTCGTCATCAGTCATGAGACCGTGAAGACGTACGTCTCCCGCATCCTCAGCAAGCTCGAGCTCCGCGATCGCGTGCAGGCGGTGGTCCTGGCGCATCGCCTCGGTATCGTCGGCGATCCCTGACCACGATCCCTCTGCAGAGCTACCGGAAGTGTCCTCTCCCGCGTGATGCCGCGCTGGCGCGGTCGTCCGTAGCGTGTTCCTCGACCCCGCACGATTATCGAGGAGCACGAACCACATGAACACGAATCACGAGAAGTCCACGCCGGTTGAGACTCGGGCGAAGTTCGGCGACGGTGCGGTAGGCGGCGAACAACGCCGGCGGCCCCTCTCCAGAAGATGGGTGCAGGTCACCGTCATGGTCGTCGGGTTCGCGATCATGATGATCGTGTCCAACTCGATCGCCGCTGCGCTCGAGAACCCGGTCGCGGCTCTCGTCATCGGACCGCTGCTGGCTGTGCTGATGCTGTGGCTGTATCGGTTCGCGGTGCACCGCGTCGAACGCCGAGGCGCCACTGAGCTCGCTCCCAGAAGGGCGGCAAGACTGGTGCTGATCGGCCTCGCGGGTGGGCTGCTGCTGTCTGCTGCCACCATCGCCGTGCTCGCGGTGTTCGGCGGGTACCGGATAACCGGCTGGGGCTCGATCGGCGGGGCCCTCAGCGTCATCGGGATCATGTGTGCGATCGCCGTCGCAGAGGAAGTGCTCTTCCGAGGCGTGATCTTCGGGCTCGTCCAGCGGCGGTGGGGAACGTGGCTCGCTCTTGCCGTCTCCGCAGTCCTCTTCGGCCTCGTCCACCTCGTGAACCCCGGGGCGACGCTCTGGGGTGCGATCGCCATCACCGTCGAGGCGGGGCTGATGCTCGGTGCCGCCTACGCCGCCACCGGCTCGCTGTGGCTGCCCATCGGTCTGCATCTGGGCTGGAACGTCGCGACCGTCGCGATCTTCGGCACCGTGACATCGGGCAGCGAGGCCCGAGACGCCCTCGTGACGGCGCACACTTCAGGGCCCGCCTGGTTGACGGGCGGAGACTTCGGGCCTGAGGCGAGCATCGTCGCCGTCATCGTCTGCTCGATCGCCACAGTGGTGCTTCTCCGCATCGCTCAGCGTCGAGGACGTATCTTCGTCGGTCGCGATGCGCGACTCTCCTAGTCCGTGTCGCCCACGCACGTCGGGTCACCTGGAGAGCTCTTGCCGCTGAGCGCTCCCAGCTCGTCGATCACCTGCGGGTGCGCGAGGATCCGGAAATGCCCTCCCGTGTCCACACGGATGTTGGTCGCGCCGGAGAGCTCGCTCCCCTCAGGGATGTGAGGATCGAACCGCGCGTATATCGACACGATCTTCCTGTTGGTCGCGAGCTCTTGCGCGAGTCTCAGGATCACAGGGTCCTTGGGAGCGAGCGCGCGCAGCGTGCGCGACGGCATCATGCGCGCGTATCTCGAGCCGCCGAACGGTGTGGCAACTGCGACCATCCCCCGCACCTGATCTCCGGCGGTCCCGATCATCACCAGCTTTCCGGCAAGTCCGCCCTTGCTGTGCGCGACGATCGTGACATCTCGCAGTCCGTTGCGGTGCAGGTAGTCGGTCACCAGATCAGCCATCTCGGCGACTGGATGCAGGTTTCGCTCGAGCATCTCCAAGACGTGCACTGGATGACCGCGGTCGTGAAGCTCCTCGACGATCGGTTGCATGAACTTCCAGGTCTCGTAGATCCCCGGAAGGATGACGATCGGGGCCTGGGTGCCTGTGGCGAACGATGCCGGGTCGGTGCGGTCGAACAATGCCCTGCTCTGCCACACCAGGGCGTAGGCATAGTCGAGGATCCACCAGCCCGCGGCCTTCAACGGCCCCATCACGTGCTGATCGCCTCTGGCGCGTGCGGTGCCGTGTGAAAGCGGATCGCGGAAGCGACGGCGGCAGGCGCCGTGCCCTGGACGACATGGCGGCCGCCTGGTACCTCCACGAGTACGGAGGCAGGCGCGAGATCACGGAGCCGTCGACACCAGTTCCGCCCCGCAACAGGGTCTCTGCTGCCGCGGATGATGAGCAGTGGTCTCGTCAGGTCACGCACTCTGTCTTCGATCGGATAGACGAGCATGTGGCGAAGCTGAGTGAGATACCAGGGGACGCCGCACCGGAGATAATCGGCGAGCACCACCGCATTGATGAGCGGTGACTCACCGAGCATGTCCAGTGCCAACGCGCGCGACTGCGCCAGCGCGCTCCTGTGCTTCTCGTCTGTGACGGGGCCGATGATGACGACATGTGCAACGAGTTCGGGATGGCGAAGCGCGGTCTCGACGACCCACTGCGACCCCATCGAGTGCCCCACCAGCACGACAGGGCCGGAGACGCACTCGCTGAGGAGCTCGCCGAGAGCGTCGGCCATCTGTGAGACATCGATGTCGGAGTCGGGTTTGGGGAGACCGCCGAAGCCCGGAAGATCGACGGAGATGACCGGCGCCGTCACCGCGAGGGCATCGTGGAGTCGCTGGAAATAGCGGTGCGATGTCCCGATCCCATGCACCAGCACGATCGCCGTGGCATCCTGATCCTGATCGGGCGCCTCGGTCGCGATGGCGCGAAACGCCTGCATTCCTCGCTCTACGGGAGGTTGTCGGGTGCGCACGCGGCTCGCCATGACTGCAACCTACCCCTTTGCGAGTGGGAACGACGAAGGGGTGGAGCCGAAGCCCCACCCCTTCGGAAGCCGTCGGTCAGACGGCGTCCTTGTAGATCGGCGCAGCGCCGTTCACGGCATCTCCGACCTTGTGGACGCGGATGTCGTTCGTGGATCCCACGATTCCGGGAGGGGAACCGGAGATCACGACGACCTTGTCCCCTTCCTTCGCGAGGTTGTTCTTCAACAGGTAGTCATCCACCTGCAGGAACATCAGGTCGGTGTGCTGGACGACGTCCACCAGGTTCGAGGTGATGCCCCAGGTGAGGGCCATCCGGCGGCGGATGCCTGGCTCGGGCGTGAACGCGATCATCGGGATGCGCGAGCGCAGGCGCGAGAGGCGGCGAGCGGAGTCACCGGACTGGGTGAACACGCAGAGGAACTTCGCCTCGACGAAGTCTGCGACCTCGAGCGCGGCGAGGGTGATGGCACCACCCTGCGTGCGCGGCTTGGCCGTGAGCGGCGCGATGCGCTCCAGACCGTGCTCCTCAGTCGACTCGACGATGCGCGCCATGGTCTCGACGACCACGATGGGGTACTCCCCCACGCTCGTCTCGCCGGACAGCATCACCGCGTCCGCGCCGTCGAGGACCGCGTTCGCGACGTCCGAGGTCTCCGCGCGCGTCGGCACAGGACTGGAGATCATCGATTCGAGCATCTGGGTCGCGACGATGACCGGCTTGGCGTTGCGTCGAGCGAGCTCGACGGCCCGCTTCTGCACGATCGGAACGGCTTCCAGCGGCAGTTCGACGCCCAGGTCACCTCGGGCGACCATGATGCCGTCGAATGCGTCGACGATCTCTTCGAGGGCATCAACGGCCTGCGGCTTCTCGATCTTGGCGATGACGGGCACTCTGACGCCCTCTTCAGCCATGATCTCGTGCACTCGCACGACGTCGGACGCGTTGCGCACGAACGACAGCGCGATGAGGTCAGCACCGATCTGCAGACCCCAGCGGAGGTCGGCTTCGTCCTTCTCGCTGAGCGCAGGGACGTTCACGGCAACGCCGGGCAGGTTGATGCCCTTGTTGTTCGACACCGCACCGGCGACGATCACGCGGGTGGTCACGACGATGCCGTCGGTCTCCACGACCTCGACGCGTACCTTGCCGTCGTCGATCAGGAGGAAATCGCCCGGCTTGACGTCCTGCGGCAGTCCCTTGAAGGTGGTGCCGCAGATCTCGCGGTTGCCGATGATGTCTTCCGTGGTGATCTTGAAGATGTCGCCCGCGGCGAGCTCGTATGGGCCGTTCTCGAACTTCCCGAGGCGGATCTTCGGCCCCTGCAGGTCGACCAGGATGGCGACGGCCTTGCCTGCGTCATCCGCGGCGCGGCGGACGTTGGCGTAGTTGGCGTCATGGACGGAATAGTCACCGTGGCTGAGGTTCAGCCGGGCGACGTCGACCCCCGCTTCGATGATGGCTCGAACGTTCTCGTAACTCGAGGTGGCCGGGCCCAGCGTGGCGACGATTTTCGCGCGTCTCAACAGAATCTCCAGGGTGAGAGTGGGGGGAAACAGAACTGGCGACGATGCCTCCGCCAGCCTACGCGGGCTGGAGGCCGATCGCGACATCCGTGGGGCGCACCGGTGCCGGAAGCACCGTGTCCCCCATCAGGAAACGATCCACACCGGCGGCAGCGGCACGGCCCTCTGCGATCGCCCATACGATGAGCGACTGTCCGCGGCCGGCGTCGCCGGCGACGAAGACGCCGGGGACGGTGGTCTCGTAGGAGCCGTCACGCCCGAACGCACCACGGTCGGTGGTCTCGGGACGCATGTCCTCGGTGAAGCCGTCCTGCTCGGGGCCGGTGAATCCCATCGCGATCAGCACGAGGTCGGCCGGGATCTCCCGCTCGGTGCCGCTCTTGGGCACACGCCGGCCGTCGACGTACTCGGTCTCGGCCACACGCAGCGCGCGCACCTCACCGGCGTCGTTCGACAGGAACTCCACGGTCGACGCCAGGTAGTGACGCTCGCCGCCTTCTTCGTGTGCGGAAGAGACCTCGAAGACCGTCGGCATCATCGGCCATGGCTGATGATCGGGTCGATCGGCACCGGGCTGCACACCGATGGCGAGGTTCGTGACGCTCAACGCGCCCTGACGGTGCGCCGTGCCGATGCAGTCTGCACCGGTGTCGCCGCCGCCGATGACGATGACATGCTTGCCCTCAGCGGTGATCTGGTTGTGGACGACATCGCCCGCGACCGCGTGGTTGGACTCCACGAGGTATTCCATGGCGAAATGTACGCCGTCCAGATCGCGTCCGGGGATCGTCAGGTCGCGCGGCACGGTCGAGCCGGTGGCGATCACGACCGCGTCGTAGCGCGTGCGAAGATCGGCCCACGTGATGTCCTTGCCGATCTCGACACCGGCGCGGAAGCGCGTGCCCTCCTCCTGCATCTGTCGCAGACGGGACTCGAGGTGGCTCTTCTCCATCTTGAAGTCGGGGATGCCATAACGCAGCAGTCCGCCGATGCGGTCGTCACGCTCGAACACCGCGACGGTGTGCCCTGCGCGGGTGAGCTGCTGCGCGGCGGCGAGTCCGGCGGGGCCGGAGCCGACGACCGCCACCGTCTTGCCGGTGAGGCGCTCCGGTGGCTGCGGTTCGACCCAGCCCTTGGAGAAGGCCTCGTCGATGATCGAGACCTCGACCTGCTTGATGGTCACCGCCGGCTGGTTGATACCCAGCACGCACGCGCTCTCGCAGGGCGCGGGGCACAGCCGGCCGGTGAACTCCGGGAAGTTGTTCGTGGCGTGCAGACGCTCGATCGCAGAGCGATCCTCGCCTCGCCAGGTGAGGTCGTTCCATTCCGGGATGAGATTGCCCAGAGGACATCCCTGGTGGCAGAACGGCACGCCGCAGTCCATGCAGCGTCCGGCCTGACGGCGAAGGACGGCCTTGTCTCCGGGTTCATAGACCTCTTTCCAGTCCATGATGCGCACGGGAACAGGACGGCGAGCGGGAAGCTCGCGCTCCGTGACTTTCAAGAAGCCCTTGGGATCAGCCACCGGTCACCTCCAGGATCCGGCTCCAGACGACGTCGCCATCCGGGTCGAGCCCGTCTGCCTCCGCCTCCTGACGCATTGTCTGCACCGCCGCGTAATCGCGCGGCAGCACCTTCACGAACTCGGATGCGACGGTCTCGAAGTCCTCCAGCATGCCCGCCGCGAGTGGAGAGGCAGTGCGCTCCACGTGCTCGACGAGCAGACTGCGCAGCACCTCGAGGTCCGCGCGATCCAATATCTCCAACCGCAGCTCACCGCTCTCGCGGGACTGCAGATTCACCTTCTCCGTGGAGAGCGCGTGCACGTACGCGACACCACCGGACATGCCCGCTCCGAGGTTGCGACCGGTCGATCCGAGGATCACGGCGAGCCCGCCTGTCATGTATTCCAGAGCGTGATCGCCGACGCCCTCGACGACGGCGGTCGCGCCCGAGTTGCGCACCAGGAACCGCTCGCCGACCACGCCGGAGATGAACATCGTGCCCGACGTCGCGCCGTAACCGATCACATTGCCGGCGATGACGTTCTCATGCGGCGCGATGTTCGAGCCGCGCGACGGCCGAATCGTGATGTCGCCGCCGGAGAGGCCCTTGCCGACGTAGTCGTTCGCATCGCCCTCGAGGCGTAGCACGATCCCGGAGGGCAGGAATGCCCCGAGCGACTGACCGGCGGTGCCGTGCAGCGTGACATCGATCGTCTCGCGGGCCAGGCCAGCCTCGCCGAACCGAGAGGTGACCTCGTGGCCGAGCATCGTGCCGACTGCGCGCTCCGTGTTGCGGATGGGCAGCTCCACGATGGTCGGAGCCATGTCGTTGAGCGTGCTCTGAGCCATCTCGATGAGCGGAACATCGAAGTGCTTGTCGAGTTCGTGCTCCTGCGCGCGACCGCTGCGACGCGGCTCGGAGGCCGGGAACACCGGGCCCTCCAGCACGGGTGAGAGGTCGAGTCCGTCGGTCTTCCAGTGCTCGATCGCCGCATTCGCCTCGATGAGGTCGGCGCGGCCGATGATCTCGTCGAGAGACCGGAAACCGAGTTCGGCGAGGATCTCACGCACCTCTTCGGCGATGAACTCCATGAAGTTGACCACGAACTCCGGCTTGCCCGTGAACCGCTCGCGCAATGCCGGGTTCTGCGTCGCGACGCCGACCGGGCACGTGTCCAGATGGCAGACGCGCATCATGATGCAGCCGCTGACGACGAGCGGAGCCGTCGCGAAGCCGAACTCCTCCGCTCCTAGTAGGGCGCCGATGATGACGTCGCGACCGGTCTTGAGCTGGCCGTCGACCTGCACCACGACGCGGTCGCGCATGCCGTTGAGCATGAGCGTCTGCTGGGTCTCGGCGAGACCGAGCTCCCACGGGGTGCCCGCGTGCTTGAGCGAGTTCAGCGGGCTCGCGCCGGTTCCGCCGTCGTGGCCTGAGACCAGGATCACGTCGCTGAGCGCCTTCGCCACACCCGCCGAGACAGCGCCGATTCCGGACTGGCTGACGAGCTTCGTGTGGATGCGGGCGGAGGGGTTCGCGCGCTTGAGGTCGAAGATGAGTTGCTTGAGGTCTTCGATCGAGTAGATGTCGTGATGCGGTGGCGGCGAGATCAGTCCGACGCCGGCCGTCGCGTGACGCGTGCGTGCCACCCACGGGTAGACCTTGGTCGGCGGCAACTGGCCGCCCTCCCCCGGCTTCGCACCCTGGGCGAGCTTGATCTGGATGTCATCCGATTCGGTCAGGTACAGGCTCGTGACGCCGAAGCGGCCGGAGGCGACCTGCTTGATCGAGCTGCGGCGCTGCGGGTCGAGCAGGCGATCGACGTCTTCTCCACCCTCACCGGTGTTCGACTTGCCGCCGATGCTGTTCATCGCGATCGCGAGCGTCTCGTGCGCTTCGCGGGAGATGGATCCGTAGCTCATGGCGCCGGTGGAGAAGCGCGTGACGATCGCGCTCACCGGCTCGACCTCGTCGAGCGGAACGGGCGGGCGGGCGCCGGTGCGGAGGTTGAAGAGTCCGCGCAGGGTCTTCAGCTCCGCCGCCTGATCGTCGACGAGCTTCGTGTACTCGCGGAAGATGTCGTAGCGGCGGTTGCGCGTCGAATGCTGCAGACGGAACACCGTCTCAGGGTTGAACAGGTGCGGAGCCCCGTCGCGGCGCCATTGGTACTCGCCGCCGGTCCAGAGACGCTCGTGGGCCCGTGCCGCGGCATCCTCGGGGTAGGCGTAGTCGTGACGCGCCTGGTTCTCGGCGAAGACGTCCTCGATGTCGATGCCGCCGAGCTTGGTCTCCGTGCCGGTGAAGTACGCGTCGATCAGCTTCTGGCTGAGTCCGACGGCCTCGAACACCTGGGCGCCGGCGTACGAAGACACGGTCGAGATGCCCATCTTCGACATGATCTTGAGTACGCCCTTGCCAAGCGCGTAGATCAGGTTCTTGACGGCCTTCTCAGGTGTGATGCCGGTGATGAAACCGGTGCGCACGAGATGCTCGACGGTCTCCATCGCGAGGTAGGGATTCACGGCGGAGGCGCCGTAGCCGATCAGCGTCGCGACATGGTGCACCTCGCGGACATCACCGGCTTCGACGATCAGCCCGACCTTCATGCGGTTCTCACGCCGGATGAGGTGATGGTGGATCGCTGAGACCATGAGCAGTGAGGGGATCGGAACGAGATCCTTGTTGGAGTCGCGGTCGGACAGGATGATGAACTCCGCACCGTCGGCGATGGCCTCATCAACCTCTGCGCACATCTCCTCGAGACGCTCCTGCATAGTGTGCGCGCCGGCGTCGAAGTGGTACAGACCGCGGATCGTCACGGAGGAGCGCCCTTCGAGCGCCTTGTCGATGTGACGGATCTTCGCGAGCTCGTCGTTGTCGATCACCGGGAAGTCGAGCGTCACCGTCCGGGTGTGCTCCGGACCCCAGCTGAGCAGGTTCCGCTCAGGACCGAGGCCGGACTTCAGGCTGGTGACGACCTCTTCACGGATGGAGTCCAGAGGCGGGTTCGTGACCTGCGCGAACTGCTGCGTGAAGTAGTCGAACAGCAGTCGAGGGCGCTCGCTGAGCACCGCGATGGGAGTGTCGGAGCCCATGGCGCCGAGCGGCTCGACGCCGTTCTGCCCCATCGGTGTCAACAGGATGCGCACCTCCTCCTCGGTGTAGCCGAAGGTGCGCTGGCGACGGGTGATGGATGCCGGCGGGTGCACGATGTGCTCGCGCTCCGGCAGATCGGCGAGGCGCACAGCGCCGTCATCGAGCCACTTCTGCCACGGGTGCAGTGTCGCGAGGTCGTGCTTGATCTCATCGTCTTCGACGATGCGACCGGCGGATGTGTCGACGAGGAACATCTTGCCCGGCTGCAGGCGTCCACGGCGCTTGATGCGCTCCGGCGCGAACTCGAGCACTCCGGTCTCCGAGCCGATGACCACGAGACCGTCAGTGGTCTCCGTCCAGCGGCCGGGACGCAGTCCGTTGCGGTCCAGTGTCGCGCCGACGAGTGTGCCGTCTGTGAAGATGAGGGCGGCCGGTCCGTCCCACGGCTCCATCTGATTCGAGTGGTACTCGTAGAACGCGCGAAGCTCCGGCGTGATGTCGGCCTGCTTCTCGTACGCCTCCGGCACCATCATCATGATGGCGTGCGGCAGGCTGCGACCGGTCAGTGTGAGCAGCTCGAGAACCTCGTCGAACGAGGCGGAGTCGCTGGCACCGGGGGTGCAGATCGGCAGCAGCGGTCGCACGTCGCCCAGCAGCTCGGACTCCAACTGCGACTGACGGGCCCGCATCCAGTTGCGGTTCCCGCCGACCGTGTTGATCTCGCCGTTGTGCGCCAGCATCCGCAGTGGTTGCGCGAGCGGCCAGGACGGGAAGGTGTTGGTCGAATAACGCGAGTGGACGACAGCGAGCTCCGAGGTGAACCGCTCATCCTGCAGGTCAGGGTAGAACGGCTCGAGCTGCAGAGTGGTGACCATGCCCTTGTAGCCGAGCGTGCGGCTGGACAGCGACACGAAGTACGCGCCGATCTCGTGACCTGCGCGCTTGCGAAGACGGTAGGCCACCCGGTCCAGCGCGATACCGGAAAGAGCCTCCTGGCCGGGAGCCGAGGCGACGAAGAGCTGCTCGAACGCGGGGCGGGCCTCATCGGCGAGCTTGCCGAGATTCTCATTGGCCGTGGGGACGACGCGCCAGCCGAGGACGGTGAGTCCTTCTTCGCGGGCGATCTTCTCGACGCCGGCCTTCTGCGTGCGGCGCTCAGTGGCCTGCAGCGGGAGGAACGCGAGCCCGGCGGCGTAATGGCCGGCATCGGGCAGTTCGAAAGCGGTGACTTCACGCAGGAACTGGTCTGGCATCTGGGTGAGGATGCCCGCGCCGTCTCCGGTGCCGGCATCCGAGCCGATCGCACCGCGGTGCTCAAGGTTTCGCAGGGCTTCAAGTGCCAGCTGGATGATGTCGTGTCCGGCTGTGCCCCGCAGGGTCGCGACCATGGCGAGGCCGCAGGCATCCTTCTCGAATGCCGGGTTGTACATGCCCTGCTTCGGGGGGTAGGCGCCGGAGGCACCGTACGGAGGCTGGAAGTACATTGGTTACCGTCCTCAGGTAATCAAGTGACACCGGGGACGACGTCGGCCCGCTCGTTCAATGCAGTGGATTCCTCACTCGACGAGGAGGCTTATCGGGAGCTGTCCTCGCTCGCGGGAGCAGTGCTTGTGGCGGTGGCTCCGGCGGTGACTTCGACCGGAGGCTCGCTCACGTCGACGAAGTCATCGATGATGTTCTGCGATTCTACATCAGCGTCGGCGTCCTTCCGCGAGCGACCAGGAACGTACGGGCCGGCCTCGCGACCGGTGTGCCTGCGCGTCTGCACGATCAGGATGACGATGCCCACGACCACGCCGAGGATCGAGGCCCACACATTGCTGCGCAGTCCGAGGATGATCTCGCTCGGGTCGATGCGGATCGACTCCCAGAGCACGCGCCCTGCGCTGTACCAGATCAGGTACACGGCGAAGAGCTTGCCCCACTGCAACTGCAGGCGACGGCCGATCCAGAGCAGGAACAGCACTCCGAGGCCGTTCCAGATGACCTCGTAGAGGAACGTCGGATGAAAGAGCGTTCCCTCAGCCAGCCCCGGAGGGAACGCGACGTTGTCGGACTCGATCTCCAGTCCCCACGGCAGGTCGGTCGGCAGACCGAAGAGCTCGTGGTTGAACCAGTTGCCGAAGCGGCCCATCGCCTGGGCCAGCAGAAGACCCGGAGCCAGGGCGTCGGCGAACGTCCAGAAGCGGATACCAGTCCACTTGCAGCCGAGGTATGCGCCGACAGCACCACCGAGAAGAGCGCCGAAGATCGCGATCCCGCCCTCCCAGATCGCCCATACGGAGCCCGGTTCGAACGGGTTCCAGGTGTTCTTGCCCTCGCCGAAGTAGAAGTTCGGGTGCGTGAGCACGTGGAAGATGCGCGCGCCGATGATCGCGAGCGGCACGGCGAGGATCGCGATGTCGATCACGATCCAGGGCTCTGCCCCGCGCTTGGTGAGGCGGTGATTCGTCAGCAGCGTGGCGGCGATGATGCCCGCGATGATGCAGAGCGCGTAGAAGTGGATCCGCAGCGGCCCGAGATCGAAATAGCTGACCGGAGGGCTCGGGATGCTGGTGAGCACGCCGCTGATGGCGGTGTGAAGCGCGAGGGACATGAGTGCGATTCTAGTTCTCGTGTGAGGTGACTGCGGACGGGGTGCCCGCAGCGAGTGTTCTGGTGATCTCAGCGAGCGCGTCGAGGCCTCCGTCACGGAGGGCCCTGACCAGCGCCGTGCCGACGATGGCGCCGTCGGCGTACTCGACGATACCGGCGATCTGATCCGCCGTGGAGACGCCGATGCCCACACAGGCGCGGTGCGCGCCGCGGGCGCGGAGCCGTGCGACGAGCGTGCGCGCGGCCTGGTCGAGCTCTGCGCGCTCACCGGTGATGCCCATGGTGGACACGGTGTAGATGAAGCCCGTCGATGACTCGACGACCAGATCGAGGCGCTCGTCCGTCGAGGTCGGGGCAGCGAGGAAAATGCGATCGAGACCGGTGCGCTCACTCGCGGCGATCCACTCTGCAGCAGCATCCGGGGTGATGTCAGGAGTGATCAGCCCTGCGCCGCCTGCGGCGAGCAGATCGTCGGCGTAGCGGTCTATGCCGTACTGCATCACCGGGTTCCAGTACGTCATGACGACGACGGGAACATCGGTGGCCGCGGTGATCTCCCGTACGGCCGTGAACAGGTCCCGCATGCGGAACCCGGCGGCGAGGGCGGCCTGAGTGGCTTCCTGGATCACCAGTCCGTCCATCACCGGGTCGCTGTACGGCGGGCCGAGTTCGATGACGTCGACGCCGTTCTCGGCGAGCGTGATGGCCGCCTTGATGCTGGTCTGCAGATCGGGGAACCCGACAGGCAGATAGCCGATGAAAGCACCGCGGCCTTCGTCGTGCGCCGTCTGGATCGCGGCCTCGACGCGGCTCATCGTCCTGCCGCCGCATCCGCTGCTGACTGCGTCACGGCTTCCTTCTCTGCGGCATCCCGCTCAGCCGCCTCGCGATCGTAGAGGTCGAAGTAACGCGCGGCAGTGTCCATGTCCTTGTCGCCGCGACCGGAGAGGCACACCGCGAGGATGGCATCAGGGCCGAGCTGCCTGCCGATGCGCAATGCGCCGGCGAGAGCGTGGGCGGACTCGATGGCGGGGATGATGCCCTCGGTGCGGCTCAACAGGCGCAGCGCCTGCATCGCCTCATCGTCGGTGGCGGGGATGTACTGCGCTCGACCGATGTCAGAGAGCCACGAGTGCTCCGGGCCGACACCCGGGTAGTCGAGACCGGCCGAGATCGAATGCGACTCGACGGTCTGTCCGTCCTCGTCCTGGAGGACGTAGGTCTTCGCACCGTGCAGCACGCCGGGGCGACCGCGCTCGATGGACGCGGCGTGCTTCTCGGTGTCCACGCCGTCGCCGGCGGCCTCCACACCGTACAGCTGCACGTCTGCGTCGTCGAGGAACGCATCGAACATGCCGATCGCGTTGGAGCCTCCGCCGACGCATGCGATGACGGCGTCAGGAAGTCTGCCCGTCTCATCGAGCAACTGCTGACGCGCTTCTTCGCCGATGATCTTCTGGAAGTCGCGAACCATGGCAGGGAAGGGATGAGGTCCGGCGGCTGTCCCGAAGATGTAGTTCGTGGACTCGACCGTGGCCACCCAGTCGCGATAGGCGTCGTTGATGGCGTCCTTCAGCGTGCGCGAACCAGTGGTGACAGGGACGACCTCGGCGCCGAGAAGCCGCATGCGCGCGACGTTCAGAGCCTGGCGTTCGGTATCGACCTCGCCCATGTAGATGGTGCAGTCCAGACCGAAGAGCGCTGCTGCTGTGGCGGTGGCGACGCCGTGTTGTCCGGCGCCGGTCTCGGCGATGACCCTGGACTTGCCGAGGCGCTTCGTGAGCAGCGCCTGTCCCAGCACGTTGTTGATCTTGTGGCTGCCGGTGTGGTTGAGATCCTCGCGCTTGAGGAACACTCGCGCTCCCCCGGCATGCTCGGCGAAGCGCTGGACTTCCGTGAGTGCGGACGGTCGTCCGGCGTACGAGCTGAGCAGTCGCGCGAGCTCAGCCCGGAACTCCGGATCGGCGATCGCCTGCTCGTAGGCCACGGTCAGCTCATCGATCGCCGCGATCAGCGACTCCGGCATGTAGCGACCGCCGAACTCGCCGAAGAACGGCCCTGGCTGCTCTCGCAAGCTCATGCATCCACCTCCAGGAAGCGCTTGAGAGTCGCGACAGGGTCGCCGGTGACCAGCGCCTCCCCGATCAGCACGACATCGGCTCCCGCCGAACGGTAGTGGGCGACGTCAGCCGGGGTGAGCACAGCCGATTCGGCGATCTTCACGGCATCTGACGGGATTCGATCGACAAGTCTGCTGAACAGGTCGCGGTCGAGTTCCAGGGTCTTCAGATCGCGCGCGTTCACACCGATCAACGGTGCCCCGAGGTCGATCGCCGCCTCCAGCTCGTCTGCAGAGTGGGTTTCGACGAGCGGGGTCATGCCGAGGTCGTTGATCAACGCGAACAGGTCGCGCAGAACCTTCGGTTCGAGACCGGCGACGATCAGGAGGGCGAGGTCGGCGCCCGCGGCGCGTGCCTCGAGCACCTGGTAGGGCGTCGCGATGAAGTCCTTGCGCAGCACAGGGAGCGCGACTCGGGCGGTGACGGCCTCGAGATCGGCGAGGCTTCCTCCGAATCGCCGTTCCTCCGTGAGCACGCTGATCGCAGACGCGCCGCCGGTCTCGTAGAGCGCGGCCTGGTGTGCCGGATCGGGGATCTCGGCGAGGGCACCGCGCGACGGACTCGCGCGCTTGACCTCTGCGATGATCTTCACGGTCGCGGCAGGAGCGAGGGCCGCACGCGCGTCCTTGGCTGCCGGACGAGCAAGAGCGGCCTTCTCGACCTCCGCGAGCGGACGGGACTGCGCACGGCGTTCGGCGTCTTCGACTGCGCCGGCCGTCAGGTCGGCGAGCACCATTAGTGGCCCTTCGGCGAGTACTTGGGGCCCCTCACGCCGTAACCGGCCTTGGTCAGGATCCAGCCGAGGAGCAGACCGATGACGATGATGCCGACGGAGATCCAGACCAGCAGGGGCTGCTCGAAGCAGAAGGCGACCGTGCCGGCTGTGAAGCCGAACAGCATGACCACCACAGCGGTCCACGCCGCAGGTGAGTGTCCGTGGCCGGGGTCAGCGATCGGGTTGGTCATGGTCTCCTCCGAAGCGGTCGTTGGCAAAGCGATCTCAGTCTATCGGGGTCACCGGGTCGGATCCGTGCCGCGTGACAGGTCGTCCCAGGAATCGATCGCGTCGACGGGCCCTTCGGCCTCGTCGTGGGCTGTGGAGTCGGTGCGGAAACGCCGTCCGCCGCTCTTCCAGCGATTGGCCGTCAGGATCGTGAAAGCCGACGCTGCGATGAGCAGCACCCAACCGATCAACGCCAGCACCGGCCAGAACGTAGGAGTGATGGATTCGATCACATCGGTCACGGCCGTGCCGCCGGCAAGTCCTGTGGTCTCGGTCACCGTCGCCGCGACGGCTGACACCGGCGCGGTGAACACGATCTCGGCGGTCCACCAGGTCAGCAACGCGCCGGCGAGCAGTGCCAGTGTCGCGAACACGTAACGGAGTGTGCGTCCGACGAGCGCCAGAGCGGCTCCGAGAGCCAGCACGGCGAGACTCAGCGGAGCGAGCAGCGCCAGCGCATCCGCACCAGGGACGAGGATCGGCTCCCCCGCATCCGCACGAACGACGCTCAGCCAGGTCTGTGTGGAGGAGATGATGCCGACGGCGCCCGCGAGCAGGAACGCGATGACGGCGGTGCTGCGCCCACGGCGGAGGAACTTCATTCGGCGTCGCCTTGATCCTTCTCCCGCGCGGCGAGGCCGTCGACGGCCTCGAGATCGGCGGAATCGAAGCAGGTACGAGTGCCGGTGTGGCAGGCGGGGCCGTGCTGGTCCACGAGCAGCAGGATGGCATCTCCGTCGCAGTCCAGTCGCGCCTCGTGGATGCGCTGGATGTTTCCCGACGTGTCGCCCTTGCGCCAGTACTCCTGACGTGAGCGCGACCAGTAGGTGACGCGGCCTGTCGTGAGCGTACGGCGCAGAGCCTCGGCATCCACCCACGCGAGCATCAGCACCTCACGGGTGTCCCACTGCTGCACGATCGCCGGCGCGAGCCCGTCAGCGTTCCAATCGACCTGCGCGATGCGGGTCTCCAGATCTGTCATCTCACCAGGATCCCTTCTGCGCTCATCGCATCCTTGACCTCGCCGACGGTCAGTGCGCCGGAGTGGAAGACGCTCGCGGCGAGCACCGCATCGGCACCGGCGTGGATCGCGGGTGCGAAATCGGTCACGGCGCCGGCTCCGCCGGAGGCGATCACCGGTACAGAGGACACCTCGCGCATCAGGCGGACGAGTTCGAGATCGAAGCCGTCGCGTGTGCCGTCTGCATCGATCGAGTTGACAAGAAGCTCGCCCGCTCCGCGCTCGATCGCTTCACGGGCCCACTCCACGGCGTCCAGCGCGGTCTCCGTGCGTCCGCCGTGGGTCGTGACGACGAAACCGGATGCGGTGGTCGGCGCGCGCTTGACGTCGAGTGAGAGCACCAGCACCTGGGCGCCGAAGCGATCGGCGATCTCACCGATGAGCTCGGGCCGTGCGATCGCGGCGGAGTTCACACCCACCTTGTCGGCGCCGACTCCCTGCAGGCGGGCGACGTCTTCGACGCCGCGCACTCCCCCGCCGACGGTCAGCGGCACGAAGACGTGCTCTGCGGTGCGCTGCACGACGTCGTACGTGGTGGCGCGTGCATCGACCGTTGCCGTGACGTCGAGGAACGTGATCTCGTCCGCGCCCTGGGCGGCGTAGTGCGCTGCCAGTTCGACCGGATCACCCATGTCGCGCAGGTTCTCGAAGTTCACGCCCTTGACGACGCGTCCTGCTGCGACATCGAGGCACGGGATCACCCGACTGGTCAGCGTCATCAGAGTCCCCCGATCACAATCTCGCGGCGTGGATGGCGGTCACGAGCAGCGCGCGAGCACCGATCGCGTAGAGGTCGTCCATCACCTGGTTGATGCCCGAGCGCGGCAGCATCACCCTGACCGCGACCCACTTCGGGTCCTGCAACGGCGAGATGGTCGGAGATTCGCGGCCGGAAGCGATGGCAGTCGCCTGATCGATGAGCTCGACGGGGAGGTCGTAATCGAGCAGCACGTAGCGGCGTGCCACGATGACGCCGCGCAGGCGACGAAGCAGTCGCTCTGTACCGTCGGCGTCGCCAGGGCGGCTGATGAGAACGGCCTCGGATTCGATGATGACCGGGCCGAAGATCTCGAGTCCGGCCTGACGCAGCGTGGTGCCGGTCTCCACGACGTCGGCGATGGCGTCGGCGACGCCCAGTTGAACGGCGGATTCCACTGCACCGTCCAGCGGCACCAACGTCGCTTCGACGCCGTGCTCGCGCAGGAAGGCGTCGACGAGCGCCGGGTACGCCGATGCGACTCGTACGCCGGCGAGATCCTGGATCGTGCTGTATCGGCCGGCGGGTGCGGCGAAGCGGAAGGTGGAGCGGGCGAAGCCGAGCGCCTGCACTTCACGGGCCTGCTCTGGCGCATCGCGCAGCAGATCGCGGCCTGTGATGCCGACGTCGAGCGCGCCGGATGCCACGTAGGTCGCGATGTCGCGAGGGCGGAGGAAGAAGAACTCGACGTCGTTCTGGGCGTCGATGACGTGCAGGGTCTTGGAGTCGCGGCGTCCGGCGTAGCCGGCCTCCGCGAGCATCTCGGCGGCGGTCTCGGCGAGCGAGCCCTTGTTCGGAACAGCGATGCGCAGCATGGGGAGCTTTCAGATCAGAGGAAGGGGACGAAGCGCATCAGAGATGTCGGTAGACATCCTCGAGGCTGAGCCCCTTCGCGATCATCATCACCTGCACGTGATAGAGCAGCTGAGAGATCTCCTCTGCCGCTTCGGCGTCGGACTCGTACTCCGAGGCCATCCACACTTCTGCGGCCTCCTCCACGATCTTCTTCCCGATCGTGTGCACGCCGCCGTCGAGTTCAGCGACGGTGCCGGAACCGGCAGGGCGGGTCTCGGCCTTGGCACTGAGCTCAGCGAACAGCTCGTCGAAAGTCTTCACGATTCAAGGCTAGCGGCTCGCGCGCGCTCTCGAAGCCCAGCGATGGCGGCCTCGATGTCGACGGCGCCGTAGACGGCTGATCCGGCGACGAAGGTGTCGGCCCCGGCGTGCGCCGCCTGGGCGATGGTGTCGTCGGTGATCCCGCCGTCGACCTGGAACCACACGTCGGATCCCCGGCGTCGAGCCTCATCCGCGAGTGCACGCAGTTTCGGCATGGTCTCGACCATGAAGCCCTGACCGCCGAAGCCGGGTTCTACGGTCATCACGAGGATCTGATCGAACTCGTCGAACAGATCGTAGAGGCTCTCGCCGCCGGTGCCCGGTTTCAGCGCGACACCGGCTCGTGCGCCGATCGATCGCAGCCGACGCGCGAGGGCGACGGGGTCGTCTGCCGCCTCGAGGTGGAACGTGACGCTCGCGGCGCCGAGTTCGGCATACTCCGGGGCCCAGCGATCGGGATCCGTGATCATCAGGTGCACGTCGAGCGGTATCGGACTCGTCGCCTGGATGCGCTCGACCATCTGCGGGCCGAAGGTGAGGTTCGGCACGAAGTGGTTGTCCATGACGTCGACGTGCGCGAAGTCGGCCGCAGCGATGCGCGCGAGGTCCGACTGCATGTTGACGAAATCGGCAGCCAGGACGCTGGGGTTTATGCGGGGAGCCGCAGGAAGACTCATCTGGTCATTCTCCCGTCTCGGTGTGCGTGATGGATTCGGATGCACCGCTGCGCTGGAGCAATGCGAGGAACATGGCGTCGGTGCCGTGGCGGTGAGGCCACAGCTGCACGCGCATGCTGCCGTCGGCGGCGAGATCGATCGGGTTCTGTGCAAGGTCGGACAGCACGGCGGCAGCATCGAGTTCGATCACATCGTCACGCGTTCGCAGCACCTCGCTCACCACGCCGGATGTCTCGGCGAGATGCGGCGAGCAGGTCACGTACGCGACGATGCCACCCGGTGCGAGGGCGTCGAGCGCTCCCGACAGCAGCTGTTCCTGCAACGGCACGAGGTCGGCGACGTCGGCCGGGGTCTTGCGCCAGCGTGCCTCCGGCCGCCTGCGCAGCGCGCCGAGACCGGTACACGGCGCGTCGACGAGGATGCGGTCGTAACGCCCTCGGTTCGCCGCAGTGAGCCCGCGTCCGTCCTCCTCATGCACGGTGACCTCTCCTGGCACCGCTTTCAGCGCGTTTCGCACGAGGCGCGCACGAGTGGGCACGACCTCGTTCGCCTCCAGCGTCACATCGTGCTGCCGAGCGATCGCAGCGAGCAGCGCGGTCTTGCCGCCGGGACCGGCGCAGAGATCGAGCCACTGCTCCCCCGCCGTGATCGGTGCGGCGCCCGCGAGAGCGAGTGCCACGAGCTGCGATCCCTCGTCCTGCACACGTATCGCGCCGTCGGATGCGGTGATGATCGTGTTCGGATCTCCCCCCGGGGAGCCGAACGCGGTGGGCGCGTAAGGTCTGGCGGGAGTGCCGCGCTCCGCCAATCCCGGCAGAGCGACCAGCGTGACCTCGGGTGAGGCGTTGTCGGCTTCGAGGAGGGCCTCGAGCTCCTCCTCGCGATTCTCGGCGGCAAGGGCGCGGCGCAGCGCGCGGATGATCCAGACCGGATGCGCCGTGCGCAGTCCGAGGCGTTCATCGTCGGAGCGCGCTTCACGTTCGATGCGCTCCTGCCACTGACCCGGCGTGTCGCGGGAGATCCTTCGCAGCACGGCGTTCGCGAACCCTGAGGGTCCTCTGCCGAGTTCGGCCGCCACCAGATTCACTGATTCGTTGACGGCCGCGTGCGAGGCGACGCGTGTTGCGAGCAGTTGATGCGTCGCCAGCCGCAGTGCGTCGAGGACAGCTTCATCGATGTCGTCGATGGGCCGACCAGCCGCGGAAGCGATGATGGCGTCGTACGTGCCGCGACGGCGAAGCGTGCCATAGGTCAATTCGGTCGCGAGAGCAGCATCCTGCGGATTCAGAGCTGCGTCGGCGATCGCTGAGGGCAGAAGAAGATTCGCGTACGCGTCAGAACCGCTCACCGCGCGCAGCACGTCGTAGGCGACGCGACGTGCCGGCTGCACGGTGCGGGTGCTCCGCGTCGCGCGCTGCGGCTGGGTCGAGGACTGCCGACGTGCAGGACCGCTGCTCCTCGCACTCTCGCTGCGCTCGCGCCGGTTCTCGCCGCTCATGCGCCGGCCCTGATCGTGTCGTCGCCGATCGCTGCGCGGCCCCGGAACCCGCGCCACCAGTCGGTCGCACTCATCGGCGCCTTACCAGCAGGTTGCACTCTGCGGACCTCGAACGGGCCGGTGCCAGTACCGATCAGCAGCGCCTGCTTGGTCGCGACGATCTCGCCCGGTGCCAGGGGGTCGGCGCCGTCGGCCGGACGGGCCTCGAGCACCTTGACCTGCAGACCGCCGATCGTCGTGTGCGCACCAGGCTCAGGTGTCACTCCCCGGAATCGCGCGTGGAGTGCCTCCACCGGGAGCGTCCAGTCCAGCAGGCCGTCCTCGAGCGTGAGCTTCGGCGCCAGCGACACCTCGCCCTCCTGGGGCACCGCGACCGCTGTGCCGCGCTCGATACCGTCGACGACCTCCACTGTAAGAGCGGCGCCGTCATCGGCGAGCACCTCGAGGGCGACATCGGCGGTGGCGTCCGTCGGCACCGGGACGATCCTGGATGCGAAGACGTCACCGGCGTCCAAGGCGGCGACGAGCTGGAACACGCTCGCTCCGAGCTCGGCGTCGCCCGCGATCAGCGCACGCTGCACCGGTGCTGCTCCGCGCCAGGCGGGCAGCATCGAGAAATGCAGATTGATCCAGCCGTGCTCCGGTGTGGACAGCAGCGGCTCGCGCACGAGACCGCCGTACGCCACGATGATGCCGAGGTCCGGCCTGAGCGCCGCGATCCGACCGGTCGCCTCCTCATCCAGCCGCGCTGCCTTGATCAGCGGCAGCCCCAGCTCTGCAGCGGCTTCAGCGACCGGCGACGGCGTCAGTACGCGTTTGCGCCCCTGCGGTGCGTCAGGACGTGTGATGACCGCGACGATCTCGTGCGAGAGCGCGAGCGTGCGCAGGGTGGGTATGGCGGCGGCGGGTGTGCCTGCGAAGACGAGACGCATGAAGGTTCTCCGGAAGGATTGGATGTCACAGCTCAGGATCGAGGATATCGAGCCGAAGTGACAGCGGACTGCGGTTGCTCTGGCCCCGGCCACGGCGCCGCTTCACGGCTTCCGCCACGACCGCCGCACGAAGTGTGGTGGCGACCGTGGTTCCGGCGGCGTACTCGAAGCGCACCAGGGCACGCACGCGCCCCTCGTCGGTCTCGATGGGAACCGGACCGAGGATCGCGTCGGAGGGCAGTGGCAACTCACGAAGGTCGGTCAGTGCACGCTCGACTGAAGCCGGCACGCCCTCGACGAGCGCGACGCGAGTGGCTGGCGGCATGTGCAGGGGCGCGCGCTCAGCGAGCTCGGATCGTGCATAACCGGCCTGGTTCCAGGTCGCGAGCGCCCGACCGACCGGCCCGTCGACGCCCACCAGATGGACCGGTGCTCCTGGCGCTGCAAGGGCGGCTGCGTTGGACCACCAACGCAGACATGACTCCCCGATGCGCAAATCTGGAGCCTGCAGCATCCGGGATCCATCCAGTAGCACGACCGCGCGGTAGCCGCCTTCGGCGACGGGTTCAGCGCCGCGCGTCGCGACCACCAGTGCCGGCTTGTCCGACACATGCTCCACGGGATGAGCGCCATCGGCGATGATGACCCGCACACCGGGGAACGCCCGCCCGAGCTCGTCTGCGGTGCGTTCGCTGCCCGATGATGCGAGACGCAGCTTCGTCGACGAGCACGACGGGCACGCCCATGCGCGAGCCGAGCGCCCGCACCAACCGCACACCGGAACCGCACCGCGATGTCTGGCTCCGAGTGGACCGCCGCACAGCTGGCAGCGCGCAGGTGCACGGCAATCGGCGCAGACCAGGCTCGGCGAGAAGCCTGGACGCGAGACCTGAACCAGCACCGGGCCTTCCTCCGTGGCCTTGCGTGCGGAGCCGAACGCGCTGGAGTGCACACGCTGCGCCGGCTGCTCCATCTCCTGCGGAGTGCTCAGCACGACCTTCGGCAGCACACGCCGTTCGGCGTGGACATCCTTCATCCAACCGCGGGCCACGAGACGCTCCGCGTCTGTCGTTCGGGTGTGCCCGGCCAGCAGCAGGGCAGAGCCTTCCTGCTCCTGCCTGAGCAGAGCGGCGTCGCGTGCGTGCACGTACGGTGCGAGCTGCTCGCCGAGCAGTGGATCGCCGTCATCCCAGATCGCGACCAGCCCCGCCTGCACCGGTGCGTAGACGGCGGAGCGGTTGCCGACGACGACGCAGGGCGCGTCCTCCAGCGTGCGAAGGAATCCGCGGTACCGGTCCGGGTTCGTCTGCCGGGAGTCGTGCCGCACGATGGCCTCGGGCGGCAGCATCCTCTCCAGCGTGGCGAGGAGCCTGTCCAGGTCGCGATGATCCGGCACGACGAGGATCGTGGAGCGACCCGATGCCAGCACCCGAGTCGCCGCAGCGGCGAGCAGCTCCGTCCACCGCAGCACGCTGTCGCGGATGCCGGGGATCGCCTCGACAGCGCCGCGCTCACCGGCATCGATCAGATCGACGAGGCCGGCGTACTCTGCGAGCACCGCATCGGCGCGTTCCATCGAGCCGGACGACGGCAGCGGAACGCCTGCATCACCCTTCCATGCCTTCTCGACGCGCACCTGCCGCTTCGGGATGACGAGACGGAGGATGTCGCTGGCGGAACCCGCCGCACGATCCGCTGTCCTGCGAGCAAGGCGATAGAGCCGCTCCGGCATGACGGCGGCAGCGGAGACGACGCAGTCGACTGTGGAGAGCGGACGCTCGGAGTCGTTCTCCTCGGCGACCTCGACCACGTAGGCGTCGATCATGCGACCTGCGGTGCGCAGCGGCACGCGCACGCGCACACCGACCGGCACATCACCGAGCTCTTCGGGCAGGGCGTAGTCGAAGAGTCGATCCAACTGCGGCAACGGCGAGTCGAGGAGAACCCGCGCGATGCGCCGGCTCAACGCCGGTCTCCGCGTGCGGGCGGCCGCGCCCCACGCCGGTGCATCAGAGTCCGGCTGCGCGGCGGAGCTCGTCGGCGCGGTCCGTGCGCTCCCAGGTGAAGTCCGCGAGTTCGCGACCGAAGTGGCCGTACGCGGCGGTCTGGCGGTAGATCGGTCGCAGAAGGTCGAGCTCTTCGATGATCGCCTGCGGTCGCAGATCGAAGACCTCACGGATCGCGCGGGTGATCACCTCGTCGGAGACCTTGCCGGTGCCGAACGTCTCGACGTAGAGCCCCACAGGGCGTGCCACGCCGATCGCGTACGCCACCTGCACCTCGAGCCGCTCGGCGAGGCCTGCTGCGACCGCGTTCTTGGCGACCCAGCGCATCGCGTAGGCACCGGAGCGGTCGACCTTCGATGGGTCTTTGCCGCTGAAGGCACCGCCGCCGTGGCGCGCGGCGCCCCCGTACGTGTCGATGATGATCTTGCGGCCGGTGAGACCGGCATCGCCCTTCGGGCCACCGGTGACGAATGGGCCGGCAGGATTGATGAAGTACCGCTCATCGGCGGGCATCTCGAGTCCGGTGTTCTCGAGCACAGGGTCGATAACGAGCCGCCGCACCTGCTCTTTGAGCTCGTCCTGCGAGATGTCGGGATGATGCTGCGTCGAGAGCACCACCGCGTCGATCGTCTTGGGCGTGAAGCCCTCGTAGCCGAGCGTGACCTGGGTCTTGCCGTCAGGACGGAGGAACGAGAGCTCGCCGGAGCGACGCACCTCTGTGAGTCGCTCTGCGATGCGATGAGCCGTGTGGCCTGCCATGGGCATGAGTTCGGGCGTCTCGATCGTCGCGAAGCCGAACATGATGCCCTGGTCGCCCGCGCCGAGGCTGTCGAGCGCGTCGACGGAGCCTCCGTCACGATGCTCCTGCGCCTGATCGACGCCGTGCGCGATGTCGCTGGACTGCTCGCCGACCGAGACGCTGACGCCGCATGAGTCGCCGTCGAAACCCGTCTCGCTCGACGTGTAGCCGATCCCGTTGACCACCTGACGGACGATCGTGGGGATGTCGACGTACGCCTCGGTGCGGATCTCACCGGCGACGTGCACGAGGCCGGTCGTCACGAGCGTCTCGACAGCGACCCGCGAACCGGTGTCTTCGGCGAGCAGACCGTCGAGGATGCTGTCGGAGATCTGGTCGCAGATCTTGTCGGGGTGCCCCTCGGTGACGGACTCAGAGGTGAAAAGGCGCAGTGCGCTCATCGAGGAAGCTGCCTTCACTCAGCGTGGCGAAGGCGCAGCTTGTCCTCGTTGATCTCGTGGAGCGCGATCGTGAGCGGCTTGTCCTCGACGGACGAGTCGACCAGCGGTCCGACGTTGTCGAACAGGTTGCCCTCGTGGAGATCGGCGTAGTAATCGTTGATCTGGCGCGCCCGCTTGGACGCGTAGATGACCAGTTCGTACTTCGACTCGACGCGGTCGAGCAGGTTGTCGATCGGCGGGTCGATGATGCCCTTGGTGTGGTGTCCGGCCATGGTGGGACCTCCAGATCAGGCGACGGGTTCGTCGCGAAGTCGAATCGGCGCGCGCGCGACCCTTCGAAATGCTCGGGGAATGACTCAGCGCGCAGTCGCCTCAGACAATTCTACGACCTCACGAGCAGCAGTGGCGACGTCCTCGTTCACAATGCGGTAATCGAACTCGCTCTGCGCGGCCAATTCGACCTTCGCGGTGCGCAATCGACGAGTGCGTTCCTCCTCGTCCTCCGTGCCGCGCCCGACGAGTCGGTGCACCAGCTCATCCCACGAGGGAGGCAGCAGGAAGATCAATGTCGCAGAGGGTTCAGCGGCTCGCACCTGGCGTGCGCCCTGCAGATCGATCTCGAGAAGGACCGTCTTGCCCTCGGCGAGAGCAGCATCGATCGGTGCGCGCGGCGTGCCATAGCGGGAGCGGTTGTGCACGACGGCGTGCTCCAGCAAGGCGTCTTCCGCGATGAGTCGATCGAACTCGGCGTCATCCACGAAGAAGTAGTGCACGCCGTCGATCTCACCCGGGCGCGGCGGGCGCGTCGTCGCAGAGACCGAGAGGTGGATCTCGGGGTTGTTCTCACGGATGTGGGCGGCCACGGTTCCCTTGCCGACCGCCGTCGGGCCCGCGAGCACCAGCAGCCGGCTGCGTCCTGAGCGCGGGCCCTGCACGGGGAAACGCTCGTCGAGCCAGCGTCGAAGGCTGGCCCGCTGGCGCACACCGAGTCCGCCGAGACGCTTCACCGGTGAGATGTCGAGTTCGACGAGGATGCGGTCGCGCTTGCCCACGCCGATCGCCGGAAGCGCGAGCAGGAAGTCCGTGATGCGCATGGAGCCGGCGACCGAGTCGGCGTCTTCGAACGCCTGAGCCGCGACGAGCTGAGGAGCGACGACGCGCGTCGTCAGGTCGCGCTTGAGGGCGGCCCTTGCGCGTCGCCGCTCGACGGCACGCCGTGCCGCTGCTGCACGATCGACTTCGGGAACACTGCGATCAGACATTCAACGCCTTCCGATACTCTGCGGCGCGGGCGTCGATGGCGGTGATCAGTCCGTCCGGACCCGCCGAGAGGATGCTGCGGCTCTCCGACGCGATGACCATCGACGCGTGCGCGCCGAATCGTGCTCGCAGGTCGGTCGGGCCGGCGCCCTGCGCACCGAAGCCGGGACCGAGGATGGGAGCGGCCGGAGCGAACTCGCCGAGGCCGGCATCCGTCCACGTGACCGTCGCTCCGATCACGAAACCGAGGCTCGCCCACTCGTCCACTGGAGTCGAGCGCGCGTTGCGCGCACTGACCTCGTCGATGATGGCTGCGGATACGCTCCGCGCATCGGATGAGAGTGCCCGTTGCACGGTCACCGCTTCGGGATTGCTGGTCGCGGCGAGCACGAAGACGCCCTTGCCGCTCTCTTCAGCGAGGCTGAACGTGGTCTCCAGCGACCCCACGCCGAGGAACGGATTCACGGTGAGCGCATCCGCCTCGAGCGGTGAGCCGGGCGTCAGCCATGCCGCCGCGTACGCATCCATCGTCGTGCCGATGTCACCGCGTTTCGCGTCGGCGATCACGAGAAGATCGGCGGCCCGAGCCGCCGCCAGCACCTCCTCGAGGGCAGTGAAGCCCGCGGAGCCGAAACGCTCGAAGAACGACACCTGCGGCTTGACGACCCCCACCCGTCCTGCTGCGGCATCCACCGTCCGGAGTCCGAACTCGCGCACGCCGTCTGCTGAGTCGCTCAACCCCCACGAGGTCAGGAGCGCCTGGTGCGGGTCGATGCCCACGCAGAGCGGCCCATGGGCGCTCAGCGCAGCCCTGACACGTTCCCCGAACCGTCCGGTCACAGAGCTGCCTTTCGGTCGATCGCGTACTCCTGGAGGCTTCTGACGTCGAAGCCCTCGTCAGCGGCGTCCATACCGCTCACCGCTGCGCCGAGAACAGCCATCGTGGTGAACAGCGCCTTGTCAGCGGCAACAGCCGCGGCACGGATCTCATAGCCGTCCGCGCGCGCTGCCCCGCCGGAGGGCGTGTTCACGATGATGTCGATCTGTCCGTCGTTGATCAGGTCGACGATGTTCTGCTCGCCGCTGTCCAGCGTCTCGCTGTACTTCGACACCACGGTCACGGCGATGCCGTTGCGCGACAGGATCTCGGCGGTCCCCTCCGTCGCCACGAGGTGGAAGCCCAGCTGCTGCAGCCGGTGCGCCGGGAGGATCACGGCGCGCTTGTCGGCATCGGCGACCGAGATGAAGACGGTGCCAGAGGTCGGCATGCCGCCGTACGCCGCGGCCTGACTCTTCGCGAACGCCGTCGGGAAGTCCTTGTCGATGCCCATGACCTCACCGGTCGAGCGCATCTCCGGCCCGAGCACGGAGTCGACGATCTTGCCGTCCCTGGTGCGGAACCGCTTGAACGGGAGCACGGCCTCCTTGACTGCCACCGGTGCGCCGAGCGGCACACGCGAGCCGTCCGACACCGGCAGCAGGCCCTCGGTCTTCAGCTCGTCGATCGTGGCACCGACCATGATGCGGCTCGCGGCCTTGGCCAGCGGGATTCCGAGCGCCTTCGACACGAACGGAACCGTTCGGCTCGCGCGCGGGTTCGCCTCGATCACGTACAGCACGCCTGCGCTGATCGCGAACTGCACGTTCAGCAGGCCGCGTACTCCGACGCCCTCGGCGATCGCGAGCGTCGCGACGCGTACTCGGTCGATGTCGCTGCGTCCCAGCGAGATGGGCGGCAGCGTGCAGCTGGAGTCACCGGAGTGGATGCCGGCCTCTTCCAGGTGCTCCATGACGCCGCCGATGTACAGCTCTTCGCCGTCGTAGAGGGCGTCGACGTCGAGCTCGATCGCGTCATCGAGGAAGCGGTCGACGAGCAACGGTGTTCCTGGTCCGACGATGACCTCTCCTGCGGTGCGCACGAAGTAGTCGCGAAGACTCGCGGTGTCGTACACGATCTCCATGCCGCGCCCGCCGAGCACGAAGCTCGGTCGGACCAGCACCGGGTACCCGATGTCCTCCGCGATCACGACGGCCCCGTCCACATCGGTGGCGGTGCCGTGACGCGGGGCGATGAGCCCGGCCGAGTCGAGCAACTGCGAGAACAGCTCGCGCTCCTCAGCGATGTCGATCGCCTCCGGGCTCGTGCCGAGCACCGTGTAACCTGCCGCTTCGATGCCCTTGGCGAGCCCGAGCGGGGTCTGCCCGCCGAGCTGGCAGACCACGCCGAGGATCGTCCCGCTCGCAGCTTCCGCATCGAGCACCTCGAGGACGTCTTCCAGAGTGAGCGGCTCGAAGTACAGCCGGTCGGAGGTGTCGTAGTCGGTCGAGACCGTCTCAGGGTTGCAGTTGACCATCACGGTCTCGTAGCCGGCATCCGACAGCGCGAACGACGCGTGCACGCAGGAGTAGTCGAACTCGACGCCCTGGCCGATGCGGTTCGGGCCGGAGCCGATGATGACGACCTTTGTGCGGTCGGATGGCGCGACCTCGGTCTCGAAGTCGTAGCTCGAGTAGTGATACGGGGTGAGAGCGGGGAACTCCCCCGCGCACGTGTCGACCGTCTTGTAGACCGGGCGGATGCCGAGGCCGTGGCGGACGCCGCGCACCTCTGCCTCGCTGATGCCACGGATCTCGGCGAGCTGCGCATCGGAGAAGCCGTGCTCCTTGGCGTAGCGGAGCGTGCCGGCGTCCAGCTCGCCTGCGGTGCGAACGGTCTCAGCGACCTCGTTGATCAGCACGATCTGGTCGAGGAACCACGGGTCGATGGCGGTGGCGTCGAATGCCTGCTCGATCGTCGCTCCCTTGCGCAGCGCCTGCTGCAGCACGACGATGCGGCCGTCGGTCGGCGTCTTCGATACCTCGAGCAGTTCGTCCACGGTGCGCGTCTCCTCGCCCCAGTGGAAGCTCGAGCCGCGCTTCTCGAGCGAGCGGAGCGCCTTCTGCAGCGCTGTGGCGTAGTTGCGACCGATCGCCATGGCCTCACCCACCGACTTCATGGTGGTGGTCAGCGTCGGGTCGGCGGCGGGGAACTTCTCGAACGCGAATCGAGGGACCTTGACGACCACGTAGTCGAGCGTCGGCTCGAAGCTCGCCGGCGTCACACCCGTGATGTCGTTCGGGATCTCGTCGAGCCGGTAGCCGAGCGCCAGCTTCGCAGCGAGCTTCGCGATCGGGAAGCCGGTGGCCTTGGAGGCCAGTGCGCTCGAGCGCGAGACGCGCGGGTTCATCTCGATGACGATGACGCGGCCGTTGCTGGGATCGATGGCGAACTGGATGTTGCAGCCGCCTGTGTCGACGCCCACGGCGCGGATGATGTCGATGCCGATGTCGCGCAGCTTCTGGTACTCGCGGTCGGTCAGTGTCAGTGCCGGCGCGACTGTGATCGAGTCGCCCGTGTGCACTCCCACCGGGTCGACGTTCTCGATGGAGCAGACGACGACCGTGTTGTCGGCCGTGTCGCGCATGAGTTCGAGCTCGTACTCCTTCCAGCCGAGGATCGACTCCTCGAGGAGCACTTCGTTCGTCGGCGAGTCGTGCAGGCCGGCACCGGCCATGCGGCGGAGATCCTTCTCGTCGTAGGCGAATCCCGATCCGAGACCGCCCATGGTGAAGCTGGGACGCACGACGAGCGGGTAGCCCAACTCATCGGCTGCGGCGAGCACCTCGTCCATGGTGTGGGCGATGCGGCTGGCCGCGACATCGGCGCCGGAGTCGAGCACCAGCTGCTTGAAGATCTGACGATCCTCACCCTTGTTGATCGCCTCGAAGCTGGCGCCGATCAGCTCGACGTCGTACTTCTCCAGGATGCCGTGGTTGTGCAGCTCGATCGCGGCGTTCAGCGCGGTCTGGCCGCCGAGCGTCGGAAGGATCGCGTCGGGCTTCTCCTTGGCGATGATGGTCTCGATGACCTGCCAGGTGATCGGCTCGATGTACGTCGCGTCTGCGAAGTCGGGGTCCGTCATGATGGTGGCCGGATTCGAGTTGACGAGGATGACGCGGACACCCTCTTCGCGCAGCACGCGGCAGGCCTGGGTTCCGGAGTAGTCGAACTCGCAGGCCTGACCGATCACGATCGGGCCGGATCCGATGACGAGGACGGAATTGATGTCGTCGCGCTTTGGCATTACTTGGCGTCCTTCACATTCGCGACGACCAGGTCGCGGAACCGATCGAAGAGGTAGTTGGCGTCGTGCGGGCCGGCCGCGGCCTCGGGGTGGTACTGCACCGAGAAGGCGGGGATGTCGAGAGCGCGAAGGCCCTCCACGACGTTGTCGTTGAGACCGATGTGGCTGACCTCGACCTTGCCGTAGCCGTTCGGGCTGTCGAAGGAGCCCTCCAGCGGTGCCTCGACCGCGAAGCCATGGTTGTGCGCGGTGATCTCGACCTTGCCGGTCGACTTGTCGAGCACGGGCTGGTTGATGCCGCGGTGGCCGAAGGGCAGCTTGTACGTGCCGAGACCGAGGGCGCGACCGAGCAGCTGGTTGCCGAAGCAGATGCCGAAGAACGGCAGCCCGTCGTCGAGCACGCTGCGAAGGAGAGCGACATGGTCGCCGGACGCCGCCGGGTCGCCAGGACCGTTGGAGTAGAACACAGCGACCGGATCGACGGCGCGGATGTCTTCGATGCTCGCGGACTGCGGCAGGACGTGCACCTCGAAGCCGCGGGCTGCGAGGTTGTCGATCGTGGCCTGTTTGACCCCGAGGTCGAGCACCGCGAGATTGCCGATACGCTCCCCCAGTGCCATTGTCACCGTCGCGACGTCGACCGACACCTGAGCAGACAGATTCTGACCGCTCATCTCGGGGGCCTGCCGCACGCGGCGCAGCTGCTCGTCGGCATCCAGCGCAGCATCCGCGCCGGAGAAGATACCGCCTCGCATGGAACCCGCAGAGCGGATGTGCCTGGTGATCGAGCGGGTGTCGATACCGCTGATGCCGACGATGCCATCGCGCACGAGGACCTCGTCGAGCGAGGCGTTCGCACGCCAGTTCGAGACCACGCGCGAGGGATCGCGCACGATGTAGCCGGAGACCCAGATTCGCCTCGACTCGGTGTCCTCGTCGTTCATTCCGGTGTTCCCGATGTGGGGAGCTGTCTGCAGCACGATCTGGCCTGCATACGACGGATCGGTCAGCGTCTCCTGGTATCCGCTCATGCCGGTCGAGAAGACGACCTCACCGAGCGTGGTCCCTCGTGCACCGTACGCGCGGCCGGTGTGGCGGGTGCCGTCTTCCAGGACGAGGACGGCGGGGTCTGGGAGTGTCATGATTCGGCTCCTGTGTCTTTCGCGGGGATGAGCCGCTGGAGTTCTGAGATGAGGTTCTGGGGATCGCCGGCTGTGACGCGCAGGTACGAGTCGACGACGGTGTCGTCGGAGACATTCCATACGAGTCGGACAAGCCCGTTCGGTTCCACGACGCGATCGATCGTGACGGTGGCGCGGTCGACCTGCACGAGCTTCGCGGAGGCGAGGAACACCGTGGGCGCACCATCCAGGCAGAGCGCGGCGCCGCGGTCGGTCACAGCGATCTCACCGCGGGCCCGGTATGCGAGAGGTGCGATCGCCATGCGCTCGAGTGGTTGGTCGTGCCGCGTCGTCGAGACGTACAGCACCTCGTGCCTGGCGAGGACCTCCGCATGCTCAGGGACGCCCATCGGCGCGCTGTGCACCCCGTCGCGGCGCAACCGTCGTCGCCACGCGAGGTACATCGAGAGCAGGATCAGCACCGCCACCACGATGGTGATGGCGACCGCGAGGTCTCGCATGCTCATACTGCGAGCTCCTCGACGACACTGCCGGATTCGACCGTCACGAGGCCATGGTGGATCGTCCACTCGACTCGGCCCGGGAGATCGCGGCCGAGATAGGGAGAATTGCGGCTGCGACCGTGGAGGTCGGCCGCGGTGAAGGTGCCCTCGCGCGAGGCGTCGTACAGCGTGATCTGCGCGGGCTGACCGACCTCCAGGGGCGTTCCGTGCCCGTCGAGCAGCCCGATGCGCGCGGGGGTCGCGCTCATGACACGAGCGACGTCGGCCCATCCGATCAGGCCCGTCTGCACCATCGACTGGTGCACGACGCGCAGCGCGCTCTCGAGGCCCACCATGCCGTTGGCCGCGGCCTGCCACTCGCAGGCCTTGTTCTCACTGGGGTGCGGCGCATGGTCAGTTGCGACGATGTCGATCGTGCCGTCGGCGAGACCCTCGCGCACGGCGAGCACGTCCTCTTCACGACGAAGCGGCGGATTCACCTTGTACCGCGCGTCGTATCCGCGCACCAGGTCGTCAGTGAGCAGCAGATGATGCGGCGTGACCTCTGCGGTGACGTCGATGCCGCGCTTCTTGGCCCAGCGGATGATGTCGACGGACCCTGCGGTGGACAGGTGGCAGACATGAAGGCGCGATCCGACGTGCTCGGCGAGGAGCACATCGCGGGCGATGATCGACTCTTCCGCGACCGCCGGCCATCCGGCGAGGCCGAGCTCGGCCGACACGGCACCCTCGTTCATCTGGGCGCCCTCTGTGAGGCGCGGATCCTGCGCATGCTGCGCGATCACGCCGCCGAACGACTTGACGTACTCGAGCGCACGCCGCATGATCAGCGGGTCGAACACGCAGAAGCCGTCGTCGCTGAACACGCGTACCTTGGCGCGCGACGTGGCCATGGCACCGAGCTCGGCCAGCCGCTCGCCCTTCTGCCCGACGGTGACGGCGCCGATCGGCTGCACCGTGGCGTAGCCGGCGGCCTCGCCCAGTGCAAGCTCCTGCTCGACGACGCCGGCCGAGTCGGCGACCGGAGATGTGTTCGGCATCGCGAAGACGGCGGTGAAGCCCCCGGCGGCAGCAGCCCTTGTGCCGGTGAGGATCGTCTCTGACGCCTCATAGCCGGGCTCGCGCAGATGCGTGTGCAGGTCGACGAGCCCGGGGAGTGCAACGAGCCCGTTCGCGTCGATGACACGGGCGCCGGCGCGGCTGAGGCCGGTGCCGATCTCGGCGATGACGCCGTTCTCCACCACGATGTCGGCGCGGGATGCGCCGAGAAGCTCTGCCCCGGTGATCACGAGGGTGTCCATCAACTGCCTTCTCCTCGTTCGTCGTCTCGTTCTCCTGCCAGAAGCAGGTACAGCACAGCCATACGCACGGACACGCCATTGGTGACCTGTTCCAGCACCGTCGAGCGGGGCGAGTCCGCAGCTTCGGCGGAGATCTCCAGGCCGCGATTCATGGGCCCGGGGTGCATGACAATGCTATCGCTCGGAAGCGTCGCCGCACGCACGGCGTCCAACCCCCAGCGTCGGGAATACTCCCGCTCACTCGGGAAATACGCGGCGTTCATCCTTTCGAGCTGGATGCGCAGCATCATCACGGCATCCGGACCGTCGACCAGTGCCTCGTCGAGGTCGTAGAGCACCCGAACCGGCCACTGCGAGACGTTCTGCGGAACCAGGGTCGGCGGCGAGACCAGCGTGACCTCTGCGCCGAGGGTCGTGAGCAGCCAGACGTTCGAGCGAGCCACCCGAGAATGGAGCACATCGCCCACGATCACGACGCGCACGCCGGTGAGGTCGCGGCCTCTGCTGTCGGCACCGAACCGCCGCTTGCGGATGGTGAAGGCGTCGAGCAGAGCCTGAGTCGGGTGCTCATGAGTGCCGTCGCCGGCGTTGACCACGCCCGCTGTGATCCAGCCGCTGGTCGCGAGAGTGCGTGGAGCGCCGGACGCGTGATGACGGATGACGACCGCATCGGCGCCCATCGCCTGCAGGGTCTGTGCGGTGTCCTTCAGGCTCTCGCCCTTCGACACGCTGGAGCCCTTGGCGGCGAAGTTGATGACGTCGGCGGACAGGCGCTTGGCCGCGGCCTCGAACGAGATGCGCGTGCGGGTGGAATCTTCGAAGAACAGGTTGACCACGGTCTTGCCCCGCAGCGTGGGCAGCTTCCTGTTCTCACGCGACTGCGTGTCGGACATGTCCTCGGCGACGTCGAGGACGCGAAGGGCGTCCGTTCGGTCGAGGGTCCGCGTGTCGAGGAGGTGTCTCATTCTCCGATCGTCACCGCCTCGGCGCCGTCGTTCTCGAACAGGCGCACGTTGACGCGCTCCTGGCGGGAGGACGGGATGTTCTTTCCGACGAAATCGGGACGGATTGGCAGTTCGCGGTGTCCGCGGTCGACGAGGATCGCCAGTCGCACCGTCGAGGGACGTCCGATCGACTGGATCGCGTCGAGGGCGGCGCGGATGCTGCGTCCGGAGAACAGCACATCGTCGACGAGGACGACCGTCTTGCCGTCGATCCCGCCGGCGGGGATCTCCGTCGGCTGCGGCGACCTGGTCGGCTGCTTCGCGAGGTCATCGCGGAACAGCGTCACGTCGAGGGATCCGGTTGCCACCGACGTCTGGGCGATGCTGCTGATCAGCGCGCCGAGGCGATGGGCGAGAGTGACGCCGCGGGTCGGAATGCCCAGCAGGACGAGGTTCTCTGCTCCCCGATTGGATTCGAGGATCTCGTGTGCGATACGGGTGAGAGCCCGCGAGATATCGGCTTCATGCAGCACAGTACGTGCACTCATTCACCGCTCCCTTCTCCGCCTCTCTGGACGGTGTTAAAGGTTGCTTGCAGGAATCAGTCTAGCGTGCGGCGTCAGACGCCCAGACGCAGCGCATCGTCGGTGACCTCGTCGACCTTCGCGGCCCGGATCGGGTGGCCGGTGGTGCTCAGGCAGCGTCCGGTCTTCAGATCCCACTTCCAGTCGTGCATGCTGCACGTGAGGACCCCGTCCTCATCGACCTTGCCGGTCTTGGTGAGGTCGGCCCGCAGGTGCGGGCAGCGGCGCTGCACGACCCAGTCACCGATCTCGGTGTCCTCGGTCTGATCCGTCTGCTCGGAGTACCAGTTCTCGACGTACTCGATCCGATCGACCGAGAGGCACTTGAGGAATGTCGTGAGGAACTCGTTGAACTTCCCGCTTCGGCCCACATGGAACTGCATGGAGAGGAAGATCGAGTTCGACCAGTCGATCTCACGGTCGCGGATGTTCGTGGAGACCAGATCCGCGGGGATCGTGTACCAGTAGATGCACTCCTCCCCCGCATACTCGCGGACCTTGGCCCGCGGGAAGTCGACCACCATGTCGAGATCGCCGATCCGGAACCGCACGCATCCTCCGACGCCGAGGCGGATGGTGCGCGACTTCTTCAGCAGCGGCTCCCACCATTCCTTGAGCGTGGAGAGCATCTCCTCCGGCGGGATTACTTCCGCACGCGAGGCCTCCTCATCGCGGATCTCCTGCTGGCGGCTCGCGCGCTGCGACTCGAGGTACTCCCACTTCTCGTCGAAGATGTGGGCGATCTCGGCATCCGTGTACAGCGTCTGGGTGATCGTCATGTCGGCATGATCCAGCTCGACGACGGTGCCCGGCACGAACAGCTGGCCGTCGTACTGCGGAGCCTGCTCCTTGAGGTGCGCGAGGAACTGCTTCTGATCCGTGAAGATCGAGTCGTCATCCTGGCCGAAACCGTTGTACTTGAACAGCTCGTCGCGCAGGAACATCGGGGGTCCCGCCATCGGGAACACGTGCGGGGCATCGACTTTCTCGATGTAGAACATCGCGCGCTTGTTCTGCGCGTCGCGCTTGAGACGCGCGAAGTTCTGCTTGGCATCGTGCGGCAGGTCGTAGACCATCGGCCACCAGATCGCGCCGGAGGTCTGCGTGAAGTATGCGTCTGGCTTCCCGAAGCTCAGGAGCTTCTCGAGATCCAGCGGATGCGAGTCGTTCTGATTCAGCACGGATGCCGTGCCATCGTCGACGCTGAGCGATGAATCGCCGATCGGGCCGTCGCTCGGGGCTCGCAGCGGCGTGATCATGATCTTCAACTCGCCGCGTTCGATGACCTCTCCGGCCGGGGCGTAGGTGATGTTGTCGTAGCCGAGCGCACGGATGTCCTTCTCGAGATCGTCGATGGGATAGTCCGGGAGCAGCACCTCGATGTCCTTGCGGATGTAGCGCTGCAGGAGCGCCTTGTCGAAGTGATCGCGGTGGCGGTGCGATATGTAGAGGAAGTCGGCCTCGCGACCGAGCTTCTCCCAGTCGAGGCCGCGGTTGTCGGGGAACGGGAACCAGGAGCCGTAGAACGACGGGCCGAGCACCGGGTCGCAGATGATGTTTCCGCCGACCGTTTCGATGAACATACCGGCGTGGCCGAGACCCGTGATCCGCATTGCGCTCCTTCTGAGATGACCTCACGATTGTACCCGGGGCCCTCTGAACGCAGGCCCAGGCCCGGCGGCGACGACACATTCTCGGATCGATGGGTCAGCGGGCAGTCGACGCCCGGACGCGCACGACCGCCCTCTTGAACTCCGGCATGGCGGACACCGGATCGGTGGCGTCGGTCGTCAGCAGATTGGCGCTGTGCGCGTCGGCGAAGTGAAAAGGGAGGAACACCGTGTCAGGACGGATGGCCGCTGTCGTCGCGACCCTCGCCATGACTCTGCCGCGACTGTTCTCAACCGTGGCGGAGTCCCCGTCGCGGAGCCCGCGATCGGCGGCGGTGGACGGATGCATCGTCAGCTCGAGCACGCTGCGCGCGGCCATCAGCTCCGGCACCCTTCGCGTCTGCGCACCGGATTGGTAGTGCTCGAGCAGCCGCCCGGTGATGAGCGTGAGTTCCCCTCCGGTCGGCGCGTCGTCTGCGCGGGCGCCGGCGGAGACCGGCACGATGCGGGCTCGACCGTCAGTGTGCCGGTACCCGTCCAGAAGCGGTCGGGGCGTGCCGTCGCTTCCGCTCGGATACGGCCAGTACGCCTCACGACCGTCGTCCAGCAGGGCATGGCTGAGTCCGGAGTAGTCGGCGACACCGCCGGCCGACGCGCGCGCCAGTTCGTCGAACACCAGCGCGGGCTCGACGTCGAAGTGACCGGGGGCGTCCAGCCGACGAGCGAGTTCGGACAGGATCCACAGCTCACTGCGGACGCCCTCGGGAGGAGCGGCCGCGCGCCTGCGTCGGATCACCCGCCCCTCGAGGTTCGTCATCGTGCCCTCCTCCTCAGCCCATTGCGTCACCGGCAGCACGATGTCCGCCACGGCCGCAGTCTCGGAGAGGAAGAAGTCGCAGACGACGAGCAGTTGCAGCCGGCCGAGGCGCTTTCGCACCGCACCCGCATCCGGCGCAGAGACGACGGGATTGGATCCGTGCACCAGCAATGCCCGGATTCCGTCCGGCTCGTCGATGGAGGCGATCAGCTGCACGGCCGGCAGGCCGGGCCCCGGCAGATCGTCGGCCCGAACGCCCCACACCTCGGCGACGTGCGCGCGTGCGGCAGGATCGGTGATCTTGCGGTAGCCGGGCAACTGGTCGCATTTCTGACCGTGCTCGCGACCACCCTGACCGTTGCCCTGCCCGGTGAGCGTGCCGTAGCCGCTGCCCCGCCTCGTCGGCAGGCCGAGAATCAGCGCGAGGTTTATCGCTGCGGTCGCGGTGTCAGTGCCGTTGGTGTGCTGTTCGATGCCGCGGCCGGTCAGGATGAAAGTCTCCGCCCCTGACGACAGACGCCGCGCCACGTCTCGCAACGCTCGGACGGGCACTCCTGTCACCTGCTGCACTCGGGCCGGCCACCATGCGGCCACGCTGTGTCGAAGCTCGTCGAATCCCCTGGTGCGCTCCTCGACCCCTACGGCATCGAACAGTCGCTCCGAGATCACGATGTGCGTGAGACCGAGCAGCAGTTCCAAGTCTGTGCCAGGGGCGGGCGCGAGGTGCACCCCCTGCCCTTCTTCGGTCAACCGCGCCGTCGTGCTTCGGCGTGGGTCGACGACGATGAGGCCGCCGGCCTCGCGGACGCCGGCGAGGTGCGAGAGGAACGGGGGCATGGTCTCTGCGACATTCGACCCCAGCATCAGGACGGTCTTCGCCGAATCCAGATCAGTGAGTGGGAACGGCAGTCCACGATCCATCCCGAACGCGCGGTTCGCCGCCGCTGCGGCGGACGACATGCAGAAACGTCCGTTGTAGTCGATGCGCGAGGTTCCCAGTGCGACACGCGCGAACTTGCCCAGCTGATAGGCCTTCTCGTTGGTGAGTCCTCCTCCCCCGAACACGCCGATGCTGTCCGGCCCCGACGCGTCCTGAATCACGCGGATGCGCTGCGCGAGAACATCGAGCGCCGTAGACCACTCCACGGGCACCAGCTCGCCGTGCGTGTCCCGAACGAGGGGCGAGTGGAGACGGTCGCCTGAGTCCAGCAGAGTCGACGAGGTCCAGCCCTTCTTGCACAGGCCTCCGCGGTTGGTCGGGAAAGGGCGGCCTGCGACCGTCAGCGACGGATCGTCGAGCGCGGCATCAGTTGCTCTCGGAGTGAGAGTCATCGCGCACTGCAGCGCGCAGTACGGACAATGGGTGTGGGTGCCGACGCTCATGCGGGCGCGGCTTCCCCGGCCGACGCGAACCTGTCGATCAGCTCTGCGAGACGCGGCTTGCATCCTCCGCATCCTGTGCCGGCTCGGGTGTCTTGACCGAGGCACGCCACTGTGCCGCTGCCCGCGGCCACCGAGTCCTCGATGCGCTGAACGGTGACTCCGTTGCACCAGCAGACCGTCGCCGTAGGGGCGAAGGCATCGGCACTCGCGATCGCACCGTCATCCGCTCCCTCCAGTCTCAGCAGCAGTGAACGATCGGCGGGCAGTTCACCGCGGCGGTCGTACAGCAGCGTGAGTTCGGCGCCGGTGCGCGGCATCCCGACGCAGGCGAAGGCCTCGAGGATGCCGTCTCTGGTCACCAGCTTGAGATAGCGGCCGTGCTGGGGGTCTGCCCATTCGGCGACATGCCGGTGCGGTGTCGGCTCGTCAGGCAGCGGCGAATCCCAGACATCCACATCGACGTCGCCCACTGCCGTGACGTCGATCTCGTCGGCCTTCAGCATGACGACCGGGTCCCGCTCCGTCGGCGCGGCCGCGGACAGAGTGATCCCGGAGGCCTCAGCAGTGAGCTCGCGTCCGAGCCACTCGGCCTGCCGCCATCCGGGACCGATGAGTCCGGACGGCGCCCCAGGCAGGCGCGACATGCTCTCCGCTTCTGCCGTGCGTTCCACGATGTGCGCGCAGTCGCCTATCGCGAAGATGTGCTCGTCGGTCCAGGAACGCAGCTGCGCGTCCACGACGATGCCCGCAGCGGTGCGCAACCCCGCCAGCGTGGCGAGTTCTGCTCGCGCGCCGACGCCGCACGACAGCACCAGCAGATCGCCCCGGACGTAGTTGCCGTCGGCCGTGACCAGTGCATCGAAAGTGCGCGTCCTGCCATCGTCCGCTCGGAAAGCGACAGCCTCGGCCCTGCTGTGGGCGTAGACCGTCACGCCGCCGGCGCGCAGTGCACGCGCGAGCACGATGCCGGATCCTCGATCGAGGCTGCGCGGCATAGGAGTCGGTCCGTGATGCACGACGCTGACCTCGGCTCCGGCTCCCGCCGCCAGAAGAGCGAGTTCGAGACCGAGCACGCCCGCACCGAGAACGATGATCCGCGACCGCTCGCCCACGGCGGCACGGACGCGCTCCGCATCTGCGAGGTCTCGGAGCACCGTGACGCCCGCCGGCAGTACCGGGTCGGCCGCGATGGCGTCGGATCCCGATCGGGACAGTGCCGACAGGTCGAAGGCCGGTCGATCGATGCCCGCGAGAGTGGGCACGTTCGCGCGCGCGCCCGTTGCCAGCACCAGCCGGTCGAATGGCACGCTCTCTCCGGTCGACAGCTCCACGGCCCTGCTCACCCTGTCGATGCCGATGACCCTGGTACCCAGCTGCACACGCACTCCTGCGTCGACGCTCGCCTGCGGATCGTGCAGGGTGATGCTCGCCGCATCCGCTCGCTCAACCGCCATCTCGGCCACGAGCACACGGTTGTACGGCGCATCCTCCTCGGCGCCGACGACGGTGAGTTCGATGAGGCCGCTCCGCACGGCAGGAAGCAGCTCTTCGCACAGCCGCGCACCGACGGGGCCGAAGCCGACGATGACGACCCGGAGTCGTGGCGCGCGGTCCGACACGCTCAGATCCGCCGTCCGTCGAGGGACGCACGAGGCACACCGTAGGCGACGACGGTGATGCTCAGGAGCACGAGGTAAGCGATGCCGAACCCGACGAACGCCGCCTGGTACCCGCCCGAGGCGAGCTGCGACGCGTTCAACACCTGGGGCACGACGAAGCCGCCGTACGCCCCGAGCCCGGCGATCAGCCCGAGTGCTGCTGCAGCACGACGCGCCACCATCGCCGCGTCACCTTCTCGTCGCGCGACCGCCCTGGCCGAGAAGACGATGGGGATCATCCGGTAGGTCGAGCCGTTCCCGACTCCGGTGGCGGCGAACAGGACCAGGAAGCAGACGAGGAAGAGCCAGAACTGCTCGAGTGCGAGCACCCCGAGGATGCCGAACGCGCCGACCGCCATCACTGCGAAGGCTGCGATCGTCACCCGCGCTCCGCCGAAGCGGTCGGCGAGACGCCCGCCCAGCGGTCGGAACACAGAGCCGACGAGTGCGCCCAGGAATGCCAGAGACACGACGGCAGCGCCGACATGCAGACCTGAGAACTCCGGAAACTCATCGACGATCAGCTTGGGGAAGACGCTGGAGAATCCGATGAACGATCCGAAGGTGCCGATGTACAGCAGCGAAAGCAGCCACAGGTGCGGTTCCCTCAACGCCGCTGCCGACCCTGCGAAGTCGGCCTTGGCCGAGGACAGATTGTCCATGTACCGCCACGCGCCCCATGCCGCGAACATGATGAGCGGTACCCACATCCACCCCGCGACAGGCAGACCGAGACCCACACCCGCACCGATGGAGACCACGACCGGGACGAAGAACTGCGCCACCGACGTGCCGAGGTTGCCGCCTGCGGCGTTGAGGCCGAGTGCCCACCCCTTCTCCCGCTGGGGGAAGAAGTACGTGATGTTCGCCATGGAGCTGGCGAAGTTGCCCCCGCCGAAGCCTGCGAGGCCCGCGATGACCAGCATCAGCCAGAACGGCGTGTCAGGGTCACCGACCGCGACTGCCAGCAGCGTCGCAGGGATGAGGAGCAGGAGGGCGGAGACGATCGTCCAGTTGCGTCCACCGAAGCGCGGGACCATGAAGGTATAGGGGAAGCGCAGTGTCGCACCGACGAGACTCGGCACGGACAACAACCAGAAGATCTCCGCGCTCGAGAATGCGAAGCCCGCTGCCGGCAGCAGCACGACGACGACGCTCCACAGCTGCCAGACGATGAAGCCGAGGAACTCCGCGAAGATCGACCAGCCGAGGTTACGTCGCGCGATCGCCCGACCCTCGGCGCGCCAGAATCCGCCGTTCTCGGGGTCGAAGCCGTCGATCCACCGCCCCGGCCTGCGAGACAGCACGAGCGTGGGCTGGTCCTGTGATGTTGCGACGGCGGATGCGACCATTGCTGCACTCCCTGCGACGAGCGGGTCCGAGAATCCCGGACGGTACGAGATCGACCGTAGGAGCGTGGTGTTTCGGCCGACCGCGGCGTGCGTTAACGGCCGGTCACTTCTGAGTCACACGCGCGATCGGCGTCAGTGAGGTCTGCGTCACGCGCACGAAACACGCGCGGACGTCGCGCGCTCAGCTCTCGAACAGTCCGCGGATGTCCTCGGCGGTGAGCGACTGGGCGAACATCTCCTCGTCGTCCATGACTGCCGTGAACAGGCGCGCTTTCCGCTCTTGGAGCGCCAGCACTTTCTCCTCGATCGTGCCAGACGAGATCATCCGGTACACCATCACGGGGTTCTGCTGTCCTATGCGATGGGTGCGGTCCACGGCCTGCGCCTCCGCCGCCGGATTCCACCAAGGATCGAGCAGGAAGACGTAGTCGGCCTCGGTGAGAGTGAGTCCGAATCCGCCCGCCTTCAGACTGATCAGGAACACGGGCTGCTCCCCCGCCCTGAATCCTTCGATGATCTGAGGGCGCTGCGTCGTCGAGCCGTCCAGATACGCGTACGCGATCCCCGCCTGATCGAGTCGAGCCGCGGCCTCCCGCAGGAACGAGGTGAATTGACTGAACACGAGCGCCCGATGACCCTCCGCCTGCAGCTCCTGCACATGTTCGAGCAGCGCATCCAGCTTGCGTGATCCGATTTTCGCGTCGGAAGGGTCGACCAGCCCCGGCGAAAGACTCAGCAGCCGCAGCATCGTGAGCGAACGGAACACGATGAAGCGGTTGCGGTCGAGGTCGTGCAAGAGCCCGAGCACCTTCTGCCGCTCGCGCTGGAGCACTGTGTCGTACAGCATCCGGTGCGCGGTGCTGAGCTCGATGTGCAGGTGCTGCTCCTGCTTCTCCGGGAGGTCTGCGGCCACCAGTTGCTTGGTGCGTCGGAGCATGAGCGGACGGATGCGACGTCGCAGCCGCTCCAGACGCCGCTGCCGGTACTCGCCGCCCTCCTCGTTCTCAGGGACCTTGCCCTTCTCGATGGGCTGCACGTAGTCCTCACCGAACTTCCTGGCGGATGCGAACAGGCCGGGAGCCGCGAGCTTCAGAAGTGCCCAGAGGTCGGTGAGGCTGTTCTCCATCGGGGTGCCGCTCACCGCGTAGACGACGTCGGCGTTCAGCGCGGCGACGGCGCGGTGCTGCTTCGTCTGGGGATTCTTCACGAACTGCGCCTCGTCGAGGATGAGCCCTGCCCATCTGGTCTCTGCGAACTCTTTCTCGTCGAGGCGGACAAGCGTGTACGAGGTGATCACGAGATCCGCGTTCTGCGCGGCATCCGTCATCGCGTCGCGCTTGACGCTGCTGCTGTCGATCACGCGCACACGCAGTCCCGGCGCGAAGCGCGCGGCCTCGCTCTGCCAGGAACCGAGCACGGAGGTCGGCGCGACGACGAGGAACGGGCGCGTCTCGCCCGCCTCTTTGGCGTGCAGGACGAGGGAGAGCAGCTGGATGGTCTTTCCCAGCCCCATGTCATCGGCGAGGATACCGCCCAGGCGATGTGCCCACAGAAAGGCGAGCCAATCGAATCCGGCCTTCTGATAGGGCCGCAACTCGGCCTTGAGCCCCACCGGCAGTGGTGTGACAGGCACCTCGGTGGCCTGACGAAGACCCTCCGCCGTGGCACGCCAGCTCACAGCGGGAAGCGCCTCGTCCGCGAGGTCTTCGAATTCCTCCCAGAGGTCGATCTGGTAGCGGCTGATGCGAGGGCCGGTCTCCCACTCCTGCAGTTCCGAAGCCTCGTCGATGAGCTCACGGAGCCGGTCGAGCGCTGGATGGCTCAGAGACAGATAACTGCCATCGACGAGCAGCAGCTTGCGTCTGCCTTTGGTCATCGCGGTGAACAGAGGGGTGAACGGGATCGTGCGCCCGTCGATCTTCACGAGGACTCCGAGATCGAACCAGTCCGAGTCGGTGCTCTCGACGGTCGACACCGTGATCTGCGGGATGCCGGTGAGTTCCTGGTAGTCCTTGCGCGTGCCGATCTCGACGACGCTCACCCCGTGCTCCTGGAATGCGGGCACGACGTGGGCGACGAATTCCGCTGCGTCGACATCGTGAAGAGTGTCCGATGCCGCGAAGACAGAGTCGGAGAGCTGTCGCCAGAGCTGCTCGAGTTCGCTCTGGCGCTCCCGTTCTGCGCCGTTGTCACGCACGCCATCCGCCGTCGGTGAGAGCGGGAATCGTCCGTAGCCCCGGTACGTCCACTCGAACACGTAGTCGATGGTGTCGCCGGTGCGGAACGTCACGACGAGCGTCGGCTGCGGCAGTGGAACGGCCGGCAGCTTCACCGCCCCGACGGTGCGGATCGGCGCATGTCGCGCAAGTGCCGGATACGCCTCACGCAGGAAGGCCGCCTCGTCGGATTTCGAGACGACGATCGCGCCCTGTGCCTTGAGCAGAGCATGCACGGGGTCGCTGAGCTCGACTTCGGCCAGCGTCAGAGCGATACGACTGCCGATGGACTCGGCCGCGTAGATCCCTGAGCGGCCGACGGCTCGCACCGATGCCGCGGGAACCGGGCGCCCGTCCACGATGATCTCGGCGGTGATGCTGAGCGATCCGTCATCCACTCTCGTGAACTCCGCCGACACCACGGCTTCATCGCCGAGAACGACGGTCGTGCTCTTCTGGGTCGATCTCAACTCGATGCCGAGGTCGCTGCCCTGACGCAGATGCCCCCACAGCAGTGAAGACTCGATCAGATCCATCGAGAGCCAGTCCCCCGCTGTGCCGGACAGCAGAGAGTCCCGCGACAGGCTGAGCAGATCGGCGAACCACCGCACCCGCTCACGGCCGAACAGCCCGGCCGAGCGGCGCACCGAGTCCCAGGACACATCTCCCTGGATCCATGCTCCGGTCGCTGCGCTGCGCATGAGCGGGCGGATTCCGAGCAGCAGCTCTCCCGTACCCTTGGCGAGATCCCGCGGCGTGACGGGGCGGACAGCGCGCGGCGACCAGTGATGCGACGCGCTGCGCTCTCGCTGGCGCAGTTCGACGCCCAGCGCGATCGGAGTCGGCGCATCCGCGCCCGCAGACGGCACGAGCATCCGCCATGCCGGTGGCGCCGGGCGGTGCGGCGCGACAGCGTCTGTCAGCACGGCATCGTCATTGTTGACCAGGAGGGTCGCGACGACATGCTTGCAGACCTGAGGAACTGGGCAGCTGCACGACGTCGAAGCGATCGTCGCGGTGATCCCGGCGGCGGAGAACCGGATGGTGCAGCGGTACGCATGCTCGACCGAACCGGCAACCACCGACGTGAGCACGCGTTCCGCGTCATCCCACGACGTCCGGGTGACCATGCCGGAGCGCTGATATGAGACGCCCCGGCTGTAGCCTCCCTCGTCGGTGAGACCGCGGATGACAGCGGGATCGATGTACGGCGCTGGCATACCGGCATCCTCTCAGCGTGCACCGACACTGCGGCGCGCACATGCCCGCACACCTGCCGCACGGGGTGCGTCAGCTGGCGCGGGCCACCCTGGCGAGCACGCCGTGCACGAATGCACCGGAATCGTCCGTGGAGAACTCCTTGGCGAGCTCGACGGCCTCGTCTATCGCGACCGCGGTCGGAACCTCGTCATTGTGCAGGATCTCCCACACGCCGATCCGCAGCAGAGCGCGGTCGACCGTCGGCATACGCTCGATCTTCCAGTCACGGCTGTGCGTGACGATGTGCTCGTCGATCTCATCGCGGTGATCGACGATGCCGTCGACGATCTCGCGCGCATACAGCCAGGAGGCCTCGCGGGCCGGTTCGCTGACAGCACGCTTCGCTTCTGCGGCCAGAGTGACCGCAAGGTCTTCTCCACGGACGTCCGAGGAGAAGAGGATGTCGAGTGCGCGCTTGCGCGCCTTCGTCCGAGCGCCCACGCCTTACTTCTCGCGACCGAGGTAGTCGCCGGTGCGGGTGTCGACCTTGATCTTCGTCCCGGCCTCGATGAACAGCGGCACCTGCATCTCGTACCCGGTCTCCACAGTCGCCGGCTTCGTGCCTGCCGACGAGCGGTCGCCCTGCAGACCTGGTTCGGTGTAGGTCACCTCGAGGATGACCGATGCGGGAAGGTCGATGTAGAGCGGGTTGCCGTTGTTGAGCGCGATCGTGACCTGCTGGTTCTCCAGCAGGAAGTTCTTGGCGTCGCCGACGGTGGCGGCTCCCACCGTGATCTGGTCGTAGTCTGTCGTGTCCATGAACACGAACCCGTCGCCGTCGGCGTACAGGTACGTGAAGTCGCGGCGGTCGACGTTCTCGATCTCGATCTTCGCGCCGGCGTTGTATGTGCGGTCCACGGTCTTACCCGAGACGACGTTCTTCAGCTTCGTGCGGACGAATGCGCCGCCCTTGCCGGGCTTCACATGCTGGAACTCGATGACGTTCCAGAGCTGTCCGTCGATGCTGAGGACGACGCCGTTCTTGATGTCTGCGGTGGATGCCATGCGCTGAGAGTTCCGTTTCCGTTGGTGAGGGGCCGGTCTTCGCCGTTTCGGGTTCGAGCCGTTTCGGGTTCGATGAGTGCGGCCGACAGTCGATTCTACGGGATGAGCGCGGTGAGCTGACGAACCGCGTTCGCGTAGCCGTCCACACCTTCCCCGATCACGCGGACTGCGGCGACGTCCTGGAGGTAGGAGAAGTGCCGGAACTCCTCTCGCGCATGCACGTCGGTGACGTGAACCTCGGCGAACGGCAGAGCGACCCCTGTGAGCGCGTCACGCAGTGCGACGGAGGTGTGAGTGAGTCCGCCCGGATTGATCACGATGCCGACGCAGTCCTCGCGTGCGGCATGGATCGCGTCGATCAGCACACCTTCGTGATTGCTCTGGATGCTGCGCACCTCGAAGCCGGCCGACGCTGCGGCGTCGGCGGTGATCCGCTCGACGTCGGCCAACGTCGCGGAGCCGTACAGGTCGGGTTCACGGGTGCCGAGCAGATTGAGGTTCGGGCCGTTGACGAGGAGGATGCGGCGGTGTGCAGTCACGCCTGCACCCTATCGCCGTCGGTGATCGGACGCGCCATCTCGATCTCGGGACCGATCGACGCGATGAACCGTGCTCCGGTGTCCGAGAAACCGGAGCGTCGGTAAGCGGCCTGCGCGCGGGCGTTGTCGGCATGCACTTCGAGCGTGAGTTCCGCATCCCCCATCGAAGCTGCCCACTGAGCTGCTGCATCGAACAGCGTCTCGATGATCCCCCGACCGCGGTGCTCCGGTCGGATGAAGACGCCGACCACATCGCCGCGCGCCGAGGTGACGGGGCGCCCGTGATGGTCGATCGAGCCTGCGAGATGCCGCAGCACGGACAGTGTGCCGATCCACTCGCCGTCTGCTTCCGCGATGAACTGCGACACAGCGTCGCCGGATGCGGCGCCGGTGGCGCGCTGCTGCCAGAACTCATCGTCGTGCGCGGATTCCTCCTCGAAGGAGTGTAGGAACGCGATCGCCGCAGCCGGGTCGCGGACGGCATCGAGGCGCAGGTCCCGCACCCGCTCCCATTCGTTCGCGCGCACGCGCCGCACTGCGAACGTCATGCGCCCACCTCCTGATAGGCGGCGAACAGCAGCGACTCATCCGGGGCCCGCAGAACGGTGGGCTTGGCGATGTCGTCGAGCACGATGAATCGCAGCATCCCGCCACGGCTCTTCTTGTCGCGCTGCATCGTCGCGAGCAACTGCGGCCATGCCCCTGCGCGGTAGCTTGTCGGCAGCCCGAGAGTTTCCAGCACCGTGCGGTGGCGGTCGGCGGCCTCATCCGAGAGGCGTCCGGCGAGCCGCGAGATCTCTGCGGCGAACAGCATCCCGACCGAGATCGCGGCACCATGGCGCCAGCGATACCGCTCGGCGTGCTCGATGGCGTGACCGAGCGTGTGGCCGTAGTTGAGGATCTCGCGCTGACCGGCCTCGCGGAAGTCCTCGGAAACGACCCGTGCCTTCATGTCGATCGCGAGTTCGATCGTGCGTCGGAACTCATCCGTCGTCGTGTCGATGGCACGGGCAGGGTCGGCCTCGATGATGTCGAGGATCTCGGGCGACCAGATGAATCCGGCCTTCACGACCTCTGCGAAACCTGCCGTGGCCTCGTGCGGGCTGAGACTGCCCAGCTCGTCGAGGTCGCCGATGACGGCGCGCGGTGCCCAGAAGGCGCCCACGAGGTTCTTGCCCTCGGCGGTGTTGACACCGGTCTTGCCACCGACCGACGCATCGACGAGACCCAGCACGGTCGTCGGGACATGCACGACCTGCACGCCACGCAGCCAGGTGGCGGCGACGAAGCCTGCGAGATCGGTCACTGCGCCGCCGCCGTACCCGACGACGGCGTCCGTGCGCGTGAAGTCGGACTGACCCATGATCTGCCAGCAGAACGCCGCGACCTCGATGCGCTTGCCCTGCTCGGCGTCAGGAACCTCTGCCAGCAGCACTTCACGGGGCCCCTCTGCCGTGTCGGCGAGAAGACGGTCGCGCAGCTCTGCCGCACGCGCGGCGAGGGTCGGCGGATGCACCACGAGGATCTTCCGCACCGCTGGATCGAGGGCAGCGGACACCCGGTCGAGGATCCCGCGTCCGACCGTGATGTCGTAGGACGCCTGCCCTGTCACGCTGATCGTGGTCGTGCTCATGCCTGTTCTCTCCTCCATGCTGCGATCTCTTCGGCGATGCGCTGCATCGGCCGGCGAGAGGTGTCGAATATCGCATCCGCGACGTCCTCGTACCAGCCGCGGCGCTGCTCGTAGATCTGGGTCCAGCGTTGCAGCGGGTCCTCGTCCCCCGCCAGCAGCGGACGCCCGCCGCTGCGGATGCGGTCGGCGACTGCCTCGGGCGTCACTGCGAGGAAGACGACCGGATACTGCCGCAGCAGTTCTCGCGTCTCCGCGGAGCTCACAGCACCGCCGCCGAGGGAGATCACTCCCCCTTCGCTGAGTGCCGTAGCCACCGCCGCCTGCTCGAGTGCGCGGAAGTGCGATTCGCCGAACTTCTCGAAGACGCCCGGAATCGGGCCGTGTTCGGCGGCGATCCGCTTGTCGGTGTCGATGAACCCGACACCGAGGCGCTTGGCGACCTGTCGACCGACGCTGGTCTTGCCCGCACCCATGGGCCCGACGAGGACGAGCGTCAGCTGCTCAGGCGTGCTCATCGTGGGCGATCAGCGCCGCCTCCGAGGCGGGCGCGGTGCGCAGCTCGGCCGGGATCGCGTCGAGATAGCTCTGCACGTTGCGGGCCGTCTCACGGATGCTGTCGCCGCCGAACTTCTCCAGCACGGCGTTCGCGAGCTCGACGGCGACCATCGCCTCGGCGACCACGCCTGCTGCGGGAACAGCGCACACGTCGGAGCGCTGGTGGTGTGCTGTCGCCGCGTCGCCTGTGGCGACGTCGATGGTGCGCAGGGAGTGCGGGACGGTCGCGATCGGCTTCATTCCGGCGCGCACGCGCAGCACGGTGCCGGTGGACATGCCACCCTCGGTGCCGCCAGCACGGTCGGATCCGCGGGTGATGCCCGCTTCGGCGGAGAAGAGCTCGTCGTGCGCGGCGGAGCCCCGTCGGCGCGTGGTCTCGAACCCGTCGCCCACCTCGACGCCCTTGATGGCCTGGATGCTCATGAGCGCCTGGGCGAGGCGCGCGTCCAGACGGCGGTCCCAGTGCACGTGCGAGCCGAGCCCCGGGGGAAGGCCGTACGCGAGCACTTCGACGATGCCGCCGAGGGTGTCGCCGTCCTTGCGCGCGTCGTCGACCTCTGCGACCATCGCCGCCGAGGTGTCGGCGTCGAAGCACCTCAGCGGATCGGCGTCGAGTGCGTCGACGTCGTCGGGCGTCGGCAACGCAGTGCCGTCGGGTACGCGCACCGGTCCGATGGAGAGCGTGTGGCTGACGAGGCGGATGCCGAGTTCGCCGAGGAACGAGCGTGCGACGGCGCCGAGCGCGACACGTGCTGCCGTCTCGCGCGCACTCGCGCGTTCGAGGATCGGGCGCGCTTCGTCGAAGTCGTACTTCTGCATACCGACGAGATCAGCGTGCCCTGGACGCGGACGGGTCAGAGGTGCGGAACGGCCACGGGACTTGTCGGTGATCTCGACTGGCTCGGGATTCATGACCTCGATCCACTTCGGCCACTCGGTGTTGCCGATGCGCAGTGCGACAGGGCTGCCGAGGGAGCGGCCGTGGCGCACGCCACCGGAGATCGTGAGTTCGTCCTGCTCGAACTTCATGCGCGATCCGCGTCCATAGCCGAGCTTGCGGCGAGCGAGATCCTTCTGGATCGCCTCAGACGAGATCGGGACGCCGGACGGCAGCCCTTCCATGACGGCAATGAGTTCGGGGCCGTGCGATTCGCCGGCCGTGAGCACGCGGAGCATTGCTCCAGTCTCCCATGAGCGAGGACCTTGTTTTCTCCGCGTGTCGCGGAGATCGCGTCATGGCTGCGTCGAGACCATCAGCGCGGTGCGCATGGCGGCCAGGACGCCCGCTTCATCTTCGAGCTCGTGCAACGGACTGCCGTGGACGAACACGCGCACCTGCCGCACAGCCTGGTGCAGCAGCATCGCGACGCCAGGGATGACCTGGCCGCTCGGCCATGCGGCAGCCAGTGCGGATGGCCACGGTGCATACGCGACATCCAGCAGGGTGCCGCCTCCGGCAGCGAACGCGGCGGAACCGTCCAGCACAGCGCCGCCGGGAAGCGTGGCGACCGTGACATCGACCTGGTCGATCTTGGCGGCGAATTCGCTGACACTGACCTCGACTCCGAGTCGCTCCCCCAGCGCGCGCAACGGGATCGCACGTTCCGGCCGGCGCGCGCGCACGTCGATGCGCTGCGCTCCCATCTCTACGGCAGCCACCAAAGCCGATGCCGCGGTCGCCCCCGCTCCGAGTATGCGTGCGCGAACGACGCTGCGGACCTCATGTTCGGCGAACGCATCGATGATGCCGCCGACATCCGTGTTGAATCCGGCCGACTCGGGCTCCAGAAGCAGGGTGTTCACAGCACCGGTCAATTCGGCGTGACGGTCGTGCCGAACCGCCGCGCGGAACGCCACCTCCTTGAGGGGCATCGTGAGGGACAACCCTCGCCACGAGTGATCCAGATCGTCGATCGCCGCCGCGAAGCCGTCAGCGTTCACCTGCCGGCGTCCGTACTCCCATTCCAGACCGAGAACACGGATGGCGGCAGAATGCAGGGCGGGCGATTTGCTGTGAGCGATCGGATCGCCCCACACCGCCAGATGACGGGCGCTCATCGATTCAGCATCCCTGGTCGGGGTTCTCGCGGCACCATTCTTGCCATGTCTCGATGGCTGCTTGATGTTCGTCGTAAGTTGTGGAGAACACCGTCTCGCCGGTCTGGAGGTTGATCGTGACGAAGTAGAACCACGGTCCGTCCGCGGGATGCATCGCTGCATCGATGGCGGCGTCGTTCGGGTTCGCGATCGGACCGACCGGCAGCCCGGTGTGGACGTAGGTGTTCCACGGGTTGTCGTCGTTCTGAGCCTCGGTGGAGGTGCTCACCACACCGGCATGAAGCTCGCCGTAGCCGTACTGCGCGGTCGAGTCCATCTGCAGCATCATTCCGTCGTCCAGACGGTTCTGGATGACACGCGACACTTTGGCGAAGTCGTCTGTGCGACCCTCGCGCTGGATGATCGACGCGATCGTGAGAATCCGCTGCTCATCGCCGGCAGGCACTCCCGCCGCGGTCAGGGATTCCCGAGTGCGGTCGACCATCCGCTGGATCACCTGCGTGGCTGTGGCCTCCGGATCGAACGTGTAGACGGCGGGGAACAGCCAGCCTTCGAGGCTCTGCGCCGTCACACCGTACGCAGCGGGATCGGCGACCGCAGCCTGAAGATCTTCCAGAGGAATGCCGATGCCCTCCGTGATGAGCGGAAGCGAGGACTCGAGGGTGCCGCCCTCGGGAATGCCGACGGAGTTCTCCATCTTGTTCGCGTCGTCCTGCAGCGCAGCGAGGGCGTCCTCGGCGGTCATCTTCTGCTGCAGCTTGTACACGCCGGGGTAGAAGGTCACCGCGATGTTCTCGTTGACGAGGTAGTCGTAGAAGACTTCCTCGGTCTTGGTCACTCCGGCCTCATAGAGCGTCGTGGACACAGGCGCGCCGGTGTCGCCCTCGCGGATCGTGACGAGCGCCTCACCTGAGGCGATACCGGGTTCGTAGTCTGCCGGCTCTCCCCAGCCCATGACCTCGTTGATCTTGTCGCCATAGGTGTTCATGACCCAGAACCCACCGGCGACAGCTCCGCCGATCAGGGCAAGAACGATGATGAGTGCGACGAGGCAGCCGGTGCGGCGCTTCTTCTTGCGAGGCGCCCTTCCGTCAGAGTCGTCGTGCTCCGCTGCGAACAGATCGTCCAGCGATGCCGGCCCCGACGAGGAAGCAGATGCCGGCTCCGCGGCGGTCGCGCCCTCGGTAGCCGCCGCAGCGTCCGTCATGTCTGCGTCCGGCTCCGCGGCTTCACCGGCCTGTGGCGTATGAGGCTGTGCTGTATGGGGCTCTGCTGCCGCACGCTCTGCCGCCTGAGGCTGTGCCGTTCGAGGCTGGGCCCCCTCGGACCTGGCAGCTTCGCGCAGCGCGCGGCGTGAACCGGGCGCCGGCGGCGTCGAGTCGACGGCGGGAACCTGGTGCCCAGGTGCGGGAAGCTTCGAGAACAGGTCGTCGGAAAGCGAGTTCGACCCGCGTTCTGGACTCTCACGTTCGGGCATGCTCAAGTGGGCTCCTCGTCCGTTGGGACCACGGACCCGGCCGGGTTGCCGGTGCTCTTCTCCGTGTCGATCGCGTGCTGCAGAAGCACCACTGCTGCGACCTGATCGACAATGCTACGAGAGTTTCGCTGAGTTCTGCCAGAAGAACGCAATGCGGCATGCGCCGTGACAGTGCTGAGCCGCTCGTCCATCATGCGCACAGGTACCCCTGTGAGCTGCTGGAGCGTCGCCGCGAACTCGCGGGCATCCGCTGTCGAAGGCGTGTCTTCACCCCGCATGTTGACCGGAAGGCCGACGACGAATTCCAGCGGTTCGTACTCCGCGGCGATCTCTGCGATGCGCGCAAGCGAGTTCTCCGATCGCGGCACCGTCTCGACCGGAACGGCAAGCATGCCGTCGGGGTCGCAGCGAGCCACGCCCACCCGCGCCTTGCCGACGTCGATGCCGAGCCGCACACCGCGGCGAAATCCACTCACGCGCCGCGCAGCTCCTGCGTCACGGCCTCGAGCGCAGCACCGAGTGCGGACGCATCAGTGCCACCGCCCTGAGCGACATCATCACGACCTCCGCCGCCGCCGCCGAGCACACCGGCGGCACGCTTCGCGAGCGCACCGGCTTTCGCGCCCGCCGAGCGTGCAGCATCGTTGGTGGTGACCACGACGATCGGTCGTCCGGCGGCAATGCCGCCGAGGGCGACGACCGCTGCATCAGAGCCGAGCCGCTCACGCACGCTGAGAGCGAGGCCGCGCACGTCATCGGCAGAGGCGACCTCGCCGAGCGACATCGCCGCGACGCGGTACGCACCGACGCGTTCTGCCGCCTCAGCGATAGCGGGAACCTGCCCCTCACGCTGCTTCGCCTCGAACTGGGCGATGCGCTTCTCCGCCGTCTTGAGGTTCGCTGCGATCTCGGCGATCCGCTCGGGAAGCTGCTCCCGAGGAGTCTTGAGGGCGCTCGTGAGCTGAGAGACGATCGCGCGCTCCGCGGCGAGCTCTCGGAATGCGTCCTGACCGACCAGCGCCTCGATTCGGCGGTTGGAGGCACCGACGGAGGACTCTCCGACGACGCTCACCAGCCCGATCTCCGCGCTGGTGTTCACGTGCGTCCCCGCACAGAGCTCCCGCGACCACGGTCCGCCGATGTCCACCATCCGCACGACATCACCGTACTTCTCACCGAACAGTGCCATGGCTCCGGCTTCCTTGGCCTCATCGAGCGACACGATGCGCGTCGTCACCTCGAGCGCCTCCTGCACGGCGCGGTTGGTGATCTCCTCGATCTCAGTGCGCGCGTCGGCAGAGAGGGCCTGCGACCACGAGAAGTCGAAGCGCATGTAGCCCGCGCGGTTGAGCGATCCCGCTTGTGTCGCGGTCGGGCCGAGCGTGTCACGCAGCGCGGCGTGCACGAGGTGCGTCGCGGAGTGGGCCTGACGGGCGGCGCGGCGGTTCGCTGCGTCCACGACGGTCGTCGCACGATCGTCCAGGGCGACGCTGCCGCTGACGACCTGCACCGTGTGACTGATGAGGCCGGCGACCGGCTTCTGCACATCGAGCACATCGAGTTCGAATCCGGCGCCCACGATCGTGCCCTTGTCGGCGACCTGCCCACCCGACTCGGCGTACAGCGTCGTCTCGGCGAGGATGATCTCGGCCACCTGACCCTCGCCGGCGGATGCCACGGGCTGGCCGTCCACCAGGATGCCGAGCACCCGCGACTCGATGTCGAGATCGGTGTAGCCGGCGAATCCGGTCTCGCCGAGGGCGCGGAAGTCGCGATAGACGGACATGTCGGCGAGCTGACGCTTGCGGCTCTTCGCATCGGCTTTCGCGCGTGTGCGCTGCTCCTGCATCAGAGAGTCGAACGCCGTGCGATCGACATTGAGGCCCGCTTCCTCGGCGATCTCGAGCGTGAGATCGATCGGGAACCCGTAGGTGTCGTGCAGGAGGAACGCCTCAGGACCGGCGAGAGTCTGCTTGCCGGCCTTCTTGGTGTCAGCGAGTGCGAGGTCGAGGATCGTCGAGCCCTGAGCGAGCGTGCGGAGGAACGTCTCCTCCTCGGCGACGGCAAGGCCGGAAAGTCGAGTCCAGTCGGCCTCGAGAACCGGGTAGGCGGACTTCATCGCGTCGCGGGAGGCCGCGAACAGCTCGGGGAAGACGGGGGCGTCGACACCGAGCAGCCGCATGGCGCGGACGGTGCGGCGCATGAGGCGACGCAGCACATAGCCGCGGCCTTCGTTCGACGGCTTCACGCCGTCGGAAAGCAGCATGAGAGAGGACCGCACGTGATCTGCGATGACCCGGAAGCGGACGTCGTCGTCGTGGACGGCGCCGTAGCGCTTGCCTGACAGTTCTACGGCGCGGTCGAGCACAGGACGAATCTGATCGGTCTCGTACATGTTCGCCACGCCCTGCTTGAGGAAGGCGACGCGCTCCAGGCCCATACCGGTGTCGATGTTCTTCTTCGGCAGCGGACCGGCGATGTCGAAATCGACTTGCGACCGGACCTCGCTGAGGAGGTCCTGCATGAAGACGAGGTTCCACAGCTCCATGTACCGGTTGTCGTCCGCGGCGGGGCCGCCTTCGCGGCCGAATTCCGCGCCTCGATCGAAGAAGATCTCCGAGTCGGGGCCACCGGGGCCGGGCTGTCCGGTGTGCCAGTAGTTGTCGGCACGTCCGAGTCGCTGAATGCGCTCCTCCGGCAGTCCGATCACGCGCCGCCAGATGTCCGCAGCCTCGTCGTCGGTCTCGTAGACGGTGACCCAGAAGTCCTTCTCGGCGAAACCCAGACCGCCATCGGCCTCACTCGTGGTCAGGAGCTCCCACGCGTAGGTGATCGCTCCCTCCTTGAAATAGTCGCCGAACGACCAGTTGCCGAGCATCTGGAAGAAGGTGCCGTGACGCACGGTCTTGCCGACCTCTTCGATGTCGCTGGTGCGGATGCACTTCTGCAGATCGGTCGCGCGCGCGAAAGGCGCAGGCACGAGCCCGGTGAGATACGGGACGAACGGCACCATTCCGGCGATGTTGAACATCACCGTCGGATCGTCGCTCACCAGCGATGCCGAGGGCACCACTGTGTGACCGTTCTTCTCGAAGTAGCTGAGGTAGCGCTGCGCGATGTCCGCAGTTTTCATAGGGGTACGGCTGTCCTTGAGTGAGGAGGATGAGCACCGCGACGACCGCGGTGCTGTGTGCTTGTGATCAGTGGTCGCCTGGTTCGACCAGGCGAGCCTCCTGCGCTCGGTAGGCGTCGCTGAGAACGGTTGTGAACCCGTTGATCCTGGCGTCGACCTCGGCGAGGATGTCGTGACCGCGAGGATCCTTGTTCATGAAGTGGGCGGCGACGAATCCGCCGATCACACCGATCAGGAACCACAGGAACGTCTTCATCTCGTCATCCTTGCCTTGGACCGCGAGGCGCGGTCTCTCCATCGTATGCGGAAACGACAGGAGGCGTCGGGATAACCCCGACGCCTCCTGCAGGTACTGTTCGCTGAATCAGCGAGCCGCGTAGTACTCGACGACGAGCTGCACTTCACAGGTCACGGGGACCTCGGCGCGCTTCGGACGACGAAGCAGACGTGCCTGGAGCTTGTCGAGCTCGACCTCGAGGTAGCCGGGAACGGGAGGAAGCACTTCGGCGTGTCCGCCGGCTGCTGCCACCTGGAAGGGCTCGGTGCCCTCGCTCTTGGCCTTGACGTGGATGAGCTGACCCGGCTTCACACGGAACGACGGGCGGTCGACGAGCTGACCGTCGACGAGGATGTGACGGTGCACGACGAGCTGACGAGCCTGTGCGGTGGTGCGGGCGAAGCCCGAACGCAGCACGAGGGCGTCGAGACGCATCTCGAGCAGCTCGACCAGGTTCTCACCGGTCAGGCCGTCGTGACGACGAGCCTCGTTGAACGTGTTGCGCATCTGCTTCTCGCGGATGCCGTACTGCTCGCGCAGACGCTGCTTCTCACGCAGACGGACGGCGTAGTCGCTGTCGGTCTTGCGCTTCGTGCGGCCGTGCTCACCCGGAGCGTAGGGACGCTTCTCGAGGTAACGGGCGGCCTTCGGGGTGAGTGCCACGCCGAGGGCGCGGGACAGGCGGACCTTGCGGCGGTCCTGGGACTTCGTAACCACGAAGTTTTCCTTCCGATGACGTGGACGTGTCTTTCACGCCTCACGGACGTATCTCCGCCGTTCTGCCTTCGAGCGCACGCCGGGGCGCCGAGAAGGTGGGGTGTGAACGAGGGGATGCCCGAAAACTGTGTTTCGAGCCGCTCAAGTCTAACAGATCACGATCCGCACCCCCGACGGGGGCAGCCGGCGAAGGTCAGCGACCGCCGAGGATACGGCGGATGCGTTCGAGTCTGGCCGAGATATCGCGCTCGGCGCCGAGCTGTTTGGGCTCGTAGTAACGACGGCCGACGAGTTCGTCAGGCAGGTACTGCTGAGGCACGATTCCGTTCTCGTTGTCGTGGGGGAAGACGTAGCCCCTGCCGTGGCCGAGGCGCTTGGCGCCGGCATAGTGCGCATCTCGCAGGTGCGCGGGAACGCGACCGAAGCTGCCGGCGCGCACGTCGGCGATCGCTGCATTGATGCCGTCATACGCAGCGTTCGACTTCGCAGTGGTCGCGAGATAGACGGTCGCCTCCGCCAACGGGATGCGGCCTTCAGGCATGCCGATGAACGCCACGGCATCTGCGGCCGCCGTGGCGATGACCAGCCCTTGAGGGTCGGCGAGTCCGATGTCTTCGGATGCGGAGATCACGAGACGACGTGCGATGAAACGAGGGTCCTCCCCCGCTTCGATCATGCGGGCGAGATAGTGCAGCGCCGCGTCGACATCCGAGCCGCGGATCGATTTGATGAACGCGCTGATGACGTCGTAGTGCTCGTCGCCCTGCCTGTCGTAGCGCAGCAGCGCGCGGTCGACGGCCTGCGCCACGTCGTCTGCCGTGATGACGCTGGCCTGTTGCTCAGCGTCGTCGGCCGTGCCTGACATGGCGACGGCCGCGGCCGCCTCGAGTCCGGTGAGGGCGCGCCGTGCGTCGCCGGATGCCAGCCGCACCAGCGCCGACCGTGCGGCCTCTTCGATCGATACCGCACCGTTGAGCCCACGCGCATCGGAGATCGCCCGATCGACCAGCAGCGCGATGTCGTCGTCGGTGAGCGGTTGCAGGGTGAGCAGCAGTGACCGCGACAACAGCGGTGAGATCACCGAGAACGACGGGTTCTCTGTCGTCGCAGCGATCAGGATGACCCAGCCGTTCTCCACGCCAGGCAGCAGAGCGTCTTGCTGCGCCTTCGTGAATCGGTGGATCTCATCGAGGAAGAGAATCGTCGTCTGCCCGTAGAGATCGCGCTGCGTGATCGCTTCCTGCATCACCTCGCGCACGTCTTTGACCCCGGCGGTGATCGCCGAGAGCTCGACGAAGCGGCGACCGGACGAACGCGCGATGGCCTGCGCGAGCGTGGTCTTTCCCGTGCCGGGAGGCCCCCAGAGGATGATCGACACCGCGCCGGGCGACGTCGCCTCGGGGTCTGCCAGTGCGACGATCGGAGATCCGGCGCGAAGCAGGTGCTGCTGTCCGGCGACCTCGTCCAGCGAGACGGGACGCATGCGCACGGCGAGCGGCGTCTGTCCCGAGAGCAGAGGTGCGGAGGTCATCCGTCCAGGCTAATGCGACACACCGACAAAGCCCGCCACGATAGGCTCGCAGACGGCGCCCAGCGAGGCGTCGAAGGAGGAGTCCATGGCCGGTCGCGGACCGAAGAACGCACAGCGCTCACGTGCCGAAGCCGAGCGCGCACGCCTGTACGCAGCTCGCACGGCATGGCATGACGGCCAGATCAGGCGGCGCACGCGCGACAACCTGATCGCCGGCATCGTCGGAGGGCTTCTCGTGGTCGGCGCCATCGCGAGCCAGTCGGTGCACGCTTCCGTGTTCGCCCCGGAGCCCGAGCCGACTGAGACCTCCACGCCCGGTCCGATCGAGGACCCCTTCGCCGACCTGTTCTCAGACGCCGCCGTCGAGTAGCGGGCACCTCACACGCGCGCACCTCACACGCGGGCACCGCTGATGTGAGGGGTTCGCTTCACAGTCGTAACGATCGAGGCCACTGCCGGTAACGCCGGTGAGTCACGCTGGCACCAAGCCCAGTCGCTGTGCTCATCCGATACGTCCGTGGAGGTTGCCCGTGTCCTACGTCAAACCCGCTGAACTCGTCACCAGAATGGTCGACGCCGGCGCCTACAAGATGCAGCTGTCTGCCCGCGACACGATCATCCGCGCCTTCATGGGTGCGGCGCTGCTCACGATGGCCGCGGCATTCGCCGTCACCGTCTCGACGAACACCGGGCAGCCCCTTCTCGGCGCCGTGCTCTTCCCCGTCGGCTTCGTCATCCTCTACCTCTTCGGCTTCGATCTGCTCACCGGCGTCTTCACGCTCACACCGCTGGCTGTGCTCGACAAGCGCCCCGGTGCGACGGTCGGTGCGATGTTCCGCAACTGGGGCCTCGTGTTCCTCGGGAACTTCGGTGGCGCCTTCATGGTCGCGGTCCTGATGGCGGTGTACTTCACCTACGGATTCTCGACCGCACCCAGCGCGGTCGGCGAGGCGATCAGCGATATCGGCCACGGCCGCACGGTCGGGTACGCCGATCATGGCGCCGCCGGCATGCTGACGCTGTTCATCCGCGGCGTGCTCTGCAACTGGATGGTCTCCACGGGAGTCGTGCTGTCGATGGTGTCGGACAACGTCGTGGCGAAGATCCTCGCCATGTGGCTGCCCATCATGCTGTTCTTCTACATGGGCTTCGAGCACTCGATCGTGAACATGTTCCTGTTCCCCTCCGGCCTGCTCCTCGGCGCGGACTTCACGATCATGGACTACCTGATCTGGAACGAGATCCCCACCGTCTTCGGAAACCTCGTAGGAGGACTTCTCTTCGTCGGACTCCCGCTGTTCATCACGTACGGCCGCACGGCGACTCGTCGCGTTCGCGTCGTCGCACCGAGCGTGAAGCAGTCGGACGACGTGGAGGTGCCAGCCAACGCCGCGCCTCCCGTCGCGAAGCCGATCGTCCAGCCGGTCTTCGCCGTCGGCACCTCATCGGAGCGCGAACCCGTCGGCATCTCCTGACCTTCGACTCAGAACACCCCGGTGAGACCGAAGCTCGCCGGGGTGTTCTGTTGTCCTCGCGGCCCGTCAGCGGGCCGCGAGGAACCGATCGACGACGACCTGGGCGATGCGCGGATCCGGTGCGAGCGGCAGGCTGACGACATCTGCACCTCCCGAGGAGACGAGACCGGCGAAGAACCCGGGAGCCAGCACGTGACTCGCGGCGATGACGCGCGCAGCGCCACCCGCACGTGCCTCCGCGACGGCCGTACCGATCCGTGGGACGGATGCCGAGGCGTAGCCCACCGTGACAGGAGCCGGAAGCAGCGGGCGCAGCCTCGCGGCGACCGCTTCCACATCGACCAGAGCTGCGGGATTGCTCGACCCGGCAGCGGCGAGCACGACATGGTCTCCGCGCACCCAGCCCATGGGCAGGGCGTCAGAAAGGCGATCGGCCAGAACATCGGCGATGAGCGGGTGCGTACCGAGCGGCTCCGACTGGCGGGCATTCGTGTGCCTGCCCACAGCCCGTGTGATGTCGACCGCGGTGTGGTAGCCGACTGAGAGCAGCAGCGGTACGACGATCACGTCGTCTCGAGGCGCCTCCTGAGCGATGACCTCATCGATCTGCGGCTGCTCCACATCGACCACTGCCGCCACGACCCTGACCGCAGGCAGCAGCGCGCGGACGTCGCCGATCAGACGACGGACAGCTTCCTGCCCCGCAGGATCGTTCGTGCCGTGCGAGCAGGCGATGAGCGTGGTCACGCGGTGTCCTCCACAGCGAGTCGGTAGCCGCGCTTCACGACGGTCCTGACGATGTCGACCGGCCCGAGGGCCTCGCGTACGCGTGCGACGGCCATCTCGACGGCATGCGCGTTCGGTCCGGTGCGCGGAAGTGCCACGGCGATCTCATCTCGTGTGAGCACCCGGCCGCCGGCGTCGAAAAGAGCACCGAGCAGTCCGGCACCCGCCCGAGAGAGGGCGATGAACTCACCGTCGACGACGACGCCGCCGCTGCGCATCGACACGCGTCCTGCTGATGTGGTCAATGTCGGTGCCGACCCTCCACTGCCGAAGTACCCGATCACGCACCGCGCGAGGGAGCCGAGCCGGCCTCGATCGGCGATCGTGTCACGGAGTCGGTGTTCGCGCAGCGGCGCGGCTGTGATCGGCCCGACGGCAGCGAGCAGCAGCCTGCCGGATGCCGCACGGTCTCGGATCCTGTCGAGCGCGTCCAGCCGGATCGCTGAGCGGATCCATTCCGCAGCGCCAGGGGCAGAGGTGAACAGCACAGCATCGACCTCGCCTCCCGCGGCTTGGGTGACGGAGCGTTCCACGAGTGCGGGATCCTCCGGTGGCCCCCAGCGGTAGACCGTGAGACTGACGATCTCAGCACCCGCATCCGAGAGCAGGTCGTCCAGCCCGTCCGAACCCGCGCCGTGGTGCTGCACGGCGATGCGCTTGCCGACCAGGGGCGACGACAACAGGTACTCGGCCACTTCGGCGGCCGTTTCCGATTCCGCCACCCAGTCCGCGACGAACCCGGCCTGCTGGATGGCTCCGTGCGCCTTGGGCCCTCTCGCGATGAATTGCGAACCGCCGAGCGCACCGGCAAGCCCTTCCGCGAGATCGTGCTCGTGGGCGGCATCCATCCAGCCGCGAAAGCCCACTCCGGTCGTGACGACCACGATGTCCGGCGGGCGCTCGACGAGTTCGTGCGTGCGACGGATGAGCTCCTCGTCGTCCGCGTTGGGCACGATGCTCAACGCCGGAGCACGGCACACCTGCGCGCCACGTCGCTCCAGGGCGCTCGCCAGATCGCCGGCTCGGCGATCTGCGGCGATGACGATCGTGCAGCCCGCGAGTGCGGCATCCAGAACGCTCCGCGAGCTCACCTATGGGACTCCCCGCTTCGAACGGCCTCCGGCATGAGCAGTCCTGCCCGCGCGACGTCACCGAACACGATCACCGCGGGGTTGTGCACCCCGACCTCCGCTGCACGTGCGACGACGGCGCCGAGAGTGCTGCGCGTCGTGCGCTGCCTTGGTGTGTGCCCGTTCTCGATGATCGCGACCGGCAGATCCTCGCTGATCCCATGATCCAGCGCCGTTCGCACGACCTGCGGCAGAGCCGCGACGCCCATCAGCATCGCGGTCGTCACTTCGGAATCGGCGAGAGACCGGAGGGTCGTGGCCGAGACATCACCCTGCCCGTTCACGACGTGCAGGGCGGATGCCGTGCCTCGATGCGTGACGGGGATGCCGGCGGCCTGCGGCACTGATATCGCGCTGGAGACGCCGGGGGTGACCTCGACCGGGATGCCGGCCTGCTGACAAGCGATGACCTCCTCGCCGCCGCGGCCGTACACGAACGGATCTCCGCCTTTGAGCCGGACGACGCGCTTGCCTGCCGTGGCGTGCTCGACGAGAAGCGCATTGATCTCATGCTGGGGCACTGGGTGATGGTGCGGGCGTTTGCCCACGTCGATCACGAGGACGTCAGGATCGAGTTCTGCGATCACGTCCGCCGTCGGCCCCAGGCGATCGGCGACGACGACATCGGCCTCCGCCAGCAGCCGTCGCGCACGCACCGTCATGAGATCGAGCGGACCCGGACCTCCACCGATGAGGTCGACGCGTCCGGCGCCGCCCGTACGGCGTCGCCGGAGCGGAAGCCGACCGGAATCCAGCATCCCCTCGATCGCGTCGCGCACCCCTGCGGCACGACGCGGGTCGACGCCGACCTCGCTCGATACGCCGACGACCACATCGCCCGACATCGTCTGCGCCGTCATCCTGGCGCTGGTGTGTGCGCCGTCTGACGCATTGATGCAGAACACCCGTCGCTGGTCGCAGAGCGCGGCGATCTCTCGATCGACCGCGCTGTCGCCGGTGGCGCAGTGCACGAGCCACGCATCGTCCAGGTCGTCGGCGACGAAACGGCGCGGAACCCACTCGATGCGCTCCGGCCCCGTGCCTGTCCCGTCTTCGCCGACCAGCGCGCGCAGCCGTGGGGCGAGATCGGGGGCGACGATTCGAACCAGCGCCCCATCGGCGAGGAATCGCTCGACCCGACGCGCTGCGACTGCGCCGCCGCCGACGAGCACGACGCGGCGCCCGTTCAGCGAGAGTCCCAGCATCGTCGTCATCTCAACGCACCTCCTGCAACGCGTCACTGGCGGACGCTCGTGCTGGTTGCGGCAGCAGATAGACGTCATCGCCCACCGTCTGCGCGACCCATACAGCAAGGCGCCGAGTGGGCTTGCCCTGTGTCTCCAGGCACTCCCCCGTGCGCAGATCGAACACCTGCTTGTGCATGGGGGAGGCGACAGTCGGTGCATCGCCCCTCGTGCCGACGATGCCTCGGGAGATCACATTCGCTCCGCTGTACGGATCGAGGTTCGACACCGCGTGCACGGCGCCGTCCGGCAGCAGGAACAACGCGACCTGCTCTGCGCCGATGAGCGCAGCGCGTCCCCGTTCGACCTCGAGATCCCGGATGCTGCACACGCGAATCGCATCGCCCGCGTCAGTCGGAAGAGTCATCGACGCACCTCCAGGGTCGTGCCGGCGATCATCACGCCGCCTGCCTCGCGCTCCTCGGCGGTGGCCGGCCGGAGTTGGCCACGCGTCGCGACATACGCCAGTGATGGATCGGGCGTCTCAGCCGCATTCACGAACGACTCGAAGCGCTTCAGCTTCTGCGGATCCCGCAGCGTCGCCGCCCATTCGTCCTCGTAATTGTCGACGTGCCTGGCCATCGCTGCGTCGAGATCGTCGCAGATGCCGAGGGAGTCGTCGAAGATGACCTCCTTGAGACCGGCGAGACCGCCTTCGAGCTCTTCGCACCAGGGCGCTGTGCGCTGCAGCCGGTCGGCCGTGCGGATGTAGTACATGAAGAATCGGTCGATCGCGCGGATCAGCTCATCGTCGGAGAGGTCTGACGCGAGCAGTTCGGCGTGGCGCGGCGTGAACCCGCCGTTGCCGCCGACGTACATGTTCCAGCCGGTCTCGGTGGCGATCACGCCGACGTCCTTTCCTCGTGCCTCTGCGCACTCGCGTGCACACCCCGAGACGCCGATCTTGAGCTTGTGCGGAGCCCTGAGTCCGCGATAACGCAGTTCCAGGCGCACCGCCATGCCGACCGAGTCGAGCACGCCGTAGCGGCACCAGGTCGAGCCCACGCACGATTTCACCGTCCGGAGCGACTTGCCATATGCCTGTCCCGATTCGAAGCCGGCGTCCACCAGCCGTTGCCAGATCAGCGGCAACTGCTCGAGGCGAGCGCCGAACATGTCGATGCGCTGTCCCCCGGTGAGCTTCGTGTACAGACCGAAGTCCTCGGCCACCTGCCCGATGACCACCAGACCGGCAGGCGTGACCTCGCCCCCCGGCATCCGCGGCACCACCGAGTAGGTGCCGTCCTTCTGCATGTTGGCCATGACGTGATCGTTGGTGTCCTGCAGGGTCGCGTTCTCGCCGTCGAGCACGTGAGCCCCCACCAGAACGGAGAGGATGCTTGCGAGAGCCGGCTTGCAGATGTCGCATCCGCGTCCGCGCCCGAACCGCTCGATCACTGCGCTGAACGTGGTGAGCTCCGACACCCGCACCGCATCGAAGAGCTGACGACGCGACATGTCGAAGTGCTCGCAGAGCGCATTCGAGACCGTCTGACCGAGCTTCGTGAGCTCTTGACCCACGACCTTCTTCACCATGAGAACGCACGATCCGCAGGTCGCCCCCGCCTTTGTGCAGGCCTTGACCGCACCGGCGTCCATGCAACCCTCCTCGTGCACCGCCTGACGAATCCGTCCGGCGGTCACGTTCGAGCATGAGCACACGACCGCCTCGTCCGCCAGCGCACCTCCCGGCGCCTCCACGCCTCCCTCCGGCATCAGGTAGGCGACCGGATCCGCGCCGAGACGAGCACCGACCAGAGGACGCAAGGAACCGTATGCCGCTGCGTCGCCGACGAGGATGCCGCCCAGCAGGGTCTGCGCATCGTCCGAGAGCACGAGCTTCTTGTAGACACCGGCCACGGGGTCGGCGTACACGACGTCGAGTGCGTTCGGTGTCTGCGCGAATGCGTCACCGAAGCTCGCGACGTCGACGCCGGAGAGCTTGAGCTTGGCGGATTCGTCGTATCCGGGGAAGGTCGCATCGCCGCCGAGCAGCCGTGTCGCGGCGACCTCCGCCATCGCGTAGCCTGGTGCGACCAGCCCGACTGTGCGATCGTCGAAGTTCGCCACCTCACCGATCGCGAGGATCGCCGGGTCGCTCGTGCGGCAGCGGTCATCGATCACCACCCCACCGCGAGGGTGCACATCGAGCTGCGCGTTCCTGGCGAGCTCGTCGCGCGGACGGACGCCGACCGTGAAGATCACGACATCTGCGCGCTGGAAGCTGCCGTCCTGGAACTCCAGTGCGGTCACGGCACCGGAGTCGTCCGGATCGAGCCTGGTCGTGCGCGACTCCGTGCGCACAGCGATGCCCCTCGCCTCGATGAGACGACGCAGCATGCCACCGCCGGCGAGGTCGAGCTGTGCGGACATCAGACGATCGGATGACTGCACCACCGTGCAGTCGACGTCGAGGCCCTGCAGCGCGCCCGCTGCCTCCAGGCCGAGCAGTCCGCCTCCGATGACTGCGCCGCGCAGCGGTCGTCCGAGTTCGCCGCTGCGGTGCTGCACGAACCGGCGCAGCTCCTGCACGTCGTCGAGGGTGCGGTAGACGAAGCATCCGGGCAGGTCGGCGCCGTCGACTGCGACACGCGCCGCGTACGAACCCGTCGCGAGAACCAGTGCGTCGTATCCGATCACGCGTCGCGTTCGAGTAAGCACGGTGTGGGCGCGCCGGTCGATGCGGATGACCCGGTCATCGGGGATCAGAGTGACGCGCTCGTCGTCGAAGACGTCACGATCGAGTGTCAGCTCAGCCGGAGTCGCTCCGGAGAAGTACCCGGTGAGCCCGACGCGATCGTACGGATACCGCGCTTCATCGCCTATCACTGTGACGAGCACCTCGCCATCGGCACGGCTCAGCACACTCTCCACGAAGCGGTGCGCCACCATACCGGCGCCGACCACGACGACCCGCGTCACCGATTCGATGTTCTCGTTCACTGCGCCTCCAACACGTCGGGGATGACCAGACACTATGAGCGCGGTGTTTCGCGGACCCGGCGCCTCCCGTTACGCGCGTCGAACGTTCTCCTCACAAAACGGTAACGACTCTGTGAGATCCGAGCCCCCTCGCACAGTGCCCGGCTCGTACTAGGCTGATCAACGTCCTTTCCCCCTCCCGCGGGCTGACCGCGCAAGGAGCACATCGTGTCTGCCACCGAGCCTTCGAAGCCGACTCCCCCCGTCCCCGCGCCCCCGCGCATCCCGATGCCGCCGCGCACTCCCGCACCCGTTGCGGCTGCGGCACCGGTGTCGCCTGTCGCGGCAGCCGACTCGGCTGACTGGGGTCGCGTCACCGAAGACGGAACCGTCGAGGTGCGAGAGGGCGAGGAGTGGCGCGTCGTCGGCCAGTACCCTGACGGCACGACCGACGAGGCTCTCGCCTACTACGTGCGCAAGTTCGACGATCTCGCATTCAAGGTGCACACGCTCGAGCAGCGTCATCAGGCCGGCGGCGCGTCAGCCGGCGACCTGACGACGCAGGCCAAGCACCTCGTGGACGAGATCACAGGCGCCGCTGCCGTCGGCGATCTCGCATCGCTGCGCGCGCGTCTGGAGACGCTCACCTCTGCTCTGTCAGAGGCCAGCGCTGCCGAGGCGCAGCAGGCGAAGGAACTCGTGGACGCGGCGATCGCCGAGCGTACCGTCCTTGTCGAGAGCATCGAACAGATCGCCGCTCGCGATCTGTCGAAGGTGCAATGGAAGCAGGTCACCGAAGAGGTGACCGCGCTCTTCGACGCGTGGCAGGCACAGCAGCAGAGCGGTCCTCGCCTGCCAAAGGGCATCTCCCAGCAGCTCTGGAAGCGATTCCGTGACGCACGCTCCGTCGTCGACAAGAGTCGCCGGGCCTTCTACTCCGACCTCGATGAGACGCACAAGGCGGCGCGTGAGCGCAAGTCCCAGCTGATCGAGCGAGCGGAAGCCCTGGCGCCCAAGGGCGTGGACGGGATCCCCGCGTATCGCACGCTGCTGGATGAGTGGAAGGCATCCGGTCGTGCAGGACGCAAGGCCGATGACGCGCTGTGGGCGCGCTTCAAAGCCGCGGGCGACGCGCTGTACGCTGCGCGAGCTGAGCAGTCCGCTGCGGAAGAGGCGGAATCGGCCCCGAAGATCGAGGCCCGCGAAGCTCTGCTCGAGGAGGCCAAGGCAGTAGCCGACGAGCCCAACATCAAGCAGGCACGCGCCCTTCTCACCCGCATCCAGCGCCAATGGGACGACGTGGGCCGCATCTTCCCGCGCGACCGCGAGCGTGCCTTGGACGACAAGCTGCGCGTCATCGAGCAGTCGCTCAAGTCCCGCGAAGAGGTGGACTGGAAGCGCAACAACCCCGAGACCAAGGCGCGCGCCAACGACATGAGCCAGCAGCTCCTCGACGCGATCGAGAAGCTCGAGGGTGAGAAGGCCGCAGCCGAGAAGGCCGGCGACAAGAAGGCCGCCAAGGAGGCAGCCGACGCTCTCGAGGCCCGCCGGGCCTGGTTGAACGCGCTCGACGCCTGACCTTATCCACAGCCCGCCCCGGCGAGGAGAGCAGCGAGTCACACTGAACGTGTGGATCCGTCACTGTTCTACCGACCCGGGGCGCTGCTGTCTGAGGCGGAGCTGAGCGCAGCACGTCTGGACGGAGTGCTCGTCGAGGTGGGTGAAGGCTACATGCCCGCCGACCTGCCGGAGGATGACGGTGCCAGAGCTGCGGCTCTCGGCCCGGTGCTCTCCCCCGGTTACGCCGCGAGCGGCCCGACCGCGGCCTGGGTGCACGGCATCGGTGATGCGCCGCCGCTGCACCATCACATCCAGCGCGCTGTCGATCGTCGCCCTCGCGTGCCGCTGCGCACGAACGTGATCGTGCACGAGGGGCAGGTCCCGTTGAGCGATCTGATCTTCCTCGCCGGGGCACCGGTGACGACGCGGCTGCGGACGATGACCGACCTCGTGCTCACGTCGAGCCGGTTCAGCGAGTGCGCCGTGTGGATGCGGGGTATGGCTGAAGCGTTCCCCTCACTGGTGCCGCGCGTGCAGACGCTGCTCACAGCTCGCTCACGGATGCCGGGCAAGCGTGCTGCCCTGGCCGCCGTGAGCGCGCTCCTGAACGAGCGCGCTCAGGACGAGGTCGCTCAGGCCGAGCCCGCTCAGGACGAGGTGACGCGGTACACGTCGTAGACGGCGTCGATGCGGCGGACGGCGTTGAGCACGCGGTCCAGGTGCACGGAGTCGCCCATCTCGAACACGAACCTGCTGATGGCCAGCCGCTCGTCATTCGTGTTCACGGTCGCGGAGAGGATGTTCACGTGGTGCTCGCTGAGCACGCGTGTGACATCGGAGAGGAGACCCGCGCGGTCCAGCGCTTCGACCTGGATCTGCACGCGGAACACGCTCTTGGTCGTCGGGGCCCACTCGACCTCGACGAAGCGCTGCTCCTCGGAGCTGAGTGCCTTGACGTTGACGCAGTCCGCTCGATGCACTGACACGCCGCTGCCGCGAGTGACGAAACCGACGATCGGGTCACCCGGCACAGGAGTGCAGCACTTGGCGAGCTTGACGAGGATGTCGTCGGCGCCACGCACGAGTATGCCCGAGTCGCCCGTCCGCGGCTCACGAGAGCGCGGCTTGCCTGGGATCTCGATCGCACCGGTCGTCGTGTCATTCGCCGCGATGAGTGCGGTGACCTTCTCGAGCACCGACTGCGTGGAGACGTGGCCTTCGCCTACCGCGGCGTACAGCGCGGAGACGTCTTCGTAGTGCAGCTGGTGGGCCACCTCGGCGAAGGAATCCTGACTCATCAGCTTCTGCAGCGGCAGGTTCTGCCGGCGCATCGCGCGGGCGATGGATTCCTTCCCCTGCTCGATGGCTTCCTCGCGCCGCTCCTTCGTGAACCAGCCGCGGATCTTGTTGCGCGCACGGGTGCTCTTGACGAAGCTGAGCCAGTCCTGGCTGGGTCCGGCATCCGGGTTCTTCGATGTGAAGACCTCGACGACATCGCCGCTCTTGACCGCCGTCTCCAGGGGCACGAGGCGACCGTTCACCTTCGCACCCATCGTGCGGTGACCGATCTCGGTGTGCACGGCATAGGCGAAGTCGACCGGTGTGGCGCCGGCGGGAAGCCCGATCACGCGCCCCTTCGGCGTGAAGACGTAGACCTCTTTCGCTCCGATCTCGAAGCGGAGCGAGTCGAGGAACTCGCTCGGATCTGCGGTCTCGGCCTGCCAGTCGGAGATGTGGGCCAACCACGTCATGTCCGTGTCGGTCGGACCGCCGATCGGCCTGCCGCCGTTCATCCGCTCTTTGTACATCCAGTGCGCGGCGACGCCGAACTCCGCCTGCTGATGCATCTCGTGCGTGCGGATCTGAATCTCGACCGTGCGGCCGCTCGGCCCGATGACGGTGGTGTGCAACGACTGGTAGAGGTTGAACTTCGGGGTGGCGATGTAGTCCTTGAACCGGCCGGGAAGAGGCGTCCAACGCGCGTGGATCGCGCCGAGCACCGCATAGCAGTCCCGCACGGAGTTCACCAGGACGCGGATGCCGATGAGGTCGTAGATGTCGTCGAACTCGCGTCCGCGGATCACCATCTTCTGGTAGACCGAGTACAGCTGCTTGGGCCGGCCGCCGACCTTGCCGCGGATCCTCAGGTCATGGAGGTCCTCGTTGATGGACTCGATGACCTGGGCGAGATACTTCTCGCGCTGCGGGGTGCGCTGCGCGATCAGGCTGTTGATCTCGGCGTAGATCTTCGGGTGCAGCACCGCGAACGAGAGATCCTCGAGTTCGGACTTGATCGCCTGGATGCCGAGACGGTTGGCGAGCGGAGCATAGATCTCCAGCGTCTCCCTGGCCTTCTTCTCCGCCTTCTCCGGCGGGACGAAGCCCCAGGTGCGCGCATTGTGCAGGCGATCGGCGAGCTTGATGAGCAGTACGCGGATGTCCTTCGACATCGCCACGATCATCTTGCGGACGGTCTCGGCCTGCGCACTCTCGCCGTACTTGACCTTGTCGAGCTTGGTGACGCCGTCGACGAGCATGGCGACCTCGTCGCCGAAGACCTCAGTCAGCTCCGAGAGCGCGTACCCGGTGTCCTCCACGGTGTCGTGCAGCAACGCAGCGGCGATGGCCCGCGGTCCGAGCCCCATCTCTGCGAGGATCTGCGCGACGGCGAGCGGATGAGTGATGTAGGGCTCGCCGCTCTGACGCTTCTGCCCCTCGTGCTTCTCATGGGCGACGCGGTAGGCGCGTTCGATGATCGCGAGGTCGCCCTTGGGGTGGTTGACCCGCACCGTGCGAACGAGGTTGTCGAGATCGTTGATGCGGGGCGCGCGCGAGAAGATGCGGGGCACCAGCCTTCTCAGACTGGATCCCTGCGTCGACGTGTTCGCCTCCGCCATCACTACACCTCCGGGTCAGAACATCCTACGCGTGCAGAGCAGGCACGGCTTCGCAGCCGAAGGTGCTACACGTCCGCGCGTGCGCGTTCGCGCAGCTCGAGCACGCGGTTGTCCCGAGCGATGATCTGCGGCTCCTTCTCGCGGAAGAGCGAGTACAGCGGAGCGGCCACGAACAGCGTCGAATACGTGGCGACGAGGATGCCGACGAAGATCGACAGCGAGATGTCGGTGAGGGTCTCGGCTCCGAGCCAGAACGAACCGATGAACAGGATCGCTCCGACGGGAAGCGCAGCGACGACTGAGGTGTTGATCGATCGGATCAGCGTCTGGTTCACCGCCAGGTTGACGGACTCGCCGAACGTCCGAGACGAGTTCTCACCGTCCTCCGTGGTGTTCTCCCTGATCTTGTCGAACACCACCGTCGTGTCGTACAAGGAATACGCGAGGATCGTGAGGAAACCGATCACCGCCGCCGGTGAGATCTCGAAGCCGGCCAGGGCGTAGACGCCGACCGTGATCACCAGCACGTCGAGCAGGCCGATGATGGCCGCCGCAGACATCTTCCAGGTGCGGAAGTAGATCGCGAGGATGAGGAACGTCAGTGCGAGGAAGATCGCCAGGCCCCACAGCGACTGCCTCGTGACGCTCTCACCCCAGACCGGACCGATGAACGATGATGCGACCTCTTCAGCGGGCACCTCGTATGCCTCGGCCAGCGCACCGGCGACGCTCTGCGTCTCCTCGGGGCTCATCTGAGAGGTCTGCACGCGCACGTCGGTGCCGTTGACGATCGCGACCTTGGCGGCGGCCTCGGGAACGACGGACTGAACGGCCTCCGTCGCGATCGACTGATCCGTGTCCTCCGGCGCGAGCACCGTGAACTGCGAACCGCCGGTGAACTCGATCGAGAATTGCACAGGGCGCAGCAGCGGGACGAGAGCCGACGCCACGACAAGGGCGATCGCGATCACGAACCACAGGCGGCGCCTGCCGACGAACGGGAATGAGGTCTTCCCGCTGTAGAGGTTGTTGCCGAACTCATTCATGGAGGCCATCAGCGCTCTCCCTCGCTTCCGGCATCTGTGGTTCTGTCGCCGGCCAGCGCCTCAGCGCGTTTGCGTTCGGCGATGGTCTGTCGGCGTTCTGCTTCCGCGCGCGAGCGGCTGTTCTTGGCAGCGCGTCCTGCGGTCGCCGGAGTCACCTGGCGGTACTGCGTACGAGTGCGGTAGACCGCACCGAGAGCCTCGGGATCGAGACCCGACAGCTTGTGCCCGCCTCCGAAGAACCGGGTTCGCGCGAGCAGCTGCATCACGGGATGCGTGAAGATCACGAAGATGAAGACGTCGATCAGCGTCGTGAGCCCCAGCGTGAAGGCGAAGCCCTTCACCGTGGAGTCGGCCAGGACGTACAGCACGACGGCCGCGAGGATGTTGATCGACTTCGAGATGTAGATCGTGCGCTTCGCGCGACCCCATCCGTCCTCCACCGCGCTGGTGATCGATTTCCCGTCGCGCAGTTCATCTCGGATGCGCTCGAAGTACACGATGAACGAGTCGGCGGTGAAGCCGATCGACACGATCAGACCCGCGACGCCCGCGAGCGACAGGCGGAAGCCGAGGCGCCACGCCAGGATGCACACGATGATGTAGGTCAGCACGCCCATCACGGCGATCGATGCGATGATCACCGACCCGAGCGCACGGTAGCTCAACAGCGAGTACACCGCGACGAGGGCGAGGCCGATGAGGCCGGCGATCAGACCGATCTGCAGTTGCTGCGTACCGAGTGTCGCGGAGACGGTGTCGGAACTCTCGGTCGTGAAGCTCAGCGGCAGTGCGCCGTACTTGAGCTGGTCGGCGAGGCTCTCCGCCGTCTCCTGAGTGAACGAGCCCGAGATGCTGGGCTTGCCGTTGAGGATCTGGGCGTTCATCTGCGGAGCGGAGATCACCTTGCCGTCGAGCACGAAGGCGAACTGATCGCGAGGGCTGAGGCCGTCGATCTGGTTCTGGTAGAGCCGCTGGCTGATCTTGCCGAAGACCTCGGTGCCGTTGCCGTCGAGCACGAGGTTGACGGTCCATGCACCCGACGTCTGATCACGACCGCTGGTCGCGTCGTCGATGGCGTCTCCGGAGAGCTCCATCGGGCCGAGGATGTACTTCACCGTGCCTGTCTCATCACAGGTGATCAGCGGTTCGTCCTCCGGGGCGTTCGCCGCCGTGTTCTCAGGGTCTGCGCAGTCGAATGCGAGGAACTCCGACTGCAGCTTCTCCGTGATCCACGACATGTCGCTGCCGTCGGTCGGCTCGGCGGTCGGTACGGCGTTGGCACTGGGGTCCGGTGTCGGATACGGCGTGGCGTTGCCGTCCTCACCGACGAACTCGGTCGCAGGGTCGCCCACGTAGAGCACTGAGCGGAACTCGAGCTGTGCGCTCGCCTGGATCCGCTCGCGTGTCTCCTCATCGGCCGTACCGGGGATCTGGACGACGATGTTGCGGCCGCCCTCTGTCGTGACGTCGGCCTCGGCGACGCCCGCGGCATCGACGCGCTGGCGGATGATCGCAGCCGCCTGGTCGAGCTGCTCCTGCGTCGGGTCGGCACCGTCTTCCGTGACGGCGCCGAGGACGATTTGGGTACCACCCTGCAGGTCGAGGGCGAGTTCGGGTGTCCACGAGCTCTGCCCGAGTCCCACGCCGACAGCATTGATGCCGAACAATGCGGCCGTCACGATGAGAAGGCTGAGAAGAACCTTCCAGGCGTGACGGACTGGAGAAGAAGATGCCACGTACGTTCAGCTTTCTACGATGCCGGGCGGTCGAGGCGGATGACTACTTGTCGTCGGAGTCGCGATCCAGGCGAGCGCGAGTCTCCTCAGGGGTCTCGAGTGCGGGGTCGACGGGCGGCTCGAGAGGTGTGTTCGGCTCTTCCACGACCTCGTCGGCATCTGCGACGACGACGTCCGCGTCGGTGGTCTCCGGCACAGCGTCCTTGGGCTCGACGATGCGGAGGATCGCCTGGCTGTGCACCTCGATGATGGTGCCGGGGGCGATCTCCACGAGCGCGGGCGAGTCGAGGTCATCGGCGTCGTACGCGACGATCGTGCCGTAGAGCCCGCCCTGCATCAGCACCTTGACGCCGGGGACCGTCTTGGTGGCCTTCTCCTCCTGCTCGGCCTTCATCTGCTTCTGCCGCTTGCGCGTGTTGACGAACATGAAGACGAGGAGAACTGCGAGGAGTCCGAAGAGGACGATTTCCATCAGGCGAAGCCTTTCAAAGTGCGCGCGCCATCGATGGACGCGCAGAGGGGTGGGGGAAGCCTTCAGCGATTATAGGTCATCGAACAATGCGGCGGTTTCCGGATGCTGGAGTCCGAGGTGTTCGTAGGCCTCCGGCATCGCGACTCGTCCCCGCGGTGTGCGGCCGAGGAAGCCGATCCGCACGAGGAAGGGCTCGACGACGCTCTCCACCGTCTCGGCTTCCTCACCGACGGCGACAGCGAGGGTGCTGAGTCCGACCGGCCCGCCGCGGAATCGTCGCACGAGCGTGTCGAGCACGGCACGATCGAGGCGGTCCAGGCCGATCGGATCGACGTCGTAGAGCTCGAGCGCCGCCCGAACCTCTGCGATCGAGGCCGTTCCGTGGACGCCGTGGACGAGTGCGTAGTCGCGCACCCGTCGCAGCAGCCGGTTGGCGATGCGAGGTGTCCCCCGCGACCTGCGGGCGATCTCCGAACGCGCATCGGGTGGCATCGAGACGCCCAGCACACTCGACGATCGGGCGATGACCTTCTCGAGGTCGCTGTCGTCGTAGAACTCGAGGTGACCGGTGAAGCCGAACCTGTCGCGCAGCGGATTGGGAAGCAGCCCGGAGCGCGTCGTCGCGCCGACGAGCGTGAAGGGCGCCAGATCGAGAGGGATGCTGGTGGCACCGGCGCCCTTTCCGACCATGATGTCGATGCGGAAGTCCTCCATCGCGAGGTAGAGCATCTCCTCCGCGGAGCGGGCCATCCGATGGATCTCGTCGATGAACAGCACCTCGCCGGGCACCAGACTGGACAGCAGCGCCGCGAGATCGCCCGCGTGCTGGATCGCGGGGCCGCTCGAGAGACGGAGCGGTCGTTCACTCTCATGCGCGACGATCATGGCGAGCGTCGTCTTGCCGAGTCCTGGAGGGCCGGCGAGAAGAATGTGGTCGGGCGAGCGGTTCTGAATCCGCGCGGCATCGAGCAGCAACTGCAGCTGACCGCGCACCTTCGGCTGACCGACGAACTCGCCGAGGCTGCCTGGACGCAGCGCGCCTTCGATCGCGAGCTCGGCTTCATCGATCGGCTCGGCGCTCCTGCCCTCGAAAGCGTCTTCGTCAACCACGTGATGCCCCTGCGTTGGCGGGACCGAGAGCGGCGAGTGCCTGGCGCAGCAGCGCAGACACGGATTGCCTATCGGCGTCGCTCGCCGCATCAGCCGTCTCCGTCGCTGCCTCGTTCGCGACCTTCTCGGACCAGCCGAGCCCGACCAGAGCCGCGGTCAGCTGCGTGACGACGTCGGTCGTGCTGCCGGTGCGACTGTCGGCCGCGCGTGGCGACGGCGCTTTGAGTTTGCCGGCGAGCTGCACGACGATGAGCTTCGCCGTCTTCGGACCGATCCCCGACACCCGCCGGAACGGGGCATCGTCGTCATCGGCGACGGCGGTGGCGATCTGGTCGACCGTGAGATGTCCGAGCACGCCCAGCGCCGACTTCGGTCCGACTCCGGTGACGCTCAGCAGGTGGCCGAACACCTCCAGCTCGACAGGCTCCGCGAAGCCGAAGAGCGTCAGTGCGTCCTCGCGCACGATCAGACTCGTGTGCAATCGCAGCTGCTCGCCGACACGGCTCGTGTGCGCCACATCGCCGGGGACGAAGACGAAGAACCCGACGCCGCCGACCTCGATCACGACATGGTCGGCACCTGTGGAGAGCACGGTCCCGTGCAGCGAGGAGATCATCTCCCCAGCCTACGAGCCGGATCGTATGTATGTTCGAGCGACACGCTCGGCATCCGCCCACGCTCGCTGCGCCGGGGTCAGCGATTCGGACGCGCCGGGTGCCGCTCCGTCTCTGCGCCACGCATGGCAGAGGGCGATCGCGAGAGCGTCAGCGGCGTCAGCGGGCTGCGGGGGCGCGTCGAGGCGCAGGATGCGGGCGATCATCGCCTGCACCTGCTTCTTGTCCGCGGATCCGTAGCCGGTGACTGCGGCCTTCACCTCGCTCGGCGTGTGGGTCGCAGCGGGCAGACCTGCTTCAGCGGCGAGCAGAAGGGCCACCCCGCTCGCCTGTGCGGTGCCCATCACCGTGTGGCTGTTGTGCTGTGCGAACACGCGCTCGACGGCGACGGCGTCAGGGCGATGCTGCTCGAGGACAGTCCTGATCCCGGCAGCGACGGCGGCGAGACGTTCGCCGATCGGCATCTCCGGTGGAGTTCGGATCACCCCGACGTGCACGAGAGTTCCGCGTCGCGAGCGATCGACGTCGACGATGCCGACACCGCACCGGGTGAGACCGGGGTCGATGCCGAGCACGCGCAGAGAAGAAGCCGCCACTCCTCCAGGTTATGCGCAAGGAGAGCGGCGGCTTCGAGGGCGCGCCTTACTCGTCGTTCTCGAGTTCGGCCTGCACCTCTGCCGTCAGGTCGAAGTTGCTGTAGACGTTCTGCACGTCCTCGCTGTCTTCGAGTGCGTCGATGAGTCGGAAGATCTTGCGGGCGGTGTCGGCGTCGATCTCCACCTTCAGGTTCGGCACGAACTCGACATCCGCTGACTCGTAGTCGATGCCGGCGTCCTGGAGCGCGGTGCGCACTGCGACCAGGTCGGATGCATCGGTGATGACCTCGAAGCCCTCGGCGTGCGGTTCGATCTCCTCAGCACCGGCCTCCAGCGCAGCCATCATGACGTCGTCCTCGGTCGTGCCTTCCGAGCCGACGACGATGACGCCCTTGCGGGTGAAGTTGTAGGCGACGCTGCCGGGGTCGGCGAGCGTGCCGCCGTTGCGGCTGAGAGTCGTGCGAACCTCCGCAGCCGCGCGGTTCTTGTTGTCCGTGAGGCACTCGATCATCAGCGCCACGCCATTTGCGCCGTATCCCTCGTACATGATCGAGGTGTACTCGACGCTCTCGCCGCCGATGCCGGCGCCGCGCTTGACGGCACGGTCGATGTTGTCCTTCGGGACGGACATCTTCTTCGCCTTGAAGACGGCGTCGAACAGGGTCGGGTTACCCGCCATGTCTGCTCCGCCGAGCTTCGCTGCGACCTCGATGTTCTTGATGAGCTTGGCCCACGACTTCGCACGTCTGGAATCGATGACCGCCTTCTTGTGCTTGGTCGTCGCCCACTTGGAATGCCCGGACATATGTCTCCGCTCGTCGTATCCGCCCTGCTGACATCGCAGCGCGTCGTCCATTCTAACGAAATGCTCCGTCCGCATGACGTGCGAGCATCTTGTTCGCGCGGCGTCGCGGTGCGAGACTTGTGCTCATGGACGCTCGCGAGAGTGCTCTCGACACCGCACACCGCCGTGCGACCGAGTTCCTGACAACGCTGGATGACCGACCGGTGTGGCCACGTGCCGGCCTGGATGAGATGCTGGCGGCTTTCGGCGGCCCGCTGGGCGAGCACGGCATCGATCCTGCGGCCGTGGTCGACGAGATCGCGTCGAAGGCCGAGCCAGGACTCGTCGCCATTCCCGGCGGGCGATTCTTCGGCTTCGTGATCGGCGGGACCCATCCGGCCGCCCTCGCTGCGGACTGGCTCGTCTCCGCCTGGGATCAGAACTCGGGTTCGTCGACTCTGACCCCCGCGACAGTGGCGATGGAACGCGTCGCAGGACAGTGGATGCTGGATCTGTTCGGGCTCCCCGAATCGGCGAGTGTCGGCTTCGTCACCGGCGGCCAGCTCGCCAATTTCACGTGCCTCGCAACTGCCCGCAACGCCGTGCTGGGAAAGGTCGGGTGGGACTTGGCCGAGCGAGGCCTGCGGTCAGCCCCTCGCGTGCGTTTCGTCGTCGGAGCGGATCGTCATGGCTCCATCGACCGGGCGTCCCGGTTTCTCGGCATCGGTCGCGCTGAGGTCACCGTCGTCGAGTCGGACGATCAGGGCCGGATGAGGGCGGGAGCGCTGGAGCGAACTCTCGCGGCAGAACAGGGTCCGTTGATCGTGTGTCTGCAGGCCGGGGAGGTGCACACCGGCGCGTTCGATGATTTCGAGACGCTGATCCCGATCGCACAGCGTCACGACGCCTGGGTGCACGTCGACGGCGCGTTCGGACTGTGGGCTGCGGCGTCCGAATCGCTACGGTCTCTCACGAAGGGGATCGAACGCGCTGATTCGTGGGCGACGGATGCGCACAAGACCCTGAACGTGCCGTACGACTGCGGCATGGCGATCGTGAGGGACCCGTCTGACTCGATCGCCGCGTTCCGCACCGGTGGCGACTACCTGATCTACTCGGGTCTGGACCCGTGGGACGTGACGCCTGAGCTCTCCCGACGCGCACGCGGCGTACCGGCGTGGGCAGCGATGCGCAGTCTGGGACGGGCCGGCATCACCAGGCTTCTGGACGGATTGCATGCGAACGCCGTTGCGATGGCCGCAGGACTGTCCGCGATCGGAGCCGTCGAGGTTCTCAATGACGTCGACTACACGCAGGTGATGTTCTGCCTGGACTCAGACGATGCCACGCGGGCGTTGGGTGAGGCGATCCTGTTGGACGGGACCGCGGCCGTCACTGGCGCGGAGTGGAGGGGACGGGCGACGCTGCGTTGCTCGATGTCGTCCTGGGCCACCACGCGCGCCGACATCGACCGCACGGTGGCGGCGATCCGAAGACTCGTGGAGCACTAGCCGTGCGAGGCCCCGACCCTGGCCGGCGCAGCGACCCTGTCGAGGAAGCGCCGGTGAAAACGCGTCTCCCCGGTGATCTCCGGGTGGAAACTGACGCCCATCAGCGCGCCCTGCTCGACGGCGACAACGCGACCGTCGTCCAATGTCGCCAGAGTGGTCGCTTCTGCTCCGACGCTCTCGATGACGGGCCCGCGGATGAACGCAGCGCGCACGGGCGATGCGCCGAGCGCTGGGACGTCGAGCTCGGCTTCGAACGATTCGACCTGTCGTCCGAACGCATTGCGACGCACGACGACATCCAGTCCACCGAACGATTCCTGCCCCACGATCGCATCCACCAGGCTGTCGGCGAGCATGATGAGACCGGCGCACGTGCCGAGCACCGGCATCTCATCGCGGATCGCATCCCGGATCGGCTGCTGCAACCCGAACATCCGCGACAGCTTGTCGATCACGGTCGACTCGCCGCCGGGGATCACGAGGCCGGCCACCTGAGAGAGTTCCTCTGGGCGGCGCACGCGCACCACATCCGCCCCGAGATCCTGCAGAACTCGCTCGTGCTCACGTACGTCGCCCTGCAGGGCCAGTACGCCGACGCGCGGCCGAGTCGTGTTACCAGCCACGCTCGGCGAGCCGGTGCGGAGCGGGCAGGTCGGAGACGTTGATGCCGACCATGGCCTCACCCAGCCCGCGTGAGACTTCGGCGACGACCTTGGCGTCGTCGTAGAACGTCGTGGCCTTCACGATCGCGGCGGCGCGTTCTGCCGGATTGCCCGACTTGAAGATGCCGGAGCCGACGAACACGCCATCCGCGCCGAGCTGCATCATCATCGCGGCATCCGCAGGGGTGGCGACGCCGCCCGCGACGAACAGCACGACCGGCAGCTTTCCGGTCTCGGCGATCTCGGCGACGAGCTCGTACGGGGCCTGCAGCTCCTTCGCGGCGACGAACAACTCATCCTTGGGAAGTGCGGTCAGCGCCGCGATCTCACCACGGATCTTGCGGATGTGCTTCATCGCCTCCGAGATGTCGCCAGTACCGGCCTCGCCCTTGGAGCGGATCATCGCCGCACCCTCGTTGATGCGCCGCAGCGCCTCTCCCAGGTTGGTGGCGCCGCACACGAACGGCACAGTGAAGCCGAACTTGTCGATGTGGTTCACATAGTCGGCGGGTGAGAGCACCTCGGACTCGTCGATGTAGTCGACGCCGAGCTCCTGCAGAACCTGCGCCTCGACGAAGTGCCCGATGCGCGCCTTCGCCATGACAGGGATCGAGACGGTGTCGATGATGCTGTCGATCATGTCCGGGTCGCTCATGCGCGAGACGCCGCCCTGGGCACGGATGTCGGCCGGTACGCGCTCGAGCGCCATGACGGCGACGGCTCCGGCATCTTCGGCGATCTTCGCCTGCTCGGCTGTGACCACGTCCATGATGACGCCGCCCTTGAGCATCTCGGCGAGACCGCGCTTGACGCGCGAGGATCCCGTGGTGGGGTTCTGGCCGGTGGTGGGATTCTGGTCTGCAGCCATGAGCTGTTCCTTCCGGGTATCCAAACGAGCACATTGATCTATGCCAAAAGATACCACTGTCGGCATGCCCCGTAGACTCACATGTCGAGGGGTGACATGAGCGACCAGATCACAGGAACCACAGCGGCCGACATCGCGACGAGCGTGCGCGAACTGCGCGACCGGGGCGTACTGCGACCCGGTGCCGCACTCCCCCCGGTGCGTGAACTCGCAGCCCGTCTGGGAGTGAACCGCAACACCACCGTCGCCGCCTACCGACAGCTCGCGCAGGCCGGGCTCGTGGTCAGCCGTGGGCGCGCGGGAACGACGCTGGTCGAGCACGACGCGGTCGCGCAGGAGGGCTACGCCGCAGACACGGTCTTGCGCGATGTCGGCACGGGCAATCCAGATCCGCGACTCATTCCCGATCCCTCGCCCGTGCTCGCGACGGTCACCGGTCGACCGGTGCTCTATGGCGAGCCGGTGATCGACACCGGTCTCGAGGCGTGGGCGCGAGAGTGGATCTCCCCCGACCTGCCCGCGTCCGAGTTCCGCATAACCGTCACCAGCGGGGCCGTGGATGCCGTCGAGCGCCTGCTCGCGCAGGCGTTGATGCGCGACGACGCTGTAGCCCTGGAGGATCCGTGCTTCCTCGCCAGCATCCACACCGTCCGCCTCGGCGGCTATCGCGCGGTGCCGGTCCCGGTCGATGACGAGGGAATGACAGTCGACGGCCTCCGTGCTGCGCTGGATGCAGGAGTGCGAGCGATCATCTGCACTCCGCGCGCGCAGAATCCGACCGGCGTCAGTCTCTCCCCCGAACGTGCTGCCGCGCTGCGGGCTCTGCTGGCAGAGCATCCCTATGTCCTGATCATCGAGGACGACCACTTCTCGATGCTCTCGTCGCGCGGGTACGAGAGTCTGATCGGCCCCGATCACAAGCGCTTCGCTCTGTTGCGTTCCGTCTCGAAGTTCCTGGGTCCTGACATGTGCCTCGCGGTCGCTGCGACCGACCCGGAGACCGCGGAACGACTTGCCATGCGTCTGAGTCCTGGCACGACGTGGGTGAGTCATCTGCTGCAGCGTCTCACGTTGGGGCTGCTCGAGGACGGCGAAGTGCGCGCCGCGATCGGCGCGGCAGGAGCCCACTACGCCGAGCGCAACGAGGCGTTCGCCGGTCAGCTTCGCGCGCACGGCATCGAGACCCACTACGTGGACGGCATGAACCTCTGGGTGGAGCTGCCTGTCCCCGCTCAGACGGTGTCGGAGCGCCTGATGCGCCGCGGCTGGCTCGTGCGCACCGGCGATGGCTTCTCGCTCACGAACGCAGAATCCCCGTCGCGTCACCTGCGGCTCACTGTGCATGATCTGACGCCCGTCGACGCAGAGCAGCTCGTGGCGGACATCGCCGGTGCGGTGCGGTGACGTGCGCAGCGCGAGCCTGAGCAGTGAGAAGATCGAAGGATGAAGATCCTCTCGATCCAGTCAGCTGTCGCCTACGGTCACGTCGGCAATTCCGCCGCGGTGTTCCCCCTGCAGCGCATCGGCGTCGACGTGCTTCCGGTGAACACGGTCAACTTCTCGAACCACACCGGCTACGGCGCCTGGCGCGGACCGCTGATCGACCCGAGCGACGTCGCAGACGTCATCACGGGTATTGAAGAACGAGGTGCATTCGGTCATGTCGATGCGATCCTGTCGGGTTATCAGGGCGGTGAGGGCATCGGCGATGTCATCATCGACGCTGTGGCCCGAGTCAAGGCGGCGAATCCGAAGGCGCTGTATGCGTGCGATCCCGTGATGGGCAACGCGAAGTCGGGATGCTTCGTCGCGCCCGCGATCCCCGAGCTGCTGCGCGAGCGCGTGGTGCCGGTCGCCGACATCATCACCCCGAATCAGTTCGAGCTGGGCTTCCTCACGGGCACTGACCCTGACACCTTGGAGTCGACGCTCGCGTCGGTGGACGCTGCTCGGGCGATGGGCCCGTCGACGGTGCTCGTCACGAGCGTCGAGCGCCCAGACCGCGAAGAGGGAACGATCGAGATGCTCGCGGCGGACGACGACGGCGCCTGGATCGTGCAGACACCGTATCTGCCGATGAAGGCCAACGGCTCCGGTGACGTCACTGCCGCGTTGTTCACCGCGCACTACGTGGAAACCGGTAGCGCGAAGATCGCGCTGGAGCGCACGGCGTCCAGTGTGTTCGACCTGCTGCAGTTGACGCTCGACTCCGGCGCGCGTGAACTGCAGCTCATTGAGGCGCAGGAGTCGTACGCGCACCCGAAGATGCAGTTCGCCGCGCGTCAGGTGCGCTGAACGCGCCGACTGTCAGGCCTGCGGCCAGGCGTGCGCCACGGCTTCCCGCACCTGACCGAGCAGCTGCGGCAACGCTTTGGTCTTGGCGATGATCGGGAAGAAGTTCGCGTCTGATTTCCACCGCGGCACGATGTGCTGGTGCAGGTGGCCGTCGACGCCGGCTCCGGCGACCGCCCCCTGATTCATGCCGAGGTTGAAGCCGTCGCAGTTCGACACGTCGCGGAGCACGCGCATGCCCGTCTGCGTCAGCGCACCGATCTCAGCGACCTCCTCGGGCGTCGCCTGGTCGTACGTCGCGATGTGACGGTATGGGCACACCAACAGGTGTCCCGAGTTGTACGGGAACAGGTTCAGCAGCACGTAGGCCGTCGTGCCGCGCGCGACGATCAGTCGCTCGGCATCGGGATGCTTGGGGGCCTCGCAGAACGGGCACTCGTCTCGCAGCGGCTCGGGGCCGGCCTGGATGTAGGCCATCCGGTGCGGAGTCCACAGCCGCTGGAACTCGTCGGGAATGCCGGCCAGATGCCCGGCATCCTCCGCGCCGTCGCCGGAGGCACCGGGCCCTGACGCTTCGACAGGCTCAGCGGTCGAAGGGCCCGGAACCGATGCGTCCGGCGTCGAGGTCACGCCAGATCCCCCACGGTGTGCACGAGCGCGTGCGAGTCGATCGCGGCGCGGATGCGGGCGACGGCATCCGCGATCGGCACGCCGTTCTCCTGCGTGCCGTCACGGAACCGGAACGAGACGGTGCCGGCATCGCGATCCTTCTCCCCCGCGATCAGCAGCAGCGGCACCTTGCCGGTGGTGTGGGTACGGATCTTCTTCTGCATCCGGTCATCCGAGACATCGAGTTCGGCGCGCACGCCGCTGTCACGAAGCGTCGTGATGACGTCACCGAGGTAGTCGGCGAAGTCCTCCGCCACCGGGATGCCGACGACCTGCACCGGCGAGAGCCACACAGGGAAGTCTCCGGCATAGTGCTCGAGCAGGATGGCGAAGAAGCGTTCGATCGAGCCGAACAGCGCGCGGTGGATCATGATCGGGCGCTTCTTCTGGCCGTCCTTGTCCATGAACTCGAGGTCGAAGCGCTCTGGCAGGTTCGGATCGACCTGCACCGTGGACAGCTGCCAGGTGCGGCCGATCGCATCGCGCGTCTTCAGGTCGATCTTGGGGCCGTAGAACGCCGCCTCGCCCGGTACCTCGGTGAGCTTGAGACCGGATGCCACGGCGACCCGCCGCAGCGCGTCGGTGGACGACTCCCAGAACTCGTCGGAGCCGATCCACTTGGACTTCTCGTCGTCCTTCATCGACAGTTCGAGTTCGAAATCGGTGAGCCCGAAATCGCGCAGCATCGACAGGATGAACTCGAGGACCTTCGCGACCTCGCCCTCCAGCTGGTCGGGCGTGACGAAGAGGTGCGAGTCGTCCTGAGTGAAGCCCCGAACGCGGGTGAGGCCGTGCAGGGCTCCGGAGAGCTCGTTGCGGTACACGGTGCCGTTCTCCGCCAATCGCAACGGCAGATCGCGGTAGCTGCGAGCACGCTCCTTGTAGATCAGGATGTGCATCGGGCAGTTCATGGGCTTCAGGTAGTAGTCCTGGCCCTGCTTGGTGATCTCGCCGTTCTCGTCGCGCTCCTCGTCCATCACGATGGGAGGGAACATGCCCTCCTTGTACGTGACGAGGTGGTTCGACGTGAGGAAGAGGTCTTCCTTCGAGATGTGCGGCGTGTACACGTAGGTGTAGCCGCCCTCGATGTGGCGTTTGCGAGCGTGCTGCTCCATCTCGCCGCGGATCATGCCGCCGCGAGGGTGCCACACCGACAGGCCCGATCCGATCTCCTCGGGGAACGAGAACAGGTCGAGTTCCTTGCCGAGGCGGCGGTGGTCGCGCTTGGCGGCCTCTTCGAGGCGGTGCTGGTAGGCGCGGAGCTCGTCCTTGGTCGGCCATGCCGTGCCGTAGATGCGCTGCAGCTGCGGGTTCTTCTCGCTGCCGCGCCAATAGGCGGCGGCGATGCGGGTCAGGTCCCAGCCGTTGCCGATCATGCGGGTGCTGGGCAGGTGCGGGCCGCGGCAGAGGTCTTTCCAGACCACCTCGCCGTCCTTGGTCGTGTTGTCGTAGATGGTCAGCTCGCCGGCGCCCACCTCGACGGATGCGCCCTCGGCTGCTTCCTTGTTCCCACCTTTGAGCCCGATCAGCTCGAGCTTGAACGGCTCGTTCGCGAGCTCGGCACGGGCCTCGTCCTCGGTGACCACGCGGCGCACGAAGCGCTGTCCCTCGCGGACGATGCGCTGCATCTCCTTCGAGATCGCCTTGATGTCCTCGGGGGTGAACGGGGTCTCGACGCCGAAGTCGTAGTAGAAGCCGTCGGTGATCGGCGGGCCGATGCCGAGGTTCGCCTGGGGGTTGATGCGCTGCACCGCCTGAGCGAGGACGTGCGCCGTCGAGTGCCGCAGGATCGCGAGACCGTCTTCACTGTCGATCGTGACGGGCTCGACCTCGTCGGTCGTCGCCACTGTGGTCGCGAGATCCTTCAGGTCGCCGTTGACGCGCATCGCGACGACGGATCGGGCAGAGAACAAGGCGAAGCCGTCTGTCGGCTGGGCGTTTTCAGGCACTGATCACTCCATTTGGGTCGCCTCTAGGCTACTCGCCTCACGGCATCGTCTGCGCGCTCCAGGCGCCAGGGGAGATCGCGACTCCCCGTTAACGAAAAGTGCTCCCGTGGAGTGGAAGTCCACGGGAGCGGCGATCACGTTCGTCTAGAAGGGACGACGCGTGAACTCTTCCATTATCTCACAGCGAAGGGCATGTGTATGACGAGGGCGGCCGGCATCGCGCACGGGCCGTAGGACGAAAAAACCCCCGGAATTCCGGGGGTTTCAGTGTGCGCGATACTGGGATCGAACCAGTGACCTCTTCCGTGTCAGGGAAGCGCGCTACCGCTGCGCCAATCGCGCCTATACAGGCTATTAAGTTGAAAGCGACGAGGTGGCGACGGGATTCGAACCCGTGTAAACGGCTTTGCAGGCCGGTGCCTAGCCGCTCGGCCACGCCACCGTGTGGATTGACCCCACGTGCCGTGAGCCTCTCAGAAAGAGACTCCTGCACTCGAGCGGATGACGAGATTCGAACTCGCGACCCTCACCTTGGCAAGGTGATGCGCTACCACTGCGCTACATCCGCGTTGTGTTCCGGCTGACCGGGCACTTGTAAAACATTAGCCGATCATTTCGATCCCGCAAAACCGAAACGCGATCTCGCGCGTGTCACACGGTTTGGTCGTGAGCGTGCCGAACGTTCAGGTAATATCGTTTCTCGACCCCCTGGGTCATGGGCGATTGGCGCAGTTGGTAGCGCGCTTCCTTCACACGGAAGAGGTCATCGGTTCGAGTCCGGTATCGCCCACCACACGGTCAGATCTATACTCCCCGCATGGGACTGTTGACCTTCAGCATCAACGTCACCCTGGACGGGTGCGTCGACCATCAGGTGGGGATCGCCAATGACGAGACTCACGCCTACTTCACCCGCCTCATGGACGAGTCCGGGGCGATGCTGTGGGGCCGCGTCACCTACGAGATGATGGAGAGCGCCTGGCCCGCCGTCGCTCGCGGCGACGAGGACGCCCCGCCAGCGCTACGCGAGTGGGCGGTCAAGCTGGACGCCAAGCCGAAGTACGTGGTGTCGTCCACGCGCAGCGACTTCCCGTGGACTAACAGCCACGCGATCGCGGGCGACCTGCGCACAGGCGTGCAGAAACTCAAGGAAGCGACTCCGGCCGGCGTGCTGCTCGGCAGCGGCGCGCTCGCGACTGCGCTGGACCGGTTGGATCTGATTGACAAGTACAGGTTCCTCGTCCATCCTCGTATCGCCGGCCACGGCCCGACCCTGTACCAGAGCGGACTGCCCAGCACGCGGCGGCTCGAGTTGGTCTCGACGAAGCCGCTCCGCGACGGCGTGGTCGCCATGCACTACAGGCGCGCGGGCTGACAGAGAAATCGTGGTCACCGAGGCGGAGTCGCACTCCCGGCAGATGGTCCCGCTGGACGCGCACGTAGATGGATGCGCTTGCCCTCTTTGCTGAAGATCGACAGCAGTTCGGTCGGACGAGTGCCGACGCCTGACAACCAGTGCGGGATGCGCGTGTCGAACTCGGCGGCCTCGCCTGGACCGAGGATGACATCCTGCTCACCGAGGACCAGACGCAGGCGGCCCGAGAGCACGTACAGCCATTCCTGCCCGTCATGCACCTTCGGCTCCGGCACGGCGGAGATGCCTGCCGGATCTGCCGGGAACGTGACCTTGTAGGTCTGGACCGGACTCGCCTCCGGCGACAGCGACTCGTACCAGGTGTCTCCCATGCGCTTCTTGGTGCGTGCCACCCGCGGATCCGGTGCCCTGCGCGGAACGATGTCATCGAGCTCCAGCCGCAGCGCTCTCGCGATCGGCACGACGAGCTCGAGGTTCGGCGCGCGCTTGCCTGCTTCAAGACGCGAAAGCGTGCTCGGCGAGATTCCGGTCACCTCCGAGAGGTCGACAAGGGTCATGCTGCGCTTCTCGCGCCAGCTCTTGAGTCGTGGCCCGATGAGCGCGAGCGAGTCGTCCGGCATTCTCATTCCCTTGCTGTTTCGGCATGGATACTTGCTAACACCGTATCAGTCACTCAGGCTGAGCACATGACACGCGACGATCGAATCTCCACAGCACCCACGTCCGCATCCGTTGTGCCGCACCTCGATGGTGAGCATTGGGATGTCGTGATCATCGGAGGCGGCGCCGCAGGGCTGAGCGCCGCCCTCATCCTCTCCAGGGCCAGACGACGCGTCTTGGTCCTCGATGCGCAGGCTCCCCGCAACCGGTTCGCTCCCCACATGCACGGCGTGCTGAGCCGTGACGGCTACTCGCCCCTCGACCTCGTCGCCGACGGCCGCCGCGAGGTACTGGCCGCGGACGGAGTCATCGAGACCGCACACGTGACCGAGACTCGCGCGGTGTCCGGCGGCTTCGAAGTCACCACGGAAGCGGGTGCTCGTGTCACCGCGCGTCGTCTCATCGTCGCGACAGGAACACTCGACGTCCTCCCGGACATCGACGGGCTGGCAGAGCAGTGGGGCCGCGGCGTCGTGGCGTGCCCGTACTGCGACGGCTACGAAGCTGCAGGACGCCGCATCGGCGTACTGCTCGGCTCTGTCGCCGGCATCCACAAGGCGCATATGCTGCGCTCATACTCCAGCGACATCACCGTGTTCACGGCGCTCACGGACCCCATCCCCGATGTCGATCGACGCGTCCTTGAGCAACGCGGCATCCGCTTGGAAGACCAGAGCGTCACGAACATCGTCTCCGAGGCAGGCCTGCTGACCGGCGTCACCCTCGCCGACGGCACGGTCGCACGGGTCGATGCGCTCTTCGCCGAACCACGACCCGTCTCGCTCGATGTACCGCTGCAACAGCTCGGTGCCGCACGTACGGACACCCCATTCGGCTCATGGTCGGCTGTGGACGAGTTCGGACGAACGAGCATCCAGGGCGTCTGGGCAGTCGGCAACACGGCGAATCCGGCGGCGCTGGTCCCGATAGCGATGGGATCGGGCGCGACTGCCGCTCTGGCGTTGAACGGAGAGTTCGTCGCTGAAGAGGTCGCGGTTGCCACGCACGCGGTGAACACCGAACAGGAAGCAGGAGTGCGATGACTCATGAACCGGATGCTGCCACCGCCGACGCGACTCGGTTCTGGGACGAGCGGTACGTCAGCCGGCGCACCGAGCACGGCCGGATGTGGAGCGGACGCGTGAACGCGGCCGTGGCGCAGCAGGTGTCGGAGCTCGTTCCGGGCACCGCGCTGGAGCTCGGGTCGGGAGAGGGCGCGGATGCGCTCTGGCTGGCCGCACGAGGCTGGGACGTCACAGCGCTCGACATCTCGTCGATCGCTCTGGAGGTCGGTGCAGGAGAAGCAGCGAAGGCGGGACTCTCCGAACGCATCGAGTGGGTGCAGACCGACCTGACGACGTGGCGACCGTCTGCGCAGTACGACCTCGTGACGTCAGCGTTCCTGCACTCCCCCGTCGATTTCCCAAGAGAAGCCATTCTCCGACGTGCGGTGTCTGCAGTCGCACCGGGCGGAAGACTGCTCGTCATCGGACACGGTGGGTTTCCGCCCATGTCCGAGCACGTGCATGACGTTGAGATCCCGACATTCCCGTCCCCTGAAGAAGTGTTGACGTCCCTCGACCTGCCCGACGGCTGGTTGGTCGAGACGAACGCGTCGATGGAGCGGACGACGAAGTGGCGTGGGGAAGAGGACGTCGTCCTCGTCGACACAGTGCTGCGCGTGCGCCGGGTCGATTAGACGCGGCGCACGCGCAAGCTGTTCGAGACTCGGTCGCGGATCAGCGGTTTCGGTTCGCCGTCTGTCCAGGCTGCGGCTTGGAGAACAGCACGACGATGATCACTGTGACGCCGACGACGACGTGCGGGAGCCACACGTTGAGCGCTTCGCCCGCGAACCCGAAGATCCAGGGCGACAGTGCGAGGAACAGGCTCGCCACGATGTCGAACACGAGATGAACCGGCATAGGAATGAAGCCGAAGGGGCCCCACTCGTACTTCGTGAACAGACTGTAGACGATCAGCCCGACACCGAGCACGATCGGGATGACGACGGCGGGCCCGCCGACTCCAGCGAACCCGAACAGCCACGGCGCCGCGATGAGCGCGATGCCGACGAGGTAGTCGAGAACGCCGTGAACCTTGGTGGGGATGAAGCGCATGATTCCTCCTTGAGTATGACCGCGATATCGCGGTTGTCACAGGAGGTTCGTGGCAACAGGGAAATCGGATGGGACGCAGACGAAGCTGATCTCACTCGGAGTCGGATTCTCCATCTGCTTCCGGCATCCCAGGGCCGGGCCCAGGTCGCACGGCTGCGCCCTCGGCGACGTCGACCCGTGTCACTCCGTCGCGCTCAGTCACATCCACGCGCGGCGCCGCGTCCGCCTCAGTGGCGTTCGGCGCCGTCGTGAGCTGATCGTGGCGCTTCTGCTCTGGCGTCATCTCTTCGTGCGACATGGTGCATCCTTTCGTCGAGCTTCCCAAGGTAGCCGCGGGTGGGCCAGGAGATCAGGGGCTTGATGTTCGTCATCGACGCCGCTACGCGAACAGCTGCGCGGTTTCTATTCACGCCTGACCTGCAGGTTTGACTGGTACGGTGAGCGGAGTCGGCATCTTGCCGGCGTCAGGGAAGACTTCTTGTCGACCAACGGGCCGTTACGGGCCATTTCGTTCTCCGTCGCCTCCTCTGGATCACTTCGAGGAGACCCGATTTCCGTGCACCCGTATACCCATTCCGCTGATTCGCAGTCGAACGATTCGTCGGTACCTATTCCGATGCTTCCGGTCGGTTCGACGGCGATCGTCTATTGCGAAGCCCAGTTCGGCGAGCAGGACGGCAAGACGGCCAACGGCCTGGTCCGCCACTCCGAGAAGTACGAGATCCTCAGCGTCATCGACAGCCGCCATGCCGGCGCGGACGCCGGTGCCCTACTCGACGGCAGTGCGAACGGCATCCCGATCCTCTCGAGCCTCACAGAGGCCATCGCCCACGCAGGCAGAATGCCCGACTACCTCATCTGCGGCGTCGCGCCGGCCGACGGCCTTCTCTCCGACGCACAGCGCATCGTGCTGTTGGACGGCATCGCCCATGGCATGCACATCATCAACGGTCTGCATGAGTTCCTGAACGATGACGCGGAGTTCGTCGCTGCAGCGCTCCTCTCCGGCGTGACGATCACTGACGTGCGTCGTCCGAAGGACAAGAAGGATCTCCACCTGTTCTCGGGGCGCATCTTCGATGTCACCTGCCCGCGGATCGCCGTTCTCGGCACTGACGGCGCCATCGGAAAGCGCACCACCGCCACACTGCTCGTCCAGGCGCTCAACGACCGCGGAATCCGCGCTGTCATGGTCGGCACCGGACAGACCACGATCATCCAGGGCGGACGATACGGAGTCGCGCTCGACGCCCTGGTTCCGCAGTTCTGCTCTGGCGAGGTCGAGAACCAGGTCGTCGCGGCCTTCGAGGGCGAGAATCCGGACATCATCATCGTCGAGGGCCAGGGCGCGCTCAGCCACCCCGCGTATCTGACCTCCGCGCACATTCTGCGCGGCAGCCGCCCCGCAGGTGTCATCGTGCAGCACGCACCGGGCAGGCAGGTGCTCGGTGACTTCCCGATGATGCCGATGCCCGAGGTCGCGAGCGAGGTCGCCTTGATCGAGGCATTCGCCGACACCAGGGTGATCGGCGTGACCGTCAATCACGAGAACCTGACGGATGCGCAGATCACCGCCGCCATCGATGAGATCGAGCTCGATCTCGGCGTTCCGGCGACAGACCCTCTGACACGCCCATTGAGCAACCTGGTCGACATGGTGCTGCAGGCATTCCCCGAACTCTCGAAGTCCCTGACGCAGCACCCCGCCTGAGGAGGCACCGGCCCCCGACGCGTCAGCTGCGCGTCACGGGTTGCTGCAGTTCGGTCACCCAGTCCGACTGGTCATCCGAGATCGCCCGGACGTAAAGTTCACGGCACGGACCTGAGTGAACGAGGCCCCGGGCGAAGATCTCAGCGTGGATCGCCTGCCAGGTCTCTGCGATGTGCTCCATCGAGCCGAGATGGATGCCGCAGACAGCGGCCTCAGTGGCGGGAAGCTCGACGATCTCGAATCCGTCCCGAGCTGGGCCGCCATAGGCGTAGCCCGCGACGATCTGAAGGCCGTCCTCGATCGCTTCGTATTGTGCGATGGGCGTGGCCAGAGAGCCGCACTCATCGCCGATGATCTCCGCGATGGCATCGAAGGCGGGGCCGACGACACCTGCGACCTCGGGTTGATGGGCGACGACCGTGCGGCGCGCCGCGAGACGGACGGCAGGCAGAGCCTTCTCGATGATCTCGATCTGGGACATGTGATTCTCTTTCTCGATGAGTTGGAGGCGCCGTTCCACGTCGACGAGTCTGCCTGCGGCGATCCGGTGTTCTTGCTCGACTTCCGCGTGACGAATGCGCAGCAGCGCTGCGATGCGCTCCGCATCGACGCCCCGGTCGAGAATCGACGAGATGTCGTCAAGACCGAACCCGAGCTGCCGCAACGCGACGATCCGGTGCAGACGCTCGAGTTGCGAAGGATCGTAAGATCGATATCCGCTGAACTCGTCCACATGAGCCGGTACGAGCAGGCCGGCAGTGTCCCAATGCCGCAGCATCCTGTGGGTCACCTGGCCGATCTGCGCGAACGCTCCGATGGACAACATGTCTCAGTTCTCGTCCCTCCCACAGTGTGAGAGTCAAGTATCGCTCTGGAATCCGAGATCGATCGCCGGCGTGTCCGTTGCGACGCCCGAGCATCATCGGTGCCCGCGTCGGCGTGGCGCCGTCGCTCCGGCGGTCGGCAGGTTGTCGTGATGAGCGATCTACCGCCCCACGTCGAAGTCCTGTCGTCCGTCTCAGATGCCGACGCGGCCGATATCGCCCGTCTGCTCGCACCACTGTCGACGACGGCGACTTTCGATCAGGACAGATTGGCGTCGATCGTCGATCACGACGCCACCGCGGATGACGGAACTGGCAATCGATCGCGGACTGCCACTCTCGATCTCACGTCGAGGCCATCACGTGAGTCCGCGTTACGGCTCTATGAATCCGTTGGATTCGTGCGGCGTGAAACGAACGCGCTTCGGTTCACACCGCCCGCGCCCGGATAGACGATCGTTGAAGAGTGAAGCGCACCGCAGTGATGCTCGGCCGAACGTCCGCGGCCAGGGGTAAGGTCATCGTCTGATGGTCAAGAACAGTGCACTGCCCGGGCCGTGCACTCTGTGCGGAAACGGTCGCGGACGCCGAGTCGCGGGCTCGTGGTTCTGCGCCGCATGCGGCTGGCGCTACGGCGACGTTCCGGATCCCGACCTTCCGCTCCCCCGCGTCGACGTCGTCTACTACCTGCGATTCGATCGCAGGGTGAAGATCGGCACGAGCATGCGGCCACGGCAGCGGCTCGCCAGCATCCGTCACGAAGAGCTTCTGGCCTTCGAGCGCGGTGGCAGAACGATCGAGCAGCAACGCCATCGTCAGTTCGCGGACGCCCGCGAGGGCGGCGAGTGGTTCACCCTCACTCGGGAACTCCGCGCTCATGTCAAGGCGCTCCGGGCTGAAGGCGATCCCTGGCAGCTACACGCGCGTTGGCTCAGCGAGGCGCTGCAGTCCTGACAGGGCGCGGCCCGGTCAGCGACCCCATCCGTAACGAGCGGTCAGTGCCGCCGCGACCCGGTCGTAGAGCGAGCGGTCCAGCACTGCGGCCTCGCGCCGCATGCCGTCTTCGTGCACGCTGTAGAGCTGTTCGATGTCCACCCACGATTCCCGGCCCCGCGAGTCCCACGCGCCACTCCCGATCGACAGGTAGTCACGGTCCCGATCATGCGCCTTGCTGGTCATCCGAACTGCGTACACGCGGTCCGCGGATTGCCGGCCGATCACGAGCACAGGGCGGTCCTTACCGCGACCGTCGTTCTCCTCATACGGAACCCAGGTCCAGATGATCTCGCCGGAGTCGGGAGCGCCGTCCTTGGACGGGGTGTATGCGATTCGAAGGCCATCGATGCGATCAGGGTCGATGCGCTGCGTCGCACGCCCCTGCGCCTGACCGGCATCATCCTGCTCCGGTGGGATGCGGGACGCACTCGAACGTCCCGACCCCTTCTCGGGAGATCGGGACGTTCGAGAGGTCAACGCCTTCAGAATGATGTCGGCGAGCTGAGCCAGGATGCTCTTCGAAGAGGTCACCCGGTCACACTACCGGCGACCCCGGGCGGATCAGGCGTCGACCAGCGCGTAGCCCTCTTCACCGTGGACGACGGAGTCGACGCCGGCGATCTCGTCCTCGTTCGTGATGCGGAAACCGATCGTCTTCTGAATCGCGAAGCCGATGATGAATGCGACGACGAAGGCGTAGATCAGCACGCCGAGGGCTGCGATCACCTGAACGGCGAGCTGACGAGCGTCGCCACCGACGAACAGGCCCGTGCCGGTGGCGAACAGACCGAGGTAGATCGTGCCGAGCAGGCCGCCGACGAGGTGGATGCCGACGACGTCGAGCGAGTCATCGAAACCGAGGCGGAACTTCAGCTCGACGGCGAGGGCGCACACGATTCCGGCGACTGCGCCGAGCAGCAGCGACCACCCGGGGGTGAGGTTCGCGCAGGCCGGAGTGATGGCGACGAGGCCGGCGACGGCGCCGGAGGCTGCCCCGACCGAGGTGGCCTTGCCGTCCTTGATGCGCTCGATGAGGATCCATCCGAGGATGGCCGCGGCGGTCGCGCCGAGCGTGTTCAGACCGATCAGGCCGACACCGCCCATGTCCTCAGACAGCCATTCCGCGCCGGCGTTGAAGCCGAACCAGCCGAACCACAGCAGCGCCGCACCCAGCAGCGTCAGCGGCACGTTGTGAGGCTTGAGAATGCCCTTCTGGAACCCGATGCGCTTGCCGAGTACGAGAGCGAGCGCCAGCGCAGCCGCGCCGGCGTTGATGTGCACGGCCGTCCCGCCGGCGTAGTCGATCACAGCGATACCGCTGTCTTCGCCGAACAGCGTGGTGCCGAGGTTCATGATCCAGCCCCCGCCCCAGACCCAGGCGGCGATCGGGAAGTAGCCCACCGTGGCGAAGATCCCGGCGAAGATCAGCCAGCTGCCGAACTTGGCACGATCCGCGATCGCACCCGAGATCAGCGCGATCGTGATGATCGCGAACGTCGCGCCGTATGCGACACCGAGAAGTGCGACGTTCGACCCTTCGCCGGCAGCGAGGCCGCTGAGGCCGAAGTCGGCGAACGGGTTGCCGGCGAACTGCGTCGGGCTCTCCACCGCGCTCATCGAGAAGCCGAACAGGATCCAGAGCACCGCGACAAGACCGATGGAGCCGAAGCTCATCATCATCATGCTGACGACGCTCTTCGCCTTGACGAGACCGCCGTAGAAGAACGCGACGCCTGGCGTCATCAGCAAGACCAGCGCTGTCGCGGTGATCGCCCACGAGATGTTGCCGGGAGCATCCATAGGAAAACCTCACATCCGAAGTAGTTGAGAGCTTCAGTGTGGCGAGGCCCGGTTTCCGGGAAGCGCAGTGAGTGTTTCCGGACGGTTACACCCGACAGTCGCGTGTAACCATCGCGTTACGCGACGCTGGGTTGCTCCGCAGAATGTGTGAGCGCGTTCAGCCTGGAGATGGCGCGAAGATACTTCTTGCGGTATCCACCGCCCAGCATCTCCTCGGCGAAGACCTGATCGAGACTCACGCCTGTCGCGACGATCGGGACCTGTGCGTCGTAGACACGGTCGACGAACGCGACGAAGCGCAGCGCTTCGGACTGATCCGTCAGCACATGCACTTCGCGGAGTCCGACGAGTGCGAGTCCGTCGATCAACCGGATGTAGCGCGACGGATGCACCTTGGCCAGATGACGGATGACGTCACCGAACACGTCGTCGGATGCCGTGCCCGCCGTGTCGGCGATGCGCTGAGCGTAGTCGGCATCGTCCAGTGCGACGGCGTGACCGTCGAGCGCGCGCTGGCGGAAATCGACGCCGTCGATGCGGATGGTCTCGAAGCTGTCCGACATCGCATGGATCTCGCGGAGGAAGTCCTGAGCTGCGAACCGGCCTTCTCCCAGCGCGTTCGGCGGCGTGTTGGACGTGGCGGCGAGGCGAGTGCCTGTGCTCACCAGCTCGCCCAGCAACCGCGTCATCACCATGGTGTCACCCGGGTCGTCGAGTTCGAACTCGTCGATGCAGATCAGATCCGCGCCGCGCAGCAGATCGACCGTGTTCCGATACCCGAGCGCTCCGACCAGCGCCGTGTACTCGATGAACGAGCCGAAGTACTTACGTCGTGCGGGCATGGCGTGGTAGATCGACGCGAGCAGGTGCGTCTTGCCGACTCCGAAGCCGCCGTCGAGGTAGACACCCGGCTTGAGCTCCGGCTCCTTCTTCGCGCGGCTGAAGAATCCACCGCGCTTGGCAGGAGCACCACGCCCGGCGAACTTCTCCAAGAGCGCTTTCGACTCGGCCTGAGACGGATACGCGGCATCCGAGCGGTAGCTTTCGAACGTGGCATCGTCGAACTGCGGCGGCGGAATCAGGCTCGCGAGCATCTCGGGTCCGGTGACCACGGGCTGACGCTCCGTGAGGTGCGCGACGTTCGGATTCTCGGTGTCGGTCATTCGTTTCCTGTGTCGAAGTCTTACGGAACGGGTGCCAGGCGCACCGAACGGCTCTATCGTCGAAGGGACGGCTCCACACTACGCCGTCGCAGCCAGAGCCTTCGCTCGCATCCCACCCAGGAGCGCCACGTGACCATCGAGTTCGATTCCTCATCTGAGAAGTTCGCCGAGTACGCAGAGCCCGGGCGACTCGTCACCACCGAATGGCTCGCAGCGCATCTCGGCGAGCCTGGCCTGGTCGTCGTCGAATCCGACGAGGACGTGCTCCTCTACGAGACCGGACACATCCCCGGGGCAGTGAAGGTCGACTGGCACACCGAACTCAACGACCCGGTCGTGCGCGATTACGTGGACGGCGAGGGCTTCGCCGCGCTGCTCAGCCGCAAGGGCATCTCACGCGACGACACCATCGTCATCTACGGGGACAAGAACAACTGGTGGGCGGCGTACGCACTCTGGGTCTTCTCCCTCTTCGGACACGAGGACGTGCGCCTTCTCGACGGCGGCCGCGATCGCTGGATCAACGAGGGGCGCGAGATCACCACCGACGCAACCGCGGTCACCCCGACGCAGTACCCGGTCGTCGAGCGCGACGACTCCGTCCTACGGGCGTACAAGGACGACGTCGTCGCATTCATCGGCAAGGGCCCCCTGATCGATGTCCGCTCGCCGGAGGAGTACAGCGGAGAGCGCACCACTGCTCCGGCCTACCCGGAGGAGGGCGCACTGCGCGCCGGGCACATCCCCACCGCGCAGAGTGTGCCGTGGGCCAAGGCCGTCGCAGAGGACGGCGGCTTCCGCAATCGCGCCGAGCTCGACGCCGTCTACCGCGACGGTGCCGGCCTCAAGGACGGCGATGACGTCGTGGCGTACTGCCGCATCGGCGAACGTTCCAGCCACACCTGGTTCGTACTGAAGCACCTGCTGGGCTTCGAGAACGTGCGCAACTACGACGGTTCCTGGACGGAGTGGGGCAGCGCTGTGCGCGTGCCGATCGTCACCGGCAGCGAGCCAGGTGCACTCTGAACGTGTGACAATGACTGGGATGAGCACCACGCACGTTCCTGACACGCTTGCGGAGATCCGCGACGACTTCCTCGCGCTTCCCGAGGCCGAGCGCCTTCAGCTGCTCCTGGAGTTCTCCAACGAGCTTCCCGAGGTCTCCGAGGAGGTCGCGAACCATCCCGAGATGTGCGAGCGGGTCGCAGAATGCCAGTCGCCGGTGTACATCTTCGTCGACGTCGACGACGACATCGTCACGATGCACGCGACGGCGCCGCCGGAGGCGCCAACGACGCGCGGATTCGCGAGCATCCTGGTACAGGGCATCACCGGGTTGACGGCCGACGAGGTTCTCGCGATCCCCGATGACTTCCCCCAGACGATCGGCCTCACCCGCGCGGTCTCACCACTGCGGATCGGCGGCATGACCGGGATGCTGATGCGAGTGAAGCGACAGGTCACGCAGAAGCGCTGATCACTCCGCTGCGCTGAAGCCGTTCGCCGCCATCCAGTCGGAGATCGCCGCGGTCCAGCCGATCTGGTCGTAGTTCCATATCTTGGTGTGACGTGCCCCGGTGAATCTGGGCATCGTGACCAGGTCGGGCCGAGCCTTGGCGAGTGCATGCGATGCATCGACCGGGACGAAGCCGTCATCCTCGCTGTGAAGAACCAGGATCGGGACCGTGAGCTCGTCTGCACGCGCGACCATGTCGAGCTTGTCGAAGGGGATCACGAACTCCGAACCTGACAGCCGTGCGGTCAACGGCGACGACAGCGCGTTCATCGCCAATGCGGGGAAAGGATCCCGAATGCCTTCTTCACGAGCCTGGAAACGCAGAACGGTGCGCCAATCGACCACGGGCGATTCGAGTACGAGACCTGCGATCGCCTCCCGGTGTGCCGATGACACGGCGGTCTGCAGTGCGATCGCACCGCCCATCGACCATCCCATCAGCAGCACTCGCGTCGCTCCATGACGCAGTGCGTACGAGATCGCAGCATCCACATCGCGCCACTCCGAAGCACCGAGAGCGTATGAGCCGCCCTTGCTCCGCGGCGCTTCGCCGTCGTTCCGGTACGACACCACGAGGTTCGGCAACCCCAGCGAGTGAAACACCGGCACCGCGCGCAGGCATTCTGCGCGGGTCACCCCTCGGCCGTGCACCTGGATCACCCACGTGGATGACTCGGCAGGGAACAGCCACGCAGGGCAGGGGCCGGCGGGCGAACCGATCAGTACGCTCTCCCAGGGCAGATGCAGCTCGCTCGGGGTCGAGTAGTACCAGCCGCTGAACCCGGCAGCACGGTCGATCTTGGCGCCGGTCTCGATCTGGGTCAGCAGTTTTCTGCGCACGCGTTTGGCGTCGGCGCTCAGCACTGCGCCGAGCTTGACGTAGCCATGCGTCCCGGTCGTGAACAAGCCGTAACGGCCGGGCAGCTCGGTGTCCGGTGTGCGTGAGAGTTCGATCGTCTGCGCGCCCGTGTCGACCGCGAGGATGTCGGTGTCGGCGGCGCGGACAGAGGGTGTGACCACCCTGCGGGCGACCGCGAACACGAGAAACGCAGCTGCGGCGCCCAGCATCGCGATCAGCGCGGGGACCAGCAGTGCAACGGCGTGCCTGAGACTCTTCATCGCTTCCTGACTCTAGCCTGTCACCGTGAGCGCACATCCCGATGCCGGAGCGCATTTCGAACGTGCCGCAGCCGAGCTGCGCGACACGGTGTTCCGAGACGACATCGTGATCCGCGAGATCCCTTCTCCACAGGGCCTCGCGCCCTTCTCCTTAGCGCTCGCCGCAGACGTCCGCCCTGATGACCACGGCGACTCGATCTACGGCACAGGGCGCTTCGTGCTGCTGCACGACCCTGACGCGCCCCCGGCGTGGGGTGGGGCATGGCGGATCGTGACGTTCGCGCAGGCACCCCTTGAACCCGAGATCGGCACCGACCCCCTGCTCGCCGACGTGACATGGTCGTGGCTCGTAGACGCTCTGGAGTCACGGAATGCGGTGTATCACTCCGCGTCCGGAACATCGACCAAGACACTCTCGAAGGGGTTCGGTGCGCTGACGAGCGAAGGCGACGGCGCGCAGATCGAACTACGATCTTCTTGGACGCCGGAAGAACCGTTCCGACCGCACGTGGAAGCATGGGCCGAATTGGTCGGCATGCTTGCCGGTCTCCCACCCGGCTCAGAGAACATCGCCGTATTCGGCGCACGAAAGGCAGTGCGTGACTGAGTTCACCGTCATCGACGATCCGATCGAGTTCGAAGCGGCCTGTCGAGTGCTCGCCGCAGGCACCGGACCGGTCGCCGTCGACGTCGAGCGCGCCTCCGGGTTCCGATACTCGCAGCGCGCCTATCTCGTGCAGGTGTTTCGCCGCGACGCGGGCGTCTTCCTCTTCGACCCGCCGGCGATCGGCGACTTCGCACCTCTGCAGGCAGCGATCGGCGACGTCGAATGGGTCTTCCATGCCGCGAGCCAGGATCTTCCTTCGCTTCGAGAACTCGGGCTCGAGCCCGCGACGATCTTCGACACCGAGCTCGCTTCTCGACTGCTCGGTCACGAACGCGTCGGCCTCGCGGCGGTCGTCGAGGACACCCTGGGCATCACGCTGAAGAAGGAGCACGCCGCCGCCGACTGGTCGACGCGACCGCTGCCGGACTCGTGGCTGGATTACGCAGCTCTCGACGTGCTGCACCTGGTCGACGTGCGTGACGTGCTCGCCGCCGAACTCGAGGAGCAGGGCAAGACCGAGTTCGCCGCGCAGGAGTTCGCCGCCACGCTCTCCCAACCGCCCCGTCCCCCGCGAGAGGACCCGTGGCGCCGGCTGAGCGGTCTGCATCAGGTGAAGGGCGCGCGCGGCCTCGCCGTGGCCCGATCGCTGTGGGAAGCACGCGAGGAGTTCGCGCAGCAGCAGGACACTTCGCCCGGGCGCCTGGTTCCGGATCGTTCCCTGGTCGCAGCAGTGCTCGCCAATCCGCAGAGCAAGCAGGCACTCGCGGGGGTGCAGGCCTTCAACGGACGCGCGAGCCGGTCACAGTTGGACCGCTGGTGGCAGGCGATCGTTCGCGGTCGCGAAGCGGCTCCGGTGCCTCGTGAGCGCGGTCACAGCGACGCCCTCCCGCCCGCCCGAGCGTGGATCGAGCGCAACCCTGAGGCGGACGCGCGGTTGAAGCTCGCTCGCCCAGCGGTCGAAGCCCATGCAGAAGAACTGGGCATGCCCACCGAGAACCTCTTGAAGCCGGAGACACTCCGACGCGTCGCGTGGGCCCCACCCGAGCTGACGACGGATGCCGTCGGCGCAGCCCTCGCGCAACTCGGTGCCAGGCCATGGCAGATTGAGCAGACTGCACAGAAGATCGTGGATGCCTTTGTAGAAGCCGGTCAATCGGCCGATCAGCCCGCCGTACCCGAGTCGTAGGTTCGATCCAACCGATTCCTCGCGGTATCGGGTGACTCGTAGTCTGAGGTCAAACCTAACCTTGGAGGCAGAGTGGCCGAGATCTCGGACGTCTACTTCGTTGATGGCGTACGCACCCCGTTCGGGCGCGCCGGCGAAAAAGGCATGTATTGGAACACCCGCGCAGACGATCTCGCTGTTAAGGCGACGATCGGGCTGTTGGAGCGCAACGCCGGCGTTCCGGCCGACCGCATCGACGATGTCGCCATCGCCGCGACCTCTCAGACGGGGGATCAGGGGCTGACCCTCGGCCGCTCGGTCGCGATCCTCGCCGGACTGCCGAACACCGTTCCCGGTCTGGCCGTCGAGCGCATGTGCGCCGGTGCGATGACCAGTGTCACCACCATGGGCGCGTCCATCGGTATCGGGATGTACGACGTCGCCCTCGCCGGTGGCGTCGAGCACATGGGGCACCACCCGATCGGCGCCAATGCCGACCCCAACCCGCGCTTCGTCGCGGAGAAGATGGTCGACCCCGGCGCGCTGAACATGGGTGTCACGGCGGAGCGCATCTTCGACCGCTTCCCCCACCTCACCAAGGAGCGCTCCGATCGCTACGGCATGCTGAGCCAGCACAAGGTGCAGGCAGCGTACGACGCCGGAAAGATCCAGCCCGATCTCGTGCCGGTGGCGATCAAGGGCGCCGACGGAGCCTGGGGTCTCGCGACCGAGGACGAGGGTCGTCGCCCGCAGACGACGATGGAGGACCTCGCCTCGCTCAAGACGCCGTTCCGTCCACACGGCCGCGTGACCGCGGGCACGTCGTCGCCTCTGACGGACGGCGCCACCATGTCGCTGCTCGCCGGTGGCGGTGCCGTGAAGGAGCTCGGCCTGAAGCCGAAGATGAAGATGGTCTCGTTCGCGTTCGCCGGCGTACAGCCCGAGATCATGGGCATCGGCCCGATCCCGTCGACGGAGAAGGCGCTCAAGAAGGCCGGTCTGACGATCTCCGACATCGGCCTGTTCGAGCTGAACGAGGCCTTTGCGATCCAGGTGATCTCCCTGCTCGACCACTTCGGCATCGCTGACGACGATCCGCGTGTCAATCAGTGGGGCGGCGCGATCGCGATCGGGCACCCGCTCGCGGCATCCGGTGTGCGACTGATGATCCAGCTCGCGGCGCAGTTCGCTGAGCGTCCTGACGTGCGATACGGGCTCACCGCGATGTGCGTCGGCCTCGGCCAGGGTGGCTCCGTCATCTGGGAGAACCCCTTCTACGACGGCAAGAAGCGGAAGTGAGCGGCGACGTGACTGACTACGAAAAGATCGACTTCTCCCCCGTCGTGGCGCTGGCCGGTGACGACGAGGTCGTCACCCACTCCGTCGTGCGCGACGTCCGGCTGCCGTCCGGGAAGATGATGGCGCTCATCACTCTCGACAACGGGCGCGATCACAATCGGCCGAACACGCTCGGTCCGGTGACTCTCACCGAGCTCGGTGAGACGCTCGCAAGCGTCAAGGCCCGCGCAGCCGCCGGAGAGATCCAGGCGGTCGGCATCACCGGCAAGCAGTACATCCTCGCCGCCGGCGCGGACCTCTCCGACATCTCGAAGGTCGAGTCGAAGGATCACGCCCGTCTCATCGCGCAGCTGGGTCATAAGGTCATCGGTTCGCTCAGCGACCTCGGCGTGCCGTCGTTCGCCTTCGTGAACGGCCTCGCGCTCGGAGGTGGCCTCGAGATCGCACTGAACTCGACCTACCGCACGGTCGACGCGTCCGCGGCCGCTGTCGCACTGCCTGAGGTGTTCCTCGGCATCATCCCAGGGTGGGGCGGCGCCTACCTGTTGCCGAATCTCATCGGCATCGAGAACGCACTAGAGGTCGTGATCTCCAACCCGTTGAAGCAGAACCGCATGCTCAAGCCGCAGCAGGCGTTCGACCTCGGCATCTTCGACGCGATCTTCCCTGCGGCGAACTATCTGGAGAACTCGCTGGCCTGGGCCGACGCCGTGCTCGGCGGCAAGAAAGTGGAGCGCAAGAACGAGCCTGGCAAACTGGAGCGTCTGACGAAGTGGCCCATCGCGATCAAGATGGCGCGCGGGATGCTCGAGTCGAAGATCGGCACCGTTCCGAAGTCGCCGTATGTGGCGCTCGATCTGCTGGACAAGGCGAAGAGCGGCACGAAGGCGGAAGGATTCGCACGCGAAGACGAGGCGCTCAGCGAGCTCGTCGCGGGCGATCAGTTCGCGGCGTCGATGTACGCATTCGACCTGGTGCAGAAACGGGCGAAGCGTCCGGTCGGGGCGCCGGACAAGGCGTTGGCGAAGAAGGTCACGAAGGTCGGGATCATCGGTGCAGGCCTCATGGCCAGCCAGTTCGCACTGCTGTTCGTGCGCAAGCTGCGGGTGCCGGTGCTCATCACCGACATCGACCAGGCACGCGTCGACAAGGGCGTGGCCTACATCAACGATGAGATCGGAAAACTCGAGGCGAAGGGGCGTCTGGACGCCGACGGCGCCAACCAGCTGCGCGGACTCATCCACGGCACAGTCGACAAGAGCGAGTATGCCGACTGCGACTTCGTCATCGAAGCGGTCTTCGAAGAGGTCGGCGTCAAGCAGCAGGTGTTCGGTGAGATCGAGAAGTTCATCGCCGAGGACGCGATCCTTGCGACCAACACATCGTCGCTGTCCGTCGAGGAGATCGGCGCGAAGCTCGCCCACCCTGAGCGTCTCGTCGGCTTCCATTTCTTCAACCCGGTCGCGGTCATGCCGCTCATCGAGGTCGTGAAGACGCCAGGCACGAACGAGCAGACGCTCTCGACGGCATTCGTCGTCGCTAAGGGTCTCGGCAAGAACGCCGTCCTCACAGCCGACGCCCCCGGCTTCGTCGTGAACCGCCTGCTAGCGAAAGTCATGGGCGAGGCCGCGCGCGCGGTCTACGAGGGGACGCCGGTCGCCGACGTCGAGAAGGCGTTCGGACCGCTCGGTCTGCCGATGGGCCCGTTCCAGCTCATCGACCTGGTGGGGTGGAAGGTCGCGGCGCACGTTCAGGACACGATGGTGCGGCACTTCCCGGAGCGCTTCTACGCGAACGAGAACTTCCACGCGCTCGCAGAGCTCGATCAGGTCGTCGAGAAGGACAAGGGCGGACGCGTCACCGGTTGGACGAAGGCCGCCGAGAAGGCACTCAAGGGCGCTGTGGGCTCGAAGCCGGCTTCGGCGGAGACGATCCTACGCCGCGTGCAGGACGGTCTCACGCAGGAGATCAAGCTCATGCTCGACGAGGGTGTGGTGCCCGAGGTCGAAGACATCGACCTGTGCCTGATCCTCGGCGCGGGCTGGCCGTTCATCGACGGTGGCGCCTCGGTCTACCTCGATCGAGAGGGCGCGGCCGAGCGGGTGTTCGGCAGTACGTTCCACACTCCGCCGATCCGCGGAATCGCGCGCAGCTGACGCTGCGCTGCCCCTCTGAAGGGGTCGTGTCCTCGGACACGGCCCCTTCTCTGCGTCCACCCGGCCAACCCATCACGAAATCCGGGTGAACATCGCGTGCTGAACCCAGATGTCACGGCGCTGCGCGCACATACAGGGGCAGAGTGTGAGTGTGGATGCGATATTCAGCGCACTGGGCACCGGGACGATGAGCACTCTCGTCAAATCCGGGACCGCCGTCCTCACGACACTGCTCGTGGTTCCCGCACTTCTGAAGCTGTTCATCGTGACAGTCGACGAGGGCTGGGCCGCCATCCGCACACGCAACGGGAAACCGATCATCCGAAAGCCCGCGTCTCGGAGCGTCCGCACCGGTAAGGGCACGGCAGGCGAGGTCGTGGTTCTGCATTCGGGATCGCACGGCGCGTTCCCGCTCTTCTACTGGTACAAGCTCATCGACGTCCGCGTGCGGTCGACAGATCTGCCCGCCCGTCATCTCACGGGAGCAACGGGACATCAGCACCTCATCCACGCGTCGTTCGAGTGGCGGCCCGTGCCCTCAGGACGGGATCTGCGGGTGTTCGAGCTCGATGTCGTCAACGTGAAGGAGCGCGCAGCGAACATCGTCGGTGCCGCGCTGCGCGATGTCATCCACGCGACCGACGGGGCGGTCCTCCCCCGCAACGAAGACGTCAACGTCATGGTGCTCTCACAGTGCGCGGAGCGAGCTCTGTCGGCCGGCGGGATCGAGATCCTCTCCGTCATGATCACGGGTGACGCACTCACCGACGGCTACCTGCTCTCGCAGGCGCTGCGCGACACCGACCGAGGCCCGGCGGCCGTCGCCGCGCTGCACGCTCTCAACTGAGGCGTCGTCACCGCAGCGCGTCTGAGTTGCCGCGTTGCTACCATTCCAAGATGCGCCTTGCACCGGAGATCTGCGCGGGGGTGCGATCGCGATGAACTCACCCGCGGCGTCTCGTACACCTGGCTGACCTTCATCGCCCTGACGGCCGTCGGCGTGATGATCGTCCTCAGCGCGAATTACGCACTGCGGCCCGACTCAGGGCCGCTTTCGGGCTTGTGGTTCACCCTGCTCGCCGCGCTGATCGGATGCGCGCTCATCGGTGGCCGGTGTCGTTGTTCGCGATGGTGCTGAGAACGCTGATCGCCTTGCCGATCGGACACGCTCTGCGGCGCACGGCCGGTCCTGCGCTGCACCTACTGAGTTATGGCCTACTCAGCATCGCCACGGCAGCTCTTGGCGCCTTCATCACCGTTCCGCTCCTGGAAGGGCTCGGCGACCTCGGCTCCGCGATCTCCGTGGCCGTCGTGCTGGCCGCGGTTCCCGCCGCCCCAGTCGGTTGGTGGCTGACATCACGGCGCGCACTACGAGACGATGCCTGGCGTGCGCGTTCAGCAACCGCCACCGCGCACGAGTAGGCGGGAATCGTAAAATCAGCGCCGATCGTGCAGCGGCAGATCGATCGCTCCGGTCTCGCCGGCGTTGCGCGCGACCGGGATGCGGGTGCCGAGCACCTGCGCGACGATGTCCTGGGCGATCTTGGGTGCGGTGAGACCGGCATCCGCGAGGATCTGATCACGAGAAGCGTGGTCGATGAACTCGTCGGGCAGTCCGAGCTCATCCACCGCGGTGTCGATTCCGGCTTCGCGGAGCACCTGACGCACGCGAGTGCCGATGCCGCCGACACGGATGCCGTCCTCCAGCGTGATCACGAGGCGATGCGTACGCGCGAGATCGATGAGTGACCGCTGCACCGGAATCGCCCAGCGAGGGTCGATGACCGTCGCGCCGATGCCCTGTGCGCGCAGTCGAGCCGCGACATCCATCGCCATCGAGGCGAACGGACCGATCGCGACGATCAGCACGTCCTCGCTCTCGCCACGCGAAAGCACGTCGACTCCGTCATCCAGGCGTTCGACGGCGGGAACCTCTGCCGCGACCTCGCCCTTCGGGAATCGGATCACCGTCGGCGCGTCGTCGACAGCCACAGCCTCGTCCAGAGCTTCCCGCAGTCTCGCGCCGTCTCTGGGCGCCGCGATGCGGATGTGCGGAACGATCTGCAGCATCGCAAGATCCCACATACCGTGGTGGCTCGGCCCATCGGGGCCTGTGACCCCCGCACGGTCGAGGACGAAGGTCACTCCGGCTCTGTGCAGCGCGACATCCATCAACACCTGGTCGAACGCGCGTCCCATGAATGTGGCGTAGAGGGCGACCACCGGATGCAGCCCGCCGAACGCGAGCCCTGCAGCGGACGCCACGGCGTGCTGCTCGGCGATCCCGACGTCGTACACGCGGTCGGGGAAGCGCTCAGCGAACGGGGCGAGGCCGGTGGGGCGGAGCATCGCCGCGGTCATCGCGATGACCTTCGGGTCGCGCTCCCCCACCCGCACCAGAGAATCGGAGAACACATCGGTCCAGCTCTGACCGCTGCTCGAAAGCGGCTCGCCCGTCGCCGGATCCATGCGGTTGACGGCATGGAACTGGTCGGCCTCGTCGTCGCGAGCCGGCTGATATCCGCGGCCCTTCTCGGTGATCGCGTGCACCAGCACGGGAGCGCCATAGGACTTGGCGAGCTCCAGTGTCTCGATGAGCGCCGGGATGTCATGCCCGTCGACGGGACCGAGGTATTTGATGTCGAGATTGGAATACAGCGCTTCATTGTTCGTGAAGCGGGAGAGGAATCCGTGGGTTCCACCGCGGATACCGCGGAACATCGCGCGTCCGACCGGACCGAACACGCGGAAGAGACGGTCGGACTTGCGGTGCAGATCCTTGTACGCCCCTGCTGTGCGCACACGGTTGAGATAGCGGGACATTCCGCCGATGGTCGGGGCGTAGGAGCGGCCGTTGTCGTTGACGACGATCACCAGGTTGCGGTCGTTGTCGTCGGTGATGTTGTTCAGCGCCTCCCACGTCATCCCGCCGGTGAGGGCGCCGTCGCCTACGACGGCCACCACGTGGCGATCCGAGCGGCCGGTGGCCGTCAGGGCTCGTGAGACGCCGTCAGCCCAGCTCAGCGAGCTCGACGCGTGAGATGACTCGACCACGTCATGCGGGCTCTCGCTGCGCTGCGGGTAGCCGGCCAGGCCACCGCGCACGCGCAGTGCGGAGAAGTCCTGTCTGCCGGTGAGCAGCTTGTGGACGTAGGACTGATGCCCCGTGTCGAAGATGATCGGGTCATCGGGGGATTCGAAGACTCGGTGCAGAGCGATGGTGAGTTCCACGACGCCGAGGTTAGGACCGAGATGTCCGCCGGTGCGAGAGACGTTCTGGACGAGGAACTCTCTGGTCTCCGCCGCGAGTTCGACGAGTTGCTCCGGGGTGAGTTCGTCGAGATCTCGTGGTCCGCTGATGCGCTGCAGAATCGACATCCGCCCTCCTCCTGGTTCGGGGATCCGGGTTGGTGACCCACTCGGTCCCGCCCGTCGATTCTATCCTCGCTGCCCGAGAACTTACGGTTAACCCGGTTGCGCCGCGGCCTGTGTCCGGGTATGCAGAGGGGCCCGGGCGCTGTACGCCCGGGCCCCTCTCACAGCGTCGGTCAGACCAGTGACCGCAGCACGTACTGCAGGATTCCGCCGTTGCGGTAGTAGTCAGCCTCACCCGGCGTGTCGATACGGACCACCGCGTCGAACTCCACGACCTGCTTGCCCTCCGGCGAGTGCTCGCTCGGTGCGGCGGTGACCTTGACGGTCTTCGGCGTGGTGCCGTTGTTGAGCTCTTCCAGGCCCGCGATCGAGACGACCTCTGTGCCGTCAAGACCCAGCGTCTCCCAGCTCTCACCCGCGGGGAACTGCAGCGGAACGACGCCCATCCCGATCAGGTTCGAGCGGTGGATGCGCTCGAAGCTCTCGGTGATGACGGCCTTGACGCCCAGCAGGCTCGTGCCCTTTGCCGCCCAGTCACGCGAGGAGCCTGAGCCGTACTCCTTGCCTCCGAAGATCACCAGCGGGGTGCCGGCTTCCTGGTACTTCTGGCTGGCGTCGTAGATGAACGACTGAGGAGCGTCCGGCTGGGTGAAGTCACGGGTGTATCCGCCCTCGACCTCTGCACCGTCGTTGACGGCGCGCACCAGCTGGTTCTTCAGGCGGATGTTCGCGAAGGTGCCACGGATCATGACCTCGTGGTTTCCGCGACGCGACCCGAAGGAGTTGAAGTCCTTCTGGCGCACACCGTGCTCCTCGAGGTACTTCGCGGCCGGCGTGGCGGCCTTGATGTTGCCTGCCGGGCTGATGTGGTCGGTCGTGACCGAGTCACCAAGGGTGGCCAGCACGCGCGCACCGGTGATGTCGCTGACCGGTGTCAGTTCCATCGTCATGCCCTCGAAGTACGGAGGACGGCGCACGTAAGTGGACTGGTCATCCCACTCGAAGATCGGTCCGGTCGGTGTGGGCAGGCTCGTCCAGCGCTCGTCACCGTCGAAGACGGTGGCGTACTGCTTGATGAACTGCTCGCGCGAGATCGACGAGTCGATGATCTCCTGCACCTCATCCGGCGCGGGCCAGATGTCCTTGAGGAAGACGTCATTGCCCTGCTCGTCCTTGCCGAGGGCGTCGGTCTCGAAGTCGAAGTGCATCGAGCCGGCGAGAGCGTAGGCGACCACCAGCGGCGGCGAGGCCAGGTAGTTCATCTTCACGTCGGGGCTGATGCGACCCTCGAAGTTGCGGTTGCCGGAGAGCACTGCGGTGACCGCGAGATCGTTCTCGTTGATCGCTGCGGAGACCTCTTCGATCAGCGGTCCGGAGTTGCCGATGCAGATCGTGCAGCCGTAGCCGACGGTGTAGAACCCGAGTCCTTCGAGATCCTTGTCGAGACCGGACTTCTCGTAGTAGTCGGTGACGACCTTCGAGCCGGGGCCGAGCGTGGTCTTGACCCAAGGCTTCTGCTTGAGGCCGCGCTCGCGCGCCTTGCGTGCGAGCAGGCCCGCGGCGATCATCACCGACGGGTTGGACGTGTTGGTGCAGGAGGTGATCGCAGCGAGCGTCACCGCACCGTGGTCGAGGATGTACTTCTCGCCGGTAGGCGTCGTCACCGGCACGGGCTTCGACGATCCGTTGACTCCGCTGGAGATGTGCACCGGACGCGTGTCGTGGTCTTCGTCGCCGGGGCCGGCACCGGGGTCGGAAGCGGGGAAGGAATGCTTCGACTCGAGATCCACGAGTGAATCCGATGTGCTCGGCACGGCGTAGCTGACGATGTCCTTCTCGAACTGCGACTTCGACTCCGAGAGCAGGATGCGGTCCTGCGGACGCTTCGGGCCGGCGATCGACGGCACGACGGTGCCGAGATCGAGCTCGAGGTACTCGCTGAACACCGGTTCGCTGGCCGGATCGTGCCAGAGACGCTGCTCCTTCGCGTAGGTCTCGACGAGCGTCACAGCCTGCTCGTCGCGACCGGTGAGACGCAGGTACTCGGTGGTGACCTCGTCGATCGGGAAGATGGCAGCCGTGGAGCCGAACTCGGGGCTCATGTTTCCGATCGTCGCGCGGTTCGCGAGCGGCACCGATGCCACGCCTTCACCGTAGAACTCGACGAACTTTCCGACCACGCCGTGCTGGCGCAGCATCTCGGTGATAGTGAGCACGACATCCGTCGCCGTCACCGCGGCCGGGATCTGGCCTGTGAGCTTGAAGCCCACGACGCGCGGGATGAGCATCGACACGGGCTGGCCGAGCATCGCGGCCTCTGCCTCGATGCCGCCGACGCCCCAGCCGAGCACCCCGAGGCCGTTGACCATCGTGGTGTGCGAGTCGGTTCCGACGCAGGTGTCGGGGTACGCCTGGAGCACGCCGCCGTTCGTGCGGTCGTAGATGACCTTCGCCAGGTGCTCGATGTTCACCTGGTGCACGATGCCGGTGCCGGGAGGAACGACCTTGAAGTCGTTGAACGCCGTCTGGCCCCAACGCAGGAACTGGTAGCGCTCGCCGTTGCGCTCGTACTCGATCTCGACGTTGCGCTCGAGGGCGTTGTCCGTCCCGAACAGGTCGGCGATGACCGAGTGGTCGATGACCATCTCAGCCGGCGAGAGCGGGTTGATCTTGTTCGGGTCGCCGCCGAGGGCGGTGACGGCCTCGCGCATGGTCGCGAGATCGACGATGCAGGGCACGCCGGTGAAGTCCTGCATCACCACGCGCGCCGGAGAGAACTGGATCTCCGTGCTGGGCTCAGCCGCAGCATCCCACGAGCCGAGCGCCTCGATCTGCGCCTTCGTCACGTTCGCACCGTCTTCGGTACGAAGCAGGTTCTCGAGGAGCACCTTCAGGCTGAACGGAAGCTTCTCGAAGCCGGGAACCGCGTCAACTCGGAAGATCTCATAGTCGGTACTGCCGACCGTCAGGGTGCTCTTGGCACCGAAGCTGTTCACCGTGGACACGAATCCGTCTCCTTCTTGTCTGATGGAAGCGACAGGCGTCTCCATCTTGCTCGCGTGCGGGTCCTCTCGGCTAGCAAGGCACACCTAACAGTGTGCGCCGTGAAAGCCGCCTGGCGAAAGCCCACAATTTATCTTGATGTCAAGATAAATCTATCACGAACGGGATGCCGTCGTCTGCGGTGACTCGCGCGGATAGAGTGCCCGGACCACGAGCCAGGTGACGGCGATCAACGGTGCGAACAGCGGAAGCCCCATGATGAGCTTGAGCGTACCCAGCGCCGTCACCTGGTCGGTCAGGTACAGAGGCAGTTGAACCGCCAGCCGCGCGAAGAACAGCACGGCCCATGCGATGCCGAGCAGACGGAACGCGCGGCGTTTGCGCTTGTCCTCGCGCCAGGCTGTGGCTTCTCCCATGAGAAATCCGACGGCGATGCCGATCAGCGACCAGCCGACCAGAGCGGACACGAGGAAGACGGTGCCGTACACCGCGTTGGTGATGAGGCCCGGCACGAAGTTGTCGGCGCCACGACCGGTCCACAGCGCGAGGGCTGCTGCTGCGCTGACGGCGATCAGGCCTCCCAACGCTGCCGAGGGCGGGGATTTCTGCACCAGTCGTACGACCGTGAACACCGCTGCCAGACCGACAGAGACGCCCAGGGAGAGGATCAGCGGCTCGGGGCGGAACGTGAAGAGGACGACGAACGCGAGGCTCGGCAATACGGACTCCAGAACACCGCGCCATCCGCCCATCGCCGACCAGACGACCTTCTGCGTACTGGCATCATGTTTGGGATCCAGGCCCGCTCGGCGTGCTGCTCCACCGAGCGCGGCGCCGAGCATGTCTGACGTGCTCGGCTCACGCTCCTCGTCGCGGTCGAGGTTCTCGCTGCTCACGCGGACCCAGGCGTGGCCGGCATCTTCAGAGGGATCAGGTCGCGCGGCGGCATGGGGGCTCCCCCGCGGACCACGACGATCGAGCGGAACAGCTCCTCGATCTTGGAGGCTGCATCCGGATCCGAAGCCGCAGCTCCGCCGATCACCCCGCGAAGGAACCATCGAGGGCCGTCGACGCCGACGAATCGTGCGAGGCGCAACTCCGACCCCTCGGTTGCGGGACTGGGAACCTCGGCGAGCAGTTCCTTGCCGAGCGGTCCTTCCCGCTCTTCGACGCGGCCGCCCTGCTGTCGCACCTGGTCGACCAGCTGCATCCGGGTCTCGTGCCAGAGGCCGAGCGTCCGCGGGGCAGCGAACGGCTGCACCTGGAGAGAGGAGTCCGCGTAGTCGAGTCCGACGGCGACGATGCGTTTGGTCTGCTCCTCGACCTCGAGTCGAAGGTTCAGTCCGTCACGCGGAAGGATCTTGATTCCGCCGAGGTCGATGTAAGGGCGGATCGGGTTCGCCTCTGATTCATCGAACGGACCCTCGGTGGAGCGATTCGATGGAGCCGACTTCGAAGTCGGCTGGGTGATCTCTTCAGTCATCTGCTGTGTCCTGCCTGTTCGGCGCCCTGGGTCGGCGCCTGATATCCAGTGGATCCGAATCCGCCCGCACCGCGCACGCTCTCCGGAAGCTCGTCGACCGGGATGAAGTTCGCACGCGTCACCGGCATGATGATCAGCTGGGCGATCCTGTCCCCGACCGCCACATCGTACGCGCTCGATCTGTCCGTGTTGAGCAGGCTCACCTTGATCTCCCCGCGGTAACCGGCATCCACAGTGCCTGGCGAGTTGACGATCGTGATCCCGTGCTTGGCTGCGAGGCCGCTGCGTGGCACGACGAATGCGGCGTATCCGTCCGGCAGCGCGATCCTCACGCCGGTCGGCACCAGGGCACGCTCCCCCGGCTCGAGGCGCACCGCCTCGGCCGCCACCAGATCGGCGCCGGCGTCACCCGGGTGGGCATAGTGCGGCGGCACAGACGCGATAATGGGGAGATCAACGGAATCGCTCACCCCACGAGGCTAATGCAGAACCCCACCCCTGACACGCTCGTTCGCTATCGCGAACGTCTTTCGCCGAGCCTGTGGCTTCTCGTGACCGCCGCCGTCGCCGGGCCCATGGTGGCGCTCACCTTCACCCCGCTGGGTTCGCTGCCCGCCCTCCTCACCGGCGCAGGAGCCGCGGTCCTGCTGATCGCGGCCCTCATCGCCGCGTCACCCGCCGTTCGAGTGACCGGCACAGTGCTGCGCGCCGGCAAGGCGCACATCGACGCGCGCTGGCTCGGCACTGGTGTGGCCTTGGTCGGCGACGACGCACGTGAAGCGCGAGGCACGGCGCTGCCTGCCCGCGGCTGGCACCTGATCCGGGGCGGGATCGACGGCGTGGTGGTCGTGCAGAACACCGACCCGAACGATCCTGTGACCAGTTGGACCATCTCGACGCGCACTCCGGATCGCCTGCTCGCCGCGATCCGCGATGCGCAGATGGCGGCATCCGCGCACGCCTGATCCCGGAGAGCGCCCGATCATCGTCCATGCGGCGCCGCACCGCTGACCGAGAAGTCCGGGAACGACAACGCGCCCCAAGCCATACGGCTGGGGCGCGTGAACGCGGTGCGTCTGCGGTCAGGCAGCGCACTCCTTGCAGATCGGACCTTCTGCGCCTTCGTGATCGAGCTGCGAGCGGTGCTTCACGAGGAAGCAGCTCATGCAGGTGAACTCGTCCTGCTGCGCGGGCAGCACGACGACATCGAGTTCGAGGTCGGAGAGGTCGGCACCCGGGAGGTCGAAACTCGACGGGTTGTCGGAGTCCTCGTCGCCGGTCGTGCCAGACAGTTTGTCCGGCACACGCTCCTTGAGGGCTTCGATCGACTCGGAGTCGTCTTCGCTCTTTCGGGGGGCGTCGTAGTCGGTTGCCATGCGGTAGATCTCCACTTTCATGGTGCTAGTGGGCGGTGCGCCGTCGGGTACGCGGCGGGCATAGTTTGCACGACCTGGAGGCATTTAGCAAATGCCGCCACGTGCGACAGATCAAACTCACGGCACGCCCAGGGTATTCCCGGCTCACACGGTGTCTCCGTGACACCATGATCGAACACCCATCAGAGGGGCATTCGCATGGAAAACGTCACTATCGTCGGCACCGAAGACGACCTGCTGATCCTCGCCACCGGTTCCGGCGAGAGATTCGCGCTCGCCATCGACGACGTCCTGCAGCGCGAGATCCGTCGCGCTCGTCGCCGCGACCAGGACGACGCGCCGAAGGTCAGCGCGAGCCCTCGTGAGATCCAGGCTCACGTCCGGTCCGGGCTCTCCGCAGCCGAGGTCGCCGAGCTTCTCGGCATCGGCGTCGACGAGGTCGCCCGTTTCGAGGGACCGGTGCTCGCGGAGCGTGAGCACATCATCGGACAGGCACTCGCCGTACCGGTGCTCATCGGCAGCGAGGTCGAGCCCGATGCGCAGCCGACCTTCGGGGTCGCGATCCACGCCAAGCTTGCAGAACTTCAGGCATCAGCAGAGCGCTGGGCGAGCTGGAAGGACGACTCCGGCTGGATCGTCAAGCTCGAGTTCGACGCCAACGACGTCTCGCACGACGCGCGCTGGTCGTTCGACCCCCGACGCAGCGCGCTGTCTCCGCTGAACGCGGATGCCACGCAGCTCTCGCGCCAGGGTTCTCTGCCGGAGGGACTCATCCCCCGTCTGCGTGCTGTCGACAGCGACCGCACCGAATCTCCTTACAAGGACGACAGCCGCTTCGATTCCGGTGCGTTCGGACCGCGTCTGCTCCCCGCACCCGATGCCGAAGTCGACGAGCCGTCGGCGCCAGAGCGTTCCAACGCTGCCGCGCAGGCAGCCGCGATCAAGCGCGCGCCGGACGAGTCGGTGACCAACGCGGAGACCGCAGACCTGCTGGAGGCGCTTCGTCGCCGTCGTGGCCAGCGTGAGAGCGCTCCGCTGCTGGACAGCGAGTCGTCACCGCAGTCGGGGCGGACGGATGAATCCGGCCCCATCGCGCTGTTCGAATCCCTCGAGCCGGAGTATGTGGAGCAGAAACCTGCCCGCACGTCCGAGCCCGCCGCGCCGCAGGACTCGAACGCCGATGCGTCCGGCCGCCGTCGCCGTCGCAACGCCATGCCGTCCTGGGACGAGATCGTCTTCGGCGCACGCACCGACGACTGACCGTCAGGCGAGCAGGCGGTCAGTCAGACGGCGAACGCCCCGCGTCTGATGTAGGGAACCTGGCGTTCCTCCGGTGCGATCGCTCCGTGCTGGCCGATCATGCCGCGCGCCCGCTGATCGTCGGCGGTTCCGTCGTAGAACGCTTTGTTCCCTCGGGCGATCACGACCAGGTCGCCGATGCGGGAGGTTGCATCCGGCGTCACCGATGCTCCGAACAGCCCGGTCGCGATGGCATCCGTCCCGCTGAGAACGTCGGCTTCGCCTTCACTTGCGACTCGCCATCGTTGAACGACGGCCTCCGCATCGACATCCGGCTCAAGGTAGACGTGCAGCATCCGCGGCTCTCCCCCGATGTGCCGCACCCCGTCGAAGCGGGAGTCGCCCTCGTCGAGCACGACGTGTCTATGCGCCGGCACGTCGATCATTCCGTGATCAGCCGTCACGAGCACGCCCACCTGGCGCGGCGGAGCCAAGGAGAGCGCGCCGTCGATCTCTTCGAGCGCCGCGACCCATTCGGCTGACGCGACGCCGTGCTTATGCCCTGCCTTGTCGACTTCGGGAAGATAGCAGTACACGAGCGAGCCGGGGTGGTCGGCTGCGAGCTGGTACGCGACCGCCACGCGTTCTGAGGGTGTCTTCGCTGCGACGAAGGTGGCACCGCGCAGAGTCGCCCTGGTGAAACCGCTGCGAGCGTACGCGGCGATGCCGACGGCGAACGCTGCATGGTCGGCCGCGACGGCCCTCTCGAACACAGTCGGCGTCGGTTGCCAGACGAGCGGATCGATGCCGTCGCTCTCCCATCCGGAGAGTTGGTTCACCAGCCTGTCGCGCTCCCGATCCAGCACCTGGTATCCGACCAGCCCATGAGATCCCGGCTCCCGTCCGGTCAGGATGCTGGTGAGCGCGGCCGCAGTCGTCGTCGGGAACACCGAATAGGCGACGTCCTTCCTGCCCACGCCGGCAGTGAGGTGGCGCGCATGTCCTGCATGTCCTCGCAGCTGGATCGCCCCGAGCCCGTCGACGATGACCAGGACGACGGAACGGGCAGGCCTGAGCTGCCCGTCAGCACCTTCCAGCGCCGCGAGCAAGTCGCTCGCCACCCCGGTCAGGCTCCGGGCAGCGGTCGGTGCTGACGGTAGAATCAGAGACATCCGAGCCAGTCTTTCACAGGCCCAGCATCGTCCCCAGGAAGTCCATGCCCCGCACTGAATCCGCCGAGCCCGTCGAGGAGCGCATCCAGGACATCGATCTGTCCACCGAGATGCAGGGATCATTCCTCGAGTACGCCTACTCGGTGATCTACTCCCGCGCGCTCCCGGATGCGCGAGACGGACTCAAGCCCGTACAACGTCGCATTCTGTATCAGATGGCAGAGATGGGGCTGCGGCCCGATCGTGGCCACGTCAAGAGCGCTCGCGTCGTCGGCGAGGTGATGGGAAAGCTGCACCCTCACGGTGACTCCGCCATCTACGACGCGCTCGTGCGCCTCTCGCAGGATTTCGCCCTTCGTGTTCCGCTCGTCGACGGGCACGGCAACTTCGGCTCGCTTGACGACGGCCCCGCCGCATCGAGGTACACCGAGGCGCGACTCGCACCAGCCTCGCTCGCACTCACGGAGAACCTCGACGAGGACGTCGTCGATTTCGTGCCGAACTACGACGGACAGTTCCAGCAGCCCGCAGTGCTCCCCGCCGCGTTCCCGAATCTGCTCGTAAACGGTGCCAGCGGCATCGCCGTCGGCATGGCGACGAACATGGCGCCGCACAACCTCATCGAGGTCGTCGCCGCAGCCATTCATCTGCTGGAGAACCCGGAAGCGACGCTGGACGAGCTGATGGAGTTCGTGCCTGGCCCCGATTTCCCCTCCGGCGGCATCATCATGGGGCTGGACGGAATCAAGGACGCGTATTCCAACGGCCGCGGCGCCTTCAAGGTGCGCGGCAAGGTCTCGGTCGAGTCGATCGGCCCCCGCCGCACCGGCATCATCGTCACAGAGCTGCCGTACATGGTCGGCCCAGAGCGCCTGATCGAGAAGATCCGCGATGCCGTTCAGGCAAAGAAGCTGCAGGGCATCAGCGACGTCAACGACCTCACAGACCGCCAGCACGGTCTGCGCGTCGCCATCGGCATCAAGACCGGCTTCGATCCGAACGCCGTGCTCGAGCAGCTGTACCGGCTGACGCCGCTGGAAGACTCGTTCAACATCAACAACGTCGCCCTCGTCGAGGGGCAGCCGCGCACGCTCGGGCTCAAGGAGATGCTCAGCGTCTACGTCGGGCACCGACTCGAGGTCATCACCCGCCGCAGCCGGTATCGGCTCGCCCGTCGGGAAGAGCGGCTTCATCTCGTCGAGGGTCTGCTCGTCGCGATCCTCGACATCGACGAGGTCATCCAGGTCATCCGCTCCTCGGACGACTCCGAGCAGGCGCGCGCACGGCTGCGGACGGTTTTCGATCTTTCCGAAGCACAGGCCGAGTACATCCTCGAACTTCGCCTCCGCCGACTGACGAAGTTCTCGCGCGTCGAGTTGGAGACCGAGCGCGATGCGCTGCAGGCCGAGATCGCCCAGCTTCGCGAGCTGTTGGGCAGCGAGGTGCTGCTGCGCGGCCAGGTCGCCAAAGAGCTGGATGCCGCGGCCGAGGCGTACGGCACTCCACGGCGCACACTGCTGATGAACGGCAAGCCGGCAGCCCCGCGCCGTGCGAAGCCCGGTGAGGCTGATCTGCAGATCGCCGACGCGCCGACGGTACTCGCGCTGTCCACGACGGGACGCGCGGTTCGCGTCGACCTCGCCGAAGGGCAGGAGTTGAGTCGTCCGTCACGCCGCAGCAAGCACGACGCGATCCTCTCGACGACGACCACCACCGTGCGTGGTGAGGCCGGTGCCATCACCACCACAGGGCGTCTGCTGCGCTTCTCCCCCGTCGACCTCCCGTCCGTGCCCGGCACGTCGGTGCAGCTCGCCGCCGGCACGCCGCTGCGAGACTACCTGGGCATCACATCACGCTCGGAGAAGGTGCTCGCACTGGTCGATCTGGCCTCTGACGTGCCCGTCGCATTGGGTACCGCGCAGGGAACGGTCAAACGCATCGTGCCGTCCAGCCTGCCGCTGCGCCCGGAGATCGAGGTCATCGCCCTCAAGCCAGGAGACACTGTGGTCGGCGCAGCGACGGCTGCAGACGACTCCGAATTGGTCTTCATCACCACCGACGCGCAGTTGCTCCACTTCGCCGCATCAGCGGTTCGTCCACAGGGAGCGGCGGCCGGTGGAATGGCGGGCATCAAGCTCGGCTCGGGCGCCGCAGTGCTCTTCTTCGGCGCCACGCCTGCAACCGATGACGTGACGGTCGCCACGGTGTCGGGTGCCGAGGGCGTGATCCCCGGCACGGATGCCGGACGCGCCAAGGTCTCCGCCTTCGCCGAGTTCCCCGCGAAGGGTCGCGGGACCGGCGGCGTCCGCGCGCATTCGTTCCTCCGGGGCGAGGATCGCCTCACCGTCGCATGGGCCGGTGCTGCGCCTGCCTACGCGGTGGGTGCAGACGGTGCGGTTCGCAAGCTCCCCGAGGTTCTGGCCAAGCGCGACGCCTCCGGGCAGCTCATCGACGGCGTGATCGGCTCGATCGGTCGCCCCGTCATCTGAGATCGAGTGCACGTCCGGCCGACCGGCCGGCGTCATTCGTTCTCGACGGCATCCGTTCCGAGCTCACCGAGGCCGTCCTCGACGATTCGCGCCACCGTCTCGGCGTACGCGCCTTCCGGATCCAGGTCCGGATCGAAGACCGTGACCGAAGCGCCCCAGGCGCGGGGAGCAAGTCCGCGGAGCAGGGCGATCAGTTCGTCCGGCGCGAGTCCGCCGGGGTCCGGGCTGTCGACGGCGGGCATGTGCTCCGGATCGAGCACATCCACGTCGACCTGAAGCCAGAATCCGCGCTCCAGACCTGGCGCGGCGATGATCTGCGCCGCTGCGCGCACACCTCCGTGCAGGATCACCCGAGCGGCCGGGATCGTCAGACCGATCAGATCCGCCACCTCGGAGACGTGCTCATCCTCGCGCCGGGCCCCGACGTGCGCCGTCGCCCCCGCCTCGAAGTAGGGGCCCAGCCCGTCGATATCGGCGAGTTCCGGAAGGTGATGCCCGATGGCGGCCGCGAGGTCCTCTCCGGCCAGGCTCCCGTATGCGTCGCTGTTGCCGGGATGACGGAAATCGGTGTGTCCGTCGACATGAACGAGCCCTCCGCCGCCTGACACCTTGGATGCCATTCCGGCGGCGACGAGCAGGCTGCAGTCGCCGCCCAGCACGAGCGGCGCCAAGCCCGCGGTGCGGGCCTCGACGATGCGACGTGCGAGCAGGCGTGCGTGGTAGATGATCGCGCCCTGATTGCGCACGGTGCCGGCCACGCGGTGGCCGCCATCATCCACGTAGCGGCCTGGCAGCACCACGCCCCAGTCGACGGCGCCTCGACCGAGCAGCGCCTCATGCAGACCTGCCTCACGCAGCGCCTCCGGCGCCTTGGCCGTGCCCGGTACCGCGCCGGGCTGCGGGGGCCTGAGGCCGAGATTCGACGGAGCAGAGATCAATGCGATCACGGTGACTGCCTGCCCCGTGTCGCCATCCGCTCGCGCTTCAGCCTCACGCGTCGATCGACTCCCGGGAGAGCTGGTCGGACGAGTCGATGATGAACTCACGACGAGGCGCGACCTCGTTGCCCATCAGCAGCTCGAACACCCGGCCTGCGGCCTCGGCGTCCTCCATGCGCACGCGGCGCAGCAGGCGCCCACCACGGTCCATCGTCGTGTTCGCCAGCTGATCGGCGTCCATCTCGCCGAGGCCCTTGTAACGCTGGATCGGCTCGTGCCAGCGCTTGTTCCCCTTGCGCAGCTTCGCCAACAGGGCGTGCAGCTCCTGCTCGGTGTAGGTGTAGATCGTCTCGTTGGGTTTCGAGCCGGGGTTCATCACGATGACCCGGTGCAGCGGTGGCACTGCGGCGAACACCCGACCTTCCTCGATCAGCGGACGCATGTAGCGGAAGAAGAGCGTGAGAAGCAGCGTGCGGATGTGCGCACCGTCCACGTCGGCGTCGCTCATCAGGATGATCTTTCCGTACCGCGCTGCGTCGATGTCGAACGTGCGGCCCGAACCGGCGCCGATGACCTGGATGATCGAGGCGCACTCGGCGTTCGACAGCATGTCGCCGATGGAAGCCCGCTGTACATTGAGGATCTTGCCGCGGATCGGCAGCAGCGCCTGTATCTCGCTGTCGCGGGCTCGACGTGCCGTCCCCAGCGCCGAGTCGCCCTCGACGATGAAAAGTTCACTGCGCGAGACGTCGTTCGAGCGGCAGTCGACGAGCTTGGCAGGAAGCGACGAGGACTCCAAAGCGTTCTTGCGGCGCTGCGTCTCCTTGTGGGCCCGCGCCGAGACGCGCGCCTTCATCTCTGCGACGACCTTGTCCAGGAGCTGGCTGGCCTGGTTCTTGTCATCACGCTTGGTCGAGGTGAAACGCGCACTGAGTTCCTTGCGGAGCACCTGTGCGACGACCTGGCGAACGGCGGGCGTGCCGAGCACTTCCTTGGTCTGGCCCTCGAACTGCGGTTCCGGCACCTCGACGGTGAGCACGGCGGTGAGACCGGCGAGCACATCGTCCTTCTCTACCTTGTCGTTACCCACCTTGAGCCGCCGGGCGTTCTGCTCGACCTGCGCGCGCAGCACCTTGAGCAGTTCCTGCTCGAATCCCTGCTGGTGCGTACCGCCCTTCGGCGTCGCGATGATGTTCACGAACGATCGCGTGACCGTCTCATAGCCGGTGCCCCAGCGCATCGCGATGTCGACGCGGCATTCGCGTTCGACCTCCTGCGAGGACATGTGGCCGTTCGCCTGCAGAACGGGGACGGTCTCCTTGAAGGTTCCCATGCCCTGAATACGCCAGGTGTCCGTGATCGGCGCGTCCACGGCCAGGTAGTCGACGAACTCCGCGATCCCACCGTCGTAGCGGTAAGAGGTCTCTGAGCTCTCCTCACCACGCTCGTCGCGAACGACGATCTCGAGACCGGGCACGAGGAACGCCGTCTGCCGCGCTCTGGTCTCGAGCTCTGCGAGCTGGAACGCGGCATCCTTCGTGAAGATCTGACGATCAGCCCAATACCGCACACGTGTTCCGGTCACTCCACGTGGAGCCTTGCCGGCGATCCTGAGCTCACTGCTCTTCTCGAACGGGGAGAACGGCGCATCGGGGCGCTTCTCGCCCGAGTCCTTGAAGTTGCCTGGTTCACCCCGGTGGAACGACATCGCGTAGGTCTTGCCGCCACGGTCGACTTCGACGTCGAGCCGTTCCGAGAGCGCGTTCACCACGGAAGCACCGACGCCGTGCAGCCCGCCGGAGGCCGCGTACGAACCGCCGCCGAACTTTCCTCCTGCGTGGAGCTTGGTGTACACGACCTCGACGCCGGTCAGCCCGGTGCGCGGCTCGATGTCCACAGGGATGCCACGGCCCCTGTCGTGCACCTCCACGCTGCCGTCTGCGTGCAGGATGACATCGATGCGGGTGCCGTTGCCTCCGACTGCTTCGTCGACGGAGTTGTCGATGATCTCCCACAGGCAGTGCATGAGACCGGGTGAGCCGTTCGACCCGATGTACATGCCAGGGCGCTTGCGAACCGCTTCAAGGCCTTCGAGAACCTGAAGATGATGGGCGGAATACTCAGCGGTCACAATCCTCAATCCTATTCGCGTGGACGATCGAAGCCCTGCAGACACTCCCCTGGTGACGCACTCGGGCGCGCTCGGGTACGCGCTGAGCGAAACACGCCGTCCATCGGGCATGACTATCAGCCAGCCGTGGTTGTATTGAGCACATTCCCACTGGAGATGCCGATACCCGAGGAGGCACCGAGATGAACGCTACAACCGAACGTGAGACCTCCACCGTCGAGTACCGTCTGACCGCGATGGACCGCTGCGACTCATGCGGCGCGCAGGCCTACATCGCCGCCGAGGTCAACGGCTCCGAACTGCTCTTCTGCGCCCACCACGGTCGCAAGTACGAAGAGAAGCTCCGCGACGTGGCCACGTCCTGGCACGATGAGACCGCGCGTCTCGTCGACGCCGTCTGACACAACTCGCCGTCTGACTGATTCTCTTCAGTCCTCGATCACCCGTCGCACCGTCCCGGTGAGGCGGGTGATGATCTCTTCCCCGACGGTTCCGATCCGTTCGGCGAGCGTCGTCGCATCCGGTTCGTCCTGGTCTCCTGGCCCGAACACGGTCGTCATGTCGCCGACCCGTGCTCCTGACCAGCCCCGCACGAGGGTGCGCGTCTGGTCGATCCGTACGATCTCGCGCATGCCTCCCGGCGTCCCGATACTCGCACCGGCGAGGATCGACGGTAGACCGTGGAACGAACCGACGCCGATCACGACGTCATCACCGCGGTCCTCGATCACCCGTGCACGCAGCGCTGCGATCGGTGCCACGCCGGGAATCTCCGGACCGTCAGCGGAGCGGATGCCGTAGCAGAACGCGCCGATGCGGCAGACCGTACCGCGCAGCTCTGGGCGCCACCATGACGCCGCCGAGGCGGTCAGGTGCAGCGACGCAGGAGCGCCGCCCATGGCGCGCACCACGTCGACGGCCTCGCGGAATGCTCTGGCGGACTCGTCATCCTCCGCGTCGCTCGCTTCGGCGAGGTGACTCCACACGCCGACGACTTCGATGGCGCCCGCGCGCTGCGCGGTCATCGCGTCGGCGACCACCCTCGACCAGTCCTCAGGGCGGATGCCGTTGCGGTGAAGCCCGGTGTCGATCTTGAGATGCACCCGGGCCGTGCGTCCGAGGCGCCTCGACACGTCGATGACGCGGCTCAGGTAGTCCGCGTCCCCGACCCCCAATTCGATCCGTGCGTGCAGAGCGAGTTCGACCTCTTCGTCGGTCGAACTCGCCCAGGCGAACACAGTGGCCTGCTCCGCCCGCTCGCGGATGCGCAACGACGTGTGAACGTCGTAGCCACCGAACATCTCGACGGGTCGTGCTGCATCGATCGCGGCAGCGACGGCCCATTCCACACCGTGGCCGTACGCGTCGTCCTTCATGGCGAGCATCAGCCGCGCTGGACCGATCCGTTCCTGCACCGCAGCGAGGTTCTGCAGAAAGCGGCCTCGCGAGATCTCCAGTGTGGGAGTCATCAGGGAGTCCATTCGCGCACCGCCTTGGAACCTGCGACGGTGATGAGTTCAGCGACTCCGAGCTCGGTGATCGCTGCCCAATCCGCCAATGCGTCACGGGCGACGCCGGTGCCGCCGAAGTAGACGACATCAGCGCCCGCGGTCACGTCCGCCACGGCATCTTGAAGGTCGACAACACAGACGTCCATCGCCACGCGGCCCACGATCGGCCGCAGCATGCCGTCGATCTCGACATGGGCCGCGTTGCCGAGTGCGCGGACGATTCCCTGCGCGTAGCCGCCGGTGACCAGGGCCACGGTCGTGTCGGCTGCGGCTCGATGCAGGTACCCGTACGAGACGGCCTCACCTGCCCGCAGCGGCTTTGTCGAGACGACTCGCCCCATCAACCGCATCGCAGGCGTCGTGCGGGCGCCGGGCAGACCGTAGAGGATGCGGGTGTCGATGTCCGCATCGCCGACTGTGATGGCGCGAACCCCCTGGGCTCGAACAATGTCGGCTGTGTTCGCGTCGTCGACGAGAACCGTGTGCACCCCGGCGTCCCGCACCAGGGCTGCGACCTCGAGCACTCCGTGTCCGAGGGCGTCCCCGCGAAGGTCGGCCAGTTCGCCGCCGGAGGCGACGGCCGCGGCCGCGCCTTCACGCAGCGCCCCCGCTGAGACGAGTGCGCGCGGAAGACTCTGGGTCGGCGTCACCGCCTGCTGGCCTCGATCACCGGACGGTGCCGCGCTCGGCTGCCGGTGCGGATGCCGGTGGCGCTCACCCGGGTCTCATAGAGCCCCGGCGTCCAGTTGCCTTCGATCAGCATCGGACCGTCGGGGCCGACAGCGACGTCCCACCCGATGTACGGAACGGTCGGCACCTCCTTGGCCGCACGGGTGACGAGGTCGACGACGCGATCCCACATCGGGACCTCGAAGTCGACGATCGACTTGCCCGAATCCGGGTGCGTCTCGTAGCGCGACTTGTGCTTGCCGGTGTGGCCTGGCCCGAAGGACTTGCCGTTCTCGTCGATCATCGTGAAGAAGCCGCCCCAGGTGAACTGGTCGCTCACTGCACCTCGGCCGAACTTCTGCGCTGCCATCAGCACGTGCACCTTCGAGCCGTCGAAGAACGTCGCGACACGAGTCGTGTTCACTGTGCCCTCGCAGTACTCGGCGAGATACGGGTGCTGCTCGATGCGCTGTTCGATGAGCCGCTGGCCCTTGTCGCGCAGTTCGTCGCGGAACGCGTTCCAGTCGGTGACCTCTGACGCGTCGTACCGGAAGACGCCCTTGCCCTCGCGGCCTACCGGTGTCTTCGCGATGAACACCGGGTTCTTCTCCGCGAAGGCGCGGAGGCCATCGGCGTCCACCTCATCGAGGTCGAGCCAGTCGCGGCCGAGGTACTCGGCGAAGCGGTGGTTGAAGGTGATCTTGTTCTCGAACTGCAGCACGTCCGTGCGGTCGTTGAGCGCCTGCGCCAGGTGATGCTGGATGAGAGACGTCATGAACGTCTTGCGCTCGCTCTTGGTCAGCAGAGCGAAGTCGGCCTCGTAGTAGTCGATGTATGCCGTGTCGTGCAGCGCCGCCCACACGAGCATGTCGACGAAGACCTTCGGTGCCCACTTGCCCTGCTCCTTGGAGATCTGCGTCGCAAACGCCCACACTCGTCGCGGATCGAACGAGGTGAGGCGTCTCAGGAGGTACTTCAGGCGCGCAGTGAGTGCGACGTCTCGAGACAAGAGGAAGACCTTTCGGCGGGGGCATGTCAGAACGTCTCATGCTACTCGCTCCACCTGCCGGGGTACGTTGACAGCCGCGTGTTAGCCTGGGTCGGTGGATCAGAAGCGGTTGCGTGTCCGGTATCTTTTCGACCGGGCTCGGCGGCTCAATCCGACGCAGCTGATCGAACTGGCGCATCAGGTGAAGAAGGTGTCGAAGGCACCTCTCCCCGTCATCATCGCCGACATGCTGTGGTGCTCCGTGCGCTATGAGATGGGCTTCCGCGACTACGTCGTGTGGGACATCCGCATCCTGAACGCACGCGAGCGGGCGACCTGGATGACGCATCCGAAGGCATTCCGCCTGAACCGCACCCTCAACGGTCCGGATTCCAAGATCATCCTCGGCGACAAGATGCGGTTCCTCTACGACTTCGCCGATCTGACCGGGCGCGAGTGGATCGACGCGACGGCGGCATCCGACGACGAACTGCGCGCGTTCATCGATCGGCACCCCCGCATCATCGCAAAACCCGCGGCAGGTGAGGGCGGGGCCGGCATCGGCATCTACGACACCGCAGACGTCGCCGACGTGCGCGCCTGGCGTGCGCTGCTCATTGAGCGCGATCAGACGCTGCTCGAGGAAGTGCTGACACAGCACGATGACCTGAACGCACTGTATCCCGACAGCGTGAACACTGTGCGGATGATCACCTACCGCGACCCGGCAGGCGAACTGCACGTGATCGCGTCCGTGCTGCGCATCGGCAACGGCGCGGTGATCGACAATTTCGCCTCCGGGGGAATGTTCACCATGCTCGATGACGACGGCGTCGCCTTGTACCCGGGCGTCGACAAGCAGTCGAACATCTACCACGAGCATCCTGCCACCGGCACGACCATCAAGGGGCTGCGGGTGCCGTACTACCCGCAGGTGGTGGCGATGATCGCCGACGCCGCGAAGAGGCTTCCCACGGTGCCGTATGTCGGATGGGACATCGCGATCACGCCATCCGGACCCGCGCTCATCGAGGCGAACCACAACTCGAGTGTCTTCCAGATGAAGCCGTCGGCGTCAGGAATCCGCACAGGACTGCTCTATCGCTACCGCGACGCGATCGGTGCGGACGTCGTCGACAACAAGCGCTGAGACCGTCCAGCCTCAGACTGGGTCAGCCGCGACGGCGACGCACGGTGTCGATGGCGACCGTCAGTTCCGGCGCCCGGAACACGGCAAGCAGTCCGATGTACACCAGCACGCTCGTCGCACCGATGAGCGCAGAACCGAGCGCTCCCCAGAGCATCCCTTGAAGCATCCAGCCGTCTGCACCCCCGGCGACCAGGAACACTCCCCAACCCGCCAATCCGGCCGGGATGGCCATGAGGACGAAGCGGCACAATGCCCACCATGTCGCACCGAGCCCCAGGGGCCCGATCTTGCGGCGCAGCAGAATCGTCGCGATCACCGTCTGAACGATCCCTGAAACAGACTGCGCGAGCGCGACAGCGGCAGCCAGATGCTCTGCGGGAACGCTCGCTGCGACGACGAGCGTCAGCACGAGGACCAACGAACCTTGCACGATCGTGAAGATAAAGGGAGTACGTGCATCGCCGTACGCGTAGAAAGTGCGCTGAATGACGAACAGCACCCCCATGGGGACGAGACTCACCAGGTAGGCGATGAGCACGGGCGCCATCGCACTCGCGTCCTCCGGGGTGTTGCTGAAGACGCGAGAAGCCGGAACTGCCGCCGCGATCACTGCCGCAGCCGCGATGACGGTGAAGAGTCCGAGGACTCGGATCGATTGGCCGACATCCGCCCGCAGTTCGCTGTGCCGCTCAGCCGCCGAATGCTCACTGATGCGGGTGAAGTAGGGCGTTCCGATCGCGAGGATGATCATCGAGTACGGCAGCATGTAGACCAGCCAGGCGTACTGCGAAGCCGCTGTGGAGGCGTGCTCGCCGGAAGCAGTCGTGATCGTGAGCGACTGCACGATACCGACCGCCTGGCCGATCAACGTCGTGAGCAACGTCCACGTCGCGAGCTTGCCCATGTGGCCCAGCCCCATGCCCCGCCAACGGAAGTCGAGCCGCAACGGGATGCCTGCGCGCCGCCAGAACAATGTCAGAACGACTGTCTGCGCGATCACACCGAGCGTCGCAGTGCCGGCGAGCACCAGCACCATCGAGTCATCCCACCCGTCAAGTGCGCTGCGATTCTGTCCGAACAGCACGATGAACACCACGAACCCCGCGATGGAGACGAAGTTGTTGACGATGGGTGCCCAGGCATAGGGCGCGAACATCTTTCTGGCGTTGAGGATCTCGCCGAGCAGAGCGAACATGCCGTAGAAGAAGAGTTGCGGAATGCACCAGTACGCGAACTGTATCGCCAGGGCGTGCTGCTGCGGCGAGTCGAAGTTCGAGTACAGGTCGATCAGCAACGGCGCGCACAGCGTCGCCACAACAGTGACGGAGCCCATTATCAGCGCACCGAGCGTCAGCAGCTTTGCGAGGAACGCGTGCCCGCTGTCCTTCTGCGCGGCAGCACGCACCACCTGTGGCACGATCACGCCGGTGAGCACTCCTGCTGAGATCACCTGATAGATGCTGTTGGGCAGTGCATTGGCGACGGCGAACGCGTCAGGTGCTCGACCGACCGAGTTGATCGCGATGACGAGCACGACTGTACGCAGCAGTCCCGTCAGCCGCGAGGCGAGCGTACCCGCCGCGATCATGGCGCTGGCGCGACCGAGTCCCATGCGTGGTGTTTCCCCTCAGCGCCCGTCGTCAGCGATCAACGTCAGACGGGGCGATCTCAGACGGTGCGGATGATGCCCATCGGCGTGGACTCGCGTCCCTGTCCGAGCGGGTTGTCCTTCAGGATACGCACGAGACGCTGCTCGCCGGCCTTGTCGAGAGTGGAACCCAGGATGTTCCCGCCGAGGTCATTGATGTCGACCACTGCGACATCGGCCGTGCCGCCGACGAGCGCCTTGAGATGCGTGGCGACCTGGCGCGGGTTCTTCGGGCCGAGCACGACCGCCTCGTTGTACGGCGGGATCGTGTGCGAGGTGGGGCCGTCGATCGCGCGAGCCTTGTCGCCCGCGATGCGGTAGAAGTCGCCCTTGCGTCCGAATGCCTTCGTCACGGCCGCGACAGCGGCAGCCAGGAGGATGCGCGGCGTACCGCACTCCCGAAGCGCCATCTCCATCGTCTCAGGCATGCCGAGGCCGATGCCGTACGGCGTGCGCGTGACGTACTTCGACAGGAACAGCGCCAGCCGGCGCGGCTGGATCTCGTCGAGGCGGTAGGAGCGACCCTGAGTGATCGCGACGATCTTCTCGGTCACGAACAGCAGGTCCCCCGGCTGCACAGCGTCCTTCGCGTACTCGGTGACGATCTGGTCGATGTCGTCCTCGGGCATGACGACTCGCGTGCGCAGCGGGATTCGAGCGTAATTCTTGCCGTCGACGTTCGTCTCGAGCGCCTTGCCCTCGTTCGCCTGGGTCATTCGAGGTAATCCCGCAGCGACTGCGAGCGGCTCGGGTGGCGCAGCTTCGCCATCGTCTTCGACTCGATCTGACGGATACGCTCGCGCGTGACGCCGAACGTGTCGCCGATCTGGTCGAGGGTCTTGGGCTGACCGTCGCCGAGGCCGAAGCGCATGCGGATCACACCCGCCTCGCGCTCGGAGAGCGAGTCGAGCAGCTGCTCGAGCTGACGCTGCAGCATCGTGAAGCCCACCGCGTCGGCAGGAACGACCGCCTCGGTGTCCTCGATGAGGTCACCGAACTCGCTGTCACCGTCCTCGCCGAGAGGCGTGTGCAGCGAGATGGGCTCGCGTCCGTACTTCTGCACCTCGACGACCTTCTCCGGCGTCATGTCGAGCTCGCGGCTGAGCTCTTCCGGAGTGGGCTCGCGACCGAGATCCTGCAGCATCTGGCGCTGCACGCGGGCGAGCTTGTTGATGACTTCGACCATGTGCACCGGGATGCGAATCGTGCGGGCCTGGTCGGCCATCGCACGGGTGATCGCCTGACGGATCCACCAGGTGGCGTACGTGGAGAACTTGAAGCCCTTGGTGTAGTCGAACTTCTCGACCGCGCGGATGAGACCGAGGTTGCCCTCCTGGATGAGATCCAGGAACTGCATGCCACGGCCGGTGTAGCGCTTGGCGAGCGAGACGACCAGGCGCAGGTTCGCGCCGAGCAGGTGGCTCTTCGCGCGGTGACCGTCACGGGCCACCCACTGCAGGTCGAGACCGAGCTGGCTGGTCTTCTCGGCAGCCGTCATGTTCGACAGCTTCTCCTCGGCGAACAGGCCGGCTTCGATGCGCATCGCGAGCTCGACCTCTTCGGCCGCGTTCAGCAGAGCGACCTTTCCGATCTGCTTCAGGTAGTCCTTGACGGGGTCGGCGGTGGCACCGGTGATCTGGGTCGAGTAGACCGGGACGTCGTCTTCGTCCTTGGACGTCAGGACGATCGCGCCCGTCGGGAGCGGCTCTGTGAAAGCAGGCTTCTTGTCGTCGTCCTCAGCATCGTCGGCGACGGCTTCCCCATCGGGAGCGTCCTCTTCGACGACGTCGTCGGCCTTCTTGCGCCGCACCGGCGCCTTCTTGGCGGCCGGTGCCTTCTTGGCGGCGGGAGCCTTCTTGGATGCCGGCTTCTTTGCGGCAGCGGTCGTTTCCGGCTCGACGTCGTCGGTCGAGGCAGCCTCGGCTGCGGTCTTCGTCGTCCGGGAGTTCTTGGTCGCGGCAGGAGTCACGTTTCGCCTTTCACGGGGCAGCGCGCCCGCCCCGGGACATTTCGGACACTAGTAAGACCCTTGTCAAGTCAGCAGCCTTGCGGCCGACGATTGACAACGGGTCGGATTACCAGTATCGCACACGATTGGGGATGCGAGCGCATCGCGCAACCCTGACCACCATCTGTCCGTGCCCTCCGGCCGAAGGCCGTCCGCTCAGGCTCGCGGGCGCTTGTCCTCGTCGCCTGGCGGACGGGTGGCGAGATAGCGCTCGAGCTCTGCCGCGAGCTCGTCCGCGCTGGGCAGATCCCGTTCGTCGAAGCCGCCTTCGTCGAAGCGATCCAGGTCTTCAGGATCGCGACCGGCCATATACGCGTCGTACCGGTTCTCGAGCGTCTGCACCATCTGACGGAGCTCATCGTTGCCGGCGACCTGCTCATTCACCTTCGCGAGGTAATCCTCGCGGCTCTCCCGCAGGTCATCGAGCGCGAGCACGATACCCGTCGAACCCATCACCCGGTCGGCTGCGGCGATCACCGCATCCGGATACTCGGTCTCGGCGAGGTAATGGGGAACGAGCAGCACGAATCCGACGATCCGGTCGCCGCGTTCGGCGAAGCGGTACTCGAGCAGATGGCCGGCTGTCGCCGGAACCTGCGTGCGAGGACGCCAGACCGAGAGGCTCGCTGTGATCTCTTTGCGATTGCCGCTGACTGTCGTGCTTATCGGGCGTGTGTGCGGCACCGGCATCGCGATCGAGTGGACCCAGCTCACGCCCGACACTGCGAATTCCTCGGCCAGGGCGAGCACCTTCTCACTGAACGCATTCCACGCGAAGTCGGGTTCGTACCCTGCGAGCAGAAGGAACTGCTGGCCGAGGGTGTCGTGCGCGAGCGACAGCTCGAGACGGGCCGGCCGGAACTCTGTGAGATGGTCCTGCTCGAAGACGACGATCGGTCGACGAGCCCGGTAGTCGAGGAGCAGATCGTTGTCGAACACGATGACGGGCTGCGGATCGGACACGTCTCGAAGGTGATCGATGAGACCGGACACGGCGTTTCCGGCATCCGTGAATCCAGTGAGGAGGATCACGAGAGGCAGCCCTTGCGGGATGGCGGGGGCGTTGGCGACGCGTTCGTACAGCTCTCCGGAGACGGGCATGCTTCCATGCTACGAGCAGCCGATGCCGGCAGGGGCGGCCGCGTCATGCTCACAGCGAACAGAACTGAGGAGCGACGGTCGTGACGAGCCTAGGATGGAAGCATGACGCTTCCTGCGCTCTCGCACACCGCCAGCCGATTCCCCGGGAGCGCTGCCGACGCAGCAGTGCTCGTAGTCCCGGACACCGAGGCGTTCCCGGAGGCACTGGAGGAGTATCCAGGGCTCGCTGAGGTCCTCGCGGGCATCGGATTCACCGGTTCCGCCTCTGCTTTCGCTCGCATTCACGTTCCCGCGCTCACCCCCCTGCCGCTCGCCGTGGTCGGCGCCGGAAGCAAACCGGATGAGGCGGCGGTGCGCGATGCGGCCGGCGCTGCGATGCGCACCATGACCGGGTTCGAACACATCGCGATCGGACTCGCAGGCGACCTCGACCAGTTCGCGTCGGCGGCGGCCGAGGGTGCCGTCTTCGGCGGATACCGCTTCGAGGGATATCGCGCCAAGCCGGGCAAGTCGCGTGCGGACGAAGTGACCGTGCACAGCGAGGCGCTCTCGGATGACGATGTCGCGCGTGCCCGAATCCTCGGCGACGCTCTCGCCCTCGTGAAGGATCTCGTCTCCGTCCCCGCGGAGTGGCAGAGCCCGGCCGAGCTCGCGCAGAGCGCGGTCGATGCCGTCGCCGATCTCGACGTCACTGCCGAGGTGCTCGACGAGACCGCCCTCTCAGAGCAGGGCTTCGGCGGAGTGCTCGGCGTCGCTCAGGGCTCTGATCGGCCACCGCGTGTCGTGCGCCTCGACTACGCTCCGGCCGACGCCAACGGTCACATCGCCCTCGTCGGCAAGGGCATCACCTTCGACACCGGCGGCCTCTCGCTGAAGCCCGCAGCGAGCATGGTCGGGATGAAGTTCGACATGGCCGGATCTGCCACGGTGCTCGCCGCGCTGCGCGCGATCGCGTCGCTGAAGCTGTCGGTGCGCGTCACGGCATGGATGTGCATCACCGACAACATGCCGTCGGGCAAGGCGACGCGCCCGGGAGATGTTCTTCGGATGCTGGATGGCACGACCGTCGAGGTGCTGAACACGGACGCCGAGGGGCGCCTCGTTCTCGCTGACGGTCTTGTCGCCGCGAGCCGCGAGCACCCTGACGTGATCTTCGACGTGGCGACTCTCACGGGAGCCGTGCTCGTCGCTCTCGGACACCGCCACACCGGCGTGATGGGCGACGATGAGGCCGTGGCCGAATATCTGACCGTGTCGGAGCAGGTGGGAGAGCTCGCCTGGCCGCTGCCGCTGCCGGAGTACATGCAGGATTCGCTGGACTCCCCCATCGCCGACATGGTCAACGCCAACATGGGTGACCGCGCCGGCGGCACGATGTTCGCCGGACTCTTCCTGCAGCGTTTCATCGGGCGGACGAGCGACGCAGAAGACGCGCCCCGCATCCCCTGGGTGCATCTCGATGTCGCCGGCTCGGCCGAGCACGGCAGTTCACCGTACGGATTCACAGACAAGGGCCCGACGGGCGCGACGGTACGTTCGCTCGTCGCGTTCGCCGAGGCTCGCGCACAGGAGGCATGATGACCACGCACACGTTCGACATCGTCGTACTCGGTGGCGGCAGCGGCGGCTATGCCGCGGCGCTCCGCGCAGCTGAACTGGGAAAGACGGTCGCACTGATCGAGAAGGACAAGGTGGGTGGAACCTGCCTGCACCGTGGCTGCATCCCGACCAAGGCGCTGCTGCATGCCGCCGAAGTCGCAGAGCATGTCCGTGATGCGGCCTCGGTGGGCGTGTCCGCGTCGTTCGACGGCATCGACCCCACCGGGGTGCGCACCTACCGCGAGAACATCGTCGCGAAGAAGTACAAGGGTCTCGAAGGACTCATCAAGGCAAGGGGCATCACCTCGGTCTCCGGCCACGGACGCCTGAACGCCGACCGCAGCGTGAGCGTAGGCGACGACGTCTACGTCGGTGCGGATGTCGTGCTCGCCACAGGCTCCTACAGCCGCTCGCTGCCCGGGCTCGAGATCGGCGGGCGCATCATCACCAGCGAGCAGGCCCTCGCACTCGATGTCGTCCCTGAGCGTGTGCTGGTGCTCGGCGGTGGAGTCATCGGCGTGGAGTTCGCAAGCGTGTGGCGCTCGTTCGGCGCGGAGGTGACGATCATCGAGGCACTGGAGCACCTGGTCCCCAACGAGGACATCGCCCTCGGCAAGGGCCTTGAGCGCGCGTTCCGTCGTCGAGGCATCGCGTATTCGCTCGGGACCCGGTTCCAGACGGCGACGCAGGATGATTCGGGGGTGACCGTCACGCTGGAGGACGGCAAGACCTTCACCGGCGACTATCTGCTGGTCGCCGTCGGACGAGGGCCCGTCACCGCAGATCTCGGGTTCGAAGAGGCCGGTGTCACACTGGACCGCGGATTCGTGTCGGTCGATGAAGAGCTCCGCACCGGCGTCGCCGGGCTCTGGGCGGTGGGCGACATCGTGCCTGGCCTGCAGCTGGCCCACCGCGGGTTCATGCAGGGCATCGCGGTCGCAGAGCGGATCGCGGGTCTCTCGCCCGCGCCGATCCCTGAGTCGCAGATACCGAAGATCACGTACTGCAACCCTGAGGTCGCATCCGTCGGCGTGACGGAGCAGACCGCAATCGATGCACACGGCGCGGATGCTGTCGTCTCTTACGAGTACAACCTCGCCGGCAACGGAAAGAGCGAGATCATCGGCACATCCGGGCTCGTCAAGGTCGTGCGTCTGAAGGACGGCCCGGTGGTGGGAGTGCACCTTCTCGGCGATCGAGTCGGCGAACTCATCACAGAGGGTCAGCTCGCCGTCGCGTGGGAAGCCCATCCCGAAGACATCGCACCGCTCATCCACGCGCACCCGACGCAGAGCGAGGCTCTGGGTGAGGCCTTCCTCGCACTTGCCGGAAAACCACTGCACGCCCTCTGAACACCAACCGGTGTCAGGGTCACTAAGCTGAACATGTCACAAACATTCTTGAAGGAGACTCCGTCATGAGCACATCCGTGGTCCTCCCCGCTCTCGGTGAGAGCGTCACAGAGGGTACGGTCACCCGCTGGCTGAAGCAGGTGGGAGACACCGTCCAGGCGGATGAAGGCCTGCTCGAGATCTCGACCGACAAGGTCGACACCGAGATCCCCTCGCCGGTCGCCGGCGTGATCGAGGAGATCCTGGTCGCCGAGGACGAGACCGTCGAGGTGGGCGCTCTGCTCGCCAGGATCGGCGACGGCAGCGCTTCGGCGCCCGCCGCGGATGCTCCGGCAGCCGCCGAGCCTGAGGCAGAGGCGGCACCAGCTGCAGAAGCGGCACCAGCCGCTGAGGCGGCACCAGCCGCTGAAGCCGCACCCGCTGCAGAGGCAGCGCCAGCCGAATCCGCACCGGCGCCTGAGGCTGCACCCGCCGCCGCTCCGTCGGGCGACGCCACCGACGTCGTGCTCCCCGAGCTCGGCGAGAGCGTCACAGAAGGCACCGTCACGCGCTGGCTGAAGCAGGTCGGCGACGACATCGCCGTCGACGAGCCGCTGCTGGAGATCTCCACCGACAAGGTCGACACCGAGATTCCGTCTCCTGTCGCGGGTGTCCTGCAGGAGATCCTCGCCGCTGAAGACGAGACGATCGCGGTCGGCAGTGTGCTCGCACGCGTCGGCTCCGGCGCTCCGGCAGCCGCCGCGGCTCCGGCCGCTGAGGCTCCGGCCGCTCCCGCACCGGAAGCTGCGGCACCAGCCGCTGAAGCTCCGGCCGCACCCGCAGAAGCCGCACCGGCACCGGCACCGGCAGCTGCGCCTGCAGAGGCCGCGGCTCCCGCCGCAGCACCTGCACCTGCCGCCGCGCAGCCCAGTTCGGCTCCAGCGGCCGCTGAATCGGCTCCGGCAGCGACCGACGGCGACAACGTCTACGTCACACCGCTCGTGCGGCGTCTCGCGTCGCAGCAGGGCGTCGACCTGGCCACGGTCAAGGGCTCGGGCGTAGGGGGACGCATCCGCAAGGAGGACGTCCTCAAGGCAGCCGAATCCAAGACAGCCGCACCCGCGGCGGCTGCTGCCCCGACCGCCGCACCGGCGCCGCTCGAGGTCTCGCCGCTGCGTGGAACGACTCAGCCGATGTCTCGACTGCGCAAGGTTCTCGCCAAGCGCGCCGTCGAGTCGATGCAGCAGACTGCACAGCTGACCACCGTGGTCGAGGTCGACGTGACGAGCGTGGCGAACTACCGTGACAGCGTCAAGGCTGAGTTCCTGCAGAAGACGGGTGACAAGCTCTCCTTCCTGCCGTTCTTCGCTCTCGCGACCGCTGAGGCGTTGCAGGCTTTCCCGATCGTCAACTCCACCGTCGACGGCGAGAACATCGTCTACCCGGCCACTGAGAACGTGTCGATCGCCGTTGACACCGAGCGCGGTCTGCTGACTCCGGTGCTGCGTGACGCGGCGTCGAAGAATCTCGCCCAGTTCGCGCATGAGATCGCCGATCTGGCAGCGCGGACGCGAGACAACAAGCTGAAGCCCGACGAGCTCGCAGGCGGCACGTTCACGCTGACCAACACCGGCTCGCGCGGCGCGCTCTTCGACACCCCGGTGGTGTTCCTGCCGCAGTCCGCGATCCTCGGCACCGGCACGGTCGTCAAGCGCCCGGGTCTGGTCAAGGTCGACGGCGTCGACGCGATCGCCGTGCGTTCGTACGTGTACCTCGCGCTGTCGTACGACCACCGCATCATCGACGGTGCAGACGCGGCACGCTTCCTCGGAGCGATCAAGGCGCGTCTCGAAGCAGCGAACTTCGCGGGCAACCTCGGAGTCTGATCACGGATCGACCTCATCTGGCTGGTGCGCGACGTCATACACCTCGCGCCCCCGCCCGATTTAGTTTAGGCCCGCGCGGCCCAACAAAGGGTAGGTGATCTCGGAAGCGATGGGCGTCAGACGGATCACCGCGACGTCACCATAGTCGTCCACGAGTGTCGCGGTGCTGCCAGACGGTCCGAGCACCGCGACGCCGTCGGACGGAGTCCTCGCACCTTCTGCGACCGCATCCGCACAATGCTCCACGGCGTCCCGGGCGCACACGCTGACCGCCTCGAGCAAGGCAGGCAGTGCATCCAGCGCTGCACCGCTTTCGGATTGCGGTTCTGACGGTACGGGATCAGGATTCGATGTCGGTGGCACCTCAGCATCCTCACCGCTCGCCGCCCCGCCATCGGATCCATCGGGTTCCTGCACCTTCTGAGACGACGCCTCGGCCGGCGTCTCACCAGGATCGCTGGGCCAGAGCAGTCCACCGATCAGCACAGCGGCTCCGAGCGACCCCGCCACCAGAACCGATCGACGACGCGACGGTCTCGGCGGCTGCGCGCGCGCTGCGTCGTGCTCGGGCCGCCGACGCACGACTGGTCCTTCGCGAAGCCGTTCCAGGCGCGTACGTGCGCGATCTGCCAGAGCACGCAGCACGCCAGATGTGTCGGGCACGGAGCGCTCGCGTCTGCGCAGACCGTCGAGCATCCGTCGCCGATTCGATCGTTCCTCCTGCTGCGTCCGCTCTTGCCGCCGCCTGCTCCGGCTGCGGTCGCGGTCACTCCTCCATGCTGTTCCCTTCAACGCGGTCGTCCGGTTCTCTCCTGCCCGACGACGACGTCGCCCGCTCTCGGATTCCTGCGCTGACACATCGGCCGCGACAAGTCGCGGAGTGATGTCACTCGCGCGCTCAGGTGCGAACACATCCAGTTGCAGCGCGCGCGGAGCCGCGCGTGCGAACAGATGCTCCTCCCACCGTCGATCGTCTCCGACAGGATGGCGTGGCTGGCGCAGCGCAGCGGACGCCTCTTCGAGAACGCGCACCGTTGCCCGATCGGCCTGCCGCCGCGCCAGACGCTCGATGAGGGCTGCCGTGCGTGCACTGGCGCTCCCGCCCTCGCCATGCACGAACATCGGTCGCCCATCGCCCGTCAGCCACCAGTCCCCGACTACGTCGGCATCCGGGCCCAGTTCACGCACTCCACGCAGCAGACTGGCGACCAGCGTCCCCAGCTCCCCCGGTGCGAGAGGCGAATCAGAGGCATCTCGTCGGCCGAGGAAAGTTTCGACGTGTTGAGTGCACCACGGCAGCAGTGCGTCGTGTCCGTCGGCACGGCGCCTGATGTCGAGCACACCGCACACGTGCTCTGAGCCCGAGAACGCCCACCCAGCCCATCCTCCGAGTTGCTCTGCGTCGACGCAGACCGCGACGGTCTCGTCGAATGCGACCAGAGTGCCGGAGAAGGGCCCGTCCTTGCCGTCGATCGCACGGATCAGGCGGTGCACTCCCGGCACCAGCGAGGCACGATCGGCTGCGGCGTCCGTCTCATTCATCGATCCATCACAGCGCAACGTGGCTGCGCACGGCGCCGTCGACAGTCGAATGTGGACGGATTCGCGAATTGCTCACATGTGCAGAGCGAGTGCGCCGCCCGCGAACGCGCACGTGGAGCGCCCACGGACTCGGTAGTCTTGTATGCATGGCTAAGCGTGCTCCAGAACCCGAGAAGCGTCCGGGGTTCATCTCCCAGATCAAGTCCCTGTTCCGGTTCACGCGTGAGGTCTACGGCTGGCTCCCCTGGGCGCAGATCGCCATCCTCGTCGGCGGTGTCCTGCTCGGCCTTCTCGTCGGCTACCTCATCCCGCCGTTCCAGGTGTGGACCCTTGTCCTCTGGGCGATCACAGGCCTCATGCTCGGCGTGCTCGGGTCGCTGTTCCTGATGACTCGTCTGTCGACCAACGCGATGTACGCCAAGATCGACGGCATGCCCGGCGCCTCAGGACACGTGCTGAGCACGAGCCTCGGCCGTCACTGGCAGGCCTCGGACACTCCTGTCGGCATCAACCCCAAGACGCAGGAGGCCGTGTACCGCGCGGTCGGACGAGGCGGCATCGTCGTCGTCGGCGAAGGCGCCCGCGGCCGGCTCACGCGGCTCGTCAACGAGGAGCGCAGCAAGGCGCAGCGCGTCGCGAACGGTGTGCCCGTGAACGTGTTCTACGTCGGCCACGGTGACGACGAAGTCGCGATCGCCGACCTCTCGAAGACGATCAAGAAACTGCCGAAGACGATCAACAAGACGACGATGGCCGCGGTCATCCGCCGCATCGACTCCGTGTCGCAGTCGGTCTCGTCGCTTCCGATCCCGAAGGGCATCGACCCGACGAAGGTCCGCGCGCAGCGCCCGCGCTGAGCCCTCACCCTTCGACAGGCTCAGGAATCGGATCCAACAGGCTCCGGGAGCGAGCTGCGGCTCAGCTCAGCGGTTCCTTCGGCAGACGCCGCACCTTCGCCCTGCGACGACGGCGCTCGGGGATCATTCCGCGCATCTCCTCGAGCTTGCCGAAGCACAAGAGGCGATCGTCTGCCTCGAGCACGACGTGCTTGCGCGGGTTGGGGATCACACTCACGCCACGGTGCAGCGTCAGAACGGTGATGTCGCGCTCCCACAGACCGGACTCGCCCAAGGTCTTGCCGACGAGCTCCGCGGCGTTGTGCACGAGCAGCTCCGCCACGCCGTAGCCCGTCGACACGGTCAGACGCTGGCGCACGTCGATCTCGGGGAACGCCACCTGTCCCGCGATGTGGTCGATGATCGCTCCGGCCACATCGAGATTCGTCGCCTGCTCGATCCCCTGAAGCCCGGGTGAGGAGTTGACCTCCATCACCAGTGGGCCCTCGTCGCCCTCGAGCATGTCGACGCCAGCGACCCGCAGACCCATGATCTGCGCAGACCGTACCGCAACCTGCTCGTAGGCAGGGTCCAGCTGCACCCGCTCGACGCTGCCGCCACGGTGCACGTTGGAGCGGAACTCGTCGCCGGCAGCGACGCGCCGCATGGCGGCGACGACACGGTCGCCCACGACGAGCGCTCGGATGTCGCGCCCCCTGCTCTCGGCGATGAACTTCTGAATCAGCACGTTCTGCTTCGTGGAGTGCAGTGTCTCGATGATCGCCTCGGCGACCTTCACTTGTGGGGCGAGGATCACGCCGATGCCCTGCGTTCCCTCCAACAGCTTGATGACCACCGGTGCTCCTCCGACGCGCTCGATGGCGGGCCGTACATCCGCGCGGTTGCGTACGAACGCCGTCGCAGGCATGGCGATGTTGTGGCGCGAGAGGATCTGGTTCGCGCGGAGCTTGTCTCTGGCGCTGGAGATGCCGTTCGCCGTGTTGGGCGTGTAGACGTCCATCTGCTCGAACTGACGCACCACGGCGGTGCCGAAGTAGGTGATCGAGCTGCCGATACGGGGCAGGATCGCGTCATAGTCGCTCAGCGGGCGACCCCGGTAATGCAGGTCGGGCTCGTCCGCAGTCAGGTCGATCGCGAACTTCAGCGTGTTCAGCACCTTGACGTTGTGTCCGCGCTGGAGAGCAGCCGCGCGGAGGCGTTGGGTCGAGTACGCCTGCGGAGCGCGGGAGAGAACTGCGAGCTTCACGTATGTTTCCTGCCAAGATGTATCGAGTGACGAAGACATCTCATTCAAACACTCTTACGGGGTGGCGTGAATGGGTGAGCCTGCCCGATGCCGGCGTGGACTGGATCAAAGCCAAGGTCGACACCGGCGCACGCACCTCGTCATTGCACGCATTCGACGTCGAGGAGTTCGAGCGCGAGGGTGAGGCCTGGGTGCGGTTCCGCGTGAATCCCTGGCAGCACACCAATGCGGATGCCACGATCGTGGAGTGCCCCGTCCATGACAGGCGTGCCGTGCGCAGCTCGTCCGGCCATGCCCAGCAACGGCTCGTCGTTCTCCTGGCGATCCGAATCGTCGATCAGCTGGTCGTATCGGAGGTCACGCTCAGCAATCGTGACGAGATGGGCTTTCGGATGCTGATCGGTCGGGAGGCTCTGCGACGCGGGTTCATCGTCGACCCTGCACGCTCGTTCCTGGGCGGTCGCGCGCCGAAGGAGACGCGTCGCCGAAATCGCGGGCGGGACTGACCCTTCGACAGGCTCAGAGCTCGAGAGATCAGCTCAGGGACCGATCCTCAGGCGCGGATCAGCACGGTGCCGACGAGCTTGTCATGCAGGCCACGCTGATCGGGATCCCAGATCACGGCAGGAATCACCACGACCAGCAGCAGCGTGCGCACGATCGGTCGCCAGAGTCCTACCCACCCGCCGCCGAGCATGACCAGACGCATGCCGAGGATGCGATGCCCAGGACTACCGCCGATCGTCGGAATGAAGACGATCTGCACGACGGCGAAGATCAGCAGCGTGGCGATCGAGTCGTACTGGAAGAACGCGATGGAGATGACCACGGCTGCGGCCCAGTCGATGGCGAGAGCGCCGATGCGCCGGCCGACCCTCGCGATGCTCCGCGGTCCGCTTGCAGGAAGCCCGAGACGTTCACCGGGGTACGTGTACTCAGCATCCGTCACCCGTCCAGTCTACCGAGGGTCTGTAACATGGCGGAAACATAGAGGACATGGCCGGGTAACCCTCCGGCCATAACCTGCTTGCAGCCTTCACGGCCCCGATCCGCATCATCTGGAGTGATAAATGTTCACCGATTCGTCCGAGGTTCTGAGCTATATCAAGGAGAACGACGTCAAATTCCTTGACATCCGTTTCACTGATCTGCCCGGTGTCCAGCAGCACTTCAACATCCCTGCGTCGACGGTCGACGAGGCGTTCTTCACCGACGGTCAGCTGTTCGACGGCTCGTCCATCCGCGGATTCGCCAGCATCCACGAGTCCGACATGCAGCTCATCCCGGACGTCACGACCGCCTACGTCGACCCGTTCCGCGAGGCGAGCACCCTCGTCATGCTCTTCGACATCTACAACCCGCGCACCGGCGAGATCTACTCGAAGGATCCGCGTCAGGTCGCCAAGAAGGCGGAGAAGTACCTCGTCTCCACCGGCATCGCCGACACGGCATTCTTCGCCCCGGAGGCAGAGTTCTACATCTTCGACGATGTCCGCTACTCCGTGACCGCGAACTCGAGCTTCTACAGCGTCGACTCCGAAGAGGGCGCGTGGAACACCGGCCGCGACGAAGAGGGCGGCAACCTCGGCAACAAGACGCCGTACAAGGGCGGCTACTTCCCCGTCAGCCCCGTCGACAAGACGGCCGACCTCCGCGATGACATCACCCTCAAGCTCATCGAGGCGGGTTTCATCCTGGAGCGTTCGCACCACGAGGTCGGCACCGGTGGTCAGCAGGAGATCAACTACCGCTTCGACACGATGGTGCACGCGGCGGACGACATCCTCAAGTTCAAGTACATCGTCAAGAACACGGCGGAAGAGTGGGGCAAGTCGGCGACCTTCATGCCGAAGCCGCTCTACGGCGACAACGGCTCGGGCATGCACACGCACCAGTCGCTGTGGAGCGAGGGCAAGCCGCTGTTCTACGACGAGGCCGGCTATGGCCAGCTCAGCGACATCGCACGCTGGTACATCGGCGGCATCCTGGCGCACGCACCGGCACTGCTCGCCTTCACGAACCCGACGCTGAACAGCTACCACCGTCTGGTCAAGGGCTTCGAGGCTCCGGTCAACCTGGTCTACTCGGCCGGAAACCGTTCGGCTGCCATCCGCATCCCGATCACCGGCTCCAACCCGAAGGCGAAGCGCATCGAGTTCCGCGCTCCGGATGCTTCCGGCAACCCGTACCTCGCGTTCGCTGCGCAGCTGATGGCCGGCCTCGACGGCATCAAGAACCGCATCGAGCCGCACGAGCCGGTCGACAAGGACCTCTACGAGCTTCCTCCCGAGGAGGCCAAGAACATCCCGCAGGTGCCGAACTCCCTGCTGGACTCGCTCGACGCTCTCCGCGACGACCACCAGTTCCTGCTTGAGGGCGGCGTCTTCACGCCTGAGCTCATCGAGACCTGGATCTCCTACAAGATCGAGAACGAGATCCTGCCGATGGCGCAGCGCCCGCACCCGTTCGAGTTCGAGCTCTACTACGGGGTCTGACACCGCCAGCTCCGAGAACCCGCCTCAGCGTCGCGCTGGGGCGGGTTCTCTCGCACCACGCCGCTCCACCCTTCGCGGAATGGCATCTTTCTGAACCCGGTGGTGCAGGTTAAGGTGCAGTATGGGCAGACTCAAGTACGACCACACCGCTGAGGCCATCGGCATCGAGGACGAGACACTCGCGCACCTGAAAGTGGTCGTGGCGACGAAGCTCCGCCGCCAGGAGAGCTTCATGATGACGTGGCTGCCTGTCGACGGCGGTTCGAACGGGCGAATGAGTGCCTGGATCCACCCCGCAGTCCCTTTGGTCTTCATGTTCGACAGCGCCGACGCGCATTCGATCAACGCGAAGCGGTTGGAAGAGATGATGCAGGCGACCAATGCCACAGGCGAGCTGCTGCTCGAGGATCTCATTCGCGTCGAGATCGCCTGACAGCGATCGTTCAGTGCACCCGCAGAGCGCCCGCCTGCACGCGGACCTCGAACGATGACACCTCGCCGAGCTCCTCACCGTCGACCTCGAAAGCCAGCGGCTGCTCGAGCTCGATGCTGATGCGCTCAGCAGTCAGGTGACGTGTGGACTCGGTGCTCACCGCTGTCTCGTCGCGCATCAGCAGACGACGGATGCCGTTGTCCCAGACCACTGAGCGCACGGTGTCGAGCCACTGCAGTGCGCCGTCGGCGCTCACCAGCAGCAGGTCGAGCAGTCCGTCGTCGAGTTTCGCGTCCGGCAGCAGGCGCACGCCACCTTGGACCATGCCGCAGTTCCCGATCAGCAGGGTGTGACCGCGCACCTCCTGCGCTTCTCCCCCATCCAGAGCAAGTGAGATGCCCGTCATCTCTGTGCCGGCCATGGCACGCCCCATCGCCTCGACGTAAGCGAGCCAGCCGGCACGATCCTTCAGATCATCGTCAGTCTCCACCAGCATCTGCGCGTCGATACCGAAACCGACCATCACCGTGAAGGCTCGCTCCTCGCCGTTCACGCTCACCCAACCGAGGTCGATGGTCCGCGGCTCTTCTGCGCTGATCCGCGCCAGCGCCGCAGGGATGTCATCCAACGGCACTTCGAGGTTGCGGGCGAGTAGATTTCCGGTGCCTTGGGGCACGATGCCGAGCACGACGTCCGTTCCGGCCAACGCTTCAGCCACCGCACGCACCGTGCCGTCGCCGCCGACGGCGATCACGGTCCCGCAGCCGGCCGCAATGGCCTCTTTCGCCATGCCGAGCCCTGGATCGTCTTCGCTCGTCTCCCACCACTGCACCTCACCGTGCACCGCCTCAGCGACTGCCGGGCGTAGAACGTCCTCCTCGATCTTCGAGGGGTTCCAGATGATGCCGATCTTCGTCGCTGTCATGTGCTCAGCCTGAGCCAGTGATCGCGATTGCGCAACTCAGCCGTAGAACAGGTTCTCGAATGCCCGACGGGCGCGCCGGGTGACACCGAGATAATCCTCTTCGACCGCGGTGGCCGATCGGTCGGGGTAGCCCAGCAGGTGACCGAGCGCATCGAGTTCACGACGATCGGCAGGGAGCATGTCGGCAGTGTGCCCGGTGCGCAGCGTGATCGCCGAACGCAGCCTGCTGGCGAGCAGCCACGCCTCCCGCAGCTTCTCCGCATCATCGGCCGGTACCAACTCAGCGTCCACCGCCGCCTGCAATGCGTCCAACGTCGACGTGGTCCGCAGCGCCGGCACGGCGTGGGCGTGCTGCAGCTGCACGAGCTGGATCAACCATTCGACGTCGCTGAGCGATCCTGGTCCCAGTTTGAGGTGTCGGCGCGGATCCGCCCCCTGAGGCAGCCGTTCGCCCTCCACCCGGGCTTTGATGCGCTTGATCTCCCGGAGCCCCTGCTCGTCGACCTGCTCCGGGTAGCGGATGCTGTCTGCCAGCTCGATGAACTTCGCGATCAACCGCGAGCTGCCGGCGACGCCACGCGCACGCAGCAACGCCTGCGCCTCCCACGACACCGACCAGCGCCGGTAATACTCCGTGTACGCCGCGATGGACCGCACGACCGGACCCTGGCGGCCCTCAGGGCGCAGGTCTGCGTCGAGGTCGAGCGGCACACGGTGGTCGGTCAGGTGCTCGCGGAGTCCGGCGACCAGCTGCGTCGAGAGAGCTTGAGCGCGCTGCGGATCGATTCCGTTGGCGTCGTAGACGTACAGGATGTCGGCATCCGATCCGAAGCCCAGCTCTGCCCCGCCGAAGCGACCCATGCCGATCACAGCGAAGTCGAGGGCGTCATCCTCTGCGGGTACCACCTCGCGACGCACGGCGCGCAGCCCGGCTTGAATGGTCGCGTCGGTGATCGCGGTGAGAGATGTCGCGATCTCTTCGATCGTCAGCACGTCGAGCACAGCGCCCATCGCTGTGCGGAGCAGCTCGCGTCGTCTCAACGCACGGACGGCCTTGAGCGCGGGCCCGACAGACTTGTGGCGCGTCTGGATCGCGCGCGCCTCCTCGTACAGCTGCGACGCGGCGCGAGGACGAAGCCGTTCCGGGCTGTCCAACCATGCCACCGACTCCGGGATCCACTCCATGAGCTCGCCGATGTAGCGCGACGCCGACAGCAGACGTGTGAGGCTCTCGGCAGCCCCGGATGAGTCGCGCAGCATCCGGAGGAACCACGAGGTGTCCCCCAGCCGCTCGCTGATCCTCCGGAAGGCGAGGAGGGCGTAATCGGGGTCGCTGCCGTCGGCGAACCAGCGCACCATGATCGGCATGAGGTGACGTTGGATCGTGACCTTGCGGCTGATACCGGTGGTGAGCGCGCCGATATGACGCAGGGCGCCCGCAGCGTCGCGGAAGCCGATGGCGGCGAGGCGGTCGTGTGCCTGTGCCGTCGAGAGCGTGCGTTCCTCTTCCGGGAGCGCGGCTACGGCGCTCAGCAGCGGTCGATAGAACAGTCGGGTGTGGATGTCGCGCACTTCACGGCGCACGCTGTCCCAGAGACCCCAGATCCCCTCGCCGGTCTCCGCCAGCCCCGTGGCCCTTGCCAGCACTCGCAGTCCGTCAGGAGTCCTGGGCATGAGATGGGTGCGGGACAGCTCCCGCAGTTGCAGGCGGTGCTCCAGCAGTCTGAGGGTCCGGTAGTCGGATGCGAACGTCGCGGCATCCTCTCGTCCGATGTAGCCGCCTGCGACGAGCGCATCCAGGCTCTCCAGAGTCCCTTTCGTGCGCAGACTCGGATCAGTGAGACCATGCACCAGTTGCAGCAGCTGAACGGTGAACTCGATATCGCGCAGTCCGCCGGAGCCCAACTTGATCTGGTGCGCGGCATCCTCAGGGTCGATGTGCTCTGTGACGCGCTCGCGCATCCGCTGCACGCTGTCCACGAAGTTCTCGCGAGCGGCGCTCGACCAGATCTTCGGCTGCACCGCCTCGATGTACGCCTCGCCCAGCGCCGCGTCTCCTGCGAGCGGGCACGCTTTGAGCAGCGCCTGGAACTCCCAGCTCTTCGCCCATCTGTCGTAATACGCCAGGTGCGATCCGAGAGAGCGCACGAGCGCCCCCTGTTTGCCTTCTGGGCGAAGATTCGCATCGACCTCCCAGAGCGGAGGTTCGACCTCTATCCCGGACAGCCCCCGCATCGTCTCGATCGCGAGCTTCGTGGCGATGTCGATCGAGCGGGACTCTTCGAGGCGTTCTTCGTCGGCGGTGCCGCCGACGAAGATCACGTCGACGTCGCTGACGTAGTTGAGCTCGCGAGCACCGGCCTTGCCCATCCCGATGATCGCCAGCTGGGTGAGGGCGACCTCGTCGCGCGGACGCGTTCCGGCGACCCTGGTGCGGGCCACAGCGAGCGATGCTTCAAGGGCTGCGCCGGCAGCGTCCGCGAGTGCAGCCGACACTGCCGCGATCCGTAGCGCTGGTTCAGGGGCCGAGAGGTCGACCGCCGCGATCTCCGCGAGCGAGCGACGATATGCGATCCGCAGCGCGACAGAGGCGGAATGGTCGGCGACCTCGGCGAATCCGTCCTTCGCGCCGACGGAATCGAGCAGGCGCTGTCGCAGGGTCGCCGCACTCGGCACCAGCGGACCGACCTCGGTGAGCACGGAGAGCTGGTCCGGGTGACGGAGGAAGAAGTCGGCCAGACCCATCGACGCTCCGAACACGCGCCAGCAGATGCGACGCGCATCCTCATCGAGGAGCACCCGCTGCAACGCGATCGGGTCGCGGCGCGCCACCCGGAGCATGCCGGCGGCTGCCCCATCGGGGTCCGCGGCGACCGCGCCGTCCACGAGTGTCGAGCGATCGATCCCCACCAGCGTCGACAGCTCGTCCAGCGCGTCCGCGCCGTCACTCAGCTCGGTGAAGCCCAGTCGCGCCAGCGAAGACAGTGAGAAGGTCGCGTCCGATCGAGCCATCGGCTCAGAGAAGCTCGAGGTTGCTCTTCAGCTCGAACGGTGTGACCTGACCACGGTAGGCCTCCCACTCCTTGCGCTTGTTGAGCAGCACGTAGTTGAAGACCTGCTCACCGAGCGTCTCGGCGACGAGCTCAGATGACTCCATGTGCTCCAGAGCGTGGTCGAGGCTGGCGGGCAGTGAGGAGTATCCGAGCGCACGGCGCTCCGCATCGCTCAACGACCACACGTTGTTCTCGGCCTCAGGGGGAAGCTCGTACTCGTTCTCGATGCCCTTGAGACCCGCCGCGAGCAGAAGCGCATAGGCGAGATAGGGGTTGGCAGCCGAGTCGAGACCGCGATACTCGACGCGCGAGGACTGGCTCTTGTGCGGCTTGTACATCGGCACGCGGATGAGAGCAGAGCGGTTCGTGTGACCCCATGTGACGAAACTGGGCGCTTCGTCACCGCCCCACAGCCGCTTGTACGAGTTCACGAACTGATTCGTGACGGCCGCGATCTCGTTGGCGTGCTTGAGGAGACCGGCGATGAAGTGACGCCCTGTCTTGGAGAGCTGGTACTGGGCGCCCTCCTCCCAGAACGCGTTCTGGTCGCCTTCGAACAACGACATGTGCGTGTGCATGCCGCTTCCCGGCTGGTCGCTCATCGGCTTCGGCATGAACGTCGCGTACACGCCCTGCTCGATCGCGACCTCCTTGACGACCGTGCGGAACGTCATGATGTTGTCGGCCATGGTGAGCGCGTCCGCGTAGCGCAGGTCGATCTCGTTCTGACCTGGGCCGCCCTCGTGGTGGCTGTACTCGACCGAGATGCCGAGGTCTTCCAGCATCCGCACCGAGCGTCGACGGAAATCATGTGCCGTCCCGCCCGGGACGTTGTCGAAGTATCCTGCCGAATCGACGGGGACGGGACCGTCCGGCCCGATCAAGGAAGACTTGAGCAGGTAGAACTCGATCTCCGGATGCGTGTAGAAGGTGAAACCGGCGTCAGCGGCCTTTGCGAGCGTGCGCTTGAGCACGTGCCGCGGATCGGCGACGGCCGGCTGCCCGTCAGGAGTGGTCAGATCGCAGAACATGCGCGCGGTCGGGTCGACCTCACCCCGCCATGGGAGCGTCTGGAATGTCGTCGGGTCGGGCTGCGCGAGCAGGTCCGACTCGTACGTGCGCGTGAGTCCCTCGATCGCAGAGCCGTCGAACCCGATGCCCTCGGCGAAGGCTCCCTCGACCTCGGCCGGCGCGATGGCCACGGATTTCAGCGTGCCGATCACGTCGGTGAACCAGAGGCGGACGAACTTCACGCCGCGTTCCTCGATCGTGCGCAGCACGAAGTCTCGCTGCTTGTCCATTCCCATATGCCTGCTACTTCCCGTCAGCGTCGGTCGACTTGCGCCAGTCGTCGTCGACGGCTTCCTCTGCCGCCCACGCTTCCGAACGCTCGCGAAGAGTGTTGAGGGCGTTCGCGGCCGCTTCTTCGGTGTCGAAGGGGCCGACCCTGTCGACGGATGGCGACGCGTAGCCGAACTCCACCTGGCTGGTGGTGGTGTTGTACCAGTACTTGTTCTCGCCGTCAGACATGGCAGCTCCCTTCGTAAGCTTCTGTCACGATCCTACTGTCGTCTCGGGCGCTCGCTAGGCTATTGCTCATGGCACTAGCGATCGGCGTCGACATCGGCGGCACAGGCATCAAGGCAGGCATCGTCGACCTCAAGAAGGGCGCACTCGATTCGGATCGCGTCCGGGTAGACACACCCAAGGGCGCATCGCCTGAAGACGTCCTCAAGGCCGTCAACGAGGTTCTCGACACGCTCGAAGTCCGCGAGTCGGCCCTGCCTCTCGGCGTGGCATTCCCCGCGATCGTGAAGAACGGCAGGACGCTCTCTGCGGCGAACGTCTCCGAGGCCTGGATCGGTTTCGAGGCCGAGAAGTTCTTCGAAGACGGCCTCGGTCGTCACATCACCTTCGTGAACGATGCGGATGCCGCCGGCGTCGCCGAGGTGCGCCATGGAGCCGCCCGTGACGTCGATGGCCTGACGATCCTGGCGACGCTCGGCACCGGCATCGGCTCGGCGTTCCTCTACGACGGAGTGCTGCTGCCGAACACGGAACTCGGCCATCTGCTCTACAACGGCACGACCGTGGGGGACGCATCCATAGAGAAGTGGACGGCGTACTCGGCGATGGAGCGCGAGAAGCTCTCGTGGGAGGAGTGGTCGGCGCGCCTCCAGGTCTTCTTCTCGCACGTCGAGTTCCTGTTCAGCCCCGATCTGTTCGTCGTCGGCGGCGGCGTCTCGAAGCACCCCGAGAAGTTCATCCCGCTGCTCGAGCTGAACACGCCGATCATTCCCGCTATTCACCGGAACTCTTCCGGAATCATCGGCGCCGCGTCCCTGGCAGCCGACTGATCCCACCCTCTGAACCCACGAAGGGCCCGGCGACCTGTCACGGTCGCCGGGCCCTTCGACGTGGTGGAATGGGCCGGCCTGTACGCCGGGTTCTGTTCCGGGGCCTCTCTCGAGGAATCCCTTCGACGGCCATCTCTCTCGGCGACACGTTGCCGTGCCGCTCCAGCGGTCTACCCGAGGACTCGGCGAGCCGCGTCAACATCCTCTGTCTGACCTTGCTCCGGACGAGGTTTACCTGGCAGGTCATGTCACCATGACCCCCGGTGGTCTCTTACACCACCCTTTCACCCTTACCGGGGCAAGCCCCGGCGGTCTGCTCTCTGTGGCACTTTCTCGCGGATTGCTCCGGGTGGGTGTTACCCACCATCCTGCCCTGTGGAGCCCGGACGTTCCTCGGTGCGGTCTCCCGCAACGCGGCCGTCCAGCCGACCCATTCGCGTCCTCAGTCTACTTCTCCGCGGTCTGCACGATTCGCAGGTCAAGCGGCACATCGATCGGGAAGCCGCCGAACAGACGACGGGTCGCTACCGCGGCCGCTTGTCGTACCGCCTCCGCCGCGGCATCCGCCGACTCAGCCGGCACATGCAGGATCACCTCATCGTGGAGGAAGAAGGCGAGATGCGCACTGCGTGCGAAAGGACCGGATGCCGCGGCCGGCGTCACGGCCTCCGGAAGCCCCCGCAGCCGGTGTCTGATCTCAGCCAACCAGATCAACGCCCATTCGGCGGCGGTGCCCTGCACCACGAAATTGCGAGTGAACCTGCCGCGCTCGCGCGCACTCTGCCGCGCACGTTTCACGTCGACCGGGTCGGCGTCGGCGCCGCTCGCATCGCTCTGATGCGCTTGCCACGCGGTGTCGGGGCGGGGTGAGGAGCGGCCGAGGTTCGTCGACACGACTCCGCCGTCCTCCCCCGTGCGCGCCGCATCGTCGACGAGACGCATGGCACGCGGATACACCTTGCGCAGCCGTGGGACCAGACGCCCACTGTCGCCTGTCGTGGCCCCGTACATCGCTCCGAGGACGGCATATTTCGCCTCTTCGCGGGTGGCTACTGCGCCGGATGCGACGACGCCGGCGTACAGATCACGGCCGCGCGCAGCCTCTGCCATCGCCTTGTCAGCCGCCATCGCCGCCAGCATGCGCGGCTCGAGCTGCGCGACATCCGCGACGATCAGCATCCAGCCCTCATCCGCCTGCACCGCGGGGCGGAGGATGCGCGGGATCTGCAGGGCTCCCCCGCCTGACGACGCCCAACGGCCCGTGACGACACCGCCCGGGATGTAGACCGGGCGGAAACGACCATCGTGCACCCACTCGGACAACCAGGCCCAGCCGTTCGCGCTCAGCAGACGCGAGAGCTTCTTGTACGCCAGGAGCGGTTCGATCACCGGATGCGCGACTTCGCTCAGCTCCCACTGGCTCGTCGATTCGACGTTCACCCCGACGCGGTGCAGCGCACGGAGCAGCTTCACGTGGCTGTCCAGATGGAGCTGCGGGTCGCCGAGGTGGAAGCGCACGCTCTCGGCAAGCTCCGCCATGCGGGCTGGCGCGCCTCCGCCGGCCGGTCGCGCCCCGAGTACGTCGACGAGGATGCGGTCGTGCGCCTCGGCATCCCAGGGCACGCCTGCAGCTCGCATCTCCTCAGCGATCAGACCACCGGCCGACTCCGCAGCGCACAGCAGCGCGAGTCGCCCCTTCTGATCGGAGGCGATCACACGACATTGCTCCCGGTACTGCTCGAGAAGATCGTCGGCCGAGTCGCCCGACGGCCGGGCGAGCAGGTCGAACAGCGCCGGCGCCCCGGCGTCCGGCTCGCGTGGTAGCCAGTCCGCCGAAGGCGCGAGCGGACGGGCCACACGGTCTGTGTCTCGAAGGATCGCATGGCACAGCAGAAGGTCATGCGCGCGGGTGATGAGCACCCCGGCGGCCAGCAGCCGCGGGTAGAGTTCTCGCGCACTGCGGATCACCCAACGCGGCGATCTTGTCTGCTCGACGTCGCGCACCCAGTCGACGAGGGCGGCGTCTGCGAGCTGGGTGCGGTCCTGTTCTGCGCCATCGGCGTCGAGCTCGATGGCGAGGAAGTCACCGCTGCCGGCGGAGGCCAGCAGGATTCTCGCGTCCGATGCGGACGCCGGCTTCACAGGCCTGATTCGTCGGTGCGCACCAGGATGGCGCCGCACTCGGGGCAGGACAGCACGGCGTCGGGTGCGGCCTGGCGGACCTCGTTCAGGTGCGTTCCAGACAGCATCATGCGGCATCCCTCGCAGGTGCCGCGACGCAGCAGGCCGACGCCGATGCCGCGGGATGCACGGCGCTCGTAGTCGGTGAGCAGCTCGGCGGGGATGTCTGCGGTGATCGCGGCGCGATCCCGTTTCAGGTGCTCGGCCTCGGTCGTCGCGGCTGCAACCGCAGCCTTCGCCTGAGTGGTGAGCTCGGTTCCCTCTGCCGTGGTCACATCGATGAGAGCCTGCTGCGCCGCGACCGCGGCCTCAGCGTCCTCCACCCGGGACATGACCTCGAGTTCCATGTCTTCCAGGTCGCTGACCCGCTTGGCGAGGCTGGCGAGCTCATGCTCGAAGGCCTGAGCATCCTTCGAGTTGGTACTGGCGGCAAGTCGTTCTGTATCGCGCGTGCGACGCTGTTCGACGAGCTTCACATCTGATTCCAGACGTGCGAGCTCTGTGCGAGCGTCGTCTCGAGCACCGGTGAGAGCGGTCAGCTCGCGAAGCTGCTCCTGGCGCTCTTTGGCCAGCTCATTGATGCGCGGGCCCTGCGCCGGCGTGGTGCGCGCGCGCTCGGCCTGCTGGATGCGGCGATCCAGGTCGGCGACGTCGAGAAGGAGGCGCTGATGCTCGGGGCTGGCGTTCACAACTCCAACCTACCCGCGGTCGCGGACAACCGACTATCGGCTCGGCAGCTCGGGCGCGCCATCAACGTATGACCACACTCTGTCCTCGCGGACGAAGCGGCTGCGTTCCTTCACGGAAGACTGCGTGCCCTCCTCACGATAGAACGCCTCGAACGACACGAATCCGATCGTGTCGAACGGTCCACCCGCCTCGGTCTCGAATATCTCGAGCCTGGTCCATCGGACCGCGTCATCGAGTTCGAGATGGCTCGGTCTGGTCGACGGATGCCACGAACGCAGCAGGTGATCCGCATCTCCGACCGCGAACGCCGTGAATCGCGAGCGCATGAGACGCTCGGCCGTCGGCGCTGACGAGTCTCCCGCGAGCAGTGGACCGCAGCACGCGTCGTATGTGTCGCCGGACAGACAAGGACATCGCATGTGTCCATTGTGCCGCGTACCCTGAATCCAGACCTCGAAGGAGACCATGATGACTGCTCAGCCCACTCGTACCGCCCACAACGGCTTCACTCTCCCCGCGATCGGCCTGGGGACGTACCGTCTCAACGGCGCCGAGGGTGCAGCCGCGATCGCGGCCGGCATCGATGCGGGCTATCGCCTGATCGATTCCGCGTTCAACTACGAGAACGAAGGAACCGTGGGACGCGGGGTGGCGGATGCCTCGACGGATCGTGCCGAGGTCATCGTCACCACGAAGCTGCCCGGCCGTCACCACCCCGCGGACAAAGCGCGCACGAGCATCGAGGAGAGCCGATTCCGGCTCGGGCTCGATGCCACCGATCTGCACCTCATCCACTGGCCGAATCCGAGTCAGGACGAATACGTGCAGGCCTGGGCAGAACTCGTCGATGCCCAGCGGCGCGGTGTGGTGCGGCAGATCGGCGTGTCTAACTTCCTGCCTGAGCACCTCGAGCGTCTGGAGCACGAGACGGGTGTGCGCCCGGTCGTGAACCAGATCGAGCTGCATCCGTACTTCCCGCAGGAGGAGCAGCTCGCGTACCACCGCGAGCACGGCATCATCACCGAGGCGTGGAGCCCCATCGGCCGGGCGAAGGCGCTGCTGGAGGAGCCGGTCATCGTCGAGGTCGCGGCGGCCCACGAGATCTCACCCGCGCAGGCAGTTCTCGCGTGGCATGTCGCACGTGAAAGCGTCGCGATCCCGAAGGCGTCGTCGCTGGAGCACCAGCGCGCCAACCTCGCAGCAGCATCCGTCGTTCTCGACGACGCCGAGGTCGCGGCGATCACCGCACTGGGACGCCCCGACGGTCGCCTTTTCGATGCCGACCCGAGGACGCACGAGGAATCCTGAGCCGGACCGCCGGACGATCAGAGGATCGTCGTCAGTACGCCGCCGTCCGCACGCAGCGCCGCGCCGTTCGTCGCAGAGGAGAGCGGGCCCGCCAGATAGACGGCGAGGTTCGCGATCTCCTCAGGTTCGATGAACCGCTGAAGCAGAGTGGTCGTGTTCCCGCCGATGATGGCCGCTTTCAACGCATCCGTCGGGATGTCCTGCGCGTGAGACAGCGCGCCCACGGTATCCGCGACCCCGGTCGAGTACGTCGGACCACCGAGGATCGTGTTCACTGTCACCTCGGTGCCGCGAGTGAGTTTGGCGAGACCGTTGCCCAGAGCCAGCATCGCGGCCTTCGTCACCCCGTAGTGCACCATGTCTGCGGGGATGTTCACCCCCGACTCGCTGCTGATGAAGAGGATGCGTCCCCAGCCGCGCTCGAGCATCGCCGGCAACGCGTGCCGCGACAAGCGCACGCCGCTCATCACATTGACATCGAAGTAGCGCTGCCAGTCGTCGTCATCGATGTCCCCGAACGCGCTGAGCTCGAAGCGTCCGACGTTGTTGATCAGGATGTCGATGTCGCCGAGCGCGTCGATCAACTGTGCGGTCTGCCCTGGGTCTTCGAAATCCGCGACGATACCCGAGACGATCGCGTCAGGATATCTCTCCTTCAACCCGCTCACCGCACGGTCGACCTTGTCCTGGCTTCGACCGTTGAGGACCACAGCGGCACCCTCAGCAACGAGACCCCTCGCGATCGCGAAGCCGATCCCCTGCGTAGACCCGCTCACGAATGCTCTTCTGCCACTCAGATTCAGTTCCACCATGCTCCATTCACTTGCTCAGTCAAGTCATAGTGTATCACTTGACTTGACTGAGCAAGTCGTTCGCGTAGTCTGCTCGCATGAACGATCTCTCTGTTCCCCCCGCTCTCGATGGCGATGACCTGGAGACCTGGTCGTCACTGGCCACCGTTCTGGAATGGCTTCCTGCCGCGCTGGACGCACAGCTGCTGAGCGACTCGGAGTTGACGCATTTCGAGTACGGGGTCCTCTACGCCCTCGCCACCGCACCGGAGGCGCGGCTGCGTATGAGCGTGCTCGCCGGCTACGCGAACAGCTCACTGTCCAGGTTGTCTCGTGCCGCCGCGCGCATGGAGAAACGTGGATTGATGCATCGAACGCCCGACCCCGCCGACGGTCGTTTCACGCTCGCGATCATCACGGATGCCGGGCTGGCGAAGGTCGAACAGGCGGGCCCCGGGCATGTGAGCACCGTCCGACGGCTGGTCATCGACCCGCTCACGGCATCACAGATGAAGCAGCTGAAGGAGATCAGCCGACGAATCCTCGGCGCCATTCGGGAAGAAGCCGGATGGCGACCAGGGACACCGACGACTGGCTGACGACGTGCCTCGTCACATAGGACCCGCACACGGAATACCCGCGCGCGCGTGCGCCTTGCATCCGACATGAGAGCAATCGTGTACACAGGCAAGGGCGGCTCCGAGACGCTCACGTTGATCGAACGGGAGACGGGACAGCCGGGCTCCGGTGAGGTGCGCGTGCGCATCCACGCATCGGGAGTGAATCCCACCGACTGGAAGGCTCGCGCCTCCTCCGGGACACCGATGCCGTTCGATCAGGTCGTCCCGAACCAGGACGGCGCCGGAATCGTGGATGCGGTCGGCGACGGCGTCTCCGACCTGCAGGTCGGAGATCGTGTGTGGGTGTACCTCGCGGCCCACCAACGTCCGACCGGAACCGCCCAGGATGTCACGATCGTGCCCGCCGTGCGCGCCGTCCGGCTTCCGGATGGGGTCGCTTTCGACGTCGCTGCGAGTCTCGGTGTGCCCGCCATGACGGCGCATCGCGCGCTGACCGTGCACGAACACGGTCCGTCACGGCTCGCGCCCGGCGCACTGTCGGATCGGACCGTCCTCGTTCAGGGTGGCGCCGGCGCCGTGGGCCACGCGGCCATCCAGCTCGCCGTGTGGGCGGGCGCACGGGTCCTCACCACGGTCAGCAGCGACGAGAAGGAGCATCTCGCCCGCGCCGCGGGCGCGCACCATGTGTTCCGCTATCCCGATGACCGGCTGGCCGAACGCATTCTCGAGGTCGCACCGTCGGGCGTCGACCACATCGTCGAGGTCTCACCCGCGATGAACGCCGCCCTGGATGTCGCTGTGGTGGCCAATCACGGCTCGATCGCGTTCTACGCGAACGACAAGGGCGACACGATCACCGTCCCCATCATCGCCAGCTTCGCGAAGAACGCGCGTTGGCAGGGGTTACTGCTGTACACAGTCGGCGAGGATGCTCTCGCTGCAGCCGTCGAAGACATCACGGCCGCGCTGAAGGACGATGCGCTTCCCGTCGGGGAGGCAGCCGGACTTCCTCTGACCTGGTTTCCCCTCGAGGAGACGGCCGCCGCGCATGACGCCGTGCAGCAGGGGACGATAGGAAAGGTACTCATCCGAGTCGCGGAGGACGACTGAAGAGCTTCCGGTCGATGTTGGGCTTGCCAGCCATGATGCTCCTTGGGTCGACCAGCGAAATGCGACGGTTGCCTTCGTTGGGGATCCACGCAGGAGTCTGCGCCTGAGCGCAGGGTCACTCATTCGGAGCGGGTGAGCCGGAATCCGATGTGCGACATGCCGGTGTCCTCCGCCTGTGGCGACCGCGCGGCCGGCCGGAACCGCAGGCAGTAGTCAGGTGAGCACAGGTGCGACCCGCCCTTGAGGACGCGACGCGGGAGGTCGGGGAAGCCCTCCTGGGCGCTGGCGGCTGCCAAGAGGTTCGTCCTCTTGCCCGCATCGACCGGTGTGTCCGACAACCTCAGATGTCGAGGGGTGTAGAAGTCGGTCGTCCACTCCCATACGTTGGCGATCATGTCGTACAGGCCGTATCCATTCGGCGGGTATGAGCCGACGGGCGCGGTACCACCGACTCCCTGGTTGTCGTACGGGAAGCGCCCCAGCCACGAGTTCGCCTGGGCGACACCGCCCGGATAGGTCTCGTCCCCCCAGGCGTAGGGAGCGCCATCCACCCCGCCGCGAGCGGCGTACTCGTGCTCGGCCTCAGTGGGCAGCCGCATCCCCACCCAGTCGGCGTACGCGACCGCATCCTCGAACGCGATGTGCACGACGGGATGCTGCATCCGATCCTCGATCGAGGAATCGGGCCCGAATGGCCGACGCCAGAATGCTCCCGGCTGCCAGCGCCACCAACTACGCCAGTTGCGCAGGTCTGTCGGCCCCGATGTCGGGGTGAACACCATTGATCCGGGGACGAGGTCGGCCGGGTCGGCACCGGCGAAGGCGGCGCTGTCGAGCGGGCGCTCGGCGACCGTCACATACCCGGTGGCATCGACGAATTCGCCGTACTGCTCATTCGTCACCTCGTAGCGGTCGATGAAGAACGACGCGACCTCCCGCTCATGGACGGGCCGCTCATCGGGATAGAAGTCTTCGGATCCCATCAGGAACGTTCCCGCAGGGATGCGGACCATATCGCGCATGTTCGTCACGCCTCACAGCGTAGTGCGCACCTGGAGGCAGCTCGGGGGCCGTGCTCAGGACCGCATTCACAGGTGTCGGAGCGGCGGCTATTCGACTCTCAGTCCACAAGGGTGGGAAACTGCCAGGTGCCGTCAAGGATCTCGGTTCGTGGCCGGTAGAGGCGGACGAGGTAGTTCCATCCCTCGGGCGTCGGGATCGCGTTCGGAGTGCCGGCCGGGTAGTCGCCGAAGCGAACGGTGACGGAGCCGTCGTCGTTCTTCTCGGCGGTGATGTCGTTGACGGTGTAAGCGTCAGCGTCGTTGGGTTCGAAGTAGCCTGCGGCGTTGTAGACGGAGATCGACCAGAATCCGTCGACGGGAACATCTTTCACGGTCAGTTCGTGGTTGCCGTGGGACAGCTTGGGGTTGACGCCGATGTATGAGGCTTCGCTGCTGGGGAGACCTCCCCAACCAGCCGCGGTACCGATGACATGCCGTACGGGGTCGACATCGTCGATCGAGCCGAACATGCGGTCGAACCCGCTGAGGTTGCGTGCGAGCGCGAGGAGCGCATTGCGGGTGTCGTCGAACGACGTCGGTTCGTAATCGGGCATTCGGAAAGCCACAGCGGAGTTGCTGTGGATCTGAATCTGATCCTGCAGTCTGCCGACCGCCGCGACGTCGTCCGGGTCGGCGGAGTCGACGAGGATGCGTATCGCGACGGCGACGTAGGGGGATCCGAATTCTTCGACTGTCAGATGGTGCTCGCCCGGCGCGTGGAAGATCCGGTTGATGTAGTGGTCTGCGTTGACGATCATCGCCGAGAGGTAGCGGTCGCCGTAGTCGGGAATCGTGAACGAAGCGCCCTCGGAGATGTCGACGATCGCGAAGCTGTAGAGCGTATCGCGGTTGAGACGGATCACGGTCTGTCTGTCGATCGCTGCCGGTTGGCGGTTGTGCAAGAAGGTGTTGATGCCTCCGGCGTCGCGCTGCAGGTCATGGAACATGCGGTCGTTCTCGGCACGGACGAAGTTGTCGGAATTCACGATGACGCTCACGTGCCGATCCTGGCAGAACACCATGATCGTGCGCCAGCACTGCCTTCTCGGTGGGCCCTGCCGGGATCGAACCGACGACATCCACGGTGTAAACGTGGCGCTCTACCAGCTGAGCTAAAGGCCCTGGTGTGTTCAGTCTATCCATGTCGCGGATGCGCGACGCAGTCTGTTAAGAGGGCTAGGCTGAATGCGGCGCGCGTTGTGCCGAGCCGACAAGGCTCCCCGCGTCGCTTCCCGTTTCCTTGGCAAGACCTGCCAGCTTGACGAAAGGCTCCTAGTGACCGTTCACGACCAGGATCCGTACTCCCAGGGCCCCCTCGACAGCGATCCGGAGGAGACCGGCGAATGGCAGGAGTCCCTTGACGGACTCGTCGATGCCAAGGGTCCGGGGCGTGGCCGAGAGATCATGCTCAGCATGCTCAAGCGCTCGAAGGAGCTGCACCTCAACGTGCCGATGGTCCCGACGACGGACTACATCAACACCATCGCCTCCGAGAATGAGCCCGACTTCCCCGGCGACGAAGAGCTCGAGCGGCGCTACCGGCACTGGATCCGCTGGAATGCCGCGATCACGGTGCACCGCGCGCAGCGTCCCGGCATCGGCGTCGGCGGGCACATCTCGACCTACGCCTCGGCGGCCTCGCTCTATGAGGTCGGCCACAACCACTTCTTCCGCGGTCAGGACGACTCGTCCGGCGGAGACCAGATCTTCTACCAGGGTCACGCCTCCCCCGGGATGTACGCCCGCGGCTTCCTCGAAGGGCGTCTGAGCGAGTCGCAGCTCGATGCTTTCCGCCAGGAGAAGTCCGGCGCACCGAACGGCATCCCGTCGTACCCGCACCCGCGCATGATGCGGGACTTCTGGCAGTTCCCGACCGTCTCGATGGGTCTCGGCCCGATCAACGCGGTCTACCAGGCGATGGCGAACAAGTACCTCGAGAACCGCGGCATCAAGAGCGTCGCCGACTCCCACGTGTGGGCGTTCCTCGGTGACGGCGAGATGGATGAGGTCGAGTCGCGTGGCCAGCTCCAGGTCGCTGCCAACGAAGGCCTCGACAATCTGACTTTCGTGATCAACTGCAACCTGCAGCGGCTCGATGGCCCGGTGCGCGGCAACGGCAAGATCATCCAGGAGCTGGAGTCGTACTTCCGCGGCGCCGGCTGGAACGTCATCAAGGTCGTCTGGGGCCGCGAGTGGGATGAACTGCTCGCCCGCGACACCGAGGGCGCGCTGCTCAACCTCATGAACGTCACCCCCGATGGTGATTACCAGACCTACAAGGCCGAGAACGGCGCCTTCGTGCGCGAGAACTTCTTCGGTCGCGATGAGCGCACCGCCGCGCTGGTGAAGGACTACACCGACGACCAGATCTGGAAGCTGCGTCGCGGTGGCCACGACTACCGCAAGGTGTATGCCGCGTACAAGGCCGCGACGGAGCACAAGGGCCAGCCAACGGTCATCCTCGCGAAGACGGTCAAGGGCTATGGCCTCGGCCCGCACTTCGAGGGTCGCAACGCGACGCATCAGATGAAGAAGATGACGCTGGAAGACCTCAAGCTCTTCCGCGACACCATGCAGATCCCGATCACGGATGCGCAGCTCGAGGAAGACCCGTACCGTCCGCCGTACTTCCACCCCGGAGCGCAGGACGAGACGATCCAGTACATGCTGGACCGCCGTCACGATCTCGGCGGATTCCTGCCGGAGCGTCGCACGACCCACGTCGGACTGACACTCCCGGAGGACAAGGACTACGCGTTCCCGAAGAAGGGCTCAGGCAACCAGGAGGTCGCCACGACGATGGCGTTCGTTCGTATGCTCAAGGACCTCATGAAGGTCAAGGGCTTCGGTGAGCGCGTCGTCCCGATCATCCCGGACGAGGCTCGCACGTTCGGAATGGACGCGTACTTCCCGACGGCGAAGATCTACAACCCGAACGGCCAGAACTACACCGCGGTCGATCGCGAACTGCTCCTTGCGTACAAGGAGAGCCCGCAGGGTCAGATCATGCACGTGGGCATCAACGAGGCCGGCGCGACGGCGGCCTTCACCGCCACCGGCACGTCGTACTCGACGCACGGCGAACCGCTGATCCCGATCTACATCTTCTACTCGATGTTCGGATACCAGCGCACCGGCGATGCGTTCTGGGCGGCCGCCGACCAGATGGCTCGCGGCTTCGTGATCGGTGCGACGGCCGGCCGCACGACGCTGACCGGAGAGGGCACGCAGCACGCTGACGGCCACTCCCCGCTGCTCGCGTCGACCAACCCGGCGACGGTCACGTACGACCCCGCTTACGGGTACGAGGTCGCGCACATCGTTCAGGCCGGTATCGAGCGCATGTACGGCGGATCGCACCCCGACCCCGACGTCATGTACTACCTGACCGTGTACAACGAGCCGTTCAAGCAGCCCGCTGAGCCGGAGAACGTCGACGTCGAGGGCATCCTCAAGGGTCTGCACCGCGTCTCCGAAGGCGAGGGCGAGGGCCCCCGCGTCCAGCTGCTCGCCTCCGGCGTCGGTGTGCCATGGGCGCTCGAGGCGCAGGAGCTGCTGGCCAAGGACTGGGGCGTCATCGCCGATGTGTGGTCGGTGACCAGCTGGACCGAGCTGCGCCGCGACGGCCTCGCCGCCGACGAGCACAACTTCCTGCACCCGGAAGAAGCGCCGCAGGTCGCGTACATCACGCAGAAGCTGCAGGGGGCCGAAGGCCCGTTCGTCGCCACCAGCGACTACATGCACGCGGTTCAGGACCAGATCCGCCAGTGGGTTCCGGGCGACTACTACACGCTCGGTGCCGACGGCTTCGGTTTCGCGGACACCCGCGCAGCGGCACGTCGTTTCTTCAAGATCGACGGTCCTTCGATGGTGGTCCGTGCACTCCAGGGCCTCGCGGACAAGGGGCAGGTCGAGCGCTCGGTGATCGCGCAGGCGATCTCGAAGTACGACCTGCACAACGTCAACGCCGGCACGAGCGGAAACGCCGGCGGCGAGAGCTGAGCGCGGTGTGACCGGATCGTCTCCCGCATCGATGGACAAGCAGGCGACACTCGCCTGGTTGCGCAGAATTTCGGGTGATCTCGCCACGGCGACCATCCAGCGCCTGGACGACACGCTGCCCTGGTACGCCGACATGCCACCGGCCCGCCGCTCTGCGGTCGGGCTGGTGGCCCAGGCGGGAATCACCTCGTTCATCCAGTGGTTCGACGATCCCACCTCCACTCCGTGGATAGCGGCGGACATCTTCGCCGCCGCTCCCCGAGAACTTCTGCGCAGTGTCAGCCTCACCCAGACGCTGCAGCTCATCCGGGTGACCGTCGAAGTCACAGAAGAGCGGGTCGCGGGCAAGGGCGAGGCTCTCCGCGAAGCCATCCTCCTCTACTCCCGTGAGGTCGCCTTCGCTGCCGCTGACGTGTACGCACGCGCAGCCGAGGCACGCGGACTGTGGGATGCGAGACTCGAAGCCCTCGTGGTCGACTCGATCCTCACCGGTGAGGCGGACGAGGAGCTGCCCAGCCGCATCGCCGCCCTCGGCTGGCACGGTCACGGCGAGGTGTGCGTGCTCGTGGGCACGACTCCCCCGCAGTTCGATGTCGATCATGTGCGCCGCACCGCGCGCAAGCTCTCCGTCGATGTGCTCATCGGAGTCCAGGGCTCGCGGCTCGTCCTGGTGCTCGGCCGCGCGCGCGTCGCCGGGCGTGAAGAGGTCGCCGATGAACTCGCCTTCGAAGACATCGCTGCACGACTCGAGCCGTCGTTCGGCCCCGGTTATGTCGTACTCGGTCCGCCGGTGGCTGCGCTCGTCGATGCCGGACAGAGCGCACGCGCAGCGCTCGCGGGATTCGCCGTCGCGCGCGCCTGGCGCACCGCTCCACGGCCCGTCGAAGCCGATGACCTGCTGCCGGAGCGCGCGCTCGCCGGCGACCCACTCGCGAAGCAGACCCTCATCGAGCGGATCTACCGCCCGTTGCAGGCCCACTCGACAGACCTGGTCACGACGCTGTGGAGCTACCTCGACAACGGCCGTTCCCTCGAGGCGACGGCGCGAGAGTTGTTCGTGCATCCGAACACCGTCCGCTACCGCCTCAAACGCGTCAGTGAGGTCATCGGGTGGGATGCCACCGGCCCGCGCGAGGCGCTCATTCTGCAGACTGCACTGATCATCGGCTCCATCGGCGCCACCGATCCGGTGCGTCGCCGCCCAGGCAACCGCCGCACACGCTGACTCATCGGCGCACGCTGTGCGCCACACACAAGGGAATCTCGGAATCTTGTGAGGGTTCATCCACCGTTCTGGTGCGAAGGTTGGCAGACTGAGTAGGTGATTGTCGTCGCCTGCCCTGGACAGGGCTCCCAGACCCCCGGCTTCCTTTCCCCTTGGCTCGAACTGGATGGCGTCGCCGACAGCCTCGCGGCCTACTCCGAGGCGGCAGAAGTCGATCTGATCCTTCATGGCACGAAGTCCGATGCAGACACGATCCGTGACACGCGCATCGCGCAGCCGCTCATCGTCGCGGCCTCGCTGATCGCGTCTGCCGCGCTCGCTGAACGCGCGGGGCGCGCTCCGGACGGCACCGCGGGGCACTCCGTGGGAGAACTCGCCGCGCTGGTCGGCGCCGGTGTCGTCTCCGCAGAGCAGGCGATGCGTCTCGTCGGCGTACGAGGACGCGCGATGGCGGATGCCGCGGCACAGACCCCGACCGGGATGAGCGCGGTGATCGGCGGTGACGAGCAGGCCGTGCTCGCTCGCGTGGCCGAGCTCGAACTGTCGCCGGCGAACTACAACGGCGGCGGACAGATCGTGGTCGCGGGCGCCCTTCCCGCCCTGGCCGCGCTCGCCGAAGAGCCGCTCAAGGGAACGCGAGTGATCCCGCTGCAGGTCGCCGGCGCGTTTCACACCTCATACATGGCATCGGCGGTCGAGGCGCTGCGTGCCGCGATCGCAGAGGTGGTTCCCCGCGTCCCGCAGATCACACTCTGGACCAACCGCGACGGTTCGATCGTCACCTCTGGGGCCACGGCGCTCGACCTGATCGTCGACCAGGTCTCCTCGCCGGTGCGCTGGGACCTCTGCATGACGTCATTCGCCGAGAACGGCATCACCGGCCTCATCGAACTCGCACCCGCCGGGGCCCTCGCCGGTCTCGCCAAGCGCGGCCTGCGCGGCACGCCTGTCGTCGCCGTCAAGACACCAGAAGACCTCGACGCAGCGGTTGAGCTGCTGAACGGAGCAGCCGCATGACCGCCACGCTGAAGCAGGCCACCGGCCCGCAGTACACCCGCATCCTGTCGTTCGGCGCCGCGCGTGGCGAGAACGCGGTTCCGAACGACGACCTCATCGGGCCGATCGACTCCAGCGACGAGTGGATCCGCCAGCGCACCGGGATCATCACACGGGTGCGCGCGAACAAGGAGACCGACGCTGTCGATCTCGCCTCCATCGCCGGCGCCGAGGCGATCGAGAAGTCGGGCATCCCGGCGTCCGATATCGATCTGGTCATCGTCGCGACAATCAGCAACCCCCGGCAGTCCCCTTCCGTCTCGGCGATCGTCGCCGACCGCGTCGGCGCCAATCCCGCAGCGGCATACGACATGAACGCCGCGTGCGCCGGCTACTCCTACGCGATCGCGCAGGCCGACGCACTGATCCGGTCGGGCGCCGCGCACTACGCACTCGTGATCGGTGCGGAGAAGCTGTCCGACGTCATCGACCCCACAGACCGCAGCATCTCGTTCCTGCTCGGCGACGGCGCAGGCGCCGCCGTGGTCGGGCCGAGCGAGACTCCTGGCATCGCGCCGGCCGTGTGGGGCTCTGACGGTTCGAAGTCCGAAGTCGTCGCCATCAACGGCACGCTCACCCAGTTCCGCGACGGCGAGGTGCCGTGGCCGACGCTCCGCCAGGAAGGACCGACGGTCTTCCGCTGGGCGGTCTGGGAGATGGCCAAGGTCGCGCGCGAAGCCCTCGAAGTCGCAGGAATCGAAGCGGCGGACCTCGCCGCCTTCATCCCGCACCAGGCCAACATGCGCATCATCGACGAATTCGCGAAGCAGCTGAAGCTGCCGGAGACCACCGTGATCGCGCGAGACATCGAGACCACGGGCAACACCTCGGCGGCATCGATCCCGCTCGCGAGCCACCGTCTGATGGCCGAGCATCCTGAGCTGTCCGGCGGACTCGCCCTGCAGATCGGCTTCGGCGCCGGTCTCGTGTTCGCCGCGCAGGTCGTCGTCCTCCCCTGATCACGTCCGCCGATTGCCTAAACTGTTCATCGGTTCCGAAAACAACCCGCAAGAAAGAGGAAAACCACATGGCTTTCACCAACGATGAGGTCCTCGCCGGCCTCTCCGAGCTGATCACCGACGAGACCGGCATCGACGGCTCAGAGGTCGCGCTCGAGAAGTCCTTCACCGACGACCTCGACATCGACTCGATCTCGATGATGACGATCGTCGTCAACGCCGAGGAGAAGTTCGGCGTCACCATCCCCGACGACGAGGTCAAGAACCTCAAGACCGTCGGCGACGCAGTGAACTTCATCGTCGCCGGCCAGGCGTAAGACCTGACGGATGCCACCCTCGCATTCCGCGGGGCGTGGCATCCTCTGCCTTCCCTCTCCAGAGACCGCTCTCGTCCCTTTCGACAGGAACCACACCCAATGACCAAGCGCATCGTCGTCACCGGTATCGGTGCCACCTCCGCCATCGGCGGCACGGCTCCGGAGAACTGGACCAACCTGCTGGCCGGCATGTCCGGAGGACGCACCCTCGAACACGAGTGGGTCGCCGAACTCGAGCTTCCGGTCACGTTCGCCGCAGAAGCGATCGTGCGTCCTGAAGAGGTTCTCGCTCGGCCGGTCGCCAAACGTCTGGATCCTTCCTCCCAGTTCGCCCTGATCGCTGCCATGGAGGCATGGGAGGACGCCGGCTCTCCGGATGTCGATCCTGAGCGCCTCGGCGTCGATTTCGCCACCGGCATCGGAGGCGTGTGGACACTGCTGGACGCCTGGGACACCCTCCGCGAGAAGGGTCCGCGCCGCGTCATGCCGATGACGGTGCCGATGCTCATGCCGAACTCGGCGGCCGGCAACCTCTCCCTCCACTTCACCGCACGGGCCTTCGCTCGAACCGTCGCCTCTGCCTGCGCGTCGAGCACAGAGTCTCTCGTGAACGCCTACGAGCACCTGCAGTCGGGGCTCGCGGATGTCGTCATCGCCGGCGGCACCGAGTCGGCCATCCACCCGATCACGATCGCGTCGTTCGCATCGATGCAGGCGCTGTCGCGTCGCAACGACGACCCTGCCACGGCCTCCCGCCCGTACTCGGAGGATCGCGACGGCTTCGTCATGGGCGAAGGAGCGGCTGTGCTCATCCTCGAGACCGAGGAGCACGCCAAAGCTCGTGGCGCCAAGATCTATGCCGAGCTCGTCGGCGGCGGCGTCACGGCAGACGCCTATCACATCACCGCCAACGCGCCAGAGGGTGCGGCGCGTGCGGTCACGCTCGCGCTGGAAGCCGCCGGCCGTACACCGGATGAGATCACCCACGTCAACGCGCACGCGACGTCGACCCCGGTGGGAGATCCCAACGAGTACGCCGCGTTGAAGAGTGTCATCGGCGACCGTGTGCACGATATCCCGGTGTCGGCGACCAAGGCATCCACCGGCCACCTGCTCGGCGGCACCGGCGCACTCGAGGCGATCTTCACGATCCTCGCCATCCAGAACCGCGTCGCTCCTCCGACCATCAACCTCACCACGCAGGACCCGGAGATCCCGTTGCTCGTCTCCGGCGACGCACAGCCCCTGGGCGACGGACCGCAGCTGGCGATCAGCAACTCGTTCGGCTTCGGCGGGCACAACGCCGTCGCAGCGTTCGCGTCGTACGAAGACTGAGCGCGGTTCGGGGCGCAGTTTCCGCCGTTCAGACGTCGGATGAGGCGGAGACTGCGACCCCGACACGACGAGTCTGAGCTGGCGCTGCGGAGTCAGCGCGCGACATCGGCGAGTCGGCGCGAGCGCTCCTCACGTCTTCGAGTGATGCGCGGCAGGAACCATCCGATGAGCGGGCCGACCCCCAGTGCGAAGAGCACTGTGCCCACCCCGAGCGGACCTCCCAGCAGGAACCCGATCACGAGCACGCTGCCTTCGATCAGCGTGCGGACCATCCACACCTTCCAGCCTGTGACTCGCACGAGACCCGTCATCAGGCCGTCGCGCGGGCCGGGACCGAAGTTCGCCGCGATGTACAGGCCGGTGGCGAACGACAGCAGAACAAGTCCGACGACGAACATCGGCGCACCGACCCAGATCGAGGGTGGCGCAGGGATCAGAGCGAGCGTCGCATCAGCACTGGGCCCGACCAGCAGTGCGTTCAGCAGCGTGCCGATACCGACACGCTGCCGGAGCGGAATCCAGAGCAGCAGGACGGCGACGGCGACGAGGTTGGTGACCGTCCCGTATCCGAGACCCGAACGCCCTGACACACCGACCGCGAGCATGTCCCAGGGAGAGACCCCGATGCCACCACGCACCATCAGGCCGAGCGCGACGCCGTAGAGGACGAGCCCGACGAGCAACTGGACGAGACGCTCGATGAGGTCGCGTCGGCTCGTGGCCGGGAGAGGGAGGAGAACAGAGCGGAGCTGCATGATTCCATCGTGGGGGCCGCCCGAAGAGGGAGATCGAGGCCACTCTCCGAAAAGTGGCCTGAATATCTGAGTCCACTTTGCGGCATGCTGGACGAATGACCTCTCGACTGGTTGAACAGCTCGGCGCGAAGAATGTGGCCGGATGCACTGCCGCGCTGCTCGCCGGACAGATCCGCGCACTGATCCTCGACGGCCGTCTGACAGTCGGAGAGCGTCTGCCAAGCGAACGTGCGCTCGCGCTGGAGCTGCGTCGGTCGCGTTCCACCATGACTCGGATGTACAACCTGCTGGAGCACGACGGTTACGTCGCACGTCTGCATGGTGGCAGCACCCGCGTCGCCCTCCCCCATGCCGGGCACCTCCCGCGAGACTCAGCAGACGATTCCGCGATCGACTTCTCGATAGCGTCGATGGACTCGACGCCGGGGCTCTATGACGCAACGGTGCGCTCACTCCCTCGCCTTGCTGCGCTGCGCAGCACGAGCGGATATTCGCTGCGAGGTCTTCCCGAGTTGCGCGATGCGGTCGCCGAGCGCTTCACTCAGCGCGGGGTCGCGACCGTCGCCGATGAGATCATCATCACCTCTGGCGCGATGAGCGCGCTCAACCTCATCCTCGCGACGATCGGTCGACGTGGTGAGCGCGCTGTCGTCGAACAGCCGACCTTTCCTCACGCCCTCGATGCTCTGCAACGAAACGGCTACCGACCGATGCCGACGCCTGTCGCAGTCGGCGGATGGGATGTACGTCACCTGACCGATCTGATGCTGAGCAGTCGCCCGCACGTCGCCTACCTGATCCCCGACTTCCACAACCCGACGGGTGCGACCATGACGGATGCGGAGCGCACTCGAGTCGCCACCACCGCGCGCAACTCGAACACGCATCTGATCATCGATGAGACGACCACCGAACTCGATATCGATCGAGGGTGGTCGCCGCGACCGATGGCCGCCTTCAGCCCCGAGGTCATCACCATCGGCTCGATGTCCAAGATCGCATGGGGCGGGCTACGGCTGGGATGGATCAGAGCAGGGCGCTCACTCGTGGCACGGCTGCTCGCCGCGCGACCGTCGTTCGAGCTCGGCACCGCTCTGCTCGAGCAGTGCATCGCGGTCGAGCTCCTCGAGGAGATGCCGGCGCTCACCGCTCATGTGCGCTCCCGCCTGCATGCCGGGCGCGCGGCTGTCGCCGACGGCCTCGAGATGATCGGCGGCCTGCAGATGCCGCACACGCCTGGCGGCCTGTCCGCCTGGATCGACCTCGGCGCTCCGAACTCGACGCGCCTTTCCCTCGCAGCTCGCGATCGACAGTTGGTCGCACCACCCGGTCCGCGGTTCTCCACCGGTGGGGTGCTCGAGCGCTACATCCGCATCCCCATCACCCACCCGCAGCAGCGCACGGCCGACGCGATGAAGCGACTACGGCTCGCATGGGACGACGTGCGCGACGGTGCGTCCACCCGCACTGTCCAGTCGGCGCACTCCGCAGTGATCTGACATCACCTTTTTGCATGACACGAACCGGCTCTGGACGACGAAACCCTCCTCTGCGATCAGAGGAGGGTCTCGTCAAATGGAGCGAGGATACGTTTCTCAGCGACCAGGTTGAACCACCGGCATCCGGTACTCGGCCTCCCGCACTCCAGGTCCTTCGCCGCCGCTAACCGACCTTGTGAAGCCACACGACGGTGGCATCGTCGCTGGCGTGCCGGAACGCCTCGAGCTCTTCATCCCAGGCCGAGCCCAGAGCGACGTCGAGTTCACGCTGCAGTTCGACAGCGCTTCCGGCAGCGATCTCCATGGCGTAGCGGATCCGATCCTCGCCGATGACGATGTTCCCGGCGGCATCGGTCTGCGCATAGTGGATGCCGAGGTCGGGAGTGTGCAGCCAACGACCGCCGTCGCTGCGCGGCGTCGGATCCTCTGTCACCTCGAAGCGGAGGTGCTCCCAGCCGCGGATCGCGGTCGCGAGAGCAGCGCCGGTACCGACAGGGCCGTCCCAGTAGAACTCGGCACGGCGAGATCCTTCGAGCACAGGCTGTTCAGCCCACTCGAAGTTCACTGCACGACCGATAGCGCGTCCGACCGCCCATTCCAGGTGCGGGCAAAGCGCGCGAGGTGCGGAATGGATGTACACCACTCCGCGTGCGTAAGCCGTCGCCATGATCTCTCCGTTTCTTCAGGTGCGTCTTCCCCAACGACCTGGGCCAACGAAGTGTGGCGAGAATATGCGGTTATACGCTGATTATCGCCCAGACTCAGCGAAATCACAAGCGTGTCATTATGGCGGAAGCCCCGGCCTGTCGACCGGGGCTTCCGTTGTCAGCGATGTACGAGCGTCACGCCTCGCTCATCGCCTGCTTGACCTGCTGCCCCTTGGCCGCGTAGTAGGCAGCGCGAGCAGCGTCCTTACGTGCCTGCTCTGCGTAGCCGGCCTCCAACACGTCCTGCGGGACGGGGTGGTTCTCGACCTGGTCCGTGCCGTGGTACTTCTCGATGTAGGCGTCGAGCTCCGGGCCTGACGTCCACGACGTGATGAGGTTGTAGCGGGGCTCGGAGCCGACGTGGGTCGCGGCGTGCCACAGACGCTGCGTGTCGATGATGAGCTGCGCGCCGGCCGGGAGCGAGATCCGCACCTCACCCGCCGGGTCCGTGCGGTTCTCGCGCAGGACGAAGAAGCTGTCCTTGTCATCGGTGAGGTTGAAGAACCCGCGCACCACCCAGCCGGTGCCGTCAGGGTTCAGACGGTTGTTGTCGTCCTGGTGAAGGTTGTACAGGCAGTCGCCGTACGGCGTCGGCTGCAACTCGATCACGCGGCAGCGACCGACGTTGGCTCCCGGCTCCTGCGCGCGACGCGTGAGGTTCGGAGCCTTGGCGACCTGCGAATCGATCCACACGCCGTCCTTGTCCGTGCGCGGCGGCTTGTGGTTCCAGAAGCCGTTGCACTCGATGTCACCGAACGCGCTCGCGAGCGGAGCGAAGCGGGTGTCGCCCGAGGACTTCCAGTCGTTGTACTCGATGTCCAGCCACTCCTTCGGATCGAGATCCTGGTTGTAGCTGTCGAGAACGACGAAGCCCTTTTCCTCGAGTGCAGCGGATTTGATGTATCCCATGATTCAGGTCATGTCCTTTCATCGGGGGCCAGCACGTTTTAACAGGCCCTGATAAGGCAAGCCTAACAGTGGGTTCTGCGGCGCCAGCGTGGCCCGCCGACGCTGAATCGACGGCGGCTAGACTCTTTGACGGCGGAGCGTGGGATTTCGCCGCCGTGAGGAGCAACAGCGAAGAACATGGCAACCGCCACGAATGTCGAAGCGACCGCCGTCAACACGATCGAGTGGCTCTCTGCTCCGGACACGACGATCGTCGTGCCGGTGTATCAGCGCCAGTACCGCTGGGACATCGGCGGATGCGAGCGTCTGCTCTCCGACATCCGCGCCGTCGCCCGCGAGGGCGAGACGCACCGCCACTTCATCGGCTCCATCCTCTCCGCGCAGGATGCTTCCGAGATCGATCTGATCCTCATCGACGGTCAGCAGCGCATCACCACTCTCATGCTTCTCGTCGCCGCTCTGCACCACGCTGTTCGCGATTCCGACCCCGCCATGGCCGCTGAACTCGAGCGTGTGCTCGTTCGCGCTGATGACCACTCCCGCACCAAGCTGCGACCCCATCACGCGTGGGCGGAGCTCTATGAATCGGTCGTGCTCGATCGACGCGATGACGCCGACCGTGAATCGCGATTCGACGACAACTACGCATTCTTCCGCAGCCAGGTGCACGCGGATGAGGCACCGCTCATCTGGCGCGGGTTGCAGAGGATCGAACACGTCTCGATCACTCTGGGGCCCGCGGCGAATGCCCAGCAGATCTTCGAGAGCCTGAACTCCACGGGCGAGCCGCTGCGTGACCACGAGCTCATCCACAACTACATCCTGATGGGTCTCACCCATTCTGAGCAGCTCGACGTCGAGGAGCGCTACTGGCTGCCGATCGAGCGCCACACAGGTGAGACCATCGGCGCGTTCTGGCGCCATTACCTGGTCATGACCACGGGGCGGGAGATCGCCGCGAACGGCGAGCACGGCGTCTACAGCGCGTTCCGGCATTCGTTCCCCCGCGTCGACGTGGAGCACCTGCAGGCGGACGCAGACGTCTGGCGCCACTACGCCGAGATCTACGGACTGCTGCTCGACCCGTCAGCGGAAGAGGACGCAGAGATCCGCCGGCAACTCGAGTACGTGAACACGTTCGGACGAGCGGCCTATCCCCTCGCGATGAGCGCATACAGCGACCATTCTCGCGGCCTCATCGCACGCGAGGAATTGATCGAGACGCTCGAATGGATACAGACGCTCTATCTGCGCCGCGCACTCGTCGGGCTGCCGGCCGAGCGGCTGATCGCCCGCTTGTGCCGCGCACGCGCTGAAGGCCGCGACGCGCTGATGAGGGCGTTCGCGCGCATCACACCGTCGGACGAACGAGTCAGCGCGGTGCTGAAGTACGCAGAGCTCCCCCATGCGGCGTATGTGCTCGGACGCATCGAACAGGTCGATGACATCGCGGACTTCGATGTCGAGCACATCGTCCCCCTCGTGCCCAGCGACGCGTGGTCCGGCGACGGCACTCGGCCGTGGATCGACTATTCGGAGGACGAGCGCAACAGCCACAGGGCCCTCGCGCCGACACTCGGCAATCTGACGTTGCTGGAGCAGTCGCTCACCGAGCGGGTCTTCGGCGCGTCGTACGAAGACAAACGGACGGAAGCGTACGCCCGCAGCGCCGTCGCGGAGACGCGTGCGCTCGTGGAGACCCCGTCGTGGGGTACGGCCGCCATCTCGCAGCGCACGGTTCGCCTGACCGCGGAACTGATGCGCATCTGGGCTCGCCCTGCGCTGCCGGAGATCGACGACGACGCACTCACCCCCGTCCTGGACGCGGTACGCCGGCGCGGTTGGCCGGCGGGGTGGGACCGGGAGTTCGACTACGTCGAGTACCGGGGCGAGCATTGGGAGGTGAAGGACGTCCGCGCGCTCTTCAACCGGGTGTTCCGCCGTGCATGGACGGATGCTCGCCCGTCAGCGATCGCGTACAGCGCGTCGCACGGCGGCCCCATCTACGACGAGATGGCCTGGAAGGGCCACTGGGACGCCCTGGACGAAGAGAACTTCCTCTACATGGGCTGGGACTCGAATTACATGATGAGCGCACTCCAGGGCGTGCTGGAAGAATCGGGTATCGCGGCCGAGGTGTTCGTGAAATACTCCTACATCGGGAACGTGATGTGATGCGACACAAGACTCATACAGACGCGCCGGCCGCGCCGACCGCTGCAGACCCGTTCGACCAGGTGTTCGAGGACATCTCGCTCGGCTGGGACCAGGATGTGCCGCTGGAGTGCGAGTGCGATCACGGCGATGAAGAGGCATATGCCCCGTGCGGTCGCCGCGCCAAGTGGCGTGTGACGATCGACTGCACGTGCGGTGAGAACCATCCGCGCACCGTGGAGCTGCTGTGCACGAAGTGCCTTCGCACTGCGCGTAAGGACCTCGGGAACGAAGCGATCACCGCGCGTCCGCTGTGACACCGATCACGGCGTCGTCAGCGATCGAAGGTCGCGGAAACCTGCTCGGCGATATCCGCGACGGCAGCCTGATCCACGCTCAGACGGCGCACTTCGGCGTGTAATCCTGTCAGCACCGCTCGAGGCGCACCATGCTTGCTCGCCATCTGCAGGTTCGCACGCAGGTTGATGGAGGCGCCGGCCATGCCGGCGTGCAGTGCGGTTGCGGCGACCGCAAGGTCTGCCACGAGATGGGGATTCGAGATCTGAATGAGCAATTCCAGCTCAGGGATCAGACTGCGACCCACTTCGCCGATCGACGCGGACGAACGAGCGGCAGCGATCGCGGCCTCGCGCACGCGGCCGTCGCGTTGCGGATCGTCAGCAGACAGGCTGAGCGCAGCCCCGAGATCCGCTGATCTGAGGCCGTCGGTCTTCGCGACATCGAGCGCTTCTGTTCGCCCGCTGACGAGCCTCGCGGCGCATCCAGACGCCTGCGGATCATCGGGGGTGTACTCGGCGACCATGCGCAGCAATGCCGCCGCGGTCGCCAGCATCACGCTCGATGCAGCGCCGCCACCGGGTGCTGCGGTCGGCTGTGCGAGCTCCGCAAGCCAGTCGGACAGCGGTGTGGAGTCGGAAATCGGGGCGCTCTCACTCATGGGGCCAATTTACGCGTTGCTCACGTGCCCTCGCCACACGCTCGCCGTCGTCCTGGGAGTAGGGCGGGTGGGACTTGAACCCACGAATCGTCGGGTTATGAGCCCGCTGCCTTAACCAACTTGGCCACCGCCCCGCAGGGTTAACAGCCTAGCGGTGCTCCTCGGTGTCAGAGCGCCGTGGCGCCCCGGTGCGTCTCCAGATGCGAGTGGTAGATCTCGGCGTTCGCGATGAGCCCCGAACGTTCGTCCTCGCTGAGTTCGCGACGCACCTTCGCAGGGACCCCGGCCACGAGCGACCCATCCGGGATCTCCGTGCCGCCGAGGATGACCGCCCCACCGGCGATCAGGCAGCCCTTGCCGATCACCGCGCCGCTGAGGACCACCGATCCCATGCCGATCAGCGACCCGTCTCCGATCGTGCAGCCGTGGACGACCGCGTTGTGCCCGATCGACACGTTCTCACCGATGACGACGGGATGTCCGCTGTCGACGTGCACTGAGACGTTGTCCTGCACATTACTGCCCGTACCGACCGTGATCTCGGCCGAGTCCGCGCGCAGCACCGCGTTGTACCAGACGCTCGCGCCGGGCTCGATGGTGACCGCACCGACGATTCGTGCGCCGTCGGCGATGAAGGCATCGTCAGCGATCCGCGGAATCTTGTTCTGGAGGGCGAGGACGGATGCAGACGACGAGATGCTCATGAGGCGAGACTATCCTCACTTCCGCGTGATTCCGCGGCTTTCGGGCACGATAAGCCGAGCCTCAGCTTGCTTGCGGAATGTTTCTGGCTGAGTAGCGTTGTCTGCATCAGGTTCGAAATCGCCGTTCTGGAGGAAGAAACATGAGCAAGGCACAGACCATCTCCACCACCGCCAGTGACCCGACGGTCGCCGCCGCAGCGGCACAGTTCCTGTCCCCTGTGGTTCTCGGGCTTCAGGCCCTGACCATCAACGGCAAGCAGGCCCACTGGCACGTGCGCGGCGCCAACTTCATCGGCGTCCACGAGCTGCTCGACTCCGTCGTCGCGAATGCGGGCGCGTTCGCTGACACCGCAGCGGAGCGCATCGTCGCTCTCGGACTGCCGATCGACGCACGCCTCAGCGCGGTCGCAGCAAAGGCCGGCTCGTCCGCCGTTCCGGCGGGCTTCACGCAGTCGGCTGATCTGATCCGTCACATCGTCGCCGACATCGATGCGATCCTCGTCGACACCAAGGCCGCGATCGACGGCCTCGATGAGATCGACCTCACGAGCCAGGACGTCGCTATCGAGATCATGCGCGGCCTCGAGAAGGACCGCTGGTTCCTCGTCGCGCACGTCGCCGAGTAGGAATCACCTCGAACGCAGAAGGGCACCGGATCCGTCCGGTGCCCTTCTGCGTTTCCTGTCGAGGACGCGACCGGCTCAGCCCGCAGCCGCCATCGCATCCTTCAGCGCCTGCGTGTACTGCGGCGCCAGGGTGTCGACGAAGGTCACGGTCAGGTGGTCCTGATCGCGATACACGTTGGCACCGCCGATGACCGTCTTGCAGGTGTCCTCGTCGCAGAACACGTCGGTGAAGTCGAGCAGCGTCACGCCCTCCACTCCTTCGGCCGCATCGCGGAGCGGATCGTCTTCGAGCAGCACATCTGCACGAGCACCCGAGCACTCCGCCTGATCACGAGTGCGCAGGCATTTGTTCGGATCGGTTTCGAACACCGGGTTGTCGACCACGGTGATGACCGGGATGCCGCGCTCGGTCATGGTCGACCACGCCTCCTGATATCCGGCGACGGCAGCGTCGTGGGCGGAGTCGAACCCCGCCGACGAATAGGGGGTGTTCGAGATCGCCGATGTGAACACAGCGTCGAACTCGCGATCAGCGAGCTGCGCGTCGACGCCTGTGCGCCAGTCGGAACAGGCGGCGCCGAAGGAGCCTCCTGTCGCCAGCGGTGTCGCGTTCCACGGGCACGCACCCTTGAAGAACGTCGTGAGGTGCCAGCCCTCTCGCTCTGCGATGCTCTGGAAGGTGGGAAGCAGCTGGTACGCATGGCTGTCTCCGACCAGCGCGACCTGGGGTGCTTCGGGATCGTCGGATCCGAACTCGCAGGACACGGGCCGCGAGTCGTTCAACTGGATGAAGCACTGCTCGTCCGTTGGTCGGTCCACGCCTGCGAAACCGGGAGCAGGCAGGATCGTGTCGAGTTCGGTGTCTGCGCACGCCTCATCCAGCACGGATGCCGCACCGAAGCATGCCGGCGGATTCTCGCGCACGTCCTCGATCGCCTGCACGCCCTGCTGATAGGCCGGAGCGTTGACCGCCCAGCCTCCGACGGCGACCGCACCGACGAGCACCATCGCGGCAAGTGCCGACCACAAAGTGACCTTGGGCGGACGCGACGTCAGTGGCTTCCACGAGCGCGCAGGGTCCTCGACGAATCGCTTTGTGAGCCATGCGAGAACGAAGCAGATGATCAGCAGTGCGACGCGATGATAGATCGTGAGGCCCCAGAACGGCACGGAGGGCGCGATGATGATCAGTGGCCAGTGCCAGAGATACAGGCTGTACGAGATGTCGCCGGTGAAGCGCATAGGAGGCACGGACAGCAACCGCGTCGGATACCACCAACGGTCGGTGTTCGAGGCCGCGATGATCGCCGCAGCGCCGAGCGTCGGCAACAGCGCCGTGTACCCGGGGAACGGGGTCTGCCCGTCGAAGCGGAATGCGGTGTACACCAGGGCGATGATTCCCGCCCACCCGAGCACGAAGCTCAGAACGGCGTTGCGTACGCGCAGGACCGGCACGAGCGCGATGATCGCTCCCACACCGAACTGCCACATCCTGCCCATCGTGATGAAGTACGCCGGCGCAGGGTCCGTCATCGTGTAGACCACGCAGAAGACGAACGAGGCGATCGACACCGCGCCGATCGCGACGGCCGCCGCGCGCAGCCGGACGCCGCGGAACCACTTGACCGAGATCCACGCGGCCAGCAGCATGATGAGCGGCCAGAGCACGTAGAACTGCTCTTCGAGCGAGAGCGACCAGTAGTGCTGCACTGTCGTCGGATCTCCGGCGTGGGCCAGGTAGTCCGCGGAGTTGAACACCAGGTACCAGTTCTCCACGTAGAACGTGGAGGCGATGATCTCCTTGACCTCTGCCGGGAGGGCCGAGGTCGGGGTGAGGAACGGAATCGCGGCGACGACAGCGCAGAACAGCAGCACGAGCAGCGATGCAGGCAGCAGGCGGCGGGCTCGCCTCGCCCAGAACTGCCCGAGCTTGACCGTTCCGGTCGAAGTGAGCTCGCGCGCAAGGTGCGAGGTGATCAGGAAGCCGGAGATGACGAAGAAGATGTCGACACCGACGTATCCGCCACTGAGACGTCCCGGCCAGAAGTGGTACAGCACGACGAAGAGGACGGCGATCGCCCTGAGCCCCTGGACGTGCGGGATGAACCGGGATGATGCCGCATGCTCCGGTGAGCGGTCGCGGCGAAGCTGTGACCGGGTGGCCGGCGGAGTCTGCGCTGTGGAGTTCACGGCTACAACGGTAGCGTGCCGATCCTGCGCTCATGCGCAACGCCGAGCGCACGCGTACCGGCGCCGATCATCCGAGATGCGTCACGCGTCCGCCGAGCAGCGTTGCCAGTATCGGCATCCGACGCAGGTCCGCTCCCGTTGCATGCGGATCCGCCCCGCACACCACCAGGTCTGCAGGCTCACCGGGGCGAACGGCGCTGCGGACGCTCGCACTGAGTGCCTCGTCGACGCTCAGCCGCTCCTCCGGGTGCCACGCCTCGCGCTCATCGTCCGTGCGCTCCACTGCCGCAGCGATCGCACACCACGGATCCAGTGGCGCCACGGGCGCATCAGAGCCCAACCTCAACTCGGCGCCCGCGCGCAACAACGATGCCATCGGGTAGCCCACCGCCGTCTGCGCCGCCCAGTATCCGTCCACCAGGTCCCGATCATCGAGCGCATGCTGGGGCTGCACGCTGGCAACAAGGCCGAGACGGGCGAGACGAGCGAGATCGGCGTGCCTGACCAGCTGCGCGTGTTCGATCGTTCCGGATGCGCCGGTCACCGTCACCGCGTCCAACGCGGACGACACGGCGCGATCGCCGATCGCGTGGACGGCGACGTTCAATCCAGATCCGACCGCAGTCGTGAGAAGTTCGATCAGGTCGCTCGGTGGGATGTTCATCACCCCGAAATCGCCGTCATCGCCGGGGTAGGCGTGCGAGCATGCCGCGGTGCGCGTGCCGAGCGAGCCGTCCGTGATGATCTTGAGCGGTCCGATACGAATGAGGCCGTCGGTTCGGGGCAGTAGCTCTCCGGTGCGCAGCCCCTCCGCGATGGCGCGGGTGAGGTCTGCGGGATACACCGCGAACTCCACGCGCTGCGTCCCGAATCCGCCGCCGGCGCGGCGGGTCCAGGCATCCGCGTTCCACGCCATGTCGAAGTCGACGATTCCAGTCACTCCCTTGGATGCGGCCGCCGTTCCAGCCGCCCGTACCGCGCGGTCGCCGTGATCCGGCTCGACCGCGTTCACGCGCTTCGATATCTCGAACGCATCCTCTTCGCGCAGCATCCCATCCGGGCTGGAGAATCCTTCGCGTGTCAACGCCGCGGAGTTCACCCAGACGCTGTGCACGTCGGCGTTGATCAGGTACGTCGGCACCGCGCCCGTCGCCTCATCGAGCACATCCAGCGACGGCGAGTCAGCCCAGAGGGCGTCGCGGAAGCCCGTGCCCACGCGGCGACCGTCCGACAGTGGCGCGATGGTGGACATTCTCCTGGCCGCATCGAGCGCAGACACCGAATCGCCGAGCTGTTCACGTTCAGATGCCAGAGCCCATTGCACCGTGTGGACATGGCTGTCCCACAGCCCTGGAACGACCCACGCGCCGTCGGCCTCGAGAATCTGCCCGCCGGCAGCCAGTGAGCCGGCTGGTGCGATGTCGACGATCCGTCCGGCGTCCACGTGGATGTCGACCGGTTCATCGTCCATGAGGAACTCACGCCCTGGGCCCGCGATCCGTGCGCCCCGGATCACCGCGATGCGCGTACCGACCTCTGTCATGCAGTGCGCCCCGGTCGAGCATCCTGCGCCCTGCGCATCTCGGCTGCCAGCGAGGGGTTCGCGTATGCGCCGTCGCCCTGCAGCTCGGCGATGACGCGTTCGACCGTCGCGGCGTCCTTGTTCTGACTCAGCTTCCGCTTGGCGACCACCCTGGTCGGCGTCAAGCGGAAACCGACCGTCCCTGCAGCGAGTCTGCGTACGAACGCTTCGTCGTTGGGCCGTTCCCACATGAGCCTCGGATCCGGCATCCGCCCCTCGAATCGCTCGACGAGCCGGTCCAGTACACGCAGGTTCTCGTTGTCGCTGAGAACTTCAGGCACGCCGGAGAGGTGCACCGCGACGTAATTCCAGGTCGGCACGGCCGGAGTGTCCGGGCCGTACCAGCCCGGCGACACATAACCGTGCGGACCTTGGAACACCACCAGCAGCTCTCGCTCGCCCATGCCATGGATCAGGTCGTCAGGGCGTCCGACGTGCCCCACTATGGTGAGGTCGTCACGGCTCTCATCGAGCATCATCACGTAGTGCGAAGCGACCTGTCCCTCGGGGCCGTCGCTGACGATCGTCGCCCACGGATTCTGCGCGATCACACGCCTCATCTCGGCGACATCGGCAAGCGTGAAACTGGGATTCTGACGCATGTGCCCAGCCTATGGCCGGCTCAGCCCGTCCGTCCGGGCGACGTGGCCGCATTCGCGCCTTCGGTCTTCCATTCCTCCCACCCCGGAGTTCCTGCCATGAACGCGTCGATCTCCTCCCGGTTCGCACGCAGCTTCGGATCATGCTTCAGGTACTGCCGGGTCTCGCGCGCCACGAGCCCGGAGAGCACCAACAGCCCGATCAGGTTCGGGAAGGCCATCAACCCGTTCATCGCGTCCGAGAACGCCCACACGACGCCGAGCTGCACGGTGCAGCCGATGAACACGACCAGCGAGAAGATGATGCGGAACGGCATCACCGCCCGCCGTCCGAACAGTCGCTCCACGTTGCGCTCGCCGTAGTACGACCAGCCGAGGATCGTGGAGCCCGCGAACATCACCAGGCCGAGAGTCACGATGATGTGGCCCCAGTCGCCAGGCAGCCCGTGCGAGAAGGCCTCACCCGTCATCAGTGCCGGACTGATCTGCTCGCCTGTCTCAGGATCGATCTGGTTCCAGGTGCCGGTGGCGATGATCACGAGGCCCGTGCAGCTGACGACGATGATCGTGTCGATGAAGGTCTGTGTCATCGACACGAGTCCCTGGCGAACCGGGTGACTCGTCTGCGCAGCCGCTGCCGCGATGGCCGCTGAGCCCATGCCCGATTCGTTGGAGAAGATGCCGCGCGCGACGCCGAACTGCACCGCGATGATGATCGCCGAACCGGCGAAGCCGCCGACGGCGCTGGTACCCGTGAACGCTTCGGTGAAGATCTGCGCGAACGCGGCGGGAAGCTCGCCGACATTGGCGATCAGGATGTAGATCGCGCCCAGCACGTAGAAGACGATCATGATCGGCACGAGTCCTGCTGTCACGCGACCGATCGACTTGATGCCGCCGACGAGGACGATCAGCGCGAACGCGGTCAGCACGAGTCCGGTCACCCACGTCGGCACGCTGAAGCTCGAGTCCAGGTTCTGTGCGATCGAGTTGCCCTGGGTCATGTTGCCGATCCCGAAGCAGGCGATCACCGCGAAGATCGAGAACGACAGGCCGAGCACCTTTCCCACCGGCCCCCGGATGCCCCGCTCGAGATACTGCTGCGGACCGCCGTTCTTCTCCCCGGCGGAGTCTGTCGTGCGGAAGCGCACACCGAGGAACGCCTCCGAGTACTTCGAAGCCATGCCGAGCAGACCCGTCACCCACATCCAGAACAGCGCACCAGGGCCGCCGATCCCGATGGCGGTCGCGACCCCCACGATGTTCCCCGTCCCGACTGTGGCCGCTAAGGCCGTCGTCAGCGCCTGGAACTGCGAGATGTCACCGTCCGAGCCCGGGTCCTTCCGGGTGAGGAGGCCCAGCCTCAGAGCAGAGCCGAGCCGGATGAACTGCAGCCCGCCCAGCCGGATGGTGAGATAAAGCCCGGTGCCGAGCAGGAGCGGTATGAGGAACCACGGCCCCCAGATCCACCCGCTGAAGGTCTCTAGCGCGCTCTGCAAGCCTGCAAGGTCCATCGTTGCTCCCGTCTAGGTGTCCTTCTTTTGAAGGACCACACTAGTCAGGCCTGGCACCTCGGACACCAGTAGAGCTTGCGCGCGCCGATTTCTTCGAGCGCGATCTCGGTGCCGCAGACGCGGCATGGGAGGCCGGCCCGGTGGTACACCCAGTGCCGGTCATCCCGACTCGCCATCGCTGCTCGGTAGTCCGTCGGAGACAGGTCATCCATGGTCATCATCTGCCCTGTTTCGACGCCGATGGCCAACAGCCGCACCCAGTCGTGCCAGAGCTGCCGCACGATCTCCTCGGGCACGTCGCGCCCCGGCGTGTGCGGATTCAGACGCGCCCGATAGAGCATCTCCGCTCGATACACGTTGCCGATCCCGCTGACGACGGACTGATCCATGAGCAGCAGGGCGATGGGAGTCGACTTCTTGCGCACAGCGAGGACGAAGCGCTCCTCGTTCGCGACGGGGTCGCCGACAAGCGGGTCGGGGCCGAGCTTGGCGATGGTGGCGAGCATCTCGTCCGGGGTCTGCAGCACGCACGCCGTCGGCCCGCGGAGGTCGGCCGCCGTGATGTCGGTCATCAGGCGCAGTCGTACTTGACCGACGATCGGCGGTGGCCATTCGGTGCCCTCATCCGCCAGCCCCTTGGTCTGCTCCGACATGCGCACATGCACGCGTGTCCTCCTCGGCGCCCCGATCGATGCCAGAGAATTCTCGCCTGCAGCATCCAGAATCGGGCTGTCCAGATCAGTACCTCGCTGATTGGTCTGCCCCATCCGACCGTTCGCGGACGCGATGGTCGGATCGATAAGGATCTCGCCAGCGAAGTCCCACGCGCCGTAAAGACCGAGATGCACTCGTAGCCAGAGATCGCCCTCGGTCTCGAGGAACATCTGCTTGCCGACGGCCTTGACGCTCACGGCGTCGCGACCGTCCAGCATCGCCGCTCCCTCCGCGAATCTGCCCTGCGGGCTCGATGCATGGAGCCGCTTGCCGATGAAGTTGCGCTCGAACTGACGAGCGATCCTGTGGACGGAGTGACCCTCTGGCATGTCAGGCCCGCGGGTCCGGCAGCTCGCGAGGGTCGGGCGACAACGACCCGTCGTGCTCGAAATCGGCGATCTGTGCGATGCGGCGAACGTGGCGTTCCTCGTCCGAGAACGGCGTCGAGATGAAGCGGTCGATGAATGAGGTCACTTCTTCGAAGGTGTGCTGTCGCGCGCCGATCGAGATCACGTTGGCATCGTTGTGCTCGCGGGCGAGCTCGGCCGTGGAGAGATTCCACACCAGCGCAGCCCGGATGCCCTGCACCTTGTTCGCTGCGATCTGCTCGCCGTTCCCGGAGCCGCCGAACACGACTCCCAGCGCTTCGACGCCGGCGACCTGATCCGCGACGACAGCCTGAGCCGCACGGATGCAGAAGGCGGGATAGTCATCGACGGCGTCGTACTCGATCGGGCCGTGGTCGATGACCTCGTGGCTCGCGTTTCGAAGGTGCTCCTGCAGCTTCGTGGAGAATTCCAGTCCCGCGTGGTCGGTGGCGATGTGGATGCGCATGCTCACCATCCTAGAAGCGTCAGAGCGCCGACCCTCTTCAGGGCACCAGCCCGGCGGCAGCGGGCTGGAAACCCAGTCGGACGTTCTCGCAGTCGCCCGCACGCGACACGTCGTACCAGGGTCCGAGATCGGTCAGATGTGGGCGCTCGGATGCGGGCGTACCCTCGATCCGTTCGACCACCAGATCGACCAGACCGGCGACGAACGCTGGATGCACCCCCGGGGTCTGGGTGCGCGTCGCCAGCAGACCGACCTCAGCAGCGGACTCGATGGCTTCGGTGTCCAGATCCCACATGACCTCCATGTGGTCGCTGACGAATCCGAGCGGCACGATCACGACGGCCTTCGCTCCGGCGGCGGGCAGCTCGGCGATCGCATCGTTGATGTCCGGCTCGAGCCACGGCTGCGTCGGCGGGCCCGAGCGCGACTGGAACACCAGCTGCCACGGCACGGTGGCACCACCGGTGACCGAGGCCAGCTCCTGGATGATGTGCGTGGCGACCGCTCGATGCTGCGCGACATATGCCCCACCCTCGCCCCAGTCCACATCTCGCGGTCCTGATCGCTCGGCGTCTGCCGTCGGAATCGAGTGGGTGGAGAACAGCACGTGGATATCCGATGCCGCGATCCCCTGCTCCAGGAACGCCGCGACCGCGGCATCCACCCCCTCCTGGAACGGCTGCACGAAACCGGGGTGATCGAAATAGAGACGCACCTTGTCAGCGGTGACCCGATCCTCCAGGCCCGCATCCGTGATCGCGCGTGCGATGTCCTCCCGGTACTGGCGGTCGCTGGAGTACGAACTGTAGGCGCTCGTCGCGAGCACCAGCAGGGTCGAGTGCCCGTCATCGGCAGCGGCGGTGAAGGCGTCGTCGAGATACGGTTCCCAGTTGCGGTTACCCCAGTACACCGGCAGATCGAGGCCGCGTACGGCGATCTCCGCCTCGAGCGCGTCCTTGAGCGCGCGGTTGTGCGCGTTGATCGGGCTGATGCCGCCGAAATGGCGATAGTGATGCGCCACCTCCTCGAGCCGGTCGTCCGGTATTCCGCGGCCGCTCGTCACATTGCGGAGGAAGGGGATCACGTCGTCCTGCCCTTCCGGCCCTCCGAAGCTGGCGAGCACCAGAGCGTCGTACGCCACCGGCGTCTCGACGAACTCGGGCCCGCCTGCCGCAGCGGCGGATGCGAAGGGAACGGCGTTCGGAACGGGTGCACTCACACTTCCATCTTTCCACCACTGCGCACCGACAACGCCCGGGTCCTGGCGTAGGCTGTCATGGTTGCCGTCGGCGCCAGCCGCGTCGGATCTCGGTGCCGACCCGAACCCCTGGGAGAATCAGCTGTGCCTGGAGAGAACCTCACCCGAATCGAAGCGCAGGAGCGTCGCGCTCTCATCGATACCCAGTCCTACGGGATCTCGCTCGATCTGACGAAGGGCGCAGAGGTCTTCGGATCCCGCAGCGTCGTGCACTTCCGGGCGACTCCGGGCAGTTTCACCTTCATCGACCTGATCGCCCGCGATGTGCGGGAGATCTCGCTCAACGGTGAACAACTCGATCCGGACGAGGTCTTCGATGACTCCCGCATCGCGCTGTCCGGTCTGCAGGAGGAGAACGTCCTCGTGGTGGATGCCGACTGCCTGTACACGAACACGGGTGAAGGACTGCACCGCTTCGTCGACCCGGTCGACGGCGAGGTGTACCTCTACTCGCAGTTCGAGGTGCCCGATTCCCGCCGCGTGTTCGCCGTGTTCGAGCAGCCCGACCTGAAGGCGACGTTCCAGTTCACGATCACGGCTCCCGACGCGTGGAAGGTCATCTCCAACTCCCCCACGCCTGAGCCGATCAAACACGACGAGAACGAGACCGCGACCTGGGGCTTCGAGCCCACACCTCGCATCTCCTCGTACATCACGGCGCTCATCGCAGGACCGTACGAGTCCACGTTCTCGGAGCTGACCAGCGCATCGGGCGATGTCATCCCTCTCGGTGTCTACGGGCGAAAGAGCCTCTGGCAGCACCTCGACGCCGACTACATCTTCGACAAGACTCGTGAGGGCTTCGCCTACTACGAGGAGAAGTTCGGCGTTCCGTATCCGTTCGCGAAGTACGACCAGCTGTTCGTGCCGGAATTCAACGCGGGCGCGATGGAGAACGCGGGCGCTGTCACGTTCACCGAGACCTACGTCTTCCGGAGCAAGGTGACGGATGCCGTCAAGGAGCGTCGGGTCGTCACGATCCTGCACGAGCTCGCGCACATGTGGTTCGGCGACCTCGTCACCATGAAGTGGTGGAACGACCTGTGGCTGAACGAATCGTTCGCGGAGTGGGCGTCGACCATCGCCACGGCCGAGGCCACGGAGTGGACAGAGGCCTGGACCACATTCAACGCCATGGAGAAGACCTGGGCGTACCGTCAGGACCAGTTGCCCTCCACGCACCCGATCGTCGCCGAGATCAATGATCTCGAGGACGTGCAGGTCAACTTCGACGGCATCACGTACGCCAAGGGCGGATCGGTGCTCAAGCAGCTCGCGGCCTGGGTCGGCATCGATGCGTTCTTCGCGGGTGTCGGACAGTACTTCCAGAAGCACGCGTGGGGCAACACCGAGGTCACCGACCTTCTCACAGAGCTCGAAGCCACCAGTGGCAGGGACCTCAGCACCTGGTCGAAGAAGTGGCTCGAGACCGCCGGTGTGAACACGCTCTCCCCCGTGATCGCAGAGGACTCCGACGGCATCATCACACGATTCGCCGTCACTCAGACGGCACCGGCCGACTACCCGACGATCCGTCCGCACCGCCTCGGCATCGGCTTCTACGACCTGGTCGACGGCGCTCTCACCCGTACGCACTATGCGGAGATCGACGTGGACGGCGACCGCACCGAGGTGCCGGAACTGCAGGGCAGGAAGCGTCCGGACCTCGTGCTGCTCAACGACAACGACCTCGCTTACGCGAAGATCCGGCTCGACGAGCGCTCGCTGTCCACCGCGATCGATCATCTGGGCGCGATCGCCGATCCGCTCGCGCGCTCGCTCGTCTGGGGCGCCGCCTGGGATCAGACTCGCGACGCCGAGAGCGCAGCATCCGACTACATCGAACTCGTGCTGCGCAACATCGGCAAGGAATCCGAGTCGACCACGGTGCGCACCACGCTCGCGCAGTTGCGCACCGCCGCGACGCTGTACGTCGCCCCCTCCGAGCGGGATGCTGCGCGCCAGAAGATCGCCGACGGCCTGTGGGATCTCGCACACGGCGCTGAGGCCGGAAGCGACAGCCAGCTGCAGTTCGTCACCGCCTTCGCGAACGCGCTCGTGAACACCGAGCACGCGGGGATCGTCGGTCGTCTGCGCTCGGGTGAGGAGACTCTTCCCGGCCTCGAGATCGACACCGACCTCTCCTGGCAGCTGCTCGTCGGCCTCGCGTCGATCGGCGCGACGGACAGCGCGTCCATCGACGCCGCCCTGGCCGCGGACAACACCTCGAAGGGAGCCGAGTTCGCCGCTCAGGCGCGCGCAGCGCTGCCGACCAGCGCAGACAAGCGCGTCGCGTGGAGTTCACTCATCGACGACGACGCCCTGCCCAACACGATCGTGCGATCGGCGGCACTCGGGTTCGGACATCCGAACAGCACCGGAGTGCTCGGCGAGTTCGTGTCGGACTACTTCGACATGCTCGTACCGGTATGGGAATCGCGCACGTACCAGATCGCCAGCTACCTCATCGTCGGTCTCTACCCGACGGCGCTCGCGAATGCCGCGCTTCGTGATGCGACCCGGGCCTGGCTCTCGGCGAACGGCGACGCCGCGCCAGCTCTGCGACGCCTGGTCAGCGAGGGTCTCGCCGATGTCGAGCGGGCGCTCGCTGCGCAGTCCCGCGACGCAGAGGATGACGAGAGTCACAACTGACGCACTCTTATCCGGCCGGGCCTCTGCGACGCTGTCATCCAGCTGCCGCAGAGGCCCGATCGCTAGGATCGGAGGGTGCTGATGCTTCCCTTCGATACGACGACCCCGGCGCCGGATTCGGCGAACGAGGTGTGGGCATCGTTCCTCGCCATCCTCAGGGACATCGGCGGCAGGGCGATCACCATCGCGATCATCGTCGTGGTCGCTTTCCTGGTCGGACTCGCCCTCCGTTATGTCGTCCGCAGGGTCGTGCACCGCATCGTCGACGGTGCGAAATCGAAGGCCAATGTCGATGACACGCAGGCGCTGGAGCGATCGCCGCTCGCGGACATGCGTCTGATCCAGCGCACCCGCACGCTCGGCAGCATCCTGCAGAACATCATCAACGTGGCCGTCGTGGTCATCGGGCTGCTGATGGTCATGGCGGTCATCGCTCCGGACCTGATCGCCTCTCTCACGCTGCTCACCGCCGCGTTGGGCGCCGGTCTCGGCTTCGGCGCCCAGAACATCGTCAAAGACGTGCTGAACGGCCTGTTCATCGTGGCCGAGGATCAGATCGGCATCGGCGATGTCGTCGACACCGGACTCGCGAGCGGCGTCGTCGAGCATGTCAGCGTGCGCGTCACACAGGTGCGCGATGTCAACGGCACGCTCTGGTACGTCCGCAACGGCGAGATGCTGCGCATCGGCAACATGTCGCAGGGCTGGGCTCGCGCGATCATCGACCTCGGCGTGCCGGTGGACGCCGTCGTGCCAGAGGTCGAGGCTGCACTCCTCGAGGCGGCGCTGGGGCTCTCGAAGGACCCTAAGTGGCGCACGCGCATCATCGAACGCCCCGAGGTGTGGGGACTCGAATCGATCAGCGGCGAGGCCCTCGTGATCCGGGTCGTGCTGAAGACCCGTGCGAACGCGAAGGATGACGTCGCGCGCGAACTGCGCATGCGGCTCAAGGGCGCGATCGAGGAGCTCGGGCTCACGATCCCCAGTCTCGAATCGGTCGTCCCGACCGGCCCTGAGGGCGCTCGGCGCGTACGCGGGGCGAACCCGCCAACCACCCGCCCCAACGCCGTGACGGGTGTGCCACCGGTCTCGCGCGGCATCTGGCGGAAGAAGGACACCAAGCCCGCGCCGAAGGACAAGCCAGAGGACGATTCATGACTTTCTACGACGAGGTCGGCGGGTACGCCACGTTCGAGAAGATCGTCGACGTCTTCTACCGCGAGGTCGCGCTCGATCCTGTTCTGCGGCGCATGTATCCCGAAGAGGATCTCGGACCCGCCGCCGAGCGGTTCACGCTCTTCCTCGCCCAGTACTGGGGCGGTCCTTCGACATACAGCGAGACGAGGGGACATCCTCGCCTGCGGATGCGTCATATGCCTTTCCATGTCGATCCGGACGCGAGGGATCGCTGGCTGCGCTGCATGCGCACCTCGCTCGATGAGGTGCAGCTGTCCCCCCTGCACGATTCCACCCTCTGGGACTACCTGGAGCGCGCCGCATATGCCATGGTGAACACCATGGAGCCGTCAGGCATCGGTCCCGCACCCGCCGGTCGTTCGACACTCGAAACCCGTAGCAGCAGTCAGGATTCAACGGAGACCCCATGACCACCACACCCCTGTCCGCCGACGTTCTCGTGATCGGATGGGGGTTGGCAGGCCTTGTCGCAGTTGCGGAGGCCACAGCCGCCGGTAAACGGGTGGTCCTGATCGATCAGGAGCCGCGCTCGAATATCGGCGGGCAGGCGTGGTGGTCGTTCGGCGGACTCTTTCTGATCGACTCACCCGAGCAGCGGCGGTTCGGCATCAAGGACTCGCTGGAGCTCGCGAGCCAGGACTGGTTCGGCAATGCGGGGTTCGACCGTGAAGAAGACCGCTGGCCACGCGCATGGGCCGAGGCGTACCTGCAGTTCGCAGCCGGCGAGAAGCGCGCCTGGTTGCGCGAGCGCGGGGTCGGATTCTTCCCCGTCGTCGGCTGGGCGGAGCGCGGTGGCTACGGCGCGATCGGCCCGGGGAACTCGGTGCCGAGATTCCACATCACGTGGGGCACAGGTCCGGGCATCGTCGCGCCGTTCGCAGAGGCAGCGCTTCGAGCGGAGAAAGCGGGCACCCTCACGATCCTCCCCCGCCATCGCGTCACCGAGCTCATCGTCGCCGACCGCGCGGTCGTCGGGGCGAGGGGCGATCTGCTCATCGACGAGCAGACCGCGCGCGGTGCGACGTCGTCTCGCGAGATCGCCGGCGACTTCGAGATCACGGCCGCGTCCACGATCGTGTCCTCCGGTGGTATCGGCGGCAATCACGACCTGGTCCGTGCAGCCTGGCCGGGACGCCTGGGCACGCCGCCGGCGCACATGCTCTCCGGTGTACCCGCGTACGTCGACGGCTCCATGCACGCGGTCTCTGCGGCCGCTGGAGCGCATCTGATCAACGGCGATCGCATGTGGCACTACGTGGAGGGGATCAAGAACTGGGACCCTGTGTGGCCGGCACACGGCATTCGGATCCTCCCAGGGCCGTCCTCGCTTTGGCTCGATGCGACCGGCAAGCGCCTCCCGGTGCCGCTCTTCCCCGGGTTCGACACACTCGGCACGCTCCAGTACCTGCGCACCACCGGACACGACCACTCCTGGTTCGTCACGTCGCGCCAGATCGTCGAGAAGGAGTTCGCGCTGTCCGGCAGCGAGCAGAACCCCGATCTCACAGGCAAGGACGTCGCTCTGCTGCTGAAGTCGCGGCTCGCGAAGGGACCTACTGGTCCGGTGCAGGCGTTCCTCGATGAAGGCGAGGACTTCATCGTCGAGAACGATCTCGACTCGCTGCTGGACCAGATGAAGCAGGCCGACGACGACGATGTGCTCGATCTGGACCTTGTACGGCGTGAGTTGACCGCACGCGACCGGGAGATCGGGAACGACTTCACCAAGGATGCTCAGATCGGGATGCTGCGATCCATGCGCGCCTATCGCGGCGACAAGCTCATCCGCACCGCGACTCCGCACCGACTGCAGGATCCGTCTGCCGGTCCGATGATCGCGGTCAAGCTCCACGTGCTCACCCGCAAGTCGCTGGGCGGCATAGAGACCGATCTTGACGGTCGCGCACTCGGAGCGGACGGGTCCGTCATCCCCGGCCTGTACGCCGCAGGCGAGGCCAGCGGGTTCGGCGGTGGGGGCGTGCACGGGTATCGCGCACTGGAGGGCACGTTCCTCGGCGGCTGCCTGTTCTCCGGGCGGCAGGCTGGGCGTGCGGCCGCGAGGTCGGTCTAGGCCTGTGCCCCCGTGCTGCGCACGGCCGTCAGGCCGGTTGCCATCGGGCCGCGGGCGAGTACATGGCCGCGACGGAAGGCGACTCGCGTCCAACGACCCGACGTCGTCACCGGCACGCTCTCCTCACCCGAGATGAATCCGAAGGCATGCGCAGCGAAGGCGACGCCGCGCACGAGACCCCCGAGATCGTCATCAGGCTCACCCCAGATCGCTGCCCTGAGAGATCGAACGGCTTCTTCGCCGGCACCGGGCGTCGCTCCGCGGGCGACCGCGGATATCCCCCACTGCGCGCGCTTCGCGATCGTCGCAGCGGCGAGTTCGCCGGCCGACTCCCATCCTCCACGCGGCGGCGCCACACCAGCCCACGCGGGCGAACGACCGGTCTCCGGCAGCGTCAGCATCCGCTCGTCCTGATCCCTGGTGAGCTCATCCACGACGATGTCGCATTCCAGTTCGGGGTCGGCGTGCACGATCCGCATCGCGAGGATCGTCGGAGTCTGATCGAACAGGCCCTTCGGTGCCAGCGCAGATGCCGTCAACGCCAGAACCCCGTTACTGCCCTGCAGTCGGATGCCGTCATCAGAGACCTGCATGGCCCGACCGAGGAACGTGAGAACGTCTCGAGCGGTATCGGAGTCGGAGAGAACGAGGCGTGGGGGCACGCGTTCTAAACTACCAACGAGGCGACTGCATGGTCGCAGGGAGGAGCGTCATGAGCGCAGCTGCACAGGCTCAGGCATCCGTCGACAATCTGCTGGGAGTGCTGGATCTCGACGAGACTCAGGCACGTACCGAGGAAGACATCTTCACCGGACGTTCGCACAGCATGCCGACGGGACGCATCTACGGCGGTCAGGTGCTCGGTCAGAGCCTCATCGCGGCCGAGCGGACGATGCCGGAGGATCGTGCGGTGCATTCGATGCACGGGTACTTCCTCCGCCCTGGCGACTCGTCTCAGGGACTCACCATCGCGGTCGATCGAATCCATGACGGCCGATCGTTCTCCACCAGGCGTTCGCAGGCGTACCAGAACGGCGTTCCGATCTTCTCGATGATCGCCTCGTTCCAGGACGACGCGCCCGGAGTCGAGCATGCGCAGCCGATGCCGGACGGCATCCCCGCACCGGACGACATTCCGACTGATGAAGAGCGCGTGGAAGGGGTTCACCCGCAGGCCCTGCGGATGCTGACGGAGCGCCCGGTCGACATGCGTCACGTCGAATCCCCGTTGTACGTCGTGGCTGACGGCGAACGCAAGGCTCAGCAGGCTGTCTGGATGCGGATGCGTGCGCCTATGCCGGAGGATCCGAGGCTGCACAGGGCCGCGCTCGCGTATCTCAGTGACATGAGCATCCAGGAGTCGATCCTGCGTGCTCATGGAGTGCCATGGGCGACGCCGGGTCTGAAGGTGGCCAGCCTCGATCACGCCATGTGGTGGCATCGTCCGGCACGCGTGGATGAATGGCTGCTGTACGTGCAGGAGTCGCCGAATGCTCGTGGCGGTCGCGGCCTCGCCACTGGACGCATCTACACGCAGCAGGGTGTCCTGGCTGCGAGCGTCACACAGGAGATCATGATCAGGGTTCCTTCCGCCTGATCACGATCTCGGCGTGCCGTCAACGATGCGCGTACGTGATCGGCTCGCCGATGTACGGAGTCCAGGCATCGCGCATCTCCGCGGTGATGCGCGTGGGACGCCCGGACTCCGCATCCACGAGCACGATGACGGCTGTCGAGCGCGCGTACAGCACTCGTGCCTCGTTCTCCGCGTCGTTGAACACCTCGTAGCAGACCTCGAGGCTTGAACCACCGAGCTTGCCGAACCACATCTGCACCTCGAGCGGTCGTCGCTGGTACGGCACGGGAGCGAGGTACTCGATCTCCTGCCGCGCGATGAGCGTCAGCGTTCCCGCCTCGATCCCGGAGTTGAGCACGGCCGTCGGCGGTGCCGTCTCCCCCTGCTCCGCCTTCCAGAAAGCGCGCACGCGCGCCTCTTCGAGAAGCTTGAGCATCGAGGTGTTGTTGACGTGATTGAACGCGTCGAGATCCCCCCACCGCAGATGGATGGGGACGTGCAGCCTGCGCCCCTCAGTCACGCGTGCTCCTCACTTCGTCCACCGACACGCTCCAACGGCCTCAGCAGCCGAGCGCGCTCGGCTGCCCACGGGTCAATCGCGTGTGAGCTTGCGGTGCGTCGAACGGTGCGGGTTGGCAGCGTCCGGGCCGAGGCGTTCGATCTTGTTCTTCTCATACGCTTCGAAGTTGCCCTCGAACCAGTGCCACTGAGCCGGGTTCTCGTCGGTGCCCTCGTACGCGAGGATGTGGGTCGCGATGCGGTCGAGGAACCACCGGTCGTGAGTGATGACCACAGCGCAACCGGGGAACTCGAGCAGCGCGTTCTCGAGCGAGCTCAGCGTCTCGATGTCGAGGTCGTTCGTCGGTTCATCGAGGAGCAGCAGGTTGCCGCCCTCTTTGAGCGTGAGTGCGAGGTTCAGTCGGTTACGCTCACCACCGGAGAGCACTCCGGCCTTCTTCTGCTGGTCAGGACCCTTGAAGCCGAACTTCGACACATATGCGCGCGAAGGGATCTCGATCTTGCCGACCGTGATGATGTCGAGGCCGTCGGACACCACCTCCCACAGGTTCTTGTTGGGGTCGATGTTGGCGCGGGACTGGTCGACGTAGCTGATCTTGACCGTCTCGCCGATCTTGAGGTCTCCGCCGTCGAGCGGCTCGAGGCCGACGATGGTCTTGAACAGCGTGGTCTTGCCCACGCCGTTGGCGCCGATGATGCCGACGATGCCGTTCGGGGGAAGGCTGAAGCTGAGTCCCTCGATCAGGGTGCGGTCGCCGAAGCCCTTCTTGAGGTTCTTCGCCTCGATGACCACGCTGCCCAGACGCGGACCCGCGGGGATCTGGATCTCTTCGAAGTCGAGTTTCCTGGTGCGCTCCGCCTCAGTCGCCATCTCCTCGTAGCGGGCCAGACGCGCCTTCGACTTGGTCTGGCGGCCCTTGGCGCTGGAGCGGACCCACTCGAGTTCGTCCTTCAGCCGCTTGGCGAGCTTGGCGTCCTTCTTGCCCTGGATGGCGAGGCGCTCGCCCTTCTTCTCCAGGTAGGTGGAGTAGTTGCCCTCGTAGCCGATCAGGCGGCCCCGGTCGACCTCGGCGATCCACTCCGCGACGTTGTCCAGGAAGTACCGGTCGTGGGTGATGGCGATGACAGCGCCCTTGTAGGCCTGCAGATGCTGCTCGAGCCAGAGCACGCTTTCGGCGTCGAGGTGGTTGGTGGGCTCGTCGAGGAGCAGCAGATCCGGCTTCTGCAGCAGGAGCTTAGCGAGTGCCACGCGGCGCTTCTCACCGCCGGAGAGAGGAGCGATATCGGCGTCTCCCGGAGGGGTGCGAAGCGCATCCATGGCCTGCTCGAGCTGCGAGTCGAGGTCCCAGCCGTCCGCCGCGTCGATCTCCTCCTGCAGCACGCCCATCTCTGCGAGCAGCGTGTCGAAGTCGGCGTCGGGGTCAGCCATCTGCGCCGAGATCTCGTTGAAACGGTCGAGCTTCGGCTTGATGGCGACGCCGTCCTGGATGTTCTCCAGCACGGTCTTCGTCTCATCGAGCTCCGGCTCCTGCATCAGGATGCCGACCGTGAAGCCGGGCGACAGCTTCGCCTCGCCGTTCGACGGCTGGTCCATGCCCGCCATGATCTTGAGGATCGTCGACTTACCGGCACCGTTCGGGCCGACCATGCCGATCTTCGCCCCTGGGAGGAATGACATCGTCACGTCGTCGAGGATGAGCTTGTCGCCCACCGCCTTGCGCGCACGAACCATCGAGTAGATGTACTCAGCCACTGAGAACCGCTCCTTTTGTAGGCGTCGAAGATCGACACTCCAGCCTACCGGCTATGGATCACCAGTCGATCGGGCGCGTGTTGCCGACGAGGCAGCGTCCCTCCGCGAGTTGATCGACGACCGCAACGACCGGCTCCCCAGTGGACGGGCCGACCTGCCCGACGAGGCAGTGGTCATCTCCCCATCGAACCGAGAACTGCAGGCTCTCGACAGGGTTGCCCACCGTGGTGAAGTCCTGCGTCACCTGCATCGCTGTTCGGTCGAACCCGGCTGCGACCAGGGCATCGATGTACGCGCGACCGGAGCCCCGCTCCTCCGACCCCCAGACCTGATCTGTGATCGCGGAGAAGAGCGGCAGGTTGTCCTCGGCAGAACCGTTCGGCTGAAAGACCGGGGCCGGGTGGCCGGGCGTCGCCGTCGGTGTCGCATCGGCATTCGCCGACGGAGACGCGGAGGGCGAATCCGGTGATCCTGGATCGCACGCCGCCAGCGCGAGGCCCGCCAGCAAGATCGTCGAGGCGGCCACGACACGCAGACGGACGGTGGGGAGTCGACGGGGCACGCTCCGATTCTATGGGCGTGCCGCCCGCCCTCCCCACCTGCCCGCGCACTGCACGGAGGCGCTCACGCTGTACAGCGATTCCGGTGGTTCATCCTCCAGACGACCACGGTGCGGACAGAGCCATCGCCGGTTCGGAAGGCTCGTCCTCATCGCGGTCACCGCCGTCATCGGTCTCGGGATCCGGATCGATGTCGAGCACCTCACCCGTTCCCGGATCCACACCGCCGGGTACTGAGTCCTGCGCACTGGCCGGTCGACTCGCTTTGGCGAAGGCACTGGCACCCCAACGCAGATCGTGCCCGATGGCCTCCGCGTCGATATCTGCGCTCATCCCTTTGCGTTCCGCGTTCTCCCACTCGCGCAGCTTCAGCTTCCCTGTCACGATGACGCCATCACCCTGGTGCAGCGAAGACTTGACGTGGTCGGCGAGCTGGCGGAACGCGGACACGTTGTACCAGTTGGTGCCGGTCTCGATCCATGTCTGGGTCTTCGAATCGAAGCGCCGCTGCGGGCTGGCCACGCGGAAATTCACCACCGCCACCCCGCTCGCGGTCTCGCTCCGTTTCGGATCAGCGCCGACGCGCCCCAGGATCGTCACGTTGTCGTTCATGTCCATCTCCTCTTCCATCGATGCCCGGGACGCGCCCGGATCGCCTCAGAGTGCCTCGCCACGCACGGCCTCCGCATCGCAGAACCCACGTTCGGTGGACGGAAGCGACGAAAGCCTGATCAGTGGAGGAAAGGATGCTCCTCCCGAGCGACGCCAATGTCCGTGGTCGGTCATATGTTCGAATCGGAAGGAGAATCAGATGTCCGATACACAGATCCTGCACCTGCCAGAGGTGCGATACGCCACGCCGCAGCTCGTCTCGAAACGCGAGCACCTCGTCAGAGCTTCAGAACAGCTGTGGCGGGTTCAAGACACCGCCGGCCGCATTCTCGGCCACCTTCGCATCGTCGCCGATCCACTCGGGTTGCGCTATCGAGCTGAACGCTTGCATCTCGCGACCGGCGCCTTCCGCCTCGTCGGCGAGTTCTGGCGACCTGACGACGCGGTGCAGGCCCTGCGCAACGGGTGAGACGTGCCAAGCAAAGGGGAACGACTGAAGGCGATGCAGGCACGTCACCGTTATCTCAACTTTCTGCGGATGATGGACTATCTCGTCGGTCACCCGTGCGCCGACTGCGGCGAATCGGACCCCGTCGTGCTCGACTTCGATCATCTACCCGGTGCAGCCAAGAGATTCGAGATATCTCGCGCAGTCAACGCCTCGACGCGTTCCTGGCCACTGATCGAGAGCGAGATCGCGAAATGCGAGATCGTTTGCGCGAATTGTCACCGTCGCCGTACTTCTGAACGCGCCGGTCATCGCAAACACCTGCTGAAGATGGGCATACCCATACCGATCGTCCCCGAGACTCCGACCCGCCGAATTCTCACACCGCACGGAGGCGGCACGAAGGGACGACGAGGATGCCTTTGCGAGCCATGCAGGCAACGCCGCAATTCCTATGCGCGCGAGTGGCGGGCTCGACGGAAAACCCCACCGGCGTCCAGCGAACACACTGCAGGCGAAAGTGTCGCTAATCTAGATGTCGACCCCCAGTAGCTCAGCGGAAGAGCATCGATCTTCTAAGTCGCCGGTCGCACGTTCGAATCGTGCCTGGGGGACCAAGGAAAGGCAATGTCCATGCCCTCAGTAGACTGAGCGCATGGTATCTGCGTCCGAAAATGATCGACTCGTCTGGATCGACTGTGAGATGACGGGACTCGATCTTTCGGTGGATGAACTCGTCGAGATCGCCGTCGTCGTCACCGACTTCGAGCTGCGCCCGCTCGACCCCGGGTTCCAGGTCGTCATCAAGCCGAACGACTCCGCACTGGCGAACATGAACGATTTCGTCACGAAGATGCACGAGTCTTCGGGGTTGATCAATGAGATCCCCGACGGTGTCTCCCTGGCAGATGCCGAGGCGCAGACCCTCGAGTACATCAAGCGGTTCGTACCGCTCGAGCGCAAGGCGCCGTTGGCCGGCAACACGATCGGCACCGACCGCATGTTCCTCGCGAAGTACATGCCGCAGATCGATCAGTGGCTGCACTATCGCAACGTCGACGTCTCCAGCGTCAAGGAGCTCTCGCGTCGCTGGTACCCGCGAGTGTTCTTCCAGGCCCCGTCGAAAGACGGCGGACATCGCGCGTTGGCAGACATCCTCGAGTCGATCCGGGAGATGCAGTATTACCGCGAAGCCGTCTTCGTGGCAGAGCCCGGGCCGTCGAGCGATGAGGCACGCGCGATCTCAGAGCGCACCGTGTCGTCGTTCACCTCAGACGTGTAATAGAATCGTCTGGTTGCCTGCTCCGGCCGGCACATGGTGGCTATAGCTCAGTTGGTAGAGCACCGCGTTGTGGTCGCGGGGGTCGCGGGTTCAAGCCCCGTTAGCCACCCGGAAGAAGATCGTCAGGCCGAACGGCGCGACACTTCAGAAGAAGAGGGCCCGAGTCGAAAGACTCGGGCCCTCTTGCTTTCCGTGCACGGCGCGTCGGCGCGAGAGATCACGCTGCTCTGAAGCGAGCCGGCGTCGTCCCGATGATCCTGCGGAAGTGCCTGGTGAGATGTGCCTGATCATGGAAGCCCGCTGCAGCCGCGGCATCCGTCACACGCCATCCATCGACCAGCAGACGACGCGCATGATCGACTCTTCGGCTGATCAGGTACCGATGAGGGGGCATGCCGTACGCGCGGGTGAATGATCGTGTGATGTGGCTCGGATGCGCGCCGAGTACGGCCGCTGCGTCAGAGATGGTGAACGCCTCGAGGACGCGGTCGTCCAACAGCCCGCGCAGCCGCCGCGCAAGAGGCGCATCAGGCGTCGGACGCGTCGGCTCGACCAGCCGAGTCAGTAGGCGGTCGCGAAGCACGAACGCCTCGTGCTCCGCGTCGAGAAGCTCAGCGGGATCTCGCAGCGCACGGTGGATCGCACGTACCGCTTCGACGATGCCCGCATCGTCGAAGGTCGGCTGGACCGCCGCAGCGGATGGTGCCGACTTCGGCAGCCAATCGGCTTCGAGATACAGCACGCGTTTGCGGAAGCCTGATCCTCTGGTTGCCGAACGTCCGTCATGGGGAACCCCGGGTGGCAGCAGGGTCACAGCATCCGGAACCGCGAGATGGTGGTACCGCCCCAGGTCGTACGCCACTGCCCCACTGTCGATCAGCAGCACGGTCCAGTCGTCGTGCGCATGCATCGGATACGCGTGATCTTCAAACGATGCGTGCAGCACCTCTCGCACTCCCGGCACTGCCGGATGCCACGCGCGGATCGAATCTGCCATGCAAGAAACGTACAAGACCCGCACCCCACTGCAGCGCAGAATCGGATCATGACCTCGATCGCCACCGTCACCCAAGACGCCCCTCAGTTCCGCTTCGACACCAAGGTGGCCGTCGTCCTCCGAGACGACCTCGCTCCGTGGCAGGAGCTCAACGTCACCGCCTTCCTCATGAGCGGGATCGCCGGCAGCGCGCCAGCTCTCGTCGGGGACCCCTACCGCGACCGTGACGGCAATGAGTACCTGCCCATGCTCCGCCAGCCCGTCCTCGTGCTTTCGGCCGACGCCGACTTCTTCAGCACAGCTCGCAGCAAGGCTGCTGCCCGCGACGACATCGCTCTCGCCGTGTACACCCGTGACCTGTTCGCCACCACCCACGATGAGGCGAACAGAGCCGCCGTCGCTGCGGTGTCCGCCGACGAACTCGACCTCGTCGGGATCGCCGTTCGCGGCCCGAAGAACGCCATCGATCGCCTCCTCAAAGGCGCGCGTATGCACGCGTGAATGCGCGCTTAGGATTGCCTGGTGTCTCTGACGGTCTGGTTCTCCCTTCTCACCGCATCCGTCGTCATCAGCTTCACCCCTGGAGCAGGCGCGATCAACACGATGTCGAACGCGCTCGCCGAAGGCTGGCGACGCTCCATATGGGGTGTGATCGGTCAGCAACTGGCCCTGATCGTGCACGTCGTCATCGTCGCGGCCGGGGTCGGCCTCATCGTCTCCCGCTCTCCCCTGCTGTTCGACATCATCAGGTACTCGGGCGCCGCCTACCTCGCCTACCTCGGGCTGCGGCTCATATTCGCTCGTGTCCAGAACTCGAGCGAGACGGTGGAGAGCAGCCCGAGATCGCCCGAGAGCCACTGGTCGATGATGCGACGCGGATTCTGGGTGAACCTGCTCAATCCGAAAGCGATCGTCTTCTTCCTCGCGTTCATCCCGCAGTTCATCCGGCTCGATCAGCCCGCGCTGCCGCAGTACTTGATCCTCATCGCCACAGTGGTCGTCGTCGACGTCGCCGTGATGTGGGGATTCTTCGCGACCGCCGCCCGGCCGTTCCAGCGTGTGGCGCGCACCGCACGCGGTCAGCGGGCTCTGAACAGGGTCTTCGGTGTGTTGTTCCTCGCTGTCGCCGCGCTGCTGCTGTTCGTCCACTGACCTCGGCCGGGCAATAGGCTGGACGATGATGGAGATGGATGCCGCGACCTTCGAGAAGCTCGTCGTCGACGAGCTCGATCGACTGCCCGACGAGATGGTCGACGGCTTGGAGAACGTCGTCTTCGTCGTCGAGGATCGCCCCGAAGACGGGACCCTCGATCTGCTCGGGATGTATGACGGGCTGGCGCTGACCGAGCGGGGTCAATACGGAATGGGTGAACTCCCTGACCGCATCATCCTGTTCCGCGAATCGCACCTCGCCGAATGCGAGGATGAACAGGAGCTGCGCGAAGAGGTCCACACGACCCTCGTGCACGAGATCGCGCACTTCTACGGCATCGACGACACACAGCTGCACGAGATGGGATGGGCATGAGCACTCCGATGGCGACGCCCGATCTCGGGGAGGTGACCGACCTCAGGGCCGCCCCGCTCGAGCCGTGGCAGGTCATCGTCTGGAATGATCCGGTGAACCTGATGAGCTACGTCGCACGCGTCTTCCGCACTTATTTCGGCTATTCAGCAGAGCGAGCGACGGCCCTCATGCTCGCCGTGCACAACGACGGTCACGCCGTCGTGGCGACGGGTCCGCGCGAGACCATGGAAGTGCACGCACAGGCCATGCACGACTATGGCCTGTGGGCGACTGTCCGGAAGGCTCCACAATGAATCACGCCGCCATCCGCCTGCCTCTCGCCGTGGTGGAGGGCATCCATCTGGCCGGGCTCGTCGAGGAGTTCACCGACGTGCTCACCAGCTTCGGCGAAGAGCCCGATCCTGGTCTGACGCGGCTCACGCCGGACCCCTATCCCGAGGACGCCGACGCTTCTGCGGAGTTCGCAGAAGCCACGCACGATGATCTTCTCGACAGGCGGGCAGCCGACGCCGCTGTCGTGAGAAGCGGCCTGTCGCCGTTTCTGACGACAGCGGCCGAAGATCTCGCCGAGGATGAAGCGCTCGCGCCGCGCGACGTGGTGATCCCGGCATCGGACATCGACGCATGGTTGCGTACGCTCACTGCCCTGCGCCTCGTCATCGCGACACGGCTCGACATCACCTCAGACGATGACGAGCACGATCTGGAGGACCCCCGGTTCGGGGTCTACGACTGGCTGGGCTTCCGCCTCGACGGGCTCATCGCCCTCGCGGATGCCCACGACGAACTGCCCACCTAGAATCACACTGAGCGCTTCACCACGAACGGAGAGAGTATGCCGCAATATGCCGTGCTGATCTACACGGACGACTCCGCCCATGCTCTCGACGCGACCGAGGAGGATCTGGCCGAGCCGAATGGCCACGGCGACGAGCTCGCCTCATCCGGCGCGATGACAGCCGCGTGGGCGTTCACGCCCAGAGACCTCGCACGCTCGATTCGCGCGCACGGTGTGACAAACGGCCCGTTCGTCGACTCCGCGCAGGTGGTCGCCGGCGTGTACATCTTGGAAGCCGAGAATTGGGACGACGCGCTCGCGATCGCGAGGACCAACCCCGCGATCCGCGGAGATGGCGGCGTCGAGGTTCGGCTCGTCCACAGCGGCGGCGTCGTCGACTGACCCAGCGAAAGCCGCCTAAGGGACAGTGACGCGAAGCGTCGCGAGCGCGCGCGGATCGTCGCGTTCCAGATGTCTGTCCTCCTGCGCGGCCCAACGATCCCAGTGCGGCCGGAACCCGTCACCGTCGCGGTCGAGGGCCCTCCGCTTGCGCGCCGCATCCGGAGCCTCCACCCACACGCTGACGTCGGCAAGACGGGCGGTGGCAGCATTCACCGCACCGCAGCCTTCGAGGATCACACCGAGCGCCGGTGTCACCGCGTGCGCTTCCGCGTCGGTCTCCAGTTCCCAGTCCCAGCGGCGCCAGGTGCTGAGCAGACCGCGCGCGTGCGGCCGCAGGATGTCGTGGAGTGCGCGATCAACGCCGGCGTCGAGGCCATCCCACCCCGGGTACAGCGAGTCCAGCGCGATGAGCTGCGGTCGACCGGCAACCGGCCAGTTCGCCGCCACGAGCCGGGACAGCGTCGTCTTGCCCGCTCCGGCCCGCCCGTCGATCAGGACGACGGGGTTGGATGCTGCGACGTCGACGATCGCGTCGATGATGCTGACGGCCGCGCGCTGAAGAGCCTGCGCGACCGGGTCGTCACTTCTTGAGGGCACGAATCACGCGCGAGAGCGCACGGCCCGCGACCCACACGAACGGGATCGCGACAGCCAGCAGTGCGACCAGATTCGGCTCGAACCGCAGTCCCTCTTCACGACGGACGTATACCCCGACCGGAATAGAGACTCCTCCGCCTCCGCCGCCTCCGTTGCCATCCTGGTCGGCCCCACCGCCGAACCCTGCCCACGTCAGAGCGACGGGTGTGATGCTCACCCCGTCGACGTCCTGCGGCTCACCGTAGGCGCTCTTCACGCCGAATGAGGCGACTTGATTTCCGAGGTCCAGTGCGATGTTGGGCATGATCCCACGCTACTCGACGGATGGCGGGCTGTGGAGATCAATCGACACCGTGGTCCTTCGGATGCCTCACCGAGCCGCGCCCGTCACCACGGCCCACGTGACGCGCACGACCGATCGTGGTGTTCCCGAATCGCGCTCGGGCGTCGTCGAGCGCACCTTCGACCTTTCGCCAGTGTTCGTCGTCGTCCCACAGAGCGAAGGCCCCGCCGCCTGCCGGACGCAGTTTCTCGGCGCGCACACCGACCAGACGAACGGGATCCCGGCGGTCGATCGACTCGAACAGCGTCTGCGCCGCCTCACCGATCCGCTGACCGACCGACGTCGGCTCGGCGAGCGTCTGGGATCGGCTCAGCGTGGTGAAATCATCGAAGCGGATCTTGATCGCGACGGTCGCGCACTCCCACGAGGCCTTGCGCAGGCGCACGGCGACGCGGTCGGCGAGTCTCAGCAGCTCTGCGCGGAGGAACTCCCGGTCCATCACATCGACCTCGAACGTCTCCTCGTGCCCCACGCTCTTCTCGACGCGCTCCGTCTCCACGGCCCTCGCGTCCTCTCCTCGAGCGAGTTGAGCGATGCGTGCGCCGAGAGCAGGTCCGACAGCACGGTCGAGCATCTCTTGCGGCGACTCGCGGATGTCGCCGATGGTGCGGATGCCCCGCGCCTCCAGCGCGTCGGACGCCTTCGGGCCCACACCCCACATGGCGCGGACAGACCGTGGAGCGAGGAAATCGAGTGTGTCCGCCGCCGCGACGATCAGCATCCCGTCCGGTTTCGAGATGGTCGACGCCATTTTCGCGACGTGCTTGGTCGCGGCAACCCCGACGCTGCACGAGATTCCCACTTCGGCCTGCACGCGTTCTCGAACGAGACGCGCGATCTGCCCTGGGCTCCCCCACAGCCTGCGCACGCCCTGCACGTCGAGGAACGCCTCATCGACCGACAGCGGCTCCACCAGGGGCGTGATCGACTCGAAGACCGCCATCACCTGACGTGACACGGCCTGGTAGCGATCGAAATGCGGCATGACGATCTTCGCGCTCGGGCACAGCCGCATGGCCTGACCGACCGGCATCGCTGCGCGCACGCCGTAGCGACGTGCCTCGTACGACGCGCTGGAGACGACAGAGCGACCGTCTGGTGCCCCGATGATCAGGGGCAGACCGCGCAACGACGGGTCATCCATCACCTCGACGGCTGCATAGAAAGCATCCATGTCGACGTGAAGTATGCGTGTGCCGGCGTCATCCGCTCCGTCAGGTGAGACGAGCCTGCCTCGTCCGTCTCCGCGCCCCATGATTCCATTCTCGCTGAAGCCACCGACAACGGGGCTTCAGCGAGAACTCGACTTACTGCGCTGCGCGCTCGAGGATCAGTTCGCGCACACGGGCGGCGTCCGCCTGCCCCTTCATCGCCTTCATGACGGCGCCGATGACCGCACCTGCCGCCTGCACCTTGCCGTCCTTGATCTTCGCCATGACATCGGGCTGCGCTGCGAGAGCATCGTCGATCGCGGCGATCAACGCCCCGTCGTCCGAGACGACAGCCAGACCGCGGCCGTCGACGACCTCCTGCGGGGTGCCCTCGCCCGCGATGACGCCTTCGAGCACCTGGCGAGCGAGCTTGTCCGTGAGGGTTCCCTCGTCGATGAGCTTCTGCAGCGCGGCGACGTTCTCCGGAGAGATGAGGCCGGAGGCATCCTTGTCCTGGGAGTTCGCGAGACGGGAGATCTCGCCGGTCCACCACTTGCGTGCGGCGGCCGGCGTCGCGCCTGCGGCGATGGTCGCCTCGACCTCGTCGATCAGGTTGCCGTTGCGCACGTCCTGGAACTCCAGGTCGGTGAAGCTCCACTCCGCCTTCAGCCGGCGGCGCCGCGCGACGGGCTGCTCAGGCAGTTCGGCCCGCAGCTCCTCGATCAGCTCGCTGGTCGGCTGCACCGGCAGCAGATCGGGCTCGGGGAAGTAGCGGTAGTCGTCGGCGTCCGACTTCGGCCGGCCCGGCGATGTCGTGCCGGTGTCCTCGTGCCAGTGACGCGTCTCCTGGATGATCGTGCCGCCGTCGGCGAGGATCTGCGCCTGACGCTGGATCTCGTGGCGCACAGCGCGCTCGACCGAGCGCATCGAGTTGACGTTCTTCGTCTCGGTGCGGGTGCCGAGCGGTGCCGGCTCCTCACCCTCCGCGACACGTTGACGCAGTGATACGTTGGCATCGCAGCGCAGGTTGCCGCGTTCGAGGCGTGCTTCGGAGATTCCGAGGCTGCGCACGATGTCGCGGATCGTCGCGACATACGCCTTCGCGATCTCGGGAGCGCGGTGACCGGCTCCGTAGATGATGTTCGTGACGATCTCAACCAGCGGAACGCCCGCACGGTTGTAGTCGACCAGCGAGTATTCGGCGCCCTGGATTCGACCGGTTGCGCCACCCATGTGGGTGAGCTTTCCGGCATCCTCCTCCATATGCGCGCGCTCGATCGGAATCGTGACCAGTGTGCCGTCCTCGAGCTCGACCACGACGGACCCGTCGTGCGCGATCGGCTCGTCGTACTGCGAGATCTGGTAGTTCTTGCCGAGATCCGGGTAGAAGTAATTCTTCCGCGCGAAGCGGCTCGACTCCGCGATCGAGCAGTTCAGAGCGAGGCCGAGGCTGATCGAGGAACGGATCGCCGTCTCGTTGACAGTGGGCATGGCGCCGGGGAGCCCGAGGTCGACCGGTGCGATGAGCGTGTTGGGCTCGGCGGCGTGAAACTTCTCGTTGGCCGGGTTCGGCGCATCGGAGAACATCTTCGTGTTCGTGTTGAGCTCGACGTGCACTTCGAATCCGAGCACCGGCTCGAACAGTTCGAGGGCCTTGTCGAAGTCCATCAGCTTTGCTGCGGCAGCCATCAGCGGGTCCCTCCTGCGAGCTGGGGTGCGCGGGTGAGCAGCGGAGCTCCCCACGAGTCGACGAGCGCGGTCTCCAGAGCGGCACCGACGCGATACAGCCGGGCGTCCTCATGCGCCGGCGCGAGGAACTGGATGCCGACGGGCATGCCGTCCTCCTCCGCGAGGCCAGACGGGATCGAGATGCCGGGGACACCGGCGAGGTTCGCCGGGATCGTCGTGACATCGTTCAGGTACATCTGCAGCGGGTCGTCGATCTTCTCGCCGATCTTGAACGCCGTGGTGGGCGCCGACGGCGTCGCGATGACGTCGACCTGCGCGAACGCGTCGTCGAAATCGCGCTGAATCAGCGTGCGCACCTTCTGGGCGCTGCCGTAATACGCGTCGTAATACCCGGCGGACAGGGCGTACGTGCCGAGGATGATGCGGCGCTTGACCTCGTCGCCGAAACCCGCCTCGCGAGTGGCCGACATGACGTCCTCCACGGTCGGGTTGCCATCAGGAGTGACCCGAAGGCCGAATCGCACCGAGTCGAACTTCGCCAGGTTGCTGGATGCCTCAGCCGGAAGGATCAGGTAGTAGGCGGCCACACCGTATTCGAAGTGCGGGGTGGAGACCTCGACGATCTCCGCACCGTTCGCTTCGAGCAGGTCCAGCGATGCGCGGAAGGACGCCGCGACGCCGAGCTGGAAGCCCGAGTCGGGGAGCTCCTTGATGACGCCGACCTTCAGGCCCTTGAGCACATCTCCGCGTGCGCCCTCACGAGCGGCATCCGCGAACGACGGCCACGCGTCGGTGAGCGAGGTGGAGTCCTTCGGATCGTGACCGCCGATGATGTCATGCAGCAGACCGGAGTCGAGCACCGTGCGGGTCACAGGGCCGACCTGGTCGAGACTCGAGGCCAGGGCGATGGCGCCGTAACGGCTCACCCCGCCGTAGGTCGGCTTGATGCCGACGGTGCCGGTGACGTGCGCCGGCTGACGGATCGATCCGCCGGTGTCCGAGCCGAGGGCGAGCGGCGCCTCGAAGGCGGCGACGGCAGCGGCCGAGCCCCCACCGGATCCGCCGGGGATGCGATCGAGATCCCATGGGTTGCGGGTGGGGCCGTACGCGGAGTGCTCGGTGGACGAGCCCATCGCGAACTCGTCCATGTTGGTCTTGCCGAGTGGCACGAGGCCGGCCGCGCGCGCACGTGCGACGACAGTCGCGTCGTACGGCGACATGTAGCCTTCGAGGATCTTGGAACCGCTCGTGGTCGGCTGATCCGTGGTGACCAGAACATCCTTGATGGCGAGTGGTACGCCCGCGAGCGGCCCGAGCTTCTCCCCCGCAGCACGCTGCGCGTCGACCGCGTCGGCCGCCGCGAGAGCACCGTCATTGACGTGCAGGAAGGCGTGCACGTCACGGTCGACGGCTGCGATGCGGTCGAGGTGCGCCTGCGTGGCTTCGCGGCTGGAGAGCTCACCGGCTGAGAGCTTGTCCGCGAGTTCTGCGGCGGTCCAGCGGATGATGTCGCTCACTGCTCTTCTCCCAGGATCGCGGTGACGCGGAAGCGGCCGTCGGCGGCATCCGGTGCGTTCTGCAGCACCTGCTCGTGCGTCAATGTCTCTCCGACCACATCGGGACGGAAGACGTTCGCGAGCGGGATGGGGTGGCTGGTGGCTGCCACGTCGGGCGTCGCCACCTCCGACACCTTCGCGATGTTGTCGACGATGGCGTCGAGCTGGCCCGTGAGCCGCGTCACCTCGTCGTCGTTCAGCTGGATGCGCGCGAGGACGCCGAGATGGCGCACAAGTTCAGGGGTGATTTCAGACACCACCCCAGTGTAGTTCGCGCCATCAACGCCCCCGCGCGCCGGCAGGCCGGATGTCGCAATAGGCTGTCGCCATGACGACGTTCGATCCCCCTCGCCCCTGGGTCGCCAGTTACGCGGAGGGTGTTCCGGAAGATCTCGCCCCCGTCGACGGCTCGCTGATCGACATCGTCGCAGCATCAGCGCGCGACTATCCGGATGCTGTCGCCCTGCAGTTCTTCGGGCAGGAGACCACGTACGCCGAGATGCAGAGCGCCGTCGATCGCGCGGCGGCGGGCCTGCGCTATCTGGGCGTTCGTGCCGGGGATCCGGTCGCGATCGTGCTGCCGAACTGTCCGCAGCACATCATCGCCTTCTACGCCGTCCTGCGCCTCGGGGCCGTGGTCGTCGAGCACAACCCGCTGTACACACCACGCGAGCTGCGCAAGCAGTTCGAAGATCACGGCGCGAAGCACGCGATCGTGTGGAGCAAGGTCGTGAAGACCGTGCAGGAGTTCCCCGCAGACCTCGCCGTGACGTCACTGGTGTCTGTCGATGTCACCACAGCGATGCCGTTGCTCACGCGAATCGCGCTGACGCTGCCGATCGCGAAAGCGCGCGAGTCTCGTGCAGCCCTCACCGAGAAGGTGCGCGGCGCGATCTCATGGAAGCAGATCGTCGGCACGACGGCGCTGCCGGCGTCGCATCCGCGACCGGTGACCGACGATCTCGCGATCATCCAATACACCTCCGGCACGACCGGAACTCCCAAGGGCGCAGCACTGACCCACCGCAACCTGCTCTCGAACGCTGCGCAGTCGAAGGCATGGGTGCCGTCGATCCAGCGAGGCCAGGGCTGCGTCGTCTACGCCGTGCTGCCGATGTTCCATGCCTATGGGCTCACGCTCTGCCTGACGTTCGCGATGTCGATGGGCGCCCGCCTCGTGCTGTTCCCCAAGTTCGATCCCGACCTCGTGCTCGACGTCGTGAAGAAGCATCCGGCGACATTCCTTCCCCTGGTGCCGCCGATCGCCGAGCGTCTGCTGAAGGCCGCAGAGGCCAGAGACATCTCGCTCGCCGGCACAGAGGTCGCGATCTCCGGTGCCATGGCGCTGCCGCACGAGCTGGTCATGCCGTTCGAGGAGGCCACCGGCGGCTACCTCGTCGAAGGCTATGGACTCAGCGAGTGCTCCCCCGTCCTGATGGCGAACCCGGTGGCGCAGAACCGCGTGCCTGGCAGCGTCGGGCTGCCGCTCCCAGGCACCGAATGCCGCGTCGTCGATCCCGAGAATCCGACTCAGGACGTCGAGCCCGGTGCGCCCGGCGAGCTCGTGGTCCGCGGTCCGCAGGTGTTCGCAGGGTACTACGGCAAGCCGGAGGCCACCGAGGAGTCGTTCGTCGACGGCTGGTACCGCACCGGAGACATCGTCACGATCGACGAGTCGGGATTCGTGCGGATCGTCGATCGCATCAAGGAGCTCATCGTCACCGGCGGCTTCAACGTCGCCCCGACCGAGGTCGAGAATGCGCTTCGCCAGCATCCGTCCGTGGCGGACGCCGCCGTGGTCGGGCTGCACAGCGACCACTCCGGTGAAGAGGTCGTCGCCGCGATCATCCTGGATTCGGGCGCCGAGCTCGGTGAGGAGGCCATCAGGCAGTTCGCCCGCAGCATCCTGACGCCCTACAAAGTGCCCCGCAGGATCTTCGTCGTCGACGAATTGCCCAAGTCTCTGATCGGCAAGGTGCTTCGTCGTCAGGTGAAGGAGAAGCTCGAATCGTTGACGAGCGGCAGCTGACGCCGCGTCTTCACAGGTGAGCAGCGGCTCGACGCGCTACCTTTAGGTAGTGACCCCTGAAGATGCAGAACTGAACGAGCCCACCGACGAATCCCCAGCGACCCCCGGATTCGAGGAACTCGGCATCACCGGACCAGTCCTCGCTGCTATCCGCGGCCTCGGATATGAGACCCCATCGCCCATCCAGGCGGCCACCATCCCTACCCTGCTCGGCGGCCGTGACGTGGTCGGCATGGCGCAGACCGGAACAGGCAAGACTGCCGCGTTCGCGCTGCCGGTGCTCGAGCGCCTCGACGTCTCGCAGAAGACGCCGCAGGCCCTCGTGCTGGCGCCGACCCGTGAGCTCGCGCTCCAGGTCTGCGAGGCGTTCGAATCGTACGCCGCGAAGATGAAGGGCGTGCACGTGCTGCCCGTCTACGGCGGACAGGGCTACGGCGTTCAGCTCTCCGCGCTGCGCCGCGGCGTGCACGTCATCGTCGGCACACCCGGTCGCATCATGGACCACCTCGCCAAGGGCACCCTCGACCTCTCCGCGTTGAAGTACCTCGTACTCGACGAAGCAGACGAGATGCTCAAGATGGGCTTCGCCGAGGACGTCGAGCAGATCCTCGCCCAGACGCCTGCCGAGAAGCAGGTCGCCCTGTTCTCCGCGACGATGCCGCCACAGATCCGACGCCTCGCGCAGAAGTACCTGCACGACGCGGAGGAGATCACGGTCAAGTCGAAGACCGCCTCGAGCACGAACATCACCCAGCGCTACCTCGTCGTCTCGTATCAGCAGAAGGTCGACGCCCTCACCCGCATCCTCGAGGTCGAGAACTTCGACGGCATGATCGTCTTCGTCCGCACGAAGAACGAGACCGAGACGCTCGCCGAGAAGCTGCGTGCCCGCGGCTACTCCGCCGCCGCCATCAACGGCGACGTCGCACAGGTGCAGCGCGAACGCAGCGTGAACCAGCTCAAGGACGGCAAGCTCGACATCCTCGTCGCCACGGATGTCGCCGCGCGTGGTCTGGACGTGGAGCGCATCAGCCACGTCATCAACTACGACATCCCGACCGACACCGAGTCGTACACGCACCGCATCGGCCGCACCGGCCGTGCCGGGCGCACCGGAGACGCGATCAGCTTCATCACTCCGCGCGAGCGCTACCTGCTCAAGAGCATCGAGAAGGCGACACGCCAGGCTCCGACGCAGATGACGCTGCCGAGCACCGACGATGTCAACACCACGCGTCTGGCCCGCTTCGACGACGGCATCACCGCTGCCCTCGCGGAGACCAGCCGCATCGAGGCGTTCCGCGACATCGTCGCCCACTACGTGCGCAATCACGATGTCCCTGAAGGTGACGTCGCGGCGGCGCTCGCCGTCGTCGCACAGGGCAAGACGCCGCTGCTGCTCGACCCGGCGAACGATCCGTTGGCCAGGTCGGTCGAGGCCGACAACCGTCCGCGTCGTGACTCCGGAGACCGCCCGGAGCGAGGAACCGGCCCGCGCACTGAGCGTCGCAGTCGGAGCGACTTCGCGCCCTACCGCATCGAGGTCGGCCGCCGTCACCGCGTCGAGCCGCGCCAGATCGTCGGCGCGCTGGCCAACGAGGGTGGTCTCGGTCGCGATGACTTCGGTGGCATCAAGATCAACCCGGACTTCTCGATCGTCGAGCTGCCCGCGAACCTGAGCTCTGCGGTGCTCGAAAAGCTCAAGGACACCCGCATCTCCGGTCGTCTGATCGAGATCAAGGCCGACCGTGGCGCCCCAGGGCGACGCGGCAACGATGGCGCAGCGCGCGGCGGCTACGAGCGCCGCGAGCGTCCTTCGTACGGCGATCGTCCGGCACGCGACGACAAGCCGTACCGCAAGCCCCGCCACAAGGACTGAGCGAATCGAAACAGGGCTTGCCGTCCGAGACAGGTCGTTCCACGGCCCGTTTCGTGCGGCAGGTCCTGTTTCACGCTGGCATCCTTGAGGCATGAGGTCGGTGCTGGTGATCACGCGCGGGCGCGTGCAGGGCGTCGGGTACCGGTGGTACACGCGCGAGGCAGCGTCGGCGCGCGGCGTCACGGGTTGGGTGCGCAACCGTCGGGACGGGGCCGTGGAAGCCGAATTGCACGGGTCGGATGCCGACGTCCAGGTTGTGCTCGATTCCATGACCCAAGGACCGCCTGGCGCGCAGGTCGACGAGGTCCTGGTCACCGACGTGTCCAGCGGAGCGCCGCGCGGATTCGAGATCCGCGCCACGGTCTGAAACAGGTGCTGCCCATCGAGATGTGTTGCTCGGCGCTCTTTCTGATGCGGCGGAGCCCGTTTCGGCTCAGCAGCTCAGCGCGACTGAGAGGTGGAGGTCAAGCGGCGGCGTCCCTCGCTTCTCGCGCGAGCTTCGCCGCCACGTCGATCAGAGACTCGGGGTGCGCGAGGAGCGCACGGTGCTCGGGGCTCGCGATGAGGTACTCCAGCATTCTGTGCGCTCCGGTCACTGTCGGCGCCCAGTAGCCGCCGACATGATGCCGACTCAGTGGGGACCGGCTGGATCCTCCTTCAGCCGTGATCTCGACCGAGCCGTCGTCTGGATCGACGCCCAGGTCTGACATCAACATCGCTGTGAGCGCACCGAGGACGATCGTGCCCAGCAGACCAGGCAGCCGGAACCGGGTCGTCGGCACTTCAAGGGCGATGCCCTCGAGGGTGTCCCACATGTGGATGCCGCGATTCTCGACGCCATCACGAACGATCACGGCGTCCGGCGTGAGTCGTAGGTGATGCCTGCCAGGGTCGCCGATGGCGAGGGATTCAGGCAGTGCAAGCAGCGGCCCGTAGCGTTTCATGAAAGCGCGTCGGGTCCCTCGGTGACGAGGATGTGGAACTGCGCAGCATCCAGCACGCGGATGCCGAGCTCTTCTGCCTTTCCGAGCTTCGATCCCGCGCCAGGACCGGCCGCCACGAAGTCGGTCTTCTTCGAGACGCTCGATGCCGCCTTGCCGCCGGCCCTGATGATCGCCTCCTGCGCTCCGTCGCGTGTGTAGCCGTCCAGCGACCCTGTTGCGACGACCGTGAGGCCGTCGAGCACGCCGCCTTCCACCACCGCGGCACCCGGACCCGGGTGTCCCGGCGTCGCCCACTGCACACCGGCCGCTGCCCATTGTTCGACGATGTCGACGTGCCAGTCGACCGTGAACCAATCCGACATCGAATCGGCGATGATCCCGCCGACCCCTTCGACCGCTGCGAGTTCCTCACGCGAGGCGGAGCGGATCGCGTCGAGAGAACCGAACCACTGCGCAAGCGCGCGGGCCGCGACGGGGCCGACATGCCGGACGTTCAGCGACACCAGCAGGCGCCAGAGCTCCTTGGTCTTCGCCTTCTCCAGCTCGGCCAGCAGCGTCTGCGCCTGAGATGACGGCTGCGGTCCCTCGATGCCGGACTTCTTCTCGGCGGCGGTGGGGTTTCGGCGGAACGGCGACCGAGTCTTCACGAGCCCGTCGTCGTCCTGCTTCGGCAGCCCCGTCTCGGCATCTCGGACGACGACGGAGATCGGCACCAGATCTTCCAGCACGAGCGAGAACAGTCCCGCCTCGGTGTCCAGCGGTGCGACAGCCGGAGACTCCGCCTGTGTCAGCGCAGCCGCCGTCACCTCACCCAGCGCTTCGATATCGAGCGCACCACGCGAGCCGATGTGCTCGACGCGCCCTCGCACCTGCGCGGGGCACGAGCGCGCGTTCGGGCACCGCAGATCGATGTCGCCCTCCTTCATGGGGCGCAGCGGCGTGCCGCACTCAGGGCATTCGATCGGCATCACGAACTCGCGCTCTGTGCCGTCGCGCTTTTCGACCACGGGCCCGAGCACCTCGGGAATCACATCACCGGCCTTGCGCAGCACCACGGTGTCGCCGATCAGCACGCCCTTGGCCTTCACGACGTCTTTGTTGTGCAGTGTCGCCTGCCGCACGACAGAGCCCGCGACGTGCGCGGGTGCCATCACGGCGAACGGCGTCGCGCGACCGGTACGCCCCACGGACACGACGATGTCGAGGAGCTTCGTCTGCACTTCCTCCGGCGGGTACTTGTAGGCGATCGCCCAGCGCGGAGCGCGACTGGTCATGCCCAACTCGTCATGCAGCGCCAGCTCATCGACCTTGACCACGATGCCGTCGAGCTCGTGCTCGATGTCGTGCCGGTGCTCACCGAAGTGCTCCACGAAGGAGACGACTTCGTCGATGCCATGGCACACCCGGGAATGCGGGCTCATGGGCAGCCCCCAGGACGCGAGCAGATCGTAGATCTCGCTCTGCGCGGCGACGGGCGGATTCGGCCACGCACCGATGCCGTGCACGTACAGCGAAAGGGAGTTCACCCGCAGGAGCCCCGCTTCGAGCTCCAGGCCGTCCTTCTTATCGATCTGTTGACGCAGCCCGCCGCTGGCCGCATTGCGAGGATTGGCGAACGAAGGGAAGCGCCTGGCGGCAGCGGCACGTGCCCTCTCCTCATCGAACGGCTTCTTCGCTCCCCCGCGGCCCTCCCAGCGTGCCAGAGCATCGCCGTACGCGCGCTCCCTGAACGCCGCCTGCGCGGCGTTCAGTCGCTCGAAGGCCGCCACCGGAATGAAGACCTCACCCCGCACCTCGACGATCGCCGGATGGCCTTCACCGCTCAGCCGTTCGGGGATGTCAGCCAGGCGCAACGCGTTCTCGGTCACGATCTCGCCCACGCGTCCGTCACCGCGCGTCGCCGCGGAGGTCAGGAGACCGTTCTCGTAGCGCAGATTGATCGCCAGTCCGTCGATCTTCAACTCGGTGAGCCAGGCCACTTCACGTCCGGCGGACGCCTGCGTCTTGGCCGCCCACTCGCGCAGCTCGTCTATCGAGAAGACGTTGTCGAGACTCAGCATCCGCTCGGCATGTTCGATCGTGGCGAGTCCGGTGATCTCCGCCGCGCCGACCATCTGCGTCGGGGAATCCTGCCCCTGCAGCTCAGGATGCAGCCGCTCGAGCTCTTCGAGCCGGTGCATCCAGCCGTCGTAGGTCGCGTCGTCGACGACGGAGGTGTCGCGTCCGTAGTACGCGTCCTTCGCCTCGAGAATGCGAGTGGTCAGCTCTTCGGCTTCGACGCGGGCGTCTTCCAGCGAGATGTTCTCCGGCACCCACCCAGTCTACGAGCGGGAGCCGACATCAGTGAGGCTCGTGTCACGCGTGGACCGGAACCGCCGACACCGTCTTGTCGATCGTGAACTGGCCGAGCACCCTCGTGCCGACGTACAGAACCGCGGTCTGCCCCGGCGCGACGCCGTCGAGGGGCACTTCCGGCACGACGTCCACTCCGGCGCCGGACACAGTCGCGCGCGCGGGCACCGGCTCTGAGTGCGCGCGGATCTGCACGTGGCAGTCGAACTCGGACGAGGTCGGTGCAGCGCCGGCCCAGGAGTAGCGCTCCCCCGAGATCTCGCCGATCGCCAGCGCTTCCTTCGGGCCGACCACGACCGTGTTCGACACCGGTCGGACCTCGAGCACGAACCGCGGCTTGCCGTCGTCCGCCGGCACACCCAGCTTCAGGCCGCGACGCTGCCCGACAGTGAACGCGTGCGCACCTTCGTGCGAGCCCACCACTGCACCGGATCGATCCAGGATCTCGCCCTGCTGCGCGCCGACCTTCTCCGCCAACCATCCCCGCGTGTCTCCATCGGGGATGAAGCAGATGTCGTGGCTGTCGGGCTTCTGCGCGACGCTGAGCCCGCGCTCGGCCGCCTCAGCACGAACGAGGGCCTTCGACGGCGTCAGGCCGAGGGGGAAGTACGTGTGCGCGAGCTGCTCGGCGGTGAGAACGCCCAGCACGTAGGACTGGTCCTTCGCGTTATCGGATGCCCGGTGCAGTTCGAGCCCGCCCTCGCCATCGACGAGCGTCGCATAGTGCCCTGTGCACACCGCGTCGAAGCCCAGCTCGATCGCTCTCTCCAGCAGGGCCGCGAACTTGATCTTCTCGTTGCACCGCATGCACGGGTTCGGCGTGCGACCTGCCTGGTACTCCGAGATGAAGTCGTCGATGACGTCATCGCGGAAGCGCTCGGAGAAGTCCCAGACGTAGAACGGGATCCCGAGCTTGTCGGAGGCCCGACGGGCATCCATCGCGTCTTCGATGGTGCAGCAGCCCCGGCTGCCGGTGCGAAGCGTGCCACCCGCCCTGGAGAGGGCGAGGTGCACGCCGGTGACGTCGTGTCCTGCCTCCACGGCACGTGCAGCCGCAACGGCTGAGTCGACGCCACCGCTCATGGCCGCAAGAATTCGCATACGTCCAGTCTACGATCATCCGCCAGTTCGGTTCCTGAGCGCCGAGGAACTCAGTGAGCGCCCGGCTTTCCGGATGCCCGTGCGTACGCATCGGCGATCGTACCTAGCACCGCGTCGACATCGGCATCGACAGATGTGCGGCCGAGCGTGAAGCGCAGCACGCTGCGGGCGTCCGGTTCCCCGCGCCCCATGGCCATCACGACGTGCGACGGCTCTGCGACGCCGGCTTGACAGGCAGATCCCGTGGATGCCGCCACGCCGGCGACATCGAGAAGGAACAGCAGACTCTCCCCCACGGCGCCGGGGAACAGCACGTGCACGTTGTTCGGCAGTCGGTCGACCGGGTCCCCCAGCAGCATCGCAGACGGCACGGCTGATCGGATGCCGGCGATCAGGCGATCGCGCAACGCCGAGAGCCGCTCGCCCTCCGCTTCGCGCTCGGCCTCAGCGAGCTCCAGCGCGACCGCGAAGGCCGCAGCCCCAGCCACGTCCTGCGTACCAGCGCGAAGCCCCCGCTGCTGCGCACCGCCGTGGATCAGACCATTCAACCTGGCGGTGCGTCCGACGACGAGGGCGCCGACGCCCACCGGGGCGCCGATCTTGTGCCCTGCCACGCTCATCGCCACGAGGCCCACTCCTGGCGCGGCATCCGCCCGCAGCTCACGAAACGACAGAGGAACATGCCCGAGCGCGCTCACCGCGTCCAGGTGCAGTGGGATCCGAGCCGATGCCGCAGCGGCGGCGAGAGCAGCCGCGTCGTTGATCGTCCCCACCTCGTTGTTCGCGACGAGCGCTGTCGCCAGCGCCGCGCCTCCGAGGGCATCAGCGAACGCTTCCGTCTCTATGCGCCCGGTCTCTGTCAGCGGCACCCGGCGCACCCCGGCGCCTTCGGCTGCAAGTGCCGCGACCGTGTCCATGCTCGCGTGGTGCTCGCCGTCCGGCAGAACGATGGCGTCAGCATCCGCCGCGCGAGCATCCCAGAGGCCGCGCAGCGCAGTGTTGATGGACTCGGTGCCTCCTGACGTCAGCACGATCTCGATCGGCTCGCTCCCCAGCACCGCTGCGATCCGCTCGCGCGATTCCTCGAGCAGCCGGCGAGCATCCTGGCCGGCGCCGTGCGTCGACGAGGCGTTGCCGATCACGTCGGTGGCCGCGAGCCACGCGTCGCGCGCCTCCGGGCGCAGTGGCGTGGTCGCCGCATGGTCGAGATAGAACCGCATCCCTTAACTCTCCCCCATTTCTCGCGACACGGCACGTGGAACTGAGTCCGCGTTGTCATGAGACTGCAATACATCCCGCCTAATGTGTACTCATGCCCGAGTCCCCTGACTTCACCGCGCCCGGCGGCGCCGCCCTCGACAATCTCGGTGTCCGTCTGCACGAGAACGGCGCGACGCTGCGCGTCTGGTCGCAGAATGCCACTTCGATCGAGCTCGTCACCTTCGACGAGACCGACCTCGACTGGGTCACGGATGAAGTGGATCTGGCGCGTGGAGCGGACGATGTCTGGGAGGTCACCACGGATCTGCTGCAGCCCGGGACCCGCTACGCCATCCGCGTGGGCGGGCCGCACGGCCCCGGCAACACCTTCAATCCGGAGACGCTGCTTCTCGACCCGTACGCGAGAGGTCTCGCTCAAGGTGACGGCTACGAGGAATGGCGCTCCGTCGTCATCGTCGACGGCTTCGACTGGGGAGAGTCGAGCAAGCCCAGGATCCCCCTCGATCGCACGGTGATCTACGAGGCGCACCTCAAGGGGATGACCAAGCGTCACCCCGATGTGCCGCCGGCACTGCACGGCACCTACGCGGGGCTCGCACATCCGACGATGATCGACTACTTCCACTCGCTCGGTGTGACGGCCGTCGAGCTTCTTCCCGTCCACGCGTTCGTCCCCGAGCCACGACTGCTCGAGCGCGGGCTCACGAACTACTGGGGTTACAACACCCTCAACTTCTTCACACCCCACGCGGCCTACGCCACAGACGACGCACGCAAAGAAGGGCCGGAGGCCGTGCTGGCGGAATTCAAGGGGATGGTGAAGCTGCTGCACGAGGCCGGCCTCGAAGTCATCCTCGACGTCGTCTACAACCACACCTCGGAAGAGGGCATCGGGGGCCCGCGGTCGAGCCTGCGCGGGATCGACAACGCGAACTACTACCGCCAGCAACCGGACGGCGCCTACATCGACACGACCGGGGTGGGCAACACGCTGAACACGGCGATGGATGCCGGGGCACGACTGGTCCTGGACTCGCTCCGGTACTGGGCGCAGGAGATGCAGATCGACGGCTTCCGGTTCGATCTCGCTGCAGCTCTCGGCCGCGACGCCGCGCATGAGTACACACCCGAGCACCCTCTCCTTCTCGCGATCCGCGATGATCCTGCCTTGCAGGGCGTGAAGCTCATCGCCGAGCCATGGGACGTCGGCCTCGGCGGCTGGCAGACCGGGAACTTCCCTGACGGCTGGCACGAGTGGAACGATCGCTATCGCGACCGCGTCCGCAACTTCTGGCTCAGCGACATCGACTATGCGCGCCGCGCCTCCGCCCCGGTCGGCATCGGCGGGTTCGCAACCCGTCTGGCCGGATCCTCGAACACGTTCAGCGAAGCTCGGGGCCCGCTCGCCAGCGTGAACTTCATCACAGCGCATGACGGCTTCACGCTGCGCGACCTCGTCTCCTACGACGTCAAGCACAATGAAGCGAACGGCGAGGACAACCGCGACGGCGCCGACATGAACCGCGCGTTCAATCATGGCGTCGAGGGGCCGAGCACTGATCCGTCGATCGAGGCCACGCGGCGCAAGGCCATGCGGAACCTGCTCGGAACACTGCTGCTGTCGGCCGGCATACCGATGCTCACCGCCGGTGATGAGTCAGGACGCACGCAGCGCGGAAACAACAACGCGTATGCTCACGACTCCGATCTCACCTGGCTCGGCTGGGAGCACGAGGACTGGCAGAACGACCTGCGCGCGCACGTCGCGGCGCTGACCAGGCTGCGCCGCGAGAATCCTGCGTTGCGGCCGAGTCAGTACGCGCGCCTCGGTGAGCACACACCCCATGCCTCGGTGATGGACTGGTACGACCAGAACGGCGAGACGATGGAACAGGAGCAGTGGACGGATCCGAGCAACCGCACGCTGCAGTACGTGGCGGCTTCCACGCCCGTCGACGAGCCGGCGAACCGCATCCTCCTGATCGTGCACGGCACAGAGACCCCGATCGACATCACACTGCCCGCGATCGAGGACGCGAGCCGATTCGTGTCGTTGTGGTCGAGCGCGGACGAGAATCCGGACGTCGCGTCCGAGACTTTCTCCCCCGGCGATCTCCTGGCGACGCCTGGGACATCCATGCGACTGTTCCGCGTCGAGTAGCACTGCTCGAACACGGCACAGCTACGGGTGTTCACTCCCGACGAGGCGCGGTACATTCAGGGTGTGGCTGCACGTTCTGGCAATCGTCCCGCGGAGCTTCGAAGCCCCGCACAGATCCCCCTGCGGCCCCGTGCCGCCGATGAGCGAGAGCCAGCCCGTGTCGGCGCGTCTCACCGTCGCGGAGCCACTCTGACCGGGCGCATCCCGCTCGCTGAACCGCGACCGGTCGCGCCAGGCGGATTCTCGGCCAAGGCGTTCGTCGGCGAGATCGTTCCGTTCGGGATCGTCGCATTCCGAGAAGGGCACGACCGCATCGGCGTTCACGTGCGCTTGACCGCGCCGAGCGGCGAAGAGAGTCTGCATCGACTGACAGCGCGAGAGGACGGCACCGATTCCTGGCAGACCGAGATCGCGCTGGATGCGCAGGGCGTCTGGCTGTACCGCTTCGAGGCGTTCGGGGATGATTACGCGACCTGGGCCCACGCCGCCTCCGTGAAGATCGCCGCGGGCGTCGACGTCGACGTGATGACTGCGCTCGGTCAGCAGCTGTTCGCGCGCGCAGCCGCCGAGGAGATCCGCCCGGCAAGCGAACGCACGCGTCTCAAAGCGGTCGCCGCGACCCTCGCCGGATCGGACGCCGCCGCCGCACTCGCGATCGCCACTGACTCGGACTTCGCCCGGCTCTTCGAGGCTCGGCCTCTCGCATCGCTCGCCTCGGCATCGGCCGAGCAGACGCTGATCGTCGAGCGAACCGCCGCGGGTGTCGGCGCGTGGTACGAATTCTTCCCCCGTTCCGAGGGCGCCAGGCGCAGAGCGGACGGCACCATCACGAGCGGCACATTCCGCACCGCGGCGAAACGCCTCCCCGCCGTTGCGGCGATGGGCTTCGATGTGCTGTATCTGCCGCCGATCCATCCGATCGGCAGGACGCACCGCAAGGGTCCGAACAACACGCTGCATGCGGGGCCGTCCGATCCTGGCTCGCCGTGGGCGATCGGCGGGAATGACGGCGGTCACGACGCCGTGCATCCCGATCTCGGCACCCTGGCGGACTTCCGGAACTTCGTGCGAGCGGCGCGCAAGTCCGGCATGGAGGTCGCACTCGATCTCGCTCTACAGGCATCGCCCGATCACCCGTGGGTCACAGCGCACCCTGAGTGGTTCACGACCCTTCCCGACGGCACGATCGCCTACGCAGAGAACCCGCCGAAGAAGTATCAGGACATCTACCCGCTGAACTTCGACGGCGACCCCGAGGGTCTGTGCGCCGAGGTCTTTCGCATCATCGAGCACTGGGTGTCGCAGGGCGTGTCGATCTTCCGCGTGGACAACCCGCACACCAAACCGCTCTGGTTCTGGGAGTGGCTGATCGCCAGAGTGACAGCGTCGCATCCCGACGTCGTCTTCCTCGCAGAGGCATTCACCCGCCCCGCCCCGCTGCGGAGCCTCGCTGCGGTCGGATTCCAGCAGAGCTACACGTATTTCACGTGGCGCAACACGAAGCGCGAGTTGGAGGAGTTCCTCACGGCACTCGCGAACGAGACCGCCGACTACCTTCGACCGAACCTCTTCGTCAACACCCCGGACATCCTCACCGAGTATCTGCAGTTCGGCGGTCGCGCGGCCTACCGCATCCGGGCTTCGATCGCGGCGACAGCGGCACCGACCTACGGTGTCTACGCCGGTTTCGAGCTGTACGAGAACGTCGCGCGACCCGGCTCGGAAGAGAACATCGACAACGAGAAGTACGAGTACAAGCTGCGCGACTTCGACGCGGCGGAAGCCGCCGGCGATTCGCTCGCACCGTTCCTGCGGAAGCTGAATGAGATCCGCGAAGCGCATCCGGCATTGCGGCAGCTGCGCAACCTCGCAGTGCACTGGAGCGATGACGACGGCATCCTCGTCTACTCCAAGCACCTCGACGCCGCCTTCACCGGCACTGGATCAGCCGACACGATCATCGTCGTCGCCAACGTCGACCCGCATTCCGTGCGCGAGACCACGGTGCACCTCGACACCCGCGTGTGGGGCGTCGAGCCCGGCGACCAGTACGAAGTTGAGGATCTCGTCACCGGCGCGGTATGGACCTGGTCGGACCACAACTTCGTCAGGCTCGACGCGTTCACCGAGCCGGTGCACATCCTCAAGGTGAAGGGACGATCATGAGCGAGATCCAGGATGTCATCACATCGCCCGACTGGGAAGCCGTCGCAGCCGGAGCTCATCATGCTCCGCATGACGTGCTCGGGGCGCATCCGACGACGGATGCCACCGGTCGCACGCACACCGTCATCCGCGTGCGACGGCCACTGGCCGAGAGCGTGACGGTGGTGTTCACGGACGGAAGCCGATTGCCGCTGACACATGTCGCACACGGCATATGGGAGGGTCAACACGACGGATCCCCGGTCGCCTACCGGATCGCGACCGCATACGCCGACGAGGAAGAGCATCTTTCCGGTGATCCCTACCGTCATCTTCCGAGCATCGGCGACCTTGACCTCCACCTGATCGCCGAAGGACGTCACGAGCGGCTCTGGGAGGTGCTGGGCGCGAACGTGCACCTCTTCGACGGCGAGATCGGCGTGTCGTTCGCGGTGTGGGCGCCCAATGCGCAGGCCGTGCGCGTGGTCGGTGAGCACAACGATTGGAGCGGCGAGGGTCACAGCATGCGCTCGATGGGTGTGAGCGGCATCTGGGAACTGTTCATCCCCGATCTCACCCCCGGATCGCTCTACAAGTACCAGATCCTCACGCGCGACGGCCGCTGGATCCTCAAGTCGGACCCGATGGCGCAGCGCACGCAGGTCCCACCGGAGACGGCGTCGGCCGTCCCCTTCTCGGCGTATTCGTGGAACGACGGCGCGTGGATGACGAGACGAGCGGCGACACACGCCGTCGCCCAGCCCATGTCGATCTACGAGGTGCACCTGGGCTCCTGGCGCGAAGGACTGGGGTATCGAGAGGTCGCAGATCCACTCATCTCCCACATCCTCGACACCGGCTTCACGCACGTGGAGTTCATGCCGCTCGCCGAGCATCCGTTCGGCGGTTCCTGGGGCTATCAGGTCAGCGGATACTACGCACCGACCGCACGATTCGGGACGCCGGACGATCTGCGCTACCTCATCGACCGCCTGCACCAGGCCGGGATCGGCGTGATCCTGGACTGGGTGCCGGGCCACTTCCCCAAAGACGAGTTCGCACTGGCGCGGTTCGACGGACAGCCGCTGTACGAGCATCCTGATCCCCGGCGCGGTGAGCACCAGGATTGGGGCACCCTGATCTTCGACTACGGCCGGCCGGAGGTGCGCGGTTTCCTCGTCGCGAACGCCCTCTACTGGTTCGACCAGTTCCACATCGACGGCCTCCGCGTCGATGCCGTCGCCTCGATGCTCTATCTCGACTATTCGCGGCGCGACGGTGAATGGGAGCCCAACGTCCACGGCGGCCGCGAGAACCTCGAAGCGATCCGATTCCTGCAGGAGGTCAACGCGACGGCATACCGCGCGCATCCTGGCATCGTGATGATCGCTGAGGAATCGACCAGCTTCCCCGGCGTGACAGGGCCCACCGACCACGCCGGCCTCGGGTTCGGTTTCAAGTGGAACATGGGCTGGATGAACGACTCGCTGCAGTACATCGCACGCGACCCGATGTACCGCGCACACCATGAGGGTGAGATGACCTTCTCGTTCGTCTACGCGTTCGGTGAGAACTACCTGCTCCCGATCAGCCATGACGAGGTCGTGCACGGCAAAGGCAGCCTGCTGTCCAAGATGCCAGGAGACCACGCCCACAAGCTCGCGAACGTCCGCGCGTACCTCGCGTACATGTGGGGGCACCCGGGAAAGAATCTGCTGTTCATGGGCCAGGAGTTCGGCCAACTCGCTGAGTGGTCCGAGTCGAGAGCGCTGGACTGGTGGCTGCTCGAGCAGCCTTCGCACGCACAGCTGCAGCATTTCGTCGGCGAGATGAACGGCGTCTATCGCGCGAGCGCGCCACTGTGGGAGCGAGACGGCGACAGCAACCGATTCCGTCGCCTCGGCGCGCCGTCATGGGACCCGAACGTGATCGCCTTCGAACGACGCGATCAGCACGGAGGCCGCGTCATCGTGATCAGCAACTTCGCCGGTGTGGAGCGTGCCGGACTTCCCATGGACCTGCCCGTCGCGGGAGTGTGGGACGAGATCCTCAACACGGATGCGGTGGAGTTCGGCGGCTCCGGCGTCGGCAACTACGGACGTGTCGCCGCGCATGTCGAGGGCGAGCACGGCACACCGAAGACGAAGATCACCCTGCCGGCGCTGTCGACGATCTGGCTTCGACTCCGGGGCTGAGGATCAGAACAGCAGCGAGGACAGCCGGTTTCGCGCTGCGATCACCCGAGGGTCGGCCGTGCCGATGAGCCCGAACAGTTCGACGAGACGCTCGCGCACCGGGGCGCGCTCATCGGTGGGCAATGCAGCGAAGAGGTCCAGGAGGCGTCCGAACGCATCATCGACATGTCCACCGGAGATGTCGAGGTCGGCGACGGCGAACTGCGCGTTCACGTCGAGTGGAGCATCGGCGGCGGCCGCTCGTGCCTCCTGCAGGTCGAGGCCCTGCACGCGGTCGAGAAGTCGCACCTGCCCGAGCCCTGCGCGCGCATCCTCGTCACGCGGGTTCTCAGCGAGCGCCTTCTCGTAGGCGGTGATCGCAGCCGTGAAGTCGCCGGCTTCGATCGCTGCGAAGGCTTCAGCATGCAGAGGCGGCAGTGGCGCCTCCTGCGGCTCATCGGACGCATCGGCATCCGCCGCCTCGGAATCAGCAGCGCCGCCTGCCACGGAGCCTGTGACGCCGTTCTGAGCGGCCACCTGGAGCAGTTGGTCGAACACCTGGCGAACCTGCTCTTCCGGGACAGCCCCGGTGAACATCGGAACCGGCTGCCCGGCGATCAGTGCGACGACCATCGGGATGGACTGTGCACGGAAGCTCTGCGCGAGCTGCGGGTTCGCATCGACGTCGACCTTCGCGAGGACGACACGACCTCCGAGCTCCGTGACGACCTTCTCGAGTATCGGGCTGAGCTGCTTGCAGGGTCCGCACCATTCCGCCCACAGATCCACGACGATCGGCACGGTGCGAGAGAGCTCCATGATCTGACCGAACGTGGCATCCGTCACATCCACGATGAACCCGCCAGGAGCCGCGCCCTCGGCGCTTGACGCCGCTGGGGCCGCCTCAGCGGCGGCGGCCGGACGGTTGCGAAGGCTGGAGAGATCGACGGCACCTCGAAGGGCCGCTGGAGAGATGTCGGTCATTGGATCACTTCCACGTTGAGGAGGTCTTGGTGCACGGCGAGGAGGCGGATCTGCTCCGTCGAGCCTTGAGCAGGAACGGAGAAGAACAACTGCAGTCCGTAAGTGGTGACGACACCCTTGGAAGCCTCCTCGACTCCGGTGAGCGTCTTCGCATCGGGGTTCTCCCCGAACTTGATCACGGCGTCGGACGAAGTCGGAGTGATGGTCTCGCTGTCGACCATCGAGACGGCCACGATCGCTCCGCTGTCGAGCGTGGCCATCGCGACCGGCGGGGCTGTGCTCGGCACGATGTCGAACGCGGTACGCGAGGTCTCGGCGGCGCCGTTGTCGATGAGGGACTGCGTGACCGCTGCCCGGCTGGCCGTGATCGAATCCGCCAGAGTGATGCTCACGGGGTCGAAGAGCGAACGGTACTCGCTCTTCTCGCCGGAGTCGACGACGTCCGCGAACGCCGTCGCGAGTTCGTCTGGGGCGAGTGCGAGGAACGCAGAAGCGTTCTCGGTGATGAGACTGGTACCCAGCCACGCCGGGGCCAGTTCCGGCACTTCGGCCGAGGCCTGCATCTCAGCGATGTTGGCGACCTTGTAGTTCGACCACGGATCCGCCTGGGTCATGGTCAGGATGACGGGAGGAACGGTCTCGTCGCTCTTGCTCTTGCTGAGCACCAGCACGGTTCGTGGCCAACCGTCCGTCGCCTGCGGCAGCAGCACCTCGATCACATCGGTCGGGATCGTGGCAGGCAGCGCACGATCGGCCAGGGTCTCACGCAGCGTGTAGTCGGTGGTCCTCGCAGCCAGTGCGGCGCCGTCGAGTCGTGTGGCGGCGAGGTCGATGTCCAGCGCTGCGTCCGCATCTTCAAGGGTCCCTGCGACGTTCTTGAGGATGCGGGAGGCCTGAGCCTCAGTGACTGCGGGGGGCTTCTGGTTCTCCGGCGTGATCACGGTCTGCGTGGGTGATGGCGTCGGCGATGCGTCTCCGAACTGCGGCCAGGAGTCGCTGGAGCACCCCGCGAACAGCATGGCTGCGACGCCGAAAGCAGGCAGAACGAGCAGACGACGCCGCAGGGAGTGCGCCCGGCGTTCGGTCTTCGGCGCGCTCTTCTCCTTCGGCGATTCGTCGGTCTCGGGCTTCGCGTCGGCCGGGGACTCGAGCTCCTCGCGCACGGGCGCGGGCTCCACGGAGAGATCGATGGGCTGTGTGGCCGGCAACGGTCCTGGGCCCTTTCGGCGCGGCCCTCGCCCCCTGCGCTGGTGGCGGATCGCGAGCACGTACATGACGAGACCGAACAGCAGCACGGCACCGCCGGCTGTGATGAGCGGTCCGACGAAAGGCGTGGAACGATCCAGCGGCCACGACACGACGACATCCTCTGGAGCGTTCTGCGTGCCGTCCTTCGCAATCAAGACGCTCATACCCGCCGGCAGTTGCATGTCGGTGATGAGCTGATCGGCTTCGCTGAACGAGTCGAGCCAGAGATCAGAGCCTGCCGGGTTTCGCCCGGCCGGCTGCTCGGCGTCGCCATCCGTGCCCTCTTCGGTCTCGTCGGCCGTGTCCTCCGGCTCGACGAGCGTGCTCACACTCGCACCGTCGGAATCGAGCGCCACGGAGTTGTACGTCGCATCGGAGAGCCACGCCTCGAGGTCGGCCGTACGTCCGTAAGCGGCGAAGATGTCTCCGTCGCCGCGGATCAACAGCGTCTGCTGCCCTGGGTTCTCACGGAGCACAGCCCCATCGACAAGCGTGTACGGTGCAGGCTCTTCCACGCTCAGCTCGACTTGCTGCGCCGACGGCCCCATGAAGATGGTTCGCTGAGCGATGCCCGCTCCGATGAGAAGCGTGGCCAGGACGAAGGCCACGACGGCCCACACGAAACGCACGAAAAGACTCCTTACGTGATCCGGGCGCTCGCCCAGATCCCCGCTCGACGTTTCAGACTATCGAAAGTGGCTGAGTGTTGACTACGAGGGGCCAGTCAACTCCCCGATCGGCACGTCGCGAATTCGCGTCACCACTTGCCGACTAGCCTGAGAGCAGTCTTGTCGAGGAGAGCGCATGAAGGTTCACAATCCGTTCCGCACCGCCCTGGTGGCGACGCTCGGTGTGGGGCTCGGCATCCTGCTCATCGGCAGTGTGCAATCACTGTCCACCGTGCTGTTGTATGTCGGAACCGCGCTGTTCATCAGCCTCGGTCTCGATCCTGTCATCTCGTTCCTCGAGCGCCGCAGGCTCCCTCGCTGGCTCGCGGTGATCGTCACGATCCTCGGGGTGCTCGGCATCTTCGCCGGCATCGTCCTCATCGTTCTGCCGATCATCATCGACCAGGTCAGTCAGCTCGTCGAGCAGATCACCGCACTCGTGCAATCCAGCAATGATATCTGGGGGGATCTGCGGGAGTGGCTGGGGGCGGTCTTCCCCGCGCTGGACATCGACCGCATCCTCACCGAGGCGCAGGATTGGCTGCTGGCCAACATGGGCGACATCACCGGCGGCGTCATCGCGGTGAGCCTCAATCTCGTGACGGGCCTGTTCGGGGCATTCATCGTACTCATCCTGACGATCTACCTGACGGCATCGACCCCGTCGCTCAAGCGGTCGGTCTATCAGCTGGTTCCGGCATCCCGCCGTCCTCGCTTCATCGACCTCGCAGAGCAGATCACCGACTCGGTCGGCTACTACGTGATGGGCCAGGTCACACTCGGCATGATCAACGGTGTGCTCAGCGCGATCTTCCTCAGCATCATCGACGCGCCGTTCACCGCCGTCCTGGCCGTCGTCGCCTTCTTCTTCTCGCTGATCCCCCTGGTGGGCACGCTCACGGGGTCCACGATCATCGTGCTCGCATGCCTCATCCCCGGTCTCGGTTCTCCTGCCACGGCGATCGCGGCAGGCATCTACTACCTGATCTACATGCAGATCGAGGCGTACGTGATCTCACCGCGCATCATGAGCCGCGCGGTCTCCGTGCCAGGTGCGGTCGTCGTCGTCGCTGCTCTCGCCGGCGGATCGTTGCTCGGACTGCTCGGTGCCCTCATCGCGATTCCGGTCGCGGCGAGCATCCTGATCATCTACCGCCAGGTGCTCATCCCTCGGATGAACGAGCGTTGACGCGAACGAAGCCAGTCGAGTGCCTCAGGGCCATTCGTTCGGCAGCGGAAGCGCATCCGGATTCACCACGGCGACGATCTCGGTGAGCACACGGCGCGTCTGAGTCTCGCCGACCCAGAGGTGCTTTCCGCCTTCGACAGGAATCAGCGTGATGTCAGGGATCGACGCGAAGCGCTTCTGAGCTTCTTCCGGCCGAAGATAGTCGTCGAACTCGGGAATGAGCGCGATCACGCGGCGCTCATCGCCGGCCCACGCCGCGATCTCCTCCGCGGTCGTCCTGTGCAGGGGCGGTGAGAGAAGGATGATCCCCTCTACGTCGTGCTCTCGTCCGTATTTCAGAGCGAGCTCCGTGCCGAAGGACCAACCCAGCAGCCATGGACGGGGCAACGACCTCTCGCGGACGAAGTCCATCGCCGCTGCGACGTCGAACTGCTCGGCTTCGCCCCCGTCGAATCTGCCTTCACTCGTCCCCCGCGGTGACGTGGTCCCTCTGGTGTTGAAGCGGAGCACGGCGAGGTCCGCGAGGGCGGGAAGGCGCGCAGACGCCTTGCGCAGGATGTGCGAATCCATGAAGCCGCCGGCGGTGGGAAGCGGATGCAGCGTCACCAGTGTCGCGACGGGTTGAGCATTCTCCGGCAGCGCCAACTCCCCCACGAGGGTGAGTTCGTCCGCCGTGGACAGTTCGATCGGCTCCCTCGTCGCCGGCAGCTCCAACGGCCCACGAATCTCCATGCTCACGCCATCCTCCAGCAGTGTGTGTGCCAGTGCCTGCGCGCAGCGAGGTCAGCGGCGTCGCCGAGGACTCCGTCCGCGCGCCATATGACCTGGTGTGCGGTTCCCGGCGCGATCACGCCGCGGCATCCTGGGCAGATGTATTCCTTCTGCGCCTGCTGGGCCGAGACCGGCTGCACGGTCCAGTCGCGTCCCTGGCGGGTCTCGCTGCGCTTCCAGCCTGCCAGCAGCCTGTCGAAGGAGTCGTCAGTTTCTGGGCGCTCCTGGCGCCGCCTGTGAGAGCGTGGCATGTCGGAGCATTACCACCAGTGGTTCGTCTTCCAGAACTCGACCGCGCCCGCCCAGCTGCCGTAACGTCCGGTCGCATAGCCGTTCGCCCAGCGCAGGTTCACGACGGGGTCGTACGCGTTGGGCAGCTTCGAGCACGGGTACACCTGAACGAGGCCGCACGCGCCGGAGGAGGCGTTGGTGGCGTTCGGATTCCATCCGCTCTCCTGCGAGACCACCCAATCGACGTAGCCCCAGTCGCCGGATGCGATGCCCGCAGCGGCCATCCACTCCGCCGGCGCTCCGCCGCCCGTGTAGTACATCGGACCGCCCCCACCGGAGGACTCAGAGGATTCGGAGGACTCGGCCGATGCCACCTCGGGCTCCGGCTCCGGCGTCGGAGTCGGTGTCGGCGTCACATACACGTCATACGCACCGCGGGTGACGGGTTCGATCGTCGCGCCCTCCGCAGTGACCGTCAGATCCTGGGTGTCCTGAGCCGCCAACGAGAACGGCGTCTCCACGTCCGCGACGGGCGGGTCAGCGAGGGCCATGCCGGTCGGAGCGACGATGGCCGCAGCGAAGGCGACCACTCCGAAGCCCGCGAAGCCACCGACGACTCCGCGTCGCCGTGACCAGCGCCTGGCCTTGATCGCGGGAGATTTCGGGGGTGCAGACCTCGCCGGCGCCGCGTCGGCGACGGCGGAATCGATCTCGGTGCCGGAAGTCACAATAGCTCCAGTGTATCCAGACGTGCCTGAGTCCTCCATCCGAATCCGCGGCGGAGGGCTCAGCGGACGGCGAGGATCACATCGATCGTGGCATCCAGCAGCGCGTCGACCTGTTCTTCGCGGTACCCGCCACGCTGCATCCTGAATGCGGCAGACCTCAGCTGCTCGACGGACAGTTGGTCACCGTCGCGGAGATATCTCACGATCCGGGCCGCCACATGGTCCACCTCGTCGATGCGATACCCGAACGACAGGAAGCCCGTGCGTGCGAACTTCTGCCGGCGACTGCGCGCCAGATGATCGAGAATCACCTGCGCCTCCGACCGGGCGTGACTCACCCACGCCTCCGCACCATCCGCGCGGACCGCTCGCTCACGCTGACGCGCTGCCAATGCATCCTCGACCCGTCCGAGCGCTGCGTCCACCTCGGCGATGTCATAGCCGTCCTTGACCAGTGGGAAGGATGCGACGCGCACCTCGGCGGCGGACAGATCGTCCGAGTCCTGCTCGAAGCTCTCGCGCGCCGCCGCAAGGAACGTGTCGACCGCGGTGCGGTGGTATCCGCGCTCGCGCCCGCTCACCGTACGGAAGGCGGGCGTCGTGTCTTCGTCGTCCATCTCAGTCACACCGTTCACCGTATCCGAAGTCAAGGGAGAGTCACCCACGGCGAAAGGAGGAAGTAAAGGCTCAGCGCGGGGATCGTCGAGGGCAGGATGCTGTCCAGTCGATCGAGGAGCCCGCCGTGACCGGGCAACCAGGAACTCATGTCCTTGATTCCGATGTCGCGCTTGATCATCGACTCGCCGAGGTCGCCGAGCGTCGCCGACAGCAGGATCGAGATGCCGAAGACGACGCCGGCCCACCACGGCAGATTCAGCAGGAAGATGGCGAGAAGAACGCCGGCCGCGATCGCTGCGAACACGGCGCCGGCAAAGCCCTCCCACGTCTTCTTGGGGCTGATGCGCGGGGCCATCGGATGCTTTCCGAAGACGAGACCTGCAGCGTAGGCACCGGTGTCGGATGCCACCGCGATGGCGATGAACGCGAGCACCCACCACTGCCCGCCTTCCTGAGCCAGCAGCAGGAGGGCGACGGCGGTGAGAAACGGCACGTACACCTGCACGAAGCCGCTCACGATCGCGTCTGTGAGCACGTCGCCGTACGTGCGGCCGTCCTTCGACATCATCTGTGCGATGAGGCGCCAGACGATCACGAACACCACAGCGAACAGCAGCGCGACCCAGATGAGCCACGGGGGTGCGAAATAGCCCGCCAGCACGAGGGCGACGCCCGCGATGATCTGCGGGACGATGTCGACTCGGCGGCCCGCAGCGCCAAGGGCACGCGCCAGCTCAAAGATGCCGAGCACAGCGATCGCCAGCGCGATCGGCACGAACAGCTCTTTGATGAATATGAGTGAGGCCAGCAGGACCGCGCCGAACCCGAGTCCGACCAGGATCGCGAGGATCAGGTCGCGGCCGGTCCGAGCCTTGATGCGCTCATTGGCCTGATCGAGATGCTCGCGCGCTTGAGTCACGTGCGTCTCGAACTCTCCCCTGGCCTGGCGCAACTGTCCACGCACGACGGCGGTCGGATCCGCCGGGTGCATCGCGCCCCGCGGCAGCGGTGGACGCGGGGGAATCGCGCTCTCGTCGACAGCGGGGACCTCGACGTCCGGGGTCGCCCCATCGCGAGCTTCGCGCCGTGTCAGCGGGCGTTGCTCGTCATCGGGACCGACTGCGTCGCTCATCCTCGGCTATACCTCGAGCAGCTCGGTCTCTTTGCGCTTGAGGGCGTCGTCGATGAGGTCGACGTGCTGACGCGTCAGGGCGTCGAGTTCCTTCTCACCGCGCGCGATCTCATCTTCGCCGACATCGCTCTTGAGCGCGTCGAGCTCGTCCTTGGACTTGCGACGGATCCCACGGATCTGCACCTTCGCGTCCTCGCCCTTGGACCGCACGATCTTGACATACTCCTTGCGACGCTCAGCGGTCAGCTCAGGCATGGTGACACGTACGATGGCGCCGTCGTTCGTCGGGTTCGCACCGAGGTTCGGCATGTCGCGGATCGCCTGCTCGATCGCCCTGAGCGCCGACTTGTCGTAGGGCGTGATCACGAGTGAGCGCGCTTCAGGGTTCGCCAACGACGCGAGCTGCGCCAGCGGGGTGGGCGAGCCGTAGTAGTCGACCATCACCTTCTGGAACATCTGGGGGTTCGCACGACCGGTTCGGACGGTGGCGAAGTCCTCCTTGGCTGCTTCGACAGCGCGCGTCATGCGGGAGGTGGTTTCAGCGAGGACGTCCGCGATCACGGTGACTCCTATCGTCGGGGTGTTCCAACAATTCTATCCGGGCGTGAGGTCACACCCTGCGTAATGCGCTCAGGCAGTGACGCGCGTGCCGATCGGCTCGCCGAGGATCGCGCGGGTCACATTGCCTTCTGGCTCCATGCCGAACACGCGCATATCCATGTTGTTGTCCATGCAGAGGCTGAAGGCCGTCGAGTCGACGACCTTGAGTCCGCGCTGCAGGGCATCACGGTAGGTGACCTGCTCGATGCGCGTGGCAGTGGTGTCCTTATTCGGGTCGGCGGTGTAGATGGCGTCGACTCCGTTCTTGGCGACGAGCACCTCATCAGCGCCGATCTCCAACGCCCGCTGCGCCGCGACAGTATCCGTGGAGAAGTACGGCAGACCGGCGCCGGCGCCGAAGATCACGACGCGTCCCTTCTCCAGATGACGCTCTGCACGCCGCGGGATGTACGGTTCCGCGACCTGCGTCATCGAGATCGCCGACTGCACACGTGTGGCTGCACCGGCCTGCTCGAGGAAGTCCTGAAGCGCCAAGGCGTTCATGACGGTGCCGAGCATGCCCATGTAGTCGGCTCGGCCGCGATCCATACCGCGTTGGCTCAGCTCCGCGCCACGGAAGAAGTTGCCGCCGCCGACCACGATGGCGATCTCCACCTGGTCGACTGCCGCGGCGATATCGCGCGCGATCTGACTGACGACGTCCGGGTTCACGCCCAGCTGCCCTGCCCCGAAGGCTTCGCCGGAGAGTTTGAGAAGGACGCGTCGGCGTCCGCTGCGTTCAGTCATGAATGGTGGTCCTCTCGTTCCGATTCAAGATAGTGCCTTCTGGGCATGAAAAAGGGGTTCGGATCGCTGTGGATCCGAACCCCTTCACAACTGCTACGCGCCGACCTTGAATCGTGCGAAGTCCGTCACGGTGATACCGGCGTCCTTCGCGACCTGGGCGACGGAGAGCTTGTTGTCCTTGGCGTAGTCCTGCTCGAGCAGGGCGACCTGCTTGATGAACGCGGACACTCGGCCTTCGACGATCTTCGGCAGAGCTGCCTCTGGCTTGCCCTCGTTACGCGAGATCTCTGTGACGATCTCACGCTCCTTCTCGACTGCCTCGGCGGGAACGGCATCCCGGTCGAGGTATGACGGGTTGGCGAACGAGATGTGCTGAGCGATGCTGCGCGCGGTCGCTGCGTCGTCACCCGTGTAGGCGACGACGACACCGATCTGCGGCGGCAGGTCCTTGCTGGTGCGGTGCAGGTAGACCTCGACGGAGTCGCCCGAGACCGTGCGCACCTGGCGCAGCTCGACCTTCTCGCCGATGATGGCTGCCTCATCAGAGATCAGCTCGCCGACGGTCTGGTTGCCCGCGGATGCCGCGAGGGCGTCCTCGATCGTGTTCGCCTTGGCTGCGGCAGCAGCATCGGCGACCTTGTCAGCCAGCGCGATGAAGCGCTCGTTCTTCGCGACGAAGTCGGTCTCGCATGCGAGCTCGATGAGCGTGACGCTGCCGTCCTGCTCGCGAGCGACGACGAGGCCTTCGCTGGTGGAACGGTCAGCGCGCTTCGCGTTGCCCTTCGCACCCTTGAGGCGAAGGATCTCGACGGCCTTCTCGCGGTCGCCTTCGGCTTCCTCGAGCGCCTTCTTCGTGTCGACCATTCCGGTGCCGAGCTGCTCGCGCAGCGCCTTGATGTCAGCGATGGTGAAGTTGGCCATGTGTGGTGGCTCCTTGCTTCGTGATGTGTGTGTACGCGGAATTACTTGGCAGCGTCGGCGTCGGCTGCCTCGGCCGGAGCCTCGGTCGCCGGAGCCTCTTCAGCAGGAGCCTCGGTCGCCTCAGCGGCGGGAGCCTCGGTCGTCTCAGCGGCAGCTTCCTCAGCAGGAGCCTCGGTCGCTTCAGCGGCAGGAGCCTCGGTCGTCTCAGCGGCAGCTCCCTCAGCAGGCGTCTCGAGGAGTTCCTTCTCCCACTCGGCCAGCGGCTCAGCGTCGCCCGACTCGGGGTTGTGCTTCTGCTGCAGGCCCTCGGCCGCGGCGTCGGCGATGATGCGGGTCAGCAGCGAGACCGAGCGGATCGCGTCGTCGTTGCCGGGGATCGGGTACTGGAAGTCGTCCGGGTCGGCGTTCGTGTCGAGGATGCCGATCACGGGGATGCCGAGCTTCTTCGCCTCGTCGATGGCGAGGTGCTCGCGCTTGGCGTCGACGACCCACAGAGCCGAAGGCGTCTTGGTCAGGTTGCGGATTCCGCCGAGCGACTTGTGCAGCTTGTCGAGCTCGCGCTTCTTGAGCAGCAGCTCCTTCTTGGTGAAGCCGCTGTTCGCCGGAACCTCGTAGTCGAGTTCCTCGAGCTCCTTCATGCGTGCAAGACGCTTGGAGATCGTCTGGAAGTTGGTGAGGAGACCGCCGAGCCAGCGCTGGTTCACGAACGGCTGGCCCACGCGCGTGGCCTGCTCGGCCAGGATCTCCTGGGCCTGCTTCTTCGTGCCGACGAAGAGGATGGTTCCGCCGTGGGCGACCGTCTCCTTGACGAAGTCGTAGGCGCTGTCGATGTAGCCCAGCGACTGCTGAAGGTCGATGATGTGGATGCCGCTGCGCTCCGTGAGGATGAAGCGCTTGACCTTCGGGTTCCACCGACGGGTCTGGTGTCCGAAGTGCACGCCGCTGTCGAGCAGCTGGCGGATGGTGACCACAGCCATGGTCGTCTCCTGGTTCTGGCGCGTTCAGCGCCGTTGAGGTTATGTCGCCGATCGGATGATCGGCAGGCCTGGTGCCCGACACGCTCCCACCCGCTCTTGCGAGCAGGACCTGAGGGAGTCGATGCCACGACCTTGTCCTTGCAGACGCCGGTCGCTTTGGGCACGCGTAGTCACCCCGATAATCGAGGTGCGACTTCCAGTGTACAGGATCCGTCGGCGTCGACCTCGCCTGCACAGGCGGCTCTCTGGCCGCGTTCTCCTCAGGAAGCGGGTTTCCCGCCGCGCGTGCGCGGCCGCCGTTCGAAGATGGACCGATGCGAGCCCAGAGCAGACGCGACCAGCGGGTCGCCACGGTGTGCAGAGCGATCGCGTTCACGCTCCTGCTCGTCCTGCTCTCGGGCGCCGCAGTCGTGCCGCCGACGCCGGAGCCGCCGTGGATCTGGCCGGTCGACGGTGATCGCGCCGTCACTGCGCCTTTCCGCGCACCGGCGCATGCCTACGCGTCCGGCCACCGCGGCGTGGACATCGCCGCTCCCGTCGGCACGGTCGTGCACGCGCCGGCCGACGGGATCGTGGCCTTCCGTGGCGTGGTCGTGGACAGGCCGCTGGTCACGATCGACCATGGTGGCGGAATCGTGACGACGTTCGAGCCGGTGGAGTCCACGCTGATGCCTGGCGCCGCGGTCACTGCTGGAGAAGAGATCGGCACTGTTGGGCGCGGCGGTCACACGGCGGCGGACGAACTGCATCTCGGGGTGCGGTTCGACGACGTCTACATCAACCCCATGCTGATGTTCGCAGATGTGCCGCGGGCGATCCTCCTCCCCTGCTGCTCGCCGACTGCCGGCACCTCTGCCGCCGGCGTCCCATCAGCCGGAGCGCCTGATCCGCTCAAGCGCGGGGGTGGGCGAGTCGGTAGGTCGCTGTGAGCCGCTCACTGGAGACGTGGGTGTAGATCTGCGTGGTTCCCAAGCTCGCATGCCCGAGGATCTCCTGCACCGCCCTGAGGTCGGCCCCGCCGTCGAGGAGGTGAGTCGCGGCGGAGTGGCGGAGCGCGTGCGGACCGACGGCGTCTGCGCCGATGATCGGCCCGAGCGCGTGAGCGACCAGTGTGTACACGGCGCGCGGACCGAGACGGCCGCCGCGTACACCGAGGAACACGGCAGGCGTCGTGCGCTCCGCGCGGGTGGCAAGCACGGTGCGTCCACGCGTCAGGTACGCGCCGAGGGCATCGCGTGCGGGGATGCCGTACGGCACGACCCGCTCCTTGGATCCTTTTCCGAGCACTCGAACGGTGGCGCGATCCAGGTCCAGGTCATCGACATCGATGCCGCAGAGCTCCGAGACCCGCATTCCAGACCCGTAGAGGAGTTCGAGGATCGCATGATCGCGAAGACGCAGAGGGTCGCCGTCTGCTGCAGCATCTCGATGCGCCTCGAGAAGGCTCCGCATGCCGTCCTGCGAAGCGACCGCGGGAAGCGTGCGTCCGCGCTTCGGCGCGATCAGGCGCAGGCTCGGATCCACGCTGATCAGCTCCTCATCCTTCGCCCACGAGAAGAAAGATCGTGCGGCCGCGGCCCGCCTGGCCAACGTGGCGCGTGCGTCGCCGCGTTGCGTCGCCCGCCAGAGCCAGTCCCGCAGCGTCTCGAGATCGACGTCGGCGAGCGACCTCTCGCCGACGGCATCCGAGAGATCGTGCAGATCCGAGCGATACGCGCGCACCGTCGCCGGTGAGAGCCTGCGCACCTGCGTGAGATGCGCGGTGAACGCATCGGCGGCGGCATTCAGATCCATGCACCCAGCATGCCCCGCCGCGATCGCGACTTTGAGGTGCCTCGCCGACCCGGCCTGATGAGCGATGAGGCGCCTGGCGGCGATTTGTCATCACCCGGCGCGCAGGCGCCACCCGGCGTCGTCGCTGCTCACTCGCCCTTCCAAGGACAGCAGCCCGAGGAGAGCACGAACGCGCGTGTCGGACAATCCGGCGATCCTGGCGAGTTCTGCGCAGGAGCGGGCCGTGCGTGTGCTCATGGCGTCGATGAGTCGGATCTGATCGGGGTCGACCCTCATCGCGCTGGCGTCACTGCCGCCGAGTCGTGTATCCACACCGAGCAGCTCCCTCACCTCCGTCGTGCTCGTGACACAGCGCGCGTCGTACTCGCGCAGCAGCCGATGGCAGCCGGCGGAAGCAGCAGATGTCACCGGTCCCGGTACCGCCCCGAGGGGTCGCCCGAGCGCGGCCGCGTGCCCTGCGGTGTTCAGCGACCCGCTTCGCCATCCGGCCTCGACGACGACGGTCGCCTGTCCGAGCGCGGCGATGAGTCTGTTCCTCGCGAGGAATCTCCACTTGGTCGGTGCTGCACCGCAAGGCAGCTCGCTCACCATCGCTCCGGACGCCTGGATACGCTCGAACAACTGCTGATGCCCGGCCGGATATGCCCGGTCGACGCCGCCGGCGAGGAAGGCTACGGTTGCGCCGCCGACACCCAACGCCGCACGATGGGCGGCACCGTCTATCCCGTAGGCACCCCCGGAGACCACGAGAGTGCCGGACATCGCCAAGTCGCCGGCGAACTCGGCAGCGACCGACTCGCCGTACGCACTCGCCGCACGTGCGCCGACTATCGAAACCCGCTCGAACGAGACGAGTCGACCCGCGTCGCCTCGGACCCACAACAGCACAGGTGCATGGTCGCCGAGATCATCGAGCGACTCCGGCCAGTTCGCGTCCCCGCGCAGCACCAGGCCCGCTCCCACCTCGTGTGCACCACGAAGCGATTCCGTGACGGCACGAAGTCGGGCGCGCGGCCGCCAACGCCGCTGCGCCTCCCCGATCACTCGGTCGGACAGCGTGAATCGTGAATCCTCCATCGCGACATGCAGCGCCTCGACGACGCCGAGCTCGGCGATCAGCGCCCCTGCCACTCCGTCCCCCGGTTCGGCGATGACGCCCCAGCTGACGCGCGCCAACGTCTCGGCCACATCGTCATCGGGCCGTGCGAGGCGGGCCGCCGCGCACGCCTCAGCATCCCGAAGCAGCGCATCCATCATGCGATCAGTCCCTTCTTCAGGAAGAGCGCGCGCCCGAGTTCGTCATGTCCTGGCGTCTCCACTCCCGCGAGATCTGCCATCGTCCACGCCAGGCGCAGCACGCGGTCGTACCCGCGCAGAGTCAGCATTCCGCGCTCGAGCGCGCGATCGAGCGGCGCCCGCACATCGAAAGGAAGCCGCAGATCGCCCTGTCGCAGATGAGAACCGGCGACCTCGGCATTCAGCGTCCACGGGGTGTCGGCCCATCGTCTGCCCGCGCGCTCTCTTGCTTCCTGCACTCGCGCCCTGGCCGCCGCGGTGGTCGTTCCCGATCGTTCAGGCGCAGTCGCGCGCGATGCCGCGACTCGCGCGACCTGAAGATCGATGTCGATACGGTCACGCAACGGCCCGGACAGGCGCGCCGAGTACCGCCGGATGGCGATCGGCGGACAGATGCACTCGGCTCCGCGAACACCGTAGTTTCCACACGGGCACGGGTTGGTCGCCAGCGCGAGTTGGAACCGCGCGGGGAATCGCGCACGGAAACCGGCACGATCGATCTCGATGCTCCCCGTCTCCAACGGCTGACGCAGCGCATCCAACGCGACACGCGAGAACTCCGCGGCCTCGTCCAAGAACAGGATCCCGCGATGCGCCCTCACGATCGCACCCGGTCGCACTGTCCTCGACCCGCCACCGACGAGCGCGGCCACCGAGGCGCTGTGATGGGGTGCTTCAAGAGGCGGGATGTCGTCGAGGATGTCGACAACGGCACCGGAAAGCGATCGGATCGACGCGACTTCGAGCGCCGCATCCTCGGTCAGGGGTGGGAGTATGCCCGGCAAACGGCGCGCGAGCATCGTCTTTCCCGCGCCCGGTGGGCCGCTCATCAGCAGATGATGACCGCCGGCGGCTGCGACGATCAGGGCATCGACGGCTTCCTCTTGGCCGACGACATCGGCGAGATCGAGCATCTCGGACTTGAGACGCGGCGCGAGGGAAGCAGCGACCGGTTCGACGTCGACCACCGCGATGTCTGCTCCGTGCCACATCGCCACCTCGGCCAGAGTGGTCGCGGCGCGCACCTGCATCCCGGGCACGAGTCTCGCCTCCGCGGCATTCGCGTGCGGCACGACCACCCGCTCGAACCCGGCACGAGCGGCCGCGAAGACGGCGGGAAGCACACCGGGAACAGGGCGCACTCGGCCGTCGAGACCCAGCTCGCCGATGTGCACGGTTCGAGCGATGGATGCGGCGTCGAGGACTCCCCCTGTGGCCACTGCCGATATCGCGATACCCAGGTCGAATCCGCTGCCGTGCTTGGGCAGGCTCGCCGGTGAGAGATTCACCGTCAACCTGCGGCGGGTGAGCTCCAGCGCGGCATTCGTCACCGCGTTGTGCACGCGCTGGGCGGCCTCTCCCAGCGCTTTGTCCGGGAGTCCGACGATCTTGAATCCGGGCGTCTGGTTCGATACATCCGCCTCGATCTCGACGAGGTGGCCGTCCACCCCGGTGAGAGCGACGGCCCATGTGCGCGCCGTCTTCATCGCAGATCCACCAGATGCTCGAGCGTGCCCGTCGCGGGATCCGCACCGATGATTCCGATGATCTCGATGCGCAGCATCCGATGCCCGACGACATCACGATGCTCCGCGGCCCACGCATAGCCCAGACGCCAGAGCCGTTGTCTCTTGCGCTCGTCTATCGCGTCGAAGGGGTGGCCGAAGCCTGTGCTGCGTCTGGTCTTGACCTCGATGATGCCGACGACGCCGTCGTGCTCGGCGACGATGTCGATCTCGCCCTGTGCACACCGCCAGTTGCGGTCGAGGACCCGATATCCGTGCGTCGACAGGTGCTGTGCTGCGCGGTCTTCACCCGCGCGCCCGAGGTCGTCTTTCGCTGCCATGGAGACAGCATGCGCGCGGCGACCAATCCCCCTCCCGCGTGATTCGCACGACCTGGGGAATCCGGCACCAGAACAAGAACGGTGCCGGAAGAGTCACTTACCGTCGAGCGAGAGTTCCTCTGGCAGCTCGAACTCACGCCGCTGCAGCTCTTCGACATTGACGTCCTTGAACGTGAGCACCCGCACGGCCTTGACGAAGCGATCGGCGCGGTAGATGTCCCAGACCCACACGTCCGTCATCGAGATCTCGAAGTAGAAGTCGTGCTCGGTGTCGCGCCGCACGACGTTCACCTCATTCGCGAGGTAGAACCGACGCTCGGTCTCGACGACGTACTGGAATTGGCCTACGACATCCCGATACTCGCGGAACAGCGCGAGTTCGAGCTCTCGGTCGTAATCGTCGAATGCCTCTTCGTCCATGATGAGTCCATCCTACGAGTTCAGAAGAGAGTGGGGGCATCGGCGATCGCCCACGACGCTCGATGAAACGGCGAAAGCCCGGCATCCCTGATCGCCGCGCGGTGTTCCAGGCTCGCATAACCCTTGTTGCGGTCCCACTGATACGCCGGGTGCTCGCAATGCAAATCGGCCATATGCGCGTCACGTGCGACTTTGGCGATCACGGATGCCGCAGACACCGAAGCGCAATCACGGTCGCCCTTGATCACCGAGCGCACCTGCAGAGGGATCGGATGCACGCGTGAGACGTAATCGTGATTGCCGTCCAGGATCACCAGGGCCCCGTCGAGACGCGCGCCCAGTGCGACGACGGCGTCTATCGCGCGGGAGGCCGCGAGTCCGAGTGCGCGCATGATCCCGCCTTCGTCGACCTCGGCAGCGCTCGCCCAGCCGACTCCCGAAGCCTGCACCCAGTCCGCGGCACGGGCGGCCACCTCAGGGCGACGTTTCTCGGTGACGAGTTTGGAGTCGCGCAGTCCTTCAGGAACCCGGCGGCGAGAGCCCGCGGCATCCATCACCGATGCGCCGACGGCGACGGGGCCGGCAAGGGCACCTCGCCCCACCTCATCGAGCGAGATGATCAGATCGAACTCGGCGAGCAGTTTGCGCTCGAGGGTGAGCGTGGGCGCGACGACAGTCATCCCTGCGGATCCGGTACGCCGTTGAAGGTGTCGTGATGACCGTCGACCGCGCCGATGCGGTCCAAGGGCCAGGTGGTGAGGAAGGTCTTGCCGACCACGTTCTCGAGAGGCACGAAACCGCCGCTGGGGAGATCCTGGTGCGCGCGCGCATCCTGCGATCTGTCGCGGTTGTCACCCATCAACCAGAGCGAGTCCGCCGGAACCGTCACGTCGAAGGGTTCATTCGATGCGGCGGTGTCCCCCTCAGGCAGATTCAGATACGACAGTTCGTCGATGGGGGCGCCGTTGATCTCGATCTGTCCGAGCGAATTGCAGCAGACGACGTGGTCACCGGGCAGGCCGATCAGCCGCTTGACCAGATGATCTTCGCTGTCCGACGCGGACAGGCCGATCAGGGTGAGCAGCGAGTCGATCGCCTCGACGAGCGGTGGGCCCGCGGGCTCCTGCACGTGAGCGGGCAGCCACCCACCGGGATCCGCGAACACGACGACATCGCCGCGTGCGTAACCCGTCCAGTTCGGTGTCAGCTCGTCGACCAGAATCCGGTCATTGACGAGGAGAGTGCGTTCCATCGACGCCGAAGGGATGTAGAACGAGCGCACCACGAAGGTCTTCACGAGGAAGGACACGAGCGCCGCGATCACGATGATCACCACGACGTCTCGAAGGAAGATGAGGAATCCGCGACGCCTCCTATGGCGCACGTGGGGGGCGGATCGAGTCGTCATCGCATTCCTTCAGGAAGTTCTTCGCACCGCGCTCTGACGGCACCATCTAGGTTCGCACACTCCAGGGTGAACGAAGGCACCCCGGGACGCTGTGTCCCGGGGTGCCTTGTGAAGAAGCAGCGATCAGCCGCGCTTCTCCTTGATCTTGGCCTTCTTGCCGCGCAGTTCACGGAGGTAGTAGAGCTTCGCGCGACGCACGTCACCGCGGGTGACGACCTCGATGTGGTCGATCACCGGGCTGTGCACCGGGAAGGTGCGCTCGACGCCCACCTGGAAGCTGATCTTGCGGACCGTGAAGGTCTCGCGCACGCCGTCGCCCTGACGGCCGATGACGATGCCCTGGAAGACCTGGACACGGGAGCGGGTGCCCTCGGTGATGTTCACGTGCACCTTGACGGTGTCACCGGGGTTGAAGACAGGAATGTCGGAACGGAGCGAAGCCGCGTCGACGGCGTCCAGGATCTGCATGATCGTCTCTCTCTGCACTCGCCACAGGTCGGATGCATGGGATGGAAGGAATACGTGATTGTGTGCTGAACGGCGCGTGATGCGACCGAGGGCTCCCCTGAGGCAGAGCCGGTAACGGCACAAAGATCTATTCTGCCATGGATCCGGCACCGTGCCAAAACACGGATCAGCGCTCGGAGGCCGGCTTCTCCTGGATGATGAACACGTCGGCCTCAGCCCGGGTCTGACGCTGGCGCGGAGCCTCGGGCTCGGGCCGCGATGTCTCGACCGTCGGTGCGCTGAAGCGGATGCCGCCGCCTGCGCCACGCGCCTCGTTCCACAGCTGCCACAGCATCAGCCAGAACATCGCGAGGGCGACGGCGATCGCGCCGGTCAGCAGAAGTGGGAACCACGCCTGCGGGTAGCAGCCGACGGCGATCGTCAACGCATGCCAGACGGTGAATCCCAGCACGTCCCACCACGAGAGCATCCGGGTCTCGCGCACCGAGGCACGCGCACGCACCAGAAGGGTGAGCACCAACTGCCCGACGAAGACGGACGGGATCGCGATGAAGAGCACCCAGAGGAACGCCCACCCGCCGGCATTGAAGATGCCCCAGCCGATCAGCAGCCACAGCGGCAGCACGACGGCTGCCGGCATGAGCCATCGGTAGAAAGCGCGTCGCAACCACATGATCAGATCGTACGACGCGCGCATGTGCGCTCAGCGTGTGTTCGCTGTGAGCATGGACGGCGCGCATCGGAGAGAATGGATGAGACGAGAGGAACACCATGATCGAATTGCGCACCCCTGCCGAGATCGACGAGATGCGAGCGGCCGGACGATTCGTCGCCGAGACCCTGGCGACACTGCGCGATGAGACCAAGGTCGGAACGAACCTGCTCTCGATCGATCGGCGCGCGCACGACATGATCCGCACGCAGGGCGCCGAGTCCTGCTACATCGACTATCACCCCTCCTTCGGTGCCAGTCCGTTCGGCAAGGTCATCTGCACCTCGATCAACGACGCGGTGCTGCACGGACTCCCCCACGACTACACGCTGCGCGACGGCGATCTGGTCACGCTGGACTTCGCGGTCTCCGTCGACGGCTGGGTGGCCGATTCCGCAGTGTCCTTCGTCGTCGGCACGCCCCGCGATGAGGATCTCCGCCTCATCGACACCACCGAGCGGGCGCTGGATGCCGCGATCGAGGCTGCCACGATCGGCAACCGCATCGGCGACATCTCCGCGGCGATCGCCGCGGTCTCCCACGGCGAGGGCTACTCGATCAACACCGACTTCGGTGGTCACGGCGTCGGCCGCATCATGCACGGCGACCCGCACATCCCGAACAACGGGCGCGCAGGGCGCGGCTTCCCGCTGCGCGCCGGCCTGGTGTTCGCGATCGAGCCGTGGCTGCTCGCGACCACGGATGAACTCGTCACCGACCCGGACGGCTGGACGCTGCGCAGCGTCGACGGTTCTCGGGGTGCCCACTCCGAGCACACGATCGCCGTCACCGAGGACGGCCCGCTCATCCTCACCGACCGCTCTTTCCTCGGGGTGGACTGACTTCTCCGATTTCGACCTGGGATATGCCAATGTGTTGACATGATCCCTGAGGACCGTCACGTGCCGCAGCGTGTGCTGCTGGTGCGTCATGGCCAGACGCTGTGGAATCGCGAAGGACGCCTGCACGGCCAACTGGATTCAGCGCTGACCGCAGAGGGCATCGCACAGGCCTCAGCCGTCGCCGAGCGACTCATACCGTTCGGCGTGCGCACCGTGTGCTCGAGCCCACTCGGCCGCGCGCTGCGGACGGCCGTCATCATCGCCGAGCGGCTCAGCGCCGAGCTCATCGAGGTGCCGGAGCTCAGCGAGCTGCATCTCGGCGACATGGCGGGGATGACCCGCGACGAGATCGAAGAGGCGTTCCCCGGTGCACGCGAGGCCCGCGCCGAGAATCGCTACGGCTGGGCGTTTCCCGGCGGGGAGAGCTACGCAGCAGCGCGGAGCAGAGCGCGACGAGCGTTGTCGGCGTGCGGCTGGGCGGCCGACGGCGTGCCCGTTCTGGTGACGCACGAGATGATCGGCCGGATGCTGCGCGCTGAGCTGCGCGGACTGGATGCTGCGCAGGCGCTCGCGCTGCGGCATCCGCTCGGCGCCGTGTTCGAGGTGACCGACCACTCCGAGCGGATGCTGTAGCCGCCCGGGCGCGAAACCGACTCTGCCGCACGAGACCGAGCGCGTGCAGCTCGTTCTCACGCTGGAACCTCGGTCTCGTGGGTCATGAGGCCGTGTAGATGAAGACGTCGGTGCGCATGGGCAGTGCGAACTGCGACTGTCCGGCCGTCTGCGGATGGGCATCCAGAATCGCCTCCAGCTGGGCGACCATCTGCGCGCGAGTCTCCTCTTCGGCCACGAGGAAGCTGCTCACGGTGAGCCACCGGGAGATGTAGTCGGCACGAGTGATGTTCTCCGACCACGCGATCTCCGTGCGGCGCTCGAAGGTGAAGCCGGGCAGCTCTTCCGCGGCGGAATCGGTGGTGGCATCCTCGTCGGTGACCGCGGGGTGCGCGACGCGGTGACAGGCACGGTCCCATGCGCAGTCCGGATCGGAATGATTCCAGAGCAGGCCGAGCGTGCCGCCCGGCACGAGCACACGAGCGATCTCGGCGCACGCAGTTTCCCGGTCGAACCAGTGGAAGGCCTGCGCCACGGTGACGGCATCCACTGACGAATCGGGCAACGGCATGCTCTCCGCGCCCGCGACGATCGCCTCGACGTCGGGAAGCTTCGCGCGCAGCACATCGAGCATCGCCACGGACGGCTCGACGGCGACCACTCGGTCGGCTCGCGTCACCAGCCGCTGGGTGAACTTCCCCGTGCCCGCTCCGAGGTCGACCACGCTGCCGACGCGTGCCGGAAGGATCTCGGCCGCGGCGGCATCAGGGAACCCCGGACGGAACCGGTCGTATTCCTCACCGATGCTCTCGAACGACTTCGCCAGCTCCTGCTTCTGCATACCTCGACGCTAACAGGAGCGCGCAGTTTGCTACGCGAGCTCGATCAGATCCTGGTACTCCTGGCTCCAGATGTCCTCGACACCGTCGGGCAAGATCAGCACGCGCTCGGGGTTCAGCGACTGCACAGCCCCTGGATCGTGCGAGACGAGCACCACAGCACCCTCGTAGTGCGCCAGAGCGTCGAGGATCTCCTCGCGCGACGCAGGGTCGAGGTTGTTGGTCGGCTCATCGAGCAGCAGCAGGTTCGCGGAAGACACGACGAGGGTCGCCAGCGACAGACGCGTCTTCTCTCCACCGGAGAGCACTCCGGCCGGCTTCAGCACGTCGTCGCCGGTGAACAGGAAGGACCCGAGCACTCGGCGCGCTTCCATCTCGGTGATGTGCGGTGCCGCGGAGACCATGTTCTGAAGAACGGACCGTTCGACGTCGAGGTTCTCGTGCTCCTGCGCGTAGTAGCCGATCTTCACCCCGAACCCGGGCTGCAACTCCCCCGTGTCCGGCTGGTCGACGCCGGCGAGCATGCGCAACAGGGTCGTCTTACCTGCACCGTTGAGGCCGAGCACGACCACCTTCGAGCCGCGGTCGATCGCGAGGTCGACGTCGGTGAAGATCTCCAGCGAACCGTACGACTTCGAGAGTCCAGAGGCCATCATCGGCGTCTTGCCGCAAGGCGCGGGCTTCGGGAAACGCAGCTTGGCGACCCGGTCGACCTCGCGCACGTCATCCAGACCAGCCAGCATCTTCTCGGCGCGCGCCACCATCTGATGCGCAGCGGCGGCCTTCGACGCCTTGGCTCCGAAGCGAGCGGCCTGCTGCTGCAGCGTCGTCGCCTTCTTCTCGACGTTCGCGCGCTCCTTCTTGCGGCGCTCTTCGTCGGCCACCCGCTGGCGCAGGTAGTTCTTCCAGTTCATGTTGTAGATGTCGATGCTCTGCCGGTTCGCGTCGAGGTAGAACACGCGGTTCACCGTCTCGCCGACGATCTCGACGTCGTGACTGATCACGATCAGCCCGCCCTTGTAGCTCTTCAGGAACTCGCGCAGCCACACGACACTGTCGGCGTCGAGGTGGTTCGTCGGCTCGTCGAGGATCATCGTCTCGGCATCGGAGAACAGGATGCGTGCGAGCTCGATGCGGCGGCGCTGACCACCGGAGAGCGACTTCAGCGGCTGGTCGAGAATCCGGTCAGGCAGCGAGAGGTTGTTGGCGATGGAGGCCGCTTCCGCCTCCGCAGCGTAGCCGCCGAGTCCCTCGAACTGCTCGGTCAGATTACCGAAGCGACGCATCGCCTTGTCAGCGACCTTCGGGTCGTCGGAAGCCATGTCTTCAGCGGCCTTTGTCATCCCCAGCTGAATCGTGCCGAGGCCTCGTGCATCAAGGATGCGCGTGCGAGCCAGCATCTCGGGATCGCCGCTGCGGGGGTCCTGCGGAAGGTAGCCGAGCTCGCCGGACTTCGTGACCTTGCCGTCAGAGGGCAGCAGATCGCCTGCGAGCACCTTGGTCAGAGTGGTCTTGCCGGCGCCGTTGCGTCCGACCAGCCCGATCTTGTCGCCGTCGGAGACGCGGAACGACACGCCATCCATGAGGAGGCGGGCGCCAACGCGAATCTCGAGGTCGTGCACGGCAAGCACAGCGATAGTCCATTTCGTCAGGGTGGGGTGGGTCGGCCGCTGCATGCGCAGACGCGGGGCCAGCCTCTCAGTATAGGTCGGACCACCTGTCAGGACGCCCACACACCGATCCGCAAGACACCTCTGCAGTATGACGAGGTAGATACCTGAGGGTGATGTGTGCGAACCCGGCCGATACGTACGTTCTACGAGTGGACATCATCAACGACATCATCCTCCAGGCCGCCGCCTCGCCATGGCTCTACCTCGTGATGTTCGCGACAGCGGTGATCGACGGCTTCTTCCCGCCGATCCCGAGCGAGACGGTGCTCGTCGCAGCGGCCGCCGTCGCGGCATCCACCGGCGAGACGAACGTGCCGCTGCTGATCGCCGTCGCAGCGCTCGGGGCGATGATCGGAGACAACATCGCGTACGCGATCGGTCGATCCGTCGGAACGACCCGGTTCGCGTGGATGCGCCGGCCCAGGGTGGCGGCGACGTTCGAACGAGCCCAGCGCACTCTCTCACGCAGCGGTGCACCGCTCATTCTCGGAGCACGATACATCCCGGTCGGGCGCGTCGCGGTGAACATGTCGGCGGGTGCCCTCGGATACTCATGGCGGCGCTTCCTGCCGCTCAGCATGGTCGGCGGTGTGATGTGGGCTGCTTACAGCGCAGGCATCGGTCTCCTCGCCGGACATTGGCTCGAGGATCAGCCGCTGCTCAGCGCCGTCTTCGGCGTCGGCTTCGCCCTGGTCCTCGGTTTCGTGATCGATCGTGTCGCGGCCGCGATCCGGCGGCGGCGCGCCGACCGCACTGCGCGCTCCGCATCACCCGCGGAGTCCGAAGTGCGCGTCTGCGACCCCGCAGGGGTGACAGGATGACTCAGATGAAGGCCGCCCGATTCGACAAGCGCGAGAAGAAGCGCGCGAAGCGCGACGCGAAGAAACGCGACACGTCCGCTCGCCGTTCCGCACTTCCGCGCAACCGTCGCACGATCATGATCGTGATCCTCTCGGCGATCGCGATCGCGCTGTACTCGGTCATGGTCCCGGTGCACGTCGCGCTGTACGCGAGCTCGGTTCCGATCATGATGCTGCTCGCGGCGGTCGCGGTCACTGCCGCGCTCGTCGGCGTCCGGTATCCGAACCTGGCGATCATCATGTTCACCGTCGCCGCAGTGCTGATCCCGCTCACCATCAGCAGAGATGCGGCAGTGCACGCACCATGGCCATGGTCGGTGCCGATGCTCATCTCCTTCGCCGTCACCGTGGCCGCCCTCACCTTCCAGCACGGATGGCGTCGCGGCCTGATCATGTTCGCACTGGGCACGGGGTCGGGGCTCATCGCATCGATCATGCTCCCGACCGTGCCGAGCGCGAACTCCCTGATCGTCACCACGTCGGTGGTCGGCGGAATCTATCTGATCGCGGTTCTGCTCGCAGGGCGCTTGCGCCTGGGCGACGAACTCACCCGCCAACGCGCCCACACGGCTGAGGAACAGGCCCGCCGGGAACTCGTCGAAGAACGCACACGGATCGCCCGCGAACTGCACGACGTCGTCGCGCACAGCATGTCCGTCATCCAGGTTCAGGCCTCGACGGCCCGCTACCGACTGCCCGATCTTCCTGCCGATGCACTGTCGGAGTTCGATGATCTGGCGGCCACTGCCCGTTCGTCGCTCACCGAGATGCGACGCCTGCTGGGAGTACTGCGCACAGAGGACCAGTCCGCTGAGCTCACCCCGCAGCAGGGCATCGACGACATTCCGGCGCTCGTCGACAGCATCCGCCGGGCCGGGGTCGATGTCGGGCTGGAGCTCGTCACGGCCGACGTCTCCTCTGCACCCGCCGGCGTGCAGATCGCCGCGTTCCGCATCGTCCAGGAAGCGCTGAGCAATGCCGTGCGGCACGCCCCAGGATCTCGCATCACGGTGAGCGTGCGCACTGATGACGCAGCGATCCGCCTCCGAGTGCACAACAACGCCGCGACGCGTGAGATCGCAGCCCAGCCCAGCGGGCACGGCCTTCGCGGCATGCGAGAACGCGTCGCTCTCGTCGACGGTACTCTTGAGGCCGGTCCGGATGCGGACGGCGGCTGGACCGTCGCAGCTGCGCTTCCGTGGAACTCGAAGCAGGAGAGCGCGTGACGATAGAAGTACTCATCGCCGACGATCAGGCGATGGTGCGTGCCGGCTTCGCCGCGCTCCTCGACGCACACGACGGCATCACCGTCACGGGCCAGGCATCAGACGGGGCCGAGGCAGTGGCCCTCGCCGCGCGTCTCGATCCGGACGTGATCCTGATGGATGTGCGGATGCCGGAGCTCGACGGCATCGAGGCGACCAGGAGGATCCTCGGACCCGCGTATCCGGCTGCCAAGGTTCCCCGCATCCTGATGCTCACGACCTTCGACATCGACGACTACGTGTACGACGCACTGCAGGCCGGGGCGAGCGGCTTCCTCCTGAAGGACGCACTCCCGGAAGAACTCGTGCACGCCGTCCGCGTCATCGCCGCCGGTGACGCCCTGCTGTCGCCGAGCGTCACCAGACGGATGATCGCGCAGTTCGCGGCGCAGAAACCCCGCACCACGGCCTCCGGCAACCTCCTCGCCGATCTCACCGACCGCGAGCGGGAAGTACTCGTCCTCATCGGACAGGGTCGCTCGAACAGCGAGATCGCCACGTCACTGTTCATCGCAGAGCAGACCGTGAAGACGCACGTCGGCAAAGTGCTCGCGAAGATCGGCGCGCGAGACCGCGTGCAGGCCGTGATCTTCGCCTACGACACCGGCCTCGCAGAACCAGCCTGAGGCCCCTACCGCCGTAGGGGCCACGTCGACCCCGTAGGGTGATGCGCCCCGACTCGCCCGCTGAATAACCTCCTCGAACATCCACCGAGGAGGAACTCATGGCCATCGCGGAACTGCGATCCACCGTCACCACCACTGCGGCGCGCGACACCGGCATCGACCTCGTGCGCGCACTGTGCGTGCTCGGCGTCGTCATACTGCACTCGCTGATGGTGGGTGTAACGGTCACTGACGCCGGGCCCCTGTTCGCGAACGCGAGCGACGGTGCCGTATGGATCGCCCCGCTGAGCTGGGTGCTGCAGGTCATGCCGCTGTTCTTCGTGATCGGCGGATTCGCAGGGTACACATCTCTCCGGCGCTCGCAGCAACGCGGAGGCACCGCGAAACAGTTCATCGCGGCGCGGATCCATCGGCTCGTCCTGCCTGCTGTCGTCACGATCGGTGTCGTGGGAGTCGTGTTGACTCTCCTGCTCCTCAACGGTGTTCCCGCCGATCTGGTGGCCATCGCCGGCTACCGTTACGGCCAACCGCTCTGGTTCCTCGGCGTCTTCCTGCTCTGCCAGGTGCTGCTGCCGCTGTTCGCTGCCGCTCACCGACGCGCACCGTGGATCACGATCGTCCTGATGGTCGCCGCAGCCGTGGCCGTGGATGCCGCGCGCAGCGCCACCGGAATCGACGGCATCGGATTCGTGAACCTCGCTTTCGTGTGGCTCGCTCTGCAGCAGTTGGGGTTCTTCTTCGCCGACGGGCGGATCGACTCTCTCACCCGTCGCACCCGGATCGTGATCGGCTTCGCGGCGGTCGCCGCCCTGGTGGCGACGTTCCTCACCGGCATCTACTCCCCCGATCTGATCGCCAACATCAACCCGCCCACTGCGTCACTGCTACTGGTGGGGCTCGCGCACACGATGCTGCTCTCGCTCGTACGCGACCGGCTGGCGGTGTGGAGCACGCGCCCTCTGCCCACCCGGTTCCGCAGCTTCGTCACCCCTCGTGCGATGACGATCTATCTGTGGCACATGCCGGTGCTGCTCGCGATGGCGGGAGTCTCTGCGATCTTCGCGATGATGACAGGCATCGCCTTGCCGGAGCCGAGCAGCATCGAATGGTGGACGACCAGGCCGCTGTGGCTTGCGACCGTCATCGCGTTGACAGCCCTCATCGCCTTCGCCCTCGCCGGGATCGAGGCACGGCGCATTCCGGAACCCACACGTTCCAGTGGGCGTCTCTTCACAGCGAGCGCGATCGGCACCGTCGCGATCGTCGGACTGCTGGTCGTCGGCACGACGCCGATCACCGCCATGGTCGCGGTGGTTCTGCTGATCGCGTCCCTACGACTGGCGCGGCCTCGTCACTCCGCTTCGGCGGCATGGCCGAGCCGCAAGCCGGGGACGGCCGCGACGAGCACCAGAACGATGCAGAACGCGTAGACGATCGGAAATGCGTGCACGCCCCCGCCGAGGGTCGCCACACCGAGTCCGGCCAGCGCGACGGCCACGGCCGATCCGGTCGCGTCCGAGATCGAGAGGGCCGAGGAGTTGAACCCTTCGTTCCCCCTCTCCGAATACGCCAGCATCAGCACGTTGAGACGCGGGTAGATGAGGCCCATGCCGCCTCCCGCAAGGCCCCACCCGACCACGATGACGATCGGCGATGCATCCGCGATCGCCGTCACCAGCACCGCGATGAGCGCCACGAGGATCAACGAGATGCCGATCACCGAGATACGGTGGTTCCCCAGCGCCTCGCCGTATCTTCCCTGCAGCGCTGATCCGCCTGCCCATGCGAGAGCGGCCAACATCAGAGCGACCCCAGCCCACGTCGGCGAGAAGCCGAACTGCTCCATGAGCAGATACGGGATGTACGCTTCGGCGGCGAAGAACGCACCGGCGATGAGACCCCGCGCGAGCACCACACTCGGCAGTCCACGTGCAGAGCGAAGCGTGCCTTTGGGCAGCAGCCTCAGCACGGCGAACCCGATGATGAGCACCGCCACGACGGCCATCGGCCAACCCGCACTCGGAGGAAGATCCGCAGCGAGACCCACGCTCACTGCCGCGACGGCGACGATGACGGCAAGCAGCATCCGTAGCCAGACACGACGGACGCTCGAGGCGTTCCCGCCGCCCAGGTCGACACCGTGCAGACGCACGGCGATCATGACGAAGGCGATCAAGGTCAGGACCGCGACGCCGAGGAAGGCCCAGCGCCAGTCCAGGAATTCGGCGACGGCGCCCGCGAGGAACGGTCCGATCATCGAAGGGACCACCCAGGCAGCAGCGAAAGCCGCGAAGATGCGTCCGTGCAGATGCGCGGGATACAGGCGTGCGACGACCACGTACAGAGCGACGGTCTGACCGCCGGCGCCGAGTCCCTGCACGAGTCGCCCGATCAGGAACTGCTCCATCGTGAACGCGAACCCTGAGATGACGAGTCCGGCGACGAAGAGCGTCACGGCGGTGTAGAGAGCACCTCGCGGACCGCGGGCATCAGATGCGGCACCACTCGCGACCATCCCGATCACGCTGGTGGCCAGTGTTCCCGCGAAGGCCACGGCGAAGAGCGCCTGCCCGTCGAGTGCCTCGCTGACCACCGGCATCACCGTCGTCACTGCCAGCGCCTCGATCGCGCCGAGGAAGATCAGCGCAGTGGCGCCTACCGTCACCCAGACGCGCTCCCGATCCCATATCGAGACCGGATGGACGTCGGTCATGAGTCACGGAGCGCGGCGATGCGCGCGACGGCCTCAGTCAGGATCTCAGGGCTCGTGCCGAAGTTGAGACGCACGTGACCGGCGCCTTCCGCACCGAAAGCCGGCCCGTAGTGCAGTGCGACCTTGGCTTCACGCAGAATCCGTCTCGCGGGGTTGTCGCCCCAGCCGAGGTCGGTCAGGTCGACCCACGCGAGATATCCGGCATCCGGAATCCGGTAGCGAGCGCCGGGCAGGTGCTCAGCCAGCAGAGCGGCCAACAACTGCCGGTTCTCGTCGAGCGTCGCGAGCAGCCCATCGAGCCAGTCGTCGCTCTGCTCGCTGAACGCGGCCGTCGCCGCGATGAGCCCGAACTGCCCGGTGCGCCACTCGACCTCGACCGGAAGAGCGCGCACCACCCCGGTCGGGCCGTCTGAAGCCGTGACCATCAGCGCGCACTTGAGCCCGGCCAGGTTGAACGCCTTGCTCGCGCTGATGACGGCGTAGCCGACCTCACGCGCGGCATCGGAGACCGCGAGGAACGGAGTGAACGCGGACTCCGGCTGCGCCAGCGGCGCGTGGATCTCGTCGGAGATCACTGTCGCGCCATGGGCGGCAGCGAGAGCGGCGAGGGCGGCGAGTGACTCTGACGTGTGCACGGTTCCGGTGGGATTGTGCGGGCTGCACAGAAGCACCGCACGCGCGCCGGTCTCGAGCGCTGCGCGGATGCCGTCGAGATCGATCTCCCAGGCCGCACCGGTGTCGCGGAGCGGTACACGCTCGACGATCGCACCGGCCTCTTCCACCAGGTCGTAGAACGGCGGGTAGACCGGCGGCATCACGATCACACGGTCGCCGGGTGCGGTGACACGACGGAGGATCTCGACGATGCCCATGCTGACATCGGCGGTGGAGCGCATGCGCACCGGGTCCGGCGTCCAGCCGAACCGGCGCCGTGCGAACTCCGAGTATGCGGCAGGGAGCGGTGTGCGCGACGCCACATACCCTGTGTCCCCCGCTGCCACCGCCCGCTCAAGCGCCCGGGTGATCGCTGGCGCGAGCGGGAAGTCCGTCTCGGCGACGAACAACGGCAGCACATCGGCGGGATATTCTCGCCACTTCTCGCTGGTGCGCTCGCGCAACTGCTCGAGCGTGAGTGCGCGAACCGGCGTGCTCACGACGATGTCAGATGGCGAAGCCGAGCGCGCGCATCATGTCGCGCCCGTCGTCAGTGATCTTCTCCGGGCCCCACGGCGGCATCCACACCCAGTTGATGCGGAACCGGTCGACGACCGAATCCAGTGCCTGAGCCGTCTGCTCCTCGAGCACATCGGTGAGCGGGCAGCCGGCACTGGTGAGCGTCATATGGATGACAAGAGCGTCGTTCTCGTCATCCCAGGCGAGATCGTAGATGAGTCCGAGGTCGACGACGTTGATCCCGAGCTCGGGATCCATGACGTCCTTGAGAGCCTCGGTGACCTCGTCGAACTTCTCAGGAGCAAGAGTCGCGGTCATGCGATCAGCCTACGCCTCTATGGGGGCTGCGGGGTCGAGGAAACGGTCGTATCCCTCGTCCTCGAGCCGGTCGGCGAGCTCAGGGCCGCCCTCTTCCACGATCTTCCCGGCGACGATGACGTGCACGAAGTCGGGACGGATGTATCGGAGGATGCGGGTGTAGTGCGTGATCAGCAGCACGCCGAGTCCGGTGTTCTCCTTGGCGCGGTTGACGCCTTCGGAGACGATCTTCAGCGCATCGACGTCCAGACCGGAGTCGGTCTCGTCGAGGATCGCGAACTTCGGCTTGAGCACCTCGAGCTGGAGGATCTCGTGGCGCTTCTTCTCCCCACCGGAGAAGCCCTCGTTGACGTTGCGCTGCGCGAACTTCGGGTCCATGCGCAGGTTCGTCATCGCGCCCTTGACGTCCTTGGTCCACGAGCGGATCGACGGCGCTTCACCGTCGAGCGCGGTCTTCGCGGTGCGCAGGAAGTTCGTCACCGTGACCCCGGGGATCTCCACCGGGTACTGCATGGCGAGGAACAGACCGGCGCGTGCGCGCTCGTCGACGGTCATCGTGAGGACGTCTGCCCCGTCGAACGTGATCGAACCGCTGGTGACGGTGTACTTGGGGTGACCGGCGATCGTGTACGCCAGGGTGGACTTGCCTGAGCCGTTCGGGCCCATGATGGCGTGCGTCTCACCCGTGTTCATCGTCAGGGTGATGCCGTTGAGGATCGGGGTCGTCCCGGCCTCGGTGTCGACCGTGACGTGCAGGTCGCGGATCTCGAGAACAGACATTCAGACTTCCTTAGTTACAGTCGGATCGATGAGCACGTCGTCGCCGTCGATCTCGACGACGTAGACCGGCACGGGCTCATATGCGGGGAGATTCTGGGGGATGCCGGTGCGCAGCGAGAATGCGGAGCCATGAGCCCAGCATTCCAACGTGTCGCCCTCGACGAAACCTTCGGAGAGAGAGATCTCGCCGTGGGTGCAGGTGTCGCCGATGGCGTGCACCTCACCGGCCGAATCGAGCACCACGGCCATCGGCACGCCGTCGAGCTCCACCCGCAGCGGGGTGTCCTGCTCGAGCTCGCTCAGGCCGCACGCGCGATGGGCGCTCATGCGCTCACCGCCGCGAGTTCGACCTCGATGGCAGCGAGCAGTTCCTCTTCGAGGGCGGGGATGCCGAGCCGCTGGACGACGTCGGTGAGGAAGCCGAGCACGACCAACCGGCGCGCCTCTTCCTCCGTGATGCCACGAGCCTGAAGGTAGAAAAGCTGCTCGTCGTCGAAACGGCCCGTCGCGCTGGCATGGCCGGCGCCGAGGATGTCACCGGTCTCGATCTCCAGGTTCGGGATCGAGTCTGCGCGGGCACCTTCGGTGAGCACCAGGTTGCGGTTCGCCTCGTACGAGTCGGTGCCGGTGGCCTCGGCGCCGATCAGCACGTCGCCGATCCAGACGCTGTGCGCGCTCTCGCCCTGCAGCGCGCCCTTGTAGAGCACGTCGCCCTTCGTGTGCGCGCCCTTGTGGTGCAGGTAGACCTGGCTCTCCAGGTGCTGGCCGGCGTCGGCGTACGAGAGTCCGTAGAGATAGCCCTCTGAGCCGTTGCCCGAGAGTTCGACATTCGGATTCACCCGGACGAGTCCACCGCCGAAGCTGATGACGAAGTGCTTGAGCACGGCGTCGTTGTCGACACGGGCCTGGTGCGACGAGGCGTGCACGGCGTCGTCTTCCCATCGCTGCACGGACACGACCGTCAACCGCGATCCTGCACGAGCGATGATCTCGACGTTCTGCGCGTACTGGGCCGAACCTCGGTGGCGGAGGATCACCGTGGCCGAGCTGTGCTCCAGCGCCTCGATCACGATGTGAGCATCGGCGCGCGCGTCTGCGCCCCTGCCGGTGATCGTGACGAGGATCGGCTCTGCGACCTCTTCATCACGTGGGATGCGCACGTGGAGGGCCTCGGTGGAGCCTTGCCAGGCGACGGCCGAGACGACGTCCTCCGGCTCGAAGTGCTCTCCCCGCGGCGCGGTGCCGACAGCGAGCGGCTTCGCGATGTACTGCTCACCGCTCGTGATCTCGTGGTCGACGCCGTCATTCGTCGCGGCGACTGCGAACAGGCCTGCCAGGCGGTCGACCGGAGTGTGCTTCCAGTTCACCTCTCGCCCGTTCGGTGTGCCGAAGTCGCTCGGCTCGAATGAGCGCGGGCGTGCCGAGCGGGTCTGCACGGGAACGAATCCCGCGGCAGCCACCTGCGCGGCCGGGTCGATGTGGGCGCCCGCCTGGGGCGCGTTCGTGTGCTGCGCCTCGCTGGGCGCTGTCGTCGAGGCCGCCATTTAGCCGACCGATCCTTCCATGCCCATCTCGATGAGCTTGTTCAGTTCCATGGCGTATTCCATCGGCAGCTCGCGTGCGATCGGCTCGATGAAGCCGCGCACGATCATCGCCATCGCCTCGTCCTCCGGCATCCCGCGGGACTGCAGGTAGAACAGCTGCTCTTCGCTGACCTTCGAGACCGTGGCCTCGTGGCCGAGCTGCACGTCGTCGACACGTATGTCGATCGCCGGATACGTGTCCGAGCGCGACTTGGTGTCTACCAGCAGCGCGTCGCAGCGCACCGTGTTCGCGGAGTGGTGCGCGTTGGCGTCGACTCGGACCTCGCCGCGGTACCCGGCACGACCACCGCCGCGGGCGATCGACTTGGAAACGATCGACGACTGCGTGTACGGCGCCATGTGGATCATCTTCGCGCCGGCGTCCTGGTGCTGGCCGGGTCCGGCGAATGCGACCGAGAGCGTCTCGCCCTTGGCGTGCTCGCCCATCAGGTAGATCGACGGGTACTTCATCGTCACCTTGGAGCCGATGTTGCCGTCGACCCACTCCATGGTTGCGCCCTCATGAGCCACCGCACGCTTGGTGACGAGGTTGTAGACGTTGTTCGACCAGTTCTGGATCGTCGTGTAGCGAACGCGAGCGTTCTTCTTCACGATGATCTCGACGACGGCCGAGTGCAGCGAGTCCGACTTGTAGATCGGAGCAGTGCAGCCCTCGATGTAGTGGATGTAGCTGTCCTCGTCGGCGATGATCAGCGTCCGCTCGAACTGGCCCATGTTCTCCGTGTTGATACGGAAGTACGCCTGCAGCGGGATCTCGACGTGCACGCCCTTGGGGACGTAGACGAAGGATCCGCCAGACCAGACGGCCGTGTTGAGGGCGGCGAACTTGTTGTCGCCGGCGGGGATGACCGTTCCGAAATACTCTTCGAAGAACTCCGGGTGCTCGCGAAGTGCGGTGTCGGTGTCCATGAAGATGACGCCCTGTGCTTCCAGATCCTCACGGATCTGGTGGTACACCACCTCGGACTCGTACTGCGCGGCCACGCCTGCCACGAGGCGCTGACGCTCGGCCTCCGGAATGCCGAGGCGCTCATATGTCTCGCGGATCTCGACGGGAAGGTCTTCCCACGACTGCGCCTGCTTCTCAGTGGAGCGCACGAAGTACTTGATGTTGTCGAAGTCGATGTCACTGAGGTCTGCACCCCAGGTCGGCATCGGCTTGCGCCCGAACAGGGACAGACCCTTCATGCGGGTCTTCAGCATCCATTCGGGTTCGTTCTTGAGCGCAGAGATGCCGCGCACCACGTCCTCGGAGAGGCCGCGTTTGGCGATGGCGCCTGCGGCGTCCTCATCGTGCCAGCCGAACTCGTACACCCCCAGACCATCGAGTTCTGGGCGGTCGATCAACACATCCGACATCACACTCTCCTTGTCAGGCCTCAACGGTGTCATCCGCCCCGACACCACATTGCCCGTTCGAGTTGACGGGTGTTGGTGCCGCTGGTGGGCCTCATCACGGACGCATTCTTCGCGCCTAAGCTGTTGGTGATGCACCTCGCGCTTTCCGCGGGCATCGCAACAATCCGATTCTACAGGTTCCCCCTGGTAAACGGGCCGCGCCCGTACGCTGGGGCGCGGGCCGGAGGACACATGCCCGACACTGCAGCGCCCGCCGTCACTTCGCCATACGAGGGTCACGGGCCCCGCCGTCCCTCCACGTTCGGGCGTCCGCTTCGCGTGCTGGCATGGTTGTCGTTCATCGCCGAGGTGATCATCATCGGAACCGGCGGCGCCGTGCGCCTCACCGGCTCCGGGCTCGGATGCTCGGAATGGCCGCTGTGCACCCCCGAGTCGCTCGTGCCGACGCCGGAGCAGGGCATTCACGGCATCATCGAATTCGGCAATCGGACGATGACGGGCGTGGTCGGCATAATCGCCATCGCCGTGCTGCTGCTCACGCTGAAGGCGGTCGGCGGGCGACGATCCCTCAATGCCGCGCTGTGGTTCGCACTCGCTGGCATCGGCGCGGGCGTCGCCTGCTACGGCATCGCGTGGTTGGCCGGGGTTCCCGCGTTTCCGTTCTTCTCGCTCGGGCTGCTGCTGGCCACCGTGATCGGTGCTGCGCATTCGATGCGGATCACCACGCATCGACGTGATCTGACGCTGCTCGCGTGGATCGTGCTCATCGGAGTGGTCGCGCAGGCGTTCGTCGGTGGCATCACCGTGCTCACCGGATTGAACCCCTACATCGTGGGCTTCCATTACGCATCGTCACTGGTGCTGGTGTGCGTCACCGCTGCGTACCTGGTTCGGATGTACGAGCCCGACGCTCCGCGGGAGCGCGTGGTCCCACGATGGTTCGCGATGCTCTCCCACGTCACCGGACTCGCCTTGGCCGTGACCATCTTCTTCGGCGTGCTCACCACCGGATCGGGACCGCACTCCGGAGACGCGAACGTCGTTCGCGACGGTTTCGACGCCACGATCCTCGCGCACGTGCACTCGTGGCCGGGGTACGTGCTCGCCGCGCTGGTCGCCGCGCTGACGGTCATCGCGTGGGTGCAGCGTCTCGCTCCTCGTCGTTGGCTCCTGGTGCTGGTGCTCGTGATCCTGGTGCAGGTGGGCGTCGGCATCTGGCAGGCCAGGGAAGGACTGCCTGAACTGTTGGTCGGCATCCACATGGTGCTCGCCTCGCTCTCGGCCGCCGCATACACGGTGGTGGTACTGAATCTGAAGCGTCCTGTCGCATGACTGCGGTGAGGACGCCGTGCGCGGTCGTCTTCGACCTCGACGAGACATTGCTCGATCAGTCGTCAGCGGCCGATGCTGCGGTCATCGACTGGGCGTCCGAACTCGGAATCGCGGATGCCGACGTCGCACGCACATGGTCTCGGATATCCAGCAGGCACTTCGCCCGTTATCAGGCCAGGGAGATCTCCTTCGAAGATCAGCGGCGAGAGCGCGTACGAGAGCTCCTGGGTCGCAGCCTGGCCGATGACGAGGCATCCAGGACGTTTCGCGGGTACCTCGATCGCTACGAATCCGGATGGAAGATCTTCCCCGATGCGGTTCCCGCGATGCGGAGGGCGAGGGCTGCCGGTCGTCCGGTGGTCATCCTCACCAACGGCGATCGTACTCAGCAGCTCAGAAAACTCGACAGGTTCGAGCTGAGCGGCGAGATCGACGCTCTCGTCTGCTCGTCGGATATCCCTTTCGGAAAGCCGCACGCCACGGCGTTCATCGCGGCGACGCGCGAGCTGGGATACTCGGAGGTCGATTCCCTCATGATCGGGGACTCGCTCTCCACCGACTATCAGGGGGCGATCGACTTCGGTATGCGCGCCGTGCTCGTCGATCGCGCCGGCGCTCATCGGAATCGTGCGATCCCCTCGGTCTCGAGTCTCGACGACCTCGCGTTCTGAGGGGGCCCCTCGGCGCCTGCGGCGGATTCGCACGACGACACGGATCGCGCAGAAACGCGGAGAATCTCTACGAAGTCCGTGTCGTTCTGAGAGATCAGTGTCGCGCCATGACGCGCGGCACCGGCGATCGGACCGGGTCTGCACAGGTCGCGCATAAGCCCTGCACAGCGCGCGCATCATCGCGTCCGTGAGGCTCGTGGACATGAAGAAATCACTCACACGCAGCATCTCGTACTGGCTCCTGCTCGTCCTGTCCCTCGCATCCGCCGCAGTGGGTGGCTGGATCATCTCGGACAACACCGCCGTCATGACCGCTCGCCTGCTCGATGGAACGGCGACAGGTGTCGAGGTGTACGTGGGCCAGCCGTGGATCGTCGTGGGGGCAGTCCTCCTCGGCGCAGGCGTGATCGGCGTCCTTCTCACGCTCGCACTCGCCGCGGCCAAGTCGCTCATTCCCGTCGCCGCCCCCGCGGTCGCGGAGCCGATCGACTGGTCGAAGGACACGGAAGACGCCGCCGAGACTCAGACGACCTCAGTGAGCGACGCAACCGAGCCGGCCGCCGATGAGGCAGTCGAAGAAGAAGATCAGAACGGCAGCAGCGGGTCGACCGCCACGGCCACGAATATCAGCGTCAGGTAGGTGATGGAGGCGTGGAACACCCGCATCGGACGCGGGTTCGTTCCACGCACCGCCTGCGAATACAGTCGGTGCGACTCGTAGACGAACCAGCCGCCGAACACCACGGCTGACACGGAGTACACGAGACCCATGCCGGCGACCGGAATCAGCAGCAGCGAGCATGCGAGGGTCGCCCACGCATAGAGAATGACCTGAAGGCCGACCTGGGATGCATTGCGGGTGACGCCCAGCATCGGAACGTCCGCACCCTCGTAGTCATCGCGATACTTCATCGACAGCGGCCAGTAGTGGGCAGGCGTCCACAGGAACACCAATGCGAACAGAACGATGGCCGGCCAGGCGACGTCGCCGGTGACTGCCGACCAGCCGATCACGACGGGGAAGCAGCCGGCGATTCCACCCCAGATGATGTTCTGCTCGGTGCGGCGCTTGAGGATCATCGTGTAGATCACGACGTAGAAGAAGATCGCAGCGACCGACAGGGTCGCGGTCAGCCAGTTCGTGGTCGCCAGCAGCCAGACGGTGGATGCCACGGCGAGAGTCCAGGAGAAGATCAGTGCGGCTCGTGGCGAGATCTCACCGGTGACGAGCGGTCGCTTCTCGGTGCGATGCATGTGCGCATCCATGTCCCTGTCGAGGTACATGTTGAACGACGCTGCAGATCCGGCACTCATCGAGCCGCCGATCACGGTCGCGAGAACGAGCCAGAGGTTCGGCATCCCGCCTTCGGCGAGGAACATGACCGGCACAGTGGAGACGAGCAGAAGCTCGAGCACTCGGGGCTTGGTGAGTGAGACGTACGCCTTGATCGTCTGGCCGATCGGCCGTTTCACCGCCGTCGCCTCGGACATAGTCGAGATATCGATCGCCTCCCAGCGCACACTCCGCCAACCCTCTCATTCTAGGCCAAGCGGAGAGAGTGACTCACGACGTAAGACTCGTGTCACCGTCGGTCATGCCCCGCTATGCTGAAACCACTCGCGCGCCCGGCGCTGTGCTCCTGACCGTGACGATGCGGAGGCGCAGGGAATTCGGGCGCCCTCGTAACCGTTGGAAAGGGCATGACCTTGTCGGAATTGCAGTGGGAAGAGATTGACCGGCGCGCGGTGGACACCGCACGGATTCTGGCGGCTGATGCCGTCGAGAAGGTCGGCAACGGTCACCCGGGCACGGCGATGAGCCTCGCGCCTCTCGCCTACCTCCTCTACCAGCGCGTTCTGCGCCACGACCCGGCCGACACCGACTGGCTCGGCCGCGACCGCTTCATCCTCTCCGCAGGCCACTCCTCCCTGACGCAGTACGTCCAGCTCTACCTTGGCGGTTTCGGACTCGAGCTCGACGACCTCAAGTCGCTGCGCACGTGGGGTTCGAAGACGCCGGGTCACCCGGAGTACGGCCACACCAAGGGCGTGGAGATCACGACAGGTCCGCTCGGCCAGGGCCTCGCCTCCGCCGTCGGCTTCGCCTATGCATCGCGCTACGAGCGCGGACTGTTCGATCCGGACGCCTCTGAGGGCACGAGCCCGTTCGATCACTTCGTGTACGTGATCGCCGGTGACGGTGACCTGCAGGAGGGCATCACCAGCGAGGCGGGTTCGCTCGCCGGTCACCAGCAGCTGGGCAACCTCATCGCGTTCTACGACTCCAACCAGATCTCGATCGAAGACGACACGAACGTCGCCTTCACCGAGGACGTCGCCGCGCGTTACGAGGCGTACGGCTGGCACGTGCAGACGATCGACTGGAAGAAGACCGGCGAGTACGTCGAAGACGTCGCTGAGCTCTTCGCGGCGGTCGAGGCCGCGAAGGCTGAGACCGACAAGCCGTCGCTCATCGTCCTGAAGACGATCATCGGCTGGCCCTCGCCCGGCAAGCAGAACAGTGGCAAGATCCACGGTTCGGCGCTCGGCGCCGACGAACTGGCCGCGACGAAGAAGGTGCTGGACTTCGATCCGGAGCAGTCGTTCGTCGTCGCCGACGACGTGATCGCGCATACCCGCGCTCTCGCTGACCGTGCTGCCGAGGAGCGCGCCGCGTGGCAGGAGTCCTTCGACGCATGGGCCGCCGCGAACCCTGAGCGCAAGGCGCTGCTCGACCGGCTCGAGGCGAAGAATCTGCCCGCCGGCATCGAGGCCGCGCTTCCCGCCTTCGAAGCGGGTAAAGAAGTCTCCACCCGCGCTGCATCCGGTCAGGTCATCAACGCTCTCGCAGCCGAGCTGCCGGAACTGTGGGGCGGGTCAGCCGACCTCGCAGAGTCGAACCTCACCACCATCAAGGGCGCGAAGTCGTTCATCCCGGCCGAGTGGTCGACCGACGAGTGGTCCGGCTCACCGTACGGACGGGTGCTGCACTTCGGCATCCGCGAGCACGCCATGGGTGCGATCATCAACGGCATCGTGCTGCACGGTCCGACACGTGCCTTCGGCGGAACGTTCCTGATCTTCAGCGACTACATGCGTCCGTCGGTCCGTCTCGCCGCGCTGATGAACATCCCCAGCATCTTCGTCTGGACGCACGACTCCGTCGCGCTGGGCGAGGACGGCCCGACCCACCAACCGATCGAGCAGCTCGCGACGCTGCGCGCCATTCCGAACTTCACGGTGGTGCGCCCGGCTGACGCGAACGAGACCTCCGTCGTCTGGCTCGAGCTTCTCCGCCGCCACGCAGGACCGGCAGGTATCGCACTGACTCGCCAGAACATCCCCGTGTTCGCACGCGGAGACGGCGCAGCATCCGGCGACACCTTCGCCTCCGCCGCCGACGCGACCAAGGGCGCATACGTGCTCGCCGAAGCGCCGAACGGCACACCGGATGTCATCCTCATCGCGACGGGTTCGGAAGTGCAGCTCGCTGTCGCCGCCCGCGAGACGCTGGCTGCGGAAGGTGTCAACGCCCGCGTCGTCTCCGCTCCGTCGCTGGAGTGGTTCGACGAGCAGGATGCCGAGTACCGTGAATCGGTTCTGCCGGCGGCTGTCACCGCTCGGGTCTCCGTCGAGGCGGGCTCCGCGCTCACCTGGCGCGGCATCGTCGGTGACAAGGGTCGCTCGGTGGCCATCGATCACTTCGGCGCATCCGCCGACTACAAGACCCTGTTCCAGGAGTTCGGCATCACCGCCGAGGCCGTCGTCGAGGCGGCACGCGCAACTGTCAAGGAGAACGCATGAGCACCCCCACCGCAGACCTCGCAGCCGCAGGCGTCAGCATCTGGCTGGATGACCTCTCCCGCACTCGCATCAACTCCGGCAACCTCGCTGAGCTGATCGAGTCGCGCAACGTCGTGGGCGTCACCACGAACCCGACGATCTTCGCGAACGCGATCACCGACAAGAACGACACCTCGTACGACGCTCAGGTCACCGAGCTCGCAGCTTCCGGTGCCACCGCTGAGGAGGCCGTCTTCGCGGCCACCACACAGGACGTCGCCGCTGCACTCGACGTGTTCCGCAGCGTATGGGACACGTCGGGCCATGTCGACGGCCGCGTGTCGATCGAGGTCTCCCCCGACCTCGCACACGACACCGAAGGCACCGTCGCGCAGGCGAAGGAGCTGTGGGCGAAGGTCGATCGCCCCAACCTGCTCGTGAAGATCCCGGCGACCAAGGCCGGACTTCCGGCGATCGCGCAGGCGATCGGAGCGGGCATCAGCGTCAACGTCACACTGATCTTCAGCCTCGAGCGCTACGCCGAGGTCATCGACGCGTACCTCACGGGCCTCGAGACGGCCAAGGCCGCCGGCATCGACCTGTCGACGATCGAGTCGGTCGCATCCTTCTTCGTCTCTCGCGTCGACACCGAGACGGACAAGCGCCTGGTCGCCATCGGAACCGACGAGGCACTCGCGCTCAAGAGCAAGGCCGGTCTCGCCAACGCGCGTCTCGCCTACGAACTGTTCGAGCAGACCTTCGCAGGCGACCGTGCGAAGGCGCTTCTGGATGCCGGCGCCAACCTGCAGCGTCCGCTCTGGGCCTCGACGGGCGTCAAGGACCCGGCCCTCCCCGACACGTTGTACGTCACGGAGCTCGTCGCGAAGGGCGTCGTCAACACGATGCCCGAGAAGACGCTGGAGGCGACGTTCGACCACGGCGTCATCACGGGCGACACGATCACCGGTGGCTACGAGGAGGCCCGCGAGGTCTTCGCCGGCCTCGCGAAGGTCGGCGTCGACTTCGACGACGTCACCCAGGTGCTCGAAGATGAGGGCGTCGCGAAGTTCATCGACTCCTGGCACGACCTGCTGACGCAGGTGGCCGAGGGGCTCGAGGCGCAGCGATGACCTTCTCGATCCACGCCACGGGCGCCGCGAAGACGGCGATCGACGAGGTCGTCCCCCAGTTGGTCGGCGATCTCATCGCCTCCCGCATCACCGGATTCGACTCGTCCCTCTGGGGAGCGGCCGCTGAGGAAGAGGCAGCCAAGCGCCTCGGGTGGATCGAGGCCGTATCGGTGTCGCGTCCTCTGGTTCCGCAGATCGTCGCGCTCCGCGATGAGCTGCACGCCAAGGGGGTGAGCCGTGTGGTCCTCGCCGGAATGGGCGGATCATCGCTCGCACCTGAGGTCATAACGCAGACCGCCGGTGTGGCACTCACCATCCTCGATTCGACGGCCCCCGGCCAGGTGCTGGCCGCGTTGGATGTGGATCTCGAGCAGACAGTGCTTGTCGTCTCGTCGAAGTCGGGCTCCACCGTCGAGACCGACTCTCAGCGTCGTACCTTCGAGGCCGCGTTCCGCGACATCGGCATCGACCCTGTGGACCGGATCGTGGTCGTCACCGACCCCGGCTCGCCGCTGGACGCATCCGCCCGCGAGGCGGGCTACCGTGTGTTCAACGCCGACCCGAACGTCGGCGGGCGCTACTCCGCACTCACCGCCTTCGGTCTGGTGCCGTCCGGGCTTGCCGGAGCCGACATCTCCGAGCTGCTCGACGAGGCCGAGGCGACGCTGCTGCAGGTCGCCGTCGATGCGGCCGACAACCCGGCACTGCGCCTCGGCGCTGCCATCGCCGGCACGAGACCGCGACGCGACAAGCTGGGCCTGATCACCGACGGCACGCACATCAACGGACTGCCGGACTGGATCGAGCAGCTCATCGCCGAATCCACCGGCAAGGACGGCACCGGCATCCTGCCTGTCGTCCTGCTTCCGGTCTCGCCCGAGCTGGACGACGTCCCCGCTGACCTGCAGATCGTGCGACTGGTCGACGACGCGAACGAGTTCCACCTGCACGAGCGCCACCAGGGCGAAGTCCTCGTGAGCGGGTCGCTCGGCGCGAACCTGATCGTGTGGGAGTACGCCACAGCGATCGCCGGCTATCTGCTCGGCATCGATCCGTTCAACCAGCCCGACGTCGAATCGGCGAAGGTCGCGACCCGTGGACTTCTGGACGCTCGTCCTGAGCCGACCGCGCCGGCGTTCGTGGAAAGCGGTATCGAGGTCCGCGTGTCCGATCCGGCACTTGCCGCGTCGGGGAACATCGAGGCCGTGCTGGACGCGCTGTGGGCGCAGCTGCCCGAAGACGGTTATGTCTCGATCCAGGCGTATGTCAACCGCCTCGAGCTGCCGCAGTTGCAGGGCCTGCGCGAGCTGGTCGCCGCTGATTCCGGTCGCCCGACCACGTTCGGCTGGGGCCCACGCTTCCTGCACTCGACCGGTCAGTACCACAAGGGCGGTCCAGCTCAAGGCGTGTTCCTGCAGATCCTGGAACGCACAGACGTCGATCTGGAGATCCCCGAGCGTCCCTTCACCTTCGGACAGCTCATCCAGGCGCAGGCTGCCGGCGACGCCGGTGTGCTCGCCGAACACGGTCGCCCCGTCGTCTCCCTGACGATCACAGAAGACTCGGCCGACGTACTCGCCCTGTTCGAAGCCGCCCAGAAGTAGCCCGTAGGAGAATCCCCCGCCGATGACCGTTCCCGTATCACGCGGCCAGAATCCGCTGCGCGACCCAGACGACCGTCGCCTCAATCGCATCGCAGGTCCCAGCGCGCTGGTGATCTTCGGTGTGACAGGTGACCTGTCGCGTAAGAAGCTCATGCCAGCGGTGTACGACCTGGCGAACCGGGGGCTGCTGCCACCCGGTTTCGCCCTCGTCGGCTTCGCTCGCCGCGACTGGGAGGACCAGGATTTCGCCGAAGTCGTCTACGACGCGGTGAAGCAGCACGCGCGCACCGAGTTCCGTGAGGAGACCTGGCAGCAGCTGCTGCAGGGCATCCGCTTCGTGTCGGGCGAGTTCGACAATCCCGAGTCGTTCGCCAAGCTGCGCCAGACCGTGGAGAAGCTCGACGTCGAACGCGGCACGATGGGCAACCACGCGTATTACCTGTCGATTCCGCCGAAGTCGTTCCCTGTCGTCACGAAGCAGTTGAAGGACTCCGGGTTGGTCGGCGACGACGACGGCGACGAGCGGTGGCGACGCGTCGTCATCGAGAAGCCGTTCGGTCACGACCTCGAGTCCGCCCGCGACCTGAACGAGGCGCTCGAAGTCGCATTCCCGGCGGATGCGATCTTCCGCATCGACCACTACCTCGGCAAGGAGACGGTCCAGAACATCCTCGCGCTGCGCTTCGCGAACGAGCTCTACGAGCCGATCTGGAACCGCAACTACGTCGACCACGTGCAGATCACGATGGCTGAAGACATCGGAGTCGGCGGTCGTGCCGGGTACTACGACGGCGTCGGCGCCGCGCGTGACGTCATCCAGAACCACCTGTTGCAACTCCTCGCGCTCACCGCCATGGAGGAGCCGATCAGTCTCAGCGCAGAGCACCTGCGTGCCGAGAAGGAGAAGGTGCTCGCTGCGGTGACCCTTCCTGACGATCTCTCCATGGCGACCGCTCGCGGCCAGTATTCCGGCGGGTGGCAGGGTGGCGAGCAGGTCACCGGATTCCTTGACGAGGACGGGATGAGCCCCGAGTCGTCGACGGAGACGTACGCAGCGATCAAGCTCGACATCAACACGCGACGTTGGGCGGATGTGCCGTTCTACCTGCGCACCGGCAAACGCCTCGGGCGTCGTGTCACCGAGATCGCCGTGGTGTTCAAGCGCGCACCGCAGCACCTGTTCGGCCGCACGAACACGGCAGAGCTCGGTCAGAATGCGCTCGTCATCCGGGTGCAGCCTGACGAAGGCGTCACGATCCGGTTCGGATCCAAGGTCCCCGGTGCCGGCAGCAACGTCCGCGACGTGACCATGGACTTCGGATACGGTCACGCCTTCACCGAGGCCAGCCCGGAGGCATACGAGCGGCTCATCCTGGATGTTCTCCTCGGAGACCCGCCGCTGTTCCCCCGTCACGAAGAGGTGGAGTTGTCCTGGAAGATCCTCGACCCCGTCGAGAAGTATTGGGCATCTCAGGACACGCCGGTGGAGCAGTACTCCCCCGGCTCATGGGGCCCGGAGTCTGCTGACGCCCTGTTGGCCCGCGACGGACGAGTCTGGAGACGACCGTGATCATCGACCTTCCTGACACGACCGTGAGCCAGGTCGCCAAGCACCTGGTCAAGATGCGCGAAGAGGGCGGCGCCGTCGCCCTCGGTCGCGTGCTGACATTGGTCATCTCTGCGCGTGAGAGCGTCGTGGAGGAGGCCATCGAGGCGGCGAACGACGCATCCCGCGAGCATCCGATGCGCGTGATCGTCCTCACCGTACGTGAGGGCGACGCCCGTCTGGACGCCCAGATCCGAGTAGGCGGCGACGCCGGGGCGAGCGAAGTCGTCGTGCTTCGCGCGCTCGGCGATGCGGCGAGCAATCAGGAGAGCCTGCTCACCGGCCTTCTGCTGCCGGACGCTCCAGTCGTGGCCTGGTGGCCGGATGACGCTCCGGAGGAGCCGTCCGAGACACCGCTCGGACGCATCGCTCAACGTCGCATCACCGACGCCGCCACTGCTACCGACGTTCGCGCGCAGATCGAGTCGCTGGGGCGCTCCCATGCCCCCGGCGACACCGACCTGGCGTGGACGCGTCTCACGCACTGGCGTGAGCAGCTCGCCGCAGTCCTCGACCAGCCGCCGTTCGAAGAGGTGGCGGCTGTCGAGGTTCGCGGCGCGGCATCCTCGCCGTCCACAGCGCTGCTCGCCGCTTGGCTTCAGCTCGCCCTCGAGGTTCCGGTCCGCTGGGCGTACGAGAAGCGCGAAGAATGGGACGAGGGCATCAAGTCCGTCCGTCTCACCCGCCCGAGCGGCGACATCCTGCTGGAGCGACCCGTCCCCGGCGACGCGGTACTCACACAGCCCGGTCAGCCCGAGCACGACCTGCATCTGCCTCGCCGCACCCTCCGTGAGTGCCTGGCCGAGGAGTTGCGCCGTCTGGATCCCGACGTCCTGTACGGTCGAGTGATCACCGAGGGCTGGGAGAAGCTGGGTCCGCCCGAGACCGGAGAGTGAGCGACATGCAGGCATCATCTGCCGAGAAGCTGGTCGTCGTGGAGCCGACGCCGGCGGAGCTCGCCGACCGGGTCGCAGATCGGTTCCTCACGCGCGTGAAGGCGCGAACGAAGAACGGCAGGGTCGCTCACATCGCGCTCACCGGCGGATCGATGGGCAGCACGGTCCTTCGGGCCGTCGCCGCGCATCCGAAGGTCGGTCGGATCGACTGGTCGCTGGTGCATTTCTGGTGGGGCGATGAGCGCTTCGTCGCTCGTGGCGATCAGGACCGAAACGCGTTGCAGTCGCGCGAGGCACTGCTGGACCGGATTCAGGTGCCGGCCGAGAACATCCACGAGATCGCTGCGGCCGACAGCGGTCTCACCCTCGACGAAGCTGCGGAGGCCTACGCCACGGAGCTCGCGAAGTTCGGCGACGAGGACCACCCCTGGCCCTCGTTCGCGGTGTGCTTCCTCGGCGTCGGCCCAGACGGTCACGTCGCCTCATTGTTCCCCGACCGCCCCGAAGTCACGGAAACGGACGCCGCGGTACTTCCCGTTCGCGACTCTCCGAAGCCACCGCCTGAGCGCGTCACGCTGACGCGTCCGGTGATCAACTCATCCAAGCGCGTCTGGCTGGTGCTCACCGGGGCGGACAAGGCCTCAGCGCTCGGTCTCGCACTCGCGGGCGCCAGTTACACGAACGTGCCCGCAGCGGGCGCCAAGGGCCGCAAACGCACGATCTTCTTCGTCGATCAGGCCGCGGCGTCCGAGGTCTCAGAAGACCTCATCGACCAGGTCTACTGATCGCGATCGGGCTCTGACCCCGATTCGGGAGCTGTTCCCCTCGAACTGCTCGAATCCGCCTGACCGCTTCCGCGCATGATGTCAAGTTCCTGGCTCTCGCTGAGCACCTGCGGGTGATATCGGGCGAGGCCGACCACTCCCCAGATCGCGATCGCTCCGGCGATGCCGAAGCAGACGAGCACCCAGGGTGGCGCGGCAGAGGCTTCGCCGAGCACGAGCATTCCGATCAGAACCGCGATCATCGGGTCGACGACGGTCAGGCCGGCTATCACGAGGTCTGGCGGGCCGGAGCTGTACGCCGTCTGCACGAAGTACGCTCCCACAGCCGACGCGGCGATCAGGGCGATCACGCACACCAGCGTCACCCAGTCGAACTCCCCCGCCTGCACCCTCTTGATCACTGCTTTGGCCAACGTCGCCACGAACCCATAGAGGATGCCGGCCCCGACGACGTAGAACAGCGCCCGCATCCGGTGACGAAGGATCAGCCAGCACGCGCCGAGCACGATGATCACGACGAGCAGTATCGCGAGGATCACGAAGAGTTCGCGGTCGGTGATGTCCTTCTCGACCGCGAAGATCGCCGCGAAGAACACGAAGATGAAGATGCCGCCGACACACGCCCCGATGGCGATCAGCGACTTCCTGGTGGGTGAATGCCCGGAGACGCGGGCGTTCAGAAGAGTGGTGATCACGAGCGCGATCGCGCCGAGCGGCTGCACCACGATCAGCGGTGCGACGGAGAGCGCGGCGAGCTGACAGATGATGGCGAGGCCGAGCATGAGCGTGCCGAGGATCCATGATGGGCGCGTGAGCAGCCGCTTGAGCTGTCCGACGCTCAGACCCGTCGCTCCGTCGGCGCCGCTGAGCCGTTCGACCTTCTCGACACCGCGATGCTGATACTGCGCTCCGAGGGACATGAAGACGGCACCGGCCAAGGCGAGCGGGATGCCGAGCAGCAGTCCTGGGTTCTGGAAGGCGCCGACAAGCTGGTCGCCGACATCAGCACCTGTCATCCACACGCCCGCGCTCACACTGAAACACTACCTGGCACACGGCTCGCAGTAGGGTTGTGGCGTGGCTGTTCTACCGATTCGCATCATGGGCGACACCGTTCTGCACTCCCCCGCATCCCCCGTCGGCGAGATCGATGACGAGATCCGCACGCTGGTCGCCGACATGTTCGAGACGATGGATGCTGCTCCGGGTGTCGGCCTCGCCGCTCCTCAAGTCGGAGTGCCGCTTCGCATCTACACGTATTCGTACGTCGACGACGACGATCGTCCGTGGCGCGGCGTGCTGATCAACCCGGTCCTGTGGATGTCTCCTCCGGAACCCGGCTCCCCCGATCCGGACGAGGAGTCCGAAGGTTGCCTGTCCTTCCCCGGCGAGCGATTCCCTCTGCGCCGCGCGGACCGCGTGCTCGTCACAGCCGTGGACCTGGATGGCGCGGCCGTCCGTATCGAGGTCGACGGATGGCGCGCGCGCATCATGCAGCACGAGTTCGATCATCTCGACGGCATCCTCTACGTGGACAGGCTCTCCGACGGCGATTGGAAGACCGTACAGAAGATCGCTCGCAAACGCGGCTGGGGCAAACCGGGAGCGAGTTGGATGCCCGGAGTCGACGACCTCGAGGCCTGAATCCGTACAGCTTCTGCATAACGGATTCAAAGTTGCGTCCCAGGTTCAGGCTGAGTACGGTTCCGGTGGGGGCGGGAACATCGGGGCCCGCCGCGTAAATGGCCCTCGGAGGGGAACTCACATGATGAAAATGCGCAATCGACGCGCGCTGGCACTCGCGGGAACCGCCGTCGCATTGAGCATCGCGCTCAGCGGCTGCAGCGCGATCAACAATCTCATCGGGGGCGGCAATGACGCCCAGCGCGATGAGGAGACCGGTGAAGTCACCGAGGGCTCGAACATCGACATCTTCTCGCTGAAGGTCGGCGACTGCATGCCGGCGAGCGACACCTCCGGCGAGATCACTGATGCCGACGTCGTCCCGTGCTCCGAGCCGCACGCCGACGAGGTCTTCTTCGAGTTCGAACTCGAGGACGGCGATCTTCCGACCGATGAGGAGATCACCGCAGAGGTGGAGGCGCAGTGCGTCCCCGCGTTCTCCGAGTTCGTCGGCATCGACTATTACGAGTCCGCACTCGACTTCTGGTGGCTCACCCCGACCGAGCAGACCTGGACGCAGGCGAATGACCGCCTCGTGCAGTGCGTGATCTACGAGCCCGACCCCGCGGATGAGAGCGGGCAGACATCGCTCGAAGTCACCGGTTCCCTGGAAGGCGCCGCACGCTGAACAGCGACTCCTGAATCAGAAGAGGCTCCGTCCGTTCGGACGGAGTCTCTTCTGCGCTTCCCAACGCCGCAGTTGGTGTCGATGGGAGATGTTCGCACGTCTCGAGCATCCCAAGCGTGCGAAAAGCTCCCATCGGTCCCGCCAACGCCGACAGAAATGCAGAAGGCCCCGTACAAGACGGGGCCTTCTGTGCTGGCTCCCCCGGTTGGACTCGAACCAACAACCTGCCGATTAACAGTCGGCTGCTCTGCCAATTGAGCTACAGGGGATCATGCGTCGTCGCCGAGGCAACTCCACAATCTTAGCAAACACCCGAGGGTGCTCGTGACACCGGCCACCTCTCTCGGGCGTGTCGAGAAGGCGTCAGCGACCGAGTGAATCGGCCTCGGCATTGGGCACCCAGAGCAGATCCTTGCCCACACCACGGGCGACCACGTGACCGGCACGCAGCATCAACGTCTCCGCGTTGAGCTCGCGGATGAAGGCGGCGTCGTTCGTGACCAGCAGAGCACCCATCTCCTGCTCCTTGCGCCGCCGGGTGATCGCGTCGAAGACGACAGGTCGCACTTCGAGGTCGAGGTTCGCAAGGGGCTCATCTGCGATGAGGACTCTGGGCTCCAGCACGAAGGCTCGCGCGATCGCGACTCGCTGACGCATTCCTGCACTGAGTTCGTACGGGAACTTCGATGCGGTGCCGAGCGGCAGATGCAGCTCGTCCAGCAGCGTCGCGACTCGGATCGAGAGAGCCTTGCTGTTGACGCGCTTCTCCCTGATGAGGATCGGCTCCGCGATCACTTCGCCCACCGTGAGCGTGGGCGGAAGATCTGCCCCGGCTCCCTGCGGGATGAAGCCGGTGAGGTACGTCAGCTCCCGGTGCCGACGGCCCGGCTTGCGCACATTCACACCGCACACTTCGGCACTGCCTCCGACGATGCGCACCGAGGGATCCGTTGAGCCTGCGAGGGCAGCGACAAGCGTGGACTTACCCGATCCGGTGGGCCCGGCGACGCAGATGAGCTCCCCTGGAGACAGGGCGAAGGTCACTCCGTCGACGGCGCGCGTGGGAGCACCGTGGCCTATCCGATCAATGACCAGATCGGAGCAGTCGATCGCGTGGGAGGAGTGTTGCCTGCGGGACATAAGCTCCATCCTCTCCCGAATCAGCGATCCGACCCGTTACGACTCGGTGAAGCGCTGACGCTCGATATCGAGATCGCGAAGGCGCATCCGCAGCGCCCGCCCTCCATCGGAGTCGGCCGGGACTCGCTGCACAGCACCGAGCAGTTCGTTCTTCTCCCTGTCGAGGTTGCGCAGGATCATGCGCCGGAAGAGATCTGCCGTCGAACGAGCAGCTCCCTCCTCGTCGCGCGCGGGGAACGGCGACATGAGCAGCTCACCTGCGAGCGATCGGTACGGTTCGCGGACGGCGTTCACGGCATCCATCGCCCACCCGGCGCGGGTGCGATCGGAGGCGGCCATGATCACGAGTCGGATCGACTCCAGTGCCGGGTGACGGAACGGCACCTCGAATGCGCGAGCCAATGTGTCCTGGTCCACCTGGTGCCCGTACTGCAGGGCTCCCATCAACGCGCCCCGCTCCAGCGCGACATCCGCGGTGCGGGGCAGGCTCGCGAGCGTCACCGGAGCGACGGGCGCCGGACCGGTGCCCTCCTGCGACGTCTCCACCGGCTCTCGTTTCGCCGGCGCGTGGCTCACTCCCCTTGCCGCGCGCTCGACTTCCGCACGCACCTCTGTCGGGTCCATGCCCAGACGTCGCGCGAGCACGCGCTCGTAGCCCGGGCGTAGAAGGCGATCGCGGATCTCTGCCACGATCGGGGCCGCCGCACGCAGGGCGCCCACCTGCCCCTCGACAGTGGCGAGTTCGAACCCGGCGAGCTTGCGGTCGATCGCGAACTCGAACATCGGCACCTTCGCCTCCATGAGCCCGCGCACGGCGGCGTCACCACGCTGCAGCCGCAGATCACACGGGTCGAGACCGTTCGGCGCGACGGCGACGAAGGTCTGAGCGTTGAAGCGGTCGTCCTCGGTGAAGGCGCGCAGCGCTGCCTTCTGGCCCGCCTCATCGCCGTCGAACGTGAAGACGACCTCGCCAGAGGCGTTGTCATCGCCCATCACTCGGCGCAGGACCTTGATGTGCTCCGCACCGAACGCCGTGCCACAGGTCGCGACAGCCGTCGTGAGCCCCGCCAGATGGCATGCCATGACGTCGGTGTAGCCCTCGACGACCACGACGCGGCGCGGTTCGCCGCGAGAGATGTCGCGTTTGGCCAGATCGAGTCCGTAGAGCACCTGCGCCTTCTTGTAGATGATGGTCTCGGGCGTGTTCAGGTACTTCGGCCCCTGATCGTCGTCATAGAGCTTTCGGGCGCCGAACCCGATGGTCTGTCCCGTGACGTCGCGGATCGGCCACACCAGGCGACCGCGGAACCGGTCGTACACACCCCGCTGCCCCTGTGAGACGAGGCCGGCCGCGAGCAGTTCATCACGGGTGAAGCCCTGCGCGGTGAGGGCCTTCATCATGCCCTCCCACCCGCGGGGCGCATAGCCGACGCCGAAATGGGCAGCGGCACCGGCGTCGAAACCGCGTTCACCGAGGAACTTCCGCCCTGTCTCGGCTTCGGCTGAGAGCAGCTGGCTGCGGAAGAACTCGGCAGCCGCCGTGTTCGCCGCATAGAGCCGACTGCGGCCACTGGTCTCCGGTGCAGCGCCGCCGTCCTCGTAGTGCAGGGTGTACCCGATGCGGCCGGCGAGACGCTCGACGGCCTCGGTGAAGCTAACGTGGTCCATCTCCCGCAGGAACGAGTAGACATCGCCCGACTCTCCACAACCGAAGCAGTGGTAGTAGCCCACCTGCGGCCTGACGTGGAAGCTGGGGCTCTTCTCGTCGTGGAACGGGCAGAGGCCCTTCAGAGAACCGACACCGGCGGACTTCAGGGCGACGCGCTCTCCGACGATGTCGCCGATGTTCGTGCGCGCTTTGACCTCGTCGACGTCAGCCTGGCGGATCCTCGGCATCAGTGCGCCCTTTCGGCGACGGCCGGCTCAGTCTCGTCGGAGCGCGGCCGCGGTCGGACGTGGCGGGGAGACCAGATTCCGACTTCAGCGGGGTCCACGTCGCCGACCAGGCGACTGTGCCAGTCGAGAGCCGTCTGGTCAGTGAGGCTGGCGATCTGGTCGACGACCACTCTCGCCCGCTCGGCGTCCGAGGACGCGTCGTGGAAGTCTGCGGCGAAGGCAGGCTCGAGCACATCGGCGCCCGCGGTCCACAGCGTATCCGTCGACCACAGAGCATCGGCCAGGCGCTTGAGAACTCGCCGCTGCTCCTTGTAGACGCCCTTGCGTGCGTCGATCGTCACGATCGCCTGACCCATGATGCCCTTGAGCACCGCGATCTCAGCCTCCACGACACGCGGCACGACGACATGTGCGCTGTAGCGGGCCAGCACGGGCCCACGGTACGTCTCACGCGTCGCTGCCACCGCTGCCCGCGCGAAACGACCGATCAGGTCGCTCGTCAGGTTCTTCAGGCCGGCGAGGTCGCGCCGTGAACGATCGAAGGACTTCAGCCACACCGGCTGGCTCGTCAACCGGTACAGCGCGTCGGCGAGCTCCTCACGGGTGAAGTCGTACCCGACCCACTGCTGCACCCGGCCGACGAGCGCGTCGTGCTCCTTCGGATCCGACAGGCTCGCCACGTCCAGGTAGCCGTTGACGATCGCATCCTCGAAGTCGTGCACGGAGTAGGCGATGTCGTCCGAGAGATCCATGATCTCCGCTTCGATGCATCGCAGGCGTCCTGGGGCGCCCTCGCGCATCCAGCGGAACACCTCTTCGTCCTCTGGATAGACACCGAACTTCAGACGTCCGCCAGGATCCGGCAGCGGGCTGTCCACCGTCCACGGATACTTGCATGTCGCGTCAAGACTCGCGCGCGTGAGGTTCAGGCCGACGGAGTGCCCTTCGTCATCGAGGACCTTCGCCTCGAGCCGGGTGAGGATGCGCAGCGACTGCGCGTTTCCCTCGAATCCGCCGATCGGCTCGGCCCACTCGTTCAGAGCCCGCTCGCCGTTGTGCCCGAACGGAGGGTGCCCGAGATCGTGGCTGAGACATGCGGTGTCGACGACATCGGCCGAGACTCCGAGCGCTCCGGCGAGCTCCCTGCCGACCTGAGCCACCTCGAGCGAGTGCGTCAGTCGGTTGCGGGCGAAGTCGGCCGTGCTCGCCGGGCTCAGCACCTGGGTCTTCGCCGCGAGGCGTCGCAGGCCCGCAGAGTGCAGCACGCGTGCCCTGTCGCGGGCGAAGTGGTCACGTTCAGAGCGGTGCTGCTCTCGGAAGAAGCGTGCCGTGTCGCGCGCTTCGTAGCCATCAGCCCTTGCTCCGCCCGACGCTTCGACATGCTCAGCGGCCGAAGGGTCAACCACCACTGTTCTCGATCTCCGCTCCGCGCAACATCTCGCCGGTGTCGGCTGCGACATCGCGTGACTCCAGCCACTTGTCAGGCAGCGCAGGACGCTTGGGACGACCGGCACGACCGCGCTGGCCCTCGGCATCCGCACCGGGATAGGGAGCATCTCGATCGAGCTGGCCGAGCAGATCGTCGATGTGCGCAAGGCTCTGCGCTGTGGCGAGACCGGTGCGGATGTCGCTGCCGACCGGATAGCCCTTGAAATACCAGGCGACGTGCTTGCGGATGTCGCGGCACCCGTGATCTTCATCCTCGAGGAACTCGACCAGCAGCTGTGCGTGCCGGCGGAATGCGTCTGCGACGAAGCCGAGTGTGGCATCGACAGCGCGCGACTCCGCCCCGAACGCCGCAGCGAGATCGCCGAACAACCATGGCCGTCCGAGGCAACCACGTCCGACCACGACGCCGTCGCAGTCGGTCTCGGCCATCATCCGCACGGCATCCTCAGCGGACCAGATGTCACCGTTGCCCAGCACGGGGATGCTCGTGACGGCCTGCTTCAGTTCGCCGATCGCGTTCCAATCGGCATGACCGGAGTAGAACTCGCTCGCAGTGCGGGCGTGCAGCGCCACCGCGGCGGCGCCGGCGTCTTCAGCGGCGCGACCCGCGTCGAGGAAGGTGAGGTGATCAGGATCGATGCCCTTGCGCATCTTGACCGTGAGCGGAATGTCTCCTGCCGCCTTCACCGCCTGGTCGACGATCTCTGCGAAGAGACCCGTCTTCCACGGCAGCGCTGCGCCACCGCCCTTGCGGGTGACTTTGGGAACAGGGCACCCGAAGTTCAGGTCGACGTGGTCGGCGTGATCTTCCGCGACGATGATCCGCACGGCCTCCGCGATGGTCTTCGGATCGACGCCGTACAGCTGGATCGATCGTGGCGTCTCGCTCTCATGGTGACGGATGAGACGCATGGTGGTGTCATTGCGCTCCACCAGTGCGCGAGACGTGATCATCTCGCTGACGTAGAGACCGGCACCGTACTCACGGCACAGAAGGCGGAACGCGGTGTTCGTGATGCCCGCCATGGGTGCGAGGACGACCGGCACGTCGAGGTCGATCGGGCCGATGCGCAGTGCGCGGGCGGGGGCGGCAGCGAGAGTCATATCCTCTCCATTCTCCCACCCCTCCGACCCTCGGCGCCGCACCGCGTCATAGGCTGTGGATATGACCGAAACCAGTGTGCGCAAGATCCCGTTCACGGACGCAGAAGGCGCCGAGAAGACTCTTGACGACTTCGGCGCCGACGTGCTCCTCGTCGTCAACGTGGCCTCGAAATGCGGCCTCACGCCCCAGTACGAGCAGTTGGAGCAGTTGCAGCGCAACTACGGCGACCGCGGCTTCAGCGTCGTCGGATTCCCGAGCAACCAGTTCATGGGTCAGGAGCCGGGTTCGCTGGAGCAGATCCTGGAGTTCTGCTCCACCACGTACGGTGTCACTTTCCCCGTCAACGACAAGGTCAAGGTCAACGGCAAGAAGGCGGCTGAGCTCTACAAGGCGCTCAAGGAGAATCCGGATGACGGCGGCAAGGCCGGCCGCGTGGAGTGGAACTTCGAGAAGTTCCTCGTACTTCCTGACGGTTCGGTCAAGCGCTTCCGTCCGAAGCAGAAGCCGGTCGCCCCCGAGATCGTCGAAGCGATCGAGGGCGCCCTTCTCCGATAGAGGATGGCGGTCGTGCGCTAGACCGCGGCTTCCTCGGACGCGTTCTGCGCTGAGTCGTTCTCGTCACGTTTGGCCCACAGGTCGCGCAGCACGTTCTCGAACGTCTCCGGAGGCTGGGCACCGCTGATGCCGTACTGTCCGTCGATCACGAAGAACGGCACCCCTTGGATGCCGTATGCGCGAGCCTGCGCCTGATCCTGGCGGACGGCGGGAAGGTGCTGGTCGCTCTCGAGCGCTGCACGCGTATCGTCGGCATCCAGCCCGACCTCGACGGCGAGTTCCACGAGATCGTCGATACGGCCGACGTGCTTGCCCTCGGTGAAGTACGCGGACATCAGGCGCTCTTCCATCTCGTGCTGCAGGTCGTTCGCCTTGGCATGGTGAAGAAGCTCATGGGCCTTGACCGTGTTCGTGTGCTTCAGCAGATCGAAGCGGTACTCCAGGCCCGCGTTCTTGGCGATACCAGTGACGTTGTCGAGCATGCCCTGCACCTGCTCACGTGGCATGCCCTTGTGTCCCGCGAGGAAGTCGATCTCGTCGCCGTCGAAGTCGATCGGAGTGTCTGGGGAGAGCTCGAACGAATGGAACGTCACTGTCACCTTCGGAGCGTCGTCGTCGGCGGCGACGGCCGCGAGACCTGTTTCGAGGTTGCGCTTTCCGATGTAGCACCACGGGCAGGCGATGTCGGACCAGATGTCAATCGATATAGGTTGGCTCACTTCAGTAGGAACCTCCTCGAACGCGCGAGTATTCCGTTGATAGCATCTTCGGATGCTTTCAGCCGACGATCCTCTTCCCTTCCGGCCTGAGCGCGTGCTGATCGCCGGGGTCACCGGTGTCGGCAAGACCAGTCTCGCTGGACGCATCGCTGCACGGTGGGATCTCGTGCACCACGAGCTCGACGCGCTGCATCACGGTCCGAATTGGACGCCGCGACCCGAGTTCCTCGACGATGTGCGCGCGTTCGCCGCGACGGACCGCTGGATCACCGAGTGGCAGTACACCTCCAAGGGAACGAATGAGATCCTCCCCCGACGCGCTGATCTGCTCCTATGGCTGGATTACCCGTTTCGGATCGCGCGCCGAAGACTGATCCGTCGCACCTGGAAGCGCCGGATGTTCCGGACGGAGCTCTGGAACGGGAACGTCGAGCCGAACCTGTGGCATGCGCTCACGGTCCGCGGCGATGAGAACATCCTCGACTGGCAGAAGAACACCCGCACCAAATGGGACGAAAGGATGCCCCGGATCGAGACCGAGCATCCGCACCTGACGATCGTGAGATTGCGGCATCCCCGCGAGACAGAGCGCTGGCTCGCGCGATGATCGCTCGGATGCTCTCAGCCGACGATCCTCTTCCCTTCCGGCCTGAGCGCGTGCTGATCGCCGGGGTCACCGGATCCGGGAAGACGACGCTGGCACGGCGGCTCGCTCACCTCTGGAATCTCGAGCACATCGAGATCGACTCGCTGTTCCACGGACCGGACTGGACGCCGCGACTCGAGTTCCTCGACGACGTGCGCGCGTTCGCCGCGACGGACCGCTGGGTCACCGAGTGGCAGTACACCAGCAAGGGAACCGACGACATCATGACGCCGCGCGCGCAGCTGGCGCTCTGGCTGGACTACCCGTATCGGGTGGTGCGCTCACGGCTGATCCGGCGCACGCTCGGGCGCAGCGTCCTGCGTACAGAGATGTACAACGGTAACGTCGAGCGGCCGATCTGGAAGCTGCTGGCAACCCGCGAACCGGAAGAGAACATCCTGGCGTGGCAGACCAAGACGCTCGGGTATTGGACGGCGAAGATGCCGGATGTCCGCGCACGATTCCCGCATTTGCAGATCATCCGTCTCACCCATCCGCGCGAGACGGAGCGCTGGATCCGAGCTCAGGACGACGGAGCGTCGACCGCACCGCCGAAACGACGATCTCGCGACACGTAGATCTCGATCGCGCGCCAGAGCTCCTGGCGCGAGAAGTCGGGCCAGAGCGTGTCGAGGAACACCATCTCCGCGTACGCCGACTGCCAGAGCAGGAAGTTCGAGGTGCGCTGCTCCCCCGAGCTGCGCAAGAACAGATCGACGTCCGGCATCTCGGGAACGTACAGCTGACGGCCGATCATCTTCTCGGTGATCGCCTTGGGCTTCAGCCGACCGGCGGCCACTTCGCCCGCGAGAGAGCGCATCGCGTCGACCAGTTCGACACGGCCGCCGTAGTTCACGCACATGGTGAGAGTCAGCACGTCGTTGGCCTCGGTGAGCTCTTCGGCGCGCTGCAGCTCCTTGATGACAGAGCCCCAGAGGCGGGGCTTGCGTCCGGCCCAGCGGATCCGCACACCCCACTCGTTGAGCTGGTCGCGCCGCCGGTGGAGCACGTCGCGGTTGTAGCCCATGAGGAAGCGCACTTCCTCAGGAGAACGCGCCCAGTTCTCAGTGGAAAACGCGTACACCGACAGATGCTTCACGCCCGCCTGGATGGCACCGGCGACGACGTCGAGCAGCACCTCCTCGCCGGCCTTGTGGCCTTCGATGCGGGTGAGACCGCGCTTGTTGGCCCAGCGGCCGTTGCCGTCCATCACGATCGCCACGTGCTCCGGCACCTTGCCGAACGCCGGCGGATGCACGCCGGTCCAATCCAGCGGTCGGTAGGCGACGGCATCCTTGTGCGTGTACGGCTTCGGGGTCAACGGATTCCCTCTCGCGACGAATCTGAGACGTGGGCGAGCGAGCGGATGCCGCGCTCCAGATGGAACTGCGCGTACGCCGACACGAGCCCGGATGCCGCGGCGGTCTCGGCGTGCGGCGCCGCGTCGACGACATCCCATTCGCCCTGCATGAGAGCGCGCAGCAGCTGCAGCGTCGACTGCGAGACCCGCGGACTGCCGGCGGGCGCGCAGTTCGCGCAGATGAGGCCGCCGAGCTGACCGATGAAGTGCGTGTGCGGACCGGGTGCAGCACACCGCGCGCAGTCGCTGAGCGACGGCGCCCAGCCCGACAGCGCCATCACGCGCAGCAGGTAGGAGTCCAGGATGCTGCGCGGAGCGTGCTCGCCGCGAGAAAGCGCGCGGAGACCTCCGACGAGCAGCAGATACTGCTCAGGCGTCGCCTCGGCATCGCTCAGCCGGTCAGCCGTCTCGACCATGGCGTTCGCCGAAGTGAAGCGGTCGTAGTGCGCCGCGATGTCGGCGCCGTACGCCCCCAAGGACTCCGCCTGCTGCACGATGTCCAGTGAGCGCCCCTGATACAGCTGGAGATCTGCGACCATGAAGGGCTCGAGCCGAGAGCCGAACTTCGACGACGTGCGCCGTACGCCTTTAGCCACCGCACGGATCTTCCCGTTGCGGCGGGAGAGCATGGTGACGATGCGATCCGCCTCACCGAGCTTGTGAGTGCGCAGGATCACCGCTTCATCTCGATAGGTGGGCACTGTCCGATTATCCTCCGTCCACGACACAATGGTCGTGTGACCGAACCGCTCTTCACCATTCCGCTCTGGGCGGACCTGCTCGGCGTGGGCCTGGGCGGCATCCAGGGTGCGATGTTCGCCTCCGGATTCCAGGGGCAGCGCCGACTCGACCTGCTCGGTGTGGCCATCATCGGCATCCTGATCGGGATGGGCGGAGGCCTCATCCGCGATCTGCTCCTGGGACAGCCACCGGCGACGCTGCAGAACAACTGGTATCTCATCACCGCCGCCGGTGCTGCCATCCTCGGCATGCTGCTTGCCGGTCTCCTGAACCGGGCGAACGCCGTCATCGTGGGTCTCGATGCCGTCGTGATCGGAATGTTCGGTGCTTTTGGCACCAGCAAGGCACTCGGTCTGGGTGTTCCGCCTGTGCCAGCGGTCTTCATCGGCGCGTGCGCCGCCGTCGGCGGCAGCATCCTGCGCGACGTCATCATGGGGCTGCCCGTCGCGATCATGCACGTGGGTTCGCTCTACGCCGTGGCGGCGCTGCTCGGCTGCAGCGTGATCGTCACGGTGCATGCCCTCGGCGTCAGCATCACGATCGCCGGCGTCATCGGCCTCGTCGTGACCGCCGTGATCCGCGTGCTGGCCGTGGCCTTCGACCTGTCTCTGCCGGAACAGCGCCGCCTCTACCGCCGCAAAGTGGCGGCAGAGACCGGCGCCATCCCGATCGTCAAGCCTTAGGCCGTGGCGAGCTCCGGCTGACGGGTGCGGATAGAACGGTTCACGCCTGAGACGATCGCCTTGAGCGAGGCCGTGGAGATGTCGCCGTCGATGCCGACGCCCCACAGGCGCTGGTCGCCGACCTGCAGCTCGACGTACGCCGCTGCCTGCGCGTCGCCTCCTGAACTGAGAGCGTGCTCGACATAGTCGTAGACCGTGATGTCGAAGCCCTGCGCGCGCAGCACCTCGACGAAGGCTGCGACCGGCCCGTTCCCCTGACCGGACACGGCATGCTGCTGCTCTTCGTCGCGGAGAGTGACATCGAGCACGACCTCACCGGACATGTCACTGCGCGTCTGCGTGGCGAGCAGCTCGAAGCGCCCCCACTTCGCGTCCGCGTCATCGGACGGCAGATACTCGTCGTTGAAGATCGACCAGATCTGGGCGCTCGTCACCTCGCCGCCCTCGGCATCGGTCTTGGACTGCACGACACCGGAGAACTCGATCTGGAGCTTGCGCGGCAGATCGATCGCATGATCGGTCTTCAGCAGATAGGCGACACCACCCTTGCCGGACTGCGAGTTGACACGGATGACGGCCTCATAGGAGCGTCCGAGATCCTTCGGGTCGATCGGCAGGTACGGCACCGCCCACTCGATCTCGTCGACGGTGACGCCCTTCGCATCAGCCTCGGCGGACATCGCCTCGAAGCCCTTCTTGATGGCGTCCTGGTGCGAGCCACTGAAAGCCGTGAACACGAGGTCGCCCGCCCAGGGGCTGCGCTCGGGCACAGGCAGCTGGTTGCAGTACTCGACCGTGCGCTTGACCTGGTCGATGTCGCTGAAGTCGATCTGCGGGTCGATGCCCTGCGTGAACAGGTTGATGCCCAAAGCCACGATGTCGACGTTGCCTGTGCGCTCGCCGTTCCCGAAGAGGCACCCCTCGATGCGATCGGCACCGGCCATGTAGCCGAGCTCTGCCGCGGCGATCGCGGTGCCGCGGTCGTTGTGCGGGTGCAGCGACAGGATGATGTTCTCGCGGTGAGCGAGGCGACGGCTCATCCACTCGATCGAGTCGGCGTACACGTTGGGCGACGCCATCTCGACGGTGGCGGGCAGGTTGATGATGACCTTGCGCTCCGGCGTCGGCTCGAACACCTCGATCACCTGGTTGCAGATGTCGAGCGCGAACTCGAGCTCGGTGCCGGTGTAGCTCTCAGGTGAGTACTCGTAGAACACCTGTGTCTCGGGGATGCGCTTCTCGTACTCGCGGCACAGACGAGCGCCCTCGAGAGCGATGTCGATGATCCCCTGCTTGTCCGTGCGGAACACGACATCGCGCTGCAGCACGCTCGTCGAGTTGTACAGGTGCACGATGGCCTGCTTCGCGCCCGCGATCGACTCGTAGGTGCGCTCGATGAGGTGCTCTCGCGCTTGTGTCAGCACCTGGATCGTGACGTCGTCCGGGACGAGGTCCTCTTCGATGAGCTGACGCACGAAGTCGAAGTCGGTCTGGCTGGCGGAGGGGAATCCGACCTCGATCTCCTTGTACCCCATGTCGACGAGCAACTGGAACATGACGCGCTTGCGCTCGGGCGACATCGGATCGATGAGCGCCTGGTTGCCGTCACGCAGGTCTACCGCGCACCAACGGGGCGCCTCGGTGATCCGCTTGGACGGCCAGGTGCGATCAGGAAGATCGACGGTGATCAGCTCGTGGAACGGCCGGTACTTGTGGATCGGCATCGCGGACGGGCGCTGGGAGTTCTGCATGATGGGCTTCTTCTCTTCGTCAGAATGATCGGGCCAACACAAGCGCCGCGACGAGGAAGGCCCTAGCTCTTAGGACTCGTCGCGGCAGCTAAGAAGAAGCAGACCGCCGAAAGGCATGTGGTCATGCTACCAGGCGATGACGCTTCGATGCGCGGCGGCGGTCACGGGATCAGAGCGATCTTTCCGCCCGGATGCCCGTCGGCGAGCAGTCGTGTCGCCTCGAGCGCCTCGGTCAGCGGGTAGGCGCGGGCGATCGGCACCTCGAGCACCCCGCGTCCCGCAAGGCTCACGAGTTCGCTCCGGATGCTGTCGCGGAAGCGGGCACTCTCGGGTGCTGAGCCGACGATCCAGCGGAATCCCTCCGCCCGTGCGCGGACCGCAGCAGCGATCGTGACGATGCGCGTTCGGTCGGCGACGAGCTCCAGCGACACATCGATCGCCTCTTCAGTGCCGACGGCATCCAGCGCTGCGGCGATCTCTCCGCCGGCGGCGTCGCGCGCGCGGTCTGCGAGACCTTCGCCGTATTCGATGGGGACGCCGCCGAACCTCCGCACCACGTCGAAACGCCCTTCGCTCGCCGTGCCGATGACCCTGATGTCGTGCAGCGCTGCCTGCTGCAGCACGCTCACGCCCACCGCGCCAGATGCGCCATGCAGGAGGATGGTCTCCCCCGGCCCGGCTTCTGTGACGGAGAGCATCTCGGCCGCCGTGGTGCCAGCGAGCAGAAGGTTCGCCGCACCCGCGTGCGTCAACGTGCTCGGTTTCGAGAACGCCTTGTCGGCGGGGATCGTGATCTCGGTGGCGTAGCCACCACTGATACGGAAAGCGAGAACCTCATCGCCTATCTGCGCAGGCCCGGAACCGATGATCGTGTCAGGGCCGATCGCGGTGATCTCCCCGGAGATCTCATAGCCGATGGGCACCGGAAGCGTGGCGCCCTCCCGCGGCGCGGCGACGTGCTTCCGGTCGGCGGGATTCATGCCCGCCGCGCGCACACGGACGGTGATCTCGCCTTTCGCCGGTGCAGGAACGTCGTACTCCACGAGTTCCCAGTTCTCGGGAGAGCCCCAGTCCTTCGCCACCCAGTGCGTGGCCACCTCAGAACCCCAGACGCCCCAGCTGCTTCGGGTCGCGCTGCCACTCCTTGGCAACCTTCACGTGAAGCGCCAGGAAGACGCGTGTGCCGAGAAGTTCCTCTATGCCGACGCGCGCACGCTTTCCGACGTCGGCCAGCCGCTTGCCCTTGTGGCCGATGATGATCGCCTTCTGGCTGTCCCGCTCCACCACGATCTGCGCGTGCACGTCGGTGAGATCGCTGTTCTCGCGCGGAGCGATGTCATCGATGACGACCGCGATCGAGTGCGGCAGTTCATCGCGCACGCCCTCCAGCGCCGCTTCCCGGATCATCTCAGCGATCCGGTCCTCCTGAGACTCGTCGGTCGTCATCCCCTCGGGATAGAGCGCGGGTCCCTCCGGCATCATCGAGAGCATCTCATCCGTGAGGACGTCCAGCTGCTCGCGGGTGAGGGCGGACAGCGGGATGACGGCGGCCCAGTCTTCTCGGAGCGCGTCGACCTCGATGAGCCGCTCAGTGATCTGGTCGCGATCCGCGATGTCGGTCTTGGTGACGATCGCGACCTTCTTCGCTCTCGCGTAACCGTCAAGAGACGCCGCGATGCGTCGATCGCCCGGTCCGACCTTCTCGGTCGCCGGAACGCAGAAGCCGATCACATCGACATCCCCGAGCACCTGGTCCACGAGGTCGTTCAGACGTTCGCCGAGCAGCGTTCGCGGCTTGTGGATGCCGGGGGTGTCCACGATCACGAGTTGACCGGCCGGGCGGTTCAGGATGCCGCGGATGGCACGTCTGGTCGTCTGAGGCTTCTCACTGGTGATCGCGATCTTCTCGCCCACCAGCGCGTTCGTCAGGGTGGACTTTCCGACGTTGGGACGCCCGACGAAGGTCGCGAATCCGCTACGGGTGGTGTCAGTCATCGTCTGTCTCCTCTGCCGCGCCGGCGGCGCGTTCCACGAACACCGTGGCAATGCCTCGACCTCGACCGCGCGATGCTCCGCCGGTCAGGACGAGTCCGTCTATCGTCGCGGTGACCCCCGGCTGCGGGACCTGGTCCACGGCCTTTCCGAGCAGTCCGCCGATCGAGTCGACGTCCTCGTCTTCGAGTTCGATGCCGAACAGGTCGCCGACATCGTCCAGCGACAGCCGGGCACTGACGCGGTATCGTCCGTCGCCCAGCTCCACCACTTCGGCAGCAGCGTGGTCGTACTCATCGGAGATCTCCCCGACGAGCTCTTCGATCAGGTCCTCCAGCGTGACGAGTCCTGAGATGCCACCGTGCTCATCGATCACCAGGCACACGTGCACCGCATCGCGCTTCATCTGCTGCAGCAGCGTCTCTGCGCGCATCGATTCGGGGACGAACGTGGCCGGCCGCGCGATCGGGCGGATGGATGCGGTGCGCCATGCACTGTCATCGCGATACGCGAACTGCACCAGATCCTTGAGATAGAGCACTCCGACGACATCGTCCGCGTCGTCATCGACCACCGGCATCCGCGAGACGCCGCGCTGAAGGAACAGCGCCATCGCCTCGCTGTTGGTGGCCTCGGCATCCACCGTCACCATCTCGGTGCGGGGCACCATGACAGCGCGCACGAACTGGTCGGTGAAGTCGAAGACGGAGTGGATGAGATCGCGGTCATCCTCTTCGATGAGGTCGTGGGATGCTGCCTCATCGACCATGCTGAGCAGCTGGTCCTCCGAGGTGAACGAGCTGCGGCCGGCACCGGGGGTGACCTTGTTGCCGAGGATGACGAGCCCCTGGGCGATCGGACCGAGGATGAGACGCAGACCGCGGACGATCGAAGCCGTGCCACGGATCATTCCCTCCGAGCGCTGGCGTCCGAACGTTCTCGGGCTCGCGCCCACGAGGACGAAGGTGATCCCGGTCATGAGGATCGCAGCGGCGAGCATCGCCCACCAGATGTTCTCGAACATGATCGTGAACGCGACGGTGACGAGCACAGCGGCGGTCACTTCGACGAGGACGCGGATGAATGCGATCGCGTTGACGTGAGCGTCGAGGTCGTCCGCGATGCGTCCGAGTGCCTGCGCCCTGCGTCCTTCCGTCGCCATCTCGGCGAGATCGCCGCGTGATGTGACGCTGTACGCGGCGTCGATGGCCGCCATCAGACCGCCGAACGCCACCATCAGCACAGCGGCGAGAAGCAGCAGTATCTCGGTCATCGGCCGCGTTCGACGCGCGCGAATCCTTGGATCAGCTCCTTCTGCAGCCCGAACATCTCACGCTCCTCTTCGGGTTCGGCGTGGTCGTATCCGAGCAGGTGCAGGAGCCCGTGCGTCGTGAGAAGGATGAGTTCGTCCATCAGCGTGTGGCCTGCGGCCTGAGCCTGGGACTCTGCGACCTGCGGGCACAGCACGATGTCGCCGAGGAGTCCGGGAGGCGTCGGGCGTTCCTCGGTGCCAGGGCGCAACTCATCCATCGGGAAGCTGAGCACATCGGTCGGGCCTGGTTCGTCCATCCACTGCACGTGCAGGGCCTCCATGGCCCCCTCGTCGACCAGCACGATGGCGACCTCGGCGTCAGCGCTGACGTGCAGTTGAGCGAGATTGAAATCGGTGAGGCGCTGCAGCACCGTCTCGTCGACGTCGATGGCCGATTCGTTGTTGATCTCGATCATGATGAGTGTCCTCGTTTCGGCGAGCGGTCCCTCGGTCCGGGACGAAGCCCCGCACGACGTTCCGCGCGGTTGGCGAACTCATGAGCCTGCTCACGCTCCGCGCGCTGGGCTGTGCGCTGCTCGTCGTACTCGCTGTATGCGTCGACGATCCGACCGACCAGCGAGTGACGAACGACGTCAGCGCTGGTGAGCCTGGAGAAATGGATGTCCTCGATGTCGTCCAGCACGCGGGTGACGAGCCGAAGGCCGGACGCGCCCTGCGGCAGGTCGACCTGGGTGATGTCTCCGGTCACGACCATCTTCGTGCCGAAGCCCAGGCGCGTGAGGAACATCTTCATCTGCTCAGGCGTCGTGTTCTGCGCCTCATCGAGCACGACGAACGAGTCATTCAGCGTGCGTCCACGCATGTACGCGAGGGGCGCGACCTCGATCGTCCCCGTGGCCATGAGCCGCGGGACGACGTCGGGATCCATCATCTCGTTGAGAGCATCGTAGAGCGGACGCAGGTAGGGATCGATCTTGTCGTTCAGGGTGCCGGGAAGGAAACCCAGTCGCTCGCCCGCCTCGACGGCAGGGCGCGTGAGGATGATGCGGGTGACCTCTTTGCGCTGCAGCGCCTGCACGGCCTTCGCCATCGCGAGATAGGTCTTTCCCGTTCCGGCCGGACCGATGCCGAAGACGATCGTGTTCTCCTCGATCGCGTCGACGTACTCCTTCTGCCCCGTCGTCTTCGGGCGGATCACTCGGCCCCGTGTCGAGAGGATCGCTTCGCCGAGCACCTCGCTCGGACGTGGGCCGCCCTCCTGCCGCAACATACGCGCAGAGCTCGAGACGTCGCTCGGCGCGAGATCGTAGCCTTCTCTGGTCATCGTGAGCAGTTCCTCCACCAGGGTCTTCGCCGCAGCGACGTTCCCCGCTTCGCCGGTCAATGTGATCTCGTTGCCTCGGACGAGCACCTGTACGTCAGGATGCTCCTTCTCGAGCATCCGCAGAAGTCTGTCCTGCGGCCCGAGCAGCCGCACCATTGCGATTCCGTCGACGTAGATGCGCTCGACTGTCGAGTCGGAATTGGCGTCAGGCAACGAGGCTCTCTTCTTTCAATCCGCCGGCGAGGACGTGAGCATGGACATGGAACACGGTCTGCCCGGCGTTGGCACCCGTGTTGAACACGAGGCGGAAGTCCCCGTCGGAGTGATCAGCGGCGACTTGGGCGGCGAAGGCGATGAGCTCGGCGAGCAGATCGGGATCTCCTGCTGCGAGCTCGGTGACGTCGCGGTACTGCTCGGTCTTGGGGATCACGAGCAGATGGACGGGGGCCTGCGGTGCGATGTCGCGAATCGCGAACAGCTTTCCCGTGGACGCGATGATCTCACCGGGAACGTCACCGTTGAGGATTCGGGTGAAGATCGAGGGTTCCGTCATGTTTCCCAGTCTACGGGGCGGGGCCCCTCGGGCGGCGAGCATATGAAGGCCGGACGCCGCAACACCCGAGCCCGTGGATGAAAGAAGAGTTTCGGGGGGGGGGGGGGGGGGAGGAGCCCCCCCCACCGAGGGCGACGCCGCCGCGGGGCAGGGCGCCGGG
>NZ_JAFCTS010000001.1:0-628185 GCF_049896145.1 Microbacterium sp. TWP3-1-2b2 | reverse complement strand
TTACCCCAAACCTGCTGGGGGGCCCACCCCGCCCCCCCCCCCCCCCGAAACTCTTCTTCCTCGGCAGCGGAGCTCTCGGCAGCGGAGCTACCAGCGGCCGAGCGCAGCGGACAGCACGGCGATCGCGGCGGGCCCGGCAGTCGATGTGCGCAGCACGGTCTCGCCGAGACGCACGCGCTCGGCACCCGCTGCCTCGAACTTCGCGAGTTCCTCCGGTGTGATGCCGCCCTCCGGACCGACGACGAGCACCAGGTCCTTGCCGTCCGTCTTGATCGACGACAGCCGCACAGTCGCGGTGGGATCGAGAACGAGCATCCGCTGTTCCTCGGCCCGTGCGATGAGCTGACTGGTCGAAAGCGGCTCGGACACCTCCGGTACCCACGCACGATGCGCCTGCTTCGACGCCTCGCGCACGATCGCACCCCACCGTTCGCGCCCCTTGATCGCCTTGGGCCCCTCCCACCGGGAGATGCTCCGCGACGCCTGCCACGGCACGACCTCATCGACACCGAGTTCGCATGCGGCCTGCACGGCGAGTTCGTCGCGATCTCCCTTGGCGAGTGCCTGTACGAGCACCAGGCGGGTCGACGGAGTGTCTGCTTCAGCGCGTCCGGTGATCTGCACATCGACGCGCGTCGCCGAGACATCAGTGACCGCGCCGTCCAGCCACGTGCCGGCGCCGTCACCGATCGTCACGGTCTCGCCGACTCGCAGTCGGCGCACGACCGCGGCGTGCTTGGCCTCGGCGCCCGTCAGCGACACAGTGTCGCCGATCGCTGCCGAGCCCGAGCTCTCCACGAGGAAATGCAGGGCCATGGTTCCTCCAGATCAGTGGCGGAACCTGTCACGCAGCTTCGAGAACAGTCCCTGCTGGAACTGCGCGAGCTGTGGACCAGGTGCCTTCTGCTTCTTCGCGAAGTCCTCGATCAGCGCGCGCTGCGCCGAATCGAGCTTCGTCGGCGTCACCACCTGCACACCGACTCGGAGATCGCCGCGCTGGGTGCCGCGCAACGGAGTGATGCCACGTCCCTTGATCGTGAGGACGTCGCCCGACTGCACGCCGGGGCGGATCTCGAGGTCGACCTTGCCGTCCAGCGCATCAATCGCGGTCTCGGTGCCGAGGATCGCGTCCGACATCGACACCTCGAGCGTCGCGAGCAGGTCGTCGCCGTCACGGCTGAACGATGCGTGGGGCGACACGGTGACCTCGACGTACAGATCTCCGTTCGGGCCGCCGGCCTTGCCGACCTCGCCAGAGCCGGGAAGCTGCAGACGCAGGCCGGTCTCCACGCCGGAAGGGATGTCGAGTGAGACGGTCCGACGAGAACGCACGCGCCCCTGGCCGGCGCACGTGCCGCACGGGTGCGGGATCGTGGTGCCGTAGCCCTCGCAGCTGCCGCAGGGCTGCGACGTGACGACGTTTCCGAGCAGACTCCGAACCTGACGCTGCACGTGGCCGGTGCCGCCGCAGATGTCGCATGTCACGGGCGACGTGCCCGGCTGCGTGCACGAGCCCTGACAGGTCTCGCACAGCACAGCGGTGTCGACCTCGATGTCACGGTGCGCACCGAAGACGACATCGCCGAGATCGAGCGTGACACGCACCAGCGCGTCCTGACCTCGCTCTCGACGCGAGCGCGGACGCCCACCACGCCCGCCGCCCTGCGCCGCTCCGAAGAACGTCTCGAAGATGTCGCCGAAGCCTCCGAACCCGCCGAAGTCCCCACCGCCGACGCCGTCGCCACCGCCCATGTCATAGCGGCGACGCGACTCGTCATCGCTGAGCACGTCGTAGGCATGGGTCACGCTCTTGAAGCGCTCGGCCGCATCCTCACCGGGATTCACATCCGGGTGCAGCTGTCGAGCGAGCTTCCGGTACGCCTTCTTGATCTCGTCCGTCGTCGCGTCTCGTGACACTCCGAGAACCTCATAGTGGTCCGCCACAATCACCTTTCTGCATGTGCAAGCTGTGGATCGACCCGCCTCAACGGCTCGTCTCGTCTTCATCGAGCATGCGCGACAGGTACCGGGCCACAGCCCGGGCCGCCGCAAGATTGCTCGGATAGTCCATACGCGTCGGCCCCATGACGCCGACTCGTGCTGTGCCGCCGTGCGTCACGTAGTTGCTCGCGACGATGGAGGCCTCTGGGAGCCCGAAGGGTTCGTTCTCGGCGCCGATACTCGCCGCCAGTCCGTGCTCATCCGTCACCATCTCGCTCATGAGGCGCAGCAGCGTCACCTGCTCCTCGATGGCTGCGAGCAGTGGATGGATGCTGCCGCGGAAGTCCTGCTCGCGACGAGCAAGGGTCGCGGCCCCTGCCATGACCAGCCGCTCCTGTCGGAACTCGGCCAGCTCTTCGCCGATGATCCCGCCCAGCACCTGGATCGCCGCGTCCGTGCGACTGCTGTCCTGTGCGCTGATGAGCAGCTGCACTCGATCTGACGCCTCGCGCACCGATTGACCGGTGAGCAACGCCGACAGGCGTGCGCGCAGCACCGCGACATCCGCATCTTCGAGATCCACCGGCAGACCCGCGATGCGCTGCGACACTCCACCGGCGTCCGTCACCAGCACCACTAGCAGACGGTTCGGGGCGAGCGCGACCAGCTCGATGTGCGTCAGATGAGCACGGGCGAACGACGGATACTGCGCCAGGGCGACCTGCCCCGTGAGCTGCGTGAGCACTCGCACCGTGCGCGCCATCAGGTCGTCGAGGTCTGCCGGGTCCGTCAGGAACGACTCGATGGCGCTGCGCTGCGCGGTCGAAAGCGGACGCAACTGCGCGAGATGGTTCACGAAGACGCGGTAGCCCTTGTCGGTCGGCACTCGGCCGGATGACGTGTGCGGCGCCGTGATCAGCTCTTCGTCCTCGAGCTGGGCCATGTCGTTGCGGATCGTCGCCGCCGAGACTCCGAAGGAGTGCCGATCGACGATGGACTTGCTGCCGACGGGCTCGTGCGACTCGACGTAGTCCTGCACGATGGCTCTGAGAACCTGCAGACCGCGCTCACTGACCATGTCACACTCCTCCCGCCTGGCACTCGAATACTCCGAGTGCCAATTCTACCCCGCTCGTGCTGACAGCCGGCGGGAGGCCGCGCACACCCATATCAACCGGTCAGTGCTCGCACCACTGCATCGGCGAGCAGTCGCCCGCGCAGAGTGAGTCGCACACGCCCGCGCACTGCGGCGGCTCCGTCGATCAGGCCGTCCGCGATGAGCCCGGCCACCCGCTCGCGATTGTGCTCGGGGACGTCCGCGATCGCGAGCCCGTCAGCCAGCCTGCTCTCCAGCAGGACCCGCTCGAGCAGGTGCGCCTCTGCGTCAGGCCTCTCAGTCCCCGCTGCCGGCGATTCGGATGCCGCGAGCCGCTGCGCGTACGCGGCGGGGTGCTTCACGTTCCACCAGCGAAGACCGGCGACATGACTGTGTGCACCCGGACCGAAACCCCACCAGTCGCTCCCCCGCCAGTAAGCCATGTTATGGCGGGAGCGCTGATCCTCGCTGCGCGCCCAATTGCTCAGTTCGTACCAGTCGAACCCCGCCGCGGCGAGGCGCGCATCAGCGAGTTCGTACATGTCGGCCTGCAGGTCGTCGTCCGGCCTCGGCACTTCGCCGCGGCGGATCTGACGCGCGAGCTTCGTACCGTCCTCGATGATCAGGGCGTACGCCGAGATGTGATCCGAATCCAGCGCGAGCGCGCCGTCCAACGACATCTCCCAGTCGGCGAGCGACTCCCCCGGCGCGCCGTAGATCAGATCCACGCTGACGGCGAGTCCGGCATCCTTCGCCGCATCGACCGCGGTGCGCACGTTCTCGGGCCGGTGGGTCCGATCGAGCGCGGCCAGCACATGAGGCACAGCCGACTGCATCCCCACCGACAGCCTCGTGACCCCGGCATTCGCGAGCGTTCGCGCGACCGCGGGTGTCACTGTGTCGGGGTTCGCCTCGACCGTGATCTCTGCACCGTCCACGATGCCGAACGCATCGATGGCGCGCTCCAGCATCCGTGCCAGATCTCCGGCAGGAAGCAGCGTCGGCGTCCCTCCCCCGAAGAACACCGTGTCCATCGGACGCAGCGCGCCGGCATCCGACAGAACGCGATGAGCGAGTGCGATCTCCGTCGTGAGCGTCTCGGCGTAGTCCTCCTGCCGCGCACCGCGCAGTTCACCCGACGTGTACGTGTTGAAGTCGCAGTATCCGCAGCGCACCCGGCAGAACGGGATGTGCAGGTATGCCGAGAAGGGCACGCTCGCGTCCACCGGCAGATCGGCCGGCAGGTGACCGTCCTTCGGCGCAGGGTCTCCGAGCGGCAGGGGCCCGGCCATCAGAGCCCGGCCATCAGATTCGCGCCATCACAGCGGCGTCGCGTAGAGCGGCGAGATCGCGCGAAGATAGCGCGCGAACAGTTCCTTGCGGCGGCGTTTCACGAGTCCGCGAAGCATCCGGTAGACGAGAGCATTCGGCGCATCGAACGCGCGGACCGTGAACCAGACCTCGTCAGTGCCCTCACGCCACTCGATCTCGAACAGCTCCTCGCCGCTGACCACGGAGCCGCCGACAGTGCCGAGCACGAAGCCGACCCTTCGCGGCTCCTCTGTCACGGAGATGACGCGAAGCTCGGCGTCGGCACGCATCCCGGCGACCCGCCCGTGCAGGCGCAAGGTCATACCCGGCCCCACGAACGGCACGCCCTCGGCGTCGAAGCGCTGCTCGATCTCACGGGTGCTCGGCGCGATCGGATTGCCTTCGGCGTCGAAGCTGACCCCTGAGTAGGCAGGGCCGGCAGCAGGGCGCACATCCTCGATGCTCAGACCCGCCGCCCGCTGCGCCGTCCACGACAGGAGCGCCTCACCGGCGGATCGGAAACGTTCCTCACCGCTGCCGATTCGCCACGAATCCTCGGCCGGCACGCTGCGCTCGGGGGGAAAGTGCATCAGGTCAGGGGCGTGAGTAGCCCCGACGGCGGCATAGTCCACCGTGTCGTCTCGGAAAGTCCCGCGCCGCATGAGTTCCAGCCTACTTCGGGTTACCTGAACGAACACCCCCGCACCGCGGAGGGTGCCCTTGCTACTTCTTGTCCTTGCCGTCGACGTCGCCGCTCAAGGCTGCGATGAACGCCTCCTGGGGGACTTCGACGCGGCCGACCATCTTCATGCGCTTCTTGCCCTCCTTCTGCTTCTCGAGCAGCTTGCGCTTGCGGCTGATGTCACCGCCGTAGCACTTCGCGAGCACGTCCTTGCGGAGTGCACGAATCGTCTCGCGTGCGATGATCCGGGCGCCGATCGCCGCCTGGATGGGCACTTCGAAGTTCTGGCGAGGGATCAGTTTGCGCAGTCGCTCGGCCATCAGCGTGCCATAGGCATAGGCCTTGTCTCGGTGCACGATCGCACTGAACGCGTCGACCTTGTCGCCCTGCAGCAGGACGTCGACCTTCACCAGGTCAGCGTCCTGTTGACCCGACGGCTCGTAGTCGAGGCTCGCGTAGCCCTGGGTCTTCGACTTCAGCTGGTCGAAGAAGTCGAACACGATCTCTCCGAGCGGCATGTTGTACCGCAGCTCGACGCGCTCCTCGGAGAAGTACTCCATGCCCAGGAGCGAACCGCGCCGTGACTGGCACAACTCCATCACGGTGCCGACGTAGTCTTTCGGTAGCAGGATCGCGGCTTTCACCATCGGCTCGGCCACCGAAGCGACCCTGCCGTCCGGGTACTCGCTCGGGTTGGTCACCGTGACCTTCTCGCCGGTATCGGTGGTGACCTCGTAGATCACGCTCGGAGCGGTGGTGATGAGGTCGAGATCGAACTCGCGCGTCAGTCGCTCTGTGATGATCTCCAGGTGCAGCAGTCCGAGGAACCCGCAGCGGAACCCGAAACCGAGCGCGACAGAGGTCTCCGGCTCGTACACGAGGGAGGCGTCGGACAGCTTCAGCTTGTCGAGCGCCTCACGAAGCTCTGAATAGTCGCTGCCGTCGATCGGGTACAGCCCGGAGTAGACCATGGGCTTGGGGTCGGTGTAGCCGGGCAGCGCCTGGGTCGCTCCACCGCGACTGGTCGTGACGGTGTCTCCGACCTTCGACTGGCGCACGTCCTTCACGCCGGTGATGAGATAGCCGACCTCGCCGACGCCGAGTCCGTCGGACGGGATAGGTTCCGGGCTGGAGACGCCGATCTCAAGAAGCTCGTGGTTCGCGCGCGTCGACATCATCTGGATTCGTTCGCGAGGCGACAGGCTCCCGTCGATCATGCGCACGTAGGTCACGACGCCGCGGTAGGAGTCGTAGACGGAGTCGAAGATCATGGCGCGGGCCGGAGCATCCGCGTCGCCCTTCGGAGCCGGGATGTCCCGCACGATACGGTCGAGCAGCTCCTCCACGCCGACGCCGGTCTTGCCGGAGACGCGCAGGACGTCCTCCGGGCGGCCGCCGATGAGGTCTGCGAGCTCCTTCGCGAATTTGTCGGGATCGGCAGCGGGAAGGTCGATCTTGTTCAGCACGGGAATGATGTGCAGATCGTTCTCCAGCGCCAGGTACAGGTTGGCGAGCGTCTGCGCTTCGATCCCCTGTGCTGCGTCCACGAGCAGGATGGCGCCCTCGCACGCTGCCAGCGACCGTGAGACCTCATACGTGAAGTCGACGTGACCAGGGGTGTCGATCATGTTCAGCGCGAACGTCTGGGTGTCGTCCTGCCACGGCATCCGCACGGCCTGGCTCTTGATCGTGATCCCGCGCTCGCGCTCGATGTCCATGCGGTCGAGATACTGCGCTCGCATGTCGCGGTCGGAGACGACACCGGTGATCTGGAGCATGCGGTCGGCAAGAGTCGACTTGCCGTGATCGATGTGAGCGATGATGCAGAAGTTGCGGATCTGCGAAGGCGGCGTCGCGGCAGGCGGGAGCGGAGTGAGAGCGCGTGGGGACATGTCCTGTCGATTCTACGTTCAGGAGGCCCTAATCCCCGATTCGTCTTGACGAGTGATAGTCTCCCGAGGTTGCCTTGGTTCAGATCTGTGAGACTGAGTGCCACAGGCGATCCTCCCGATTCAGCGTTGCGTCGGACGATCCCGAGCGCGTCTGTAAAAGAGAAAGACAAAACCTTGATCAAGTATCTCCTCCGCCGTACCCTCGGCTGGTTGTTGATGATCGTGGTCGCGACCAACATCACGTACTTCCTGGCTTGGGGCTTCCTCAACCCGCGGAACAACTACGTCGGTCGTCGCCCCCCGCTCAGCGAAGAGCAGATCAACAACCTTCTCGAGCCGCGCAATCTCAGTGACACCGTGCCGCTGCTCGAACGGTGGTGGACCTGGATCTCCGGCATCATCTTCCGGTGGGACTGGGGCCTGAGCCCGACCGGCGGTTCTGTGAACGAGCAGGTCGCGTATCGGATGTGGATCAGTGCCGAGCTCGTGCTCGGGGCGACGATCATCATGACCGTCCTCGGAATCGGGCTCGGCGTCTACACCGCGTCCAGGCAGTACAAGCTCGCCGACCGCATCGGTCAGGCGACCTCGATCATCACGATGAACATCAACGTCATCGTCGCAGGTCTCGGGCTCGTGCTCCTCGCGATCGCGTTCAACGACTGGCTCGGCGTCCGCGTGTTCTACGTGACCGGTTCCTCGAGCAAGGGCGTGGAGGGATTCTTCCCCGTCCTGATAGACGCGCTCCAACACATCACTCTGCCGACCATCGGCCTCGTGATCGTCGGCTACGCCAGCACGCACTTCCTGCAGCGCTCGCTGCTGCTCGACAACATCAATGCCGACTACGTGCGCACCGCACGGGCCAAGGGGCTCACCAAGCAGCAGGCGATCCGCAAGCACGCGCTGCGCACATCGCTCATCCCGGTGGCCACGCAGGTCGCCTTCAGCATCCCCGCCGTGTTCACGGGCGCCGTCCTCACTGAGACGATCTTCGCCTGGAACGGCATGGGCAAGTACTTCATCGAAACCATCGTGAAGAGCGACATCCACGGCGTCGTTGCCACCGCGGCGTTCGCCGGCCTCCTGACCGCGCTCGGAGCGATCCTCTCCGACATCGTGGTCGTCGTTCTCGACCCGCGAGTGAGGGTGAACTGACCATGAGCGAAATGATCGACCCCACCGTCGAGGCACCCGCAGACCCCGTGCTCCCCGGGAAATCGGATGGCAAAGCCCTGTCGAAATGGACGCTGTACACGCGGCGATTCATGCGCAACAAGCCCGCCGTCGGCGGCATCATCATCTTCCTGCTCCTCGTGCTGTTCGCGATCTTCGCACCGCTCATCGCGAAGTACGACCACATCGAGCTCGATTTCCTGAACCTGGGCACACCGCCTTCGTCCGAGCACTGGTTCGGCACGACCGCTTCGGGCAACGACACGTTCGCCCAGGTCGCGATCGGCCTGCAGCGCTCCCTCATGATCGCCGTGACGGTGTCGGTGGGAACGACGATCATCTCGGCGCTGGTCGGTACAGCGGCCGCGTACTTCGGAGGCTGGACGGAGAGGGTCACGCTCACCGTCATCCACTTCATGATGGTGATCCCGAGCTTCCTGATCCTCTCGCTCATGTCGAATCGCTCAGGCGGCGACTGGCGTGTCATCGCGCTGATCATGATCTTCGTCGTCGGCTGGTACTTCCCCGCCCGCGTGATCTGGACCACCGCCCTCTCACTGCGCGAGCGCGAGTACATCCACGCCGCCCGCTACATGGGCGTGCGCGGTATGACCATCGTCGTCCGTCACCTGCTGCCGAACATCGGCTCGCTGCTCGTGATCAACTTCACCCTGGGCATCGTCGGCGCCGTCATGGCAGAGACGGGCCTGTCGTTCATCGGGTTCGGTGTGAAGATCCCCGATGTCTCCCTCGGGTCACTGATCGGCTCGGGCGCCAACACCATCACCAGCGCGCCGTGGCTGTTCTACTTCCCGGCAGGAGCCCTGACGTTGCTGACGGTGTCCATGGCGCTCGTCGCCGACGGACTGCGTGACGCCCTCGATCCCACTTCGGCAGCAGGAGGCCGCGCATGAGCAATGTTCTCTCCGTCCGTGATCTCACGGTCAGCTTCCCCTCAGAGGCCGGACGCGTCGACGCCGTCCGCGGCGTCTCCTTCGACCTCGAAGCGGGCAAGACTCTCGGCATCGTCGGCGAATCCGGTTCCGGCAAGTCCGTCACCTCCCTGGCGATCATGGGGCTGCTCGATGAGAACGCCCGCGTCAGCGGATCGATCATCTACGACGGCCAGGAGCTGCTCGGCAAATCCGACAAGCAGATGTCGGTCATCCGCGGCAACGGCATCGCCATGATCTTCCAGGATCCGCTGACCTCGCTGACGCCGGTCTTCACCGTGGGCGACCAGCTGATCGAGGCACTCACCGTGCACCGCAGCATGTCGAAGCAGGAGGCGTGGGATCGCTCGATCGAGCTGCTGCGACTCGTCGGCATCACGCAGCCCGAGAAGCGCATGAAGGGCTTCCCGCACGAGTTCTCCGGTGGCATGCGGCAGCGCGTCGTCATCGCGATCGCGATGGCCAACAACCCCAAACTGATCATCGCCGACGAGCCCACCACTGCCCTCGACGTGACGATCCAGGCGCAGATCCTCGATCTCATCGAGAAGGCGCAGCAGGAGACTGGCGCCGCGACCATCATGATCACCCACGACATGGGTGTCGTCGCCCGTCTGGCCGACGACGTCATGGTCATGTACGCAGGCAAGCCGATCGAGCACGCCGCTGTCGGCGAGCTCTTCCACAACACGCGGATGCCGTACTCCATCGGTCTGCTCGGCGCGATCCCTCGCGTCGACAAGGCGGAGAAGGAGCCACTGACTCCGATCAAGGGCAACCCGCCGCTGCTGATCGACCTGCCTGACGCCTGCCCGTTCGCCGACCGCTGCCCCATCGTGATGGATGCGTGCCGACAGCGCGAGCCGGAACTCGTGGAAGTGCCCTCGCTCACCGGTGTCCCCCACCAGGCAGCGTGCATCCGTGCCCACGAGATCGACGAGAACGGCTTGATCGGCGGTCTCCCCGTCTATCCGGTCCCGGAGATCCCGGAGAGCGACCTGACCCGCACGCCGCGCGAGCAGCGGCCGATCACGCTCGACGTGCGCAACATGAACAAGGTGTTCCCGCTCATGAAGGGCGCCTTCTTCAAGCGCAAGGTCGGCGAGGTGCACGCCGTCAAGAACGTGAGCTTCGACGTCCGCGAAGGCGAGACGATGGCGATCGTCGGAGAGTCCGGCAGTGGCAAGACGACGACGCTGCTGCAGATCATGGATCTCGTCAAGCAGCACGACGGTGACATCATCATCAACGGCACCAGCGTCAACGACATCACGAGCCACTCGATCGAGCGCAAGGTCCGTCGCGACATCCAGATCGTCTTCCAGGATCCGATGGGCGCGCTCGACCCGCGCATGACCGTCGCCGACGTCATCGCCGAACCACTGCGTGCGATCGGCACCTCGAAGGACGAGGTGCAGCGTCGGGTCAAGGAGCTGATGGATGTGGTGGGGCTCAACCCCGCACACATCGACCGCTTCCCGGGCGCGTTCTCGGGTGGCCAGCGCCAGCGCATCGGCATCGCCCGCGCGCTGTCCACCAACCCGAAGGTCATCGTTCTGGATGAACCGGTCTCGGCCCTTGACGTGTCGATCCAGGCAGGCGTCATCAACCTGCTCGACGAGCTCAAGGTCAAACTCGGCGTGTCGTATCTGTTCGTCGCCCACGATCTGTCCGTCGTACGCCACATCGCCGACCGCGTCGCCGTGATGTATCTCGGCGACTTCGTGGAGCACGGCGATGTCGACGACATCTTCGAGAACCCGCAGCATCCGTACACCAAGGCGCTGCTCTCGGCGATCCCGGTGCCGGATCCGGACATCGAGCGCACCCGTGAGCGGCTGACGTTCAACCCGGAGACCATGCAGGCCGAGGCATCCACGGTCTGATCATGTTTCCGGGCGGTAACGGCTGGTCACCGTCCGATAACAGTTACGCGCTATTCACTGCGACCACGCGATTTCGGTGATCGTCCGAACTATTCTTCCCTGTATGACACGCCGAAAGGCGGAAGGAGAACCATGAAGCAGCAGAAGCTGATGGGGGCGATCGCATTCAGCGGCGTCCTCGCACTTGCCCTCGCGGGCTGCGCGAGCGGCACCGGTGATGACGGTGGCGACGGCGGCGGAGAGGCCGTCGAGACCAAAGCAGCGGACTACAACCCGCAGGAGCGCGATGCGCTTCAGACGGGCGGCGAAGCCCGTTTCCCGATCCAGGAGATCCCCGAGCAGCTGAACTCGTTCAACGGCGACGCATCGGCGGACACGGCACGTGTCGCAGCCTGGTACACGCCGCAGATCCTCCTTCAGGAGGCCGACGGCACGCCGTACAAGCACGACGCGTACCTCGACGAGTGGAAGATCGAGACCGTCGACGGCAACACCCAGATCACCTTCACCTTCACGGATGAGGCGCACTGGAACGACGGCACCGACATGGACTGGACCGCCATCGACGCCACGTGGAAGGCCAACCGCTCCACTGACGAGGGCTTCAACCCGAACGCGACAGACGGCTACAAGGCCATCACGTCCGTCGAGCAGGGCGACACGCCAAAGACGGCGATCGTCTCGTTCGATGGCGAGTTCGCCTGGCCGGAGATGCCGTTCCTCACGGGCATCATCCACCCGGCTCTGGCTGACCCGACCACGTTCAACGAAGCGATGATCGACAACCCGCACGCCGAGTGGGGTGCTGGCCCGTACACGATCGACGAGTTCGACGCGAACGCCGACTACGTCTCGTTCGTCCCGAACCCCGAGTGGTGGGGCGACGAGCCGCTGCTCGACAAGGTCTCCTTCCAGGGAATGGAAGACGCAGCCTCGATCAACGCCTTCAAGGCTGACGAGATCGACTCGGTCGGTGTCGGCACCAAGGATCGCCTCGAGCAGGTCAAGGACATGGAAGACATCACGATCTACCGTTCCACGCAGACCGCGAACACGCTGATCCAGGTCGATTCCACGAAGCCGCAGTTCGAGGACGTCAAGGTCCGCGAGGCGTTCTTCAAGGCCATCAACATCGATCAGCAGAAGCAGATCGCATGGAACGGCCTGGACTACGAAGAGGAGCCGGCCGGCTCGCTCACGCTGTTCCCGTTCCAGCCCGGCTACTCCAACGCGCTCGAAGAGGCCGGCTGGGAGTACAACCCGGACGACTCCAAGGCCCTCCTCGAAGAGGCAGGCTGGACCGAGGGCGAGGACGGCATCCGCGAGAAGGACGGCGAGAAGCTGTCTGTTGTCTTCCCGGTGTGGAGCGACGACCCCACGCAGGAAGCGATCGCCAAGTCGCTCCAGGCGCAGATGAAGGAGGTCGGCATCGACTTCAAGATCGACATCCGTCCTTCGACTGACTTCTCGAACGATTACAACACGATGAACTGGGACGTCTCCTCGCTCCGGTTCACCTCGTCCGACCCGTTCGGTGCCGCCTGGTTCTGCCAGCTGTACTGCATGGACATGGGCCTGAACCTCTCCGGCGTGCAGTCGGAGGAGATGGACCAGCGCATTCACGAAGAGGTCGAGTCCCTTCCGACTGCTGAAGAGCAGACGGCTGCCGCGATGAAGCTCGAGGCAGAGATCTTCCAGGACTGGGGCCTCATCCCGCTCTACAACGGCCCGTCCATCTCGGCCGTCAAGACCGGTCTCGCGAACCTCACCCCTGAGCCCTACGTGGGCCTGGACGGCTTCGGCGTCCAGCCGGTGGAGAACGTGGGCTGGGAGAAGTAACGCTTCGACACGCTCAGCGAGCGAAGTGACGAGCGGGGTCGGTGGTTCATCCACCGGCCCCGCTTTTCCTATGCTGGAGCCCATGAGCATCCAGGTCGTCTTCGTGCACGGCATCCGTACCTCCGCGACGATGTGGCGCGCCCAACTCTCGCACCTCGCCGAACGCGGGGTCGCGGCGGCGGCCATCGATCTTCCCGGCCACGGTACGCGCATGTCCGAGGCCTTCGTCCTCGACGCGGCGATGGCCACGATCGACGAAGCGGTGCGGGATGCCGCGACACGCGGACCTGTGCTCCTCGTCGGCCACTCGATGGGCGGTCTGATCTCGATCGCCTACGCCGGCGCGGAGGAGGCCCCGCCGGTGGCCGGGTTCATCGGTGCGTCCTGCACAGCCTTCCCACGTGGCGCCGGCCTCGCCGCCTATCGATTCCTCGCACGCAGATTCAACGCGCTCCCAGACAAAGGGCTGTGGTTGACCACGCACATGCTGGCCGCGACGCTGCCGGACGAGACCAGGGGCGACTTCGCGGCCGGCGGTTACGCCTTCGACGCGCAGGATGTCGCACTCGCGAGCCTGAGCACCCTCGACCTCGCTGCGGACGTGCACCGACTCCGGATGCCGCTGTGGTGGATCAATGGGCAGTTCGACCAGCTGCGCCCCCAAGAGCGGCTGTTCCAGCGGCTCGCGCCGCAGTCCGAACTCATCGTTGTTCCGCGCACGTCGCACCTGGTGACCGCGATGAGACCACGCGTGTTCAATGCGCTGCTGGACCTCGCTGTGGCGACACTCGAGCAGGGCGCACCGCAACCGTCATGACGGCACCGATCACCGACAGGATGCCGGCCACGAGGAAGAGCAGCCAGAACCCGCCGACGAGTGCGACGAGTGCGGCACCGAGCAGCGGCCCCAGCAGCTGACCGAGGCTGGCAGAGACGTTGACGATGCCGAGATCGCGCGCGTGGTCTTCGACCCGCGGGAGCAGATCGGTGGCGAGAGCGAGACTCACGGCCATGAAGGCGCCATACCCGACACCCATAACGGCCGCCGCGACGGCGGTGCCGATGAACGTCGGAGAGACGAGGATCATGACGGCGGACAGCGCCTGCACGAGCGCCGCCACGATGACGATCGGCTTGCGCCGCCCTGTGCGGTCCGAGATCCCGCCTGCGACGACGGATGCTGCGACCACGAATATCGTGTAGATCACGATCAGCACGAGCAGATCGTCTTCGGCCGTCGCCGCGGGCGAGCCGACTCCGTAGAGCAGGAAGAACAGCAGAAGCGCCGTCCCCAACGCGTTGCCGATGTTGACGGTGAGTCTGCTCGCCAGTACCCACATGAAGTTCCGATCGCGGAGCACGCCCATCCGCTCTCGCCAGTCCCTCTGCGCGGTCGAGCGTTCCCGGTGTGTCTGCGGGTCTGGCAGCAGAAGGGCGGTGCCGACTCCGACCAGGAGGATGAATCCCGCCAGCACGACATAGCTCGCCCCGATGCCCAGCCCGAGCAGCACGACGGCTCCGACACCGACCACGATTCCCACCGCCTGCGCGGAGCTGACCAGCGCCGATGCCGCGCCTCGTTGCGCGAACACCTGATCGGCGATCATCGCGGTGAGGGCCGCGGAGACGACCGCGACGCCGACGGAGACGCCGATCCAGGCGGCCCCCACCGCCACCGGCTCACTCGCCGCTCCGGTGAGCAGGAGTGACGCGGCGGTCAGCACCGAGCCGCCGATCGCCCACGGCCGCCTCCTCCCCCAACGCGACCTCGTGCGGTCGGAGAGCGTGCCGGCTATGGGCCCGGCGATCACACCCGCGATGCCACCGACGGACAGGATCAATCCGGACCAGACGACGCCGGTGATCCAGTCGTTCTCGCCGCCCGGCGTGTCCAGTTGCAACGGCAGAAGCAGCTGCACCGGCGTGAGCTGCACCGTCCACACTGCCAGCCACGCCACCGCGAACAGCGTCAGCCATCCTCCGCCCACGCGTCCGTCGCGTGGCATCAGCGCCTTCATGCGTGTGCCTTCGGCGTCCTGGCCGAAGCGATCAGCGCGCGATACCAGTCGTACGACGCTTTGGGCGTGCGCTTCGATGTCTGCTGATTCACATGTACGAGACCGAACCGCTGTGTGAAGCCGTCCGCCCATTCGAAGTTGTCGAGCAGGCTCCACACGGTGTACTCCTCGATGCGGACGCCCTGTGCGACAGCATCCGCCACCGCGCCGATATGGGCGGCGAGATACTCGATCCGCTGGGTGTCGTCGAGCGGGTCGTCGACCTCGTCGGGTTCGGGGAACGAGGCACCGTTCTCGCCGATGATGAAGGGCGGCAGGCGGTCGCCGTAGCGATGAGCGGCGTCTATGAGGAACGCGCTGAGCGCGTGCGGCTCGATCCCCCACAGTTCCCCGAATCCGGTGTGCGGGATGCCGGGAGTCGGAACCTGCACGAAAGGCACCGGTGCGCCCTCCGGCGCCGCGGCGATCGTGGTGGGGTTGTAGAAGTTCACACCGTAGAACTCTGATGCCTCGGAGATCAGCGCCATGTCGCCGTCATGCACCGGCATCTCGACGCCGAGCGCTGCGAGATCGGGGTACGCACCGGTCAGCACGGGATCAGCGAAGAGACGATTGTGGATCAGGTCGTAGACCTGGGCGGCAGCATGGTCGGCCTCAGCGTCCGTCGCGGGCCGCACCCAGGTGTGGTTGTTCACGATGCCGACCGCTGATGCCCCGTGGCCACGCAGGATCGCGGCCGCGCGCCCGTGCGCGAGCAGCTGGTGGTGCACGGTCGGCAGCGAGTCGAAGAGCAGTCGCCGGCCAGGGGCGAGCTCGCCGACGGCATAGCCCTGCAACGACGTCGAGACGGGCTCATTGATCGTGTACCAGTTCTTCACGCGATCTCCGAGCCTCGCCCCGACGATCTCCGCGTACTCGGCGAATCGCTCGACGGTGTCTCTCGAGAGCCAGCCGCCATCGGCTTCGAGGGCCGAGGGCAGGTCCCAGTGATACAGCGTCGGAAACGGCACGATCCCTGCACCGAGCAGCCTGTCGATCAGCCGGTCGTAATACGCCAGGCCTGCAGGTTCGACGGCACCTGCGCCATCAGGCTGCACTCGCACCCACGAGATCGAGAAACGGTACCTGTCGACGCCGAGGCCGTGCAGCAGCGCGACGTCGTCGTCGCTGCGGTGATAGCTGTCCGGTCCTGGTTCCGCGCTCGATCCGTCCCTGACCAGACCTGCCGTGTCGACGAAGTCGTCCCAGATCGAGCGTCCGCGTCCGTCGGCGCGGCGCGCGCCCTCGATCTGGAAGGCCGCGGTCGCCGCGGACCATCGCAACCCAGCGGGCACGGGGAAGGTTCGAACAGTTGCATCCGCCATGGATGACTCCTTCGGGTCGATAGCTCAGCATGCCGCATGGATCGGTCTCTGCGACAGTGCCGCGCGATGAGCGGTGCGAGAGGAGACCGCGTGAGACCTGGTAGAGTTGGTTCTTGGCTTGCGTGTGGGTTCTTCCCTCACGATCGCCCGACAGCAGCCCTCTTCTGCTCACGGCACTTCCCATCCATCCCTGAACGAAAGTTTCCACGCGTGGCAAACATCAAGTCGCAGATCAAGCGCAACAAGACCAACGAGAAGGCTACGGCGCGCAACAAGGCCGTCAAGAGCGAACTCAAGACCCTCGTCCGCGGTACCCGCGAGGCCATCGCCAAGGGCGACAAGGCTGCTGCTGAGGCAGCGCTGAAGGTCGCGTCGAAGAAGCTCGACAAGGCCGTCAGCAAGGGCGTGCTGCACGAGAACCAGGCAGCGAACCGCAAGTCGTCGATCGCCAAGCAGGTCGCCGCTCTCTGAGCCGAACTCTTCTGAAAGAACCCGTCCCACTGGGGCGGGTTCTTTCGTTTCCTGGGTGCGCAGCGCGTCACTCCCCGAACGGCGTGCGCGTGGCGATGACCGTCACCATGCGCTCGAGGGCGAAGATCGGATCGCGAGCCGCGCCCTTCACCTCGGCATCCGCCCGTGCTGTCGCCTGGATCGCGAGGCCCAATGACCGCTCATTCCATCCGCTGAGGTCGCGTCTGGCGCGATCGACCTGCCAGTCCTTCATGCCGAGACGTTGCGCGAGACTTCTGCTGGGCTCGCGCTGACCTGCCACCCGCGCCATCGTCCGCAGCTTCATGGCGAACGCCGCCACCATCGGAACCGGGTCTGCTCCGGAGTCGAGCGCGTGCCGCAGCGCGACGAGGGCTTCGCCGTACCGGCCGGAGATCGCCGTGTCGGCGACGACGAACGCCGATACTTCGACCCGTCCGCCGTAGTACTTGGTCACCGTCTCCTCGGCGATGTCACCCTCGACGTCGCGGATCAACTGCTGACACGCGGCCGCGAGTTCGGTCAGGTCGTCGGCGAACGCCGACACGAGTGCCCTGAGCGCTGCCGGGGCGATGCGCTTCTTCGCCGCTGAGAACTCTCCCGCCGCGAAGTCCACGCGGTCCGCGTCGCGCTTCACCGCGAGGCACGGGATCTCGATGCCGCCGCCGGTACCGGCGCGCAGCGCGTCGAGAAGCTTCTTACCCCGCACGCTGGCGCCCGTGTGACGCAGCAGGACGGTCGCGCCCTCCTGGGGATTCGCCAGATACGACACCGCCTCCTGCAGGAAGGCATCCGAGCACTTCTCCACTCCGGAGACACGCACCAGTCGCGGCTCGCCGAACAGCGACGGCGAGGTGAGCGACAGGAGCGTGCCGGGCGCGTAGTCGTCGGCGCGCACATCGCTGATCTCGAGCGCAGGGTCTTCGGCGCGGAGGTAGTCGCGGATGCCGGCGGTCGCACGTTCTGCGCAGACCTCTTCCGGCCCGAAGATGAGTACGAGCGGCGCCGGCCTTGGGTCGCGCCACGACACCTGAGGGATCTTCGTCGCCTTCGCGCCGCCACGGGCTGAGGAACGAGGAGCGGCCATGATTCGAGCCTACCCGGGGTCGTCGACATCCGAGGTGCCGGCATCGGGATGATCAGCCGAACGCTCAGTCCACAGCACCAGCTCTTCCCCCACCACGCCGATCAGGATCCTGCCCTGCTGGTCAGTGCGCAACGCCACAGCGCCTGCGGCTTCCAGCAATGCCAGCGTCTCCGCCCTCGGGTGGTCATAGTCGTTGTCCGCTCCGGCGCTGAAGATCGCTGCAGTCGGCCGCAGGAGCTCGTACAGGCCGGTGTCCTGATCGGCGCTGCCGTGATGCGCGACCTTCACGACCGCATACGTGCCGCGCAACTGATCGCGCAGCATCCGCTGAGGCGTGGCGGAGAGGTCGCCGAGGAAGAGCGAACGCGGCACTTCTCCCCCGTCGAACTCCAGCACGACGCTGGCGTCGTTTCCCGCGGGGAATGCGGCGGAGTCCTTCCGTGGCCACAGCACTCTCCAGGATGCGGCGCCCATCATGCCGTGCATGCCGGTCGACGCCTCGACGAGGGCCGCGCCCCCGTCCGCCAGCTTCCTCAGCAGGTGCGCATCCTCCGGTGAACCGACCGGGCCGTACAGCACCGTTTCCACGCGCCCAACGACCGATGCCGCCGCGCCGACGTGATCGGCATCGAAGTGGGTCAGCACCAGCAGATCGATCCTGCCGATCCCGAGGGCATTCAGACACGTCGACAGCGGTTCGGTCTCCATCCCGGTGTCGATCAGTGCCACCTGCTGCTCTGACCGCACCACCAGTGCGTCTCCTTGACCGACGTCGCAGGCCGCGATCGCCCAGCCTTCCGGGACCGTCGTGCCCACCAGGGGTCCTGCCAGCAGCATCCTCGCGCCGGACAGCGCGACGGCGACGACGAGCACGACGACCGAGATCCGACGCACGCCGCGTCTCGCGGCGATCCCGTCGGTGCTGAGCACCACGCCGACCGATGTGCTCAGCACTGCGACGAGGATCGCCGCAGGGATGCCGGGAATCACCGCCACCTGCGCGCCGGGGAGGCCCGCCGACACAGTCGCGGTGGTCGAGATCCATGCCGCAGGCAGCCACGCGCACGCGGCCAGCAGGTCGGCGAGTGGCGCGACGGGAGCAGCCAGGCACGCGAGCAGCCCGATCACCGTCGCGATGGGGGCGGCAGGATCGGCGACCATGTTCGCGACGATCGCGATGATCGACTGCTGCTCCGAGAACAATGCGATGATCGGCCCGCAGACGAGCTGAGCGGCGAGAGGGATCGCTATCGCCAGCGCAAGCGGATACGGCATCCACCTGGCGAGCCCTCGCGCGAGCGGCGGTGCAAGCACGATGAGCGCTGCGGTGGCCGCCGCCGACAGGGCGAACCCCGGTGTCGCTGCCAGCCAGGGGTCTGCGACGAGGATGCCGGCCACGGCAAGGCACAGAACGCCGACGCCGGCACTGGGGCGCCCGCAGAGCACGGTCAGCATCGCGACCGCTGCCATCACTGCTGCCCTGATCACGCTGGGCTCCGGCGTGACGAGCACCACGAAGGCGGCAAGAGCGGTGAGCGCGATGGTGACTCTGAGTGTCCGACCGCCTCCGCACAGCGCCACGAGCCAGAACACCGCGCCGACGACGATCGCGCAGTTCGCCCCGCTGACCGCCGTGAGGTGACTGAGACCGGAGGCGAGCATGGCGTCGTCGAGCTCTTGCGTCACCGCGCGGGTGTCGCCGACGGCGAGCCCCGGGAGCAGACCGGCGCCGGGCTCGGGAAGTCGGACGGCGCGTTCGACGAAGTCCTCTCGCACCTGAGCCGCGAGGGCGAACACTCCTCGCGCAGGCTCGATGATCTGCACCTCGGTGCCGAACATCACGAGCGCTGCCCGTTCCCCCGGGTCGGTCGCCATGACCTGCCCCGTGACGCGGATGGCGGCGCCGAGATCCAACCCCGCCACCCGTTCCACACCGATCCGGATCGGTACTGTCAACGGATCGGGGCGCCCAGGGATCCCGGCGTGGCTCGTCTGCGCGTCGAACCACAGCCGTCCGTCGCTGCCGGTCGCCGATGACGATGAGATCTCCGCGTGAACGTCGATCACACGAGCGTCCAACGCGGCAGCACCGGCCCGCTCGGGCATGGCGAAGCCCGCCGTCATCGCCGCCGCTGCCGCAGCAAGGGCGAGCACCGCCAGCAGCCCACCGCGCGCCCGGGCCGCACCGTGCGCATGCGTTCGGAGCAGCATGCCGAATGCCACCGCGCCGATCAGCCCTCCGCCGACAGCCCACCACCATGCCGTACCCGGCAGGAATGCGCACAGCAGCGCCACGGCCCAGACTGTGGCCGCGACCGGTACGAGCCGCAAGTCGCGCGCGCGGATGCCGCCGGTCACACCCGCACCAGCTCCGCAAGGCCCGCGAGCAACTTCTCTCCGATACCAGGCACGGCGAGCAGATCGTCCACGGACTGGAAGCGTCCGTTCGTCTCTCGCCATTCGATGATCCGCTGCGCCAGCGCGGGTCCGATGCGGGGAAGCGTCTCGAGCGCCGCCTGATCCGCATTGTTGAGGTCGATCAGGCCATCGCCGACGGGCGTCGTCGGTCCGCCGGTCTCCCCCGCTGTACCGGCGGCCGGCACGATCAGCTGCTCCCCGTCGCTGAGCGGTCGCGCGAGGTTCACCGACTGGAGGTCAGCGTCGTCCAGCGTTCCTCCCGCCGCTGCGAGAGCGTCGACGACCCGCGCATCGAGCTCGAGCATGTACAGACCAGGGTGCGCTACCTGGCCGAGCACGTGCACATACAGTTCACCGTCGACGGAGGCCTCGTCCGCAGTCTCAGACAGCGGCACGGTCTGCACCGGCTGCGCCTGCCCGCGCATGATGCCGAGTCCGACCGCGGCCGACAGCACGACGAGTCCGAGCACGACGGCGGCGCCGATGCTCAGCCTCAGTCGGGGGTGCGCCACGGGCGCGGGCGCATCCGAAGACGCGGGCACCTTCTCAGTCGCTGGCACCCCGCCACGCTAGGCGCCTGGCCGCCCGTGCGGATGCCGGATTCCCGAGGTCCGTGGACAGGTCGGGTCGGTTCACGCCCGTGCAGGGAGACTGCGCACGAACGCCGGACGTGGTCACCGCGCTGAAAGGAGCTTTCGGTCGGTTATGAGCGCTGATAACCGACCGAAAGCTCCTTTCGGCGGCGCGGACGGGCGCCGCGAAGGACGTCTTGAGCGCTCAGCCCTTGACGGCGAAGCTCACGATCTTCGGCGCACGCACGATGACCCGCACGATCTCCTTGTCGCCGAGCGCGCGGATGACGCGCTCATCCGCGCGCGCGAGCGCCTCAAGGTCGCCCTCGCTGATGCGGGCCGGCACCTCGAGCTGCGCACGAACCTTGCCGCCGATCTGCACGACTGCCGTGACCGAATCCTCGACGAGAAGCGTCGGGTCGGCCTGCCGCCAGCCGACGAGTCCGACAGAGGGCTCATGTCCGAGGATCTCCCACATCTCCTCCGCGGTGTGCGGGGCGATGAGGTCGAGCATCACGGCGATGGTCTCGGTGGCTTCGCGGACGGCAGGGTCGGCAGCGCCGGCTCCGGAGTCGATCGTCTTGCGGGTGAGGTTCACCAGCTCCATCAGTCGTGCGACCAGCACGTTGAACTTCGTGTGCTCGACGAGCGACGGCGCATCAGCGAGCAGGCGGTGCGTGCCGCGCCGCAGCGCCGCATCCCCGCCCTTGAACAGCACGTCGACCGGGCTCGCCACGTCGTGGCTGAGACGCAGGGCACGCGCGAGGAACTTCTGAGCCCCGGTCATCGACACGTCGGCCCAGTCCTTGTCGTCCTCCACCGGACCGGCGAACGCGAGCCCGACGCGCAGCGCGTCGGCGCCGAACTTGTCGAGCTCCTCCTGGAAGAGCACCAGGTTGCCCTTGCTCTTCGACATCTTCGCGCCGTCGAGGATCACCATGCCCTGGTTGATCAGGCTGCTGAACGGCTCGGTGAAGTCGATCAGGCCCATGTCGAAGAGCACCTTGGTGATGAAGCGCGCGTAGAGCAGGTGCAGGATCGCATGCTCGACGCCGCCGATGTACGAGTCGACCGGCGCCCAGCGCGACGCCTCGGCCGGATCGAAGGCGAACTGGTCGCTGTTCGGCGAAAGGAAGCGCAGGAAGTACCACGAGCTGTCCACGAACGTGTCCATGGTGTCGGGATCGCGCAGCACTGGGTCGCCGCTCGCGGGGTCGACGGTGCGCACCCACGACTCGGCAGCGCCCAACGGCGATGCCCCCTTCGGGGAGAGGTCGAGGCCCTCGACGCTCGGCAGCTTCACCGGCAGCTGGTCCTCGGCGACCGGGATGATGCGGCCATCCTCGGCGTGCAGCATCGGAATCGGCGTACCCCAGAACCGCTGGCGCGAGATCAGCCAGTCGCGCAGTCGATAGTTCTTCGCTGCGCGGCCGGTGCCGTTCGCCGTGAGCTGTTCGATCGCGCGTGCGACGGCGTTGCGCTTGGACAGGCCGTTCAGATCGCCCGAGTTGATCATCCGGCCTTCGCCGGTGAGAGCGACACCGGTGACCGACGGATGCTGGTCGTCGAGGCTCGGCTTGTCATCGAGAGCGGGCAGCGTGTCGATCGGCACGCCGTCCTCGTCGACCTCGATGACCGGCATCGCACCGGTGATCGGCGCCGTCGTGTCGACGACGACCTTGACCGGCAGGTCGAAGGCGCGCGCGAAGTCGAGGTCGCGCTGATCATGCGCCGGCACGGCCATCACCGCACCGTGGCCGTAGTCGGCGAGCACGTAGTCGGCGGCCCAGATCGGCAGCTTCTCGCCATTGACGGGATTGATCGCGTAGCGCTCCAAGAACACACCGGTCTTCGGCCGGTCAGTCGCCTGCCGATCGATGTCTGTGGTCTTCTGCACCTTCGCCAAGTACTCCTGGAACCGCTGACGGACCTCTTCAGGAGCATCCGCTGCCAGCTCGGTGGCGAGCTCCGCATCCGGCGCCACGACGAAGAACGTCGCGCCGTGCAGAGTGTCGGGTCGAGTGGAGAACACCGTCACCGGCTCGTCACGGCCCTCGATCACGAAGTCGACGTCCGCACCGATCGAGCGGCCGATCCAGTTGCGCTGCATCTGGAGCACCTTGTGCGGCCACGATCCTTCGAGCTGGTTCAGGTCGTCGAGCAGACGGTCGGCGTAGTCGGTGATCTTGAAGTACCACTGCGTCAGCTTCTTCTTGATGACCTCTGCACCGCAGCGTTCGCAGCGTCCGTCGATGACCTGCTCGTTCGCGAGCACGGTCTGATCGTTCGGGCACCAGTTGACGGGGCTCTTCTTTCGATAAGCGAGGCCGCGCTCATGCATCTTCAGGAACAGCCACTGGTTCCACTGGTAGTACTCCGGATCGGAGGTGTGCAGTTCGCGCGTCCAGTCGAACGAGACGCCGTAGGCCTTGAAGCCCTCCTTCTGCTGCGCGATGTTCTGGTACGTCCACTCCCGCGGATCTGCGCCACGGCGGATCGCGGCATTCTCAGCCGGAAGGCCGAAGGAATCCCAGCCGATCGGATTGAGCACGTTGTGCCCGCGGTGACGCCAGAAGCGGGCCACGATGTCGGAGTAGAGATAGTTCTCGGCGTGGCCCATGTGCAGGTCGCCGGAGGGATACGGGAACATCGCGAGCACGTACTTGCGCGGCCTGGTGTCCTGCGCACCTCCGGCGAGGAACGTCTCGTCGTCCGCCCAGTACTTCTGCCACTTGGCTTGGATGGCGTGCGCCGACGAAGACTCGTCGGCGGGCTCAGCGGATGACGACAGATTTTCAGACAACGAACGGCCAATCTCAGGAAGCGGACTGCACAGATTCATTCGAACTGCAGAAGTCAAGAACTTCCAGGATATCCGATCCCTACGAACGCCAGGCGTCCGGAAGGCCCGCACCGAGGGCCGCCAGCGGCGCGCGTGCCTTGGTCGCCACCTCTTCGACCTCGTCTGCGGCCGCGGAGCCCCACGTGATGCCTCCGCCTGCGCCGACGACCGCGTGATCGTCGGCGATCAGGATGCTGCGGATCACCATGGCCAGATCCATCGCGCCGTCCACGCCGACGTAGCCGAAGCATCCGCTGTACACGCCGCGGGGTGCGCCGCCCTCCAGTTCGTGCAGGAGCGTCATCGCGGACAGTTTCGGAGCTCCGGTCATGCTGCCCGCAGGGAACGCGGCATCCCACAACCGGCGGACAGTGAGGCCGTCGACAGGCCGCCCGCTCACGGTGCTGACGAGCTGGTGCACAGCCGGATACGACTCGACCTCCCATAAGCCGTCGACACGGATGCTGCCCGGCATGCACACGCGAGAAAGATCGTTGCGCATGAGGTCGACGATCATGACGTTCTCCGCACGCTCCTTATCGCTGGCCAGCAGCTCTGCGGCGAGCGCGGCATCGGATGCCGGATCGGCGCCGCGCGGACGTGTGCCCTTGATGGGCCGAGTGCGGATGCGACCACCGGAAGCATGCAGGAATGTCTCCGGGCTCGCGCTCAGCAGCGCTCTGCCGCCGACCCGCACGAATCCTCCGTGGTGGGCGGGCGTCGCCGTCCGCAGGCGCAGGTACGTCTCGACGTCATCGTGGCGGCCGTCGACCTGGAACCGGGTGGTGAGACAGAGCTGATACGCGGTTCCCGCGCGGATGGCGTCGCGGCAGCGCTCGATGAGCGCCGTGTACTCCGCAGGTGTGTGGCGGGCGGATGCTGCGACCTTCGACGTTTCTCGTCGCTGCGCTCCAACGCGTTCCGTCTCGCTTCGCTCGCTCAACGGCCCGAGGAGGCTCCCGAGGAGGGGTGAGAGCCCACCCCCCAGCTCCCATGCCGCACCGGTCGAGTGGTTGATCGCCACCGCTGCCGTCACGCCCAACCATGCCGGCCCGCCCTCCGAGTGCGCAGCGGGTGCCCCGGCGGACGCCGCACCGGTTTCGTAGTCGAGCCATCCGACCCAGCCGCCGCGGAAGGGCGGTCCATCGGCAACGGCCGTCGAGGTGACATCGAGGCGTACATCCGCCGGGCCTCGAGGATCGAGCTCTCCCACCCCGAGAACGCTCCAGCCCTCTGTGGCGCCCGCGCCGGCATCCAGCCAGAACATGTCCTCATGACGCGCCGCGAGCACCCGGAAAAGCGCCACGACGTCGACCGATGCATCCGTGCGACGGGGCTCGAGCGGGAGAGGGCGCATCACCCTCTCAGCGTACGGTGCGCCGGAACACGTATTCTCGTGTTCGTGGACGACATCCTGCTGTGGATCCTCGACGCCGTGCAGGCCGTCGATCCTGTCGCCCGCACGCTCATCGCCGGTGTCGCGGTCATGCTCGAGACCAGCATCCTGATCGGTCTCATCGTCCCCGGCGACACGATCGTGATCATCGCCTCCATGGGGGTCGAAGGCGCCGCCGAGACGATCGCGATGGTGATCGCGGTCGTGATCGGCGCGCTCATCGGCGAGAGCATCGGATTCTGGCTCGGTCGCTGGCTCGGCCCCCGCATCCGCAGATCCTGGATCGGCCGCCGGATCGGCGAAGCGCACTGGGAACGCGCCGAGCGGTATCTTCGCCGTCGCGGCGGGCTCGCGATCTTCCTCTCCCGCTTCCTCCCCGTGCTGCACTCGCTCGTCCCCCTCACTGTGGGCATGAGCACCTACTCCTACCGTCGCTTCCTGGCATGGACTGCGCCCGCCTGCCTCATCTGGGCGACTGCCTACGTCAGCGTCACCTCACTCGCAGCAGGCGGCTTCCGCGAACTCGTCGACCGGGTGCACTTCGCCGGCTACATCTTCGTCGGTGTCATCGTCGCCTTCCTGCTGCTGATCTTCATCGGCAAGAAGCTGCTCACGCGTTGGGAGAGCCGCCACATGCATGTCGCCGTCGATGAGGCAGACGGGGACGGCGCTTCAGACATGAAAGACTGAAGCGATGTCCGAAGACAGCGCCCTCAACGCCAGGATCCACTGGTTCGCACGTTTGGAGCACCGCCTGCACGTCTGGCGCGAGAGCCGAGCGCGCCGCCGTGGACGCACCGCGACCGTGCTGCCCTTCGCCGGATACGGCGGCAGTGGCTGGGTCCGCGTCGTCGGCAGAGTGCTGATCGTGCCTCCGCAGCGCCGCACGGAGAGCGGTGAATTCGCCAGTGTGCGCGGATGGCGCAGCTTCGTCGGCATCCCGGTCAGCTTCGCGAGCGTGCAGATCACGATCGCCGGACGCGCACACGAGGTCGTCGCCGATCGAGGCGGCGTCGTCGACACGGTCATCGAAGCCGGCCTCCCGTCCGGGTGGCAGAAGTTCACGATGTCGGTCGAGGGCCAGGAGCCGGTCGATGCGACAGCCTTCATAGTCGGCGATGAAGTCGACTTCGGTGTGCTCTCCGACATCGACGACACCGTGATGGTGACCGCCCTCCCTCGACCGTTCATCGCCGCATGGAACTCCTTCGTGGTCGATGAGCACGCGCGGCTCCCAGTGCCGGGGATGGCCGTGCTGCTCGAGCAGCTGATGCGACAGCACCCTGGTGCGCCGATGATCTACCTGTCCACCGGAGCGTGGAACGTGGCCCCGACGCTCACCCGATTCATGAATCGCCATCTGTTCCCGGATGGATCCATGCTCCTCACCGACTGGGGTCCGACGCATGATCGCTGGTTCCGCAGCGGTCGCGAGCACAAGCTCACCAACCTGCGTCGGCTCGCGGCAGAGTTCCCCCACGTGCGGTGGCTGCTGATCGGCGACGACGGTCAGCACGATGAATCCATCTACACGGAGTTCATGCAGGAGCACCCGGATTCTGTCGCCGGAGTGGCGATTCGTCGCCTTTCACCCGCCGAGGCGATCCTCGCCGGCGGACGCTCCGAATCCGACGACCACTCCGACGACTCGGCACCGTGGGTGGCGGCATCCGACGGTGCTGGGCTCCGCGAGCGCCTCACCGACACCGGCATCCTGCACTGAAGCAGTCGGTGACATGTCTGTATCCGCTCTTGATCGCACCGCGTGGACCGATCTGGAACGCGCGCACCACGAGCGAGCGGATGCGCTGACCACCGCCCACCGCGAACGCGCCGCGCGGGGCGAGAAGCATCCGGTGTGGGACTTCCTGTTCACGTACTACTCGTACTCGCCGTCGCAGCTGCGCCGTTGGCATCCCGGCGCCGGCGTTCAGCTCGAAGACGCCACGGAGAGACTGGGCTGGCGCTGGTACTCCCCCGGCACGGCACCCGGTTCTGCTGTGCCGGACGCCGAGGTCTTCGCGGCGGAGAAGGGCGCGCTGGCGGATCTCATCGAGCGGATGCTGCGCCGCACCGCCGCACGTCCGGGCCAGTTCGGCTGCTTCGGTCTGCATGAGTGGGCCATGGTCTACCGAGACGAGGAGCACCGCCACACCGCTCCGTTGCGACTGGGACAAGACGGCACGGACGCCGTCGTGGAGGCGCACGACCTGCGCTGCACACATTTCGACGCATTCCGCTTCTTCACCCCGGATGCCGCACCGCGCAACCGGCAGCCGCTGAGCCGCGAGGATCAGCCGACGATCGAGCAGCCCGGGTGCCTGCATGCCGGCATGGACCTCTACAAATGGGCGATGAAGCTCGGTCCGCTCGTTCCCGGGGAGCTGCTGCTCGACGCATTCGAACTCGCCGGCGACATCCGCCTGCTCGACATGGAAGCAGCACCGTACGATCTCTCCGCGTGGGGCGTCGTCCCTGTGCCGATCGAGACACCGGACGGCAAGGCGGAATACGTACGCCGCCAGCGCGGATTCGCGGAGCGGGGCAATGAACTGCGCGGACGGCTGTTGACGGCGTGGCTCGGGGCGAATCAGGGCACGGGCGTGCAGGTCGCGCAGGGCGCCCAAACGGCGCCGGATGCCGCCCGCTCGAGTCGCAGCGTCATGATCCGCTCCGCCGCGTCCTGAAGCCGCTCAGCCGGCAACGTTCCGGCTTCGACCGCTGCGGCGATTCCTGCCGCGAGCTCGCCTGCCGTCTCGGGCGCGGAATGGGCGATCGTGAGCACGAGATCGTTGCCTGCGGCGACCGCTGCCACGGCGTTCGCCACCGGATCGGCGTATTCGGGGATTCCGGTGGACTGCAGCATGCCCAGGTCGTCCGTGACCATCACGCCGTCGAAGCCAAGGTCTTCACGGGCGATCTCGTGCCAGCGCGCTGAGAGAGAAGCCGGCTCCGCGTCCACCGCAGCGTAGTCGAGGTGGCCGAACATCAGCATCGAGGCTCCCGCGTCGATGCCGGCGACGAACGGCAAGGCGTCACTCCGGAGCCATTCGTCCAGTGTCTTGTCCGTACGGGGTACCAGTGAGTGCGAGTCGCCAGGGGCGGCCCCGTGACCGGGGAAGTGCTTGAGTGTGGACGCGACGAACGGCTCTTCGGCTGTGACGGCGGACGCGACCCGCTCGGCCGCCGCTTTCGGATCGGCACCGAGTGAGCGTCCGTAGATGAACGACGAACTGTCGGCGGTCGTGTCGGCGACTATGCCGAAGTTCACGTTCGCACCGCCGCGCGCCACCAGCGACGCACGTGCTGCGAATGCGGCCGCGGTCTCCTCCGGTGCTCGATCCTTCAGCACCGACGACGCGGGGAACTCGTCCCAGGGCAGCCGGGACACGTATCCGCCCTCCTGATCGATCGCGATCAAGGGCGGCAGCGCCGGGTCCACCGTCAGCGCGGCCGTCACAGTCCGGAGTTCCGCCTCGGTCTTCGGGATGTTCGCGCCCATCAGGATGAAGCCCCCGAGGTCAGTGTCAGCCATGTAGGCGGACAGCGCCGAGGAGTCCACAGAGGGAATGTGCCCCATGACCACGCTCGAAGCCTGCTGCGCGGTGCTCATGCCTGCCACGAGCTGCTCTGCCCGCGCGGCAGCGCCGGAGGTCTGATCCGGCTCGACGACCGCAGGTTCGACGACTGCCGGACCGATGTCGATCGGATGCGCGCCGGACGGACCGCGCATTGCCGCCGACACCCCGGTCGAGACGAGTGTGAGCGAGATGGCCAGCGCGCTCACCGAGGCTGCGGCGACCCGCAGCGGGAGATGACGGCGCATGCCCTCCACCCTACGTCTCGGGGCTGACCCCGTCATGCTTGAATGTGTGCGGAGAGGACCCACATGTCGACACCGCACGTCCAGCCCGCGAACTGGTATCCGGACCCTTCTGGGGCACAGTTCCTGCGCTACTGGGATGGCGCCGCGTGGACCACGCACACCCGGCCGGCGCCGAACGCGGCGGCCCGAGCAGGCGCGCCGGCGGCGGCACCCATGGTCATGTACCCTCAGCAGATTCCCGCCCGCATCCCCGTCGGGGTATGGCGCGGGCCGGTCGATTCCCGCCCGGCGGTGCGCGACATCTTCGACGCCGTGCGTGTCTGCGTGCAGAAGTACGCACGCTTCGACGGTCGCGCGAGCCGCCCGGAGTTCTGGTACGCCCAGCTCGCGTCGCTGATCATCGTCTTCGCTGTGATCCTCGTGGTCTGGATACCCGTCGTGGGCTGGCTGGCCCTGCTCGCGCTCTGGGCGTTCGCCATGGCTTCGATCGTTCCGCTGCTGGCGGTGACCGTGAGGCGTCTCAGGGATGCCGGCTTCTACTGGGCGTGGATATTCCTCTCCCTCGCCCCGTTCGGGGGCATCGCACTGCTGGTCATGTGTGCACAGCCGTCGAAGCACCCGTAGTCGCGCACCCGTCCCGCAGGGCTGCGCGTCGAGATCAGCGTGTGAGCGCGGTCCCGATCGGCTCAGAGGTCTCCGGCGTGCCGTTGCCGAAGCGGATCGTGCGCCCGATGGTCTGCGGTGCGTGCAGTGCCGCAGCGATCACGACAGCGACATCGGCGCGCGACACGGCGCCGCGATCCTGAGGATCGAGTTCGATACGTCCGGTGGAATCATCATCCGTGAGTGCACCAGGGCCCAGGATCGTGCCCTCGAGCCCCGACCCGCGCAGGTGCTCGTCAGCCGCCCATTTCGCGTCGGCGTAGGCGAAGAACGAATCCTCCTTCGGTACCCCGTGCTCCGCCTTGGAGCCGAGCCAGGACACCATCACGTAGCGGCTGACACCGACCGATGCCGCGGCATCCATGGTGCGAATCGCGGCGTCACGATCGACAGCGTACGTGCGCTCCGGGGACCCACCGCCGGCGCCGGCGGACCAGACGATCGCATCGTGGTCGCGGATGATCTCGGCGAGTGCTTCCGTGTCCATCGACTCGACGTCTGCGACGAGTGCGGTGGCGCCGCCCTTCTCGACATCGGACACGTGGTCGGGGTTTCGGATCACGGCCGTGACCGCATCGCCGTTGCCGACGAGCAGCGGTGCGAGCAGAAGGGCGACGCGGCCATGGCCGCCGAAGACGATGATGCGGGACATACGGATCTCCTGTCTGACGACTGTCTCTCCAGGCTATCCGCCCGGCGTCGGGAACGGGGCCGATGCCGCACCTTAGAATCTCGGAGGAGGAGCACAGAGATGATCGAGCGGGAGATCACCGAGCCGGTATCGCTCACGGACGCGGCAGGCGGGCTGAATCCCGCAGCGCTCGGCTGGACGCGCACCCCGATGCACGACACCTCAGGCATTCCCGGACACGGGCATTGGGGCCGCAACAAACGCTGGGAGTACTGGTGCGTCATGACACCGACGCACATCGTCGCACTGACGATCTCGTGCATCGACTACGTCTCACTGCACTCGGTGTGGGTTCTCGACCGCACGACCGGAGCCGAGATCGACTCGACGGTGCTGTCACCGGGTGGGCGCAGCACGATGCTGCCGGCTTCGCTCGGCGATGGGTCCGCGAGGGCACGCACCGGAAAGGTAACGCTGGACATCGACGAGCTCGAAGGCGGCACGCGGCTCCGCGGCACCGCCCCGCGCGTCTCGTTCGACATCACCGCGGCACGACCGTCCGGTCATGAGTCACTCGGAGTCGTCGTGCCCTGGCGGCGGGCCGACCGCGCTCACGGTTTCAAGAGCACCGCGCGTTTTCAGTACACGGTGAAGGATGTCGCCCGCCCGGCGCACGGAGTGCTGGCGATCGACGACTCGACGATCGAGGTGCCGGAGGGCAGCTGGGCGGTGCTCGACCATGGCCGAGGGCGCTGGCCGTATCGGGTCTGGTGGAACTGGGCGGCGGGCAGCGGCGTCGTGGATGGTCGGGTGATCGGGCTGCAGCTCGGGTCGAAATGGACCGATGGCTCTGGCGCGACCGAGAACGCCGTTGTCGTCGACGGACGGTTGTCGAAGATCAGCGAAGAGCTCAGCTGGGACTACGACCCGTCCGACTGGATGCGGCCGTGGCGCGTGCACGGTGAACGCGCGGACCTGGTGTTCACGCCGTGGCACAACAAGCACTCGCAGACGAATGCGATCGTGATCTCGACGCGCACCGATCAGCTGTTCGGAACCTGGAGCGGGTGGGTGCAGGATTCCACGGGTGCCCGTGTCAGCGTTGACGGCATCGAGGGCTGGGCCGAGGACGTGCTCAACCGCTGGTGACCCGCTCCGAAAGTGCGGCCAGCGCGCGTTGCACTCCCTTTGCCGCTGTTCGCCCAGCGCGATTCGCGCCGATCGTGCTCGCCGACGGGCCGTAGCCGACGAGTTGGACACGCGGGTCCTTCATCGCGGTCGTGCCCCTTCCGTTGCGGTCGAGCTGGATACCGCCCGCGTCGCTTCGCAGGTGCAGCGGGGCGAGGTGCCCGATCGCCGGACGGAATCCGGTGGCCCACAGGATCACATCGACCCGTTCGAAGGAGCCGTCAGCCCAGCGCACGCCGTCGGGCTCGATTCTGTCGAACATGGGTCTACGATCGGCGTAGGCGCCGAGACGCTCGGCTTCGCGCTCCTGCGGACGCAGCATGAGTCCGGTGACGCTGACGACGCTCTGCGGCGGCAGTCCCTGCGCGACGCGCTGTTCGACGAGGGCCACGACGGCAGCGCCGGCTTCTGACGTGAAGTCGTCGTCTCGCCAGACCGGCTCGCGACGCGTGGCCCACAGTGTCTCGGTGATCGGCGCAAGGGCGCCGAGGAATTGCACGGCGGATGCTCCGCCGCCGACGACGAGCACGCGCTTGCCGCGGAAATGCTCCGGCCCCGGGTAGTCGACGGTGTGCAGCTGTTCTCCGACGAACGTCTCCATCCCGGCGTAGTGGGGCAGGAACGGCTGCGTCCAGGTGCCGGTGGCGTTGACGATGGTGCGGGTTCGCCATTCCTGTGCGCCTGCGTGAACCACCAGCAGCCCGTCATCGTCGGTGACCCTGTCGACGTGGACAGGGCGGATGACAGGAAGCTCCTGCGTGCGTTCGTAGTCTGCGAAGGACGCCGGCACGACGGCATTGGCGCGTCGTGCGTCCCTGGCCGGCGCTGTGGAACCAGGCAGCTCCGCGACGCCGTGCACGTCGTGCATGGTCAGCGCATCCCAGCGGTGCTGCCATGCGCCCCCAGGGGCAGAATTCGAGTCGAGCACGATGTGTTCGATCCCCAGGCGCTTCAGATGGAATGAGGTGGAGAGTCCGGCCTGCCCTGCGCCGATGACGATGCTCTCCATGATCTGCATGTCCATGACAACGCATACACCGCCGTCGGTGTTCCCGCTCGCGCTCCGATTGCGACGACGCACGCGCTCGATTGGCGGTCGTCGCTTCGCGTGTTGTATTCTTTTCAAGTTGCCCCGCTCAACCGGGGCGTGAAGATGGGCCTGTGGCGCAGCTGGTAGCGCACCTGCATGGCATGCAGGGGGTCAGGGGTTCGAGTCCCCTCAGGTCCACCATGAAGAAGCCCCCGGAAAACCGGGGGCTTCTTGCATTTTCCGTGACCGTCGGGCCCCATTAGGAGTTCCCTGAGAACTTGCTATGGTGGCAAGGATGCTCGTGTCCGCATGAGCAGGGAGCGCACGCTCGTTCTGCGCTCTCACGCGTGACGTGCGCCCGATTGCGCGCCGGCCGCAATCATTTCCCATCCCGCTGAGGATGCATCGGTATTCGGTGCGCCTCGAACACGACCGACAGTGAAAGGAGCCGCACCCCGGGCCTCTCGTCTGTGCGCTGCCATGCGCCTCAGTGGTCCAGGTTCGTTCATCGCCATGCCCACAGCGTCAAAACTCCACATGACCATCTACTCCCCCACCTAGCGAACGCTCTCTCCTTCGACCAGCGGCCCTGCCGCATCCAAGACGAGAAAGTGAGAACACCCGGTGGGCGACCTCCAAACACTCTCGGGACCGATCGTGGTCCTGCTCATGCTGCTGTTCTTCGGCGGCAGCCTCTACATGTCCATCCGCATCTCCCGCAAGAAGGAGAACGCCGACGGCTACATGACCGGCGGCGGCAAGATCGGATTCGGCATCTCCGCCGCGTCCATGACGGCGACCTGGATCTGGGCGTCATCGATGTACGCCTCCGCCACGTCCGGATACACCTACGGGATCTCCGGCCCCATCCACTACGGACTCTGGGGCGCGTTGATGATCCTCCTCATCTACCCCTTCGGCCGGCGCATACGTAAGGTAGCGCCGAAAGCGCACACCATCGCCGAGGTCATGTTCGCCAGGCACGGCCGCTCGAGTCAGCTCATGCTCGCCGGCTCCAACATCCTCGGCAGTCTCATCAGCCTCACCTCGAATCTGATCGCCGGCGGTGCGCTCATCGCGATGCTGTCGCCGTTCACCTTCACCCAGGGCATCGTCGCGATCGCGATCGGCGTCCTGGCGTACACGTTGTGGTCCGGTTTCCGCGCCTCCGTGCTGACCGACTTCGCGCAGGTGCTGGCGATGCTGGGAGCGGTGGCGATCATCATCCCGGTGATCTTCTTCGCCGCCGGCGGACCCGACCTGTTCGTCACAGGGGCATCCAATCTGACACCGCAGCAGGGTGACTTCTTCTCCTCCGACGCGTTCTTCAACCAAGGCGCCCCGTACATCGCTGCGGTCCTCGCCTATGCCATCGGAAACCAGACGATCGCGCAGCGACTGTTCGCCGTGCGTGAGGATCTGATCAAGAAGACGTTCATCACCGCGACCGTCGGTTACGGCGCGACCATCATCGGTGTCGGAATGCTGGGCGTCCTCGCCCTGTACGCCGGTATCCAGCCGACGGATGGTGATGTCAACAACCTCATCCCGCAGATGGCGGCGACCTACCTCAGTCCGCTCCTGATCTGCGTGTTCTTCGTCATGATCATCGGCTCGCTGTCCTCGACGGCTGATGCCGACATGACGGCGCTCTCGTCCATCATGATGGCCGACATCTACGGCCAGAACATCGCCGGCAAGAAGAACGCCGACCCGAAGATCATGCTGCTGGTGGGACGCCTGACCATGGTCGGTGCGACAGCAGCGGCACTCGGCTTCGCATCGATGCAGTTCAACATCCTCGACCTGCTGGTGTTCGTCGGAGCCATGTGGGGCGCGCTGGTCTTCCCGGTGATCGCGAGCTTCTACTGGAACCGCGTCACCAACGTGGCATTCAGCGTCGCCGTGGTCGCCGCCCTCGCAGCGTTCCTCCCTGTGCGATTCGAGTGGGTCGACCTGTCCGGCGGCCTCGGAATCGTCAGTGACGTGCTGTCGGTCATCGGCATCGGCGTCGTGCTGGCACTCATGTCGTTCGGATTCTTCGGACTCAGGGTCGCCATCGGAGTCGGAGCCGTGTCGATCGTGGCATCCGCTCCGTTCGCGATCGGCTTCCTGCACACGTATCCGGTGCTTTCCGGGTCTCTGGTCGCGTATGCGGTCAGCACGATCGTGTGCGTTGCGATCACCATGCTGAACAAGACGAAGCGGTTCGATTTCGAGCTCATCAAACAGCGCACCGGTGAGTTCGACCCGACGGAGTCGGAGCTCATCACCGTCGCCGCCGCGCAGGATGCGGATTCCGCCGGAGACACGGCGCTCGCAGGAAAGGACGCATGATGGACATCATTCTCATGACCGCATATGTTCTCGTATGGCCGGTGATCGTGGTCGGCGTGCTCGCCGTGATCATCCGCGCCTTCGTGAAGGACGCCCGCGAGGCCAAGCGGGAGGGCCGTCAGATCATCTGATGCGCGTCTGGGCGGCAGCAGAGTGCCTGCTGCCGCCCGTCCGTCGTCCAGTGAGATGATCAGTCGAACGCCACAGGGAAGGAAACTCTGACGATGATCGACCCCGAGCTGCCGCTTGCCACGACGAACCTCTTCTCGCTGCAGGAGCGATTGTTGACGAAGGCCCGCGATTCAAGCGCTCGTCGCGCAGCCGAGACGGTCTACGGCGGCCGGGACGCGATCCTGCGTCAGACCACCATGGCGCTGCTCGCCGATGTCGAGCTTCCCGAGCACGAAAGTCCACCGGAGGCGACTCTGCAGCTGCTGACCGGCCGCGTGCGCTTGCGCGGACATGAACGCGAGTGGCTGCTGGTGGCTGGCGATCTCATCCCCATCCCACCCGAGCGGCACAGTGTCATCGCACTGGAGGACAGCGTGTTCCTGCTGACCGTGCGTCGTGCTCAGGAGGCGCCGGCCACCTGATCGGCACCTCCTCCGCCCCCATCCGTCACCGATCTCGCAGCTGCTGGGCGATCTCTTCATCCACCGTTCGGATCGTCGCCGTGTCGACATCGGCCAGCGCCGCCTCGAACCGCGCCTGGCGGTGCTTCAACCAGACACCCAGCGCGATGATCAGCACCATCGCGGAGTAGATCACGATCGAGATCGGGCTGTGCACCAGATACAGCGGATCCCCCTGGCTTATCGCCATGGCCTTGCGCAGCTGCTCCTCCGCCATCGGGCCGAGGATCGCTCCGACGACCATCGGCGACACCGGGTATCCGTGCCGGCGCATGAAGAATCCGATGATGCCCAGCAGCAGCAGCACGCCGATGTCGAAGATCGTGAAGTTCGCGGCGTATGCGCCGAGACCCGCGAACACGAGAATCCCGGCGTACAGGTACGGCCGTGGGATCTGCAGCACCTTCGCCCACATTCCCACCAGCGGCAGGTTGAGGATGATCAGCACGACGTTGCCGATGTACAGGCTCGCGATCAGCGCCCACACCAGCGCAGGCTGACTGTCGAACAGCAGCGGGCCGGGACGGATGCCGTAGGTCTGGAACGCCGAGATGATGATCGCCGCGGTGGCCGTGGTCGGCAGTCCCAGCGTCAGCAGGGGGACGAGCACGCCGGCCGCGGCCGCGTTGTTCGCAGCCTCAGGGCCGGCCACTCCTTCGATCGCGCCCTTCCCGAACTGCTTCCGATACGGATCCTTGGCGAGTCGCTTCTCGGTCGCGTATGACAGGAACGTCGCGACGTCCGCGCCGCCGGCGGGGATCGCTCCGATGGGGAATCCGATCGCGGTGCCTCGTAACCACGGCTTCCACGACCGTTTCCAGTCGCTCTTCTTCATCCAGGAGCGCCAGCTGCCTGAGACCGGGATGATCGGAAGAGCCCCGCTGCGCAGTCGCGAGCCGACGTAGAGCGCCTCACCGACCGCGAAGAGGCCGACCGCGACGATCACGACATCGATGCCGTCGCCGAGGTTCGGGATGCTGAAGGTGAAGCGCGCCTGCCCGGTGAGGGTGTCGGTGCCCACCAGCCCCAGGAACAGGCCGATAGAAAGCGACACGATGCCACGGATCGGACTCGCTCCGAGCAGCGCCCCGACCGTGAGGAACGCCACGATCATCAGTGCGAAGTAGTCCGCGGGGCCGAGCGTCACAGCGAAGTCGGCGATGAACGGGGCGAACAGCGTGAGTAGCGCGGTGGCGATCGTACCTGCGATGAAGGAGCCGATCGCCGCTGTGGCCAGGGCGGTCGTGGCATGGCCCATCCTGGCCATCTTGTTGCCTTCGAGCGCTGTGACGATGGATGCCGATTCCCCCGGTGTGTTCAGCAGGATCGACGTCGTGGAACCGCCGTACATACCGCCGTAGTAGATGCCGGCGAACATGATGATCGCGCTCGTGACATCCAGCGTGTACGTCAACGGCAACAGCAGTGCGACGGTCATCGCGGGGCCGATGCCGGGCAGAACGCCGACAGCCGTGCCGAGCAGAACGCCGACGAACGCGAACAGCAGGTACTGCGGCTGCAGCGCTGTCGCGAATCCGTCCATGAGCAGCTGCAGGCTATCCACCGAGCACCCCCGAACTGCCCATCAGCCCCGGCACAATCGTGCCGAAAGGCGGCAAGGAGAGACCGAGCAGGGTGCCGAACAGCAGTTGTGTCAGCACGCCGAGGCCCAGTCCGAGCAGGAGCGCCTTCCACCAGCTCGACGCCCCGAGGGCCAGCGAAGCGCCGGCGAAGAGCACGACGACGGCCGCCGGCCAGCCCGCGACGGGGATGACGACCATGAGTGAAGCGAACGCCAACGCCAGGAAGATCACGGTCCTCCATGACGTGCGCGCCTCGGTGTCGATGTCCTCACCCTCATCCGGTGCGCCGATGTCTCCGCGCAGCACCGCGACGAATGCGGCGAGTGATGACAGCAGCATCAGACCGGTGACCGCGTAGGGCACGACGCGCGCGCCGAGGATGTTCGACGATCCGACCGGCTCGCGGATGAAGCCCGTCATCACCAGCGCCACACCTGCGAACACGACGATGACCCCGACGAAGACGAGCTCTCCCCGCTTCCGGGACCGGGGGGCGCCGGCGACTGCCGACGCCCCCGTCGTGATCTGGCCTGTCATTCGATGAGCCCGATCGTTCTGAGCGTCTCCGTCGTCGTGGAGATGTCTTCATCCAGGAAGGTCGAGAACTCGTCACCGACGAGGAATGCATCGGTCCAGCCGTTCGTGTCCAGAGTGTCGGTCCACGCCGCGCTGTCGTGAACCGCGGTCACGAGCTCTTCCAGCGCCTTCTTCTCATCGTCCGAGATGTCACCGGGGGCGATGAGTCCGCGCCAGTTCGTCACTACGAGCTCGACGCCCTCGTCGGTGAGTGTGGGCACATCAGGCAGGAGCAGCGCCGGCTCTCCGGACGACACAGCGAGCGCCTTGAGCTCGCCGGCCTCGACCTGCTGCGAGAACTCCCCCACACCTGAGATGCCGGCCTGCACCTGGCCGCCGAGCAGCATCGTGAGAGCCTCGCCGCCGCCCGAGTTGGCGATGTAGTTGAGGGTGTCCGGAACGTCCGATGCATCCACACCGGCATCCGTGAGCAGCAGCGCCGCGAGAATGTGGTCGATACCTCCTGCCGATCCGCCGGTGACCGCCATGTCCGCCCCCTCATCGACCCAGGCGTCCAGGAAGTCTTCCAGAGTGTCGTACGGGCTGTCCTTCGGAACGACGATCACAAGAGGCTCCTCAGTGAGCTTCGCGATCGGGGTCATGTCTTCGATCCGCACGTCCGATGCGTTCGTCTCGACGGCGCCGACCATGACACTGCCCGTGATCATGAGGGTGTTCGGGTCGCCTTCGGTGGCCAGCGAGGCGAGGCCGACGGTGCCGCCTGCTCCGCCGATGTTCGACACCGGTGCAGACGAGACCAGGGACTCATCGCTGAGGGCCTGCCCGAACGCACGTGCGGTCTGATCCCACCCACCGCCGGGGTCTGCCGGTGCGATCACCGCGACGCTGTCGATGCTCGATCCGCCCCCGCCGCCTTCATCTCCGCCTCCGGTCGCCGGTGTTCCGGTGCACGCGGCAAGTCCCAACGCGACGACGCCGACGACCGCGCCGAGCGCGAGTCGGGTGCGAGTGTGCTGTGTCATGAACTCCTCCTCGAGTCCTTCCGCCCGACGCCGATGCCGGGAGCAGGTGACGCGAGCCTAGAAGCGTGTGCATCGGCGGATCTGTTTGTGTTCAGAACGGTGAATTCTGGTCATTTCGTAACCTCCGTCGGGTCATCGCGGCTCGCCTAGCATGGGGAGTGTGGTGAAGGCGATGACGCTCCGCACGCAGCTGGTGCTGCTGCAGGTCGTCATCGTGCTCGCGATCGTGCTGACGGCCGGCCTCGCCGCGATGCTGATGCAGGAGCGGCAGATCCGCGAGGCATCGCAGGAGCGAATGGTGGCGGTGGCGCAGTCCGTCTCCCAGCTCCCGACGATCGTCGAGGCCTACCAGGCTCCGGACCCGTCCGCAGTGATCCAGCCGATCGCCGAACTCATCCGCGATTCGTCCAACGTGGCGTACGTCGTGGTGACGGATGATCACGGCATCCGTTTCTCGCACCCGAACCCCGATCGCATCGGTGAGCCGGTCTCGACTGACCCCAGCGTCGCACTCTCCGGCGAGACGTACGTCGGGACCCAGACCGGCACTCTCGGAGAATCGTGGCGCGTGAAGGTGCCGGTGTTCGATGCGGAAGAGGACGTGATCGGACAGGTATCGGTCGGCATTCTCGAATCGGAGCTGCGAGCGGACTTCGTCGGCGACATCACCGGTTTCCTGCTCGCTCTCGGCGCCGCCACCGTGATCGGCGTGATCGCCGCGACAGGGGTCGCCAGAATCGTCCGCCGCCGCATCTACGGACTCGAGCCCGATGACATCCGCGGCCTTCTGGAGACGAGGGAGGCCACACTCCACGGAATCCGTGAGGGCATGCTCGCTTTGGACGAGCGGGGAATCGTATCGCTCTGCAACGATGCCGCAGCGCGGCTGCTGGGGCTGTCCGGCCCTGCAGAGGCCGCAGGGCGGCCGGCGTCAGAGCTGCTGGACGGTCTGGCCGCTCTCGTCACCGAGACGGAGGTCGACGACGATGCCGCGCCGCAGCGCCTCGTACTGTCCGGGGAACGCGTGCTCGTCGCGAGAGCCGCACCCGTGCGTGTTCAGGAGAGGCGTGTGGGCACTGTCGTCACCCTGATGGATCGTACTGAGCTCGATCGTGCGCTGCGCGAGCTGGCAGGCGCACAGAGCCTCGCAGAAGGACTGCGCGCCCAGCAGCATGAGTTCTCCAACACCCTGCACACGATCGGCGGCCTCATCGAGCTCGGCGAGTTCGATGCTGCTCGTCGTGTCGTCGATCGTGCCGGAGACGGCGGAGCGCTGAGTAGACTGGACGCACCACACGGCGTACAGGACATCGAACTCGCGGCGATCCTGCTGGCCAAGCGCGCACGCGCACGTGAGCTGGGGGTGAACCTCACGATCTCGGATGACGGGCGGCTGCCGGCCCGCCAGGGAGACGGCGATCTCGGCACAGTCGTGGGCAATCTGCTGGACAACGCCATGGACGCCGCCGCTCGCGGCGGTCACGTGGCCATATCGATCACGCAGACCGACGACGGCGGCATCCGCATCGGTGTCGAGGACGACGGCCCAGGGGTGCCGATGGAACGGCGCGGCGACGTCTTCCGCCTCGGGTACTCCACCAAGACCGACGATCGCCAGCGCGGTTACGGGCTGACTCTCGTCGCTCGCGTCGTCGATCGTCTCGGCGGCTCGGTCGAGCTTTCGCCCTCCGAAAGCGGTGGTGCGCGCTTCACCGTGCGAATCCCGGCATCCGCACTCGCCGAGGCGGGCGCATGAGCCGGTTGCGCACTCTCATCGTCGAGGACGACTTCGCCGTCGCGCACGTCACTCGTGGGTTCGTGGAGCGGCATCCGCACTACGAAGTCGTCGGGGTCGCGCCGACGGGCGCAGACGCGCTGCGCGCGCTGGACGAACTCGAACCGGATGTCATGCTGCTGGACGTGTATCTGCCCGACATGTCCGGCATCACGGTGCTGCGACGAGCCCGCGCCGCTGGTGCACACGTCGAGGTCGTCGCCGTCACGGCCGCCCGCGACCTGGAGACGGTGCGTCGCGCCCGCGCGCACGGCGTGCACCACTACGTGGTGAAGCCCTTTCCGATGCGGACATTGCATGAGCGTCTCGATGATGTGTGGCGTGTGCTCGCACGTGATGCGGAGTACACCGCCACCGGCGAGCTCGACCAGGCGAGTGTCGACGCGCTCATGCGACGTGATGCGATCGCGATGGCGGGGCAGCGCAAGGGCGTCTCACGCGTCACCCTTCAGCGTGTGGTGCAGGCGATGCAGGAAGGTCGTGAGCCGCTGTCGGCCAGCGAGCTCGCCGAAGTCCTCGGGATGTCGCGGGTCAGTGCGCGACGTTATCTCGAGCGCCTCGTGGAGTCAGGGCTCGCCGCGAGCTCTCCTACTTACGGCGCCGTCGGTCGGCCGGAGCTTCGATACCAACTGCGCGGATGAGAGCGCGCCTCACCGACCAGGTCGCACCGAGAGATCGACGACCTGCGCATCGCGGGGCAGATCGAGCGCGGTCAGGATCGTCGTCGCCACCGAATCAGGATCGATGAAGAGCTCAGGATCGTACTCGCGACCCTCCTGCTGATGCACGCGTGCCTGCATGGGCGTGGATGTGCGTCCGGGGAAGATCGACGTCACGCGGACACCGCTCTCCGTCTCTTCGGCACGCAGCGCGTCAGCGAGGGCCTTGAGCCCGTGCTTCGATGCCGCGTACGCGGACCAGTTCGCGTGAGCGCGCAGACCTGCACCGGAGTTCACGAAGACCACCTGGCCGCGTGAGACCCGCAGCACGGGAAGAAGCAGACGCGTGAGCTCGGCGGGTGCGATCAGGTTGACGGCCAACTGCCGTTCCCACAGCGTCGGTGAGAGATCCGCGACGCTTCCCAGATCGACGACTCCTGCGACATGCACCAGCGAGTCGATGCGCTCCGGGAGGTTCTGCTTCGACAGCGCCCACGACAGACGTCCCGGCTGCGCGAGATCTCCGACGAGGGTCGATGCGCCGGGAAACTCCGCAGCGATCTCACGCGCGCGACCGGCATCCCTGGCGAAGAGCACGAGTTCATCGCCCCGATCGAGCAGGCGACGCGCGAGGGCGGCGCCGATGCCCGATCCGGCACCGGTGATCAGGTGCACGCTCATGTCAGGGAAGCCGTCACGTCAGATGCTGTCGGTCGTGGCGGACTCGGCGACATCGATCGGGACGACAGGGCAGTCCTTCCAGAGCCGCTCCAGGCCGTAGTACACGCGCTCTTCGCCATGGAAGACGTGCACGATCAGGTCACCGAAGTCCAGCAGGACCCAACGGGCTTCCTGGCGTCCTTCGCGGCGGACACGCTTGTGGCCGGCCTCGATGAGCGTGTCTTCGATCTCATCGGCGATCGCGGCGACGTTGCGCTCGCTGTTACCGGTGACGATCAGGAAGATGTCGACGAGCGGCAGTGGTTCCGACACGTTCAGCGCGACGAGATCCTCCCCGCCCTTGGACACGGCGGCGGATGCTGCGAGCTGCAGCATCTCTTCGGCATTTTCAGGTGATTGCATCAAGAGAATATATTCGTGGTGAATGCGACGATGAGCGCCACGGCGAGGGCGAGCGCGAGCCCGCCCGCCGTGATGGCCAAGATCAGCATGAGCTTGTTGCCCTTTTCAGGCGCCGGGGGTCGGATGACCTCACCGGCAGGTTTGATCGTGCTGATCGCGGAGCTTGCCGCGATCGGCGTAGGAGAGGATGCCGAGGGCAGCTCTCCATCGATGAGCACGGCATCCGATTCCTTGCCGTCTGCGGCGCCGTGCGCGTGGCCCTGCGAACCGATACCCCGCGGAAGCTCATAGCTTCCCGTCACGAGAATCTCGCCCGTGGAGGCGACCGGGCCTGAAAGAGATCCCTCGCCCGGCGACGGGTTGAAGATCAGTGTATTCGGAGCAAGATGCTGAGAGCCGCCGGAATCAGCGGTGATGAGCTCATCGAACGACGGTGCGAATGAGGGCACCTCGCTCTTTTCCGCGAGCAGACCGTTGCCGAACGTCGGGTTGACGACGAGGTTCTCCCCCGTCGCGACCGGCTCGGCGACGGGCAGCTCGTCCGATTCGGCATCGTCGGCGGCGTCCTCGTCGTCGTCCGCGTCGACGTCGAGGACGCTGATCGGGTCTTCGTCGTGCACGTCGACGGGCGATTCTTCCGGCGAGTCCGCAGTGGGCTCGTCGGCGTCGAGTGGGATGTCACCGGTGGAATCAGCAGCGACAGCGGCGCTCACGGGCGCGATGTCGACCGCGTCTTCGTCGAGATCGTCCTCTTCGTCGTTTACGTCGGCATCGTCCTCGTCAGCGTAGACAGCCGGTGGCTGCTCGTCGTCCGCGGTCGCCGCAGCGAAAGTCGGTACGCCGGAGACGACTTCTTCGTCTGCAGCTTCATCGGCCGCGGCAGCGTCTGATTCCTCGGGCGTGATCACGGGGACGGACGCCGTGCGGATGCGCTCCTGCTCCCGCGCCTGGCGGCGGGTGAGCGGCGCGTATTCCAGGTCGACGTCGGCGTCCGCGGTCGGAACCGGCTCGATCTCGACGGGCTCAGCGGGTCGCGGCACCGGAACCGCCGGCGCGGGTTGCGCTTCGCCTGCGGCAGCCGCCGCCTCTTCTTCGCTGATCACCGGTGTGCTGCCGGTGAGACGAATCTCCCGCATCTGCTTGCGGGTCAGCGGCGTTTTCCCCTGCTGATCCGATGTACTCATGCCTTGCTCCGATACAGATGATGCTTCGCTATGTACTGAACGACCCCGTCGGGAACGAGATACCAGACCGGCTGATCATCGCCTACGCGCTCTCGACAGGCTGTCGACGAGATCGAGAGGGCCGGAACCTCCAATTGGCTGACGTTCTCGCTCGGCAGTCCATCTGTGCTGAGGACATGTCCTGGACGGGATACCGCGACGAAGTGGGCCAACTCCCACAACTCATCATGGTCCCTCCAACTGAGAATTTGCGCCACGGCATCGGCTCCGGTGATGAAGAAGAGCTCAGCATCGGGCCGCTCACGCTTCAGATCGCGCAACGTGTCGATCGTGTAGGTGGGTCCCTCACGGTTGACGTCGACCCTGCTCACCGTGAACCGGGGGTTGGACGCGGTGGCGATCACCGTCATCAGATAGCGGTGCTCGCTGGGCGTGACGTTCGACTTCTGCCACGGGTGACCCGTGGGAACGAACACGACCTCATCGAGGTCGAACGAGTGTGCGACCTCGCTCGCCGCGACCAGGTGCCCGTGGTGAATCGGGTCGAAGGTTCCGCCCATCACTCCGATTCTCGGGGCGCGCGTGGTCGTGGTCTCCATACGCCCTAGTGGCCGTGCCCTGCCCCGTGGCCGTCCTTGCCGTGCTTCTCAGCCCAGGCCTCGGCCTTGGCCGAGTGACGGTTCGCGACGTTGCGGTAGGAGAAAGTGACGAGACCGAGCAATGCGAACAGCGCCGCGGCGATGAGGCCGAAGATGAGAGTCTCCATGGCCACGTTCCCGTGGTGCTCCGTTTCGGCTGCAGCCATCGCAATCTGTGCGACGAGGTTCATCCTGACTCCGTTTCGTGACCGGTTGCGAGAAGACGCTCGTCCATCCTATCGCTCAGGCGCGCGTCTGACCCGACCCACGCGCGAGCCATTTCGTGCTCGTCAGCTCGGAGAGTCCCATCGGACCACGCGCATGCAGCTTCTGAGTGGAGATCCCCACCTCCGCGCCGAACCCGAACTCGCCTCCGTCGGTGAACCGGGTCGACGTATTCACCATCACGACCGCCGAATCCACCTCGGCGAGGAACCGCTCGGCGTTGCGGGTGTCCGTCGTCACGATCGACTCGGTGTGACCGGTGCTGTACTGGCGGATATGCGCGAGCGCGTCATCCAGAGTGTCGACGACCCTCATCGCGATCTCGAGGCCGAGATACTCGGTCGCCCAGTCCTCCTCCGTGGCCGGGATGATGTTGCCGACCATCCCCGCCACGACGTCGTCGCCGTGGATCGCGACGCCCTCGCTGTGCAGCGCACTCGCGATCATGGGGACGAGATGGGGTGCCGCCTGCCGCAGCACGAGTACGGTCTCCACGGCGTTGCAGACGCTGGGTCGCTGCACCTTGGCGTTCACGACGATCTCACGCGCCCAGTCATCCGGTGCTGATTCGTCGAGAACGATGTGCACGTTGCCTGCACCGGTCTCGATCACGGGCACGGTCGACTCGGTGACCACGGTCTCGATCAATGATGCGCTCCCGCGAGGCACGAGCACGTCGACGAATCCACGCCCGCGCATGAGCGCCTTCGCACCGTCACGACCGAAGTCGTCGACGGTCTGGATCGCCTCCGGCGTCACGCCTGCCCCCTGGAGCGCATCGCGCATCACCCGGACCAGCACTGTGTTGGACTCCCGTGCAGCGCTGCCGCCGCGCAGCACGCTGGCATTTCCGGAGCGCAGAGCAAGGGCCGCGATGTCGACGGTGACGTTGGGCCTTGCCTCGTAGATCACCCCGACCACTCCGAACGGCACTCGCACCTGCTCGAGGGCGACGCCGTTGGGCATGCGGTGACCGCCGACGACCTGTCCTACAGGATCTGCGAGAGCTGCGACCTCGCGCACTGCAGAAGCCAGCGCCGCGATGCGCTTCTCGTCGAGACGCAGCCGATCGATCAGACCATCGCTGATTCCGCTCGCACGACCGCGTTCGACGTCGCGTGCGTTGGCATCGATGATCACCGAGGCATTCGCCTCCAGCGCACGTGCGATCGCCTCAAGCACACGCACCTTGTCATCGCTGGTGAGACGCGCGATGGCGCGAGACGCCTCTTTGGCCCGCACGAGACGGTCCTGCGCGGTCTCCGACGACTCGGTCGGCAGCACCGTCTCAGACGAAGCGGCACTGTCAGTCGAGGAAGCGGTGTCGATCATCCGGTCATTCTATCGGCGCCGATCCGCGTCCGATCGCTGATGACGAATCAGACGACCGCGGGCTCGGCCGGCTCGAACCACGTGCCGATGTCCTTGCCGGTGAGCGCTTCGCCGACGAGGTCGGCGCTCGTGACGAGAACGCCGATTCCGGATGCTGCGGCGAGTCTCGCTGCGGAGACCTTGGTCGCCGCCCCACCGGTTCCGACGCTGTTCACGACCGTCGCGCCGAACTCGAGACCCGCGAGGTCGGCATCCGCGGCGATCAGCTCGATCGGCTCGGCGTCCGGTTCGGTCGGCGGCTTCGTGTAGAGCGCCTCGATGTCGCTGAGAAGCACCAGAGCGTCGGCCTGGATGAGCTGCGCCACCAGTGCCGCGAGCCGGTCGTTGTCGCCGAAGCGGATCTCCTGCGTTGCGACGGTGTCGTTCTCGTTCACGATCGGAAGGATTCGCAGGCCGAGCAGACGCTCCATCGCCCGACGGGCGTTGCTGCGCGACATCGCGTTCTCGAGATCGCCGGTGGTGAGCAGCACCTGGCCGGCGACGACCTTGAATGGGCGCATCGCCTCCTGGTAGCGGTAGACGAGGATGTTCTGCCCGACTGCAGCGGCGGCCTGCTGCGTCGCGAGATCGGTGGGCCTGGCATCCAGATCCAGGAACGGGATGCCGGTGGCGATGGCGCCGGATGAGACCAGCACGACCTCGCACCCACGCGCGTGCGCAGCCGCGAGAGCGTGGACGATCATAGGGATGCGCCACGAGGACTCACCGCTGATCGACGAAGACCCGACCTTCACGACGATGCGCTCGGCTGTGGCCAGCTCTGCGCGCGTGCGTGCGGTCATGCGCCGTCTCCGTCGAAGTCCTCCTCGACCGTGACGCGACGCTTCAGGTCCTGCTCGGCGCGGATCGCCGCCTTGGCGTCCATCCGCTCGTAGTACTTCTCGCGACGCTCACTCGTCGTGCGTCGCGAATTCGGCGCGAGACGCGGGTCGGTGCCACGCGGCGCGGTCATCAGCTCCGCGGCAGAGCTCATCGCCGGCTCCCAGTCGAACACCAGTCCCTCACCCTCGCCGATGACGACGGTGGCTCCCGGTGTCGCGCCGAGGCGGAAGAGCTCGGTCTCGACGCCGAGACGCTCGAGACGATCGGCGAGGTAGCCGACGGCCTCTTCGTTCTGGAAGTCGGTCTGCTGAACCCAACGCACCGGCTTCTCACCGAGTATGCGGTAGTACGTTCCGTACGATCCGCCTTCGACGCGGATCGTGAACGGCTTCTCCGAGCCCCGGGGCCGGATGACGACGCGCTCGACGGGCACTTCAGCCGCGGTCTCGGCGCGATGCTTCTCGACGATCTCGCCGAGCGCGAATGTCAGCGGACGCAGACCCTCGTGCGAGACGGTCGAGATATCGAAGACACGGAAGCCGCGTGCTTCGAGCTCGGGGCGCACGAGATCGGCGAGGTCGCGAGCCTCGGGAACGTCGATCTTGTTGAGGGCGACGAGCTGCGGTCGCTCCAGGAGCGGCGTCTGCCCCTCTGGCACCTCGTATGCAGCGAGTTCGGCGAGGATGACGTCCAGATCCGAGATCGGGTCGCGACCTGGTTCGAGCGTCGCGCAGTCGAGGACATGCAGCAGCGCGGAGCAGCGTTCCACGTGGCGGAGGAACTCGAGTCCGAGGCCGCGGCCTTCGCTTGCGCCCTCGATGAGACCTGGGACGTCAGCGACGGTGTAACGGGCGTCACCTGCCTGGACCACGCCCAGGTTCGGGTGAAGCGTGGTGAAGGGGTAGTCCGCGATCTTCGGACGAGCCGCGGATACCGCGGCGATCAGGCTCGACTTGCCTGCTGAGGGGTAGCCCACCAGGGCGACATCGGCGACGGTCTTGAGCTCGAGCGTGATGTCACCCTCGAAGCCGGGGGTGCCCAGCAGGGCGAAGCCCGGTGCCTTGCGCTTCGTCGTGGCGAGCGCGGCGTTGCCGAGCCCCCCGCGTCCACCCTGCGCGACGACGAAGCGGTCGCCGGGGACGACCATGTCGACGAGCACTTCACCATCAGGAGTCTTCACAACGGTGCCGACCGGCACGGGAAGCTCCAATGCCTCCCCGTCGAAACCGGAGCGATGATCCCCCATACCGAAACCGCCGTTCGCCGACTTGCGGTGCGGCGAGTGGTGGTACGACAGCAGCGTGCCGGTCTGGTCGTCTGCCACGAGCACGATGTCGCCACCGTTGCCGCCGTTGCCGCCGTCGGGACCACCGAGGGGCTTGAACTTCTCACGGTGGACGGAGACACAGCCGTTGCCGCCCTTGCCGGCGCGCAGATGCAGCGTCACCGTGTCGACGAACGTGACCATGTCTGGTTTCCTCTGGTTGCTGAGCCTGCCGATGCATCCTGGGCCCCTCGAAGGACCCTCAGATACGCGGACGGGGCGAGCCGAAGCCCGCCCCGAACCGGATGTGTGCTGTGCTGCGATTACTCCGCAGCAGCGGCGACGATGTTGACGACCTTGCGGCCGCCCTTCGCGCCGAATGCGACCGCGCCCGCCTCAAGAGCGAACAGCGTGTCGTCACCGCCACGGCCGACGTTGACGCCGGGGTGGAAGTGGGTGCCGCGCTGACGGACGATGATCTCGCCTGCGCTGACCTGCTGACCGCCGAAGCGCTTCACGCCCAGTCGCTGGGCGTTGGAGTCACGACCGTTACGGGTGGAGCTTGCGCCCTTTTTATGTGCCATGTCCTGAGCCTCTTCTGTGCTTACTTGATGCCGGTGATCTTGACGCGCGTCAGGTCCTGACGGTGACCCTGGCGCTTCTTGTAGCCGGTCTTGTTCTTGAACTTCTGGATGACGATCTTCGGGCCGCGAAGGTTGCCGATGACCTCTGCGGTCACCTTGACCTTTGCCAGCTTGTCGGCGTCGGTGGTCACCGTAGCGCCGTCGACGAGGAGCACTGCGGCCAGTTCGATCTTCTCGCCCTGGGCAGCCTTGACACGGTCGAGCTGAACGATCGTGCCGACCTCGACCTTCTCCTGCCGTCCACCGGCGCGCACTACTGCGTAAACCACTTCATACCTGTTTCGTTGGGGAGCTCACGGCTCCGTAAATCTCACGGGAAGACTGTGCCTGCGTTCGTCGCAAGTCCGACGGGTGCGAGCACAAGGCTGTACCGCGCCGACCCGTGGGGACGACTCAGCTCGCGCACCAAAGGACAACTTTACCGGATAGAGGGCCGAGTCGCAAAGCGAGCCGGCCCGCGTGTTCAGCGCCGTAGGATCGCGGAGTGACCGTACTGATCGATGACCCCATCTGGCCAGCGCACGGACGGCTCTGGGCCCACCTCGTCAGCGAGGACAGCCTCGACGAACTGCACGCGTTCGCGCTCGGGAACGGCATTCCGGCTCGCGCCTTCGATCTCGATCATTACGACGTGCCGGACGACGCACTCCCCCGGCTCATCGCCGCCGGCGCTGTGCGCGTCGGCGGCAAGGAGCTCACGAGGAGACTGATCGCCTCAGGACTCCGAGTCCCCGCCCGCGACCGACGTCGCTGACGAGTTCACAGACACAGGAGTGCCGGTGAGTGCCGCAGTCGTGACCCGGCGCCTGTTGCGACCCTGACCGGGTGCCTTCGGCTCGGGAAGGGCATCCAGCACGGAGTCCAGCAGCTGCTCGGCCTGCGTCTTCGGCGCCGCTTTGGCGCGCTCTGACGAACGCTTCTTGCGGGGCTTCTTCGGCCGTTCGACGGGTGCCTGCTGCTCGGTTTCGCCCACAACGGCCGCATCGACACCGGCACCGGTGTCCGCGACGGCATCCGCACTCGGCGCGCGCGTCGAGGCCGCGATCTGTGCGAGCGCTGTCTTGGCGCCCTCGGGAATGCTGTGCGTCGCAGTGCTGGACGGCTGAGTGCTCTGACCCTGCTGACCGTTCCCCCCGCGCTGGCGGCGGTTGTTCGATGGGCCACCGTTGGTGGAGCTCGAACGGTGCTTGACCACCGGGTCGTGGTGCACGACGACTCCGCGACCGGCGCAGACCTCACAGGCTTCGCTGAAGGTCTCCAGGAGGCCCAGGCCGAGCTTCTTGCGGGTCATCTGCACGAGGCCGAGCGAGGTGACCTCTGCGACCTGATGCTTGGTGCGGTCACGGCTCAGGCACTCGATCAGTCGACGCAGCACGAGATCACGGTTGGATTCGAGCACCATGTCGATGAAGTCGACGACGATGATGCCACCGATGTCGCGCAGTCGCAGCTGGCGGACGATCTCCTCCGCTGCCTCGAGGTTGTTCTTCGTGACGGTCTCCTCGAGGTTTCCCCCTGAGCCGACGAACTTGCCCGTGTTCACGTCGACGACTGTCATGGCCTCGGTGCGGTCGATGACGAGGGAGCCGCCCGAGGGCAGCCACACCTTGCGGTCCAGCGCCTTCTCGATCTGCTCCGTGATGCGGAACGCGTCGAACGGGTCGGTCTCGTCCTCGTACGGTTCGACGCGCTCGAGCAGATCAGGAGCGACGCTCTCCAGGTACGCGCGGATGGTCTGCTGAGCATCCTCGCCCTGGATCAGCATCTTCGTGAAGTCCTCGTTGAAGACGTCACGGACGATCTTGACGAGGAGGTCCGGTTCGGCGTGCAGCAGCGCAGGAGCCGACTGGTTCTCGACCTGCTTGCGGATGTGCTCCCACTGACTGGTGAGACGCTGCACGTCGCGGGTCAGCTGGTCCTCTGTCGCGCCCTCTGCCGCGGTGCGGACGATGACGCCAGAAGATTCGGGCAGCACCTCCTTGAGGATGCGCTTGAGGCGAGCCCGCTCGTTGTCTGGAAGCTTGCGCGAGATGCCGTTCATCGACCCGTTCGGCACGTACACGAGGTAGCGCCCCGGGAGGGAGATCTGGCTGGTGAGGCGGGCGCCCTTGTGGCCTACCGGGTCCTTCGTGACCTGCACGAGGACGCGGTCGCCCGGCTTCAGCGCCAGCTCGATGCGGCGGGGCTGGTTGCCCGTGTCGATGCCGTCCCAGTCGACCTCGCCGGAGTAGAGCACCGCGTTGCGTCCGCGACCGATGTCGACGAAGGCTGCTTCCATGCTCGGCAGCACGTTCTGCACGCGACCGAGGTAGACGTTGCCGATCAGCGATGCATCCTGGTTACGGGCGACGTAGTGCTCGACGAGCACGCCGTCTTCGAGGACGCCGATCTGCGTGCGCGAGTTCTTGGAGCGAACGACCATCTTGCGGTCCACTGATTCGCGGCGAGCGAGGAACTCGGCCTCGGTCACCACAGGGCGACGACGTCCGGCATCCCGGCCGTCGCGGCGGCGCTGCTTCTTGGCCTCGAGGCGGGTCGAGCCCTTTATCGCCTTCGGTTCGGTGATGTACTCGACGGCGCGCTGGCGCTGACGAGGCTCATCGCGCTGCTCGTCGCCGTCGCTGCTGCCACGACGACGGCGTCCACGACGCGCTGACGGAGACTCGTCCTCATCACTGTCGCGGAGATCGCGATCGCGACCACCACGGGAGTCACTACGAGAGTCGCGCTCACGATCGCGATCACGGTCGCGGCCGGGCAGTGCCGGCAGCGGAACGATCTCGGGAGCGTAGAAGCGCAGTTGAGTCGACACCTGCGAGACGAACACCTCGGGGATCAATCCCAACGTGACGGCGGTGACGGGTTCGGGCTTCGTCGGCGCTGCCGGTGCGGAATCCGTGACGGGTTCAGCCTTCGGCTCCTCAGGTGCAGCCTCCGGCGCCTCAGGCTCAGCCACGGGCTCCTCAGGCGCAGCCACGGGCTCCTCAGGGGCATCCGCCTGCGGGGACTCCTCAACGATCGCCTCGACGGAGTCGGTCTCGACGACCGTGTCCGGGGCGGGAAGCGTTTCCTCCGGTGTTACCGAAGCCTCCGCATCCGCGTCGAGGGTAGGGGTGTTGTTGTCATTGTTCTCATCGGCCATCTCTGGCTAACTCCCTGCGCGGAGCACCGGATGCTCCGCGAAATCTCATGCGGCACCCGCGGGTGCCGCGAACTCACTCGGTTTGCGACCGGCTCATGGCTCTGATCGCGAGGGGCATTGGACCCCGAAGTCTGCGTCGATGCGTTTTGCGGCGGCGCCGCTCGATGCATCAGATGTCATTATCGCACCTTGTGGGCCAGTTCGCGGCATCCGGAGCATCAGAGCGGCGGAGTCCGCGCTGTTGCGCCGTTCATGACTGGTCTGCGATCCATAGGATCCGCTGAGATAATCGCGACATGAGCGAGCAGCGCACCCGCCCCGTCGGCTTCGGAATCTGGTTGATCGTAGCCAGCGTGATCGGCTGGTGGGCGGCGTTCCAGCTCACAGTCGAGAAGTTCGCGCTGCTGGAGAACCCGCAAGAGGCGCTGGCCTGCGATCTCAGCCCGTTCATCCAGTGCAGCACGAACCTCGAGTCATGGCAGGGCTCCGTCTTCGGCTTCCCGAACCCGCTGATCGGCCTCACCGGTTGGATGGCACCGCTGGTCGTGGGCGTCGCTGTTCTCGCTGGGGCTCGCTTCCCGCGCTGGTTCTGGGCCGCGTTCGGGGCCGGCATCACGTTCGCGTTCGGCCTCGTCTGCTGGCTGATCGCACAGAGCCTCTACGATCTGTTCGTGCTGTGCCCCTGGTGCATGGTGACGTGGGCCGTCACGATCCCCACGTTCTTCGCGACGATGGTGCACCTGCTGCGCAACGGGACGTTCACCCGTTCTGAGAAGGTGCGCGCCCGCGCCGGACGCCTGATGCCGTGGGTGCCGCTCGCGACGATCCTGGCGTACGCGCTCATCGTGCTGATGGCGCAGTTGCAGGGGCTCGACTTCCTCGGCGAGATGGCGAGCATCCTGTTCTGAGGTGCGACGCGGGTGGGGCTCCTACTCTCTGACGCTCGCTCGACCTCGCCTCGACCTGGACTCAATGCCGCTGCGCGGCATTGAGTCCAGATCGTCAGAACCAGATGCTCAGCTCACGAGCGGCGGACTCAGGGCTGTCCGATCCGTGCACGAGGTTCTGCTGCACGGCGAGGCCCCAATCGCGGCCGAGATCGCCGCGGATCGTGCCGGGTGCAGCGGTGGTCGGGTCGGTGGTGCCGGCGAGCGAGCGGAAACCCTCGATCACGCGGTTGCCGGTGAGGCGGATCGCCACTGACGGGCCGGACATCATGAACTCGAGCAGGGGCTCGTAGAACGGCTTGCCCTCGTGCTCTGCATAGTGCTCGGCGAGCACATCGCGGTCGGGCTCGACGAGGCGGATGTCGACGAGTGCGTATCCTTTCGCCTCGATGCGGGCGAGGATCGTGCCGGTGAGGCCGCGGGCGACGCCGTCGGGCTTGACGAGGACGAGGGTTTCTTCGGTGGCCATGTCAATCGCTCTCTCTGTGAGTTTCGGTTTCTTCAGTGAGTCGGCTCGGGTCGGAAGGACGTCGTGCGTCCAAACGGGCCCCCATGATCGTCGCATATGCCCACATGCCACCGAAAACCAGCACGACGAGAAGGATGGCGGGTACGAAGAACGCCGACAGCGCCACGATCACCTGCAGCACCCATCCCGCGCTGATCGCCCACGGCCTGGTGATCATGCCGGCCACAGCCACCATCGCGATCGCCACCACGACGCCTCCGACGATCGCCCACCACTGCGGCAAGCCCCAGGGAAGCGAGTTGAGTCCGAAGATCGTCAGCCCGACGAGCAGCACGACGATCGCCTCGAATCCGAGGACGATCGGTGCGAGCTTCTGCACCAGCGTGCGGGGAGCGCGGGCGTGGCGCGGTGCGGCATCGCTCATGCGCGCCACCCCGACTTCCAGTCCTCTTCCTCCGCCAGGGCGATCGCTTCGCCTGCCAGGACGATGGATCCGGCGATCACGACCGCGCGACGATCCGACGAGGCGGCCCATTCGCGTGCCGCGTCTGCGGCTTCGGCGAGTGACGGATGCACCGTGGCACGGTGCCCGGCCGCCTCGACGAGATCGGCGATGGCATCCGCATCATTCGAACGGTCACTCTCTGGGGCGGTAGCGAACACGTGGGACGCCGCAGGTGCGAGTTCGGCGATGATGCCGGCTGCGTCCTTGTCTGCGAGCACGCCGAGCACGAGCCCCCACTCATCGAAGTCGAAGCTGTCGTCGAGCGACTGAGCGAGCGCCTTCGCCCCGTGCGGATTGTGAGCTGCGTCGACGACGACTGTCGGCGCGATACCGAGCAGCTGGAGTCGTCCTGGGGAGGTCGCGCCCTGCAGTCCCTCCGTGATGATGTCGCCGGCGATGTGCTGCGACCCTGCGCCGATCAATGACTCGACGGCGGCCACGGCCAGTGCCGCGTTATGACCCTGGTGCGCGCCGTACAGCGGCAGGTACTCCTCGACGTAGGCGCCGGCGAGGCCGCGGATCGTCAGAAGTTGACCTCCGACTGCGAGCTTCTGATCTGTCAATCCGAACCCATCGCCTTCGAACGCGATGGTCGCGTTCTTCGAGCTCGCGACGCGACGCAGCACCTCGGCGGCCTCATCCGGCTGCTGCGCGGACACCACGGCCGCGCCGTCCTTGATGATGCCGGCCTTGACCTCCGCGATCTTCCCGATCGTGTCGCCGAGACGGTCGGCGTGGTCGATGGCGATCGGGGTGAAGACGGCGACGTCGCCGTCAGCGGTGTTCGTGGAGTCCCACGAGCCGCCCATACCCACTTCGAGCACGAGCACATCGACCGGAGCATCCGACGCGGCGACGAACGCCAGCACCGTGAGCAGCTCGAAGAAGGTCAGCGGAGCATCTCCGGACTTCTCGAACTCGGCATCCACGATCGCGACGAAGGGCTCGATCTCATCCCAGGCGTCAGCGACAGCACCATCGTCGATGGGCTCGCCGTCGATCATGATCCGCTCCGTGAAGCGCTCCAGATGCGGGCTCGTGAACAGCCCGGTGCGCAGACCGTGCGCGCGCAGCAGGCTCTCGATCATGCGGGCCGTCGACGTCTTGCCGTTGGTGCCGGTGATGTGCACGACGCGGTAGGTGCGCTGCGGGTCGTCGAGGAGCTCGAGGATGCGCGCGGTGCGCTCCTTGCGCGGTTGCACCCAGCGCTCCCCCGCCCGCTCGAGCAGAGCGTCGTAGACAGCGTCGGCGCGACTGCGGTCACTCATGCGGATGCCCCCTCGATGTTGGAGTCGATCGTGACGATGATCGCGGACTTGTCCGAGCCGAGCGCTGTGGCGCCGCTGCGGAACACGCCGTCGCCGGGGCTGGTGACGGTCCGCACCAGCTCGTCCATGTCGTCGGTCGGCTGCACGGCGAAGGCGACGGCGAGCGTCTCCCCCGCGATCAGGTCGGCGTGTCCGCGCAACGCGTCGGCGTTCTCCGGCGAGACGTTCAGTGCCAGGACGATGCGATCGCTGACGTCCAGACCGGCGTTCTTGCGCGCCTCCTGAACGACGCGGATCGCGTCGCGCGCCATGCCCTCGGATTCGAGTTCGGGCGTGGTCTGGGTGTCGAGCAGGACGAAGCCGCCGCTCGGCACGATCGCGAGCGCCTCGCCTTCCGGCCGGCCCGTCGTCTCGAGCGCGAGCTCGTATTCGGCGGGCTCGAGCGCGATCCCGTCGACGATGACCACGCCGTCCTTCTCTTCCCAGAGTCCTGCTCTCGCGCCGGCGATCACGTGCTGCACCTGCTTGCCGAGGCGCGGCCCTGCTGCACGCGCGTTCACGCTCAGCCGGTGACTGATGCCGTATTCGGCTGCCGCTGTGTCGGTGAGCTGGACGAGCTCGACCGACTTCACATTGAGCTCGTCGCGCAGGATGTCCTCGAACTGTCCGAGGGTGTGCGCCAGCGGCGAGACGACGCTGAAGCGTGCGAGCGGCAAGCGCACGCGCAGCTTCTCCTTCTTGCGCAGCGCGTTGCCGACGCTGGAGAGCTCGCGCACGGCATCCATCGCGTCACGGATGTCATCCGCAGCCGGGAACGCGTCAGCATCCGGCCAGTCGGTCAGGTGGACGCTGCGACCGCCGGTGAGTCCCTGCCACACACGCTCGCTGACGAGGGGCACGAGCGGGGCGGCGACGCGAGTGAGCGTCTCGAGCACGGTGTAGAGCGTGTCGAAGGCCTCGCGGCTCTTCTGATCGTCGGTCACGCCCGTCCAGAAGCGGTCCCGCGAACGGCGGATGTACCAGTTCGTCAGCACCTCGGCGAAGTCGCGGAGTCGAGCGGATGCCGTGGTCGAGTCGAGTCCTTCGAGATCGGCGCGTACCTCCCGGACGAGATCGCCGAGGCGCGCCAGGATGTAGCGGTCGAGCACGTCGGTGGAATCGGTGCGCCATTCGGCTTCGTACCCGCCGCCCGAAGCGTCGGCACCACCAGCGCCAGCGGCATTCGCGTACGTCGCGAAGAAGTACCACGAGCTCCACAGCGGCAGCAGGAACTCCCGGACGCCGGCGCGGATGCCTTCTTCCGTGACGGCGAGGTTGCCTCCGCGCAGCACTGAACTCGACATAAGGAACCAACGCATCGCGTCGGAGCCGTCACGGTCGAGGACCTCGGAGACGTCAGGGTAGTTGCGAAGCGACTTCGACATCTTGTAGCCGTCGCTGCCTAGCACTATGCCGTGGCAGCTGACGCCGGTGAACGCCGGCCGGTCGAACAGCGCGGTCGACAGCACGTGCATGAGGTAGAACCACCCACGAGTCTGCCCGATGTACTCGACGATGAAGTCGGCAGGCGAGTGCGAGTCGAACCACTCCTGGTTCTCGAACGGGTAGTGCACCTGGGCGTACGGCATGGATCCGGAATCGAACCAGACGTCGAAGACGTCCTCGATGCGGCGCATCGTGCTCTGCCCTGTCGGGTCATCGGGGTTGGGCCTGGTGAGCTCGTCGATGTACGGGCGGTGCAGGTCGACTTCGCCCTCCGGGTTGCGCGGCAGCGTACCGAAGTCGCGCTCCAGATCCTCGAGCGAACCGTACGCGTCGACGCGAGGGTGCTCAGGGTCATCGCTCTTCCAGATCGGGATGGGCGAGCCCCAGTAGCGGTTGCGGCTGATCGACCAGTCGCGCGCCCCCTCGAGCCACTTGCCGAACTGGCCGTGCTTGACGTTCTCCGGCACCCACGTGATCTGCTCGTTGTTGGCGAGCATCTTGTCCTTGATGTCCGTGACACGCACGAACCAGCTCGAGACCGCCTTGTAGATCAGGGGGTTCCGGCAGCGCCAGCAGTGCGGGTAGGAGTGCTCGTAGCTCGCCTCGCGGACGAGCCGCCCGCTGTCCTTGAGCAGGCGGATGAGCGGACGGTTGGCGTCCATCCACAACTCACCTGCGACGTCGGTGACGTTCGGGAGGAACCGTCCGCCGTCATCGAGGGAGATGATCGTCGGGATGCCGGCCGCGCCGGCCACTCGCTGGTCGTCTTCACCGTAGGCGGGAGCCTGGTGGACGATGCCCGTGCCGTCGGTGGTGGTGACGTAGTCGTCGGCGAGGATGCGCCAGGCGTTCTGCGTGCCGTAGGTCTCGGCGTCGGCGTAGTAGTCGAACAAGTGGTCGTAGGTGACATCCTGCAGTTGGGCGCCCGTGACTGTGGCGTCGACAGCGGCCACAGCATCCGCCGCCGACTCGTAGCCGAGATCCTTGGCGTAGCCGGCGAGCAGGTCGCGGGCCAACAGGTAGCGGTGGGCGGATGCCTCGACCGGCTCGTCCGCGTTGTGCACGTCGGCAGCGCCGGCCGGTCCGGCAGGGAGGACGACGTACTCGATCGCAGGCCCCACGGCGAGCGCGAGGTTGGTCGGCAGGGTCCATGGGGTCGTCGTCCACGCGAGGGCGCGGACGCCTGTGAGTCCGAGCGACTCGGCCTTGGCGCCGGTGAGCGGGAACGTGACGGTCACGGACGGATCCTGACGCATCTTGTACACGTCGTCGTCCATGCGCAGTTCGTGGGCGCTGAGCGGCGTCTCATCGCGCCAGCAGTACGGCAGCACCCGGTAGCCCTCGTAGGCGAGACCCTTGTCGTACAGGGTCTTGAACGCCCAGAGCACACTCTCCATGTAGTTCGTGTCGAGCGTCTTGTAGCCGCGTTCGAAGTCGACCCAGCGCGCCTGGCGCGTGACGTAGTCCTGCCACTGGTCGGTGTACGTGAGAACCGATTCGCGCGCCTTCGCGTTGAAGACGTCGATGCCCATGGCCTCGATCTCGCTCTTCTCGGTGATGCCGAGCTGCTTCATCGCTTCGAGCTCCGCGGGAAGACCATGCGTGTCCCAGCCGAAGACACGGTCGACCTTCTTGCCGATCATGGTCTGGAACCGCGGGAAGAGGTCCTTGGCGTACCCGGTCAGCAGGTGGCCGTAGTGCGGCAGCCCGTTGGCGAACGGTGGGCCGTCGTAGAAGACCCACTCTTCTGCGCCCTCGCGCTGCGCGATGGATGCGCGGAAGGTGTCGTCCTGCTCCCAGAAGTCGAGCACCTCGCGCTCGATCTGCGGGAACCGAGGGCTGGGAACGACGGAGGCGTCGGCGGCGGGGCCGAAGGCGGAGGGTCGAGGGTAGGTCATGTGTGCTCGCAGTGCTCGTGGCGGATGCTCCGTGCGAGGACGATCCTCTCGGACCGCGGTACCACCTCACGTGCGGTGCCTCACGGCACTGCCACTCTCACTGCGGCGATGACGGGCCTGCCCCGCTCGGTTCTACTTGGCCGTGCCCGTCAAGGCATCGGCCGTTCTTCCGAGAGCTCCCCGGTGATGGCCGGATCAAAGCGTGTGCGTCCATTGTACGCGTGGTCGTGGTAGTGGTGGTGCGTGCGCTTCGCTCGGAGATGTGCAGCTTCTTCGGAGGCTTCTCGCCGCCTCTCTCCGAAGAAACTGCACATCTCCGAAGAACATTGCGCAGCCTAGGGGGCTGACTGCCCGTCAGGCAGCGAGATGCAGACCCTGGGCGACTGCTCGCATGATCAGATCCTGGACCGTCGGCCATTCGAACATCAACTGCTGGTAGCTGATTCGGATCACGTGAAATCCCATCAGGCTCAGTTCGGCGTCATGCCGGATGTCCTCGCTTCGCTGTGCGCCGACGTGGTGCTTCCCGTCGATCTGCAGCACGAGTCGTTCGCCGATCAACGTATCCACTCGGTGACCTGCGATCCACGCCTGGACGACCATCGGGAGCCTCAGCCAGCGCAAACGGTTGCGCAGATAGGTCTCGGTCCCGGCATCCGCGAAGGGATTCGCTGCAGCCAGCAGCTGCCTGGCCTCCGGTCTCCACGGATACTCGGCCAGCCCGGTCAGTGTCACCAAACCCTGATTGAGTGCCGACTCCCACGTTGCCAGGGCGCCTTCATAGGGCTCGCACACTGCCACGATCGCGAGCACATTCTCGATCGGATCCACCAACGCGTCCGGGTGACGACGAAGCAGCGGTATCGACCAGTGAACGTGCGCGCTCTCTATCTTCTTGCCAGCGCTGTTCGGCCCAGCGCCGACGTGGAATATCGTCGGTGCTTCGTGCACCCAGAGTCCGAGTCGCGCAGCCTGGGAGACGCACGTGACGACGACCCCGGCGCGCGCGGCCGCCACCAGAACGGGATCAGCATCCGCGATCGCCACCCATCCTCGTCGGACGCGCGTGAGCACGCCCGACTGCAGCGCCGCGTCAAGCGCACGCCGACCCACGCCCAGCGTTCTGAGCCGTTCCACCCTCACGACGCCGCCCAGCTCGATCACGAGCTCGGCAGGGTCAGGAGTGTACGGATGGTGCATCCAGCCATACTTGACGACACGTCACCCGCTTCACTCTCGAGATCGCAGGATCTGTGAGCGGAAGACTCTCAGACGCCGTCGTGCAGAGCAGGTTCAGGAGTTGCTTCGTTCGGAGATGTGCGCGTTCTTCGGAGCTTTCGCCGCATGCTCTCCGAAGTGGTCGCACATCTCCGAAGAAACTGCACGCCGGGCAGAAGAAACTGCACGCCGGGCGCACCGTCGCTCACGACTCAGCGGTGATAGCCGTGCAGGTCATCCTGGATGCCGTTGATCCAGACCTCGGCGCCTCCGTCGGGATCGGCCACCCGCACAGTGCGCGCGAACGCCTCATCCACCACTGATGCCTCGAATCCGGCATCCGTCAGCCTCGAAGCACGCGCGTCGAGATCACCGCGCGCCTCGAACGACAGACCGATCCGCGGCTCGCCCTCATGCAGGCCGACCGAACCGCCGTCGCTGAGCATCTCCACCCAGCCGCCGCGATCCGCGGAGATGCCGGCACGAAGACCGAGCGACTCGAGGATCGTGCGAGGCTCGGCGAGATCCTCCTGGAACCAGATCGGCTGCACAGCGATGTCTCCACCTGCAGGCGCCGCGACTCCCGCCGACACCGTGACGGAGACACCAGATGCCGCACGAACGGTCAGCACCTCTCCGACGCCCTCCATGTCGGCGCGCGAGACATCGAAGGCCGACAGCGCGGATGCCGCGGCATTCAGATCATCGACGAGGAGGTGGATCTCGGTCGTCCCGGCGCCGTGCTCGGGCGTCACCTCGTGCACCGCCAGTACGCCGTCGGCGTGGAACTCGGCCCAGGCAGGATCCGGCGGGAACGGCGCGACGAAGCCGAGCGCCTCCGCCAGAAGCCACCAGCGCTGCGGCTTCGCGGTGTACACGATCTGCTGCACGATCACGGTCATCACTTCTCCTCCACGTAGGCACGAAGAGCTGATTCGACGAGAGCCGACAGGCTCACGCCGTCGTCGATCGCGCGGTGCTTCACCTCGCGGATCAGCTCAGGCGGGAGATACACGTTGAACTGAGCCTTCTTGTCGCCCGTCGAATCATTTGCTCGCATGCTAGCAACATAGCCAACGGCGGCGTCAGTCGCAAGCCGTGTCCGCACCACCCCGTACGCTCGAGGGGTGGCCCGCCCATCTGAATCCCCTGCTCCTCCCCGCGTCTCAGCACCCGACATCCCGCCTCACCTCAGCGATGTCTCGGCCGCACGCAACGCCGACCTGCTCGCCGCGCGGCTCGATCTCGCGGGCACGGTCGACCTCGCCTACGCATCTCTCGAGCAATGCGTGCTCGCCGCTGACGCCGACGGAATCGATCTGATCGGCGCGACGATCCTCGACGTCGACATCCCCGACATCCGCGTCGCGTCACTGAGCCTGCGCAACGCCGGCATACGCAGACTGCGCGTATCCGGCGGTCGCATCGGCACGCTCGACCTCAGCAGTGCCCGCATAGACGAGCTCGAGTTGCGCGATCTGCGCGTCGACTATCTGAACCTCGGCGGCGCGAAGGGCACCGACGTCCTCTTCACGGGATGCACGATCCGCACGCTCGACATGCCCCAGGCCGAACTCACCCGAGTACGCTTCGACGACTGCCGCAGCGACGAGGTCGACCCACGCGGTCTTCGGGCGACCGACGTCGATCTGCGCGGACTCGACGCGATCGCATTCGTGGACGCGAACGGGCTGCGCGGTACGACGCTCACGACGTTCCAGGTGCAGCACCTCGCACCGACACTGGCCGCCGGCGTCGGCATCCAGGTCAAGGACTGAGATTTCGCAGCGTACCCTCACCGCCCCGCGGCGATGAGCTCCTGAGTGAACGGATGCTGCGGAGCCGCGAAGACCGCGGCCACCGGCCCCTGCTCCACCACGACACCGTCCTGCATCACGAGCACGTCGTCCGAGACCGCAGCGACCACATCGAGGTCGTGGGAGACGAAGATCATCGTGAGTTCGCGCTCGCGCTGCAGACGACCGAGCAGTTGCAGCACCGTCTCACGCACGGACGGGTCCAGCGCGGAGACCGGCTCGTCGAGCACCAGCACATCAGGGTCGGCGGCGAGCGCACGCGCGATCGCTGCCCGCTGCCGCTGACCTCCGGACAGCTGCGCGGGACGGCGTCTGGCCAGCGACGGATCCAGATCCACTTCCTTCATCAGCGCCGCCACGCGCGCGCCGCGCGCCGCACGAGGCACCTCACCCGCCTCGAGCGCCTCGCGCAACGACCGCTCGATCGTCCAGCGCGGATCGAATGCACCGAGCGGGTTCTGGTGCACGAGCTGCACGCGGTGATCACCATTCCAGCGGAGGTCGCCTGAGTCCGGCCTCTCCACCCCCACGATCATTCGTGCCAGGGTGGTCTTGCCCGAACCCGACTCCCCGACGATCCCCAGTGTCTGGCCTCGCAGCAGTGTGAACGACGCACCCGCGACCGCGGGAACCCCCGAGAACGCCTTGGACACGTCCACACCGGTGAGCACCGCATCCCCCAGACCGAAGCGATCCGCACGCGGCTCATGCGTCGTCGCGGCGATCAGTCGTCGGGTGTATTCCTCCTGGGGTGCATCAAGCACATCGGCGACGGCGCCCTGCTCGATGACACGGCCGGATCGCATCACGAGCACACGATCCGCGACCCGGCGCACCGCCGCGATGTCGTGGCTGATGAAGACGACGGCGGTGCCTGCGTCCGCGATCGATCGCAGCAGAGTGAGCACTCGGGCCTGCACCGTGGCATCCAGCGCTGTCGTCGGCTCATCAGCGATGAGCACGGCAGGACCACCGGCGAGCGCAGAGGCGATCAGCGCCCGCTGACGAAGCCCGCCGGAGAGCTCATGCGGGTACTGCCCCATGCGCCGAGCGGCATCCGGCATGGACACCGACTCGAGCAGTTCCACGGCACGATGCCGACGCTCGCTTCGCGACAGGCGGGTGTGGATCGCGAGCGGCTCCGCCACCTCAGCCCCGACGCGGCGCAGCGGGTCGAGCGAGACCAGCGCGTCCTGCGAGACGAGTCCGACGCGGTTGCCACGCAACTCGCGCCATTCGGTATCGGAGAAGCCCCTCGCATCGACGCCGTCGACGTTCAGCACGTCAGCCGAGACGTGCGCGGCGTCCGGTGTCAGTCCGAGCAGTGCAGATGCTGTCAGGGACTTCCCGGCACCGGATTCGCCCACGATGGCCAGGCATTCGCCCGGAGACACCTCGAACGAGATGCCGTCGACGAGCAGCGTCCCGCGGATCGTGATCGACAGCTCGCGCACGGCGAGCGCACTCATGAGAGCCTCCCCTCGGCCCGTGCCCGCAGGCTCCGGCCGACGATCGTGGCCGACACTACGGTCAGCGTGATCGCGACGCCAGGGAACACGGCGATCCACCACGCCGACCCGAGCACGTTGCGCCCGGCAGAGAGCATCAGCCCCCATTCCGGCGCCGGCTCTGTCGGTCCGAGCCCGAGGAAGCTGAGGCCTGCGGCGGCGAGGATGCTGGAGCCGATCCCGATCGTCGCGAGCACGCTGAGCGAGCCGAGCACGCCGGGAACCACGTGTCGCACGAACGCCTTCATCGGCGGCACCCCGAGGATGCGCGCAGCCTCGACGTGTTCGGCGAGTGCGAGCGACCGCGTCTGGACTCGCGCCAATCTCACGTACACCGGGACAGCGGCAATGGTGACCGCGATCGCGACGTTGGTCGGTCCAGGTCCGAGGATCGCCACCACCACGAGCGCGACGAGGAACTCGGGGAACGCGAGCAGCACGTCCGTGACGCGCATCACAGTGGCGTCCACCGCCCGGGGCGCCTTTCCTGACAGCGCCCCGAGGACGAGTCCGGTCACAAGCGCCAGAGCAGTGGCGAGCAATCCGATTCCCACCGAACGACCGGCGCCGTGGACGACGCGTGAGAACACGTCGCGCCCGCTCTGATCCGTGCCGAACAGATGGCCGGCGCTCGGAGCCTCCAATGCGGCGCGGACGTCGGTGCGCAGCGGATCGTGCGTCGCCAACAGCTGTGGGAACAGCGCCATGACAGCCACCACGGCGATGACCCCGAGCGCGGCCCACATCAGCACACGACGCGGGCCGCCTGTCTGCCCCGGCGCGTGCACGCGCCCTGCCGCGCCCGGACGAGACGACACCGTCATGGGCGGGCCTCCCTGACACGGGCGTCGATGGGACGCAGACGAGGGTCGAGCACCGGGTACAGCAGCTCGACGACGAGGTTCACGACCACGAACACCACAGCGCTGAACAGGATGATGCCGGTTATCACTGGCAGGTCGCGGTCGGTGATCGCCGACAGGGTCACGCGCCCGAGTCCTGGTCTGGCGAACACCGTCTCGACGAGCACGGCGCCGCCCAGCAGCGACCCGACGAGGTAGGCGGCGAGTGTGAGAGCTCCCGCGGCGCCGTGACGGAGCGTATGGTGCGCGGCCAGCCGCACCTGCCCCGCCCCTCGCGCCCGCACAGTGGTCGCCCACGGCTGACGCTCAGCCGCCTCGATGCCGTCGCGGAGCACCTGGCCGAGCAGAGCCGCGACGGGAAGCGCGAGCGTGACCGCCGGAAGCACGATCGTCGCCGGATTGCGCGTGCCCGACACCGGGAACCATCCCAGTGCGAAGGCGAAGACACTCAGCAGAATGATTCCGATCCAGAAGACCGGCGAGGACAGCACCACCAGCTCGACTCCGGCCACGATGCCACGGGACACCCTTCCTCGGGCGAACAGCGCCACGGCGAGCGCGAGCACGACCGCGATCACGAGCGCCAGCGCCGTCAACTGCACGGTGGCGCCGAGCTGACGACCGATCACCTCGGTCACCGGCATCCGCAGCTGGTACGACTCCCCCAGGTTCCCCTGCTGCAGTTGCCACAGATATGAGAAGTACTGCTCCAGGGGTGGCCGATCCAGCCCGAGCTCTGCCCGGATGCCGTCCTTGACCGCTTCGCTCACCTGGGCCTGCGGCCCGAGCATCACCGAGACGGGGTCGCCAGGGATCACTCTGAAAGAGAGAAACGCGAGCGTGGCTGCACCCCAGAGGACGATGACGACGGATGCCGCGAGTCCCGCAATCCGGATGAGGAGAGCCTTCACGACCAGATCAGCCGACCGTGACCTCGTAGAACAGCGGACGGCCATACAGGTCGTACTCGAGACCCGCGACGGTCTCGTTCACGGCAGTGATGAGCGACGGACTGTAGAGCGGCACGATCGCAGTGTATTGCGCGTTCCACTGCTGCAGCTGCTGGTAGATGGCGGTTCGCGCATCGGTATCGCTGGTGGCGACGCCTTCCTCGAGCAAGCCGTCGATCTCAGGGTCGGTGACCTGCGAGGCGTTCTGGAAGCCGTCCGTGTGCAGGTGGCTGCGCAGCAGATCACCATCGACGCCGGAGAAACCCCAGTCGGTGAGGTCGAAGGTCTTCGGGCCGTACTGCGCGTTGTAGGCACCTGGTTCCAGCACCTCTCGTACGACCTCGAAGCCGATGTCGGCGAGATCGGACTGGATGGCGTTGGCCAGCGCGGCATTGTCGTCGGACACCGGCGTGTAGGCGATCCATCGCACGGAGAGCCGCTGGCCGTCCTTCATGCGGATGCCGTCGCTGTCACGTTCGGACCATCCGGCTTCATCCAGCAGGCTGTTCGCCTCGTCCTGGTCGAACGGCCAGCTGCCCTCCAGCGACGCGTCATAGCCCGGCGTCGTCGAGCCGAGGATGCTCCATGCCCGGGGGAACTGGCCGAAGAAGATCTCCTCGACGGCTGCGTCGATGTCGACGCCTCTGGCGAACGCCTGCCGCACCTTCTCGTCGGCGAAGACCCCGTACTTCTCGTTCAGATACAGCGAGTACGGCAGCCCCGGGTACTCGTTCGCGTCGACCGTGAGCGTGTCGGGAAGCTCGACGGCGAGGTTCGGCGGGATGTTGCTGGCGAGGTCGGCTTCACCGCTCTCCACCACTCCGGCTCGCACCGACGCCTCGGGCAGGATCTCCACGCGCAGCGTCTCGAACTGTGCGGCCTCGCCGCCGTCCGGTCCCCATGCGTAGTCGGGGTTGCGAGTGTAGACGATCTCCTGGTCCGGGGTGTACTCGGTGAGTGCGAAGGGACCGGTTCCCACTGTGACGCCGGGACCGCCCGCTTTCAGCTGATCGGCGGAGCTCTCCAGCACCGCCGGTGAGTAGAAGCCGAGCAGCGGGGTGCTCGCGGCCTGGAGGAAGGGCGCATACGGCTGACTGAAGGTGACCTCGACCGTGAACTCGTCGATCACCTCGGTGCCGGCGTAGAACTCGCCGCCGAGCATGCTCGCAGCCTGCGCCGAGGCCGTCTCGGGGTCGGCGATGCGGTCGAAGTTCGCCTTCACGGCATCCGCATTGAACGGCTCTCCGTCGTGGAAGGTGACATCGTCGCGCAGCTCGAACGTGTAGACGGTGCCATCATCGGACACCGTCCAGTCGGTGGCGAGCCACGGGGAGAACGAGCCGTCGGACTCCTGGAACACCAGTGAGTCGAGGACTGCGCGTTGCACCATGCTCGACACGTCGAGCTGGCTCGTCTGCGGGTCCATGTGCCCGGCCGACAGGTTCGCTCCCTCGATGGCCCAGACGACTTCCCCTCCGCTTTCGGACTCGGAGCCGCCAGGGCCGGCGCACGCGCTGAGCGCGAGGGCTGTGGCCGCAGCGAGCGCGGTGATGGGCAGAATGCGACGCACGAGCAGACCGGGCATGCGAGTCCTCAGAAAGAGTGGAAGGGGTCAGTCAATTCTAGCCGGGGTTTTTGGACAGGGTCGATCTACGTCGACGTGCGGCCGCAACGGCCTTCGGTAGACTGGCGGTCACAACCCACACTCAGGCACGCTCACACAGTGCCGCATACATCGCGCAAGGAGACCTCCATGTCGGCAACCGTCCAGAACCAGATCCCTGACAAGCCCGCACTCGAAGGCCTCGAAGCGAAGTGGGACGGCGTCTGGGCCGAGCAGGGCACGTACCTGTTCGATCGCATCCGCGCAGCGGAACTCGGCCGCGATGGCGTCTACTCGATCGACACGCCGCCGCCGACGGCATCCGGCTCTCTGCACATCGGCCATGTGTTCTCCTACACCCACACCGACGTGAAGGCCCGATACGAGCGCATGCGCGGCAAGAGCGTGTTCTACCCGATCGGGTGGGACGACAACGGTCTGCCGACCGAGCGTCGCGTGCAGAACTTCTACGGAGTGCGCGTCGACCCTACGCTCCCCTATGACGTCGACTTCGTCCCTCCCTTCGAGGGCGACGCGAAGAGCCTGAAGGCCGCAGACCAGCAGCCGATCAGCCGCCGCAACTTCATCGAGCTGTGCGAGCGTCTCACCGTCGAGGACGAGAAGCAGTTCGAGGATGTGTTCCGCCAACTCGGCCTCAGTGTCGACTGGACGCAGACGTATCGCACGATCTCGGACGAGACGATCCGACAGAGCCAGCTCGGCTTCATCCGCAACCACGAACGCGGCGAGGCGTACCAGGCGCTCGCACCCACACTGTGGGACGTCGACTTCCGCTCGGCCATCGCCCAGGCGGAACTCGAAGACCGCGACCAGCAGGCGTCGTTCCACCGCATCGCGTTCCACAAGACGGACGGCTCCGGCGACATCCACATCGAGACGACGCGCCCAGAGCTGCTCGCGGCATGTGTCGCCCTCGTCGCGCACCCGGACGACGAGCGCTACCAGCCCTACTTCGGCCAGACCGTACGCACACCGCTGTTCGACGTCGAGGTGCCGGTGCTCGCGCACCACCTCGCCCAGCAGGACAAGGGCTCGGGCATCGCGATGGTCTGCACGTTCGGCGATGTCACCGACATGATCTGGTGGCGCGAGCTCGACCTGCCGATCCGTACGATCCTGGGTCTGGACGGCCGCGTGATCGCGGAAGCTCCCGAAGCGATCGAGTCGGATGCCGGCACCGCTGCCTACGCCGAGCTCGCAGGCAAGACCGTCTTCAGCGCCAAGAAGCGTGTCGTGGAGCTGCTGGAGGAATCGGGCGAGCTGCTCGAAGTCTCCAAGCCCTTCAACCACGCCGTGAAGTTCTTCGAGAAGGGCGACCGCCCGCTCGAGATCGTCTCGACCCGCCAGTGGTACATCCGCAACGGCGCGCGCGACCAGGATCTGCGCGACCGGTTGATCGCGCACGGCAAGGGGCTGCAGTGGCACCCCGACTTCATGCGCGTGCGGTACGAGAACTGGGTCGGCGGCCTCACCGGCGACTGGCTTGTCTCGCGTCAGCGCTTCTTCGGCGTGCCGCTGCCGGTCTGGTACGGCCTGGACGCGAACGGCGAACGGGACTACGACCGCGTTCTGATGGCATCGCCAGAGCAGCTGCCGATCGACCCGACCAGCGACGTCCCCGCCGGCTACACCGAGGACCAGCGTGGTGTCGCGGGCGGCTTCGAGGCCGAGACCGACATCCTCGACACGTGGGCCACCTCTTCGCTGACTCCGCAGCTCGCCGGTGGATGGCAGCGCGACGAGGAGCTGTGGAACCTCGTCGCCCCGTTCGATGTGCGTCCGCAGGCGCAGGACATCATCCGCACCTGGCTGTTCTCGACCATGTTGCGCTCGACGCTCGAAGACGGCCGTTCGCCGTGGAAGCACGCTTCGATCTCGGGCTTCATCGTCGATCCCGACCGTAAGAAGATGTCGAAGTCCAAGGGCAATGTCGTCACCCCTGCCGACATCCTCGAGAAGCATGGTTCGGATGCCGTCCGCTACTGGGCGGCCTCCAGCCGCCTCGGAGTGGACGCCGCGTTCGATCCGCAGAACCCCACCCAGATGAAGATCGGTCGTCGCCTGGCGATCAAGGTGCTCAACGCCGCGAAGTTCGTGCTGTCGTTCCCCGTGCCAGAAGGCGCCCAGGTGACGCATGCGCTCGACGCATCGATGCTCACCGCTCTCGACGACGTCATCCGCGAGACGACCAAGGCGTTCGACGCGTTCGATCACGCCCGCGCACTCGAGATCACCGAGTCGTTCTTCTGGGCGTTCTGCGACGACTACCTCGAGCTCGTCAAGGAGCGCGCTTACGACCAGACCGATGTCGGCCAGCCCTCTGCCGCGCTCGCGCTGCGGATCGCACTGTCGACTTTGCTCCGCCTGCTCGCACCTGTCGTGTCGTTCGCGACGGAAGAGTCGTGGAGCTGGTTCGAAGAGGGCTCGATCCACACTGCAGCCTGGCCGGAGCCGCTCGCGGCCGAAGGCGATCCTGCCGTGCTGGCCGCAGCCAGTGCGGCACTGATCGGCATCCGCCGCGCCAAGACCGAGGCGAAGGCCTCGCAGAAGACGCCGGTCTCGCGTGCAGTGATCGTCGCTCCGGCCGAGACGCTGGAGGCCGTGCGTGCTGCAGCTGATGATCTGCGCGCTGTCGGTCGGATCGCCGAACTGGAGTTCGTCGTGGGCGAGGAACTCGCCGTCACCGAGATCGAACTCGCCCCGGTCGAGGCGAGCTGATGCAACTCGGCACGCGGTGGGCGACGGGCTCTGACGCCCCGGCATCCGTGCCCGCCGCCCTGCGGCCGGCCATCGCCGAGGTCGAGGCACGCGGCGTCAACGGCATGTGGACGCTCACGTGGTTGGAGGGACGACCGATCGCCGAGCTGGATGCCGGATGGGAAGTGCTGGTCACATCATCCGGCGAAGTGGTCGCGCGCGAGTTCCAGGACTGAGCGCGCGGACGGGCGAGCCGAAACGGTCTCTACCGTCGCGGCAACCCCATCTGCGACAGCAGGTGATCCGTTGCGCGAGAGTCGTTCTTGCGGGTCTGCTGCTCCTTGACGGCCGCGAGCATCCGCTCCCGACGGTCTCCACGACGCTCGGCTCTTCGCGTCGCCCAACCAGTCATGGCCGCGGCGAGGCGGATGGATGCGCGTTCGATCGTGGAGGCGCCCCGCGGTATCGTGATCGCGCGAGTGGCGGTTACAGCGCTCATGATGCGGACTCCTTCTTGTTCGTGAGATTCTTCAACGCGAAGACGTCGGCACGCACGCTCACGCGTCGCACGCCCTCACCCTTCTGGTCGCGGTAGGCCTCTGCGGCTTCATCGATGACGCCTTGGATCCTCTTGATGAGGTCGATCGTCTGCTCTGCGGTCATGCTGATTCCGCTGGTCAGTGACGAACTGGCGTCCGCCCACTCGGCCGGCTCTTTATCGATGCGTCCGCTGAAGAACTCCATGAGCTCGTCGTGTCGGCGGCGCATCGCTTCGGCGACCGCAACCTGAAGGGCGGCCTCTCCCGCGGGCGATCCCTGCACAGCGCGTGAGTCGTAGACGACACCGCCAGCCGGTCGTTCCCACCAGCGTTCCCGCCCGGCGCGTTCGCCCTCGACTTCGCGGATCAGGTCGTGCCGTGCCAGCGCCCGAAGGTGGTAACTGGTCGCGCCGGAGGACTCCCCCAGAATCTCCGCAAGAGTACTCGCCGTCTGGGGACCCTCCTGAGCGAGGATGTCGAACATCCGCACGCGCAGCGGGTGCGACAGCGCGCGCAGCGCTCCGACGTCCAGCACGCGTCGTTGTGCGGCGACGGGGAGCTTCTCATTCTCGGGCACGTTACAAAGATAACCTTGCAAAGGTTTCTTTGCAAATGATTCTTTGCAAGCATTTCTTTGCACGTCGCTCGCGTCTCACCGACGGGCACCCATAGGCTCGTCTCATGACCGATGCCGCGAACCCGCTCCTGACGCCATCCGCTCTCCCCTATTCGCTTCCGGATTACACTGCCATCCGTCCCGAGCACTACCTGCCGGCGTTCCAGGAGGCGTTCGATGAGCACCTCGCTGAGATCCGACGTATCACGATGGTGCGATCGATGCCGACCTTCGAGAACACGATGGTGCCGCTGGAGCTGGCAGGGGCCGTGCTCGAGCGCGTCGCCCACGCGTTCTACACGGTGAGCTCTGCTGACGCCACGGAAGAGATCCAGGCGATCGACGAGAAACTCGCTCCTCTGATGGCCGCGCACGAGGACGCCATCCGTCTCGACGCGCAGCTGTACTGGCGGGTGAAGAGCCTGCACGATCATCTCGACGAGTCAGGACTCGACGGCGAGAGCCGCTACCTCGTGGAACGCCACTTCCGTGAGATGACTCACGCCGGTGCCGGGCTCGATGATGAAGCCAAGTCGCGGCTCACCGCGCTGAACCAGCAGCTGTCCACGTTGACCACGACGTTCGAGAAGAACCTCCTCGCCGATACCAAGGACCTTGCTGTGCTGTTCGAGAATGCCTCCGAACTGGACGGTCTTGCCGACGGTGAGCTCTCAGCGGCGGCGCGTGCTGCTTCAGAGCGCGGGCACGAGGGCAGCTTCCTGATCTCACTCACCCTGTTCACGGGGCACCCATATCTTGCGTCGTTGACGAATCGCGAGAGCCGACGCCTGATCATGGAGGCTTCCCGCTCTCGTGGTGCGCGCGGCAACGCGAACGACAACCGGGCGGTGCTCACCGAGATCGTCGCGCTCCGAGCCGAGCGCGCAGCACTGCTCGGGTATCCCTCGCACGCGGCATACGTGACGGCTGACGAGACCGCTGGCACACCCGATGCCGTTTCCGACCTGCTTCATCGTCTGGCGCCGGCCGCGGCATCCAACGCTCGCGCCGAGCAGGAAGCGCTTCAGGCGATCGTCGACGAGTCGGAGGATGCACCGTTCGCGCTCGAGGCGCACGACTGGGCGTTCTACACCGAGAAGGTGCGCACAGCGAAGTACGACATCGACACTGCAGCACTGCGGCCATGGTTCGAGGCAGAGCGGGTGCTGCAGGACGGCGTCTTCCACGCCGCGACTCGGCTGTACGGTGTGACGTTCACCGAGCGTGCAGATCTGGTCGCCTACCACCCCGGTGCGCGCGTCTTCGAGGTGCACAACGCGGGCGGCACCGCGCTCGGCCTGTACGTGCTCGACCTGTACACGCGCGACACGAAGCGCGGCGGCGCGTGGATGAACCCGATCGTCAGCCAATCCGCCCTCCGCGGCACTGCGCCAGTCGTCGTCAACAACCTGAACGTGGCGCAACCCGGCGACGGGCAGCCGACGCTCCTCACGCTCGATGAGGTGACGACGCTGTTCCACGAGTTCGGTCACGCGCTGCACGGCCTGTTCGCGACGGTGAACTACCCGCACTTCGCCGGCACGAACGTGTTCCGAGACTTCGTGGAGTTCCCGAGCCAGGTGAACGAGATGTGGATCCTGTGGGCGGAAGTGCTCGACAACTACGCGCGCCACTACGAGACCGGCGAGGCGCTGGATGCCGGCATCGTGGAACGTCTGCGTGCGACGGAGACGTTCAACCAGGGGCATGACACGAGCGAATACCTGGCCGCCGCGTGGTTGGATCAGGCCTGGCACCGCGTCAGCACAGACGCGCAGATCGACGACGTCACCGCGTTCGAGGCGGAAGCCCTCGCGGAGATCGGACTCGACAACCCTGCCGTGCCGACACGCTATTCCTCCACCTACTTCGCGCATGTGTTCTCCGGCGGCTACAGCGCCGGATATTACTCGTACATCTGGAGCGAGGTGCTCGACGCCGACACTGTCGAGTGGTTCCACGACAACGGCGGCCTCACCCGTGAGAACGGCGACCGCTTCCGCGCGCGGCTGCTCGGCGTCGGCGGATCCAAGGATCCGCTCGAGGCCTACCGCGACTTCCGTGGCCGCGACGCCGATATCGCCCCGCTGCTCAAGCGCCGCGGCCTGGGTGGTTGATGGATGCTGCGAAGCCAGGCGCCTCGCGCGGACGGGTGGAGCAGGCTCAGCGGCGTGAGGAGATCCGAACAGCCTTCGATGCGCGAGCCGCCACGTACGACGAGAGCACGATGCATCGTGACGTCGCCGCAGCGGTTGCCGACTTCGTCGATCTGACGGATGTCGACGACGTCCTCGACGTCGCGTCGGGCACCGGCCTGGTACTGCGCGCACTCGCGCGGCGCTCCCGTGCGATCACGCTGACCGGCATCGACGTGGCCCCCGCAATGGTCGAGGTTGCGCGACGGCAACTGCCAGAAGCGTCGTTCATCGAAGCGGATGCCGCTCTCATACCGTTCGCCGACGCCTGCGCCGATCTCATCACCTGCGTCACCGCATTGCACGCGATCGCGAACACCGCCGCTGCACTGTCCGAGTGGCATCGACTCCTACGAACGCGCGGACGCGTCGTCTCGGCCACGTTCGTCGCGGACGGGCGAAAGGGTCCGTTGCGGAGAGATCACCGATATCCCGCGGATCATCGGCCGTTTGAAACACGGGAGCAGCTCTCTGCGACGGCCGCGCGACACGGTTTCGCCATCATCCGATCAATACTCTGGTCGGACGAGGTCGATACGCTTCTGATCGCGGAGTGGGTGCCCACTCCGCGCTGATCGTTCGCGCGGCGGGATCCGAGCTACGACGGCAACAGCCCGAGCTCGCGCCCGAAGGCGCGCATGCGGGTGGCCATCGCCTGCGGCACCTCGGCGATCGCGAAGTGCCCGCCCTCCGGCATCCGATCGAACGAGCGCAGGTCTCGGTAATACGCCCGCGCCACGCTCTCGGGATAATCATGCTCGTGACGCTGGATCGCGACTGCAGCCGGTACGTCGACGGGAGGGATCCGGCGGTACTCACCACCGTCGAAATAACTTCGGAACGACGTCGCGATGCTCTGCGTGGACCAGTAGATCATCGCCTCGGTGAGGATCCGATCGCGCGAGATCCTGCGCTCGAGCAACTCGGGCTCGGCCGTCGGGGTGTCGCTCCATTCGACCAGCTTCTCGGCGATCCAGGCGATGAGACCCGTCGGAGAGTCGTTCAGCGCCGCGGCGAGAGTATCCGGACGTGTTCCCTGGATGTGACCGTAGGCACCATCCGGCCCGCCACTGGCGGAGAGTCGATCGAAGAAGGCTCGAGCGGCCGGGTCATCCACGCGTGCCCGCTCCTCATCCGTGCCGAAGTGGGCGTGTGTGGCGAGAATGCCATGTACATGGTCAGGGTACGTCGCCGCGATCAGATCGCTCACGTTCGCCGAGATGTCCTCGCCGTACGTGAGATATCGCTCATAGCCCAGCACGTCGCTCATGAGGGAGTGCATCAGCCGAGCCATCACGCTCTCCGTCATGGTTGCGTCAAACGGTGCGGAGAAGGCGAATCCGGGCATACTCGGAACGACCACGTGGAAGTCCGGCAACAAGCGGGCGAACTCGAGCTGGAGCGCGAAGGTGTGCGGCCATCCGTGCATCACCAGCAGCGCAGGAGCATCAGAGCGTTCGGATCTCAGATGGACGAAGTGGATGTCGGTGCCCTCGACATCGGCGATGAACTGCGGATGCTGATTCAGCCATTCTTCGCGTTCGCGCCAGTCGAATGAGCGCCATGAGTCGACCAAGTCGCGAAGATAGTCCGCAGACATGCCGGCCTCGGGACGCCGGGGCGAGTCGGGAAGCAATCGTGCACGCGAGAGTCGCTCTCGCAGATCGACGACGACGTCCTCAGCAACGGATATCCGGAAGCTTCGCATGGCGCCACCCTAGATCCAGCCGCAGACATCGCGTTCGCCGGAGACGCCGCGTCACATGTGAGCGAGCGCCTTGTACCAGGTCAACTGGTGATAGCTCTGCTGCAAGTGCTCCCCCAGCCCGGCGAGAGGGAGAATGCGGACGGTGATGAGCTCACCCTCGTCGAGTTCCTGTTCCGCCACGCGAGAGCACTCCCGGGCGAGGAAATGATGGACGCGATTCGTGTGGTTGCCGAAGTTCGCCCATGTCGCGCCGAGGTCGACCATCTCCTGAGCCTGGAACCCGGTCTCTTCGAGAAGCTCCCTCGCGGCTGCATCACCCGGCTCCTCGCCTGGTTCCACAGCACCGCCGATCGTGCCCGAAGCGACGATCCCGGCGCCGTGTCGATACTCCTCGACGACGATCGCTTGGCCATCGACGTCCACAGCGAGGACGGACACCCACTCACTGGGCTCGAGCACGTAGTACGGCGAGATCGTGCGACCCACCGCATCCACGCACTCGTCCGCCCTCAACCGGATCCAGCGATCCGCGACGATCGTCTCGCTCGAGATCGTCTGCCAGGGTTCGGGGCGGCTGCGCCCCGCCGGGCTCACGCGCTCTTGCGCTTGCGTTCCATCACGATGGTCGGCGGCGCGCCCTCGTCGACAGCGGCACGAGTGACCACGACCTTCTTGACGTCCTCGGCAGACGGGATCTCGAACATGATGGGTCCGAGCACGTCTTCGAGGATGGCGCGAAGCCCACGCGCACCCGTCTTGCGCTCCACCGCCAGGTCGGCGATCGAACGCAGCGCGTCATCGTCGAACTCGAGTTCGACGCCATCGATCTCGAACATGCGCTGGTACTGCTTGACGAGTGCGTTGCGCGGTCCGGTGAGGATGTCGATCAGCGCGTCCTGATCCAGTGGCGAAACCGAGGCGATGATCGGAAGTCGCCCGATGAACTCCGGGATGAGCCCGAACTTGTGCAGGTCCTCAGGAAGAACCTCGCTGTACAGGTCGAGATCCTTGCTCTTGTCGTGCAGCGGAGCGCCGAAGCCGACCCCGTGCTTGCCGATGCGCGACGACACGATGTCTTCGAGGCCCGCGAAGGCGCCGGCGACGATGAAGAGCACGTTCGTCGTGTCGATCTGCAGGAACTCCTGGTGCGGGTGCTTGCGTCCGCCCTGCGGCGGAACCGCTGCGACGGTGCCCTCGATGATCTTCAACAGCGCCTGCTGCACGCCCTCGCCGGACACATCCCGCGTGATCGACGGGTTCTCGGCCTTGCGGGCGATCTTGTCGATCTCGTCGATGTAGATGATGCCCTGCTCGGCGCGCTTCACATCGTAGTCGGCGGCCTGGATGAGCTTGAGGAGGATGTTCTCGACGTCTTCGCCCACGTAGCCGGCTTCTGTGAGAGCCGTGGCATCCGCGACCGCGAACGGCACGTTGAGCCGCTTGGCGAGTGTCTGAGCGAGATAGGTCTTGCCGCACCCGGTCGGACCGATGAGCAGGATGTTGCTCTTGGCGATCTCGACCTCGTCGGCCTTCTGCTCGGCGAGCTGAAGCGTGCCGTGCGCGCGGACGCGCTTGTAGTGGTTGTACACGGCGACGGCGAGAGAGCGCTTCGCAGGCTCTTGACCGACCACGTACTCCTCGAGGAACGAGAAGATCTCACGAGGCTTGGGGAGATCGAAATCGGCGACCCCGTCGGCGGACGATTCCGCCATGCGCTCTTCGATGATCTCGTTGCACAGCTCGACGCATTCGTCGCAGATGTACACACCGGGGCCAGCGATCAGCTGCTGCACCTGCTTCTGACTCTTTCCGCAGAACGAGCACTTGAACAGGTCAGCGCTTTCACCGATTCGGGCCATGCGCGTCCTCCTTGGGGAGACTGAGAAACTCCTTCGAGCCTAACCTCTCCCTCAGACACTGGGCCGCATTGGCGCGGCCCAGGTCAGATCAAACTCTTCGTGTGCCACACCGTCTTCGTCTCGGTGAACGCCGCGATCCGTTCCGGAGACGCCGTCACCTCGCCGGGTGTGAGCACGCGCTTGAGCGTGTCCGCCGCTGCGATCTGGAGGTCGACCCATTCGAGCGCATCAGCGCCGGCGAGATCGAGGGCGTTGACGTCGGCGTGGGAAGCGAGCCACGGCGCGATCTCCGCCGGAGATCCGGTGAGCACGTTCACGACTCCCCCTGGCACGTCGCTCGTCGCGAGGACCTCGGCGAAGCTGATGGCCGAGAGCGGATGCTGCTCGCTCGCGATCACGACGACGGCGTTGCCGGCGACGAGCGCGGGGGCGACGACCGAGACGAGTCCGAGCAGCGCCGATTCCTGCGGCGCGACGATCGCGACGACACCGGTGGGCTCTGGTACCGAGATGTTGAAGTACGGACCTGCGACCGGATTCGCGTTTCCTGCGACCTGGGCGTACTTGTCGCACCAACCGGCGTACCAGACCCACAGGTCCACGGCCTCATCGACCTGTGCGCCGGCAGCTGCTGTGGAGACGCCCTCCTGCGCGACGATCTCGTCGACGAACTGCGCGCGTCGTCCTTCCAGCACCTCTGCGACCCGATAGAGCACCTGGCCGCGGTTGTATGCCGTCGCTCCGGACCAGCCCTTGACGGCCGCGCGGGCGGCGACCACGGCATCCCGAGCGTCCTTGCGGGAGCCCTTCGACGCGTTCGCGAGGAACGCGCCCTTCGCCGAGAGCACCTCGTAGGTGCGCCCTGACTCACTGCGAGGGAACTTCCCACCGATCGCGAGCTTGTACGTCTTCGGAACAGTCAGTCGCTTGCTCATGCCGAAGCCCCCTTCAGGTATGCGGTGAGACCATGTCGGCCGCCCTCGCGGCCGTATCCGGATTCTTTGTAGCCACCGAACGGGCTCGCCGGGTCGAACCGGTTGAAGGTGTTCGCCCAGACGACGCCGGCGCGGAGCTGGTCGGCGACGGCGAGGATGCGCGAGCCCTTGTCAGTCCAGATGCCGGCCGACAGTCCATAAGGTGTGTTGTTCGCCTTGGCGATCGCCTCGGCAGGTGTGCGGAACGTCAGAACCGAGAGCACGGGACCGAAGACCTCGTCACGGGCGATGCGATGCGATGCTTCGACGCCGGTGAAGATCGTCGGTGCGAACCAGAACCCCTTGTCGGGGATCGCGCAATCGGCGGTCCAGCGCTCGGCTCCCTCGGCTTCACCGATGTCGCTGAGCTCGCGGATGCGCGAGAGCTGCGCGGCGGAGTTGATCGCACCGATGTCGGTGTTCTTGTCGAGCGGGTCGCCCAGGCGCAGAGTCGACAGACGGGTCTTCAGACGATCGATGACCTCGTCGTGGATCGACTCCTGCACGAGGAGACGGCTGCCGGCGCAGCAGACGTGACCCTGATTGAAGAAGATGCCGTTGACGATCCCCTCGACCGCCTGATCGATCGGCGCGTCATCGAACACGATGTTCGCGGCCTTTCCGCCGAGCTCGAGAGTGACCTTCTTGCCGGTGCCGGCGATGGCGCGGGCGATGTCGCGTCCGACGCCGGTCGAGCCGGTGAAGGCGACCTTGTCGACATCGGGGTGACGCACGAGGGTCGCTCCGGTGGAGCCGGCACCTGTGACGATGTTGACGACACCGGCCGGAAGGTCTGCCTGCTGCAGGATCTCGGCGAAGATGAGCGCTGTGAGCGGCGTCGTCTCCGCGGGCTTGAGGACCACGGTGTTGCCTGCCGCGAGGGCGGGCGCGATCTTCCACGCGAGCATCAGCAGCGGGAAGTTCCACGGAATGATCTGACCCGCCACACCGAGAGCGCGGGGGTTCGCGCCGAGGCCGGCGTGATCGAGCTTGTCCGCCCAACCGGCGTAGTAGAAGAACCACGACGCGACGAGCGGCACATCGACGTCACGACTCTCCTTGATGGGCTTGCCGTTGTCGAGGCTCTCCGCCACTGCGAGTTCGCGGGCGCGCTCCTGCACGAGGCGCGCGATGCGGAAGAGGTACTTGCCTCGATCCCGCCCGCTCATCTTCGACCACACCTTGTCGTACGCGCGACGCGCCGCGGTGACGGCGCGATCGATGTCTGCGTCGTCAGCGCCGGCGATCTCGGCGATGCGCGACTCGTCGGCAGGTGAGATGGTCGTGAAGCTCTTGCCCGAGCCGTCGACGAACTCGCCGTCGATGAACAGGCCGTAACTGTCACGCAGGTTCAGGATCGCCTTCGATTCGGGCGCCGGGGCATATTCCAGGAATGACATATCTGGTCCTCAGTCGATCGTGACGTAGTCGGGGCCGGAGTAGTGGCCGGTGGTCAACTTCTGACGCTGCAGCAGCACGTCATTGAGCAGGCTCGACGCACCGAAGCGGAACAGGTGCGGCTGGAGCCATTCCTCCCCCGCTGTCTCCGCCACGGTGACGACGTACTTGATGGCGTCCTTGGACGTGCGGATGCCGCCGGCCGGCTTCACGCCGATCTTCTCGCCGGTCGCCCGGTACCAGTCGCGCACGGTCTCGAGCATCAGCAGCGTCGTGGGCAGCGTGGCCGCGGGCTGCACCTTGCCTGTGGAGGTCTTGATGAAGTCGCCACCGGCGAGGATGCCGAGCCACGAGGCCCGCTTGATGTTGTCGTAAGTGTTGAGTTCGCCTGTCTCGAGGATCACCTTGAGCGAGGCGTGGCTGCCGTCCTCACGACGGCACGCCTCCTTCACCGCTGCGATCTGGTCGAAGACGAGTCCGTAGCGCCCGGAGAGGAACGCCCCGCGGTCGATGACCATGTCGATCTCGTCTGCGCCGGCGGCGACCGCCTCCGCGGTGTCGGCGAGCTTGATGGGGAGCGATGCGCGGCCGCTCGGGAACGCGGTGGCGACGGCCGCGACCGAGATCCGCCCGTCGTCCGGGTCTCCGTGCAACGCACCGAGCGCCTCGACGGCGTGCCCGACCATGTCTCCGTAGACGCAGACGGCCGCGACGAGCGGTGTCGACGGGTCTGCGGCGTCCGGCGTCTTCGCCTTGGCGACGAGCGAACGCACCTTGCCGGGGGTGTCAGCCCCCTCGAGCGTCGTGAGGTCGATCAGGGAGATGATCTTGTCTATCGCCCAGGCCTTCGACGTCGTCTTGATCGAGCGCGTGCCGAGGCCGGCTGCACGCTGCTCCAGTCCGGTCGCATCCACGCCGGGGAGTCCGTGCAGGAATCGACGCAGTGTGGCATCGTCGGGCTCTCCGCCCAGCACATCCACCGCAGAGCGGCGGGTGAGTTCTTTGGTTGTCATCGTTCCTCCAACAATGCTCGAGCTGTGTTCTCATCTGTCACCAGAACGCTGCAAAGTCCGCTGGTCACGACTGTACGCGCGATGTCGTGCTTCAGGGGCCCGGCGGTGACGAAGATCGACTGCTTCGCCGAGCGCAGGCGATCAAGTCCGACGCCGACCGTGCGCGCGTCGAGCTGTGCATCGACGATGTTGCCGTCGGCGTCGACGTAGCGACCGAGCACGTCGCCCACCGCGCCGCGCCGAGCCAGCTCCTCGATGTCCGCCGGCGTCAGATAGCCGTTCTCGACATGGGCGGACGTCGCATCCGCCGGACCGGCGGAGTAAAGGTAGGTCTGCGCGTCGGCAGCCTGCTCCAGGATGGCTGAGACCGTGCGATCCGCTTCGATCGCCCGCTTCGTCTCCACACGTTCAAGGATCGCGGGGCTGGGGAGCAGAGTCGCCTGTCCCCCGGCACGCTGCGCGATCGTCATCGCCAGGGTCGCTGCTCCGCCCGAGCGCCGATTCAGGCTCACCCCGCCGTTGAGCTGGACGACAGTCACACCGTTCGCCCATCCCTGAGGCAGTGCCTCGGCGACGGCCGTCAGCGTGCGTCCCCAGCTGACACTGAGCGTGCGCGGCACGGGGCGAAGGGCCGTCAGGTGATCTGCTGCGGCCTGAGCGACACGATCGAGGGTCGTGCTCTCGTCATCCGGCATCGGGACGACGATGGCGTCGGCGAGACCGAAGCGTTCGACGATCTCACGTTCGAGAGTGAGCCTGCGGGCGCGCGGATGCACGATCTCGATCCGCACGATGCCCTTGTCCCTCGCCTGAGTCAGGAGCCGCCCGACCTTCCAACGCGAGATCTTCAGGAGGGCACCGATCTCGTCCTGCGTCTTCGCCTCGTCATAGTAGAGCTCGGCGACACGCACTGTCAGCAGATCTTCGTCCACGGCATCCTCCTTCTGCGTACCAGCGTAGCCAGGAACACGCAGCCGCGCGGCTGACTGCTCACATGCGCACAACTCGAGCAGAACGCTGCACATCCGCAGCACTCGCGTGATCGCCGCGCCCGGTGCGCACGAAAAAGGGGCTGCAGTCCGAAGACTGCAGCCCCTTTTGGAACCGATTACGAGGAGATGCGCTTACGCGTCGTCAGCACCTGGTCGACGATGCCGTATTCGAGCGCCTCTGCCGCAGACAGGATGTTGTCGCGGTCGATGTCCCGGTTGATCTGCTCGACGGGCTTGCCGGTGTGCGCGGCCATGGTCTCTTCGAGCCATGTGCGCATGCGGAGGATCTCCGCCGCCTGGATCTCGATGTCAGAGGCCTGACCCTGACCCGCTTCGCCCATCGCGGGCTGGTGGATCAGCACTCGGGCGTTCGGCAGCGCGAGACGCTTGCCCGGAGCGCCGGCGGCGAGCAGCACGGATGCTGCAGAAGCCGCCTGACCGAGCACGACCGTCTGGATCTGCGGCGCGACGTACTGCATCGTGTCGTAGATCGCTGTCATCGCAGTGAAGGAGCCACCGGGCGAGTTGATGTACATCGTGATGTCGCGCTCGGCATCCTGGCTCTCCAGAACGAGGAGCTGAGCCATCACGTCATCGGCGGACGCGTCGTCGACCTGCACGCCCAGGAAGATCACGCGGTCCTCGAAGAGCTTGTTGTACGGGTCCTGACGCTTGAACCCGTACGCCGTGCGCTCCTCGAACTGCGGGAGGACGTAGCGGCTGGATGGCAGGTTGCCGGCGGATTGGAAAGTGGGGGTGTACATAGGAGTCCTTTCGAATCCGCTTAGTTGGCGTCCTGGTCGGTTCCGCCGCCGCCGGTCACGTCACTGGCGTGCTCGCGGATGTGGTCGACGAAGCCGTACTCGAGCGCCTCGTCAGCGGTGAACCAGCGATCGCGGTCGCCGTCCTCGTTGATCTGCTCGACTGACTTGCCGGTCTGGCCGGCCGTGATCTCCGCGAGGCGGCGCTTCATCGACAGGATGAGCTGAGCCTGCGTCTGGATGTCGCTCGACGTTCCGCCGAAGCCGCCGTGCGGCTGGTGCAGCAGAACGCGCGCGTTCGGGGTGATGTAGCGCTTGCCCTTGGTGCCGCTCGTGAGCAGCAGCTGTCCCATCGAGGCAGCCATGCCGATGCCGACCGTGACGATGTCGTTCGCGACGTACTGCATCGTGTCGTAGATGGCCATGCCCGCGGTGATGGAGCCACCGGGCGAGTTGATGTAGAGGTAGATGTCCTTCTCTGAGTCCTCTGCGGCGAGAAGAAGAATCTTCGCGCAGATCTCATTGGCGTTATCGTCACGCACCTCCGACCCCAGCCAGATGATGCGGTCCTTCAGCAGCCTGTCGAAGACGCTTGTAGCGACAAGGGGTTCTGCAGCCATTTCAGCTCCTGTTTCCGTGTTCGATGTTTCGAATCTACCGGCGACGACACAGCACGAAGGCCCTGTTCGCCGTCGGCATATCAGGCGTCGCGGTCGCCGATCTCCCGCGCATAGGCGGTCAGCGAACGGTGATAGCGCGGAAGGTGCGGCACGAGCGCGAGCAGCGCAACGGAAAGGGCTTTGTACGGTGCGCCAGAGCTCGCGAGCGACAAGGCGTGGAACGCGGCGATGGCATCGCCGTACGGGGAGCCCGCGGCATCCTGCTGCGCCCTCTCGAGCAGCGCGAGCGCCTCGGCGGTCTCGCCGACGTTCCGCAGTGAACTCGCGAGCTGGATGATCGCCTGCGGCTGATGCTCTGCGTCGAGGCCGAGCGTGAGCGCTCTGCGGTAGTGCGGGATCGCCTCGAGTGGACGCCCTGCCGAATCTCGTGCACCGGCGCGCTCGAACTCGGCTCTCGCGTCGTCAGCACCGCGCTCGGCCGCGATCGCATCGATGCGCGCGATCACCTCGTCATCGACGAGCTCGTTCGCCGCATCCTCCCAGACATCGGCGATGCGATCTTCCCAGTTCTTCATCTCGTCTCCTCAGACGCGAAAGGACGGATGCCGCAGCATCCGCCCTCTCGTCACGATCGCAGTGCGATCACTCAGCCTTGTCGGCAGCCTTCTTGGCCGGGGCCTTCTTCGCAGCCGGCTTCTTGGCGGCGGGCTTCTCGGCGTCGTCGGCCTTCTTGGCCGGAGCCTTCTTCGCGGCGGGCTTCTCAGCGGCGTCGGCGTCGTCAGCCTTCTTCGCCGGAGCCTTCTTGGCCGGCTTCTCCTCGGCGACCGCTTCGGTCTCGTCCTCGTCATCGACGGCGACGAAGCCGGACAGGTCGACGGTCTTGCCGTTGGAGTCGACGACCTTCACCTTGCCGAGCGCGACAGCCAGCGCCTTGTTGCGAGCCACCTCACCGGCGAGCGCGGGGAGCTGGTTCGAGGACTGCAGAGCCTCGACGAACTCCTGGGGAGCCATGCCGTACTGCGCCGCGGACTGGATGATGTACTGGCTGAGCTCTTCCTGCGAGACCTGGACGTCGGCCTGCTCGGCGATCGTGTCGAGCAGCACCTGCGTGCGGAACTGCTTCTCGCTCGCCTCGGTGACCTCTGCGCGGTGCTCGTCGTCCTCGAGGCGGTTCTCGGACTCGAGGTGGTTGTGCACCTCGTCCTCGATGAGCTTCGGCGGCACGGGGATGTCGATCTTCTCGAGAAGGGTCTCGATGAGCTGGTCGCGAGCGGCCGAGCCCTGACCGAAGACGGCCTGCTCGCTCACACGCTCCGCGAGGCTGGCACGCAACTCTGCGATCGTGTCGAACTCGCTCGCGATCTGTGCGAAGTCGTCGTCGGCCTCGGGAAGCTCGCGCTCCTTGACGGCCTTGACGGAGACGGAGACCTCGGCCTCGGAACCGGCGTGGTCTCCCCCGACGAGCTTCGAGTTGAAGGTGGTGTCCTCACCGGCGGTGAGTGACTCGATCGCATCGTCGATGCCTTCGAGCAGCTCACCGGAGCCGACCTCGTACGAGACTCCCTCGGCGCGGTCGATCTCTGCGCCGTCGATCGTGGCGACCAGGTCGAGCTCGACGAAGTCGCCCTTGGCAGCCGGACGGTCGACCGGAATGAGAGTGCCGAAGCGGGCACGCAGAGTGTCGAGCTCGGCGTCGAGCGCTGCTTCGTCGGTCTCGACGGCGTCGACCGTCAGTGTGATGTCATCGAACGAGGGAACTTCGATCTCGGGACGGACATCGACCTCGACCTCGACGATCAGATCGCCGGAGAAGTCCTTCTCGTTCGGCCACTGGGTGATGTCGGCGGACGGACGGCCGACGACGCGCAGCTTCTGCTCGTTGGCAGCCTCGCGGAAGAACTTGTCGAGGCCCTCGTTTACGGCGTGCTCGATGACGGCGCCGCGCCCGATGCGCTGATCGATGATCGGGGCCGGGACCTTGCCCTTGCGGAAGCCGGGGATCTGGACGTCCTGGGCGATGTGCTCGTACGCGTGCGCGACGCTGGGCTTGAGGTCGTCCGGGGTGACCGTGATGGTGAGCTTGGCCCGGGTCGGGGTCAGCTTCTCAACGGTGCTGTTCGCCATGCTTGTGTGTTCTCCTTGTGATTTCCGCGTAACGATGCGGTCGTGAGGTATGGAGGGCCGTGGTCGGGGCGACAGGATTTGAACCTGCGACTTCCCGCTCCCAAAGCGGGCGCTCTACCAAGCTGAGCTACGCCCCGTGACCCCGCGCACGGGAACGGCCTTGACGAGTCTAACGGACAGCAGCTCTCTCATCGTCCGCTATGATTATCAGGTCGGCATCCGCACCCCTCAAAAGGGCGGTTTCCGGGGCTGTAGCTTAGTGGTAAAGCCTCTGTCTTCCAAACAGATGATGCGAGTTCGATTCTCGTCAGCCCCTCCACTTCTCCTCAGGAGGATTCGTGACCGGACCGTCTGCTCCCACTCCAGGCGGCCACGATCTCGGCACGACCTTCGGCGCTCCTGTCGCTGCGGATCAGCCGTCCGCTCCGAGAAAGCGCGGAAAGCGCACAGGTCTGATCTGGACGGGTATCGGTGTCGTGCTGATCGCGGGGATCTGTTCTGGCGTCCAGGTGGGCGCCAATCTCGGTTATGACGATGCCCTCGCCGCCTTCGAGACTGCGGTCGATGATGCCGAGGACAGCGGCGCGCTGCTCGATGATGAACTCGCTGCTCTGGACAGCACACTCACTGTGGCTTCCGCAATCGTGGACACCGCCACCGGATCACTCATGGATGTCGCGTCGAAGGATGCTCTGGTCGCCGCCCTCGATGACGCAAAGGCGACAGCGACAGACGGCGCCACTGTGCGCGAACAGCAACTCCCGTCCTCCGGGGAGAAACCCACCTGGGCCTGGGAGCTGTTCGGCGAGACGACACAGTTGAACGCGGACGCAGGCGCCGCCGGAGACCTCGTCTCCGACTTCGATGATGCAGGAGATGCGGCCGGTGACGCGGCAGATGCGGTCGAAGACGCGGGTGCTGCGGCGATCGCGTCGGCGGCGGATGCCGCCGCCGGGTTCGAAGCCGCGCACGTCTCGGCGCGAAACCTCGACATCATCGCCCTGCGGACGTCCGCTGAGCAGGTGCAGCAGAGTGGCGGGACACTCGATGAGACCGCGGCCGCCGCATACGCCGACCTCGAAGCCGCGGCATCGCAGATGCTGGTGTCGGAGCAGGCCGAGCTCGCAGAGAAGAGCGGAGCGCTCTACGACGCCCGTCTGGAGGTCGAAGCCTTCGCTCGAGGACTCGCCCCTGACGTGCTGCTCGATTTCGACTGGTCCGAGCTCGTCAACGGGTACGGATACGCCGACAGCATGGGCGGCTACGCCACCTGGTGGTACGACGATCCGGGCTACGCGACCATCGAACTGTCGAATTCGGTCGCCGCCTACTGGCCCAGCGCGCGCAGCCAGGCACTCGTCGCACACGAGGTCGGCCATACGATCAGCGTCAAGTGCGATGGCATGTACGACGACTCGACGCAGGCGAGCATCGAAGCGTGGGCCACTGCCTGGGCGATCAGCATGGGCTACACGGACGCGGCCAACGGCACCTCCGCCTACGGTCCTCCCCCGCAGTCGCTGATCGATACAGCCGCCGGGTGCCGCTGAGCCAAGCGTGCGACCATCGCGAGACACACGAAAGCCGCCACGACAGGCGGGTCGCGGCGGCTTTCACCGTTTTTCAGAACGCGCAGATCAGGACTGCCCGCGGCGCTCGCGCAGCTGGGCGAGCGCGTCGTCGAGAAGCTGCGAGGCCTCATCGTCCGTACGGCGTTCCTTCACATACGCGAGGTGCGTCTTGTAGGGCTCGTTCTTGGCCAGCGCCGGCGGGTTCGCCTTGTCGCGGCCGGCGGGAAGCCCGGACTGCGGGTGATCGATCGTGTCCGGGATCTCCTCTTCGGGGAGCCCGGCGGCAAAGTATCGGACCGTCTCGTTTCCGAGTCCGTCCCAGTACGACACCGCGATGCGGTCAGCGTGGTAGCCGTGGTCCTGCTCGCCCATCGGGCCGGAGCCCACACGCGTTCCGCGGATCGCGTTTCCTCCACTTGCCATGGTCAGATCACCTCGAGCTTCGTGATGAGTCCGAGCGCGACGATGGAGATGAACCACACGAGCGCAAGGACGATGGTGAACCGGTTGAGGTTTCGCTCTGCGAGACCGGACGAGCCGACCGCAGAGGTCATCCCACCGCCGAACATGTCGGACAGGCCGCCACCGCGGCCCTTGTGGAGAAGGATGAGGAGTGTCAGCAGGACGCTGGTGATGCCCAGCAGAACCTGAAGGACGAACTCAAGAATTGCCACGAAGAAGAGCCTTTCGAAGGGGCTGTCTGCCCGTAAGGGTCAAGTATACGCAGTGACGGGGCCGCAGCCCCGTCACATGCTCACACTCCGACGTGCTTTTCGAACCGGATGATCGCGGCGAAGTCGTCGACGACGAGGCTCGCCCCGCCGACCAGCGCACCGTCCACATCGGGCTCGCGCATGAAGCTGGCGATGTTGGCCGCCTTCACCGATCCGCCGTAGAGGACGCGGGTGCGGGCAGCCGCATCCTCATCGAGTGTCTTCGCCAGAACGCCGCGAAGCGCGGCGCAGACGTCCTGCGCCTGCTGAGGAGTCGCCGCCTGGCCCGAGCCGATGGCCCACACCGGCTCGTAGGCGACGACGATGTCTGCGGATGCCGGAACACCCTTCAGCGCCGCCTCCAACTGGCCGGCGGGCACGGCGCTCGCACCGAACTTCTCCAGGTCCTCGGCCGTCTCGCCCACGCAGATCACGGGAACGAGGCCGTGCTTGAGCGCTGCCTGCACCTTGCCGGCCACGACATCGTCCGACTCGGCGTGGTACTCACGACGCTCCGAGTGGCCGATGATGACGTACTTGGCGTCGAGTTTCGCGAGGAACGCACCGGAGATCTCCCCGGTGTACGCACCGGAGTCGTGCGCCGAGACGTCCTGCGCACCGAGCGCGAACGGGATCTTGTCCGCGTCGATCAACGTCTGCACGCTGCGGATGTCGGTGAACGGCGGGAAGACCGCCACCTCGACAGAGCCGTCCTCGTGCTTGGCGTCCTTGAGCGCCCAATGCAGCTTCTGCACGAATGCGACCGCCTGCAGGTGGTCGAGATTCATCTTCCAGTTGCCCGCGATCAGCGGGGTACGGGTCCTGTTCTGCGGAGCAGACGAGATCATGCTGTTGCCCATCCGAGCACCTCCAGGCCGGGTAGCTTCTTGCCCTCGAGGAACTCGAGGCTTGCGCCTCCGCCCGTCGAGATGTGACCGAACTGGTCATCAGCGAAGCCGAGCTGACGCACGGCGGCCGCTGAGTCACCGCCGCCGACGACTCCGAGGCCGTCGACCTCGGTGAGCGCCTGTGCGACGGCCTTGGTTCCTGCGGCGAACGCCGGGAACTCGAACACGCCCATGGGACCGTTCCAGAACACGGTCTTCGACCCACGGATCGCCTCGGCGAATGCCTGAGCGGTGTCCGGCCCGATGTCGAGTCCGATACCGGATGCTCCGAACGACGTCTGCTCGATGGCATCCGCGGCCGTCACCTCGTGCGCAGCATCCGCTGAGAACGACGCCGCGACGACCACATCGGTGGGCAGCACGATCTCGACTCCGCGCTCGACGGCTTCCTTCAGGTAGCCGCGCACAGTGTCGAGCTGGTCTTCTTCGAGGAGGCTGGAGCCGACGGCGTGCCCCTGGGCCTTGAGGAAGGTGAACAGCATCCCTCCGCCGACGAGGATCCGGTCGACGCGTGGCAGCAGGTGCGAGATCACGCCGAGCTTGTCGCTGACCTTGGATCCGCCGAGAACGACCGTGTACGGCCGCTCCGGGTTCTCGGTGAGGCGGTCCAGCACATCGAGCTCCGTGGCGATCAGCAGCCCTGCCGCAGACGGCAGGATCTCGGCGAGGTCGTAGACACTCGCCTGCTTGCGATGTACGACGCCGAAGCCGTCGGAGACGAGCGCATCGCCCAGCTCCGCGAGTTCGGCGGCGAACGCCTGACGCTCTGCGTCATCCTTCGCCGTCTCCCCCGCGTTGAAACGGAGGTTCTCAAGCACGACGACGCCGCCGTCCTCAACAGACGCCACCGCTTCCTTCGCCGATTCGCCGACAGTGTCTCGTGCGAATGCGACGGGTTTGCCGAGCAGCTCCGAGAGTCGCTGGGCGACCGGCTCGAGACTGTACTGCGGGTCGGGCGCCCCATCGGGGCGGCCCAGGTGCGAGCACACGATCACACGTGCACCCGCATTGATCAGGGCGTTGAGAGTCGGCAGCGAAGCGCGCACACGCCCATCGTCCGTTATGACGCCGTCCTTCAGGGGGACGTTCAGGTCACAACGGACGATGACGCGCTTGCCTTCGAGCGAACCCAGCGAATCCAGGGTGCGCAGAGTCATGACGAGCTCAGATGCGCTCTGCGACGTACTCGGTGAGGTCGACGAGACGGTTGGAGTAGCCCCACTCGTTGTCGTACCAGCTGGAGACCTTCACCAGGTTGCCGCTGACGTTCGTCAACGTCGAGTCGAAGATCGACGAGTGCTGGTTGTGCTGGATGTCGCTGGAGACGATCGGGTCCGCGTTGAACTGCAGGTAGCCGGCGAGGCTTCCCTCGGCTGCGGCCTTGCGGTAAGCCTCGTTGATCTCATCGACCGTGAGGTCGGTGCGCTCGGTGACGAGCGTCAGGTCGACGATGGAACCGGTGGGAACCGGAACGCGGTAGGAAGAGCCGCTGAGCTTGCCCTCCAGCTCCGGAAGGACCAGGCCGATGGCCTTCGCCGCACCGGTGGAGGCGGGGACGATGTTGATCGCCGCAGCGCGAGCGCGGTGCAGGTCGCTGTGCGGGCCGTCCTGAAGGTTCTGGTCGGCGGTGTAGGCGTGCGCGGTCATCATGAAGCCGCGCTCGATGCCGAAGGCGTCGTTGAACACCTTGGCGAGCGGGGCGAGCGCGTTCGTCGTGCACGACGCGTTCGAGATGATGTGGTGGTTGGCCGCGTCGTAAGTCTCCTCGTTCACGCCCATGACGAACGTGCCGTCAGCACCGGTGGCCGGAGCCGAGATGAGGACCTTCTTCGCGCCGGCATCGATGTGCTTCTTGGCGAGCTCGGCCTTGGTGAAGAAGCCGGTCGACTCGATGACGATGTCGACACCCAGCTCACCCCAGGGGAGGTTGGCAGGGTCCCGCTCGGCGAACGCCTTGATCTGCTTGCCGTTGACCGTGATGCTGTCGTCGTCGAAGCTGATGTCGGCGTCCAGGACGCCGCCCACGGAGTCGTACTTCAGCAGGTGCGCAAGCGACTTGTTGTCGGTGAGGTCGTTGACCGCGACGATCTCAAGGTCTGCTCCCTGCGCAAGAGCTGCGCGGAAGTAGTTGCGTCCGATACGGCCGAAGCCGTTGATGCCGATCTTTACAGACACTCAGGTCTCCTGTGTTTCTCGTGCGCTTTCGCGCGTTATCAATAGAGAATTCGTGGACGACGGCGTCCCGACGGGGTGTTGTCCGTCGGGACGCCCGTCTTGGTTACGACAGTACCAGCAGGCCGTTCGTCTGCTTGCGGGCGACGTCGAGACGCTGGGCGACGTTCTGCCAGTCGGCGATGTTCCACACAGCCTTGACGTAGTCGGCCTTGACGTTGAGGTAGTCGAGGTAGAAGGCGTGCTCCCACATGTCGAGCTGGAAGATCGGGATCGTGCCCTGCGCGGTGTTGGACTGCTGGTCGAACAGCTGCTGGATGATCAGGCGCTGGCCGATCGAGTCCCAGCTCAGCACCGCCCATCCGGAGCCCTGGATTCCGGTCGCCGCTGCGGTGAAGTGCGCCTGGAACTTCTCGAACGAACCGAAGTACTCGTCGATCGCTGCCTGCAGCTCGCCCTCGGGCTGACCGCCGCCGTTCGGGGAGAGGTTGGTCCAGAAGATCGAGTGATTGACGTGGCCGCCGAGGTTGAACGCGAGGTCCTTCTCGAGCTTGTTCACGTTCGCGAGGTTGCCACTGTCGCGGGCCTCTGCAAGGCCCTCCAGTGCTGCGTTCGCGCCGGTCACATACGCCTGGTGATGCTTGTCATGGTGCAGTTCCATGATCTTTCCGCTGATGTGCGGCTCGAGGGCTGCGAAGTCGTAGGGAAGGTCGGGGAGCGTGTAGATCGCCATGTCGCTTTCATCCAATCCGCGCCGCGCCGCGGCGCTTGTCGGTCCTCCGCATCACCCGTTTGCGGTGCGGAGCAGACTTTTTCATCCTACTGACGTCAACCGCGCACCGGTGCGGATCCTTCCGTCCGTGACGGGAAATGTCTGCGAACGCGAGGGGGCTGATCAGACGTCGAGCCCAGCGGGCACGGCATCCTCCGTGCTGGGAACGCCCTCCTGCTGCGCGCGCTTGTCCGCCATGGCGAGCAGCCGGCGGATGCGACCTGCCACAGCATCCTTCGTGAGAGGCGGATCAGCGTGGTGACCGAGTTCGTCGAGGCTCGCATCGCGGTGCGCGAGGCGCAGTTCGCCGGCGACGCGCAGGTGGTCTGGCACATCGTCGGCGAGTATCTCGAGAGCGCGTTCGACGCGCGCGCATGCGGCGACGGCTGCCTGCGCGGAACGACGAAGGTTGGCGTCGTCGAAGTTCACGAGGCGGTTCACGCCGGCGCGCACCTCACGGCGCTGACGCATCTCCTCCCATGCGGCTGCCGTCTTCTGCGCACCCATCTGGCTGAGAATCGAACGGATCGCTTCGCCCTCGCGAACCACCACGCGCGGCAGACCGCGTACTTCGCGGGCCTTGGCGGCGACACCGAGCCGGTGAGCTGCGCCGACCAGAGCCATTGCGGCCTCGGATGTCGGGCAGGAGACCTCGAGCATGGCAGAGCGTCCGGGCTCTGAGAGCGAGCCGGCGGCGAGGAACGCACCGCGCCAGAGGCCGGCGATCTCCTCGCGGGATCCGGTGGTGAGCCTGTTGGGGAGTCCACGAACCGGACGGCGTCGCTGATCGAGCAGACCCGTCTGGCGCGCGAGGGTCTCCCCGGCTGCGATCACTCGCACCGCGTAGCGTGCCCCGTCGTGCGAGCTGGCGGACTGCACCTGGGCGATCTCCGGGCGAACCCCGTATATCTCGGCGAGATCGCGGGCAACGCGACGAGCCAGCAGGTCAGCGTCGACCTCGGCCTCGACTGCGACGCGACCGGCGATCGAGTGGAGTCCTCCGGCGAACCGGAGAATTGCGGTGACCTCCGCGACGCGGACCGTCGGGGGTGCGTTGCGGATGCTGACGAGCTCAGCCTTGACGTCGGTGGTTAGTGCCACGGGACTCCTTGTAAAGCGTCATGCGCCGGATCGCGACGCAAAGGAACAGTTTACCGGGCGTCGCGCCGTTCTACTCGCGGCCGAGGTCTCGGTGGCGCACATTGACGGCGACACCGGGAATCGAGGAGAGTCGTTTCGCGAGTTCCTCTGCCGTCGCCACCGAACGGTGCTTGCCTCCTGTGCAGCCGATCGCGACTGTGGAATGCCCTTTGTTCTCGCGCTGGTAGCCCTCGAGCACCGGCACGAGCGCCGCGGCATAGGCATCCAGGAACTCCGTTGCGCCTTCACGCGAGAGCACATAATCGCGAACCGGCGCATCCTGACCCGTGAGACCGCGCAGGTCGTCGTTCCAGAACGGGTTCGGCAGGAAGCGCATGTCGGCGACGAGGTCGACATCGGTGGGCAGACCGTATTTGAACCCGAAGCTCAGGATCGTCAACCGGTGCCGCGCCGCTCCTTCGTCGGAGAACGCCTCGAACACCTGAGTCGCCAGCTGATGGATGTTCAATGACGACGTGTCGATGACGATGTCGGCCGCCTCGCGCACGAGAGTCAGGCGCGAGCGCTCGAGCCTGATGCCATCGAGCAGCGTGCCGTCCTCCTGCAGCGGGTGCGGACGTCTGACCGACTCGAACCGGCGGACCAGGACGTCGTCGGACGCATCGAGGAACACCACGCGCACGCTGCCCCTTGAGCGCAACGCACGCGCCACCTCGGGAAAGTCGTTGAACAGATTGCGGCCACGGACATCGACGACGGCCGCGACCTTCGGTAGTGCTCCCCCGCCGAGATCCGTCAGATCGAGCAACGGGCGCAGCATCTGCGGCGGAAGGTTGTCCACGACGTACCAGCCGAGATCCTCAAGGGCGTTCGCCACGGTGGAACGCCCAGCACCGGACATGCCGGTGACGATGAGGAACTCGTTCTTCTCCTCGACGGACATCGACACTTCCTCTCGCTGTGAACACCAGCCTATCGAGTCGCGAGGTGCGTATGGATGCTCTGAGCGAGAGTGGGCCCGATGCCCGGCACCTGCTGGATGTCCTCCGCACTCGCACCCCGCAGCGCCGTCACGGATCCGAAGTGCTTCAACAACACTTTGATGCGCGAAGCGCCGAGCCCTGGCACCTCATCCAGCACCGTAGTGATGTCGCGCCTGCGGCGCTTTCGCTGGTGGATGATGGCAAAACGGTGCGCCTCGTCGCGCAGGCGCTGAAGCAGATACAGCGCCTCGCTCGTGCGGGGCAGGATGACGGGGAAGTCCTCCCCCGGCAGCCACACCTCCTCCAGCCGCTTGGCGATGCCGCACAGCCCGATCTCGGTGTGACCAGCGTCGCGCAGCGCACGAGCCGCCGCCTCGACCTGGGGCTTTCCACCGTCGACGAGCAGCAACTGGGGCGGGTACGAGAACCGGGGCTTCTTGCGGACGGTGACGACTTCGCCGTCGACGGCGAGCGGATCTGTGCGGACCTCGCCCCCTGACACCTCGATCACCGAGCCCGGCGATGCATCGACGATCGCGGCATCGGCCTCTTCCGGACGGTCCAGGTACGCCAGGCGCCGCATGAGCACCTGGTACATCGAGTCGGTGTCGTCTGTGGTCTCGGCGATGTTGAAGGAGCGGTACTGGTCTTTACGCGGAAGCCCGTCCTCGAACACGACCATGGAGGCGACGACGTTCGTTCCCCCGAGATGCGAGATGTCGAAGCACTCGATGCGCAGCGGTGCCGTCTCGAGACCGAGTGCATCCTGCAGGTCGGTGAGGGCCTGGGTGCGCGCGACATAATCGCTGGTGCGACGGGTCTTGTGGCGGATGAGCGCCTGCGTCGCATTGAGAGTCGCATTCCGCATCAGTTCCGCGCGCTGACCGCGTTGGGCGACGGCGATCTCGACCTTTCGTCCGCGCCGCTCTCGCAGCCACTCCTCGAGTTCAGCGGCATCATCCGGCAGCGACGGCACCAGGATGCGCCGTGGCACATCCACACCTTCGCCGTAGGTGCGCTGCAGCACCTGCTCGACGAGGTCCGCTCCGGAGATGTCGATCTCCTTCTCGATCGTCGTGGCACGCACTCCGCGCACACGGCCGCCGCGGATCACGAAGTGCTGCACCGTCGCCGCCAGCTCGTCCTCGGCGATGCCGAACAGATCGGCGTCCTCGTCGGATGGAAGCACCAGCGAGCTCTTACCCAGTACAGCCTGGATCGATGCGAGTTGGTCGCGATACTTCGCGGCGGCCTCGTAGTCCATCGCGGCGGATGCCGAGAGCATCCGCTTCGTGAGCTCCTTCGTGAAGCGCTCATCGCCTCCGGCCATGAAAGCGACGAAATCGTCGACCATCGCCCGGTGCTCTTCGATCGTCACCTTCATGGAGCACGGGCCACCGCACTTGCCGATCTGGCCGGGGAAGCACGGTCGCCCCGTAGCCATAGCGCGCTTGTAGCTCGCATCGCTGCAGGTGCGGATCGGGAAGGCCTTGATCATCAGGTCGATGGTCTCGTGCACCGCCCACACCTTCGGATACGGCCCGAAGTACCGCGCCCGAGGGATCTTGCGATTGCGGGTGACGAGCACGCGTGGCGCCTCATCCCCCAGTGTGACCGCCATGAACGGGTATGACTTGTCGTCCTTGTAGCGCACGTTGAACGGCGGATCGTACTCCTTGATCCACATGTACTCCAGCTGCAGGGAGTCGACGTCGGTGGGGACGACCGTCCACTCCACGGACGAGGCGGTGGTGACCATCCGCCTGGTTCGTTCGTGAAGCGTGCGCAGCGGCGCGAAGTAGTTCGACAGCCGCTGGCGCAGGTTCTTGGCCTTGCCCACGTACAGCACGCGACCCTCGGCGTCGCGGAAGCGATACACCCCCGGATCCGTGGGGATCTCGCCCTGCGTGGGCTTGTACGGCAGGACGTCGGCCATCAGCTGGCCTTCCGCGCCCCGCGTCCCGCACCGAGGATCTCGCCGAGGAACATGCCGGTGTGGCTCTCCTCGACGCGCGCGATCTGCTCCGGCGTGCCGGTCGCGAGGATCTCGCCGCCACCGGAGCCGCCCTCCGGTCCGAGGTCGATGACCCAGTCCGCGGATTTGATGACATCGAGGTTGTGCTCGATCACGATCACGGTGTTGCCCTTGTCCACCAGGCCGTTCAGCACCTCGAGGAGCTTGCGGACGTCTTCGAAGTGCAGACCGGTGGTCGGCTCGTCGAGAACATAGATGCTGCGGCCATTGCTGCGACGCTGAAGCTCGGTGGCGAGCTTGACGCGCTGCGCCTCACCACCGGAGAGCGTCGTCGCCGACTGGCCGAGTCGCACGTATCCGAGGCCGACGTCGACGAGCGTCTTCATGTACCGGTGGATCGCCTGGATCGGCTCGAAGAACTCTGCGGCCTCCACGATCGGCATCTCGAGCACCTCGGCGATGTTCTTGCCCTTGTAGTGCACCGCGAGGGTGTCGCGGTTGTATCGCTTGCCGTGGCAGACCTCGCAGTCGACGTAGACGTCGGGCAAGAAGTTCATCTCGATCTTGATCGTGCCGTCACCCGAGCATGCGTCGCAGCGACCGCCCTTGACGTTGAAGCTGAATCGGCCGGGCTGGTAGCCGCGCACCTTCGCCTCCGGCGTCTCGCTGAACAGGGTGCGGATGCGGTCGAAGACACCGGTGTAGGTCGCGGGGTTCGATCGTGGAGTACGACCGATGGGCGCCTGGTCGACGTGCACGACCTTGTCGAGGTTGTCGAGCCCGGTGACGCGGGTGTGCTTTCCTGCGAGCGTGCGCGCGCCGTTGAGCTTGGACGCGAGCACGCGGTAGAGGATGTCGTTGACCAGCGACGACTTGCCGGAGCCGCTCACGCCGGTGACTGCGGTGAGCACGCCGAGGGGGAACTCCGCGGTGACGTTGCGCAGGTTGTTCGCCCTGGCGCCGACCACGCTCAGCATGCGCTTCTTGTCGATCTTGCGGCGCTTCTTCGGGGTCGGTATCTCTCGGCGCCCCGCGAGGTAGTCGGCCGTCATCGAATCGGTCTCGGTGAGCAGCGCCGAATACGGACCGGAGTGCACGACTGAACCGCCGTTGACGCCGGCACCTGGACCGATGTCGACGACCCAGTCGGCGGCCTCGATCGTCTCCTCGTCGTGCTCGACGACGATCAGGGTGTTGCCGAGGTCGCGCAGCGTCTGCAGCGTCTGGATGAGGCGGCGGTTGTCACGCTGGTGCAGGCCGATCGACGGCTCGTCCAGCACGTAGAGCACGCCAGTGAGCCCGGAACCGATCTGGGTCGCGAGCCTGATCCGCTGAGCCTCTCCACCGGAGAGCGAACCGGCGGCACGGCTGAGGTTCAGGTACGCGAGACCCACCTGCAACAGGAAGTCGAGGCGGAGCCGGATCTCACGCAGCACCTGGGCCGCGATCTTCGCTTCGCGCTCGGTGAGTGTCAGCGTCTCCATGAAGCCGCGGGCATCGGCGAGGCTGAGGTGCGAGACCTCGGCGATCGAGTGACCGTGCACCTTGACTGCGAGCACCTCGGGCTTGAGGCGATTGCCGTCGCACGCGGGGCACGGCACCTCCCGGAGGTACTCGGCCCACCGCGCCCGCTGGTTGTCGCTCTCGGCCTGCGCGTACTGACGCTCGATGTAGGGCACCACACCCTCGAAGCCGGAGGCGTACCGCATCTCACGGCCATAGCGGTTCTTCCACTTGACCGTGACTTTGTAGTTGTCACCGCGCAGGATCGCGTCCTGCACGTCGACACGCAGGTCTTTCCACGGGGTGTCGAGGTCGAACTTGAGGTCGCGGGCGAGCCCCTCGAGCAGTCGCTCGTAATACTGGAAGAGTCCCTTGCCCTGCGTCGTCCACGGGATGATGGCGCCCTCGCGGATCGAGAGCTCTTCATCGTCGAGCATCAGATCGACGTCGACCGACATGCGCGTGCCGAGGCCGGAGCACGTCGGGCAGGCGCCGAACGGCGCGTTGAACGAGAAGGTGCGGGGCTCGATCTCGGTCAGCGTGATCGCATGCCCGTTGGGGCACGCGAGCTTCTCGGAGTACGACTGCCACGCATCGTCGCCCTCTTCGTCGACGAAGTTGACCTGCACGACGCCGCCGGCGAGGCCGAGCGCCGTCTCGACCGAGTCGGTGACCCGCCCGAGGATGTCATCGGATGCCACGAGCCGGTCGACGACGACCGCGATGTCGTGCTTGTAGCTCTTCTTCAGCTTCGGCGGCTCGGCCAGCTGGATGAGATCGCCGTCCACGATCGCACGTGAGTACCCCTTGGCGCCGAGCTCGCGGAACAGATCGACGAACTCGCCCTTCTTCTGCGAGATGATCGGCGCGACGATCTGGTAGCGGGTTCGCTCTGGCAGTTCCATGAGCTGATCGGCGATCTGCTGCACCGTCTGGCGCTGGATCTTCTCTCCGCACTCAGGACAGTGCGGAATGCCGATGCGCGCCCACAGCAGACGCATGTAGTCGTAGATCTCGGTGATCGTGCCGACGGTCGACCGCGGATTGCGGTTCGTCGACTTCTGGTCGATCGAGACCGCAGGGCTCAGTCCCTCGATGAAATCGACGTCCGGACGATCCACCTGGCCGAGGAACTGCCGCGCATACGCACTCAGCGATTCGACGTAGCGACGCTGGCCTTCGGCGAAGATCGTGTCGAACGCGAGGCTCGACTTCCCGGACCCGGACAGGCCGGTGAACACGACCATCGAGTCGCGCGGGATGTCGATGTCGACGTTCTTGAGATTGTGTACGCGGGCACCGCGAACACTGAGTTTGCTGGGGGTGGCAACGGGGACAATGGGCACCGGACAAGTCTACGAGGGGCCACAGACATCGGCTCTGTGTCCATGCTCAGGAACGGTCTCAGCCGCGCTCTGCCCGCATCTCGCCGATCGGAGCGCGACCTGCGAATGGGGACAACCCGTCGCGCAGCGTCGCCACCTGCTGGATGTCCATGTGCACGGCCGCCATGACCTGGTGAGGAACGTCGAGCGCCCGCTGCCGAAGCTGTTGTCCGGATGGCGTCAGGCGGATGTCGAGGCGACGCTCATCCTCGCTGCTGCGCTCTCGTGCGATCAAGCCCTCCTTCTCGAGGCGCTTGACCAACGGCGACGCCGTCGCAGGATCAAGCGCCAGCTCTGCAGCGAGGTCGTTGAGCGTGCGAGGCGACCGCTCCCAGAGCGCCAGCATCACCAGATACTGCGGGTGTGTGAGTCCGAGCGGCTCAAGGATCGGACGATAGATCGCCACGACATTGCGTGCTGCCGTCACGAGGGCGAAGCACAGCTGGTTCTCGAGCTTGAGGAGGTCGTCCGAATCGGTCACAACCCGATTATACAGATTGGGCTAATCATTAGTACACTAATGAACATGACGAACAGTTCTGACCGAGTGCCGCTCCGCACACGCATCCGCGAAGCGGGTGGGCTGTATCGCTGGTTCAACAAGAACCTCATCCGCCTCGCCGGTCCGGCCGCCGTCGGCCCGTACGAGGCCACTCCTCCACCGACGGCCTCTCAGCGAGCCGAGCGGGCGTGCCCACTGTGCGGTCATCCCATGACTGAACACGAGATCGACCGGTCCGGCCCGAAACCTCTCATGCACTGCCCCTGACCGGCCCCTGAGCTGGTTCGACCGCCGAACTCTAATCCCCTGCACTCTCCCGTGCAGCGTCGATCCACGACATCAGCGCATCATCGCCCTCGATCACCGACGGTGCCACGTCCAACCAACTCGGGCCCATCGTCTTCGCACCCATCACGGCGACTGAGACGCCAGGCTCGGCCAGCAGCGCAGCGCCCTTCTCCTCAGCGACCCGCACGAGGAGCACACCTTCTTTGCGGGTGCCCACGAGGATCCGCCCGTTCAGCAAGAACGCGCGCGTACCGAACATGCGCTTCTCCTCGAGCCCTGGCTCTGACATCAGCAGCGCTCGAACCCGATCGGCGAGTTCAGTGGCAGCAGCATCCATGCTCGACATCACCGCCCTTATGCGTGCCCCGCGCGCTCCATGGCGCGCAGCTCTTTCTTGAGATCCTGCACCTCGTCGCGAAGTCGACCGGCGAGCTCGAACTTCAGCTCGGCCGCCGCCGCGAGCATCTGATCGGACAGATCCTTGATCATGTCCTCCAACTGCTCCGCGCCCTCAGCCGCGATCCCCTCTCGACGCAGCTGAGGCGTCGGGCTCTTTCCGCGACCGGACTTCGTCCTGTTCTTGCTTCGAAGCAGATCTTCGGTGTCAGACGCCTCGCGTGCCAGAACGTCGGTGATGTCGGCGATCCTCTTGCGCAGCGGCTGCGGGTCGATGCCGCGTTCCTTGTTGTACGCGACCTGCTTCTCGCGACGACGATCGGTCTCCTCGATCGCCTTCGCCATCGAGTCGGTCATCTTGTCGGCGTACATGTGCACTTGGCCGGACACGTTTCGGGCGGCACGTCCGATCGTCTGGATGAGGGATGTCCCCGAACGAAGGAACCCCTCCTTGTCAGCGTCGAGGATCGCGACGAGAGACACCTCAGGGAGATCGAGCCCCTCGCGCAGCAGGTTGATGCCGACGAGCACGTCGTACACGCCGGAGCGGAGTTCGCTGAGCAGCTCGACGCGCCGCAGCGTATCGACGTCGGAGTGCAGGTACCGCACTCGCACTCCGTGCTCGCCGAGGAAGTCGGTGAGCTCTTCCGCCATCTTCTTCGTCAGCGTCGTGACGAGCACCCGCTCGTCCCGCCCTGCTCGCAGGCGGATCTCCTCCAGCAGATCGTCGATCTGCCCCTTTGACGGCTTGACGATGATCTCCGGGTCGACGAGGCCGGTCGGGCGGATGATCTGCTCGACGATACCGTCGGCGATGCCCATCTCGTACTTGCCCGGCGTCGCCGAAAGGTACACGGTCTGACCGATGCGGTTCTTGAACTCGTCGAACCGCAGCGGCCGGTTGTCCATCGCGCTGGGCAGGCGGAAGCCGTGGTCGACCAGAGTGCGCTTGCGCGAGGCGTCGCCCTCGTACATGGCGCCGATCTGCGGCACGGTCACGTGCGACTCGTCGATCACCATGAGGAAGTCATCGGGGAAGAAGTCAAGAAGCGTGTGCGGCGGCTCGCCAGGCGCACGGCCGTCCATATGACGCGAGTAGTTCTCGATGCCGGAGCAGAATCCGAGTTGCTGGAGCATCTCGAGATCGAATGTGGTCCGCATGCGAAGCCTCTGCGCCTCGAGCAGTTTGCCCTGGCGCTCGAACTCCTTGAGGCGTTCGGCGAGCTCGTGTTCGATCGTGCCGATGGCTCGCTGCACGACATCCGTGCCGGCGACGTAGTGTGATGCGGGGAAGATCGGAACCGCGTCGAGCTTCTCGATGACGTCGCCTGTGAGCGGATGCAGCGTGTAGAGCGCTTCGATCTCGTCGCCGAACAGCTCGATGCGGATCGCGTGCTCTTCGTAGACCGGAATGATCTCGATGGTGTCGCCCCGCACCCGGAAGTTGCCGCGCGAGAAGTCGACGTCGTTGCGGTTGTACTGCATGGCGATGAACTGGCGGATCAGCGCATCGCGGTCGTAACGCTCCCCCACCTGCAGCGCGACCATCGCGCGCAGATACTCCTCGGGCGCACCGAGACCGTAGATGCAGGACACGGTGGAGACCACGATCACGTCGCGACGAGAGAGCAGCGAGTTGGTCGTGGAGTGACGCAGACGCTCGACCTCTGCGTTGACCGAGGAGTCCTTCTCGATGAAGGTGTCGGTCTGCGGGACGTACGCCTCCGGCTGGTAGTAGTCGTAGTACGAGACGAAGTACTCCACCGCGTTGTTCGGCATGAGCTCTCTGAACTCGTTCGCCAACTGAGCGGCGAGGGTCTTGTTGTGCGCGAGCACGAGGGTCGGTCGCTGTACCTGCTCGACCAGCCAGGCCGTCGTCGCGGACTTTCCGGTACCGGTCGCACCGAGCAGGACGACGTCGGTCTCGCCGGCGTTGATGCGCGACGCGAGTTCGGCGATCGCCTGCGGCTGATCGCCGGCCGGCTCGTACTCGCTGATCACCTCGAAGGGACGGACGCTGCGCGTGGGTTGCATGGTTCCAGCGTATGCGGCCCCTCGGACATCGGGGTCGCGGGCCATGCGTACGGGCCCGCGTCGAGAAATCGACGCCTTATAGTGGGGCCGTGATCGAGTTCCTGATCGGCTCCAGCCTTGCGGCTTCGGCAGGGCTCAACGCCTGGATGCCGCTGTTCCTGCTCGGTCTCGCCGACCGCTTTCTTCCGGCCGTGAGTCTTCCATCCGGCTGGTCGTGGATCTCGAGCGACATCGCCCTGTGGGTGCTCGGCGTCCTGCTGCTGCTGGAGATCGTCGCCGACAAGATCCCCGCGCTCGACTCGATCAACGACATCGTCCAGAGCGTGCTGCGGCCGGCCTCCGGTGGGATCGTGTTCGGCGCGGGTGCGAGCTCGCAGACGGTCGCCGTCGACGATCCCTCGTCCTTCTTCTCCGAGAACACCTGGGTGCCGATCGTCACCGGCATCGTGATCGCGCTGGTGGTGCACATCGTCAAGGCCAGCGCGCGGGTGGCTGCGAACACCGTCACCGGCGGACTCGCGGCGCCGGTGCTGAGCACAGCCGAGGACGGAGCCTCCTTCCTGCTCGCCGCGCTCGCCATCATCGTTCCCGTGCTCGCGAGCCTTCTTCTGATCGGCCTGATCGTCGCGGTCGTGCTGTTCTTCCGACGACGTCGTGGCCGGAGGCGATCAGCGGCTCAGGTCGACGGCTGACGGCGGATGTACGGCGTGGTGGTGGACACCTTGACCAGTCCTGATCGCTCGAGGATCGGTCGTGACAGCTCGGTGCAATCCGCATTCAGATACTTCTTCCCCTGGAGCAGCGCAGAACGTGCCCGGCGGGCTGTCAGCCCACGATAGGTGCCGCGGCCACGCCACTGCTGCAGGGTCGCTCCGCCCCACAGCCCCGCGAAATCCGTGTCGGCGACCGGCTCGAGGCGTCCAGCGCTCACGACGTCACCGTCCACAAGCGCGATCCACAGCCCGATGTCGGAGCCTGCCGACCACTCGGCGACGGTCGCCTGTGCGCGCGCCTCCCAGCCCGGATCGGCGAAGACAGTGCCCTGCATCTTCTCCATCGCCCAGATCTCTGCCTCGTCGCGCACCTGCCGGATCTCCACTCCGGCAGGCATCGGCGATGCCTGAGCAAGCAGCGCGGCTTCCCCGATCATGATCGATTCCGATTCCTCCGGCGCGAAGCCGCGGGAGACGAGAGCCTCGTGCAGACCCGGCGCGACATCGTGCGCCCTCGTCTTCCATTCGATGTCCTCGACATCTGAGCGGGCTCCGAAGTGTTCCAGCGCCGCGTCGACGAGTTCAGCGATCCCGGCCTCGTCGGCGCCGTCGAGGGATTCGTAGGTGACGAATCCGTGCCCGCCGGGAAAGAGAGCGAACCACAACGGGCCGTGCCGCCCGGTGTTCGATACGCGCAACATCTCCGAGGAGGTGCGCAGTTGAGAGTCGTAGGCGTCGAGGAGGGTGTGCTGCACGGACTCGAGTCTAGGCATCCGTCATCCGGTCCGAACGCAGCAGAGCCGTCGCGATGAGTGCGGCGGGAGCTCCCATGGCGATCACGCCCCCGAGGAACCATTCCCAGCCGGCCTGACCGAACACGATTCCCAGCGCCCACCCGAACAGGCTCGAGCCGGCGTAGTACGCGAAGTAGTACAGCGAGGGCGCCTGCGCACGGCTCTCCGGATCAGCGAGTACGGGCGCCCAGCTCGATGCGATGGCGTGCGCTCCGAAGAAGCCGCCGGTGAACATGACAAGACCGATGAGGATGACGATCGGCGACGGCACGTACATCAGGGCCGCCCCGGCCCCGAACAGCCCGATCGCCGCGAGCAGCACGCGGCGACGTCCGTACCTCACGGCCAGCGCCCCTGCCCTTGGTGACGACACCGTACCGGCCAGGTAGGCGAGGAACAGCAGGGTCACCAACCAGACCGGCAGGAGGAACGGCGGCGCGATCAGGTGGAAGCCCAGGTAGTTGTACACCGCGACGAACGCACCCATGAGAAGGAAGCCCTGCGCGTACAGCGCCAGCAGCCGGGGTGAGCGCAGCGCACGGATGAGGCGTGCGAACATGCCCGGTCCGGCATCCGTTCGCATCCGTCCCGGGACGAACCGCCGCGCTCGCGGCACGAGCCGGAGGAACAGGATTGCGGCGACGGCGCAGACAGCCGTGACGCTCCAGACGCCGACGCGCCAATCGAACGCCTCCGCCACAGGTCCCGCTAGTAGACGCCCGGAGAGTCCGCCCACGGTGGTCCCCGCCGTATAACTGCCGGCGGCTGCCGCGACATGCCGCGCGTGCACCTCTTCACTGAGGTATGCCAGCGCCACCGCTGGCACGGCGCCGAGCGCGAGTCCCTCGCCGAGGCGCAGTGCCAGCAGCACGGTGATCTCAGTGCTCAGCGGTGCCGCGAGCCCGAAGGACGTCGCGGCGATGATGCCGATCGCCATCGCAGGGATCCGACCGATGCGATCCGCGACGAGGGACCACGGGATGACGGCTACCGCGATCCCGAGGGTCGCGGCGGAGACCGTCAAGGCCGCCGTCGCCGCCGGTACTTCCAGATCGGCGGCGACCTGCGGCAGAACCGCCTGCAGGGAGTAGAGCTGAGCGAACGTCGCGACACCGGCGAAGAACAACCCTGCGATCAGCCGTCGGTACGACCGCGTCCGAGGAATATGTCCCGCGAAGAGATCGTCCGCATTCACTCTTCCGTCAGACGCTGCCACAGCGCGTCCACCTGCTGCTCAGTGTGCTCGAGCGAGCCGGCGGTGTCGACCACGACATCCGCGATCGCGAGCCGCTTCTCGTCCGCCACCTGGGCGTCGATGCGGTTCTGTGCCTCCCGAGGCTCCATCCCGCGCAGTTCGATCAGGCGGCGCAGGCGCTCTTCGGCCGGTGCGTGCGCGACGACGATGGTGTCCCACGGGTCGTCGACGCGCGCCTCGACGAGCAGCGGTACGTCGTACACGACCACGGCGTGCGGGTCCTCGGCGAACGCCACCTCGAATCGGCGCTGCGACTCGCGACGCACAGCGGGGTGCACGATGCCGTTCAACCGGGCGAGGGCCTCCGGATCGGAGAACACGCGCGCACCGAGGACAGCGCGATCCAGCGCCCCGGATGAGTCGAGCACCTCGTCACCGAACGCCGTAGCGATCTCCCGCAGCACCGGAGATTCGGGCGACTGCACGTCGCGGACGATCTGATCCGCATCGACCACCACCGCACCGAGCGACTCAAGACGGCGGGCGATCGTGGACTTTCCGGAGGCTATTCCCCCGGTCAGCGCGATGAGAGGCATATGAATCAGTCTGCCATGTCGTCTGCGTTCGCTCCGGACGAGATCTTCGACAGAACCTCAGGCGTTGCTGAGCCGGACTTGGGTGGGGGCTGAGGTCCTCTTCATAACCTCAGAGCATGACATCGAACACCACGGAGAACACCACGGAGAACGCCCCCACGCAGGAGCGCCGCAAACGCCACCCCCTCGTCGCTTTCGGCCTGGCTGCCCTCGCCATCGGCGGCGTCGGCGCGGCCATCACCAGCGCCGCGTGGACGGACAACACCCTGTTCGCCGCACCCGCCGCGGCCGCGACCTTCGACCTTCAAGGCTCGCTCGACGGCAAGACCTGGGCGCAGTCGGACACGGCCGACACCCTCGAGCTGGTCATCCCCGCGAGCAAGTTCGTCGACCTGCTGCCAGGACAGACTCGCACGATCGACCTCTGGGTGCGCAACGAGAGCACCGTCAACGCCGCTCTCACCTCGCAGGTGGCATTCGGTGCGAGCACCACATTCACCACGAAGCCGACGCCTGCGCTGGCCGGCCTCGTCGCGACCCTCACTCCGACCGGCACCACCGGCGCGCAGGACCAGTTCCAGCTCACCGTCACCACACCCGCTGACTGGGCGCCGACGAACCAGGGCAAGTCCGGCACCATGGTCGTGACCGTCTCTGCGACCGCGACCTCCTGATCCTGTCCGCTGACTGAAGAAAGACGACGATGATGCAGACCGTGCGCCGCCTCTCCTTCATCATGCTCTGGCTGCTTGCCGCGGTGGGAGCCGCGTGCGGCCTGGTATGGGGCGCGAGCGCGGCAGGGGTCATCAAACCCCTGGTCGTGATCTCGGGTTCGATGGAACCGGGAATCATGACCGGCGATCTCATCATCGATACCCGTGTCTCCGCTGATGCCCTGAATGTCGGCGACGTGATCAGTGTGCCGAGTGACCTCACCGGCGACCTCGTGACGCACCGCATCGAAGCCATCGAACCCGATGGTCACGGCGGATTCATGGTCACCATGAAGGGTGACAACAATGCGTTCTCGGATGCACTGGATTACGCCGTCTCAGGCGACGTCTGGCAGCCGTCTCTGCAGCTGTCCGGCTGGGGCACCGCCATCATGCGGATGACGACTCCCGCTGTCGCGCTGCCACTGCTGGTGGGGCTTCTCGGACTGCTGGGGCTCACGATGTTGACACCCAACGCCGATCGACCCGCCCCGAAACTGGCTGTGGCGTGAGGGGATCACGCCTCCTCGCCGTCGCACTCGCTCTCCTGATCGGCGGCACGCTGGGGATCGTTGCCGCCGGTCAGGGACCTCTCGAGAGCACCTCCGCAGCCTGGGCTGATCGGACCAGTGTGTCAGCGGTCGTGAAGGCCGGCACCTGGTCGACGCCCTCCGTGAGCACCTGCGTCGCTTACGGACCCAACGGCAAGGCCCTCAACGGGTGCGTCGTGAGCGGCATCACCTACAACAATTGGGGAACCCCTGGAGCTCAGACGCGGAACTACTACATCAACTTCCAGACTCCTCAGGGGACGCGCTCGGTGAGCTTCGACGTCGATCTGACGACAGCGACCGGCAACGCCTCCTCCTGGTCCTGGAGTACCGCGAGGGTGCTGAGCGGAGCCCAGTTCACGCCGCGTGATGGCTGGAACTGCTCTCAACTCCCGCGCGTGCGCGGCACGGGAGTCGACTGGCAGACGACGACGATCTACTTCCAGGCGGTCGAGCGTCTGGGCAGCACGCCGGCGATGTGCTCGTGATCGACGCCTCTGGGTACGGCAGCGTTCATGCCGGGTGAAGCGTTCGCGAGAATCTTCTGCGATATCATCACCGAAGCTCCGCTCCCCGCAGCTCGACCCGCTACCGGCGCTGACTGCGAGGGCGTGGAGCGGGAAAGTGAGGGTCCGCTGCCAATGCGCACTGCCGTCGTCATCGAGGATGAACCCGACATCCGCTCGTTGCTGTCCGACATCCTCGAGCAGGCGGGATTCGCAGTGCATGCCGCCTGAGCGGGATTGGAAGGCATCGAACTCGTGCGCGTGCACGATCCGATCATCACGACGCTGGATGTCAGCATGCCGGGAATGGACGGCTTCGAGGCTGCCAAGCGCATCCGGGCGATCAGCTCCACGTACCTGCTCATGCTCACTGCTCGTTCGGAAGAGATCGACGCGCTCCAGGGACTTCAGTCCGGGGCGGACGACTACATCACCAAGCCGTTCCGTCCGCGCGAGCTGCGCGCCAGGATCGAGGCGATGCTCCGCCGTCCGCGCGCGTTGCACGACGATGTCGCCGCGCCTACGGATAGCCGACCCGAACCTGATGGCTGGCGCGAACATCGCGGTCTGCGCGCGCACTCGGATATGCGCATCGCCGAGACCGACGGCGAGCAGGTGGAGCTGACCCGGAGCGAATTCGACATCCTCCTCGAGTTGCTCGAGGAGGGCGGCCGCGTGGTGAGCAAGACTCAGCTCGCACTCGTCGTCCGCGGTGAGCGCGGAATGTCAAGCGACTTCGTCAGCGAACACGACACCCGAGCCATCGAAGTGCATGTCGCCAACCTGCGGCGCAAGCTCGGCGAGACCCCATCAGAGCCTCGGTGGATCGAGACCATCCGCGGGATCGGCTACCGACTCACTCCCTGAGTATCTTCAGGGGCCGCGACGACGACGCTGCTGTCCTCGCTGAGCGCGGCCTCGGCCGCAGCGGCTCTGGCCCGCGAAATGAGTGAACCCGCGTCATGAAGTTCGACGTCGCTCAACGCCACGCCCACGCCCAGTACCGGGAGAACGCTGCCCTCGACGGCATCGAGCGCGTCGTAGATCGCGCTGTGCAGACTTGCCGCCAGCCGTCTGGCGTCGGCCTCAGATTCGACGACCGTACTGATCGCGATCCCGCCGCTTCCGTCGTCACCGATCCATGCCTGGGTCGGGGCGTAGAGTCGTACGGCGCGATACCAAGCCGTGCGAAGGTCCTCGGCCTCGCTCGCCCCGAACGCCGTCACGACCTGCGGAAGGTCGTCGATCCGTGTGGATATCACCGCGAGGATCTCCGCTCTCGGTGCCCCGCGTTCGATCGCATCCGCCGCGAATCTCTCGAACCATCGTGGTTCGAGCACGCCGCTGAAGCTGGTTCCTGGAGCAGTCAGCGTCCGGCGGCCTCTGAGGCCGGTGCGCTCAGCGCGCAACAGCGATGTGATCACGACCGCGACGACGGTGAGGGTGATGGTGAGCACACTCGTCGGAATGGTTCCCCACCATTGCGTGAATGTCTCGCCGTCCCGACCTGTGGCCAGCAGAACGATCAGACGCGCGAGATAGTAGATGGCCTGTGCGCCGAACACCACGGCCAGGCTGATCGACGTTCTGATGCCGACGAGCGATCCCCGAACCATCTCCGATGCGGCTGCCGCAGGGAGGAGGCAGAGTGCGAGGAACATGATCTCGGCTCCGGCCCATGATCCGCCTTGTGGCCCTTCGAGGAGCACCGCAACACCTGCAGTGACCGTGAAGGCGGCCACCACGATGCCCGCCCAGCCGAGCGTGCGGTTGTTGAAGCTCCGACACCCCAGCCACATGAATCCTGAGCTTGAGACGAACGCGGCATTACCGATCGCGACCGCGCCCCACGCATCCGGAGTGAATGCCCAGATCACATAGGACACGGATGCGAGGATGCCGGAGAGGAACCCGATCGACCAGAGTCTGCTGACGATGTCGTCCTCACGGAAAAGGGTCTCCAGGATGAACACGACGCCGGCCACGATCACGACGACGGCCGTCATCGCCGAGACGGACAAGATGTCCATTTCCATCAGCTGTTCCTTCCTTTCTCGCGAATCGGGAGGCGGATGATGAAGGTCGTTCCTCTCCCGAGCTCTGACTGCACCGAGATCTCGCCTCCGTGCGCCCTGACGATGTCTCTGCTGATCGACAGACCGAGGCCACTGCCATGGATCGACGTGTTTCGCACGGCATCGGCGCGGAAGAAGCGCTCGAACAGCCGCGGAAGCTCCTCCGCGGAGATGCCATGGCCATGATCGCGAACCACGATCCACGCATGATCGGCGTCGGTGGTGACGCCGATCTCCACCCGCCCATGCTCGACGTTGTATTTGACGGCATTGCCGATCACGTTGTCGACGACCTGACGAACACGGAGCGGGTCGACGAATGCCGTGACCTGCTCAACCCCTGTCGCATCCAGAACGATGTCGCGCTCGGCCGCTCGAGGGACGAGGGCCTCGACAGAGGCCCGCACGATCCCGTCGACGCTGGCGTTCTCCGCCTTGATCGACAGTCGCACTCCCCCGTGATCATCGGCGGAGACGACGAGAAGATCGGCGATGATGTCCAACAGCCTGGCGGCGTTGCGCTCAGCGACCTCGAGGCCGCGCCGCGCCGATGAGGACAGGTCGTCGCCGTCCAGCACGAGTTCCAGGTAGCCGAGTATCGAGGTCAGCGGGGTCCGCAACTCGTGTGAGACCGAAGCGACGAGGTCCTCGCGTGCACGCAGCGCCATCACTTCATCGGTGACGTCACGGGAGACGAGAATACCCCCCACGCGCTCCCCTGTCCGTCCTTCCAGGGCGCGGGAAGTGACGCTGAACGCACGTCGCCCCTTTCCCGGCTCTCCGTGCCAGACCATGTCGCCGTCGAAGATCTCTCCGCGACGTGCACGTGCGAGCGGGATGGCGTCGGAGGCCAGTTCGGTGATTCCGTCGCTCGCGTACACTCCACGCCTTCGACCATCGGGCGCGAGCATTCGCTGCATCCTCGCGTGCGCCTCGTTGCGAACGGATTCGTCGCCGTCTGCGCCGAATCGGATCACGCCGAAGTCGACGGCATCCAGAACCTCCGTCACGGTGTCCTCCTGCCGGCGCGCGCGCTCGACAGCACGTGCCAGCAGCCGCGCCTGAGTATCGAGAAGTGCCCGTTGCGCTGTCGCGCGCCGGGTTGCGATGTAGGTGCTCGTCGAGATCGCGATGATCGTCATCGGAACGAGGAAGACGACTGGCGCCATCGACTGCCGCGGATCGATCAAGATGGTCAACCAGTAGACACCGTTGGTGAGCACGTTCGCGACGACGAGCCCGAGCAGACCGAAGGCCGCTGCGATCCACATCGCCGGAAAGATCCACAACAGGGCGAACCCGGCCGAAGGATTGGATTCTCGCATCAGGGCGACTGCCAGAATGTCACCGATCGGCAGGAGTGCACTCCACAGCGGGTGGATGCGGTTCCAGGGAACGGCGATGGCCGCGCCCGTCAGAACCGTGATGAGCAGAAGTCCCCCGAGCAGAAACGAGACGGCTGTGATCGCCTCCATCGCGAACGCGATCAGTGCGGACATCAAGGCGACCACGCCGAGCAGAAGCTGGTTGAGCGTGACCGTTCGCTGACGCGTGCGGTCGATGGGCATGCCGCTCCACCGCGAGATCGTGCCGATTGACATATCGAGAGGCTATCGGCTCGCCCACCCGATCTCCGACTGATTCAGCGTGCGAGCAGCTGACGCTTGGAACTGATGACCCCGGTGTCGAAGCCCGCCAGGTGCAGACCGCCGTGGAATCGCGCGTGCTCGATCTTGATGCAGCGGTCCATGACGACCGAGAGCCCTGCGGATTCCGCGAGAGCTGCCGCCTCCTCGTGCCAGGAGCCGAGCTGGAGCCACACGGCTTTCGCTCCGACATCGATGGCCTCCTGCGCGACGCCGGGAAGGTCATCATGCCTGCGGAAGACGTCGACGATGTCTGGTACGACGGGGAGCTCGGCGAGCGATGCGTAGACGGGCTGGCCGAGGATCTCCTTCTCGCGCGGGTTGACGAGATACACGTCGTAAGGCGAGCTGGAGAGCAGGTACGTCGTCACGAAGTACGAAGCGCGGGAGGGGTTGTTGGATGCCCCGACGATGGCGACCGACCTCGTTCGGCGCAGCAGTGCGAAGCGTTCCTGCTGGTTCGGACCGGTCCATGTGCGTTCGGATGCCGCGTCGACGGCGACGCCGGGCAGCGCGCAGGCGACAGCATCCGTCGGCGACGGCAGCGCGCAGGAGTCCGCGGGGATCGACGTGCTCATCGGGTCGCTCCTGTCGCTGCGGTGAGGGCCTGATCGAGATCCCAGATGATGTCGTCCGGGTCCTCGAGGCCGACCGAGATGCGGATCAGATCCGGACGCACGCCCGCGGCACCGAGCTGCGACTCGGTGAGCTGGCGGTGCGTGGTGGACGCCGGGTGGATGACGAGCGTACGAGCATCGCCGATGTTCGCGAGGTGCGAGGCGAGCTGCAGGTTCTCGATCACGGCTTCCCCAGCTGCGCGCCCGTCCTCGGCTGCGACGCCGAACGCGAACACGGAACCGGGTCCGAGCGGAAGATACTTGGCCGCGCGCTCACGGTGCGGATGCGCGTCCAATCCTGCCCAGGTGACATACGACACCCGGGGGTCAGCATCCAGCCACTCCGCGACGATCCGCGCGTTCACGAGATGGGCGTCGATGCGCTGAGGAAGAGTCTCGACGCCCTGCAGCAGGTTGAACGCCGACTGAGGACTCAGCGCAGGACCGATGTCCCGAAGCTGCTCGGAGCGGAGCTTCGTGAGAAAACCGTACTCGCCGAAGTTGTCCCACCACTTGATGCCGCCGTACGACTCGACCGGCTCGGTCATCTGCGGGAACTTGCCGTTTCCCCAGTCGAACGTGCCCTTCTCGATCACGATGCCGCCGAGGGTCGTGCCGTGCCCGCCGAGGAACTTGGTCACAGAGTGGATGACGATGTCCGCACCGTGTTCGAGCGGCCGCGCGAGGTAGGGGGTGGCAAGCGTCGCGTCGACGACGAGTGGCACTCCGGCCTCATGCGCGACCGCGGCGAGGCCCTCGATATCGGCGATCTCACCCGACGGGTTGCCGATCATCTCGACGTAGACGACCTTGGTCTCGGGCCTGATCGCGGCAGCGAAGTCGGCCGGGTCGCTCGATGGCACGAACGTCGTCTCGACTCCGAAGCGCCGCAGAGTGACATCCAGCTGGGTGACCGTGCCGCCGTACAGCTGCGCCGAGGCGACGACGTGGTCGCCTGCCCCGACGAGAGCGGCGAACGTGATGAACTCGGCGCTCATGCCGGATGCCGTGGCCACAGCCCCGATTCCACCTTCGAGTGACGCGAGTCGCTCTTCCAGCGCGGCGACGGTGGGGTTGCCGATACGCGAGTAGATGTTGCCGTACTTCTGCAGGGCGAAGAGGTTGCCGGCGTCCGCTGCGTCGTCGAACACGAACGACGTCGTCTGATAGATCGGCACTGCTCGCGCGCCGGTGGATGCGTCGGGCGTGCCGCCCGCGTGGAGTGCGCGGGTGCGGAACCCGAAGCGGTGCTCTTCCGTCATGATGTCCTCGTCTAAGCCGCGGCCAGCACGTCGGCGATGCCGTCGACGGCCCACGGGTTCTGCAGTGATGTCGTGTCTCCGAGCGCCTTGGGCTCCCGGCCGGCGCGTCGATCCTGTTCAGCCTCCCACAGCTGCGCGAGCAGGCGACGCATGATCTTCCCCGAGCGCGTCTTGGGCAGGTCGGCGACGACGACGATGTGCTTCGGCTTGGCGACCGGTCCGATCGCCTGCGCGACCTGATCGCGGAGATCGGATTCCGTCACCGCTGCCGTCCCGGCCGGCGTCACGAAAGCGACGACAGCCTGGCCTGTGACCGGATCGGACACACCGGCGGTGCCTGCTTCTCCCACACTCTCGTGTGCGACGAGAGCCGACTCGATCTCGATCGTGGAGAGCCGGTGGCCGGAGACGTTCACGACGTCGTCGAGGCGTCCGAGGATCCAGATGTGTCCGTCGGCATCCTTCGTCGCTCCGTCGCCGGCGACGTAGTATCCGCCGTGCCGGCCATGACCGGCGAAGGTCGCCCAATAGGAGTCGCGGTAGCGCTGCGGGTTCCCCCAGACCGTGCGCGCCATGCCCGGCCACGGGCGCCGCACGACCAGCGTTCCGGAGCGCCCCGGCGCGACTTCGTCGCCGTACTCGTCGACCACGGTCGCGTCGATGCCGGGCAGCGGAACGGTGGCGGAGCCGGGCTTCAGCGTCGTCACGCCTGGCAGCGGCACGATCATCGCGGCCCCGGTCTCGGACTGCCACCACGTGTCGATGATCGGCAGTTCATCTCGGCCGAAGTTGCGACGGAACCAGATCCACGCCTCCGGGTTGATCGCTTCGCCGACGGTGCCGAGCAGGCGCAGGCTCGAGAGGTCATGTCCCTGCGGCAGCGCGGAGCCGAACCACGTCATGAACGTGCGGATCAAAGTGGGCGCGGTGTAGTAGACCGTGACGCCGTAGCGCTCGATGATCTCCAGATGCCGCTCGCGGTGAGGCGTGTCCGGCGTGCCCTCGTAGATGACCTGTGTCAGTCCGTTGGAGAGCGGCCCGTAGATCTCGTACGTGTGCGCGGTGACCCACGCGAGGTCGGCCGTGCACCAGTGGACGTCGTCCGCCTTGGCGTCGAAGTGCGCCCAGTGCGCCCAGCTCGTGTGCGCCAGATAACCGCCGGATGTGTGGACCAGCCCCTTGGGCTTTCCCGTGGTGCCGGAGGTGTAGATGATGAAGAGCGGATGCTCGGCGTCGAACGCCTGCGTCTCGTGCTCGGTCGAAGCGGTGTCGACGACGTCGTGCCACCAGACATCGCGGCCCTCGGTCCACGGCACGTCCTGGCCGGTGCGTCGAAGCACGAGCACATGTTCCAGCTCTGGCAGGTCGGCGGCTGCGGCATCGGCCGTCGACTTGACCTCGGTCGCCGCTCCCCTTCGGTACTGCCCGTCGCTCGTGACGAGCAGCTTCGCTCCGGTGTCCGAGAGGCGGAAGCGCACGGCCTCGGCCGAGAAGCCACCGAAGACGAGCGAATGCACGGCGCCGATCCGCGCGCACGCCAGCGTGATCACGATCGTCTCGACGAGCACCGGGAGGTAGATCACGACACGGTCGCCCGGCTCGATGCCGAGCGAGATCAGGGCGTTGGCGGCCTGCGATACGCGCCGCCGCAGATCGGCGTAGGTCACGGCCGCGCGGTCGCCCGGCTCGCCCTCGAAGTACAGCGCGACCTTGTCACCACGGCCTGCTTCGACGTGGCGGTCGACGCAGTTGTGCGCGACGTTGAGCTTGCCGCCGACGAACCAGCGGGCCGCCGGGATCGCTCCGTCGGTGGGCGGCTCCCACTCGTGCGCGGTGTGCCACGGTTCAGCCCAGTCGAGTCGCCGGGCTGCGCGCTCCCAGAATGCGGTGGGATCGGCATCCGCTTCGGCGTAGACCTCGGAGGTGACGTTCGCCTGCGCGGTGAAAGCGGCCGGAGGTGCGTATTCGCGCGACTCCTGCAATCGGGCTTCGGTCACGCTCACGCCCACTTCTTGAGCAGGTGCTTCTCGACCAGCGCGAGGATGCCGTTCGTGATCGTCCCGAGCAGCGCGAGCAGCACGATCGAGAGCAGGATGCGATCGACGCGCCCTGTGCTCTGCGAGTCCGTGAGCAGGAAGCCCAGTCCCATCGAGGACGCGATGAGCTCAGCGGCGACGAGGAACAACCAGGCCTGCGCGAGCGCCAGACGCAGACCTGAGACGACCGAGGGCACGACGGCCGGGAGCTGCACTGTGCGAAACAGCGACCATCCGCGGAGGCTGAACGAGCGACCTGCTTCGACCAGCTGCGGGTCGACGTGACGCAGCGCTGAGGCGACTGTCGTGTATACGGGGAAGAAGGCACCGATCGCGATCAGCGTGACCTTCGACTCCTCCCCGATCTGCAGCCACAGGATGAGCAGCGGCACCCACGCCAGCGAAGGCACGGCACGGAGGGCTGCGAGGGTCGGGCTGAGCAGGACATCGCCGAGTCTGGAGAGGCCGACGATCCCGGCGATCGCGAGACCGATCACGGATCCGATCGCGAACCCGAGCAGCACGCGCTGCACCGAGATCGCGATATGCGTCCATAGCTGGCCCGCCTCGGCCAGCTCGACGCCCGCGATGAACACGGATGCCGGTGTGGGAAGGCGATACGGCGGCACCAGGCCGCTCGTGGTGACGACCTGCCAGACGACGAGGATGATGACGGGTAGGAGCAGTCCGGCGACGACACGGACGCCCGTGCGATCCCAGATGCCTCGGGTACCGGCATCCGCTCGTCTGCGCTCCCCCTTGGCGAAATCGAGGGCGTCCCGCGAATCCGCCGGGACGACGACTCGCTGGTCCGGGTTGATCATTCGCCCTTGGTCGCCTTCTCGGCGAAGGTGGCGTTCACGATCGTCTCGAGGGCCTTGTCGACGGAGGCCTGTCCGCCCTGCACATCACCGGAGTCGACGAGCACAGGGGCGATCTTCTCGAGAACCTCGATCTGCGCGTCGCCGGGGATGCCGTTCACGTCGAGGTTGGAGCGCTCCTCGATGACGGTCGTGGCCACCGCGATGTCGATGCCCGCGACCTCGGCGAGCAGCGCGGCGGTCTCTTCAGGGTTCTCGAGCGCCCAGACGCGTGCCTGCTCATAGGCGTCGACGACGGCCTGAGCGAGATCGGCGTGGTTGTCGATGAAGTCCTCGGTGGCGTTGAGGAAGCCGTAGGTGTTGAAGTCGACGTTGCGGTAGATGAGCTGGTCGCCCGACTCCACCTCGGCTGCTGCCATGATCGGGTCAAGACCTGCCCAGGCGTCCACTGAGCCGCCGTCGAGCGCCGCGCGCCCGTCAACGTGCTGCAGGTTCTGCACTTCGACGTCGTCGAGCGAGAGGCCGCCCTCTTCGAGCGCCTGCAGCAGGAAGAAGTACGGATCGGTGCCCTTGGTCGCCGCGATCGAGGTGCCGGCGAGGTCTTCGAGCGAGGTGATCTCGCTGTCGGGCCCGACCACGATGGCCGACCACTCGGGCTGGGAGTAGATGTCGATGACCTGGATGGGCGAGCCGTTGGCGCGAGCGAGCAATGCGGCAGATCCGGCCGTCGATCCGACGTCGACCGAACCGGAGCGCAGCAGCTCGTTGGCCTTGTTGGATCCGGCGGACTGCACCCACTCGACCTCGACGTCGTCGCCGACGATGTCTTCGAGGATGCCCTGGTCCTTGATGACGAGGCTGAGCGGGTTGTAGGTCGCGAAGTCGACGGTGAGCGTGTCGGAGGACCACTCGCCCGTGGCAGCGGAGCCGTCGGACTCGGAGGCTCCGGCGTTCTCTCCGGCGACGCAGCCGGTGGCGACGAGCATCATCGTTCCGGCGATGGCGATCGCAGGGACGATTCGGCGGGTGATGGTGCTCATCGGGTCTCCTCGGTGGAAATGCGGTGGTGGGTGTCGACGCCGAGTCCTTCGAGAAGGTCGGCGCGAAGGTCCGCGAGGCCACGATCGGCGCGGTCACGCGGGCGAATGCCTGGCACGGTGATGGTGCGAGCGACTGACGTCGCGTCCGTGCCTGTCTCACCGACGAGCGAGCGCAGCAGCAGCACGCGGTCGGCGAGATAGAGGGCCTCTTCGACGTCATGTGTGACGAGGAGGACAGTGGTGGGCTCTGCTGCGTGGATCTCGAGCAGAAGATCCTGCATCCGGAGCCTCGTGAGTGCGTCGAGAGCGCCGAATGGCTCATCCAGCAGCAGTACTCCCGGGTTGCGCGCCAGGGCACGCGCGAGCGAAGCGCGCTGGGCCATCCCGCCGGAAACCTCGCGCGGATGCTGGTCGGCGGCGTGGTCGAGGCCGACGAGGTGCAGGAGTTCGCGCACGCGCTCGCGTCCGTCTCGGCGGCGCGTGCCGCGCGGCAGCCCCAGCTCGACGTTCTGTGCGAGCGTGCGCCACGGGAGCAGTCGGGGCTCCTGGAACGCGATCGCGGTTCGCTCATCGGTGTCGGTGACGCCGGTGCCGTCGAGGCTGATGCGTCCGCTCGTCGGGGCATCCAGTCCTCCGACGAGCCGGAGAAGCGTTGACTTGCCGCAGCCGGACGGACCGACCACCGCGACGATCTCGCCGGCCCGCAACTCGACGTCGACCCCGCGCAGAACCTCGCGTCGCCCCTCCGGCATGGGGAATCCGCGCTCGACGTTCTCCAGGCGGACGGCGTTCGCCGCACCCAGGGCGACCGGCGCGCTGGTGCGCGGAGCAAGGAGTGCGGAGGACATACCCCTATCGTCGTGGAGGCGCACCCATGTTACGAAAGCGAGCGTAATCTTCCGTCACACCGGCCGGGGCAGCGGCGCCAGGCTCGTGCGGATGCTGCCGATGGGAGCTTTCCGCACGCATTCAGCCCGCCCCGCATGCGAAAAGCTCCCATCGGCGCCGCGACGCGGGGGAAAAGCCGCGACGCGGGGAAAGCAGAACGGGCCGCCACCCGAAGGTGACGACCCGTTCCGTGAATGGCGTTATTACGCGTTGCCACCCGAGAGCTTCTCGCGCAGAGCGGCGAGAGCCTCGTCGTCGGCAAGCGTTCCGGCGCCGGAGTCGCTCGTGAAGGACTGTGCCGCAGCGAAGTCGTCGCCTGCAGCGGCCTCGGCCTCGGCTGCCTTGGCAACCGCGACCTTGTGAGCCTCCCAGCGGGTCTGGGCTGCAGCGTACTCCTGCTCCCATGCCTCGCGTGCGGAGTCGAAGCCTTCCTTCCACGCACCGGTCTCGGGGTCGAAGCCCTCCGGGTACTTGTACTCGCCGTTGTCGTCGTACTCGGCGAGCATGCCGTACAGGGCCGGGTCGAACTCGGTGCCGTTGGGGTCGACCGACTCGTTGGCCTGCTTGAGCGACAGCGAGATGCGACGACGCTCGAGGTCGATGTCGATGACCTTGACGAAGACCTCTTCGCCGACGGACACGACCTGCTCAGCCAGCTCGACGTGCTTGCTGGAGAGCTCGGAGATGTGCACGAGGCCCTCGATGCCGTCTGCGACGCGAACGAACGCACCGAACGGAACGAGCTTGGTGACCTTGCCCGGTGCGATCTGGCCGATCGCGTGGGTGCGGGCGAAGACCTGCCACGGGTCCTCCTGCGTCGCCTTGAGCGACAGGGAGACGCGCTCGCGCTCGAGGTCCACCTCGAGGATCTCGACGGTGACCTCCTGGCCGACCTCGACGACCTCGGACGCGTGCTCGATGTGCTTCCAGGACAGTTCGGAGACGTGCACGAGGCCGTCAACGCCACCCAGGTCGACGAACGCACCGAAGTTGACGATCGAGGAGACCTGGCCCTTGCGGACCTGGCCCTTGTGCAGGTTGTTGAGGAAGTTCGAGCGCGACTCGGACTGCGTCTGCTCGAGCAGCGCGCGGCGGCTCAGGACGACGTTGTTGCGGTTCTTGTCGAGCTCGAGGATCTTCGCCTCGATCTCCTGGCCCAGGTACGGGGTCAGGTCGCGGACGCGGCGCAGCTCGATGAGCGATGCCGGCAGGAAGCCACGGAGGCCGATGTCGACGATGAGTCCACCCTTGACGACCTCGATGACCGTACCGGTGACGACGCCGTCGTCTTCCTTGATCTTCTCGACGTCGCCCCAAGCACGCTCGTACTGCGCACGCTTCTTGGACAGGATCAGACGGCCTTCCTTGTCCTCCTTCTGGAGAACAAGAGCCTCGACCTCGTCGCCGACCTTGACGACCTCGTTGGGGTCGACGTCGTGCTTGATGGAGAGTTCGCGGGAGGGGATGACACCCTCGGTCTTGTATCCGACGTCGAGCAGAACCTCATCGCGGTCGATCTTGACGATCGTTCCTTCGATGATGTCGCCGTCGTTGAAGAACTTCAGAGTCTTCTCGACCGCGGCCAGGAAGTCCTCAGCAGATCCGATGTCGTTGATGGCGACCTGCTTGGTGGCCGGGGCGGTCGTTGCGGTAGTCATGTAGTGGGTTGTCCTTGTTGGGTGGGTACTCGGGCCACGGGCGCTCATGCACGCATGAGTGATCGCCTGAAGCGAATGGATTTGGATTTTCAACCACCGGGCATGCGTGTGCACGCCACGAGTGACGCTTCAGATTATCAGAGAATCGTCACGAACGGTGCTGTGGATAACTCCGACGGATGCCGGGGCTTCACGTTACCGTGAACGGGTGACACTCCCCCGATCGAAGTCGAGCCGGATCCGGATGCTGGCACTGCTCGCGCTCACGGCGTCAGCGTTGAGCGCCTGCACGCCGACTCCCGAGCCGACGCCGACACCCACCGCCGCGTTCGCGTCGGAAGCGGAGGCGTTCGCCGCGGCGGAAGAGGTCTATCGGGCGTACAACGATGCGGGCAACGCCCGGCGAAACGGCCAGTCTGACCCAAATCCGCAGGACTTCTTGATCGGCACTGCGCTTGAGGGCGACATCGATGCGTTGAATCGACTGGAGACTGCGGGCTTGCATCTAGTCGGCCACGTAGAGGTCGCATCGTTCACTCCGGTCTCAGCCAAGCTCGAGCACGGTGACGTTCAAGTGGAGGCCGTCGTGTGCCTCGATGCCACCGAGACCCAAGTCATCGACGAGGACGGGACCGACGTAACACCCAGTAACCGAGTCCCCGTTGTCGCCCAAGCGATCAGTTTTATCGGGGTAGACAGCGAGCTACTGATCTCAATGGAGGATTCAGCAAAGGAGGAGCCTTGCGACCGCGGTTGATACTGACTGTCGCGGCAAGCCTCGCGGTTGCATGCGCGATGTTGTCCACACCCGCTACCGTCGCTGCTGCGGACCAGCCGTGCTCGAAGGAACTTGAACTTCTTGGTCTGTGCCCAACGAATACGGGCAGCGAGATCATCATCGACGACACCCGAACGGACCCCGGGACCCCCGGCACCTCCCCGATCGGCAACCCAAATCCGAACCCAGGCACCGATACGCCCTGGACCCCGCCGTCCGATTGGACGCCACCCCCGGAGTTCAACTTCCAGACGTGCCTGGACAACTGGGATTCCTACATCCACTGCTTCCGGGCATCCGAAGAGACTGAAGACGAGCCGGCAGAGGAGGACGCCGCTCCCACCATCCCCGCGATCACCATCGCGGATGTCGCGAGGTTCGCCCCGGACGGCTCTGCCATCGCCGGCGAGCCCGACGACGTCGGCGTGGTCGGCCTGCCGACGAACTTCGTCGCGACAGCATCCGTCCACACTGTGAACGACTCGCTCTTCGGGTTCCCCGTCGCCGTGCGCTTCACTCCAGCCGGCTACGACTTCAGCTTCGGTGATGGAACGACGGCGACCACGACCTCCGGAGGCCAGTCCTGGGCTGATCTCGGCCAGGCCCAATTCACCCCCACACCCACGAGCCATACGTACGCCGAGCGTGGCACCTACTCGGCTCAGGTCGACGTGCGCTACACCGCGGAGGTCGACTTCGGAGTCGGCTGGTTCCCGATCTCAGGCGAGGTCACCTCAGTCGGGGCAGCGCAGGAGATCCGCATCTTCGAGGCTCACACCGCTCTTGTCGCGCACACCTGCGAGCAGGCGCCGAGCTCCCCCGGCTGCTGACGCCCTCCGCCGTCAACACCCTGTGCAGTCAGAGCCCTGTGCCGTCAGAGCCCTGTGCCATGCTGATCCCATGAGCGACAGGCTGATGCTGCTGGACACCGCTTCCCTCTACTTCCGTGCTTTCTACGGCGTACCGGACAAGGTGAAGGCGCCGGACGGCTCCCCGATCAACGCGGTGCGCGGCCTGCTCGACATCGTCGCCAAGCTCGTCACCCTGTACGAGCCGACCCACATCGTCGCCTGCTGGGACGACGACTGGCGCCCGCAGTGGCGCGTCGATCTCATCCCCAGCTACAAGTCGCATCGTGTCGTCGAGGTCGTACCTGCGGGTCCCGACGTCGAAGAGGTGCCTGACCCGCTCGAAGCGCAGATTCCACTGATCCGCGAGACGTTGACCGCACTCGGAATTCCGATCATCGGTGTCGCAGCCCATGAAGCGGACGACGTCATCGGAACCCTCGCAACGCTCGCGGCAATGCCGGTCGACATCGTGACGGGCGATCGTGACCTGTTCCAGCTCATCGATGATGATCGCAGCGTCCGGGTCATCTACACCGCCCGCGGCATGAGCAACCTCGAGATCCTCACCGAGAAGAGCGTCGTAGCCAAGTACGGCGTGCTTCCCTCGCAGTACGCCGACTTCGCGACGATGCGCGGTGACGCGTCAGACGGACTCCCCGGGGTTCCGGGAGTCGGAGAGAAGACCGCGGCAACCCTTCTGCAGACGCACGGCGATCTCGCCGGCATCCGAGCGGCTGCCGAAGCAGGCGAAGGAATGAGCGCGGGCTTGCGCGCGAAGATCCTCGGCGCCTCCCTGTACCTCGACGTCGCACCGACCGTGGTCGAGGTCGCACGCTCACTCGACATCGCACCGCCCACTGAGCCGGTGCGCGCGCTCGACCCGTCCGAGGCAGATGCCGCCACGACTCTCGCGCAGAAGTGGAACCTTGGTTCGTCGATGGATCGGGCGATCGCGGCCCTCGGGCGCTGATCCGCGCGTCCAGCGCGGCGGCGGTGAGCTATTCCGCCCAGGCCCTCAGTCGGTCCACGCCCCAGGTCGTCACGATCCGCTCGGCGGGCACGCCCGCCTTCTCGGCACGTTCGGCGCCGTAGTCGAGCAGAGACAGCTGCCCCGGTGCGTGCGCATCCGAGTCGAGTGAGAACAGGCAACCGGCATCCAGCGCGATGGCGATCAACTCGTCCGGCGGATCCTGCCGCTCCGGGCGAGCGTTGATCTCCACGGCGACGCCGTTCTCCGCACACGCGTCGAACACCGCTTGCGCGTCGAACTGAGAGGGCGGGCGTGTGCCGCGGTCGCCCTGAACCAGGCGTCCGGTGCAGTGCCCGAGCACATTGACGTGCGGGTTCTTCACCGCAGCGATCATGCGCGCGGTCATCGGTCGCGCTTCCATGCGCAGTTTGGAATGCACGGACGCCACGACGATGTCGAGCGAGCTCAGCAGGTCAGCTTCCTGATCGAGAGCGCCGTCGTCGAGGATGTCGACCTCGATCCCGGCGAACAGGGTGAAATTCGCTGTCGACTCGGCGCGGACCAGCGGAACCTGCTCGCGAAGGCGCTCTGCTGACAGCCCACGTGCGACCCTGAGTCTCGGCGAATGGTCGGTGATCGCCAGATACTCGTGTCCGAGCGCGCGCGCCGCCTCGGCCATCGTGCTGATCGAAGTCGTTCCGTCCGACCAGTCCGTGTGCGCATGCAGGTCACCGCGGAGCTTTCCGCGAAGGAGGGATGTCCGCTCCGGCTCGACCTCGCCGCGCAGCTCCACCAAGTAGTCCGGTGTCATTCCGGCCTGCGCCTGGCGGATGACAGCGAATGTCGACTCACCGATGCCCTTGGCGGCACGAAGCCGCGTCGGATCATTCAGCACCTCGTCGGGCAGCCCTTGAACGGTCGCCGCGGCCTGGCGGAACGCCTTCGCGCGGTACCTCGAGGCCCGCTCCCGCTCCAGCAGGGTCGCGATCTCAAGCAGTGCGGCGACGGGATCCATGATCGTTCAGGCAGAGGCGAGCTCGCGAGTCGCGCCCACCCATGCCTCCAGCTTCGCCGCAGCGCTGCCGTCGTCGACCGCAGCCTCAGCGCGTGCGTACCCTTCGCGGAGGCGATCGAGGATCGGACGCTGCACCTGCGTCGCGTCCTGGGACAGCTCGAACGCGACGATTCCTGCGGCGGCATTGAGGAGGACGATGTCGCGCACCGGACCCTTCTTGCCGTCGAGCGTGTCGCGCAGCACTCCGGCGTTGTGCTCAGGAGAGCCACCGATGAGGTCGGCGAGATCCGCGGTCGGGATTCCGAGATCGCGAGGGTCGAGGTCGTGCTCGTGGATGTCTCCGAGGTTGACCTCCCAGATACGGCTGTGGCCGGTCGTCGTCAGCTCGTCGAGACCGTCGTCGCCGCGGAACACGAGGGCTGTCGCCCCTCTGGTGCGGAACACGCCGGTGATCAGGGGAACGCGCTCCAACTGCGCGACGCCGACCGCATTCGCCTCGGCGCGCGCCGGGTTGCAGAGCGGGCCGAGCATGTTGAACACCGTCGGCACGCCAAGCTCGCCTCGAGCCGTGCCCGCGTGCTTGAAGCCGGGATGGAATGCTGCCGCCCACGCGAACGTGATGCCGGTGCGATCGAGCACTGCAGCGACTTCTTCGGGAGCGAGCGACAACTCCAGCCCCAGCGCGCCCAGCACGTCGGACGAACCGGAGGCCGAACTGGCCGCCCGATTGCCGTGCTTGACGACGGGGATGCCCGTTGCGCCGATGATGATCGCCGCCGTGGTCGACACGTTCACCGTTCCCACTCGGTCGCCGCCGGTGCCGACGATGTCGAGGACGTTGGCCGAGACGGGCAACGGAACGGCGGCCTCGAGGATGGCATCGCGGAACCCGACGATCTCATCGATCGTCTCGCCCTTCGCACGCAACGCGATCAGGAAGCCGGCGAGCTTCGCGTCCGAGACCTTCCCCTGCATGACCTGACGCATCGCCCACGTGGACTCCCACACGCTGAGATCGCGCCGCTCCAGGAGGGTGGTGAGCACATCGGGCCATGTCAAGGAATCAGGCATGTCTGTGATCCTATCGGCGCGAATAAATTCCTTGCACTGAGCCCTACGGACGTGCATGCTTGATTTCCCTTGAATTCACCGAGGATTCGCAGCGTCTTCTTAGGCTCCCCTAAGTGTTGGTTCAGTGAAACGGGTGTGGCCGATGCAAGAATCACGCCCGCAGATCGGCCATAATGGAGGGGTGACCACCTCAGCGACCTATGCCCCGGCGGCAAGAACGATCAAGCGCCCGAATTCGGTAGCTGTCGGCACCATCGTGTGGCTCGGCAGCGAGGTGATGTTCTTCGCGGGACTGTTCGCGATCTACTTCACCCTCCGAAGCACGTCTCCCGAACTATGGGCAGACCGCACTGAGCTGCTGAACGTTCCGTTCGCCGCAGTCAACACCGCGATCCTGGTTCTCTCCTCCGTGACGTGCCAGATGGGCGTGTTCGCGGCGGAAGACCTTCAGCCGTACCGCCTCGCGAAGGGGCAGCTGAACGGCGCAGGCCGTCGCCGACTGTTCGGCTGGGGCATGATCGAGTGGTTCTGGCTCACCTTCGCTCTCGGAGCGATCTTCGTCTCCGGCCAGGTCTGGGAGTACGCCCAGCTCGTCGCCGAAGGCATGCCGATCCAGGCGGATTCCTACGCCTCGGCCTTCTACCTGACGACGGGCTTCCACGCCCTCCACGTCACCGGCGGACTCATCGCGTTCCTGCTCATCATGGGCCGCGCGTTCGCAGTGAAGAACTTCACGCACAAGGAGGCGACCTCCTCGATCGTTGTGTCCTACTACTGGCACTTCGTCGACGTCGTCTGGATCGTGCTGTTCTTCGTCATCTACTTCCTGAAATAAGAGCGGAGCTGACCTGCGAAATGGCACGAGAGAAGAAGCGTCGCTCAAACGGACGACGTAGCCCCCTGGCTGCTGCTGCGCTGATCGGCGCGGGCCTCCTCATCACGGGAGGCATCTACGCCGGAGCATCAGCGGCAATCGCCGCGACCGACTCCCAGACGAGCGCGAGCACAGCGCTCAGCGTCGAAGACGGCGAGAAGCTGTTCCAGTCCAACTGCGCCACCTGTCACGGTCTCGACCTGCAGGGCACAGACGCTGGTCCGAGCCTCTACGGCGTCGGCGAGCTTTCTGTGGAGTTCCAGCTGGCCACCGGGCGCATGCCGCTGCAGATGCAGGGGCCGCAGGCTCCGCAGAAGCCACCGCAGTTCACGCAGCCGCAGATCGACGCGATGGCTGCATACGTGCAGTCCGAAGCGCCTGGTCCCACGTTCCCCGCCGATGAGATCCTCGACGGCGAGGGCGACGTCGCGCACGGCGCCGAGCTGTTCCGCGTCAACTGCGCGATGTGCCACAACGTGTCTGCCGCCGGTGGTGCTCTCACCGAGGGCAAGTACGCCCCGGGCCTCGCCAACACCAGCGCGCTGCACATCTACGCCGCTATGGTCACCGGCCCGCAGAACATGCCGGTGTTCGGCGACATGAACCTGTCTGACGAGGACAAGCGCGACATCATCTCCGCGCTGATCTTCCAGCAGGAGTCGGTCTCGGTCGGCGGATTCTCGCTCGGCAACCTTGGCCCCGTTTCGGAGGGCCTGTTCGTCTGGATCTTCGGCATCGGTGGCCTCGTCGCCATCACCGTGTGGATCACGGCGAAGTCCAACTGACGCTTATTCATCGAAGAGGAACGTACGAGGAGCACCATGGCACACGACGACGACTCGAAGGCCCTTGACCGGGCCTACCAGCCCTCTCCGGGGCTGGGTGTCGCAGTCAGCGATCCCGTGCAGAACCCGGGGCTGCCGCCACACCGTGAGCGGATGACCGACAAGGACCCCAAGGCTGAGAAGCGCGCGGTCCGCACGGTCTACACCCTGTTCTACCTGTCGCTCGCGGGCAGCATCTGGGCTGTCGCGGCGTACATGCTGTTCCCGATCGAAGACGGCTCGCTGGGTTCGATCCGCTACAACAACCTCTTCATCGGTCTGGGCATCGCGCTGGCACTGCTCTCACTCGGGATCGGGGCCATCCACTGGTCCAAGGCGCTGATGTCCGACAAGGAGTTCGTCGAGCACCGCCACCCCACCCGCGGCAAGGATTCGACACGTGAAGCCGCGGTCAAGGCGTTCGCAGACGCGAACGAGGAGTCCGGCTTCGGGCGTCGCACGATGATCCGCAACTCGCTGTTCGCCGCGGTGGTCGCATCGATCATCCCGGGCGTCGCGCTCTTCCGCGGTCTCGCGCCCCACAGCACTCCTGATGACCCCACGGCCGGCGACCCGGTCGTCCTGCTGAAGCACACCATGTGGGCGGAGGGGCAGCGTCTTGTGCGCGACCCCGACGGCACACCGATCCGTGCGGCGGACGTCACGCTGGGCTCCGCATTCCACGTGATCCCCGAGGACCTCGCCGAGCTGAGCCATCACGACGGGTACCTCGAGGAGAAGGCGAAGGCGATCGTGCTCATGATGCGACTGCGTCCTGAGCAGCTCGTCGAGGCCGAGGATCGCAAGGACTGGTCGTACGACGGAATCGTCGCCTACTCCAAGGTGTGCACGCACGTCGGCTGCCCCGTCGCACTCTACGAGCAGCAGACCCACCACCTGCTGTGCCCGTGCCACCAGTCACAGTTCGACGTCACCGATCACGCCAAGGTCATCTTCGGCCCGGCCGCGCGCCCGCTGCCGCAGCTGCCGATCACCGTCGATGAAGAGGGCTATCTCGTCGCGCGCAGCGACTTCACCGAGCCTGTCGGCCCGAGCTTCTGGGAGCGCCATTGAGCACCGCAACGCTGTCCAAAGAGGACAAGGACAACAAAGCGCCCCTCGGCGGCCGATTCGTCGGAGCCGCATCGAACTACATCGATGAGCGCACCAGCCTCTCGGGCTTCGTCAAGGAGCTCGGTCGCAAGATCTTCCCCGACCACTGGTCCTTCATGCTCGGCGAGATCGCGCTGTGGAGCTTCGTCGTCGTCTTCATCTCAGGCTCGTTCCTGACGTTCTTCTTCCAGGCATCGATGGTCGAGACGCACTACACGGGTGCCTACGCGCCCATGCGCGGCATCGAGATGTCGGCGGCGCTCGAGTCGACGCTGCACATCTCGTTCGACCTGCGCGGTGGCCTGCTGGTTCGCCAGATCCACCACTGGGCCGCTCTCGTGTTCGTCGCAGGCATCGGCATCCACATGCTGCGTGTGTTCTTCACCGGAGCATTCCGCAAGCCGCGCGAGCTCAACTGGGTCATCGGATTCGTGCTGTTCATCCTGGCGCTGGCCGAGGGCTTCACCGGGTACTCGCTCCCCGACGACCTACTCTCCGGCAACGGCCTTCGCATCATCGACGGCATGGTCAAGGGCCTCCCCCTGATCGGCACGTGGACATCGTTCCTGATCTTCGGTGGAGAGTTCCCCGGCACCGACATCGTCGGCCGCCTCTACTCGCTGCACATCCTGCTGCTGCCGATGCTGGTCATCGCGTTGATCGTGGTGCACCTGATGCTCATGGTCATCAACAAGCACACCCAGTTCGCCGGCCCCGGCCGCACGAACGACAACGTCGTCGGCTACCCGATGATGCCGGTGTACATGTCGAAGATGGGCGGCTACCTGTTCATCGTCTTCGGCTCGATCGTGCTGATCGCGACGTTCTTCCAGATCAACCCGATCTGGGCGTACGGACCGTACGACCCGTCCCCCGTCTCGGCAGGTACCCAGCCCGACTGGTACATCGGATTCGCGGATGGCGCGCTGCGTCTGGCACCGTCGAACTGGGATCTCGTCTTCCTCGACCGCACCTGGTCGTTCGGGATCATCATTCCCGTGCTGGTTCTCGGCCTGTTCATCGTCGCCGTCGCGATCTACCCGTTCCTCGAGGCGTGGATCACCGGAGACAAGCGTGAGCACCACCTCGCACAGCGTCCGCGCAACGCCGCGACGCGCACTGCGATCGGTGCCGCCGGCGTCATCTTCTACGCAGTCCTCTGGGCGGCAGCATCCTCCGACCTCATCGCCACGCACTTCATGCTGACGATGGAAGGCGTGATCCACACGCTTCAGGCGCTGCTGTTCCTCGGTCCGATCCTCGGCTACTTCATCACCAAGCGCATCTGCATCGCGCTTCAGAAGAAGGACCGCGAGATCGTGCTGCATGGTTACGAGTCCGGCCGCATCGTCCGCCTCCCCGGCGGCGAGTACATCGAAGTCCACCAGCCCGTCGACACGTACGACCGCTGGAAGCTCATCGACGTCGACGGCTACGAGCCCCTCGTCGTGCGCCCCAACGACAAGGGACGCATCCCGTGGACCGAGAACCTGCGCTCCTCCATCTCGCGCTGGTTCTACGAGGATCGTCTCGCCCCGCTCACGCAGACCGAGATCGCGGCGGCGGACGCGCACCAGCGTCACGTCACGGCACATATGGACGAGGCCGAGGCTGAGGAGATCCAGGGCGCCCACGCGCGCGCAGGCGTACCCGATGCACCGTTGTCGGCTCCGGCCGAGACACACCTCGACGAGACCGCCAACACACCCAGTTCGGTGATCGCCACCGAGCCGGTGAAGAAGCCGAAGAAGAAGACGGAGGACGGCGAGTAGACACCGCCGCTCCCCCGGGCCCCGTCCGCCGCTCCTCGGAGCGCGGACGGGGCCTTCTTCGTTACGCTCGAGATCATGTCGCCTGCCACTGAGATCCTGTTCGCTGACGCGGAGGACTTCGTCCGACTCGAGGAGATCGAGGTTGCCGGGGACATGCTTCTCACGGCGCTCTTCTCAGCCCAGGAATGGCCGCCGGCGACACCGGCAGCTGAACGCGCCGCGTACCCGGGATTCACGTTGCTCATGCGACGAGAGGGCGCAGGCACCGTCGGTTTCGTCCAAGTGCTCGAGATCGAGGGCATCGCCCACCTGGAACAGCTCTCCGTCCTCCCTGAGCACGGTCGTCGGGGATACGGACGGATGCTGGTCACCGCAGCGAAATCCGAGGCGCTCGGCCGAGGTCACCGGGAGCTCACGCTGCGCACGTATCGCGACGTGCCCTGGAACGCACCGTTCTATGCGTCCTGCGGATTCACGCCGAGCGCACCGACGAGCGAGTTCCAACTGCAACTGGTCGAGGTCGAGTCTCGACTCCAGCTGGAGCGTTGGGGTGCACGCATTCAGATGACGGCCCCACTTCGATGATGGCGGAAATCGGATGCTGCGCGACCGTGAGAACGCGTCGCGTCAGCCCACGGCTCCCTAAGCTGGATCCATGATCGAACCCGCCGAATACTTCGCCGCCAAACTCGCGAACGAGACCGACGCGAGCGACCTCTACGCCCGCCAGAAGGCCGGGGATCCAGTCGTGGTCATCGATGTCCGCTCCGACGAGGCGTGGGCGCAGGGACGCGTTGCAGGCGCGATTCACATGCACTACGGCGAGATCGCCACCCGCGCCCCGGCGGAGATCCCCGCAGGGTCCGAAGTCGTCGTGTACTGCTGGAGCCCAGGATGCAACGCCGGCGCCAAAGGGGCCCTGGAGTTCGCAAAGCTCGGATACCGGGTCCGCGAGATGATCGGCGGCTTCGAGTACTGGGTCCGTGAGGGCTACCCCGTTGCAGACGCCGACGGCATCCACCGTCGCCCGGTCGACCCGCTCACGGGCGTCGCGCGCATCCGCACACACGCCTGAGTATCCCACCGCCCTTATGAATGAGAAGGCCCCCGGACCGAAGTCCAGGGGCCTTCCGCATGAGTGAAGCGACTCAGCGCGCGAAGTTTCCACGGTAGTACTCGTACACCCACCCGACGATCGCGACGGCGAAGATCGCGACGCCGATCGGCAGCAGGAAGTGTCCGACGGCCATGCCGATCAGGAACACCGCAGCAGAGGCCGCGAGCACGATGGGCCACCACGACCACGGGCTGAACTCACCGAGCTCAGGATCTCCGTCATCGATGTCGGCGGTGAGGATGTCCTCGGGGAGCTCGCCGCCCTGAGCCTTGTGCGTGCGCTGGAGGTAGACGGCGACCATCGCGCCCATGAAGGCGGTGAAGAGCAACGCGACGGAACCGACCCACTCGATCTGGTTGACGAGCTCGAGGCCTGGGTGAGCCAGGATGTTCCATCCTGTGTACACCGCGGCGACGACCAGGAAGAAGACGGTGAGAACCCACCAGAGGACGACGTTCGATCGCATGGCTTACTTGGCCTCTCCGCTTGCACCCGCGAAGGCGGGCTCCGGTACGCCGACAGGATGTTCCGCGGCCTCGGGGTGGTTCAGGTCGAACGCAGGACGCTCGCTGCGGATGCGCGGGATCGACGTGAAGTTGTGACGCGGCGGTGGGCAGCTGGTCGCCCACTCGAGCGATGCGCCGTAACCCCATGGATCGTTGACCATGACCTTGGGCGCCTTGCGCGCCGTGATCCACACATTCAGGAAGAACGGGAGCATGGACGCACCGAGGATGATCGCACCGATCGTCGACACCTGGTTGCCCCAGGTCCAGCCGTCGGCTGCCGAGTAGTCCGCGTAGCGACGCACCATGCCGTCCACGCCCAACCAGTGCTGGATGAGGAACGTCATGTGGAAGCCGACGAACAGCATCCAGAAGTGCACGTAACCGAGACGCTCGTTCAGCATCCGTCCAGTCCACTTGGGCCACCAGAAGTAGAAGCCGGCGAACATCGCGAACACGACGGTGCCGAAGACGACGTAGTGGAAGTGGGCGACGACGAAGTACGAGTCGCTGAGGTGGAAGTCCAGCGGCGGAGCCGCGAGGATGACACCGGTCAGACCGCCGAAGACGAACGACACGAGGAAGCCGAGCGCGAAGACCATCGGCGTCTCGAAGGTCACGGAGCCTCGCCAGAGCGTTCCGATCCAGTTGAAGATCTTCACGCCCGTCGGTACCGCGATGAGCATGGTCATCAGTGCGAAGAACGGCAGCAGCACCGAACCGGTGACGTACATGTGGTGAGCCCACACCGCTACCGAAAGCGCCGCGATCGCGATCGTCGCGTAGACGAGGGTCTTGTACCCGAAGATCGGCTTCCGGCTGAACACCGGGAAGATCTCCGAGACGATGCCGAAGAACGGCAACGCGATGATGTAGACCTCGGGGTGGCCGAAGAACCAGAACAGGTGCTGCCAGAGCAGCACGCCGCCGTTGGCCGGATCGTAGATGTGCGCGCCGAGGATGCGGTCGGCAGCAGCGGCGAAGATCGCGGCCGCGAGCACAGGGAAGGCCATCAGGATCAGCAGGCTCGTGATCAGCGTGTTCCAGCTGAAGATCGGCATCCGCCACATCGTCATGCCGGGCGCACGCATCGTGATGACCGTGGTGATGAAGTTCACTGCACCGAGGATCGTTCCGAATCCGGACATGCCGAGTCCGACCATCCAGAGGTTTCCACCAGCGCCGGGCGTGAAGGTCGCACTGGCGAGCGGCTGATATGCGAACCAACCGAACGACGCCGCACCCTGCGGGGTGAGGAAGCCGGCGATCGCGATGATCGAGCCGAAGGAGAAGAGCCAGAATGCGAATGCGTTCAGACGAGGGAACGCCACGTCAGGCGCCCCGAGCTGCAGCGGCAGGATCGCATTCGCGAAGCCCGCGAACAGAGGCGTCGCGAACATCAGCAGCATGATCGTGCCATGCATCGTGAACAGCTGGTTGTACTGCTCCTTGGTGGGAACGATCTGCATTCCCGGCGCGAACAGCTCAGCACGGATGACGAGCGCCATCACGCCGCCGAGGAGGAAGAAGAGCACCGAGGCGATCAGGTACATGTACCCGATGGTCTTGTGGTCAGTGGAGGTGATCCACTTGACGACGATGTTGCCCTTCTGCTCGACGCGCGAGGAGCTCATCAAAGCTGCCTGGCGTGCCGGAATGGCCGTCGGCCGAGCGCCGGGGGCTGTCTGACTTGGTGACTCAGTGGTGGTCGACATGAGGTCTACTCTCCCTCTTCCTCGGAGTCCGTCTCGGACGTCGTTCCTGTGGTGCCGGGGAGGTTGTTGAGACGGTCGTACGCGTCTGTGATGTCGCCCGTGTTCCCCTCTTCGCGGAGGGACTCGACGTAGTCGTCGTATTCGTCCTGCTCCACGACCTTCACGTTGAAGAGCATCATCGAGTGGTACTCACCGCACAGCTCGGCGCACTTTCCGGCGTATTCGCCCACGCGCGTCGGGATGAACGACCAGGAGTTGTCCTTCCCGATGTACATGTCCTTCTTATAGAGGAAGTCGATGATCCAGAACGAGTGGATGACGTCGCGCGACTGAAGGCTGATGTGCACCTTCTGGTCGACCGGAAGCACCAGTGTCGGCAGCTTCTCCGTGTCGACGTTGCCCTCGGCATCGGGCTGCGCCTGCACACCCATCGTCCACACGGCGTCGGAAAGATCGTCGTCCTCGCCGGCGTACATGAAGTCGAACGCCCACTGCTTGCCGATCGCGGTGATCTCGACGTCTGCGTCGTCCCACTGCGTCTCGATCTCAGCCTGGTCGCGGGCCGTGAAGAAGAACATTCCCATCACGAGGATCAGCGGGATCACCGTGTAGAAGATCTCGATCGGCATGTTGTAGCGCATCTGCACCGGCAGGCCGGTCTGGCCCTTGCGACGGCGGTACGCGACGGCTGCCCATCCCATGAGCGCCCACGTGATGATGCCGACGGCGAGAAGGACGATCCAGGAGTTCACCCAGAGACCGGCGACGCGGTCGGTCTGGTTCGTTGCGGCAGTGCCGTCTTCTACGAAGCCCGGGAGGAATCCGTGGAGCTCGGTGGGAGAGCATCCCGCCAGGGCCACGGCTGTCGCGATTCCCACAGGAATGGCGACCCAACGAAGGCGGCGTTTCGAGGGCACGATGCACCTTTCAAGATGACGGACAAGGCGTAGTCAAGTCTAGGGCAACCTCACACCTGATTCATGCCAACCACGCAGGTCGGGCACGGCTTGCGCTCAGTGGAAGCTGTCTCCACAGGCGCAGCTGCCAGCCGCATTCGGGTTGTCGATCGTGAAGCCCTGCTCCGAGATCGTGTCCTTGAAGTCGATCGCCGCACCGTCCAGATACGGAACGCTCATGTTGTCGACGATGACCTCCACGCCGTCGAAATCGACGGTCTCGTCGCCATCGAGGTAGCGCTCGTCGAAGTAGAGCTGGTAGATCAGACCAGAGCATCCGCCGGGCTGAACGGCGACGCGCAGACGGAGGTCGTCACGGCCTTCCTGCTCCAGGAGGTTCTTCACCTTGGTCGCCGCCGCGTCGGTCAGGGTGACGCCGTGTGCGGTCGAGGTCTCTGTGGTCAGCGTGGTGTCGCTCATGTCGCTCCTTGTGACAGGCCGCGCGTGCAGGCGGCGGTTTGTTCTGATTCTACCTTCGGGCGCCCGAACGGGCGCTGATCCGGTGCGAAACGCGCTCAGTCCGTGATCTCGTTCATACGGGTCAGCAGCAATGCCTCGGTGGCGACGGCGTGCCGGAACGTGTCGAGGTGCAGCGACTCGTTCGGACTGTGCGCACGGGCGTGCGGATCCTCGACCCCGGTGACGAGGATCTGCGCCTGCGGGAATTCCCTCACGAGGTCGGCGATGAACGGGATGGAGCCTCCGACGCCGAGATCGACGGGATCGACTCCGTAGCCGTCCGCCATCGCCTGGCGGGCGAGGCTGACAGCCCAGCCGCTGGTGTCGACGAGGAATCCGTCACCGAGATCGACGTCGGAGAACGTCAGCTCAGCGCCGAAGGGGGCGTGCGAACGCAGATGCGCCTCGAGTGCTCTGTACGCGTCTTCACCCGTCTGCCCCGGTGCGACGCGCGCGCTGATGACGACCGTCACCTCCGGAAGAAGGGTGTTGGAAGCCGACGCCACGCTGGTGGCATCGATGCCGATGACCGTGACGGCCGGCTTGTTCCAGATTCGGCTGAGGATGCTGCCGCGTCCGATCGGCGACGTACCGGGAAGCAGCCCAGCCTCATCGCGCAGCGTCTCCTCGCTGTAGTCGGGCGTCGGTGTGTCGGTCTCGGACATGCCGTCGACGGCCACGGCACCGTCCTCGTCCCAGAGCGTGGACAGCAGGCGCACGGTCGCCATCATGGCGTCAGGCACCGCTCCCCCGAACATTCCGGAGTGAGACGCGTGATCCAGCGTCCGCACCTTCATCAAGAAGCGGGCGTTCCCGCGCAGGGAAACCGTGAGCCCCGGAGTCGTCGAGTCCCAGTTTCCGGAGTCGGCGACGACGATCGCATCCGCTCGAAGGGCCTCGGCGTTGTCGCTGAGGAACTGCGCGAAGGATGCGGAGCCGTATTCCTCCTCCCCCTCGATGAACAACGAGACACCCAACTCGAGGTCGTCGCCGAGCACTTCGGAGACCGCCCGCAACGATGCGATGTGCGCCATGATGCCGGCCTTGTCATCGGCGGCGCCGCGCCCGTACAGACGTCCGTCTCTGACTGTGGGCTCGAACGGCGGCGTCTCCCAGAGTTCCTCGGCGCCTGGGGGCTGCACGTCGTGGTGCGCGTAGAGCAGGATGGTCGGTTTGCCGCCCTTCGCCGCCCGAGTCGCCAGCACAGCCGGCTGCCCGTATTCCTCCGTGCCGGGGATCGCCGCGCGCAGCACCCTCACGTCGTCGAAGACGCCGGTGTCCGTCGCGAGCGCGGCGACGCGTTCGGCGCTGCGCTCGAGCTGAGTCTGGTCGAACGAGGGCCATGCGATCCCGGGAATCCGCACGAGATCGCCCAGATCCGACAGCGCCGAGGGGATGCCGATGGCCACCGCCTCTGTGACTGCTGATTCGATCGTGGGGTCGACGTTCGGCGTGTGTGAAGTCATGCGAGTAATCTTAAGGCTGAACACCGATTTCTATCCGAGGAGCCTCGTGGCCACTTCCACCCCACCGACGAACGACGACGCGGCCCAGACGCCGGTCGCCGGCAAGGGACGCCCGACGCCGAGCCGCGCCGAGCAGGAAGCAGCACGTCGACGACCTTTGGTGGCGGACACCAAAGAGGCTCGCGCGGCGGCGAAGGCGCAGATGCGCGAGCAGCGCGAGCGCGCACAGGCAGGCATGGCCGCCGGCGAGGACAAGTACCTTCCGCCGCGCGACAAGGGCCCGCAGCGCCGGTGGGTGCGCGACTACGTCGACGCCGGCTGGCACCTCGCCGAATGGGTCATGGCCCTCATGGTCGTCGTCATCCTCGTGTCGCTCGTCCCGGATCCGACGTTCTCGTTCTTCGCATTCATCGGCCTGTGGGCGTTCATCGTCGTCGCAGTGATCGACATGGTGCTGCTCGGGATCCGCGTCAAGCGCAAGGTCGCCGCGAAGTTCGGCAAGGATCGGATGGAGAAGGGCCTCGGTTGGTACGCGGGGATGCGCGCGCTCCAGATGCGCTTCATGCGCCTGCCCAAGCCGCAGGTCAAGCGCGGTCAGTACCCGGCCTAGCGGGGTATCGCCTCGCTACGCTCACTCAACTCGAGTCGCGCTCGCTTCAGCGCCGCTTCGCGGCATTGATCCGAGCCAGCTCCCGGTTGATCTGACGCGCCCAGAGCGGTCCGCGGTAGAGGAACGCCGTGTAGCCCTGCACCAGGGTCGCACCGGCATCCATCCGCTCCTGCACGTCTGCAGCAGTGTCGACTCCGCCTACCGAGATGACGCAGAACTCGCTCGGAACGGCCGCGCGGACCACCTCGAGCACCGCCATCGCACGCTCGCGCAGTGGCGCACCTGAGAGCCCGCCTGCCCCCGCCGCTTCGACGATCTCAGGGTCCGTTGCGAGGCCCTCACGGCTGATCGTCGTGTTGTGGGCGATGATCCCATCGAGGCCCTCCGACACAGCGAGTCTCGCGATCGCGACGATCTCCTCGTCTGGGAGATCAGGAGCGATCTTCACCAGCAGCGGTGTCGGCCCTGCTGCTGCCTTCACGGCCCGCAGCAGTGGCGCGAGCGTCTCGACCGCCTGCAGACCGCGCAGGCCCGGCGTGTTCGGCGAGGAGACGTTGACGGCCAGATAATCGGCGAGCGGTGCGAGTTTCGTGGTGCTGGCGACGTAGTCGGCGGTCGCGTGCTCCACATCGACGACTCGGCTCTTGCCGATGTTCACGCCGATGACGGTCTTCGGACGTCGTCGACGGAGCTTCTCGAGGCGCCGTACCGCAGCATCCGCGCCCGCGTTGTTGAAGCCCATCCGGTTGATCAGGGCGCGATCCTGCACGAGACGGAAAAGACGAGGCTTGGGGTTGCCGTCCTGACCGACGGCGGTGATCGTCCCGACCTCGACGTGACCGAACCCCAGGGCGGCAAGCCCGCGAACACCGACGGCGTTCTTGTCGAAACCTGCGGCGACGCCGAACGGCGAGTCGAAGGCGAGGCCGAGTGCTTCGACTCGCTGCTCGGTCGAAGGCGACGTGAGCGCACGCGTGGCCCACGAGAACGGCGGTGCGCCGAGCACACGGATCACCACCATCGCGGCATGGTGGGCGAACTCGGGTTCGAAGCGCGACAGGACGGCGCGGAAGAGCAGCGGATACATCCCTGCCAGATTACCGTTCAGCGGACTCCGTCTTGGACTGAGCGTGCTCGGCGCGCAGTTCGCTGATCACGCTCTCGAAATCCTCCAGCGAATCGAACGCCTGGTAGACGCTCGCGAAACGCAGGTACGCCACCTCGTCCAGATCCCGCAGGGGTCCGAGGATGGCGAGACCGATCTCGTTGGCGTCCAGCTGCGAGACGCCGGTCTGACGCACCGCCTCTTCCACACGCTGCGCGAGGATCGCAAGGTCCGCCTCGGTCACAGGTCTCCCCTGGCAGGCTTTGCGGACACCGGAGATGACCTTCTCTCGGCTGAACGGTTCCATGACACCCGAACGCTTGATCACGTTGAGGCTCGCCGTCTCGGTGGTGGTGAATCTCCCCCCGCATTCGGGACACTGACGACGCCGACGGATCGAGAGTCCGTCGTCACTCGTTCGGGAGTCGATCACGCGGGAGTCCGGATGACGGCAGAAGGGGCAGTGCATGGTGTTACAGCGTAGTCGCTGGCTGGGCCGCTCCCTGGAAGCGCGCTTCGATCGCCTCGCCATGCGCCGGCAGCACCTCGGCGTTCGCGAGAGCGACGACGCCTTCGCGCACGACCGCGAGAGCGGCGTGATCGTAGGAGATGACCTGCTGCGGACGCAGGAACGTGTACGCGCCGAGGCCGGGCGCGTAGCGCGCCTGACCGCCGGTCGGCAGAATGTGGTTGCTGCCGGCCATGTAGTCGCCGAGACTCACCGGCGTCTGATCGCCGACGAAGACCGCACCGGCGCTGGTGAACGCGGATGCCGCGGCCTCGGCGTCGGCAAGGTGCAGTTCGAGGTGCTCGGGAGCATAAGCGTTGCTGAAGGCCGTCGCCATGGCACGATCGTCGACGAGGACGATCGCCGACTGCGGGCCGGCGAGTGAGACTGCGACGCGCTCGCTGTGCCTGGTCGCGGCAGCCAGCTGCTCGACCTCTGTCGCGACCCGCTCGGCGAGGTCCGCGCTGTCGGTCACGAGCACGGCGGAGGCCTGCTCGTCGTGCTCGGCCTGGCTGATGAGGTCGGCCGCGATCAGACGTGCGTCCGCTGCGGCGTCCGCGACGATGAGTATCTCGGTCGCTCCGGCCTCTGAATCCGTGCCGACGACTCCTGCGACGGCGCGCTTCGCGGAGGCCACGTAGTTGTTGCCCGGCCCGGAGACGACATCGACAGGGTCGAGGTCGAGGCCGGGAACTCCCCACGCGAAAGCCCCGATGGCGCCGGCTCCGCCCATCGCATACACCTCGGTGATGCCGAGGAGCCCGGCCGCGGCCAGGATGACCGGGTGGATCCGGCCGTCCTGATCGCGCTGCGGCGGGGAGGCGAGCGCGATCTGCTCGACACCGGCGACCTGCGCAGGTACGACGTTCATGATCACACTGGAGGGGTAGACCGCTTTGCCGCCCGGGATGTAGACGCCGACGCGCTGAACAGGCTGCCAGCGCTGCGTGATCCGCGCGCCAGGGCCGATCTCCGTCACACGATCATCCGGCACCTGGGCGGTGGACGCCTGACGCACGCGACGGATCGTCTCCTCGAGAGCGGATCTGATCTCGGATGTGAGAGATGCGACGGCGTCGTCGAGGTGAGACTTCGGCACACGGACGGCGTGTCCTGTGACCGCATCGAACTTCTCCGCCTGCGCGCGCAGGGCGTCCTCTCCCCCGGCACGCACGTCTTCGACGATCCGCGCCGCCGTCTCGAGCGCCTCGGCCCTGGCCTGTGTGGCGCGAGGCACAGCTGCGAGCATGTCTGCAGGCGAGAGCTTCTGCCCTCGCAGATCGATGGTGCGCACGTCAGCCCCTCGTGATGTCTGCGATGTCGTGCAGGTAACCGATGCGACCGTCGTCGTGTCGGACCACGTAAGCGCCGCCACGGTCTTCGACCACGAGAGCCCATGCACTCGGACCGATGCGGAACAAGGGCTCCCCGCGCTCGTCGAACACATCGCGCTCAGTGGGGGCGAGGGCCCAGAACGGCTGCGACGACACGGCTGGAGAGGCATCGGCGAATGTCTCGGTGATCGCCTCCGGCGAGGCAGTCACTTCGCGAGGTGCCGTGATGTCGAGATCGTCGATGACCTCCGTGAGATTCTCGTTCCCTGCAGTCTCGACGACCTCTTCGCGATCTGCCGCGGCAGTCGGTTCGGTGAGGTCGGGTGTCACGGCATCCTGATCGTCTTCGATGTCGAACTGGCCGCGCGACGTACGCGCGTACGCGGGAACGTACTCGCTGTCGTCAGCGCCGACAGTCGTGCCCAGACCGATCTCGTCTCCGACACCTGGCGCGATGCCGCGTTCCCTGCTCGACGCGTGCGACGTGGAAGACAGGCGATCGCCGAGCCCGAGGTGCGCGATCTCGTCGCTCGTGCGCTCGTCATCAGAGAGCTCAGGATCCACGACCGGTGTCTCCTGCTGCGCCGGCGCGGGCTTCTCGGGACGCGGTCGCTCGATCACAGGACGGACGGGGTTGGCGTTGCGATGCGCGAGCGTCACCAGGCGCCCGCGGAAGTCGTCACGCAGTCCGGGGATGAGCGGCGCGAAGACGGTGAGCACGACGAGTGCGAGCGCCGTGATGAGCTGGAGGATCGTGAGCCAGGTCAAAGCGAAGTCGCCGGTGGCCACCGTGACGATCATGAGATCCCAGTTGGCCGCTGCCCAGAAGAGAGCGCTCACTGAGAACGACACGGATGCGAACTGGTCGATTCCGAGCGAGCCCACTCTGCGGATGCCGTCCGGCGAGAAGCGGCGGAGCACGATGAGGAACACTGCGGCCGTGGGCAGTCCGAGAGCGAGGATCCACTGAATACCCTGCGCCCAGAGCGAGGTGGAGCCCTCGTAGGCGTAGACCGGGAAGAAAGACGTGACGAAGGCGATGAACCATACGCCGACGATGAGCAGTTCACGCAGCGTGAAGCCGACGATTCCATACTGCGGAGTGACCTCTTCGTCGTAGAGCACACCGTCGTCCTCCGCGAGAGGCGTGGCGTCGGCGGCGTGCTCCGAGTCGTTGAACGGCTCCGAGTCGCTGGGGAGGGGAGATTCCGTGCTCATGAAGCGTGGTCCTTTCAACGTGGCGCACTCCGACTGATCATGCGCGCCCAACGCGTCCCGATACTACCTGTTGCATCCGGGCGGCGTGTCCGGATGCAAGGGGAGAACTACCCGGTCATCCCAGGCAGGCAGGGCCGAGAAGCGACTTCAGGTCGCCGAACAGATCGGCGGAGACCTTCACGGGCATCGGCACTTCGAACACCTTCGCCGTGCTGCCTCTGTGTACTCTCAACACCACCTCGGTCTCGCCGTTATGACGCCGCAGCACCTCGGCGAGGTCGTTCATCACCCGCTCTGTCGCGCGCTGCTCGGCGAGCACCAGGGCGAGAGGGCCCGCCGCATCGAACGAACCGACGTCGGGCGAGAACGCCGACTGCGCGTGCAGATTCAGGCCGTCATCCCGACGCGACACCCGACCGCGCACTGCCAGGATCGCATCCTGCTGCAGCGTGTGCTGGAACTCGGTGTAGGTCTTGCCCATGAACATCACGGTGACCTCACCGTTGAAGTCCTCGACGGTGATCATGCCGTACGGATTACCGCTGGCCTTCGCCACGCGATGCTGCACGCTCGTTACGAGACCGGCCACAGTGACCTGGTCACCGTCTTGCAGGTCCTCCGAGGCGAGCAGGTTACTGATCGAGATCGACGCGTGCTTGGCGAGCGGCACCTCGAGCCCGGCGAGCGGATGGTCGGAGACGTAGAGGCCGAGCATCTCGCGTTCGAAGGCGAGCTTGTCCTTCTTCACCCACTCGGGCCGATCAGGAACCTTCGCAGGCACGGCTTCCTCCACCGCGTCGTACAGGCTGTCGAAGTCGAATCCGATGGCACCCTGCGCCTCGTTCCGCTTCTGACCGACGGCCGCCTCCACAGCATCCTCATGGATCTCCATGAGTGCGCGGCGAGTGTCGCCGATCGAGTCGAACGCGCCAGCCTTGATCAGAGATTCGACTGTCCGCTTGTTCGAGACGTGCAGCGGCACCTTCTTGAGGAAGTCATGGAAGGAGTCGAAGCTCTCCTTCTCTCGGGCCTGGACGATGCCGTCGACGACGTTGCTGCCCACGTTGCGGACCGCGCCGAGGCCGAAGCGGATGTCGTCACCGACTGCCGCGAAGAAGTTGATCGACTCCCGCACATCCGGCGGCAGCACCTGGATGCCCATACGGCGGCACTCATTCAGGTAGATCGCCATCTTGTCCTTGGAGTCGCCGACGCTGGTGAGCAGTGCGGCCATGTACTCGGCGGGATAGTGAGCTTTGAGGTATGCGGTCCAGTACGAGACCACGCCGTACGCGGCGGAGTGTGCCTTGTTGAACGCGTAGTCGGAGAACGGCAGCAGGATCTCCCAGATCGCGTTCACCGCACCGTCGGAGTACCCGTTGGCGTGCATTCCCGCTTGGAAGCCCGCGAACTGCTTGTCCAGTTCCGACTTCTTCTTCTTGCCCATCGCGCGGCGGAGGATATCGGCCTGGCCGAGGGAGAACCCGGCGACCTTCTGCGCGATCGCCATCACCTGCTCCTGGTAGATGATGAGGCCGTAGGACTCGTCCAGGATCTCGGCGAGCGATTCGGTGAACTCCGGATGGATCGGGGTGATCGGCTGCAACCCGTTCTTGCGCAGCGCATAGTTCGTGTGCGAGTTCGCGCCCATGGGGCCAGGCCGGTACAACGCGATCAGCGCCGAGATGTCACCGAAGTTGTCGGGCTTCATCAGACGCATCAGTGAACGCATCGGTCCGCCGTCGAGCTGGAACACGCCGAGCGAGTCGCCCTTGCCGAGCAGATCGTAGGCGCCCTGGTCATCGAGCTCGAGATGCTCGAGATCGAGCTCCTCGCCCCTGTTGGTGCGGATGTTGTCGAGCGCGTCCGAGATGATCGTGAGGTTGCGCAGCCCCAGGAAGTCCATCTTGATCAGGCCGAGGCTCTCGCACGACGGGTAGTCGAACTGCGTGACGATCTGGCCGTCCTGCTCGCGGCGCATGATCGGGATGATGTCGAGCAGAGGTTCACTCGACATGATCACGCCAGCGGCGTGCACACCCCACTGCCGCTTCAGACCCTCCAGCCCGACGGCACGGTCGAAGACCGTCTTGGCCTCTGGATCGGTCTCGATGAGTGTGCGGAATTCGCTGGCTTCTTTGAACCGCGGATGCTTCGAGTCGAACATGCCGTCCAGCGGCATGTCCTTGCCCATCACGGGCGGTGGCATGGCCTTGGTCAGACGCTCGCCCATGCTGAACGGGAAGCCGAGCACTCGTCCGGCATCCTTCAGCGCCTGCTTGGACTTGATCGTGCCGTACGTGACGATCTGCGCGACGCGCTCAGAGCCGTACTTCTCGGTGACGTAGTCGATCACTTCGCCGCGGCGACGATCATCGAAGTCGACGTCGAAGTCGGGCATCGAGACACGATCAGGGTTGAGGAAGCGCTCGAAGATGAGGCCGTGCTCGATCGGGTCGAGGTCGGTGATCTTCATCGCGTAGGCGACCATGGAACCGGCACCGGAACCACGGCCGGGACCGACGCGGATGCCGTTGTCCTTGGCCCAGTTGATGAAGTCGGCGACCACGAGGAAGTAGCCGGGGAACCCCATCTGGAGGATGACGCCGGTCTCGTATTCGGCGCGCTTGCGCACCTTGTCGGGAATGCCGGACGGGTAGCGGTAGTGCAGCCCGGCCTCGACCTCTTTGATGAGCCAGCTGTCCTCGGTCTCGCCGTCGGGCACAGGGAAGCGCGGCATGTAGTTGGCCGAGGTGTTGAAATCGACCTGGCAGCGTTCGGCGATCAGCAGCGTGTTGTCGCACGCCTCCGGGTTGTCGCGGAAGAGCTGGCGCATCTCCTGCGCCGTCTTGATGTAGTAGCCGTCGCCGTCGAACTTGAAGCGGTTCGGGTCGTCCATCGTCGAGCCTGATTGCACGCACAGCAGAGCCGCGTGCGCGTCGGCCTCATGCTGATGCGTGTAGTGCGAGTCGTTCGTGCCGACGAGCGGGATGCCGAGATCCTTGGCCAGACGCAGGAGGTCGGTCATGATCCGACGTTCGATCGAGAGTCCGTGATCCATGATCTCGGCGAAGTAGTTCTCTTTGCCGAAGATGTCCTGGAACTCAGCCGCGGCGGCACGCGCTGCGTCGTACTGTCCGAGGCGCAGGCGGGTCTGGATCTCGCCGGACGGGCAGCCGGTGGTGGCGATGAGTCCCTTGCCGTACGTCTGGAGCAGCTCGCGGTCCATACGGGGCTTGAAGTACTGGCCCTCGAGGCTGGACAGCGAGCTCAGCCGGAAGAGGTTGTGCATGCCCTCGGTGCTCTGGCTCCACATGGTCATGTGGGTGTAGGCACCGGAACCGGAGACGTCGTCGCGCTTCTGATCCGGCGACCCCCAGGCCACACGCGTCTTGTCGCTGCGGTGCGTTCCGGGGGTGACGTAGGCCTCGAGGCCGATGATCGGTTTCACGCCGGCATTGTTCGCCGCGTTGTAGAACTCGAAGGCCGCGAAGGTGTTGCCGTGATCCGTGACAGCGATGGCCGGCATGCCGTAATCGGCGGCCGCCTGCGTCATCGAGTTGATCTTGGCAGCACCATCCAGCATCGAGTACTCGCTGTGCACGTGCAGGTGTACGAAGGAGTCGGATGCCACGTGCTCGAGTCTACGTCGGGGCGCAGACGTCGGCATTTTGGTATGGGGCCCGAGGTCGCACTGAGCACCCGCGGAACCCATATCGGATGCTACGGCTGCGGCGCGTTCACGGACGCGGGGATCTGATCGATCACGGTGATGTGCACGCGACTCGACCAACTGCCGCCGTCAAGATTCCCTCGACCGACGATCAGCCCCTGCGACGTGTCCACGTCGACGGTCTGCATCCAATCGCTCTCACCGTCCTCCGGGAAGGCGATCGTGGTGATATCGCCCTCGACACGTTCGACGTGCGCCCCGGGGACGAGCGCGAGCGCCTGGAACATAGCGGCGCGCAGGTCCGCCGGGGCGAGGTTGAAATCGATGGGTTCCCCGAGTTGCGGCGGAGGACAATCCGAAAGATATTCGTACGAGGAATCGTCGAGCCATGCGACCAACTCCTCAGGATCACGCGGCATCTCGTCGTAGTAGCAGGCGAGCGCGTTGCGCGAGAACGTGAGCACGTCCTCCGGGTCGACGCCTTCAGCACCGGCACCTGTTTGGGTGTACATGCCACCGGGATACACCTGCACGCCCATTCTCGGACCGGCGCCTTCGGATTCGAGCACCGCGCGTGCAGCAGCAGCATCAGGTCCGGACACCTCCAGCACTTCGGTGGACTCGTCGTAGTCCTCCACCCAGTCCTGTGATCGGTCGGCCGGCACGTACAGTGACCGCGACTGGCGCACAGACGCCTGCGTGGCCGAGCCGCGACCGTCGAGGTACCCTCCCTCGGGAAGGCTCGGATCCGGTGTCCAGCCGAGCTCCTGCGTCGAGACCTCCTGAATCCTGATGTACTGCCCTGGTCCCGGGTCCAGCGCGACTGCCGCGAGCGTCGCGTTCGCCGCCGCATTCAGCGCGTCCGCTGCCGATGCGGTCGGCGCATCGACGGGTGCCAACACGGAGCCGATGACGATCGCCGTCGCCGCGGCGCCGGCCACTAATCCTCCGATGCCGATCCCCGCCCAGCGGCGACGCGTGCGGCGCAACCTCTCCGGCTGCCCGCTTCGCGCGATCTCGCGCGAAAGTGCGTTCCGCGCCAGCCGAACGCTCTCGTCAGCTGTGTCGGCCTCATCCGCCCCGATCTCACGCACTCGTTCCATAAGAGACATCGCTCTCCTCCTTCGCCATCATCGTGACTATGGGTGTCAGCCGGGTCGCGCCATGCGATCCTGGCGGCGCGAGCTTGCGACGAACGCGATTCAGACGAGAACGCACCGTGCCCACCGGAACATCGAGAGCCACGGCGACCTGCTCGTACGTCAGGTCTCCCCAGGCGTACAGCAGCAGGGTGTCCCTGTCCTTCCTGTTCAGTCCCGCGATCCTCGGTGCCAGCGCACGCAGTGCGGCGTCGGCATCAAGTCGTGATTCTGAAAACGAATGCGGCAGTTCTTCGATGACCGCGTTGGCGGATGCCGAGGACTCGAATGCCCGCCATTGGCGCGCTTCCGCCGCATGCTGGCTCTTGATCACACGCGTGGCGATTCCGAGCAACCAGGGCAGCGCCGATTCCCATGCGCCGTCGAAGGACGAACGGCGGCGGAACGCCACGAGAAATGTCTCGCTGAGGACATCGTCGACGGCATCCACCCCTACTCGCCGCCGGATGTATCCGCCGACAGGACGGACGTGCCGCTCGAAGATCCCGGAGAAGGCTCCTGGATCGTCGACCGATCGCGCGATGATCTCGCTGTCTCACACTGTGTATTGCTCTGCCGCGCGAAAACAGTTCACGGATTCTTTCGCAGGTCGAGCCGCATCAGCACCCGTGGGAATCCGTTCAGTACAGAACTCGTCAGGGCGGCCTGCTCGAAACCCGCCTTCTCGAACATCGCCTTCGTGCCGACGTACGCCATGGTGAGATCGACCTTCTCCCCCCGATTGTCGACGGGGTACCCCTCGATCGCCGGCGCTCCTCGTTCGCGCGCGTACGCGACGGCTCCGTCGATCAGCGAATGCATGACGCCCTGCTTGCGATGTCCCGGCCTCACGCGGAAGCACCACAACGACCAGACATCGAGCTCGTCGACGTGCGGGATCAATCGGTTGCGGGCGAAACTCGTGTCTCGACGCGGATGCAGCGCCGCCCATCCGACGGGCTCGTCATCGAGGTAGGCGATCACCCCCGGGGGCGGGTCGTGGTCGCACAGCTCGCGCACGCGCTCAGCACGCGCCTCTCCGCGCAGCGCCACGTTCTCTTTGTTCCCCAGCCGATAGCTCAGGCAGAAGCACACGTTCGATGTCGCCTTCTTCGGGCCGACGAGCGTTGCGACATCGTCGAACACGGTCGCCGGGCGCACGTCGATCGTCATGTTCTCAGTGTGTCGGATGCCACGGACGATCCGCCTTCACTCCCCGCGCAGAATCTCCAATGCGCGCACGAAATCGGCAGGATACGGCGATTCGAACTGCACCCATTCCCCCGTCGCCGGATGGGTGAATCCGAGCCGATGGGCGTGCAGCCATTGACGAGTGAGTCCTAGCCTGGCCGACATCCTCGGGTCGGCGCCGTAGAGCGGGTCGCCGACGCACGGATGCCGGTGAGCGGCCATGTGCACGCGAATCTGATGCGTGCGCCCGGTCTCGAGGTGGATCTCGAGCAGCGAGGCCCCTGGAAACGCCTCGAGCGTTTCATAGTGTGTGATCGAGTCCTTGCCCGAGGGGGTGACGGCGAACTTCCACGAGTGGTTCGGATGCCGTCCGATCGGCGCGTCGATGGTGCCGGCGAGCGGGTCAGGATGTCCTTGCACGACCGCGTGGTAGACCTTCTCGACGGTTCTCTCCTTGAAGGCGTGCTTCAACGCCGTGTAGGCGGATTCGGACTTCGCGACCACCATGAGACCGCTCGTTCCGACGTCCAGCCGATGAACTATGCCGGCCCGCTCGGCCGCACCACTGGTGGCGATTCGGAATCCTGCACCCGCCAGCGCCCCGAGCACGGTCGGGCCGTCCCATCCCTGCGACGGGTGGGCGGCCACGCCGGACGGCTTGTCCACCACGACGATGTCGTCATCGTCATAGATGATGCCGAGGTCCGGCACGACGACCGGTACGATCTTCGGCTCTTCCTTCGGTTGCCAGTCCACGCTCAACCAGCCGCCGGCGTGCAGCCGATCGGACTTGCCCAGCGTCACGCCGTCCAGGCTCACGCCTCCGGCTTCCGCGACCTCTGCGGCGAACGTGCGCGAGAAGCCGAGCATCTTCGCGAGCGCCGCGTCGACGCGTGCGCCCTCGAGGCCGTCCGGAACCGGCAGCGACCGGGATTCCATCCTCAGTTGGCCTGTTCGGGTTCAGCGTCGATCGGAGTCTGAGCCTTCTCGGCCGCGGGGACCTCCGCATCAGCGGTGGTGTCGGTATTCCTGTCGGCGGATTCGTCGGGATCGACCTCTGCCCCCGGCGCGACGTCGTCCCGCTCGCGCGTGCCGTCGAAGCGCAGTCCGAGCACGACGAGCAGCGCGACGGCGATCATGCCGCACACGATGAAGATGTCGGCGACATTGAAGATCGCGGGCATCATCCACGGCATCGAGATCATGTCCACGACATGGCCGACCGCGAAGCCGGGCTCGCGCAGCAGCCGATCGGTGAGGTTGCCGAGTACGCCGCCGAGCAGCAGTCCCAGCACGACCGCCCACAGCCGAGAGCGCAGACCGAACGACTTCCAGATGATGATGCCGGCGACGACGGTGAGCGCGATCGTGAAGATCCACGTCACCTCGCTGCCGAGCGAGAATGCCGCACCAGAGTTGCGGATGTAGTACAGCTGAAGGAACTCACCCAGTACCGGCACCACCTCATGCAGAGGCAGATTCTCGATGGTGAGGTGCTTCACAAACTGATCGGCGGCCAGCACCAGCGCCGCGAGAACCGCGACGATGACACCGGCCGCCGACCGACTGAGTGGACGACGTCCTGGCAAAGGGACGACCTAGAGCCCGATGGCCGAGACCGGGGTCGAGTCCGTCGATGCCGACTTCTCGTCGAGATCGCGGAGCTGGCCCTCGATGTAGCCGCGAAGCTGGGTGCGGTAGTCGCGTTCGAAGTTGCGCAGCTCGGTGATGCGCGCTTCGAGCGTGTTGCGCTCGCGCTCGAGGCGAGCGGACTCCTCGCGCTCCTTCGCCTGAGCGTCGGCACGGATGCGGTCGACCTCGGCCTGCGCCTCCGAGATGAGCTGGCTCTTCTTGGCCTCACCCTCGGCGACGTGCTCGTCGTGCAGACGCTGCGCGAGCTCGATGATGCCGGCGGTCGCGGTCGTGGGTCCACCGGCCGAGGCTTCGCTGACAGGAGCGGGAGCCGCTGCGACGACGGGAGCAGGGACCTCGTCGACGACGGCCGGCGCTTCGGCGGCCGGAGCAGCCGGAGTCTCTCCGGACTCGTATGCGGCGAGCTTCGTCTTCAGCTCGGCGTTCTCCTCGAGGGCCTTGCGCCACTCGACGACGATCTCGTCGAGGAAGTCATCGACCTCGTCCGGGTCGAAGCCGTCCTTGAAACGGACGTGCTGGAACTGCTTGGTGACGACGTCATCCGGGGTCAGTGCCATTGTTCTCGGCTCCTCTTTCGATGAGTTCTGTTGCCAGTGACTGAAGTGTGGCTCGGTATTGATCCGGCGCGTACCCGGGGCGCGCACCTCCGAGCAAGCATAGTCCCCGCTCGCAAGTGACGCGATGTGAGACGTCAGCGGCAGCGCCGCCCGGTCACACGGAGATGAACGCGCGCGCTATCGACATCAGGATCAGCACGGCCAGCATGGTGAAGGTGAAGCCGAAATCCAGTGAGAGCGTGCCGATGCGCAGTGGAGGGATGAAGCGCCGGAACAGCCGGATCGGAGGGTCGGTCACCGTGTACACGAGTTCTGCGGCGATGAGACCGCCACCCTTGGGTCGCCACTCACGATTGAACAGCGGAATGTAGTCGAGTATCAGCCGCGCGAAGAGCACGAAGATGTAGATCAACAGGACCAGATGAATGATCGATGCGATCACCGAGACCAGTGCGGTCACGGCTTATGACTGATCGAAGCCCGCAGACTCCGGGTCTGCGCTCGCGATGCCGCCATGACCCGACACCGCGATGTTCTCCGGCGAAAGCAGGAACACCTTGCTGGTGACGCGCTCGATGCGGCCGTACAGGCCGAGGGAGAGCCCGCTGGCGAAGTCGATCAGGCGACGCGCGTCGGCGTCGCTCATCTGCGACAGGTTGATGATGACAGGAACGCCCTCGCGGAAGCTCTCGGCGATCAGCTGCGCGTCGCGGTATTGCTTGGGGTGCACCGTGAGGATCTCGTTGACGGTGCCGGCCGAGGGCTGACGCACAGCCACGGGGCGACGCAGTGGCGTCACCGGGGCAGGCGCGGCCTCCTCGTGTTCGCGATCGCGGTCACGCTCACGGTGAGCCCGAGCAGGGGCCGGAGCCAGCTGCTCTTCGTAGGCCTCTTCCTCATCGGCGAGTCCCAGGTACACCATGGTCTTCTTGAGCGGGTTTCCCATCGTGTCCTCCGTGTTCGACGTGGGCTGATCTGATTCGAGGTTAACCCCGGTCAGGTCGTGGTCCTGTGATTGCCGAGCCGATCCGCAGGTGTGTCGCACCTGCGGCGATCGCCTCGACGAAGTCGCCGGTCATGCCGGCGGAGATCCAGGTGGCGCTCGGGTCGAGCGCCGTGATCGTGTCTGCGATGCCGCGCAGGCGGGCGAAAGCGGATGCCGGTGCCTCGTCGAGCGGTGCGACACCCATGACTCCGCGCAGCCGCAGCGACGGCAGTGCGAGGATGTGCTCCGCCAGGTGCAGCGCACCCTCAGGGGCGACACCGCCTCGACCGTCGTCGTCTGTGAGATTGACCTGCACGAGCACATCGAGGACGCTCGGCTCGACTTCGTCGGTGTTGCCCGCCGCTCTGTGCAGTGCATCGGCGAGCTTGATGCGGTCGACCGAGTGCACCGCGTCCGCGCTCCTTCGGATCGAGGCGGCCTTGTTCGTCTGCGCCTGACCGATGAAGTGCCAACGCAGTCCGTCGAGCTCCCGCTCGCCCTCGGGCGAGTCGAGCTCGCCTCTCTTGGCTTCGAGCTCCTGCTGACGGTTCTCACCGACATCACGCACGCCGAGCGCATGAAGTTCGCGCACGAGGGACGCCGGATGGAACTTGGTCACCACTATGCGGGTGATGTCCGCGGCATCCCGCCCTGCGATGCGCGCGGCGTCCGCGATCTGCGAATCGATCGCAGACAGCCGCGCAGCAAGGTCGGACAAGTCGCCCCTACTTCAGGAACTCGGGGATGTCGATGTCGTCGTCGGCGAAGGCCGGCTCCAGGCTCGTCGCCGCGATACGCGGTGCGGGCTGCTGGGGGGCCTCGCTCTGCTTCTGCTCGGCAGCAGGAGCCTCGGCGGAATCCGAGAGGGAGACCTCGGGCAGAGTGTCGGCCGCCGGGCGCGAGACGACCATCGGGTCGAGCCGCAGCGAAGGCTCTCCGCCGTCGAAGCCTGCCGCGATCACCGTGACTCGCACCTCGTCGCCGAGGGTGTCGTCGATGACCGTACCGAAGATGATGTTCGCCTCCGGGTGCGCGGCCTCCTTGACGAGATCTGCAGCGTCGTGGATCTCGAAGATGCCGAGGTTCGAACCGCCCTGGATCGAGAGCAGCACGCCGTGCGCGCCTTCGATCGAAGCCTCGAGCAACGGAGATTCGACAGCGAGCTCTGCGGCCTTGATCGCGCGATCCGCGCCACGAGCGGAGCCGATGCCCATCAGTGCGGATCCGGCGCCCTGCATGACCGACTTGACGTCAGCGAAGTCGAGGTTGATGAGACCCGGTGTGGTGATGAGGTCGGTGATGCCCTGCACACCGGCGAGGAGCACCTGGTCGGCAGTGGCGAACGCCTCGATCATCGAGATGCCGCGGTCGCTGATCTCCAGCAGCCGGTCGTTAGGCACGACGATGAGGGTGTCGACCTCTTCCTTCAGCTTGGAGACGCCGGCCTCTGCCTGGCTCTGACGGCGACGACCTTCGAATGAGAACGGCTTGGTGACGACGCCGATGGTGAGCGCACCGATCGACTTGGCGATGCGGGCGACGACCGGAGCACCACCGGTACCCGTTCCGCCTCCCTCACCCGCGGTGACGAAGACCATGTCGGCACCGGTGAGGGCCTGCTCGATCTCCTCCGCGTGGTCCTCGGCAGCACGACGTCCGACCTCGGGGTCGGCACCCGCGCCGAGACCCCGGGTGAGCTCACGGCCCACATCGAGCTTGACGTCGGCGTCGCTCATGAGCAGCGCCTGCGCGTCGGTGTTGACGGCGATGAACTCGACCCCGCGCAGGCCGAGATCGATCATGCGGTTCACGGCGTTGACGCCGCCACCGCCGACGCCGACGACCTTGATCACGGCGAGGTAGTTCTGGTTCTGGCTCATGGCCGGCCTCCGATGTGTCGAGCCTGGAAACGAATGTGAACCTTAAACCTCAACTAGAGGTGTAAAGTATTTCCCGGTATTGCGTTCTCTTGATCGAAGGTATGCGCCACAGGCCCTCGTGAGCGCAAAGACACGGGCGTGTCGCCGCTTTGACGTGCAAGAACACCTGCAGCACGACCGCGCCGCTCGTGGGCCTCGGGTCAGCCGGCCACGATGACGTCGGGAGAGGAGACGTCTATCTCTCGCGCAGCCGGGTTCGCCTGCATCGTCGTCGCCAACACCCTGGCCTTGTACGCCGACTCGTCCGCACTCCCCCACACCACGGTGAGCCCGCTCGAGAGTTTCAGCGTGACGTCGTCCAGTGTGGAGGCGGAGACGTCGGTGACGGTGGCTCGGACGTCTGCGGGGAGCGAACGAACGACGAGTCCGACCGATTCGAACGCGTCGGACTCGATGCCGCCGTCGACAGCGATCACCGGCTGTCCTTCCGGGCGTGCCTCTGTGGTCGACAGCGCGACACCTGCCGCATCGACCAGAGTGAAGCCGGCGCCGGATTCGATCACGCCGATCGGTGTGCGTTCGACGATCCGAACGACGAGGTCGTGCGGCGGCTTGGCCTCGAGTGCGTAGGTCTCGATCAGTGGGAAGGCGATGAGCGCAGCTTTCACCTCGCTCTCGCTCACGAGCGCCAACGGCGTGCCGAGCTGGTCACTCAGAGCAGCCTCCACGGATGCTGCATCAAGAGCCGATGCGCCGGCCACGGTGATCTTCTCGACGGCGAACAGCGGGCTGTACGCGGCCGCGACGCTGCCCCCGATCAGCAGGACCACGGCGCCGATCGCACCGAGCCAGATCAGTCGCCGACGCCGCGAGCGCTGTGTGAAGCGACGGATCTCCGCGCGCAGGGCCTTGCGGCGCGCGCGCGCGGCACGCCAGACGTCGCCTGCTGTGAGGCCTTCCAGCGATTCGGGTTCCTGGTCGTCGGCGTCCGCACCGACGTCCTCGATGCTCTTGATCGGAGCGACCTGTCCGTCCCCTTGCGGCGCGGACGTGTCCCGATCCGCTCGTTCGTCGCGCGCATGGCGCGGCGAACGAGCAGGGGTGGGCTTCGTCTCCTGCTCCGGCGGAGTCGGAAGCGGTGCCGGGCGACGCATCGGTCAGACTCCGGTCGTCCGCCGCAGTGATTCGAGCACCTGAGGGATGATCAGGTGCACGTTGCCGCATCCGAGCGTGATGACGTAGTCGCCTTCACGTGCGACCGTCGCCGTGTAGTCGGCAGCCGCCTGCCAGTCGACGACGTAGTGCACGTGCTCCTGGTCGCTGAATGCGTCGCTGACGAGCGCCCCGGTGACCCCTGGTACCGGGTCTTCACGGGCTCCGTAGACATCGAGCATGACGGTGTGATCGGCGTAGGTCTCGAGCACATCGGCGAACTCGCGATACATGTGCTGAGTGCGCGAGTAAGTGTGCGGCTGCTGGATCGCGATGATCCGGCCGTCGCCGACGACACTGCGAGCCGCCACCAGGGCGGCCTTCACCTCGGTCGGGTGATGCGCGTAGTCATCGAACACGCTGACACCCCGCTCCACACCGTGCAGCTCGAACCTGCGCACGGTACCGGCGAATCCCTCGACAGCACGCACCGCATCTGTGAGCTCATGACCGAGGGTCAGAAGTACGGCGACGGCCCCAGCGGCGTTGATCGCGTTGTGCGCTCCTGGCACGACGAGTTGCAGTCGCTCGCTGCGCTCCCCGTGTGTGATGGTCGCTGCCACCGGGCCTGCGGTCGAGATGTCGGTCAGGCGGACGTCGGCGTCTGCGGCGACGCCGAAGCTGATCACGTTCTGATGTGAGAGGCCTGCTTTCACCCTGAGCGCACCGGCGTCATCGCTGGAGATCACCACTGCTTCGCTCGCCGCGTCCGCGAACCGGATGAACGCCTGGTGGAACGCGTCATCCGATCCGTAATGGTCGAGGTGGTCCGGGTCGACATTCGTGATCAGGGCGATCGCCGTGTCGTAGAGCAGGAACGTGCCGTCGGATTCATCGGCCTCGACGACGAAGAGGTCGTCGGCTCCGGACGCACTGGATGTGCCCAGCTGCTCGATCACTCCGCCGTTGACGTAGTTCGGGTCAGTGCCGAGCGACTTCAGCGCTGTCACGATCATCCCGGTCGACGTCGTCTTGCCGTGCGCGCCTGCCACCGAGATCAGACGACGTCCGCCGATGAGCCAGTGCAGCGCCTGCGAGCGGTGGATGACATGCAGACCGCGTACCTTGGCGGTGACGAACTCAGGGTTCTCGGGCCAGATGGCTCCGGTGTGGACAACGGTGTCGGCATCGCCGAGATGGTCCGCGTCGTGGCCGACGTGCACGGTGGCTCCGGCCGCTGCCAGCGACCGCAGCGCATCGCTGTCGGCGCGATCGGATCCGGACACGCGGATGCCGGCATCAAGGAACATCTTCGCGAGGCCGCTCATCCCGGATCCGCCGATCCCGATGAAGTGGGCGGCGGTGATGGTGTCCGGGATCGGGAGCGAGAGGTCAGGTCTGATCATGTCCTGTCCATCCTAATTCGCGCTGCCGAGCGCTCGGTCGATCATCGCGATCACGTTCTCCGTGCCGGTGCGGGTGCCGACATGCTCTGCGGCAGACGCCATCCGGGCGCGGCGATCGGTGTCGGTCAGCAGCGGGATGATCTCCTCGCGGACGACCTCACCGGTGAAGGTGCCGTCCTGCAGCAGGATCGCCGCCCCTGCGGCGACCGCAGAGGCGGCATTCAACCGCTGCTCTCCGTTCCCGACCGCATACGGCACGTACACGGCGGGGATACCGAGTGCGCTGACCTCGCTCACCGTCGCGGAGCCCGCGCGGGAGACGATCAGGTCGGCAAGCGCGAATGCCAGATCCATCCGGTCGACGTAGCGACGCACCGCGTATCCGGGAACCTCAGGGTCCTCGAGCTCGCTGCGCTCTCCCGTCACGTGCAGCAATTGCCACCCCGCCGCGAGCACGTCACCCCAGGAATCCGCGAACGCCTCGTTCAGTCGCTGCGCACCGAGCGAGCCCCCGAAGACGAGCAGCACTGGCCGCGCAGCATCCAGCCCGAATTGCACTGCAGCTTCCGACCGTGTGGCTGAACGGTCCAGATCCACGATCTCGTGGCGCAACGGCATCCCGACCACTTCGCCGCCCTTGAGCGGGGTGCCTTCGAACGCGACGCCGACTCCCGCTGCACGCCGAGCGCCCAGCACGTTCGCCAGCCCCGGCTTCGCGTTGGCCTCGTGCACGACGAACGGCACCTTCTCGCGACGTGCGGCCAGATAGGCAGGTGCCGACGCGTAGCCGCCGAACCCGACGACCACGTCGACGCGGTGTTCGCGAATGTGCGAGCGCACCTGCGCGATCGCCTTCCTGAAGCGCCCGGGGAACGCGGCCGCCTGCGTGTTCGGCCGGCGTGGGAAGGGGACCTTGTCGACGATCAGCAGCTCGTAGCCGCGCTCCGGAACGAGTCGGGCTTCCAGCCCTTCCTTCGTGCCGAGCACGAGGACGCTCGACGCAGGGTCGCGCTCACGCAGCGAATCGGCGACGGCGAGCAACGGATTTACATGGCCGGCGGTGCCACCGCCGGCGAGGAGGTACGTGGTCACCTGGTGACTTTACCCCGCGGGGATGCGGGGATCGTGCGAGCGAAGGCGAGCAGCACGCCGCAGGCAAGGAGCACGGCGAGCAGAGCAGTACCGCCCTGCGACATGAACGGCAGCGGCACGCCGAGCACGGGGAAGATGCCGATCACGACGCCGATGTTGATGAGCGCCTGGCCGAGGATCCACACGGTGATGCCGCCGGCTGCGACGCGGATGAACGGGTCTGTCGTCTTGCGCATGATGTGGAACGCACCGACGGCGAAGAACGTGAAGAGCGCGAGAACCACGAGACAGCCGATGAGGCCGAGTTCTTCGCCCACGATGGCGAAGATGAAGTCGTTCGCCGCAGCCGGAAGCCAGCCGTACTTCTCCTGGGAGTTGCCGAGGCCGAGACCGAAGATCCCGCCGTTCGCCATGCCCCACACGGCATGGATCGACTGATAGCAGTCGTTCTCGTAGTTGGTCATGTCGGTGCACACCGCCGAGATGCGTCGCATCCGGTCAGGGCTCACGACCGCCAGTGCGATGACCCCGATGATGCCGAGCAGCACGGGGAGGATGAAGAGGCGCAGCTTGACGCCCGCGAAGAACAGGCAGCCGAGAAGGATCAGCACGAGCACCATGACGGTACCGAGGTCGTGCCCCGCCATGACCGTGCCGATCGCCAGCAGAGAGACGGGGATGACGGGGATGAACACGTGGTGCCAGATACCCAGCAGCACGCGTTTGCGCAGAAGCACGTAGGCGACCCACAGCGCGATCGCGAGCTTGAGGAATTCCGATGGCTGCAGGGAGAAGCCCAGGACGTTGATCCAGTTGCGGTTGCCGTCGTTCTCGACGCCGATGCCGGGGATGAAGACGAGAAGCTGGAGCATCGTTGCGAGGATGAGCGCAGGCCACGCCATCTTCTTGAGGAAGGCGACCGGCAGGCGACTGACCAGGAACATCATCGGAATGCCGACTGCGGCGAACATGGCCTGCTTGATGGCCGTGTCCATCACGCCGGCCTCTGTGGCGCTGGTGGCGGAGATCACCATGATGATCCCGAAGACGGTCAGCAGAAGCGCCGTGGACGCGATGAGGACGAACTCGTTCGACGGCGGCGTGAAGATGCGTCCGAGCGAGACGCGTGCGGCGAGGCCTCGTCGCTGCCCTTGGTCAGTGCGCGGTGGGCGGGCTACCTGCGTCATCGGCGCTCCCCCGATCGATCCATGTGCGCACCGCGTCGGCGAAGCGGTGGCCACGATCCGCGTAGCTGGTGAACTGGTCGAAGGATGCCGCGGCGGGAGCCAATAGAACCGTTCCCCCGTCATCGGCGATCCCTGCGGCAAGTTCCACCACGCGGGTCATGACATCTTCAGTCTCGTCAGTGACCACCTCGATCACCGGCACTGCGGGCGCGTGTCGCTCGAATGCCGCGACCACCTCGCCGCGTTCGACGCCGATCACGAGCGCCGCGCCGGCGGTTCTTCCGGCGTCGGCGACGAGGGCCGAGAGATCCACACCCTTGAGGTCGCCCCCGACGATCCAGACAGCACCGGGGTATGCGCGCAGCGACGACGCCGCGGCGTGCGGGTTGGTGGCCTTGGAGTCGTCGACCCAGGTGATGCCGGCGTGGCGGGCGATGACCTGGATGCGATGCTCGTCGAGACGGAACGCCTGCAGCGCACGCCTGATCGCCTCCGGCGTCGTGCCGAGCGAGCGCGCGAGCGCGCTCGCGGCGAGGATGTTCTGCACGATGTGGGGTGCCGAAAGCCCCGCTTCGGCGAGATCGGCGACCGTGGTGAGTTCGAGAGCACTGCGCGCGCGGTCGGCGTGGAACGCACGGTCGGCGAGGATGCCGTCGACCACGCCGAGATCGCTCGGACCTGGAACGCCGAGGTCGAACCCGATCGCCCGAGCACCTTCGATGACCTCGGCTTCTTCGACCATGATGCGCGTCGCCTCGTCGGCCTTGTTGTACACGCAGGCGACGCGGGTGTTCCGGTAGACGAAAGCCTTCGCGTCACGATAGGCGTCTGCGCTCCCGTGCCAGACGAGATGGTCGTCCGCGAGATTCAGGCACACGGACGCATAGGGCACGAGCTCACCGACGCCGCGGCTCTGGCCGATGTACCAGAGCTGATGGCTGGAGAGCTCAACGACGAGCACGTCGAAGCCGGCGGGATCGCGTACGGCGTCCAGCACCGGGATGCCGATGTTCCCGCACGGTGCAGCGCGCAGTCCACCCTCTGCGAGCAGGGTGGCGGTGAGCTGGGTCGTCGTGGTCTTGCCGTTCGTGCCAGTGATGAGCACCCATTCGGCCGGGGTGCCGTCCGCACGCACCACCTTGTCGCGTACCCGCCAGGCGAGCTCCACATCCCCCCACAGGGCGATGCCTTCATCCTGTGCCCACCGGATGATCGGATGCGACGGTGAGAAGCCGGGGGAAGCGACGACGACCTCCGGCTCGAAGTCCCGCAGCGACTGGGGCACCTCGAGTGCGCCGAGTTCGAGGCGGGCGCCGATCACCGGAACGAGCCGCTCGTACTCCTCGGCAGCCGATTCCGACAGCACGAGCACATCGGCACCGAGCTCCGCGAGGGTGTCCGCCGCGGAGAAACCCGTCACGGAAAGTCCGAGCACCGCGACGCGCAGGCCCTTCCAGTCCGCGTGCCAGCTGGTCAGCGCATCCAGGCGAGCGATGCTCATCCGTCCACTCCGGTGAGCCATTCGACATAGAACAGACCGACCGCGGAGACCGCCAGGAGGCCGGCGATGATCCACAGGCGCACGACGATCGTCATCTCCGACCAGCCGCGCATCTCCAGATGATGATGGAACGGGCTCATCAGGAACAGGCGCTTGCCGCGAGTGATCTTGAAGTAGAGGCGCTGCACGATGACCGATCCGGAGGACAGCACGAACACACCGGCGATCACGAACAGCAGCAGCTCGGTGCGGGTGAGGATCGCCATCGCCGTGATGACGCCGCCGATCGCCATCGAACCGACGTCGCCCATGAAGACCTTGGCCTTCGGCGCGTTCCACCAGAGGAACCCGATCAGCCCGGCAGCGAATGATGCCGAGACGATCGCAAGGCTGAACGGATCTCGCACCTCGTAGCACGCGTCGAGAGCTCCGGTGTCCACTCCCGCGCTCGCGCAGGACTGCTTGAACTGCCAGAAGGCGATCAGGCTGTAGGCCCCGACGACGAACACGCCCGCGCCGGATGCGAGACCGTCCAGGCCGTCGGTGAGGTTCACGCTGTTGGACGTGGCGATGCCGATCACGGCGATCCAGATCAGGTACGCGATCCAACCGATGATGACGCCGAAGCTGAACAGATCGAGCCAGGTGATGTCACGGAACAGCGAGACGTAGCCGCTCGCGGGCCTCTGACCGAACTGGTTCGGGAAGTTCAGCGCGACGACCCCGAACGGGATCATCACGATCAGCTGCCCGATCACCTTGCGCCATCCGGAGAGACCAAGACTGCGCTGGGATTTGACCTTCATGTAGTCGTCGATGAAGCCGACGGCACCGAAACCGACCATGAGCCAGAGCACGAGGATCGCCGAAAGGGCCGGGGTGCTGCCGCCGGCGTAGACACCGACGAAGTAGCCGACCATGGTGCCGACGATGAAGATGAGGCCACCCATCGTCGGAGTTCCCCGCTTGGCGCTGTGGCTGGGGTTCGCGATGTCTTCGGGGGTGCGGATCACCTGCCCCCAGCCCCACCGGCGGAACAGCCGGAGGAAGACGGGGGTGAGGAACAGGGTGAAGGCGAGCGAAATCGCAGCCGCCATGAGGAGTGATCTCACGAGAACAATTCTCCCAGACGATCGCCGAGATGCCGAAGCCCCACGGAATTGGATGATTTCACGAGCACACGATCTCCGTCACGGAGCTCGGTGCGCAGGTACTCGAATGCGGCGTCCTGGTCAGGCAGGTGGACGGCCTCACTGTCCCACGACCCCTCGCCGACGACGGAGAGGTACAACCGGCGCGCCTCGGGTCCGACGACGACGATGCGTCGGATGTTCAGGCGCACGGCGAGCAGTCCGATGCGGTCATGCTCCTCCCCCGCGCTCTCGCCGAGTTCGCTCATCGCCCCGAGGACGGCAACAGTGCGCTCGTCGGGGCCGGTGATCTGGGCGAGCGTCCGCAGAGCGGCGGCCATGGAGTCGGGGCTGGCGTTGTAGGCGTCGTTGATGATGCGCACGCGGTCGTTGCCGAGCGGCTGCATCCGCCAGCGCTCGGCGACCTGGACGGTCTCGACACGCGCGATCGCGTCCGCGAGTGGCACGCCGAGAGCACCAGCGGCAGCGATCGCCGCGAGGGCATTGGTGATGTGGTGGGCGCCGAGCACCTTCAGATGCAGTGGAAGGCTCGCATCTGCCGTGGTGATGACGGCCCTGGTGCCGTCCGCCGCCACCTGGACCTCGCTCGCGCGGACGTCGGCGGAGCCGTCCTGACCGAAGCCGATCACGTTCATACCGCGCGTCTCGGCTGTCTCGCGCATGGCCGAGACCCGCGAGTCGTCGATGTTCAGCACGGCGGTCCCGCCCGGGCGAGAGGCAGAGATGAGCTCCGCCTTGGCCTTGGCCGTCGCCTCGATACCGCCGAAGCCGCCGGCGTGAGCCATCCCGACCATCAGGACGACGGCGATGTCCGGTTCGACCAGACCTGCGAGATGGGCGATGCTGCCAGGACCCGCGGCGCCGAACTCGCTCACCAGGTATCTGGTGTCCTCCGTCACACGGAGCATGGTGACGGGCGCGCCCACCTCGTTGTTGTAAGAGTTGATCGGCGCGATCGTCTCGCCTTCGTCCTCGAGGATGCGGGCGAGGAGGTTCTTGGTGGTCGTCTTCCCGTTCGAGCCCGTGATTCCGACGATCTGCAGTCGGCCGCCTGCGCGCACCCGCGCGACGACGGCTCGGGCGAGATCAGCGAGAGCGGCGACGGCATTCTTCACGACCACCTGCGACACCCGCGCGTCGACGACGTGCTCGACGATCGCCAATGACGCTCCACCCGCCACCGCCGCCGAGACGAAGCGGTGCCCGTCGGTCTCCGCTCCGGGTTTGGCGATGAAGATGCCGCCGGGGGCCATGTTCCTCGAGTCGGTGTCGACGACGCCGGACACAGTGGTCTCCGCGGTGTCGGGGTCTACGAGACGCAAGTCGCCACCGGTAACTGCGGCGATCTCGGCAAGCGTCAGGGCGATCATGAAATCTCCATGCGCGGCTCAGTGCCGGCTATTTGAATTTGGGAAGCAGCTCGTCCATCGGGACGGTCGAGGGCGAGACACGGTAGGTCTTCAGCACCTGTGTCATCGCCTGCTGGAAGGCGGATGCCGTGGCGGTGGACGATACAACCTTAGTCGGCTGGTCGAGAGTGACCACCACGACGTACTGCGGGTCGTCCACCGGAGCGAAGCCGACCATGCTCGTGAAGTACACCCCCTGCTTGTACCCGCCCTTGCCATCTGGCACCTCACCGGTGCCCGTCTTGATCGCGACGCGGTACCCGGGAACTTCGATCATCTTGGACAGACCACCTTGCACGGCGACGTTCTCCAGAATCCTGCTCACCGTGTCGGCGGTCGATTCCTTGATGATCTGCTCGTGTGCAGGTGTGTCCGCCTTCACGACCTCGCCGTCGCCCTTGGTGCACGACTCGATCAGCGACAGGTCGATCTTCTCGCCGCCGTTCGCGATCGCCTGGTAGGCGCCGGCGAGCTGCGGAGCAGTGATGGTGAAGTGCTGCCCGAACGTCGTGGTGTACAGCGACTGGGCATCCCACTCCGAGGCGGGGTGCAGCTCGCCTGGCTCCTCGCGGGGGAAGTCGATCGTCTTCTCGCCGACGCCGAACTTCTGCAGGTAGTCGAAGCGCACCTGCGGATCGACCATCGTGCCGAACTTCGACAGCGTCACGTTCGACGAGTCGATGAGTCCGCCGGCGAGTGTGTAGTTCTCTGCACCGTGCACGAACGCGTCGTTGATCACGGCGCCGTTGGGGAAGGTCTCCCTGCTGGCCGCGGACACTGTCGTGTTCAGATCGGCTGCGCCGGAGTCGAGCACTGCGGAAGCCGTGATCGCTTTGAAGGTCGACCCAGGCTCGAAGGTGCGGGTGAACAGGCGCGTGCCCCAGTCATCGGGCGAAGAGGCGTTGAGGTCATTGGGGTCGAGCGACGGCCATTCAGCTGCGGCCCGGATCTTGCCCGTCTTCACTTCGACGACGGTCACGGTTCCGGACTGGGCGCCCATCTTCTGCCCTTCTTCGGAGATCATCTGCGTCAAGTACCACTGCAGGTCACTGTCGATCGTCAGCTGCACCGATCCGCCGTCCTCCGCCGCGACGGTGCGGTCGCTGCCGGGGATGACATTGCCGTCCTTGCCACGCAGGTACGTGCGCTCCCCGCTGGTCGGCGAGAGGCACTGCTTCTCCAACTGCTCGACACCGGACTGGCCGGCGCCTGCACTGTCGACGTAACCGATCAGGTTGCCGGCGACGGCGCCGTTGGGGTAGACGCGGGTCTCGCGAGGCTTCATGTGCAGGTAGACGAGCCCGAGATCGCGCAGCTCGAGGTACTTCTCGGTGCTGAGCCCCTTCTTGAGCGGGTAGTACTGCGAACTCGGATCGCTCGCGAGCGTCTCAGCGACTCCTGTGCGGATCTCCTCGGCGTCCTGTCCAGTGATCGCCGCGATCTGGTCTGCTGCCTCAGCCCACGCCACCTTCGGCGGGTTCTCGGCATTGTCCTCGATCTGCTTCATCACTTTCGGGTCCAGCTGAGCGTCGTAGACGGTGACGCTGGATGCGAGCGTGGTGCCGTTCGTGTCGACGATCGAGCCGCGGCTGCCGTACAGCGTCACGGTGTCGCCGAGCTGTCCGACCTGCAGCGAGTCCTCGACGTGATCGTCGGCGCTCACCACCTGGATGTCGACGAGGCGGATGACGAATGCCGACAGCACCGCGAGGATGACCGCGAGTGCGACGACGGTGCGGCGCCGTGGGCCGCGAGTGGCTCTTGTCGTCATGTCGCTCTCTCAGTCGTGTTCAGCGGGTCGTCGGGCTCGGGAGTCCGTCGGTGATGGGCGGGGGAAGATTCGGATCGACGGCATCGGCAGTGCCGTCTGTGGAGGCCTCGGCCTCGTCTTCAGCAGCCGTCGCAAGCGCCTTCTGGTTCAGCAGTGCATTGTGCACTGCACCTGTCCCGTTCGGATCGATCGTGGATCTCCCGTCGGCGCCGGTGTTCGCGCCGAGAACGGCAGCATCGCTGAGGCGCAGATACGATGCAGACCCCGCGACCACCATTCCCAGCTCGGAGGCCTTGGTCGCGAGCAACTGGGGCGAACTCGTACCGGCGAGCTCGTCTTCGAGTGCACTCGCCTGCAGATTGAGTTCACGCTGCTGGGACGTGAGATCCGCCAGCACGAACGAGTCGTGCGTTATCGCCAAAGACAGCCCGATCTGCGCGATGCCGATGGCTGCCGCACCGCCGAGTGCGATGAGGGCATAGGCGAGCTTGGGCTTGGCGCGCCGCGCAGGCGCGCTGACGGGCTTCAGCCGCCGCGGTGCGCGGGGTGCAGGGGTGATCGGTTCCGGCAGCAGTGCTGTCGCGGCCTGACGGCTCATGCTGCCTCCCTGATTCGTTCCGCGGCGCGCAGTCGCACCGGGATGGCACGAGGATTGCGTGCCTTCTCGTCGTCGCCGGCGAGCTCCGCGCCCTTCGTGATGGTGCGGAATCGCGGCGCGTGCTGCGGCAGTTCGACGGGAAGTCCGGCAGGTGCCGTCGAAGCGGATGCTGCGGCGAACGCCTGCTTCACGAGACGGTCCTCGAGCGACTGGTAGCTCATGACGACGATCCGTCCACCGACGGCCAACGCATCCATTGCGGCAGGGATCGCGTCGGCGAGCACGCTGAGTTCGGAGTTCACTTCGATGCGCAGCGCCTGGAACACCCGCTTGGCAGGATGACCAGCACGCTGCACGGCGGCCGGCGTCGCGGCCTGGAGCAGATCCACGAGGTCCTGCGAGCGTACGAGCGGCTTCTCGTCGCGCGCCTGCACGATGAAGCGGGCGTAACGAGCGGCGAGCTTCTCCTCGCCGTAGCGCTCGAAGATGCGGCGGAGGTTGCCCTCGCTGTACGTCGCCAGGACCTCGGCGGCGGTGGTGCCCTTCGTCTGATCCATGCGCATGTCCAGTGGGGCGTCCTTGGAATATGCGAAACCACGCTCTGCTTCGTCCAGCTGCAGAGAGGAGACGCCGAGATCCATCAGGATGCCTGACGCGCCGTGCGCGTGGATCCCGATCTCGTCGTACACGGTGTGCACGAGCGTGATCCGGTCGGCGAAGCGCTCGAGCCGCTGGCCGGCGATGCGCAGGGCATCGGTGTCTCGGTCGAGCCCGATCAAACGGATGTTGTCGAATCGTTCGAGCAGTGCCTCGGAGTGTCCGCCCATGCCGAGCGTCGCATCGACGAGCACAGCACCGTCATGCTGCAGGGCAGGTGCCAGCAGCTCGATGCATCGCTCGAGGAGGACCGGGGTGTGGATGTCGCGAAGGTTCATGATCTTCTCGGGTGACCTTCGACTCTGATCCCCCTCCGCTTCTCGACCCGGCACCGGGGAAGTGTGTCGGGGCGGGAGCGGCGGGGCATCACAGTCGAGGTCAGAACAGTCCCGGAATCACCTCCTGTTCGAGTTCTGAGTAGTTGTCCTCACCGGCGGCGAGGTAGTCGTTCCATGCCGCGGCATCCCAGATCTCGGCGTGGGCACCCACGCCGGTGACGATGAGCTCCTTCTCGAGCCCCGCGTACTGACGGAGGTGGGCTGGGATGGTGATGCGGTTCTGGCTGTCCGGCATCTCAGCGCTGGCCCCCGAGAGGAACATGCGCAGGAAGTCACGAGCCTGTTTGTTGCTGAGCGGCGCCTGTCGGATCCGCTCGTGCATCGCCTCGAATTCGGCCGTGCTGAACACGTAGAGGCACCGTTCCTGACCGCGGGTGACGACGATGCCGCCGCCGAGGTCCTCACGGAACTTCGCGGGCAGGATGACTCGGCCTTTGTCGTCGAGCTTCGGTGAATGCGTTCCCAACAACATCGGCCATCACCCCCTCTGCGTCCGGCCAACTCGAGGTGAGCCCCACTTTACTCCACTTTGCTCCACTTTCATATGAGCAAACGTGGACAGCATGGCATATCGCGTTCGAGCGACGCTCGACTCCCCCGTGATTCCGGCGAAAAACGGCGCGAGTGATCAGTGGAGGACGGTGGAGGGAAAAGCCGAGATCGCTGTGCGCCTCAGCGCGTCGTCAGGGTGCGCAGACACCCGCAGACGCAGAAAAGCCCGGATGCGCAATGCATCCGGGCTGATGAAGTAGGGGGTCAGCGGCCGTCTTGGCGACGATCCCAACGGTCGTTCATACGATCCATGAACGATGCCGAGGCCTGCGGTGGCTTCGACGTTGCACTTGTTCGAGCACGAGGAGTGCCGCCGACCCGACGCACCGGGGTCGCGGCGAGGATGACGCCCGCGACCATTGCCGCGAATCCGATCACTCCCACGATGATGCTGGCGACAGGACCGAGCTGAGCGCCCAGGGCGACGCCGGCGACGAGAGCACCGACACCGACGAGCAGCAGTACGGCGCCGTACACGAGGTTGCGGTAGCTGAGCGTTCGATCGCCGGAGGGCGCGGTTACAATGTCTGCGTCGTTGTGCAAGAGATGGCGTTCCATCTCATCGAGCAGACGCTGCTCCTGTTCAGACAGTGGCATGACGCCCCCCTTGGTTCAGTGTCTTTCATTCTACGCTCGCAGAACCGCCGAGGCTAGTTATCGGCTGAGAACCTAAGCTGATTATCGTGCCCTCCTCCACGCCTGTCCAGGACGCCGTCTCCGCTCGTCTTGATCGGTTCCTCTCCGCGCTCGGTTCCCAGGCGCAGGAATACGGTCCGGATGCCGAGATGTTCTTCGCGTCCGCAGCAGCCACGCTGCAGGGGGGCAAGCGTCTGAGAGCACGGTTCTGCCACGCAGGCTGGGGCTCGGTGGCGCGTCTTTCCGCGCGCGGAGCCACCGAGACGGACGCACTGTGGGACCTCTGCGCCGCACTGGAGATATTCCAGTCCGCCGCTCTCGTGCACGACGATCTGATCGACAACTCCGACACGAGACGCGGCCGACCGGCAGCGCACCGTTCGCTCGAGCATCAGCACCGCTCGCTCGCCTGGTCAGGAGACGCCGAGTCGTTCGGGCGAGCTGCCGCGATACTCCTCGGGGATCTCCTCGTGGCGTGGAGCGATGACCTGCTGGAGTCGGCTCTGACAGGCCTCGAGGAGGCCCCTACGGTCCGCCGCGAGTACGCCCGTATGCGGCGCGACGTCACCACCGGTCAGTTCCTCGACATCGCGGAGGAGTCGGCCTGGCTCGTCAATCCCCTCTCTGAGCACGCCGACCGCGCGTTGCGCGTCGTGTCGCTGAAGTCCGCGCGGTACAGCATCGAGCAGCCACTGCTGCTGGGCGCGCTGCTCGCGGGGGCCGACGAATCGCAACAGGATGCGCTGCGCCGTTTCGGTCATCCGATCGGCATGGCATTCCAGTTGCGCGACGACGTGCTCGGAGTGTTCGGTGATCAGTCGCTCACCGGAAAGCCGGCGGGAGACGATCTGCGCGAGGGCAAGCGCACCGTGCTGATCGCGTTCACGCGTGAGCATCTGGATGGTTCGGCCCGTCGAGTGCTCGATGAGCTGCTCGGGGATGCGGCGCTCACTGCGGACCAGGTTTCCGCGCTCCAGGCGACCATCGCCAAGTCCGGCGCATTGGCGCGCGTGGAGGAGCTCATCGACGTCTACGCTCAGGAGGCCGACCGCGCGCTCTCGGGTGCGCCGCTTGACAACGCCGCCGTCGGCGAGCTGCGAGATCTCGCACGTGCAGCGACTGTGCGCACCGCGTGAGTTCGGTCAGGCGAGAGTTCGTGCGACGCGGCGGACCGCGCTCTTGTGTCCGTCGAGCAGAGCCGCGATCGGCGTACGACCGAGCTCTTCCTCTTCACTGAACAACCAGTCGATCACCTCGTCGTCTGAAAAGCCCGCGTCGGTGAGGACGATGATCGTGCCACGCAGCGAAGACAGCGGATGGCCGTCGACGATGAACTGCGCGGGGACGCCGAAGACTCCGTTCCTGCGAGATCCGACCAGGTACTGCTCTGAGATCATCCGACGCACGCGCCCCAGCGGCTCGTCAAGGCGCTCTACGAGCTCGGGCATCGTCAGCCAGGTGATGGCCGTGGGTTCGGGGGCAGTCTCAGACACGTTTCGACTATCTCACCTTCGGCTCCGTACCGCACATCAGGACTTCTTCCACTTCAGTCACATCAGTCACTTTGATTGACATCCGTTTACATCCGTGTCAGCGTTTCAGGGTCAGCAAAGGGGGGAAACCTTGAGACCGAACACCATGAGAACCCGCGCCAGATACGTCCAGCTCGGCGTTCCAGCTGCCGTCCTCGGTGTGCTCGCGAGCGCGATCCACACCGCACCGGCCACCGCCGCAGCACCGGCGGAGCGCGGCTCCGAGAGTCGACTCACCGCACTGTCTCGCGTGCTGCCGGCCACGACGAATCCCACGACGTACACCGTCCAGGAGGGCGACACCGTGTTCTCGATCGCGCAGCGCTTCGGCCTGCGTACGGTCGACGTCCTAACGTGGAACGACCTCAGCTGGCGATCGGTGATCCACCCGGGCCAGACGCTCGCCGTGGCTGCTCCGGCTGCAGCACCCGCTGCGGCGGCTCCGGCGGCCCCCGCAGCTCCGGCCTCCTCCAAGAGCACGCACGCAGTGGTCGCCGGTGACACGATCTTCGCGATCGCGCAGAAGCACGGCACGACGGTCGAAGCTGTCCTCGCCGCCAACGGGCTGAGCCGCAGTTCGGTGATCTACCCCGGGCAGACCATCGCGATCTCCGGCACGACTGCACCCGCCCCCGCACCGGCCGTGGCGCCGTCCCCTGCACCCGCGAAGCCGGCTGCCAGCGGCACAGCGCACACGGTCGTCGCCGGCGACACCATCTTCGCGATCGCGAAGAAGCACAGCACATCTGTAGACGCCATCTACGCGGCGAACGGCCTGAGCGCGTCTTCCATCATCTACCCAGGGCAATCCATCATCGTCGCGGCAGCAGCACCGGCAGCATCCGCGCCCGCGACAGCAGCACCGGCCGCGCCCGCGACATCCGCGCCGTTACCGGCCCGAACGGCGACTCTCAACGCGGCACAGGCCGAGAACGCCACCATGATCATCCGGATCGGGCGCGAGCTCGGAGTCTCGGATCGAGGCATCGCGATCGCGTTGGCGACTTCCATGGTCGAATCGTGGCTGCGCAATCTCGACTGGGGGGACCGCGACTCGCTGGGTCTGTTCCAACAGCGACCGAGCACCGGCTGGGGCACAGCCGATCAGATCATGGATCGCGACCGCAGCATCCGTGTCTTCTACGGTGGCGCGCATGACCCCAACGGCACGACGACCCGAGGACTTCTCGATGTCGGCGGCTGGGACGGCATAGCCTTCAAGGATGCCGCCCAGGCCGTGCAGATCTCGGCGTACCCGGATCGCTACGACCAGTGGGAGGCTCAGGCCTACAAGTGGATCGCCCTGTATGGCTGATTCCCAGCCGATCCGGTCGTCGAAAGGGTGAGCCGCTCCGCGGTCTGCCAGCCACTTCTTCATAGACTCTGTACGTGACGACCAATCAGCAGGCTGATCCCCTCATCGGGCGGCTTGTCGACGGCCGTTACCGGGTGCGCGCCAGGATCGCCCGAGGCGGCATGGCCACCGTGTACGTCGCCACCGATCTTCGTCTGGAGCGCAGGATCGCCCTGAAGGTGATGCACGGCCACCTGAGCGACGATTCGGTCTTCCAGAGCCGATTCATCCAGGAGGCGCGTGCGGCTGCTCGCCTCGCCGATCCTCACGTCGTCAACGTCTTCGATCAGGGCCAGGACGGCGAACTCGCCTATCTGGTGATGGAGTATCTTCCCGGCATCACCCTGCGTGAGCTGATGCGCGAGCAGCGCCGTCTCACGATCCCGCAGACGATAACGATCATGGACGCGATCCTCGCCGGGCTCGCCGCTGCGCACAAGGCCGGCATCGTGCACCGCGACGTGAAGCCTGAGAATGTGCTGCTCGCCGAGGACGGCCGCATCAAGATCGGCGATTTCGGCCTTGCCCGCGCCACCACGGCGAACACCGCCACGGGTCAGCAGCTACTGGGAACCATCGCCTATCTCGCTCCAGAACTCGTCACCCGCGGCACGGCCGACGCTCGCAGTGACATCTATGCACTCGGCATCATGCTCTACGAGATGCTCGTCGGCGAGCAGCCGTACAAGGGCGAGCAGCCCATGCAGATCGCGTTCCAGCACGCGACCGAGTCGGTGCCGCGCCCGAGCGCGCGCAACCCCGGGGTGCCCGAGCAGCTCGACGAGCTGGTTCTGTGGTCGACAGAGAAGTCGCCGGATGAGCGACCGAACGACGCGCAGGAGATGCTCGATCGTCTGCGCGAGATCGAGCGATCCCTCGGGGTGTCCCCCGCCGCTGTCGCGACGACGACGACACCGATCCGTTCGCAGAGCGACTCCGGTGAACTGACCAAGGTCATCCCCTCGACGATGGTGATCGAGGATTCCGCTGGGCAGGTGACACCTCAACAGCCCCTCGACAATGCCACGCTGCTGCGACGACGCACTTCCAAGCGACGGGCCCGTGGCGCGTTCCTCCTCGCACTCGTGCTTCTGCTCGCAGTCGCCGCTGGCGGAGTCGGCTGGTGGTTCGGGTCTGGTCCCGGCTCGCTCGTCGGCGTGCCGCCGGTGGCCGGTCTCAGCTATGAGGAAGCCGCCGCGGCTTTGACTGAAGAGGGGTTCGTCCCCGTCCGCGCGGAAGAGAGCTCCGTCGACGTCGAACCGGGCATCGCCCTGTACACCGACCCGAAGGAGGGCGAGCGCCTCGACAGCGGCACAAAGGTGAACGTCTTCGTCTCGACAGGCCCGGCTCCACGTGCGGTCGATGCTTTGAACGGCAAGACCGCAGACGAGGCACGCAGCTATCTCGCAGAGCTCGGTATCGCCGTCGCTGATGACGATCTCCTGCTCTACTCGGGAGCAGACGAAGGCGTCGTCATCAATGCCAGCATCACCCCGCGTGCCGGCGGCGACGACATCGGCTGCGGCGAAGGATGCGACGTGTTCGAGGCCGACACCGCACACCTGATCGTGTCACTGGGCGGACTCCCCGACGTCATCGGGATGACGGCCTCCGAGGCATCCTCGGCACTGGGCGAGAAGGACATCCAGACGACGACCGTCGAGGAGTACAGCAACGACGTCGAGCAGGGGCGGGTCATCCGCATCCCGGATCGTGAGGGATCTCCGAACTGGCGACCCGGCGACACGATGACGCTGGTCGTCTCGCTCGGACCGCAGCTGTTCGCCGTTCCCGACGTCACAGGCAAGAAACTCGCGGAGGCGAAGGACATTCTGGCGTCGTCTGAAGGCGCCTTCACCTCGACGTACGCCGCGTGGGGAGACCTTCCCGGCTTCGCCGACATGGCAGTCGTGACGGCACAGAACCCGGGATCCGACGGGTCGCTGCGCGCCGGCAGCGCGGTGGAACTCACGATCCAGCTCACCGGCTGAGCGCACCGCTCACCGGCTCAACAACGCGTCAGCGCTTCTCGAGCTCCTCGGCGACGAGGAACGCGAGTTCGAGGCTCTGCATGTGGTTCAGGCGCGGGTCGCACAGGCTCTCGTAGCGAGTCGCCAGGGCGGCCTCGTCGATGTGCTCAGAACCGCCGAGGCACTCGGTGACGTCGTCACCGGTGAGCTCGACGTGGATGCCGCCGGGGAATGTGCCGACGGCGCGATGGGCCTCGAAGAAGCCGCGCACCTCGTCGACCACGTCATCGAAGCGACGCGTCTTGTATCCGGTCGGCGTCGTGATGCCGTTGCCGTGCATCGGGTCCGTGACCCAGAGCGGCTGCGCTCCGGATTCGCGAACGGCCTCGAGCAGCGGCGGCAGTGCGTCGCGGATCTTGCCCGCACCCATGCGCGTGATGAAGGTGAGACGGCCGGGCTCACGGTTCGGATCGAGCTTGTCGATGAGCGCGAGCGCCGTCTCGGGCGTGGTGGTCGGGCCGAGCTTCACGCCGATGGGGTTGCGGATCTTCGAGAAGTAGTCGACGTGCGCCCCATCGAGATCGCGCGTGCGCTCCCCGATCCAGAGGAAGTGAGCCGAAGTGTTGTACGGCGTGTCCGTGCGCGAGTCGATGCGCGTCATCGGGCTCTCGTAATCCATCAGCAGGCCCTCGTGGCCGGTGAAGAACTCGACGCGCTTGAGCTCGTCGAAGTCAGCGCCGGCAGCCTCCATGAACTTGATCGCACGATCGATCTCAGAGGCCATGCGCTCGTACCGCTGGTTGGCGGGGTTCTGCGCGAAGCCCTTGTTCCAGGAGTGCACTTCACGGAGGTCGGCGAACCCACCCTGCGTGAAGGCACGGATCAGATTCAGCGTGGAGGCAGCCGTGTGGTAGCCCTGCAGCAGGCGACCGGGGTCTGCCTGGCGGGAGCCCTCGGTGAAGTCGTAGCCGTTGACGATGTCGCCGCGGTACGCGGGCAGCGTGATGTCGCCGCGTGTCTCCGAGTCGCTCGAGCGCGGTTTCGCGAACTGCCCCGCCATGCGGCCCATCTTGACGATCGGCATCGATGCACCGTAGGTGAGTACCACGGCCATCTGCAGAACGGTCTTGATGCGGTTGCGGATCTGCTCCGCGGTGGCGCCGGCGAACGTCTCGGCGCAGTCACCGCCCTGCAGCAGGAACGCCTTGCCGGATGCTGCGCGCGCGAGGCGATCGCGGAGGTTGTCGACCTCACCCGCGAACACCAGCGGCGGGAGCGCCGCGATCTGCGACGACACGTCAGCGACGCGGTCCGCATCGGGCCAGGACGGCTGCTGCTTGATGGGAAGTGCGCGCCAAGCATCCAGGGCGGCGTCGTGCTGCTGAGGCATCTTCCCAGCTTACTGGCCGACAGGGCCCTGCCCTGCCGTCATGACAGCAGCCGTCAGGAGCGCTGCGGCATCCGATCCTTGACGGACGACGCGTAGACGTCGTCGTACTGCTGCTCCCCCAGTCGCTGCAGGGCGACCATGATCTCGTCGGTCACGGAGCGCAGGATGTAGCGGTCGTTCTCCATGCCCTCGTAGCGAGAGAAATCCAGGGGCTCGCCGATCACGATTCCCACCCGCACGATCCGTGGCACGCTGCGGCCGATCGGCATGGCGGTGTCGGTGTCGACCATGACCACGGGGATCACCGGAACCTTCGCCTCGAGCGCCATCCGTGCGATGCCGGTACGACCGCGGTACAGCTTGCCGTCGGGACTGCGGGTGCCCTCGGGGTAGATGCCGAGCAGGTCGCCGCGACCGAGCACCTGAAGGCCGGTGTTCAGCGAGGCCTCAGAGGCCTTCCCGCCGGAGCGGTCGATGGGGATCTGGCCAGTGGCCTTCATGAAGTACTTCGTCGCCCAGCCCTTGAGCCCGCGCCCGGTGAAATAGTCGCTCTTGGCGAGGAACGACATCGGCCGGTCGATCAGCAGCGGGAGGAACACCGAGTCGGATACCGACAGGTGGTTGCTCGCGAGGATCGCCGCGCCGTTCTTGGGCACGTTGCTGCGACCCACGATCCAGGGACGGAAGATCGCCTTGACCGCGGGGCCGATCACGACGTACTTCATCAGCCAGTAGAACATCGTCACGAAGTCTATCCCCGGGCCCGCCGCCGCCCGTCATGACACTCGTGAACGGATGCCGCGACAGGCGCGACTGAGTGTCAGAAGCCGCGTGACTCAATTCCAAAATGGCCACGATTCAGCGAACGTTGTGCCCTAGACTCATGGGAAACCCGTGCCCGACCGGTACCGAAGGAGTTGCCGTGGTTCAATTCGAAGTTCCCGCGATCGTCCCTGCTGATCCCGATGCGAACGTCACCGATCTGCTGGCCAAGCGCGTAGAAGCCACTCCTGACCGGGCGTTGTTCTCCGTGCCGAACGGTGACGGATGGCGCGACATCAGCGCTGCCGACTTCCAGACCGCTGTCATCGCGCTGGCGAAGGGCCTCGTCGCGGTGGGCGTCCAGCCCGGCGAGAAGATCGGATTCCTCGCACGCACCACATACGAGTGGACACTGGTCGACTTCGCCCTGTTCTACGCCGGCGCAGTCATGGTGCCCATCTACGAGACGAGCTCGCCCTCACAGATCCAGTGGATCCTCGAGGACTCCGGAGCCACGGCGCTCATCGTGGAATCCGCCGACCACTTCACCAAGTTCGACGAGGTCCGCGGCGATCTTCCGTTGATCCGCGAGGTCTGGCAGCTGCACCTCGGCGCCATCGACACGCTCACGGCGGCGGGCGTCGCCGTGGAGGACGCAGAGATCGAGCGCCGCCGCAACCTCGCCGTGGGATCCGACATCGCGACCCTCATCTACACCTCCGGTTCGACCGGACGCCCCAAGGGGTGCGTGCTGACCCACAGCAACTTCGTCGAGCTCTGCCGCAACTCTGCGAAGTCGCTCAATGCCGTCGTGGAGACGCCAGGGGCATCCACCCTGCTGTTCATCACCACGGCGCACATCTTCGCGCGATTCATCTCGCACCTCAACATCCACGCCGGCGTGCGCACGGGGCACCAGCCCGACACGAAGCAGCTGCTGCCCGCATTGGGCTCGTTCAAGCCGACCTTCCTCCTCGCTGTGCCGCGTGTGTTCGAGAAGGTCTACAACTCGGCGGAGCAGAAGGCCGAGGCCGGTGGCAAGGGAAAGATCTTCCGCGCCGCTGCGGCCGCGGCGATCGAGCACTCCCGCCTGCTCGAAGAGGGCAAGAAGATCCCGTTCGGGCTCAAGATCAAGTTCGCCCTGTTCGACAAGCTCGTGTACAGCAAGCTGCGCGCAGCCATGGGTGGCAACATCGTCTACGCGGTCTCCGGCTCCGCGCCTCTCGGCCCGCGCCTCGGCCACTTCTTCCACAGCCTCGGGGTCGTGATCCTGGAGGGCTACGGTCTCACCGAGACGACGGCTCCGGCAACGGTGAACCTCGCCGACAAGTCGAAGATCGGGACCGTCGGCCCCGCACTCCCCGGAGTCGGGGTCCGACTCGCAGACGACGGCGAGATCGAAGTCAAGGGCATCAACGTCTTCAAGGAGTACTGGAACAACCCGGAGGCCACAGCCGAGGCATTCCATGACGGCTGGTTCCGCACCGGAGACATCGGCAGCTTCGACTCGGAGGGCTTCCTCACGGTCACCGGCCGCAAGAAGGAGATCATCGTCACGGCCGGCGGCAAGAACGTCGCCCCGGCCGCGCTCGAGGACCCGATCCGCGCCAACCCGATCGTCGGGCAGGTCGTGGTCGTCGGCGACCAGAAACCGTTCATCTCCGCGCTGATCACCCTGGACTCCGAGATGCTGCCGACATGGCTCGGCAACAACGGTCTCCCGGCCGAGATGAGCCTGGCCGAGGCAGCGAAGAACGAAGCCGTCCGCGCCGAGGTCCAGCGCGCCGTGGACATCGCGAACGGCAACGTGTCGCGGGCCGAATCGATCCGCAAGTTCAAGATCCTCGACATCGAGTGGACAGAGGACAGCGGTCACCTCACGCCGAAGATGTCGATCAAGCGAAACGTCATCATGGCGGACTTCGCAGACGACGTCGCGGCGATCTACGACGAGCCGGTCAACACGACCAACGTCGCGCTCGGCGGCTGACGCAGGTGAGAATGAGGAACGCCCCCGCCGAAGCGGGGGCGTTCCTCATTCAGAACCAATCGCTCTCGCGCACCTCGCGCATGGCGATCTTGCGATCCTCCGGCGAGAGTCTGCTGAGGTACAGCGTGCCGTCGAGATGATCGGTCTCATGCTGCAGCGCCTGCGCGAGAAGTCCCTCGCCCTCGAGAACCACCGGGTTGCCGTCGAGATCGATCCCCTCGACGCGCGCCCACGGGTGTCGGAGCGCATCGTGCCAGAGGCCAGGAACCGAGAGGCAGCCTTCCCCTGTCGGCACCGGCTCGCCGCGCACCTCGGTCAGCACAGGGTTGAGCACGTAGCCGATGTCGCCGTCGATGTTGTAGCTGAAGGCGCGCGCGGCTACACCGATCTGAGGAGCCGCCACACCGGCGCGGCCCGGGAGCTCGACGGTCTCGACGAGGTCGGCGACGAGCGCGCGCACGCCGTCATCGATCTCGACGATCGGTGTGCAGACCGTGCGCAGCACAGGGTCGCCGAAGACCCGGATCTCGCGAACCGCCATCAGGCAGCGCTCGCCCGAAGGCCCTCGACGAGCGAGGCGGCGAGCTCGCGAGCGGCCTGACGCGTCTCAGGCTGCAGGTTGGCGAACACGATCGCGCCGCCACCGGCGATCTGCGAGTCATACGGCATCCGCACGACGCTCTTCGCACGTGTGGCGAAGTGCGCCTCCAACTCGTTCAACCGCACCAGCGGGCTGCCCGGCGTCGACTGGTTGAGGACGACGATCGATCGTCGTGCGAGCTCGGCGTAGCCGTTCGTCTCGAGCCAGGTCAGAGTCTCGGAGGCGAGCCGTGCCTCGTCGACGCTCAGACCGGAGACGATGATGAGCTGGTCCGCGAGATCGAGCGTCGCTCCCATGACGGAGTGCACGATGCCCGTGCCGGTGTCGGTGAGCACCAGCGAATAGTAGTGCGCCGCGACATTCGCGACGTCCCGGTAGTCGTCATCGTTGAAAGCCTCGGCGATGCGCGGATCCGCATCCGATGCCAGCACGTCGAGTCGCGTGGAATCGCGTGCGACGATCGACGAGACATCGTGATAACCCTTGACCTCATCGTGGATGCGCACGAGGTCACGAACGGATCTGCTGTGCGTGCGGACGATGCGATCGGCCAGCGTGCCGCGGTCCGGGTTCGCGTCCACTGCGATCACTCGGTCATCACGAGCATCAGCCAGCGCCATGCCGAGCAGCGCCGTGATGGTCGTCTTGCCGACACCGCCCTTGCGCGACAGTACCGGCACGAAGCGCGCACCGCCCACGAGAGGTGCGGAGATCCGTGCGGTGAGCGCCTTGCGCGCGCGGGCACGTCTGCCGTCACCGATGTTGATTCGTCGCCCCGAAGCCGCGTAGAGGAAGTGACTCCACGCGCCCTCCGGCTCCGGCTTCGTCACCTGATGAGGATCGAGCAGCCGGTCGGCGGTCAGCAGGTCGGCGGACTCACGAGTCGACTGACCGAGCTGGTCTCCGAGCCGCTTCGAGGTCAGCGCGACCTCGGGTCGAGACACCGCCGACCGCTGAGCGATCGCCGTCTCTGCAGGCTTCTGGGCCGACTTGGGCGTTTCATCTGGGTTCATCACAGTCTCGCTCTTCGCTTTCTCGGCCGGAACGGACGCCGCGGGCGTCGGTGTCGGGACCGGCGTGGCCTCCTGCTGCAATGCGGCGGCGATCCACGCCGACGTCGCGCTCTCGCCGCGCGGTGCCTTCTCACGAGGCGCCTTGTCCGACTCCGTCACCGGCTCAGGAGCCGGTTCAGCTTCAGGTTCAGGTTCAGGTTGAAGTTCAGCAACAGGTGCCGGCACAGGCTCAGGCTCGCTCGGCGTCGCCGCGTGAGCGCGGGGCTTCTTCTTGGACTTCGGCTTGTTGTTCTTCGGTGCTGGCTCCGCCGGAGCGGCCGCGGCGATGACCACGGGGTCCACGATCACGTCTGCGGTCTCTGCGGAGACGTCTTCATCCGCGACGACCTCCGCAGAGTCATCAGCCTGCGCATGCGGCTCGGCATCCGTGACAGCCTCGGGCTCGGGCTCGACGACAGCCTCCACGATCACTTCATCCGACGCGTCCAGCACCTCCGCTGGCACCTCTTCTTCCGCGGGCTGCTCCGCCGGGATCTCGATGACGATGCCGATCTTGTCATCGTCGATACGACCCACGCTCGCATCGGTGGCCGCCACCGCAGCGGCGTCGATCGGCGGGTCGACGATGAGCTCCGAGAGGATCTCACCGTCCACGACCGCGTCGTCGACGAGGTCGTCATCCGCGTCCTGTGGAAGGGTGACACTCACCTGCGCCGTCTGTCCGAGTATGCCGATTCCTGTGGTGTCCAACGAGGCTGCCTCGTCGAGGATGCCGCGGTTGTCGTCCTCCGCGGAGTCTGGTTCGTTCTTCGGTGTCACTGTGTCACTCCAAGCTTGGGCGAGCGTGTCGCTCGCCCAAGATTACTGGGCAGGACGGATGACGACCAAAAGGTCTCCGGCATCCACCTGCTGAGTGGCGCCGATCGCGAGCCTTTCCACGACACCGTCGACAGAGGCGGTGATGGCCGCTTCCATCTTCATGGCCTCAATGGATGCGACCGGCTCACCGGCACGCACGACGTCGCCGACCTCGACCTTCAACGACACCACTCCAGAGAACGGTGCTGCCACCTGACCGGGCTTCGCGGTGTCAGCCTTCTCGACCTCGTGCGCATCGACCGCGATCGATCGGTCACGCACGAACACCGGTCGCAGCTGACCGTTCAGCGTCGTCATGACCGTTCGCATGCCACGATCATCGGCTTCGCCGATGGCCTCGAGCCCGACGTACAACTGCACACCGCGGTCGATCTCGACCAGATGCTCCTGCCCCTGGACGAGGCCGTACAGGTAGTCGCTGGTGTCGAGCACGGACAGGTCGCCGAACGACTCGCGCTGCTGTGCGAACTCGCGCGTCGGCACGGGGAACAGCAGCGAGTTCAGCCGCTCCCGACGTTCAAGGCTGGAGCCGGCCAGCGCCTTCTCATCATCAGCCGATATCTCGGTCAGGCCCACACGCACCTCACGACCGGCGAGCACCTTAGTGCGGAAGGGCTCGGGCCAGCCGCCGGGAAGATCGCCCAACTCGCCTGCCATGAATCCGACGACCGAGTCCGGCACGTCGTATTTCTCCGGGTTGGCCTCGAAGTCGGCGGGGTCGGCGCGCACAGCAGCGAGATGCAGGGCGAGGTCGCCGACGACCTTCGACGAGGGCGTCACCTTGGGGACGCGACCGAGGATGCGGTCGGCTGCGGCGTACATGTCCTCGATGAGCTCGAAGTCATCCGCGAGACCCAGCGCCTTGGCCTGCTGGCGGAGGTTGGAGAGCTGACCGCCGGGGATCTCGTGGTGGTACACCCGGCCGGTGGGACCTGGCAGGCCGGACTCGAACGGCGCGTACTGGTTGCGCACGGCCTCCCAGTACGGCTCGAGATCGGAGACGGCATCCAGGTCGATTCCGCTGTCGCGTTCTGTGTGGACCAGAGCGGCGACGAGCGACGACAACGAGGGCTGGCTCGTCGTGCCGGAAAGAGGAGCGGATGCCGCATCCACCGCATCGACGCCGGCGGCACTGGCCGCGAGCAGGGTCGCGAGCTGCCCACCCGGGGTGTCGTGCGTGTGCAGATGCACCGGCAGATCGAAACGCGCACGCAGCGCCGTGACGAGCTTCGCGGCCGCAGCAGGCCGCAGCAGCCCCGCCATGTCCTTGATGGCCAGCACATGTGCGCCGGCATCCACGATCTGCTCGGCGAGGCGGAGGTAGTAGTCGAGCGTGTACAGGTCTTCCGCGGGATTGAGCAGATCGCCGGTGTAGCAGAGCGCGACCTCGGCGATCGACGTGCCGGTGGCGCGCACGGCATCGATCGCCGGGCGCATCTGCGAGACGTCGTTGAGAGCATCGAAGATGCGGAAGATGTCGACACCGCTCGTCGCGGCCTCGGCGACGAACGCCTCGGTGACCGCGCTCGGGTACGGCGTGTATCCGACGGTGTTGCGCCCGCGCAGCAGCATCTGGATGTTGATGTTCGGCAACGCGGTGCGCAGCTTGTCCAGGCGCTCCCACGGATCCTCACCGAGGAAGCGGAGCGCGACATCGTAGGTCGCCCCTCCCCAGGCCTCGACCGACAGCAGACCGGGCGTGAGCCGGGCGAGATATGGAGCCGCAGCGACGAGGTCGCGTGTGCGCACACGGGTGGCCAGCAACGACTGGTGCGCGTCACGGAACGTGGTGTCGGTGATGGCCAGTGCGCTCTGCGCACGCAGGCTCTTGGCGAAGCCGTCAGGCCCCAGCTCCAGCAGACGCTGACGCGAGCCGGGGGCCGGCTCGACATTCAGATCGACGTCCGGCAGCTTGGTGACAGGGTCTGCGACACCGGGGTGCGCGCCGTTCGGCTTGTTGACCGTGACATCGACCAGCCAGTTCAGCAGCTTCGTACCGCGGTCCTTCGAGGTCCTCCCCTGGAGCAGGTCGGGCCGCTCGTCGATGAAGGAGGTGCTGACGTCGCCCGAGATGAACGCGTCGTCCGCCAGAAGCGCCTGCAGGAACGGGATGTTCGTGGAGACGCCACGGATGCGGAACTCGGCCAGCGCGCGACGTGCACGGCCGACGGCCGCCTCGAAATCACGCCCGCGGCAGGTGAGCTTCGAAAGCATCGAGTCGAAGTGAGGGCTGATCTGCGCGCCCTGATGCACTGTGCCGCCGTCGAGGCGGATCCCGGCGCCACCGGGCGAACGATACGTCGTGATCTTGCCCGTGTCAGGACGGAATCCCTGCGTCGGATCCTCGGTGGTGATACGGCACTGCAGCGCCGCGCCGCGCAGTCGGATGTCTCCCTGCTGCAGACCGAGTTCGGCGAGCGTCTCCCCTGCGGCGATGCGCATCTGCGACTGCACGAGGTCGACGTCGGTGACCTCCTCGGTCACGGTGTGCTCCACCTGGATGCGCGGGTTCATCTCGATGAAGACGACTTCTCCGGTGCGCTCCCCTGCGGTCTCGAGCAGGAACTCCACGGTGCCCGCGTTCTCGTAACCGATCGAACGGGCGAACGCGATCGCATATCCGTGAAGCGCGGTGCGGATGCTGTCGTCGAGGTTCGGGGCAGGAGCGATCTCCACGACCTTCTGATGACGACGTTGCACAGAGCAGTCGCGCTCGAACAGGTGCACGGTCTCGCCGGTCTTGTCGGCGAGGATCTGCACCTCGATGTGCCGGGGGCGCACGACTGCCTGCTCCAGGAACATCCGAGCGTCACCGAAGGCGCTCTCCGCCTCGCGCATGGCCTCGGCGAGTGCCGGGGCGAGTTCGCCCTTCGTCTCGACACGGCGCATTCCTCGGCCTCCGCCACCCGCGACCGCCTTCGCGAACAGCGGGAACCCGATGTCATCGGCCTGGGCGACCAGTGCGTCGACGTCGGAGGATGCCTCCGTCGACCGCAGCACGGGGACACCGGCCTCGATCGCGTGGTGCTTGGCTTCGACCTTGTTGCCGGCCATCTCGAGCACCTTCGACGGCGGACCGATGAAGACGATGCCGTTCGCCGCCGCCTTCTCAGCGAGTTCCGGATTCTCGGAGAGGAAACCGTAGCCGGGGTAGATCGCATCGGCCCCGGATTCGAGCGCCACGCGGATGATCTCGTCGACGTCGAGATAGGCGCGAACCGGGTGTCCGTGTTCGCCGATCTCATATGCCTCATCGGCTTTGAGCCTGTGCTGAGAACCCCTGTCCTCATAAGGGAACACCGCGACCGTGCGGGCTCCTACTTCGAAAGCGGCTCTGAACGCGCGGATCGCGATCTCACCGCGGTTGGCCACAAGAATCTTCTGGAACATGCACACCTCTGATGACTCGTTGTACGCCGTATTCGACGCTCACGGGGCGGGGCTGAGTGTGCTCCAAGCCTAGGGGAAGGTAACGTGGTCTCCGTGCACGTACTCAGCGTCAGTTCTCTCAAGGGAGGCGTCGGCAAGACGACCGTGACTCTCGGACTGGCCTCAGCGGCCTTCGCCCGAGGCGTCCGGACCCTCGTCGTCGACCTCGACCCGCAATCCGATGTGTCCACTGGCATGGACATCCAGGTCGCCGGCCGGCTCAACATCGCCGACGTGCTGGCGAACCCGAAGGAGAAGGTCGTCCGTCAGGCGATCACCTCCAGCGGCTGGGCGAAAGTGCACCCCGGCACGATCGACGTGCTCATCGGCAGCCCGTCTGCCATCAACTTCGACGGCCCGCACCCCAGCGTGCGCGACGTCTGGAAGCTCGAAGAGGCACTGGCTGCCGTCGAGAGCGACTACGACCTCGTGCTGGTCGACTGCGCTCCCTCGCTGAACGCGCTCACCCGCACGGCCTGGGCGGCCAGTGACCGGGTCATCGTGGTCACCGAGCCCGGACTGTTCTCCGTGGCGGCCGCCGATCGTGCACTGCGCGCGATCGAGGAGATCCGCCGAGGACTCTCCCCTCGCCTTCAGCCGCTGGGCATCGTCGTGAACCGCGTGCGCCCGCAGTCGATCGAGCACCAGTTCCGCATCAAGGAGCTGCGCGACATGTTCGGCCCGTTGGTCCTCTCCCCCCAGCTGCCGGAGCGCACATCGCTGCAGCAGGCACAGGGAGCGGCCAAGCCGCTGCACATCTGGCCGGGAGACTCCGCCCAGGAGCTCGCAGCCGACTTCGACCTGCTGCTGGATCGGATCATCCGCACCGGCCGCGTCCCCGTTCCGGAGAGCGGCGCCCAGGCCTGACCGGTCAAGACGAAAACGCGCCCAGCATCGCTGAGCGCGTTTTTCTCTGGACGGGCATCGAGCCCATCGAAGATTCAGGCCGTGCGCTTGGCGCGACGAGCACCGAGCTCGTCGACCGGATCGGGCGAAGTGGGGTCGAACTCGACGAGCGTCGACTCGACCTCGCGCAGGACCTTGCCGACGGCGATGCCGAAGACGCCCTGGCCACGGCTGACGAGGTCGATGACCTCATCGTTCGAGGTGCACAGGTACACGGACGCGCCGTCGCTCATGAGCGTGGTACCGGCGAGATCGCGGATGCCTGAGGCACGCAGCTGATCGACGGCGGTGCGGATCTGCTGCAGCGAGATGCCGGTGTCGAGCAGTCTCTTGACGAGCTTGAGCACGAGGATGTCGCGGAACCCGTAAAGGCGCTGCGAGCCGGAGCCGCTTGCACCACGGACGGTGGGCTCGACCAATTCGGTGCGAGCCCAGTAATCGAGCTGACGGTATGTGATGCCTGCAGCGCGAGCGGCGACCGCGCCGCGGTAACCGACCTCGTCGTCCATCGCGGGCAGACCGTCGGTGAAGAGGAGTTCGGTGACGAACCGCGGGTCGCCTGAAAGCTCATCCGCATTCATATGAAGTCCTCCCTGAAGCAATTAACTCCCACGCTAGAGCAGTGCCCCGGCACCGGCAATGACATCCGCGCATCGGCGAAGGTGTGTCGCAACCAGTTCGTTACGAAAGCACTCGAGTGAGTGCTTCCTTGACGAAGAGCGAGCGCACTTCGTCGATCTTCGTGGCGAGTTCGGGCGCCATCTCGCGCGCCTTCCCCCTTGATGTGGCATCCGTTCGGCGCAGCAGCGCCGACATCGCCGATTCGATCAGTGAGACCTCGCGCTCCGCGCTCTGGCGCAGCGTGCGAAGGTGGCGTGGCTCGATCCCGTGGCGGTCCAGGGCGACGAGGCTGCGCAGCAGGGTGACGGTCGTCTCGGGATAGCTCTCAGCCGCCGCGATGATGCCGGTGCTGATGGCGTCGTTCAGGATCTGCGGGCCGGCGCCGGCCGCGGAGAGCAGTTCATCACGCCGATAGCGCCTGGGGGCAGGAGCGATCGATGGTGGCGGAGGGAAGGCCGTCGACGCGTCGCCGTTGGCCTCAGCCTCGTCGAGCTGCTCGCGGATGACGCTCAGCGGCAGGTAGTGATCGCGCTGCAGGGTGAGTCCGAGTCGCAGACGGTCGATGTCGGCCTGCGAGAACTTGCGGTAGCCCGACTCGGTGCGCGACGGGCTGACGATGCCCTGCACCTCGAGGAACCTCAGCTTGCTCGACGTGAGATCGGGGAACTCCGGAGTGAGCCGGGCGAGCACCTGACCAATGCTCAGTAGACCCGCGGACGCAGAGCGATCGCGGGCGTGAAGTGCCACCATCAGGCGTTCGCCGCCGGGAGATCAGCGGTCGAAGCGAAGAAGTTCAGCCGGAACTTGCCGACTCGCAGCTCGAAGCCGTTCGCCAGCGCGCTGCGATCCACGCGCTCACCGTTGACGTACGTGCCGTTGAGGGAGCGCTGATCGGTGATCTCGAACGCATTGCCACTGCGAGTGATCTCGGCGTGGCGACGCGAGACAGTGACATCGTCGAAGAAGATATCGGCCTCGGGGTGGCGTCCGATGGTGGTGACATCGGTGTCCAGCAGGTAACGCGCACCAGCCAGCGCGCCGGAGCGGACCAGCAGCAGCGCGGACCCTGCGGGAAGCGCAGCGATCGCCGTCTGCTCCACATCGGTGAGCTCTGCGCCGAATGGCACGAAGGAGAGATCGGAGTCGTGTCCGAAGGTCTGTGTGGCGTCGTGCCTCTGCTCGCCGCCGCGATGAATTGCGGCGTCGCCTGCCGATCGGCTGTCGTTGTCTGTCACGGTGGCCCTCCTCTGACACCAGACTAACTGATCACACGCCGCCGCCGGGAGGGTCTGTGCGAGTCAGCGCCCGCACAACGAAGTTTCCTATGCTGAGACTGTGCGCACCCTCACAGTTCGACGTTCCGCCGTCCCCCTCGCGCTGGCTGCGATGTTGCTCGCCGCCTTCGTGCTGCTCTTCGCATGGCCCCAGTCGGCGGCGGCCCATGATTCGCTCGTCGATTCAAATCCGGCCGCCGATTCGAGCATCGAGCTGCTTCCCCCCGAGCTCACGCTGACCTTCAGCGCGGCGCTGATCGGCGGCGAAGGCTCGACCGAGGTCGTGGTGCTCGATGCCGACGAGAACAACGTCGCGGAGGGCGACCCCGAGCTCGACGGCGCGATGGTCATCCAACCGCTCGCATCCGATGGCACGGCCGGCGAGTATCACGTGATCTGGAAGGTCGTCTCCAGCGACGGACATCCGACCTCGGGCGAGTTCGACTTCACCGTGACATCCGACAACTCCGCCCCCGAGACTTCTCCTCCTGCCTCCCCGGCACCGGATGCGGCGACGACGCCGTCGGCAGAGAGCAGCACGCCGGCGACGCAGGCGCCCGAGGAGGGGACCCCCGCAGACGGCGACGCATTCCTGCGCGTCCTGCCATGGATCCTCATCGCCCTCGTCGTTGCCGGAGGCGCCGGCGCTCTCGTGGCGGTCCTCGTCGCTCGCAGTCGAAAGAGCGCCGCATCTTCCGATTCTGACGACGCTGCTTCCGATTCCGACGACGCTGCTTCCGATTCCGACGAGCCTGCAGAGCGATAGGCTTTAGGCATGCCACATTTCGACGTCGTCATCCTCGGCGCGGGCCCCGGCGGGTACGTCGCCGCGGTCCGCAGCGCACAGCTCGGTCTGAAGACCGCGGTCATCGAAGAGAAGTATTGGGGCGGTGTCTGCCTCAACGTCGGCTGCATCCCCTCCAAGGCTCTCCTGAAGAACGCGGAGCTCGCCCACACTCTGAACCACAAGGCCGAATTCTTCGGCATCTCCGGTGAGTTCACGATCGACTACGGCAAGGCGTTCGACCGCTCGCGCGAGGTCGCCAACGGCCGAGTCAAAGGCATCCACTTCCTCATGAAGAAGAACAAGGTGACCGAGTACGACGGTCGAGGCACCTTCACCGGTCCCAAGGCCATCTCGGTGGCCAAGTCCGACGGCAGCACCGAAGAGGTCACGTTCGACAACGTCATCATCGCGACCGGCTCCAAGGTTCGGCTGCTGCCCGGCGTGCAGCTCAGCGACAACGTCGTCACGTACGAAGAGCAGATCCTCAGCCGGGAACTGCCGAAGTCGATCGTCATCGTCGGCGCCGGTGCCATCGGCATGGAGTTCGCCTACGTCATGACGAACTACGGCGTCAAGGTCACGATCATCGAGTTCCTCGACCGCGCGCTCCCCAACGAGGATGCCGATGTGTCGAAGGAGATCACGAAGCAGTACAAGAACTACGGCGTCGACATCCTGACCTCCACCAAGGTCGAGACCATCGTCGACAACGGCTCGTCCGTCACGGTGACGTACACCGGCAAGGACGGCAACCAGGCCTCGATCGATGCCGACAAGGTGCTCATGTCCGTCGGCTTCGCGCCGAACGTCGAGGGCTTCGGCCTGGACAAGGCGGGTGTGACGCTCACCGAGCGCGGCGCGATCGACATCGATGACCACATGAAGACGAACGTCGACGGCATCTATGCGATCGGCGACGTCACCGCGAAGCTGCAGCTCGCACACGTCGCGGAGGCTCAGGGTGTCGTGGCGGCCGAGACGATCGGCGGAGCCGAGACGCAGACGCTGGGCGACTACCGGATGATGCCTCGCGCGACGTTCTGCTCACCGCAGGTCGCCTCGTTCGGCCTCACCGAGCAGCAGGCCAAGGACGAAGGCCGCGAGATCAAGGTCTCGACCTTCCCCTTCATGGCCAACGGCAAGGCGCACGGCCTCGGCGAGCCTGTCGGCTTCGTCAAGCTGATCGCCGATGCCGAGCACCTCGAGCTCATCGGCGCGCACATGATCGGCCCTGACGTCTCCGAGCTTCTCCCCGAGCTGACGCTCGCGCAGAAGTGGGACCTCACGGCGCTGGAACTCGCGCGCAACGTGCACACGCACCCGACCCTGTCGGAGGCACTGCAGGAGGGCTTCCACGGCCTCGCGGGCCACATGATCAACTTCTGACCCTCAGGCGCACTGTCAAAGAAGGAAAACCCGGCCTCCGAGTTCGACTCGGAGGCCGGGTTTTCCTTCTTTCATGACGGCTCATAGGCCCCGCATGGTGATCAGATCGGCAGCGCTTCGGCGCAACGGAGGCGAACCGAGTGCCCTGATCACGGCGTTACGAGCACCGAGAGAGAGCCCATCGACCGGACGCCCCATCGTCATGTAGAAGTGCGAACGTCGCTGCGCACGTGCAGCAGAACGTAGTGCGCTGCGCTCGTACGCCCCGAAGTCGGGCGTCCCGCTCCGCAACGACCTTTCGATGGCTGCCGCAAGGCGTCGCGCTGCGTTCCAACCGAGGTTCATCCCCTGACCGCCGATCGGACTGGTCTCGTGCAGTGCATCTCCGAGGAGCACGATGCGGCCGACGGCCGCCCGCGACGCACGGTGCTGCTGCGCCCGGAACACGGTGGGCTCGAGCGCAGTCGCCTCACCCGGACGGATGCCGGTGCGATCCTGGATCTCCCGTGCGAAGGCGGCTCCGTCGTGCAGCCGGTCCAACGGATCGGCCACCACCCAGCGCCGTCGTCCATCGGGAAGCGGGAAGGACTCCACGATTCCGCCTGGTTCGCAGTACAGCCGCACCCTTGTGCTGGGCTCGACATCGGCGACATCGGCCATCGCGTAAGAGCCGCTTCCGCGTCGCGCACGCCATCGGACGCCCAGGAGGCGACGAACCCCGCTCCTCACCCCATCTGCCGCGACGACGACCGACGCGGTGACTTCACGGCCCACACCATCTGCCTCGAGCGAAAGCCGCACGACCTCTCCCTCATCGCGCACGTCGCGTACGACCTGGCCGAGATGCACAGCATCCGGCTGTACATGGGCGAGGCGCTCGACGAGGAGTGCATGCGTGCGGTGCTGCGGGAGGATCAGCACCTGCTGGCGGGAGGTGAAGGAGACCGACGCGAGCACCTCGCCGCTGCAGAGCACGTCACCCCCGTCCAGTTCCAGCGCCTGGCGTCTCGCTTCCTCGCCCAGCCCCACCGCGTCGAGGGCGGCACGGCCAGGGGGGTGGATCCCGATCGCCCGGGAGCGGGCATCGCCCATGCTCCGCTTCTCATAGACCGCGACATCGATCCCGGCGTGAGCCAGAAGGCAGGCCAGCAGGAGGCCGACGGGTCCCCCGCCGACGATCGCGACGTCATGATCCGGCATCTGGAACCTCGTACCGCAGCTCGAGGCGCGCCGGGAAGGCGGTCCGCACCTGCCAGCCGCTGGGGACGACCGCGGCGAGCTCGGCCGGCGTGTACGCACGACGGATGCTGGTGAGCCCGTCAGCGCGGATGAAGGAGCCGGCGAGCAGGTTCCTCGCGAACGGGAGCGTGCCAGCGGCGAAACCCAGGTACGCGAGCCGGCCGCGCGCGATGTCCCGATGCATGACGAGACCGCCGTCGGGGACGAGCGCGGCGGATTCCCCGAGCAGTGCCGTCAGCTCGTCGTCGCACAGATGGTGCAGCAGATGGTTGGAGATCACGATGTCGAACGTCGCACCGGCATCCACGAGGTCGCTGGTGTACGCGCACCGATACTCCACGCCCCCGCCGCGACTGCGCGCCCACCGGTCTGCTCTCGCGTCGGCATCCAGCGCGGTGACCTCGACCGCGAGTCCGTCCCGTCGAGACCAGTCGGCGAGCGCGCGTGACACATCGCCGCCTCCGGCTCCGACGTCGAGGATCCGGATCGGTCGCACCCGCGCCCGCGGACGGATGTCTCGCCGATAGACGGCCCGCCATCGCGAGACGACCGAGTTGATGAGATGGAACCTCTCGTAAGTGCGCTCCAGCATCCGCAGATCCGCGTCAGGGTCGTCCATCAACTCACGCTCGTCGACGGCGCGAGCCGAGAGGTCAGCTCTCATGACTCCCCGGCGTGATGACGGTCATCAGTGCGCTTTCTGCCGTGAGTCCTGGGCCGAACGCCATCGCCGCCACGCGTTCCCCGTTCTGCGCACCCTCCTCCAGGATCCGGCGCATGACGAACAGCACCGTCGCGCTGGACATGTTGCCGTACTCTCGCAGCACTTCCCTCGCCGGCACGAGCTGCCCATCCGTGAGGAACAGCTTCTCCTGCACCCGATCCAGAATGCTCCGGCCACCCGGATGGATCGCCCAGTGTGCGACGCGCTCTCCGATCGAGTCGTTCTCGAACGCCTCAGCCAACAGCTCCTCCGGCGCGTACAGTGGCCTGAGCGCATCGTGGATGTGATCGCCGATGAGCTGTGGAACGGCCGTGGAGAGGACCATCTCGAACCCGTGGTCCCCGATCGTCCACGCCATGTCCTTCTTGCCCTCCGGGATGATGCCGGTGTGGAATCGGTCGAGGGCGAGGCTCGGGACGGCGGAGTCGAAGGTGCGAGAGGTGACGATCCCGGCGGCTGCACCATCCGCGAACAGCGAGGTCGCGACGATCATGTCCGGGTCGTCGGTGGAGCGCAGGTGCAGCGTGCACAGCTCGACACTGACCACCAGCACCACGGCGTCCTGATCCCCCGCGCAGAACTCACTCGCCGCACGCAGCGCCGGCATCGCGGCGTAGCAGCCCATGAAGCCGAGGTGCTGGCGGCGCACGCTGTCTCGCAGACCGAGGGCGCGGGCGATCTCGTAGTCAGGCCCCGGGGCGTAGAAACCCGTGCAGGAGACGGTGATCACATGAGTGACGTCGGCGGCGTTGATGTCGGGGTCGGCCTCGAGGGTGCGGCTGGCGGCCTCGACGAACAGCCGCCCTGCTTCTCGGATGTACACCTCGTTGCGCGCCTTCGTACCTGGTTCGAGCAGCAGGCCGGTGTCGCGGTCGAAGAACTGCGGCTCGACGACGTCAGCGGTGAAGGACAGCTCTTCCAGCACCGTGTGCCTGGTGTCGATCCCCGATCCGTTGAACGATGCCGAGACGATGCGCTTGGCGAGGCGGCTGATCTCGGGCTGTGCGGCGAAGACGTCTCGCACCTGTTCCTGCTCCAGCACCGTCTCCGGCACGATCGTCTGGATGGAGCGCAGCACAGGAGAAGGCGTCATGTGTGTCACTCAAGCACGCACGCAACTTCAGGGAAAGGGGCTTGTGCTCAGAAGCCGAGTGCGCGAGCGAGTTTGGATCCGGATGCCGCGCTCCGGCCACCAGCGGCGGCGATGGCATCCTCGACCGCGGTGAAGAACTCTTCACGTCCTGCGGCGTCCGCGGGGGCCGCAGGCCCCAGCTCCATCTCCCATTCGCGCCATTCGCGTTCAATTCCCGAGCGCAGATCGGTGGCGCGCACGCGATCGTCCACGAACTCGGCGACGACGCCGGCCGGTCCGGTGAGCAGATAGGCCGTGCGGTCGTTGCGGATGCGCGCGAGCGGCGTGAGCGGGTCGGTCGTCCACCGCGAGATCACTGTGGTGACGGCATCCGGGACGGCATCGGAGTCGCCCAGCGGCCATCCGAGCTCGAGTCGTCCATCGCCCTCGCGCGGGCCCTTGATGTGCCAGCCCTCGTCCGGTCCGCCGGTACGCCGTCGCAGTGCCACGCCGGCGTGCGACAGTGCCGCGTCCGCCGTGTCGAGATAGCGGGCGTCGAGAGCGCGATGCTCGCCGGAGGTCACGCCGTCCACACCGGGCACGGCGTCCCAGACGGGCAGGTGCGTCGCGTCGTCGACGTCGTACTTGCGCTCGACCTCGACCGTGCGAGAAGGCTCAGTCGTCACTGCTTTCAGTCGTCACTGGGCGTGATGTCGTCACTGGACTCGACGAACCAGAACCCCACCTCGGTGGGTCCGTCGCTCGCACCGGTGTTGGCTGCGGCGCTGCCTCGTCGATAGATGACCTGGGTCGCGCCGTACGGTGCGATCAGGCTGTCCTGCTCGATGTCTTCGAGGGGAAGGATCTGCCCGTCGAGCGGGCCGTCGTGAAGTCGTGCGATTGCCATGTGCTCACCATAGTCCGAGTGCGCGACATGGTGCTCATGCCGCGGCGACGCCGAGCACCGCGCCGATGATCATCCAGGGACCGAAGGCGATCCGAGTGGAACGGTTCGCGCGCCGGGTCGCCATGAGCGCGAGGGCGTAGAGCGCCCCGAGGACGAAGGCGGATGCCGCACCGACGGCGAGCGCCTGCCAGCCGTGCCAGCCCAGAACCAGTCCGATCACGACGGCGAGCTTCACGTCACCCCCGCCGATCCCGCCTCTGCTCGCGGCTCGCAGCACGGCATAGATGCCGCCGAGCGCCAGCATTCCGATCACTGCACCGATCATGGAGCCGCTCTGCCCCGTGACGAGCGCGTCGATTCCCACCAGCGCCAGCACTGCTGCCAGTGTCGGCAGCACGATCCGGTTCGGCAGGCGGTGCGTGCGCGCGTCGATCACGAGCAGCCAGACGCCGATGCCGACCAGCCCGATGTGCACGAGCACGACGATCACCTCGTGCAGCACGGAAGCAGTAGGCATGCCGGAAGGCTACGAGAACGGCGGATGCCGCGGGTGAAGCCTGTGGATAACCCGGTGTCCGGCGGCGCGCTCTGATGCCTCAGAGATCGATGATGTCGAGATCGACGGTGAGCATGTCGCCCTCCTCGATGCCCTGTGCGTCACGGATCGCCTTCTTCAGCGGCAGCACGAAGGAGGTGCCACTGAAGAAGATCGATGTCCGCCAGATGGAGGCGCCGATCCTGGCCTGCACCCGCAGCGATCCGAAGCCGCGCTGCGGCGCAGGCAGTTCGCGAAGCTCCAGGGAGAGCTCTTCAGGCAGGGTAGCGAAATACCACGCCTCCACGCGCTTGTCCCAGCGCGTGACAGGACTCTCGAACTCGATCTGCATGCGTCAACGGTAGCGCGGAAGCAGTTGTCGGATGTGCGAATTACCATGAGAGTCTCACTTGCTTTATTCGTAGATAAATTCGAGGATGGATGTATGGGCACCGCACTCTCCGCCCCCTCCGCTCTCCCTCGCGAGGGCAACGCCTCCCGCGCACAGGAGGTGCATCGCCTGCGCAGCGAGATCGCCCGCATGCAGCGGCGACGCAGCGATGTGCCCTTCCTCCCCCTCGATCCCGCGTTGGAGGGTCTCCTGCCCGATCCTGGCCTTCGGGTCGGCTCCTCCTATTCCCTCTCCCCTTCGCCGAGCCTTCTGGGTGCTCTGCTCGCCGCACCATCCCAGAAGGGGTCGTGGTGCGCGATCATCGGCATGCCCACGATCGGCGTCGAGGCGATGGCCGGCTTCGGCGTCGAGCTGGAGCGTCTCATCCTCGTGCCGGATCCCGGTCCGCGCTGGCTCACGGTCGCCACTGCGCTCTCCGAGGTGATCCCTCTCATCGCGGTGCATCCGCGCAGCAGAGTCGCCGACGCCGACATCGCACGGCTGAACGCTCGTCTGCGCGATCGCGGCTGCACGCTGCTGGTCACAGCGCCCTGGCCGCAGAGCGAGGCGACGATCCGCGTGGAGGAGACCGAGTGGCACGGCCTTGGCACCGGCTGGGGACTCCTCGCCGACCGCACCGTGACTCTGCGGGCGTCAGGGCGACGACATGAGGCCCCGAGTCGGGTGCGGGTGCGGATGCCCACCTCCCTCGGCCATGTGGATGCCGCGCCGGCGCCCCTGCGTCCGGTGGCGCCGCTGCCTGTGCCTGTGCCTCAGGTGGTCACCGCCGAATCGGGCAGTTGGGCGGTGGCAGGATGAGCATGCCTCCGCGTCATCTCGTGCTGTGGCTGCCGGACTGGCCGGTTCGGGCAGCGCTCGGAGCACCGCCGGCTGATGACCCCGTAGCCGTCGTGCAGGCGAACACCGTGATCGCCTGCTCGGCATCCGCCAGGGCGCAGGGGGTGCGGCGCGGCCAGCGCCGTCGACTCGCGCAGAACCGATCGCCGTCGCTGCGCCTCATCCCCGCAGACCCTCGCCGTGACGAGCGCGCCTTCCTCCCCGTGCTGCGGCTGCTGGAAGAGCTGGTACCCGGCGTCCAGCCGCTTCGCCCGGGCCTTGCCGCACTGCGAGCGCGCGGAGCGGCCCGCTACTACGGTGGAGAAGAGCAGGCGGCACTGCACCTCATCGACGCCCTCGCCGAGCACGATCATCCCGGCACTCGTGCGGCCATCGCCGACGGACTCTTCACCGCAGAGCAGGCCGCTCGCCTGGCCGCACCGGCGCTCATCGTCGCCCCCGGCGGTTCGCAGGAGTTCCTCGCCCGTCTTCCCGTCCAGGCGCTGGGCGATGAAGAGGTCACAGCGCTGCTCGAGAGGCTGGGCATCCGCACTCTTGCGGAGTTCGCCGCCCTTGCCGAGACCGACATCCGCGACCGCCTGGGCGAGCGCGGGGCGAGGCTGCACGCATTGGCTTCCGGTGCCGACTCCCGACCACTGGTGCCGCAGCATCCGGAGCCGGAGCTCGCACGCGAGATCGTTTTCGAGAGCCCTCTCGACCAGGCCGATCAGGTGGCGTTCGCGGTGCGGCAGACGGCGGATGCCGTCACTGCAGCCCTCGCCGAGCTCTCACAGGTGTGCACCGAGGTGCGGATCGATCTGACCGACGACGACGGAGCGATCTCGTCTCGGGTGTGGATGCACCCGACCTCCTTCGAGGCGAGCGACCTGGTCGACCGGGTGCGCTGGCAGTTGGAGTCTCTCACCACCCCTGCGACGTCCGATCCCGCGAAATCCGATCGCGCATCGGCCGGCATCGCCGAGGTGAGGATCGTGCCGATCAGGGTCGATGACAGCGCCCATCATCAGCCAGGGCTCTTCGGGCAGGGCCCGCAGCAGCGGCTGCACCATGCCGTCTCCCGGGTGCAGGCGATGCTCGGCCATCGCGGCGTGGTCACCCCTGTCGTCGTCGGCGGTCGCCGGCTCGCCGACCGGCAACTGCTCCAGCCATGGGGCGACAAGGTTCCGACGGAGCGCGATGCTGCCCTGCCCTGGCCTGGCAGTCTGCCTCCGCCGTACCCGTCCGAGATCTTCAATCCGCCGCTGCCCGCACGGGTGACCGCAGCAGATGGCACCGCGCCTCGAGTGGATGACCGCGGCGCACTCTCCGCTGCACCCGCATGGGTGCAGGAATCACCGGTACTGAGCTGGGCAGGACCCTGGCCGCTGCGCGAGCGCACCTGGGACAAGGATCAGGCCCGCCTCGCACAGCGACTCCAGATCGTCGACGAGTCACAGCGCGCCTGGCTGGTGCTCTGGGAGGACGACTCCTGGTGGATCGAAGGGCGGTACCGCTGATGGGCTGGCACAACCCTCCGCTGACCTGGAAGGAGCTCGAGCAGACCCTCAGCGGACGCGCACCCTCCGAGCCGGCAGAGCCTCGGCCGCGGCCGGATCCGGGGCCGGTCAGTCGTCGGCGGGTCACGGCACCCCCACCGACGGTCCTCCCTCCCGAGGATGCCGTCCCATACGCCGAGCTGCATGCGCACACGTCGTACTCCTTTCTCGACGGCGCCTCATCCGCCGAGGAACTGCTCGCAGAGGCCACTCGGCTCGGTCTCACGGCTCTCGCCATCACCGACCACGACGGCTTCTACGGCGCCGCCAGGTTCGCAGAGGTCGCCGATCTGATGAAGACCAGGGCTCAGGCCGAAGGGCAGCACGGAGCGCAGAACGGACTGCAGACCGTCTTCGGTGCCGAACTCTCGCTCGGACTCCCATCCCCGCAGGGCGGTGTTCCCGACCCTGCGGGCGAGCATCTGCTGGTACTGGCGCGCGGCCTCGAGGGATATCACCGCCTCTCCGGAGCGATCACCAGGGCGCAGCTGCGCGGCGGCGAGAAAGGACGCCCGGTCTACGACCTCGATGATCTGGCGTCGAGCGCGGACGGCAACTGGACGATCCTCACCGGATGCCGCAAGGGCGGTGTCCGCCAGGGACTCGCCAGGGGCGATGCCGCGACGCCACTGCGGCGCCTGGTCGACCTTTTCGGTGGGGACAACGTCGTCGTCGAGCTCTTCGACCACGGCGATCCGCAGGACACCCGTCGAAACGACGCCCTCGCCGATCTCGCCACCGCCCACCGCCTCCCCGTGGTGGCGACGAACAACGTGCACTACGCGACTCCGGAGCGCGCCGGACTGGCAGAGGCGATGGCTGCGGTGCGGGCGGTGCGCAGCATGGACGACATGGACGGATGGCTGCCCTCCCACGGCGCAGCGCATCTGCGAAGCGGTGCCGAGATGACCGCACGGTTCCAGCGCTACCCCGGTGCGATCTCGCATGGGCTGGTCATCGCTGAGGAGTCCGCCTTCCCGCTGCGTCGCGCCCGCCCTGACCTGCCGAGGCAGAAGGTGCCGGAGGGGCACACCCCGATGAGCTGGCTGCGCCGACTGGTGTGGGATGCCGTCCCCGCTCGGTATCCACGACTCGATGACGACGGGCGAGCCAGGATCGAGCGCGAGCTGAACGTGATCGAGGAGAAGGACTTCCCCGGCTACTTCCTCATCGTGCACGGCATCGTCACCGAGGCGAAGCGCCGCGGCATCCTCTGTCAGGGGCGCGGGTCTGCCGCGGCGAGCGCCGTCTGCTACCTGCTCGGCATCACCGCGGTCGACCCGATCCTCTACGGCCTGCCGTTCGAGCGGTTCCTCGCCAGTACGCGCGAGGAGGAGCCGGACATCGACGTGGATTTCGACTCCGGCCGGCGCGAGGAGATCATCCAGTGGGTCTACGGCGAATACGGCCGCGAGTGCGCCGCTCAGGTGGCGAATGTCATCCAGTACCGGCCGAAGAACGCCGTGCGCGACATGGCGAGGGCGTTGGGCTACTCCCCCGGCCAGCAGGATGCCTGGTCGCGGCAGGTCGACGGGTGGGGCGCTGACCTGATGCCGGTGGACGGGCATGACATCCCCGAGACAGTGCTGGAGTATGCCGGCGAGGTGCTGAAGGCGCCGAGGCATCTCGGCATCCACTCCGGCGGAATGGTGCTCACCGCACGCCCGGTGGGAGAGGTAGTGCCGGTCGAGCACGCCCGGATGGAGAATCGCACTGTCATCCAGTGGGACAAGGACGACGCCGCCTGGATGGGGCTGGTGAAGTTCGATCTGCTGGGGCTGGGGATGCTCGCGGCTCTGCAGGGCTGCTTCGAGTTGATCGCCTCCTCCACCGGGGAGCGCTGGACACTGGAGACGATCCCCAAGGAGGAGCCTGCGGTCTACGACATGCTCTGCCGCGCCGACTCGATCGGAGTGTTCCAGGTGGAATCCCGTGCGCAGATAGGTCTGCTCCCCCGGCTGCAGCCCCGCTGCTTCTACGATCTCGCCATCCAGATCGCACTCATCCGTCCTGGCCCCATCCAGGGTGGTGCGGTGCACCCGTTCGTCCGGCGCAAGATGGAGAAGGACCGCATCGATGAGGAGAATCGCCGTCGGGTCACGCGCGGCGAGGAACCCGTGTTGATGGAGATCCCCTACCCGCACCCGGTCCTCAAGCCGGCGCTGGAGCGCACCCTCGGCATCCCCATCTTCCAGGAGCAGCTCATCCAGATGGCCACGACGATCGGCGACTGCACCGCCGACGAGGCCGACACCCTTCGGCGTGCCATGGGCTCCAAGCGCGGCCTGGAGCGGATCGACAGCATCCGCAAGCAGCTCTATGCGGGCATGGAGCGCCACGGTCTCTCCCCCGAACAGGCCGATCGCATCTACGAGCAGATCCAGGCGTTCTCGAACTTCGGCTTCGCCGAGTCGCACTCCTTGTCGTTCGCCCTGCTCGTCTACGCCAGCTCCTGGCTGAAGCTGCACTACCCCGCTGCCTTCCTCGCCGGACTCCTGCGTTCCCAGCCGATGGGCTTCTACTCCGCGTCGACGCTCACCGCCGATGCCAGACGGCACGGCGTTGAGGTGCGGCGGCCGGATCTGCACGCGTCGGCGGCCACAGACTCTCTGGAGCCTCTGTCTCTGGAATACCGGACGGATTCTCCCGCAGCGACCGGGCGCGACTCCTGCAGCAGGTACGAGCAGCCAGCCGCGCCCCGGTTCGACAGGAACGCGCCGGATGAGTCGGCAGAGCACCGCCGTGACGGCGCCTTCGCCGTGCGCCTCGGCCTCAGCGAGGTGCGAGGGATCGGGAAGCCGATGGCGGAGCGCATCGTGGCCGAACGTGAGAAGAACGGCCCCTATCGTGATCTGCATGACCTGGTGCGGCGCACGGATGCCACAGCCGCTCAGCTGGAGGCGCTGGCCACGGCGGGGGCCTTCGAGTGCCTCGGGCTGAAGCGGCGTGAGGCAATCTGGCTCGCTGGCGCCGCCGCATCCGATCGCGCCCGCTTCCTGCCGGGTACGACCGTGTCCGTGCAACCCCCGCTGTTCACCGACCAGACGAACTACGAGCAGTTGGCCGCCGATCTCTCCGCCACCGGTGTCTCGACGGATGACCATCCGATGGCGCATTTCCGTTCCGCGCTGGGTGAGCGGGGTGTGCTGACTGCCGCGCAGCTGCGTGAGCACGAGGTCGGCCGGCGCATCGAGGTCGCCGGTCTCGTCACCCACCGGCAGCGTCCTGCGACGGCGGCAGGAGTCACGTTCCTCAACCTCGAGGACGAGCACGGCCTCGTCAACGTGGTCTGCTCGACCGGAGTCTGGAACCGTTATCGACGGATCGCCAGAGACTCGCCTGCGCTGATCGTGCGGGGCATGCTGGAGCGCTCCCCCGAGGGTGTGATCAATGTGCTCGCCGACGGCTTCCAGGATCTGCGCACCGGTATCGAGCATCGATCCCGCGACTTCCGATGAACGTCTCTCGGCACCGACGCACTTCTTCTGCTATTTTCAGAAAATGGTGAATTTAGATCGACGGCTGCGACGGCCCGGCTGCGACCTGCATTTCTCCGACAGCGGCGGAGACGGCCATGCCGTCGTCTTCACGCACGGCGCAGGTGTCGATCACGCCATGTTCGACGCGCAGGCGCGCGCTGCGGAGGAAGCCGGGTTCCGTGTCGTCCACGGTGATCTGCGTGGGCACGGCGCATCCGTTCTCGATGACGGCGTCCGCTTTCGCGCAGCGGACGCGATCGAAGACCTCGTCTCGCTTGTCCGGCACCTTGCGCTCGATCGTCCGACGCTGATCGGTCACTCCCTCGGGGGCAATCTGTCGCAAACCGTCATGAAGCGCCATCCCGAGCTCGCCGGCGCGCTCATCGTCGTCGACTCCACTTGGAACGCCGGGCCGTTGACGACGATGGAGCGCCTCGGACTGCGTCTGGCCGCACCCCTTCTCGCTCTGGTCCCCGCGACGCGGCTCCCTGATCTCATGGCGAAGGCCTCGGCGACGACACCCGCCGCCGTCGCCTACGCACGCGAGTGCTTCGCACGAATGCCGAAGCAGGTGTTCCTCGACGTATGGCGCGCCACGCTCTCCCTGGTCGATCCAGACCCTGGCGCGCGAACGCCCGTGCCGCTCACGCTCATCCGCGGCGCGGAGGATCGCACCGGAAACATCCGGACCGCGATGCCGCAGTGGGCGCAGGCTGAGAACATCACGGAGCACGTCATCCCCGCGGCGGGCCACATCTCACCCCTGGACGCACCGGAAGCGGTCACCGCAGTGGTCCTGGAGACGATCGCCTCTCAGAACCGGGGTGCAGAGCGTGGATGACGAGCGCCAGAGATTCATCGACACAATGGGCGACCTGCTCACTTCTTGGAACCTCTCCCGCGCCACCGGACGGGTGTACGGCTATCTGCTCGTGAGTGCGGAGCCGGCATCATCGGACCAGCTCCGTGCGGCGCTGTCGCTGAGCACGGGTGCGGTGAGCACGTCCATCCGTGAACTGGTCTCGTGGGGCCTGGCCCGAACGATTCCGCAACCGGGCAGCAGGCGGCTGCTGATCGAGGCTGCGGGTGGATTCGAGCAGCTGCTGGCCGCGAGTCATGAACGGGCGCGGGCATTCGTGCGCACTCTGAGAGCGGGCGAGGACGTCGTCCAGGGCCCACACGCCGTCTCACGCCTGCGCGATGTCACCGATCTCTTCGAGGCGTACATCGATTCGGGTGAGCGGATGCTGCGCGAGCGCACCTGAGCGTCCCCTTGTCCCGCCTCACCAGAAGCGCGGCGGCTCCGGTTCTGGCACTCGATCTCCCCCACCCCAGCGGAGTGCTTCACCGCTGGCCCTGTCCGCAGCCGCATCTGCGCTGCGCAAGGCGACGTCGGCCTCCGCTGAACCGGGGCCCGTCGGATCCACGAGAAGCGTCGTCGTGACCCCACCTCTCGTCGGGGCGATCGTGCACTCCAGCACTCGACCGGTCCACGTCACCGACTCCGATGGCGGTGACGTTTCCTGCCGATAGCGGACGCGGGTCTCGAGATCGGTGAGCACGACGAGAGAGCGCGACCCGGTGTCGTCCACACGCTCGACCACCTCGATGCGATGTCCGTGGGGTATCGGCGCCGGCACCGCGATCACGATCGTCCTGTCCATGGCTACAGCCTATGAACTCCTGCCGCCGAGGCAAGAGCATCGCAGACGCCTCTGCGGCCCGCTGATCACTCATAGAATCGCCCCATGCCCGCAATCCGTCTCGATTCACGCGCGGGACGTCTGTATTTCGCCACGCAGGCGGTGGCGGGCGCCGCCTGGTGGATCGGTGTGTTCTTCAGCGACAGCATCCGCTCGCTCACTCTCGGAGAGCTGGATCCGATCCTCGTCGCGTGGTTCGACATCCCGCTGTTCGTCATCGGCTCGGCTCTGGTCGCGTGCGGAGTGCGTCCGATGATCTGGGTCGTCGGATCCTGGACGATGCTGGTCGGCCTCAGCATGGCGCTGTATGCGACGTTCACAGGGCTCGCCGGCTGGGGCGCGTTGCTGATGGTCGCCGCGACTGTCGGCAGCGTGGCCGCAGGTCTGCTCGTCCGGCTCGGACGGCTGCCCACCGAGTGGATTCTGCTCGGCCCGTTCGCCATCCGCCTGGCTCCGGTGACATCCACTTCTGCACATGTGGCGCGCACCACCGGTCAACTCATCGTGTTCTGGGGGCTGTTCCTCGCTGTGTTCCCGGTGATCATCTCCTTCATCGAACGCCGGTGGAATCTGCATGTACCGTTTCCGGATGCTGCGCGGTGGGCCGGCCTGGTGCTGCTGATCGCGGCGAGCGCGCTCGGCGTCTGGTCGGCGGCCGCGATGTCGACCCAGGGGCAGGGCACGCCTCTCCCCTCGGCGACCGCGCGCCGGCTGGTGATCGCCGGGCCGTATCGGTTCGTGCGCAATCCGATGGCGCTGGCCGGTATCGCGCAGGGCGTCGGTGTCGGTCTGATCATCGATTCCTGGCTGGTCGTCGTCTATGCGCTGTGCGGTTCCCTGGTGTGGAACTGGGTGGTCCGCCCGCTCGAGGAACTCGACCTCGGGGAGCGCTTCCGCGCCGCATACGACGAATATGCACGCGCGGTGCGGTGCTGGACGCCGCGCCTCACGCCCTTCCTGCCGGCAGATGAACATCCGGTGCCTCAGCGGAGATCCTCAGGCGCCGCCTCCTAGCCTGGAGAACATGGATGCCGGAGCCGAGAACCTCAACGCGATCGCCGCATGGGCGGTCTCACTCATGGAGACTCTTGGCGGTGTCGGCGCCGGTGTCGCCATCGCCGCGGAGAACCTCTTCCCGCCGCTGCCGAGCGAGGTCATCCTGCCTCTTGCCGGGTTCGCCGCAGCGCAGGGAACACTGGGCCTCGTCGAGGTGCTGATCTGGACCACCGTCGGTTCCATCGTCGGCGCCCTCGCCCTGTACGGCATCGGCGCCTGGCTGGGCCGACGCCGCATGTACGCGATCGTCGAGCGGCTCCCGCTGATCAAGACACAGGATGTCGAGCGCACGGAGGCATGGTTCGCACGGCACGGTTCGAAGGCCGTCTTCTTCGGCCGGATGATCCCGATCTTCCGCAGCCTCATCTCGATTCCCGCCGGTATCGAGCGGATGCCGTTGCTGCGGTTCACGCTGCTGACGGCGGCGGGCAGCGCGATCTGGAACACGATCTTCGTTCTGGCCGGCTACTTCCTCGGAGCGAACTGGCACGTCGTCGAAGAATACGCCGGGGTGTTCCAGAAGGTCGTCATCGCCGTCGTCGTGGTGGCTGTCGCCGTGTGGATCGTCGTGCGCGTGCGGCAGGTGCGGCGCAACAGGGTGGCAGTCGACTGACGCGTAGGCGGCGTGACAGGCTGGCAGCATGACCGCAGAATCAACGCTCGCGGAGATCGCTGCAGCGCTCTACTCCGGACCACCGGAGGAGTTCGTCGCGGTCCGCAACGCACATGCGAAAGCAGCATCCGACCGCGAGGTCGCCCAGCAGGTGCGCGCCCTGCGGAAGCCGTCCGTGGCCGCGTGGGTGGTGAACGTCTTCGCGCGGGAACGCTCCGACGAACTTGGGGAAGCGCTGCAGCTGGCCGCAGAGCTTCGCGAAGCGCAGGCCGACCTCGACGCACAGGCGCTCGCGCAGCTCGGCCGCCAGCGGCGTGCGCTCACGAGCCGCCTCGCCAAGGATGCAGCAGAGCTCGCCGTCAGCCGTGGAGAACGCATCACGCCGGCAACCCTCGAGGCCGTTCAGCAGACCATCAACTCGGCGTTCTTCGATCCCGAGGCTGCAGCCGCAGTCGCCTCCGGCCGGCTCATACGGGAACTCCGGCCGTCCGGTGCCTTGCCGCTCGAGATCGACGCGGCCGTCGCGGGTGGGCTCACCGGCACCGCTCCGCCTCCCGCTGACGAATTGAGCGCGCGACGACAGCGCCGACAGGCCGAACGCGCCGTCCACGATGCGGAAGAGGCGCTCGCCGTCGCGGAGCGGGCGCTCGCGAAGGCAGAACGCGATCGGCAGGATGCGAACCGTCGAGCTGACGAGCTCTCCACCCGCATCGGCGATCTCGAGGCCGAGCTCGAGCGAACCCGCCACGAACACGACCAGGCGCGCGAAGACATCGACGCAGCCGATCACAGTGTCTCCGCGATGTCCGAGCGGGTGTCGGAAGCGGAGCATGCGGTCCATGAGGTGCGCCTCGGGCTCGACGAATAGCACTTCCTCCCAGCGGAGCGGGATCGCCACCGTACGATTGGCGACGTGGAGAGCGAAGCGCGCAGGATCCGGACCCTCGGCATCCTCGGCGCGGGCAGGCTCGGCACCGTCCTCGCCCGGCTCGCGACATCCGCCGGCTACCGCGTGCTGGCGGCCGGGTCGAAAGATCCCGCTCTCATCTCCCCCGCGATGAAGGCCATCGGTGCGGAAGCGGTGACTGCTGCGACGGTTGTCACCGAATCAGATGCAGTGATCCTGGCGTTGCCGCTGGGCAGGTATCGGACGCTGCCGGTCGACGAGCTGCGCGGCACACTGGTGATCGATGCGATGAATTATTGGTGGGGCTCCGACGGCATCCGCGACGATCTGAGTGATGCACGAACCTCGACCAGCGAGCTCGTGCAGGAGCATCTCACCGGCGCACGCGTGGTGAAGGCGTTGAGCCACATGGGGTATCAGGACCTCGAGGATGAGGCGCGTCCATCCGGAAGCGCGGGACGCAAGGCGATCGCGATCGCCGGCGACGACCCGGTGGATCTCTCGATCGTCGCAGCGCTCGTGAGCGATCTCGGCTTCGATCCCGTCATCGCCGGCCCGCTTTCCTCGGGGATCATGCTGGAGCCCGGCGCTGAAGCATTCGGAGCGGATGTCGAGGCGGCGCAGCTGAAGGAGATGCTCGATCGCTTTCCGACGTCGCAGCGAGGCATCGTCGTGGCGCGAGCACGCGGCGAGACGCCACATCAGGTGTGACACGCAGTCCGCGCCTACGGCAGCTTGGATCGCGCCTCACGACGCACCGGAGCAGCCAGGCGGTCTCCCATCCTGTCGAGGAAAGCACGCACCTCGTCGGGTGCGACGGCGCCGGCGTGCTTGAGCGCGATTCCGACCGGTCTGCTCACGACGGGATCGGTGTCTGCTGCGAGTTCCTCGGCGAGACGCAGCAGATCGGCGATCCCGGCCGGATGCGCGGGACGGGTGTACGCGAGCGGCGCCGTCATCGCTGTTCGACGACGCAACGGGTCGGTCGATGCGGCGAGGCCGAACAGGGGCGCTCTTGACCTCTCGCGAAGGAAGACGCCGACCACACGAGGCGCCGCTCGATCCACCATGTCCCAGGAATCGATCGCATCGTGCCGCTGCAGATACAGGTGATAGCGCTCCTCGCGCTCAACATCCGAGATCCGTGGGCGTCGCACCTGGAAGTCCATGACGCAGAACGCCGCCAGCCGGGGTTCGTACTCGGTCTCGTCGAGGAGTCGCATGATCTCTGTGAGTGGCATCTCGCTGTGGCGCTTGGCAATCTCGAACACGGTGCCCATGCGCACTCCGAGCACGTCGGCATCCCCTCGGTAGTGCTGATTGGGGTGGGCATGCAGGTCCGCGACCTGATGCAGGTCGCGGAGGAGGGAGCCCGCCGTCGACGTCATCAGACGCTCGCCTCAGGCGTTGCCCGCTGAGCGCAGCAGGATTCGCTCGTCGACCACGTCGACCTCCCACACCGGTTGCGGCACGCTGGCTGGTCCTCGAGCGACGGCACCGTCTTCGAGATGGAATCGGCTGCCATGCCACGGGCAGGTGATGCAGCCGTCCGGGTCCAGCGTTCCTTCCTCCAGCGGCCCTCCTGCGTGAGTGCAGACTGCCGAGATCGCGCGCAGCCGACCGGCTTGCCGCGTCAACAGCACCGGCACGTCGTTCACCATGACGCGCACGAGCGTTCCGTCGAGGATCTCGCTGTCGGCGGCGACGTCTGCCCATTTCCTCGTCGGCCGCTGGAACGCCGTTCGGTTGACTCCTATCCCGCGCACGAAGGACAGGTGCCCGCCGAGGTGCGCCGAGGCGAGCGTGATGCTGAGGCCGATGGCGCTGAGGGCGACGCCCGTGCGGCGGTGGCCGCTGCGACGGGCGAGCCACGACCCGGCCTGCAGCGTCGTGGCGACCGCGTTCGACAGCGCGTGGATGAGCCCGACACGCTTGTCGGCCCCTCGGGTGCTCGACCAGTCCGATGCGCCCGACATCGCCGTCGGCGCGGAAGCGAGGATGCCGAGACCGACGAGGCGACGTGCTGCCGCCGCGCTCTCCTCCCCGCCGGTGAGGTCGAGCGCGACGGCCGCGCCCCACGCTCCGATCGGAAGATCAGTCAGCACAGGGTGCAGCTGATGGCCGAGCCACGAGCCCGAAAGAGCGTTCTTGAGCCAGGTGGGACGTGTCACCGTGTCCACCGAGTCGCTGATTTTCTTCGCCGTGGCATCCAGCGCTGTTGCTCGCCCGATCCTCTGGACGACTGAGCTCAGCATGTTCGTCTGGTCGCTCATCTGGGACACTCCTCACGACGGCACCGGTGCGTCGTCTGTCCGCTCTGTCTACTCCGGCGATACCGCCACGTCAACGGCCTGGGGCTGCACTCTGGGCGTGTGAGAGAGCGGCGGCACATTGATGCCGAGGATGCGCGCGCGCCCCGGCCAGTTCGATTCCCCGGCATACGGAAAGTCGAGTTCGAGGAGCGCCGAATTGTCGAGCGCCGGGAAGATGTCGCGGTACCAGTCTGGATCGAGTCCGATGAGTTCGCAGAGCATGAGTCGCATCAGAGTCGCATGCCCGACCACGAGCACGCAGCCGTCGGGGAACTCGGCCGCGAGCTCATCGAGCACCGGCATCGCGCGGGCGATGCCGTCGCGTCCTGACTCTCCGCCGGGAAGCGGATGCCGCGCCGGCTGCCGCTCGAATCCCGCCCAGTCTTCGGGGAAGGTCGCCGCAAGCTCCGCCGGCGACATCCCCTCGCCGCGCCCGAAGTCGATCTCCACGAGACGGGGATCTATGCGAAGCGGCAGGCCCGCGGCCTCGGCGGCGGGTTCGGCGGTCAGTCGCGCGCGGCTCAACGGCGAGGCGACGATGGCGGCGAGTCCAGCCGTGCCCGCCCACGCGGCGAGTCCCGCGGCCTGCGCTGTCGCGTCGGGCACGAGCGCCACATCGGACGACCCCGCGTAGCGATGCTCGGCATGCCACACGGTCTCGCCGTGCCGGGCGAAGTAGAGCGTCGTCATGTGCCCTCCGATCCGTTCCTCTGATCGTAGGCGTAACGCCCTGTCGGAACTGCGCACGCACACTCGGCCGCGGTGCCGCGGCAGGGCTATCCTTGGCCCACGACTCTCCCCACGACGTATTCCGACAAGGAGCACCACGTGTCCGAAGCACTGCGCGATCTCCTCACCCGTCATGTCGATGCGGGCACGATGCCGGGGGCGGTGGGCACGATCGGTGAGAGCTACGAGCCGGTCGCGGTCGGCCTCGCGGCTCCCGGAGGCCCGCCGCTGCGGACCGACGCGATCTTCCGCGTCCAGTCGATGACGAAGGCGGTCACCTCCGTCGCGGCTCTTCGTCTGGTGCAGGACGGCGTGATCGCTCTGGACGATCCGGTCGCGACGTGGTTGCCGGAGCTGGCCGAGCCGCGCGTGCTCACGCACCCCGACGCTCCTCTGGAGAACTGGAGACCGGCGCAGCATCCGATCACCGTGCGCCATCTGCTCACCAACCAGTCCGGCTACGGCATGATGACCTCCGATTCCCCGCTGCGGCAGGCGATGGTCGACGCGGGCGTCGACGCTGGCGCCGAACCTGTGGACCTCGGCGCGAAGGACTGGCTCGACGTGCTCTCCACTCTTCCGCTCGCGTTCGAGCCCGGCGAAGGATGGCGGTACCACCACTCATTCGGCATCCTGGGGATACTGCTCGGCCGCGTCGCTGACCGGAGCACCGAGGAAGTGCTGGACGACACCGTGTTCCGACCATCGGGGATGCGCGACACCGGTTTCACCGTGCCGGCGGATCGCGCGCACCGGCTGCCCGCGGCATTCCGGCATGGAGCGGAAGGCATCGAGCAGTCTGAACCCGCCGGTGCCGGCTTCTATGTCGAGCCTGCCCCGTTCGACGTGAGTCACGCGGAGTTGGTCTCCACTCTCGCGGATTATCACGCCTTCCTGCGGGCGCTGCTCGACGGTCGGTTGATCGACGCTGACTTGCGAGCCGGCATGACCAGCAACCAGGTGAAGCCGTCCGCGAAGGGACCGGACAGCTTCTTCCCCGGCTTCTGGGAGAGCACGGGCTGGGGCTACGGCGTCTCCGTCGTCACTGACGGGCCGCACCGCGGCCGCTTCGGTTGGTCGGGAGGCCTCGGCACTGATTTCTTCGTGGACCCCGACGGCACGATCTGCATCGTCATGACCCAGGTCGAGATGAGTGACAGGATCTTGGCGCTGTTCAGCGACCTGCAGGGGTTGAGCGGGAGCTAGGCGAGCGGGAGATACGCCGGCCGGATACCGAGATCGTCACAGCCAGCCGCGGTCACGGGCGACCCTGGCTGCGTCGTGTCGAGCGGCGGTGCCGGTCTTCTGCATGGCACTCGAGAGATAGTTGCGGACCGTGCCCGGCGCGAGATGCAGCCGCCGTGCGATGTCTTTGACCGAATAGCCCTCGCGTGTTTCGCGGAGGGTGTCGGCCTCACGGTCGGTGAGCGGAGAATCATCGACGACGGATGCTTCGAGCACATCATGGGCGATCCAACGTCGCCCGGCGTGCAGCGCGTGGATGACCTCGACGATCTCTTCCGGATCGGCGCCCTTGCTCATGAAACCCAACACTCCGAGTTTGAGAGCGCGACGCAGAACTCCGGGGCGCGCATGCCGGGTGAGCATCAGCACACGCTGCTCGGGTCGCTCGCCCATGATCGAGGCGACCGCGTCGATCCCATCCATCTCGGGCATCTCGAGATCGATGACAAGCACGTCTGGGCTGTGCACCCGCGTCGCCGTCACGGCTTCGGAACCGGACTCGGCCTGCGCCACGACTTCGATCGTGCCGTCGAGCGGGAGCAGCGCCGCAAGCGCCGTGCGCAGGAGGTGCTCATCGTCGGCCAGAACGATCCGGATCGGAGGCGTACTCGTCATGACACGCCTTCCTTCGCGCGGTCGGCGGGCGACCGATCGATCCGAGCGGCGACGAGGAATGTGCCCGGCGATCGCTCGATCCGCAGAACGCCACCGGCGTTCTCCACACGCTCGCGTAGACGAGCCAGCCCGCGCAGCGAAGACTCAGTCGCATCGATCACGCCGTCGTTCGTGACTTCCACGTAGTGCGGCGACGCCGTGATGGTGACCCTGGTCGGACGCGCATGGCGCAGCAGATTGGTGGTTGCTTCCCGAAGGACTTGCGCGAGCAGAGGATGCGCTGAGGTGCCGGTGCCGTCGTCGATCCGCGCCTCGACGGCGATGCCGGCCGCCTCGCCCAGCCGTTTGGCGTTCTCGAGCTCGGCGAACAGATTCAACTCGTGGCGTGCATACGCCAGGGCCCGGGTCTCGGTGATGGTCTCGTCCGCGATCCGGCGGATCTCGCCGAGTTCCGCCTCCGCCCCGTCCGGGTCGGCGCGCATCATGCGACGGGCGAGCGCCGCCTTGAGTTTGATCACGTGGAGCGAATGGCCCTGAATGTCGTGCAGGTCGCTCGCGAATCGCATCCGCTCGTGCGTTACCGCGAGCTCGGCTTCCGTCTCCTTCGCGCGCTCGAGGCGTCGCACGACCTGCCAGGCCTGCTCGCTGACGAGGATCACCCCGGCGATGAAGAGTGTGCCGACGACCGGGATGACCAGGTATCTCGTGGCGAGTTCCCACGTCGCCGTGTGAAAGACGAACGAGATCGCGCCGATCGCCGCGACTCCCAACGCGAAGCCCCCGATCCACAACTTCCGTCGCCGCGCCCGGGCGATCAGAAGCGCACCCACGAGCGACAGCGGGACGAAGCTGATGGGGCTGGCAGCAGTGAGAGCACCGATGATCCATGCCGCCGCGGTGAAGACGAGGGCCACGGCTGCCTGCCGCGGATAGCCGTCCAGGCTCCATTCCCGCAGCACCCCCAGGGTGAGGAGGTAGCCGAGCGCCATCGTCAGCCCTTCCCACCAGGATGTGGCGGTGAGCGCAACGCCGACGACGCTCAGCGGAGCGATCGCAGCGACGGCCGTGACCATCGCCACCCGCCGCATCCTGAGGTCGGTCGGGGCGACATCGTGCATGACCTCTACGATCGCCCATGCCTCCCGTCGGCGGTAGTGACGTGGTGTCATCTCTTTCCGTGACACAACGACACTTCACGAGAGGCGACGAACAGAGTGCGATAGGAGCATGACAACCGAATCCCTTCACATCAGGCGTCCTGCACAGGCCCCGTTCTGGCGACGCCCGTTCCGAATCATCCGCGACAACAGGCGCGCCTACTTCATCATCAACGTGGCTGCCTACGGCCTCGCCCTCATCGGGTTCGTGATCGGACTCATCTTCCCCGACCTCAGCGCGGCGCAAGCCGCGGGGCTGGAAGAGGACGGCACCGGAGAACTGGTGCGCTGGCTGGTGAACATCCCGGCGCTCTTCGCGCTCACGATCCTGGGGGTCAACCTCTTCCGCCTCAGCCTGCTGACGATCGTGCTGCCGTCTGTCATCGTGCCCTTTGCCGGCCTCGCGTTCTTCGGATACTGGGCTGTGGAAACCGGCATCACCCTCGTTCCGGCCTCGCCCAAGGGATGGGTCGCACTCATTCCGCACTCGCTGACGTTCGTCATCGAGCTCCAGGCATACATCCTGCTGCTCCTCGGCGCCTACCTGTTGGGCAAGTACTGGTTGTTCCCCCGTACGGTCGGAGCGAAGAACCGTCGCCAGGGATATCTCCGAGGGCTGCAGCGGATCGGTCTGCTTGCGCTTCCCGCGCTGGCGCTGCTCATCATCGGCGCAGTCTGGGAGGCGTACTCGCTGCGTTACTTCGTGCACCCGCTCAGTCAGTTGCTTCTGTAATATTTGTCTTGACTTATATAAGCACACGCGTAACCTTGGTACATGCACGCGTTCGATGTTCTGAGTGATCCGGTCCGGCGACGGATTCTTGAGCTTCTCGTCGACGGTGAAGCGCCTGCAGGTCACATCTCCACTGTCATCGAGCAAGAGTTCGGCATCTCCCAGCCAGCCGTCTCCCAGCATCTGCGGGTGCTTCGTGAGCAGGGATTCGCGACAGTCCGCCCGGCGGGAGCCAGACGACTGTACACGGTGGACCCACACGGGCTCCAGCAGGCGAGCGAATGGCTGAGTCCGTTCGAACGCTTCTGGCGCGGCCCGCTTGCCGCATTGGGCACGGAGCTCTCCCGTGGCAAACGGGCACGTCGGATGAGCACCGAGGATCCCGCACCCGAAGAAGTTTCCCTTTCAGAACCTCAGGAGAAGGAGTGATGATGGTCGACGTCAACGAACAGATCGACGCAGTGAGCCGCACACTGCGCACGGAAGAGGTCGATGGAGCGCCTTCGCGCATTCAGACGATCGCTCAGGATTATCCCGCCGGCATCGACGATGTGTGGGATGCCGCGACGAACGCAGAGCGCATCGCGCGATGGTTCCTTCCGGTTTCCGGCGACCTCCGCGTCGGCGGCCGGTACCAGCTGACCGGGAACGCAAGCGGCGAGATACTGTCGTGCGCGCCCCCAACCGAGGACGGCGCGGAGTATCGCGCGACGTGGGAGTTCGCTGGGGCGGTCTCATGGATCAGAGTTCGACTGACGCCCCTCGGATCGGAGCAGACTCGGTTCGAGCTCGAGCACACCGCACGTGTCGCTGATGTGCCGGCTGAGATGTGGGACAGCTTCGGGCCTGGTGCCACCGGCGTGGGCTGGGACCAGAGCCTGCTGGGCCTCGCGCTGCACCTCGGCGCGCAGGTCGGCCGCATCTCACCGGCAGAAGCCGAGCAATGGGCACTTTCCGAAGAAGGCAAGGCGTTCAGCCGAGCGGCCTCGGATCGGTGGGCCGACGCAAATATGGCGGCCGGCACAGATCGCGAGACAGCAGCCCGGATGGCTGATGCGACCTATGGCTTCTACACGGGGCAGATGCCCGGTCAGTGATCGAGCGCCCGCCCGACGAACCTGCTGCGGACTCAGCCGGTTCAGATCCTTCTGCGCGAGCGCCGTGAAGAGTACCTTGTGAGCGTGTCGACAGATTCGAGGAGCGAGCGGACATCGGTGCCGCCGGCAGCCCTGGACGCTGCTCTCCGCGACGTCGACTGGACGATCCCGCCGGCTGGGTCGAAGCAGTCCCGGTTCTCCGCACCCAGCGGGGAGTTGGCCGTGCTGTCGCTGGGCGACCCGGCGCACCCGCGCGTCGTGCTGGTGCCCGGTGCGACAGGATCGAAGGAGGACTTCGCGCTGATGCTGCCGATCCTCGCGCAGGCCGGCTACTTCGTGCAGTCGTTCGATCTGGCCGGTCAGTACCAGTCGCAGGCGGCCGGCGATCAGTCGACGTACACGTACCAGCTCTTCATCGACGACCTGATCGCCTTCCTCGAATCGGGCGGACCGGCGCATCTCCTCGGCTACTCGTTCGCCGGCACCATCGCTCAGCTCGTAGCCGTGCACCGCCCAGACCTCCTCCTCTCCCTCGCGCTCCTGACGACGCCTCCGGGCTCAGGCAATGTCTTCGAGGGCATGCGGTGGCTCGGTCGCCTCGCACCGTTCACGAGTGCGCGTCGCGGCGCCGCTCTCATGATCTGGGGCATCGTGACGAACAAGAATCGCGTCCCGCCCCGGCGGCTCCACTTCGTGCGAGCGCGTTTCGCTCTCACCAGTCGGCGCAGCGTCGAGGAGATCGTCGGCCTGATGATGAGATCACCGGATCTGCGCAGTCGTGTGCGAGATCTTCCTCTACCCAAGCTCGTCGCCGCCGGTTCACGCGATCTGTGGCCGCTGTCGGCACACGAGCGCTACGCCGACGACATCCACGCGGAGTTCCGCGTCTATCCGACGGGACACAGCCCGAGCGAGACCACGCCGCACCAACTCAGCGCGGACCTGCTCGACATGTACGCCCGATCCGGCCACTGAGTCACCCGGCGACTGAGTCACCCGGCGGCGGGCGACCCGGTGCGTGCGCGGCGACGAGCCTGGCGCCGCCGATGCGGAGCTTCCTGCGGCAGATGAAGCCTGACGGTGGGCAGCACGAAACTGAGCCGCCGTCGGAGCGAAGCCCAGTCCTGGAATGGTCGCGCCGACACGTCCACGACGATGCCGCGGTCGCGCAGCACGGTCATATCGGGGCGCACATGGAACGAGAGATCGAAGTCGTCGTGGATGTTCTGCTCATCCCGATGCACCTCGCCGCTCAGCATCCGCCAGGCGTCGGTGCGCATCGCCATGTTCGAACCGAACAGCGGCGCATGCCCGAGGAAGGGCGTGAGTACCGCGTACATGCCTCCGATGTAGAGGTGCTCCCCCATCCACCGCACCAACGGATTCGATCCGTAGAAGCGCGGGTCGCCCGTGAGGAAGTCGAGATCGGGACGATACGCGAACCTCTCCACGATCCTCTCGATCCAGTCCGGGCCAGGGCGGGAGTCGGCATCCAGGCGCGCGATGATGTCTCCCGACGCCGCGTCGTAACCGGCCGACGCGGCCTGCGGTATCCCCGGGACGGGTTCGCTCACGACTCGGGTTCCGTACCGTAAAGCGACAGTCACCGTGTCATCGGTGCTGCCGTTGTCGACCACGATGACCTCGTCGGCTCGGCGGGTCTGCTGATCGAGAGCCCGGAGGCACACCTCCAGTAGGCGCGCGTCGTTGCGCACCGGTATGACTACTGAGACGGAGAGGGCGTCGGTCATGATCGTCCTCCTATTGTGCGCGTCCAGCCAGTTCCACGGGGGACGTCGAGGCGCGCGCCTCGCTCCTCAGCACCACGGCCACCCCTGCGCCGCACAGTGCGAACCCGAGGAGCGTCACGACCGTGAGGGGCTCGCCGAGGAGAAGCGCCCCCGCAGCCGCGGTCGTCGGAGCGACGAGGAAGAGGAGGGCGTTCAGAGCGGTGATTCCTATCCTGCGCAGCAGCCACCAGTACAGGCCGTACCCCGCGAGCGTCGGGAAGACGGCGGTGAATGCGGACGCAAGCCAGAAGGAGACGGATGCCGGTGGGATGAGCGCGCCGAACATCGCGGCGACCGGCAACAGCGCCAAGGCGGTCACGGTCACGTGGATGGTCAGCGTGACGAGCGTCCCGGTCCGCGGTGCAGAGCGGCGCTGAAGGAAGGTGCCGATGATCAGACAGATCATCGCGAGAGCGGGCCACAGGTAGGCGGCCGGGTGCGCGGTGGAGTCGTCGAGCTGCGAACGCACGACCAGAAGCACCCCCGCAGCACCCACGACAAGACCGGCCCATTGCGCTCCACGCACTCGCAGCCCCAGCAGCGGACCGACGAGCATCGCGACCACGAGCGGCTGCACGGCATCGATCAGCGCCGTGGTGCCGGTGGCGACGCCTTCCGCGATCGCCGCGTACACCGCCGTGCAGTAGCCGAACTGCGCGAACAGGCCGATGAGCGCCTGGTTCCGCACATCCGTCCGTGTCGCGTCTCTGCCTGCGCGCGTGATTGCGACAACTGCGAGCAGGACCACGGCGAGTGGAACGAACCGCCACACCAGCAGAGTCAGCGGTGAGGCGTCGACCGTGGCGATCGCCGGAACGAGGAACCCAGAGCTCCAACTCAAGACGAAGGCCGCGGCGGCAACGATCGTCACCCCGGCTCGAGCTATACCGATCTGTTTACCCATGCGAGCGACTATACAGGTTGGTATAGTCGCTGTCATGGCCGTCTCCATTCCCGAGCTCGCCCCGCTCACCCCGGGTGCCACCCGTGTGCTCGATGCCGCTTCACGGCTCTTCTACGAGCACGGCATCCATGCGATCGGCGTCGACACGATCGCCGAAGCCGCGGGTGTAACGAAGAAGACGCTCTATGACCGGTTCGGTTCGAAGGAGGCACTGGTCGTCTCGTACCTGCAGCATCGAGACGCCCGCTGGCGTGCGCATGTCGCCGAGCACCTCGCCGGGGTTCCAGAGCCGGGGGCGGCGCGCATCCTCGCCGTGTTCGACGCCGCGATCAGCTGGTCGGATGAGAACAGCCCGAAGGGATGCAGTGCGATCAACGCCCGCGCCGAGATCGGCGACGGTCACGACGGACACCCCGTCTTCCCTGAGGTCTCCCGGCAGAAGGCGTGGTTGCTCGAGCTGTTCGACGAGCTGTGCCGCGAGGCGGGCACCTCAGACGCCGAGTCGACGGCGAAGGGTTTGATGCTGCTCTACGAGGGCGCGATCGTCACCGTCGGCATGGAGACATTCGCGCAGCCGTTCCAGATCGCGCGAGATGTGGCACACGGGATGCTTGTACAGGAACTCGCCTGACGTCACTCCGCTGAGCTCAAGCGCCGGCCGAAGCCGTCATATACGCCACTCGACGCCCATCGTCAAGACCCGTCATCGTTCCGCGCGATGAGGTTCCATGGAAGAAGTAACGAGAGATTCATCGAGAAGCGCGAAAGCTGCAGGAGGCCCATATGCCCGCTCCCGAGGCGTCACAAGCATTCACCAAGGTCGCGAACATGTTCCGGCAGGCGTTGCGCCCGCGGCGCCGCCGCCGTGCCACATGGATCGCCCTTTAGGCTGCGCCGTTATCCGGTTCAGGAACGAGCAGGAGGCCGGCCGGCGAGTTGGCCGACTTCGTCAGAGCGTCGATCCACGCGAGGTTGAGCCGCGGGGAGCGACTGCCGAAGTACTGAAACGACAACGGCGCACTCGGAGTGAGCCAGACCGACGTTCGGCCGAGTCCGGCCCTCGTGGGGTCAGTCCACGTGAACGGAAACGGCTCTCCACGGCGCAGCTTCGCCCAGATCACATGCTGAAGGTGTGCGAGGACGCGGTCGTCGAAGGAAGCGGCGACCTTCGAGTCGTAAGTGAGTGTTCCCATCCTCTTCAGACTAGCGAATGCACGGCGGTCACGCGTGATCGCCGCATCCGCACGACGAGGCGGGGACCCGCATGAATCTGCGACCCGCCGACCTCAGCGCAGCGCTGCGGCGCGGTGAGCTGACGATCGCCTACCAGGGGCAGTGGGATCTCGATGCGTCGTGGGACGGCGGTTTCCGCGATGCGCGGCCGGCCGCGTTGGAGGCGCTTTCGCGCTGGAACCACCCGACCGTGGGCGCTGTCCCGCCCGAGGAGTTCGTCACACTGGCCGAACAGGGCGGGTTCCTCGATAGACTGGACCTTGACGTTCTTACTCGTGCCACGGCACAGATCGCATCCTGGCGCTCCGGTCGTCGGGCGGTCGGATTATCGGTCAATGCCGCGCCATCGCACTTCTCCGCGTCTTACGCTGAATCCGCAATTCGGATCGCCGACGCCCTGAGACTCGACCCGGCGACTCTGACGATCGAGATCACGGAGACTCCGCCCCCGCAGTTCACCGATTCGATGCGAGGATCGTTGGAGAGTCTGCGCTTGGCCGGTATCGGGGTCTCCGTCGACGACTACGGAGCAAGCGACACGACGCTCGACCTACTGAAGCGACTCCCGATCGACGAGGTGAAGCTCGACCGTTCGCTGGTGCAGAGGGACGACCCCGATGCCGACGAGGTGGTCGACGGCGTCGTCGCGGCCGCGCGGGACCACGGGTGGCGGGTGGTCGCCGAGGGCATAGAGACGACGGCAGATCTGGAACGATCGGTTCGACGAGGATGCCACCGCGGGCAGGGATTCCTCTGGGGACTGCCGGCCGCGGCGTCTGTGATGGAGGAGATGCTCGGCTGATCAGCCGTCGATCTCAGACGTCGAACTCGTCTTGTTCGTCTGCGACGTCGTCGGGTGTCGGCACCTGCTCGCCGACATCGATCTGCGTCCATGTGACCGGCATGCCCGGCGAGAAGAGGATGTCGATGCCAGGGCCCCCGCGAAGCGGTGGGATGTTCACGTACCCGCCGCCGTCCTTGATCGCCGCGAGGATCTGCTGCTTGAGTTCGGCGACGGGGTCCGGCAGGAAATAATCGCGGCCGTCCACGGTCAGTCGATTCACGATAGCCATGTCCTCAGGTTAGCGCGCGGCGACACCGTAGAATCGACGCGTGGGCATTCTTCACTACGGATCGACACCGGCTTCCTTCTCCATCGACGACCGCGCGCTCGCTCACATCGAGCTCGTCATCCTGGCGAAGCTGCGCCGCCGCGAAGCCCTGTCCTTCGCACTCACCGACGGCACGCACCCTCGCCAGGCCATGTGGATCTCGCCGGATGTGACCCTGCGGTTCGAGTATCAGGGCGAAATGCCCGAGATCAACCGAGCATGGCTGCAAGAGCTGATCGATACGGCGAACTCGCCCGGTGGGTTGCGTCTCGTTCCCGAGCCGGAGCCCGAGCGCTCACACTGAGACGCGGCCACCACCGGCGTTCTTCGCGCGATACATCGCGGCATCGGCGGCAGTCACCACGTTGTCTCCGCCTGCGACGACGCCTGCAGATGCTCTGACGATCAACCCAGCTCGATCGACCTCGATCGGCTCTGCGATGGCCGAGAGCGACCGCGCCGCGACCTCCTCGGCCTGCTCGATGCCGGTGGCCGGACAGACGATGAGGAACTCATCACCTCCGAGACGGACGACGGAGTCGCTCTCGCGCACCACTGATGCCAGCCGATCGGCGATCGTGCGCAGCACGACGTCGCCGGCATCGTGCCCATGGGCGTCGTTGATCGATTTGAAGTCGTCGACATCGAAGAAGATGACGGTCATGTCGGAGCTCTCCTCCCCCGACATGCCGTCGAGGAGTGCGCGGAGGAAGCGGCGGTTGTGCAGACCTGTCAGCGGGTCCTGCAGCGCCAGGTCAGCGAGCTCGGCCTGCGCCTTCGCCCTCAACGCCGCGCGCAGCCCGTCGCCGAAGTCGATCGCATCCTGCGCGTGATGACCCCAGGGCAGGCTGCGGCCTGTGACGCTTTCCCGCCAGGCGCTGAAGGATCGGCGCGGAGACAGGGCGTCATCCCGGTTGTCCGAGCGCTGATCCCCCAACCATTCAACGGTCTGCGCGACCTCCCGGCGCACGAAGACGAGGACGTCGTCGTCGCCGAGGGGGACGACGAGAAGGCCCGCGACCCCGGGCACTGTCGCGGCGGCGTCCGGGTGAGTGACGGGCAGGTCCTCGACCGCGCGCAGAGCGAAGTCGGGATGCTCTACGAGAAGGAGCACCGCTCTCTCGGACGGAACCCTGCCGATCGAGTGGACAGCGCCGCCCAGCCGTACTACAGCCCCGTCTGCGGGAACGATGTCGAGGACCGTGGGCGCGCCCGTCGTCAGCACCTCGCCGGGGTCGGACCTGTCGAACAACGACGCGATCACCGCGGCCCGACGTTCTTGCGCGTCGAGTCGCCGCTGGAGCTCTGAGATGCGACGGAGATAGCCGATCTGGGTGGAGATCTCCGTCGCGAGCACTTCCAGCGCACGACGCAGCAGCACCGGCAGACGGTGGGGCGACCGATGAGCGCACGTGATCATTCCCATGAGTCGCCCGTTATCGACCAGAGACAGAGAGAATGTCGACGCCTGCCCCATGTTGCGCATGAACGTGAGATGGTGCGGTGAGACCGCGCGCATCTCTGTGGGGCCCAGGTCGATCGGCTCATCTCCCGACAGAAGTGAGCGCACTGGGATGCCGGGATCCTCCGTGTCCGCAATGACGCGCGACCGCTTCTCGATGTAGAGCGCTCGCGCCTGGGTCGGGATGTCGGATGCGGGAAAGCGCAGCCCGAAGTAGGGCTCCATCTCCGGCTCGCGCTCGTCCGCGACGATCTGTCCGTGACCGTCGGCGTGGAAGTCGTAGCACATGACCCGGTCGAAGCCCGTCAGATTCTTGATCTCTCGGGCGGCCGCGACCCATAGTACGGCCTCCTCGGATGCTCCGGCCAAGCGCTGGATCGCGCTGACGACACCGGTGCGGCGGTAATCGAACTCGGGGATGACGGGTTCGAACTCGACGAGCGATGGCGTGGTGCCACGATGCACGATCACGTCGACTGCCTGACCGTCGAAGTCGGCGCGAACCGGGTCGACCGCAGAACCGTGATCGAGGATCGATGCGAGGTCACTGCTCTCGTCCCGAAGAACGCGCCCGAGCAGGTGCTCGGCGTTCGCGCTGGCGAGGACCGCGGCGCCGGATTCTTCGTCGACGCCCACGAGGAATCCGTAGGACTGGATGCGCCCGATCGTGCGGATCTGTTCCGTCGCACACACGGCCAGACGTGATGCTTCATCTTCGAAGCGTCGAGCTTCCTCTTCCGGCGAGAATGCGAAAGTGTGTGTCAAGAAGAAGGTTCCCTTCGCGATGCCGTCGGCCGCTGACCGCAGTCCTCAGACGATTTTATGCGAATGACGCCCTGCTGCTCTACGAGGGTGCGATCGTACCGGTTCCCGGGCGCGGGGTCAGCCGCAGAACACGGACGTCGAGTCTTTGAGCCGGTCGATCGCTTCGATCGTCTCTGGGGCCTGCAGGCCGGTCATGCCGCCGATCTGCAGCGCTCCCGAGCGGATGAGATCGCCGAGCTGACCGTCGACGTCCGATGCCAGCGTGTCCAGAGTCGTAACGAGCTGGTCGCGTGCCGCGTCGACCTGCTCCGCTGACGCCCCACCCTGATCGAGCAGCGTCTGATACTGCGCGTAGGCGTCGTCGATCGTCGCACAGGTGGCTTCGACGTCGACGCCCATGGTGTCGCCTGCGACCTGAGCCACTTGTGAGCAGCCGGAGATGAGGACGCCGGTGGCGAGCAGAAGAGGAACGATGACGATGCGGCGCATGATTCGAGGGTAGCTACAGGACCTGTGCGGACACCCGGCCGCCCAATCGAGCCGGTGGTCGGCGGGGCGGCCTGAGGCTATGGTCGGCCGTCGGCCCATTCGATGAGACCCCGCAACGTCTTCGGTTGAGTCTCGATGCTCGGGCTCCCCCCTCGAGCACGTCCAATGCGCAGGAAGCGCAGATGCCTCGGAGACATGACCCTTCGACGGGAACACCCGCGCCCTAGGGTCTCGAGCATCGAGCGCTTCGCGCGGGACATCGACGGTGACATCCGATCGCGTGCAGACGACGGTGAAGGGCGCGTTCGGTCGGTGCTCGCGCTGTCGGGGGTTCGAAGCGCTCAATGTGGATGCTGCTCCCCTCGAGCAGCAGCGCCGTCAGCTCGGTGAGATGGTCGATGATTGCCTATGGACCGCAGGCATATACGGCGGCGCCGGGCGCGATACCGGAGAGAAGGGCCGCCAGATCCAGCCGCCCGGATTCGCCGCTGACATGCGTCGTCACCCGGTCGCCGAGCGCACGGAGTTCCTCCGCGAACACGATGTCGTCGCGGTGGCGCGTCGCGTACGTCGTCTGCCAGTCCATGTTTTGCGCCGCGAGGTGACGTGCCATCGAGAGGATCGGGGTGATGCCGATGCCGGCGGCCAGAAGGACGTACGACGGCGCATCCGCGATAGCGAAAAGGTTGCGGGTCGGACGCACCCAGACCCGGCTTCCCGCCCGCAGGAACGAGTGGATGTAGTGCCGCGAGCCGCGCGAGCGCGGCTCGCGGCGCACGGCGATCCGGTACGCCGTGAGGTCGGCGGGATCGCCGCACAGCGAGTACTGGCGTTCATGCCGAGTGAGCAGTGCTGAGCTCGACTGTGCTCCGGATACATCTGCGCAGACGCAGGAATCCGCGCCGCTTCAGCCCGGATTCAGCCTCGAGCGGCCACACTAGACGAATGCGGATCCTGGTGGTGGACGACGAGGTGCGCCTGGCCGAGGGCGTGCGCCGCGGTCTCGAGGCCGAGGGGTTCGCGGTCGATGTCGCGCACAACGGTGTCGACGGGCTCTGGCGGGCGCGGGAGACGCGCTACAACGCGATCGTGCTCGACCTGATGATGCCCGGTATGAGCGGGTGGAAGGTCTGCGAAGCGCTGCGCGCCGAAGAGAACTGGACGCCGGTGCTGATGCTCACCGCGAAGGACGGCGAATGGGATCAGGTCGAGGCGCTGGAGACCGGGGCCGACGACTATGTCACGAAACCGTTCTCGTTCGCGATCCTGGTGGCACGCCTGCGCGCGCTCGTCCGCCGCGGAGCCGTCGCCCGCCCGGCGATCCTGGAAGCCGGCGATCTGCGGCTCGACCCTGCTGCCCACCGCGTCTGGCGGGGAGACAGCGCTGTCACTCTGACTGCGCGGGAGTTCTCCGTCTTGGAGTATCTGATGCGCCATCGCGGCCAGGTGATCTCGAAGCGCGCCCTCATCGAGGGCGTCTGGGACGACGACTTCGACGGCGACCCGAACATCGTCGAGGTCTACGTCGGGCACCTGCGTCGCAAGCTCGACAAGCCGTTCGGCCGCGAGGCGATCGAGACCATCCGCGGTGCGGGCTACCGGCTGGCGGCGGACGGTGGCTAGCCGCAGCTGGCGCCCGGTGTGCGGCTGGCGCTCGGTACGAGGCAGGACGACGCTGGGGGCGACGGCAGTCGTCGCGGTCGCGTTGCTCGTCGGCGCATTCTCGTTCTATGGCGTTCTCAGCGCCAGCATCCATGGCAGCACGGAGCGCGCGGCGGAGCAGCGCCTCGAAGAACTCGCCGGACGTCTCGACGGCGCCGGAGAAGACGTGATCAACACGATCGACGACGAGATCGTGCAGCTCATCGGACCGAACGGATCCGTCCGTGCCGCCAGCGACGATGCCCGGGAAGCGCTGGGATCGACCACGCTCACCGCCTCCGACGAGGCGCAGACCCTCATGGTCGATGACGAACAGATGCTTGTCGTCTCGGAGGACCTCGACGGCGACCAGACTCTCGTAGTCGCCGTCCCGATGGACGACGACGTGGAGACCCTGGCGACGGTCTCGACGCTGCTGACCATCGCCGTCCCTCTGCTTCTGCTCCTCGTCGCGGTGACCACCTGGCTCGTCGTCGGTCGCGCACTCCGCCCGGTGGAGCGCATCCGCGAGCACGTCGACGACATCACCGCCGAGCGCCTCCACCAGCGTGTGCCGGTGCCAGAGACGGCCGATGAGATCGCCGCGCTCGCGACCACCATGAACGGCATGCTCGATCGACTCGATGCCGCTGCCACCGCGCAGCGGCGGTTCGTGTCGGATGCATCGCACGAACTGCGCTCCCCACTCGCGACGATCCGCCAGCATGCCGAGCTCGCACAGGCCCACCCCGACGTGACGAGCATCGGCGAGCTCGCCGAGGTCGTGTCGGAGGAAGGGCTGCGCCTGCAGGGCATCGTCGAGTCGCTGTTGTTGCTCGCCCGACTCGACGAGGGCACGAGCACGCACGACGAGGCGGTGGACCTCGACGACATCGCGTTCGGCGAGGTGCGGCGGTTGCGTGCGGCGGGGCTCGAAGTCGACGGCTCCGGCATCCGCGCCGCGCGGGTCCGCGGCGACCCGCGCCTGCTGGGTCAGCTGATGCGCAACCTCGTCGACAATGCCGTCCGTCACAGCCGTGGCCGAGTCGCTATCGGCGTGACCTCATCGGATCAGTTCGTGTTCGTCACGGTGGAGGACGATGGCTCCGGTGTCCCCGGCGAGGAGCGGGAGCGGATCTTCGAACGCTTCGTGCGACTGGACGACGCGCGCAGCCGTGACGCCGGGGGCAGCGGACTCGGTCTCGCGATCGCGCGGGGTATCGCAGCATCCGCCCGCGGCACTCTGGCGGTCGACGACTCCCGCTGGGGCGGCGCTCGCTTCGTGCTCACGCTGCCCCTCAGTACCTGATCGGCGGGATCGTCGGTTCCTGAAGAAGCCTTCAGGATGCTTCAGGGAGGCTTCAGCGCCCCCGCGAGACGATCATGACATGGACGACAAGACACCCACTCCCGACCAGACCCCCGACCACACGCCTCATCACACCCCGGGGTCCGTGCCCGACGCTCAGACGGTTCGCGTGACGCCGACGCCCGAGCCCACCGAATCGAAGCCCGGACGCAAACGCGCACTTCTCATCGGCGGCGGCATCGCGGCGGCCGTGGTGCTCGCCGGCGGTGGCATCGCGATCGGCGCGGCGATCGGCGACGAGTTCGGCGATGACGACGACAGCTCATCGATATCCGACGACGCTGGCCACGACGACGCAGTTCGCGACGACAGCGACCACGCCGACAGCGACGACAGCGCTGACGACGAAGATGCGTCCTCGAACGGCAGCGGCTCGGGCACCGGCATCGGCGCAGCATCGGCCGACGAGCTGATCGAGGTCGCGGATGCCGCGCGCGAGGCAGCCGAGGGCGATGTCACGTCAATCGACGCGAAGCGCGACGGCACCTGGGAGGTGCAGTTGACGAACGCCGCCGGCGACGAGACCGAGGTCCGCGTCGACGAGGATCTCGCCGCATCGGTCATCTCGACCGACCCAGCCGACGGCGACGACACCGGCGCAAGCTTGTCATTGGACGACGAGACGATCCGCGCGCTGGTCACCGCCGCACTCGACGAAGCCGACGGGATGATCACCGACCTCGACGTCGACGGCGACGACGTGAGCCCCTACGACGCCTCGGTTCTTACGGCAGACAACCGCTCGATCGACATCGACTTCGGCGCTGACTTCGCCGTCATCGGCACTGACATCGACGACTGAGCAGGTCGCGTCCCGCCCCTATCGGGCGAACCCTGGAAGTGCGGCCTGCGCTACGGCATCCGCTATTCGGACATGCAGAAGGCCCGGAGACTCTTGCGAGTTTCCGGGCCTTTCGGGGGATGCTGGCGACCCTGCCACAGTCTGCGCCATCAAGTTCGGCCCGAGGGTCGAGGACCTCCCGCTCACAGGGCGGGAGGACCCGAGCCGCCGGGTGCTACTTCTCGGTCGCGAGTTCTTCGCGAAGGAGGTCGGCACCAGCGCTGAGCGCGCGCAACTTCCCGCGCGCGACGTCACGAGGCAGCGGCGCCATGCCGCAGTTCGTGCTCGGGATGAGCTTGTCGGCGTCGACGAAACGGAGCGCGTTCCGGAGCGTTTCTGCGACATCCTGCGGGGTTTCTATCGTCTGGCTGGCCACGTCGATGGCGCCGAGCATCACCTTCTTGCCCCGGATGAGTTCGATGAGGTCCAGGGGGACGTGGGAGTGGTGGCTCTCCAGCGAGATGGTGTCGATGCTCGAGCGCTGCAGAAGCGGGAACGACTTCTCGTACTGACGCCACTCCGCCCCGAGAGTGGCCTTCCAGTCGGTGTTCGCCTTGATCCCGTAGCCGTAGCAGATGTGCACCACGGTCTCCGCGCGCAGTCCTTCGGCCGCCCGCTCGAGCACCGCCACACCCCAGTCCTGCACGTCGTCGAAGAAGACGTTGAATGCCGGCTCGTCGAACTGGATGATGTCGACTCCGGCCGCCTCGAGCTCCTTCGCCTCCTGATTGAGGATCGTCGCGAACTCCCAGGCCAGTTTCTCGCGGCTCTTGTAGTGGCGATCGTAGAGGGTGTCGATCATCGTCATCGGGCCGGGCAGTGCCCATTTGATCGGCTGATCGGTCTGTCGTCGGAGGAACTTCGCGTCCTCGACGAACACGGGTTTCTCGCGGCTCACGGCGCCGACGACCGTCGGGACGCTCGCTTCGTACCTGTCGCGGATCCGGACCGTCTCCCGCTGGTCGAAATCGACGCCCGAGAGGTGCTCGATGAACGTCGTGACGAAGTGCTGGCGCGTCTGTTCCCCGTCGCTGATGATGTCGATGCCCGCGTGTCGTTGCTCCTGCACGGCGATGCGCAGCGCATCCTGCGTTCCTTCGGCCAGCGCATCACCCTCCAGCTTCCACGGAGACCAGAGGGTCTCGGGCTGGGCGAGCCAGGACGGCTTCGGCAGACTGCCTACGATCGAGGTGGGCAGAAGCGTGTGCATGATCGGTGATTCCCCGTTCATCATCCGACAGGAACGGGGTAGTTGGCTGCCCACTGCTCGAGGAGTTCTCCGTGCGGCTTCACGAGGTGTTCGTGCGCAAACCTCCCCTGTTCGGTCGCGAGCCGACTGCGCTCGTCGCGATCGTAGGCGATCTTCGTCACCGAGTAGTCCTGCTGCTCGAGGCTCGGCTGATAGACGCTCGCGGCGGCCGAGTTCGCGTTGTAGATCTCCGGTCGGTAGATCTTCTGGAACGTCTCCATCGTGCTGATCGTGCCGATGAGCTGAAGGTTCGTGTAGTCGCCGAGCAGATCCCCGCGGAAGTAGAACGCCAGCGGAGCAGCGCTGCCGCGCGGCATGAAGTACCGGACCGAGAGCCCCATCTTGCCGAAGTACGCGTCGGTCAGCGAGGAATCCTTCTGCTCGTACTCGACACCGAGGATCGGGTGGTGATTCTCGGTGCGACGGTACGTCTTGCTCGTCGAGACGCTGATGCAGATCACCGGCGATACCGTGAAACGCTCCCGGTAGGCCTCCGAGCCGAGGAAGTGCTGGAAGAGCTTGCCGTGCAGATCACCGAAATCAGCAGGAACAGTGAACCCACCCGCGGCTTCGGTGGCTGCCGGCAGGCGCACACTGAAGTCGAAGTCGCGGACGTAGGACGAGAAGTTGTTTCCCACGATCCCCTGGCTGCGCTTTCCGGTGAGACGGTCGAAGATCTGGATGTCCAGAACCTCGAGCAGGGGGAACTCCCGATCCTCGCCGTCTGCGGCGAACCGCACCGCGACGGAGACGATCTCGAGCTCGAGTGTGTAGCGGTCGCGGTTCGGGTTGTCCCAGTCCGCGAGATCATTGAAACGACGGTCGATCATCGTCAATGCGTTGCGGAGGTTCTGCTGACGATTCTCACCTCGCGCCAGGTTGGCGAAGTTCGTGGTGATCCGGGAGCTGTCCGACGGGGAGTAGTCCTCGTCGAAGCGGGTCGTCGTGATGCGGAAGGTGAACTCGTGTGCCATGAGGTGCCAAACGGTGAGCTTATCGGCCGGGCTCGGCCTCGCGAAGGGTGGGTTCCTCCATCGTGGCGGCTGAGCACCCCCATCGAGAAATGTGCTGCGACTATGCCATGGCATAGTCTGCAGCTATGGCTAAGCGCTCGAGCGGCATCACTCTGCAGCAACTCACTTACTACATCGAGGTCGCCGCGGAGGGCTCGATCAGCGCCGCCGCCGATCTGCTCTACGTCGCCCAGCCCACCATGTCCGCCGCGATGAAGGATCTGGAGAGCAGAGTGGGCCGCGTCCTGCTCCTCCGCTCCGCGCGCGGTGTGACCCTCACCACCGACGGTGTGGAGTTCTTGGGGTACGCCAGGCAGGTCGTCGAGCAGGTGGCACTCCTCGAGCAGCGCTATCTCGGGCGGCCGCCCTCACGGCGCCTGCTCGGGGTGTCGACGCAGCACTACTCGTTCGCTGTCGATGCGCTGGTGCGAATGGTGAAGGCGACCTCAGCGGCCGAGTACGAGTTCTCGCTGCGGGAGACGCGCACGTGGGACATCATCGAAGACGTCCGCACCCTCCGCAGCGAGCTGGGGATCCTCTACCGAAACGACTTCAACCGCAACGTCATCGACAAGCTTCTCCGGGACTCCGGGCTCGCTTTCCACCCGCTCTTCGTCGCCGAGCCGCACATCTTCATCTCACGCAAGAACCCGCTCGCCTCTCGTGATCGCGTCACCCTCGCCGATCTCGCCGACGTGCCGCGGCTCACGTTCGACCAGGGCGCGAACAACTCCTTCTACTTCGCCGAGGAGATCCTCTCCACCCTCTCGAGTCCGCAAGAGATCCGGGTTTCCGACCGCGCGACCATCTTCAACCTCATGATCGGGCTCGACGGGTACACCATCTCGACAGGCATCATCAGCGACGACCTCGACCCCGAGATCGTCGCCATCCCACTCGACGTCGACGAGCGCATCGAGATCGGCTGGATCGGCCACTCTGCGATCCCCCTCACCGAGCAGGCGCAGCGATTTCTCGCCGAGCTGCGAACCGTTGTCTCGGGGTTCGGTGTGACCTTGCTCGGCTGACCCTGTCCGCCGGTCGGTCCGTATCAGTGTTCGTGGTCGCTGCTGGACGCGTGTACATGGGCCCGTTGGCCCTGCCTTCCGACCAGGCTGAGGTACTCGACCGGCCCCGCGAACGAGGCATCATCGCCGGATGGCAGCAGGCCATGACCGCGGAGTTTGTGGGTGAACCCGACGACCTGACAGGACTTCGCTGAGGCCGACGCCGCCCGGCGCAACGACTGACCGTCCACATGAAGGGATCTCATCATGACAACCGCAGCCACCAGGCCCCACCAGGTCGAAGTGTGATCCGACCCCAGTGCGTGTGGTGCTTCATCGCACATCCGAGGTTTCAGACGGCCGTCGCAGGGTTCGACGGACAGGTCGAAGTGACCTATCGATCCTTCGAGCTGCGCCCCGGCGTGCCCACCGAGATCGACAAGGAGCTTCAGATCGCCTCTGGTTGGGCTGACAGGATGTTGAACCTGCGACCCGTTGACCCCAGGCGCCCCGGTAGGCGAGTCAACTCACTTGTGCCTGCTCGTTTGGCGTGAGAACGAGGTCTGGCCTCACACGAGTCAATCAGCGAACCAGTACGCGTTCCCGTGGTGGAGGTGGTCCGGGTGTAGCCGTACCCATACGAGGCTGACTAGACGCCCAGTGAAATCCACGGTGATCATCGCCGTGACCTCATCGCCGCTCCTCATGACAAGGCCCGCCTGACCGTCGACTGACCGCTCAGCGACGTCGACGCCGGGGCCACCTCTGAATCCGTGAAGGAGAACCGGCGCGGCATCTCGTGCACCGCGCGCCACGACGGTCTTCTCGTGGCCGCCGCGGGTTGAGGTCACGGCCACAGCGACGTCCGGATGGAGCATTGCGACGAGGGCGGGGAGATCCTGCTCCTGTGCGATGGTACGGAGCCTGCGAACGGCCACATAGTGAGTCGGTCGGGCCACCCATTCCCACAGGGCGTCCCGCAGAGACGTCGTATGTTCGCTGTTCTTTCGGGCGGTCGTACTGGACGTGAGGGCTCTCATATTTTTCTCCTCGTGACTGCCCCGACCTAATCGGCACCGGCCGTCGGCCAGATCCAACCTGTTGCCTATTAAGACCTGACAGCAGGCAGAATTGTGACCTTCCATTCCACGGATCGGCGAGACCTCGTCGACATGACCACCTCGATGGTCCAGGAGCTGCAGGGCGCGAAGGACGTCACCCTCATGACTTAAAGATTGGAAACCGAGCAGCTCATCGACTCATCCGCATCCGCATCCGCATCCCGACGCGCAGAACTGTCAATACCGTGAGACCCCCTTGGGATCTACATCAGTCAGGTCAGGGGACGCATTCATGTCCGGTACTCCACACGTGACCATCCTCGATCCCGTCCGCACATGACATACCAGCCGTTCTTGCCGGAGGTAGCTTCGGGTTCGATCGAGGCACCGCATGTGGCCGTGGCACTGCGCAGGCACCTGCGGCGCGAGGTCAGCTTGTCCTACGACGTCATCGTGGTCACGGCAGGGGCCGTCACTCGGACGCTGCCCGTGCCGGGCATCGCCGAAGTGGCGTTCCGCCTCAAGCACGTCGAGGAAGCCGCCGCAGTCCGGGATGAGTTCCTCACCGCGCTCGACCGTGCCGCTGACCTGCCGAAGGGATCGGCGCGCACCAGCACTGACCGTCACGTTCGTCGGGGTGGCTTCGCCGGGTCATCGGTGTGGTCATCCCCAAAGTGGTGGACGGGCTCATCTCCCGCTGACAGCCTCACAATCAAGGTCGGACTGCGGTCATAGGTGATGAGGGGGTTCACCCTCACATCATTCGGGAGACACACATGACAAGTTCGGATCGAGCGCGGTACGACACACACGGCAGCCGCAGCATGGTCCTAGGAACCTGGCGATGACCGGGACCAGCTCCACCCAAACGGTGAGGGTACGCCGCACATCCCGCCTGCCCCGGTACGAGACGCCGAAGGTTCTTGAGCAAGCACGCAGCCTCAACCCGACGCGAACCATACCGACGATGAACGTTCGATCGTTGGAAGGAGACTTCGTCAGCGATCGCCTCCTTCTGGCACTTGATCAGATCCAGCAGCAGGGCGCTCCTCGCACGATCGCTGAATGGAAGGCCCTGTCCGAAGGGCTCTTGGTCGACGAATGCTGTGCTGTCCATCGCAACCGGCAAATCTCGTCGTACTACGCATGGGCCTACATGGCTCTGCCCAGTTCCTTTAAGTGGGCCGGGATGGCGGCGATCGCGTCGCACCACATCCGCGTCGCCCTCCTTCCACTACACATCGAGAACACCTTCAAGGACACACCTGGTCACATGCGCAGGCTGAAGAGATGTCGAGTGCTAAGTGCGGACGTGAACACGCTCCGGGCGACGAACAACGATATTTTCGACGATCTGTTCTGGGTCCACCTCGCGTACGTCACCTCGGAAGACGGGATCGGACTACTCCGCGCCCTTCTGCGAAACGAGCGCCACTATGCGCCGATACTGGCCGGATTCGAAGCACTCGACGGGGGCCGTCGGGTGCTGGAGGACGCGACGGCGTCGCGAACGGCTCGAGGGAGAGCCCGGGACCTTATATGGAAAGGCACTCTTCTCCTTCTCGAGCACGAGCAGCGCTTCGTCGTGCAACCCAACTATGATCGCCTCTCCGCCAGGTACGCCCGGGTCGTCTCGATCGGGTCGGCAACGACGTTCGATGCGCGTGCACCGCGCCGGGCGATCGAGTTCTTCACATCGTTTTTCATCTACACCCTCCTGCGCAAGAATCCGCGTGGCCTCGACGGACGGATGTGTCCGCTCGTCACCAATTACGACGACCGGTGGCGGTGGCTCGAGTCGAGCGTCGTGCCCCGGTTCCAACGCGTCGATACCGATCCGCGCGTGATCGGGGCCATCCTGCGACGCATCCTCGACCAGGACCGCCACCCCGTTCCTTCCCCATGTGGCACCTCGATCAAGCGATCGTCAATCGACCCACGTCCAACGGAGCCATCGGAACCGGCACCCGCTGCCATGTCCTCGCCTTTGCACGCGCCCACTGAAGCCCACACCGACACGTTGACGATCGGGTAGTCGAGCGCGTCATGTGTGCAGGCGCTGGGCGGACGTTCCGGATCTGTCTGCCACGACCCCCACCCGCACCGCCAATGCCCTCTCGCGTGTCCCTCCACGTACACGCGGAGGGATACATATGGCGGCGAACCGCAGGGCGAGGAGGCTTAACTCGACCCAGCGCCCCTTGACCTTCCGCTTGATGAAACGGAACTCGAGCCGCAGGTAGTGAAGGTTGATCCCCGCGAGCGTGAGGAGAGGGAAGAAGAGCCGGCCCTGCTTTCGAGCGATCGACTTCAAGGGGCCTCTCGCCTTGACAGCATCAACTGGAACCAGCTTTGTCCGACCAGGACGAACGCCGTGACGCACGCGGCGAGAAATGATCGCGACGGCGGTGGCTACGAGTGCATAGAACCAAGTGGCTCGGCGGAGCAGACCCGTGCCGTCGCTACTCCTGGCTCTCGATTGAACGCCGCGCGATCTCCTCGGCATACGGGAAGCTGTTCCTCCAGGTCGGATGCAGCGGGATCCACCCCGCCCGACGGGCTTTCTCATTCGAAACGGCCCGACCGCGAACCTCGTGTGCGGGTAACGGGACTGCTCGCGGAATCGGCGCGCCGATTCCGCGAGCGAAGACCGGCGCCCAGACCGAAGCAGGAGCCGACTCGTCATCGACGATGTTGTACGTGCCGTCTGGCCAGCCGAGGGATTCCACGGTCGCCGCGACAGCGTCGTCGATGTGGAGAAAGGATGCGATCGCCGGCGTCGCCTGGAGAAGACCGGCCGTGGCGGCGTTGGCGATCCGACCGTCTTCCGCATACCAGGTGCCGGGCCCGTAGAACCGCCCGTAGCGAAGAATCGTGGCGCGGGGCATCTGCAGGAGATTGCGTTCCATTATCGCGACCGCCGTGTCCGGGACGAGCGGGTCGCTTTCCATGGCGACGGTGGCACCGGACTCGTAGGCCCAGGAGATGCTCTGCGCGATGATGCGGTCGACTCCGGCGGCCCTCGCGGCGGCGACGAGATTCGCCGTGCCAGCACGACGCAGGCGGGCGTTCGCCTCGAGATCGAAGTCGCTGAGGTCGGTCAGCTGATTGATGATCAGGTCGGGCGCAGCGTCGCGGACGACGGCGGTGAGGTGCGGTGAATCGTACGCGTCCACGGCCACGCCGTGGACGCCGAGGCCCTCGAGGAAGCGCACGTTGTCTCGGCGACGAGAGGTCGCCACGATGTCGTGCCCGTGTTCGAGAAGCGCCGGGATGAGCCGGCTGCCGATGACGCCGGACCCGCCGGCGAGGAGAATTCTCATTGATGCTCTTTCAGATCGAACGCCCGAGCGATCCGCCGATTCGGTTCGTGACCGGTTGACGTCGGGTCTGTATGCGCGGCGAGGGCGATGCTTCACGTGGCGTGCGTCGCCAGCCACTCTTCGAACGTCAGCTCGCCCAGTCGAGATCCCGGATTCGGCGAGACTCGGCTGAGTGATGCGTTCATACCTATCTAGACCGGACACCGAGGAAGAATGTGAGCCGAAACCTCACATTCTTCCTGGCTACCTGGTCGGATAGTAAGACGAGAGGCTCGACATGACCATGGACCACGATGACCCGCCCCAGAATGAAGCCCTGAGCGAGCGCCGCCATCTCGTCTCGATGGCGTTCCGAATGCTGGGAACCGTCGCAGACGCTGAGGACGCCGTTCAGGAGACGTACATCCGGTGGTATCGCATGAGCGAGGAACAGCGTGCGGCGATCGAAGTCCCGCGCGCCTGGCTGACGAGAGCCGCGAGCAGGGTCTGCCTCAACGTTCTCGCCTCCGCTCGCCATCGTCGAGAGATGTACGTGGGACCGTGGCTGCCGGAGCCTGTGCCTGCACTGGCCTTCGCGACGCCTTCGGAGGGAGCGACGGATCCTCTGGACCGGGTGACCCTCGATGAGTCCGTGAGCACGGCGCTACTCGTCGTGCTCGAGTCGATGACGCCGGCGGAGCGGGTCGCGTTCGTACTCCATGACGTGTTCGCCATGCCGTTCGATGAGATCGCCGAGACGGTCGGGCGCTCACCGGCCGCCTGCCGCCAGCTGGCGACTTCGGCTCGACGCCGGGTGCAGCAGAGTCGAAGTCGTCGAGCGACGCACGCCGAACACGAGAAGGTCGTCAAGGCTTTCTCCGCCGCGGCGCGGGCCGGCGACATCGCAGGGCTCATTGCTGTGCTCGATCCGAACGTCGTTCTGCGCTCCGATGGCGGCGGCATAGTGACCGCGGCTCGCAACCCCGTGTTCGGCATCGACAAGGTCGCGCGTTTCATCATGGGTGCGCTGCACAAGCGCCCCCACGCCACCATCGTCGAGCAGGACACACCCGACGGCACCGGTTTCGCGATGTGGGACGACGGGCGCATCTTCGGAATCGTGACTCTCGATGTCATGGACGGGCTCGTCACCGATGTGCGGATGATGATGAACCCGTACAAGCTCACGCTCTGGAAGTGACCTCACGAAAGCACTGCTTACGCGGTCAGTATTCGTGAACGGCGCCGACAATGCCGTGAACGGAGAAGATCGTGAGCACTAAGCACACCGCGAGTATCGCGAATCTCGATCGGGACTACCTGCGTATCGGGATATCCCGGGACGAGATCGTCCTGGCCGAGGACGGCGCCCGGACTGATGGCGGGCGGGGGACCTACGAGTGGTGGTACTTCGATGCGCATCTCGACAACGGTGCGACGCTGGTCGTGATCTTCATGACCAAGGACCTCTCTACGCCCGGCAAGCCGTTGGCACCGATGATCCGACTCAACCTGGATCTGCCCGACGGCACCAGCAAGAGCTTCATCCGCCCCTACCGCGCCGATATGTTCTCGGCAGCAGGGCACACAGCCGACGTGAGGATCGATGGCAACACGTTCGTAGGCGACCTCTCCCACTACGAGATCTACGTCGAGATCGATGACCTGGAGGTGTCCGTCTCTCTGGACGCCACTATCCGTCCATGGCGTCCAGACACCGGGTATCTGGTCTTCGGGGAAAATCGCGACGCGGCGTTCTCCTGGTTGCCCTCTGTGCCGGAGGGCAAGGTCGCGGGATACTACGAGATCGATGGGGTGCGCACCGAGGTCAGCGGGATCGGCTACCACGATCACAACTGGGGAAATGTCGGGATGACCGCGATCATCAACGACTGGTATTGGGCGCGCGGCCAAGCAGGCCCGTACTCGGTGATCGCCTCGTACATCACGTCGCACGAGAAGTACGACTTCGAAGAGATCCCGATCTTCATGCTCGCGCGCGACGGCGAGATCGTCGCCGACCGAGCGGAGTACGTGCGCTTTCGCGCATCAGACGTCTACGTGGACCCCAAGACCAAGAAGCCGGTCGCCAACGTGACCCAATACTTCTACGACGATGGCGCAGAGCGCTACGTGGTGACGTTCAAGAAGCGACGCGAGCTCGTCGCCGCGACGTTCGTCGAGCAGATGGACGGCTGGCGCAAGCTGGCTGCCCGCCTCGTCCGCTTCGACGGCGCCTATCTGCGCTTCTCCGGCGAGATCACCGTTCAGCGCTGGTCGGGAGCGACCCTGGTCGAGACCTTCACTAACGAGGCCATCTGGGAGGTCATGTACTTCGGCCATCCCCGCAAGGACGACAAGGCCCCCGTCCGCATCGGGCGCTGATGCGCCGGATGCGGACGTCCGGACCGATTCGCCCGACTCGATAGCGGACCCGATGACTCCGGACGAAGTAGAGCTGCACGCAGCAATGCAGAGCGAACGTCGCCACCTCGTATCGCTTGCCTACCACGTGCTCGGCGAGCTGCCCGATGCCGAAGAAGCCGTGCAGGACACGTACATGTGCTGGTACCGGCTCAGTGTGGAGAGTCAAGCGAGTGTCGCAGAGCCTCGCGCCTGGCTGACGCGCACGCTGGGCCGAATGTGCTTGTACGTCCTCACATCGGCAGATCGCCCTATCGATGCCTCCTTCAGCACGTGGCCCGAGGAAGGTGCCGCCGTAGCGGTGCCGAACGAGGCGACCCCGGCGGAGCGGATCACCATGATTCTGCACGACGGATTCGGGATGGATCTCGACGAGATCGCCGAGATCATCGGACGCACGCCCGAGGCATGTCGAAGGCTCGCGAGAACGGCGCGGCGTCGCACTGCCGAGGACAGAACCGAGCGCCTTGCGCGCGCGCAGCGCAATGATCACGTCCGCGCGCTCATCTCTGTCGCTCGTCGACGCGACATCGCAGGATTGTCAGCCCTGCTGGATCCGTGCGTGCGATTCCGCGCAGCCGGTTCGGGGTCTGACCACGACTATCGGCTTCCGATCATCGGCGCGCGACGGGTCGCGCGCCACCTCGTCCGACCTCTGCGGACCTACCCGGACACCACGATCCTCGAGCAGGAGACACCGGATGGGCTCGGCTTCTCCCTCTGGGAGGACGGTTGTATCGTCGGAGTCGCCAATATCGAGCTCGCGGGCGGGATCGCTAGAGACATACGGCTGTCGACGGTTCCGCGCCGGCTCACCCTATGGAGTTGAGGCTGCGCGTGCGCAACGCCTCGCTCTGACGCTCGTCGCGCTCCTCGCGGATGAGGCGGCCGCGAAGCGCATCCAACTGCTGATCGAGTACGACCCCGAACCGCCCCTCAGCGCACCATCGTCGGCTGCGGCCTCGTTCCCGTGTCCACCGCGGCGGCCGTGGCATTCGGGGCGGGGTCCGGCTCCTCGTGCGCACCCTCCGGCTCCTGGTGCGCACCCTCCGGCTCCTCGTGCGCACTCTCCGGGGCTCCTTTGTCGATCCGGTCCGCGTAGAACTTCGCGGCGAGTGCGGAGCGCGTCCTCTCGAGCACCGAGAGCCGTCCCGCTTCTGATGGCCGCGCTTCGATCGCATCAGGATGCGTATGAGCGGCGAGCCGCCACCGTTCCTGAGCCTCGAGCGGCTGGTGCACCTCGACGAACTCGCCGCCGGGAAGACGCACGATCCGGCCGGTCTCGTATCCGTGTAGCACGAGATCGCGGTCTTTCTTCTGCAGTGCGAGGCAAATGCGTCTGGTGAGAATGAAAGCCAGCACGGGACCCGCGAACAGCGTCACCTGCAGAGTCACGATGACCGACTCGAAGGAGAGCTGGAGTACGAACGCCATCACATCGGCACTTGCTGCGAGCCACAGCACCCCGTAGAACGTCATGCCCGCGACACCGATGCCCGTCCGGGTCGCGGTGTTGCGAGGACGATCGAGGATGTGATGGTCGCTCTTGTCTTTCGATAGCCATCCCTCGAGGAACGGGTACACCGCGACGGTCAGGAGGAAGACGCCGATGACGACCAATGGCGCGAGCAGCGCAAGCGTGAACGTGCGTTCGAAGAGGACGAACTCCCAGCCCGGCGGCACGAGTCGCAGCGCCCCGTCGAGGAACCCTGTGTACCAGTCCGGCTGACTGCCGGCCGATACCGTACCGGGATCAGCCGGACCGTAGGTCCAGAGCGGGCTGATCTGCACGGCGGAGGCCATCAGCACCAGCACACCCACCACGATGGCGAAGAACCCGCCGGACCGGACTGCCGCGTGGGGCAACATCGGCATGCCTACGACGTTGCCCTCCTCGCGCCCCCCTGCGGCGAACTGCGGCGGCTTGTTTTTGTAGGCCGACCGAGCGCGCAGCGCGATCAGAAGCAGGACCACCACGGGGACGATCGCCACATGGATCAGGTTCAGGTTCTCGATGATCGTGCTCGGAAATTCGCCGCCGAAGAGGAATGAGGCGATCCAGGTGCCGACGAAGGGGATGCTGTGGACGATCCCGTGCACGATTCGCAGCCCGGTGCCAGAGAGCGCGTCATCGGGGAGCGCGTATCCGCTCCAGCCGCCGGCGAGGACGGCGATCAGGAGGAGGAACAGAGCCAGCCAGCTGCCTCGCCGCGGTCGGCGGAACGCGCCGGTGAAGAAGCTGACGAGCAGCTGCAGCATGATCGACGCCGGTACGAGCAGAGCCGCCCAGTGGTGGAGCTGACGGAGCATCAGCCCGCCAGGCACGTCGAAGGACAGCCGCATGACCGAATCGAACGCCCGGGACACCTCGATACCGACCAGCGGTGCGAAGTCGCCCTTGTAAATGACGGGCTCACTCGAGGGCACGTAGACGAACATCAAGATGACGCCCGTGACGAAGAGCACTGCGATGCTCGCAACGGTGATCACTCCGAACAGGTTCGTCCAGTGCACGGGCACGACGCGCGTGCGGAGTTCCGCACGGAACGCCGCGAATGCGCGTCCGGGCGCGGTCCGCTCCCGCAGGTACTCCGACGCGATCTCCGAGAAGGATCGCGTGCGGCGGCGATCAACTCGCACGGCGGAACTCCGTCGGCTCTTCGCGGAGGCGCGGCAGCTCGGTCGCGACCGGCGGCTTCTCGGCCATACTCCGGGGCGGCGGCACTGCCGCGAGGAATGCCGCTCGCGGCTGCTGGACCGATTCGAGCGAGACGATGTCCCGCCCGAACAGGAATGCCGATACCCAGAGCAGCAGCACTCGCACCTTCCGACTCCAGGTCGGAACCGCGAGCACGTGATATCCGCGGTGCATGAACCAGGCAAGGAGTCCCCTGATCACGAGACGCTTGTACTGGAAGACCCCGTGCCCCATCCCCAAGGTCGCGACCGTACCTTGGCTCTGGTGGAAGTACTCGCGCGGCAGTTCCCCGCGAAGCACAGCTGCGAGATTCTTGGCCAGGAGCTTGCCCTGCCGCACAGCGTGCTGTGCGTTGGGGACCGTTCGTGCGCCGACCACATTTCGCGCGAGATCGGGAACGGCCGCGTTGTCACCGGCGGCCCAGGCGTCCTCGATCGGGGCGTCCTCGGTGCCGACCCGGAGGTCGGGACGAGTGATCAGCAGACCCCTGGCGTCGATGGGTAGGTCCGTGTTGTTCGCGACTACCGGATTGGTGGCGTTGCCCGCTGCCCAGACCAGGAGATTCGTCCGGTACCGCTCCCCCGTCGACAGCTCGACCTCTCCGCCACTGGCAGAGACTATCTGAGTGCCGAGGTGCACGTTCGCGCCCCGCTTCGTAAGATGCTCCACGACCCAGCGACCCGGCTTCTCGGTCACTTCCGGGAGGATCCTGCTGTTCGCCTCGATGAGGTGGAAGCTGAGGTCGGAGAAGTTCAGCTCCGCGTAGGACCGCAAAAGCGAAGAGGCCAGAGACAGCATCTCGCCGAAGACTTCGACGCCCGAGAAGCCGCCGCCCACGACTGTCACCGTGAGCAGCCGTCGCCGCTCCGGACCGTCGGGCACAGCGGCGGCGCGCTCGAAAGCCGTGAGGAGTTGGTCGCGGATGGCCACGGCCTCCTCGACGGTCTTCAGTCCGATCGCATGCTCGGCGATGCCGTCGATGGGGAAGGCGCGAGTGACGGCACCGGCAGTGATGACGATGATGTCGTAGTCCACTGTGCGCGAAGACCCGTCCGGCATTTTCACGACGACCTGCTTGTCGGCGTGCATGATCGACGTCACCGTTCCGGGGATCACCGCAGTACGCCGGAGATTGCTTCGGAGAGAGACCGCGACGTGTCGCGCCTCCACCGATCCGGCGACGACTTCCGGGAGGAAGGGCTGGTACGTCATGTAGGGCCGCGGCTCGATGATCGTGATCTGCGCCTCTTTCGCCTTGATCCTCTTCTCGAGGTTCCAAGCCGCGTAGAAGCCCGCATAGCCCCCGCCGATGATGAGAATCCTTCGCATGACTACCTCCAAATGCTGTTACAAACAAAGACCAGGCAGACGGTCAGGATGTGATGCCTGGGAGCGAGGAAAATCCGCGTCCTGATCTACGCGGTCGGAGCGTGGTGTCAGCGAGTAGGGCCGACGGAATAGTGGCTGGTGATCGCAACTCGATTCCAGGAGTTGATGATCTGCTCATCCGTGAGCGCATCGGCGTCGGCGATGCCTCGGTCGGGCAGGACAGTTGACTAGTTCGATGAGGGTGGGAGCGAGCCCCGCCTCGCGGGCATCGGCCGCCGCCTGCTCGGCGAGCGCCTCCATCGCCCGATAGGCGTCCGGGTGCACCTTTCCGATGTTCACGTGCGTCATGAGCGCGCCTTCTCTCTGCGGCGCGTAGGTCGCACCTCGTGATAGATGACCGCGCGGGCGGCTGCAATGTGAGGTCAAACGTGCAACTCGCCTCGACCTCACATCCCAGCATGGCGTCCGGTCTTAGTAGAGGAAGCGCGAATGCGCTGACGCTCGCAGACGCCGTGACCCGGCATCGGCACCGACCTCCGTCGGACCGGCGAGCTCACCTCCGCGACAACATCAGGGAGAGCAGTCGATGCCCACACGATCGAAGACGCAGCGTCCTGCGAAGACGGAAGCTCCAACCGAGGACGGTGTTCTCGCGCTGGACTTCTATCGGCAGATGGTGCTGATCAGACGTTTCGAAGAGCGCGCAGCCCGTGGCTACTCCGAAGCCAAGATCGGCGGATACTGCCATCTGAATCTCGGCGAGGAGGCCGCGGTCGTCGGGCTGATGGGCGCTCTCAAGCCGGACGACTACGTCTACACGAACTATCGCGATCATGGGTACGCCTTGGCGCGCGGCATCAGTGCCGAGCGAGTGATGGCGGAGCTCTACGGACGAGCTGACGGCGTCTCGAAAGGCTGGGGCGGATCCATGCATCTCTTCGACGTTGACGTGCGGTTCATGGGCGGCTACGGCATCGTCGGCGGCCAGGTTCCGCTCGCAACAGGCACGGCACTCGCCATCGCCCATCGCGGCGGTTCGGAAGCGGTCGTCTGCCAGATGGGGGACGGTACGACCAATATCGGAGCATTCCACGAGTCGCTGAATCTCGCGGCACTGTGGAACCTTCCCATCGTCTACGTCGTGAACAACAACGGACTGGGGATGGGGACGACGGTGGAGCAGTCATCTGCGGAACCCGAACTCTACAAGCGCTCGTCATCCTATCGGATGGCCTCCGCCCGCGTGGACGGGAACGATCCACTGGCGGTGCATGAGGCGATGCGACGCGCTCTCACTAGTGCTCGGTCCGGGAAGCCGTTCTTGCTGGAAACCATGACCGAACGACTCAAGGGACACTCTGTCGTCGACCCCGCCGGGTACCGCACGCGCGAGGAGAAGGCCCAACTGCTGTCGGCGGACGCGCTTCACGGTTATGCCTCCGACCTGCGGGCACGCAACCTGTTGTCGGACGAATCGGAGCGCGAGATCGACGACGCCGCCAGGTCGACGGTCGACGCCGCGGTGCAGTTCGCCGATGCCAGTCCGCATCCCTCGGTCTCCACTCTCTTCGATTACAACTATGCGACCCCCGTGCCGAACGATTCCCGCCGGCTCCCGGGAGAGCCGCTGTTCCCCGCGCCCGCCAGATCGGTCGCCCCCCTGAGCTCGGAGGTCTCGGCATGAGTGTCATCAGCTATCGACAGGCTCTTCACGACGCACTGCGGGAAGAGATGCAGCGCGATCCGGATGTCTTCCTGATCGGCGAGGAGATCGGGCGGTTCGAAGGTTCCTACAAGATCACCGCCGGGATGCTGGAGGAGTTCGGTCCGCGGCGAGTGCGCGATGCTCCGATCGCCGAGGAGGGTTTCACCGGTGCCGCGATCGGTGCCGCGATGGTCGGCCTCCGCCCCGTCGTAGAGATCATGACCATCAACTTCTCACTCCTCGCCTTGGATCAGATCGTGAACCACGCCGCCAAGATCTACGGAATGTTCGGTGGACAGGCCAAAGTACCGCTGGTCATCCGAACCCCTGGCGGTGGCGGACAGCAGCTCGGCGCGACACATTCGCAGAACATCGAGCTCTACTACGCATTCGTCCCCGGAATGAAGGTGGTCGCCCCGTCGACACCTGCCGACGCGAAGGCTCTCATGCTTGCGGCGATCCGCGACGACGACCCCGTGCTCGTACTGGAGAATCTCGCGCTGTACAACACCACCGGTGAGGTACCCGATGTCGTCGAACCGGTGGAGATCGGCAAGGCGTTGATCGCCCGTCCCGGGAGGGACGTCACCGTCATCGCCTACTCGCGGATGGCCGTCATCGCGCGGCAGGCCGCGGAGCTGCTCGCAAAGGAAGGCATCGACGTCGAGGTCGTCGACCTACGGAGCCTGCGCCCGCTGGACCGCGAAACCATCGTCACCTCGGTGAAGAAGACGAACTGCGCGGTCGTCCTGGAGGACGACTGGCTGACCTACGGAATCGGAGCGGAGATCGCGGCGACGATCTCCGACGGCGCCTTCGACTGGCTGGATGCGCCGGTCCGGCGCGTAGCCATGGCCGAAGTGCCCATGCCCTATGCGAAATCCCTGGAGTCCGCCGCTCTTCCCTCTCTCGACGACGCGGTCAACGCGATCCGGGAGACCCTCGACGCCGTCGCGCGGCGAGCCTGAAAGGACCATCATGATCGACATCCTCATGCCCCGCCTGTCCGACACGATGACGGAGGGCGCCATCGCGGCATGGCACAAGAAGATCGGCGACGAGGTCAAGCCCGGCGACATCCTCGTCGAGATCGAGACCGACAAAGCTCTTATGGAACAGGAGGCCTACGACGCAGGCGTCCTCGTCGAGATCCTGGTCGCCGAAGGCGAGAACGTCGAGATCGGCACCCCAATCGCGCGACTCGACGACGGAACCGGGCCGTCCAGGCCCACGAATGCTCCCGCGGCGGACTCCGCTCCCCCCGCGGACGCGGGAGCCGAGGATGTTGCCGTGGTCGCGCCCCCCGCCGCCACGGCAGCATCCGATTCTTCACCGGCCGAGGCGCCGGAACCGGAACCGATCTATCAGGAGGAGCATCGCCCGGCCACCCCGCTCGTCCGGAGACTGGCTCGCGAGCAGGGGATCGATCTCGATCACGTCTCCGGGACAGGGCCGGGCGGACGAATCGTGCGCGCGGATCTCGACGCTGTCGCGAGCCCGACACCCCAGCTGCCGTCCGGGCCGATGACCCACGCGCCAGATGCGCACATCGAAGAATCATCCGAGCGGATCCCCTTCGACAAGATCCGCCAGGCCGTGGCCGCACGTCTGACGGAGAGTGCAACGACGATCCCCACCTTCACCGCGACCGTGTCAGCGGACGTCGGCGAGCTACTGATACTCCGTGGACGCATCAACGAGGCCCACGCCGATACCGGCGTCAAGGTGAGCGTGAACGATCTCCTCGTACGTGCTGTCGCCCTCGCGCTCCGCGAGCATCCCGTCGTCAATGCGTCGTACGATCCGACGGGCGTCGGATTCACCGTGCTGCACGCTCACGTGCACGTCGGTATAGCGGTCGCTTCTCCGGCGGGTCTCGTCGTCCCCGTTATCCGGGATGCCGACCGCACAGCCGTGTCAGCGATAGCCGACATGTCCCGCGCGCTGGTCCGCAAGGCATCGGAGCGGAAACTGTCGAGCGCGGACATGGGCGGCGGGACCTTCACGATCAGCAACCTCGGGATGTTCGGAGTCGATCACTTCACCGCGATCATCAATGCCCCGCAGGGCGCGATCCTCGCCGTCGGTGGCACGCGGGACGAGCTCTCGTTCGTGGATGACGAGCTGATCACGCGTCGCATGCTCAGCCTCACGCTGACGTCGGACCATCGGATCATCGACGGAGCCGATGCCGCACGGTTCCTGGAAACACTGAGGAGCCTGCTCGAGAACCCGCTCCGCGTCATCGGCTGAGAGCCATGAATACCGGCAAATTGCTTTCATCTTCCCGTGCCGTCCCCATCGAAAGGAAAACAGCATGACCACGTACGACATCGGCCTGATCGTCGGAAGCATCTCCTCGACATCCATCAACAGGCGCCTTGCCCGCGCCCTCACCAAGCTCGCACCGCAGGCAGATCTGCGCCTCAACGAGATCCCGATCCGGAACCTTCCGTTCTACTCGGCGGACCACGACTCCGCGATGCCCGCCGATGCGGCGAACTTCAAGCGAGCGATCGAAGCAGCCGACGCTGTCATCCTCGTCTCCCCCGAGTACAACCGCTCGGTGCCTGGCGTGCTCAAGAACGCGCTCGACACGGCCAGCCGTCCCTGGGGCGACAACAGCTTCGACGCGAAGCCGTCAGCCGTCATCGGCATGTCGATCGGTGCGATCGGCACGGCTGTCGCTCAGCAGCAGCTGCGCACCATCCTCGCGTTCCTCGCCTCACCGACGCTCACTCAGCCCGAGGCATTCCTGCAGTCACGCGAGGGACTCATCACGGAAGACGGCGTCGTGACTGACGACAGCACCACGGATTTCCTGATCACCTGGCTGAAGTCGCTGCACGAGCACGTCGCGCACGCCATCCGCACGTCCGCCTGAGCTTCCCATCCCGCGCCCTGTCGACCGCGGCGATCAGCCGCAGTCGAGGCCCTAGATCGCCTCGCTACAGCCACACCGACACATACCGCAACAGCGGCCTGACCTTCAGGCAATGACCTCGGGCGACGCCTCAGGCCACCCCCTCAGGCGTCGAGGTGGTCGCCGTCGACGATGGCATCCTCCGCGGCCTCTTCGGCTTCGGCGCCCTCTTCGGGTGATTCCGACCCGGCCTGGGCGGCAGTGTCGTCAGTGTGCTTCTGCGGATCCTTCGGATCACTCATGATGTCTCCTTCGTCGAATCCGACGACCGTACGCACACGTCAACACCTCGAGTGAGGGCCTTGACGGATGCCGTCACACCAGACTCACCGCGGATCCGCGGACGCCTGAGGTCGATCAGGTGCCCGCCCCCACCGAATATCACTATCGCGACGTGGGCAGGGTGGGATCTTCAACCAAGCCATCCCAGATGTAGGCGCTGGCGAACAGCATCATCGCGATCCGAACGCTTTTGGCGTCGACTTCGTCACGTCACATCGCTCTCTGAGGCCAGGGGCGAATCCTCCTGCATCCGACTGATACCTGACGCCTGCACCGCCCCCTCACCTCGCCCCCAGGGCCCCACGGATACACTCGACCGATGCCCGAGACCCCAAGCGACCCGACCGATGCGTTCGTCCGCGTTCGCGGCGCCAACGAGAACAACCTCAGGAACGTCGACGTCGATGTGCCGCGCGACAGGATCGTCGCGTTCACCGGCGTCTCCGGATCGGGCAAGTCCTCCCTGGCATTCGGCACCATCTTCACCGAGGCCCAGCGCCGCTACCTGGAGTCCGTCGCCCCGTATGCACGGCGCCTCATCCAGCAGGGTCATGATCCGCACGTCGAGTCGATCTCGGGCCTGCCCCCTGCCGTCGCACTGCAGCAGCGCCGCGGCGCCCCCAGCTCGCGATCGAGCGTCGGTACCGTCACCACGCTGTCGAACTCGCTCCGGATGCTGTTCTCCCGCGCCGGCACCTTCCCCGAAGGGTTCACGACGCGCCTCGACTCCGACGCGTTCTCGCCGAACACCGCAGCCGGCGCCTGCCCCGAGTGCCATGGCATCGGCGTCTCGCACACCGTCAGCGAGAACTCGCTGGTACCCGATCCCTCGCTGAGCATCCGCGATGGCGCCATCGCCGCCTGGCCGGGTGCGTGGCAGGCGAAGAACCTGCGAGACATCACCATTGCGCTCGGGTACGACGTCGAGCGCCCGTGGCACGACCTCGATCAGGCCGACCGCGACTGGATCCTCTTCACCGACGAGCAGCCGGTCGTGCAGATCACCCCGCAGCGCGACCGCGTGGCGAAGCCCTACAACGGCATGTTCTGGAGTGCGAAGAAGTACGTCTTCCACACGCTGGCCGACTCGAAGAGCCAGATGATGCGCACGAAGGTGCTGCAGTTCGTGCGGTCGGGCCCGTGCCCGCTCTGCCACGGCACAGGTCTTCGCCGCGAGGCACTGGCCGTCACGTTCGCCGGGCGCACGATCGCCGAGCTCAACGCCCTCCCGATGACCGAACTCGCCGAGGTGTTGCGCCCGACCACGCAGCTCACTGACGCTGCGCACGCGCTGCCGACCACGCTCTCCGGCGAGCGCACTGATGTCGCCGTCGCTCTCACCACCGATCTCCTGGCGCGCATCACCGTGCTCACCGACCTCGGCCTCGGGTACCTCGGACTCGGCCGGGTGACGACCACGCTCTCCCCGGCGAGATGCAGCGGCTGCGGCTCGCCACCCAGCTGCGGTCAGGGCTCTTCGGTGTCATCTACGTGCTCGACGAGCCGTCGGCCGGCCTGCACCCCGCCGATGCGGAGCCGTTGCTCGACGTCTTGGAGCAGCTCAAGCGCTCGGGCAACTCGGTTTTCGTGGTCGAGCACAACATGAATGTCGTCCGCCACGCCGACTGGATCGTCGACGTCGGCCCCGGAGCGGGCGAGGGCGGTGGTGACGTGCTTTACAGCGGAGCGGTCGACGGACTCGCCGCAGTCGAGGCATCCGTCACCCGGCCGTTCCTCTTCCCCGATCAGGGCACCACGGCGGCAGACCGCCGCGACGTGCGCGAGCCCGCGAACTGGCTCACCGTCGAGGGCATCACGCTGCACAACCTCGCCGACGTCGATGCGGCCATTCCGCTCGGCACCTTCGTCGCGGTCACCGGTGTCTCAGGGTCGGGCAAGTCGACGCTCGTGAGCCGCGTGCTGCGTGATGTCGTGCGCGAGCATCTGCGCTCCGGCCGCGACGACGGCATCGATGATCCGGACGACGACGCCACGACCACCGACCGGGCAGGCGATGACGCGGGTCTCACCGAAGCGACGGTCCCGGATGCGCACGCCGACACGCTGACGGTGCGCCGTGCCACGGGGCTCGAGCACATCGACCGGCTCGTGCGCGTGGATCAGAAGCCGATCGGACGCACCCCTCGGTCGAACCTGGCGACTTACACAGGCCTGTTCGACGCGGTCCGGACGACCTTCGCGAAGACCGACCTCGCTCGGGAGCGCGGGTATACCGCCGGACGCTTCTCGTTCAATGTCGCCGGTGGACGCTGCGAGACCTGCCTCGGCGAGGGGTTCGTGTCGGTGGAGCTCCTCTTCCTGCCCGGCAGCTATGGACGCTGCCCGACCTGTCACGGCGCCCGGTACAACGCCGACACTCTCGAGGTCACCTACGACGGCAAGACGATCGCCGATGTGCTCGCGCTGACGGTCGAGCAGGCATCCGTCTTCCTCGCGCCGGTGCTTCCGGCTGCGCGCAGCCTGCAGGCCCTCCTCGACGTCGGACTCGGCTATCTGCGACTCGGTCAGCCCGCGACCGAGCTGTCGGGCGGCGAGGCGCAACGCATCAAGCTGGCGACCGAGCTGCAGCGTGTGCGCCGAGGCCACACCCTCTACCTGCTCGACGAGCCGACGACGGGCCTGCATCCCGCCGATGTGCGGCGACTGCTCGCGCAGTTGCACGCGCTGGTCGACTCCGGAGACACGGTCGTGGTGGTCGAGCACGAGATGGATGTCGTCGCCGCCGCGGACTGGGTCGTCGACCTCGGCCCGTCGGGTGGGGATGCCGGCGGGCGCATCGTCGCGACGGGAACACCGGATGCCGTGGCGAAAGACCCCGCGAGCCGTACGGCCCCGTATCTCGCCGAGTGCCTCCGCCGTTGACCGTCCCGAGTGACTCAGCCCACCCGCACGTCGGACGCCCCGCGACAACAAGGATCAGCGAGTACTGGAGGCCGTACGCGCCGCTGCCGCGAAGGGCGTCCACTTTCCGCAGCAAAGACAAAGGGCCGATCCATTCGGATCGACCCTTTTTGCTTTGGTCGGGCTGACAGGATTTGAACCTGCGACCCCTTGACCCCCAGTCAAGTGCGCTACCAAGCTGCGCCACAGCCCGTTGTCTTGCGCTCTCGCGCAGGCAACTCCACTATCTTAGCCGCACCCAGGCGCCATCGCGAACCGCCACTCTTGCCCGTGTCTGTGACACGGCGTAGCCTGCCCGACATGTCAAAGATCACGACGACGCTCGCGAGCCCTGACGTGTGGGACGACATCCAACATGCTCTCAGCGGCGGCGGCGATGGGCGCAGCTGCCAGTGCGTGTGGCCGGTGCTCACGAACAAGGAGTGGGACGAGACCGACCTCGACGAGCGCACCGCGATGTTCCAGCGCGAGGTGTCCTCCGAAAGACCACCGGGACTCGTCGCATACATCGACGGCGAGGCCGCCGGATGGATGCGCATCGGACCTCGCCCGGCCCAGCACCGCCTCGCGCGGACGAGGAACATCATCACCACCACGCGCGAACCGCTCGATGACGACACCGTCTGGGCCGTGACCTGTTTCGTCGTGCGTAAGGAACACCGCGGTCAGGGATTGAACGCCGCACTCCTCGAAGCCGGCATCGAGTTCGCCAGAGCATCCGGAGCCCGAGTCGTCGAGGGGTATCCGATCGACACCTCCGTCACCGACCCACGCGTCAACGATCTGTTCCACGGTGCTCTTTCGACGTTCCTCAACGCCGGCTTCGCCGAAGTCGCCAGCGCCAAGCCAGGTCGACCGCTGGTGAGCTTGACGCTCGCGGCCTGACCACTGGCACGGCGTAGGGTTCCGGCGAACCTACGATGGAGGGATGCAACGCAGCACCACCGATCGAACGCTCCTCACGTGGGCATTCGTTCCGTACGTCGTGATCTCGATCGTGCACGTCGTCGCCCTCGCACTGCAGAGCGACATCGCCTCCCCCACCAAACTGTGGCTCATGCCGCTCCTCGCGGTTCCGGTGCTGCTGTCAGCGCGCCTGCGCCCCACGAGCGCGATCGCGCTGCTGCTCGCGGCCATCGCAATGTCCTGGCTCGGCGACGGTGCCGGCGCGTTCTTCCCGGGCGGACCAGAACTCCCGCTGATGCTCATGTTCTTCGGACTCGCGCACATCGCCTACATCGTGCTCTTCGCACGAGTGCTCGGCGTACGGCGGATGCCGTGGTGGGCTCTCGTCTATGTCGCGTGGTGGGTACTGATGCTGGTCGTGCTCGGCCCGCACACCGGCGCACTCTTCTTCGCCGTCGCGGCCTACGGTCTGGTGCTCGGCGGCACAGCGGCGTTCTCCACGCGCTGTCATCCGCTGGTCGTGTGGGGCGGCGTCTTCTTCCTCATCAGCGACACCGTCCTGGCCTTCCGACTCTTCACACCGGACGCCATGCCGCAGTGGACGAGTCCCCTCGTGATGCTCACTTATACGCTCGGCCAGGGGCTCATCGTCGCTGGCGCACTCACGAGCCTGCGAGCAAGGAGAAGCGCATGACGAATGCTCCCGCGCAGGACAAGCCGGTTCGGGTCGACAGCTGGCTGTGGGCGATCCGCGTCTACAAGACCCGCTCAGCTGCCACGACGGCATGCCGCGCCGGGCATGTGCGGGTGAACGGCGAGAAGGCGAAGGCCGCGCAGACGGTGAAGCCCGGCGACGAACTGCGCGTGCGCGTCAGCGGCTTCGATCGCATCCTCGTCGTGCGGAAGACGCTCGTGAAACGCGTCGGCGCGCCGGTCGCCGCCCTCGCCTACGACGATCGCACCCCTGCGCGCGAACCGCAGGCGATCATGGGCATGCGAGATCGCGGCGCGGGTCGCCCCACGAAGCGCGAGCGCCGCGACATCGACAAACTGCGCGGGCGCGACGACTACTGACGCTCAGCCGAGGACGCTCAGCCGAGTTCGGCGCGCAGGCTCGGCCACGATACGGCGAACCCCGGATGCAGCGGACGGTCGGTGACCTCATCCAACGGCACCCACTCGAGAGCCACACTCTCGGGGTCACTGATCACGGGCGTGAACTGTTCCACGACGTCCGCGACGACAGTGGTGTACGACCAGATCTTCAGGTCGAGCACACTCGTGAAGCGAACCTCCACGGCACCGGACGGAATGCCGGCCTCTTCCGTCGCCTCGCGCAGCGCGCCGTCGATCGCCGACTCGCCCTCGTGCAGTGCGCCGCCAGGGAGCCCCCACGTGCCGCCGAAATGGCTCCAGCTCACCCGATGCTGAAGCAGTATCCCCCGCTCCGCATCGACGGCGAGAAGACCCGCGGCACCGAAACGGCCCCAGTACTTCTCCCCCGTGTCGGCGACGACCCAGGCGTCGCCAGGGTCGCGCGGCCCATCAGGGCGCCGGGGCTCACCGGGTGCAGGAGGAACGATCGTCACCCCCTCAGCCTTTCACAGCATCCGCCGTTGCGTGCCGTCGGCCGACGCGAGAGGTAACCCGTGTCTGGGAGAATGAAGCGGTGAAGCTTCTCGTCGCCGCCCTCGAATCCGAACTCGTCGCCTTCTCCGAGCCCCTGGACGGCTTCGACCGGCTCGTGACGGGGCCGGGAAAGCTCAAAGCCACCTACGGCCTGACACGAGCCCTCGACGCCGGCGCCTATGACGAGATCCTCGTCGTGGGCACCGCCGGCGCGCTCGATGAGACGGTCGGATCCGGTGTCCATGAGATCCATTGGGCATTCCAGCACGACGTCATCAACGAGGACGGCGTGCGCGGCGAGCACGTGTCAATGCCCCAGCGCATAGACCTCGGCGTCGGCGACGTCTCCATCGCCACCGGCGACAGCTTCATCGACGATGCCGATGCGGTCGAGGTCATCTTGTCTCTCGGTGGCCGCCTGGTCGATATGGAGTCATACGCGTACGCCTGGGTGGCCGCACAGTTCGGCGTCCCGATTCGCATCTGGAAAGCTGTCTCCGACAATGCCAAGGACGGCGCGAACATCACGTGGGAAGAGGCGGTCACCGACTGCAGTCACCAACTGCGCGAACACATGCGCGAGGTCTACGGCGTCTGATCTGCGTCCGGCTCAGCTCCGGCCGGCCGATTCGCGGCCAAGACGGCGCCGAGACCTGCCCGCAGATCTTCGACGAAGTACTCGGGTACTTCCAAGGACGGGAAGTGTCCCCCGGATTCGGGAAGGTTCCATCGGACGATCCGCCGATACCGCTCCTGCGCCCAGGCTCGAGGCGTGCGGGATTCGATGTCGCCGGGATACATCGTGATGGCTGACGGGACGTCGACCCGCAGGTCGGGGTCCAACGAGTGCGGGCTCTCGTAGTAGATGCGCGCTGCCGATGCACCGGTGCGTGTCAGCCAGTAGAGCGTGACGTCGTCAAGGATCCGGTCTCTGGAGATCGTCTCGAAGGGGCTGTCTTCGGTGTCTGACCACTCGGCGAACTTGTCGAGAAGCCAGGCGAGAAGCCCTACCGGTGAGTCGACGAGCGAGTAGCCGATGGTCTGCGGCCTCGTCGCCTGCTGCTTCGCGTATGCCCGGTGGTGCTGCCAGAAATCGCGCGTCTGCTCGACCCATTCGTGTTCTATCGCCGTGAGGGAATCCGTCGTCATTCCTGGCGGCGCCAGCGCGAAAGTCGTGTGGATGCCGACGACGTGCTCCGGGAACATCCCGCCGAGCACCGTGGTGACGTTGCCTCCCCAGTCTCCACCGTGGACGACGAATCTGCTGTACCCCAGCCGTCTCATCAGTTCCACCCATGCGGCGGCGATCTTCTCCACTCCCCACCCGATCTCAGCCGGCTTGTCGCTGTAGCCGAAACCTGGAAGCGACGGGGCGACGACGTGAAACGCCGGCGCGTCCGCATTTTTCGGATCTGCGAGTTCGTCGATCACGTCGACGAACTCGGCGATGCTACCCGGCCAGCCGTGCGTCATGATCAGCGGCGTGGCATCTGCACGCGTCGATCTGCGGTGCAGGAAATGTATGCCGAGATCGTCGATCGTCGTTCGGAACTGACCGATCCGATCGAGGCGCGCTTCGAACGAGCGCCAGTCGTATCCGTCGCGCCAGTACTCCACGAGATCGACGAGATCGGCAAGTGGAACGCCCTGGTCCCACCGGCGAGGGTGCGGCGCTGGGCGAAAGACGGTTTCGGCCTCCGGTAGACGCGCCGCCGCCAATCGCGCGCGCAGATCGTCGAGGTCTGCATCGGTCGCGTGGGCTTCGAATGCGTGCACTTCGTCCGCCGCGTGGGACATGTGACCTCCTGAGTTCCATCGCAAGGGTGCCACAGGCCTGTGACACCCTTGCGATGGTCGCTCAACGCAGTACCGGAGTCTCCACTCCCGACCGCAGACGTGCTGCCGCGAGTTCTTCCGCCGCGGCCAGTGGCGTGATCCCACGTTCTTCGGAGTCGGCGAGGATCCTTCGCACTGTTTCGCCGATCTGCGACACGCGCTCCATGATCTCGGCGCGGGAGCCGAGCTTCTTCGCCTCGTGATCGAGGTAGATGACGCCCCCGGCGTTCACGACGAAGTCCGGCGCGTAAAGGATGCCGCGTGCGGCCAGCCGGTCGGCGCCGCTGTGCGATGCGAGTGGGTTGTTGGCCGGACCGCAAACGGCCGCGGTGTCAAGAGTGTCGATGACCTCGTCCGTGAGCAGTCCCCCGATGCCGGCCGGCACGAAGACGTCCGAGGCGACGAGGTGCTCCGTTCCCGGCTCCGCCCAGACTGCGCCGAGTTCTCTGGCGAGGTGACGGCGTTCCGGGTTGACATCGGTGACCGTCAGCACGGCGCCCTCGGTGGAGAGCCGCACGGCGAGACGCCCACCGACCTGGCCGAGTCCGGAGATCGTGATCCGCCGGCCCGCGACGTCCGACGAGCCCGTCGTACGCTCCAGCACGGCGCGCAGCGACTCATAGACGCCGAGGCTCGTGGGTCCGGCCGGCTCTCCCGACCCGCCGGACGCATCAGGAAGACCGACGACGTGCGTCGTCTGTTCGCCGACGACAGCCATGTCGTCCATCGTCGAACCGACGTCCTCCGCCGTGCGATACAGTCCGTCGAACGACTCGACGGCATCGCCGAGATCGAGGAAAGCGGCACGACGCCGCTCGGCGTCGAGCACCGTCCCCGCCTCCAGACCGATGACGGCCTTGCCGCCACCGGCGTCGAGCCCGGCGGTCGCGTTCTTCAACGTCATCGCGGCAGACAGCCGCAGCGCGTCTCCGAGGGCGTCGCTCCAATGCGGGTACGTCCACAGTCGTGCGCCGCCGAGCGCTGAGCCGAGCACGGACGAGTGCAGAGCCACCGCGATGAAGAGGCCACTGCGTCGGCCGGTGATCACCTCCACGCGTTCGTGGGTGAAATCGGGCAGGGGCAGGGTGTGCGTCATCGCATCCTCTTTCGGCGGGCCTTGTGGGCACGTGTACGGACGCCGTCTGATTACGGCATCCATCTCCATTGCACCACCAGTGCGCGTCGAGAGCAACTGGCATCACCTGGCGAGTGCTGCGTATTCCTTGCTCATCGGCATGTAGCTCGTGTCGAAGTCGTCCAACGTCGGCATCCGCTCATCGTGAACGGCAGCGACGAGCCTGTCGAGGTACCATTCCCAGCCGGGACCGGTCTGCTCGAGCGTCGCGGAGTCGACGTCTTCCTGAGTGAGGACCAGGGTGGTCGTCCCGTCGACCGAACTGAGTTCTGCGGTCAGGCTCCAGGTGCCGTACTCATCGGTGACGCGCACGGAGAGCGCCGTCGGCGGCTCGCATCTCCGGATCTCGTAGGGCACCGCCGGCATCGGCTCAGCCTCGGCATTCATCGTCACCGAGACCGTTCCGGTGGATGAATCCCCGCTCCACGTCCCGAACCAGCGGCTCAGGCGATCGGAATCCGCGATGCTCTCCCACACGTCATCAATCGATGTCGTGAAGTGCCGCGTCAGCACCAGCGTGTGCCGAGCGCTGTCGACTCTTCCTGTCAGGGTCATGCGATGTCCTCCTCCGAGTGCGAGCTGTCCGATGTGGACGCACCGCGCCGGCGATCTCGTGCGGCTCGATGCACCTCGGTGTCGAGAGCGTCGAGATGGTGAGCCGTTATCGGGGCTCGCTCGACCGTCAACGCGCGCATGAGTTCGCTGACGACCGCCAACGGCTCGACATCGATCGCGTAATGCCGTTCGCGCCCGCTGACCTCGGCGCGCACCAGACCGGCATCGCTCAGGATGCGCAGGTGCTTGCTGATCGCCGGGCGCGAGATGGATTGATCAGCCGCGAGGTCGACGACCCGTGCCGGGCCGCCGGAGAGCCGCCTGAGCAGCTCGCGTCTGATCGGATCTGCGATCGCTCCGAACACGTCCACGACAAAACGGTAACCGATTGGTTACCTTTCTGTCCACCCCTGCTTCACGACTAGCGCTGGCGCTTCTCGCGCACGCGCATGTTGATCACGATCGGCGTGCCGTCGAATTCGTACAGTTCGCGCAGACGGCGCTGGATGAAGCGGCGGTAGCCGGGGTCCAGGAAGCCGGTCGTGAACAGCACGAACGTCGGCGGACGCGTCGACGCCTGCGTGCCGAACAGGATGCGCGGCTGCTTGCCACCACGCAGCGGGTGCGGGTGCTCGGCGACGAGTTCGGAGATGAAGGCGTTGAACTTGCCGGTCGGGATACGACGATCCCAGTTCTCCAGCGCCGTCTCGAGAGCAGGCACCAGCTTGTCGAAGTGGCGACCGGTCTTCGCCGAGATGTTCACGCGTGGAGCCCATGCGACGTGAGCGAGATCCTGCTCGATCTCGCGCTCGAGGTAGCGGCGGCGATCCTGGTTCTCCAGGTCGATATCGGTGAGGCGATCCCACTTGTTGAACGCCAGCACGAGCGCACGGCCCGACTCCAGCACGAGGTCGATGATGCGCACATCCTGCTCGCTGATCGTCTCCGAGACGTCGAGCACGACCACAGCGACCTCTGCGCGCTCGAGCGCAGCGGAAGTACGCAGCGAGGCGTAGAAGTCCGCACCCTGCGACAGGTGCACACGGCGACGGATGCCGGCGGTGTCGACGAGGCGCCACAGCTTGCCGCCGAGTTCGACGACCGTATCGACCGGGTCACGAGTGGTTCCGGCCAGCTCGTTCACGACCACGCGCTCTTCGCCGGCGGCCTTGTTCAGCAGCGAGGACTTGCCGACGTTGGGGCGACCGAGGATCGCGACCCGGCGAGGACCGCCGATCTCGTACTTCGCAACCGACGAGATCGACGGCAGCTTCTCGAGCACGGCATCCAGCAGGTCTGCGACGCCGCGCCCGTGCACGGCCGACGTCGGGTACGGCTCGCCGAGGCCGAGGCTCCACAGCGCAGCGACCTCCGGCTCCTGCCTGGCGTCGTCGATCTTGTTGGCGACGAGGAACACCGTCTTGCCGCTCTTGCGCAGCAGCTTCACGACGTGCTCGTCGGTGGAGGTGGCCCCCACCATCGCGTCGACGACGAACAGCACGAGGTCGGACAGATCGATCGCGACCTCTGCCTGCGCCGCGACGGAACGGTCGATGCCCTTGGCATCGGGCTCCCAGCCGCCGGTGTCGACCAGCGAGAAGCGCCGGTCGTTCCACTCGGCCTTGTACGTCACGCGGTCGCGGGTGACGCCCGGAGTGTCTTCCACGACGGCTTCGCGTCGACCGAGGATGCGGTTCACCAGTGCGGACTTGCCCACGTTCGGACGTCCGACGATCGCGACGACAGGGAGCGCCGGAAGGAACTCGATCCCGCCCTCGCCCTGCGTGATGCCGGCGAGGAGCGCGGCATCATCCTCATCGAGGTCGTAGTCGGCGAGACCGGCGCGCAGAGCCTCAGCGCGCTGTTCGGCGAGTTGCTCGTCGAGCTCGTCCATCTTCTCGGCGAGGCGGTCGGGACCGCCCTCGTATTCTTCTTCAGCGGCCATGTTCCGCTCCTTGCTTTCGTTCGATCACCGAGAGTACGGCGTCGATGGTCTGGGGGAAATCGAGGTGCGTCGAATCGACGACCTCCACACCTTCTGCGGCGTTGAGGAAGTCGACGACAGCGCTGTCCGAGGCGTCGCGCTTGTGCAGCGCTTCGGCCACGACAGCGGCGTTCTCTCCGGCGAGTTCGCCGGCGCGTCTGGCCGCCCGCACCTCGGGGGCGGCGGTGAGAAGGATGCGTACCGGTGCATCGGGGGCGACCACCGTGGTGATGTCGCGCCCTTCCACGACGACGGCCGGGTACGAGGCCTCCGCCACCAGTGACCGGAAGAAGATGTTCACCTGTGCGCGCACTGCGGGCACGCGGGCGACACCGCTGACGGCGGCGGACACCCGCGGTTCGCGGATCGCCGAAGTGATGTCGATGTCTCCGACGGCGACGGTGCGGTCGTCGGGGTCGAGACCGAGACGAAGATCGAAATCGGATGCCGCGGCGAGCACCGCGTCGGCGTCATCTGTCTCGGCGCCGCGGTCGAGCACGTGCCAGGCGAGGGCGCGGTAGGCGGCTCCGGTGTCGAGGTATCCGTAGCCGCGCGAGCGCGCCACAGCCTTTGAGACGCTGGACTTGCCAGAGCCCGCGGGGCCGTCGATCGCGATGAAATCACTCATTGGTCGCTCCTGCAATCCGCCATCCGCGCTCCTGCAGTCCGTCGATCGCGCCGCGCAGCGCGGCAGGGGCCACACTGATCTCGGCGAGGCCGAACTGCGCGCCCGGCGAATGCTCCAGGCGCAGGTCTTCCACGTTCACTCCGAGCTCGCCGAGCTCGCCGAACAGCCGGCCGAGTTGCCCGGCGGTGTCGTCGACCATGACGACGAGCTGCTCGAACCTGCGGTTCTGCCCGTGCTTTCCTGGCAGCCGCTCCACGCCGTCGTTGCCCTGGCGGATCGCCTCGGCGACCGCGCGCCTGGCTCCCGGCTCGGCCGGGGCGCGAAGCGCATCCGACACCTGGCGCAGATCATCAGCGAGTGCGTCGAGGATCTCCACGACCGGCTGCGCATTGGCCCCGAGGATCTGCACCCACAGTTCTGGAGCGGATGCGGCGATGCGCGTCGTGTCGCGCACTCCCTGGCCCGCGAGGCGGAGAGCACCCTCGTCTGCGGTTGCGAATCGTCCTGCGAGAAGACTCGCGACGACCTGCGGCACGTGCGAGGTGAGAGCCACCGAGCTGTCGTGCTCCTCTGGCGTCATCTCGAGCGGCATCGCGCCGACGTCGAGGGCCAGCGCCTCCACAAGGGCGAGGTCAGCAGCTTGCGTCTCCTCATCACGGCAGACGACCCATGGCCGCCCGATGAACAGATCGGCACGTGCGGAGATGGCTCCCCCGCGCTCTCGTCCGGCGAGCGGGTGAGAACCGATGTAGCGCGTGATGTCGACGCCGCGTTCCTTCAGAGCCCGGAACGGCTCGAGTTTGACGCTCGCGACGTCGGTGACGACGGCATCCGGAAAACGATCCAGCTCGGTTTCGATGACGTCGGCGGTGACGTCCGGTGGCACGGAGACGACGATGAGTGCCGGAGCGTCGTCGTCTCGCGAGGCGCGGCCAGCGCCGTAATCGACGGCGAGGCGCAGCTGAGCAGGCGAGGTGTCAGCCAATACGACGTCGACGCCCTTGGCGCGGAGGGCGAGCCCGATGCTTGCGCCGAGCAGGCCAGCGCCGACGATGCGGACCGTCCCCGAGAGCCGCGGCGCGATGCCGCTGCCGTTGGTTCTGGCCGTATCGCTCACTCGGTCTCCTGGACGTCTCCCGGCGTGGCGTCCGCAGGGGAATCATGGCGCGCGAGAGTCAACAGCGCACCACGTTCGATTTTACTCAGTTCTCGCGTCTTCCCCGCCGGGAGCGTTCCCAGGTGAAGTGGGCCGAACTGGCGGCGGACGAGTTCGGTCACCGGGTGTCCGACCGCGGCCATCATCCGGCGCACGATCCTGTTGCGTCCGGAGTGCAGCGTGAGCTCGACCAGGCTCGATTCCGATCCGCCCTTCGAGACGTCGAGCAGACGGGCCTTGTCGGCCTTGATGAAGCCGTCGTCGAGGTCGAACCCCTTCGTCAGCTTCGCGATCGTCTGTGCGGTGACGACACCTTCGACCTTGGCGATGTACACCTTGGTGACGCCGAACGACGGATGCGCGAGCACGTGCGCGAGTGCGCCGTCGTTGGTCAGGATCAGCAGACCACTGGTCTCGGCATCCAGACGGCCGACGTTGTACAGCCGCTCTTCCCAGTCCTCCGTGAACCGGCGAAGATCCGGACGGCCGTTCTCGTCCTTCATGGTGCTGACGACGCCGGTGGGCTTGTTCAGCATGACGTAGCGCTTGGAGACGTCGAGTTGGATCGCCGTGCCGTCGACGTCGACCAGGTCGGTCTCCGGGTCGATTCGGCGGCCGAGTTCTTCCACGACGACACCGTTGACACGGATGCGCCCCTCCACGATGTACTGCTCGACCACGCGGCGGGACGCGACACCGGCCGCAGCGAGTACCTTCTGCAGCCGAACGCCTTCTGGAGCCGCGTCAGGGGTGGGTGTGGAATCGTTCATCGGATGGTTCCTTCGTCGAATCCGTCAGCCCCGTCATCGAGCAGCGGCGAGATCGGGGGCAGTTCGTCCAGCGAGTTGATGCCCAGGTTCTGCAGCAGCGCGTCGGTGGTGCCGTAGTTGATGGCGCCGGTCTCGGAGTCGGCGAACAGTTCGGTGATGAGCCCACGGGCGAGCAGCGTGCGGACGACCGAGTCGACGTTGACCGCGCGTATCGATGCCACCTGGCTTCGGGTGACGGGCTGCTTGTAGGCGATCACCGCGAGGGTCTCGAGCGCCGCCTGCGAAAGGCGTGCCGGTGCCTGTCCGCCGACGAACTCCGCCACCAGCGCGTCATGATCGTCCCGAACGTACAGTCGCCATCCGCCGCCGACCTCGCGCAGCTCGAACCCGCGCCGAGGGCCGTGCCCGTTGCCGTCGTAGTCGGCGACGAGCGTCTCGATCGCCTGCCGGACTGCGGGCACCGGGGCGCCGACGGCCGCAGCCAGTGCGACGAGGCCAAGCGGCTCATCGATGATCAGGAGGATGGCCTCGAGCTTCTCGGTCAACGGCGCGTCGATCACGGTGTCGACGGGCGTGTCGACTGGCGTCTCATCGGTCATAGTCGGCCCCCAGGCTCGCAAGTGTCTCGTCCGACCAGGAGTCGGCGGCCCAGCGCAGCGTCAGCTCGCCGAGCGGTTCCAGTTGTTCGAAGGACAGCGCCGCGTGGCGGTAGAGCTCGAGCACGGAGATGAACCGCGCGACGACGATGCCCGGCTCTGTCGTCCCGGCGACGAGTTCGCGGAAGCTGAGCGATTCCGCATTGCGCAACAGGGTCACCACGATCGCGGCCTGCTCGCGGATGCTGACCAGCGGGGCATGCAGGTGATCGAGCCCGACGTTGGGGATCTCCTTGGGCGCGAACGCGAGCAGTGCGATGGCTGCGAAGTCGTCGGCGCTGAGCGTCCACACCAGCTCCGGCGTCCGTGCACGATGCTTCTCATCGAGACGCACGGCACGAACGTGTCGGCGGTCTTCACGCTGCAGGCAGCGGGCGAACCAGACCGACACCTCTTTGAACGCGCGGTACTGCAGCAGCCGAGCGAACAGAAGGTCACGTGCCTCGAGCAGCGCGACCGCCTCCGCATCGACCAGCTCACCCTGGGGCAGGAGCCCTGCGACCTTCATGTCGAGCAGGGTCGCCGCGACGACGAGGAACTCTGATGCCTGATCGAGTTCACGATCATCACCGTCGATCTCTTTCAGATACGCGATGAACTCATTCGTGACGGCACTCAGCGACACCTCGGTGATGTCCATCTCATGCTTGGAGATGAGATTCAGCAGAAGGTCGAACGGGCCGTCGAAATTCGTCAGTGAGACGCGGAACCCAGAATCGGACTCAGCAGGCTCGATCGGTTCACGCGACGGCGCCACGGGCGACCAGCTCCCGCGCCAGTCGCAGGTACGCCTGTGCGGCGGCATGCTCCGGCGCGAACTCGGTGATGGGCACCCCTGACACCGATGCGTCGGGGAACTTCACAGTGCGTCCGATCACGGTCTCCAGCACATCGTCACCGAAGGCCTCCACGACCCGCTCCAGCACCTCACGCGAGTGCAGCGTCCGTGCGTCGTACATCGTCGCGAGGAGTCCGTCGAGCTTGATGTCGGGGTTGAGGCGGTCGCGCACCTTCTCGATCGTCTCGATGAGCAGCGCCACGCCGCGCAGAGCGAAGAACTCGCACTCCAGTGGGATGAGCACGCCGTGGCTCGCGGTCAGCGCGTTGACCGTGAGCAGGCCGAGCGAAGGCTGGCAGTCGATCAGGATGACGTCGTACTCCCCCGCGACCTGTCGCAGCACACGCGCCAGGATCGTCTCACGAGCGACCTCGTTGACCAGGTGCACCTCAGCGGCCGACAGGTCGATGTTCGCGGGCAGGACGTCGAGACCCTCCACGCCGCTGGGCACGATGACCTCGTGCACGTCGCGCTTCGTGTCTAGCAGCAGATCGTAGATCGTCGGCACGTCGTGGGTCTGGATGCCGAGACCTGCCGAAAGGGCGCCCTGCGGGTCGAAGTCGACTGCGAGCACCTTTCGGCCGTACTCGGCGAACGCGGCGGCCAGGTTGATGGACGTGGTCGTCTTACCGACGCCGCCCTTCTGGTTGCACAGCGCGATGATGCGTGCCGGGCCGTGCGAGTCGAGCGGGGCAGGCGTGGGGAAGCCGTGATACGGCCGCCCAGTGGGTCCCATCGGGGTGTCGCCGACGTTCGACGTCTTGCCCTTGGACTTCGCCACTTTCTGAGCCACCGATTCTCCTGCTTCCGTAGTGCTTGCTCGATTGTAGCGATTTACGCATGGATACGCGGGGTGCGGCCTCGGCGATCCCGCGGAATGGCGCCGTCAGCGCGCTCGCGGATGCGAGGTCGCGTAGATGTCGCGGAGCGTGTCGACCGACACGTGCGTGTAGATCTGCGTCGTCGCGACCGACGCATGCCCCAGCAACTCCTGCACCACTCTCACATCGGCACCGCCCTGCAGCAGATGGGTGGCGAACGAGTGGCGCAGAGTGTGCGGCGACACCTCGGAGGTGATGTGCGCGGCGCCGGCTGCGGCGCGAATGACCAGCCAGGCGCTCTGCCGCGACAACGGCGCGCCTCGCGCGCCGAGGAAGAGCCGCGCCGACGCCCTTCCTTTCGCCGCGAGGTCAGGCCTCACGCGAGTGAGGTACGCGTCGACGGCATCCCGCGCGAAGGATCCGATCGGCACGATGCGCTCCTTGGACCCTTTCCCACGCAGGCGCAGCACGTCGCCGTGCGCGAGGTCGTCGACGTCCAGGCCCACGGCCTCGGAGACGCGCGCTCCCGTCGCGTAGAGCAGCTCCAGCAGCGCGCGGTCGCGGATGCCGATGGGCTCCTCCGCGGATGGCGCGGCCAGCAGCCGCTCGACCTGATCGATCGTGAGCGCCTTGGGCAGACGCTGCGACATCTTGGGCGGTCGCAGCCGTCCGGTCGGATCCTCCGACTCGATCCCCTCGCGCACCAGAAAACGGTGCAGACCCCGCACGGACGACTGCAGGCGTGCGAGACTCGTCGCCGCAGGCGGCGGCACGATGCTCGAACGGTCGGAGATGAACCGGCTGATGATGGCGCCCGTCACCGCGGTCGTGTCGTCGACGCCGGCCTCCGTCAGCCACTCCAGATACACGCCGAGGTCGCGGCGATACGCCCCGACGGTGTGCTCGGAGAGGCCGCGCTCGATCGTGACGTGCCTGAGATAGGCATCGATCGCACGATCCAGCCGCACGTTCAGCCCCGCAATCTCCGCTCGGCTGCGAGCACGCCGAGCGAGAGGATGCCGTTGCGCAGCCTTCCCTCGAGCACGGCATCCACGGCGTCGGAGAGCGGAACCCACTCCACCCGGATGTCGGCTTCCTCGTCTTCGCGGGCATACGCGGCAGGCGCCGTCTGGATCCCGGTGGCGAGGTAGATGCGGATCATCTCGTTGTTGCCGCCCGGAGTCGTCCAGGTCGACACGAGCAACTGCCACTCCTGGGCGACGAGGTCGGCCTCCTCCGCCAGTTCGCGCTGCGCAGCGACAAGAGGGTCCTCCCCCTCGATGTCGAGCAGCCCGGCGGGGAGCTCCCAGTCACGGTGACGGATCGGATGCCGGTACTGCTGGATCAGGAGCACCCGACCGGCGTCATCGAGAGCGAGCACGGCGACAGCTCCGGTGTGATCCACGTACTCCCGGATGATCTCGCCGTCACCGTAGGCGACGCGGTCGGAGCGCACGTCCCACACCCAGCCCTTGTAGACGACGTCGCTGCTCACGACCTCGGGCTCGAACGGCTCGTCTCGCAGTGCGTGCGCGTCGACGGGCTCAGTGTGCGAGCGGAGCGGCTCAGTCATCGGCTGAGACGTCGAACAGCTCGCTGGAGCGGTGTCGCTCGATCGCTGCGCCGATCAGACCGCGGAACAGCGGGTGCGGTGCGGTCGGGCGCGAGCGCAGCTCGGGGTGCGCCTGCGTGGCGATGTAGTACGGGTGCACGTCGCGCGGCAGCTCGACGTATTCGACGAGGTCGAGGTCGGGGTTGAGGCCCGAGAACACGAGACCGGCGTCGGACAGGCGGCCGCGGTAGGCGTTGTTGACCTCGTAGCGGTGACGGTGCCGCTCGGATGCCTGGGCTGTGCCGTACAGTTCACGAGCCAGCGTGCCCTCGCCGAGCTCGGCCTCATAGAGGCCGAGGCGCATGGTGCCACCGAGGTCACCGCCGTCGAGGATCTCGACCTGCTCGGCCATCGTCGCGATGACCGGCTCGGAGGTCTCGGGATCGAACTCGCTCGAGGAGGCCCCGGCGATGCCGGCGACGTTGCGGCCGTACTCGATGACCATGCACTGCAGACCCAGGCACAGGCCGAGCGTCGGGATGCCTTGTTCGCGAGCGAACTTCAGCGCCCCGAGCTTGCCTTCGATGCCGCGGATGCCGAACCCACCGGGCACGCAGATGCCGTCGACGTCCGACAGTGCCTTGGCCGCGCCCTCTGGGGTCTCGCACGAGTCGGACGGGATCCAGCGGATGCTGACGTGAGCCTCGTGCGCGAAGCCACCGGCCCGCAGTGCTTCGGTGACCGAGAGGTACGCGTCAGGCAGGTCGATGTACTTGCCGACCAGGCCGATCGTGACTTCGTGCTTCGGGTTGTGCACGGCCTGCAGGACCTTCTGCCAGCGCGTCCAGTCGACCTCTGGCGCTGCCTTGGAATCCAGTCCGAGGCGGCGGACGATGTAGGAGTCGAGGCCCTGGTCGTTCAGTGTCGAGGGGATGTCGTAGATGCTGGGCAGGTCGACGGTGTTGATGACGCCTTCGACGTCGACGTCGCACATCAGCGCGATCTTGTTGCGGTTGCTCTCGCTGACGGGGCGATCGCTGCGCAGCACCAATGCGTCCGGCTGGATACCGACCTGGCGGAGCGCCGCGACGGAGTGCTGCGTCGGCTTGGTCTTCTGCTCACCCGAGGCACCCATGAACGGCACGAGCGAGACATGCACGAAGAACACGCTGTCGCGGCCGAGCTCATGGCGCAGCTGACGCGCGGCCTCGAGGAACGGCTGCGACTCGATGTCACCGACAGTGCCGCCGACCTCGGTGATGATGACGTCCGGCTTCGGAGTCTCATCCGCCTGCAGGCGCATGCGGCGCTTGATCTCGTCGGTGATGTGCGGGATGACCTGCACGGTGTCGCCGAGGTACTCGCCGCGGCGCTCCCGCGCGATCACCTGCGAGTAGATCTGGCCGGTGGTGACGTTGGCCGCCTGCGACAGGTTGATGTCGAGGAAACGCTCGTAGTGCCCGATGTCGAGGTCGGTCTCCGCACCGTCGTCGGTGACGAACACCTCACCGTGCTGGAACGGGTTCATGGTGCCGGGGTCGACGTTCAGGTAGGGGTCGAGTTTCTGCATCACGACGCGGACTCCGCGGGCGGTGAGCAGGTTTCCCAGGCTGGCGGCCGTGAGGCCCTTACCCAAAGACGAAACGACACCACCGGTCACAAAGATGTGCTTGGTCGTGTCGTTCTTGGGCCCCGCGTCAGAAGAGTTCATCACGGGCTTCGATCCTAACAGTTCGCTCAGACCGCAAGGCTGAGAAGTTCTCGGGCGTGGGTGATCGCGGCATCCGAATCGGTCAGTCCCGACAGCAGCCGCGCCATCTCCGCTTCTCGGTCCTCCCCCTCCAGACGCCGCACGCTGGACGCGGTGACCGCGCCATCGTTGGCTTTCACGACGGAAAGATGGTTGGACGCGAAGGCTGCGACCTGCGCGAGGTGCGTCACCGCGATGACTTGCGACGTCTCTGCAAGCCGGGCGAGTCGCCGACCCACTTCGATCGCCGCAGCACCGCCGATGCCGGCATCCACCTCGTCGAAGACGAACGTCGGAACCGGGTCGGTGCCCGCGATCACGACCTCGATCGCGAGCATCACTCGCGAGAGTTCTCCGCCGGACGCGCTCTTCGCGACAGATCGTGGTTCTGCGCCGGGGTGCGGTGCCAGCAGGATGGCGACGTCGTCGCGCCCATGCGTGCTCTCGCTGCCCTCACGGACCGCGACCTCGAGTCGAGCGTCCGGCATGGCGAGAGCGTGCAGCTCGTCAGTCACGGCGGCGCCGAGGCGCCCCGCAGCCTCCGTGCGCGCGGAGGTCAGCGACGTCGCGGCGTCGTCGAGCGCTGCGCGTGCGGCGTCTCTCTCGGTCTGCAACCGCTCGAGGCGATCGTCGTCGTCGTCGAGCTCGGCGAGCCGTGCAGAGCCGGTCTGCCACACCTCGAGCGCATCATCCAATGACCCGTGCGCACGGATCAACGTCGTGAGCGCCGCCCGTCGCTCCTCGACCGCGGCGAGCTCGTGCGGCCCTGTCTCGTCCAGGTCGGCGAGGTATGCGGAGAGCTGACCAGCAATATCCGCGATGCGATACCCGAGGTCGGCGATCGATTCGGAGATCTCGGTGAGCGCCGGATCTGTCGCGCGCTCCAGGTTCCGTCGTGCCTCTGCGATGAGTGCGGATGCGTCGGCTTCGCCCTCCTCGCTCGAGAGGGCGTTGTGCGCGAGGGACGCCGCGATCCTGAGTTCCTCGGCATTGGAGAGGCGCTCGGACCGCTCGGCGAGAGCCATGTCCTCACCCGGTTCCGGTGCGGTCGCCTCGATCAAGGCGAGCGCTTCGCGCAATCGCTGAGCCTCCTCGGCCCTGCGGTCACGATTGTCGGCGATCTCGACGATCTCGGCATCCAGTTCGCGCCAGCGTGCGAATGCGGCCCCGTAGGTCGCGAGAGCGTCCGCGATCGGCGCGCCTCCGAAGCGATCCAGCGCGTCGCGCTGAGCGGCTGTCGACCGAAGACGCAGTTGTTCGGACTGCCCGTGCACGACGACGAGTTCATCGGCGAGGGCGGAGAGCACTCCAGCCGGCGCCGCCCGTCCGCCGACGCTTGCACGGCTGCGTCCTTCAGCGGTGAGAGTGCGTGACACATAAAGTTCGCCGTGGCCGTCGTCGAGCGGCTCGAGGTCGCCTCCGGCATCCGTGACGATGTCGGCCACAACGCCGTGCTCAGGGACGACCCAGACACCGGCGACCGACGCCTGCGGCGACCCTGCACGCACGGCACCTGAGTCCGCGCGCTGACCGAGCAGCAGGCCGAGACCTGTGACGACCATGGTCTTGCCTGCGCCCGTCTCTCCGGTGATCGCGGTGAATCCTGGGCCGAGCGGCAGGACGGCATCGGCGATGACGCCGAGCCCTTGCATGCGCATCTCCTCGATCACGCCGACGCGCCCCCGTCCTGTCCGCGCCATCCGGCGACGGGGAGCTGGAACTTGCGCACCAGCCGATCGGTGAACGCTGTCGGATGCAGACGGGCGAGGCGCACCGGGCGGGATGAGCGGCGGGCGACCACGCGCGCGCCGGGCGGAAGCTCGTGCGAACGTCGGCCGTCGCACCAGAGGATGCCTGTGCCCGCCGTGCGTTCGAGCATCTCGATCGCCACCGAGGCATCGGGGCTGACGACGAGAGACCGGGCGAACAGGGCGTGCGCGGAGAGCGGGATCACCGTGATGGCCTCGACGCTCGGCCAGATCACCGGTCCTCCAGCGGAGAAGTTGTATGCGGTCGAGCCCGTGGGGGTCGAGATGACCATGCCGTCGCAGCCATAGCTCGACAGCGGACGGCCGTCGATCTCGACGACGACCTCGATCATCCGCTCCCGACTCGCCTTCTCGACGGTCGCCTCGTTGAGAGCCCACGTCTCGAAGACGACCTTGCCCTCAGCGTCTTTGACCCGCACAGCGAGCGCCAGTCGCTCTTCGACCGCGTAGTCGCGCGCGATGACGCGCTGCACGGCATCGTCCATCGCGTCGCGTTCGATCTCGGCGAGGAATCCGACATGCCCCATGTTGATGCCGAGCACCGGTGCGCTGTTGGCGCCACGGACGAGTTCGGCCGCGCGCAGGATCGTGCCATCACCGCCCAACACGATCGCGAGCTCCAGATCGTCGACGCCGACGTCTTCGCCCAGTGCGACGACCTCACCGAAGTCGGTGTCGACGGCGGAGAGCTCGGCGCGGTCGTCTGGAGCGAGCACCGGGCGTGCACCTGCGCTGCGAAGCAACTCGATGACGCGACGAGCGGCGGCGACTGTGTCGGACCGCCCGGCATGGGCGACGACCAGGATGTTTCGCTCGTTCATCGTCCTCCAGCCAGTTCGTCGATCCGGTCTCTCCATTGTGTCGGATTGCTCCCCCGGCCGGGCGCCATGTGAACGACGAATTCCGCATTCCCGTGCGTGCCGAGGATCGGCGAAGCGATGATCCCGAGCATGCCGAATCCGGCGTCCCACCCGTTCCAGATCACCCGGGCGACGGCATCCGCTCGAGTGGCGGGGTCGGTCACCAATCCGCCGCGCACGGCAGTGCGTCCGACCTCGAACTGCGGTTTCACGAGCAGGACGATATCGGAATCGGATGCTGCGACAGCAGCGACTGCCGGCATGACCAGCTCAAGGGAGATGAACGACAGATCGCCGACGATCAGCTCGGGAGCATCCGTCTCTCCGGTCGCCTCGGCGAGACCGTCACGCGTCATATGGCGCACATTGAAGCCTTCGACGCTCACGACGGCCGGGTCTGCTGCGATGGATGCCGCGAGTTGATCGTGTCCGACGTCCACCGCGAGAACCTTGCGCGCCCCACGTTCGCGGAGCACCTGGGTGAACCCGCCGGTGGAGGCGCCCATGTCGAGCGCGAGCCGCCCGTCGACGACGACTTCGAACGCTTCGAGTGCGGCGACCAGTTTTTGCGCACCGCGACTCACGTAGTGATCGGTCTCGGCGAGCGTGATCACGGCCTCATCGCTCACCGAGGTGGAGGCTTTGATGATCTGGCGGCCGTCGACGCTCACGACACCCGCTGCGATGAGTGTGGCTGCGTGCGAGCGCGAACGTGCGAGTCCGCGGGCAGCGAGGGCGGCGTCGAGGCGCGTCACCGGTCTCCCGACGGCATCTTGTCGCGGGCGTCGAGCTTGGTGCCGCTCTCGAGGCGGCGGAAGAGTTCGTCGTGCAGAGTCGAATATGCGTCGGCACGGTCGGCCAGCGGCTGCCCTTCGATCAGGCGCAACCGGCTCCACAGCCCGTCGGTCGGCGTTGCAGTCGTCTCATCGCTCACGCCTCCACTCTACGGCGCGGTCCTGACGTGCCAGGTGAGGCACGGCGGATGCGCGACTCATGGACGATGGAACGGGTCCTCATAGAGCTTCTCGGGCACACGCAGCACGAAGATGGGCGTACCGGACTCCCAGATCGCGGTCGCACCGGCGCGCACCAGGTCGATCTGCCGTGAGCCCTCGGCGAGGATCTCGACGTCTCCCCCGACCACTCGCACGGATGCGCCGTTCACGGTGACGACGCCGTCCTTGCGCTCGGTCTGCGGGTATGGCTCGTGCAGCTCGCGAAGGTCGCCGAGGATGTACGTGGGTCTGGATCCCTCCGGCGCCGCCAGCACATGCTTGGGCCGATCGATTCCGGTGAGCACCAGTACGGAGTCGATGCCCACGCGCACGGCGCCCATGATGTCGGTGTCGAGGCGGTCACCGATGAACAGCGTCTTGGTGGCGCCGAAGCGCGCGATCGCCTCTTCGAAGATCGGCACCTCCGGCTTGCCGGCCACGGTGGCCAGGCGGCCCACAGCGGTGTGCACGGCCGAGACGAGAGTGCCATTGCCCGGAGCGATGCCGCGTTCGCGTGGGATCGTCCAGTCGCTGTTGGTGGCGATCCACGGGATGCCGCCCTCTTCCTCCGGCACCTTCAGCGCGAACGCGGCCTCCGCCAGGTCGGTCCACGCGACCTCGGGAGCAAAGCCCTGCACGACAGCATCCGGCGCGTCTTCTGCGCTGCGGGTGACGGTGTAACCGGCCTTCTCGGCCTCCACGACGAGCCCCTCACCGCCGACGATGAGCAGCGTGGCTGGGGCGGGGACCATGGACGCGAGCAAGCGCATCGCCGCCTGTGGGCTCGTGACGACCTCGCGTGCCTGCACCGTCAATCCGAGAGACGTCAGGTGCTCTGCTACGGATGCGTCGGTGCGGGACGCATTGTTCGTGATGTAGCCGACACGTCGAGTACTGGCGACCAGGTTGAGACTCTGCACGGCGTGCGGCAAGGCCCCTGGGCCGGCGTACACGACGCCGTCAAGATCAGCGAGAACGACGTCGACGCCATCGAGCGGAGTCGGGCGCGACCGGGAGAAAAGCCCCACTCAGGACTCCTCTTCCGTCGCCTCGACAGACGTGTTCGGCTCTTCGACGGTCTTCGCCGGCTCGTCGATCTTGCTGGTCGGCTCATCGATCTTGCGCGTCGGCTCGTCGGGCAGTTCGCCTTCGATCAGGCCGTCTTCGACGAAGATCTCATCCTCGTCATCGCCGCCCATTCCGAGCGCGTCGGCGGCGACATCGGCGCGCTCGGCCCAGAAGGCGGCTTCGTCGTCACGACCGAGGTCTTCCAGGACGGCCGCGTGAGCGGCGAACAGCGCGGGGCTCCACTCGAAAGCACGATCAGGGTCCAGCTCGGGGATCTGCAGTTCCCCGAGAGCGAGCTCGGTCTCGCCGAGGTCGAGTCGTGCGCCAGACATGGCGATGGCGAGGGCGACGCGCACCGGCGTCGGGAGCTTAGAACGATCCGCTGCGCGGCCGGTCTCGAGAGCACGGTCCGGGCGCCCGATGCCACGCTCGCTGTCGACCATGAGGGCGATCTGATCGTCCTTGCCGGAGATGCGGCGGTATGTGCGCAACTCGCGCAGGGCGAGTGCGAAGTCACCGGTCGCATAGGCGGTGATGCCGAGCGACTCGCGCACGATGGCGATGCGGCCCGCTCGACGGGATGCGGAGAGGGCATGCTGGTGGGCGAGGGCGGGGTCCTCATCGATCAGGCGCGCGGCCATGGCAAGATGCCGGGCGACCTGCTCGGCGTTCTCCTTGCTCAGTGTCTTCAGCTCGTTGCGAGCCGAGGCGTGCAGATCGTTGGGCGTGACATCCTCAGGCACGATCGGATCGTCGTGACGCGGACGGTCGTCGGACCGGCGGTCAGGACGCTCGCGGTCGCTGCCACCGCGCTGCGGGAACCCGCGCCCGCCGGAGCTGCGATCGTCGCGGCGAGGAGAGCTGTCACGACCCTGATAGCCGCCTTCACGCTTCTGGTATCCGCCGCCTGGCCGGTCACCGTCGCGGCGTGGTGCAGCCCCGTCACGTCGAGGGGCCGCGCCATCACGCTTGACGTAGCCGCCATCGCGTCGCGGAGCGCCTCCACCGTCACGGCGAGGCGCGCCGTCGCGGCCCTGGTAGCCACCCTCGCGGCGGGGCGGGGCGCCATCGCGACGCGGCGGCGCGCCGTCTCGCTTCTGATAGCCACCCTCACGCTTCTGCGGACCACCTTCGCGACGAGGTGCTCCATCGCGACTCTGGTAACCGCCATCGCGACGCGGCGTGGCGCCATCGCGACGTGGCGCGCCGGAACCCTCACGACGCGGAGCGCCTGAGCCTTCACGGCGCGGTGCTCCCTCGCCATCACGACGCGGAGCGCCCCTGCTGCCGGACGAAGACGAGCGATCAGTGCGCGGAGGACGGCCCTGACGATCGTTGCGTCGGGCGGAATCGTCTTCGCGTCGTGGTCGACGCTCGTCCTCATTGGGCATGATCTGATTCTCTCAACTTCCTGTACAACGCAAAATGGCCACCCTGCGTTGGGTGGCCATTTTGTTTAGAAGAAGTTCGGCGGTGTCCTACTCTCCCACAGGGTCCCCCCTGCAGTACCATCGGCGCTGTGAGGCTTAGCTTCCGGGTTCGGAATGTGACCGGGCGTTTCCCTCACGCTATGGCCGCCGAAACACTATTGATGTTTCAAAAACCTAAAGTACACGCGTGAACGTGTGTTTAGGGTTCTCGACCGTACATCGAGAACCACTCAGTGGACGCGTAGCACCAACAAACTTTGGTGTGTTATCAAGTCATCGGCTTATTAGTACCAGTCAGCTGCATGCATTGCTGCACTTCCACATCTGGCCTATCAACCCAGTAGTCTGGCTGGGAGCCTCTCACCCCGAAGGGTATGGAAATCTCATCTTGAGGCCGGCTTCCCGCTTAGATGCTTTCAGCGGTTATCCATCCCGAACGTAGCTAATCAGCGGTGCTCCTGGCGGAACAACTGACACACCAGAGGTTCGTCCAACCCGGTCCTCTCGTACTAGGGTCAGATCCTCTCAAATTTCCTACGCGCGCAGCGGATAGGGACCGAACTGTCTCACGACGTTCTAAACCCAGCTCGCGTACCGCTTTAATGGGCGAACAGCCCAACCCTTGGGACCTACTCCAGCCCCAGGATGCGACGAGCCGACATCGAGGTGCCAAACCATGCCGTCGATATGGACTCTTGGGCAAGATCAGCCTGTTATCCCCGAGGTACCTTTTATCCGTTGAGCGACAGCGCTTCCACAAGCCACTGCCGGATCACTAGTCCCGACTTTCGTCCCTGCTCGACCTGTCAGTCTCACAGTCAAGCTCCCTTGTGCACTTACACTCGCCACCTGATTACCAACCAGGTTGAGGGAACCTTTGGGCGCCTCCGTTACTTTTTGGGAGGCAACCGCCCCAGTTAAACTACCCACCATGCACTGTCCCTGAACCGGATCACGGTTCGAAGTTAGATATCCAGAGTGACCAGAGTGGTATTTCAACAATGACTCCACCATAACTGGCGTCATGGCTTCAAAGTCTCCCACCTATCCTACACAAGCCACACCGAACACCAATACAAAGCTGTAGTAAAGGTCACGGGGTCTTTCCGTCCTGCTGCGCGTAACGAGCATCTTTACTCGTAATGCAATTTCGCCGAGTTCGCGGTTGAGACAGTTGGGAAGTCGTTACGCCATTCGTGCAGGTCGGAACTTACCCGACAAGGAATTTCGCTACCTTAGGATGGTTATAGTTACCACCGCCGTTTACTGGGGCTTAAATTCTCAGCTTCGCCTTGCGGCTAACCGGTCCTCTTAACCTTCCAGCACCGGGCAGGCGTCAGTCCGTATACATCGTCTTGCGACTTGGCACGGACCTGTGTTTTTAGTAAACAGTCGCTACCCACTAGTCTCTGCGGCCACCACACCCTTTTCGGAGCAAGTCCGTATAAGTGGATGGCCCCCCTTCTCCCGAAGTTACGGGGGCATTTTGCCGAGTTCCTTAACCACGATTCTCTCGATCTCCTTGGTATTCTCTACCTGACCACCTGAGTCGGTTTGGGGTACGGGCGGCTAGAACCTCGCGTCGATGCTTTTCTTGGCAGCATAGGATCATCCACTTTTTATCCGCATCATGTCTCAGCCTATGTGAGTCGCGGATTTGCCTACGACTCGGCCTACACACTTGCACCAGGACTACCATCGCCTGGCATGGACTACCTTCCTGCGTCACACCTGTTAATACGCTAACCGCACCAGCATGGGGTCGTACGCTAGGCCTCACCCCATCACCCCGAAGGGATCCGGTCATGAGGATTCAGATACTTAGCACCACTGGATTAGCTTGGGCGGTTCTTCGCCGGTACGGGAATATCAACCCGTTGTCCATCGACTACGCCTGTCGGCCTCGCCTTAGGTCCCGACTTACCCAGGGAAGATTAGCTTGACCCTGGAACCCTTGGTCTTTCGGAGGACGTGTTTCTCACACGTCTTTCGCTACTCATGCCTGCATTCTCACTCGTGTAGCCTCCACGGCTGGTTCACACCGCCGCTTCGCTGGCCACACGACGCTCTCCTACCCATCAACACGGCTGGACCACGAAGGCCTACCAATAATGTCAATGCCACAACTTCGGTGGCGTGCTTGAGCCCCGTTACATTGTCGGCGCGGAATCACTTGACCAGTGAGCTATTACGCACTCTTTCAAGGGTGGCTGCTTCTAAGCCAACCTCCTGGTTGTCACAGCAACTCCACATCCTTTCCCACTTAGCACGCGCTTAGGGACCTTAGTTGGTGGTCTGGGTTGTTTCCCTCTCGACTATGAAGCTTATCCCCCACAGTCTCACTGCTGCGCTCTCACTTACCGGCATTCGGAGTTTGGCTGACGTCAGTAACCTTGTAGGGCCCATCGGCCATCCAGTAGCTCTACCTCCGGCAAGAAACACGCAACGCTGCACCTAAATGCATTTCGGAGAGAACCAGCTATCACGAAGTTTGATTGGCCTTTCACCCCTATCCACAGCTCATCCCCTCAGTTTTCAACCTAAGTGGGTTCGGTCCTCCACGTGCTCTTACACACGCTTCAACCTGGCCATGGATAGATCACTTCGCTTCGGGTCTAGGACATGCGACTGAATCGCCCTATTCAGACTCGCTTTCGCTACGGCTACCCCACACGGGTTAACCTCGCCACATATCGCTAACTCGCAGGCTCATTCTTCAAAAGGCACGCTGTCACCCCTACTAAGGAGGCTCCAACGGTTTGTAAGCAAACGGTTTCAGGTACTATTTCACTCCCCTCCCGGGGTACTTTTCACCTTTCCCTCACGGTACTTGTCCGCTATCGGTCATCTGGAAGTATTTAGGCTTATCAGGTGGTCCTGACAGATTCACACGGGATTTCTCGGGCCCCGTGCTACTTGGGATACTCTCCACGCCAGAACACGCATTTCGACTACGGGGTTGGCACCCTCTATGACCGGCCTTTCAAGACCGTTCGTCTATACGCTTCTGTAACGTCGCCATCTCGGCAGAGATGACTGGTGAGTCCCACAACCCCGAATATGCAACTCCTGCCGGATATCACACATACTCGGTTTAGCCTGATCCGGTTTCGCTCGCCACTACTAACGGAATCGCGGTTGCTTTCTCTTCCTGTGGGTACTGAGATGTTTCACTTCCCCACGTTCCCTCTACCCGCCCTATATATTCAGGCGGGAGTCACTAGGTCGGCACGCCGCCCAGCGGGGTTTCCCCATTCGGACACCCTCGGATCAAAACTTGCTTATCAGTTCCCCGAGGCTTATCGCAGATTGCTACGTCCTTCTTCGGCTCCAGATGCCAAGGCATCCACCGTTTGCTCTTAAAGACTTGAAATCACATGAGTTTGAATCAAAAACTCGACCCACACCCGAAGGTGTGCGTCTGAAATTGACTAATGATCTTTAAGATCATCTTGTGCAACTGATCGATGATCAGCTGCAAGATGCTCGCGTCCACTGTGTAGTTCTCAAAGTACGGGCGGTACCTTAAACCATCCCCAGCCAAAGCCAGAAACAGCAAAAGGTCCAGAAGACCCAGTCCCCATCCAACCCCCCGAAGGAGATCAAACCGGTTCCGGTCCCTCAGGACCCAACAGCGTGCAGACACCCTTTCCTCAAGCATCCCGTTCCAGTAGCCGAAGCCACGTACTAAGAACCACTCTCGGTCCGAATGCCATGTCAAATGTTCCACCCATGAGCTCCCAGCGAAGAACATACGCCTTCGATCTGGGGTCTGGACAGCCAAAGGCTGCCAGTTGCTCCTTAGAAAGGAGGTGATCCAGCCGCACCTTCCGGTACGGCTACCTTGTTACGACTTAGTCCTAATTACCGATCCCACCTTCGACAGCTCCCTCCCACAAGGGGTTAGGCCACCGGCTTCAGGTGTTACCGACTTTCATGACTTGACGGGCGGTGTGTACAAGACCCGGGAACGTATTCACCGCAGCGTTGCTGATCTGCGATTACTAGCGACTCCGACTTCATGAGGTCGAGTTGCAGACCTCAATCCGAACTGGGACCGGCTTTTTGGGATTCGCTCCACCTCACGGTATTGCAGCCCATTGTACCGGCCATTGTAGCATGCGTGAAGCCCAAGACATAAGGGGCATGATGATTTGACGTCATCCCCACCTTCCTCCGAGTTGACCCCGGCAGTATCCCATGAGTTCCCACCATTACGTGCTGGCAACATAGAACGAGGGTTGCGCTCGTTGCGGGACTTAACCCAACATCTCACGACACGAGCTGACGACAACCATGCACCACCTGTTTACGAGTGTCCAAAGAGTTGACCATTTCTGGCCCGTTCTCGTATATGTCAAGCCTTGGTAAGGTTCTTCGCGTTGCATCGAATTAATCCGCATGCTCCGCCGCTTGTGCGGGTCCCCGTCAATTCCTTTGAGTTTTAGCCTTGCGGCCGTACTCCCCAGGCGGGGAACTTAATGCGTTAGCTGCGTCACGGAATCCGTGGAATGGACCCCACAACTAGTTCCCAACGTTTACGGGGTGGACTACCAGGGTATCTAAGCCTGTTTGCTCCCCACCCTTTCGCTCCTCAGCGTCAGTTACGGCCCAGAGATCTGCCTTCGCCATCGGTGTTCCTCCTGATATCTGCGCATTCCACCGCTACACCAGGAATTCCAATCTCCCCTACCGCACTCTAGTCTGCCCGTACCCACTGCAGGCTGGGGGTTGAGCCCCCAGATTTCACAGCAGACGCGACAAACCGCCTACGAGCTCTTTACGCCCAATAATTCCGGATAACGCTTGCACCCTACGTATTACCGCGGCTGCTGGCACGTAGTTAGCCGGTGCTTTTTCTGCAGGTACCGTCACTCTCGCTTCTTCCCTGCTAAAAGAGGTTTACAACCCGAAGGCCGTCATCCCTCACGCGGCGTTGCTGCATCAGGCTTGCGCCCATTGTGCAATATTCCCCACTGCTGCCTCCCGTAGGAGTCTGGGCCGTGTCTCAGTCCCAGTGTGGCCGGTCACCCTCTCAGGCCGGCTACCCGTCGACGCCTTGGTGAGCCATTACCTCACCAACAAGCTGATAGGCCGCGAGCCCATCCCCAACCAATAAATCTTTCCAACAACTGACCATGCGGTCGCTGTTCGTATCCAGTATTAGACGCCGTTTCCAGCGCTTATCCCAGAGTCAGGGGCAGGTTGCTCACGTGTTACTCACCCGTTCGCCACTAATCCACCCAGCAAGCTGGGCTTCATCGTTCGACTTGCATGTGTTAAGCACGCCGCCAGCGTTCATCCTGAGCCAGGATCAAACTCTCCGTAAAAGAAAAAAACTGAACACACCGGAAAAAGGCATGAACAGCGAGTTTGAACTGACCAAAGAAATGAATCAAACTGACTTCATTTAAAATGCCAACCCCCGGAAGGGCTGGTCTTTGATCCAAAGGAATTCTCAACCATCAACCGAAGTCAATGGACGAGGATAATTTGGCATTTGACAAGTGCACGCTGTTGAGTTCTCAAGGATCGGACGCTCCCCCGACCCAGTCATCACAACCAGGCCCGAAGGGCAACTTCTCAATCTTACCCCGTGGCTTCCGTTTGTCAAATCGGCGATCCGAGCGAACTCGGTCACGATCTGCGGGGCCACAGAGCATCCCCACACAGCATCTCACCGAGGTGATGTTCTGTGTTTGGGGAGTTGTTCTACCGCTTGAGGGGAGCTGAGCCTTGGCCCTTGCTCAACCCTGTGGGGCGAACAGGTAATAAGTTACGCGGGAACCGGGGGTCCGGCAAATCACGGGATCATCCCGGGCGTGTCGCCTGTGCGGCGCAGAATCATCAGTCCTGGTCACGCCCGTTTTCTGCTCGGAATGCCCTCCTCGGCGTACGATCGCGACCATGGATGCACTCCCCGACCGCCGCCTTTCGCCGCGGGAGTGTGTCGCTATGGCGGCCGAGGTCTTCGGGCGCGATCTCGTCGTGCGCTGGTCGGAAGAGCTGCTCGTCGGACGTACCACCGCCGATGACTCCGCGTACCCCGACATCGCCTGGCTCCGAGGGACGCACGGCTGGCTGGCGTACTGGTCACGCGTATGGGGCGCGCGCGCACTGCTGCATCTCGGCCCCGACCGCACCGAAGTCGTCCTCGCCGCCACCGCCGATCAATCGTGGCGCGTGCGCATCCAGGCTTGGCGTGCGCTCGGCCGATCGGAGCACAGATGAGCTTGTCAGTCCCGCTCCCCTCTCGCCTGGCGACCGGTGATCTTGCCTGGGCCAGCGTGACTGCGGTGCTTCGGGCCATCGGCGAGTCGACTCCTACCGATCCGAATCCCGACCGGATCGCGATGGCGTATCGCAGCGACCGCCTGCTGCGCATCGATGGCGAGCCCCCATCCGTGTGGTCGCCGTTCTCCGGATTCTGGCGGGCGGGTGACGGCTGGCTTCGCACCCACGGGAACTACCCGCATCACGCAAGCGCTCTTCGTCGCGGTCTCGGGTTGTCTGCGGATGCTGACGCCGATGATCTGCGTGCAGCTTTCGCCGCAGCATCCGTTGTGGATTCCATCGACCGCATCACGTCCGGCGGAGGCCTCGCCGTCCCCGTCGCACGAGAGAACCCGGACTTCGACGCGACACTGCGCTCGCACCCTCTCGTCGAAGTCCGGCGCATCGGCGAAGCGCCGACACGGTCCGCGTGGTCGGAGGGAACGGCTCGCGCCGATCCGGCTGCGCCGCTTCGCGGCATCCGCGTTCTCGACCTCACCCGTGTGATCGCCGGCCCGGTCTGCACGCGCACTCTCGCCGTTCTCGGCGCCGAGGTGCTGCGCATCGATCCACCGCGGCTCGACGAACCGGAGTGGCAGCACTTCGACACCGGTCACGGCAAGCGCAGCGCCCGATTGGACGCACGATCCGCGCAGATGACATCGCTGCTGAAGGACGCGGATGTCGTCGTGCTCGGCTACCGTCCGTCGGCACTCGCGCGCCTCGGGCTCTCCCCCGAGCTCCTCGCCGAACAGCATCCTGGCCTGATCATCGCGCAGTTGAGCGCCTGGGGCACCGCGTACCCTGACCGCGCGGGATTCGACTCGCTGGTGCAAGCGGAGTCGGGCATCGCGATGATCGAGTCGCCCGATGGCGAGCGCCCCGGCGCACTTCCGGCGCAGGCACTCGATCACAGTGCCGGCTATCTTCTGGCTGCGGCGGTCTGCGAGACGCTCCGTCGCCGCATGGCTGAGGGCGGCACCTGGCACGTGGAGACTTCGCTGCGACGCGTGGCCGCTGAGTTGCTCGCAATGCCACGACGCGATGAGCCGCGACCAGAGCGTCAGATCGATGCAGCCGCGCACAGCCAAGAGTTCCTCGTCGATGGACGCTCGGTCGTGACAGCGGCGTCAGCGCTGCCGGGCTTCAGCTTCGCCGCGCCGCGCCCGTGGGGCGGCGACCGCCCACGATGGCTGTCACCACGCACAGAACGAGCGTGAGCATCGCCCAGATTCCGCACGCGGCCGGCAGTACCCGATAGGCCAGATGCTGAAGCGTGAACTCCGCGGTGAACGGGCCGTAGGCCAGATAGCCGATCAGCCACGCGACGAGGAGGATCACCGGAAGCGAGATCCACCACGACACCCGAACCCAGCCCGGCATCGCTCGCGCGCCGGCATCGCGGCTCTCGCTGCGACGCAATCGGAGCAGCACCCAGATGCCGATGATGACGAGTCCGACGACGCTCGATCCGTGTTGCAGCCATTTGAAGCCCTGCAACGGGCCCCACTGCTCGGCCAACGCCGGAAAGAGCTGAAGACCCAGGCGCGCGGCGTGGGTGAACTCATCCCACAGGATGTGTGAGACGACACCGAGCAGCAGCGAGACGACGAGCAGCGGAATGTACGACCGGCCCTGTCCGATCCCGACCGCCTTCGATGCGGCATCCGCGGCTGGTTCGTCCCATTCGCTCGGAAGCCGGCGAGCCAGCCAGCGCGGCGACAGCTCGGATGCCGTGGGCCGCAGCACGACGCGCCAGATGAGGAACAACCCGAAGGCGAGCACCATCGTCCAGAGCACGTTCGCGTACGTGTGTGTGAACCCGTAAGTGACACCGAATCCGCGGAGGAACAGGGGAAGGTCCGGCGTCATCGCCCCGATCGCGATCGCCGCCGGGATCAGCGGTGTGCGGATGAACGGCAGCGCGACGACCGCATGACTCGGTGTGAACGGCATCAGCCGATGAAGACGCCGGCGAGTGTCTTCTTGCCTCGGCGCAGCACCGACACCCCTCCCGGCAGGCTTCCCTCGATGATCGCGGCGTCGTCCTCGACCCGTGCGCCGTCCAGCGAGACTCCGCCCTGGGCGATCGCCCGACGCGCCTCGGACAGGCTCGCGACGAGACCGGTCTCGACGAGCGCGTCGACGACGGGTGTACCCGCTGCGACCGTCGCGTTCGGCAGTTCCTCGAGCGCAGATCGCAGCGTCGGCGCATCCAGCGAGGTCAGATCGCCCTGACCGAACAGTGCCTCGGACGCCGCGATGACCGCTGCCGTCGCATCCGTCCCGTGCACGGTGGCGACCACCTCGAGCGCCAGGCGCTTCTGGCCGGCACGACGGAACGGCTCGGCCTCCACGAGCTGCGCGTACTCCTCGATCTCGGCGCGCGGGAGGAAAGTGAAGATCTTCAGGCGCTCGATGACGTCGGCGTCGGCCGTGCTGAGCCAGAACTGGTACATCCGGTACGGGCTGCACATCTCGGCGTCGAGCCAGATCGCGTTGCCCTCGCTCTTGCCGAACTTGGTGCCGTCGCTGTTGGTGATCAGCGGCGTGCCTATCGCGTGCGCCGAGACTCCCTCGGCGCGACGGATGAGGTCCGTTCCGCTGGTGAGGTTGCCCCACTGGTCGGATCCGCCGGTCTGCAGCACGCAGTCGTACTGGCGGTAGAGCTCGAGGTAGTCCATGCCCTGCAGGATCTGGTAGCTGAACTCGGTGTAGCTGATGCCCTCGTCGGAGTTCAGGCGCGCGGCGACGGCATCCTTCTTCAGCATCGTGCCGACGCGGTAGTGCTTGCCGATCTCGCGCAGGAAGTCGATCGCCGACATCGGCGCCGTCCAGTCGAGGTTGTTCACCATCCTGGCCGCGTTCTCGCCCTCGAAGCTCAGGTAGCGCTCGACCTGCGCGCGAAGACGGCCGACCCATTCGGCGACGGTCTCCGGCGTGTTCAGGGTGCGTTCGGCTGTCGGCCGCGGGTCGCCGATGAGTCCGGTCGAGCCGCCGACGAGGCCGAGCGGCTTATGGCCGGCGAGCTGGATCCGGCGCATCGTGAGCAACTGCACGAGGTTGCCCAGGTGCAGGCTCGGAGCGGTCGGGTCGAACCCGCAGTAATACGTGATCGGGTCTCCGGCGAGAAGGGCGCGCAGCGCCTCCTGGTCGGTGGACACGTGGACGAGGCCGCGCCACACGAGTTCGTCCCACACGTTCTCGAACGTGGGGTCGATCGCGGGTTCAGCAGTCGTCAGATCAGAATTCGACACGCGTCTCAGGCTATCAGCGCGCCGCTGCCCCCTCAGGCCGGTGCATCCATCGCGTCGAGCTCGTCAGGCGTGAGGGTCAGTACCGCAGCATCCATCGCCGTCTCGAGCTGGTCGAGTCGGCTCCCACCCAGGATCGGACGGATGCCGTGGGCCAGCAGCCATGCGAGCACGACCTGACCGCGCTGCACGCCGCGCTCGCCCGCTATCTCGTTGAGCACTGCGAGGCGCCGGGTGTTGCCTGGGTGGTCGTAGACCTCTGCGATCGCCTTGTGCGGGTTGTCGTAGGCCCCGGACAGGAGCGGGGTGTACGCCCACATCTCGATGCCGTGCTCGGTCGCGTAGTCGCGTTGTTCGTCGTCGAGCACTCCGAACCGGTGGATGACTCCTGGCAGCCGTGTGCCTGGCCGGGCCCGCAGATAGGTGCTGTTGAGCTGGAACGCGTCGATCGGAAGGCTTCCGATCTGCGTCGCATGCGCGCGTGCGCGCTCGACCCGCCATGCCGGATGGTTGGATGCGCCGACGCGACGCACGGTGTTCGCCGAGGTCAGTTCGGCAAGTGCCTCCACCGTCTCTTCGATCGGCACTGATCGATCCTCCTGGTGCAACCAGAGCAGATCGATCTGATCGATCCCGAGTCGATCGAGACTGCCCGCCACCGCCTCGCGGATCGCGCGAGCCGACAGACCAGCCCGACGCTCCGGCCACGATCCCGGCCACAGTGGCTCGGCACCCAGCTTCGTCGACAGCCTCACGTTCTCACGGATCCCGGGGCGCGCGGCGAACCAGCGACCGAGAACCGCTTCCGAGGCCCCGCCGTGACCGGTAGGGCTGTCCCAGAAGCTGTAGCAGTCGGCCGTGTCGATCCAGACACCGCCGCGTTCGACGAAGCGGTCGAGCAGCGCGAACGAGGTGTCCTCGTCGATGCGGGTGCCGAAGGACATCGCCCCGAGGACGAGAGGGGAAACGGGGTGGTTCTGAGCGGTCATGCGCCCACTCTGCAACCTGGAGCGCGCTCCAGGTCAAGCTCTATGCTCGGGTCATGACGACGTACACACCCGCTGAGGCGTCACAGCGCAGTGGATTCAGCATCGACACCCTGCGGTACTACGAGCGCGAAGGAATCCTCGCTCCGGTGCGACGCACCGCCGGCGGACATCGGGTCTACTCGGATTCCGAGCTGGGCACTCTTGATTTCCTCAAGTGCTTGCGTGACACCGGCATGCCTGTGGAGCGGCTTCGTCGCTACGGCGAGCTGTGTCGCGAAGAAGACACGGTCCCGGAACGCATCGCTCTGCTCGAGGAGCACGCTGCCAGCGTGCAGCGGCAGCTCGACGAAGTACTCGCCAAGCAGGTGCGGCTCGCGGAGAAGATCGACTGGTACCGCTCGACGCTCTGATCGAAGAGTCGGCTGATCGTATGACCGGCCGACCGGCTATCGCGGGTCGTCTTCGAGCTCGCGGATGTAGTCCGCGAATCCGGGAACGGGGATCGTCACACGCCCGTGTCCCTCCGAGCGGATCAGACCCTTCGCGATCAGGCGGGCGCGCACCGACGACAGACTGCGTGATGACACGTCGAGGACGTCGGCGAGATCGCCGCGGTCCACGGCGTCGTCGTTCGCCTGCAGCCAGGCGACAGCCACGAGGAATCGGCGCTGGTTCGCCGTGGTGTTCGCCCAGCGGGCGGCGAAGAGGTTGCGAAGGTCACGGTCGACGCTGGCCCTGGCGGTCTTGACATGCCGCGGGGTGATCGCGCCTCCGGGATCCGGTCGCCCGGCGGCGACCCAGGAGGCGTCGCCGTACAGCTGCACCGCGTAGGGGTAACCGACGGCCAGTTCGGCTGCGAGTTCGAGCGCGTCCGGCTCCCACGTCACGTTCAGTTCCGAAGCCGGGTCGCGGAGCGCCGCGACCTGCGCCCCGACGGACAGCATCTCGAGCGGTCGGTATGCGAAGCGCTCGCTGAAGGTGACGGCATCCGCGATCTGCTCCGGCGCGTTGGGGAGGCCGGCCGCGTACACCGCGGCGGGGATGTTCGGGGCCTCTGCCTGCAGGTGCTGCCAGGCATAGGCGAGCGTGCGGATGCCCTCGGCATCGGCGGACTGCACTTCGTCGATGAACAGCACGAGCGCCTTCACTCGCTTTCGATCCTCCGTCGTCGCGCGGATCAGCTTCTCGAGCGCGCGTGCGCCGACGGCATCGGGCGCTGCGTGCCTGGTGGTCTTCGCACTGACCGAGGCGATCCCCGGGACGCCCACTGTGACGGTGAGCGCATCGAGGTGCTGGCGTATCGATGCCGCAGTGGCCTGCGGCCACGAGCTCGTCGCCTCGCGGATGCCGTCGATGATCTGGGCGATCAGTCCGCTCGGCTCCCCCGCGGTGACCCAGATGCAGAGCACGTCGCGTTCCTCCGCGAGGCGCTGGTAAGCGCGCAGGAGGGAGGTCTTGCCGATCCCGCGCTCACCGAACGCGACATGGATGCGGCCGATCAGTCGCTGCAGGTCGACCAGAAGCGAGAGCCGCTCGTTGAACTCCTCGATCAGCTCGCCACGACCGGGAACGGCACGTGCGATCTCACCCGGGGTGTACGGACTCGGCTGCATCGGACCTCCATCGGCGCGAGATACTACGAGATACTTCGGCCCAAGTATCGCAAAGTATCCAAAGGACGTCAACGGCCGATATGGTGGCGAGCATGATCGCCTGGAACGAAGGAACATGGACCACTCCCCCTGCCGCGAGCAGCGTCACGGGGAGCCACCTCGACGTTACCGCCCGCGAGGGAAGCGACGCGTGGCGCCACACGGCGTACGGGTTCGTTCACGAGAACGCCCATGCGCTCCTCGCACCCCTGGCCGTCGGTGAAGCGATGGAGGTCTCCTTCCGCGCCCCCTGGGACGGACAGTTCGATCAGGCCGGCGTGTTCGTCCAGATCGACGACGAGCACTGGATGAAGGCCGGGCTGGAGTTCGCCGACGGCCACCTCGGGCTCGGCGCCGTGGTCACCGACATCCGCTCGGACTGGTCAGTCGGGTTCGTCGATGAGTGGCACGGGTCGGAGATCACGGTGCGCGTGAGCCGCTGGGCCGACGCGCTGATCGTGCGTGCGCGAGCGGATGACGGCGAGTGGCGCCTGGTGCGCGTCGCGCCGTTCGACGGAGACGCCGTCGCCTCAGCCGGCCCGTTCCTCGCCGCGCCGACGAGTGCGAACCTGGTCGTGAAGTTCAGTCGCTGGGAGCGCAGCGCCGCGGACGGCGCATTGCACTAGGTCGGGCGTCAGAGACCGAGCGCGTGCGCGGCAGCCTGCGCGCGGGCGATCAACTCGGCGCGCTGTTCTGCGACGCGGACCGGAGCTGTGCCGCCGGTGCCGGTGCGGGACGCGACAGAGCCCTCGATGCTCAGGACTTCGCGCACCTCAGGGGTGAGATGCGGCGAGACCTGAGCGAGCAGCTCGTCCGAGGCGTCCTCGAGCCCGATCCCCTGCGATTCGCACGCCTTCACGAGCGCACCGGAGATCTCGTGCGCGTCACGGAACGGCACGCGCTGCTTGACCAGCCACTCGGCGACATCGGTCGCGAGCGAGAATCCCTGCGGCGCGAGTTCGGCCATCCGCTCGGTGTCGAAGGTGAGGGTCGCGACCATTCCGGCGAACGCCGGCAGCAGGACCTCGAGCGTGTTCACCGAATCGAAGACCGGTTCCTTGTCCTCCTGCAGATCGCGGTTGTACGCGATCGGCAGACCCTTGAGGGTGGCGAGCAGGCCGGACAGGTTGCCGATGAGACGACCGGATTTGCCACGAGCGAGCTCGGCGATGTCGGGGTTCTTCTTCTGCGGCATGATGCTCGAACCCGTCGACCAGCTGTCGTGAAGAGTGACGAAGCCGAACTCGCGCGTGTTCCAGAGGATGATCTCCTCGGCGAATCGTGACACGTCGACACCGGTCATCGCGGTGATGAAGGCGAACTCCGCCACGACGTCGCGAGCGGCTGTGCCGTCGAGGGAGTTCTCGGCCGGACGGTCGAGCCCCAGTTCGCGAGCCACGAGCTCCGGGTCGAGTCCCAGTGTCGAGCCTGCGAGCGCTCCCCCGCCGTACGGTGAGACACCGGCGCGGACGCGCCAGTCGACCAAGCGCTCGAGTTCGCGAACCAGCGGCCACGCGTGCGCCTGGAGGTGGTGCGCGAGCAGCACCGGCTGCGCGTGCTGCAGGTGGGTGCGGCCGGGGAGGATCGCCTCAGGATGCGCTTCGGCCTGCGCGACGAGGGCGTCGATGACGCGCAGGATGTCGCGGGCGATGACCTTGGCGTGATCGATCAGGTACATGCGCACCAGCGTCGCGATCTGGTCGTTGCGGCTGCGCCCCGCGCGCAGACGTCCTCCGAGTTCGGGGCCGAGTTCGGCGATCAGCGCCTGCTCGAGCGCGCCGTGCACGTCTTCGTCGCTCGGTGCGGGGCGCAGTGAGCCGTCGGCGACCCTGCGTGCCACCGAGTCGAGGCCGGCATGCATCCGCTGCTCCTCGTCGGACTCGAGGTACCCCGCCGCGGCGAGCGCCTTGGCGTGCGCGTGCGAACCGGCGATGTCGTAGGGCGCGAGAATCCAGTCGAAGTGCGTCGAGCGACTGAGTTCCGCCAGCTCGGGCGACGGCCCGCTTGCGAATCGTGCACCCCAGAGTGCGCCCTCGTTCGTGCCCTCATGCGTCGCGTCGCTCATGGATCCAGCCTACTGGCGCGCGCCACTCGGCCCGTCGGCGTCCCTGCTGGGGCCGACTGATCGCGTCGCACGTTCGAGCACCCATTCCAGCGGGCCGCGGCCGATCAGCAGCGCCCACGCCGTGCAGCCGACGAGGGTGCCGATCGTCATCGGCCAGAAAGGTTCGAGGGCGACGAATCCGAAGTAGTCCGTGGTGTCGCCCAGCGTGAACAGCGCGACGACAGCCCACACCACCAGCTGCGCCGTGTAGGCCGTGAGCGGCATCGCACCGGTGGCGCGCAACGGCAGCGTCAGCATCCTCACCGCACCGACGCGGCACACCAGCAGGCAGGCAGCCAGCACCGCGATCGCGAAGCCACCGGAGCCGATGGCCTCGAACACACCTGACGAGTGGGGCTCATCTGTCCAGACCGCGTCCCAGTACGTGCCTCGCGCCGGGGATGGCAGGCCGGCGAGTCCGTAACCGATGACGGCGAGCACGGATCCGATCACCAGCATCCGCAGTTGAACGGCGAGCCCCGTCACGCCGGCGCGAGCGACGCCGAGGCCTGCGAGCACGAAGGCGATCCACACCGTGAACGGGTAGTGCCAGCCGATCATCGCGTCGATCTCGTCGCGAAAGGGTGCCTCCCAGATCGGCAGCGCCGCCAGTGCCGGCTGCACGAGCGGCATGACCACCGCGAGTCCGGCCGCCGTCCACAGCACAGTGCCGGCTCGGAGCCGGGTGAACGGCAAGGCCAGCAGGAACAGGATCGCGTAGGCGGGCAGGATGACGAAGACCGGGACTCCAGTGAGGATCAGCAGGATGCCGAGGGCGAGCAGCATCAGCGCGCGCAGCACCAGCTTCCACCGCGCCCATGCCATCCGCGCATCGGGAAACGGTGTGCTTCCCCCGGTGACCAGCCCGATCGACACCCCGGCGAGCGTCGCGAACAGGATCGACGAGCGCCCGTCGACGATCGCCGTCCAGGTCTCGGGCTCTGTCCAGACGAAGTTCTCGGCGGTCAGCAGCAGGTGCGCGGCGAACATCCCGACGACGGCGAGCCCGCGCGCGAGATCGACGCCGGAGATTCGCGCTGGTCCGTTGAGGCGGCGCCAGTTGTCGCGCATGCGCGCTCCCGATGACCGCGTCTGCTTCTCCGCCGAGGATCTCATGCGCATCCGAGCAACGGGCTGGACTAGTTCTGCCGGAGCAGCCAGACCAGGAGTGCCTTCTGGGCGTGCAGGCGGTTCTCCGCCTCATCCCAGACGACGCTCTGCGAGCCGTCGATGACCTCGGGGTCCACCTCGTAGCCACGATCGGCCGGCAGGCAGTGGATGAAGATCGCCTCGGGGTCGGCGAGCGTCATGGTCTCCCCTGTGACCTTGTACCCGCCGAGGTCGCGGATGCGCGCGAGCTTCTCCTCTTCCTTGCCCATCGACACCCAGGTGTCGGTGACCACGACATCAGCGCCGGCTGCCGCTTCGACAGGATCGGTGTAGAGCGCGATCGACCCGCCGGTCTCTGCCGCGCGACGATCGGCATCGGCCACCACGTCCGCTCGTGGTGCGTAGGACTCCGGCGAGGCGATGCGCACGTGCATGCCGGCCGTGACGCCGGCGAGAGCATAGGAGTGCGCCATGTTGCTTCCGCCGTCGCCGAAGAATGTCAGCGTGAGTCCCTTGAGCTCGCCCTTGTGCTCACGGATCGTGAGCAGGTCGGCCAGAAGCTGACACGGGTGGAAGTCATCGGAGAGGGCGTTGACCACGGGCACCCTGGTACCCGCAGCCATCTCCTCGAGTCCGGCCTGCGCATAGGTGCGCCACACGATCGCGGCGACCTGACGCTCGAGCACGCGGGCCGTATCCGAAGGGGTCTCCTTGCCGCCGAGCTGGCTGCTCGCGGTCGAGATGATCAGCGGGGATCCTCCGAGATCAGCGATGCCGACCGCGAACGACACCCGGGTGCGCGTCGACGACTTGTCGAAGATCACGGCGACCGTCTGCGGTCCCGCCAGCGTCTTGTCCGCCCAGCGGTCCTTCTTCAGCTCGACGGCGAGATCGAGGATCTCGGTCTGCTCGGCCGTGGTGAGGTCATCGTCACGCAACAGGTGGCGGGTCATGCGGGAACCTTTCCGGTTTCGGATGCCGTGACGCTCGCCTGCACGTCGGCGAGGGCTGCGGCGAACAGCGTCTGGAACTCTTCGATCTCGGCGTCGCCGATGGTGAGGGCGGGTGCGATGCGCACCGTCTCGGGGTTGGCGGCGTTCACGATGAGGCCCCTCTCCTGCGCGGCGGCGACGACCTCACCTGCGACCGGGGCGGTCAGGACGACGCCGATGAGCAGGCCGCGTCCACGGACGCTGCCGACCAGCGGGGAACCGATGCCTTCGATCACAGTGCGCAGTTGTGCACCGCGCGCGGCCGCGTTCTCCACCAGGTCCGCGCTCTCGATCTCGCTGAGAACGGCATTCGCGACCGCGGTGGCCAGCGGGTTGCCTCCGAAGGTCGAGCCGTGCGATCCGGGTGTGAACAGCGAGCTCGCTGCGCCGAACGTGACGAGAGCACCGATGGGGAATCCACCGCCGATGCCCTTGGCGAGCGTGATCGCATCGGGCGTGATGCCCTCGTGGTTGAACCCGAACCATGTGCCGGTGCGGCCCGCGCCGGTCTGGATCTCGTCGATGATGAGCAGTGCGCCGTGCTTCAACGTGAGTGAGCGAGCGGCGGCGAGGTATCCCTCCGGAAGCTCCACGACGCCGGCTTCGCCCTGGATGGGCTCGACGAAGACCGCGGCGACGCGATCATCGAGCGCAGCCTCGAGCGCCTCGATCGTGGCCGGAATGTGCTCGACGCCACCCGGCATCGGCTCGAAGGGCGCCCGCATCGCGGCTTTCGCAGTCATGGCGAGTGAGCCCATGGTGCGCCCGTGGAAGGCATTGTCCAGCGCGATGATGCGCGGCCGCTCGGATCCGCCGTGCAGGCGGGCGAGCTTGAAGGCCGCCTCATTGGCCTCGGCGCCGGAGTTCGAGAAGTACACCCGGCCATCGATGCCGGCTCCCGCCAGACGCTTCAGGCGTGCGGCGAGCTCGAGCTGCGGCGGTGTGGCGAAGTAGTTCGACACGTGCGCGAGGGTGGCGGCCTGCTTCGAGATCGCGTCGACGAACACCGGGTGCGCGTGACCGAGCGAGGTCACGGCGATGCCGCCGAGGAAATCGAGGTGGCGCTTGCCCTGGTCGTCCCAGACGTACGAGCCCTCGCCTCGGGTGAGCAATGCGAACCGCTCGCCTGAGTTGAGCACCAGATCCCGTGCTGCGTCTTCCTGCCAGACGGTCATGCCGTCACCCCTGATTCTCCGAGTACCACTTCTGTTCCGATTCCTTCGCTGGTGAAGAGTTCGACGAGCACCGAGTGCGGCACGCGTCCGTCGATGATGGCCGCGGCATCCACTCCGCCTTCGACCGCGTCGAGGCAGGCGCGCATCTTCGGGATCATGCCCGATTCCAGCGTCGGCAGCATCTCGGTGAGCTGTGCGGACGTGATGTGCGACACGAGCGATTCACGATTGGGCCAGTCCGCGTACAGTCCTGGCACGTCGGTGAGGACGACGAGCTTGCGCGCATTCAGCGCGATGGCGAGAGCGGATGCCGCGGCATCCGCGTTCACGTTCAAGGACTGGCCCGGGTGATCGAGGTCGGGCGCGATGCTGGAGATCACCGGGATCCGTCCGGCTGCCAGATGATCGAGCACCGCGGTCGGATCGACCTCGACGACGTCACCGACACGGCCGAGGTCGATGTCCTCTCCGTCGATCACCACGCCGCGGCGGCGACCGCCGAACAGCCCGGCGTCCTCACCGCTGAGACCAGTGGCGATCGGGCCGTGGGAGTTGATCTTGGCGACGAGCTGCGGATTGACCTGACCGGTGAGCACCATGCGCACGACGCTGATCGCCTCGGTGTTGGTGACTCGGTATCCGCCTTTGAACTCGCTCGGGATCGCAAGCCGATCGAGCATGTTCGAGATCTGCGGGCCGCCGCCGTGAACGACGACCGGCTGCACGCCGACGTAGCGGAGGTAGGCGATGTCCTGCGCGAACGCCTCCTGCAGCTCGTCCGAGACCATCGCGTTGCCGCCGTATTTGACCACCACGATCTGATCGCGGAACTTCTTCAGCCACGGCAGCGACCCGATCAGCGTCGTGGCTTTGAGGGCCGCGAGGTCAGGCGGTGTGTCCTGAATGTCGGTCATGAGGCGTACGCACTGTTCTCATGGACGTAGTCATGCGTCAGGTCGTTCGTGCGGATCGTCGCCTCGGCGTCGCCCACCTGCAGATCGATGAGCAGATCGGTCGCGCGTGGCGTGAGATCGACGTCTTCCCTCGGCCGGTCGGGCCCACCTTCGGAGCACACCCGCACGCCGTTCATCCACACGTCGACGTTGTACGGGTCGAACTGCGCGCTGGTGGTGCCGATCGCCGCCAGCACGCGGCCCCAGTTCGGGTCGTTGCCGAAGATGGCGGCCTTGAACAGATTGTTGCGTGCGACGGATCGCCCCACTTCGACGGCGTCCTGCTCGGAGGCGGCGTTCGTGACGCGGATCGTGATGTCGTGGCTCGCGCCCTCGGCGTCGCCCTGGAGTTTGACGGCGAGTTCATCGCTGAGCTCGGTGAGAGCGGCCGTGAACTCCTCAAGATCGGGCCGGATGCCGCTCGCGCCGTTGGCGAGCAGCGTCACCTGGTCGTTGGTCGACATGCAGCCGTCCGAATCCAGCCGATCGAACGTCTGCCCTGTCGCGCGGCGAAGCGCGGTGTCGGCCTCGAGCGCCTCGAGGTCGGCGTCGGTGGTGATGACGACGAGCATCGTGGCAAGTCCTGGTGCCAGCATCCCTGCACCCTTGGCCATGCCGCCGATCGTCCAGCCGTCGCGGGAGACGACCGCCGTCTTCGCGACGGTGTCGGTCGTCATGATGGCGTGCGCCGCGGCGTCTCCGCCGTCGGAGCTGAGTTGGGCGATCGCCTGCTCGGTGCCGCTGAGCACCTTCGCGCGGAACTCTTCATCGCCCGTGCCGATGAGTCCGGTGGAGCAGACCAGGATGTCGCCGGCGCTGACGTCGAGCAGTTCGGCAGCCTTCTCGGCGGTCTGGTGCGTGGTCTGGAATCCGAACGCCCCTGTGAAGCAGTTCGCGCCACCCGAGTTCAGCACGATCGCTTCGACTGTGCGGTCGGTGATGACCTGCTGCGACCAGATGATGGGGTTCGCCTTGGCACGGTTGCTCGTGAAGACGGCGGCGCCGATCCTGCGCGGGCCGCGGTTGACGACGACCGCGACGTCCGGCTTACCGGTCGATTTGAGGCCGACTGCGACACCGGCTGCTTCGAAACCCTGGGGTGCGGTGACACTCATGGCGCGACTCCGTTCAGTGACAGCGCACGGTCTTCTGGAAGTCCGAGCGCGAGGTTCATGGATTGGATGGCGGCGCCCGCCGTGCCCTTGACGAGATTGTCGACGGCGGTGACAACCGTGACGCGGTTCGCCGCGCGGTCGACGGCGAGTCCGATCAAGGCGGTGTTGGCACCGATGACATCGGCGGTGCGCGGGAAGTGGCCCTCTGGCAGCAGCTGCACGAACGTCTCGTCGCCGTACGCGCGTTCCCATGCCGCGCGGATCTCCTCATCCGACACGCCATCGACGATCGGCGCCGTCGAGGTGGCGAGGATGCCGCGTGCCATCGGCACGAGGACCGGTGTGAAGGAGATGCGCACATCGTCCGCTCCTGCAGCGGACGTTCCCTTCGCCTGTCGAAGGGCCTGCTGGATCTCCGGGATGTGCCGATGCGTGCCGCCGACGGCGTACGGATTGGCGCTGCCGAGGATCTCGCTGGCGAGCAGATTGGTCTTGAGGCTCTTGCCTGCCCCCGAAGGGCCGACCGCGAGCACCGCGACGATGTCGCTCGGGTCGATGACGCCTGCCGCCACGCCGGGAGCGAGGCTGAGGCTCACCGTCGAGGCGTTGCATCCAGGGGCTGCTATGCGGGTGGCTCCGCGCAGGTTCTCACGCTGCTTGCGGGCGCTGTTCTGGCCCTCGCTCTGGGGGCCGATCAGCAGCTCGGGGACACCGTACGCCCACGGCTCGTGGAAGTCGCCGCCGTAGAACGCATCCCACGAATCCTGCGACGTGAGCCGGTGGTCGGCACCGGCGTCGATCACGAGCGACACATCGCCGAGGGCATCCGTGTACTGGCCGGACTGACCGTGCGGAAGCGCGAGGAAGACGATGTCGTGCCCGGAGAGGATCTCCGCAGTGGTGTCCTGCAGTGTGAGGTGCGCGAGCGAGCGCAGGTGCGGTTGGTGCTGGATCAGCGGCTGGCCGGCGTTGGAATGCGCGGTGACGGTGCGGATCTCGATGTCGGGGTGGCTTGCCAGCAGGCGGAGGATTTCGCCTCCCGCATAGCCGGATGCGCCGGAGACGGCGACGGAGTACGTCATGGTTCTACCTTAACGGTCTGGGGTCAGGGGCCGATGGCGGCGACACCGGTGCTCGGCCCTCTCGTCGGTGACGACGGTCGGAGAACACGGGGTCGCCTAGAGTCGGCGGCCGCCCAGACGGCTGCGGCGTCGGCGCACCACGACGACGCCCGGAGCGGGCGTCAGAGCGGAGGTTGCAGCCGAAGGCATGTGGCGACAGTAGCGCCGTGCGTGCGTGGTGCGCAAATCACGACCGCCTACACAGCGGCGAGAAGAGCCAGCTCCTGGTCGCGGGTGAGCCCCGCGCGTCGCTCACGATTCACTCCCCTGGCGCGCTCGTCGACGACGATGCGGGCGATCGTCTCCGACAGCGGCGTCAGCGTCGCACCCGCAGTCTTGAACGCCGCATTCGAACGGGTCATGAATCCGCCCATGTCCATCGGCAGCCACAGCGGCAGGGAATGCTCCCCTGCCCATATCTCGACGCCATGCGCCTCCAGCCACCCATCGTCGGCGGCGACGACCTCGCCGCTGTGTCCGGTGGCAGCGCGAACCGCATTCAGCACGTGGCCGAGCTCGTGCACGTCACCGACGGCGTTGACGGCGCCGGAGGAACTGCCTTCCACGAGGAAGGTGACCAGATCGTCGACGTCGATCACCTGTGCTGAGCGGCCCTGAACGCGAGGGATGAGCACAGGCCCCTCCGCTGCGCGGTCGAATGCAGCAGCCCAGTATCCGAACCGATCGCTCGGGTCCCCCGGTCCGACGATGAGCCCCGGCCGCACGATGCGAGCCCGGTCGCCGAGCGTGCGGACGATCTGCTCGGACGCGACCTTGTGCGCGCCGTACTCGTACTCGTCGCCATCCTGTGCCGGCGCCAGCATCTCGGCGGACTCGTCGGTGTCCGGGGTGGCCGCGTCGGCGTAGACCGAGGTGGACGAGACATAGGTCCAGCGCGCGGTACGCGCACCCAGCGCGGCTATCGCGCCGCTGGCGTGATGGGCGTGGCGGGAGACGTCGACGATCTCATCCCACTCCCCGCGCAGCTCGCCGTACGGGTCGGCATCGCCGCGGTCGGCCCGGACGAGCTCAGCGCCCTTCGGCACAGGCTGCGTGCCACGAGCGAGGCATGTCACTCGCGCTCCGGTGTCGATCCAGCGCGTCGCGATGCGGCCGGAGAGCCACGCCGTCCCGCCGAGAATGAGCACGTTCGTCATACGGCCATCACACCATCTTCGGCTCCTGCATGTGGGGGTCAGTGCGGTAAGTCGGAGAGTTGCGGGGTCCTCCACGCCGGATCCGGACGCCAGTCGGCCCACTCCTGCGCGAAGGCCCAGTGCCCATCATGGAAGGCTGCGATCGCAGCCTCAGCGTGTCGGGTGATCTGCTCGCCCTCATCGGCTGCGATGCGCCCCTGTTCGATCGCCGCTTCCAGTTCGTCTTCGTCCTTCAGGCGGATGTCGCCAGAGGCGTCGATCTCGACATCGAGCACATGGTCGGATGAGTGGGTGGCGGTGTCGGTGCGCTGATGCGCGTTCTCGAGATTCACGTACCAACCGTCGAACACCCAATCCGTACCGCTGGCGTCGCTCCAGAACAACCAGACCGACCACGGGGTGCCGGCAGGTGCGATGCGCAGTACGCCGTTGCCCCACCACTCCTCCACGATCCGGGTCCGCTAGACGAGCCAGCGCTCGTCGAGCGGAACGGTGCGGATGCGCTGCCCGTCCGGAGCCCCCATGCCCTCCAGGAGCGAGCCGGCCGCCAGCCATGCCACCAGCCCCCGCTCGTCGTCACGGACGACTCGCATCGGCGCGATGTTGGATGCGTCGCCGGCCTGCCAGCCCGGCTTGCGGTAATGCCAGTCGGTCTGGGCTCCTGGGTTCAGGTAGGGACCGACTCCGAGCTCGCGGGCGTCGACAGGGGCTGTGGGTGCGGTGGGGCGGGGAGCGACGATCATCGTCCCTGCCACGGCATCGGTCGCTCGAGGTCGCGCGTGGCGTCGTCCGGGATGTGCGGCAACTGCTCGCCTCCGGATCGGACGCAGAGCCATCGCAGCTCGCCTGGGCTGTCGGGGAGTGCACGCCACGTGCGCCACACGTTCTGGCCGACCCTGATCACGGTGCCAGGCGACGCCTCCACCACGTCGTCGTCCAGTCCCATCTGTCCGCGCCCGGCCAGGAACACGTAGAGCTCCTCCACGTGAGTGTGGGTGTGCCAGTATCCGGCCTCTTCACCGGGCTCGAGCGCGTTCGCGGTCATGCCGATGTACTGCATCGTCAGTTCGTGGTCGACGACCCTGCGGCCGTCACGGGAGCGCGCTTCGACGAAACCACCGAAGTGATTGCGCCATTCTTCGGGGGCACCGATCTGCGTCACCTGGTAGTCGCTCATGCCGTCGTCGCTCCGTCCGCTTCGCCGCCGGTCACCGTGTGCGACCAGTTGTCACCCTCGCGAAAGTACACGATCCGCGTGTGGCGACGGTCGACCGACCCGTTCCAGAACTCGATCCTGGTCGGGGCGAGGCGCCACAGCACCCACTCCCCCGGCGCGATGCCCTCGCGAGCCGATGCGGATCTTGCGGCCAGGTCTGCGTCGCTTTCCTCGTGAGTCGCCTCCTCCACCGCGCCTCGCACGCGCACAGCTCTGACGAGCGGCTGCCACCAGAAGTTCAGCGCCGCTACGGGGTGCGCGAGAAGCTGCTCCGCCTTCTGCGATGCCCGATGACCGGCGAAGGCCCAGCCACGATCGCTCACATCCTTCAGAATCAGCGTGCGCGCGTCCGGGACGCCGTCGGCATCGACTGTCGCGAGACTCGCCGCATGGGGCTCTGCGACTCCGAGCTCTGCGGCCTCGCTGATCCATGACAGGAACAGTGCGGTCGGATCGTCGGGCAGGTCATCGAACGCGACCGAGCGAGGCGTGCCGGTCAGCGCGGGTTGCGCGCGCAGCCAGGTGGATGCGGTTTCCGAGGACATGCGTTCATCCTCGCCCGTCATAAGGAGAGACGTCGACGGACACGCGAGTGAACCCGGCAGCGCACACTGAGCGCGGCTCAGAACGGTGGGGCGATCGCGGAAGAACGAGAAGGTGGCTTGCTTTCATGTCCGGTGGGTGTGATGACCTGGACGGTGTTGTCTGGGCGGCTGCGGTAGATCGCGCGGGTGAGATGTCGGTGGGTGTGGTCGCGCGGGCACAGCGGTCTGAGCTCGTCGAGGTCGGTCGTGCCGCCTTGTGCCCACGGAGTCTTGTGGTCGATGTCGGCGTCTTGGGCGAGGCGGTTGCAGCCGTCTCTGGCGCAGGTGCCGTGTTGCAGGATGAGCCATTCACGTTGTGCCTGGGTGGCGTGGCGGCTGCGGCGGTCCATGTCGACGACGACGCTGCGGATCGGGTCGACGATCACCCGGCGGAACGCATTCGTGTCGAGGAACAGTTGCTTCGCGGTGAGTGGGTCGATCGGACCGTGCCCGACGAGCTCGGCCGGACGGATCGCCCCACCTGTCGGGTGGGCGCCGGTGCCACGATCGTCCCCGAGGAGTTCGACCGGGATGGTGACGAAGATCTTCGTCTTGACCGCCGTGGCGGTGCCGATACCGCGCAGCCACGCGGAGCACAGATCGGCGCGGATCTGATCCCGCGTGCGGCACTCGTTCGGGTCCTTCTGCAGGTGCTTGGCCGCGGACGTCAACCGGCGTTTGGCGGCGATCGCCTCGACCGTCGGGATGTACGCCATGAACCAGCTCATGCCGTCCTCATCCTCCTGGACGACGACGCGACGACCGCGAATCTTACGGGCGTGGCGCTCGGAGGGTCCGACCGGATCGAGCCGGTCGACCAGGGTGCGCAGCCGGCGCAGGAACGTCGCCGGTGGGCATGAGAGCGCCCACTCCGACGCTGCTTCATCGATCACCCGCATCGCCTCCCGTTCAAGCTCGCGCTCTTCCTCCGGCGCTCCGACATCCGCACGCACCCGCGCCAACGCCCCGACAGTGCGGCCGACGAGATACATCGACACGAAACCATCCTTGGCCTGCTGCCACAGCAACGGCAGATGCGCCATCGCCTGCTCCGCGGTGAACAGCACCCCGCGCACGTAGTCTTCTGAGCACCGCAGCCGCAACGCGATGTCGAAGACCGTGGCACGCTCGGCCTGATCCACGGCATCCTTGTCCGTCGTGTGATGCACATACACCTGAGGATTACGACGCGCCAACGCGACAGCATCCGCGATCCGAGCAGACCGCATCGCCTCATGACGATTCAGATCGACATCCGCACACTGCAGATCATCCAACGCAGACTCGACGAAGAACGCGGCATCACGCGGTCGGTCATCCACATCGTCGAACCAAGGTTCCATGAATCCGTATAGTTCCTATGTTCGATTTCGACAAGGCTTTCTCTCGTATATTTATTCGACCTATCGAGATCAAAAGCAGAACGCCGGCGTCTCTGAAGAGACACCGGCGTTCCGAACGAGACTCGAATGCTACTCGCGCAGCGTCGCCCCGAAGCGATCAGACGCCACCGCGACGCCGGCGAGCTTCGCCTCGGTCGCCTCTGCAGCCGTGAGTGTGCGATCGGCAGCGCGGAACCGCAGCGCGAAGGTCAAACTCTTCTCGCCTTCGGCGATGCCCTCGCCGCGATAGTCGTCGACGAGCCGCAGTGACTCGAGCAGTTCCCCCGCCCCCTCGACGAGGGCTGCGCGCAGGTCGCCGGCCGTCACGGAAGCAGGAACGACCAGTGACACGTCCTGCGTCGCGGCCGGGTAGGTGGACAGCGACTCGGCGACGACGCGGGTTCCTGCGGACTTCAGGACGCCGTCGAGATCGAGCTCGAGCACGACGGCGCGACCGGGCAGATCAGCGTCAGCCGCCACCTTCGGGTGCAGCTCACCGACGTAGCCCACTTCGGTGCCGTTGACGCTCAGCACACCGGTGCGTCCAGGGTGCAGCGCAGCGCGCTGCCCCTGCACGACGTCGATCTCGACCCCGGAAGCGACGGCGATCACGCGCACAGCATCCAATGCGTCTGACAATCCGAACGCCTCCGCTGCGCGTCCAGGCTGACGTGCCACGACATTCCCTGTGAAAAGGGCGGCGATGTGGCGGGGCTGCGGAGGGATCGAGGCGTTCAGCGCGGCCAGCGTCTCATCCGAAGGTCGCTCACCCAGCGGGGGCACCTCATCCGTTCCGTATGCGACGCCCGGCTCGGGAAGGAAGACTGCGCCGGTCTCGAAGATCGCGAGATCGGTGAGTCCGCGCGCGATGTTGCGATGTGCGATCTGCAGCAGACCCGGGATCAAGGACCGGCGCAGGAACGGCGCCTGTCCGTCGAGCGGGTTCGCGAGCTTGATGCTCGGAAGGTGCTCCCCCGACGCCGAGCCGTGCATGTCGTTGTGCGCCTCGGTGGTGAACGGGAATGCCGGCGTCTCGACGAGGCCGGCAGCAGCCAGCGCGTTCGAGACGCGACGACGACCCTGCTGAAGCACGGTGAGTCCGCGCCCGGACGGGGGCGTCGGCAGCACGGCGGGGATGCGGTCGAGGCCGTGAATGCGGGCGACTTCCTCGGCCAGCGTCCACTTGTCCGTGAGATCGGGACGCCAGCTCGGCGGGATGACCTGCCAGCCGTCAGAGGTCTCGGTGACCTCTGCGCCGATCGTCTCGAGAGCGTCGACGATCTCCTCGTCGGTGTAGTCGACGCCGATCAGACCGGGGACGAATTCAGCCGGCAGTTCGATGCCGTCGATGGAGACGTCGCTGAACAATGCCCCGCCGGTCTCATCGATGCGGCCGCCGGCGAGTTCGACCATGAGATCGGCCACGCGACGGGCCGCGACGAACGGAACCAGCGGGTCGACACCGCGCTCGAAGCGCTTGGACGCCTCGCTGGGCAGCTTGTGGCGTCGTGCGCTGCGCGCGATCGAGATCGGGTCGAAGATCGCGGCCTCGATGAGCACATTGCGCGTCTGATCGCCCATCTCGGTCCTGCTGCCGCCCATGACGCCGGCGAGACCGATCGGACCGGAATCATCGGTGATGAGCAGGTCTTCGACGTGGAGCGTGCGCTCCTGACCGTCGAGGGTCTTCATCTTCTCGCCGTGCTGCGCGCGACGAACCGTGATGCCGCCTGCCAGTTTGTCGAGGTCGTATCCGTGGATCGGATTTCCCAGCTCGAGCATCACATAGTTCGTGATGTCGATCAGGACGCCGAGCGAGCGGATGCCGGCGAGCGAGAGCCGCGCCACCATCCACGGCGGGGTGGGTCTGGACGGGTCGACATCGCGCACGACGCGCACGACGAACTCCTGAACCGCAGGGGTGTCACGCAACGGTACGGCATCGACGGAGATCGGGAACCCTGTACCCGGCTCCACCTCTGACCACTCGTGCTCTGCCGGGTCGCGGAAATCCGCACCGGTCGCGTGCGCATACTCCCGTGCGACTCCGCGGATCGAGAACGCGTAGCCGCGGTCAGGCGTGACATTGATCTCGACCGCGACGTCGTCAAGGCCCAGCAGCTCGATCGCGTCCGTGCCGACCGGGGCATCGATGCCGAGCGAGGACAAGATCAGGATGCCGTCGTGCTCGTCTCCGAGGCCCAGCTCTCGCGCCGACGCGATCATGCCGTCCGAGACGTGGCCGTACGTCTTGCGCGCGGCGATCGGGAACGGCCCTGGCAGCACGGCACCCGGCAGCGTCACCACGACCTTGTCTCCGACGGCGAAATTGCTCGCGCCGCAGACGATGCCGCGCGGCTCGGCTTCACCGACGTCCACCTGACACCAGCGGATCGTCTTGCCGTTGGACTGCGGTTCGGCGTCGAAGGACAACACCTGCCCGACGACGACAGGTCCGGAGACCTCGAAACGGTGGATCTCCTCCTCTTCGAACCCGACGGTCACCAACGACTCGAGAATGTCTTCTGCAGTGGCATCCGATGCCACATCGACGTACTCACGCAACCACGAAAGCGGGACGCGCATCACACCACCATCCCGAACTGCTCGCTGAAGCGCACATCGCCCTCGGCCATGTCCCGCATGTCCTTCACATCGCTGCGGAACATCAGTCCGCGCTCGATCCCCATACCGAAGGCGAAGCCGCTGTACACGTCGGGGTCGATGCCCGCTGCACGCAGCACGTTCGGGTTGATCATGCCGCAGCCGCCCCACTCGATCCAGCGTGCGCCGCCCTTGAAGGTCGGGTGCCACAGGTCGAGCTCGGCGGACGGCTCGGTGAACGGGAAGTAGTTGGTGCGGAAGCGCGTCTTGGCCTCCGGCCCGAAGAGCAGTCTCGCGAAGTGATCCAGCGTGCCCTTGAGGTGCGCCATCGTGATGCCCTTGTCTACGACGAGACCCTCGAACTGCGTGAACACCGGAAGGTGAGTCGCGTCGAACTCGTCGGTGCGGTACACGCGACCGGGGCAGAGGACATAGATCGGCACCTCGCGGTCGAGCATCGACCGCACCTGCACCGGGCTCGTGTGCGTGCGCATGACGAGGTGGCGATCGACCGGATCGACGAAGAAGGTGTCCTGCATCTGACGCGCGGGGTGATCGACGTCGAAGTTCAGCGCGTCGAAGTTGAACCACTCGTGCTCGAGCTCCGGGCCCTCCGCGATCTCCCACCCCATGCCGACGAAGATGTCGGAGACATCGTCTTGGAGTTGGCTGAGCGGATGCCGTGCGCCGACGCGCGTGCGCGAGGAGACGGCGGTGATGTCCACCCGCTCCGACTCCAGCCGCGCTGCGGTCTCGGCCTCGGCGAGTTCGACCTCGCGGGCGGCGAGCGCCTTGGTGACCTGACCACGGCCCTGCCCGACGAGCTTGCCGAAGGCGGCCTTGTGCTCGGGCGCCACCTGGCGCATCGACGCGTTCAGTACAGCCAGCGGCGACCCTTCGGCGACGTGCGCGGCGCGCGCGGCCTTCAGCTCTGCGGTATCGGCAGCGGCACCGATCGCATCGAGCGCTGCGGCGACGGCGGATTCCACCGCCTCGGGCGTGATCTCTGCTGATTCAGAGTGGGGAACGTCAGACACGAGACATGAGTCTACCGGCGCGTACCGGTCTCGCCCGTCGGCCTCAGGCTCCCGTGCTCGTCCCGTCGAACTTCCCCGCGCCCTTCTGCGCCACGATGATCTCGGTGTCGGTGCCCTCGTGCATGACCGCCGCGTTATCGGCGGCAAGTGCCTGCAGCTTCGGCGAATGACGGGTGCGGATCTCGAGGTACTTCGCGATGCCGGAAAGGATCAGGCACATGACGATGTAGATGCCGCCGATGATGAATGCCGACTGGAGGATCGGACGTCCTTGCTGCGAGCTCAGCAGCTTGGCGTAGTACAGCAGTTCGGGGTACGTGATGATGAACCCGAGCGCGGTGTCCTTCATCGTCACTACGAGCTGGGCGACGATGACCGGCAGCATCGCTCTGATCGCCTGCGGCAGCAGGATCAACCGCATGACGCCGTTCTTGCGGAGTCCGATCGCGTATCCAGCCTCCTTCTGACCGCGAGGCAGTGACTCGACACCCGCGCGGAAGACCTCGGCGAGCACCGAGCCGTTGTAAGCCATCAGCGCGATGACCACGGCCCAGTAGGGCTCCATCTTGATGCCGATGACGGGCAGGCCGTAGTACAGCAGCATCATCAGCACGAGCACCGGCACCGCACGGAACAGCTCGGTCACGGCGGTGACGGGGACGCGCACCCATGCGTGTTCGGACAGACGGCCGATCGCCAGCGCGAAGCCGAGCACGAGGCTGAGGATCGCGGCGAGCGCGAAGGCCGCAAGCGTGTTGCCGAGCGCTTCGAGGATCTGTTCCCAGACCGCTGAGAAGGTGAAGATGTACCACTTCGACGGCGAGAACTGCCCAGATTCCGCGAAGCGATAGACGATGAATGCGATCGCGCCGAGGACGACGAGAACCGTCGCCACTCCGAGGATCCTGTTTCGCAGAACCGCCCGAGGACCTGGGACGTCATAGAGTACGGAAGTCATCGTGCGATCCTCCATCGGTTCTCGAGTCTGTTCTGCAGCCAGCTCATCAGAAGCACCAGGACGACGAAGACCACTGCGACCCAGAGCAGCACTTCCATCGGGTTGCCTGGTCGCTCGTGCGAGTCGTAGATGGTGGCGCGCAGTGCCGCGAGCTCACCGATCGCGAAGCCGGCGGCGACCGTCGTGTTCTTCAGCAGCGCGATGAACACGCTCATCATGGGAGGCACGACGGAACGGAATGCCTGCGGGAGCACGACGAGGGTCATGACCTGCCCGAACGGGAGGCCGATCGCTCGTGCAGCCTCGGCCTGCCCCACAGGGACCGTGTTGATGCCGGCCCGGATGACCTCGGCCACATAGGTGGCCGTGTAGATGCCGATGGCGAGAATACCCAGCACCAGGTTGTCGAGTTTCGGAAGCCCCAGCTGGGGATAGCCGAAGACGAAGAAGAAGAAGACGAGAGTCAGCGGGGTGTTGCGGACGAGTCCGACGTACACGGTGCCGACCGCACGGGCGATGGGCACGGACGAGACCCGCATCGCGCCGACCACGACGCCCAGCACCAATGCGATGATCGCGCCTCCGAAGAAGACGAGCAGCGTGTTGGCTATCGCCTCGCCCCACAGGTCGAGGTTGCCGAAGATGACGTCGAACATCGTCTTCCCTTCAGGAATAGGAGGGGGCGGCCCACCGGACCGCCCCCAGGGTCACTCAGTCGACAGCGGGCTGTTCGACCTTGATCCCCGACTCGCCGAGGTTCTTGTCGAAGATCGCCTGCCAGATGTCGCCACCGTCGGTGAAGAGCGTGTTGATGTGCTCCTGCAGTGCGGAGTCGCCCTTGGTGAAGCCCACGCCATAGCGCTCTTCGGTGAACAGGTCTCCGACGACCTTCACATCTTCCGGATACTGTGCGGCGAAGCCGATGAGGATCGCCTGGTCGGTGGTGACAGCATCCACCTGTCCGTTGATGAGGTCCTCGACGCAGGCCGAGTACAGGTCGTACTCCTTCGGCGTGATCTCGGGGAAGTTCGCCTTGATGTTCTGGATCGGCGTCGAGCCGGTCGCAGAGCAGACGGTCTTGCCGTTGAGGTCTTCGAGCGTCTCGACGCCCTCGGTGTCGGCGCCGACGAGCAGGCCCTGACCCGTGATGAAGTACGGGCCGGCGAAGTCGATCAACTCTTTGCGCTTGTCGGTGATCGAATACGTGCCGACGTAGTAGTCGATGTCGCCGTTCGTGATCGCCTGCTCGCGGTTCGCCGAGGCGATCGGCTTGAACTCGATCTTGTCCTCATCGAATCCGAGGGATGCCGCGATCCAACGCGCGATGTCGATGTCGAAACCGGTGCGCTCCCCCGTCGTGACGTCGAGGTAGCCCAGGCCCGGCTGGTCTTCCTTGACTCCGACGACCACGCCGTCGCGTTCGGTCATGGCGTCGAACGTCGGGCTGCCCTCCAGCGAGACGTCTGAGGCGACCTCGAACCAGGTCGAAGGCTCTTCTGCGTCACCGCCGGCGTCTCCGCCGGGAGTCGTGGGGCTGCCGCTGTTGCAGGCGGTCAGGGCGAGCAGCGTGACCGCCGCGATGCCGATCCCTGCCAGTGTCCGTGTGCGTCGCATTTTCGTCTCCTTGTGTGCTGTGTGTACAGAAAAGGTCAGTGGGTGAGGAGCTTCGAGAGGAAGTCCTTGGCGCGGTCGCTCTTCGGGTTCGTGAAGAACTCCTCCGGCGTCGCCTCTTCGACGATCTTTCCGTCCGCCATGAAGACCACGCGGTTGGCCGCCTTGCGAGCGAAGCCCATCTCGTGCGTGACGACGATCATCGTCATCCCGTCCTTCGCCAGGCCGACCATGACATCGAGCACCTCGTTGATCATCTCGGGGTCCAGCGCGCTGGTCGGCTCGTCGAAGAGCATGACCTTCGGACGCATCGCGAGAGCACGAGCGATGGCCACGCGCTGCTGCTGGCCTCCGGAGAGCTGCGCCGGGAGCTTGGAGGCCTGCTGGGCGACGCCGACGCGTTCGAGAAGGGCCATGCCCTCCTTCTCCGCGTCGGCCTTCTTCAGCCCACGCACCTTGATCGGTCCCAGCGTGACGTTCTCGAGGATCGTCAGGTGCGCGAAGAGGTTGAAGGACTGGAACACCATGCCGACATCGGCGCGGAGCTTCGCGAGTCCCTTGCCTTCGGCAGGAAGCGGTTCGCCGTCGATCGAGATCTTTCCGCTCGTGATCGTCTCCAGGCGGTTGATCGTGCGACACAGCGTCGACTTGCCGGATCCGGAAGGTCCGATCACGACGACCACCTCACCCTTGTTGACGGTGAGGTCGATATCGGTCAGCGCCTGGAAGTCGCCGTAGTGCTTCTGAACGTTCTCCACTACGAGGAGGGGTGCACCAGTCTCGGTCATGTCCCCACACTAGTGAGTGCACGAGCGCAGGAACCAGCATCCGCCTCGGCGGGTTATCGAGTTGTAACCGATCGGAAACAGTGGAGCAGGGCGGCCGTCGCCGTCAGCGGCCGTCGGCCGCTCGCTGAGTGAAGGCGCTTTCGTACAGGCACACGCTCGCCGCGGTGGCGAGGTTCAGAGACTCGGCGCGACCGAAGATCGGAAGCTTCAGCACGTGATCCGCCAGCGCGAGGGCTGATTCCTCCAGGCCCCTGGCCTCGTTGCCGAACAGCCAGGCCGTCGGCTGCGCGAGCACGCCGTCAGCGCGGGCCTGCAACAGATCGTCGCCCTTGACGTCCGCAGCGAGCACGGTGACGCCCGCAGCATGGGCCCTTTCGACGACGTCTTCGAGATCTCCGCCGACGGACACCGGCAGGTGGAACAGGGATCCCGTCGTGGCACGCACGACCTTCGGGTTGTGGGGATCGACCGTGCGGCCCGTGAGGATCACCGCATCGGCACCTGCGGCATCCGCGGCCCGGATGATGGTGCCGAGATTGCCCGGATCACGCACCTCCTCGCAGATGGCGACGAGACGCGGGGATGCCGCGAAGATGTCGCGGGCCGACGTCGGAGCCTGCCGGACGACCGCGATCACGCCCTGCGGAGTGACGGTGTCGGCCATGGCGTTCAGCACGTACTCGGTGACGTACTCGACCTTCACCCCGTGTGCAGCGCTTGCGGCACGCAGATCGGGATGCTTCTCCCACCCGGTCGGCGTCGCGAACAGCTCGACGATCCCCTCAGGGCGGTACTCGAGCGCCTCGCGAACGGACTGGGGTCCTTCCAGAAGGAAGAGTCCAGTCTCCGTTCGCGCGCTGCGCTTCGTCAGCTTCGCGACGGCTCGGACACGCGGGGACCGGGGATTCTCCAGCACGATCCCCAGTCTAGGGACACAGACACCCAGCTGCGCACATGGAGACATCGAGCCTGCGCGCAGGTTCGGTTCGTACTGTACTCAGGTGACCGATCGCACCAGACGTTTCACTGCTCGGCGCCGGTTCGCGCTCGTGGCAGTGGCGGTCGTGGTACTCATCGGCGGTCTGCTCGTGCATCGGTTCGGTTCGGGCAAGGCGGGCGACATCGCGGGCGACGCTCTGTACGCCGTGCTCGTCTACCTGCTGTTCGCGACCCTCCTGGCACGGACCTCACGCACGCTGCCCGCAGCGCTTGCGATCATCTTCTGCACGGCTGTCGAATTCCTGCAGCTCACCGACCTGCCGCGCACGTGGGCTCTCGCATTCCCGCCGTCTGCGCTTGTTCTCGGCTCGAGCTTCGCGCAACGCGATCTGCTCGTGTACCCGGCATCCGTTCTGCTCGCGCTGATCGTCGACGCCGCGCTCTCACGAGGAGCGCGACGGCAAAGGTCACTGCCGAGGCATTGACGGGCTCAGCGCACACAGACGAAGACGGGCGCCTCCCCTGAGGGAAGCGCCCGTCTTCTGAAGATGCTTACGCAGCCGACTTCGGAGCGTTGACGTCGGAAGGCAGTGCCTTCTTCGCCGTCTCGACGAGCGAGACGAAAGTCGCGGGCTCGTTCACAGCGAGCTCGGCGAGCATGCGACGGTCCACCTGAACGCCGGCAAGGCCGAGACCCTGGATGAAGCGGTTGTACGTGATGCCGTTCTGGCGTGCAGCAGCGTTGATGCGCTGGATCCAGAGGCGGCGGAAGTCGCCCTTGCGCTTGCGGCGGTCACGGTACGCGTAGACCAGGGAGTGGGTGACCTGCTCCTTGGCCTTGCGGTAGAGGCGCGAACGCTGGCCCCGGTAACCGGAGGCGCGCTCGAGGATGACGCGACGCTTCTTGTGGGCGTTTACCGCCCGCTTTACTCTTGCCATTTTCCTGAGTTCCTATTCCTGCGTTCGGCCGCTTCAGCGACCGAGAAGCTTCTTCGCGACCTTGGTGTCAGCCTTCGAGAGCACCTGGTCCTGGTTCAGACGGCGGGTGCGACGGCTCGACTTGTGCTCGAGGTTGTGGCGCATCCCGGCCTGCTGCTTCTTCAGCTTGCCGCTGCCGGTGATCTTGAAGCGCTTCTTAGCACCCGAGTGGGTCTTCTGCTTCGGCATCTTCTCTTCCTTCGTATGGCGCCTTCTCAGGCGACGGTTCAACCCGCGTTGCGGGAGTCTGGGGGCGGGTGTTACTCCGCGACGGCTTCTTCTGTCGAATCCGTTGTCTCACGCGTCGTATGCGACGCCTGCTTGTTGGCCGCGCGCTGCGCGTCACGCTGTGCGTTCTGCTCTGCCTTCGCGTCCGACTTGTTCTTCAGCGGCGCCACGACCATCACCATGTTGCGTCCGTCGATCGTCGGGTTCGACTCGACGGTGCCGAGCTCGGCGACGTCCTCGGCGAACTTGCGCAGCAGGCGTACACCCTGCTCGGGGCGCGACTGCTCACGACCGCGGAACAGGATCATGGCCTTGACCTTGTCGCCGGCCTTGAGGAAGCCCTCGGCGCGCTTGAGCTTCGTCGTGTAATCGTGTGCTTCGATCTTCAGACGGAAGCGCACCTCTTTGAGGATCGTGTTCGCCTGGTTGCGACGAGCTTCCTTCGCCTTCTGCGCGGCCTCGTACTTGAACTTGCCGTAGTCCATGATCTTGACCACGGGCGGCTTCGAGTTTGGGGCGACCTCTACGAGGTCTAGGTCGGCTTCCTGCGCAAGGCGCAACGCTGCCTCGATGCGGACGACGCCGATCTGCTCACCCGCGGGTCCGACGAGGCGGACCTCGGGGACGCGGATGCGCTCATTGGTGCGGGGATCGCTGATGCGGAACTCCTTTTAGACGATGAATTAAGCCACCGCGGCGCAGACTGCGTCACGGGCGAAATTGGAATCGTCCCCCACCCACCGGCATCCAGACGCCGGCTTCGCACCCTGAACATCAGACAGTGTCTGATCTGCCGACGTGAGCCGGTGGAGTGCAAGACCCGGTAGCCTTGAACGGCAAGCGCGGGTGGGAAGTGAATCCTCTTTCGTTCCGGAGCATTACGCTCCGAAGCCCGACAAAGTCTAACAGAAGGCAAGGCATAGTGACGATTCCGGTTCAGGATGACGGCCACGACGAGCGCCACGAGCGCTGGCAGCAACAGGAGGACGCCGCATCGGCGGCCACCCGCGACATCGCGGACGTGCCCGCTGTCGAGGTGATCACCACCGCCGCCGTGCATCTCATGAGCGCAGCGGCCGTCAAGACCGGCCTCGCGGACGACCCGGACTCCGAGCTCGACCTCGACGAGGCGCGCAAGCTCATCAACGCCCTCGCCGGGCTCATCACAGCCGGGGCCCCGGAGATCAGCGACATGCACGCGCGGTCGCTGCGTGATGGACTGCGCTCCCTCCAGCTCGCCTTCCGCGAAGCATCCGCCATCCCCGACCCGATCGGCAAGGGGCCGGGCGAGAAGTGGACCGGACCGGTCAATTAGCTCCACACGCGGGCTCGCGCTTGCGCGCCCCGGTGACCACCGGAGTTTCATACGGTCAGGGTGATCGGGGCGGCGATACTGGGGCCGCCGCAGCGTTCAGTGGAATGCGTCCAGGTGACGTCGTGGTCTGATTCCTGCAGGAGTGTGCCGGCGGCGTCGTAGACGCGGATCGTCGCCTCCTCGGGCGTGGTCATGCTCAGGCTGAACACGCCGTCATCGTTCTGCATCGGCGCTCCCATGACCGACGAGGTGGTCGGCTCCTCGCCCGGGCCCGCTGAGCACCCCGCATCCACGCAGAACTGCACGAGCACGCCCGGCCCGAACGCCGACGAATCGACCTCGACTGTGTTGATCCAGCCGATCGCGGGACATGCCGTCTGCGCGCAACCCGTGCTCGCACCGAGCAGCGCGATCACCAGCATCCCGACCGCGAGCATCCTGCGCATGAGGCGAGCATATTGCCGCGAGACCGAGGTTGCCGCGCGAGACAGAGCCTGTGCACGTCGGTCTCGTGCCACGAGGTCGGTCTCGTGGGGTGGCCCCTCGTCAGGCGGCCGTTCGTCAGACGGAGCGGCGGAGCTTGACCGTCAGGGAGTCGGCCAGCACGGCGATGCGGTCATCGGCGGCCCAGCGCTGCGCAAGGCGGGCGAGCACGGCGTCCAGCACATCCCGTTCGAGGCCGTCGACGAGTTCGAGGATCACGATCAGTTCCGGGCCGCTCAGCCTCGCGTCCGGATCGCCCGCCTCGACCGCGACATCGATCACGGCGAGCTCACGCGCGACGCTCTCCTGAAGAGCGGTGAACACCTCGGGTGAGAGGAAGCTGGGCTCCCACTGCTGCCCCTGAGCCACGGCCCATACGGCGGGCCGACGGATCACGAACTCGGTCTCGGATGTCGGATCCAGCACGATGAGATCCGTCTGCTCCGACGATGCCGCAAGCGCCGCGCGCACGGCTTCCACGGGGATCGGGCGAGCCGAGGCATCCCACTTCTGCATCGCCGTGACCGAGGAGAACACCGGCTGCACCGTGCGGCCGTCCGGGGCCGCGACCGTCACGATGGACAGCTCCTGCGTCTTGTCGACGGCAAGGCCGCTGGGCGCCACGCCTTCCTCACCCTTCTCGGCTACGAGAGGGATCAGGATGCGGGCTGAGCGGAACGCGTCGATGACTTCGGCTTGGCTGCCCTCTCCCGCCCGGAAGCGCAGCAGAGCCGAGAGCAGCGCGGGATCGGCTGCACCGTCGTCACCCGCGTGGGGGTTCGATTCGAAGGTGCGCCCCTCCCACGGGACGCCGGCCGAATCACCGGCCCGGGCTGCGTCATGGTCGGCTGCGCCGTGGTCGTGCGCGCCGTGATCGTCGGCGTCGTCAGTCCCCTGCGACATCCAGAGCCTCCGCCAACGTGAAGGCGCCGGCGTAGAGTGCCTTGCCGACGATCGCGCCCTCGACGCCGAGGTGCACGAGATCGCGCAGTGCGACGATGTCATCGAGGCTCGAGATGCCGCCGGATGCGACGACGGGCTTCGGAGTGCGCGCGGTGACCTCGCGCAGCAGCTCGAGGTTCGGGCCGCGCAGCGTGCCGTCCTTCGTGACGTCTGTGACGACGTAGCGGCTGCAACCGGCGTCTTCGAGACGAGCGAGAACCTCCCAGAGGTCGCCGCCCTCCTTCGTCCAGCCACGAGCGGCGAGGGTCGTGCCTCGTACGTCGAGCCCGACGGCGACGGCCTCGCCGTAGCGAGCGATCACGTCGGCTGCCCACTCCGGGTTCTCCAGCGCAGCGGTACCGAGGTTGATGCGCGACGCGCCGGTCTCCAGTGCGGCCTCGAGGCTGGCGTCGTCGCGGATGCCGCCGGAGAGTTCCACGTTCACGCTGCGGAACTGCTTGATGACCTTGCGCAGCATCGGAGCGTTGGATCCGCGTCCGAACGCAGCGTCGAGGTCGACGAGGTGAATCCACTCAGCACCCTGGTCGACCCATTCGGCAGCGGCGTCGAGCGGATCTCCGTAGCTGGTCTCGCTGCCCGCCTCGCCCTGGGTGAGGCGGACCGCCTTACCCCCGGCGACGTCGACAGCAGGGAGAAGGGTGAGCTTGGGCGTTGACGCGAAGTCGTTCATCTCGTCCTCAAGGATGGGGGTGACGTGCTCTGATAGAGGGCACGAGAACCGAGAGTACCGCCGGGTCGACTCAGCCTCAAATGCCGCTAGGCTCTCAATGATGTCTGGAGCAACCGGAGAACCCACGCCTTCGGCCGATGTGCCGGCCATGAGCGGTGACCACGCGCAGCCGATCATCCGCTCTGTGCCGCAGATGGCACCGGCCGTTCCACCCGTTCCGCCGCTCCCCTCGACGCCCGCAGAATCAGGTGAGACTCCCCAGGATTCGTTCGTCGATCCGGCGTCCTCGTCAGTCCCCGCTTCTCCGGCCGAGCCGCCGCAGTACCGGCGCGGCAGCTTCGCGCCGCAGACCGAGGACGCACCCCACACGCCCGCGGATCCGCCCTCTCGACGGCAGCAGCGTGAGCTGAACGAACGCACGTCCTTCCTGCAGACCGAGCGTCCGGAGGAGCCGGCGACTGAAGGCGCCCGCGGTGCGCTGAATCGTATGGGCTTCAAGCTCGCACCGAACGCAGCTGAGCAGTCCGCACGTGATGACGAACTGGCAGTGAGCCAGCATTGGCCCGGCCCCCGGACGATCGCGGTCGTCAACGGCAAGGGCGGGGCAGGGAAGACGCCGACGACGATCCTGCTCTCGGCGGTGTTCGCCCGCTACGGCGGGGCCGGTGTTCTCGCCTGGGACAACAACCAGACGCGCGGCACACTGGGATGGCGCACTGAGACCGGCGCCCACGATCGCACCTTGCTGGAGATGATTCCCGAGGCTGCCCGGCTGCTCGGCACCGGAGCGCAGTCCGCAGACCTCGCGCATTTCGTGCACCACCAGCCCCGCGAGAAGTACGATGTGCTGCGCTCGAAGCCGATCAGACTCGCGCACGAGAACCGCCTGAATCCCGAAGACGTCGACGCCATCCATGCCGTCGCTGCGAAGTTCTACCGGCTGATCATCATCGATTCGGGCAACGACGAATCGGACCCCATGTGGCTGCGCATGATCGACCGTGCCGATCAGATCGTCGTCGCGACCACGACCCGCGACGATCACGCCGAAGCCGGAGCCTTGCTGCTCGAAGCCCTCGAAGAACGCGATGAGCGGTCAGCCCGGCTCGCCCAGCGATCGGTCGTCGTGGTCTCGCAGGCGGATCCGAAGGCCTCGGCCGCTGACGTCGAACATGTCGTCGGCGGGTACCGCTCCCTCGCCCGCGAGGTCGTCAGCATCCCCTTCGATCACGAGATGGTCGACGGGCACCTGCGCTACGGCGCTCTCGCGAAGCGCACTCAGCGCGCATGGCTCTCCGCCGCCTCGGCTGTCGCACGCGGGCTCTGACGCAACATCTGCCGCCCCGGCCTGTCGAGAGGCTGTCAGAGGCTCTGCACCCAGTTGCGCAGCAGCTGAATCCCTGCATCCCCTGATTTCTCGGGGTGGAACTGGGTCGCCGAGAGCGGACCGTTCTCCACCGCGGCGAGGAATGGCTTTCCGTAGGTCGTCCACGTGAGCGACGGCTGCGGGAACGGCGGAATGACGTCGAGCTCCCAGCTCTGCGCCGCATACGAGTGGACGAAGTAGAACCGCTCGTCCTCGATGCCGCGGAACAGCACGCTGCCCTCATCGGGCGTGACGGTGTTCCAGCCCATGTGCGGCAGCACAGGAGCCTCGAGCTGGGTCACCGTGCCGGGCCATTCGCCGAGACCTTCGACGTCTCTGCCGCGTTCCACACCGTGGGCGAACAGCACCTGCATGCCGACGCAGACGCCGAGCACCGGTCGACCGCCCGCGAGCCTGCGCTCGATGATCTCATCGCCGCCCTGGGCGTGAAGCGCCTCGCGGACCGCGGCGAACGCCCCCACACCGGGGACGAACAGCCCATCGGCCTCGAGAGCCTCGGTGCGGTCACCAGTCAGCGTCGCATCCGCGCCGGCGGCGATGAGCGCCTTCACCGCGGAGTGGACGTTGCCGGAGCCGTAGTCGTAGACGGCGACCGTCGGCCTGCGAGTCACAGCGCACCCTTGGTGGAAGGGATGCCGATCACGAGAGGGTCGAGCGCCTTGGCCTGACGGAACGCGCGAGCGAACGCCTTGAACTCGGCCTCGGCGATGTGGTGCGGATCGCGTCCACCCAGCACGCGCACGTGCACCGTCAGCCCTGCACCGAACGTGATCGCCTCGAAGACGTGACGCACGAGCGAACCGGTGAAGTGACCTCCGATGAGGTGGTGCTCGAAGCCGTCGGGCTCGCCGGCGTGAACGAGGTACGGGCGACCGCTGATGTCGACGACCGCCTGCGCGAGTGCCTCGTCGAGTGGGACGAGCGCGTCGCCGTACCGCGAGATGCCTGCCTTATCGCCCAGCGCCTCGCGGATCGCCTGACCGAGCACGATCGAGATGTCCTCCACCGTGTGGTGTGCGTCGATGTCCGTGTCGCCGGAGGCCCGCACAGTCAGGTCGGTGAGCGAGTGCTTCGCGAACGCGGTCAGCATGTGATCGAAGAACGGCACCGAAGTGTCGATGTGGCTCTGCCCTGTGCCGTCGAGGTTCAGTTCGAGCTCGACGGTCGACTCGGACGTGCTGCGGGTGCGGGTGGCGGTGCGGGAAACACTCATGACGCCGATCCTATCGACGCCAGCGCCTCCAGGAACGCCGTGGTCTCGGCTTCAGTGCCTGCAGTGACGCGCAGGTGATTCGGTATCCCGACATCACGCACCAGCACCCCCCGCTCGTACAGGGCCTGGAATGTCGCCTGAGGGTCTGGCACTCCCCCGAACAGGACGAAGTTCGCCCACGACTCGTGCGGCTCGTAATCGAGCGCTTCCAGAGTCGCTGTGATCCGATCGCGCTGCTCGACGATCTCGTCGACCATGCCGAGCATCGTCGACGCATTGCGCAGCGCAGCGACGGCCGCAGCCTGGGTGAGCGCGCTCAGGTGGTAGGGCAGCCGAACGAGTCGCAGCGCATCGATGAACGCCGGATCGGCGGCGAGGTACCCGACGCGCGCGCCTGCGAACGCGAACGCCTTGCTCATGGTGCGAGAGACAGCGAGTCGCGGACGGCCTTCTAGCAGCGTGAGGGCGGATGCCGCATCACGCGGCGCGAACTCCTGATAGGCCTCATCGACGACCACGACCCCGCGGGACGCCTCATAGACCGCCTCGATCACGTCGAGCGCGAGGGGGGTGCCCGTGGGGTTGTTCGGCGTGCAGAGCAGGATGACGTCCGGGTCGGCCGCGACCACCTGCGCCGCTGCTTCCTCGGCCGTGATCGTGTAGTCGGGCTGGCGCCGGCCTGCGACCCAGAGCGCGCCGGTGCCCTGCGCGAGCAGGGGGTACATGGAGTAGGTGGGGGCGAATCCGAAGACAGTGCGCCCCGGACCGGCGAAGGCCTGCAGAATGTGCTGCAACACCTCGTTCGAACCGTTCCCGGCCCAGATCTGCGATGCGTCGAGGCCGTGTCCGAGGTAGTCGGCGAATCCCTCGCGCAGCGCCGTGAACTCCCGATCGGGGTAGCGGTTCACGTCGCGGAGCGCGACAGCGATGTCGTCGAGGATGTCGCTCGCCACCGCATCTGGAACCGGGTGGGTGTTCTCGTTGACGTTCAGCGCGACAGCCAGTGGAGCCTGGGGCGCGCCGTATGGGGTGAGACCGCGAAGATCGTCGCGGAGCGGGAGGTCGCTGAGTGAAACAGTCACCCTCCCCATGTTAACGGTGAGATCAGTTGGCGTACTGACCAGGGATCGCGAGTTGCTGGCCGACCTGCAGCGACCCGCCGCCCATCGCATTGAGCTTCTCGATCTCGCTGATCACGATGCGCGGGTCTTCAGCGGGCGCGATCTCTTCGGCGATCGCCCAGAGCGTGTCGCCGGGCATGACGGTCACGGTGTCGAAGGTGGCGCGCTCGACGCTCTCACCCGACGCGAGAGCCGAACCGCCGCCGATGGCAGCGAAGCCGATGCCGGCCGCCAACGGGAGTGCCGCGAGAGCGACCAGCAGTCGACGTCCGCGCGTCGTCAGTCGAAGCCGCGTCGCTGCGCCGGTCGCGGTGCGAGCGGGAATGACTGCGGGGGCGCTGATGCTGATGGTGCTCATGTGATCTCTCCTCTGCCATCTGGCTGCCTCTGGGCTTTGCCCGTTTGGCGTAGCGTTCGCATTCGCCGCTCGGCCGGGAGCGGGGAATGCGAAGCTACGTACCGAATGTATCTTCGAATTCGAACATCTGTCAAGACTTCTTCGAAACCCATCCGCCTGAATCACAGACACGCTCGAACAGATCTTCCGTTTCGGGCCGTTTCTCGGATACGGTTTCGATATCACCACCACATCACGGACCACCGACATTCGAAGATGAGCATCCGTGGAGACGACCACCGGCACCGTGAACGCGCACGAAGGAGCACCCATGAGCGACATCTCCGCCCCCAGCCCTGAGGCTTCGCGCACGCGGCGGCGCAAGAACCTCAGCCCAAAGCAGCTGGCGATCCTCGAGGTCATCCAGACCTCGATCGCGCGGCACGGCTACCCGCCGAGCATGCGGGAGATCGGCGACGCCGTCGGACTCAAGTCGCTCTCCAGCGTCACTCACCAGCTCGGCCAGCTCGAGCTCAGCGGCTACCTGCGTCGCGACCCGGGCAAGACCCGCGCGATGGAGGTCCTCATCGACCTGCCTGGCACCAGCGGGGAGAACCCGGCGGACTCCAGCACGCCGGTCGGCGATGCGGCGATGGTCCCGCTGGTCGGTCAGATTGCCGCCGGCATCCCGATCACCGCCGAGCAGCAGGTCGAGGAGATCTTCCCTCTCCCCCGCCAGCTCGTCGGCAAGGGCGACCTGTTCATGCTCAAGGTCTCAGGCGAGTCGATGATCGACGCCGCCATCTGCGACGGCGACTGGGTGGTCGTCCGCACGCAGAACACCGCCGAGAACGGTGAGATCGTCGCGGCCATGCTCGACGGCGACGCGACGGTGAAGACGTTCCGCCAGCGCGACGGTCACACGTGGCTGCTTCCCCGCAACTCCTCCTTCGAGCCCATCCTCGGCGATGACGCCGTGGTGCTGGGTAAGGTCGTCGCGGTGCTGCGCGCGGTCTGACGGCATCCACGAAGAACCGCCCCTCCGGATTCGGAGGGCGGTTCGGGGGCGCACGCTGTGTGACGTCGTGTGTCAGATCGTCGCCGCATAGGCTCGAGGCATGCAGCCGTACGGAACCTGGTCCTCTCCCTTCCACGCCGCCGACATCGCGTCATCCGCTCCGCGCATCGACGGTGCGCATTTCGTCGGTGAAGAGATCTGGTGGGGTGAGTCGGTGCCGGCCGAGGGCGGTCGCGTCACCGTGCGCAGCTCGACCGGTGATGTCGTCCTGCCTGCACCATGGAGCGCCCGTTCGCGGGTGCACGAGTACGGTGGCGGGGCGTGGACGGCGGAGGCCGACGGCACACTGTTCTTCGTCGACGCGAACGATCAGCGTGTGTACCGGATGCTCCAAGGCGAGCAGCCGGAGCCGTTGACGCCGACGGGAGCGAACCACGGCGGACTCCGGCTGCAGGATGGACGGCTGCTGGCCGTTCGCGAAGACCTGTCGGTGGAGCCGCATCTGCGGGCGATCGTGGAGATCCCCACAGACGGGTCCGCAGCGTCGGACACGACTGCGATCCGTGTGTTCATCCAGGGCACGGCGTTCTTCGCACACCCGGCACTCTCCCCCGACGGCACGCGCATCGCACTGGTCGAGTGGAGCGGGCGACGGATGCCGTGGCAGGAGGCGAAGCTGTGCGTCATCGAAGTCGGGGGCGATGAATTCGCCGACACCCGTGCACGCGCGGCCCTGCAACCGGAATGGATCAGCGACACGGAACTCGTCTACGCCGATGATCCCACCGGTCGGTGGAATCTCTACCGACGGTCGGTGGAAGGGCTCGAGGCCTCAGCGCCCGAGGCCGTCTCGACCGTCGACGCCGACACCGGATACGGCCTGTGGGTGCTCGGCAACCGCTGGTATCAGCCACTCCCCGACGGGCGACTCGTCGCAGTGCGCACGAACGGCTCTGACGAGATCGTGATCATCGGTCGGGACGGAGCCGAGAAGCGCCTCGATGTGCCGGCCACCGCGCATGCGAGCGTCGATGATGTGTCCGGTTCCCGTGTGCTCATCTCCGGAGGGGGCGCTGGAGTGAGCGCAGGGCTGTGGGTCGTAGATGTCGATTCCGGCGAGGTCCGGCGCGTACGCGGCGGCCTGCCGGTGGATGAGGCCTGGATGCCGCCCGCCACGCGCATCACGCTCGAGGGCGCGAACGGCGCCGTGCATGCATTCGACTACGCGCCGGCGAACCCCGATGCGTCCGCGCCGGACGCAGAGCTGCCGCCGTATATCGTGTTCGTCCATGGCGGACCCACGGCGCACGTGGCAGGGGCGGCTTCCGCCGCCATCGCGTTCTACACGAGTCGCGGCATCGGGGTTCTCGACGTCAACTACGGCGGCTCGACCGGCTACGGCCGCGCCTACCGTGAACGCCTCGACGGCCAGTGGGGCATCGCCGACGTCGAGGATGTGCTGGCCGCCGCGCGTGGGCTCGCCGACTCCGGCCGAGCGGATCCCCGCCGCATCGCGATCCGCGGCGGATCGGCGGGAGGGTGGACGGTGCTCGCCGCGCTCGTGCGCGGTGGCGTGTTCGCCGCCGGCATCAGCCGCTACGGAGTGACCGATCTCCGTTCCCTGGCGCAGGACACGCACGATTTCGAGAAGTACTACCTCGACGGGCTCGTCGGCCCGCTGCCGGCAGCCGAGCAGGTCTACATCGATCGATCACCGCTCACGCACGCCGACCGCATCGACGTGCCTGTGCTGCTGCTGCAGGGCGCGGACGATCGCGTCGTTCCGCCGTCGCAGTCCGAGAAGATCCGGGATGCACTGGCCACCCGTGGCATCCCGCACGAGTACGTGGTGTACGAGGGCGAGGGGCACGGCTTCCGGCGTGCGGAGACGATCGTCGACTCACTCGAACGAGAGCTGGCCTTCCTCGGGGAGGTGTTCGGCTTCGCTCCTGCGACCGCTGAGCCTGTCGAAGCGTCAAGAACTGAGGGCTGACTACTCCCCCACGCGATTGCGCAGGCGCATGGCGCGCTGGGCCTCTCGAGTGTCCTGGCGTTCGCGCAGGGTCTGACGCTTGTCGAACTCGCGCTTTCCCTTGGCGAGAGCGATCTCGACCTTGGCCCTGCCGTCCGAGAAGTACAGTTTGAGCGGGATCAGCGTGTAGCCGCCGGCTGAGACCGCGTGCTGCAGCTTCTCGATCTCCTCGCGGTGCAGCAGCAGCTTGCGGATGCGCTTGGCCGAGTGATTCGTCCAGTGCCCCTGCGAGTACTCCGGGATGTGCACCGAATCGAGGAAGACCTCGTTGCCTTTGACGAACGCGTACCCGTCGCTGAGGTTCGCGCGGCCCTGCCGCAACGACTTCACCTCGGTGCCGGTGAGCACCATCCCCGCCTCGTACGACTTCTCGATGATGTAGTCGTGACGTGCGCGACGATTGGTCGCGACGACCTTCTCCCCGCGTTCCCTGGGCATGATGCTCTCCTGATCTGTGCCGCGCCGAGCGCACGACAGCCCATCAGTCTACAACGAGGACTGCGGATGCCACGACGCCGTGGACGGATGCTACGTGCGCAGCCAGCGCCGGATCGCGAATCCGGCCGACAGCGCAGCCAGGACCACACCGATGCCGATGAGCACAGGCACGACGAGCGCAGCATCCTGCATCGTCACCCACGTGGTGATGAACGGCACTCGGCCCTTCAGATAGCCGTTGACGCCGAAGTGCACACCGGCGACCACTGCGGCACTGGCCAGCACGGATCCGATGAAAGCCGCGAACACGCCCTCGAGCACGAACGGCGTCTGGATGAACCGGTTCGACGCACCGACCAGACGCATGATGCCGATCTCCTTGCGCCGCGCGTATGCCGAAAGCCGGATGGTCGTGGCGATCAGCAGGATGGCGGCGATGAGCATGAGGACGGCGATGCCGACGGCGATGTAGGTCGCGACGGTGAGCGCCGAGAACAGCGGATCGAGATACTGCAGCTGATCCCGCACCTCCTCGACGCCGCTGATGCCGGCGAACGCCTCGACGATCACCTGCGATTGACCGGGGTCCTTGAGCGTGACGTAGAACGTCTCCGACATCTGCTCCTCGGTCAGCACGCTGGCCTGCTCCTCGCCGAGCAGCTCTGTGACGTTGGCGTACGCCTCGGCCTTGCTCTCGAAGCGGAGTTCGCCGATGAGCGAGGCGAGCGGGTCGCTCTCGAGCTCGGCGCGCACCTGGTCCAGCTGTTCCTGGGTAGCTGCGCCGTCGATGCAGCTCTCCCCCGTCGAGACGGTCGAGCACATCGAGACGGACACCTGGGCACGCTCGGTCCAGTAGTCGCGCATGGTGCTGATCTGGCCCTGCATGAGCATCGCCGCGCCGACGAACGTCAGAGAGACGAACGTCACGAGCACGACCGAGATCACCATCGAGATGTTGCGCCGCAGGCCCCCGAGGGCCTCGGTGAGGATCAGACCCACTCTCACGATGTCGGCCCTACTTCCTCGTCATCGCCGCTGTCTGAGAGTCCGAGGCGGTCAGCCACCCCGAGCTCTGCGACGTCGACCTCCGGAATCACGATCGGGTGCGTCCGAGGACCTGCAGTCGGCGCGGGCTCGACGGTCGGCGTCGGCGCGGATGCCGTGGAGTAGGAGTCAGATTCGGAATCGGCAGTCGCCTCTGTCGCAGGAGCCGAGGAGGCGCTGCGCGCTGCCCTCATCGACGCGATCATCTCGGCCGTGAGGGGTTCGAGCGACTCGGTCTGGCGCTGCACCTCCTGCACAGCGGTGAGCGCGGCTGTCGCAGCGGCACCGCGTTCTTCCACCGGCACGAGCTGCGGGATCATCGACCGATCGCCATATCCGCCGTGCACTTCGTCACGCACCATCTCGCCGTCGCGCAGTTCGATCACACGCCGCTGCATCTGATCCACGAACGCAGCCTCGTGCGTCGCCATCAGCACGGTCGTTCCACCCGCGTTGATGCGGGCCAGCAGCTGCATGATGTCGACGGAGGTCGCCGGGTCGAGGTTGCCGGTCGGCTCGTCTGCGAGCAGCACCTGCGGGCGGTTGACGAGCGCACGGGCGATCGCGACGCGCTGCTGCTCACCGCCGGACAGCTCGTGCGGCATCCGCTTCTCCTTGCCGTCCAGCCCCACGAGCGCCAGAGCTTCCGGCACCGCCTGCTGGATGAACCCTCGAGAGGATCCCGTCACCTGCAGCGTGAAGGCCACGTTCTGGAACACGGTCTTGGTCGAGAGCAGACGGAAGTCCTGGAAGACCGAGCCGATGTGACGGCGGAAGTACGGCACTTTGCGGTTGGCGAGGGCGCGCAGATCGCGGCCGAGCACGGCGACGCGTCCCGCCGATGGCACCTCCTCGCGGAGGATGAGCTGAAGACAGGTGGACTTCCCCGACCCCGACGCGCCGACGAGGAAGACGAATTCGCCCCGTTGGACCTCGAAGTCGACCCCGGCGAGGGCCGGTCGCTTCGTCCCGCGGTAGCGCTTGGTGACGTTCTCGAACCGAATCATGGCTTTACGAGCCTAAGCGCGTGCCCCTCGCTCGCCGCGAGCGACACCCCATCGAGAAGGAGAGAACTCAGTCCTCGTCTTTGCGCTTGCGCCAGCGGATGCCGGCCGAGATGAAGTCGTCGAGATCGCCGTCGAACACCGCCGCGGGGTTGCCTGATTCCTGGCCGGTGCGCAGGTCCTTGACCAGCTGCTGGCCATAGAGGAAGTAGGAGCGCATCTGGTCGCCCCAGCTCGCCGTGATGTTGCCGGCGAGCTCCTTCTTCTTCGCAGCCTCTTCTTCCTTCTGCAGCAGCAGAAGTCGGGTCTGCAGCACGCGCATGGCGGCGGCACGGTTCTGGATCTGCGACTTCTCGTTCTGCATCGAGACGACGATGCCGGTCGGAAGGTGCGTCAGGCGCACGGCCGAGTCGGTCGTGTTGACGGACTGGCCGCCGGGACCAGAGGAGCGGAAGACGTCGACGCGGATGTCGCCCTCGGGTATCTCCACCGCGGTGGCCTCTTCCATGAGCGGGATGACCTCGACCGCCGCGAAGCTGGTCTGGCGCTTGTCCGCTGAGCCGAACGGGCTGATGCGGGCGAGCCGATGCGTTCCGGCCTCGACCGACAGCGTGCCGAACGCGTAGGGCGCGTCGATCTCGAAGGTCGCGGATTTGATGCCTGCACCCTCCGCGTAGGACGTGTCCATGACCTTCGCCGGATACTTGTGCTTCTCCGCCCACCGCAGGTACATGCGCATGAGCATCTCGGCGAAGTCGGTGGCGTCGTCGCCACCCGCACCGGAGCGGATCGTGATGATCGCCGAGCGGTCGTCGTACTCGCCGTCGAGCAGCGTCTGCACCTCGAGCTGGTTGATGACCTCGGTCAGCGCGGCGAGTTCGTTGCGCGCCTCTAGACCTGACTCCTCATCCCCCATCTCGTTGGCGAGTTCGACGAGCACCTCGAGGTCGTCGAGGCGCTGTGCGATGCCGGTGATGCGAGCGAGCTCTGACTGACGGTGGCTGAGGGCGCTGGTCACCTTCTGAGCACGCTCGGTGTCGTCCCAGAGGTCGGGTGCGCCCGCTTCCTCACTGAGCCGGGCGATATCCTCGCGAAGTCGCGAAACATCGACGACCTCACTGATGTCGCCGAAGGTTTGCCTGAGCGCCTGGATGTCGGCGGAGAGATCGAGTTCGAGCATGACACCCCAGCCTATCCTGCCGCGGTTACTCTGAGGTGTGCAGATCCGCGTGAGACGATTCGTCGGCGGTGCAGCCGCCGCAGCGACGATGATCGCCCTCGCCGCCTGCACGGCATCCGTGCCCACTGCGGACCCGACCGATTTCGCCGCGTCGCTCGACGGTGCGACGTTCGATTACCAGCTCGGCGGCGGATATGCGCCCGCCGGCGACGTCACGGTCGTCGTCCGTGACCGCAGTGATGTCCCAGCGGCCGGTCTCCTCTCGATCTGCTACATCAACGCCTTTCAGACGCAGCCGGACGAGCTCGAGGACTGGCCGTCGGATGCTGTGCTCGTCGATGATTCCGGACTGCCAGTGCGCGATCCGGACTGGCCTGACGAAGCACTGCTGGACATCTCCTCCCCCACCGGGCGGGAGATCGTCGTCGCCACGGTCGGCGAATGGATCCGGCAGTGCGCGGAGGACGGGTTCGACGCCGTCGAGTTCGACAACCTCGATTCCTTCACGCGCGCCGACGGAAGGATATCTGTCGACGATGGGATGGAGGTGGCTGCAAGTCTGGTGTCGATCGCGCACGCAGCGGGTCTCGGCGCCGGTCAGAAGAACGCCGCCGAGTTCGCCGTCGCTTTCCGCGATCAGGCGGGCTTCGACTTCGCCGTCAGCGAGGAGTGCGCGGCGTATGACGAATGCTCCGCGTATGTGGAGACGTACGGCGCAGGTGTACTGAACATCGAGTACACCGACAATCTGCCGCGTCCGTTCGCGGAGGTGTGCACCGACGCCGACTCGCCCCCGGCCACGATCCTGCGCGACCGCGCCCTCGCGACCCCCGCCGACCCCGCATACGTACGGGAGTCGTGCTGAGCGCGGAGTAGCGTGGCCATGTGAGCAGCGCGTCATCGGTCCTCAGGCAGTTCGGGCCGATGGTGTATCTGCCCACGATCCTGTTCGCCCTCGGTGAGGGCGCCGTCATCCCGCTGATTCCCGTGATCGCAGCGAACATGGGCGCCGACGTCGCCTCCGCCGCGCTGGTCGCCTCTGCGCTCGTGATCGGTCAGCTGTGCGGCAACCTGCCCGCCGGATCGGCCGTGGCCCGAATCGGCGAACGCTTCACGATGGTAATCGCCGGCGTGATCTCCATCATCGCTGTGTTCGGGATGGTCTTCGCCCCCGTGCTCGCCGCGTTCGCGGCATACGTGTTCCTGCTCGGATTCTGCGCTGCGGCCTTCGGTCTGGCCAGGCACGCGTTCATGACGACGCGCGTACCGGTCGCATTCCGGGCTCGTGCGCTGTCACTGCTGGGCGGCAGCTTCCGCCTCGGCGTGTTCGTCGGGCCGTTCGTCACCGCCGCGTTGCTGCAGGTGTTCGACGAACACGCGGCGATCTGGTTCTTCCTCGGCTGCCTGATCGTCATGGTGGTGCTGGTGCTGTTCGGACCCGATCCGGAGAAGACCACGCCCGCGATCGCTTCGACCTCCACTCTCGCCGAGGATTCCGGCGAAGTCGTGACCGGCTCCATTCCGACAGTGGAGCGCGTGGGCATCTTCCGCACGATGTGGAATCACCGTGGCGTGCTCGGACGATTGGGACTCGCCGCCGCGTCGCTGTCTGCGGTGCGATCCGCGCGCCAGGTCGTGCTGCCGCTGTGGGGTGTGTCGCTGGGGCTGGACGCGCAGACCATCGCGCTTGTCGTCGGCGTCTCCGGGGCGATCGACTTCGCCCTCTTCTACGCCAGCGGTCAGGTGATGGACCGATTCGGCAGGCTCTGGGCCGCGATGCCTGCGATGGTGCTGATGGGCAGCGGGTTCCTCGTGCTGTCGTTGACGCACGACGGAGATGCCGCAGTGCTGTGGTTCGGGATGCTGGCGGCAGTCCTCGGCGTCGGCAACGGGCTCTCCAGCGGCATTCTGCTGACGCTCGGTGCCGACACCGCTCCGAAGCAGGAGCCGGCGGCGTTCCTCGGCTCATGGCGGACGCTCACGGATGCCGGTGGGGCCGTCGCCCCGCTGATCGTGTCGGGCGTGACCGCTATCGCGTCGTTGTCGGTGGCAACCGGTGTGATGGGCGTCGTCGGCCTGCTCGGCGCGCTCGGGTTCATCCGCTGGATCCCCCGGTTCAGCCCGCGACCGGAAAGATAGCGTCCGCGTTCGCGTCAGCGCAGCGCCGTTCGGCTGGTCGCCGTCGCCTCCAGAGGCACACCGTCCGGCACGAACGCGGAGACCAGCGGCGGGTGCCAGGCAGCAGCGACCGTCACGCGGGCCGTCACGCCGTCGGGAGCGGATGCCGAGACGAGAGCCGCGTCGGTCGTGATGGCGTCGACGATCGCGATCGCCTGTTCCTGCACGCCGGCATCCGTCAGCTCCGCGCGCACCGCGTCGCCGTCGACGACGAGCGTGAATCCATCGGCACCGGCGAGCGCCGCAGCATCCGCGAGCGAATCGAGCCGTTTCTGTGCGATGTACAGGTCGGTCGCGCAGGTGCAGACGAAGATCACGGCGAGCGCGAGCACGACATAGCCCAGCAGGAGCGGGAGGATGCTGCCGTCCTCGTCATCCGCGAACAGCGATCGCCGACTCACCCGGTGCCCCATAGTCGCGACACCTTCTGCGCGGCGGCGGCCTCGAGCGGGATGCTCGCCGCCTGGTCGAGGCCGAAGATCGGTGGGACGAACGGCAGCGAGACGTGCGTGCTGACCGTGACGATGACGGTCGCGCCGGCCGACGGGCATATGGCTCCCGCCGGTGTGCACGACATGGAGACCTCGACGCTCGCGGCATCCATCCCGTACTCGTCGATCACGCTCGCCAGCACGGCATCGCTGTTCGCCGCAGCGGACCCGACGTCGCCTGACTGGCCGATCACCCGAGCAGTGTGTCTCGCGGCAGCCTCGACGCCGAGAAGGCTCTCCTGAATGGCGCCGAGCGTGATCACGAGGTACGCGAGCGGCACGAGCAGGATGACGCCGACCGTGATGAACTCCAGCGCCGCCGACCCCTCGTCATCGTTCGCCCAGAGTCTCCAACGGGGCATCCGCATTCACCTCCATCGCGTGGGGGATGCCGAGCAGGCCGATGATGGGCAGCGTGGTGCGCACTGTCACGACCGCAGTCGCATGCCCGAGCCGGTCGCTCTCGGCGACGGCGATGTCCTCCGCATAGGCAGCCCCGATCGCACGGGTGATCGAGTCTCGCGTGCGCTGAGCACCCTCTTCGAGCGCGGTGTCGGCGAGCGCCGCGTAATGCGCACCCTCGACCGCCGCATCGTGCACGACATTGCGCACGTAGACGGCGAGTCCGAGTTGCAGCACGGCAAGGGTGAGGACGGTCAGCAGCGAGCCGACGAGCACGAACTCGACCGGGCTCGACCCACGCTCATCCCCCGCCGCGCGCCAGCGCATGTCAGAGTCCGGACACTCGCGAGATCGCCTGCTCGAACAGCCCGGTCAAGGCAGGGCCTGCAACCGCCCAGATCAACACGACCAAGCCGGCCGTCATCAGGGTCACCAAAACCCATCCGGGCACATCGCCGGTCTCATCCTCGGCGAGCGCTCTGGTATCGGCGGCCAGTGCCGCCCACCAGCGTCCTATTGCCCTCATCATCAGTCCTCTCGTAGTTGTTCGCTTCTTCAGTGAGTTGGCTCTGATCAGCCGAGTCCGAGCCGCAGGATGAACATTCCCGGGAACACTGCGAACAGCACGCTCAGCGGGAGGATCAGGAAGACCAGCGGCAGCATCATGTAGATCTCACGCCGACCCGCCTGCTCGATGAGCGCACGTTTCGCATCTTCGCGTGCGTCTGCGGCCTGCGAATGCAGCACACCGGCGAGCGGCGCCCCGTGCTCGAGCGCCGCGATCACCTGGTCGACGGCGCGCGACAGTCCAGGCAATCGCAGCTTCGCGGCCATCTCCGCGAGAGCATCCGCCAGGGGCGAGCCGGTTCCGACAGCGAGCACGACCTGTCGCAGCTCGTGCGTGAGCTCGCCGGAACCGATCGAGGCCACACGCCGCAGCGCGTCGAGGAAGCCCTCGCCCGCAGACAGGCACAACGCGAGGAACTCCAGTGTGGTCGGCAACTCGTCGCTGAGTCGTGCCAACCGTGCCTTGACCCGGGCGGAGAGCAACAGGTCCACGACCACCGCACCCGCCGCCGCGGTCAGCACCGGCAGCACCGCCACCGGCGGCGTCATCCGTCCCGTCAGCGCGAGGATCACGACGAGGACGCAGCCGACACCGAATCCTGTCACCGCCCATGCGAGTTGGCGAGCGCGGAATGACGCCGGTGTCTGGTCGACGCCGGCTTGGGCGAGCCGCAACGCGAGTGCGTCGCTTCCGCCCAGCCCTCGTATGAAAATGCTCTTCAGCCGCTCCCAGCCGCTTCCGGTGCGGAGAGGAAGCACGCTCACCCTCGGAAGGATGCCCGACGGCAGCACCGCATCGTCGACCGCGTCACGCACGTACGGAGCGATGCGCGTGGTCAGCGACGCCGCGCCCCATCGCGGAGCTGCGGCGAGGATGCACAGGATTCCGGCAGCCAGCAGCCCGCCGAGCAGCACCGCAAGTGCTGCATCTGTGACACCGCTCATGCGAACCACCGTCTGGGCTCCGGGAGTCGGCCGATGCGCACCATGATGCGGAACGCCACGACCGAGACCGCCGCACCGCCGCAGATCACGAGAACCCCCTCCGGGCTCGCGTACGCCTGGGCGCCTTCCGGGCGCAGCGCCAGCAGCCCGAGGATCACCCACGGAGCGACGACGCCCAGGACGGCCGCACCCCGGATCCAGGACTGACGTGCCTCGACCTCTCCTCGCAGCGCCGCATCGGCACGCACGGATGCCGACAACGCTCGCAATACACCGGTGAGTTCGGTTCCGCCCACCTGTCGCGCCATCTTGAGCGTCTCGATGATCCGGTCGGCGATGGGATCGGCGAGCGCGGTCTTCAGCCTCTCGATGCTGCTCTCGAAGCGGCCGGTGGAGTGCAGATCTCTGGCGAACACCGCGAACGCGGGGCGCACCATCGCGGGTGCTGACTCAGCGAGGGAGGCGACCGCATCCGGAAGGGACAGTCCTACGCGGATCGACGCGATGAGGAGGTCGCAGACGTCCGGCCAGAGCTGTCTTCGTGCCTTGAGCAGTCGCAGTCTGCGCGACCGGAGGAAGGCGATCGGAGCCGACGCTCCCCCGATCGCTGCGAGGACCGCCAACGTCGCGATCGCGGTGACCAGCCAGGCCGTGGCCGCCGCAGCCAGAGCGAGCGCGATGATGACGATCACGACGGTACGTTGCTGAATCGCCGAATAGCCGGCCTCTTCGATCAGACGAGCGAGCCATCCGCCCTTCGTCAGAGGACGATCGCCCTTCTCCCGATGCGGCCACAGCCACGGCGACGCGCACAGAAGCAGTCCGGCAGCGAGGAGCGCACCGACGAACAACGTCATGACAGCGGCTCCGCACGATAGAGCGATCGCGTGATGATGCGCCCCTCGACGACCTCACCGGTCGGAGCGATCACCTCGACGACATGCCTGCCGCCCGCCGTGTCGCGAGCGCAGTGCACGACCATCGAGACCGAAGCCGCGAGGGCCGGAGCGATGAACGAGCGATCGATGTTCCGCCCGGCGAGCAGCGGAAGGATCGTGAGCTTCTCAAGGGCTTCCACCGCCGAGTTCGCGTGGACAGTGCCCGCGCCGGGCACGCCGGTGTTCAGGGCGAGAACCAGATCGAGCGCTTCTGCATCGCGGACTTCGCCGACGACGAGACGATCCGGCCGCATGCGCAGCGCCTCTTTCACGAGCCTGCGCAGAGTGATCTCTCCGGTGCCCTCCAGGCTCGACTGCCGGCCCTGCAACGCGACGAGATCGGGACCGTCCACCGCGAGTTCGAAAGTCTCCTCGACCGTGATGATGCGCTGGTTGTCTGCGCAAGAGGCGAGAAGCGCGCCGAGAAGGGTGGTCTTACCCGCGTGGGTCGCTCCTGACACGATCACGCTCAGCCCGTCTCGCATCGCCCTGCTCAGCATCTCCGCGACATCGGCCGGCAGCATTCCCAGATCGACCAGCGCCTGCAGAGTGCGGTATCGAGGCAGGAACTTGCGGATGTTCACGGCCCAGGAACCCCGGACGACATCGGCGATCGCGACATGCAGTCGCGAACCGTCCGGCAGAGACGCGTCGACGAACGGTTGGCTGATGTCGACGCGGCGGCCGGTGGCCTGCAGCATCCGCTCGACCAGATCGCGCACCATCGCATCCGTCAGCCGCAAGGCGATCCGCTCGGACACACCGTCTCGGGCCACATAGACGCGGTCGCTCGTTTCAGTATCTTCCACATGAAGGTTGATCCAGCGTGTCTCATCGGCGTATAACGACCATGATCACTGAACGCAAGCTACGCGCTGCCATCTATGCACGACTGTCCACCGCGCAAATCGAACGAGAGAACGACGAAGACTCAGACTCCATCGAGAACCAAGTCCGAGATCTGGAGGCCATGGCAGAGCGTATGGGCTACGACGTCGTCGGCACGTTCGCGGACGACGGCATCTCCGGTTACAAGGGCAAGTACCGCCCGCACTTCCAGCGCCTCCTGGTGGCCGTCACAGACGACGAGGTAGACATCATCCTCTGTCGCCACCAAGACCGCCTGGAACGCAACGAGACCGAAGGGTTGCTGGTGCGCATCAGCTCGATCCAGCACAAGGTCAAGTGGCAATTCAGCAGTGGCATGCTCCTGGACCCGAGCACGGCGGAGGGTGAGTTCTTGGCCAAGATGCTGTCCGCAGTGGCACAACTGGAATCCGCGCTGAAGAGTCAACGTCTTCTCATGCACTACGAGGGCAAGCGCATCTCCGGCACCTTCCAAGCACCTTCTGGCACGTTCGGATACGAGCGCGAGAACGTCGTGGAATGGGAAGCGCAGCTCATCCGAGAGGCTTACCGAGCCATAGACGAGGGCAAGACGCTGGGCTCCATCGTCCGGAGGTGGAACGCCGACAAGGTGCCTCAGCGCAGGAGCGGCAAGCACGGCTGGTCCTACGCGCACGTCAAGTCGATCCTGACCCGACCACGGAACGCTGGTCTCGTGTCCACCAAAGAGGGCGTCATTATCCAGGTCGCGGATAAAGATACTGGTGAAGAGAAGCCCCTCCTGGGCCAGTGGGTGCCCATCCTGAGGGGCACCAACGACGACGAAGATGCAGGGATCAAGCTCTGGCATCGGGTCAACAACATCATCACGGACCCGAGCCGGAAGACTTCACCTGGCTTCAGCGCTCGCTGGCTCTCCAGCGGCACGGCACGCTGTGGCATCTGCGGACGAAAGATGAAGTCCAACACCGTGAGCGACAAGCGAGCAGGCACCCGCTATCCCATCCTGAAGTGCTCCCGCGTAGACAAGTCCGATGGGCTCCGTCATCCTTCAGCGCGCATCGAGCACCTGGAGCCGATGATCCGGAATGCGGTGATCTCAGCGTTCGCGTTCGGAACCACTGACCTCTTCCATGAGCCTGGTGGACCTGATGTCGGAGCCATGCAGATGGAGTTGAACCAGCTCTCGCAGAAACGCGCGGAGATCCGAGAGGACTATCGCAACGAGCTGATCTCACGTGCTGAGTATGTCGCAGACCTGAAGGCCACAGAGGAGCCCCTGAAGGTTCTCCGGGAGCGCCTGGAGGCCGCTGTGGCGTCCTCAGCGAGTGCGTCCATGCTGGTGGATCTCCGCGCCGGTTTGAGGGCTGAGGGGCGCGCACCCTTTGAGCGCATGTCCGAGCTGAAGGAGGAGCTAGGACGACGGTTCGATGCACTCGACGTCGAACAGCGCCGGAAACTGGTTGAACAGCTCCTGGACATAAAGGTCCACGGCGGTCGCATGGAGACCAACCCGCGCAAATACGAGATCCGACACACTCGCGTGCTGAGCCTGAATGGTGAGGACGTTGCCTGATGCCCATGGAGCCGGACCACGACTTTGACGACCTGATCAGGATGGCTGAGATCGAGGCCGATCCTGTGCATGCGCGACGTGAGCGACAGCGGGCGCTGTGGGCAGTCGCAGATGCCGCGTTCCGTGTGGATGTGTCTTACTCAATCGCGATGGCCAAAGCTGCGAGCGCGGCACGGGCGAAGGTGCCGCCCACCGCTGAGGAAATGGCTGTGAGGTGTGAACACGGACGGCAGGATCATGCCCGTACGATACTCGCGATCAAGAGGTAACGGTGCACGCGTCGCGCTCGCCGCTGTAGCCCACGCCCGGGAATGCGGTCTCGGTTGACGAGCACGAAGAGATCCGCGAGTTCGAGGTCGGCGCTGGCCAGCATCCCAGGATGTCGAGGTGGAGCACCCGAGACGCCGTTCTGCGGCGAGGAGGAAGTTCTCGTAGCTCGGGGTGACGCTGCGCAGGGATCAGTCGTTGCCGTACTCGTCGTCCACGTACTCCGGTTCCCGTTCGACGTAGGCCTCTTCGATCTCGATCTCGTGGAACGCCTGCGCGAGGCCTGCGGAGCGAACCTCAGCGGTCGAGCCAAGTTCAAGTCCACACGCTTGGCACACTCCACCCGTAACGACGTACTCGACCTTCGTTACGCGGTCGCCGTCTTCGTCAATATACGAAGGCGACGAACGAATGGCTGAGGACTGCAGCGTCATGACGCATTTACACGCGGGGCAGAGCTGAAAGCGCCGGTTGTTGGCGTTTCGCACCTGCGGGAGGCGCGCGGTCTGCTCATCGGTCGTAAGTCGGTCCCAAAACTGGCGCGCGGCGTTGATTCGGGTTCGCACGTCCTGCAGCACCTTCTTGTCGTCCGCATCGACGTAGCTTTGCCCCAGCTCTGCCACTTCTTCGCCTAGAAGGGTTCCGACAGTTACGCCCAGGTGTGTTGCGAGGGGCGCAATCGCTCGCACCAGCTTGGGTAGCCAGTTCGACACCGGCTCGTCTAGTCGTACTACTGCTGTGTGAAGCTCGGCGTTCCTCAACTCCATGAGGTATTCAAACTCCGCAACGCGGTCGGGGGTGAACTCCTCGACAACCACGGGTAGGCGGGCTAGCACTGTATGCATGGGCACGGACTTTGCTTGCTTCCCGTTGGGGTCGGGATAGCCGAGAGAGTCGAGTATCGAGGGGCCGTCCATGGCCGCGTTGAGCACAGGCGACACCTTCGCCAACGCCGCACGAGCAAGGAGTTCCACGCCAAGGATGCTCCAGACGATGAACTCATCGCCGTTCGGGTTTCGCCCAGCTCGGGTGAAGTACGCCTGCGCTTTCGCGCGATAGGCCTCGTGGTCCCACATGATCGTGCCTCAGTTCGCGTAGTAGCGGTGGAGTTCTCGTGAAGGGTCTGAAATCGCGCTCGGGCGGCGGTGCAGGAGTCTGAAGTTGTCGATGACTACCCAGGCATCCCCAGCCCAAGTGGCATGCCCCGTGGCCACCTCGGCCTCGACCAAGGCGTCTAACACCGGGTCCCCAGATGGGCACGCTCGTGGGTCCCAACGCACGCGAGTCAGGTTTTCGGAGACGTTCATCATTGCCACCCGCATGACAGTCTGGCCGCTGGCATCGGTGGCTCGAACAGTGGTCCTGCTGAGCGTGTCGAGCAGGTCGGGCCTTGGGTCCAGAATCTCAGTAGCGACGGCGGAGGACGCCGACGAATACATGCCCAACCATCTCGGCGGGTCTGCCGCGACGGCACCATCCGTATGCCAAGGGAAGGCACCCCTGCCGTAAACGCCAGACAACGATCTAGGTCGCGCGTCCGCTGGGTCTTTCGGGGTGAGAATGCCAGCGGCGCGCACGGTTCCCAGAGATTCGAGGAGAGCGATCATCGTTGGCTCGCCTTTACCGAGGACCCACCCATCTCGGGTTAGGTCGCGACGAAACGCGCCCAGTGCATCCCCCATGCTCGGATTCTAGGGGACGAATAGCAAACGCTGGGTGAGTCGGGCCTTAGGGCATGGCAGCGCTACTGGAAGCGCAATTCCGGCCTCAGCTCTGAGTGCCGCGTACGCAGCCCATGTGAAGCTCGATTCCAACCGTCTGGCCCCTGAGCTTTCTGCTCCGCTCAACACCCTCGGCGAGGAGTTCGTGCAGGCCGTCTTGCTCGATGTGGAGTACCTGATCGTCATGCTGCGCGAGGGCGGCAAGCAAGAATAGGCGCGCGGATCAAGCTTGATGCCCACCGCACCGGTGGCTGAGACATGGAAAGGCCGCCAGAAGGGGCTAGGACCTAATCTGAAGGCCTTCGTGGCCTCGGGAGCCTAGAGGGTGGCGATCACCCGGTAGAGCGTGGCGGGCGAGATCTCCACCATGCGCGCGATGTCGGCGCGGCTGTGGTCTCCGCTGTTGATGAGCTTCTTGATTGTGGCGAGCTTCTTGGGGTCCACGACGGAGGGACGCCCGCCGACCTTGCCCTTCGCCTTGGCTGCCTCTAGGCCCGCCCGCGTGCGCTGCACGATAGTGTCGCGTTCGAGCTGGGCGAACGCCGCGATGATCGTCATCATGGCCTGAGCCATGGGGCCGGAGTTGAGATCGATGTTCTCGGTCAGGCTGCGGAAGGTTGCACCCTTGGCGGTGATCGCCTGCACAGCTTCGAGGACATTCATGGTGTTGCGTCCGATGCGGTCGAACTTCCAGATGACTACCTCGTCGCCCTCTTCGAGACGGTCGATGAGCTTGTCCCACTCGGGCCGGGATGCCAGCGTGCCGGAGACGCCCTCATCCGTGTAGGTCCGCTTGATGCCGTCCACCTTCGCGATGGCATCAAGCTGGAGATCGGCGTTCTGATCCTTGGTTGAGGTGCGGATGTACGCGAACTTGGTCATGAGTCAATTGTCTCACAACTCATCTCGCATAACAACTATCGCGACACGCCGCTCAGGAGTCTCTCAGAACTGGACTCTCACACGCTCTCACTGAACCATCGTTTTCGACAGTCGATCCAGGATCACTGACGGATAGCTGCACGACGTTCCTTCACCTGGGGCTGTGTGCGACGCACGACGCCGCCGTAGAGTCCCCAAACTCCGTTCCTCGGCGCGTTCCTCGCGTAGTTGATGCACTGTTGCTGGATCGGACACCGTGCGCAGATTTTTCGCAGTGTCGCATCGTGTTCGTTGCTCTCCGACGTGAACCGTGAATCACCTACACACAAGGGCGTCGAGACGGCCAGTGCGTCTTGGAGCGCCTGCCACGCCGTCTCGCTGCTGCTCATTTTCCAAAGTGCTCACGGCGAAGTTCGCGGAGCTGTTCGGCGGACAATCCGACGAGTTCGCGGACTCCGGCGTCCGTGCTGACGAGCACCTGCACGCGCCCGGGATTCTCGCTCTCATCCAGATGCGCGACGACGGCGATGTGTCTCCCGTCTCCCGCCTGCGTGGTCGAGATCGCCACGTTCGGGGGCAGCCGGGTTTCATAACCGGCCAGCCTCAGCCATGGGCCGGAGGTGCTGCTGAATCGTGGCGTCACGAGCTTGGGCGCGGCGGCTCCCTGAAGCCCCTGGATCGCTTCGTCCACCGTGGTGGCCTGAGACGGCTGCTGAGGGGCTGTGCGAGGCGTTGATGGCCTTGGAGTGGCTCTGGCGGGCTGCTGCTGCGGCTTGGGATTGAGGCCGCTCGTGCGGAAAGGTCCGAAGGTACGGGAATGGCGTGATCTCACGATGTGCTCCAGGTTGCAGAAAGGGGACCGACCCCCGCAGTCGAAACCCGTTCAGTCGGTTGAGTAAGGCGGGGGCCGGGGTCTTGGGTCGGGTGCCGCCCTTCGCAACGCGTCCAGCGGCACCCTGTTGCGGCGGGCTGTTCGAGTAACCCGTTCTCCGCGCCTCACGCTGGGCTGAAGATCCGACCAAGGCCAAGGAAGACCCAGCATGAGGAGGTCAGTGTTTAGTTCGAGATGATGTGATCACCGCGCACGAGCCGTGCGAAGCTCGCCAGATCCAAGACGACATATGAGTTTCGGATCTCGTGATCTCCGCGCCATTGGATGAAGCCGTACGCGGGGACGCCTCGAATCTGCGCGGTGCGCTGCACGCTCTCCAGAGATTCGGAGAGTCTGAACGGGCTCAATCGGGAGCTGACATCGAGATCCACGCCATCGAGTGCGAGGTCGGGTGCAATGGCGTCGTCGTCCAGACTGTCGGAGAGCCCCTTGGGCATCCGCTTGGTGATCGCCGGGATGCCTTCACGGTCGAGATACGCGACGGCGAGATCGCGCACGGCGCGGTGCGTCGAACGATTGGTGTTCCTCCAAGCCGGTCCACTCATCGACTCGCCCCGAGATTCGGCGTGCCGGTCGCTGCGCTCTCTGCGATCCGCGCCTGTTGCGCGTCATACATCGCATCGCCCTTGTACACGGCATGCACGGTGCTCGTCGTCGGCGCGGGTCCGAACTTCCGCTTCACCTCTTCGAGCGCTGCTGCACGACGCTGAGGGTCGATCTCCTGCCAAGCGGCCTTCCTCGCGATCTCTCTCTGCTCTGACCACGACGCATCGCCATAGATCCAGGGCTGCATGTCGGCGGGCGGCTCGCCGGGTGCGAGGTGGATTCGGCCCCAGCGGGCTATCTGACGCTGCGGATCGTGCACGAGCGCCGTCCAGCCGGGGTTGCCGTGGCGGTCGATGGCGGCTTCGATCATCGCCTGCGTCACGACGACTCTGTCGCCGCGCGTCAACGACAGAGAGGGCAAGCCGCCCCACAAGCTCGCCGTTCGCGGGATGTTCAGCCCGGTACTGACGGCGTGAATCACATCACCGTCCTGCACCATAGGCGGGATCTCCACTGCTACGGCTTCTTTGAGCTTGTCTGCGGCCTCTCGGGCTGCTCGAAGTCGTACGACGCCTGCGGGTTCGGTCTTCTCGGAGTGGCTCATGCGATCTCATTTCTCGAAACGGCTTGGTCGCGGACGTCCTCCGCAAGGATCGGTCTGTTCATCCGGTCCAGCTCGGATGCGATGCGCTCGGCTGTCTCGGGGTCACGACGGGAGACACGGATGACGGCGGCGGAGAGGTCCTGGTAGGACCGTCTCCGCTCGATCTCCAGCTCGGAGGTCTCGCCATTGGTGGCCAGCACTGCGAGAGCCCGTAGTTCGCTGTCACCGGCTCGGAGCACTCCGGCGCGGTCTCCAGCTTCGGCGGCTTCCAGGGCGGTGCTGCGGGCTCGCTGGGCGATGTCGGAGATCCGTGCGACCACAGTCGTCACGTCGAGGCCCTGCGCGCGTTCGGCTTGATCCTGGAGCTGCTGCGGCAAATGTCCACTCTGAAGGTGGTGCGTGATGGACTCTCGCCCTGGTGCCCAATGCTGCCGGGAAATTCGAGAAATAGACGTGCCTGCGGCGAGCGCCGTTTCCAGTGCTGTGCGCTGCTGAGAGCTGAGCGCGCACACACCGCACGGCCTGCCCAGACGACGGGGCTGCACGAGTGCGGCGGAAAAGTCCTTCACATCAGAGAATATCGACCGCTCGTCATTCGACGGTTTTAGACGACGGGTACCCGCTGGACTATGCGCCGGTTTGCGCTAACGCGCGTTTCTGGAAACGACCGCCTGCGCCTCGCGGATGATGTTGTGGAGCTGGTTCTTCGTGCGGTCACTGAAGCTGCTCTGGTTCACGCCCTTAGCCCCTGCCCTCCGGCACAGCCGGACGGCCAACTGCCTGAGGCGCTCGTGCTCACTGAGCTTGCGTCCACGTTCTCGGTGCTCACGCTCGATGCTGTTCTTGCGCTGCATCATCTCGGCAGTGGCCTTCTCGGCCTCCAGCGCGTAGACGGCCAGCTCCGCGAACTCGGCGTTCCAATCGATGTCTTCCATGAGGGATCTCCAGGTGGGCATAAATCGTGCTCGGTTCGTAATACTCACCGGGACGCGCGCATGCCGGGTTCCTGCGCTTGTCCCTCAGACAGTGAGTAGAAGGTCACGACGAGTAGCCCGCCTCCAAAATGGAGACGCGGCCAGTTATGACCCGGACCGGTCCTCGCGAGCGACGGCGACGGCCAGCACGTCTAGGGTGTCTGCTGCTGGCATCCGGTCTTGGTACTACCCGGCATCTGGGGACCCCGCCTATGGTCGCTACTGCCACGGCTCGTCACGGACGACTGTAAGCCGCTCCAGGGGCCTCTGTCAAGGCCTCCAGATAAAGACGAAACACGCGCTAACCAGGACTAATTCTGGAAACAGTGAAGCGCCCTCTCCGAGTTTCAGGGACGAGCCGGTGCAGGAGAGGGCGCTGTATTCATCATATCGCATCGTGAAGACAAATTTACCCGCTGAACAGGGATATTTGCCGCGAAGATTTCACTAACTAGGTCGTTATGCTGTTCGGTATATCTCGTGTTCGTTCGGACCGACACAGCGGATGGCGACAACCCAAAAAAGTACCCCGGACGATAAGCCGGGGCACTTGAAAAATAGGTCGAGCCTATTTCGGACAACCAACAGAGGCGCAATGGCGCTTACGCGAGGTCCCATCGACCCTGAGTGAATTGCATTCACGGCTCGAAACGACCGATGCTTGCTCGCGTTCCCTGTGTTTTGGTGTCTTCAGGTGAAAGGGATCAACTCCCACCGTCCTTCCAACTCGCCGAGGCGAACCGGATCGATACATAGACTACGTGTTCTGCCTGAGAGTCCGCAACTAGTGGCGCTTCGCCAACTGACGCTCGCGCCGTGCCCGATTACGTTCTCGCTTGCTGGGCTTGTTCGGAGCTGACGGTGCGGGCCTCGGCGCTTCGCCTTCCATCATTGCGGTGATGCCCTTGCTCTGGCCCGCTCGGATGAATCCGTCAGGGCTGACGTTGAGGTACGCCTCCCCCTTGAACTGCCAGGTCGAGGTTAGCGAAGACAGACGAGAGGTGTTGTGTACCCCAGTGACATCCCAATGAAAGCCGGTCGGTAGACCGTATTTCGCGACGGCGAGCGAATCGTTCCCGTGCCATGCAGTGGTCTGATTCCACCTGCGCGCTTTCTCATCCACGAGACGAGTAGGAATGCCGTGAGCACGCTCAAAAAGCTTCCGTTCGGCTGTTGTCGTCAGGGCTTCCCAGTCCCGTCTAGGCGAGAACATGTGTAGAGGGAGCACGCGACAATCACGGTGTGAATCGCAGTGAGCGACTTCCGACCATGCATCGAACGCTGCAAAGGTGTCCGCCGCAGGCGTGATTCCATCGAGCTGTGCAAAGAAGGACTTGTGCCTGACCACCTGGGACAGCGGGACCGAGTTGGATGTCTCCAGAGCCTTAATCGGGTTCAGCAGCACTCGTGCGGAGCCCGCTTGGAATACGGCGTCAAAGCCGCGATGCACGAGACGGTACAGCCGATCTGCCTCCCATGGGTCGAGAAGGTTGAATCTTCGTTCCTTTTGCCCCTTCACATTCGACCGACGCACGACGGTGCGGAAGATCTTCACTTCAAGGTCGCGGTCATTCGCGCTCTTACGAACGTCATCAACCCAGCGTTGCTGCTCCGGCGTGATCCTGTCGGTCGGGTTGCCTCCCGCAGGCGGGCAGACGATACAGATTCCGTCCTGTTCAGTCATTTCGGAGCCTCGTCGCGCAGCGGGACCCTCATGACAACGGCAATCTCGATTGACAGACGAGCCAGTTCTTCTCCCGTCATCGCGTCAACATAGCGGTGCGCGGCTCGTCGAGCACGCTCGACGTCGGATTCTGGTTGGACCGCGTCGGCGACCCTCTCCAGCATGTCAACAGGTACGGCGAGACCTTCTGACACAAAAAATGCGCGCAGCCTGTCTGCGGCATGACTTTTCAGATGGGCGTTCCATAGCCCCCGATAGAATCTCGGGAGAGCGGCGGTTGCGCCCGCGCCTTCTACCCAATCATTCAAACGATTGGAATCGTGCTCTGAGATCGCGTCCTGTGTCTGGACGAACTCATCACGAAGACCGCGCAGGTCTTCTTCTCCGAGTGTCGGAATGATTGGGCGCGCTACATCTTCCGGCGCTCGCAGGCGGGCACGCCCGACTGTGTCGTCCCAGACATATTCCTTGCCTGAACTGTAGTCAAAGACAGCTCGCCAGAGATCAACTCGTATACGCCCCCTACCGACTGGGTCAAGTGCCGCTGACTCATCTGTTGAACTGGGCTCGACGATGCTGGGATCCACAAGATGAACACGTTCGCCGGGTCGAACCCCGTCGGTCCTGAGGAGGTGCGGAAATAGCGTCACAAAGTGCCAAATGTTCGGCGAGCCGTAGTCCATCTCTCGAAATGTCTGCGATGAGACCTGAAGCAACCGGTTCTTCAAGACCGGGATCGTCATCGAGGTCCACTCGGGTTTAGACCTCTCCTGGGCCTGACCGAAGGCCTTGATTATGAACGGATCGGCCTCCGCGAGAGGACGCTTCCGCTCAACCCCGTTCACCAATGCAGCTACAGCTTCGGCGGTGAGCCAGCCCCGCACGGCTGATCCTTCACCTGTCAGGCGAAGCGCCTCGGCTAGCACTTGCTCTTCCTCGCGAGACAAAAGGTGAGCAACCTGAGCGACAGAGGCGGTCCCAAAGCGGGCAACTTCATCCATGAGCTGACCCTAGCGCGCTCGCAAGGCCAGGCTGAGCCGTGTCATGCAGATGACCTGGTGTTCGCAACTTGAAATGTGGAACTTGACAAAGTGCGGTCGGGCCCGTTCAACCAGATCTCCTCGATGTCGGGATCATCGAGGAGCGGTTGAAGGGGCCCGAAACCGCTGACCGATGCCAGCACGTCCCGCACGCAGGCGGTCTCATCGTCGATCGTCGCTTCGCCTCGCGACAAGGCCAGATCGTTGTGCCGTCGCACCTCGGCCTGCGCGATGCGTCTGGCCTCCTCCGGCGCGAGTGAAGGATCAGTCCGCTCAGCGCGCAGACGCCGACGCACACGCTCGGCGACGACGAGGGAGGTCTGGCTCACACCGGCATCCTCGCAACAATCCGCCGCCGGCCGCAGAAGTTATCCACAGCCGAGCAGTGCGGACCCTCCCTGGCCGGCGACGGTGTCGAGAATCAGTCAGCTTCGCGCTCGGGACGGAGCATCGCGTCGGGGCGGTGCTGCGCGAACGTCCCCTCTCCGCGATCAAGGCCGCTCTCGGCTGCGATCTGGTCGGCGCGAGCGTTGAGAGCCCTCGGCGTGGCGACGTTCGCCCACCGTCCGGTGTCAAGCCGCTGCTGCAACGCATCGACGACGGCGGCGAGTTCGGCTTCCGAGTACGCGCAGTGACCGGGCCGGTCGACGAATGCCTGCCTGAGTTGCGCCCCTGCGCCCGCGTGCCGCACTCTCTCGGCGTAGGTCTCAGCCTGGGCGACGGTCGGCGCGGTGTCGCCCGTCTCGTGCAACGACAGCACGGGCCCTGAGATCCGACCGGTCGGCGTCGCGTTGTCCTGCATGTACGCGACCGCCGACGGATCAGCAGAGATGCGATCTGCGGAGGCGAGCACGCCCAGATCGCTCTTCACCTCGAGTCCTGCTTCGGCGTACAGCGACCGGACCAACTGCGCGTTGCCGGATCTGCGCAGGGACGCCGAGTAGTCGACGCCGATGTTCCACGAGAAGTTGCCGCCCGCGCGGGTCTCCAGCGGCTCACGTGGGGAGATCACGCCGAACATGAACGCGCGGTACAACTGCTCCTGCTGCGCCGCGGTGTCGCCGCGGCCAGGCTCGAGAGTCCCCTGCTGCGTCCACGGCGGGATCTGCGCGAGACTCGCGGCCAGTGCGATGCGAGCACGTCCCTGAGGGGTTGCCTGCGCCGCATCCAGGATTTCTCGGAACGCCGCCTGTCGTTGCGGCTCGTTCTGCACATCCACGAGTTCCAGTCGATCATCGCCAGGCGCCAACAGCATCCGCAAGGCGAACGCGCCGTCGAGTGACTGGTTGAGCATCGGGATCGCGCCCGCGACCGATCCGCACAACGGCAGCGCCGCGTCGAACACCGATGGGTTGTTCTCCAACAGGCTCACGGACGTGAGCCCGCCCATCGACGACCCCCAGGCCACGACATGCGTGGGAGTACCCAGCGAGGCCGCAGCGACCTCGGCGAGCTGCGGCTGCTCGGCCAGCAGGTCCTGCACGCTCCATCCGGCGGTGGCCGGCTTGGACCCGGCGAGCGCGTAGCCCTCGTCGAGCAGCCAGGAGATCACTTCGGCATCCGGTCCGGCGGCAGCCTCGCCTCCGGCGCTTCCCGAGTAGCCGGGGCTCCACACGAGCAGCGTGCCGTTCCATGTGGCGGGCGTCAACAGCACGTATCGGCTGCCAGTGGTCAAGGATCCCCGCACTTCGCCGTACTGGTCCGCGCCGGAAATCGGCGAGACAGCGGTCGGGGTCGTCGCGACGGGCGCGGTGGCGTGGGCGGTCAGGGGTGTGAGGGCGAGTGCGGCAGCGGCGACGATGCAGGCGGCGGCGCGCGGGAGGATCGATGAAGGCATGGAGATGTCCTTTGCCGGGCGGAGCGCCCGAGTTCGCGTTGAGAGTTCAGCCCTCGGTCAGCAGCGACGTCGCTGCAGCGAAGGTGTGATGGGTGACGTGGCCGGCGAGATCGTCACGGTATGGACGAAGAACACGTCGGACCGCGGATTCGGCTGCCGGGCCGAGGACGTCATAGACGGCTGCGCACACGGCGACGGCGCGATGCAGTGGATAGTCCGGTCCCAGCAGTTCGTCCGGCAGCTGCGGGTCGCTGCGTCGGAGCGTACGCCAGTCCGCCATGATCGACGTGCGAACGCGGAGGGCCTCGTCGGCCGGCAGCCCCGCAGAGTCGGACACGACGTCCAGAACGGCCTCCGGCCCCTCGCTCTCGAGGCGTTGAGCCACGGACTCCCAACGGTCGAGGAACCGCTGGTAGCCCGCCGCCTGCGCGTGCAGTTGGAATGCTCCCGCGACCGCCTCCTGATCGGCACCACGAGGAAGCCGAGCGTCGGCGAACACGGTCAACTGCTCCGGATGCAGGGATGCAGGCATCTTCGCGAGCATCTTCTCGATCGATTCCGACGCGTCCCCCGGCCGAAGCCATAGCGCGTCGTACAGCGCGCCGAAGCGCAGCTGCCTGAGCTGGTCGCGCAGTGCGCGTCGCGTACCGGCGGCGTTCTCCGGCACGGAGTACGCGACCACGGTCCACGTCCCGTCCCACTGCGGTGCGCGGTGACTCAGGAAGAGCACACGCACGTGCGAGTCGATGATCTCCCTCGTCATGGGTGCCACCGCGTACTCGGTATGACGCCCGGTCTTTGCTCCCACGAGGAATCCCCGCTGCGCGAGTCTCTGAATCGCGCCCCTGGCACCGGCTGCACTCACATCGAAGAGGCCGAGCAGGTCGACGAGGGCTGCGGACGGAACCGGTTCGGCCCGCGCGAACCAGTAGTCGCCCAACAGCACCGACAGCAGCTGCTGCGAGTGCGCCCCGCGCTGGACGCGCGGCAGGACTGTCTCTGGCTGCGACATGAGCCGATTCTGTCACGTGGCCGCTCCGCTCCGGTCAGCGCGCCGCGCGCAGGGCCAGCGGTGCGGAGCGCGGTCCGTACTCGAGCCAATTCATCATCGTCACCTCGCCCGCCAGCTCGAACCGCTCGGTGCGCTCCAGGATCATCTGCAGTGCCAACAGCAGCTCGAGGCGGCCCATGGTCGCTGCCGGGCATCTGTGCGCACCACGGCCGAAGGCGAGATGCGAGTTGCCCGGGCGGCGCAGGACGAAGTCGTCCGGGTCGTCGAACACGTCCCCGTCGCGATTGGCGGAGGGGAACAGCAGCGCGATCGGCTCCCCCTCGCGCACGAGGCGCCCGTGCACCGTCGTGTCGCGCACGGGGGTGCGCGCGAACACCCGATACGGGGCGTGCAGCCGCAGGAACTCCTCGATCGCAGCGGGAAGGTCATCGGGATGACGTCGCAGATGCCGCTGCAGATCCTGGTCCTGAGCGAGGTGCACCAGACAGCTGCCGAGCGCGGCCTGCGGAGCGCCCATCCCTGCGACGATCATCTGCCGCACGGTGGCGACCGCGGTCTTCCTCGTGATGTGGTTCGCCGGGTCCTGCGCGGCAGCGTCGAGACTCGCCACCAGGTCGCGGCGAGGGTCAGGGCGCTGCGCGATCCGGTCGTCGTACACGCCCTCCGCGATCGCGTACAGTTCCGCGCTGCATTCGGCGATGACCGCGTCGTCCATGTCCTGGATCGCGAACGCATACCGCACACCGACCTCACGGATCCGTCGCGTCAGGGTGGGGGGCACGCTCAGGAATGCCGCGAAGCAGTCCATGACGTAGGGCGCCGCATAGTCGCGGACCGCGTCAGGCGCGCTGCTGCGCAACAGACCGTCGACGAGCTCCGCTGCGCTCGCCCGGAAAGCCGTCTCGTGCTCCCGCACGACGCTGCGACGCAGCACAGGGTCGATCGCGTCCCGGTAGGCGGTGTGCTCTGGTGGGTCGAAATGCAGCGGAGGGCGACGCGAACTGCGCGGGACGTGAGGGACGACGTTCTGCACTGAGGTGACGAACAGTTCGTCATCCTGGGCGACGCGCACGATGTCGTCGTATGTCGTGGCCGACCAGAACCCACCGAACTCCTCGCTCCACGGGAAAGGATTGTCTGCGCGCAGCTTCGCGTAGTCGGCGTGCGCGCTGCCGAACTCCTCCTCGAGCGCAGGGGCCCACTCCGATCCGCGCTCCTCGCGCGTTCGAGCATCCGCCTCGGCCCCGGTGACGCCCCCGGCGCCGTACCCGAATGGACATCCACCCACGTCAGATCACCTTCTTCCGCGCCCACCGCGCAACCGATTCGAGCGCCACGACCACCGCCACCAGGCAGACGAGGATCCCTGCCGTCGTCTGGTAGTCGAGGGAGGCGACCGATTCATCGAGAAGGAATCCGATTCCCCCTGCCCCGACGATGCCCAACACCGCCGACTCGCGCAGCGCGAGGTCTGAAGTGAACAGACTGTTTCCGATGAAGCTCGGCACGAACTGCGGCCACACGCCGCTGACGAACACCTGCAGCCGGTTCGCCCCGGTGGCCTCGAGTGCCCGAAGCGGCGCGGGGTCGACCTTCTGCAACGCGTCGGTGAAGAACTTCGCCGCAAGAGCGGTGCACGAGATCGCCAGTGCCAGGAACCCGGCGAACGGCCCCAGGCCGAGCGCGGCGACGAACACGAGCGCATAGATGATGTCGGGAACGCCTCGCACCAGCACGATGATTCCGCGCAGCAGCAGCGACAACGGCGTGAACCGAATGAGCAGATTCGTCGAGAGCACCGCGATCAGGAGGCCGAACACCACCCCGAATGTGGTGGCGGTGAGTGCCATGATGACGCTTTCGAACACTCCGGTGAGCACATCCATCGTGATGATGGGCGGCACGAACCCCGACAGAAGCGCGACGGTGTTCTCCCCCGCGCGCGTGAGTCGCGCAGGATTGAACCCGAGCTGCGTGAGCGAGTAGATGAACAAGACGACGGCGATGACTGCGCCGATGAAGCGCAACGTCCTCCCGCGGTTCCAGCCGATGGCAGCGATATCGCCTCTTCGGCCGTAGAGCTCGGCGGCCGTGCCGGTGTCGGCGTGTTCTGCCACCGCGCGCTGCACCGCATACGACACGATCTCCAGAACGAGCAGCATCCCCACGATCACGAGGATGATCCCGGCAGCGCGTGGGTAGTTCAACGACCCGATGGCGGTCTGCAGCGCGACGCCGATGCCACCCGCGCCGACGACGCCGAGCACGGCGGACGCACGGATGTTGATGTCGAGACGGTAGAGCACGAGCGAGGTGATCGACGGCAGTGCACGGCTGAAGGTCGTCGCGACGAAGTTCTGCACTCTTCCTGCGCCGACGGCGGCGACAGCGTCCCGCGGCGCAGGGTCCTGCTCCTCGAAGACGTCGGCCATCATCTTGCCGATCATGCCGACCGAATGCACGGCGATCGCGAGGCCGCCGGCAAGCGGTCCGGGACCGAAGATCCGCACGAAGATGAGCGCGAACACGAGTGACGGCACGGCGCGCGTCATGACGATGATGAGCCGGGCGCCCCACTGCACGACGCGCGGCCCGGTGAACGTGCGCGCCGCGGCCGCCGCGAGGAACACCGAGATGACTGTTGCGACGCCGGTGCCCGCGATGGCGATCCACAGCGTTTCGAGCGCGCTCGAGAGCAGACCAGGCACGCTGCCGGTCTCGGGTGGCAGCATCCGCTCGAGCAGGCGGGCGATGTCGCCGAAGCCGGACGCGAGCGCCTCGGGGCGGATGTCTATCCACCACACCCCGAAGACGGTGACGGCGAGGTACGCGAGCGGAATCGCCCACGTGCTGGCATGCGCGCCCGATCGCGTCGCATCGCCGGCCGGACGGCGGACGCGGGGAGGCCGCTCGAGTGTCTGCGTCATGCGCCGGATGCCTCCACCGTCCGATAGACAGCCCTGAGTTGTTCCTCGGTGGTGTCGCTCGTCGCGGCATCCAGGACGATCCCGCCGTCACGGACGGCGACGATCCGATCGCTCACCTGCAACGCGAGGTCGACCTGGTGAAGCGAGCAGATCACGGTGAAGCCGTCCTCGGCACTGAGCTTGCGCAGCATCGCCAGCACCGACACGCTCGCCGTCGGATCCAGCGAGGCGACCGGCTCGTCAGCCAGGACGATCTCGGCCTCCTGCATCAGACTTCGTGCGATGGCGACGCGCTGCTGCTGTCCGCCCGAAAGCGTGTCGCATCGTTGGAAGCGCTGCTCGACCAGACCGACCCGCTCCAGCTGTGTCGCCGCGCGTTCACGCAGGGCACGCGGATAGCTCGCCGCTCCGTACCGCGGCATCCGCAGCGTTCCGAGCGCTCCCATCAGCACGTTCTCCAGCGCCGTGAGGCGCCCGACCAGGCCGAACTGCTGGAAGACGAAACCGACTCGGGCACGCAGTCGCTGCAGGTCACGACGACCGCAGGAGGCCGGATCGATCCCGAGCACCTTCACAGAACCGCCTGTGGGCCGGTGGCTGCCGTTGATCAGTCGCAGCAGGGTGGATTTGCCCGCACCCGAAGGGCCGACGAGGGCGACGAACTGCCCGGGTGAGACCTCCAGATCGATCCCCTTCAGCACCGTCTTGGCGCCGAAACTCTTCTCGAGATCTCGAATGAGCAGGCTGGGACCAGCAGCGACAGAACTCGTCATCTGCGCCTCGGATTCAGTGGTCAGCACGATTGCGTCGCCCTTCGTCATTCCTGCCGGCAGACTTCCGCCTGGGTGGATTCGCAGATCTCCGCGATGGTGTCGTAGTCGCCGTCGGTCGCCGGCTCGAACGCGAACGCGCCAGTGCCTCCCCACTCGCACGCCATCGTGCCTGCGTAGTCGTCTCCCCACGGTGCAGGGGCCTCACGCTGGGCGTCATCGCACAGCCCGGCCTCAGCGGCGGTGACGGCGTCGTACTTCAGCACCGCATCGACGATCTGCTGCGTGAGGTCATCGCTCAGCCAGTTCCCGATCACCAGCGGCGTGCCCGGGATGTCCGGCGACGTCCACACGGTCTCGGTGTCGCCTTCCGCGATTATGCCGCGTGCGGGAAGCAGATCAGTGACGAAAGTGCTGGCCACGAAGGCGACCTCGCAGTCGCCTGCGAGCATCTGCGTGACGGCGACGTCGTGCTTGCCGGCGAAGATCGGGGTGATGTCGGTCTCCGGATCGATGCCTGCGTCGAGCAGCCCCGCCGCCGCCGCAAGGTAACCGGTCGTGGAGGCCGGATCGGTGAAGCACACCGTGCGGCCGGCCACATCCTCGATCGAGGTGATGTCAGATCCGGCGGCGACGACGCCGAACGAGTTCACGGCGCCAGAGCCCTGCTCAGGCGTGAGCTGGTCCATCGCGACAGGGGTGACGTCGGCGACATCTTTGGCCAGGTAGTAGGAGAACGCCCCGTAGACGGCGACATCGACGCGCTCGGCGGCCTGCGCCTCGATGACGCCGGCGTTGCTGCTGACGGCCTCGATGCGGGTGGGGATTCCGGTCTCCGCCTCGATCGCGGCGACCAGCGGCTCGAACGAGGCTTCAAGCGCCTTGCTGTCGTCGGTGGGAACGACGGCGAAGACGAGTTCGGCCGGCGCCTCGGCATCGTCGTCATCGGCGGGACGGGCGTTGGGGCTGCCGCTGCACGCGGCGAGCGCGAGGCTCAGTATCGCCAGGGAGACAAGGTAACGGGTTTTGCGCATCATCGGGCTCTTTCTGTCGTCGGTGACGTCGGATGCGGAACATTTGCACAGCAGATATATGCACGACCAAACCGAAAACTGTGGCCTATTGCTCATCACTGAGTTCGGCTCGATTCCGGGGTTACGCAGATTCCATCATCAATAATTGAATATGTCAATCAATTTGTTCCGAGCGGCGCCGGACGCTTTCGGGGTTTCCGTAACCGGGCGTGCGGGTTCGCCATCTTTTCCGCACAGGGGCGCGCCTCTAGACTGAGGGAAGCGCGCGGGAGTGGTGAAATTGGCAGACACGCAGGATTTAGGTTCCTGTGCCCTAGGGCGTGTGGGTTCAAGTCCCACCTTCCGCACAGAAATTCCGACTGACCGCTGAACGACCTGCTCGACGGGACACCATGCATCACATCGCACTCATCCCCTGGCTCGATCCAGAACTGATCATCGGCGCGGCCGGGCCATGGGCACTGCTGGTGGTCTGCTTCATCGTGTTCGCCGAGACCGGCCTGCTGGTCGGGTTCCTGCTGCCCGGCGACACGCTGCTCGTGATCGCGGGGCTCCTGACCCACACGAACAACGTGTTCGGCCTCAACATCTGGCTGGTCGCGCTGCTCATCGCGCTTGCCGCGTTCGTAGGCGGCGAAGTCGGGTACCTCATTGGCCACAAGGGCGGCCCTGCGGTGTTCGAACGCAAGGAATCGGGCTTGTTCAGCCGGAAGAACGTCGAGCGCACGAACGCGTTCTTCGAACGCTACGGCGGACTCACTGTGATCCTGGCGCGCTTCGTGCCGATCGTGCGCACCTTCGCACCCGTCGCTGCCGGTGTCGGTCACATGCCGTGGAGGAAGTACAGCCTCTACAACCTCATCGGCGCTCTCCTGTGGGGCTTCGGGCTGACGATGCTGGGCTACCTCATCGCTTACATCCCCTGGATCGCCCACCTGGTCACCGAGTACATCGACATCATCCTGCTGATCGCCGTCGGCGGCACCGCGATCGTCACGCTCTGGCACTATTTCTCAGAGCGCCACAAGGTGAAGAAGGAACTCGCAGCCGGCGCTGACCCTGAGGTCGATGCCGCCGAGGCCGAGGAACTCACGCTCGACCCCAACGTCTTCGACCGCGCTCCTGATCTGGACGGCGACGGAAAGCACTGAGGTCGCTCTCCGGCGCCGAGGCCGCGCATCGGGCTCAGCCGGCGTCGCGCTTCTTCGACCGTGAACGCTCGACGCTGGCCTTGAGCGCCTCCATGAGGTCGATGACCTCGCCGCCCTTCTCGTCCTCGCCCTCATCGGCGAAGGTCTCCTTGACGTCGAACGTCTCGCCGGCCTCGATCTTCGCGTCGATCAGGGTGCGAAGCTCCTTCTGGTACTCGTCGACGAACGACTCAGGATCGAAGTCGCTGGAGTAGCTCTTCACGAGGCTCGCCGAGAGCTCGAGCTCCTTCTTGGAGATCGTCACCTTCTCATCGAGCGCCGGGAACTGCGCAGCGCGCACCTCGTCGGCCCACAGCAGCGTCTGCAGGACGAGCACATCGTCGCGCACCCGCAGCGCCGCGAGCCTGGTCTTCTGACGGAGCGTGAATCTCACGATCGCCGTGCGGTCGGTCTGCTCGAGCGTCCGTCGCAGCAGGACGTATGCCTTGGGCGACTTGGAATCAGGCTCGAGGTAGTACGCCTTGTCGAGCGTGAGCAGGTCGACCTGCTCGCTCGGGACGAACTCGACCACGTCGATCTCGCGGCTGCGCTCCGCCGGCAGGGCATCGAGGTCCTCCTTCGTGAGGACCACCATCTGTCCGTCGTCCTCGAAGGCCCTGTCGATGTTCTGGTAGGCGACGACTTCGCCGCACACCTCGCACGTGCGCTTGTAGCGGATGCGTCCGCCGTCCTCATCGTGCACCTGATGCAGCGAGACGTCATGATCTTCGGTGGCGGAGTACACCTTCACCGGGACGTTCACGAGCCCGAACGTCAGGGCGCCCTTCCAGATCGACCTCATGAGACCAGTACACACCGCGCGAGGGGCCTGATGCCAGAGGCTTGCGGATACTCTTTCGTCATGCCAAGCAACGCACAGGTCGTCGACGTCGGCGGCCGTCGTGTGCGCCTCACCAATCTCGACAAGGTGCTCTACCCCGAGACTGGCACCACCAAGGGCGAGATGATCGCGTACTACACGACGGTGGCCCCGCTGATGCTTCCGCTGCTGGCCGGTCGGCCGATCACACGTAAGCGCTGGGTGGAGGGCGTGGGCACATCGGATGCTCCCGCCGATGCGTTCTTCGCGAAACAGCTCGACGCCGGCGCACCCGACTGGGTGCACCGCATGCCGATCGAGCATTCCGGAGGGGCGAAGCACTACCCCATCGCAGACGATCTGCCCACCCTGGTGTGGCTGGCCCAGGTCGCCAGCATCGAGCTGCACGTCCCGCAGTGGCGATTCAGCCCGTCAGGCGAACGTCGAAATCCAGACCGTCTCGTGCTGGACCTCGACCCGGGCCCCGGCGCGGATCTCGCACTGTGCGCGCACATCGCCGGCCTCGCCCGCGACATCCTCCGCGATATCGGACTGGACCCTGCACCCGTGACGAGCGGCAGCAAGGGCATCCACCTGTACAGCAGGCTCGACGGCACGCAGACGAGCGACCAGGCCTCCGCTATCGCCCGCGAGCTCGCGCGCGCGATAGAAACCGACCACCCGGACATCGCGACGAGCACCATGGCCAAGGCGGCTCGCGGCGGCAAGGTGTTCATCGATTGGAGTCAGAACAACGGCAAGAAGACGACGATCTCGCCGTATTCGATGCGCGGACGAGCGCATCCGACTGTGGCGGCACCCAGAACCTGGGAAGAACTCGATGATCCTGACTTGCGCCAGCTGCGCTTCGATGAAGTCATCGACCGTGTCGAGGCAGGGCTGGACCCCCTGCAGGAGTTCGCGTCCGCCGCCGACTCCGGGCTGCTCGACCCCTATGTCGAGAAGCGCAACGCGACCAAGACGCCTGAGCCCATGCCGCAGTCCGTGTCGGCGTCGGCGTCCGCGGACAGCGGACTCCCCCGGTTCGTCATCCAGGAGCACCACGCCCGCAGGCGGCACTTCGATCTGCGCATCGAACGCGATGGAGTCCTGATCAGCTGGGCGGTACCCAAGGGCGTTCCCGACACCTCCGACAGCAACCATCTCGCCGTCATGACCGAGCCGCATCCGCTGGAGTATCTCTCCTTCCACGGCGAGATCCCGAAGGGCGAGTACGGTGCCGGGACCATGACGATCTGGGACGCCGGAACGGTCGAGCTCGAGAAATGGCGCGACGACGAGGTGATCGGCACTTTCTCCGGAGCCGGACCGCTCGGCCGCGCCAGGCTCGCGCTGATCCGCACCACGGGGTCGGGCGAGAAGTCGTCCTGGCTGCTGCACCGGATGAAGGAGTCGAAGGATGCTGCGCACCGCACCGGGTCGCCGACGCAGCACCCTGCGCCATCGCTCGAGAGCACGCCGGTCGCGAAGGCTGCCAGCGGGCGCCCGCCCGTTCCGATGCTCGCCGAGTCGGGGACGGCGGGCCTGGTCCGTTCGCTCCGCGACCCGTGGATCGAGATCAAATGGGACGGCATCCGCGCGCTCGGAACCTGGGCGGATGGCCGTATGCAGCTGCACGCGCGCAGCGGCACGGACATCACGGCGCGGTATCCGGAACTCACCGCCGACGGCGCTCCGCATCTCGCGGTCGATGACGCGGTGATCGACGGCGAGATCGTGGCTCTGGACGGCTCAGGGCGTCCCAGTTTCAGCAGGCTGCAGAACCGGATGCACCTGACGAAGGCTCGCGAGATCGAGCGTGAAGTGATCCGTACGCCGATCGTCTACTACCTCTTCGATCTTCTCAGGCTCGACGGCCACGATCTCACCGGACTTCCGCTTCGTGACAGGCGCGCACTGCTGGAGACGCTGGCAGAGGGTTCGGATGCGCCGATCGTGGTTCCGCCGGTCTTCGAGGATCTCGATGCCGCGCTCGAGACCAGTCGTGCGTTCGCGCTCGAAGGCGTGGTCGCCAAGGAATCCGGCTCGGCTTACCGCCCCGGCGTCCGCTCCGGTTCCTGGTTGAAGCTCAAGCACACGCGTACGCAGGAGGCCGTGATCGTCGGCATCCGACCGGGGAAGGGAGATCGCGAGGGTGGCATCGGCTCGCTTCTGCTCGGAATTCCGGATGCCGAAGCCGGGGCCTTGCGCTATGTCGGTCGTGTGGGCAGCGGCTTCTCCGAGCGGACGCTCCGCGATCTTTCGGCGCGGCTCGAGCCGCTGCGTACGAAGGCCGCTGAGGTCGCCGGCGTTCCGGCGGCCGACGCACGAGACGCGCTGTGGGTCGAGCCGGTCCTGGTCGGAGAGGTCGAATTCGCGAACTGGACGCCCGACGGCATCCTGCGTCATGCCCGCTGGCGCGGGTTGCGCCCCGACAAGACATCCGAAGAGATCGTCGTCGAGCCCTGATCGGCCTTTTCAGGCGTGGGCGTCTTCGCATTCCCCGGCAGCCGCGGATTCGATCTGGAACGTCGAGTGCGCGACATCGAAGTGGTCTGTGAGGCAGCCCTGCAGCTCTTCGAGGAGCAGATCCGACCGGCCGGCCGCCAGCAGCGCCGGATCGACCTTGACGTGCGCGGTGAAGACCGGCGCACCGCGCGTGAGCTGCCAGACGTGCACATCGTGCACGCTCTTCACGCCGTCGAACGCGAGGAGATGATTGCGGATCTCGCTGACGTGCGTGTTCTTCGGCGCAGATTCGGCGAGCACCGAGAACACCTCTCGCAGGAGCGAGATCGCACGAGGGATGATCATGCCGGCGATGAGCAGCGACGCGATCGCATCTGCGGGCATCCATCCGGTGGTGACGATGATGAGAGCGGCGACGATCACAGCCACCGAGCCGATCATGTCGCCGAGCACCTCGAGGTAGGCGCCGCGCACGTTGATGCTCGTCTTCTGCGCCGCGCTCAGCAGCCACATCGCGACAGCGTTCGCGATCAGGCCGATCACCGCGACGACGAGCATGAGCGGTCCTGCGACCTCGGTCTCTGCGGGCTCCAGCAGACGCCTGACGCCTTCGATGCCGACCATCACCGAGAGCACGATGAGGATGATGGCGTTGATGAGTGCGCCGAACACCTCGGCTCGCTGATAACCGAAGGTGCGCCTGTCATCCGCGGGACGTGCGGCGACGGCGCTCGCGATCAGAGCGACGACCAGCGCCGAGGCATCCGTGAACATGTGGGCGGCATCCGCCAGCAGCGCGAGCGAGCCGGTGAGGATCGCTCCCACGACCTGCACGATCATCACCGTCGCGGTCAGACACAGCGAGATGGTCAGCAATCGGCGGTTGCTGGAACCGCGGATTCCTCCCCCGTGTGCCGCCGGCGCGTGATCGTGCATGCATCCAGGCTACGGCTGGAAGCCGGCGGGGAGCGCCCTTTTCGCCTAGTCGGGAAGCGTAACGATTCTCAGTAGGCGCGGCCCGCCGAAATGCGCGTCACAACGTCTGGAGCAGCGGGATCAAAGCCTGGAACGCGCGGGCACGGTGCGACTGCGACTGCTTCTCCTCGGCGGTGAACTCGCCGGTGGTGCGGTCTTCGCCCGCCGGCTGACCGTCAGGGATGAAGATCGGGTCATAGCCGAAGCCGCCGGAACCCGCGGCCGCGCGGGCAAGACGTCCGGGCCACACGCCGGCGACCGTGTGCTCCACACCCTCCGGGGTGACCAGAGCGATCGTCGACACGAACTGCGCAGTGCGGTGCGGATCGGCGATGTCGGCGAGCTGGTCGAGAAGCAGGTCGAGATTCGCCTGCGCGTCCTTCTTCTGTCCCGCCCAGTAGGCGGAGAAGATGCCGGGCGACCCGCCGAGCACATCGACGCAGATGCCCGAGTCATCGGCCATGGCGGCGAGTCCGGTGTGCGCCGCGGCCGCGCGAGCCTTGATCAGAGCGTTCTCTGCGAACGTGACTCCGTCTTCGACCGGTTCGGGGCCGTCATACCCGACGACCTCCAGGTCGGGGCGGGTCAGCGCGACGATCTGCTGGAACTCCGCGATCTTGTGCGGGTTGTGCGTGGCGAGGACGACCTGCACCATCACTCGCCTGCCAGAGCCTTCAGCTGATGCCCCTTCAGGGTCTCGCAGCCGGCAAGGCCGAGCTCCAGCAGCGCATCGAGCTCACGCTTGTCGAACGGCGCCCCCTCGGCCGTGCCCTGCACTTCGACGAACAGCCCCCGACCGGTGACGACGATGTTCATGTCGGTCTCGGCACGAACGTCTTCGACGTATGGCAGATCGAGCATGGGTGTGCCGTCGATGATCCCGACCGAGATCGCAGAGACCGAGTCGAGCAGCGGCGTCGCGTTCTTGCCGATGAACTTCTTCTCGCGCCCCCATTCGATCGCGTCCGCGAGTGCGACGTATGCGCCCGTGATCGCGGCCGTGCGAGTGCCACCATCGGCCTGGAGCACATCGCAGTCGATCACGATGGTGTTCTCGCCGAGGGCCTTGGTGTCGACGACGGCGCGGAGCGCGCGGCCGATCAGACGCGAGATCTCGTGCGTACGCCCGCCGATGCGGCCCTTGACGCTCTCGCGGTCGTTGCGGCTGTTCGTCGCGCGCGGCAGCATCGCGTACTCGGCGGTCACCCAGCCCTTGCCCTTGCCAGTGAGCCAGCGCGGCACGCCATTGGTGAAGGATGCCGTGCACAGCACCTTCGTGCCTCCGAAGCTGATCAACGCGGAGCCTTCGGCATTCGCGCTCCATCCCCGCTCGATCGTGATCTCGCGGAGCTGGTCGGTCGAGCGGCCGTCGACGCGGACGATGTCAGTCATGAGGTTCCTTCTGGGTTGGATGTACCGGCCTCAGCCAGCTCGGAGAGGTCGGGGAGCGTGATGACGCCCGTCTGAATATGTTGCACGTCGCGCACCTCGCGGCCCATGAGCCGGTTGGCGAGCGCGGTGAACTCCTCGGTGGATTCGCCCGTGGCCTCGTACACGGCAGTGGCGACGGCATCCGCCGGGGCGAGCAGATCGCCGCGCACGAGCTGACGGTACACATCGCCCGCCGTCTCATCGTCGCTCGAGACGAGGGCGACGCCGTCGCCCATCACGTAGCTGATCGCGCCGCGGAGGAACGGATAGTGCGTGCATCCGAGCACCAGGGTGTCGACTTCCGCTTCGCGGAGCGGGGCGAGGTACTCCTCCGCCACGGCCAGCACCTCTTCGGTGCCGGTGATGCCGGCTTCGACGAACTCGACGAAACGCGGGCATGCGGCCGTGAAGACAGAAAGACGCTCGTTGACTTCGAGCATGTCCTGATAAGCGCGGGAGCCGATCGTGCCGACCGTGCCGATCACGCCGATCCGGTTGTTGCGCGTGGTCGACACGGCCCGGCGAACAGCCGGGCCGATCACTTCGATCACGGGGACGTCGTATCGTTCTCTCGCGTCGCGGAGCATCGCAGCGGATGCCGTGTTGCAGGCGATCACGAGCATCTTGACGCCCTGGTCGACGAGAGTGTCGAGCACTTCAAGGGAGTAGCGGCGCACATCGGCGATGGGCTTGGGACCGTACGGCGAATGGGCGGTGTCGCCGATGTAGACGAACGACTCCCTCGGCAGCTGAGCACGGATCGCGCGAGCCACCGTGAGCCCGCCGACACCGGAGTCGAAGATTCCGATCGGCGCGTCATTCATGACTATCGAGCCTACCCTTCACTTCGACTCGCTGCCGCTCGCTCAGTACTGGCGACGGGCTCCGTGACCTCCCCCGCGAGCCGATACATCCGCCGCGCTCACTAAACTGAGCGCATGACCTCGTCGACGGCGCTGCTCACAGATCGATACGAACTCACGATGCTGGGAGCGGCTCTGCGCGATGGCACCGCGGCGCGTCCCAGCGTGTTCGAGCTGTTCTCCAGGCGCCTCTCTGGCGGCCGCCGTTTCGGCGTCGTCGCCGGCACAGGACGCCTGCTCACACTGCTTCGCGATTTTCGCTTCGGGGACGACGAGCTTCGATTCCTGCACGACGACGGTGTCGTGGATGCCGAAACGCTGAAGTACCTCGAGAACTACCGGTTCACCGGATCGGTGCACGGCTACCGCGAGGGGGAACTGTACTTCCCCGGCTCCCCCATCCTCACGGTCGAAGGCACCTTCGCAGATGCCGTGGTTCTGGAGACTCTCGCGTTGAGCGTGCTCAACCACGATTCGGCCGTGGCGACCGCGGCCTCGCGGATGAGCATCGCGGCGGGCGAACGCCCGCTCGCGGAGATGGGCTCGCGACGAGCCGCCGAGAGGTCTGCGGTCGCCGCGGCCCGTGCGGCCTTCATCGCAGGGTTCGCCTCGACGAGCAACCTCGAGGCCGGGCGGCAGTGGGGCATCCCGACCATGGGCACGGCTGCGCATTCGTGGACGCTCCTGCACGACACCGAGGAGGACGCCTTCCGCGCACAGATCGAGAGCCTCGGAACGAACACCACCCTGCTCGTCGACACGTACGACATCCGCGCAGGGGTCGAGACGGCCATCCGAGTCGCCGGCACCGGACTCGGCGGCGTGCGCCTCGATTCCGGTGACCTCCCGACGGTAGCGGCCGCCGTGCGCACCCAGCTGGACGAGCTGGGAGCCGCTGACACCAAGATCACCGTGACGAGCGACCTCGACGAATACGCCATCGCAGCTCTGGCTGCGTCACCGGTCGACTTCTACGGCGTCGGCACGTCTGTGGTCACCGGGTCCGGCTACCCGACCGCGGGCATGGTCTACAAGCTCGTCGCCCGACAGGACCCGTCAGGGTCATGGGTCGGCGTCGCCAAGGCCTCGACGGACAAGGCATCAAAGGGTGGGCGCAAAGCCGCCTTCCGCACGCTCCGAGACGGCGTCGCCGTCTCGGAGACCGTTGTGGTCTCCGATGGATTCGAAGCGGTCAGCACCGCGGCGGAGCATCCGGATTCCCGCTCGCTGCAGGTGACGCTCGTCGATGGAGGCGAGATCGACGACTCTCACGAAGGCGCGGCAGGCACAGCATCCGCACGCGCGCACCATCTTCGCGTGCGCGAGGAGATGCCGGTTCGCGCGCTCGCGCTGAGCAAATCCGACCCTGCGATCCCGACGGTGTTCGTCGATGCGGAGTAAGTCGAAGCCCGAGTCTCAGATCGAGGTCAGCTGACCATCGACTCGTAGATCTCCTTGCACGTGGGGCAGATCGGGAACTTCTCCGGGTCACGGCCCGGAGTCCATTTCTTGCCGCACAATGCGCGCACGGGCTTTCCGGAGATCGCCGACTCGAGGATCTTGTCCTTTTTCACGTAGTGCGAGAAGCGTTCGTGGTCGCCCGGCTCGAGGTTCTCTTCGTTGAGAAGTTCTTCCAGTTCGCGATCAAGCGTTGCCACGCCGCCCTGATCGGGGCTGTCCAGCGGAGTACTCATAGCGGCGAGTCTAACCGTCCTGAGCCCGCTGCGGGGCGTCATCGTGCACACTCACGCGGTCTCCACGAACTCCATCAGCCGCGCGCCGCCTCGGTCATAGATCCGTCCCCCCACGAACGCACCGAGCGCGAGGATGACGACGCCGGTGCACACACCGACCCAGAAGGTCATCGGGTTGTACACACCGTCGGTGATGATCGTCATCACGAAGAGCCACAGGGTCGGGGCGCTGACGATCAGGGACCCGATGAATGCTGCGGCGGGGCCGAAGGAGCCGCGCGACGCAGATCGCTGCGGCTGCTGGAACGGGCTGTCACCGGGGCGCGACACCGCGTAGGGCGAGACGACGGACGAGATGCTGGACAGGCCGAGAGCCGAGAGGAACAGGCTGGCAGCGAGGCCGATCATCGGTAGCAGCAGATACCAGCTCTCGATGACGGCGAGCGTCAGCGGGATCGCGATCGCGAGTACCGGAATCGCGACCAGCGCGACCGGCACCAGTCGTCCGAGGCGATCAGGCAGTCCGCGCACGCCGCTGGCGACGTGCGTCCACAGGGCGGTGGAGTCGTACGCGACGTCGTTATGAGGCAGCCAGCCGAAGAACAGCGCCATGACAGGTGCCGGCACCAGGGCGGCGATGTACAGCGGCACGCCTGCGACCAGAAGCGGGAACACCGTGAGGATTCCCGCGATCGGAACGACGATGATGTTCACGATGTAGCGGCGATCGCGCAACCAGTACACCAGGCTTCGCGCGGCGACCGCCCCGAACGCGTTGCTGGGCAGCACAGCGAACCAGCCGAGGCCGGTGCGCTCGCGCGACGCCGCCGGACGCTCTGTGGTGGTGAGCAGTCTGCGTACGACCCACCACCATGTCAGCCACAGGGCGGCCACTGTCACGACCGCGACGATGCCGCTGACCCACGCCCCGGCGACGTCGCCGGCGGCGACAGCGAACGGGAACGCCGGAATGGCGGCGAACGGGGTGAAGCCGACGATCGTGGTCGCGACGGCCACGGGGCCCGGCACCGCGCCGTCCCATTCCAGCGAGGCGAGGAACACCGCGACGGGGAAGGCCACGACGACGACCGCGAGCGCGAAGAGTGCCGTGAGCTCACGCGAACGCCGCTCCGGCAGCAGGAGTGCGCTCAGCGACATCCCGATCCGAGCGACGAGCGCGGACGCGACGACGCCGAGAAGCGATACGAGCACCGCAGCGATCCACGGTGCCCCGAGCTGCACGGCGAGCACCACGATGCACGCGCCGACGGCGAGCAACGCGAAGGACGGCACGCTGACCAGCGAGGCGACAGCGAGGATCCACGGCATGTGCCGTTCGTCGACGCCGAAGACGGTGAAGCGGCGGGGGTCGAGCTGATCGACCGCACCCGTGAGGATCGGGCCGATCAGGAAGCCGAGCAGCACGGCGGTACCGCCGAGCACGATCACGGCGCGTGCGACGGCGAGAGGCGCGTCGGCGAGGCTCAGGACGGCGATGCAGACCGCCACGGTCACGATGACGACGGCGACGAGTCCGAGTACGGTGCGCAACGCTCGTCCGCCACGAAGGGCGCCGAGCATCAGCGTCAACCTCAGTCGGAGAACGTGTGCAGCCACTCGAGACCCTCCACCTCGCCGATGCCGCCGGAGAGCTCGACGAATCGCGCTTCGAGCGTCTGACCCGCACGCACCTCGTCGATCGTCCCCTCCGCCAGCACGTCACCGCCGACGATGATCGCCACGCGAGAGCAGACTCGTTCGACGAGGTCCATTCCGTGGCTCGACAGGATCACCGTGCCTCCGTGTGCGACGTACGCGCGCAGAATGTCGAGGATCACGGCGGATGAGACGGGATCCACGGCTTCGAAAGGCTCGTCCAGCACCAGCACGCGCGGCGAGTGGATCATTGCACCTGCGAGCATGATCTTCTTCGTCATACCCGCCGAGTAGTCGGAGACGACGCGATTCAGCGCGTCGGCGAGATCGAAGGCACGGGCGAGATCAGCCGTGCGCTTCTCGATCACCTCGGATGCCAGCCCGCGCAGCAGACCGTAATAATGCAGCAGCTGCCGGCCGGTGAGGCGGTCGAACGTGCGCAGCCGGTCAGGAAGCACGCCCATCATGCGTTTCGCACCGAGTGCGTCGTCAGCAAGGTCGATGCCGCAGACCACGACCTGACCGGAGGTCGCGCGAAGCAGACCGGCCACGATCGACAAGGTGGTGGTCTTACCCGCGCCGTTCGGCCCGACGATGCCGTAGAACGAACCGGCGGGGATCGACAGGTCGATGCCGTTGACCGCACGATGGTCGCCGAAGTCCTTGACGAGATCGCGGAGCACGACGGCGTGAGCGGATGCCGGCACGACGACCTTGTCGTCGACCACGGCGCTGACGGCCACTGCATCGACCACGTCTGCATCGACCACGAGGTCGTCGGCCACGAGGTCGTCGGCCGACTCGGCCGTCTCGACGGATTCGAGTGATTCGACCGATTCGAGTGATTCGACGACAGGCTCGGAAGAGACCGGCTCCTCAGTGCGGATGGTCTCCGCCTCGGCCGAATCGCTCGTAGTCGACTCGGGCCCCGTTTCGAGAAGGTCCTCGAAGAGTGCGTCCTCGGTGACGGCGTCCTCCGTCTGCGGCGCGACCTCTGCCGGTGACGCCGCTTCGCCGATCGGAGATGCGACAGCTTCGGATGCCGGCGCGGCCGCATCGGCGGCGACGACCGGTTTGGGCCTGGTCGTGGGCTTCTCGGCGCGCGGCTTCGTCGTGCGGGGCTTGGTGGTTCGCGGCTTCGCCTGCGCGGTCTTCTTCGTCGACGTGCGCTTCGTGGCCGGCCTGACGACCGGCGTGGCGGACGCCGCCTCCGTCGAAGACTCGTCGGACGGTGTCGTCGGGGCCGTCGTCTCTTCGAGCGCCTCATCGTCGGCCGCGGCGCGAGATCTCTCGGCCTCTTCCTCGGCGGCAGCGGCGGCCTTCGCAGCAGCGGCCTTCGCGGCGGTGGTCTTCGCGGCGGTGGTCTTCGCGGCGGTCTTGGTCGCCGCAGAGCGTGCGGCCGCGTTCTTCGCTGCGGCTGTCTTCGCAGCCGTGCTCCGCGCGGTCGCGGACTTGGCGGCCGCGGCCTTCGCCTCGCCGGACTTCACCGCTGCCGCCTTCTCCGCGATCGTCTTGGCTGCGGCGGTCTTGGGCTTGGCTGCTGTCCTCGCCGCGGGTTTCTTCGCGGGGCCGTCGACGGGGCGCGCCGTCACGTCGTCTGGCCGCTCGGGGCGGTCTTCTGGAGTAGCAGTCACGGTCCTACGGTATCAACGGCACTGGACTTTCTGAGGGTCCGGCGAAACAATTCAGTGAGCGCATCACTGCGCGAGCTCAGACCTGTGCATCAGGTGTGTACTCGATCACGAAATGGCAACGGCGACGGCCTGACCCGGGGGTTCCCAGGGGGCATCGCTAACATGAACTCGGCACGAAGAAGTGTCTGGTCGGTGAACCGACCGTGAACACAGATTCTTTTTAAGGAGTATTCGTGACTCTTCAGACCGTCATTCTTGCCGCAGGCATGGGGTCTCGCCTCGGCCGCGCCCTCCCCAAGCCGCTGACCGAACTCAACGACGGACGCACGATCATGCAGCAGCAGCACGAGAACATCCGTGCCGCCTTCGGCAGCGACGCACGCATCACCGCCGTCGTCGGCTACCGTGCCGAGACGATCATCGAAGCGTTCCCGCACGTGAACTACGTGCACAACGAGCGTTACGACGAGACCAACACCTCCAAGAGCCTGCTGCGCGCTCTCGGCGCCACGGGCAAGAGCGGTGTGCTCTGGATGAACGGCGACGTGGTCTTCGATCCCCGCATCCTGGGGCGCGCGATCGAGTTCATCGAGCGCGACCAGTCGTTCGTGACCGTCAACACCTCGAAGGTGAGCGACGAAGAGGTCAAGTACACAATCACTGCCGAGGGCTTCATCAACGAGCTGTCCAAGACCGTCAAGGGCGGTCTCGGTGAGGCAGTGGGCATCAACTACATCTCGTCCGCGAACAAGAAGGCGTTCATGCGCCAGCTGCAGCGCGTCGAGGATCAGGACTACTTCGAGCGCGGCCTCGAACTCGCGATCGCAGAAGACGGTCTGCTGCTCGAGCCGATGGACGTCTCCGATCTGTACGCCGTCGAGGTCGACTTCGCCGAAGACCTCGAGCGGGCGAACCTGTACGTCTGAACTTCGCGTTTCAGAGAGCCGCGCCCTGCAGCAGGGTGCGGCTCTCTGCATTCTCCCTGCCGGTGAATCTAGGATCGTGCTGTGGCTAAGAAGGTGCATAAGATCCATTCCCTCCCAGACGACTCCGCCTGGGACAAGGGTGTCCCACCCGTGGGTTCGGACGAACACCCAGCCGCCGTGCGCGGGCTTGACCGCGTTCTCGCGATTCAGCGCCCGCTCGTGCTGGCTCACATCCGCAGCATCCGCCTGCGCAATCCGCAGGCCACGCCCGACCAGCTCGTACGTATTCTTGAGCGCCGCTATCTCGCGGCAGTGACGACCGGTGGCGCAGCGGTCGGCGCCACGGCGGTCGTGCCCGGCATCGGAACCGGCATCACGCTGGCGCTATCGGGAGTGGAGACCCTCGGTTTCGTCGAGTCGACCGCGCTGTTCGCGCAGTCGCTCGCCGAAGTCCATGGCATCGCGATCGAGAATCCCGACCGGGCGCGCGCTCTCGTGATGACCCTGATGCTCGGCAAAGAGGGCGTCGACCTGGTCGGTCAACTCGCGAAGCAGGCCACAGGGCAAGGAACGAACCGCTCGTCGTACTGGGGTGAGCTCGTGACCAAGTCACTCCCCCGGGCCGCGGTGGGTCCCGTCGTCGACAGGCTCAAGACGGTGTTCATCAAGCATTTCGCGGCGGCGGGCGGCGCATCGTTCCTCGGTAAGGCGCTGCCGTTCGGGGTCGGTGCCGCCGTCGGCGGCGCGGGCAACCACCTTCTCGGTCGACGCGTACTCACGACATCTCGTCGCGCGTTCGGCGTCGCGCCGGCGATACTTCCCGCTGAACTCGAACCCGTGACAGGTGCCGAGAAGATCGAGACCCGGATGCTGCGCGGAGCGCGCTACGCCGGGTCTGCCGTCACCGGCGCTGCGGGGACCGTGGCACGAGGCGCGGGCTGGGTCGGTCACAGGGTCGGCGATCTCACACACCGCAATCGCAAGGAGATCGGTGCGGGCGAGTCTGCCTCCACCGACGCTGACTTCTGAGTCTTCTCCCCCGATCACGGAGGCGGCCTGCTGAGCAGGCCGAAGGCGTCGGATGCCGCTCCTACCGTGACGATCATGTTGCGAGCCATCGATCCGACCGAACTGCCCCCTGCACCCGCGTACCGCGTGCCATGGCGGGTGGTGCGAGCGGATGCGTCTCATCCGACCCTCATGAACGACGGGAGGGAGACCGCCGACTTCGTACGCGTCTTCCGCAGCGACGGCGGACCGTCGGAGCGCACGCAGCTGTGGGGTCAGGTGCTGCCGCCCGAAGAGATCGACCTGTGCCTGTGCGCGTCCGATCCGCACGAGGTGGTGGTCACAGTAGCGTGGTTTCGCCCAGTGGACGGCCTCGAGTACGTGTGGCGATTCGTGGTGTGATCACCGCGCCGGTCTTCTGAAGCCGGCCGATCGGTCCGCTCCGCCCGCCGCGGCCAGCCGGTTTCGCCAAAGGTTCGGCCAACCCGTTGTGGCGAGCATCCAACGTCGGCCCGCTCCCCGCCGCTAGTGTGGAATCCGTGACGGACACCCCTGACCTCTCCACGACCGCCGGCAAGATCGCCGACCTCCGCGCGCGCTACAGCGAAGCAGTGGTCGACGCCGAGACGAAGGCGAAGGCGAAGCAGCACGCCAAGGGCAAGATGACCGCCCGCGAGCGCATCGAGTTGCTCGTCGACCCTGGCAGTTTCGTCGAATTCGACGAGTACGTGCGTCACCGCACCACGGCATTCGGCATGGACCGCAACCGCCCGTACGGCGACTCCGTCGTCACCGGCATCGGCACGATCCACGGCCGCACGGTCGCCGTCTACTCTCAGGACTTCACGACATTCGGCGGATCTCTCGGCGAGGTGTCGGGCGACAAGATCATCAAGATCATGGAATACGCCCTCCAGGGCGGCATACCCGTCATCGGCATCCTCGACTCGGGCGGCGCCCGCATCCAGGAGGGCGTGCTCGCGCTCAGCAAGTACGGCGAGATCTTCCGTCTGAACACCCGATCGTCGGGAGTCATCCCGCAGATCTCGATCATCATGGGACCGGCTGCCGGCGGCGCCGTCTACGGCCCTGCCCTCACCGACTTCGTCATCATGGTCGACAAGACCAGTCAGATGTTCGTCACCGGCCCAGACGTCATCAAGACGGTCACCGGCGAAGACGTCGGCATGGAAGAGCTCGGCGGTGCCCTCACGCACAACACGCGTTCGGGCGTCGCGCACTACCTCGCCGAGGACGAAGACGACGCGATCGACTACGCGCGCACCCTGCTCGGGTTCCTCCCCGACAACAACATGGCCGAGATCCCCGGCTACGAGAGCGACTTCGAGTGGGAGACCACGGATGCTGATCGCACGCTGAACACGATCATCCCGGACTCCGCCAATCAGCCCTACGACATCCACACCGTCATCGACCACGTCATCGACGACGACTTCCTCGAGGTGCAACCGCTGTTCGCCCCGAACATCGTCATCGGCTTCGGCCGCGTCGAAGGCCGCTCGGTCGGCATCATCGCCAACCAGCCGTCGCAGATGGCCGGCACGCTGAACATCGAAGCCGGTGAGAAGGCAAGCCGCTTCGTGCGGTTCTGCGACGCCTTCTCGATCCCGATCGTCACGCTCGTGGACGTGCCCGGCTACCTGCCTGGTACCGATCAGGAGTGGACCGGCGTGATCCGCCGTGGCGCGAAGCTCATCTACGCCTACGCCGAAGCGACAGTGCCGCTGGTCACCGTGATCCTCCGCAAGGCATACGGCGGCGCGTACATCGTGATGGGCTCGAAGCAGCTCGGCGCGGACGTCAACCTCGCGTGGCCCACTGCGGAGATCGCAGTCATGGGCGGCCAGGGCGCCGTCAACATCCTGTACCGGGGCGAGATCAAGAAGGCCGAAGAGAACGGCGAGGATGTCACCGCCGTCCGCACCCGCCTCGCCAACGAGTACACGTACAGCGTCACGTCGCCGTTCCTCGCCGCAGAACGCGGTGAGATCGACGGCATCATCGAACCCGCGAACACGCGCGTCTCGATCGCCAAGGCGCTGAGATCACTCCGCGGCAAGCGCAGCGAGCTGCCGCCGAAGAAGCACGGGAACATCCCGCTGTGACCGCATCCGAACAGCCCTCGTCCGACGTGCGGATCATCCGCGGCGCCGCCAGTGAGGAAGAACTCGCGGCGCTCGTGGCCGTCGTCAGCGATGCGTATGCCTCCGAGACGGCGGATGCTGTCGCCGAAGAACCTCGGATCTCGGCCTGGCAGCGCACACAGCGTCCGCTGCGCACGCCGCTGCGCCGTGACATCCCATGGGGCCGATTCTCTGGCTGATGCCGACTCGACACGCAGGAATCCCGTGTCCCCCAAAATACCTACAGACAAGCTGTGCGCCCCGCACCAGAATTGGATCAACGCTTCGCGTTCGGTCGGTCTCTTTGCCCCAGGGTAGGCAGACGGTGATCGACCATCTGCGGTCAGTTTTCGGGTAACTGAATCGCAACTGGCGAGGGGCGGGCGGCTTCGCCGCCCCTCGCCCATCTCAATCCCTGCAGGCATCCCCGCTGCGGCGGCTCAACCCTCACCCCGTGTGTGCACGGCATCCGTCGCGGGCTCACGCGGAATCTCGTGCCACAGCCCCACGGAGTCCTCGTCCGAGGAATCACCCGATCCGGAGCGGCCCACCACCGTCACAGCGGTCTGAGGATCGCGTGCCGCGCGGATGATCACTCGCCCGACCTCGGCACTTCGCAGGACTTCGGCGAGTTCATCGCGAATCTCGGCGCGGCGGCTCTCATCGAGTTCGTCGAGCCCGCCCTCATCGAACACCGTCACGGTCGCTCCGCGCAGACGCGCCTGCTGGATCGCATCGCGCACCGCGTCGTTCAGCAGACTCGCACCGCGCAGTTCGTCGCGCAGCCGCCCCTCGGCAAGGCGCGCCTCCAGACGATCCTCATCCGTGAGACGCCCGCGGGAGGTGACGGTCTTCGTCAGCACGGGCCCGGCGACGCCCAGCGCATACTTCACACGGACGCGACGCTCGCGTTGACGCACGAGCTGGGTGGCATGCCATGCCGACACCGCCTGCTGGATGTCCGCCAGATGCTCGGTGTCACGCACTGCCCGATCCCAGAACAGCACCAGCAGCTGTGCCACGACCGCCCACATCATCGATCCGACCAGCCCCAACTCGAGAGAGACGAGCAGGCCGATGCACACCGCGGACGACACAGTGAGCGCACCGAGCGCCAGCCAACCGGCGATGGCTCGTCGCCGGACGATGCACACCACGGCGAGCAGGCCGACAGCACCGATGTACCAGGTTGCGAAAGGGGCCGTCCGGTGCGCGGGCTGCATCGATTCGCTCGCCATGATCGGGATCACCGCGCTGACGAGCACCGCCACTGCGGCCAGCCATCGCGGCAGCTGCGGTCCGGACGGCGACTCGAGCAGCACTGTCGTCACCACGACGACGAGATACAGCAGGATCGCCGCCACCATCAGCAACGGAGCAGTCGGCTGCACCGTCCACCACACGGCGCGCGCGGCGAAGTACACGGCGAACCCGACTGCGAGCGAAGTCGCGACACTGCGGACAGAGCGGTTCATTCGCGCATCCATCCCAGCACGACGGTGGTTCCTTCACCGTCGGATTCGATCGTGGCCGTGCCTGCGACGCCGGCCATCCTCGCGATGATCGATGCGCGGATACCGAGCCGGTCCTCCCCGATCGCATCCATGTCGAACCCGTCGCCGGTATCCATGATCGTCACGGTGAGCCCGTCGTCGCCGTGGCCCTCCACGATGAGATGCAGACCGCGCCCGTGTGCGTGAGCGACCGCGTTGCCGACCGCTTGTCGCGCGGCGAGAACCAGAGCACGCGCCGCACGACCAGGAATGAGGCCGGAGCCACCGCGCTCTTCGACGATCGCATCAGCACCCAGCTCCGAGAGCGCACGCCGCAACTCGATCACGATCTGTGCAGTTCCGACCGGCTCATCGCTGCCCTCCTGCGCCACGGCGGCCTCGGTGTTCGCGAGCCGCGTCAGCGCCTCCCGCGCCATGGCGACCGCCAGATCACGAGCGCGATCCGTATCGGCCCGCTCGGCGGCGATCAGCGCAGCGAGCACACTGTCGTGCATGAGAGCGGCCATCGCGACTCGTTCCTCCTCGGCTGCGGCCGCGGCTGCAGCCGAGGCGTAGGACGCGACCGCCCGACCACGCGCGTCGTCGACACCGGCTGCGACAGAGCGGAACATCCAGCCCAACGAAAGGATGACGACGCCGAGGATCAGCGTGAACGAGACGTCGAAGGCCGTACGAGTCCAGAACGAACCGGTGAACTCGCCCTCCACGAGGCGCACGTATCCGTAGACGAGGGGCACACCGACCGCCCAGATCATCTGCACACGCACGGGGAAGGCGAGCATGGCGGCCACCACCCCGACATTCACCAGGAAGAAGATCCACGGCTGGTTCGTCGCTCGCTCGTCGCTCGCGTCGACCGTGAACGGCCAGATGGCCAGTGCCACCGGGTAGACGACGGCGAAGGCTCCGGCGGCCAACCGCACGCCGCGGCCGATCACGCAGCCGACGAGCATCGCGACCAGCGAGACGTAGACGACGACCAGCAGGACGATGCGAACGGACGAGGTCCCGGACGACATGCTTCCGACTGCCGCGAACATCGCCTGCGTCCCCAGGATCGCTGAGCCGATCGCGACGACTGTGGCGAGAATGCGCTCCATCCGCTTCCCGGTGAAGCGTTCGAAGGCCGTCTCGGCAGTGCCGAGGGTCGGAATCCGGCTCCAGGCGTCTTTGAGGACCGTGTCAGCCTGCATTGGAGGCCCCGTCGGCCGCCACGATTCCGTCCTCCATCGCGCGGCGCAGCAGGTCGATCTTGGTCGGCGCGGGCCGACCGACCTCGACGTACTTCACGCGCACGCGTGTGATGTTCTCCTTGGCGGTGGAATACGCGACGCCGAGCCTTTCCGCCACCACTTTAAGGGGCAGTCCCGCCGCGTACAGGCGCAGCACCTCGCGCTCACGCACCGACAGCTGCGCGTCAGCGAACTCGCGGTCGCCCTCGACAGCGCTGGCCCATTCGACGTTGTTGAGCGCATCCCCACGCGCGACGGTGCGGATCGCATCGAGCACGTCATCCAGCGCGGAGGATTTGCTCACGACACCGGCAGCACCGGCGGCGAGTGCTTCGCGCACCGCGGCAGGGCGGTCGGCGACGCTGTGGATCACGACACTCGCGCCGTCGGAGACGAGGGCTCTCACATTCTCGGTGACCGTCGTACCGTCGCCGAGCGTCAGATCGAGCACGACGACATCAGCCGGAGGCGAGATCGTGGAGATACGCCATCCCAGATACGAGCCGACCGTGCTGCCCGAGAAGACGACCGTCTGCTCGCCGTCGCGCTCGAACGCGAGCTCGAGCCCGAGACGGACGGACTCGTGATCATCGATGAGTGCGACCCTGCTCATTGCTCCACCCTATCGATCTGCTGAGAACTCACCGACTGAGCAGCGCGATGACCTCGAAATGGTGCGAGTGGGGGAAGAGGTCGAAGCCCTGCAGAGACTCGACGTTCCATCCGAGATCACGGAACGTGCCGAGGTCGCGGGCCAGCGCCACCGGATCGCAGGCGACGTAGACGATCGCGTCGGGGCTCAGGGCATGAACGCCGTCGACTACCGCGCGTCCGGCTCCCGCACGAGGCGGATCCAGCACGACGGTTCCTGCCTGCATTCCAGACGGGAGTCCGCCCAGATAACGATCGACGCGATCAGTGACTGCGGCGACGTCGAACGGGTCGAGGTTGTGCTTGGCGTGCTCGGTCGCGCGACTGCTCGATTCCACCGTGACGAGGTCGGTCGCTCCGAGCTCGGCGAGGGACGCGGCGAACAGCCCGACGCCCCCATAGAGGTCGAGATGCGTCTTGGCCGGGTCGACCCGACCCTCGAGGACGGAGCGCACAGCCGTGTCGAGGGTGTCAGCGGCACGCGCATGCACCTGCCAGAAGCCATCGGCATCCACGCGGAAGGTGCGCTCACCCACCTGCTCCTTGATGACCTCGGCTGCCGGGCGCTTGCCGCGTTCCGGGCGTCGGAGGACGTGAACCTTGCCGTCAGCGGACTGCACGAGATCGATGCGACCCGGCTTGGCGTTCTTCAACGACAACGCCTCGGCTGCCACGCGGCGACGCGCGAGCGGATGCGACTGCACGGGGATCACGCGGTGGCTGCGTGCGGCGAACGGTCCGACCACGCCGTCGGCATCCACATGCAGCGAGACACGCGTGCGCCAGCCTGTGCCGTCACCATCGTCGATCGCCATGATCTCGGGAGCCTCGAGACCGGATCCGGCGAACTTGTCGAGCGCCTCGGTGAGCACCTGACGCTTGAGCGTGCGCTGGTGCGCGAGGTCGATGTGACCGAGGTCTGCGCCGCCGGCTCGATCGGCAGGAGCGCGCGAGACGTCGGCTTCCTTCCACACGTGCGCACGACGATGCGGCGATGCCTCGAGCACTTCGACCGTCTCAGCGCGCCAGAACGATGATTTCGCGCCGTCGGTCACTCGTGCACGCACTCGCTCGCCCGGAATCGCGTCAGAGACGAACACCACGCGACCCTCGTGACGCGCGATGAAGGTGCCACCGTGCGCGATGCCGGTGATGTCGAGGTCGAGCATTTGGCCCGCAGAAGAAGTCATCCCTCCAGGATACGGTGATGGACATGCGCGTCTGCCTGGCTTCCACCTCCCCCGCTCGTCTCATGTTGCTGCGTCAGGCCGGGATAGAGCCGCTCACCCTCGCCCCGCAGACCGATGAGGATGCGATCGCCGCCTCGGCGGCGGCAGAGCGAGGCTCTGCGCTCCCGCCCACCGAGCTCGTGCTGCTGCTCGCACGGGCCAAAGCCGCGGACGTGGCGCGTCGGCTCGCAGCATCCGATCCCGACTTCGACGGACTCGTGATCGGCGGAGACTCGATGTTCGAGCTCAACGGTCGCGTGTACGGCAAGCCGTACACCGCACCAGAGGCGACCCGCCGATGGCATGAGATGCGAGGGGCGACCGGCGTCCTGCATTCTGGACACTCGGTGTTCCGAATCGAACCAGGCGCCGCGCTGCGAGAAGCCACCGCGATCGCCGAGGCATCCGTCACGTTCGCCGACGACATCTCGGACGACGAGATCGCTGCCTATGTCGCCAGCGGCGAGCCGCTGCACGTCGCGGGCGCCTTCACCGTCGACAGCCTCGGCGGCGCGTTCATCTCCCGCGTCGACGGCGACCCGTCCACGGTCGTCGGCATGTCCCTCTCCACGATCCGCCGGCTGGGCGGCGAGCTGGGCGTCACGTGGACAGAGCTGTGGACCTAGAGATGGCGTGGTCGTAGAGATCACGCCATGTTCTCGAGAGTTTCTTGTGGGGAGTCGTCAAAAGTATCGGGGTCGATCTCGCTAGGCTGACATTCATGCCTGATATCGCCAAGGTCCTCATCGCGAACCGCGGCGAGATCGCCGTACGCATCATCCGCGCCGCCCGTGACTCCGGGATCGGCTCTGTCGCCGTCTACGCCGACCAGGATCGGGATGCGCTGCACACCCGCCTCGCGGACGAGGCGTATGCCCTCGACGGCGACACCAGCGCCACCACGTATCTCCAGATCGACAAGATCCTCTCCGTCGCACGCCGCGCCGGAGCCGACGCCGTCCACCCCGGCTACGGGTTCCTCGCGGAGAACGCCGAGTTCGCTCGTGCCGTGATCGGCGCAGGCATGGTCTGGATCGGCCCGTCGCCCGAGGCGATCGAGGCGCTCGGCGACAAGGTCACCGCGCGACACGTCGCCGAGAAGGTCGGCGCGCCTCTCGCCCCCGGCACGCCCGGCCCGGTCGAGACGGCAGACGAGGTCGTGGCGTTCGCAGAGCAGCACGGTCTGCCGATCGCGATCAAGGCGGCATACGGCGGCGGGGGGCGCGGACTCAAGGTCGCCCGCGAGCTCGACGAGGTCGCGGAGCTGTTCGAGTCCGCCACGCGCGAAGCGGTCGCCGCCTTCGGCCGTGGTGAGTGCTTCGTCGAGAAGTACCTCGACAAGCCTCGGCACGTCGAGACCCAGTGCCTGGCGGATGCCGAGGGCAACGTCGTCGTCATCTCGACGCGCGACTGCTCGCTGCAGCGCCGCCACCAGAAGCTCGTGGAAGAGGCCCCAGCGCCCTTCCTCACGCAGGAGCAGAACGACCTGCTGTACTCCGCGTCGAAGGCGATCCTCAAAGAGGTCGGCTATGTCGGCGCCGGCACCTGCGAGTTCCTCATCGGCGCCGACGGCACCGTGTCCTTCCTCGAGGTGAACACCCGCCTGCAGGTCGAGCACCCGGTCTCCGAAGAGGTCACCGGAATCGACCTGGTGCGCGAGCAGTTCCGCATCGCCGCCGGCGGCACCATCGACTACGACGACCCGACGCCCCAGGGACACTCCTTCGAGTTCCGCATCAACGGCGAAGACCCCGGTCGCGGCTTCCTGCCCCAGCCCGGCCCGATCCACGTCTTCAAGACGTTCGGCGGACCAGGCATCCGTCTCGACTCCGGTGTCACCGCCGGCGACGCGGTATCCGGTGCATTCGACTCGCTGCTGGCGAAGATCATCGTCACGGGCCGCGACCGCGCCGAGGCTCTAGAACGCGCTCGCCGTGCCCTGGACGAGTTCGAGGTGTCTGGGCTCCCGACCGTGCTCCCGTTCCACCGCAAGGTGGTGCGCGATCCCGCCTTCACGGGTGAGAACGGCACGTTCGGCATCTTCACCCGATGGATCGAGACCGAGTTCGACAATGACATCCCCGCCTGGGATGGCGAGCTGGAGGCCCCGTCGGCCGCAGAGAGCCGCCACACGGTGGTGGTCGAGGTCGGAGGCCGCCGTCTCGAGGTGAGTCTGCCTGACCGGGTCGCTGTGGCCACCGGCGTCTCCGGCCGTCCGGCCGCCGTGCCGCCGTCGCGGCGCAGTCATGCCACGTCGGTCTCAGCCGGCGCCTCGGGTGATGCGGTGAAGTCGCCCATGCAGGCGACGGTCGTCAAGGTCGCGGTCGAAGAGGGACAGCACGTCGTCAAGGGCGACCTGGTGATCGTGCTCGAGGCGATGAAGATGGAGCAGCCCCTGCAGGCGCACAAGGACGGTGTCATCGGCGGCATCAACGCGACCGCCGGCGCCACCGTCTCGTCCGGACACCAGCTGCTGCTGATCTCCTAGCCTCGCGAGACCCCTCTATCGCCGAGACCCCCCTCTGTCACCGAGACCCCATGCTGCAGACATACGCAGCATGGGGTCTCGGCGCGAAGACGGGGTCTCGGCAGCGGAAGCGGACCGGAGTCAGGCGATGTTCACGAGGTGCATCGCGCGACTTGCGTCGGTGATGCTGCTCGACAGCGACGGGTAGGCGGCGAAGACGCGTGAGACCTGGTCGACCGTCAGTCGACGTTCGACGGCCACGGCGATCGGGTAGATCAGCTCCGACGCCTTCGGCGCGACGATCACACCTCCGATGACCGTGCCGGAGCCCTTGCGGGCGATGATCTTCACGAAGCCGTCCTTGATGCCCATCATCTTCGCGCGCGGGTTCGCGGCAAGCGGCAGCTTGTAGACCAGACCATCGGCGACGCCGTCCTCGACGTCCTTCTCACCCCAGCCGACCGTGGCGATCTCCGGGGCGGTGAAGATGTTCGAGGTGACCTTGATCTTCTCGAGCGGGATGACGATGTCGCCCAGTGCGTGGAACACGGCGGTGCGCCCCTGCATGGAGGCGACCGAAGCCAGCGGCATGAAGTTCGTGCAGTCGCCGACCGCGTAGATGTTCGGCACGGACGCTCGGGCGACGCGGTTCACGCGGACATGGCCGGAATCGGTCAGTTCGACACCGGCCTCCTCCAGGCCGATCCCCGCGGTGTTCGGAACAGACCCGACCGCCATCAGGCAGTGGCTGCCCTCGACGGTACGACCGTCCGAGAGCGTCACCAGCACGCCGGTATCGGTGCGCTCGACCTTGTCGGCGCGCGACTTGGACAGCACGGTCATGCCGCCGCGCTTGAAGACCTTCTCCAGCACGCGCGCAGCATCCTGATCCTCCCCTGGCAGCACCTGGTCGCGGCTGGAGATGAGCGTGACCTTCGCGCCGAGGTTCATGTACGCCGAGGCGAACTCTGCGCCTGTGACGCCGGAGCCGACGACGATGAGGTGCTCGGGGAGTGCCTTCATGTCGTACAACTGCGTCCAGGTCAGGATGCGCGTGCCGTCCGGCTTCGCACTGTCGAGCTCGCGCGGCGACGCGCCGACCGACACGATGATGGTGTCGGCCTCGACCCGATCGAAGTCAGTGCCGCCCGGGCCCGTCGCGACAACGATCGCGTTCGGACCTTCGAGACGCCCGTGACCGGAGAGGATACGAACGCCGGCCTCGAGAAGAGTCTCGCGCATATCCTCCGACTGCTGCCCGGCAAGGGCGAGCAGACGCTTGTTGACGGCAGCGAGGTTGATCGCGATCTCCGGCTTGAGCGGCTGACCACCAGCGCCCTTCGCGTAGAACTGCACTCCGAGGTCACTCGCCTCCGAGATCGCGACCGCGGCATCCGCCGTGGCGATCAGGCTCTTCGACGGCACGACATCGGTGAGCACGGCCGAGCCCCCGACGCCTACGCGCTCTACGAGTGTCACCTCAGCACCGAGCTGGGCTGCGGCGAGCGCCGCTTCGTAACCGCCGGGACCGCCGCCGAGGACGGCGACGCGCTGAGTGCGCTCGAAAGGAGTGGAGGACATGGCTTCCATTCTTCCGTAATCCTCGCTGTGTTGCCGTCACCGTCTTTAGAGTGGATCCATGACCGAAATTCACGACAACCCTCTCGACGACCCGAACGCCGATCCGTTCGAGGTCGCTGCCCTCGCAGCCGCAGACATCACGCGGCTCAGTGGCGTCGAGAAGCACGACATCGCCCTCACCCTCGGAAGCGGATGGGGCAAAGCCGCCGATCTGCTCGGCGAGACCACCGCCACCATCGCGGCGACCGACGTCACCGGCTTCTCCAAGCCGGCTCTCGAAGGCCACGTCGGAACATTGCGCAGCATCCGCACTCCAGGCGGCAAGAACGTCCTGGTCATCGGCGCGCGCACGCACTACTACGAGGATCACGGCGTCCGCCGCGTCGTGCACAGCGTGCGAACCGCCGCCGCAGCCGGAGCCGAGATCATGGTGCTCACGAACGGCGCCGGCGGCATCCGCGAGACGTGGAAGCCCGGTCAGCCCGTGCTCATCAGCGACCACATCAACCTCACCGCGGACTCCCCACTGGAGGGCGCGAACTTCGTCGACCTGACCGACCTGTACTCGGCGCGGCTGCGCGACATCGCCCGCACCATCGACTCGTCGCTTGACGAGGGCGTCTACACGCAGTTCCGCGGACCGCACTACGAGACTCCCGCCGAGGTGCAGATGGCGAAGGCGATCGGCGGCCACATCGTCGGCATGTCGACCGCTCTGGAGGCGATCGCCGCTCGCGAATCAGGTCTCGAGGTGCTGGGCTTCTCGCTGATCACGAACCTGGCCGCCGGCATCCAGAAGACGCCGCTCAGCCACACAGAGGTCATCGAAGCCGGTCGTGAGGCTGAGCCGGTGATCTCGGCGCTGCTCGCACGAGTGGTGGAGGCGCTGTGAGCGAGCAGGTCGAGGCGCGGCTGGCCCAGGCCCGCGCCTGGCTGAGGCAGGACCCGGATGCCGAGACCCGCGACGAGCTCGCCGGCATCATCACACGAGCGTCATCCGGTGATGCTGCGGCGATCGCAGATCTCGACGATCGCTTCGGTACGCGCCTCGCCTTCGGCACCGCCGGGCTCCGCGGCGCCCTCGGCGCCGGCAGCAATCGCATGAACCGGGTGCTGATCGCCCAGGCCGCTGCCGGCTTCGCGGCGTATCTGCGAGCACACGTCCACGGCAGCGCACCCACTGTCGTGGTCGGCTACGACGGGCGCCGTAACTCCCGGCGCTTCGCCCTCGACTCGGCCGAACTGTTCGCCGGCGCAGGGCTGCGCACGATCCTGCTGCCTCGTCTGCTGCCGACACCCGTGCTGGCATTCGCGGTGCGTCACTTCGGCGCGGATGCCGGCGTCATGGTCACGGCCAGCCACAACCCGCCGGATGACAACGGCTACAAGGTGTACCTCGGCGGAGTCGACGGCGGCTCGCAGATCGTCTCACCAGGCGACATCGAGATCGCCGCCCACATCCAGAGCGTGGCGGACGACTCGGATGTCACCTCCCTGCCGCGTTCGACGACGTACGAGACCGCGAACGAAGACGTCATCTCGGCCTACATCCGCGAGACAGCCGCTCTCGCTCCCGCTCCCCCTTCGGCGAAGAACCTCAACTGGGTCTACACCGCGATGCACGGGGTGGGATGGGAGACCTTCACGCGCATTCTCCGAGAGGCGGGGTATCCGCAGCCGAAGACCGTCGGGGAGCAACTGAGCCCCGATCCGCGATTCCCCACGGTGTCGTTCCCGAACCCGGAGGAGCCGGGGGCCATGGATCTCGCGTTCGCCGCAGCCACGCGCGCCCGCGCCGACTTCATCATCGCGAACGACCCGGATGCCGACCGTCTGGCTGTCGCGATCCCTGATGACTCCGTCGATGGCGGCTGGCGCCGGTTGAGCGGCAATGAGGTGGGGCTGCTCCTCGGAGCGCGTGCCGCCCGCGCCGCGCAGGGTCGCCCAGGGGCGTCCCTTGCATGCTCGTTGGTCTCCTCCCCCGGTCTCGGAGCGATCGCCGCGCACCACGGGCTCGACTTCCATGAGACTTTGACCGGATTCAAGTGGATCTCGCGCGCACCAGGCATGGTGTTCGGGTTCGAGGAAGCACTCGGGTATCTGGTGAACCCCGAGACGGTGCGCGACAAGGACGGCATCTCGGCCGCGATCGCCGTGCTCGGTCTCGCCGCAGAGGCGCACGAGCGCGGTGACACCCTTGCCACGCTTCTCACCGAGCTCGGAGACACGTACGGCCATTTCGCCAGTGGTCAGGTCTCGGTGCGGGTCGACGATCTCTCGATCATCAGCAAGATCATGCTCGCACTGCGCACGCTGCCGCCGACGCGAATCGGCGACACGGCGATCCAGTCGGCCGAGGACCTGCTGCAGGGATCCGCCGGGCAGCCCGCCGGCGATGTGCTGCGCTACCGCCTCGCCGACGGTTCGCGCGTGATCGTGCGACCGAGCGGCACGGAGCCCAAGCTCAAGGTGTACATCGACGCGCAGGCGGATTCGGCGGAGGATGCCCGTCGCGCGGTCGCCGACGTTGAGACGGGCGTGCGCGCCCTTCTGGAGGAGCACTCCTGATCCCGCTCGCACGATGATCCTCGCCCTCGTGTGCGTCGCGGCCGTCGTCGCGGCGGTGATCCAGCGCGTCACCGGGCTCGCCTTCATACTCGTCCTCATCGGTCCTGCGGTACTGGTGTACGGCCCGGTGCAAGGCGTCACCGTCGCGGTGCTGCTCGCGATCATCGCCTCGGCGATCGCTCTTCCCTCCGCATGGCGGGAGGTGGATTGGCGCCGGACGCTGTGGTTGCTCGTTGCCGGGCTCGTCGCCGCGCCGTTCGGGGTGCTGCTGACCAGGCTTCTGCCGGAGGCCGCCCTGCTGTTCACGATCGCGGGGATGGCCGCCGTCGCCCTGCTCGCGCATCTGCTCGGCGGAATCGTGGCTGCGTCGCTGCGCGGAACCCGGGGAGCGATCGTGTCGGGAGCCGTCGCCGGATTCATGCACGCGTCCAGCGGGCTCTCCGGCCCCGCGCTGGCGGCATTCGCGGTCGGAGACCGGTGGGATCAGCGTCGTTTCGCCGCGAGTGCTCAGGTGATCCTGCTCGGGTACGGCCTCGTCTCGGTGCTGCTGCGCGGGCTGCCGACGGTCTCCCCGGCGGATCTGATCGTGCTCGGCGTCTGCACCGCTGCAGGCATCCTCGGCGGTGCGCTTCTGACCAGGGTCGTCCCGGTCGTCTTGGCGAGGCGAGTGATGCTGTGGTGCGCCTGGGCAGGCACGGTCGTCGTGTTCCTGCGTGGGGTTCTCACAGTCGCGAGCTGAGCACGGCTAGCATCGCTGTATGCCGACCCGACATGTGATCATCAGCGCGCACAACGGTGTGCACGCTCGTCCTGTCGCAGAACTGGTTCGTCTGGCGCAGTCCCATCGTGACGCGATCATACTGCGGACGACGGGCGGTGCGGAGGTGGATCTCAGCAGCGTGCTGGCGGTGATGGATCTCGGCCTGGCGCAGGGTGACGAGGTCGTGCTGTCCACGGCGGAATCGGCGGACGCCGTGAGCGTGCTGGATGCGCTGACGGAGGTGCTCGCCAGGCGCGACTGAAGGGGCTCAGCCGTCGATGACCGCCACGAGCTCATCCAGGAACGCCTCGAACGTCGTGCCTCGGCGCACGATGCGCTGCACGCTCTCTCGTTCGCTGAACACCTCGACCAGCTGCTCGAACACAGTCTGGAACGCCGTCCGGTCGCTCTCGCTGAAGGCCGCGAGCGCGACGACCTGCACACGGCCTTCGCCCCACGCGACGGATCCGTCTGCCACACCGATCGCGATCGCGGTGCGCTGCGCGGTCATCTGCAGTGCATGCGGCACCGCCAGCGCGTCTGTGAAAGCCGTCGACGACATGCGCTCTCTGACGATCGTGTTCTCGACGTAGTCTTCTGCGATGAGACCGGTATCCACGAGCAGCCCGCCGAGGCGACGGATCACGGCCTCTTCGCCCTCGTCGGGCAGTGGCCTCACGAACGCGTCTGCGACGAAGTAACGCGACAGCTCCTCGCGCAGGCGGGTGAGGCGGCGGGCGCGACGCATCCGTGCCGCGGCCTGCGACACGCGCTCGACATCCGCGTCGGTGAGGAACGGCTGGATGCGCACATAGCGCTCCCCCGTCGCTCCTGGTTCGATCGTGCTCAGCACGAGGTCGGTGTCGATCGCCGCCCAGTCCGGGTCGACGCTCGTGACGACGCTGGTGACCTCGACCGATGACCCGAGCGAACGGTCGACGCTCGAACGCAGCAGTTCGTGCAGCTCGTAGTATCCCGGGCAGACGATCGTCGCTGTGAGGATCGATTCGGCCTTGCGACTGCGCTCCAGCCGCCCGCCGATGTGCATGGCGATGTATGCGATCTCATCGTCGTGGATGGGCGCTCCGAGCCGGTCATGCAGACCGCTCGCGATCGACACTGCGACCTCGAAGATCATTGGATACGACGACTTCAGCGACCGGGTGAGCGGATTACGGGTCCATGCTCGCTCCTCTGCGCGGCGAAGCAGATTCTGCACGTGCAGCGCCAGTCGCAGGATGAAGGCCTCATCGACCAGATCGATCTGGTAGTCCGCCGCCGCCTGCACGATCTCGGCGCGGACCGCGGCCTCGACGCCCTGATCGACGCCGCTGCGAGCCGCACCGTTGCCTGAACTCTGGCCGGGTGCGATCGCCCTGGTGAGCACGAGTGTCGCGAGGTGCGTGCTGTCGCCTCCGCCGAGAGCCACTCCGAAGTGCTCGGCGGCGAGCTGGGTGATGACGTCGCCCAGTTTCGAGATCTCTTCGGAGGCGCCGGGTTGCGGGGTCTCGAGTGCGCGACCGGCCGAGACCCGGTCAGCGGCGATCGCGATGTGCAGCAGCACATCGGAGATCGCGAGTTCATTCACGTAGTACCCGAGCGCACCGAGCTCTCGGACGAGCGCAGTCTTGAACGGAGCGACAGCGTGAGCGGCGACGGCGCTGCCGGTGAGCGCGCGGCGGATGCTCTCCGGATGGAACGATCCGGCATCCATCTCGTCATGCGCGAGACGGCTCAGCAGCCGGCGCTGCGCGATCTCCGTCCCCCGCAGCCGGACGATCTCGCGCTCGCGTTCCAGCCGAAGATCCGCGCCGTCGAGCAGCCCGCGCACCCGGGCGAGGTCGGACTCCAGGGTGGCCTCGCTGACGTGCAGCAGCTCGGCCGTGGCGTACACGTCGATGCCGCCGGATTCGTCCAGCAGCATTCGCACCACGGTGTGAAGGCGGTCTCGGGGAGCCGACTCCCCCGTCGCGCGCGAGCGCAGAGTCGCATGAGCCCCTGTGCCCGCCCGGTATCCGGCGGGTCCCGACTCCACGGCATCGCCGGCTGCCGCGCGGGCGTTGAGCGCTGCGACGTAGGAGCGGATGCTGCGCGGCGTCACGCCGAACAGATCGGCGAGGCTTGCCGCCGTCGCCCAGTCGTCCTGCCGGAGGAGGGTCTGCAGGAGCTGATCCTGGCGCTGGCGCGACATGCTCCCATGATGCCAGCACCGCGGCACCGGCGGGTCGGAGCCGAACGTTCCGCAGGGGCGGAAGGGAACCTGGTGGCGCCGCTCCCAGCGACTTCCCAGAATGGAGAGCAGGAAGAGGTGGCATCGATGAGGATCCTGGTGGTGTGCGGCGCGGGAGCGTCCAGCACATTCGTCGCCCAGAGACTGCGGCGTGCAGCATCCGCCGCCGGCCTGGACTGGGACACCGCCGCCGGCACCGAGCGCACGATCTCCACCGCATTCGCGGATCTCGTGCTCGTCGGCCCGCATCTCGCCGACCGCCTCGACGCGATCCGCGCCGCATCACGTGGCCCTGTCGCCGTCCTTCCGGACGACGTGTTCGCCGACCGTGACGGCACCAGGACTCTCGATGTCGCCCGCGCGAGCCTCCTCGACTCCCCGCCCACTGCGAAAGGAACATCATGACCGCGATCTCACGCACCGTCCGCATCGGATCCTCCCACGGACTGCACGCCAGGCCGGCGAAGCTCTTCGCGCAGGCGGCGAAGGAGTCAGGCATCCCCGTCACCATCGCGAAGGACTCGGGGAAGCCGGTCAACGCCGCGAGCATCCTCGGCGTCATCGCGCTCGCTGTCGAGCACGGCGACTACGTCACTCTGTCGGCTGACGGAGACGGCGCCGAGGGAGTGCTCGACACCCTCACGGAACTGCTGACGACCGACCACGATCAGGAGGCGGCCGGATGACCGAGCTGCGGGGCGTCGGAATCGGCCGCGGCATCGGGCAGGGGCCCGTCGTCCGTATGGCCGAAGCGCTGCCGGCGCCGGAGAACACTCCGAGCACGATCGGCGCAGATGCCGAGCGCGCCCGAGCCAGAGAGGCCGTGACGGCTGTTGCCGCGGAGCTTCAGCAGCGCGCCGACACGGCGGGTGGCTCCGCACAGGAGGTGCTCGAGGCGCAGGCGATGATCGCCGAGGACCCCACGCTGCAGGACGAGGTCGACTCCCGCATCGACGACGGCGGCACAGCCGAATGGGCCGTGCACGACGCATTCGCGGGATTCCGCGCCACGTTGGAAGCAGTCGGCGGCTACCTCGGCGAGCGAGCAGCCGATCTCGACGACATCGCGCAGCGCGTGCTCGCCCACCTGCGCGGCCTCGACGCGCCAGGCGTCCCGGACCCGGGACACCCGTTCGTTCTCGTCGCCCGCGACCTCGCACCCGCCGACACCGCACTGCTCGATCTCGAACAGGTGCTGGCGTTGATCACCACGGACGGCGGACCGACTTCCCATACGGCGATCCTCGCCAGAGAGAAGGGGATCGTCGCCATCGTGGGGGCGACGGACGCCACGACGCTGGCAACAGGGACGACCGTCATCGTGGATGCGGCGGCAGGCACCGTCACGACCGACCCCACTGCTGAGCAGCAGGAGCGGGCCGCTCAGCGAGCAGCGGCGCGCGATGCCGCCGAGGGCGCGCCCCTCACCCCTGGTGCACTCGCCGACGGCACGGCCGTCGCGCTGCTCGCCAACCTCGGAAAGCCCTCGGATGCCGCTGACGCGGTGCAGCGCGGCGCCGAAGGCGTCGGTCTCTTCCGCACCGAGTTCCTGTTCCTCTCCTCGGCCCACGCGCCCACTGTGGCCGAACAGCGCGAGTCGTATCGAGAACTGCTCACGGCCTTCCCTGGCAAGAAGGTCGTCGTGCGCATGCTGGATGCCGGCGCAGACAAGCCGTTGGCGTTCCTCAACGACGCGCACGAGGAGAATCCCGCACTGGGTCTTCGCGGGCTGCGGTCGCTGCGCGCCAGTGAGGACATCCTCAGGGAGCAGCTCACGGCCCTCGCCGAGGCGGATGCCGCCACGGAGGCGGATCTGTGGGTCATGGCGCCGATGGTGACCACCGTGGAGGAGACCGCCTACTTCACCGGCCTCGCCCGTGAATACGGGCTGAAGACCGCCGGAGTCATGGTCGAAGTGCCTGCCAGCGCGCTGCTCGCTGACCGGGTGCTCGCGCACGCCGATTTCGCCTCGATCGGCACGAACGACCTCACCCAGTACACGATGGCCGCCGACCGCATGCTCGGCTCCGTCGCAGGTTTCCAAGACCCGTGGCATCCCGCAGTGCTCCGGCTGGTCGGCGAGGTGGGCGCTGCAGGCGCACGCCTGGACAAACCGGTAGGCGTCTGCGGCGAGTCCGCTGCAGATCCCCTGCTGGCGGTGGTGCTGGTGGGCCTCGGCGCCACCAGCTTGTCAATGGCGTCGGCGGCACTCGCCGATGTACGACTCGCGCTCTCCGAGCGCACCCTCGACGAGGCCAAGCACCTCGCCGAGGTGGCCCTCGCGGCAGATGATGCCGCAAGTGCCCGCAACGCCGTGGCTGAAGCCGCCGCGGCACTTCCTACACACCAGAAAGAGACGACATCATGACGACGACGTCAACCGACGCCCCGAAGAAGGGCGGCCTCCGAGTCGGAGTGCAGAGACTCGGCACATTCCTCTCGGGAATGATCATGCCGAACATCGCCGCCTTCATCGCCTGGGGCTTCATCACGATGCTGTTCATCCCCGCGGGATTCTTCGGTGCTGAGAGCCCGTTCGGATGGCACTGGGCCCCTGTCGCCGAGATCATCGGCGGCGGCGGCGACTCCGCGCTCATCAACTGGCCGGGCGCGATGACCGCTTTGGCCGAGGGCGACGGCGGCAATTTCTTCGGCTACGTCGGACTCGTGGGTCCCATGGTGACCTATCTGCTCCCACTGCTCATCGCGAACACGGCAGGTCGCCTGGTCTACGGCGAACGCGGTGGCGTGGTCGCGACGATCGCCACCATGGGCGTCATCGTCGGCACCAACATCCCGATGTTCCTCGGCGCGATGATCATGGGGCCGCTCGCGGCGTGGATCACCAAGCAGATGGACCGGCTCTGGGACGGCAAGATCCGGCCCGGATTCGAGATGCTGGTGAACAACTTCTCCGCCGGCATCCTCGGCATGATCCTCGCGATCGCGGGCTTCTTCGCATTCGGCCCGGTGATGCTCGGCATCAGCACCGTGCTCGGCGCAGCTGTCGACTGGCTCGTGACGCTGCAGTTGCTGCCGCTCGTGTCGATCATCGTCGAGCCGGCCAAGGTGCTGTTCCTGAACAACGCCATCAACCACGGCGTGTTCACGCCGCTCGGCATCCAGGAGGCGCAGGAGTTCGGCAAGTCGATCCTGTTCCTCATCGAAGCCAACCCCGGCCCCGGCCTCGGTCTGCTGCTCGCGTTCACGTTCTTCGGCGTCGGAGCTGCCAAGGCGTCCGCACCCGGCGCGGCGATCATCCAGTTCTTCGGTGGCATCCACGAGATCTATTTCCCCTACGCGCTCAGCAAGCCCACCACGATCCTCGCCCTCATCGCCGGTGGCGCCGCCGGCGTCACGACCAACATGCTGCTCGGAGGCGGGCTCGCGTTCCCGGCGGCACCTGGAAGCATCATCGCAGTGACGGCAGCAGCCATCGGCCCCGGCGTGGGCAACCTGCTGGTCGTGTATCTGTCGGTCGTCATCGCCGCCACCGTGACCTTCCTCATCACCGGCGTCATCCTCCGCGCCTCGCGCAAGCGCGACCTCGCGGCCGAAGGCGACACGTTCGGTGCGGCGATCGCGCAGACCGAAGCGAACAAGGGAAAGAAGTCCGAGCACCTCTCGAACCTCGCCGCAACAGCGGCCGCAGGTGGCACTGCCGCGGCAGGATCCACCGCGACTGCGATCGCGCCGATCCAGAACATCGTGTTCGCCTGCGACGCCGGCATGGGCTCGTCGGCGATGGGGGCGAGCGTTCTTCGCAACAAGCTGAAGAAGGCCGGTATCGAAGACGTCAAGGTCACGAACCAGGCCATCGCGAACCTCGACGGCACCGCCGATCTGGTGATCACCCAGCAGCAGCTGACCGATCGCGCCAAGGGCAAGTCCCCGAACTCGCTCCACGTCTCGGTCGACAACTTCATGAATGCGCCGCAGTATGAAGAGGTCGTCGAAATGGTGCAGTCACAGAAGAAGGAAGAAGAATGAGCGTTCTCAGCATCGGACAGGTCCGAATCCACTCCGGTTCCGCCACCCAGGACGAAGCGCTGCAGGAGGCGACGGACATCCTCGTCGCAGCCGGCGCCGTCACCCCCGCCTACGTCGATGCGATGCGGCAGCGCGAGGAGACGGTCTCGACGTTCATGGGGAACGGCTTGGCCATCCCCCACGGCACGAACGAGACGAAGGATGCCATCCTCGACTCCGGGCTCTCGGTCGTGCGGTACGACGGCGGTGTTGACTGGGCCGGAGAGAGCGCCACGTTCGTGATCGGCATCGCCGGTCGCGGCGACGAGCATCTCGAGATCCTCTCCCAGATCGCGATCCTGTTCTCCGACGAGGACGATGTCGCCAAGCTCAACGCGGCCGAGACGCCGGATGACCTGTACGCACTGCTGTCGGCGGTGAACGAAGGATGAAGGCCGTCCACTTCGGTGCCGGCAACATCGGGCGCGGATTCGTCGGCCTGCTGCTGCACGAAGGCGGCTACGAGCTCGTCTTCTCCGACGTCGCCGGCGCCCTGGTGGACGCCATCAACCAGACCGACTCGTACACGGTGCATGAGGCCGGCCCTGGTGGCGTCGACCGAAAGGTCACGGGCTATCGTGCGGTCAACAGCCAGACGGACCCGGATGCCGCAGCCGATGAGGTCGCGACCGCCGATCTCGTCACGTGCGCTGTCGGTCCGACCGTGCTGCGATTCATCGCTCCGACGATCGTCGCCGGCCTGAAGCGTCGCTCCCCCGACCTCGGGCCCTTGAAGATCATGGCGTGCGAGAACGCGATCGGCGCCACTGATCAGCTGCGCGCCGAGATCGAGAAACTGGATCGGTCCGCGGCCGATCGTGCAGTGTTCGCCAACACCGCCGTCGACCGCATCGTGCCGGCGCAGCCCGCGGACGGCGGTGTCGACGTCACCGTCGAGCCCTACTTCGAGTGGGCGATCGAGTCCGGTCCGTTCGGCGACGATCTGCCGAGCATTCCCGGCGCGCATTTCGTCGACGACCTCGGCCCGTACATCGAGCGCAAGCTGTTCACCGTGAACACCGGGCACGCGGCGACGGCGTACTTCGGTGCGCAGGCGGGCCACGCGCGCATCTCGGATGCGCTCGCCGATCCGTTGATCGCCGCGCGCGTCGGTGCGGCGCTGGAGGAGACCTCGGCGGTACTCAGCGTCGTGCACGGGCTGGATCCCGACGAGCTCGCCGAGTACCGCGCCACGATCCTCGAGCGGTTCCGCAACCCCGAGCTCGTCGACACGGTGCAGCGAGTCGGGCGCCAGCCGCTGCGCAAGCTGTCGCGCAACGAACGATTCATCGGCCCGGCCGTCCAGGCCGCGGAACGTGGACTGTCGACCTCGGCGCTCGTCGCCGCCGTGGCCGCGGCCGTCGCCTTCGACGACGCGTCGGATGAGCAGTCCGTCGAGCTGCAGCGGATGCTGCGCACCGAGGACGCGGATGTGCTCACCGCGACCGTCACCGGTCTGGAGCCGGAGCATCCGCTCTTCGGGGCCGTTCACGAGGTGTTCGCCGCACGACAAGAGGAGCTGCACACGCTCTGACGACTTCCCGCACGACGATGCCGCTACGATCGAGCCTGGGGGGCGACAGATCGAGCACACCGTCGTGCGGGGAGCACCATGAGCAGATACGCCGTCATCGGCGCGGGGCCATCCGGCCTGGCCACAGCGCGGGCACTGCAGGCGCAGGGCATCGAGATCGAGGGCTTCGAGGCGTCCCACGGCGTCGGGGGTCTTTGGGACATCACGAACCCGCGCAGCACGATGTACGAATCAGCTCACCTGATCTCATCTCGCACGACGACGGAGTTCGCCGAGTTCCCGATGAGAACGGGAGTCGACTACCCGAGCCACCGGGTGCTGCGCGACTACTTCCAGTCGTACGCGGACCATTTCGGACTCATGTCGCTGTTCCACTTCGACACCCGCGTCACCCGGCTCGAACCACGCGACGGCGGATGGGATCTCTCGTACACCGGGCGGGACGGCGAGAGCACGCGCTGGTATGCCGGAGTCATCATCGCGAACGGCACCCTCGCGGAACCCCACGTGCCGTCCTTCGAGGGAGAGTTCACCGGAGAACTCATGCACACGAGCGCATATAAGAGCGCGTCGCAGCTCGACGGGCGACGGGTGCTCATCGTCGGCGCAGGGAACTCCGGCTGCGACATCGCCGTGGATGCCGTACACCACGCCGCATCAGTCGACATGAGCGTGCGGCGCGGCTACTACTTCGTGCCGCGCTACCTGTTCGGCAGGCCGAGCGACACGCTCAACCAGGGGCGGCCCCTCCCGGCGCGCATCAAACAGGCGGTCGACTCCCACGTTCTGAAAGCGTTCACCGGCGACCCTGTGCGTTTCGGATTCCCCGCACCCGACTACCGCATCTACGAATCCCACCCGATCGTCAACACGATGGTGTTGAACCACCTCGGGCAGGGCGACCTGCGCGTGCGCGCCGATGTCGAGCGGTTCGACGGTCGCAGCGCACTGTTCCGTGACGGATCGAGTGGTGACTACGACCTTGTGATGCTCGCGACCGGGTACCGTCTGGACTATGCGTTCGTCGATCGGGAGCACCTGCAGTGGCGGGGCGCCGCTCCTCGGCTGTTCTTGAACATGTTCCCTGCGACGTTCAACGGCCTGTACGTGATGGGCATGATCGAAGCATCCGGCATCGGCTGGCAGGGCCGGTTCGAGCAGGCGGAGCTGTTGGCGAGCTACCTCGCAGCGTCCGAGAGAGCGCCGGAGAGCGCCGAGCGATTCCGCGAGCGGGTGACCGGCAGTCCATGGCCGGACGTCACCGGCGGATACCGCTACCTCGGTCTCGATCGCATGGCGTACTACGTCAACAACCATGCGTACCGCTCAGCCGTGCGCCGCGAGCGTGACGCGCTGAGATGAGCACGATGCAGTCGCCACTACGCTGGCGGTGTGCAGAAGAAGCGACGCCGGAGAATCCTGGCCAGGGTCGGATGGGGTGTCCTCCTCGTCGTCGTCCTCCTCATCGGAGGGACGATCGCCTGGAGCCAGATCGGCGTGAGCGGGGCCGAAGCCGAGCCTCTTGCTGCCGTACGTGCGAACCCAGACGTGACGATCACGGATGATGCGGCGGGTATCGTCCTGTCCCCCTCAGACGGATCCTCTGACATGGGTCTCGTCTTCATCCCGGGCGCAAAGGTGGACCCGTGGGCATATGCCTCGACGCTGCAGCAGCTCGCCGCGGAAGATGACATCACCGTCGTCATCACCAAGCCGTGGCTCAATCTCGCCTTCTTCGATCTGCGTCCGTTGGACGCCTTCACCTCACTCGCGCCCGACATCGATCTGTGGATGGCCGGAGGCCATTCCCTCGGCGGCGTGCGGGCCTGCCAACTCGCGACGGATACCGATGCACTCGTGCTGTTCGCGTCGTACTGCGCGACAGACCTGAGCGACACGGATCTGCCGGTACTCAGCATCGCCGGCAGTGCGGACGGCCTTTCGACGCCGGAGAAGATCGCGGACGCCAGGCATCTGCTGCCGGAGGACGCCGAGCTCGTCGAGATCGAGGGGGCAGCTCACTCCTCGTTCGGAGCATACGGGCCGCAGGCAGGCGACGGTACATCCACGATCTCCGACGAAGACATGACCGCCCAGCTGAGCAGCCTCGTCGGCGCGTTCGCGAGCGAAGTCGATTCCGCGCGCTGAGTCCTGCCTCAGCGCACGCTGATGTCACAGCACGCTGTCGAGCATCGGATGCAGGTGCCTGGTGCCGAGAGCCGTCGATGCCGACGACGCGCCGGACGCGAGTGCCTGAGGCAGCTCCGCGCCGGCCAGCCATGCCGCCAGCACTCCGGCGAAGAATGCGTCACCGGCACCGTTGGTGTCGATGACATCGACGGGCACCGCATCCACCCGATAGATCTCGCCGTCGGCATCGACTGCGACTGCGCCTTCGGCGCCGAGCGTGCACACCGCGAACGATGCCCCGGCAGAGACGCGTGATCTCAGGAATCCGACAGGATCGACCAGGTTGTCAGCGTTGCAGAAGACCGCGTCCGCCGCCGCGAGGAACGGCCGGTGATATTCGGCTTCGCCGTCGTAGTCGTGCACGTCGACCCACACCGCTCTGCCGCTCGCCTTCGCGAGTGGCAGCAGCCGCAGCGGTTCAGCCGCGAGATCGAGCACGACGACCTCGGCATCGGCCATGGCCGCTCGTACGTCGACGGGCACCCGCGCCGTCTGCTCCGACACCCCTGAGAGGTAGAGCGAGACACGTTCCCCGGCGCGAGTCATCAGATTGAGGTGCCGCTCGGTCGTGGCGCTGGTTCCCCAGAACACGTCGATTCCGGCTGTAGTCAACGCCGCTTCGACCTTGCGTCCTGACTCATCAGCACCGACGAGCGCGTACAGCACGGCCGACGTTCCGAGCGCTGCGAGACTCAGTGCCTTGCCTGCGCTCGTTCCCCCCACCGTCTCCCAGCTCGCCTCGGCGAACTGCATGTGCGGCGTCGGTTCGGGGAGCCGATCGAGGACGACGATCGAGTTCCAGGATGCCGGACCGGCGATGAAGACAGCGGGAGCGGTCATGACTGCGCGGCGTCCGATCAATCGTTCTGGAAGCCTTCGGCGATCATCTCGACGAGCTCCTCGCGCTCCTCCACGGGCAGAAACGCCGCCGATGCCGCGTTGAACTGGAAGGCCTCCAGGTCGTCGAGGTCGTAGCCGAACGCGTCGACGAGCAGCGCGAGCTCCCGAGTCAGCGATGTACGGCTCATGGTGCGGTTGTCGACGTTCACCGTCACGGAGAAGCCCAGCTGGTACAGCAGATCGAACGGGTGATCGGCGAGCTCGGTGCCCCAGGCCTCGATCGCACCCGTGTGCACGTTCGAGGACGGCGACAGTTCGAGAGGGATCTCCCGATCGCGCACCCAGCGGGCGAGATCGCCGAAGCGCACCTGAACCTCGTCGCCGTCGCGCTCGATCACGTCGAGATCGCTGACGATGCGCACGCCGTGACCGAGACGGAGCGCACGGCCGTCGATCAGCGCGCTGCGAATGGATGCAAGGCCCGCGGCCTCACCCGCGTGCACCGTGACGGGGAAGAAGTTCTCGGCGAGCAGGTCGAACGCCTCGCGGTGATCCGAGGCCGGGTAGCCGTCTTCCGGCCCCGCGATGTCGAAACCGACCACGCCGCTCTCGCGGTTGTCGAGTGCGAGCTCGGCGATCTCGACGGAACGGTCGCTGTGACGCATCGCGCTGAGGATCTGGCCGACGCGGATGCTGCGCCCGGAGCGATCGACGGCATCCTCGCCGTCCTCTATGCCCTGCTGCACCGCTTCGACGGCCTCGTCGAGCGACAGCCCGCCTGCGAGGTGCTGCTCCGGCGCCCAACGGACCTCGCCGTAGATGACGCCGTCATCAGCGAGGTCCTCGACGAACTCGCGCGCGATGCGGGTGAGGCCTTCGGCGGTCTGCATGACGCCCACCGTGAGCTCGAACGTCTTGAGGTAGTTCACGAGCGAACCTGAGTCGCTCTGCGCGGCAAACCAGTCTCCGAGCGCGCTCGCGTCGGTGGCAGGCAGCTGCAGTCCCGCATCGACGGCGAGCTCGATGATCGTCGACGGTCGCACCGCACCATCGAGATGGTCGTGCAGCGAGATCTTCGGCAGCGAGCGCAGCGAGATCCCCTGCACTTTCTTGTCACCGTCGGCGGCGATCGACATGGATGGTGTCCTCTCGGAATCGGCGCCCCGACAGACTCGGCGAAGGCGCCTCCAGCCTACGCGGTGATGCGCTCGCGGACGAGTGGCCCGATCTCGGGCGCGGTGTCTCCGAGCGACCACGCGTCATCGAGCGCCTCGAGCGCGCGGGGGAAGCGCGCCTCGTCCTCTGCCGAGAGCGTGAACAGCGCCTGGCCTGCCGCCACACGGTCGCCGGGCTTGACGTGCAGATCGATGCCCGCGGCATGCACGACCTGGTCCTCGGCGCGGGCGCGTCCGGCGCCGAGCCGCCACGCCGATATGCCGAACGGCAGTGCGTCCATACGAGTCACGACGCCGTCGGCCGGAGCCGTGACGACATGCGTCTCGCGTGCGGTCGGAAGCGCAGCATCCGGGTCGCCATCCTGCGCGCGGATCATCGCCTTCCAGTTGTCCATCGCCCGACCGTCATCCAGCGCCGCCTCCACGTCGGCATCCGGATGTCCTGCGAGCGTGAGCATCTCCCGTGCCAGAGCGAGGGTCAGCTCCCGCACATCGGCGGGTCCACCTCCGGCGAGGATCTCGACGGACTCGCGGACCTCGTTCGCATTGCCGATCGCCAGGCCGAGCGGCACGTTCATGTCGGTGAGCAATGCAGTGGTGGCCACCCCCGAGTCGGTGCCGAGCGCGACCATGGTCTGCGCGAGCTCACGAGCGCGATCGATGTCCTGCATGAAGGCGCCTGAGCCGAACTTCACGTCGAGGACGAGCGCATCCGTCCCCTCTGCGATCTTCTTCGACATGATGCTCGACGCGATCAACGGAATCGCCTCGACGGTACCGGTGACGTCCCGAAGTGCGTAGAGCTTCTTGTCTGCGGGCGCGAGACCGGAGCCCGCGGCGCAGATCACCGCACCGACGACGCCCTGCATCTGCGCGAACATCTCCTCGTTGCTCAGCGCGGCGCGCCAGCCGGGGATCGACTCGAGCTTGTCGAGCGTTCCGCCGGTGTGTCCCAGCCCGCGGCCGCTGAGCTGCGGCACTGCGACACCGAAGCACGCAACCAGGGGTGCGAGCGGAAGGGTGATCTTGTCGCCGACACCACCGGTCGAGTGCTTGTCTACGGTCTTCTTGCCCAGGGACGTGAAGCTCATCCGCTCCCCCGATGCGATCATGGCATCGGTCAGCACGCGGATCTCGTCGCGCTGCATACCGCGCTGGAACACCGCCATCGCGAAGGATGCCATCTGCGCATCAGAGACGTAACCGCGCGTGTACGCATCGACCATCCAGCGTAGGGCGGCCTCCGGTACGACCCCGCCGTCGCGCTTGGCGCGGATGACGTCGATCGCGTCGAACGGCTCGACAGCTGGTCCCTGATCCCGTCGAAGGGTCATCGGACGTCCTCCAGGTCGCGCGGGCCGAACGCGTCGGGCAGCACCTCATCGATCGTGCGGATGCCCGAAACGGTCTCCAGCAGCATCTCCGGCATGGAGTGCTCGAACAGCAACTGACGGCAGCGACCGCACGGCATGATGGTCTGCCCGTCGTTGTTCACGCACACGAACGCGACGAGCCTTCCCCCTCCGGACATGTGGAGGTCACCCACCAGCGCGCACTCGGCGCACAGAGTCACCCCGTACGACGCGTTCTCCACGTTGCAGCCGGCCACGATGCGGCCGTCGTCCACGAGGGCGGCCGCCCCCACCTTGTACCGCGAGTACGGGGCGTACGCCTTGCGCATGGCGTCGGTGGCGATCTGACGCAGCTCGTCCCAGTCGATGTCAGTCATTGTTCCTCTAGCTCTTGATGTACGGTTCGCCGGAGGCTGCCGGAGGACGTGACCGCCCGACAAGCCCGGCGACGGCGAAGATCGTCACGACGTACGGCAGCATCAGCATGAACTGACTCGGAACCGGGGAGCCGATCACCGAGAGCACGCCCTGCAGGTTGGTGGCAAAGCCGAACAGCAGCGCGGCCAAGGTGGCACGCACAGGGTCCCACTTGCCGAAGATCACCGCGGCCAGCGCGATGTAGCCGGCACCTGCGGTCATCTCCCGGCCGAACTGCGGGTTCGTGACGAGCGTGTAGAACGCACCACCCATGCCGGCGATGGCACCGGCGAGCATCATGTTCCAGTAACGTGTGGGGGCGACCTTGATGCCGACGGTGTCAGCAGCCTGCGGGTGCTCGCCCACGGCTCGCAGCCGCAGCCCCCAGCGGGTGCGGTAGAGGCCGTACCAGACCAGGAACACCGTGATGTACATCAGATACACGATGATCGTCTGGCGGAACAGCACCGGCCCGAGCACGGGGATCTCACTGAGCAACGGGATCGGGAGCACCGGGAACAACGGCGGGGAGTTCAGTGTCTCGGGGTTGGCGTTGAGCACCTGTCGATAGAGGAACGTCGTCAGTCCGGCCACGAGCACGTTCAGCACGACGCCGACGATCACCTGATTGACGTAGTAGGTGATCGCGAACACGGCGAGCACGAGCGAGACCAGCACACCGGCGACCATCGCGGCGATCAGACCGGCCCACGGACTCCCCGTCGCCGACCCGACGAGCGCGGCCATGAACGCACCGGCCAGCAATTGCGCCTCGATCGCGATGTTGACGACCCCGACCCGCTCTCCGATCACTCCACCCAGAGCACCGAAGATCAGAGGCGTCGCCAGCGCGAGCGCACCGCCGAGCAGGCCGATCATCGGAAGGGTCCCGCCGGCTGATGCCCAGGCGAGGAAGCCGACGAGAAGCACGATCACGTAGACGACGGTCAACCACAACGGCAGCCGCCGGCGAGCACGCGTCCACACCACCGACAGTGCCGTGATCGCGGCGAGCAGGACGACGGCGACCCACGCCGTGGCGTTGGCCGGCAGCACGAGTTCGGGAAGCTGGATGGCCGCGTCAGCGGAGCGGACGAGCCGGAACGTGCTGTCGCCTTCGCGCGGGGCGAGCAGCGGCAGCAGCGCGAACAGCACGGTGAACAGCCCGAAGATGATGGGCGTCTTCCAGGAGGTGATGGCGACGTGACGCTGCTCGTCACTGACCACCGCTTCAGCCGTGATTGTCATGCGGACACCTCCTCGGCGATCTGCGCCGCGTTCTTCTTCGGCTTCTTGGGTTTGTTCGGCTTCTTCCGCGCACCCGGCTGCGGCAGGCCGAAGATCGCACGCACCAGGGGCGGCGCCGCGATGAACAGCACGATGAGGGACTGGACGACGAGCACGATCTCGATCGGCACGTTCTCGGATGCCTGCATGGCGAACCCACCGGCCTTGAATGCGCCGAACAGGATGCCTGCGGCCAGGATGCCCAACGGCGTCGAGCGCCCGAGAAGGGCGACGGTGATCGCGTCGAAGCCGATGCCGGCGTCGATATCACCACCGAAACCGCTCGTGACGGTCCCGAGCATCTGGCTGACGCCGGCGATGCCGACGAGGCCTCCGGCGATGAGCATGACGTAGAAGTACATCCTCCCGACGCTGATGCCGGCCACCTTCGCGGCGCTGGGATTCTCCCCGACAGCGCGGAATCGGAAGCCGAGACTCGACCGCTCCAGCAGCCACCAGGTGAACGCGACGGCGATCAGGGCGAGGATGAAGCCCGCGTGGAGCTTGTACTGGGGTCCGAGGATGCCGGGAAGCACGGCGGAATCCGCCATCGGAGCCGTCTTCGGGTTGTTCGAACCAGGCGCCTGCAGGATGCCCTGGGTGGCCAGCATCCAGGCCAGCAGATAGACGGCGATGTGGTTGAGCATGATCGTGACGATCACCTCGTGCGCGCCGGTGCGCGCCTTCAGGATGCCGGCGATGCCCGCCCAGATGCCTCCGGCGACGATGCCGGCGACGATGGCGACGAGCATGTGCAGGGGCCACGGGAGGTTCATGCTCGTGCCCACCCAGCCGGCGGCCGCAGCGGCCATCAGCATCTGGCCCTGGCCGCCGATGTTGAACAGACCGGCGCGGAAGGCGAGTCCGACTCCGAGGCCGGCGGCGATGAGCGGCGTGGCGAACTTCAACGTCTCCGTGAGCGGGCGGATGCCGGCGGCGAAGCCGTCGACGCGGAAGTTGTAGATCGCCCCCTGGAACAGGGCGACATACGCACCGGAGATCGAGCTCCATACGGCGGCGAGCATGTCACCGGGCCGCGCGAAGAAGTAGCCGGCGGTGCTCTGCACCTCTGGATCGGTGAACGCGATCATGATCGATCCCGCGATGAGCGCCAGAATGACCGAGAGCACCGAGATCAGCCCGTTGCCGGTCACGATGCGCCGGAAGGCTCCGTGCCAGCGCGAGGGCTCAGTGCCTTGGCCAGCGGACTCCGTCCCGAAGTCAGCGGGGGCCGAGGGGATCGGCTTCAGCTCTGGGCCGGTCATGCGCTGGTCTCCTCGGTGTCGGCTGCCGTCGTGGCGGCCACGGCCGTCGTGTCGGTCTCGATCATTCCGGCCATCATCAGGCCGAGCTGCTCACGGGTGGTGTCGCCGGGCACGATGCCGACGACCTTGCCTCGGTACATCACCATGATGCGGTCGGCGAGCGCCGCAGCCTCGTCGAGTTCCGTGGAGATGACGATGACCGGGATGCCGGAGTCACGGGTCTCGATGATGCGTTTGTGGATGAACTCGATCGAGCCGACATCGACGCCTCGCGTCGGCTGCGCTGCGACGAACAGCGACAGTTCGCGGCTGAGCTCGCGGGCCAGCACGACCTTCTGCTGGTTTCCGCCGGAGAGACGTCCGGCCTGCTGCGCCGGTCCTTGGGTGCGGATGTCGAACTCGGTGATCTTCTCGCGAGCGAAATCATCGAGCGCGCCCAGCTGCAGGGTGCCCGCCTTGACGAACGGCCCGCCGACCGAGCGGTCGAGCATGAGGTTCTCGGCGATCGAGAACTCCTTGACCAGTCCGTCCACGCTGCGGTCCTCCGGGACGAACCCGACTCCGTCGTCGAGGATGTCGCGCACAGATCGCCCGACCAGTTCGGCGCCGTTGAGGCGCACGCTGCCTTCGACGCGCGGCTGCAGGCCGACGATCGCCTCGGTGACCTCGGTCTGTCCATTGCCCTGTACACCGGCGATCACGAGCACTTCGCCGCCTCGCACCGAGAACGAGACATCGTCGACGAGCACGGTTCCGAACGGATCGGTGACCGTGAGTTCCTTCACGACGAGCAGTTCCTCACCCAGCTTCGGTGCGTCCTTGTGCACCTTGAGCTCGACGGCGCGTCCCACCATGAGTGAGGCGAGTTCTTCGTTGCTGGCCGTCGGCGATGCTTCTCCGACGACCTTGCCGAGCCGGATGACCGTGATGCGGTCCGCGACCTCGCGAACCTCGCGAAGCTTGTGGGTGATGAAGACGATCGAGGTGCCGCCGGCCTGCAGCTGACGCATCGTCGCCATCAGTTCGTCGGTCTCCTGCGGCGTGAGCACGGCTGTGGGCTCATCGAACACGAGCACCTTGGCATCGCGCGAAAGCGCCTTGATGATCTCCACGCGCTGCTGCACGCCGACGGGAAGGTCTTCGACGACGGCATCCGGGTCGACCTGGAAGCCGAAGCGATCGGAGATCTCGCGCACCATCGCACGAGCGGCGGCGAGGTCGAGGCGTCCGCCGAACGTCGTCTTCTCGTGGCCGAGCATGACGTTCTCGGCCACCGTGAACACGGGGATCAGCATGAAGTGCTGGTGCACCATGCCGATACCGGCGGCCATCGCGTCGCCAGGGCCTGCGAAGTGCTGCTCGACGTCGTCCAGCAGGATTTCGCCCTCATCCGCCTGATACAGGCCGTAGAGCACGTTCATCAGCGTCGATTTCCCGGCGCCGTTCTCTCCCAGGAGGCAGTGGATCTCTCCGGGTTCAATGGTGAGATCGATATGGTCGTTGGCCGTCAGCGCGCCGAACCTCTTCGTGATGCCGCGCAGTTCAAGCTTCATGTGTCAGATCCTAATCAGCAAAGGTGCTTCGTCCCAGGTTCCTGTGGGAGCCCGGGCAACGGCGAGGGGAGGCCGGCGGGTCGCCGACCTCCCCCTGTGGTTCGTTCCTCGATCAGCCGAGGTACGAGGTGACGGTGACCTCACCGTCGATGATCTGCTGCTGCAGGTCCTGAACCTCAGTCCACAGCTCAGGATCGACCTTGTCCTCGAAGTTGTGCAGCTCGGCGATGCCGACGCCCTTGTTCTCGAGCGTTCCGACGTACGCCTCGGCGTCGAATTCTTCGTTCGCGCTGCTCATGGTCGCCTCGTAGACGGAGAGCTTCATGTCCTTGAGGATCGAGGTGAGCACGAAGTCCTCGGTGGTCGGGTCGGTGACGAACAGGTCAGCGTCGGCGCCGATCAGTGCGATGTCGCGTCCCGACTCCTTGATGGCCTGCAGACCCGACTGGTAGATCGGTCCGCCGACCGGCAGGAGCACGTCGACGCCCTGGTCGATGATGTTCTGCGCGACGGTCTTGGCCTCGGGGCCTGCTTCGAAGCCACCGGTGAACGAGCCGGCCTTGCCGTCCCAGCCGACGACCTCGACGGCGGTGCCGTTCTGCTCGTTGTAGTAGTTCACGCCCTGGTAGAAGCCGTCCATGAAGATCGTGACGGTCGGGAACTCCATGCCGCCGTAAGTGCCGACCTTGCCTGCCTCCGAGTACCCGGCCGACAGGTAGCCGGCGAGGAACGCGGCCTGAGCCGTGTCGTACAGCAGCGGCTTGACGTTCTCGGCGTCCTTCTCGCCGTCGAAGTCGTTGTCGGCGGCGTCGTCGACGAGGATGAAGTCGATGCCTTCGTTGGCGGTCGCAGCCTCGACGGTCGCGGCCGACAGCGCGAAGCCGACCGAGACGACGGCGTTGCAGCCCTGGGAGACGAGGCTCTCCAGGTTCGGAGCGAAGTCGGTCTCGCTGTTGGACTCGACGTTCTTGTACTCGACGCCGAGCTCGTCGGCAGCCTGCACCACGCCCTCGTAGGACAGCTGGTTGAACGACTTGTCGTCGAATCCGCCGGCATCGGAGACGATGCAGGGAAGGAAGTCGATCGTCTCGCCGCCTGCGTCTCCGCCGTTGTCCTCCGGAGCGGCTCCGCAGCCTGCGAGTGCGACGGCGACGCCTGTCGCCACGAGCGCGGCGAGAGCGCGCTTCTTGGTGGAAATGGTCACGTAAGCCTCCACGACTACTGGCCTGCGCCATTCGCAGAGCCCCGTGGGGATAAGTTACCCAGTGTTACGCCATACGACATCACGCTTGCGGTTAATGGTTACAAACTCGCAATAGACCCGTGATGAATGACTACAGCACGTCTCCACGCCCGGTGAGCTTGAGGGATTCCACGACGCCCTTCACCCGCTGCGCATGCTCGGTCGTCGTGACCAGCAGCGCGTCGGGAGTATCGACGACCACGATGTCCTTCACTCCGACGAGACTGATCACGCGAGAGGTCTGACTGACGAGGATTCCGGTCGCGGCATCCGAGAGCACTCTGGCCTTCGGGCCGAGCACTGCCAGGTCGTTCTTGCGACCGTTGCTGATGAGTTTGGTGAGCGAGGCGAAGTCCCCCACGTCGTCCCAGTCGAAGTGCCCGGGGATCACAGCGAGGCGGCCACGGCGAGCGGCCGGCTCGGCGACCGCGTAGTCGATGGCGATCTTCTTCAGCCCCGGCCAGATGCGGTCGACCGCCGGGCCGCGACGGTCACGATCGTCCCACGCCTCGGCGAGCTCGATGAGACCGGCGTGCAGCTCCGGCTCGTTGGTGGCCAACTCGTCGAGGAGGACGCTCGCCTTCGAGATGAACATCCCCGCATTCCACAGGTAATCGCGATCGGCGAGGTACGCCTTGGCCGTCTCGAGGTCCGGCTTCTCCACGAAGCTCTCCACGAGTGCGGCCTCGCGCGCCCTGTCCACGACGAGTTCCTCGCCCTTCTTGATGTATCCGAAGCCGACCGCGGGCTCGGTGGGCGGGATTCCGATCGTGCAGATGTATCCCTCGCGCGCGACCTCCACGGCATCGCGCACGGCGAACTCGAACACCCGCGTGCCGCGGATGACGTGGTCTGCACTGAACGAGCCGATGATCACATCGGGGTTGCGGCGGTGCAGGACGGCGGCGGCGAGACCGATCGCCGCAGCCGACTCGCGCGGCTCCGATTCCAGGAACACGTTCAGATCGGGGATGCCGGGCAGTTCCGCCTCGACGGCCGCACGGTGCGCGCGGCCAGTGACGACCGCGATGCGATCGGAGCCGGCCAGCGGCTCAAGTCGATCCCAGGTGTCGCGCAGCAGGGAGTTGCCCGAGCCGGTCAGGTCGTGAAGGAACTTGGGCGCATCTGCACGGGAAAGCGGCCACAGGCGGCTTCCGATACCCCCTGCGGGGATCACGGCGTAGAAGTCCTCGATCGGCTCGCTCATGACCCCAGCGTAGCCGCTGAAACAATCTCGACGTCGAGATACTTAGGCGACCCTTCGTCGCTCCCGAGGATCGAACGGGAATAGGATGGAGCACGATCGGGCACGTCTGCGGTCAGCTCAGACCCAGTACGCGCTGCCGACCTCGTATCGATCAGGGAGGACGACCGTGTCCGCAGGCACTCGCTTGGCACCGTCGATTTCGGAGACCACTTCCAAGACGCCACGCGGAACCCTCTACAGGGGTCGCGAAGGCATGTGGTCATGGGTGCTCCACCGCATCACCGGAGTCGCGATCTTCTTCTTCCTGCTGGTGCATGTGCTCGACACAGCACTCATCAGGGTCTCCCCCGAGGCGTACAACGCCGTGATCGGCACCTACAAGAACCCGATCATGGCGCTCGGCGAGGTCGTCCTCGTCGCGGCCATCGTGTTCCACGCCATCAACGGTCTCCGCATCATCCTGATCGACTTCTGGTCGAAGGGCGCCCGCTTCCAGCGGCAGTTGTTCTGGGGCGTCATCGCCGTGTGGATCATACTGATGGCCGGGTTCGTGCCGCGTCACCTGATGCTCGCGTTCGCCGGGTTCGGAGGGGGTCACTGATGTCCGCTCAGACCGTCGCCGCACCGGCGCGCCGTCGCCGTGGCGTCAACCTCGAGAAGTGGGGCTGGCTGTTCATGCGCGCCTCCGGGGTCGTGCTGATCGTCCTGATCTTCGGCCACCTCTTCGTCAACCTCATGGTCGGCGAAGGCATCCACGCCCTCGACTTCGCGTTCATCGCCGGCAAGTTCGCCACGCCGTTCTGGCAGTGGTGGGACGTGCTCATGCTGTGGCTAGCCCTGTTGCACGGCGGCAACGGCATGCGCACGATCACCAACGACTACGTCACGAACGAGAAGGTGCGCAAGGCCCTGGTCTGGGCGATCGGCCTCGCTGCCGGACTCCTGATCGTCCTCGGCACGCTGGTCGTCTTCACCTTCGACCCCTGCCTCGGCGTGACCGAATCCAGCACGCTGTGGGATACCTGCGTTGCCGCAGGCGTCGTCGGGAACTGAGAAGAGAGCAACGAGAAGTGACTACTGAGACACAGGATTCCGTCGTCCGCGACGGCGTGCACTACCACCAGTTCGACGTCGTCATCGTCGGCGCCGGCGGCGCCGGCATGCGGGCGGCGATCGAGGCGGGACCTGGCGCGAAGACGGCGGTGATCTCCAAGCTCTACCCGACCCGCTCGCACACCGGTGCAGCGCAGGGCGGTATGGCGGCAGCCCTCGCGAACGTCGAGGAGGACAGCTGGGAGTGGCACACCTTCGACACGGTCAAGGGCGGCGACTACCTCGTCGACCAGGATGCCGCCGAGATCCTCGCCAAGGAGGCCATCGACGCGGTCATCGACCTCGAGAACATGGGTCTGCCGTTCAACCGCACCCCTGAGGGCAAGATCGACCAGCGTCGTTTCGGCGGTCACACGGCAGAGCACGGCAAGACACCCGTCCGCCGAGCCTGCTACGCAGCAGACCGCACGGGTCACATGATCCTGCAGACGCTGTTCCAGAACTGCGTCCGGCTCGGCATCAACTTCTTCAACGAGTTCTACGTGCTCGATCTGATCACGGTCAAGGGCGAGGACGGCGGCACACAGGTCGCGGGTGTCGTCGCCTATGACCTCTCCACCGGAGAGCTGCACGTCTTCCAGGCCAAGGCGATCGTCTTCGCCACCGGCGGCTTCGGCAAGATCTACAAGACGACATCCAACGCGCACACACTCACCGGTGACGGCGTGGGCATCGTGTGGCGCAAGAACCTGCCGCTGGAGGACATGGAGTTCTTCCAGTTCCATCCGACCGGCCTCGCCGGTCTCGGCATCCTCCTCACCGAGGGCGCCCGCGGTGAAGGTGCGATCCTGCGCAATGCCTCCGGTGAGCGCTTCATGGAGCGCTACGCCCCCACCATCAAGGACCTCGCGCCCCGCGACATCGTGGCGCGATCCATGGTGCAGGAGGTGCTCGACGGACGCGGCGCAGGCCCGCACAAGGATTACGTGTACCTGGACTGCACCCACCTGGGCGCCGAGGTGCTCGAGACCAAGCTCCCGGACATCACGGAGTTCGCCCGCACGTACCTCGGCGTCGACCCGGTGACCGACCCTGTGCCTGTCATGCCGACCGCGCACTACGCGATGGGCGGCATCCCCACCAACAACAACGCCGAGGTGCTCGCCGACAACGACACCGTCGTTCCGGGTCTGTACGCCGCCGGCGAGTGCGCGTGCGTCTCGGTGCACGGCTCGAACCGCCTCGGCACCAACTCGCTGCTCGACATCAACGTGTTCGGCAAGCGCGCGGGCAACAACGCGGTCGCGTACGCCAAGACCGCAGATTTCGTCCCCCTGCCGGAGAACCCGGCAGCATTCGTCTCAGGGCTGCTCGAGCAGCTTCGCGACAGCAAGGGCACCGAACGTGTCGCCGTCCTCCGCAAGAAGCTGCAGGAGGAGATGGACCTGGGCGCTCAGGTGTTCCGCACCCAGGAGTCCCTCGAGCACGTGCTCGGCGTCATCGCGGAACTGCGCGAGCGCTACAAGAACGTCTACGTCGATGACAAGGGCCACCGGTTCAACACCGACCTGCTCGAGGCCGTCGAGCTCGGCTTCCTGCTCGACATCGCCGAGGTCGTCGTCTACGCCGCGCAGAACCGCGAGGAGAGCCGTGGCGGGCACATGCGCGACGACTTCCCGAAGCGCGATGACGAGAACTACATGAAGCACACGATGGCCTATCTGACCGGCGACCCGCACTCGTCGACGCCGGCCGACCACATCAAGCTCGATTGGAAACCCGTCGTCATGACCCGTTACCAGCCCATGGAGAGGAAGTACTGACAATGTCGAACGCTGTCGCAGAGGTACCGGCCGCGGCCGACCCCGCCATCCAGTCCTTCCTGGTGACCTTCACCATCCGCCGATTCGACCCCGAGCAGGACGCCGAGCCGCGCTGGGTGGATTACGACGTCGAACTGTTCTCGACGGACCGAGTGCTCGACGCGCTGCACAAGATCAAGTGGGAGGTCGACGGCTCGCTGTCGTTCCGCCGCTCCTGTGCACACGGCATCTGCGGCTCGGACGCCATGCGCATCAACGGTCGCAACCGCCTCGCCTGCAAGACGCTGATCAAGGATCTCGACATCTCGAAGCCGATCTACGTCGAGGCGATCAAGGGCCTTCCGCTGGAGAAGGACCTCATCGTGGACATGGAGCCGTTCTTCGCCTCCTACCGCGAGGTGCAGCCGTTCCTGGTCGCGAACTCCACCCCCGAGAAGGGTAAGGAGCGCGTGCAGTCGATCGCCGACCGTGCGATCTTCGACGACACCACCAAGTGCATCCTGTGCGCAGCGTGCACGTCGTCCTGCCCGGTGTTCTGGACCGACGGCCAGTACTTCGGCCCGGCCGCGATCGTGAACGCGCACCGCTTCATCTTCGACTCCCGTGACGACAACGCCGATGTGCGACTGGACATCCTCAACGACAAGGAAGGCGTCTGGCGCTGCCGTACGACTTTCAACTGCTCGGAGGCGTGCCCCCGTGGCATCGAGGTCACCAAGGCGATCGCCGAGGTCAAGCAGGCCGTCCTACGCGGACGACGTTGACCTGACGCGTCCCAGACACGCCCTCGCCCTTGGATAGGGTGAGGGCGTGTCTGATTCTGAGGCGGATGCGTCCACCGGGCGTGTCGACGGTGCCGTGGAGCGCGCGACCGCCCTGGCACGGCGCACCCTGGCGCTGTTCCCGGTGCGCGTCTGGCGCCACTTCCTCCAGAACAACGGGTTCCTCCTCGCTGCCGGTGTGAGCTATCAGGCGCTCTTCGCGATCTTCGCCGCGATCTACCTCGCGTTCGCGATCGCCGGGCTGTGGCTCGGCGGCAGCAGCGAGGCCGTCGACGCGCTGATCGGTGTCGTCAACAGCTACGTCCCGAACCTGATCAGTCCTGACAGCGACTTCCTCACCCCTGATGACGCGAAGGAGATCGCCGCGAACATGAGCGGAGTCCTCAGCGTCACCGGCCTCATCGCCCTCGGAGCGGTGATCTGGACGGCCATCGGGTGGGTGACGTTCTCCCGCCGTGCCGTGCGGGACATCTTCGGCCTTCCTCCTGACCGACGAAGCTACCTGCTGCTCAAGGCGCGGGACCTGCTCGCTGCGGCGATCTTCGGCATCGCACTGATCCTCGGCTCCGCACTCAGCTCTGCGAGTGCGGCGTTGCTGAGCTGGCTCCTCACGCAGCTCGGGTGGGGTTACAGATCCGGTGCCGTCGATGCGCTCATCCGCATCGGCAGTGTCGCGGTCTCGTTCGCTCTGCTGTCAGCCGCCCTGGCGGCGATGGTCCGCTTCCTCACCGGGACGTCTCTGCGCTGGCGCACGATCTGGCCGGGTGCATTGCTCGGCGGTGCGGCCATGACGTTGCTGCAGTTCGGGGCCGGCTTCCTGCTCAGTTACACCCCGGCCAATCCCCTCCTGGCCACCTTCGCGATCTTCGTCGGTCTTCTGCTGTGGTTCCGCATCAACGGCGTGGTCATGCTGGTGGCTTCCGCCTGGATCGCCGTCTCAGCCCAGGATCGCGATCTTCCGCTCCTGCGGCAGAGCGAGGACGAGCGCATCGCCGCCGAGTACCAGGCGCTGGTGGTCGCGGCACGGGTGCGTCTGCGCGAGGCAAGACAAGCGCAGGAAGATGCCAGCTGGTACCGCGCATGGAGCACGCAGCGGGCGGTGCGCGCTGCTTCGGCGGAACTCGACGCACTCCTCGCCGACCCGCCGAAGATCACGATGCCGGACACCGCTGCCCCTCATCGACTGCTGACAGAACTCGCGCGGTCGCGACGCGATGTCGGAGGCGCTGGCTAGGCTTGATCGTATGCCTCATCTGCGTATCGCCTCGGTAAACGTCAACGGAATCCGGGCGGCAGCCCGCAACGGGATGAGCAGCTGGCTCGACACCGCAGACGTCGACATCCTCACCCTGCAAGAGGTCCGCGGTCAGGATGAACACCTTGAAGCCGCCCTTCCGGGCTGGTCGATCGTCCACGATGAGGCGACCGCGAAGGGCCGCGCAGGCGTCGCGATCGCGAGCCGCACCCCCGCGCTGGCGGCCCGTACCGCCTTCGGGGCGGACGACTTCGACTCGAAGGGCCGCTGGATCGAAGGCGACTTCCTCATCGGTGACCGCACACTGACGGTCGTGAGCGCCTACGTGCATTCCGGCGAGGCGGAGACGCCGAGACAAGAGGAGAAATGGAAGTTCCTCGAGGCGTTCGGCGATCGACTCGTGGAACTGGGCCGAGATGACGCTCTCGCGCTCGTCACCGGCGATCTCAACGTCGGTCACCGCGAACTCGACATCAAGAACTGGCGCGGCAACCGCAAGAAGGCCGGCTTCCTCCCCCGCGAGCGTGCATACTTCGACCGCTTCCTCGGTGAGGCGGGAACGGAGATCACCGGCGTCGACGGCACGACCGGGCGCGGGCTCGGCTGGGTCGATGTCGGGCGTCGCTTCCACGGGGAGATCGACGGGCCGTACACCTGGTGGTCGATGCGAGGTCAGGCGTTCGACAACGACAGCGGCTGGCGCATCGACTACCACCTGGCGACGCCGTCGCTCGCGGCACGGGTCGAGACGTACAGCGTGGCACGCGCCGCGTCGTATGCGGAGCGCTGGAGCGATCACGCGCCGGTGGTCGTGGACTATTCGCTCTGACGACCCGCTGCGCGACCCAAGGAGGGGTTGTGCGGCGCAGGACGATGCGGGCACACGTGAGCTGATGGCGAGCGACGCAGAGTGCTTGCCGGCATCCCCGTAGGATTGAGACCGTGACGAAACCTCGCCTTTACTCAGGAATGCAGCCCTCCGCCGACTCCCTCCAGATCGGAAACTACATCGGGGCGCTCCTGCAGTGGCGAGATCTGCAGACGTCGTACGACGCATACTTCTCGGTGGTCGACCTGCACGCTTTGACCCAGCCGAACAACCCCGCTGAACTGCGCGAGAAGACGCGCCGCACTGCCGCGCAGTACATCGCGGCAGGAATCGAGCCCTCGAAGTCGACGCTGTACGTGCAGTCCCACGTGCGTGCGCACGCCGAGCTCGCATGGATCCTCAGCACCATCACCGGTTTCGGTGAAGCCGGGCGCATGACCCAGTTCAAGGACAAGTCATCCCGCTACGGAGCGGATGCGACTTCGGTCGGTCTGTTCACCTATCCGGTGCTGATGGCCGCCGACATCCTGCTGTACCAGACGGATGTGGTGCCGGTCGGCGACGATCAGAAGCAGCATGTCGAGCTGACCCGCGATCTCGCCGAGCGATTCAATTCGCGCTTCGGCGAGACCTTCACCGTGCCGATGCCGGTGATTCAGAAGGACACGGCACGCATCTACGACCTGCAGAATCCGACGGCGAAGATGTCCAAATCTGCCGAGAGCGACGCCGGCGTGCTCTGGATGCTGGAGGACCCGGCCAAGTCGGCCAAAAAGGTCATGCGCGCCGTGACCGACAACGAAGGCAGCGTGCGATTCGATCGGGAGTCCAAGCCCGGCGTCTCGAACCTGCTGACGATCTACGCGGCGCTCTCGGGCCGCCAGGTCGCCGCGATCGAAGATGAGTACGCCGGCCGCGGCTACGGTGATTTCAAGAAGGGCCTCGCCGAGGTCGTCGTCTCTGAGTTCGAGCCGGTGCGCACACGCGCCCTCGAGCTCCTGGACGACCCCGCCGAACTCGACCGCATCCTCGCCGCGAACGCGGCACGTGCCGATGCGGCGGCCGATGCGACGCTCGCCGATGTCTACGAGAAGGTCGGCCTGCTGCGTCGAGTCTGACGAGCCCGTCAGCCCCGCGCTCTAGGATGGTGTCCGTGACCGACCCGCAGCTTCCGCCGCCCTCGTCCAACGGCCATGTGCCTCCGGTTCCGATGGCGCCAGGGCAACACCCGCCGATCACTCCGTCGTACTCGGCGCCCGGATATCAGACGCCTGCTGCCCCAGACGGCCAACTGCCGCCTGCCCCGGCGTACCAGGCACCTCCGGGCGCATATCCGGCGCCTGTCGGCGGCTACGGTGCACCTGCGGGTGGGTATCAGCCGTCAGATGCTCCGCAGGCGCCCAAGTCCTCAGCGCTCGGCATCGTGGCGTTCGCGCTGTCGGTCGTCGCCGCCGTGGTCGCGTCGATCATCGGCGGTGCCGCCGGCTACCAGATCGGCTTCACTCTCCCGACCGTGATGCAGGAGATGAACGAGTCGACGAGCGATCTGTCCTTCCTCGCTCCGGTGCGCGATCAGGTGCTGATGGGCGAGGTATCGTTCTGGCTGGGCACACTCGCCGGCATCGCCTCGATCGTCCTCGGCATCATAGCGATCGTGAAGCGCGCGGGTCGCGCATGGGGCATCACTGCGCTGATTCTCGGCGTGATCGGTCCGGTGATCTTCTTCACAGTGCTCGGTGTCGCGCTCGGAGTCGGTGCGGGCGCCGGTTCCGCGACGTTCTACGGCGCCTGATCGAGCGGCACTGGTGTGGCGGGATCAGCGCGGAGCGTGATGCTTCTGCTGCGCAGCCAGCAGCCCTTCGGTGACGAGCAGTTCAACCGCATCCGCTGAGTCGGCGACGAGGATCGGAAGCGTCTCCCGCTCGGTCTTCCCGAACGGTGACAGGACCCAGTCAGCGGGATCCTGTCGTCCAGGTGGCCGGCCGATTCCGACGCGCACTCGGGGGAAGTCAGCAGTGCCGATCGCGCGCGCGACATCACGAACGCCGTTGTGTCCCCCGTGCCCGCCGCCGATCTTGAGCTTGAGCGTGTCGAAAGGGATGTCGAGTTCATCGTGGACCACGACAGTGCGCTCGGGTGGGACCGAATAGAACCTGGCCAGAGCTGCCACCGGAGTGCCAGAGACGTTCATGAACGTATTCGGCTTCGCCAGCACGAGTTTCTCGGCGCCGGGGCGCACCCAGGTCTCCACCACGCGCGCACCGCCCTTGTGCTCACGGAAGCTCTCGCCACGGCGTGCGGCGAGTTCGTCGACGACCAGCTGCCCCACGTTGTGCCGGGTCGGCTCGTACCGGGGTCCTGGATTGCCCAGTCCCACGATCAGCCAGGTGTCGGCCATACCTCTCACGCCTTTCGAACGTCGTCAGGATACGACAGAGGGGACGCGATGCGCTCGCGTCCCCTCTGCGGTGGTGTGCCTGTGCACGAAGTGCGAGTGGATTACTCCGCAGCAGCCTCGTCGGACTGTGCCTCAGCGGCCTCGCCCTCGGCGGAGACCTCTTCGGTCTCGTCTTCGGTGGCTTCAGCCGTCGGGACGTAGATCGCGACGATCAAGGTCTCGGGGTCGGCCAGCAGCGATGCGCCCTTCGGGAGCTTCACGTCGGCAGCAGTGATGTGCTGTCCCTCTTCCAGTCCCTCGACGGAGACCTCGAAGTTCTGCGGGATGTGCGTAGCCTCGACCTCGACGGCGAGCGAAGTCGCATCGAGGTTGGCGACGGTGCCTGCGAACGGCTCACCGACGACGACGATCGGAACGTCGACCTGGATCTTCTCGCCCTTCTTCACGACGAGAAGGTCGATGTGCTCGATGATCTGGCGCACGGGGTCGCGCTGAACGTCCTTGACGAGGGCGAGCGAGGCCGTGCCCTCGATGTCGAGCTCGAGCAGCGCGTTCGCGCGGCGGATGATGAGCGAGACCTGGTGGCCGGGCAGTGCGACGTGCACAGGCTCGGTGCCGTGGCCGTAGATGACGGCGGGGATCTTGCCGGCTGCGCGCAGGCGACGGGCGAAGCCCTTGCCGAACTGCTCGCGGACCTCGGCGTGGACCTTGGTGTCCTCAGACATGGATTCTCCTTCGGGGCACACGGCGAACTACTCGCCGCGTGGTGGTCTATTGGTCGGCTTCCCGGACGCAGACGTGCGAAAAAGCCACGAGGCTTGGTTCGCCGCGTCGATAACGGATGCCGCGCACGCGGAGCATCCCTCGCCGAGGAACTCCTCTATCGTACCGGATCACCGAGTAGGCTGAAACTCAGCTTCTTTCCCCTCGCAGAATTCGGAGTCCGGCATGCTCGACGGCGCCTTCCTCTCACACGTCCTCCTCTGGCTCATCGGCGCCATGACGGTGTGCGCGACCGTGTTCACCATCGGTGCGCTGTTCTCGATGGGACGCACCAGCTACCGCAAGGACTGAGCCCCGGTCATCGGCCGCGGCATCCGGCGACACACACGCGCACCGGCCGTACCCGCGGCGATATTCTGGGACCGTCCCCTACTTCACAACCGAGGAGCAGTCTGTGCCCGAAGCATCAGCGAACATCGGAGTCGTCGGACTCGCCGTCATGGGTTCGAATCTCGCCCGCAACCTCGCATCCCGCGAGGGCAACAAGGTGGCGATCTTCAACCGCAGCTATTCGAAGACGGAGGAGTTGGTCACGGCGCACCCCGAGGCCGGATTCATTCCCGCGACGAACTACGCCGAGTTCGCGGCATCGCTGCAGAAGCCGCGCACTGCGATCATCATGGTCAAAGCCGGCGGTCCGACCGACGCCGTGATCGACGCGCTGACCGAGGTGTTCGAGCCTGGCGACATCATCGTCGACGGCGGCAACGCGTACTTCCCCGACACGATCCGCCGCGAGAAGGCCGTCCGCGAGACCGGCATCAACTTCGTCGGCGCGGGGATCTCCGGCGGTGAAGAGGGCGCACTGCTCGGCCCGTCGATCATGCCCGGCGGCTCGGACGAGTCGTGGGTCACGCTCGGACCGATCCTGAAGTCGATCGCCGCAGTCGCCGAGGGCGAGCCGTGCGTGACGCACATCGGCCACGACGGCGCCGGCCACTTCGTGAAGATGGTGCACAACGGCATCGAGTACGCCGACATGCAGCTCATCGCTGAGGCCTATGACCTGATCCGCCGCGGCACCGGCAAGACCCCGGCCGAGATCGCGGAGATCTTCGCCGAATGGAACAAGGGCGAGCTCGAGTCCTACCTGATCGAGATCACGGCCGAAGTCCTCCGCCAGATCGACCAGGCCACCGGCAAGCCGCTCGTGGACGTCATCGTCGACCAGGCCGGCGCCAAGGGCACCGGTGCATGGACCGTGCAGACCGCCCTCGCACTCGGCGTCCCCGTCTCCGGCATCGCCGAAGCCACCTTCGCCCGCTCGCTGTCCTCGCACCCCGAACAGCGCGCCGCAGCCACCGCACTCCCCGGCCCTGACGACGAGTTCGTCGTCGCCGACCACGACGCGTTCATCGAAGACGTCCGCCTCGCCCTCTACGCCTCGAAGATCGTCGCCTACAGCCAGGGCTTCGACGAGATCCGTGCCGGTGCGGCAGAGTACGACTGGAACATCGACCTCGGCGCGGTCTCGAAGATCTGGCGCGGCGGGTGCATCATCCGCGCCCAGTTCCTCAACCGCATCGCCGACGCGTATGCGGACGACGCCGACCTGCCCGTCCTGCTGACCGCACCGTACTTCGCCGAGGCGATCACGCGTGCGCAGTCCGCCTGGCGCCGCGTCGTCGTCGCGGCAGCTCAGGCCGGCATCCCGGCCCCGGCGTTCTCGTCATCGCTGTCGTACTACGACGGCATCCGCGCCGACCGCCTCCCCGCAGCCCTCGTGCAGGGACAACGCGACTTCTTCGGCGCGCACACCTACAAGCGCATCGACAAGGAAGGCACCTTCCACACGCTGTGGTCAGGCGACCGCACCGAGATCGAAGCCGAAGACACTCACTGACACGCGACCCGTGTGGAGGGGCCGGCGACCGCGAGGTCGCCGGCCCCTCGTGCGTCACGAGGCGATGTTGTGATTGCGTCGGAAGGTGTTCTGCGGGTCCCACTTCGCCTTCACCGTGCGCAACCGGTCGTGAGCAGCGGGTGTGAACATGCCGGCCACCGCCTGAGGTCGCTCCGTGTCGGCGAAGTTGCCGTACTCGGCGAGCCGACCCGATTCGATCTGACGCCAGTCGGCGAGGATCGCGGCTCGTGCGGCGTCATCGATCATCCCAGGGATGTCGAATCCTCCGGCCATCACGAACCATGACGCCGATCGAGCAGGGAACGGCGTCTCCTCCTGAGACACGTCGCCGAATGCCCCACCGAGCGAGCGCAGGAACACCACCGAAGCCGGGTACGCCGCGCGGAACGCCACGAGGCGGTCGATGAGATCGTCGTCGAGTTCGGCATAGAGGCCGTTGCCCCCGATGAAACCGGGAGGAGCAGGCGCGTCCTCCCCCGCCTCCGGCGCGGGCATCTCGAGCAGGATGTCGCGGTACGCCGGGGTCGTCACGTCAGACACGATCCCCTCCAGCGCTGCGATCGGCGCGAGCGTGGATCGCAGCGCCGCTTCGTCGTCTCCCGCCCAGACCGCGGCGAGACGTGCCCCTGCCTGCGCACTCGGATCCATCGCCGGAACGTCCATGTACGTCACGGTCAGCTCGCGCGGTGCGTTGCGCATCACGTCGCGAGTGGCGCGCAAGGCCGCACCCGCATCCCCGCCGATCGCATACTCTCCGTGCACGATCCCGGCGATCGGGTGCGCCTCGAAGTCGAAGCGCGTGACGACACCGAAGTTGCCCCCGCCGCCGCGCAGTCCCCAGAACAGGTCGGCGTTCTCGTGTGCAGAGGTCTCGACGATCTCCCCTGATGCCGTGACGACTTGCGCCCCCACCAGCTGATCGATCGCGAGTCCCCATGCGCGCACCATCCAGCCGATACCGCCGCCCAGCGTCAATCCGCCGACGCCGACGGTGGACGTGTCGCCGGAGCTGATGGCCAGCCCTGCTTCGGAGAGCGCTGCCGCGACCGCACCCCAGGTCGCTCCACCGCCGATGTGCACAGTGGTGCCGTCGATCCGGATGTCGGCGAGCTCGGTCAGCTCGATGCGCATTCCGTCTGATGCATCGCGCGACCACGGCCCGTGGCCGCCGGAGACGATCGTGATGATGTGTGAATCCTGGTGCGCGCGGCGCACCAGAGCGGCGACGTCCTCCGGCGTCGCCGGACGTACTGTGAGTTGGCTTTCTGTCATGCGCTCACGTTAGCGAGCGACGCCGACATCGTGGCCGGACCGCGCACATCCGGCCTTCGCCGTCAGCGAACCCGTCCGTCCTTCGGCACGACGACGGTCTTCAGCCCCGCGCCGCGCGCTGCGGCATCCAGGGCTTCGAAGAAGTCGTTCAACGGCACCTGCTCGGTGATGAGCGGGGTCAGCACGACATCGCCCTCCTCGATGAGCCGCATCGCCGTGCGCCATGACGTCGGAGTCGATGCGAAGCCGCTGGTGATGGTGACCTCCTTGTACAGCACGGTGTCGAACGGCAGCGTGACGTCGCGTCCGAATATTCCCACCTGCACGTAGCGCGCTCCTCGACGTGCCGCGTACAGCGCACCCGCGGAGCCCTGTGCCGACCCCGAGCATTCGATGACGACATCGAACGAGTCACCCACCGGCGCTTCAGTCGTGGTTTCGATGCCGATGACGGCGGCAACGGCGAGGCGCTCGGCATCGGCAGGAAGCCCTGCGAGTGTGACGACACCGCCGGATGCCTTCGCGACCTGCGCGGCGAGCTGGCCCATCGCACCAGGGCCGGTGACGAGCACCTGATCCCCCGGTTGCACGACAGGCGGATCGAGCAGACACTGCGCCACACAGGCGAGGGGCTCGCTCAGCACGCCGTCGAGGTCACCCGGCGTGTCGGGGAGGCGATGCAGATTGAGCACCGGGATCAGCATCTTCTCCGCGAATCCGCCGTTGCGGAACGACCCGATCGAGCGGCGATCTGCGCAGAGGATGCGTCGTCCGGCCCGGCACATGTCGCACACCTCGCACGCCGAGAAATACGTCTCGACCGCGACCTTCGCTCCGAGCCAGCCCGCATCCGTCTGCGAGCCGACGGAAGAGACGACGCCGAGGACTTCGTGTCCCATGACGACGGGACGCTCATGCGCGTACTCGTCGTGGGCGATATGCACATCGGTGCCGCAGATCCCGGTCGCCAACACGTCGATGACCGCCTGGCCCGGCGCGGCGATGGGAACCTCCACCGCTCCGATCGCGATCCCCTCGAGTCCTGGTCCGCGTTTGATCACGGCCGGCATCGTGGTGGTCATGGTCGTCTCCTGGGGATGTTCACCATTCCGCCACCGATCCGTCCGCGTGACGCCAGATCGGGTTCTGCCATCTCTCCCAGCGTGAGGAGACCTCACGTACTGCGCTCTCATCGATCTCGATGCCGAGGCCCGCCCCGGTCAACCGCTCGAAGCTGCCGTCGACGAACTTCAATGGCGATGTGTCGAGCACGTAGTCGAGCACCTCTGCGCCCTTGTTGTAGTGGATGCCGATCGACTGCTCCTGGATCAGATGGTTCGGCGTCGCGAAACCGACCTGGAGGCACGCGGCGAGCGCAAGGGGTCCCAGGGGGCAATGCGGTGCGATCACCGCGTCGAATGTCTCTGCGAGTGACGCGATGCGACGCACCTCGGAGATGCCGCCGGCGTGCGAGAGATCGGGCTGCGCGATCGCGATGCCGGCCTGCAGCACCGGGAGGAACTCCTGTCGGCTGTACAGTCGCTCACCCGTCGCGATCGGGATGCTCGTGGCATCCACCATCCTCTCGATCACATGCGAGTTCTCGGGGACGACAGGCTCCTCGATGAAGAACGGATGCAACGGCTCCAGCATCGGCGCCAATCGACGCGCCGTCGCGAGAGTGAAGCGACCGTGCAGGTCGACGGCGACGTCACGGTCGGGCCCGAGGGTCGCGCGCGCACTGGCGACCCGCGCGACGACAGCGTCGAGTTCTGCCACCGACCCATTGCGACTCATCTTCCCGGAGCCGTTCATCTTGACCGCCGTGAGCCCGACATCGAGCTGCGCCGAGATCTGGTCCGATATCTCCGCCGGGTCATCGCCTCCGACCCACCCGTACGCGCGGATCCGATCACGCACGGCACCGCCGAGCAGATCGTGCACCGGCACACCCAGGCGCTTGCCCTTGAGGTCCCACAGCGCCTGGTCGATGCCGGACACTGCGCTCGCGAGTACCGCACCGCCACGGTAGAACTGGCTCTTGGTGAGCACCTGCCAGTGATCCTCGATGAGCCCTGGATCGGTGCCGATGAGGTACTCGGCGAACTGATCCACCGCCGCCTTCACGACATCGGCGTAGCCCTCCAGCGACGCCTCGCCCCAGCCGACGAGTCCGTCGCTGGTCTCGATGCGGACGAAGAGCCAGCGCGGCGCGACGGGGAAGGACTCGACGCGGTCGATCATGGCCGTCATCCGAGTCCTCCTGTCTGCGAGCGGTAGTCGCTCGCGACCACATCGACGATCTCATCCGGCTCGGCGGTCACGCTGACCCGGATGCCGCGCTCGTCGGCGGCGAGCGGTTCGAGCGTGTCGTACTGCGACTGCAGCAGAGACGCCGGCATGTACTCGTGCGTGCGCGAGCCCACCCGCTCGCGCACCAACTCGATGGGCCCCCACGGCTCGACGAAATACACCAGTGGTTCATGACCGCGGATGAGATCGCGGTACTCGCGCCGCAAGGCGGAGCAGGCGACCACGACGCCGTCCCCATCCTCATGAGCGGCGAGAGCCTCGCCGACGGCGTGCAGCCACGGCACGCGGTCCTCGTCCGAAAGCGGCGTCCCCGATGCCATGAGCTCGACGTTTCGCGGCGAGTGCAGCTCGTCGCCGTCGATGAACCGGGCGCCGAGTCGCTGCGCGAGCATCCGGCCGATCGTCGACTTGCCGATCCCCTGCACTCCCATCACCACGATCGACGTTGGGCTTCCCGTACCCATGCCTCAACCCTTCGTCGCGCCGGCGGTGAGTCCGGTCACGATGTAGCGCTGGGTGAACAGCGCGATCAGCATGATCGGCGTCGTCACGACCACCGAGGCCGCCATCAGCGCACCCCAGTCGATCGAGGCGTAGCCGATGAAGTCGAAGATCGCCACCGGCAGCGTCTTCGTCGCATTGCCGGAGAGCACGAGGGCGAACATGAAGTTGTTCCACGAGAAGATGAACGACAGGATCGTCGCGGTCGCGATGCCAGGCACCGACAACGGCAGGGTGATCCGGAAGAACGCCCCGATCGCCGTGAGGCCATCCACCTGCGCTGACTCCTCCAGCTCCTCCGGCAACTGGTCGAAGAACGACATCATGATGTAGAGGATCAGCGGGAGCGACACGAACATGTGCGAGAGGATCAGCGGCAGGTAGCCACCGGTCATCTTCAACTGAGCGAAGATGAAGTACCACGGCACCAGCAGGCTGACGCCGGGGATGATGCGCGCGAGCAGCACCACCATCGCGGATTTGTTCATCAGGAATCGGCTCATCGCGTACGCCGCAGGCACGGCGAGCACGAGAGAGAGGCCCGTGGCCATGAAGGCGACGAAGAACGAGTTCCAGATGTAGACGAGATAGTTGCCGCGGCGCGGATCGAACACCGTGCCGTAGTTCTCGAGCGTCGGATCGAACAGGAACGCCTTGGTCGGATCGTAGATCTGCACGTTGAGCTTGAAGCTCGCCAGCACCATCCATACGATCGGCCCGAGGAAGGCGAGCACGATGAGCGCCAGCCCGACGAATCGCCCGACCGGGCCCCAGCGGAACTTCCGCCGACGCCGCATCGGAGGCTTCGCACCGCCGGTGACGAGCGTGCGGGTGTCTGCCGTGGTCGTCATGAGTCCTTGCCCTTTCTCTGCATCTGGAGAACCCAGATCACACCCAGGATCAGCAGGAAGAACAGGATGAGAACCGCCGACGCCAATCCGTACTCGTTGTAGTCGAAGCTCAACCCGTATGCGTAGACATTGAGCGTCTCGACGTCGTGGAAGGCGCCACCGCCCTTGCCCTTGGTGGCGTAGAGGATGTCGAATGTCTTCAGCGCGTCGATGCCGCGAAGCAGCACGGCGGCGATGATCACGGGCCGCATCAGCGGTACCGTCACGTACCAGAACCGCTGCCAGCCGTTCGCTCCATCGACCTTCGCGGCCTCCTGCGGCTCTTCTGAGAGGCCCGTGAGCCCCGCGAGCAGGATGAGCGCCACCATCGGCGTCCATTGCCAGATGTCGACGAACGTCAGCGTCGCCAGTGAGGTGGCCGGGTCGGCCAACCATGGCTGCGGGGGGATGCCGACCCAGGACAGCATCTCGTTCACGAAGCCGATGTTCGGCTCGAACAGGAGCCGCCACATCATGCCGACCGCGACGGGAGTCGCCACCAGTGGCAGCAGGATGATCGTCCTCACGACGCCCTGACCCCGGAACGGCTTCCACAGCAGCAGCGCGATGATCATCCCGAGGATCAGCTCGAAGAAGAGGGCTCCACCGGTGAATGCGAATGTGCGCCAGACGGCGGGCCAGAAGCGTTCGGTGTCGGTGAGAACCTCGACGTAGTTGTCGAGTCCGTTGAAATCGAACTTGCGTCTGACCGAGCGCTTGGCGTCGGTGAAGCTCAGGAAGAGCGTCCAGCCCAGCGGGATCGCGAGCAGCAGCGCGGTGAACACGATCGAGGGACCTGCGAACAGCCACTTGCGATGCCGGTTGGCCCAGAGGCTGAAGTGCTCCCTCGCCCCGACGTCCTCGGGGGTGCGTAGTGCAGTCATGAGTGCTTCCGTGAGGGTCTGCCGTCGCCGCCCCCCGTTCGGGACCGGGGGGCGCCCGGATCGGCGAGGGTGATAGGCGTCTTCGAGGAGGAACTCGTCGAACGCCTTGTTCGCGCTCTCGGCCGCGGCATCCACGTCGCCACCGGAGATCGCGGCGACGATCGGCTCACCGACGATCTCACGGGCCTCGGCGACCTGGATGACGAGCGGACGATCCTCACCCACACCGTTCTCACCGTTGATCTTGATCGCCTCGACGAGCTCGGCAGGGTATTCGGCGGTGGCGTCCGCGTCTTCCCACACCGAGGTGCGAGCGCCCATCACACCGAGCTTCGACATCTCGAGCGTGATCTCCTTCGAGGTCGCCCACTGGATGAACTGCCACGCCGCAGACTGATTCTCAGAGCTCTCGTTGATCGCGAGTGCCCACGCCGCCACGTTGTACGGCTTCGAACCGGCATCCCCCTCGGGGAAGGCGGCGAAGCCGACCTGCTCCGAGACCGTCGACTGCGAGGGGTCTGTCATGTTCTTGTAGAGGCTGTCGGCATCTGCGATGAACGCGGCCTGCCCCTGCTGGAACACTGCGAACGCCTCCGGCCAGCTCATCTCGGGGTTGATGGTGGCGTCGGTGTGCTTGCTGATCAGGTCGCCGTAGTACTGGTAGGCGCCGCGGGCCTCTTCGCTGTCGATCGCCGAGGCGCCGTCCTCGTCGATCCACTGGCCTCCGGAGCTGAACAGGAATGCGCTGAACTGGGTCACGGCCGCGGATTTCCCGGTGCGCCCGATGTAACCGGCGACCTCGGGGTGCAGCTCGTGGATCGCCGCTGCGGCGGCGTCGAGCTCTTCGAGAGTGGTCGGAACCTCGAGTCCCGCTTCTTCGAGCAGGTCCTTGCGGTAGTAGAGGACGGTCCGCTCAGTGATGATCGGGACGCCGACCACCGCATCCTCATAAGTGGTCAGCGATGCCGGTCCGGACTGGAAATCGGACCAGTCCCAATCCGAATCGTCTTCGACCTGCTCGGTGATGTCAGAGAGGTAGCCGTTACTGGCGAACAGCTTGTTCTCCTGCAGCGGGCGGTACATCAGCACGTCGATCTCGTCAGTGCCGGCATTGAGCTTGACGTTGTACTGGTCTGAGAGCTGGTCTTCCGCCAGTTGAGAGATCTCGACCTTCGCTCCGGTCTCCTCCTCGAACTCTGGGATGAGCTCCTTGATGGTCTCGGTCCAGACGTGGTTGGCGAGGGTGACACGAATGGTGGTGCCTTCGATTCCCTCGCTCTCGTCGATCTCCGAGCCCGAGCTGCAGCTGACCAGCGTTCCTGCGACGACTGCCGTGGTTGCCGCCGCGAGGAAGCGGGCGGTCTTGGATCGGTACTTCACTGTGACTCCGTCCTGAACCGCGCTCCGTCGCGAGGTTCCCTGGTGCAGATGTTCCGTTACGTCTGCTCAGTGGCCAAGATAGTAGCCACAAGTCATACTATTCAACACCCGTGATCAGAAAGATATGATCTAGCCATGACCCCGCTCTCCGGCATCGAGGCCGATCCGGTCTCGTCCACTGCTTCCGCTCCCGCCGTGGGCCGCCGCAACCTCGTGTTCGACACGCTGGGCCGAGAGATCTGCGCCGGCATCATCGGACCGCAGACGACCTTCACGACCGAATCGATCGAGAGCCGATTCCAGGTGTCGCGGTCGGTGGTCCGCGAAGCGCTGCGCGCGCTCGAGGCACAGGGGCTCATCACCCCGAAGAGGCGCGTGGGCGTGCGGGTCCTGCCCCTCACCGACTGGAATGTGTACGACCTGCAGGTGATCCGCTGGCGACTCGCCGGCCCCAGTCGAGTCGCGCAGCTGCGCTCGCTCACGGAACTGCGCGGAGCCATCGAACCTGCCGCCGCGCGGATGGCGGCGATGCGCGCACCACTGAATCAGGCGAGCGACCTCGTCGGCCTCGCGGGACGGCTGTGGGCTGCCGGGCGGGAAGGCGACGCGGAGAAGTTCCTGAACCTGGACAAGGAGTTCCACTCCCTCATCCTGACGATGAGCGGGAACGAGATGTTCGCCCAACTGCACCATCTCGTGGCGGAGGTGCTCACCGGCCGAACCCAGTACGACCTCATGCCCCAGTTCCCCGCACCAGAGGCACTGCAGATGCACGTCGACATCGCGACAGCGATCCAGACCGGAAACGCCGACAAGGCCGCGGCCTCGATGGTGTCGATCATGGACCGCACGCTCGCCGAGATGAGTTCGATCTGGGAGCAGAAGGCGCCGATCATCGGCTGATACCCATCGCTGTCATTCACAGGTCACCCATAGCGCATTCCATAGAAATCCCATAGGTGATTCCTCAGAATGGGTTCATGACCAGTGATCAGCCCGAACTGCGCCGCCCAGATGGCTCACCTCTGCGCATCCTCGCCGTGGACGACGAGCAGATGCTCACCGACCTGCTCGCGATGGCGTTGCGCATGGAGGGATGGGAAGTGCGCACCGCATCGTCCGGTCTCGAGGCGCTCCAGGTGGCACGCGACTTCGAGCCGGATGCTCTGCTGCTCGACATCATGATGCCCGACCTCGATGGCATGAGTGTGCTGCGGCGTCTCCGTGAATCGGGCAACCTCGTACCGGTGCTGTTCCTGACGGCCAAGGATGCCGTGAGCGAGCGCATCGCAGGGCTCACCGCCGGTGGAGACGACTACGTCACGAAGCCGTTCAGCCTCGAGGAGGTCATCGCTCGCCTGCGGGCGATCATCCGTCGCACTGGCCTCGCCAGCACGGACGACGGTCAGTCGATCCTCCGCGTCGGCGATCTCACGCTGAACGAGGACAGCCACGAGGTCGAGCGCGACGGCGCCGAGATCGAACTGACGGCGACCGAGTTCGAGCTGCTGCGGTACCTCATGCGCAATGAGCGCCGCGTGCTCTCGAAGGCCCAGATCCTCGATCGGGTGTGGAGCTACGACTTCGGCGGAAAATCCTCCGTCGTGGAGCTCTACATCTCGTACCTGCGCAAGAAGATCGATGCCGGTCGCGCCCCGCTGTTGCACACCGTCCGCGGTGTCGGATACATGATCAAGGCCCCGAATTGACCACCAGGAGGATGGCGCGGCGCCCGCTGACTCTGCAGACGCGGCTGATGGCCGCCGTCATCGGGTTCGTGTCGCTCATCCTCATCATCGTCGCCGTCATCACCAGTGCGACGCTCGGCACATCCTTGGAAGGACGCCTGCAGGATCAGCTGAACCGGATCGCCAGCCAGACGACGGTTCTCGTTAAGCAGGCGCAGATCCTGACGGTCGCCGGCCGGCCGCTCACCGCACAGAACGTGCTCGCAGGCCAGCACTATCCCGGCTTGCTCCTGGCGATCGCATCAGAGGACGGGGTCAGCGGCGCTCTGGTCACATCCGACGGGACGACTGTTCTCACGGATTCGCAGTTCGACGCACTCACTGACGCCGTCAACGAGTCGCCGAACACATCGGTGACCCTCGACGGGCTCGGATCCTTCTCAGTAACCGTCAGGGAGTACGGCGGCGTCGGAATCATCACGGGTCTCCCCCGTGACGAAGTCCAGAGCACGATGGCGCAGCTGCTCACCGTGATCACGCTCGCCACGCTCGGCGGACTCATCCTGCTCGCCCTGACGACGGCGATCACGATCCGAGTGAGCCTCCGGCCGCTGCGCGCGGTGGCGGGCACCGCGACTCGCGTCGCGAATCAGCCACTGGATCGCGGCGAGGTGACCATCAGCGAGCGCGTGCCGGACGCAGAGGCAGACCCTCGCACCGAGACGGGGATGGTGGGCGCTGCGCTGAACAGGCTGCTCGATCACGTGAACGACTCGCTCGCATCGCGTCAGAAGAACGAGGAGCGGATGCGACGCTTCGTCGCGGACGCCAGTCATGAACTGCGCACGCCGCTGGCATCCATCCGCGGATACTCGGAGCTGTCGCTACGTGATCGTGCGCTGCCGGAGACCGCGCAGACGGCCTTGGAGCGCATCCAGGCGCAGTCGCTGCGGATGACCCGGTTGGTCGAGGACCTCTTGCTGTTGGCCCGTCTCGACGAGGGACAGGAACTCGTGCACGGCACAGTCGATCTCACCCGACTGGCGCTCGAAGGTCTCACCGATGCGCGTCCGACCGCTCCGGCGCATCACTGGATCATCGACGTCCCCGAGGAGCCAGTGGTCATGCTCGGCGACGCCGGGCGTCTGCATCAGGTGGTGGCGAACCTGCTCGCCAATGCGCGGACGCACACGCCGGAGGGCACCACGATCACCCTGAGCGTCGCCAGGGAGGGTGACGATGCGGTCATCCGCGTGCACGACGACGGCCCTGGGATCGATCCTGAGGTGCGCGACGAGCTGTTCGCCCGGTTCGCCAGAGGAGACACCTCTCGTGCCCGTCAGACCGGCGGCACCGGGCTCGGTCTCGCGATCGCCAAGGCCATCGTGGAGGGCCACAACGGAGAGATCGCGGTGGAGAGCGCCCCCGGCGATACGACCTTCACCGTGCGCTTCCCGCTGACGCCGGCATCCGCACCGTCGTCCGCTCCCGACTCCACCCCGTAGTCGGAGGTCGCGTACGGATGCAGGACCGATGCACGGATGCAGGGTCATCCGGCGGCGAGTCGCCCTGCATCTGTACGATCACCCTGCAGGTGTGCTCGTATTCACCGGGGTGAGAGAGTCAACCGCGCTCGACCATCCGCGCCAACGCTGCAAGGATCGCCGCCTCGACAGTCGGCCAGTCATGAATGACGAGGGCATAGTCGAAACGGAGCGTCTCGTAGCCGAGCCGAGAAGCCGCTGCATCCCTGCGCAGATCCTTGTGTCGGTGCGAGATACCGTCGTGATTCTCCCTGCCGTCCGTCTCCAGGATCAGGCGATCTCCCACGACGAAGTCGACGATGCCGACAGCGAGTATCGTCACCTGACATTCCAGACGGATGCCGAGCAGGTGAAGGCGCAGACGCAGAAGCGATTCGAGGCCGCTGTCAGAATCCGGTCGGGCGAAGTCGACGAGCCAACGGGCACTTGTCGGAATCCGCGAACGGATGCGATTCCTCGCGGCAGACGCGATCTTTCGCTGTCGAAGCCCCGATTCCAATGCGGCGAAGAATGCCTCATCGCCGTGGCAGTGGTAGACGTGCGCAAGCACGATCTCCAGCGGAGCGAGTCCGAGCTGCATGGTCCCGGCGAAATAGTGCCCCACACACGAGCACCCCGAGACATGATGAACTCTCCCCGTTCCGCCCAGCCAGACGTGCACCTCAGGATCGTCGTTCAGCGTCCAGATGCCGTGCAGCCTGAGTGCCGACGCGCACGTCAACGCGCCGCCGTGGGCAGCGGCCTCGACGACCTCCGCAACGGTGGATGGCAGGGCGAAGACCCCCGGACGTACACGCACGATGTGTCCATTCTCCACTTCCGTCGACAGCATCCGTCTGGTGAAGCCGAGGCTCTGGAGCTGGCTCCCTCGAGCGATCCCGCCCTGTTGTGCGATGAGATGGGTCGGTTGCAGCATCCGACAACACTGCCGTGCCGACTTCTCTCAAGACGCCGCCCGCTTCAGAATGTGGACGGACTCGCAGATCTCGAGAATGTGCAGAACGAGTCACCCGTCTGCATCTGTCGGGAATCGCGCACGGATGCAGGGCCGATGCACGGATGTGGGGTCATCCGGCGGCGTGTCGCCCTGCATCCGTACGATCACCCTGCAGGTGTGCATGGCACGGGCGGGCAGATGTGCACGGCACAGGCGGGCAGGTGTGCATGGCACGGGCGGGCAGATGTGCACGGCACAGGCGGGCAGGTGTGCATGGCACGGGCGGGCAGATGTGCATGGCACGGGCAGTCAGCGCCGGCATCAGTGTGGAAGATCAGTACCCGGCGAACGCGTCCGTCGTCAGCGAGCGCGCCTTCTGCAATGCGGGTGCGAGGTCGGCGATGAGCCGCGGAGGGCCGGAGATGAACGCATGGCGCGCCGAGATGTCGGAGACCACGCGTTCGAGGCCCTCGGCATCCAGACGCACGCCCTGCGCCCACGTCCAATGCGCCGGAAGGTCGGCCGGGGCGTCCCTGGTGAAGACCACCGTACGAACACCGGTCTCGGCGAGCTCGGCGAGGAAAGCCAGCTCAGACGCCTCCGCGGCCACATAGACCAGCACGACATCGCGAGTGCGTCCTTCGGAGCGCAGCTGTCGAAGCTGCGAGACGAACGGCGTCACGCCGATGCCCGCGGCCACCATGAGCACTGGGGTCTCTCCGCGTGGCAGCACGAAGTCGCCCCAGGTGCCGGTGACAGCGAGCGTGGCGCCTGGCTCCGCGGCTGCGAGCGCGCGCTTGTAGCTCGACGGATGCTTCTGATCGCCGTTCTTGTATGCGATCCGCAGCGTCGGCAGATCGGCCGGTGCCGAGACGATGCTGAACTCCCGCCGTGTGCCGCGCGCGTCCGGGTGGTGGTGCGGCACGTCCAACTCGAGATACTGGCCGGGCAGGAACTTCAACTTCCCTTTGGCGCGGAAGGTGAGCTCTTGTGCGGTCGGGGTGATGAACTCGCGCTTCTCGAGTGTCAGCCGCACGGATCCGCGCAATGCGAAGGCGAACGCCAGCAGGTTGCCGATCAGCAGGGCACGCTCCTGACCGAGCGTGAACAGATCACCGACGAAGATCGGCCATCCGGCGAGCACGCCGACGAGCGCCGCGACGCAGAACTGCTGCCAGCGCCGCGGAGGGCTCGTCAACGGCTCCGACACCATGAATGCGCCGAGGAAGAGGAAGGGGGTCTGCAGCACCGCGAACTGGAGCGCGGTCGCAAGGTCGAAGTCGATACCGAACTGCTGCGCCTGCACGGCCTGACGAACGACGGCGGTTCCGACCGCGATCAGAAGGAACACGAGCACGACGCGCACCTTCTCCGTGCGCCAGAGCACCGCGAGCCCGAGAACCGCGACAGGGATCGCGAGCGCGCGGTTTCCCACCCACCACGAGGCCGAGGTGCCGAGCCATTCGAACGCACCGAACGAGCCGATGATCGAGACCACAGCCGCGCCGAACGCCGCAGGGTTGAGGATGTGACGACCACGCCAGGCGATCAGGTACTTCGAGACGCTCGCGAGAAGGCCGGCCAGCGCGAGACCGACCAGCGCTGCGGGATCGGCCCCAGGACGCATCACGAACAGCAGGATCAACGCGGTGACGAGAGACGACTCGACGCGCCAGGGCAGGTGCAACAGCCGCTGCACGCCGGCGTCCACAGCCGAGATCACGACCGTGAGCACGACGAACGAGGCCAGCAGCTCGAGCGGCGTCGGCGACACGATCACGCCGAACATCGACAGCACCAGTGCGATCAGGGCGAGCGCCACGAGTGAGAACAGCACGAGGCGGTACATCGACATCGCACCCAGGACGGCGAGCACCCGCTGACGAATGGCGGTGAATGAGAACGTCACGAATCCAACTCTTCCCTATCTGCGAACGCCGGGGGTCGTGAACAGCACGGCAGGACAGCCGATCGAGCGCTCGGCCCGACCCGTCGTGCTCATCCGCACCCACTCCACTCCCCAGCGTGCGGCGAGCTCCGGACCTCCGTCGAAGAACAGCGCCGTGGCGACGGCATCCGCGTGCATCGCATCCGGAGCGATCGCCCACGTCGCGGCCCACGTGCGCACGGGTGCACCGGTGCGGGCATCGAGCACATGATGCAGGCCATCGCCCCAGGCGCGCCTGTTGATGGCAGAGGCGCACAACGCCTGGTCGCGGATGCTCACGACGCCGATGGCCTTGGTCGGATCGAACGGGTGCTCGAGCCCGACGCGCACCTCATCCCCGCGTACGGCGATGTCACCTCCGGCATCCACCGTGGCGTTGCCGGGAGAATCGACGAGCTCTGCGAGCACGAGGTCGACGAGGCGGCCTTTGCCGAGGGCGCCGACGTCGATCTGCGCCGGGGACGCCGCTGACAGGGACATGTCGGACCACGTGAGGATGCTGGTCCAGTCCGCAGGCGCCGGCCGAGGCTCCCCGGCGACGAGCGAGATGCCGGGGTCATAACCGAGTGCGCTGAGGCTCTCCCCCACCAGAGGGTTCACGGCGCCGCGAGTGGCATCCGACAGTTCGCGATACGCGTCGAGCATCGGCACGGCATCTGCGGCGCCGCGCACTTCACCGTCGTCGCGGGCGAGTGAGGACACGAGGGAGTCGGCGCGAAAACGCGACCAGGTGCGGTCGAAGACCTCGATCACCGCGTTCACTCTCTTGCGCTCTGCGTCGCCCAGCGGAGTCTCGGTCTCGATCTCCCAGCGGGTTCCGATCGCTTCGAAGCCCCAGACGGACATGGCGCTCAGGCTGCGGCCTGATCCTTGATCTCTTCGACGGCGGCATTGAAGCCACCGCCCGTGAGCGACGATCCGGCGACACGGCTGACATCGAGTTCGTCGATCGATACGCCGACGACCTCTTCAGCGATGCCGTCGATGAACTGCCCCTGATACTGCTCGGTCTCCCGCGCCTGCGGGTCACCGCTCACTTCGACATCGGTGACGATGCCGTCCTCGAGCGTGAGCGTGACCGAGATCTGTTCGACGGTCTCTGGCGTCTGGTACGAGCCGTCGGCCGTATAGGTGCCATCGGCGTACTCGCCTGCACCGGACGAGCTCTGCGAGTCAGAGCCGGTGTCGGACTCCGCACCGGTGCCGGCAGCATCCTCAGCGTCTGCCGGGCCGGAGCAGCCCGCCAGTACGAGCAGGCCGGCGACGCCCACCACCGCGGCGCTCTTTCGGACGGACGACGGAACACTCATGCTCATCATGGTTCTGAGATTATGTCGACCTGCTATGGGCGGGCTGTGTCTGCATCGGCTACGCGTCGCCGCCGAACATACTCGTGACAGAGCCGTCCTCGAAGACCTCATGGATCGCCCGCGCGAGCAGCGGTGCGATCGGGAGAATGGTCAGACCGTCCCAGCGACGCGACTCGGTCAGCGGAATCGTGTCCGTGACGACGACCTCGTCGATCGACGCGTCCTGCAGTCGTTCGTTCGCCGGGTCGCTGAAGATCGCGTGCGTGGCCGCGACGATGACGCGGCGTGCACCCGCCGCCTTGAGCGCTTGCGCGGCCTTGACGATCGTGCCGCCGGTGTCGATCATGTCGTCCACGAGCAGACAGGTACGGCCCTCGACGGTGCCGACGATCTCGTGCACCGACACCTGGTTCGCGACCTTCGGGTCGCGGCGCTTGTGAATGATCGCGAGTGGCGCATCCAGGCTGTCAGACCAGGTGTCAGCCACTCGGACGCGACCCATGTCCGGCGAGACGATCGTGAGCGTCTCTCGGTCTTCGGCGGTGAGGTTCTCGCGGAAGTACTCGAGCAGAACAGGCTTGGCGAAAAGGTGATCGACCGGCCCGTCGAAGAAGCCCTGGATCTGCGCGGCGTGCAGGTCGACGCTCATGACCCGGTCGGCGCCGGCGGTCTTGAGAAGATCGGCGACCAATCGGGCACTGATCGGCTCACGTCCGCGCCCCTTCTTGTCCTGGCGCGAGTACGGGTAGTAGGGCGCGACGACGGTGATCCGCTTGGCCGATGCACGCTTTGCGGCATCGATCATGATCAGCGTCTCCATGAGCCATTCGTTGACCGGCTCGCCGAATGTCTGGATGAGGAACAGGTCACAGCCACGGATCGACACCTCGAAGCGGGAGTAGATCTCACCGGAGGCGAAGGTGCGATGCTCGGTGGGAGCGATCTCCGTCCCGAGGCCTGCGGCGACCGCAGCCGTCAGAGCGGGGTGCGAGCGCCCGCCCGCGATGACGAGTCGCTTCTTCGTCTTCGCGACGAGTCCCGGCGCGATGCCGTTGTCCCGATCCAGTTCAACGGTCTTCTTCTTGCGCGCCATGCTCCGCCTATTCCGCCGATTGTTCCCGAGCTGCGGCGTCCGCCGCGCCCGTGCCTGCTCTGTTCTTCTCGACCCAGCCCTCGATGTTGCGTTGCGGGGCCACGCTCATGGCCAGCGCTCCGGCGGGGACGTCCTTGCGGACGACGGCGCCTGCACCGGTCTTCGCACCTGCTCCCAGCTTAACGGGCGCCACCAGAACCGTGTGCGACCCGGTGTGCACCTCGTCGCCGATCTCGGTGCGGTGCTTGTTCACGTCGTCGTAGTTCGCGGTGATCGTGCTGGCGCCGAGATTCACACCGCGGCCGACTGTCGCGTCGCCGACGTAGGACAGGTGCGGGACCTTGCTGCCGTCGCCGATCTGGGCGTTCTTGGTCTCGACGTATGCGCCGATCTTGCCCGCAGCGCCGAGGATCGTACCGGCACGGAGGTACGAGAACGGTCCGACGGTGGCGCCTGCCCCGATCACGGCCAGGGTCGCCTCTGAGCGGCGGACGACGGCATCCGCTCCGACCTCGCAGTCGACCAGCGATGTGTCAGGGCCGACCACTGCACCGGATTCGATGACGGTCGCGCCGACGATGTGCGTGTTCGGAAGGATCGTGACATCCGGCGCGAGCTTCGCGTCGTCGTCGATCCAGGTGGTCGTGGGGTCGACGACCGTGACACCTTCGCGCTGCCAATGCCGGACGATGCGCGCATTGAGCAGACGGCCGACCTCGGCCAGCTGGACACGATCGTTGACGCCGTAGGTCACCGTGACGTCTGAGACGACGGATGCCGCGACCCGGTCGCCGGCGCCGCGCAGCAGCCCCGGCACATCCGTGAGGTACTTCTCGCCCTGTGCGTTGGCGACGCCGACAGTCGGCAGATGCTCACGCAGCGCCTGCGCACGGAACACGTACATGCCCGCATTGATCTCATGGACTGCGGCCTCGTCAGCGCTCGCGTCCTTCTGCTCCACGATGCGGTCGACGTCGCCCTCTGCGTCGCGGATGACGCGGCCGTAGCCGGTCGGGTCCTCGACGACGGCGGTCATGAGCGTGGCCGCGGCGCCGGTGGAGCGGTGCTCCTCGACGAAGGCCGTCAACGTCACGGCATCCGCCAGCGGGCAGTCGCCGGAGAGGATCAGCACGTCCCCGTCGAAGTCGGGGATCGCGTCGAGGGCGACCTCGACCGCTCGCCCCGTCCCAGGGATCTCGTCCTGATCGACGATCGTCGCGTCCGGGTACTGTGCGCTGATGACCTCGACGACCTGGTCGCGCTCGTGCCGCACGACCACCTCGATGTGGTCGGCGCCGAGTCGTGATGCCGTGGTGAGCACATGTCCGACCAGCGGACGACCGCTGATCGGGTGCAGCACCTTCGGCAGTCGGGACTTCATCCGGGTGCCCTGGCCGGCAGCGAGCACGATGATCGCGAGCTTGTTCTCCGTCATGCTCCGCCGCCAGGATTCGAACCTAGACCTAACAGCTCCAAAGGCTGTCGTGCTGCCATTACACCACGGCGGACCGCGACCGCGAGGTCACCAGACAAGTCTGCCATGCCGGATCGTCTGCCCTGCGCGTCAGTCTCCGATATCCCTGCCCGATAATGGTGTGATGAGTGAGGCAGATGAGGTCGACCGGATCGTCGGCGCGTGGAACACCCAGCGCCCCGACCTGGACTTCTCGCCGCTCGAGGTCCTCTCCCGCATGGACCGCCTCTCCAAGCATCTGGATCGGGCTCGACGTGACGTGTTCCGTCGCAGCGACATCGAACCGTGGGAGTGGGATGTGCTCTCGGCGCTGCGGCGTGCCGGATCTCCCTTCCAGCTCTCACCGAAGCAGCTGCTGCAGCAGACTCTCGTGTCGAGCGGCACCATGACCAACCGGATCGATCGGCTTGTCGAGCGCCGCTTCGTCAGGCGCGAGGCCGACCCCGGCGACGGTCGCAGCGTGCTCGTCACCCTGACCGACGACGGTCAGATGCGCGTGGATGCCGCGATCACCCGCCTCGTCGATGTGGAAGCCGAGCTGCTGCAGGCCCTCTCCCGCGCCGACCGTGACCGCATGGCATCACTGCTGCGCAAGCTCAGCCTGAGCTACGACGCCTGATGATGAGATCCCTCTGATGGCGATGCGATCCCCGCTCCCCGTCCGCGACGGCGTCGGAGCCACTCGGCTGCACGTGCCGCTCACCGGTCCGTGGCCCACCGTGAGTGCGTACATGGTGGAACGCTTCTTCCACCTCGATCCGAGGTGGCTGCTGTCACGATTCGACGACGGTGAGATCGTCGCCTTCGACGGCTCGGCCGTCGCTCGTGACGCTCCGCTCGGCGCGGAAGAGTTCGTCTGGTACTACCGGGAACCGCCGGCGGAGACGCACATCCCGTTCGAGATCGAGATCCTGCATCAGGACCGCGATCTCGTCGTGATCGACAAGCCGCACTTCCTGCCGTCGACGCCCGCAGGCAGGTACGTGCAGAACTCCGCACTCGTTCGCCTGCGCCGTCTGCTCGACAACCCGGATCTCGCTCCGGTGCATCGTCTGGATCGTGCGACGGCCGGGCTGCTGATGTTCTCCGCGCGCCCCGTGACGCGCGGTGCGTATCAGACGCTGTTCCAGCGTCGTGCGATCGAGAAGGTGTACGAGGCCGTCTCGGCCCGGCCGGCCGGTTGGACGGATGACCTCCCCCGCACGGTACGGCTGCACATCGAGAAGCCGCGCGCCCAGGTGTGCGTCGAGGTCGACACCGAGCGCGAACCGAACTCGGAGACGCTCATCGACCTGATCGACGCCGACGAGCACGTGGTCCACACCCTGCTGCATCCGCACACCGGAAAGATGCATCAGCTGCGCGTTCACCTCGCGAGCATCGGTCTCGGCATCCTGCACGACAATCTGTACCCGATCCTGACGGATGAGAAACCGGACGATCACGACCGACCACTCCAGCTCCTCGCCAGAGAGCTCCGGTTCACCGATCCGTTGAGCGGGGAGCCACGCGAGTTCCTCACGCGACGGAGGCTGCGTTACGCGCCGGGCGCTGCTCCGGCCTCCGGGGAGCCCGGGACCGCGACCACCCGGTTCTGATACGCCCAGACGACGGCCTGCAGGCGAGAGCGGACCCCGATCTTGGGGAGCATCCTGGCCAGATGCGATTTCACCGTCGACACCTCGATGACGAGCGCCGCCGCGATCTCCTCGTTGGACATACCCTGTGCCAGAAGCAGGAGGATCTCCCGCTCTCGTGCGGTGAGCACGCCGTCAGCCCTCTGCGCGGTGACCGGCTGAAGCTGGCGGCGCTGCACGAACTCCCTCAGGATGCGGCGTGTCAGCGCCTGGTCGATGGTGCCCTGCCCTGCCGCCACCTGACGTACGGCGTTGATGATGATCTCCGGCTCCGCGTCCTTGAGGAGGAAGCCAGAGGCTCCGGCCTCCAACGCGCCGAAGACGTAGTCGTCCAGGTCGAACGTCGTGAGGATGAGCACGGGAATCGGATCCGTCTCCCCCGGTGCGCACAGTTCGCGCGTCACCTCGATGCCGTCGAGTCCGGGCATCCGGATGTCGAGGCATGCGACGTCGGGTCTGAGCTCGGCCGCGAGTTCGAGCGCCTGGACGCCGTCTTCTGCGACACCCACCACGTCGATGTCGTCCTCCGCCGACAACAGGGCCGACAGCCCTGCACGAACAAGCGACTGGTCGTCGGCGATGAGGACTCGGATCATGAGGTTCGCTCTCCTACTGGCTCGGCTTCGCCGGGAAGGGGTTCGCGGGGAATGGTCAGGCGGACCTCCCAGCCGCCCTCAGGCGTGTGCCCGTGACGCAGTTCTGCTCCGATGAGGTCGGCGCGCTCGCGCATCCCCACCAACCCGAATCCGCCGCCCCGCGCCGCAGGATCCGACGCGACCTCCGCCACCGCGTTGCGCACCAGAACGCGCACCGCGGACGCGCGCGTGTCGTCGATCTCCACCAGACATGCGCCCCCAGGGGCGTGGATCACCGCATTCGCGAGCGACTCCTGGATGGTGCGGTAGGCGGCGAGCTGGGCAAGCGGACCGACACCGGATCCGAACGGCCGGTCCGATGCGGAGCGCAGCATCCGCAACTGCACATCGGAGATCTGATCTGCGCTCACCCTCGCGACCAGGTCCGGCACCGACGCGAACGTCTCCACCGAGCGCTCCGCCGCGTCGTCGTCGCGGAGCAGACCGACGACCCGGCGCAGGTTCTGAAGAACAGCAGTGCTCTCGGTGCGGATCTGCGCTGCCGCTTCGCGCGCGGCGTCCGGGTCGGTGCTGATCTGCCGCTCGACCGCCGCGGCCATCAGCGCGATGCCAGAGAGATGGTGGGCGGCGATGTCATGCAGCTCACGCGCCATCACAGTGCGCTCGCGAGACACGGTCGCGTCCACAAGTGCGTCCCGCTCCCTCGTGAGCGCCTCGACCTCGCGCCGATGAGACTCGCGCGACTCCCGCCGAGCGCGCAGCATGGCCGCGAGCAGCAACGGGACGATGAACAGACCGCCGATCTGCACTGCCGCCTCGCCGACCGCGAGGAGCGGATCCGCTCCCTCAGCGCCGATGCCGTTGACGACGCTCCCCGCGGCGACGATCATCGCCGCGGTCGTCAGCACCACCCACAGACTGCGGGACGGTCCGGTGCGGAATCCGAAGAACACCGCCACAGGGACGGCGAACGTCGCGACGTCGAAGACGGCCCCCGGCAGCGTCAGCGCCAGAAGGAGGGCCGCCGCCGAGACGGAGAGCACCACTGTCCTGGGCGCGTGACGCGCCCAGGACAGCAGCATGCACTGCACGAGGATGACGCCACCGACCAGCCACCAGGAAGTGGTGCCGATCGCCGGCGTGCTCGGATCCTCTGGCAGATCGGAGAGGAGTGCGCGGACCAGCAGCAGTGCGCTGATCGCGGCCACTGCCGTCACCCCCGCGATGGCGAAGTCTCCAGCGCGCGGCGCGCGGAGTGTGTCAGCGACGGCCATGTCCGGAGTCTATTGCCGTGGCGACGAGGGGGCTCATGGCGGCAGGAGTCGGTACGCCCAACCGCCCGCGCGTGGCGAACACGATGATCGCCGCCGAGATCGTCGCGAGGACCATCAGCATGAGCGAGAAGGTCTCTTCATCCAGCGTCGGGTACATGTCGGGCAGCAGGATCGAAGCCGTGTTGTTCACTCCGACGTGCAGCAGCATCGAGATCGGCAGCGACTGGTTCGTGCGGTTGAACACCCAGGACATCACGACGTTGAAGGCTATGCAGAAGCCCGCGAAGTACACGATGCGCGTCCAGTCCGCGTCAGGGTAACCGCCCCATTCGGTGAGGAACAGCGGCATGTGCCACAGCGCCCAGAGAGGCCCGAGGATGAAACTCGACGCGAGAGGGCTGAAGCGGTCCTGCAGCCTCGGCAGCGCGAAGTCGCGCCATCCCGGCTCCTCGGCGAGACCGGTCGTGATCATCTGCAGCACCAGACCGGGAAGCAGGAAGGCGAGCGCCGCGATCGATGGCGCCTGCACCGCTCCTCCGGAGAAGACGAAGCTTCCCGCGATGAGCGCCGCCGGCACACCGAGCAGCGCCAGCGCGTACCAACGCCAGTTCACGCGCCAGCGCCACAGCCGCCCCGCCCACCTTCGAAGTCCTGGCCGACCGTCGACGAGGGCCGTTATCAGCAGGGCGGAGGTGATCGGTCCGAGATAGGCACCGGGCAGCACGCCCAGCAGCTGCGTCGTGCCCAACAGTTCGGGGAAGTCGTAGTCCCACAGGCCGAGGCCGTTGTTGGAGAGGATGTAGGGGATCCAGGCCAGCCAACTCAGGGCGTTCGCGAGGACGAAGAAGGAGATGAGCGGATGCCGGGCGATCACGCCGACGAGACCAGGTCTCTCCGGCGGAGCGAGCGTACTCAGAGGCTGGATGCTGGTGTGGGAGGTCATCGGACGGTTCCTTTCGCTGGGAGCGGAGCGTCCTGCCCCGCCTCTACGACGCTAGGAATTCGACGGTGCGGGCCGCGAGGTGCGAAAGGGGGAAGGTCGAAGGCTCCATCGAAAGGTGCAAGGAACGTCGCGGGTGTGCCGGTTCGTCGTCGCAGCGATTCGTCGTCGCAGCGAATGGACGCCCGCGTCACCCGACCTGTTCGCTGAGTTCCAGCCAGCGCGTCTCGATCTCCTCGACCTCGGTCTCCAGCGCGCTGATCCGCTTCATCTTCGCAGCGAGTCCTTCGTAATCGGACTGGTCGTGCTCGACCATCGCGTGCTTGGCCTTGTCGATCTGCTGGGTGAGCTTCTGGATCTTTCGCTCAAGGGCGGCGACCTCCTTCTGCGCCGCGCGGAGAGCCGCGCCATCGAGACCGGATGACGACGTCGACGCCTTCACTGCCGATTGCGCCCCGCTCTGCTCTGCCGCACGAAGGCGAAGATACTCGTCCACTCCCCCTGGCAGGTGGCGCAGTCGCCCTCTCATGACGGCGAACTGCTGGTCGGTGACGCGCTCGAGGAAGTACCGGTCATGGCTCACCACCAGCAGCGTGCCAGGCCAGGAGTCCAGCAGGTCCTCGATCGCCGCGAGCATGTCGGTGTCCATGTCGTTGGTCGGCTCGTCGAGAATCAGCACGTTCGGCTGCTCGAGCAGCACGAGCAGAAGCTGCAGTCGCCGTTGCTGACCGCCGGAGAGATCCTTCACCGGGGTTGAGAGCTGAGCGGACGAGAATCCGAGGCGTTCGAGGAGCTGGCCCGGCGTGAGCGACTGAGACTTGGATCCGGTGCCGAACGTGTACTCCGTGCGAAGGCCCTCGATGACCTTGCGCACCGGCTCGTTCCAGACCGCGGTCAGTTCGTCGATGCGCTGCGTGAGGGTCTTCACCTTGACTGTCGTGCCGCGCTTCACTCGACCACTGGTCGGCTCGACGGTGCCGGCGATGAGGCCGAGCAGCGTCGATTTGCCTGCGCCGTTGACACCGAGGATGCCGGTGCGCTCCCCCGGCGCGATGCGCCACTCCACGTCGTGAAGGACCTCGCGAGGCGCTCCACCATCAGGAGCGGGGTACGTGACACCGGCATCCAGAAGGTCTACGACGTCCTTGCCGAGGCGGGAGACCGCGAGCGACTGCAGTGACACCTTGTCGCGGATCTCCGGGACGTCCTCGATGAGTTCGTTCGCAGCATCGATGCGGAACTTCGGCTTGCTGGTGCGGGCGGGAGCCCCGCGGCGCAACCAGGCGAGCTCTTTGCGGGCGAGGTTCTGCCGCTTCGCCTCTGTGGCGGCCGACATCCGATCGCGCTCCACGCGCTGCAGGATGTAGGCGGCATAACCGCCCTCGAACGGCTCGACGATCCGATCGTGCACCTCCCAGGTCTCGGTGCAGACCTCATCGAGGAACCAGCGGTCGTGAGTGACGACGAGGAACGCACCGGAGTTCACGGCCCAGCGCTTCTTCAAGTGCCCCGCGAGCCAGGTGATCGCCTCGACGTCGAGATGGTTGGTCGGCTCATCCAGCGCGACGATGTCCCAGTCCTTCACGAGCAGAGCGGCGAGGGCGACGCGACGACGCTGACCACCGCTGAGGCCGCGCACCGGAGCATCCCACGCCAGATCCGCCAGCAGACCCTGGATGACGTCGCGGACGCGGGCGTCGCCGGCCCACTCGTATTCCGGCGTGTCGCCGACCACCGACTGCGCGATCGTGAGGGTGTCGTCGAGAGTGTCCGCCTGATCCAGCACGCCGACGGTGGTGCCCGCACGCATCGTGACACGTCCGCCATCCGGCTCCTTGCGACCGGCGAGCATCGCCAGCAGAGAGGACTTGCCGTCGCCGTTGCGACCGACGATGCCGATGCGATCCCCCTCCTCGATGCCGAGAGTGATGGAGTCGAAGACGACCTTGGTCGGGTATTCCAGATGGAGGCCCTCGGCCCCGAGAAGATGTGCCATGTCACTCCAAGGCTACGGCAGTCGGCTGATTGCTAACCTCGGTGGCATGACGACGTTCTACGAACCGACTGCTTCCGAGTTCGGACATCTGCGCCGGTGCGTCGATCTCGCCCGCGAGGCGCTCGACGACGGCGACGAGCCGTTCGGATCGATCCTCGTGGATGCGGAGGGCACCGTGCGGTTCGAGGACCGCAACCGCGTCAAGCACGGGGATCAGACGCGGCATCCGGAGTTCGAGATCGCCCGCTGGTCGGCGACGAACTTCACCGCTGAAGAGCGCGCATCGAGCACGGTGTTCACGTCCGGCGAGCACTGCCCGATGTGCGCGGCAGCGCACGCATGGATGGGGCTCGGCCGCATCGTCTACGCCGGGAGTTCGGCGCAGCTCGTGCAGTGGGGCTCAGAGCGCGGTGCCGCGCCGGCGCCCGTTGCGGCGCTGCCCATCACCACAGTCGCTCCGGCGCTGGAGGTCGCGGGTCCTGTCGCGGCGTTCGCCGAGGAGCTGCGCGAACTGCACTTCGACCGCGGGCGAGGCTGATCAGCACGCGAACGGAACGAGCCGTCCGGACCCGAAGGTCCGGACGGCTCGCGCCGATGAACAGCAGTCGTTACTTGTACGACTCCACGATCTCCAGGAGGCTCGGCACGTTGGCGTAAGCCTCGGCAGCGTTCTCCTTCGTGACGATGACCGGGTCAAGCAGGTACGACGGGACGACCTTCGAGCCGTTGTCGTAGGACTCGGTGTCGTTGACGTCGACTTCCTCGCCCTTCTGCAGCTGGCCGACCATCTTGATGGCCTGCTCCACGAGCAGCGTGGTGTCCTTGTTGATCGTCGAGTACTGGATGTCTTCCATGATCGACTTCACCGATTCGACCTCGGAGTCCTGGCCGGTGACGACCGGAACGCCCTTGCCTGCCTGCTGAGCAGACGTGAGGATTGCGCGAGCCAGCGTGTCGTTCGGCGACAGAACGCCGTCGAGAACGACATCGCCACCGTATGAGCCGGTGAGCAGCGTGTCCATGCGGTTCTGCGCGTTCTCGGCGAGCCAGCCCTCAGTGGCGGTCTGAGCGATCTCGGTCTGACCGGAGACGACGTTCAGCGTGCCATCGTCGATCGCCGGCTGGAGGACCTCCATCGCGCCGTCGAAGAAGACAGCCGAGTTGGCGTCATCCGGGGAGCCGGAGAAGAGCTCGACGTTGTACGGTGCCTCGTGACCGGCGCGCTCGGCGAGCCCTTCGAGCAGGGCCTCGCCCTGGAGGTTGCCGACCTTGAAGTTGTCGAACGCGACGTAGTAGTCGAGCGCGTCGGTGTTCTCGATCAGACGGTCGTATGCGATCACGTAGGCACCGGCATCCTTCGCCGCCTGCACCTGCGTGGCCAGCTGCTTGCCGTCCTTCGCGCCGATGATGATGACCTTGGCGCCGTTGGTGACCATCGACTGGATCTGGTTCTGCTGCTCGGCGACCGTGTTGCTCGCCGGTGCGTACTGGACGTCGGCCTTGTAACCGGCCTCTTCCAGTCCGTCGGTGAACAGCTGACCTGCCAGCACCCAGTTCTCACTGGTCTTGTCAGGCAGCGCGACACCGATCGTGGAGCCTGCCTCGAATCCGGCGGCTTCCTCTTCGGCTGCGCCACCGGTGTCGCCGCCACGTTCGCCGGAGCATCCGGTGAGGGCGAGAGCTGTCGCGGCGACAATCGCTGTGGCCGCAAATGCCATTCTCTTCATGCGATCTCTTTCTCTGTTTCTTGGTGTGTGGGGACGACGCCGCTCACGAGCGCGACGAAGTCTCCTTCTTGCCGCTCGCGGTGCCCGCGGCGGAGGTGGGATAGTCAGTGAGGTTCGGGGTGTCGGGACGGTTGCGCTTGCGCATCATGAATCCGATGAGCGACGGGCGCCCCTGCTGCTTGTTCCACACGTCGATGCCGACGGCGACCAGGAGCACGAGGCCCTTGATCATCGAGACGACGTCGGCGCCCTGGCCGAGCAGCTGCAGGCCGTTGTTCAGGAACGCCATCACGAGACCACCGATGATCGAGCCGATCACGGTGCCGATGCCGCCGGCGACCGCGGCGCCGCCGATGAACACACTGGCGATGGCGTCGAGCTCCCAGCCGTTGCCGTCACCGGGCCCTGAGGCCTGCGACCGTGCGACGAAGATCATGCCGGCGAGGGCTGCGAGCACAGACATGTTCATCATGACGAAGAAATCGACCCAGCGATCCTTCACACCGGAAAGACCGGCCGCCTGACGGTTGCCGCCGACCGCGTAGATGTGCCGGCCGAAGACGGTGTTGCGCGTGATGAACGAATAGATGATGACGAGGGCGAGCAGGATGATGCCCGAGACAGGGAAGCTCGTGCCTGGACGACCTGTGGCGAACATCCAGCCGGCAGCGAGCACGACGACGGACAGCAGGACGACCTTGGTCACGCTCACCCACAGCGGCGCCATGATCGAGCCCATCTTGTGCTGAACGCGACGAGTGCGGATCTCCCAGAAGACCAACCACGCGACGCCGGCCAGCGCGAGGATCATGGTCGGCACGTTGAACGGGAGCGGAAGTGCTACCTCAGGCAGATAGCCGGCACCGATGTACACGAATTCCTTGGGCACCGGGATGGACTGCGAATTGCCGATCCACTGGTTCGCGCCGCGGAAGAACAGCATGCCGGCGAGCGTCACGATGAACGCCGGCACCCCGACATAGGCGACCCAGAACCCCTGCCACGCTCCCACCAGGGCCCCGACGACGAGTCCGAGGACGATCGCCAGCGGCCAGGGGAGGTTCCATTCGGCCATCGATTTCGCGACGATGATTCCGACGAAAGCAGCCACAGAGCCGACCGACAGGTCGATGTGACCCATGATGATCACCATCACCATCCCGATCGCGAGGATCAGGATGAAGGAGTACTGGTTGATGACATTGATCAGGTTGCCCGGCGTGAGTGTCGCACCGTTGGGTCCGTTGCGCACGAGGGTCAGGACCTCGAACAGGAGAACGATGACGATGAGGCTGCCGAAGATGCCGAACTGACGCAGTGATGACTGCGCACCGCCGAACATCTTGCGGATGTCACGGAAGTGGAATCCCTGATTCTTGACCTCGGGGGTGGTGCTGGAGCCGCTCATGCGTTCGCTTTCTGGTTCGTGGAGGTCATGCTGCGCATGAGCGCCTCCGGAGTTGCCTGGTCTGCGGGGATGCAGTCGGTGACGCGTCCCTCGAAGATCGTGTAGATGCGGTCGGAGATGCCCATCAGCTCTGGCAGTTCGCTGGAGATGACGATGACGCCCTTGCCGGAGGCCGCGAGCTCGTTGATGATCGAGTAGATCTCGTACTTCGCGCCGACGTCGATGCCGCGGGTCGGCTCATCGAGGATCAGCAGATCGGGGTCGGTGAACATCCACTTCGCGAGCACGACCTTCTGCTGGTTTCCGCCGGACAGCTTGTTGACGCCCTCTTCGACCGAAGGCGTCTTGATCCGAAGCGCCTTGCGGTACCGCTCGGCGACAGCGAACTCCTCGCGGTCATCGACCACTCCCCTGGCGGCGATCTTCGACAACTTGGCGGAGACGATCGCGCGCTTGATCGTGTCGAGCAGGTTCAACCCGAGGGTCTTGCGGTCCTCACTGACATACGCGAGCCCGTGGCGGATCGCACTGGAGACGTCGCGGAGCTCGATCTCCTCGCCGTCCTTGAACATCTGGCCGCCGAGGAAGTTGCCGTACGAGCGTCCGAAGATGCTGCGGGCGAACTCGGTGCGTCCTGCGCCCATGAGACCGGCGATGCCGACCACCTCGCCGCGACGGACGGTGATGCCGGAGCCCTTGACGACCATGCGTTCTGAGACGGTCGGATGCTGGACCCACCAGTCCTTGACCTCGAAGAAGACCTCGCCGATCTCCGGTGTGCGGTCGGGATACCGGCTCTCCAGGGAGCGTCCGACCATGCCGCGGATGATGCGGTCCTCGTTGATCTCGCCCTTGGTGATGTCGAGAGTCTCAACGGTGCGACCATCACGGATGATCGTGATCTCGTCGGCGATCTGCTCGATCTCGTTGAGCTTGTGGCTGATCATGATCGATGCGATGCCCTTGGCCTTGAGGCCGAGGATCAGATCGAGCAGATGCTGCGAGTCGTTCTCGTTCAGCGCCGCGGTCGGCTCGTCGAGGATGAGCAGCCGCACGTCCTTGTTGAGCGCCTTGGCGATCTCGATCAGCTGCTGCTTGCCGACTCCGAGGTGCTTGATCGCGATATCGGGATTCTCATCGAGGCCGACGCGGGCGAGCAGCTCGGTGGCACGCGTCTTGGCGGCGCTCCAGTCGATGACGCCGCCGCGCGCGATCTCGTTACCGAGGAAGATGTTCTCGGTGATCGAGAGCTCCGGGATGAGCGCGAGTTCCTGATGGATGATCGCGATGCCGGCCTGCTCGCTGGCCACGATGTCCTTGAAACGCTGCTCTTCGCCGTAGAGCAGGATGTCGCCGTCGTAGGTGCCGTACGGGTAGACCCCGGACAGCACCTTCATCAGAGTCGACTTGCCCGCGCCGTTCTCGCCGCAGATGGCATGGATCTCGCCAGCGCGCACGGTGATCGAGACGTCGGAGAGTGCTTTCACGCCCGGGAACTCCTTGGTGATGCCACGCATCTCCAAGATCGGCCCCGACACTGTTGGCATCGTTGCTGTGCTGCTCACGAATCTTCCTCGATACTTGACGGCCATTCTCAATGTGACCGTTCACATGAGACACAATATTGCGCCTGTTGATCTCCGGTGTCAAGTGGAGGTCATCTCTCGTTGCGCTATCGAGACTCGGCCGCCGTGACGTCAGCGCGACGCGCTGGAGGAACGCATGCGCAGCTGCGGCACGGCCGGTCCGAATTCCGGGATGTCCTCCCCGCGGATCTGCGCGAGCAGGATGTGCACCGCACGCTGTCCCAGTGATGGGAAGTCCTGATGCACGGTGGTGAGTGTCGGCCAGACGTGAGCTGCGACGGGTATGTCATCGAAGCCCACGACGCTGACCTGACGCGGCACGTCGATTCCGGCATCCCTGAAGCCGTGCATCAGGCCGATCGCCATGAGGTCGTTCGCCGCGAAGACGGCGGTGAAATCCGGGCGGCGTGCGAGCTCGGTACCCGCGAAGTAACCGAAGTCCGCCGTCCAATCCCCTCGGATGGGCGGAAAGGTGGGGAGGTCAGCCTCGCGCAGGGCGTCGAGATAACCGCGCATGCGCGATTCGGCCTCGATCCAGTCCTGGGGTCCCGCCAGATGGACGATGTCGCTGTGACCCAGCGAGATCAGATGCTCCGTGACCGCGCGCGCGCCGGCGACCTGATCCGCGGAGAGTGAGAACCCGTCCGAACCGGATGCCGTCTGCAGGCTGACGAACGGCACGCCGACGGCCATGCCGCGCAGCACGTTGAACACCCGCACCTGTGGAGCGAGCACGACGATGCCGCTGACCTGCTCCCGCCCCAACTGCCTGATCGCGTCGCCGATCGCCTCGGGAGTGGTGGCCGGCAGGTTCACGGTCGTGACCGAGTACCCCTCGACACGGGCGGCATCCTCGATGCTCGCGATCGACGAGGTCGGACCGAACTCGCCGATCGTGGCGGACAGGATGCCGATCGTGCGCGAACGGCTGGTGACGAGCGCACGCGCCGCGAGGTTGGGCTTGTAGTCGAGGACCGCGATCGCATCCTGCACGCGCTTCTTCGTCTCAGGGCGGATGCTCGGATGCTCGTTGAGCACCCGCGACACCGTCTGATGAGACACCCCCGCCAGTCGCGCGACATCACGGATGCTGGGAAGCCGCGCGCGCTCGGAGGCGTTGGACATCACACCTGCCTCCTCATATGTGCACGGTCACATCGTCCATTCATTATGTCTGGTTGCGAAGATCAGCGCACGCCGTCGGCCCACGGGCCGTGGCGGGCGGAGGCGATGCTTCGGCGCTACGCCCTCGGCGCCCTGACGACCGGATCGCTCAGCAGAGGCCCGAAGGCGAGTTCGGCGGGCGCGATCTGCATCAGGTGCGATCGCATGTGCGCTCGCTCGAGACGAACGGTACGTCCCTCCGCCCCGACGGGGTGGAGTCGGACGGCCGCTGACAGTCGCTCTCGGCTCGTGGCCAGCAGCACACCGAGATATCCGGAGAGCACGACCATCTGCGGCGCGAACGCGTTGACGAAGTTGGTCAGCGCGACCGAGAGCACATCGACTTGTCGTGCCACCTCGGCCAGAGTGACGGGGTCGCGTACGAGGCCGAGTTCGATGTCGAGCTCATCCTCGTCGAGGCCCCGTCTGCCCAGAAGCGCGAGCACTTTCGCCGGGTGCACCTCGACCTGGAGGCACCCGCGGCGTCCGCAGGAACACAGCGCTCCGGACGTGTTGACGACCGTGTGGCCGAACTCCCCCGCGAACCCCGACGTGCCACGCACCAGCGCACCGTCGAGGACCAGCCCGCCGCCGATCCCGTTCATGGAACCGCTGAGGTAGAGGACGTTGTCGACGTCTCGCCCTACGCCGAACCGCGTCTCCGCCATCGCGCCGACGCTGGTGTCGTTGCCGACTGTCACGTCCATGCCGATCGCATCGGCCAGACGATGCGCCAGGTTCTCGCGCCGCCAGCCGAGCGAGGGCGACAGCAGCACCGTCCCGCCACTGTCCACCAGGCCCGGAACGGCGACCCCTGCGCCGACGAGGCGGTAATGGCGATCGATGTCCGCGCGCATGCCGTCGACCAACGAGGACGTGAGCTGCGCGAAACGTCTCGGGTTCGGGGGTTTGGCGAGGTCGTGGCGGACTCGCGAATGCACCGCCCCTCCCAGACCGACCAGTGCCACTGAGACGGCGTGCGGGTCAGCGCTCACGCTCAGCGCGACGACGCGGTCCTCAGCCGCGACTCCCAGCGACGGCCGGCCGGCCCGGCCGGTGGGCTTCACCGACGTCTCGCAGACGACCTGAAGGTCGAGGAGCTCTTGCACCAGCGCTGTCACGGTCGAGCGGGTCAGGCCTGTACGCGCACCGATCTCCGATCGGGAAAGAGCACCGCGACCGTGCACCAGCTGCAGCACGGCCGAAAGATTCTGCTGCCGCACATCCTCGTTCGTCGTCCGCGCGGCCGGCCGGGCGGACGCCGGCGACGGCACCACGAGATCAGGATCTGCCATATGTTGGCGCGCAGCCATCAACGCGTGACCATCATGTGTCGCATGAGCAGCTCCTGGGTTGCATCGGCCCTGGTCACTTCGGCGGTGATGCGCCCATCTGCGAGCGTGTAGACACGGTCGGAGAGTCCGATCACCTCCGGCAGTTCTGAGGAGATGACGATGATCGCCTTGCCCTGTGCCGCGAGCTCGTTGATCAGGCCGTAGATCTCATACTTGGCACCGACGTCGATGCCGCGGGTGGGCTCATCGAGGATGAGGACGTCGGGGTTGCTGAAGATCCATTTCGACAACACGATCTTCTGCTGGTTCCCACCCGAGAGGGTCGCCGTGGCCGCACTCACGCTCGGCGTCTTGATGTTCATCTTGTAGCGATACGCCTCGGCCACCTTCCGTTCGCGGACACCGTCGACCAGCCCGCGATGAGCGAGTCGACCCAGCGCCACAGAGGAGATGCTCGTCTGCACCGAGGCGAGCAGGTTGAGTCCGTCCTGCCTTCGGTCTTCAGGAGCGTAGGCGATGCCATGACCGATCGTCTCCTGGATCGTGCGCAGCTCGATCTCCTCACCGCGTTTGAACGCCGACCCGGTGATGGTCGATCCGTAGGAGCGACCGAAGATGCTCAGCGCGAGCTCGGTCCGTCCCGCTCCCATCAGACCCGCGATCCCCACGATCTCACCCGAGTTCACATGGAAGCTCACATCATCGATCACCACCCGCTGCGGGTCGCTCGGATGATGAACGGTCCAGTTCTCGACGCGGAAGAGCTCGTCGCCGATGTCCGGCTCACGCGGCGGGAAGAGATCATCGAGCGGGCGACCCACCATTGCGCGGATGATCCGACGCTCATCCGTGTCGGGGTCATCGCGGCGCATCGTCTCGATCGATGCGCCGTCGCGAAGCACGGTGATCCGGTCCGCGATGTACAGGACCTCCTGCAGCTTGTGCGAGATCAGCACGCAGGTGATCCCCTGGGATCGGAATCGGGCGACCAGTGCCATCAGCCGATCGGAATCGTCGCGTCCGAGCGCAGCGGTCGGCTCGTCGAGGATCAGCAGCCTGACGTCCTTGGCCAGCGCTTTCGCGATCTCGACCAGCTGCTGCTTGCCGATCCCGAGTTCGGACATCCGCGTCGCCGGACTCTCGTGGAGACCTACCCTGGCCATCAGGTCGGCCGCGCGGGCATAGGTGCGCTCTTCATCGACGAGACCGTAGCGGGTCATCTCATGCCCGAGGAAGATGTTCTCAGCGATGGAGAGCTGCGGGACGACAGCCAGTTCCTGGTGCACGATGACAATGCCTTCGGCCTCGCTGTCGGCGAGCGATCGAAACTGCATGTCCCGCCCGTCGAACGTGATCGTCCCCTCGAACGTGCCGTGCGGATGCACGCCGCTGAGGATCTCCATGAGCGTCGACTTTCCCGCACCGTTCTCGCCGCAGATCGCATGAACCTCGCCGCGGCGCACCTCGAAAGACACGTCATTCAGAGCCGTCACACCGCGGAAGCGTTTCGTGACGCCCGTCATGCTCAGGACCATATCGGGCATCGCACCGCCTCTCCGCGCGTCGATCAGACTCAGTCATGCTACCGAAAAAAATAATTTGTCCGCAGGTACGTCAATATGCAATGCTTCGGGGGCGGAAAGCGCGCGAGCGCCGCTCCGCAGCCGACAGAGCGGTCCGACAGCACGGACCGCCGACCTTTCAAGGAAGAGAGAACGCAATGCGTAGAAAAGTCCTGCGTGCAGTAGCGACCACCGGCGCCTTCGCCCTCGCCTTCGGACTCGCAGCCTGCGCGAGCAGCCCTGCTCCCGAGTCAGAGGGCAACGCCGAGGCGACCGACATCACCGTCGGCGTCGCGATGCCCACTGAGACCAGCGAGCGCTGGATCGCCGACGGCGACGCCGTGAAGTCGCAGCTCGAAGAAGCCGGCTACGACGTCGACCTCCAGTTCGCGAACGACGACATCCCCCGTCAGCAGCAGCAGCTCGATCAGATGATCACCAACGGCGCCGACATCCTCATCGTCGCATCCATCGACGGCACCGCTCTGGCGACGCAGCTCGAGAACGCCGCGAGCAAGGGAATCCCGGTCATCGCGTACGACCGACTCATCAACGGCACCGAGGACGTCGACTTCTACGTCACGTTCGACAACTACACCGTCGGGGTGCAGCAGGCGCAGTCGTTGCTGCGCGGACTCGGCTTCCTCGACGAGAACAACGAGGACACCGGCCAGGCGGATCCCAAGTCGATCGAGTTGTTCGCCGGTTCACCCGACGACAACAACACGAAGTTCTTCTACCAGGGTGCGATCGACACGCTGCAGCCGTACTTCGACGACGGACGCATCACCGTGACGTCGGGCCAGATCGACATGGACACCGTCTCGACGCTGCGCTGGGATCAGGCCACCGCGCAGAAGCGCATGGAAGACCTGCTCACCAGCACCTATGACGGCGGCTCCAAGCCGCTCGACGGCGTGCTGGCTCCGTACGACGGCATCTCGCGCGGCATCATCACGGCCCTCGAGAACGCGGGCTACGGCTCGACCATCGAAGACGGACTCCCGATCGTCTCCGGTCAGGATGCCGAGATCGCGTCGGTGAAGATGATCGCCGACGGCGTGCAGTACGCGACCATCTTCAAGGACACTCGCAAGCTCGCCACTCAGGCAGTCGCCGCCGCCGACTCGTTCGCGAAGGGCGAGGAGCCGGAGGCCAACGACACCGAGACATATGACAACGGCGTGAAGGTCGTCCCGTCCTACCTGCTCGAGTCCGACATCGTGGTGGCTGACAACATCGCCCCGCTGCTGGTCGAGTCCGGCTACTGGACCGAGGAAGAGGTCGCCGCAGGCGTCGCGGACTGATCCCCGTCGTGGGGGGCGGGCGCCCGGGCCCGGCCGGGGGGGTCGGTTTGGCTCCCGGGTGGTGCCGCCGGGGGGGGGGGCGCGGGGGGGGGGGCCGGCCCCCCACGACTGCTGTCACCCCCTCATAGACAGGAGCTGCGATGTCCGACGCTATCCTCGAGATGCGCAACATCACCAAGAACTTCCCCGGCGTCAAGGTGCTCGATGACGTCACCCTGACCGTCACCCGCGGAGAGATCCACGCGATCTGCGGCGAGAACGGCGCAGGCAAGTCCACCCTCATGAAGGTGCTCTCCGGCGTGTACCCGCACGGTTCGTTCGACGGATCGATCGTCTTCGACGCCGAACCGCAGCGGTTCAACGCGATCAAGGACTCCGAGCACGCCGGCATCGTCATCATCCACCAGGAGCTCGCCCTGGTTCCGCACCTCTCGATCGCCGAGAACATCTTCCTCGGCAACGAGGTCCTCCACCGCGGATTGATCGACTGGCACGAGGCCAACGCGCGAGCGGCGACGCTCATGGAACGCGTCGGACTCCACGAGAACCCGACGACACCGGTCGGGCAGCTCGGCGTCGGGAAGCAGCAACTCGTCGAGATCGCCAAGGCACTGACGAAGGACGTGCGTCTGCTCATCCTCGACGAACCGACCGCCGCGCTCAACGACTCCGACTCCGAGCATCTGCTCGGCCTGCTCCGTGGCCTTCGTGAGCAGGGGATCACGTGCATCATCATCAGTCACAAGCTCGGCGAGATCGTCGACATCGCCGATTCGACGACGATCATCCGCGATGGGCGGACGATCGAGACCATCGACATGCACGGCGCCGATGCCACGCAGGATCGCATCATCCGCGGCATGGTCGGCAGGTCGCTGGATCGCCGGTTCCCCGAACGCACGCCGAACATCGGCGAGGAGATCTTCCGCATCGAGAACTGGAGCGTGCTGCATCCGACGCAGCAGGACCGCGTCGTCGTGGACGACGCTTCGCTCTCGGTGCGCGCAGGCGAGATCATCGGCATCGCCGGGCTCATGGGTGCCGGCCGCACCGAGTTCATGATGAGCGTCTTCGGACGCAGCTACGGGCGGGATGCCTCTGGCAGGGTCTTCCTGCGCGGCGAGGAGATCTCCACCCGTACGGTGAAGGATGCCATCGTCAATCGGATCGCGTATGTCTCGGAGGACCGGAAGGAGTACGGTCTCAATCTGATCACCGACATCAAGACGAACATCTCCGCCGCCGCCCTGGGCAAGCTGACATCCGCCGGGCCGTTCATCGACGGCAACCGAGAGGTGGAGGTCGCGGAGAAGTACCGCAACGACCTCAACATCAAGTCGCGAACGGTCGCCCAGATCGTCGGAAACCTCTCCGGCGGCAACCAGCAGAAGGTCGTGCTGGCGAAGTGGCTCTACACCGATCCAGAGGTCCTGATCCTCGATGAGCCGACCCGTGGCATCGACGTCGGAGCCAAGTACGAGATCTACGAGATCATCGGCGCACTCGCTGCGGCCGGCAAGGCCGTGATCCTGGTCTCCAGCGAACTGCCGGAGCTGCTCGGGCTCTCCGACCGCATCTACACCCTCGCCTACGGGCGGATCACCGGGCAGCTTCCCGTCGCGGATGCGACACAGGAGGCGCTCATGTCCCTCATGACAATCGAGAACTCTTCCCCGAAGGAGGCCGCGGCATGAACAACGTGTTCACCGAGGTCAAAGACCTGCTGACCCACAACCTGCGCACGTCAGGCATCTACATCGCGTTCGTCGCGATCATCCTGCTGTTCACGATCCTCACCGGAGGAACGCTGCTCAGCCCCGAGAACGTCACGAACATCGTTCTGCAGAACGCACACATCCTGATCATGGCGCTGGGCATGATCCTGGTGATCGTCGGGGGCCACATCGACCTCTCGGTCGGTTCCGTCCTCGCGTTCGCATCCGCCGTCTCCGCCGTGCTCGTCATCCGGATGGGAATGCCGTGGTGGGTCGGTGTGATCGCCGCCATCATCGTGGGGATCGTGGTGGGCGCATGGCAGGGGTACTGGGTCGCGTACGTCGGAATCCCGGCGTTCATCGTCACCCTTGCCGGCATGCTGCTGTTCCGCGGCCTCACCTGGCTGGTGCTCAACAACGTGTCGCTGTCGCCATTCCCGACCGACTACCGCGAGGTCGCGAGCGGCTTCCTGGACGGCCCCTTCGGGACGATCACCGTAGGTCAGGGCGAGGGGCTGATGGCCGTGCCGCAGACCGTCGACATCTTCACCCTCGTCATCGGTGTGCTCGCCGTGATCGGTGTCGTCGTCTCGTCGCTGCGCAGCCGTCGCACGCGTCAGGGGTATAACCAGACCGTGGAGTCGATGCCGCTGTTCGTGCTGAAGCTCGTCGTCGTCTCGGCCGTGCTGCTGGCCTTCGCATGGGCCCTGGCGTACAACCGCGGCTTCCCGATCGTCCTGATCATCGTCGCGGTGCTCATCTTGATCTATCAGGTGATCGCGAACCGCACGGTGTTCGGCCGCCATGTGTATGCCGTGGGCGGCAACCTGTCGGCTGCCCGGCTCTCGGGCGTCAACGTGCGCAGCGTCAACTTCTGGATCTTCGTCAACATGGGCTTCTTGACCGGCATCGCCGCTGCGGTGTTCTCCTCGCGCTCCAACGGCGCGCAGCCCGGCATGGGGAACATGTTCGAGCTGGACGTGATCGCGGCCTGCTTCATCGGCGGCGCCTCGACGATGGGCGGAGTCGGACGTGTCGGAGGCGCGCTGGTCGGCGGCCTCGTGATGGCCGTCATGACGAACGGCATGCAGCTGATGGGTGTGCCTCAGTCCAGTCAGCAGATCGTGAAGGGTCTCGTGCTGCTTCTGGCAGTGGCCTTCGACATCTACAACAAGCGCCGCGCCGGCACGGTGCGCTGACGCGGTGCGCTGAGCGCTGACGCGAGAAGAGGAGGTCGGGGCGCCGTGCGCGCTCCGACCTCCTCTTCTCGTCGTCGAGACCACGCCGCGCAGGAGGCCCTGCTGCCGATCACGGTTTCGGTGATCAGCTGGACTCAGGCACTCATGATCCGAGCGCCGGGCACCGGCCCGTGCACATGCAGCGCAGTGCGGCCGGCATCCATGAGTTCGCTCTGCACGTATTGCGCGCTCTCCGGCGTCTCGCACAGGAACGCTACCGTGGGGCCTGAGCCCGAGACGATCCCGCTCAGCGCTCCGGCGTGCAAGCCCTCGTTGATGATGTCGTCGAGTGCGGGTCGTTCCAGAAGCGCAGGCGCCTCGAGGTCGTTGAACATACACGCGGCAAGCGAGTGCGGGTCTCCGGCGCGCAGCGCCTGAAGCACGGGGATGGGCACATCGAGCGACAGTGGCGGATCATCCGCCAGAGCGCCGTTCTCCGCGCGATGCGCGTCTAGGCGCGCGTAGACCTCCGGCGTCGACAGCCCCTCGTCGCTGGGTACGAGTACCCAGTCGAAGCGACCGCGTGCGAGCGCCGGGTTCAGCTGATCGCCTCGACCAGTGCCGACTGCTGTGCCGCCGTGCAGTGCGAACGGAACGTCGGCGCCGAGCCGAGCAGCGAGTTCATGGAGGCGGTGCGGTGAGAGCCCTGTGCCCCACAGGGCGTCGCACGCGACGAGGGCGGCCGCAGCATCCGCTGATCCTCCGCCCATTCCCCCCGCGACCGGCACGCTCTTGCGCAACTCGAGATGGACACCACCGGTGTATCCGGTCGCCGATGCGAGCATCTTCGCCGCACGCATCGCGAGATTGCGGTCGTCGACCGGAACCGTGTCGGGATCGGCGACACCGACCACGCTCACGGTGAAGTCGTCGGCGTCACGCGCGATGACGTCCTCGTAGAGCGAGACCGCCTGGAAGACCGTCGCCAGCGCGTGATATCCGTCGTCATGACGTCCGCCGACGCCCAGATAGACGTTGATCTTCCCCGGTGCACGCACGTGCACCGCTTCCGGGAACGCGGCGAGGCTCATGCGTGACTCACAGAGTGGACGATGACGCCCAGAGATCGACGTCGATGCCGTCGGAGAGGGCGTCGATGCGAGCGAGTTCCTCGTCGGTGAGAGCAGGCCCGTTGATGGCCGCGATGTTCTCATCGAGCTGCTCAGGACGCGAAGCACCGATGAGTGCCGAGGCGACCACCGGGTCACGCAACGTCCACAGCAGCGCCATCTGCGCAAGCGACTGCCCGCGTTCCTTGGCGACGTCGTTGAGCCCGCGAAGGATGCTGAGCCCCTCGTCGGAGAGCGGCCTGTCAGAGAGCGAACCGCGCTTCTGGGCCCGCTCGGCCGTGCCGTCACCGAGATACTTGTCCGTCAGCAGCCCCTGGGCGAGTGGAGTGAAGGCGATCGCTCCCATTCCCTCGGTGCGCAGCGCATCGGTCAGTCCGCCTTCGACCCAGCGGTTGAGGATCGAGTAGGCCGGCTGGTGGATCACGAGCGGTGTACCGAGCTCGCGGGCGACTGCTGCCGCCTTCGCTGTGCGCTCGGCGCTGTACGACGAGATGCCGACATAGAGCGCCTTGCCCTGTCGTACCAGCGTGTCGAGCGCGCCGACGGTCTCCTCGATCGGTGTCACAGGGTCGACGCGGTGCGAGTAGAAGATGTCGACGTAGTCGAGGCCCATCGAGGTGAGTGACTTCTCGGCGCTCGCGATGAGGTACTTGCGGCTGCCGAAGTTTCCGTACGGTCCCGGCCACATGTCATAGCCGGCCTTCGACGAGATGATCAGCTCGTCACGGTACGGGCGGAAGTCGTCCGCGAAGATGCGGCCGAAATTCTTCTCGGCTGAGCCGTACGGCGGGCCGTAGTTGTTGGCGAGATCGAAGTGCGTGATGCCGCTGTCGAATGCGTGGCGCAGCAGTGCGCGCTGATTGTCGAGCGGGATGTTGTCACCGAAGTTCCACCACAGACCGAGCGAGATCGGCGGCAGATACAGGCCGGACGTGCCGACCTGACGGTATTCGAAGTTCTTGTACCTGTCCTCCTTCGCCGCGTACGGGCGGTGGAGCTCGGCGATGTCTGTGGGGAAGCGCGGCGTCTCAGTCACGCCTCCAGGTTAGCCGTCCAGCGCCTCGGCGATTCTCACGAAGTCATCCACCGTCAATTGTTCGCCGCGCGCAGTGGGCGCGACCCCTGCTTTCTCGAGCACTGCGGATGCTTCGGCTGCAGTCCCACCGAGGACGACGGACAGTGCCTGGCGCAGCATCTTGCGGCGCTGCTGGAAGGCCGCGTCGACGATGCGGAAGGTTGCCTTGCGCAGCTCCTCGCTGCCGCGAGGCTCTGCGTCGCGTTCGAAGGCGACGAGCACGCTGTCGATGTTCGGCACCGGCCAGAACACCTGACGGGACACGTTGCCGGCCAAGCGCCATGGTCCATACCAGGCCGCTTTGACGCTGGGAGCGCCGTAGATCTTGCTCCCTGGTGGCGCGGCGAGGCGTTCGCCGACCTCGGCCTGCACCATCACGACGCCCCGCTGCAGGTTCGGGAAAGTCTCCATGAAATGCAGCAGCACCGGAACGGAGACGTTGTACGGCAGGTTCGCGACGAGCACGGCCGGGTCACCCGGAAGCTCAGTGATGCGCAGCGCGTCCGCGTCGACCACGGTGAGGGCATCGGAGGGCACACCGTGATCCGCAGCCGTCTGGGGCAGCCGTGCGGCGAGGCGGTGATCGATCTCGACCGCCGTGACGGATGCACCGGCCTCGAGAATGGCGAGCGTGAGGGAGCCGAGTCCTGGACCGACCTCGACGACCCGCTCCCCTGCCTGCACGCGCCCGACATGCACGATCTTGCGCACCGTGTTGGCGTCGACGACGAAGTTCTGGCCGAGCTTCTTGGTGGGTGTGACGTCGAGCTCGGCGGCAAGACGGCGGATCTCGGTGGCGCCGAGCAGCGTGACGGTCATCCTGCCATTGTCCCCCATGCCGGTAATGTGTTCGGGTGCCCTCGCTCGGAGAAGTCATCGCACCCCGCCGCATGGGCCGCGATTTCCGCTGGCTGCTGGCGTCGTCCTGGACGAGCAACGTCGGCGACGGCATCGCCCTGGCGGCCGCTCCCCTGCTGATCGCATCCATGACCTCTTCGCCGATCCTCGTGGCGGCAGGCGCCGTACTGCAATTCCTGCCCTGGCTGATCTTCGGACTGCACGCCGGTGCCATCGCGGACCGATTCGACAGGCGACGGCTCGTGATGTTCGCCAACGCCGCACGGGCGATCGTGCTGGCGGGCCTGTGCGTGTTCCTTTTCACCGACACGGCGAGCATCTGGGTCGTGCTCGCTGCCGCCTTCCTCTACGGAACCGCTGAGGTGTTCGTCGACACCGCGAGCAGCACGCTGCTCCCGATGCTCGTGAAGCCCGCCGATCTCGGCATCGGCAACGCGCGACTGCAGGCGGGGTATCTGGTCGCGAACCAGTTCGCAGGTCCGCCGGTCGGTGCGTTCCTGTTCGCCGCCGGCCACGCGCTGCCGTTCCTGGTCGAGGTCGTGTGCGTGCTGCTCGCAGTGGTGCTGATCTCACGGATGGCGCGGACTCCGGTGCCGCCGCGCGCCACATCGGCCGAGAAGCCGTCCCCCGTCCACACCGACATCGCCGAGGGTGTGCGCTGGATGTGGCGAAACCCTCCGGTGCGCATGCTGGTGCTGATCATCCTCACCTTCAACATCACCTGGGCCGCTCCCTGGGGCGTGCTCGTGCTCTACGCGACGGAACATCTGCACATGGGCGCCGTCGGCTACGGGGCTCTCACCACGGCATCCGCCGCCGGTGGCATCCTCGCCACACTCACGTTCGGGTGGCTGGAGCGGCACGTGTCCTTCGCCACCCTCATGCGCGTGGCGCTGTCGCTCGAAGTGCTCATGCACCTGGCGTTCGCGCTCACCAGTGTCGGCTGGGTCGCACTGGTGATCATGTTCGTGTTCGGCTCGTACGCGTTCGTCTGGGGCACGATCTCGACGACCGTGCGACAGCGCCTGGTGCCCCACGAGCTGCAGGGCCGGGTGGCATCGGTGAACATGGTCGGCGTGTTCGGCGGCATGGTGATCGGTCAAGCGCTCGGCGGCGTCATCGCCCAGGTGTGGGGCCTCACGGCGCCGTGGTGGTTCGCGTTCGTCGGAGCAGCGATCACCCTGGTGCTGGTGTGGAAGCCGATCTCGCACATCGTGAACGCGAAGCCCGTGATCGACGAGGCGGAGGGCGCTGCCGCGGTCTGAGATCGTGTGCCGAACGACCGGCGGGTGTACGCGCCTCAGTCCGCGAATGCCCCGTAGACCTCGAGAGTGTTCGCGGCGACCTGCGCGGCGAGTTCGTCGAGCTCCAGCCCGAGCTCGTCGGCCATGAATCGCAGGGTGAGCGGGATCAGATACGGCGCGTTCGGACGGCCCCGCAGCGGCACCGGTGTGAGGAACGGCGCATCCGTCTCGACGAGGATGCGCTCGAGTGGGGTCACGTGCAGCGCATCGCGCAGGTTCTGCGCATTCTTGAACGTGACATTGCCGGCGAAGGACAGGTAATACCCGGCATCCGCGCAGATCCTGGCCATCGCGTCGTCGCCGGAGAAGCAGTGGAACACGGTCGTCGCCGGCGCGCCGACGCGCGCAAGCGTCTCCAGCACCGCATCGTGCGCGTCACGGTCGTGGATCTGCATCGCGATGCCGTGCTTCTTCGCGAGCGCGATGTGCGCCTCGAACGACTCGAACTGCGGGCCGCGGCGCTCTTGCTCTGTGCGGAAGAAATCCAAGCCGGTCTCGCCGATCGCGCGCGTACGCGGATGCCCGGCAAGCTCGTCGATCACATCGATGGCGTGATCGAGCTGTCCGGCCTCGGCATAGACGGGGGCGTCGTTGGGATGGATCGCGACGGCTGCGAGCAGGCGAGGATCGGATGCCGCGGCATCCACCGCCCAACGGGAGGACTCGATGTCGCCTGATGCCTGCACGACGCCTTTGACACCCACCGCCTCGGCTCTGTCGAGCTGCTCCTTCAGCGAAAGCGGTTCGACGCCGTCGGTGATCTCCAGATGCGCGTGGTTGTCGTACACCGGGACGGTCAGTGGTTCGGGAGCGGCGGGATAACGGAGGTCCTTACGACCGTCCGCCGCCCGCTCCCGAACGTACTGACTGGGGTTTTCGGTCAAGCCTGCGACTCCACACGAGGAAAGAGCGGCGCCAGTGCGGCCACCTGCGCGCCGGCCTGCAGCGCACCCCACGTGCCCGACTCACGAATGGGCTGCGTCTGCAGAGACCCCAGGGTCTCGGATGCACCGAGCGCCGACCACAGCTTCTCGGTCGACTGCGGCATGACCGGCGAGAGCAGGACGGCGAGCGCGCGCAGACCCTCGGCGCACGTGTACAGCACAGTGCCGAGCCGAGCGCGCTTGTCCTCGTCTCGGGCGAGCGCCCACGGCTCGTTCTCGGTGATGTAGCCGTTCAGTGCGTCGACGATGGTCCAGATCTCCTTGATCGCCTCGTCGATGCGGAATTGCTCCATCCAGCGGTCGGCCGCGGTGGCAGCATCCGCCACGATCTTCTGGATCGCGAGATCCTGCTCCGTGTACTCAGCCGCTTCCGGCACGACGCCGTCGAAGTACTTCTCGATCATCGCGACAGTGCGCGATGCAAGGTTGCCGAAGCCGTTCGCCAGCTCGGACTGGTAGCGGGCCGAGAGGTCTTCCCAGCTGAAGGAGCCGTCCTGTCCGAATGCGATGGCGGAGAGGAAGTAGTAGCGGTACGCGTCGGAGCCGAACACGTCGGTGATCTCGGTCGGCGCGATACCGGTGAGCTTCGACTTGGACATCTTCTCGCCGCCGACGAGCAGCCATCCGTGCGCGAACACACCCTTGGGCACGTCGAGCCCCGCGGCCATCAGCAGCGCAGGCCAGATGACGGCGTGGAAACGGAGGATGTCCTTGCCGACCACGTGGTACGCGGGCCAGCGACGCTCGAACGTCTCTTCATCCGAACCGTAGCCGACGGCGGTCGCGTAGTTGAGCAGCGCGTCGACCCACACGTAGATGACGTGCGACTCGTCCCACGGCAGCGGGATGCCCCAGTCGAACGTGGAGCGCGAGATCGAGAGATCCTTCAGCCCCTGACTGACGAACGAGACCACCTCGTTGCGCGCGGAGTGCGGCCGCACGAAGTCGGGCTCGGTCTTGTACAGGTCGAGCAGACGGTCCTGGAACTCGCTGAGCTTGAAGAAGTAGTTCTTCTCCTGCAGCAGCTCGAGCGGCTTGGAGTGGATCGCGCAGACCTTCAGGCCTTCGAAGGGTCCGGTGCCGTCGACGATCTCCGACTCGGGCTTGAACTCCTCACAGCCCACGCAGTAGAGCGCCTCGTACTCGCCCGCGTAGATGTAGCCCGCGTCGTACAGGCGCTGGAAGAACACCTGCACGTTCTTCTCGTGGCGCTCCTGCGTCGTGCGGATGAAGTCGTCGTTGGCGACGTCGAGCGTCTCCAGCAGCGGGAACCAGCTCTCGGTGACGAGCTTGTCGACCCATTCCTGCGGTGTGACGTTGTTCGCCGCGGCGGCGCGGAGCATCTTCTGCCCGTGCTCGTCCGTGCCGGTCAGCATCCAGGTGTCATCACCCGACTGACGGTGCCAGCGCGCGAGCGTGTCCGTCGCCACCGATGTGTACCCGTGGCCGATGTGCGGAACATCGGAGGGGTAGTAGATGGGCGTGGTGATGTAGAAGGATTCGCCTGCGGGCATGGGGTCAATTCTAGGCGTGGCGGCGGGGGTGGTTACGCGGGCGCCTCGATGCTCGTTCCGCGGCGTCTCCACGCCGTCAGTTCATGTGCGGACCGCGGTCACTGCACCGTGCGGGCGCCCGCTCACTTCGCCGGGCTCGCGATCGCGATGCTCCGCGGCTGTGACTGCGAAGCCGGCTTCAGCGAGGAGGTCTGTGAGAGCATCCGCCGACCAGTAGTACGCCGGCGCGACGGCGTGGGCGAACTGCTCGCGAGGTGTGCCATCGAAGTAGCCGATCAGGAGTGAGCCTCCGGGAGCCCCAGCACTCGAGCGAACTCCGTCAGGATCACGGGAACCTCTTCGGGCGGCGTGTGGATCAGCGAATACCACGCGAGGATGCCACCGAGTGAGGCGTCGTCGAATGGGAGGGCACGGAACGACCCCTGTTCGAAGCGCAGGTGCGGCAGGCGCCGCCGGGCCGAGACGAGGAACTCGGCGGAGATGTCGAGCCCCGCGACTTCTCGGTGCCCCTCTTCTCGGTGCCCCTCTTCTCGGTGCCCATCGTGCAGGAATACGGTCCAGAGACCAGGTCCGCAGCCGGCATCCAGCAGGTTGCCCGGGGTGGAATCTCGCCATTGCCCGATCAGGGACCGATCCGCGGCATCCATCTGGTCGATGCTTCCGGCGATCTCGATGTACTCGGCAGCGCGGGCGTCGTAAGCCGCCGCGATCGCGGCATCACCTGGATCTCGCGGAACGACATCGATCTCGCAGGAATCCATCGGTTCTCTGCGATATCGCTGCTGTTGTGCGAAGTTCGCGCTGTCGCTCATCGCGAACGTGCCGCGAGAGCCTGCTGATAGAGGTCGCGCGAGCTCAGGCCGGTCGCCGCCGCGACCTCGGCGCAGGCCTCTTTCAGACGCATGCCGCCGTCGACGAGCGACTGCACCTGCGCGCTCGCGTCATCGACTGAGACATCGAGCGGCGCGGCTCCCTCGACCACGACGACGATCTCGCCCTTGACGCCCTTCGCGGCCCACTCCACGAGCTCGGATGCTGTGCCACGACGAACCTCTTCGTAGAACTTCGTCAGCTCACGACAGACAGCGATCCGGCGGTCTGCGCCGAATGCGGCGCCCATGTCGGCGAGCGACGATGCCAGGCGCGCGGGCGATTCGAAGAAGAGCATCGTGCGCGGTTCTGAGGCGAGCTTCGTCAGAGCTGAGCGCCGCTCACCCGGTTTTCGCGGCAGGAACCCTTCGAACGTGAAGCGATCGGTCGGCAATCCTGAGATCGCGAGCGCCGTGAGCACCGCGCTCGGCCCTGGAATGGCGGTCACCGTGACTCCCTGGGCGACCGCTTCGGCGACCAAGCCGTAGCCGGGGTCGCTGACCGCGGGCATCCCGGCATCGCTGACCACGACGATGTCCTGATCGGCGGCGAGAGCGGCGAGCTCTGCCGCCATGTGCTTCTCGTTGTGATCGTGCAGCGCGATCAGCCTCGGTCGATTCTCGATCTGCAGCGCGCGAAGAAGGTGAGCGGTCGTCCGAGTGTCTTCCGCGGCGACGATCTCGGCGTTCTCGAGCACCTCGATGAGTCGACGGGACGCATCGCCGAGGTTTCCGATCGGAGTCGCGGCGAGGATGATCACACGATCAGCTTAGGCGCGCTCTGCCGCTTAGGCTTGTGCCGTGACCGCGCCCGTGCCTCTGCTCCCGCCTCCTGAGGAGCGTCTGACGCGATGGGGCAGGCTACGTGATCGGATGCTGCTCGATCCGGACTGGCATCGCATCATCCGATGGCTCGCCCCGCTCGTCATCACGGCGCTCGCAGCCGTGCTGCGACTGACGAACCTGGCGCACCCGCACGTGCTCGCCTTCGACGAGACCTACTACGTCAAGGACGCCTGGTCCCTGTGGACGCTGGGCTACGAGGGCACGTGGGGCGATGGCGCGAACCAGGATTTCCTCACGGGAGACACGAGCGCGCTGACGGGTGCCGGCAGCTTCGTCGTGCACCCTCCACTGGGCAAGTGGATCATCGCGCTGGGTATGGGCGTCTTCGGTGCCGGCAACAGCGCGGCCTGGCGCCTGACGGTCGCCTTGATCGGCACGGCCACCGTCCTGCTCGTGTATCTGGTCGCCAAGGCGCTGACACGGTCCGTCGTCGCGGCTTCCATCGCGGGACTCCTGCTCGCGATCGACGGCCTCAGTATCGTGATGAGCCGGATCGCGCTGCTCGACGGCATCCTGACATTCTTCATCCTGCTCGGATTCCTGTTCATCCTGTACGACCGCAGGCGCAGTCTTCCGCTGGTGGAGCGAGTCGAACGTGATTCGCCCGACCCGCTCTGGGGCCCGGTGATCTGGCGCCGGCCGTGGGTCGTCGCGGCCGGGTTCGCGCTCGGCGCCGCCTGCGCGGTGAAGTGGTCCGGCCTCTATGCGCTGGCGGGTCTCGGACTGTACCTCGTGATCACGGATGCACTTGCGCGTCGACGCGCCGGCGTGCTGTTATGGCCCACGGATGCCGCGTTCCGCCAGGGCCCGGTCTCGTTCCTGCTGCTGGTCCCTGCGGCGCTGCTCACCTATCTCGCCAGTTGGACCGGCTGGCTGCTGACGGCAGGCGGATACGACCGCCAGTTCTCCGCGAACCCGCTGGCGGCTCTGTGGAAATACCACGAGTCGATCTACGGCTTCCACGTCGGCCTCAGCACAGGGCACGCGTATGCGAGTCCGGCTTGGCAGTGGCCGTTCCTCATACGACCGACTGCGGTCTGGGTGGGCGACGATCAGAGCTGCGGCACCGATCACTGCATCTCCGTGGTGTCCTCGGTGCCGAATCCGCTGATCTGGTACGCCGGCGTAGCCGCTGCGATCTTCCTGCTCTACCGATTCGTGCGCGGGTTGATCCGGCGCCAGCCGATGCCGTGGACCTACGCGATCCCCCTGGTCGGCCTCGCCGTCACCTATGTGCCGTGGCTGCTGTATCCGCAGCGCACGATCTTCCAGTTCTACACAGTGGTGATGATGCCGTTCCTGGTGCTGGCGCTGGTGCTGGCGCTGCGTGAGATCGCGGGTCGACGCTACGAGCCGTTGCATCGCCGGCAGTCGGGCGAGCGCACAGTGATCGTCTTCCTCGTCGTGACCGTGCTCGTGTCAGCGTTCTACTATCCGGTGTGGATCGGCATGAACGTGCCGTATGAGTTCTGGCTCATCCACAACTGGATGCCGACCTGGGTGTGAGAGCAGAGCGCACAACTCAAGAGCAAGATAGGTCTGCTTTTCGCCGAGACTCTCTCGATGCAGCTGCTGTCGTGGCGACTGATCGATCAGTGGGACCTGAGCTGCGTGTTGCGCGGGCCGCGCGCCGTATCGTTTCTCTCAGAGGTGGATCGGAGCGATCCGCAGCTGCTGATGGCACGCGTGACCGGAGACTGTCGGCACGGCAACGAGCGTTTGGCACGGGAGCATCCGCGCAATCGGTAAGCGAATCAGCCGGGGACGGGTTGTCGGCGGTGGGGGCTGCGGGTGCGGTGCCAGCTCTGGTGGGGGTCCCACCAGGCGGGGCCGCGGACTTCGGGGACACCGTGGTTCATGCGGATGACCCATTCGGTCAGGTGCAGGGTGCGGTGATGGAACCAGCACAGCAGCACCCCGTTGTCGGTGTGGGTGGGTCCGCCGTCAGCGTGCTCTTTCACGTGGTGCACTTCGCACCAGGTCGCGGGGATCGTGCATCCAGGGATGACGCACCCGCCGTCGCGCAAGGTGATCGCCCGGCGTTGCAGGGCGTTGAAGATGCGATTGCTGGTGCCGATCGACACGATCCGACCCCCGTCATCGAACAGAATCCGCTGGACACCACCGGCGCACCCGGTCTGCAACGCCGCCGCGAGCGGAACGAGATCGCCGCTGTGCCCGATCTGCGCCCACCCGTGCCCCGCCGCGAGGTCAGCGGCCGTCGCGGCGACCGTGAGCGTCGGCGCCGCACCGCCCAGGTGCGGGAACAGGTCTGTTCTGGCCGCGGTGTTCAGGATCGCCGCGAGCGCGTCATGCAGCCTCTGCCCACGGGTGCGGGTATCGGTGACACCCGTCCCGTCCGCGGGACCCGTCTCCTCCGACGGCTCGAACCGCACGCCACCACCCGCACCCGTCGACGCGTCGCCCGCTGACGCCCCGTCCCGTTCCGGGTCATCCGCCCCGTTGACCTTCGGGTTCAACAGACTGTCGATCAACAGACTCAACTGCGCGGCCACCTCGGGCAGGAGGCTCCCCCGCACCGGCGCCGCACCATCCTTCACCTTCCCGATCGAGAAGAAGCGGCCCCGCATCGCCGCCTCTTCCGCCGGCTCCGCCCCATCGGGATCCAGATACGCGACCATCACCCGGGCGAGAGTGCCCAGATCCTCCGGCAACGGGGCCGGGCGCGGAGCGTCGCTATCCGAAGCAGAATCTGATTCCACCCCTCGAGCGAAATCGGCGAGCTGACGGTCCGCCTCCACACGGTCCTCATCACTGATCCGGCGTGCGGACTGCTCGATCGGATCCGTCGCCGCCAACAACCCCGCCACACCCAGGTCTCCGTCGATCATCACGTCACGTAACGCCTGATACCGGGCCGGCAGGAAAGCACCATCGGTGATCCCGACATCCCTCCGCACCAGGCGTGCCGCTCTCACCAGCCGGGTCGCAGCCCGCGTGTCGGTGCCGGTCAGCATCCGCACCAGGTCCGCCGGCTTCGAGCACCCGTACCGGGTCGTCATCCGCTCATCCTTGAGCCCGGCAGAGCGGTCACCGACCTGCACCGCCGCCTCGACCTGCAGACCCTCCAGCTGCCGCTGAATACGACCAGACACCACCAGCAGTTCCGCCACATCCGCGTCAGACATCCCCGGAATCTGCTCCGAACCGAACGCGTCGCACGCCACAGAATCGAGGGTCTCCTCCAGATCCCGAAGCCGAGCAACGATGCTGTTCATACCCCTGTTCAACAGGGGGCCACCGACATTCCGACCCGGTTTCACCCAGGTCAGAACACTTTTCCGAAGAGAGTTGTCGAGCACGGCTTGGGAATTGCGACTGATCGATCTGTCCCGGCACACGCGTCCAAGACGATATACATGAGCGTCTCTTTCGGCCCCGGGGTAACTTGGGCGCATGACGGTTCTGACCGCAGACGCACACGTCCATAGCGAATGGTCGTGGGATGCCGGCGCTGACCCGTCCTCGGCCGGCGCCATGGATCGAATCTGCGCACGGGCCGCACAGATCGGGCTCCCGGCGCTCGTCTTCACCGAGCATCTCGACCTGGAGGACTACTGGCGAATCGATGAAGGGGACATCGGTGACCACGGACAGCGCTACGTCGACGACTCAGGCTATGTGCGGCTTCCTCCGTTCGACTTCGAAGGGTATGTCGATGCAGTTGAACGCTGCCGTCACAAGCATCCAGACCTCCGTATCCTGACCGGGGTGGAATTCGGGCAACCCCACCTGTGGGACACCAGCGCCGCCCCGTTGCTGTCGAGTGGGCTGATCGATCGAGTGAACGGTTCGCTGCATATGCTCCCGTACGAAGGCCGGGATCGAACGGAGCCGACGACCCTCTATCGCCATCGGCCAGCGGATGAGGTCATGTGGGCGTATCTCGATGAGATCCCGCGAATGATCGCAGGCTCGGACTCGTTCGTCGTGTTCACCCACATCGACTACGCGGCACGCTCTTGGCCAGTTCTCACGGCGGGGCCTTTCGATCCACGACGATTCGAGGAAGGGTTTCGTGCGGCGATGCGTGCGATAGCAGACTCCGGCAGAGCGTTGGAGATGAACACCCGACGACTTTGGCCGTGGGTTCCGCAATGGTGGGCGGAGGAAGGAGGGCGCGCGGTGTCGTTCGGCAGCGACGCTCACGGTCCGGCCACACTCGCGGCGAGCTTCCCGGAGGCCATGTCAATGGTCGAGGCCTTCGGCTTTCACCCAGGCACGAAGCCCGAGGACTACTGGATGCGTTGAAACTGCCGGTGCATCCGTGCTCAGCCCTCTGCTGCCCGTGTCACCGTTCCCGCACGAGCCCCGCAGGATCAGCGGTCGGAAGCCGGCACACGAACGCCCGGCAATCGTACGCGAGACCGGATGCGGAATCTTTTCCCTCGAACAGCTCGAAGCCCGCATCCGTGAACGCACGAGCCTGCGCCGGGGTCACGATCGCGATCACATCTGCGTCGACGCCTCGGGATGCCGTGGCAAGCTCCCCGCCGCGGTCTTCCGTGACGACGACCACCTGGCGAGGCGGCTCGACAAGCCCCGCTGCCACCGCAAGAAGCGACCCGTGCCCGAAAGGATGCTGCAGCGCGGAGGCCGCATACGCCTGAACCCGTTCCTCGGCGGCCTCGCGGTACTTCTCGCCCGCCCCCAGCCTCCACGCCGCCGATGCGGCAGCCGCGACGGCCGAAAGTCCAGACGGCAGGTCCCCGTCGGTCTGGTCGGGAGCAGATGCCACTCTCTGCGCGGAGAGCACCGGATCGGCCGCCGCGCCGTCGAGTGCCTCGTTGAGAAGGTCACGAGCAGTCACTGCCCATGACGCCTCTCCGGTGGTCGCAGCCAGGCTGAACAGCCCCTCCGAAAGCAGCCCCAGATCCGCAAGCGTCGCGACCGCCGCCGATGCGACCCCATCCAGCGATGCCCGCACGATTCGTCCGTCGGGCGAGCGATTGGTCGCCAACACGAACGAGGCCGCTGCGGCCGCCGCATCCACCCATTCCGGCTCGCCCAGCGCTGCCCCTGCCCGCGCGAGCGCCGAGATCGCGAGCCCGTTCCAACCCGTGATGACCTTCCCGTCGACTGCCGGTGGTTCCAGCGCCGAGCGATCGGCGCTCAGGTAGAACCCGCCCTCGCTGCGCTGCCCGTCGATCCACGATTCCGAATCCTGCGCGGCACCGAACCCACCGCCTTCGCGCAGCAAGACATCGAGCAGGAACCCGACGATTCCCCTCGCGGTCGTCTCGTCGCCCTCAGCGACGGCGACGTCGAGCAGCTGGGCGTTGTCCGTCAGCATCCGCTCGTAGTGAGGAACCGTCCAATCGCGTTGTGTCGCATAGCGGAAGAAACCACCGTCGACGTCGCGAAGATCGGATGCCGACATCGCGGCGAGCGCGCGCAAAGCGGCCGCAGCCGCCTCCGGAGCCTCCCTGCGCACGAGCGGCGCTTGTAGGAACCGCAGAGTCGTCGCCACCGGGAACTTCGGGGCACTGCCGAACCCGCCGAACTGTCGGTCCTCCCGGGCGGCGATCGTCGCCGCGGCCGCGGCCAGGCTCGCCGGCGTCGGCAGCGGAGAGGGCGTCGTGGCCGCCGCACTCGCCAGCGCCTCGGCGACGGCATCCGCCGATTCGATCGCCTGCTCGCGGCGCAGCATCCAGGCCTCTCGCACCGCTTCGAGCACGTCTCTGAACCCGGGAAGAGGAGCGCGCGCCACCGGTGGCCAGTAGGTGCCCGCATAGAACGTACGGCCCTGCGGTGTGGCGAATACGGTCAGCGGCCAGCCGAGGTTCTGGGTGAACGCGGATGCGGCTGCCATGTACGCGCCGTCGACGTCGGGATGCTCCTCCCGATCGACCTTGATCGCGACGAATCCCTCGTTGATGAGGGCAGCCGTCTCCGGGTCGGAGAATGATTCGCGCGCCATGACATGGCACCAGTGGCACGTGGAGTAGCCGATCGAGATCAGCAGCGGCACGTCCCGGCGCTGTGCTTCGGCGAACGCGTCAGCGCCCCACGCGAACCAGTCGACCGGGTTGTCGGCGTGCGAGCGCAGATAGGGGCTGAGCGTGTCTGCGAGGCGATTGGTCATGACGCCAACGCTACGCCCGTGCCGGTTCGACCGGACGGGCTTCTCAGCCGACGAGCGCCTCTGCCGAGCGCGACGCCGCGTATCCGACCAGCGGCAGCGCGCGCTCAGCGGCGAGCGAGATCCGCGCCTGCAGTATCTCCGAGTTGATGACGTACCCGTCGAAGTCGGTGTCGCTGGCGTAGACGCCGAGCGGAAGCGTGAGCGCCTGGAAGAACGCGAACAGCGGGCGCAGCTGGTGTTCGATGATGAGCGCGTGACGCTCTCCCCCGCCCGTCGCCGCCAGCAGCACGGGTTTGCCGACGAGCGCGTACTGGCCGACGAAATCGAACAGGTGCTTGAAGAGCCCGGTGAACGACGCACGGTAGACCGGGCTGCCGACGATCAGCAGGTCGGCCTGCTCGATGGCGATCAACTGCGCTTCGACGCTCGCGGGCAGGTGATCGCGCCGCAGCGCCCCGGCGAGTGCCGGGCCGACGGCGGTCAGCTCGATCAGCTGCACCTCGACCTCCGCCCGCTCTGCGATGGCGGCGGCGATGGCACGCAGAAGCGCGGTCGTCTTGCTGGGCTCGTGGAGCGAGCCGGAGACGGCGACGATGCGATAGGGAGCGGTCATGCCATAGAACGTACTCACGACGACGCCCCGTGGCGCAGGAAGCGACACGGGGCGTCATGTAAGCATCAGATGCTCAGTTGAATTCGTTCGGGTGCGAGCCGACGCGTCCGGATCCGTCGAGCGGGTCGAGGCCGTCGATCGCAGCGATCTCAGCGTCGGTGAGGCTGAAGTCGAACACATCGAGGTTCTCGCGCAGGCGCTCGGCGCGCACCGACTTCGGGAACACGATGTTTCCCTTCTGCAGATGCCAGCCCAGCACCACCTGGGCAGGCGTCTTGCCGTGCGCGGCTGCCGCATCGGCGACCGCCGGCGTGCCGAACAGGTCGTACTTGCCCTGCCCGAGCGGGCCCCAGGACTCGATGCGGATGCCGTGATCTGCAGCCCACGCCACGGTCTCGCGCTGCTGGTACGCGGGGTGCAGTTCGATCTGGTCGACGGCCGGGGTCACACCGGTCTCGTTGACGACACGCTCGAGATGCTCGGCGAGGAAGTTCGAGACGCCGATGCTGCGTGTGAGTCCTGCATCGCGCAGCTCGATGAGCTTCGCGAACGCGTGGACGTAGTTGTCCTTCGCCGGTGTCGGCCAGTGCACGAGGTACAGGTCGACGTGCTCGAGTCCGAGCTTCTCGAGGCTCTCGGCGATCGCGGCGTTCGGCTCATCGCCGTCGTGCCGGTCATTCCAGAGCTTGGTGGTGATGTAGAGCTCGTCACGGGCGATGCCGCTCTTCGCGATCGCAGCTCCAACGCCCTCCTCGTTGCCGTAGATCGCCGCGGTGTCGATGTGGCGGTAGCCGATCTCGAGCGCTTCGCTGACGGTGCGTTCGGTGTCTGCCGGCGGCACCTTGAAGACGCCGTAGCCGAGCTGAGGGATGGAGTGGCCGTCGTTGAGTGTCACAGTGGGGATCGTCATGCGCCCAGCCTACGACCTGTGATGACAGGTCGCCTCGCGGCGCGTCGCCGTCATACGATGGAGGGCTATGTCTTCTGCCGATCTCGTCATCACCTATCCCCCGGAGCTGCCCGTCAGCGCCGCGAGGGACGAGATCGCCGACGCCATCCGCGACAACCAGGTCGTCGTGGTCGCCGGTGCGACCGGCTCCGGTAAGACCACGCAGCTGCCGAAGATCTGCCTCGAACTCGGACGCACGAACATCGCGCACACCCAGCCGCGCCGCCTCGCTGCCCGCACCATCGCGGAGCGCATCGCCGATGAACTGCACGTCGAGCTCGGCGGCGTCGTCGGCTACAAGGTGCGCTTCACCGACAAGGTGTCGGAGGCGACCAAGGTCGCACTGATGACCGACGGCATCCTGCTCAACGAGATCCACCGCGACCGTCTGCTGCGCCGCTACGACACGATCATCATCGACGAGGCGCACGAACGCTCCCTCAACGTCGACTTCCTGCTCGGCTACCTCACCCGCATCCTGCCGGAACGGCCCGATCTCAAGGTCATCATCACGTCGGCGACGATCGACCCGGCGAGCTTCGCGAAGCACTTCGCCGCCCCGGACGGCACTCCGGCACCGGTCATCGAGGTCTCGGGGCGCACCTACCCGGTCGAGATCCGGTACCGCGCGCCCTCAGAGGACGGCATAACTCCGGAGAAATCGGGATCTGAGGGCTCCGATGCGCGGCGGACACGGCGATCCGGCAAAAACCTCCGGAGTCATGCAGCGGCAGACCCCGAAGACGAGGTCTCCGCCATCGTCGCCGCCTTGCGTGAACTCGACCGCGAGGCCCAGGGCGATGTGCTGGTGTTCCTTCCGGGCGAGGCCGAGATCAGGGACGCAGCGGATGCCGTGCGAGCGGCGTATGCGTCCAGCAAGGCGCCCGTCGAGGTGCTCCCGCTGTACGGAAGGCTGTCGGCCGCGGAGCAGCACCGAGTGTTCGAGCCGAGCCGCGTCGCAGGCGTTCGCCGCCGCGTCATCCTCGCCACGAACGTCGCAGAGACCAGCCTCACAGTCCCCGGCATCAAGTACGTCATCGACACCGGTACCGCGCGCATCTCCCGCTACAGCAACCGCTCGAAGGTGCAGCGACTGCCGATCGAGCCCATCTCGCAGGCATCCGCCAACCAGCGCTCCGGCCGAGCCGGCCGCACCAGCGACGGCATCGCGATCCGTCTCTACAGCGAAGACGATTTCGCAGGGCGCGCGGAGTTCACCGAACCCGAGGTGCTGCGCACCTCCCTCGCCTCCGTCGTGCTGCAGATGCTTTCGCTCGGCTTCGGCGACATCTCGGCGTTCCCGTTCCTCACTCCGCCGGATTCGCGCGGCATCAAAGCGGCGTTCGATCTGCTCACCGAGCTGGGCGCCGTCAATCTCGGCACTGGCTCTTCGACGGGCACAGACACCCCGCGCCTGACTCGCATCGGCCGCGACATCGCACGGATGCCGATCGACCCGCGCTTCGCGCGCATGCTGCTGGAGGCTCAGAACCCTTCGACAGGCTCGGGGACCGACGTCGTGGAAGCCGTGCTCGCGATCGTGGCGGGCCTCACCATCCAGGACGTACGAGAGCGACCGTCGCAGGAGGCACCGCAGGCCGTGCGCGACGCCGCCGAGCGGATGCACGCGCGCTTCACCGACCCGACGAGCGACTTCCTTGCGACGCTGAACCTGTGGAACCACCTGCGCGAGCAGCAGCGCGAGCTCGGCTCGAGCGCGTTCCGGCGGCTGTGTCGCTCCGAGTATCTGAACTACGTGCGCGTGCGGGAGTGGTTCGACGTGCACCGCCAGCTGCGCTCACTGGTCAAGGCCCCGCCTGCCTCGAACAACGAGGGCGCAGCAGATCCCGTCGCCATTCACCGCGCCCTGCTCTCCGGTCTGCTCTCGCAGATCGGAATCCTCGACGAACGCAATACCAAGACCCCTCCGAAGGGGCAGACGAAGAGCCAGAAGGATCCGAAGCGCCGCATGGCCGAGTATCGCGGCGCGCGCGGCATCCGCTTCTCGATCTTCCCTGGATCGGGCCTACGCAAGCAGAGCCCTCAGGCTGTCATGGCCGCCGAGATCGTCGAGACCTCCCGTACCTTCGCGCGCACCGTCGCCGCGATCGACCCGGCATGGGCCGAGTCCCTCGCGGGCGATCTCGCCAAACGGTCGATCTCGGAGCCGCACTGGTCCAAGGATGCCGGTGCCGCCGTCGCATTCGAGAAGGTCACGCTGTTCGGTGTCGAGATCATCCCGCGTCGGCGCATCCAGTTCGCCCGCATCGACCGCGCCGCATCGCGCGAGTTCTTCGTGCGGCATGCGCTCGTCGAAGGAGAGTGGGACCCGACCAGACTCGACAAGCGGGTCAGCGCGTTCTGGCGCAGCAACGCGGAGCTCCGCAAACGCCTCGAGAAGCTCGAGGAACGCGAACGCAGACGCGACATCCTCGCCGGCGACGAGGAGGTTTTCCGCTTCTACGAGGAGCGGATCCCCGCCGAAGTCTTCGACGTGCGCTCGTTCGAGAAATGGTGGCGCGAGACACTGCAGCAGACCCCGAAGCTGCTCGTGATGCGTGAGAGCGACCTGATCGAAGACGATGAGCGCGCGGATCAGAACGACTTCCCCACGCGATGGGCGCAGGGCGATCAAGTGCTCGGACTCGCGTATCGCTTCGAACCGGGCGCTGCGGACGACGGGGTCAGCGTCGTCGTGCCGCTCGCACTGCTCGCGCAGATCGAGGATCGCGGCTTCGACTGGCAGGTGCCAGGGCTGCGAGCAGACCTCGTCACCGCACTGCTGCGCGCTCTGCCCAAAACGATCCGCAGACACGTCGTGCCGGCCGCCGACTGGGCCGACAAGTTCGGGGCGGCCCTCGCCGAAGAGGGGCCCGAGAATCACGGCGGACGCCCGCCGCGCTCGCTGAAGGAAGCGCTGGCGAGGATGATCCAGCCGCTGGCGAACCAGCCGGTCTCAGCCGCCGACTTCGATGATAATCGTGTGCCAGGGCATCTGCGCATGAACTTCCGCGCGGTCGACGAGCGCGGCCGCGTCGCCGGCTCGGCACGCGACCTCGGCGAACTGCAGAGCTCGCTCTCCGATCGCGCCCGCTCCAGCGTCGCGCGCTCGATCGCGCGTCCGGAGAAGGGCAGAGGACGAGCCGACCCTCAGGTCGTGGCTGCGGCGACGCCGCGAGGGGCCATCGAGCAGGACGGTCTGACGAGCTGGACTTTCGGTGATCTCCCCGAGGTGCTCGACACCAGGGTCGCCGGCGGAGTCGTGCGCGGCTACCCGGCGATCATCGACCGCGGAAAGACCGTCTCGGTGCGTGTCGAAGCGACGGCGGATGCCGCGTCCTCAGCGACTCGCGACGGCGTGCTGCGCCTGATGCTCTTGAATGTGCCGTCACCGGCCTCCTACGTGCAGGAGCACCTCACGGCGCAGGAGAAGCTGGCCCTCGCCGCGTCGCCGTACTCGTCGGCCGCCGCACTGATCGAGGATGCGAGAGCGGCCGTCGTCCGCGCGGCGTTGCCGTCGGAGCCGATCCGCACCGAGGCCGAGTTCAATAAGGCACGGGATGCCGTGAACGCCGGGCTCGTCGATGACCTGTTCCACGCGGTGTCGCTCGTCGCGCGCATTCTCACGAAATCCCGCGAAGTCGAGCGCGGCATCAAGGCCGAGAACTCCCTCGCTCTTCTCGGACCGCTGAACGACATCCGATCGCAGCTCAGCGCTCTGCTGCATCCCGGTTTCATTTCCGCGACTGGTGCGGAGCGCCTCGCGCATCTCCCCCGGTACCTCGACGGCATGCTCGATCGACTGAAGACGCTGTCATCCGAGCCCGGAAAGGACCGCGCTCGGATGACCGAGTACGAGCGGGTGTCGAAGACGTTCGAGGACGCAGGGGGCACGATCCCGCTGCCCGCGGACGCCGCCCCCGCTCTCGTGGAGGTTCGCTGGTTGCTGGAGGAGTACCGGATCAGCGTGTTCGCGCAGCGACTGGGTACCGCGCAGCCCGTCTCACCGCAGCGCATAGCAAAGATCCTGCGAGAGGCCTGATAACCGCGTCACGGGGCGTCACACGAATTGGCGTTCGCGCCGCCGATCGGGTGGAATTGTTCCCTACCCTCCTCTTGTTCCCCCGAAAGGGGTCTTCAGCATTCCCATGATCACCATCGAGCACGTGAGCCGATCCTTCGGCGGCACCCGCGCACTCGCAGATGTCTCGCTGGAGATCGGCCGCGGCCAGATCTTCGGCGTCGTCGGCCAGTCCGGTGCAGGCAAATCGACGCTGCTGCGCACAGTGAACGCCCTGGAGCGCCCGGATTCAGGCAGCGTCACGGTCGACGGTGTGCAGGTCTCGCACCTGAGCGGACAGGAGCTGCGCGCTGCGCGGCACGGAATCGGCATGGTGTTCCAGCACTTCAACCTCGTCGGCAACCGCACGGTGGCGCAGAACGTCGAGTTCGCCCTGGAGGCCGTCGGCCGTGACCGCGGTGACCGTGCGCACGAGGCTCGAGAGATGCTCGATCTGGTCGGGCTCGCCGCGCGCGCCGACGCGTACCCCGCACAGCTCTCCGGGGGTCAGCGTCAGCGCGTCGGCATCGCCCGCGCCTTGGCATCGCGCCCGAGCGTGCTGCTCTCGGACGAGGCCACCAGCGCGCTCGATCCAGACACGACTCGTCAGATCCTGGCGCTGCTGCGGCGCCTGTCCGGAGAGTTGGGACTCACGATCATGCTGATCACACACGAGATGGCGGTCGTGAAGCAGATCTGCGATGCCGCCGCTCTGCTCGAGCACGGCAGCATCGTCGAACAGGGCACGCTGACCGACCTGATCCGCACGCCGGGCAGCCGCCTCGCGCGCGACCTGTTCCCGCTCGGCGAGGTACCCGACATCCCCGGATCCGTCGTGATCGATCTCACCTTCGCCGGAGAGGAAGCGCAGAAGCCCACGATCGCGCTGCTCTCGCGCGCGCTGGATCTCGACGTCTCGATCCTCGGCGCCACCATCGAGAACATCGCCGGCGCACAGGCAGGACGCACCCGTCTCGCGCTGCCGGCCGATCCTGAGATCGTCGCCCGGGCGCAGGCGTTCCTCACGGAACACAGCGTCGCCGTCGAGGTGGTGAAGGCAGCATGATCGACTACACCTCCCCCGACTTCTGGCCGCAGCTCTTCGACACGATGCTCAAGGGCACGCTCGAGACCCTCTGGATGACCGGGGTCGCGACCCTCTTCACGATCATCGTCGGCCTCCCGCTCGGTATCGTCCTGGTCGGCACCGAGAAGGGCAGGTTCCTTTCGGCTCCGCTCGGATCCGCGGCTCTCGGCGTGACCATCAACCGCGTGCTCGGTTTCCTCGTCAACCTCGGTCGTTCGGTGCCCTTCATCGTGCTGATGATCGCACTCATACCGCTGACCCGGTTGCTGCTCGGTTCGTTCATCGGCACGGGCCCAGCCATCTTCCCCCTCACTCTCATCGCGATCCCGTTCTTCGCCCGCGTGGTCGAGATCGCCGTCAAGGAGGTCGACTCGGGGCTGCTCGAGGCGGCGGACTCCATCGGCGCCACTCGCTGGCAGCTCGTCCGCCGCGTCATCCTGCCCGAGACGGCACCGGCGATCGTGCTCGGCGTCGCCACCACGATCACCTCGATCATCAACTTCTCGGCGATGGTGGGAGTGGTCGGCGGTGGCGGACTCGGCAACGTCGCTCTCACGTACGGATTCCAGCGTTACAGCTGGGTGCACATCGTCGCCGTCGTGATCGTGCTGTTCGTGATCGTTCTGCTCGTGCAGTGGGCGTGCAACGTGCTCGCCCGTTCGCTCGATCATGAGAACCGGGCATCGCACGCCGCCGATGTCATCGGCGCCGGCGCCTGACGCCCGGCATCCCGTCCCCCTGCTGACTGCATTCCTACACACAGACATCCCAAGGAGCACCACCATGTCCTTCTCCTCTCTCACTCGCGGCGTCGCCATCGTCGCGGCCGGCGCCCTGGCGTTCGGTCTCACTGCCTGCGCCGGTGGAAGCGCCGACGACGCCCCTGCCTCAGACGGCTCAGAGGGCCTCGGCACGCTGAAGGTCGGCGCGCTGCCGGTACCCGCCGGCGACATCCTGAAGTGGGTCTCGGACAACCTCGCCGAGGAAGCCGGACTCACGATCGAATGGCAGGAGTTCACCGACTACAACACGCCGAACCCGGCGCTGTCCGACGGCTCGGTCGATGCGAACCTGTTCCAGAACTCGACGTTCCTCGAGACGTACAACGAGCAGTCCGGCGACGATCTGATCACGGTCGGCGAGATCTACCTGCCCGCCGCCGCGTTCTACAGCGAGAAGATCGACAGCCTCGACGACCTCGACAAGGGCGCGACGATCGCGATCCCGAACGACCCGACGAACGAGGGCCGCGCACTCGAACTGCTCGCCGCCGAGGGCATCATCGAGATCGCAGACGGCGCCACCACGCTCGCGGAGATCACCGAGAACCCGAAGGACCTGAAGTTCGTCGAGATCGAGAACGCCTCGCTGGCTCTGGCCCTCCCCGACAACGACGCCGCATTCGTGACGGCGTCGTTCGCGATCCCGGCCGGGCTCTCGGATGACCAGGCGATCCTCCTCGAGGGCACCGACAGCAAGTACTACAACATCCTCGCGACCCGCGCGGACATGGAGGACGACCCTCGCATCGAGGCCCTCGTCGAGCTGCTGACCGACGATCGCACGAAGGAGTACATCCTGGAGACCTGGAAGGGCCTGATCGTCCCGGTCGACTGATCTCTCGGATCTCCTGAAGCCCTCACGCCGTCCGGTGTGAGGGCTTCATCCGTTCCGGGTAGCCTGGCCGCATGGCTCGCGCGATCGTTCACACTGAAATCGGCTCCCCTGACGTCCTCCACCTCGTGGAGATCCCCGATCCTGTCGCCGGTCCCGGCGAGGTCGTGGTGAAGATCGAGGCGGCAGGCGTCAACCCACTCGATGCCAAGCGGCGCAGCGGCGCTCGTCCCATGCCGCCCATCACCGAACCGCGTCGCGTCGGCTTGGACGGGGCCGGTGTGGTCGACACCATCGGAGAGGGTGTCACCGAATTCGCAGTCGGCGACAGGGTCGCGATCGGCGACACCGTCGGAACATATGCGACGCACCTCGCGGTTCCGGTGGCGCATCTCTCCCACCTTCCGGATGCCGTCACCGCCGCGGAGGGCGCCGCTCTCAGCATCCCGGTGGGGACCGCGTACCAGTGCCTGCGCTCGCTCGATGTCGGCGAGGGCGACACCCTGCTGATCCACGCCGGATCCGGGGCAGTCGGGCAGGCCGCGATCCAGTTCGCCGTCGCCGCCGGCGCGAAGGTGATCGCCACAGGAAGCCCCGACCGCCACGAACAGTTGCGCGAGCTCGGCGCGATCCCCGTCGCGTACGGCGACGGTCTTGCAGACCGCGTGCGCGAGGCGGCGCCGGACGGCGTGACGGTGGCGCTGGACTGCATCGGCACCGACGAGGCGATCGAGGTGTCGAAGGAGCTGATCGAGGATCACGATCGCATCGCGACGATCGTCCGCGGACCGGATGCCGCGGCCCTCGGCATCCGCGCCTTCAGCGGCGGTGCTCCCACTCCGCTGACGGAGCAGGAACTCGCCTGGCGTCACGAAGGCGTCGACGTCGCGATCGCCCTGATCGCGAAGGGCGATTTCCAGATCGAGCTCGGAGCCGAACTGCCCCTCTCGGAGGCAGCCCAGGCGCACGAGCTGATCGAGGCGCACGCCGCTCGCGGCAAGATCACCCTGGTGCCGTGATCTCTCTGCGCGTCACCTCAGGCCGCGCATCGCTCGCGGTCGAAGACACCGGCGCGAGCGACATGAAGACGGTGCTGCTGTTGCACGCCGGCGTGACCGACAAGCGCTCCTGGACGCCGGTGGTGGATCGTCTGGGCGCAGGCGTTCGTTGCATCAGCTACGACAGGCGCGGCTACGGTGACACCGAGTACGACACCGACGACGGTTGGTCGCCGGTCGCCGATGCTGTCGCCGTGCTGGATGCCGCAGGGGTGGACGCCGTGATCGCGATCGGCAGCTCGATCGGCGGAGGGACAGCGGTAGACCTCGCCCTCGCGCATCCGGAGCGCGTCTCCGCGCTCGTGCTGATCGCACCCGCGATCGGTGGAGCGCCTGAGCCCGAACTCGAACCTCTCGTCGCAGAGCTCGACGCCGAGATCGACGCCGCCGACGCCCTGGCGGACCTCGATGCCGTCAACCGACATGAAGCGCACTTGTGGCTTGACGGCGCCGGGTACGAGGGACGCGTGAGCGGCCCCGTCCGCGACCTGTTCCTGGACATGAACGCCCGCGCGATCTCCGCGCTCGATCCGGGCACGACGGCAGACGCACCCGATGCCTGGTCCCGCCTGGACCGGATCACCGTGCCTGTCCTTTTCCTGGTGGGCGGTCGGGATCTCCTGCACTTCCACGCGCAGGCACGCGACGCCGCCGCTGCCATCCCCGACGGGCGGGTGGTGGACGTTCCCGAGTCCGCTCATCTGCCGCATCTGGAAGGCACGGCGTCTGCTCTGGACGCGATCGCGGATTTCGTCACCGCCCGAGCCTGAGTCCGTCGCTCAGGCCGCGACCCGGGCCTCGTCGCGAAGTCGCGCCCCCTCCCGCAGAAGCGGCACCAACTCCTGGCCCCAATCGCGTACGTCCCCGAGCGGGTCGAACCCGCGGATCAGGAATCGTGTGACGCCGAGGTCGTAGTACTTGAGCAACGCCTCGGCGACCTGCTCTGGCGTGCCCACCGGCGCCGTCGAGTTGCCGGATGGGCCGGTCAGGCGGGTGATGCCGGTCCACAGCCGATCGTCGTGCACGTCACCGCGCTTCGCGATCTGCTGCAGGCGATCCGCCGACACGGCGTTGCGCTCATGCCCACGAGAGCGGGCGAACGACAGTGTGTTCCCGTCGCGCTGCGACGCGATCAGCTCCTCGGTCTCGGCGTAGATGCGGTCGGCCTTCGCCCATGCCTCCTCCTCGGTGTCGGCGATGATCGGACGCGTCGACAGGCTGAACTCGATCGTCCGGCCCTCCTTCACCGCGGCGGCCCGGATCGTGCGAATGTGTTCCTCGACCTCGGCGAGCGGCTCGCCGAACAGCATGTAGACATCCGCGTTCTTCGCCCCGACTTCGATCGCACCGTCAGAGAGTCCTCCGAAGAAGATCGGTATTCCGGCATCCGTCGCCGGCTTCGCCGCCGAGTACGCGCCCTCGAAGCGGTAGAACTCGCCTTCGTGATCGAAGGGTTCCTCCTCCGTGAGCGTCTTGCGCAGCACGTCGATGAACTCGCCGGTGCGACGGTAGCGATCCTGCTTCTCGCTGTAATCCCCGTCGCGACGCTGATCGGCCTCGCTGCCGCCGGTGATGTGATGGATCGCCACGCGCCCACCACCGGTGAGATGGTCGAGCGTGGCGAGCTTGCGGGCGACGATCGTCGGCGGCACGAAACCCGGACGGTGTGCGATGAGCACCTTCAGCCGCTCTGTGGAGTGCAGGGCCGCGGAGGCCACGGCGAAGCCGTCGGGAGCGCTCGCACTGTATCCGATGAGCACCCGGTCGAATCCGGCCTCCTCATGCGCCCGCGAGAATTCACGCACATAGGCGGGATCGACGACGGGTCCAGCGATCGCCTTCGACTCCGAGCCTGCGGTCGTGGCGATCATTCCGAGAATTTCGATGGGCATGTCTGCAGCTCCAGTGTTCAGGGGCGGTTGGCGGATGGTGTGTGGATGAGAGGGACGGAGTCGATGAGTCGCCTGGTGTACGGATGCTCCGGGTGCGCGACAACGCGCCTGGTCGGGCCGTCTTCGACGATGTGACCGCGGTTGAGGACCACGAGCCGATCGCTCATGGCCGCGAGCGAGCCGATGTCGTGCGAGATCACGAGCATCGCGAGATCGCTGCCTCGTCGATCGCGCAGCGCGATGAGGGCCTGCACTACCCGGTCGCGGCTCGCGGCGTCGAGCGCACTGACCGGCTCATCGAGCACGAGCAGTCGCGGCTCGACCACGAGCGCCCTGGCGATCGCGGCACGCTGTCGCTGTCCACCCGAAAGACCGGACGGCAGTCGGGCGATGAGGTCTTCGTCGAGTCCGACGGCCTCGAGTGCCGCGGCACGGCGGCGGGCGGCATCCGCTGTCGCCACCCGGGCGATACGCAGTCCTTCCACGATGGAGTCGGCGACTGCGACGCCCGGATCCAGCGAACGCAACGGATCCTGGAACACGTACTGCGCTGCACCCGAACGCCGCCACGCACGCAGCGCCGCCCCGCGAAGCAGCGTGACGTCGCGCCCCGCCACGTGCACGTGCCCTTGGGCAGGCGTCACAGCACGCAGTACTGTGCGCGCGAGGGTCGTCTTGCCCGAGCCCGATTCTCCGACGACGCCGACGACCTCGCCGGGGCGCACGGTCAGCGAGACGTCGTCGAGCACCCTGACCTGGCCGTAGTCGACCGAGACGTGGTCCAGTTCGAGCACCGGTCCCTGGCCACTCATGCGAGATACCTCTCCAGTCCATAGGCGGCGTGCGCCGACAGCAGTTCACGCGTGTAGGGGTGTCCTGGCGCGCGCAGCACACGGGACGTCGCACCTGCTTCGACGACCCGGCCGTCACGGAAGACCTGCACCCGCTCGCAGACCTGAGCGACGACGGCGAGGTCGTGCGAGACGAGGATGAGCGCGAGGTCGCGTTCGACCCGCAGCCGCTTCAGCAGCTCGAGCAGCTCCGCCTGAACCGTGACGTCCAGCGCCGTCGTGGCCTCGTCCGCGATGAGCACCGCCGGGTCTGCGGCGAGCGCCATCGCGATGAGAACGCGCTGCAGCATCCCTCCACTGAGCTGGGCGACCCGCTGACGTAGCACGAGGTCGACGCGGCGGATGCCGAGACCATCGAGCAACTCGCGGGCGCGTTCGCGCGTCTGCTTTCGCGGAACCCCGGCGGTGATGCGCAGCGTCTCCTCGAGTTGAGCGCCGACCGGGATCGCGGGGTGAAGATACGACGCGGGGTCCTGGAACACGGCGGCGACATTCGTGCCGCGCAGCCGGCGCCACTGCTTCTCGGACGCATGCGTGAGATCCTGACCATCGATCGTCACCGCGCCGCCGGTCACGGTGAGGCCGGCAGGCAGGATGCCGAGCAGTGCCCGGCAGGTCAGGGTCTTGCCGCTGCCGGACTCTCCGACGATGCCGAGAGCCTCCCCCGGCCTCACCGAGATCGACACACCGTGCACGAGTTCCGTGCCGTCGGATGACGAGATCACCAGGTCTTCCGCCGACGCCACGGGTGCGCGCACCAGCGAGCCTTCGTCGAACGACGGCGCGAAAGCGATGCGAGCTCCGGCTGAGGTGTCCCGATCAGCAGAAGGTGTCCCGATTCGCGGACCAATCTCCTGATTCTGTCCGCTGATCGGGACCGAGTCCGCAGATCGGGACCGGCCGGATGCTGCCGCAACCGACACGTTCGCGTCAGACATGGGCGGCCTCCTTGCGTGCGGGGCGAGCGGTCACGGCATCCGCTCCGAGCACGTCGCGGGCGGCATCCGCGAGCAGGTTCAGCGCACCGACCGTGACGATGATGGCGAGCGCCGGGGCGACAGGGCCGAACGGCCGCTGACCGAGATACCCGAGGTCGCTGGAGAGCATCCCTCCCCAGGTCGGCGCCGGCGGCTGCACTCCGATGCCGAGGAAGGTGAGCGACGCCACTGCGAGGAGGGCACCGCCGAGCGCCGACACCGATGCGACGACGAGGTTCGGTGCGACCTGGCGCCACACATGGCGGCGCAGCACCCACCATGCCGATCCGCCGAGGAACGTGGCGGCCTCGACGTACTGCGAGTCGCGAACACGGAGCGTCGCCGCTCGCGCGATGCGGAAGAAGCTCGGCGCGATCAGGATGCCGATCGCCAGCGTCGCCTGCACGAGCCCGTTGCCGAGCAGCGCCGCGAACACGATGGCGAAGAGGATGAACGGCAGCGACAGCAGCGCGTCGACGAGGCGCAGCGACAGCCACTCGCCGACCCTCGGCGCGAAGGCACTGAGAGCACCGGGAACCGCGCCGATCACGAGCCCGATGAGAGCCGCCCCCAGAGCGCTCAACAGCGAGGCCGGCGCACCTGCGAGAAGCCTCGAGAGCACATCGCGGCCGAGGTAGTCGGTGCCGAACAGGTGCGCGAGCGACGGATCCTGCAGGGCATTCGCGGTGTCCTGTCCCAGCGGATCGTACGGTGCCAGCGCGGGTCCGGCGACAGCGATCACGAACACGCCGACGATGATGAGGATCGCGACGCGCACCGTCCATCCGGCGGCCCACAGGCGAGCAAGGGCGTTCATGCGGCGCTCCGATCGGTGCCGCCGGTGCGGGCGATGACGAGGTTGATGATCACGCCGATGATGACGACCATGGCGATCGTGATGAGCAGCACGCCCTGCACGACGGGGATGTCGCCCTGCAGCGCAGCGCGGTTCGCGAGCTGACCGAGTCCCGGCATCCCGAAGATCACCTCGGTGATGACGGCTCCGCCGACGAGCCGAGGGGCGTGCACTCCGAGCACTGACAGAGCCGGGGTCGACGCGATCGGCAGTGCATGTCTGAGCACGATCCGGCCTGGTCCGAGTCCGTGCACCCGCGCGCCGATGATGAAGTTCTCCTGCAGTGTGCCGACCAGCGATGTGCGCAACTGCCTGGCGATATCAGCTCCGGCATCCAGACTGAGCGCCAGGGACGGCAGCACGAGGCAGAGGAGCCAGCCGCCCAGATCCTTCTCCGGCGGCACGTATCCGGCGACGGGGAAGATCGGGATCGCATAGGCGAACAGAAGGATGAGGGCGATCGCCGCGACGAATGCAGGGACCGTCGCCGACACGGTGGCCAGCAGGGTCACGATGCGGTCGACGAGCCCGCCGCGGCTGACCGCGGCGAGGATGCCGCCCGCGAATCCGAACAGCAGAGCGAGAAGAATCGCGCCGGCGGCGATCGACACGCTCACCGGAGACGCCTGCGCGATGCTGTCAGCGACGGGAATGGTCGTGAACCAGCTCGCCCCGAGGTCACCGGTCACAGCGCCCGAGATCCAGTCGATGTAGCGCACCAGGAACGGACGATCCAGCCCGAAGACGTGGTTGAGCCGGTCGACGTCCTCCTGGGTCGCGACCTCTCCCAGTGCGACCGCTGCAGGGTTCGAGCCGCTCGCCGCACCGAGAGCGAAGGTGGCGAAGGTGGCGAGCACGAAGACCGTGACCGCCGTGCCGAGGGTGGCGAGCACGGTGCGCAGTGCGGGCCACACACGGCGCACGCTCAGCACGTCCTCGATCTCAGACGCGTCAGGCGCCTCGGCGGACACGGTCATCGTCATGGCTCAGCCCTCGACCTTCACGTCTTCCCAGCGCTGCACATCGAGCCAGTGCTGGATGCCGGTGACCTTGTCCGGGTGGATGAGGATGCGCGGCCAGCTGAACAGGAACGTGTTCGGCTGCAGCTTCACTCCCACCTCGACGGCGTCCTGGATGGTCTCCGCGTATGCCGGGTCATCCGTCGGCGTGGCGCGTGCCTTGTCGATCGCCGCGGTGAGCTCCGCCGGTGTCTGGCGACCGAGATTCATCAGTCCCTCCGGCCCGTACAGAACCTCGAGCGCCTGCAGCGGCGACTGGCGGCCCGAGTAGCTGTCGAGCACGAACGGGAACGTGCGCTGCACGTAGTTCTGCGAGATCGCAGCCGCAGCCTGCACGTTCAACGTGACGCGGATGCCGGCCTCGGCCCACTGCGCCTGAAGGAGTTCGGCGAGTGCCGTGTCGTCCTCACCGAGAGTGAGGGTGATGTCGATCCCGTCGGGGTGGCCTGCCTCCGCGAGCAGATCCTCAGCCGCCTCGACGTCGTACGGGTACAGGTCGTCCAGTTCCTCACTGTGCGCGACATAGCCGTCGGGGAACGGCTGCCAGTTCGCCGTGCCGTGACCGAAGTACGTCGAATCGATCAGTGCCTGACGGTCGGTGGCGTGACTGATGGCCTGCAGCACCCGCTGGTCGTCGAACGGTGCCACCGTGCCGTTCACGTCCAGCGCCCGTACCGTGAGCGCCTTGATCTCCTCCACGTCGAGGCCCGCGGATTCCGCCGCCTCCGCCTGGGAGGCGGGGATGATCGCGACGTCCCATTGGCCCGTGTTCACTCCCGCAACGGCCGTGGCATCGTCGGCGACCGGAACGACCGAGAGGTCGTCGATGAAGATGTGGTCGGCGTTCCAGTACTCGTCGTTCTTCTCCAAAGTCGCGTGAGCATTGGGCACGTACTCGGTCAGGGCGAACGGACCTGCGCCTTCCGGTTGGGTGGCGAGCGAGGCGACATCGTCGAAGGACGCGGGGTTGACGATGAAGCCGGTCTTGCCCGCGAACAGATACGGCACCTGGTAGTCGGCCTGATCGAGGTTCACCGTCACGGTGTGCTCGTCGGCGGCTTCCACCGAGGTGACGATCCGCAACTGACCCGCGAGGGTGGAGTTCTCCTGGTCGCGCCCCCGCTCGAGGTTCAGCTTCACCGCCTCGGCCGTCACCGGCGTGCCGTCGCTGAAGGCGGCGTCCTCGCGAAGGTGGAAGGTGACGGCGGTGCCGTCAGGGTTGTACTCCCATGACTCGGCGAGGCCGGGCACGGGCTCGCCCTCCGTGTCGAGCTGCGTGAGTCCGTCGTACACGAGCGCCAGCGCGTGGGTGTCCCAGCCTGCGGTGGACGTCACCGGGTCCCAGCTGGTCGGCAGCCGCCAGCCCCAGGTGAGGGAGGTCGCTTCGGCGCTCTCGCCTGCCGGCGCCTGCGATGCGGCGCATCCGGCGAGTGCGAGGGCTGCGACGCTGAGAGCGGCGAGCGCCGCGAGTGGGTGTCGTGAGGTCATGGATGTGAAAGTAGAAGGCTGGGGTACGCCGAACCAGCACCCACGATGCGGGGCGACACAGACTGCAACAGTTCGACACATGCATGTCGTCAGGCCCCTGTCAGCGCTCACTATGGACGCATGACCACGAGTTCCCCCAACGCCATCTGGACGCCGCCCGCCCGCGTGAGAGGCACGCTCGCCGTCGTCACCGGTCGCGGAGAGCGCGCACCGGTGTACGAGCGTTTCGGAAGGCGCCTCAGCGCCGACGGCTACACCGTGGCGGTCTTCGAGGCGGATGCAGATGCTGCAGTGGCCTGGCTCGCCGGCGTCGTCGACGCACCGACCGTCCTGGTCGGCTCCGACACCGGAGCGGCTGCCGTTCTGAGAGTGCTCTCGCAGGGCGAGACGCCGGATGGTGCGATCGTCGCCGGCATCCCGATCGACGTCGACGGCGCCTCCCAGCCCGACGATGCCGAGCGCACCGCGTGCCCCATCCATCTCGGCGTACTCGGCACGGTTGAGGCGCGCACCGCCGACATCGCCGCCGAACAGGTGCCGGTGGCCGCCGACCTTGCGGCGATCGCCGCGTCGGTGCTCGCCTTCCACGGATCAGCCGATTCGATCTCCCCGATCTCCGAGGCCGCAGCCCTGCTGAGCGCGGTGCCCGACATCGAACTGATCGAGACCGTCGGCGGGCTGCATGATGCACTGAACGATCAGTCGCACCGCAGCGTGGCGGCATCCGTCGTGCTGTGGCTGGAACGTCTGCGCGGCGGCGACGTGCACGCGCCCGTCGTGCGCCGCGCCGCGGAGGTGCCCGCCGCATGACCGCGTTCTCGACGCAGCAGGTGCAGGGCGGATACACCCCTGGCATCCCGCAGAACAGTGCAGTGCCGCCGATCTATCAGACCGCCGCGTACGAGTTCGCCTCGCTGGCCGACGCCGCCGATCTGTTCGCCCTGCGCCGGACAGGCAATCTCTACAGCCGCAACGCCAGCCCCACCCAGCAGGTGCTGGAGGAGCGCGTCGCCGCTCTCGAGGGCGGAGCGTCCGCCGTCGCGGTCGCGTCGGGCCAGGCGGCCGTCGCCGTCACGCTGATGGCTCTCGTCGGTCGCGGTGGTCACATCGTCTCCGCGAATCAGCTGTACGGCGGCACCGTCGATCTCTTCCAGGACACGTTCGACGACTTCGGCATCGAGGTGACCTTCGTCGATCAGGACGATGCCGACGCGTGGCGGACCGCCATCCGACCGACCACTCGCGCCCTGTTCGCAGAGTCTGTCGCCAACCCGATCGCACAAGTGCTCGACTTCCGCCTCGTCGCCGACATCGCGCATGAAGCGGACGTTCCACTCGTGATCGACAACACCGTCGGAACGCCGTACCTGATCCGGCCCGGCGAGCACGGTGCAGACTTCGTCGTGCATTCGGCGACGAAGTTCCTCTCGGGTCATGGCACATCGCTCGGCGGTGTCGTCGTCGATCAGGGCTCGTTCGACTTCGGCGCACGGCCGGAGCGCTGGCCGCAGTTCACCGCGCCGTACCCTCGGTTCGGTGAGCTCGTGCTCTGGGAGCGCTTCGGCATCGGACAGGCGTTCGCCGCGCTGGTGAAATCCAAGTACGTCCACGACCTCGGACCGTCGCTCTCGCCCTTCAACGCCTGGCAGATCCTTCAGGGCATCGAGACACTCGACTTGAGGGTGGCCCGTCAGAGCGCGACCGCGTTGACGATCGCCGAGCATCTGGCGCAGCATCCGAATGTCGTCGCCGTTCACCATCCTGGACTTGAAGGCAACCGCTGGCACGCGCTGGCCGATCGCTACCTGCCGCGCGGAGCGCCTTCGGTGTTCTCGATCGACCTTCGCGGAGCAGAGGATGCCGGCACCCAGGCGCGCATCGCGCGGGTGGTCGACTCCCTCGAGGTCTTCCGTCTGGTCGCCAACATCGGAGACGCGCGGAGTCTCGTCTCGCATCCGGCATCCATGACGCACTCGCATCTGAATGCCGAACAGCGCGCCGCCGCCGGGATCTCGCTGGGCACCATCCGTCTGAGTGCCGGGCTGGAAGATCCCGCCGACCTCATCGCCGACCTCGACCGCGCACTCGCGCGCATCTGACCCGCGCCCTGCGCACACTGACAGGAGCAACATGAGCATGAATCTCGGTTACTGGACGCCCGTCTACGGCGGATTCCTGCGCAACGTCACCGATGAGGGACGGATGGCCGCCACCTGGGAGCATATCCGCGAGGTCTCGCTGAAGGCCGACCGCCTCGGGTTCCACACCACACTCGTCCCCGAGCTGTATCTCAACGACCGCAAGGGCGTCGAGGCGCCCAGTTTGGAAGCGTGGTCGTTGTCAGCGGCAATCCTCGCGGTCACCGAGCGACTGCGCGTGATGACGGCAGTACGCCCTGGTTTCCATCTTCCCGCCGTGCTCGCGAAGACCGTCAGCACGCTCGACAGCATCGCCCCAGGACGCGTCTCCCTCAACGTCGTGGCGGCCTGGTGGGCCGAAGAGGCCCGGCAATTCGGCGGGAACTTCCCCGCGCACGACGAGCGCTACGCGCAGGCGAAGGAGTTCGTCGAGGTGCTGAACGGGCTCTGGGACCAGACGCCGTTCTCGTACGCCGGCGACCACTACGAGTTCGAAGGCACCATCGTCGAGCCGAAGCCGTCGTCGCACCCCGTGGTGTTCGCCGGCGGCGAGAGCGACGCCGGTCGCGAGGCCATCGCCGACTTCGCCGATGCTTACGTCATGCACGGCGGCACGCTCGACGAGGTGCGCAGCAACGTCGTGGACATGAACGCCCGCTCCGGGCGGATCCACGGTCGCCCGATCGCCGAGTTCGGGATGCCCGCGTACGTGATCGTGCGCGACACCGAGGCCGAGGCGCAGCGCGAACTCGACCGGATCACGACGGTGGATCCCGATTCCCCCGGGTACGCCTCCTTCGAGGAGTTCTCGCGCCACTCGAACCTCTCTCTCGAGGTCAGCCGTCGTGAGTACTCCGTCGGCACGCGCGGGCTGCGCCCGAACCTCGTCGGCACAGCCGAACAGGTCGCCGAGCGCATCAACGACTACGCAGAGGCCGGCATCACGCTGCTGCTGATCCAGGCATCGCCGTTGGATGAGGAGCTCGAGCGCATCGCGGAGCAGGTCTTCCCGCTCGTGCCGCAGGAGGCACTCGCAACTGCTCTACGCTGAGAACATGACTGGTCTTCGCTGGGGAATCCTCGCAACCGGTGGCATCGCGTCCGCCTTCGCCTCCGATCTGCGAACTGCAGGTCTCGATCTCGTCGCTGTGGGTTCACGCTCGCAGTCGTCGGCTGACGCTTTCGCCGCGAAGTTCGACATCCCGCACGCGCACGCGTCGTACCAGGCGCTCGTCGCCGATCCGGACGTCGACATCATCTACGTCGCCACGCCGCATCCGATGCACCACGCCGACGCGAAGCTCGCCCTCGAGAACGGCAAGCACGTGCTCGTAGAGAAGGCGTTCACCGTCAACCGCGCCGAGGCGGAGCATCTGCAGCGCATCGCCACCGAGCGCGGCCTGCTGGCCATGGAGGCGATGTGGACGCGCTACCTGCCGCACATGGTGCGCATTCGCGAGATTCTGGCAGAGGGCGCCCTCGGCGAGGTCCGCGCCGTCACCGCCGATCACACCCAGCTCATCAGCTCCGACCCCGCGCACCGCCTCAACGATCTGAAGCTCGGCGGCGGGGCCCTGCTCGACCTCGGCATCTACCCGATCTCGTTCATCTGGGACATCCTCGGCGCCCCGACCAGCATCAAGGCCACCGCGCGACTGGTCGAAACAGGCGCCGATTCTGAGGTCGCCACGATCATGACGCATGAAGGCGGTGCGGTCTCCACCAGCCTGTCCTCCTCGAGAGCCGCAGGACCGAACGCCGCCTCGATCATCGGTACCGAGGCGCGGATCGACATCGACCGCGTCTGGTACACGCCGACCTCGTTCCGCGTGGTCACGCCCGACGGCACGGTGCGTGAGAGCTACACCTCGGAGGTCGAGGGCCGAGGCATGCAGTACCAGGCGTTCGCCGCCGAAGGCGCGGTGACCGCCGGCGACGTCGCGGGTGCTCTGCTGCCCCTTCCCCTCGCGGAGAGCGTCGCCATCATGGGCACGCTCGACGAGATCCGCGCCCAGATCGGCGTCAGCTACCCCACGGAGGAACGCAACGATGGCTGATACACAGGACCCCCGCGTCGCCGTCTACCTCGACTTCGACAACATCGTCATCTCCTGGTACGACCGCGTCCACGGCCGCAACGCCTATGGCAAGGATCGCCAGCGCATCGCCGAGAATCCCCACGACCCCGAGGTCGTCGAGCGGCTCAAGGCCGCGATGATCGAGGTCGGCGCGATCATCGACTATGCCGCCTCGTTCGGCACGCTGGTGCTCACACGCGCGTACGCCGACTGGTCGTCTCCCGTGAACGCGGAGTACCGTTCGCAGCTCGTCGCACGTGCGGTCGACCTCGTCCAGCTGTTCCCGGCTGCGGCATACGCCAAGAACGGCGCCGACATCCGCCTCGCAGTGGATGCCGTCGAAGACATGTTCCGTCTCTCCGACCTCACCCACGTGGTGCTCGTCGCCGGCGACAGCGACTACGTGCCGCTGGCCCAGCGCTGCAAGCGTCTCGGTCGGTACGTGATCGGCGTCGGCGTCGCGGGCTCCACCGCGAAGTCGCTGGCCGCAGCGTGCGACGAGTTCGAGTCGTACGATTCGCTGCCAGGTGTCGTGCGTCCGGTGCAGAAGAAGGTCGCTCCCCCGGCAGAAGACGTTGCCGAAACGGCGACTGCGGAGACCCCGAAGCCGGATGCCGAGGCGGAAGCCCCGGCGAAGGCCAAGTCTTCGAGGACGCGTGCCAAGAAGGCGACGAAGCCCGCTGAGCCGGAGGTGACGACGCTCACGGAGCAGGATGAGGCGACGCTTCTGCTGGAGCGCGCACTGCGACTCGGCCACGACAAGGCCGATGCGGACGAGTGGCTGCACAGCTCGGCCGTGAAGACGCACATGCGCCGCATGGACCCGTCCTTCAGCGAGAAGGCGCTCGGCTACCGTTCGTTCTCCGACTTCCTCAAGTCGCGCGACAAGATCACCGAACTCGAGGAGACGGGGCACGAGCGTCTGGTGCGGCTGCGCGACCTCTGAGCCGGGGTCGCTCAACGCCGCGCGCGAATGTCGCGAAGCGCTTCTTCCAGTTCGGGATGGCCGAAGGTGTATCCGGCGTCTGTGAGCACACCCGGTGCCACCCACCGACTCTTGAGGATGAGTTCCGATTCCGTGCGCAGCACCCACATCGCCGGCTCCAGCATGAAACGCCACGCCGGCAGCCCGAACGGCATGCCGACTGTGCGCCGCAACGCCGCCATCAGCTCACGGTTCTCCACTGCGCGGGGCGCCGCGAGGTTGACCGGTCCATCGATCTCCGGATGATCACGGAGGAATCGGACGGCGCCGACGAAGTCATCGATGTGGATCCAGCTGAAGCGCTGCCGCCCATGAGAGCGGACGCCCTGCTGACGAGGCTCGGTCGGATGCGGGCCTATCCCCCTGTAGCGGTTGTGCGGGAACCACCATCCGTCGTGCTGCGGGCCGCCGACGCCCAGCCGTGCGAGGCGGAAGAGCAGGTCGCCGACCGGCCCTTCCCCGAGCACGATCGTTGTGCGCAGCGCGATGCGCCGCGTACCCGGCAGGTCGCCACGGAAGAGCTCGGCTTCCCAGGCGCGGCCGACATCGGGAGAGAACCCCGTGTCGAAGACCGTGTCCTGCTCGGTCTGCGCACGATCGAGGGCATATCGATAGAGAGTGGCAGTGCTGGCGTTCATCCAGACGGCAGGTGGGCGCTCGGCGCGCGCAATGGCCTCGTTCAGCGCCCGGGTAGTGTCCACTCGCGAGCGCAGGATCTCGTCGCGATTCGCGTCGGTGTAGCGGGCGTTCACGGACTTGCCGGCGAGCCCGATCACGAGATCTGCTCCGTCGACGAGACGCAGGATGCCGTCGGGATCGTCCCACCGTGCATCGGGGCCGCTCCGACCGATCACCCGCACTTCGTAGCCGTCTTCGGTGAGAGCTCGGGCGAGAGCGCCGCCGAGCGCGCCGGTTCCTCCGCCCAGAACCGCACGTCGTCCGCTCCGACTCGAGCGGGCGTCGGTCATGCTGTGCCCGGTTCGCCGCGCTCGCGTCTGCGCGACTCAATCTCCTGCCGTAGCCGCCACTCCTCGATCTCACGGTCGAGGTCGGCGATCTGCTGTTCGGTGGTGCGGGGCTCGGCGGGAGACGACCATGTCTGAGCTGCCGGTGCCGTCTGTGTCTTCGGCTGCGCAGTGCGCCTCCGAAGCCGCGGAATCGATATGCCGCTTCCGCCATATTCACGTCCGAGAGCGAACCAGAGTGCGCTGCCGATCAGCGGAAGCAGGATGACGATGATGATCCAGACCATCTTCGGCAGGTACTTCACCTGCGAATCGTCGCGCGTGATGAGGTCGATCAACGCAAAGATCATCAACGCGATGATGAGGAGCGAGATGAACGGCATGATTTCAGAATAGCCGTCGCTCATAGAATGACGCCATGGATTTTCGCACCCCTCCAGGGCCCGTGACGCTGACCGGGCGACTGGTCGAACTGCAACCGCTCGATCGTTCACACCACGACGGTCTCGTCGAGGCTGTGCAAGAGGATGACCTGTGGCAGACGGCCTGGTACACATCTGTGCCGGCACCCGACGGCGTCGCCGCCGAGATCGACCGTCGCCTCGCGCTCGCCGAGAAGGGCGAGATGGTGCCGTTCACCGCTGTCGACGCGTCGGGGCGCGTGATCGGGATGACGACGTACTACGACCTGGTCGCTGAAGTGCCGCGACTGCACATCGGCTACACCTGGAATCGTCCGTCGGCGCATGGCACTGGTACGAACGCCGAGTCGAAGCTGCTGCTGCTCACCCACGCGTTCGAGACGCTGGGGGTGTTCCGTGTGGGGTTGACCACGCAGTGGGTGAACTTCCAATCACGTGCGGCGATCGAACGCCTCGGCGCTAAGCAGGACGGCGTGATGCGGGCGATCTCGCGCTACCGCAACGGCGCGCTGCGCGACTCCGTCGAGTTCTCCATCATCGAGCCAGAGTGGCCGGCCGTGAAGGCGAACCTCGAGGCGCGTCGCGCGAAGCGTCGCTAGTCACTCCCCGACCGTCAACTGCGCACGCTGCTCCACGAGCGGACACGTGAACACGTCCCGCTCGCCGAGGCCCACTCGATTGATGTACCGCACCACGATGGCGTACGACGCGAGCAGCCCGGTCTGTGCATAGGGAACGTCGTGCGCGCGGCAGTACGCGGCGATCGCGGGCGCTGCCTGCCGTAGGTGCGGTCGCGGCATCGACGGGAACAGATGATGCTCGATCTGATAATTGAGTCCGCCCATCGCGATGTCGAGCAGGCGGGTGCCGCGGATGTCGCGGCTCATCATCACCTGACGACGAAGGAAGTCGAGCGCGACATCGCGCGGCACGATCGGCATTCCCTTGTGGTTCGGAGCGAATGCGACGCCCATGTAGAAACCGAACAGGCCCAACTGCACGGCGAGGAAGACGAACGCGATACCGGGCGACAGCACCAGGAAGACGAGCACCACGAATCCGATGAGGCGCACGGCGATGAACACGATCTCCACCCACCGACGATTCAGGTGTCCCCCGCTCACGACCCTCCGCACGCTGGACGCATGCAGAGACACGCCCTCGAAGAGAAGAATCGGGAAGAACAGCAGCCCTTGATGTCCGCGCAGCCAGGTCATCACCGGGCTTCGGTGCCGGGCCGCTGTTTCGGCTGTGACCGCGATGACCGGCAGTTCGATGTCGGGATCGGAGCCGAGTTTGTTCGGGTTCGCGTGGTGCCGGGTGTGTTTGTGCTGCCACCATCCATAGCTCATGCCCACGAGCAGGTCGCCGAGGATCAGGCTGATCCAGTCGTTCCATCGCCCTGACACGAAGATCTGCCGATGCGCGGCATCATGACCGAGGAAGGCGATCTGAGTGAACACGATCGCCAGGGCTGCAGCGGTGAACAGCTGCCACCAGGTGTCGCCGATCCAGATGAAGACGGTGAGTCCGAGGGCGAGTACCAGCGGCGCTGCGACGAGTTTCGTCCAGTAGTAGCCGTACCGCCGTCGCAGCCAGCCGCTCCCGCGGATCATCTCCGCCAGTTCGGTGAACTCGCTGGGGCCGCGCCGAGCGTGCTCGCGAGGTCCCGGATGTGTGGTCGAACGTATGGCGCCCATGGCGACCTCTTCTCCGACGCCGTCGTGAAGGGTCGGCGCCGTCTTCATTGACCAGAGCAGGACGCTCGCTTTCGCGCCATTCGCTCTCAGATCAACGGTACGCGCCTAGGGCACTCGTCGCCAGGGTGTTCCGATCACACAGCGGTCATCAGTTGGCCGCGGGACCGCCGTCCCAATTGTCCGAACGGCGAGTGGCGCCGCTGCGACCCGCACGCATGATCCATGCCATCGACAGGCAGACGGCCGCGAGGCCCGCGCAGAAGACGAGCGCCTGGAAGTCAGGAAGTCCGTGCGAGATGCCCATCAGCACGATGCCGCCCACGAAGAGGACCAAGTAGACGATGAAGCTGAGAATCACGGCTGCCTCCTGTTGTGAATGCCGCAACCAGCCTACCGCCCGTGCCGTCGGGCGATGGCATCGGATGCCGCGACGACGAGCGCTACGGAACGATGCGCCCTACGGAACGATGTGTCCGGCGGCCCGGAACAGTTCGTACCATTCCGCCCGCGTGAGCGCGACGTCCGCCCCGTCCGCAGCTGCCACCAGCCGCTCTGGCGTAGTGGTGCCCATCACGACCTGCATGTTCGCAGGGTGCCGGGTGATCCAGGCCACCGCGATGCCGGTCGGCGTGACGCCGTGCAGATCGGCGAGCCGGTCGAGCACGTCGTTCAGCTCGGCGTAGTCGGGGTTCCCGACGAAAGTGCCTGCACCTGCCGCGGCCTGCATCGGCGACCACGCCTGGACGGTGATGCCGTTGATTCGGCAGTACTCCAAGATGCCCCCGCCGTCGCGGACGACGGCCTGGTCCGTGCCGCTCATATTCGCGGCGATGCCCTGGGCGATGATCGGCGCCTGAGTGAGCGAGAGCTGGAGTTGATTGGCGACCAGTGGTTGCTTCACTGCGGTGCGCAGCAGGTCGATCTGACGCGGGGTGTGGTTGGAGACGCCGAAGGCGCGCACCTTCCCCGAAGCCTCGAGCTCGTCGAACGCGCGGGCGACCTCCTCCGGTTCGACGAGAGCGTCGGGTCGATGCAGCAGCAGCACGTCGATGCGGTCGGTGTCGAGTGCACGCAGTGATCCGTCCACTTGGCGCAGGATGTGCCCGTAGGAGAAGTCAAAGGTCCCGTCCTGCGGGACGATCCCGCACTTCGTCTGAATCGTGATCTCGTCCCGCTCTGCAGGTGACAGGGCAAGCGCTTCGGCGAAGCGCTCCTCGCAGGCGTGCATCCGGCCGCCGTAGATGTCCGCGTGGTCGAAGAAGTCGATACCGGCTTCGCGAGCCGATCCGTAGAGCTCTCGGATCTGTGCATCCGCTTTATCTTTGATGCGCATCATCCCCGCGACGACGGCAGGGGCTGACGAGGTTCCGAACGGCACTGTCTTCATGACGCCACCGTATCGTGCGCAACGAGGCGAGTCAGCCGCGTCGGCGACCCTCGGGCGCTGCCGTGCTCCACAGCGCCCAGACCACGAGCAGAGGCTGCAGGAACAGTCGGCCGAGTCGCCGACCGTCAGTGTCGAGCAATGGCGCCGATCGCCGCGTGCGCCATTGGTGCACGTTGCCAGGAAGAACCGCGACGAAGAAGGCCGCAACCGCCCAGCCGACGCGCGCACGTTCCCTCGGGAGCATCAACAGCGCAGCCGCGAGCAGGAGCTCGACCACGCCAGATGCGACGACGATCGCGTCCTTGTCCATGCGCAGTACACGCGTCGCCCAGTCCGGCACCGTGATCCGGAACCCGCGGCGACCCCAGCTCAGGTGTCCGGAGCCGGTCAACGCGAGTGCGGCGGCCAGCGCCCAGCGCGCCGCGTGGCGAACTCCCGAGAGCCTCGAGCGAGGATCTGCCCTCTTTCGTCGCCTCGTCATCCAGCGAGTCGATGACCGGTTCATAGCGCGGCCGCCGCGAAGGCACGGATGTCGGCGGCGAGCAGGTCGGGCTCTTCGATGGCCGCGAAGTGCCCCCCGCGAGGCATTTTCGTGTGATGCACGACGTTGTGATTGCGTTCCGCCCAACTGCGTGGCGGATGGGCCAGGTCGGCGGGGAATACCGCGAGGCCCGTCGGAACCGTGACGTGTATAGGGCCGGGAGGGTGGTGTTCGTGTTCCCAGTACGGGCGGAAGCTGGCGGCGATCGTTCCGGTGAACCAGTACACACTCGCCTGGGTGAGGGTCAGATCGTCGCTGATACCCGACACCCGGGCGCCATGGTCGGTCCAGGCGTGATACTTCTCGAGCAGCCATGCGAGCAGCCCGACCGGTGAGTCATTGAGGGCGTAGGCCGCAGTGATCGGCCGGGTGCGCTGCAGGTGCTCGTAGCCGCCCTCGTCGGCGTACCACTGCGCGCTCCGGGCGAGATGGTCGATTTCCTCGTGCGTCGGATTCGCCTGGTCGGCGGGATCTCCGGTGGCAAGGACGTGGATGCCGGCCACCGCTTCGGGATGCGCCTGTGCGAGCCGGGCACTGACGCCTGCTCCGAGGTCGCCGCCGTGCGCGAGATACCGTCTGAAGCCGAGCTGCGTCATGAGCGCGTGCCACAGTTCGTGCGTGGCGATGCCTGGTATCACCGGCTGCTCCGGGGTGAATGCGAAGCCGGGCAGCGCAGGCACGATGACGGTGAACGCGCGCTCGCCTGCCGCGCCGTACTCGCTGGGGTGAGCGAGTCGCCTCGCCAGCTCGACCTCTTCGAGGATGGTGCTCGGCCAACCGTGCGTCAACACGATCGGCGTCGCGTCCGCTGTCTCGCCGTCAAACCGCAGGTAGAGCACCGGCGCGGCGTCGACAGTCGTCCGGTGCGAGGGAAGGGCGTTGATCGCGCGCTCGTGTGCGCGCCAGTCGAAGCCATCCGCCCAGGGCTCTGCCAAGCGACGCAGTTCATGCGGGTCGGTTCCTGCGCCCCACCCGTTCGTCGGCCAGGGCCGAGGCCAGCGCGTAGCGTGGATCCTGTCTCGCAGCGACTCCAGCTCCGATTCAGGCACTGTGATGAGCGCGTCCGACATGTATCCTCCTCGTCCATCCGCTTCGTCGAGATCAGATCGTAGATGGACGTGCACGTGTACCGGTCTAGAACTCCATGCCGTAGTCGTACTTCCCACCGAATGGGAGCCCCAGATCTCCCGTATCGCGCTCATCGAACTGAACGGTCTCGACCGTGAACACCACGCGAGTGGAGGGCGAGATGAGTGCACTGACCTCTCGGTGACCGACGATGGTGAATTCTACGAAGGCGCCCCCCGCTCTCACCGACTCTTCCACCGCCCGCTTCAGCTGCTCGAGGTCTTGCCCTTGTGCGAGCGAGTACGGAACATCGTCGATTATCGCGTGTGACTGAACCATCGTCTGCATCGAACTCATCCCCGCACTCTAAGACCCGAGAAGGCGCCAGAAATATGGGGTTGCGTATGCAGAGCGTCGAAGCTACTTTCCGTGAGCGACGGGACGCATGAGAGTCGGCGCTGAGCTTCGCTGATCGGAATCACGAGAGCTGGTCGAGTACGAGTTCGCCGCGGGCGTTGAGGTGCTCCATCATGCGCTCGAGCCTCTTCTGATCGATCACAGGCATTTTGGCGTCCTCGAACGCGATCAGCAGAGGGATGGCGGGGTGCATCCAGATGGTGAGGCGACCCGCAGTGTTCGTTTCGTCTGCCAGCCACGTCATCATGAAGCTCTCGTGACGGCGGAGCTTCGTGCCGATCACGATCTTCAGGTGCGCGAGCGTTTCATCCTCAATCTCTATCGCGGGGTGTGAGCTGTTGTACTCGAGTGTTCCCATGGAGTGCACACTACTCGCCCCTGTCCGAGCCAGGACCTCACCGTGGTGTGAGACGGGGCCGGCGTTTCCTCGATCGTGATCACTGGGCCGGTGATGTCGGATCAACAGAATGCGAGCAAGCCCCCTACCAGCTACTCACTCGAGCTGCCGATAGAGGGCTTGACGATTTCGATCGTGGTTCGAGAATTCCTACTCCGACCAGTGGCTTCTAGAAGTCCCAGTCCTCGTCCTCGGTGGCCTCGGCCTTGCCGATGACGTATGACGATCCCGAACCCGAGAAGAAGTCGTGGTTCTCGTCGGCGTTCGGGGAGAGCGCAGACAGGATCGCCGGGTTCACGTTCGTCACGGTGGACGGGAACATCGGCTCGTAGCCGAGGTTCATCAGCGCCTTGTTGGCGTTGTAGTGCAGGAACTTCTTGACGTCCTCGGTCAGACCGACGCCGTCATAGAGGTCCTGCGTGTACTGCACCTCGTTGTCGTAGAGCTCGAAGAGCAGGTTGAAGGTGTAGTCCTTCAGCTCGTCCCGGCGCTCCTGGGTCTCCTTCTCGAGACCCTTCTGGTACTTGTAGCCGATGTAGTAGCCGTGCACTGCCTCGTCGCGGATGATGAGGCGGATGAGGTCGGCCGTGTTCGTGAGCTTCGCCTTGGACGACCAGTAGATCGGCAGGTAGAAGCCCGAGTAGAACAGGAACGACTCGAGCAGGGTCGATGCGACCTTGCGCTTGAGCGGGTCGTCGCCCTGGTAGTAGTCCATGATGATCTGAGCCTTCTTCTGAAGGTTCACGTTCTCCGTGGACCACCGGAACGCCTCATCGATCTCCTTCGTCGACGCGAGCGTCGAGAAAATCGAGGAGTAGCTCTTCGCGTGCACCGACTCCATGAATGCGATGTTGGTGTACACCGCCTCTTCGTGCGGTGTGATCGCATCGGGGATCAGCGACACCGCGCCGACCGTGCCCTGGATCGTGTCGAGCAGGGTGAGGCCGGTGAAGACGCGCATCGTGAGCAGCTGCTCGTCCGGTGTGAGCGTGTTCCACGACTGCACGTCGTTCGACAGCGGCACCTTCTCAGGCAGCCAGAAGTTGTTCACCAGACGGTTCCAGACCTCGAGGTCCTTGTCGTCCTGGATGCGGTTCCAGTTGATCGCCTGTACGTGCTCGACCAGCTTGAGCGATTCGGGTGTCATGTCTCTTGTTTCCTTTTCGATCCCTGAGCCTGTCGAAGGGTCAGAGCATGCAGCTGACGCACTCGGACATGTCCGTGCCCTCGAGCGCCAGCTGGCGGAGGCGGATGTAGTAGATAGTCTTGATGCCCTTGCGCCATGCGTAGATCTGCGCCTTGTTGATGTCGCGCGTGGAGGCGGTGTCCTTGAAGAACAGCGTCAGCGACAGGCCCTGGTCGACGTGCTGCGTGGCGGCGGCGTACGTGTCGATGACCTTCTCATAGCCGATCTCGTATGCGTCCTGGTAGTACTCCAGGTTGTCGTTCGTCATGAACGGCGCCGGGTAGTAGACGCGGCCGAGCTTGCCTTCCTTGCGGATCTCGATCTTCGACGCGATCGGGTGGATCGAGCTCGTCGAGTTGTTGATGTACGAGATCGAGCCGGTCGGCGGCACCGCCTGCAGGTTCTGGTTGTAGATGCCGTGCTTCTGGATGGATGCCTTCAGCTCTGCCCAGTCGTCCTGCGTGGGGATGTGCTTGCCGGCGAAGAGCTCCTTGACCTTCTCGGTCTCGGGCACCCACGCGCGGTCGATGTACTTGTCGAAGAACTCCCCCGACGCGTACGTCGAGTCCTCGAAGCCGTCGAAGGCGGTGCCACGCTCGATCGCGAGCGCGTTCGAGGCACGCAGCGCGTGGAACAGCACCGTGTAGAAGTAGATGTTCGTGAAGTCGATGCCTTCTTCGGAGCCGTAGTGCACGTGCTCGCGGGCGAGGTATCCGTGCAGGTTCATCTGGCCGAGGCCGATGGCGTGCGAGCGGTCGTTGCCGTCCTCGATCGAGCGGACAGAGGAGATGTGGCTCTGCTCGCTGACCGCTGTCAGACCGCGGATCGCAGTATCGACCGTGATGCCCAGGTCATCGGCATCCATCGCCAGAGCGATGTTCATCGAACCGAGGTTGCACGAGATGTCCTTGCCGATCTGGTCGTACGACAGGTCGTCGTTGTACGTGGTCGGCGTGTTCACCTGCAGGATCTCGCTGCAGAGATTGGACATGTTGATGCGGCCCTTGATCGGGTTCGCCTTGTTCACCGTGTCTTCGAACATGATGTACGGGTAGCCCGACTCGAACTGGATCTCGGCGACGGTCTGGAAGAACTCGCGCGCGTTGATCTTGGTCTTCTTGATGCGCGGGTTGTCGACCATCTCGCGGTACTTCTCGGTGACCGAGATGTCGCCGAACGGCACTCCGTAGACCTTCTCGACGTCGTACGGCGAGAAGAGGTACATGTCTTCGCCGTTCTTGGCGAGCTCGAACGTGATGTCGGGCACGACGACGCCCAGCGACAGGGTCTTGATGCGGATCTTCTCGTCGGCGTTCTCACGCTTCGTGTCGAGGAAGCGCATGATGTCGGGGTGGTGGGCGTTGAGGTACACCGCGCCTGCACCCTGCCGGGCACCCAGCTGGTTGGCGTAGCTGAAGCTGTCTTCGAGGAGCTTCATGACGGGGATGATGCCGCTGGACTGGTTCTCGATCTGCTTGATCGGCGCACCGGACTCGCGGATGTTCGACAGCAGGAGGGCGACGCCGCCGCCGCGCTTGCTCAGCTGCAGCGACGAGTTGATCCCACGGGAGATCGACTCCATGTTGTCTTCGATTCGCAGGAGGAAGCAGCTGACGAGTTCACCGCGCTGCGCCTTGCCTGCGTTGAGGAAGGTCGGAGTCGCCGGCTGGAAGCGCCCGGAGATGATCTCCTCCACGAGCTTGACCGCCAGCTGCTCGTCGCCGTCGGCGAGTCCGAGGGCGGTCATCACGACCCGGTCCTCGAAGCGCTCGAGGTAGCGCTTGCCGTCGAAGGTCTTCAGCGTGTAGCTGGTGTAGTACTTGAACGCGCCGAGGAACGTCTCGAAACGGAACTTCTTGTCGTAGGCGAGATCGTTGAGCTTCTGGACGAACTCGTGCGAGTACTTCTCGAGAAGAGAACCGTCGTAGTACTCCTTCTCGACCAGGTAGTCGAGACGCTCCTTGAGGGAGTGGAAGAACACCGTGTTCTGGTTCACGTGCTGCAGGAAGTACTCCCGCGCTGCACGCTTGTCGGCGTCGAACTGGATCTTCCCGTTCGCGTCGTAGAGGTTCAACATCGCATTGAGCGCGTGGTAGTCGAGGCCCTCGTATGCAGAGTTCGCCTTGAATGCCGCCTGCTCGGTCACTGCGTCGTGCTCTTCAACTGCAATACCCACCATCGTTCCAATCCGTCGCTCACGCGATCTACGTCGTCCTGCGTGCCGAATACTTCGAACCGGTACAAGTGCGGCACATGACACTTGCGGCTGATGATGTCACCGGCGACGCCGAAGGACGCGCCGAAGTTGGTGTTGCCTGCGGATATCACTCCGCGGATGTTTCGCCGGTTGCCCTCGTCGTTGAGGAACCGGATGACCTGCTTGGGTACAGCGCCCTTCTCCTCGCCCCTGCCCTGGCCTCCGCCATAAGTGGGAGTGACGAGAACGAAGGGCTCGTCGACCGTGAGGTCGCCGTCACCCCGATGCAACGGAATGCGCTGCGCCGGCAGGCCGAGCTTCTCGATGAACCTTGCGGTGTTGCCCGAGGTGCTGGAGAAATAGACCAGGAGCGGCGCGGCCGTCGCGACGGTTGTCATGACTCACCCCTTTCGCTCCTGCGATCGCCGAAGGCTCTACGCCAGACGAGAGGCGAGAGCGTCGATCTTGTCGGGACGGAAGCCCGACCAGTGGTCCTCGTCGGTCACGACGACGGGCGCCTGCATGTAGCCGAGCGCCTTGACCTGCTCGAGCGCCGACGCGTCCTCGGAGAGGTCGTGGATCTCGTATTCGATGCCCTTGGCATCCAGCGCACGATACGTCGCGTTGCACTGAACGCACGAAGGCTTGGTGTAGACCGTGATCGACATTTCTTTCCCCTCAAATCTGGATTTTCCGGCAGTCCCCCCGCCGGGAGTTCAATACTACATATAGGTACGGACATTGAGGGCGACCACAAGGGCTAGTAGTTACATCCGTGTAGTTTTCCACCGCTCTCCACTGATACAACACAGGTTGTCCACCATTTCATCCACAGATCGCGACCTCTTTTCGAGGGTCGCGAAGCGCATGATCTCGCGGTTCTCAGGCGGCCTTCAGGAATCCATCCACAGGTCGGAGGCTACGCCGGGGTTCGGACATCCGATTTCCTGTGGAGAGCGCTCTTCGGCGTGTCGCGGCGTGTCGCGATTCCGACCCTGCACACCACCCCCGACGACCCGGGTACCGTTGTCTCGTGGCGGGATATCGGGACCTTCTTCGCACCCCAGGGGTCGGGCGCATGATCGCCGCTCAACTGACTGCGCGCTTCCCCAGCGGGATGGCATCGCTGGCGATCCTGCTGCATGTCGAACAGCAGACCGGCTCGTACGGAGCGGCCGGTCTCGTGCTCGCTGCGACCTCCGTCGGCCAAGCCGTCTCGGGACCCGTCACGAGTCGATGGATGGGCGTGTGGGGCATGCGAAAAGTCCTCACGCTGACGGCGGCCGTCTGCACCCTCGCCGTGCTCTGCCTCGGCCTGCTGCCTCTGCACCTCTCCGGCTACATGGCGTTCGGGCTCATCGCCGGGCTGTCGACTCCGCCGATCCAATCAGCCGTGCGCACCATCTACCCGAAGCTCGTCAACTCCTCACAGTTGACTCCGTTGTTCTCGCTCGACGCTTCTCTGCAGGAGATCATCTGGATACTCGCTCCGGTGGTCATCACCCTGGTGTCGACGCAGGTCGGCACGACCGAGGGCCTCATACTCGTCGCGATCGTCCTCGTGCTCGGCTGCGGATGGTTCATCCTCAGCCCCGAAGTGGGGCGCGTGCGCATCCCCCGCAGTCGACGTGCACTTGGGCGCGTGCTCCTCAAGCCACCGGTGGCGCTCGCCACAGCGATCGGCTTCCTCGTGATCGGCGCGTGTTCGGCCGTCGAGGTCGGCGTCGTCGCCACGTTCGAGCACGGCAGCCTGGAAGCCGGCGTCGTGCTCGCCGTCTTCGCCGGTGGAAGTCTCGTCGGTGGGCTGTCGTTCGGTCACATCCCGATTGGCCCGTGGGCGATGGCGCGTCGTCTGGTCATCGTCACGGTCGGGCTCACGCTCACCATGGTCATGCTCAATGCGTATTGGCTGGGCGGCGCACTGTTCCTGGCCGGTCTGGGCATCGCGCCCGCGCTCGCCGTGCTCTTCGCCATCACGACCGCGAGCGTGAAATTCAGCGAGACCGCCGAGGCATTCGGCTGGGCGGGCACGGGGCAGCTGATCGGTGCGGCCGCAGGTTCCGCCATCGCCGGCTTCCTCGTCGACGGCACCGGCGGACCGCAGGGCGCGTACCTGGCGGCTGTACTGTTCGCTATCGTCGGAGTGACGGTCTCCGTGATCTTCGTCCGGGCTCTGCCCGACCTTCGCGATCGCGACCCCAGCCCTTTTCCTGACACCGAACCAGTGGCGGTCACCCCCTCATGAGCACCCCTTCCCTTCCGGACACACGCACGCCCGACCAGACCCCGGAGGTCGTATGCGTCGGCGAGACGATGGCTCTGGTCACCCCGACCGACGGTGCGCTCTCCCACGCGCACGAGGCCTCACTCGGCCTCGCCGGAGCCGAGTCGAACGTCACAGCAGGACTCGCCGCCGCAGGCCACCGCGCAGCCTGGGCGTCGCGTCTCGGCGATGACCCTCTCGGCGCGCGCATCACGTCGGAGCTGACCAGGCGCGGCGTCGAGCTGTGGGTCGAACTCGACCAGGACGCCCCCACCGGTGTGATGTTCAAGGACCCGGGCGCTGAGGGCTCGTCCGTCTACTACTACCGCCGCGGTTCAGCCGCCTCGCGAATGGCTCCGGGACAGCTGTCCGTCGAACGGCTCAGCGGTGTGAGGATCGTGCACACGACCGGCATCACCCCCGCCCTCTCACCCTCCACTCGCGACATGGTCGATCGCCTGTTCAACGATGCGCGCTCCGCCGGCGCGCTGGTCTCGTTCGACGTCAACGACCGCCGCGCACTGTGGTCGATGGAGGACGCCGCCGCCACGCTCGCCCGACTGGCGAACGCCGCCGACATCACCCTGGTCGGCCGCGATGAGGCGGAACGCATCTGGGGAACCTCCACCGCCGAGGAGATCCGCGCCTTCCTGCCGGACTGCGCCCTGCTCGTCGTGAAGGACGGCGACGTGGGCGCCACGGCCTTCGACGGCGACGCCGAGCCCGTGTTCGTCGCGGCGCCGGTGGTCGAGGTGGTCGAACCGGTGGGCGCCGGCGACGCGTTCGCCAGCGGCTTCCTCGCCGCGACTCTCGAGGACAAGCCGCTCGCCGAGCGGCTGTCTGCGGGGCATGCGGCGGCAGAGCGCGTGCTCACGATCGCCGCGGACATGCCCCCGATCGACTGACCCTCCTGCATCACGCGGGAAACCACGGGGCGACACGGCGCGAACCGGCGCGCCGGCCCAGTGACACGCCGCCGACACGCCAGACGGTCCGGGTTTTCCGAGCCCCATGCCGACAGCGCTCGTAGGCTGAGGGCATGCCCGCTCCGGTTCAGTTGCCCCAGCTCTCCTGGGGCGATCCCGATGCCCACAACACCGCTCTGCTCGTGCACGGCCTCGGATCCTCCGGAGCCCTCATGTGGCGGATGGGCGACGCGCTCGCGAACGCCGGCTGGCACGCCGTCGCGATCGATCTGCGCGGGCACGGTGACGCGCCGCGCACCCTGGACTACTCCGTCGGCGCCTACGCTGCGGACCTCGCCGCTGCATCCCCCGTGCGCGGCGGTGCGTGGGATGCGGTCATCGGTCATTCACTCGGTGGTGCTGCGAGCACCGTGGCCGCGGCATCCGATCCTCGCTGGACACGCAGACTCGTCCTCATCGACCCGGCCATCCTCGTCGATGGAAGGGATGCGTCGATCGTGCGTCGCAGTCAGGAACGTGCGTTCGCCGACAACCGCATCGAGGTCGTGCAGGAGGAGCATCCGCATTGGCATCCGCAGGATCTGGAGTTGAAGATCGACGCCGTGTTGCGGGCGAGCAGATGGGCGGTCGAGCAGACCAGCGCCCAGAATCAGCCGTGGGACGTTCGAGCGGATGCTGCGCGCCTGGCCGTTCCGACGCACATCATCGGCGCAGACCCCGAGGTGTACAGCCTTTTCACCGGGCCCACCGCCGACGCGGTGCTCGCATCGAATGAGAAGATCTCGATGTCGATCGTCGCGGGAGCAGGACACTCTCCGCATCGCGACAAGCCCGATGAAACGATCCGCAGGCTCCTGGAGGCACTGTCATGAGTTTCGATCCCACTGAGTACCTGTCCGACGACCTGCTCGCTCGCATCCGCGAACGGGCGCCGATCCACGACAGGGAGAACACATTCCCCGAGCAGGATCTGGAAGAGCTCCGGGATGCCGGATACCTGAGGATCCTCGTGCCGACCGCACGCGGCGGGGCGGGACTCGGCCTGGAACAGGCAGCAGTCCTGCAGCAGCGCCTCGCCACCGCATCACCGGCCACTGCCCTCGCGATCAACATGCACCTGGTGTGGACCGGTGTCGCGAAGGTCTTCAGCGACCGCGGCGTTCCAGGTCTGGAGTTCGTGCAGGACGGCGCCGCACGCGGCGAGGTCTTCGCGTTCGGGATCAGCGAGGGCGGCAACGACCTCGTCCTCTTCGGCAGTGACACGGCAGCGGTGCCGAAGGACGACGGCGGGTACGCGTTCACCGGAACGAAGATCTTCACCTCCCTCGCACCGGTGTGGACGAAGCTCGGCCTGCACGGCCTCGACACCACATCCCCTGATGCGCCGAAGCTCGTGTTCGCCTTCATCGACCGCACGGATGCCGTCACCACCAGCGACGACTGGGACACCGTGGGGATGCGCGCGACACAGAGCCGCACGACGCGTCTCGACGGTGCCGTCGCGGCGGCCGAGCACGTGGTACGCCGCATCGATCCGGGCCCGAGCCCTGATCCGATCATCTTCGGGATCTTCAGCGTCTTCGAGCTGCTGCTCGCCTCGGTGTACACGGGCATCGCCCGACGAGCACTCGACGTCGCGGTGGAAACCGTGCAGAAGCGCACGTCGAAGAAGACAGGTCTGACGTACAGTCAGGACCCCGATATCCGATGGCGGATCGCAGGGATGAGCCTCGCGTACGACGCCCTCGTCCCGCAGATCGCAGCCCTCACGCGTGACGTCGACGAGAAGGTCGATCACGGCGCGCGCTGGTTCACACTGCTGTCGGGCGTCAAGCACCGCGCTGTGGTGATGGCGAAGCAGGTCGTCGATGACGCGATCCTCACCGCAGGCGGCGGATCGTACTTCTCCTCCAACGAGCTCTCACGGCTGTACCGCGACGTACTGGCCGGCATGTTCCACCCCTCCGACCCGGAGTCCGCCCACGCCACAGCGGCGAGCGCGCTGCTCGGGCCGCTGGAAGGCTGACTACCTCCGGTCGAAGTCGAAAGCCTTCAGCAGCTCTCCGACTGCCTGCTCCCGCTGGTCGCCGCCCTCATCGAACATGTGCGTCACGTGCGTGCGGAGATGGTTCTCGAGCAGGAGACGGTTGAGGGACTCCAGCGACTTCTGGATCGCGCGGGACTGCGTGATGATGTCCATGCAGTACTCCTCGTTCTCGATCATCCTGGTGACGCCGCGCAGCTGACCTTCGAGAATGCTGGTGCGGTGCAGAGCGCGCTTCTTGATGTCATCGATCACGATTCGAGGCTACCCCGGTCCGCTCATCCGCCGCTTGCGCATGCGAGGATGACACACATGCCGCGCACTCCGATGGCCCTCCTCTCTCCCGCCGATCAGGAGCGCCTGCGCGCCCTGCGACGGATGAAGGCGATCGCGATCGGCGCGCTCGTGTTCATGGCGATCGTCTTCGTCATCGCATTCGCGTTCCAGGAACGTCTGGGATGGCTCGGATACGTCCGCGCCGCTGCAGAGGGCGGCATGGTCGGCGCGCTCGCCGACTGGTTCGCCGTCACCGCGCTGTTCCGCCACCCGCTCGGCCTGCCGATTCCGCACACGGCGATCATCCCGAATCGCAAGGATGAGATCGGCCGCACACTGGGTGAGTTCGTCGAGACGAACTTCCTCGCCGCGGACGTCGTCCGCACGAAGCTCGCCACGACGGCGATCGCGCGGCGCGCCGGCGAGTGGCTGCAGCAACCGCCGCACGCCGAGCGCGTCGCGGCCGAGGGCGCCACCATCGCGACCGCGGTGCTGAACGCACTCAGCGACGACGACGTGCGCGATCTCATCGCCGATCTCGCCCGCGAGCATCTCGTGCAGCCGGAGTGGGGTCCTCCGGCCGGCGTGTGGCTCGAGAAGATCGTCGACGCCGATGCCCACCACGGCGCGGTCGATCTGGCGGCCGACAGCATCGCGACCTGGTTGGATGCGAACGCAGAGTCCTTCACCGGGCTGGTCTCCCGACGCCTCCCTTCATGGGTCCCGCGACTCGCGCACCGTCTCGTCGACGACACGGTCTACCACGAGGCGGTCAAGTTCGTCCATGCAGTGCAGTCCGATCCGCACCACCCTGCGCGCCTCGCCATAGACGGCTACCTCGCGCGCCTCGCCGACAACCTGCAGAATGATCCGGCGACCAGGGCGAAGCTCGAGAACGCGAAGGCCTCGCTGTTCGACAGCCCCCGGGTGGGCGCGCTGGCGGCCGAGGCCTGGAACACCGCCAAGGCCGGGCTGCTGACGGCACTCGCCGACCCGGCGAGCGGACTGCGCGTGCGCGCAGCGACGGCCGTGCAGGAGGTCGGCGAGCGGCTGACGACGGATGCCGCGCTGCAGACCCGCGTCGACACGTGGGTGTCTGAGGCCGCTGTGTTCCTCGTCGACCGCTACCGGCACGACATCGCCTCGATCATCACCGACACGGTCGAGCGGTGGGACCCAGCTGAGACGACCGAGAAGATCGAACTCATGGTCGGCCGCGACCTGCAGTACATCCGCCTGAACGGCACCGTGGTCGGAGCGCTCGCGGGACTCGCGATCTTCTCGATCGCCCACGCTGTGATCCCCGGGGTCTGAGCGTCCGGCGACAGGTCGGGGTCAGCGCCCGGCGAGACCGGCCAGCAGTTCCAGCACGCACAGCGCCGCGAGACGCACGGTACGCCCGTCAGGCGCATCCGCGGTCGCGTCGACCTCAGCGATGTCCGCGCTGACGACTCCGGTGTCGCCGGCGAGGGAACGGACCAGCGCCCGCAACTCGAACGCGGCGAGTCCGCCGGGCACGCTGGCGGGACACCCCGGCACGGCTGATCGATCCGCGACATCGACATCGACATCGAGATGGATGCGCGCTGCGGCAGCCCCACCCGCGATCTCATGCGCTTCACCCGCCACGTCTTCGATGCCGCGGCGACGCAGTTCGTCGAGGGTGATGACGCGGATGCCCCAGTCAGCCGCGCGCTGCGCATATGCTGCGGAGTTCGCATAGTCGGCGATCCCGATCTGCACGATGCGCGTCGGATCGATGCGCTCATCCACCGGAGCATCCTCGACCAGTCGGCGCACGGGCGAGCCGTTCGAGACGCCGTCGCGCAGATCGAAGTGCGCATCGATCGTGATGAGCCCGTTCGCACCTGCCCCGCGCGCCACCGGGTAGGTGAGGGAGTTGTCTCCACCGAGCGCGATGACGAGGTCCGTGCCCGCCGCAAGGGCTGACACCCGAGCGACTGTCCTCGCGATACCGGCATCGCCGTCCGGCTCGATGACGTCGCCGGCATCCACGATGCGCAATGCCGCATCGAGATCGACGACCGGGGGGCCCATCAGCGTCGGGCTGTAGCGGGACAGCGCCTCCCGGATCGCGGCCGGCGTCGCGTGCGCACCTGTGGGCGACAACGAGGTGTGCCACGTCGGAACACCCAGGATCGCGGCATCCGCCCGCTCTCCCGCCGCGAACGACGGCCAGCCGCCGGCCCGCGGCCAGAGATCATCATGCGCGAGAGACATGGGTCGCACCGTCCTTCCAGACCTGGTGCACGAGCGGCACACCCGGCCGGTAGGCGAGATGAACGTGGGTCGGTGCGTCGAGCAGCACGAGGTCGGCGCGCGCGCCGGGGGCGATCACGCCGATGTCATCGCGGCGCAGCGCACGTGCGCCGCCGGCTGTCGCCGCCCACAGCGCCTCCGAGGGCGTCATGCCCATGTCGCGCACGGCGATCGCGATGCAGAACGGCATGGACGAGGTGAAGCTGGATCCCGGATTGGTGTCGCATGCGAGCGCGACGGTCACTCCGGCGTCGAGCAGGCGCCGGGCATCGGGATACGGCTGACGGGTCGAGAACTCCACACCGGGCAGCAGCGCGAGTACGGTGTCAGAGCCGGCGAGAGCTGCCACGTCTTCGTCGGTGAGGTAAGTCCCGTGGTCGATCGACGCAGCGCCGAGCTCCACAGCGAGCTGCACGCCGTCTCCTGGACCGAGCTGGCTGGCGTGCACGCGCGGTGAGAGCCCGCGCGCGATGCCGGCCTCGAGCACCCTCCTGGACTGTTCGACGGTGAAGGCACCCGTCTCGCAGAACACGTCGATCCACCTCGCGTGCGGAGCGCACGCATCCAGCATGGGACCGGTGACGAGGTCGACATATTCGTCTGGGCGCTCCGCGTACTCCACCGGCACCACATGCGCGCCGAGGAATGTCACTTCCGGAGTGACCTCGGCGGCGAGGCGCACCAGGCGCTCCTCGTCGGCGACCGTCAGGCCGTAGCCGCTCTTGATCTCGACCGTGGTCGTACCCTGTGCGCGCAGCTCGTCCATGAATCCGCGCAGCCGCGCGCGCAGTTCATCGTCGGTCGCGGTTCGGGTGGCTGCGACCGTCGAGCGGATGCCACCAGCGGCATACTTCTGCCCGGCCATCCGCGCTTCGAACTCGGCCGCGCGGTCGCCGGCGAAGACGAGGTGACTGTGGCTGTCCACGAAACCGGGGATGAGAGCGCGCCCCGCCGCGTCGAACACGTCGGATCCACCCACCGCAGGCGCGTCGTCGGCCGCACCCACCCAGGCGATCCGGCCGTTCTCGATGAGCACGGCGGCGTCATGCAGCGTGCCGGCGTCGGAGTTCGTCGTGAGTTCGCCGATGTCGGTGATCAGGGTGTTCATAGCATCGGAACCTTCAGCCCGCGCTCACGGGCGATATCGCGTGCATGCTCGTATCCGGCGTCGACGTGACGCATCACCCCGGTGCCGGGGTCGTTAGTGAGCACACGCTCGAGCTTCTCGGCGGCCTGCGCTGTACCGTCTGCGACGCACACCTGGCCGGCGTGGATGCTTCGCCCTATGCCGACGCCGCCACCGTGATGCAGCGACACCCAGGACGCACCGGATGCCGTGTTGAGCAACGCGTTCAGCAGCGGCCAGTCGGCGATGGCATCCGAGCCGTCCTTCATCGCCTCTGTCTCGCGGTACGGCGAGGCGACCGAGCCCGAGTCGAGATGGTCGCGGCCGATGACGATCGGCGCTTTCAGCTCGCCGGCCGCGACCATCTCGTTGAACTTCACTCCCGCGAGGTGCCTCTCCTGGTAACCGAGCCAGCAGATACGCGCCGGAAGTCCCTCGAAGTGCACCTTCTCGCCCGCCTGCTCCAGCCAACGGTGCAGGGCAGCGTCTTCGGGGAAGAGCTCGGCGATGGCCCGATCGGTCTTGTAGATGTCCTCCGGGTCCCCGGAGAGCGCCACCCAGCGGAAGGGCCCTCGCCCCTCCTCGAACTGCGGCCGAATGTATGCGGGGACGAAGCCGGGGAACTCGAAGGCGCGCTCGAAGCCGCCGAGCTCCGCCTCACGGCGGATGGAGTTCCCGTAGTCGAAGACCGCCGCACCGGCATCCTGGAATCCCACCATCGCGGCGACATGCGCAGCCATCGATGAGCGGGATCGACGGGTGAACTCCTCCGGATCCCGCTCTGCCTCGGACTTCCACTCCTCGATCGAGACGCCGATCGGCAGGTACGCCAGCGGATCGTGCGCACTGGTCTGATCGGTCACGATGTCGATCGGCACACCGCGGCGCAGCAGTTCGGGGAAGACCTCGGCGGCATTGCCGACGACTCCCACCGACAGTGGCTCACCTGATTCTTTGGCAGCGAGAACCCGTGTCACCGCGGCATCGAGATCGGCGGCGTTCTCGTCGAGATATCCGTGCTCGACGCGACGGACGAGGCGCGTCTCGTCGACGTCGACGATCAGCACGACGCCGCCGTTCATGGTGACTGCCAGCGGCTGGGCGCCGCCCATGCCGCCGGCGCCGGCGGTGAGCGTGAGCGTCCCTGCGAGAGATTCGCGGCTGAGCGAACGCGCCACTGCGGCGAAGGTCTCGTACGTGCCCTGCAGGATGCCCTGTGTGCCGATGTAGATCCACGAGCCGGCGGTCATCTGCCCGTACATGGTGAGCCCCAGAGCCTCGAGCCGGCGGAACTCCGGCCAGGTGGCCCAATCGCCGACGAGGTTCGAGTTCGCGATCAGCACCCGCGGAGCCCACTCGTTCGTGCGGAACACACCCACCGGCTTACCTGACTGCACGAGCAGCGTCTCGTCCGGCTCGAGCTCGTCCAGCGTGCGGATGATCGCGTCGTATGCCTCCCACGACCGCGCGGCTCTGCCGGTGCCGCCGTACACCACGAGATCTTCCGGATGCTCCGCGACCTCAGGGTCGAGGTTGTTCATCAGCATCCGCTTGGCGGCCTCAGCGCCCCAGCTCTTCGCGGTGCGCTCGGGGCCGCGCGCGGCCCTGATGCCTGCGCTCACTGAGCCTGTCGAAGTGTCAGACATGTGCGTTCTCCTTAGCAGCACGGGCGACGGCGCCCGATCGGACGAGTTCGGTGACGGCTTCCATCTCCGGGGAGAGGAAGCGATCGGGCCCTGGGCCGTCGGCGACGGTGCGGACGAGGTCGCGCACGGCGCCCGTCGCCGGGCCCGCCTCGAGCGGCGCACGCAGGTCGAGAGCGCGCGCACCGGTGAGCACCTCGATCGCGAGCACACGGGTCAGGCCGTCTATCGCACGGCGCAGCTTGCGGGCCGCGGCCCACCCCATCGACACGTGATCCTCCTGCATCGCCGACGACGGGATCGAATCGACGGATGCCGGAACAGCGAGGCGCTTCAGCTCGGAGACGATCCCCGCCGCGGCGTACTGCGCGATCATGAGACCGGAATCGACGCCCACCTCGTGGGCGAGGAAGGGGGGAAGGCCCCGGCTGCGAGCCGGGTCGAGCGCACGGTCGGTGCGGCGCTCGGAGATGCTCGCGACATCGGCGACGCTGATCGCGAGGAAATCGAGCACGGCGGCGACCGGTGCCCCGTGGAAGTTGCCGTTCGACTCGATGCGCCCATCGACCGTGATCACCGGATTGTCGATGACGCTCGCGAGTTCGCGAGAGGCGATGTTCGAAGCATGCTCCATGGTGTCTCGCGCCGTGCCGTGCACCTGCGGCGAGCAGCGCAGTGAGTACGCGTCCTGCACGCGGCCGTCTTCAGGGCCGGCGTGGCTGGCGACCATCGGCGAATCGGCCAGGAACACCCTCAGGTTCGCAGCGGAGCGAGCCTGCCCCGTCTGCGGACGCAGTGCCATGAGGTCGGCGGCGAACACGGCATCCGTTCCGAACTGGCTTTCGATCGACATGGCCGCGGCGATGTCGGCCGTCGTGAGCAGCGTCTCGAGATCGTGCAGGGCGAGCAGCAGCATCCCCAGCATCCCGTCGGTGCCGTTGATGAGCGCGAGGCCCTCCTTCTCGACCAGCACGAGCGGTTCGATACCGGCGGCGGCGAGAGCGTCGGATGCCGGCACGAGCGAGCCGGACGCATCGCGCACCTCCCCCTCGCCGATCGCGGCGAGCGCGATGTGCGCGAGCGGTGCCAGGTCGCCGGAGCAGCCCAGCGAGCCGTACTCGCGCACCACCGGAGTGACTCCCGCGTTGAGCATCGCGGCGTAGGTCTCCACGACCCGGCGACGCACTCCCGTCCTGGCGGATGCGAGCGTCTGCAGTCTCAACAGTTGCAGCGCTCGAACCACCTCGACCTCGACCTCGGCACCGGTGCCCGCCGCGTGGGAGCGGATCAGGCTCGCCTGCAGCTGGCGACGGCGTTCGGGAGCGATGAAGGTCGTGGCGAGAGCACCGAAACCGGTTGAGACGCCATAATGCGGATGCGGATCAGCGGCGAGCTCTTCGATGACGCCCCGGGTCTCAGCCACCTTTCTCATCGCTTCGCCATCGAGCGCGACGGATGCTCCGTGGCGGGCCACGGCGACGACTTGTTCGGGTGAGAGTGGCGCAGCACCGACGAGGACGGGTTCAGTCATGCCTTGATTCCACACCGCCGCGCTGGCGTCGGACAGGTGATGGTGACATCCTGTGTCTGTGATCCCAGACAACGCGCATCAGCAGGTGCCGGCCGCGGAGCACACGCTGCGCATCCTGCGCCACCTCGCAGCGCGGACGGCTCCCGTCGCGGCATCCGCCATCGCACGAGACCTCGGGCTTCCGCGGTCCACGGTGTATCACCTGCTCACGACGCTCGCAGCGTACGGGTTCGTGCTGCATCTGCGCGAAGAGCAGCGCTGGGGGCTCGGCACCTCCGCTTTCGAGCTGGCGGGAGGGTATGCACGCCAGCAGCCACTCGCACGGCTCGGACGCCCACTCATCGCCTCGCTCGCAGATCGGGTCGGCGAGAGCGCGCACCTCGCCGTGATGAGCGGGAGCGATGTGCTCTACATCGTCGAGGAGCGTGCTCACCGACGTCCGGCACTCGTGACAGACGTCGGGGTCCGGTTGCCGGCGCACCTCACCGCGACGGGCCGGGCGATGCTGGCAGCACTCCCCCGCGAGCAGGTGCGAGCGCTGTATCCCGATGCCTCCGCATTCCCCTCGCGGACAGGACTCGGCCCCACTCGTCCGAGCGAGCTGCGTGAGTTGCTGCGCAGCATCCGCGTCGCCGGCTTCGCCACCGAGGACGGCCAGGTGAGCGCTGGCCTGTCATCCGTCGGCGTCGCCGTCATGGACCCCTCCGGCTGGCCGGTCGCCGCGGTCGCCGTGACCTGGCCGGAGGACCCGACGTCGCGGCGTGACGTCGCCAAGCTCGCAGCGGTGGTCGACGACACAGCACAGGAACTCGCCAGGCGACTTCAGGGCAGAACGTGAGTCTGATTCCTGGCGCAGGGTGATGCGCACGTGGACGGACCGGAGCCTGCCGACGTCGCGACGTGAAAGGGGCCGGCCCCGCAGGATGCCGACGATCGTCGACGCCTGCGGGGCCGGCCCGAAGGGAACCCCTATCGAGTTGCTCAGCCGTTCGCGCCCTTGCGAGGTTTGATGAACGATACGGGTTCCTGCTTCGCGCGCTTGGCCGCGCGCTTCTCCTTCAAGGACGCCTTGGCGACCTTCTTGCCGTCGCGTGCTTGTGGTGCCTTGCCTGACATCTGACTCGCTTCCCCTTCGGTTGGCTGGCGTGTGTAACCTCCGACCATAGCCGGTATCCATCCGAAGTCAAATTACCCGGTGAGCAGGAAAAAAAGTGTCGTCTGATCCTTCACGTGATCCAGCGCCCAGTACGCTCTAAGGGTGCTCGATACTCTCACCGGATTCGTCGTCGTGGGACTCGCCATCGCCGTCGGATACATCATCGGTCGTATCGACCTGCTCGGTGAGCACGCCCGCCATGTGCTCGGGCGCCTCACCTTCTTCGTGCTCTCGCCTTTCCTGCTGTTCACTGTGCTGGCGCAGGCCGACGCTGGGGTGCTGTTCTCGTCGCTGCTGCCGGTGTCAGCCGTCGCCGCAGTGGTGGTGATCGCGGCATACGCACTGGTCGCGAGGCTGATCTGGAAGCGCAGTGTCGGCGAGACCGTGATCGGCGCTCTTTCCGCCGGCCAGGTCAACTCGAACAACATCGGCATCCCCCTGTCGCTGTACCTGCTCGGCAGCGCCGCGTATCCGGCACCCGTCATCCTTCTCCAGCTGCTCGTCTTCACGCCGATCTCGTTGACGATCCTCGACGCCGTCACCAGCGGCAAGACGTCGGCATGGCGCACCTTCGTACGCACGGCGACGAACCCGATCATCCTCGGCTCCGCTCTCGGCACGCTGGTCTCGGTGCTCGGAATCGATCTGCCGCCGATCGTCATGGAGCCCGCCCTGCTGCTGGCGAACGCCTGTGTCCCGGTGCTGCTGATCAGTTACGGCATCTCGCTGCACGGTCAGAAGGTCCTCGGCTCTTCACACCGCCGGCGCGACGTGCTCCTCGCCAGCTCGCTGAAGCTGCTCGCCATGCCCGTCATCGCCTGGGCCGTCGCGCAGTTCGTCTTCGGCCTGTCCGCCCACGAGGTGCTGATCGTCGTGGTGCTCGCGGCCCTGCCGACCGCCCAGAACGTCTTCAACTACTCGCAGCGCTACGACATCGGCGAGTCGATCTCGCGCGACACGGTGTTCATCACGACCATCGGATGCGTGCCTGTGCTGCTGATCGCGACGTTCCTACTGGGTTGACTCTTGGGCTGAGCCCGCGAGACTGCAAGAGTGTCACCATGAGCGCACTCCGCATCCTGCATCTCAGTGACACGCACTTCTCCGGCGACGGCGGCCGCCATTACGGCGTGGTCGACACCGCCGAGCACCTGCGCCGCGCGCTCTCGCATGTGGGGCACCTCACGTTCGATCTCGTCGTGGTCTCCGGTGACGTCAGTCAAGACGGATCGGAGGAGTCCTACCGACAGGTCAGGGACGCTGTCACGCCGTGGGCGCGCGCCCGTGGAGCCCGTGCGGTCTTCGCCATGGGCAATCACGATCAACGCGGCGCTTTTCGCGCAGTGCTGGGGAGCGGCCAGCCGGATGCCGACGAGCAGCAGCCGCCCGGCGTCGATCTCGACCGCCCAGTGGTGTCTCTGGTCGCTCAGGACGGCTGGCGGATCGTGGTGCTCGACACCTCTGTTCCCGGCGCCGGCTATGGGCACCTGGAGTCCGAGCAGCTTTCCTTCCTGAAGGAGATCCTCGCCGAGCCCGCCGCACACGGCACCGTGGTGATCGTGCACCACCCGCCGTTGCCCGCACAGACTGCGCTGCTGCAGGCACTGGCGCTCGACGAACACGACGGCCGGGAACTTCTCGACATCGTCCGCGGCACGGATGTGCGTGTGATCCTCAGCGGTCACTATCACCTGCCGATCACGGAGATCGTCGCGGGCGTACCCGTGACGGTTGCTCCTGGCGTGACGAATCTCGCTCGCGCGTTCGCGGATCCGGCCGAGGAATCTGCCATCGACGGCTTCGGAGGCTCGGTCGTGACCATCGACGGCGACCACGTGCGGATCGTGCCGTTCGTCGAACGTCTGACGCCCGACGATGTGGTTTTCCACTACGACGCCGATGTGGTGGCCCAGATCATCCAGGACGCCGGCCGCGCGAACTGAGCGAGCGACGCCGGCCCCGGACACAGAACAGGCCCCGCCGAAGCGGGGCCTGTTCTTCACTGTCTCAACACAGTGTGGACCTAAGGGGATTCGAACCCCTGACCTCCTCGATGCGAACGAGGCGCGCTACCAACTGCGCCATAGGCCCGTGAACCTCAGTTAGATTATCACGCCCGAACGGTGCGCCGCGCCGAGAACAGACTCAGCCTGCGGCACGTCGCTCGAGAAGCTGTCGCACGTGCTGTTCGATCTCGGCATCGTCCACGAAGCCCATCCGGGCATATGGCGAGGACGTCTCCTTTGCCGCGGGCAGCGAGATCGGGGCAGGTGCCGCCATCTGCTCCGCGCGCTCACGAAGCGCGGCCACCCGAGCGGCTCGGCGCAGTTCGTGCTGCGCCTCGATCTCCGCCATGGCGATCTGGGTGGCAGAACCGGTCACAGCCACCATCGACTCCGGCAGCCGCCTCGGCGTCCACGAAGCACGCCCCTGATCATGCAGCGGAGGCGAGACGCGAGCCGGCGCTTCCTCTACGACGGGGTATGCGGGTCGGCGTGCGGCGCGACGAGAGACGGATGCCATCTTCTGCAATGTGACCGCGGCCACGAGGCCGAGAGCACCCCCGACCCAGATCAGCAGCTGCGCACCGCCGGTCAGAAGCTGCCACACACCGAGCCCTGCCACTGCGAGACCAGCGAACAACAGCACGGTTCCGACCACGCGCACGCGGCGACGAGCACGAGCCTGACGCACGACCGGGTCGGCGCGGGTCGCTGCGAGCTCTTCACGGAGCCGGAGCAGTTCAACCGATTCCTTCTCCGACTGCAGCCGCTTCGCCAGCTTCTGCTGAGCGTGCGCGGTACGGGCGTTGAGTTCGAGGTGCACCTCTGCCGGAGTCTCGCTCGTCTCCGCGAGCACGCGCAGTGCCTGATTCAGCCGCACAGCGTTCCGCTCCGAGGTGTTGTACTGGTAGCGTCCGCGCCACGACGGGAGCAGATACAGCATCCAGAGCAGCACCGCGACGAGGACGATAACGCCCCCACTCAGCACCGGCCCATTCATAGGGTCAACGGTATGCGACCGGGCGCCCCCTGCCCCTCAGTCCGGGCGCGTGTCGCCACGCGGGACGATGAATCTCAGATCGAAAGACGGTCAGAGGGCGGGACCATCGCGGCATCCTGCGGGACACGCCCGCTCAGCCAGCGCGCGAGCACGCCCTCCGGAGCATCCTCACGGGTGAGCGCGAATGCGTAATGATCGCGCCAGTCGCCGTCGATGTGGATGTAGCGGCGACGCAGCCCTTCGTATCGGAAACCGAGTTTCTGAACGACCCGCAGGCTCGCCTCGTTCTCCGGGCGGATGCAGATCTCCATGCGATGCAGCCCGTACTCTCTGAACGACGCGTCGGTGGCGAGCGCCACAGCGGTCGGAGTGATGCCCTTGCCTGCGAATCTCTCGCTGACCCAGTATCCGATAGTTGCAGAGCAGAGCGACCCTCGGGCGACGCCCCACACATTCAGCTGCCCGGCGATCTCGCCGTCGTACTCCATCACGAACGGGTATCCCCCGCCGTCTCGGTACTGCTGCAGCAGACGACGGATGCTGAGACGCATATCGAAGGACGCCGACCCATTCGGGATCGTCGCCTCCCAGCGCTGCAGCCAGGCACGGTTGTTCAGCAGTTCGTGCTGCAGCACGCGCGCGTCACGCGTCCTGATGAGCCGAAGCTCCACCGGACCGTGACGGTGCCCCTGCAGCAAATCCATACGCACCTCGCCCGTAACGCCTAGAGGCGCTCGCTGAATTCCTTCAGCCACGGTCGCAGTTCGGCGCCGAGGTCGTCGCGGTCTGTCGCGAGCTGCACGATCGCCTTGATGTAGTCGACCCGATCGCCGGTGTCGTAGCGACGTCCACGGAAGATCACGCCGATCACACCAGGGCCCTCGGTGTCTGCGGCGAGTTCCTGCAGCGCGTCGGTGAGCTGGATCTCCCCGCCCTTGCCCGGCTCGGTGCGCTCGAGGATGGGGAAGACCTCAGCCGGCAAGATGTAGCGACCGATGATGGCGAGGTTGGAGGGGGCATCCTCAGGGGCGGGCTTCTCGACGAGACCCGTGACCCGCACGATATCCGCATCGTCGGTCGCCTCGACGGCTGCGGCGCCGTAGAGGTGGATGTTTGACGGGTCGACCTCCATCAGCGCCACGACGGTCGCGCCGGTGCGCTCGTGCACGTCGATCATCGTGGTCAGCAGCTCATCGCGTTCGTCGATGAGGTCGTCACCGAGCATCACCGCGAACGAGCTGTCGCCGACGTGCGTCTTGGCGCGCAGCACCGCGTGCCCGAGCCCCTTGGGCTCGCCCTGGCGAAGGTAGTGGATGTCGGCGAGATCGCTGGACTTCATGACGCGCTCGAGGCGCCCCATGTCACCCTTCTCGGTGAGCTTCACCTCGAGCTCAGGTACCGAGTCGAAGTGATTCGAGATCATGTTCTTGTTACGGCCGATGATCACGAGGATGTCATCGATGCCGGCCGCAGCGGCCTCTTCGACGACGTACTGGATCGCCGGCTTGTCCACTACCGGGAGCATCTCCTTCGGCATCGCCTTCGTTGCAGGCAAGAACCGCGTACCAAGGCCAGCTGCCGGAATCACTGCCTTCATTTTCTGGTGTCCCATCAGCCCAGCTTAGCGGGGGCACTCGTCCTGGCGACACGTAGACTCGAAGCATGTCCACCGACATCGAGCAGGAGAAACGCGCCTTGCGTGCGGAGCTGCGAGAGCGCCGACAGTTGCTCTCCGACGCTCAGCGCGAGGCCGCAGCATCCGGCATCCGCGAGCAGCTCGACGCTCTCGTCGCTGCACACTCCGCCGAATCGATCTCCTGCTTCCTCTCCGCCACGACCGAGCCGGGCACCAGGGCCTTCGTCACTGCAGCCGTGCAGCGGGGCATTCGCGTACTGTTGCCCATCACCCGCGCGGACGGATTGCTGGATTGGGCCGTCGCTGACGATTCGGACGACGTCACCGAGGGACTGTTCGGGCTCCCCGAGCCGACCGGCGAGGTGCTCGGCCCGATCGCGGTGAACGACGTCGACCTCATGATCATCCCCGCAGCGGCGGTCGACCGCACCGGGATGCGGCTCGGGTGGGGTCGCGGTTATTTCGACAAGACCATCGGGTCCATGGAGAGATGCCCGCCGGTGTATGCCGTGACCTATGATTCCGAGATACTCGATTCCCTTCCGCGAGAGATGCACGACCAGCCGGTCACCGGCGTCGTGACACCCACTCGCACCCTCACCCTGTCGCCTGCGCGGCACTGATCCATCCGAGACGATATGCCCACCTATGCCTATGCCTGCACTTCGTGCGGTCACCAGTTCGACGCTGTCCAGAGCTTCTCCGAAGATGCCCTCGCCATCTGCCCCGAGTGCGGCGGCGCTCTGCGGAAGCAGTACGGCTCGATCGGCGTGACATTCAACGGATCGGGCTTCTATCGCACCGACTCCCGGAGTGGCGGTGGCGGGAAGACAGATTCTTCGTCATCATCGAAATCGGAGTCTTCGACGAGTTCCACCCCGGCGCCCGCGTCGACTCCCGCCTCGACCTGAGGTCTGCATCAACAGATGGGGGTTCCCGTGTTCCAGGGATTCAAGGAATTCATCACCAAGGGCAATGTCATCGATCTTGCTGTCGCCGTCGTCATCGGCGGCGCATTCACGGCCATCGTCAACGCGGTGGTCTCCAGCATCATCAATCCGCTCGTCTCGTTGTTCTTCAAAGCGGATGCCGCCGGCAACTTCGGCCCCCAGCTGACGAGCATCTACGGCGACCCGGTGACCTTCCCACTCGGCGAGCTGATCTCCGCGATCATCAGCTTCCTCGCCGTTGCGCTGGTCGTGTACTTCGTGTTCGTCGTGCCGATGAACAAGTACAAGGAGCGCCAGGCGGCACGAAACCCCGCGGTCGAGGAGGAGACCCTGCCGACTGAGCAGGAGCTGCTCATCGAGATCCGCGATCTGCTCCGCAAGGATGCGCTGAACTGACGCGATCTCCACATGAAGGCCCTCATCTCCATGCGGAGGTGGGGGCCTTTCAGTAGTGCGGGGGGACGTCGTCCAGCATCCGCTCGTCGTTCGGGCCACCACCCGGCCTCTTCGTGCGTGCGGGATTCGTCACAACGTCCGGCGACGGGTCCGTATGTGGGGCCGGCGTGAGCTGCGCGCGCCGGCTGCCAGGCACACGGACGACGCGCTGACGCTCTGGATCAGACGACTTCTCCTCAGGCATCGCCGGGAAAGTCGATCGGCTGCGTGTCGGTATCGGACCTCACGGCATCCGGAGCGATGCCGAGCACCGCGGCGATGCGCGATGCCGTCGTCACAGGATCGCTGTAGAGATCGAACGCGTGCACACGCACGTAGTGCCATCCCAGGCGGCGCAGCACGTGCGGGCGCAGGCGCAGCGTCTCACGCAGCGACTCGCCACGCGACTCGGGATCCGACTCGATGATGACGGCTTTGCCGCCGTGCTGCGCGACCAGCGGCAGCAGACCGCGATAGTCGACATCGACCGATGCGCCGAGCCTGCGAAGCTCGCGCGCGAGAGCGAGGGTGAGGGGGTCGGCGAGATCCTCGAGGCGCGAATCGCGGCCGCGGGCGGCGAGCCCGCCGAGGATCGACATGAGGGTGGAGGCGCCGTGCTCCAGCCGTCCGTCGTCGAATGATGACGGGCGGATGGATGAGACCAGCACCATCGATCGGCGCGCCCTCGTCATTCCGACGGTCAGCAGTCGCTCGCCGTCAGGGGTGGAAAGGTCACCGAAGTCGCTGAGGACTCGACCGTGCTTGGTCAGGCCGTACCCGAGCGAGAAGATGACGCGGTCGCGACTCTCGGCCACCGACTCCTCGAGAGTGAGCACGGCGAACGGCTCAGCCGTGTCGCGTCCGACGAAGTCGGCGACATCTGATCGCCCGGCGAAGGCGCTGGTCACGGCCGCACGCACGCGCTCGGAATGACGAGCACTCGCGGTGATGACCATGAGCGACTCGGACGGCCGGTGAATCGCATGCTCGACCACGAGCGTCACGACCCGCGCGACCTCGGCGTCAGGGCTTTCGACCGCGCCCGAGATCGGATCAGGGGCACCGACGCCGCCTTCGACGTAGTCGACGGTGAGGCTGCCGCGGCCGAGGTAGGAACCGGCCCATGGCAGCGAAATGATCTCGCCGCCGTAGAACGCGTCGTTGATGAGCTCCGCCAGGTCTTCTCCCCCGGCACGGTAGCTGCGCGTGAGCGTCATGACCGGCAGCAGCTCGGCGAGGCGCTCGAACACCGAGACCTCGTCGAAAGGCACCTCCGCCTCCCACTCGCGGTCTGCATCCACGGCGACCTCGAACGGAGTCGGGCGCTGTGTCACCGGGTCTCCGAAGGCGACCACCTGGCGGGCTCGGCGGATCGCCGGCGCGGCCTCAGCGAGGTTGATGGCCGCGGCATCCACCAGCAGCACCGTGTCGAACTCGACGGAGTCGGGGATCTCCGGCACCTGATACGGCGAAGATATCCATGCCGGCGCGAGCACGTTCATGAGCGTCGGAGCGGCGCTGATTATCTCCGCCGTCGACGGGACGCCCTGCGTGAGCGCACGCCGCAGGTGCTGCGACTCGATGGGTTCATCGACGATCGCGATGCGCCATTGATTCGCCAGCTGCCACGCCAGAAGAGGTCCGGCCATGGAGGCGTGCGCCTCATCCACGAGGCGGAAGTCACGCTCGAGGCGGTCGACGACCGCGGTGTTCGCGCCGAGCAGGGCACGATCGTCCTGCAGTGCGCGTTCGAGCAGCGATTGCCACCACGCGAACTCCAGCTCGTCCGCGACCTGATCCTCGGCCACGTGTCGCACCGAGAGCTCCGCGAGAAGCGGTTCGAGACCAAGGGTCGCGAGAGTGTCACGGATCGTCGCCCGCTCGATCAGGTTGTCGAACACATCCGAGCGTGCGGCAAGACCTGCGAGCGTGCGGACCAGTCGCTCGACAGGCAGCGACGCCAGCGGCTCACGCCGCCCGAGAGCGACATCCAGCTCGGCCAGTTCGGCACTCACCCGCTGCCAGGATCCGTACACATCGGAGAGCCCGAGCGGGATCTCAGGGGCCACACCGGCGTCGACGAAACGCTGCCACTGCGTGCGCTGCTGCTGGATGCGCAGCAGCGCCTCGTGCATCTCCGTGATGTGCACACCAGGGCGCACGTACTCCTTGGCCAGGCGTCGCAGTCGACGGCGGTTGGCGCCCGACATCCCTGGCGCGTCGCGTCGTGAGCCGTGCGCCTGGATCAGTTCGCCCAACGGGCGCTCGAACACGGTCGGGCTGAAGCGGTCGAGCGAGTCGCGGATGCCCTCGATCAGCCGCAGGTATTCTCCGAGCTCATCGATCGTCGCGAACGGACGCATGCGGGTCTGGGAGATGAGCTCGTAGCCGCGCTCCAGCAGGGCGGGAACACTCGATCCGTGCAGCCTGCCTGCCAGCTCGTGCGCGGATCGCGCGGCCTCCGTACTGGTGAAGGAGACCCCGTACCATGGCGAGTCGTTCGGACCGAAGCGGAACTCGCCGAGGCGGGCCGCCTGCACCAAAGCGGCGGCAGCGGCAGTGCGATCGCGGGCGAGGCGGCGCAGCGTCTCGGTGCTCAGCCTCGCCGTGGTCGACGGCGGAGCGGGAAGCGACGCGAGCCTGGCGAGATGGCGCGTGGCATCGAGCACGGACACGTCGAGGCCCGCCACCGGAGTGGTCAGGGCCTTCCGATAGTCGCGCAGCACGGTGCGCAGGCGCACCAGAGCGTCGTCGACGTCACTGACCTTGGGTGCGGTGGCCTTCTCGTTGCGTCCGATAGCGCGCACGAGGTCACGGCGGATGCCGGCCGGCGAGACGGCCAGGCTGTCCAACGCGATGCCTGACAGCCTGTGGCGCACGCCGTCGAGCGTCGAGCGTCGAGCCGAGACGACGAGCACGCGCTTGCCCGCGCGCACGAGTTCACCGAGGGCATTGATCACCGTCTGCGTTCCACCGGTTCCCGGAAGCGTCGCCACCACAAGCGAGTGTCCGGCGGAGATGCGCGCGAGCACGGATTCCTGTTCCGCATCGGCGTCGAGCAGAAGGGTGTCCGAGGCAGGTGCGCGATCGTCGGCACTCGTGATGTGAGGCTCTGGGCGGGCTGCGGTGACCTGCTCGCGGTCGGCGACGTGGCCGGCCAGCGCGTTGAGCAGGGTGTGGTCGAGAGTCCTGCTGTCGCGGGTCATCGCGGCGCCGACATCTGCGAACGTCGACACGACCAGTCGTGGCAGCACCGTGAACGTGTCGATGGACTGCGTTGCCGCGCGCAGGCTGTCGATGACCGGCTGCGGCTTGAAGATGCCGCTGTCATAGGCGAGGGATGCGAGGGCATCCGCATCGATCGTGATGCCGAAATGCTCGCGGGTGACCCGCACGAGCTCAGGGTTCACGATGAAGGCGCCCTGCAGCTTCAATTCGAAGTCGGTGTGGTGTCGACGGATGGCGAGCGGACGCAGCAGGACAGGAGCCGCGAAGTCCGCGCCGCCGATGCGCCAGCCGGCGAGACCGACGGCGAGGTGCACCGCTTCGATGCCTCGCACTGTGCGCAGTTCGGTGTGCTTGGCGGTGATGCGCTCCGCGGCGAGACGAGCGGTACGCAGCCCCACCTCATCCCGGAACAGGTTGGAGAGCAGCGTGGATCTGCCGGTGATGAACTGCGGCAGGCTCCCCGGATGCGCACGGGAGATGTCGATGCCGCCCTCGACCGTATCGCGGTAGTTGACCAGCGGTGATGGTCCGCCGAGGTCTGCGGCCTCGGCACGAAGCCTGGTGCGTTCGGCGTCGGCGACGTGCGCGACCGCGATGGTGATCTGGTCGTCCTGTTGGTCGCCGAGAGTCATCGCGGCGTCCGCTGCCGCGGCATCCGCAGCTTTCTCTTCACGTCGCCACACACAGGACAGACTAGGCTCCGAGGCCGCGCACTCCCTGTATCCCGGGCGGGTTTCACCGTATTGGCCCACTTTTCCTGCACATTCACACTCGTATCGGGGCTTATCCCCCACCCGCAGGTTCGAGTACGCGCCCGTCGGGCGGGCACGTCAGGATGGGGTCATGACGTTCCGCTACGACTTCGCTCCCACGCCGTTCGGCGACGCGCTCGTGGTCTTCTCCGATGAGGGGATCGTGCGCTTCGACCTTTCCGAATCGGTCGATCCGACCGTCCCGTGGCTCCTGGAAGACATCTCCTCCCGCCTCCATGCGGTTCCGGTTCCCGACCCTGGCGCGGCGGACGAACTCGCCCATCTGCTCGACGACTACTTCGCCGGCGTCCCCGTTCGGTTCGATGAGCACGTGCGACTGGACTGGCGACTGATCGAAGGGTTCCACCGCACTGCGCTGCAGACGATCAGCTCGATCGAGTGGGGCCAGACGATGAGCTACGGAGAGGTGGCAGTGGTGGCAGGCAGCCCCGGTGCTGCTCGGGCGGTGGGCACGGCGTGTCGGCTGACGCCGTTCTCGATCATCGTGCCGGTGCACCGCGTCGTGCGCTCGGACGGCACACCGGGGCAGTACGGTGCACACCCGGAGCACAAACGCTATCTGCTCGATCTGGAGCGATAGACGACAGGAACCCCCGAGGTGTGGGCCCTCGGGGGTTCCTGCTGGATGTGACCGGGCGCCTGCTAGTGCTCGGTCGCCTTCTCCGCACCGAAGCCGGTGAGAGAGCGCACGTCCATCTCGGCCGCCAGCTGCGGGGACTCAGCGGTGCGGCTGGTGATCGTGCCGAGCCAACCCAGAATGAAGCCGAGCGGGATCGAGACGATTCCGGGGTTGTTCAACGGCCACAGCACGATGTCGATCGCTGGGATCATCGCCGTCTCCGAGCCCGAGAACACCGGGGAGAAGATGATCAGCACGATCGCCGATCCCAGCCCCCCGTACATGCTCCACACGGCACCGCGCGTGTTGAAGCGCCGCCAGAACAGCGAGTACAGGATCGTCGGCAGGTTCGCGGATGCTGCCACGGCGAACGCCAGCGCGACGAGGAAGGCGATGTTCTGCCCCTGCGCTCCGATGCCACCGAGGATCGCGAGGATGCCGATGACGACCACAGTGCGCCGGGCCACCCTGACCTCGCCGTTCGGGTCGGGGTCAGCCGCCGTCCCGTCATTGTTCTTGCGGTTCTTCTGGATGATGTTCGCGTAGATGTCGTGTGCGAACGACGCGGCCGCCGTGATCGTGAGTCCGGCGACCACCGCCAGGATCGTCGCGAACGCGACGGCCGAGATGAAGCCGAGCAGAATCGGCCCGCCGAGGTGCTGCGCGAGCAATGGCGCCGCCGAGTTCACACCGCCAGGAGCGGCCATGATGACGTCGGCACCGACGAGAGCACCGGCTCCGTAGCCGAGCACGAGAGTCAGCAGGTAGAACCCGCCGATGAGCCAGATCGCCCATACCACCGAGCGACGTGCCTCCTTCGCCGTCGGCACGGTGTAGAACCGCATCAACACGTGCGGCAACCCCGCAGTGCCGAGAACGAGAGCCATTCCGAGCGAGAGGAAGTCCCAGGGGTTCGCACCGTACTGCAGTCCTGGAGCGAGGATGGCCTCGCCAGAGGGCGAGTTCTCGACGGCCGCTTCCAGCAGCGTGTTCAGGCTGAACCCGTTGAGCGCGAGCACCCAGATCGTCATCACGATGGCGCCCGCGATGAGCAGGATGGCCTTGACGATCTGCACCCATGTGGTGCCCTTCATGCCGCCGATGAGCACGTAGACGATCATCAGCACGCCGACCACGCCGATCACTATCGACTGCCCGATCCGTCCGTCGATGCCGAGCAGCAGCGAGACCAGTCCGCCGGCTCCCGCCATCTGGGCGAGCAGGTAGAAGAAGCAGACGGCGAGGGTCGTGATGGCTGCAGCCATACGCACCGGGCGCTGCTTCAGACGGAATGACAGGACGTCCGCCATCGTGAACTTGCCGGTGTTGCGCATGAGTTCCGCGACCAGCAGCAATGCGACCAGCCAGGCGACCAGGAATCCGATCGAATACAGGAATCCGTCGTAGCCGTTCACTGCGATCGCGCCGCAGATGCCGAGGAAAGACGCCGCGGAGAGATAGTCGCCCGCGATGGCGAACCCGTTCTGCGGGCCGGTGAAGGAACGTCCGGCCGCGTAGTAGTCGGCCGCGGTCTTGTTGTTGCGGCTGGCACGGATGACGATGAAGAGCGTCACCGCGACGAATGCGGCGAAGATGGCGATGTTGAGGATGGGATTGTTGTCTGCCGTAGAGGTGGCAGCCATGGGGATGACATTCACGCGCCCGCCTCAGCTTTCTCGAGTTCTTCGCGGATTTCCTGTGCTTTCGGATCAAGCTTCCTGTTCGCGAAAGAGACATAGGCCATGGTGATCGCGAAAGTGGTGACGAACTGTCCCAAGCCGAGCAGCAATCCGACAGTGACGTCGCCCCACACACGCTGTCCCATGAAATCCGTCGCGAATGCTGCGAGGAGCACATAGACGAAATACCAGATGAGGAAGAATGCGGCCATGGGGAAGATGAATGAGCGCTGGGTCTTCTTCAATTGCCGGAATCGTGGTGATTCCTCGACGGCGATGTAGTCGATTCCACCGGGCGGTGCAGAGTCGATTCGGTCGGTCATGGGGCCTCCTTGCCACATGTCGGGAGCCCGCGCGGTGGTGCCGCGCGAGTGGTAGGGTCGACGCTACGAAACGGGGCACGGCGTCGTCACCCCCGAAAGTAGGTACTTGGTGAGCACCACGATCACAATGGACCCAGAAGCAGATGTCGTCGCTCATGCGGTGCGGGAGCTGTCTCGTCGCACCCGCTTCCCCGTCGCATTCGGCGGACTGATCGAAGATGGCGTCGTCTCGGTGACCAGCATCGTTGGCAACCGCACGCGAAGCCTCGAGGGCCTCAGCGTGCGACCGGAGCGCGGCCTCGGCGGCCGCGCGATGACAGAGCTGCGCCCCCGTATGACCAGCGACTACGGAGCCTCTCGGCAGATCACCCACGACTACGACGGATTCATTCTCGGGGAGGGACTGCGCACCCTTCTGGCCATCCCGATCGTCGTCGGGGGGCGCTCGCGCGGAGTGCTCTACGCCGGCGCCTGGCAGGAGACGCCCGTCGGCGGGGTGAGCACCGCCCCTGCGATGAACGTCGCTGAATCCGTGGCATCAGAACTGCGAGTCCGTGATGAGGTGGAGCGGCGCATGCGTTCCTTCTCTCCGCGTCCCCCGAGCTTCTCCCCCTCTCGGCTCGAGGAACTACGAGAGAGCTTCGCGGATCTGCGCAGCATCTCCGCGGACGTCACGGATCCGGAGATGCGCGAGCGACTCACCAGGCTCGAGAAGCGGCTGCTCACGGTCGCCGGCGAGGAACCGCCTGTCGCGACCGGCCCCGTATCGACGGTCCATCTCTCGCCGCGCGAGACCGATGTGCTGGCCTGTGCGGCGCTCGGCGCGACGAATGCCGAGATCGCATCCCAACTCGGGTTGCGCGAGGGGACGGTCAAGGCCTACCTCGGCACGGCGATGTCGAAGTTGGATGCGTCCACCAGGCATGCTGCTGTCGCACGGGCGCGGCGGGCCGGGCTGTTGCCCTGACACTGCCCAGGATCGCCCGGTATTCTGAATCTGGTCGCCCTCTGCGACACCGGACGAGGTGAACCAGTACCCGGAACGCGAAAAGACTGGCTCCGAAGGAGCAGACCATGTCGTGGATCATTCTCATCGTCTCCGGAGTTCTCGAAGCGGTCTGGGCGACCGCTCTCGGAAAATCCGACGGTCTTTCCAAGCTCTGGCCGAGCGTCGTGTTCTTCGTCGGACTCGCGCTGTCGATGTTCGGCCTCGCCTGGGCGATGAAGGATATCTCCACAGGCACGGCATATGCGGTTTGGGTGGGAATCGGCGCATCTCTGACCGTCGTCTACGCGATGATCACCGGAGACACCGATATCTCCTGGGTGCGGATTCTGCTGTTGCTCGGTCTTGTCGGCTGCATTGTCGGTCTCAAACTCATCGATCCTGGTCACGAATAGAAGGGCAATTGTTGTCGGTGCATTCTTTCGCGCGTAAGCTGACGAAATGGCCCGACGTATTGTGCATCAGCTCGTAGACGACCTCGATGGAACTGTTCTGGGAATCGGAGAGGGCGAAACCGTCCATTTCTCTCTCAACAGCACGGCATATGAAATCGATCTGACGATCGAGAATGCGGAGGCGTTCCGCGAGGCACTGGAGCCGTACATCTCGGCCGCTCGACGAGCATCGTCGTCCACCTCATCGCGCGGAGGCTCGCCACGCAAACGATCCGCCGGCTCCCCTGAGACGGCTGCGATCCGCGAGTGGGCGAACGCCAACGGCTACACGGTCTCCGAGCGTGGTCGCATTCCGGGAACCATCGTGGACGCGTACCGCGCCGCCCACTGATCTTCCACTCACGCTTCTTCGGAGGTCGCCCACGGCTCCTCGCCGAGGGCGATCTCCGTCGTCATGTCCACGAGGAACCGCCGGACGACATCGCGCTCCTGCGCTGACAACCTGGCCGCTGCGATGAATCGGCGGGCGTGCTGTCTGCCGACCGTCTCGATCGCTGATCTGCGCGTCTCCGGAGTGATCGCTATCGCCAGCGCTCGTCGGTCGGACGGATGCGGTGAGCGGGTGATGTGACCACCGCGTTCGAGCCGGTCGAGCAGCTTGGTCGTGGACGCGGTGGAGATGCCCAGGTGGGCGGAGATCCCACCCGGGGTGGCGGTGATCCCGCTGTTCTCGCACGCGATGAGGAAGTGCAGCGCCCGCATGTCCGTCTGATTGAGCTTCATGTAGCGAAGCGATGCCTCGGACAGCTTCTGCTCGGCGTCGCGGAGCCCGCCGAGCGCCTGCATGAGACCGCTGATGTCGCGGATGTCCTCCTCGGACATCCCCGCGCGGTCGACGAGTTCACCGGCAGGATCGCTGACATCGACGTCGTAGATCCCCTGCCCGACCGCGAAGGATCTTGATTCGGCTTCGTCGGATGCAGGCATGATGTTGATGCTATCTCCTTCACTCTTTTCATGCTAAGGTTTCTTCTCGCCAGGCTAGCTAAATTGGGGACGACATGGTTGACGACAGCGATTCGACACGGCGCGTTCGCGTGCGCCGCCACTCTTGGGCTCGGGTGCTCATCCCCGTGGTGCTGATTCTCGCCTGGGTCATCGGTGCAGGACTCGGCGGACCGCTGTTCGGCAAGGTCGATGAAGTCTCCTCGAACGATCAGACCAGTTACCTTCCCTCGTCGGCGGATGCCACGAAGGTGCAGGCGCTGCTGAGCGAGTTCAACGACGGCGATTCGATCCCGGCGATCGCTGTCTTCGTGGGAGACGAAGAGCTCACCGATGAGGACCTCGAGACGATCGCGGATGCCGTGGCAGATGCGCCGTCGCTGGAGGGCATCAGCGACGAGGTCTCCCCCGCGATCGCATCGGATGACGACATGGCGGCTCAGGCGTTCATCCCGATAGAGAGCGACGCCGAGCTTGCGGAGACCGCGCAGTCGCTCAGCGCGCAGCTGCAGGATGAGGCGCCGGACGGCGTCACTGTCTACATCACGGGCCCTGCCGGCTTCAGCGCGGATCTGGTGGCCGGATTCTCCGGCATCGACGGGCTGCTGCTCGGCGTCGCCCTGCTGGCGGTGTTCGTGATCCTGATCCTGGTGTACCGCTCACTGCTGCTGCCGATCGTGGTGCTCTCTACTAGCCTGTTCGCCCTGTGCGTCGCGCTGCTGGTGGTCTGGTGGCTGGCGAAGGCCGAAGTGCTGCTGCTCAGCGGGCAGACGCAGGGCATCCTGTTCATCCTGGTGATCGGCGCCGCCACCGACTACGCCCTTTTGTTCGTCGCGCGCTTCCGAGAGGAGCTGCGCGTCACACACGACAAGGGTGCGGCTGTGCTGTCCGCATGGAAGGGCTCCTTCGAGCCGATCCTCGCCTCCGGCGGAACGGTGATCGCCGGGCTGCTCTGCCTGCTGTTGAGCGATCTGAAGTCCAACAGCACGCTCGGCCCCGTCGCCGCGATCGGCATCCTCTTCGCGATGCTCTCCGCGCTCACGCTGCTTCCGTCGATGCTTCTCCTGTTCGGCCGCGCAGTGTTCTGGCCACGTCGCCCCGCGTTCGAGCCGGATGTCGTTGCCGAAGAGAACGGCATGCCCAGCAAGGGACTCTGGGCGAAGCTCGCCGGCCTCATCAAGCGCCGCCCACGCGTGATCTGGATCGCGACGACACTGGTGCTGCTGGCAGGCGCCGCAGGCGTCACGCAGCTCAACGCCGTCGGTGTTCCTCAGTCCGACCTCGTGATCGGCGAATCCGAAGCGCGCGACGGACAGGTGGCGCTCGGCGAGCACTTCCCCGGTGGCTCCGGAAGTCCCGCTTACGTCGTCGTCGACGAGGCGTCGCTGCAGGATGTCGCCGACGTGCTGCTCTCGAATGACGGCGTGGATGCGGTCGCCGTCAACGCGTCCGACTCCCCCAGCGGCACCGCGAACGTCACCTCCGACGGCATCTCGGCCGTCGGCCCTCCAGGCACGCCTGCTCCCGCACCCACGGTCGTCGACGGCGAAGTCATGCTGCAGGCGACGCTGACCGATGCCGCGGACTCCGACGCCGCAGCATCCACGGTTCGCGACATCCGCACCGAACTCGCCGACTACGACGCGCTCGTCGGAGGCGTGACGGCGACGTCGATCGACACGAACGACGCTTCCATCCATGACCGCAATCTGATCATCCCTGTGATCCTCGTCGTGATCATGCTGATCCTGATGCTGCTGCTGCGCTCGATCCTCGCGCCAGTGCTGCTGATCCTCACCACTGTGCTCTCCTTCGGCACCGCTATGGGCGTCTCGGCGCTCGTGTTCAACGGGATCTTCGACTTCCCTGGCGCGGATCCGGCAGTGCCGCTGTACGGCTTCGTGTTCCTGGTCGCGCTCGGCATCGACTACAACATCTTCCTGATGACACGCGTGCGCGAGGAGTCGATCGCGCACGGCACGAGGCAGGGTGTGCTCCGCGGGCTCGCCATCACCGGCGGCGTGATCACCTCTGCAGGCCTTGTGCTCGCGGCGACGTTCGCCGCACTGTCCGTGATCCCGATCCTGTTCCTCGTGCAGCTGGCGTTCATCGTCGCCTTCGGTGTGCTGCTCGACACGTTCGTCGTGCGCTCCCTGCTGGTTCCTGCGCTGAGCTATGACATCGGTCGCAAGATCTGGTGGCCGTCGAAGTTGGGGCGCGGCGAGGAGTGATTCGTCGCCCTTCCGCGGGCCACTCGATTCAGACGAAGGCGGGCAGGAACGACACGAGGAAGCCGACGAGGCCGGCGATCGTGAAGATGATGCCGAGTGTGAGGAGCAGGCGCCTGCCCATCGGAGGATGGATCCGCGCGTTCTCGGGGCTCCTGGTGCTGACGTAACCGCGGTGCCAGTCCTCTGCGACCAGCTCGGATTCCCGCAAGGGCCGCTCGTGGAAGTCTCCTCGAGCGAACCAGCGGGCGATCGCGACGCCGTCACGTTCGATGACCGCGATGTCGACACGCTCCCAGTGCCCTTCGGCGAGCGCGACCATGCCGGCTACGACCAGCAGCGGGATGCCGACCCCGAGCCCGATCCATGACATCGCCTCGCCGACGGCGGCGAGGGTGTCGATGATCTGCACCTGCTCATCGTATTGCGTATAACGCGCGGCACCTCTCCGGTCAACCGGGTCGTGTCGTGCGCGATGGGGATCTAGCCTGGTTGATTCAGATCGATCGAGAGGATGGACAGCTGATGAGCGGCATCGAAGATCAGGGCCTGCGCCCCGAGAAGGTCGAAGCGGCACCCACGGACGAGTCCGAGACGCCGTCGGATCTCGAGCAGCATGATGCGGAGGAGCCGTCGACAGAGGATCTGCGGGAGCCGAGCACCGAGAAGGAGCCCGGCGAAGAGCCCAAGGCGCAGGACGCGTCGCAGCCGGAGGAGCCCAGCCACGAAGCCGTCGGCATCGGTATCATCGGTCGCCCCCAGACCGAGATGGAGGACGAGACCGATTGACGTCGGCGACGCTCCATCGACGCTGGACGGAATCGGTGCCCCTGGAGGGACTCGAACCCCCAACCGTTTGCTTAGGACGCAACTGCTCTTCCATTGAGCTACAGAGGCTGGCCAGACAAGTCTATCCGCCCGAACCGGCGCGCGCTGTCACGCGGCCAGCGCGAGATACGGTTCCCAGCACGGGTCGCTGCGCTCTGTGCCTCGCACGGTCCACGCCGTTCCGTGCGGTGGACGCGGCGCGAAGCGCAGCTCCCATCGCATCTCCTGCGGCGTGCGGTCGCTCTTGACGTTGTTGCAGCGCAGGCAGCAGGCGACGAGGTTCTCCCAGGAGTCGGCTCCCCCGCGCGAACGCGGAAGCACATGATCGATCGTGGATGCGGTCTTGCCGCAGTAGCCGCAGCGGTGATTGTCCCGGCGCAGCACTCCACGCCGAGTGACAGGTACGCGTCTGCTCATCGGCAGGCGCACGTATCTGCGGAGGATGATGACGGCCGGACGATCGTACGGCCCGCGCGCACCCCAGACGGGATCGTCTTCCACGCGTTCGATCACGGTGGCCTTCTGATTCATCACGAGCACCAGGGCTCGTTTGAAGGACACCACCGCAAGCGGCTCATACCCGGCGTTCAGAACAAGTGTGCGCATCGTCATCCTCTCGATCCGCCGGGACGGCTTCCCGGCACTCTCGAATCACACGACGTCACTCGGACGGCAGAACGTACGCAGGGACGAAAAAAGGCGCCGTCTCAGAGACAGCGCCTTTCGCACACGACAACATCGGTGCATCCCTGCGGGCGATGCCGAAGGACGTAACGACCCAGCGCATCCATGGTGCGGATGCTCGGTATTCGTTCCATCGGCTTCTCCCGTCCGTGCGACGACGGGATCAGATTAGCCCATCGCACCGACGGATGACGAAACGCCGAGTGAACACTCAGCCCCGTGTCGCGCCGAGAATCCGGCCGACGGACTCAGCCGGCGTTCGCAGCGAGCCAGGAATACGGCTCGAGGATGCTGCCGTTGACATGAACCTCGAAGTGCAGGTGGTTCGCCGTGGATCGGCCTGTGCTGCCGACCGCGCCGATGAGCTGACCCGCCGCCACCGTCTGTCCTGCCTGGACCTGGCGGGTTCCGTTGGTCATGTGCGCGTACGTCGTCGAGACGGCCTGGCCGCCGATGACGTGGTCGATCACGACAGCGACACCGTATCCGTAGTAGCTCTCGGACGACACGCGAACGACACCGGCCGCTGCCGCATAGATGGGCGTACCCGCCGGGGCGAGCATGTCGGCGCCGTCGTGTCCGCCGCTCGTCGTGCGTCCCTCGGTGTACGAACCGCGAGGAAGCGGGTAGCGAACTTCACCTGAACCGGGAGAGACGAGGGCGTAGCTTCCTACGTTGATGCTTCCGCCGGAAGAGGAGGCGGCCGATGCTGCCGCAGCCCTCGATGCGGCGGCGGCTGCCGCTGCCGCGGCCGCGGCGGCCTTCTTCTTGTCGATCTCCTCCTGCGTCGTCGCGCTGTACGTCGAACGATCAAGAGGAGAGGCGGTGGCCGCGGATGCCACGACGAGAGACTGCGAGTCTTCTGCGGCGATCTGCTGAAGGGTGGCTGTCGCGTCGACCGGCGTCGAGGATGCGGCGTAGGCAGGCAACGCGACGGCGGCGACGAGCGCGCCCACTGCGCCGAAGATGGCGATCGACCGCATCGGCTTGATCATCTTGCGCGCGACGTCACGGGGTGCAGCAGCACGACTTCGCTTCAGAGACTTTTCAGATGTGTTCGCGGTCGGTTCGATGTCTGCGGCCAAAAGGGAATCCTCCAGTGCCTCGGCGCTCGGGTGCGCTGGCTCGTCTTCACTCTGCTACTCGTGCCACCTGCGCGGTGACATTCTGTGCGGATTGTCCGCGGAGAGGACGAGCCGGTGAGGCGATCTTCGCGGGAATGCCATCAGCGGGCTTCTTCACTGACGACCTGTCCGAGGTTACCGGAAGATAACGATCCTGTCACCCTGAGACACTGGCAATCCCCCGAAAGAGCACGAATCAGCTCACGCACTTCACGCGGGCTCGCCCACCAGGAAGATGTGCGAAGCGAGTTCCACCGGCAGTTCAAGCCCCTCATCCACGCCGTCCATCTGGATCAGCACGTAGCCCTCGTTGTAGCGATAGTTCCCCCGCGCGCCAGGCACCACACCGGCATCGCGGAGCTGCTCGAGCAGCTCAGGGTCGACCTGCGCTGGCTCGGCGAGGCGGCGAACGGTTCCCTCGATCGGCTCGTTCGCGGCGTTGAGCTTCTTCACGAGGCCGATCACGCCCTCGTCGAACGTGCGCGCGGGAATATCGCCCAGCTGGTCAAGACCCGGGATCGGGTTGCCGTACGGCGACTCAGTTGGGTGGCCGAGCAGCTCGACGAGCCGGCGCTCCACCTGCTCGCTCATGACGTGTTCCCAGCGGCATGCCTCTTCATGCACGAAAGCCCAGTCGAGCCCGATCACATCCGAGAGCAGCCGCTCTGCCAGACGGTGCTTGCGCATCACATCGACGGCCTTGCGGCGGCCGGCGTCAGTGAGCTCGAGCGTCCGGTCCTCGGAGACCACGACGAGACCGTCGCGCTCCATCCGGCCGACCGTCTGCGAGACCGTGGGTCCGGAGTGACCGAGCCGCTCGGAGATGCGCGCGCGCAGCGGAACGATGTTCTCCTCTTCAAGTTCGAGGATGGTTCGGAGATACATCTCCGTGGTGTCGATCAAGTCCGTCATTAGGCCCTCCGGGTCTTCTTAGGTAAGCCTACATTCTCGCGTGGGCAGCGGAGCGGGTCACACGGGGAATCGACTGCACACTCGCGGCCCTAGAATCGACGCATGGCGATCGAGATTCCCCGTGACCTCCTGCCCGTCGACGGCCGCTTCGGCTGCGGCCCCTCCAAGGTGCGCGCAGCGCAGCTTGAGGCGCTGGTCACCTCTGGGGCGAGCATCCTCGGTACCTCGCATCGTCAGGCGCCGGTCAAGAATCTCGTCGGCAGCGTTCGCGAACAATTCGCGAGCCTGTTCCGCGTTCCCGACGGGTACGAGATCGTGCTCGGAAACGGCGGGTCGACCGCGTTCTGGGATGCCGCAGCCTTCGGCCTCATCGAACGTCGCAGCCAGAACCTCACCTTCGGCGAGTTCGGCGGCAAGTTCGCCAAGGCCGCCGGTGCACCATGGCTCGATGCGCCGGACGTCCGCAAGGCGGAGCCCGGATCGCTTGTCGCCGCCGAGATCGTCGACGGCGTCGACGTGTACGCGTGGCCGCACAACGAGACCTCGACAGGCGTCGCGGCTCCCATCGAGCGGGTCGACGCCGACGGCGCGCTCACGGTGATCGATGCGACCAGCGCCGCCGGTGGCATCGACATCGACGTGAGCCAGGCCGACGTGTACTACTTCGCCCCGCAGAAGAACCTCGGCTCTGACGGCGGGCTCTGGTTCGCGGCGGTGTCGCCGGCCGCCATCGAACGGATCGAGCGGATCGCGGCATCCGATCGTTACATCCCCGAGTTCCTCAGCCTGAAGAACGCGGTCGACAACTCGCGCCTGAACCAGACGCTGAACACTCCGGCGATCGCTACCCTGCATCTGCTCGAAAGCCAGCTGAAGTGGATCAATGAGAGCGGCGGGCTCGCCTGGGCGGGTGCTCGCACCGCGGAGTCTTCGCAGGCACTGTACGACTGGGCAGAAGCCTCCGCCGTCGCGACCCCGTTCGTCGCCGACCCGGCGCACCGCTCCCCCGTCGTCGTCACGATCGACTTCGACGAGAGCATCGACGCGGCCGGCATCGCCAAGACGCTGCGCGCCAACGGCATCGTCGACACCGAGCCGTACCGAAAGCTGGGTCGCAATCAGCTGCGCGTGGCGACGTTCGTGTCGATCGAGCCAGATGACGTGCGCCAGCTCATCCGCTCGATCGACTTCGTCCTGGAGAACGGCCAGGCCTAGGTTCAGCCGACCGCGGGAGGATCACTCCTCCTCGTCGGACTCCGCGTCGTCGTCGTCAGACTCATCGTCGTCATCGGCCGACTCATCGAGCTCGTCGATGTCGACGCCGTCGAGGTCGCCCGCGTGCAGCGTGCGCGGCTCTGACGGATCGCCGTCCTCGTCCTCATCGTCGTCGTCGAGGTCGTCATCGACGTCCTCGTCGAAGTCGTCGTCGTCAGCGTCGTCGTCGTCGTCAGCGTCGTCGTCGTCAGCACCCGTACCGGCGACTGCGGGATCCCCGGACTCGGCCGCATCGGCCGCGGCCTGCTCGGCGAGTTCGACCTGGTGCGCGCGATACTCGGCCAGGCGCTCTGCCCACGGCACCCACTCCGGCGCGAGAAGCGCCCCGTCGGTCGGCATCAGTTCCACCTCGAGCACGGTCGGTTCGGCGTCCTCGACGCGAGCGACTGTCACCGTCCAGTACCAGCCCGGGTATCCGGGCAGGCGATTCTCGAAGCGCAACGACACTGACCCGTCGTCCTCGACGATGTACCCTGCGGCTGGTCCGACCGTCGAGGCAGGAGTGATCTCGTGCAGCGCTGCGAGCGCGAGATCGTGCGCGCCGATCAGACGTGCGTCGGCATCAGGCATCCAGGTCCTCAGCAACCTTGCGCAGCATCGCCGCGATCTTGCGTCCGTGGCTCGATGCCGGATAACGACCGCGACGCAGATCGCCTCCGATGCCGTCGAGAAGCTTGACGAGGTCCTCGATGATGATCGCCATGTCGTCCGCGGGCTTGCGCTTCGCCTTGGCGAGGCTGACCGGGGCTTCGAGCACCCGCACCGACAGTGCCTGCAGACCGCGTTTGCCGTCGGCGACGCCGAACTCGACGCGGGCTCCTTGCTTGACCGTCGCGCCTGCGGGCAGAGCGGAGGCGTGGAGGAAGACGTCCTGGCCGTCATCGCTGGCGATGAAGCCGAAGCCCTTCTCGTCGTCGTAGAACCTGACCTTGCCGGTGGGCATGGAGTACCTCGCTGTGTGATGGTGCGGAAAGAAGGCGCGCGCATGCGCGCCCACCCCCAGCCTACCGGTGTTCGAGGGACTAGGCTGAGACGAATGAGCACGCAGAATTCCGGACCGGACGTTCCCGTCCGCCGCCTGGATCGCATCCTTGCCTTCACGGCATTGACGCTCGCCGCACTCTCCGTCATCTGCTTCTTCGCGATCATCATCGGCAGCGCGGCCGGCATGACGCAGGAGTCCTTCGCCGAAGGTCTCTGGCCGATCGTCATCGCGATCCCGCCGTATGGCCTGCCGATCGCGTTCGCGATGATCATCGCACTGCTCGTGATGAGCTTCGTGAGGAAGGGACGCGCCGCCAAGCGCTCCTGAACATGAGCACGCATGCCCGCCCGCTCGCTGTGTGGTTGGCTGCTGCGAGCGATTCGCAGCTGTCCGCCCTCTTCGAGGCGCGCGGGGTGCGGCCTGATTCGTCGTGGTCCGACTTCTTCGACGCGGCGGAGGAACTCCTCGATACGGCATCCATCGAGCGGATGCTGCCGCGCCTGACCCTCCCGGAGGCCATCTCACTGCACCGCGCGGTCGCAGGGGCAGACAGCGATCGCGAAGATGTCCGCCTCGCCGACGACGGAGATCGCAGTGACGGATCGGCGGTGCTGATCGCACTCGCGCTGCTCCGGCCCGACGGCACCCCGTACCCACCGGTCATCGACGCCGTGAGCGCCAAGGATGTTCCCCCCGCACTGGCGCCGGAGTCAGCTGCGCCCGCATCGGAGCTCGCGGAGGCGCATGCCGCAGAGCGCGCGTTCACCAGCGTCGCATCCCTCGCCGATCTGCTCATGATGGCGAGGGAGACACCACTGGCACTGCTGACCAGCGGAAACCTCGCCGCCGGCGAGAAGCGGAGGCTGACGGATGCCGGCCTTCCCGTCGACATCGTGGACGCGCTCGTCGCCCTCGCGGCGAATGCCGGGCTCGTCACCACCGCTCATCGGCAGCTTCGCCTCACCCCGATCGGGGAGAGCTGGTTGCGGCTCACTGCGCCCGAACGATGGATGCGCCTCAGCGAGGCTTTCCGTGCGGCACTCCCCCGCGGTCTGCGCACCGCCGATGGCGGCTGGCTCCCGGTGCCGGCGTGGGAGCACCAGCATCCGTGGGACCCATCCTGGCGAGAACGCTGCGCCATGCTGCGCGACCGCGCGCGCCTGCTCGGCCTGATCGCCGACGGCGACAGCGAACCGGCCTGGGCGGTGCCGATCCGAGAAGGACACCGAGCCGAGATCGCCGCTCTGCAGCGATTGCTCCCGGCCGAGGTGGACCGGATATTCCTGCAGAACGACCTCTCAGCGATCGCCCCCGGCCCCCTCGCGCCCGCCCTCGACGTGCGATTGCGAGGGATCGCCGCCCGTGAGTCCGCGGCTCAGGCCTCGTCCTACCGGTTCACCGCCGAGTCCGTCTCACATGCCCTGGCGACCGGCGAGACGGCATCCTCGATCCTCGACTTCCTCGAGCAGCTCTCGCTGACAGGTATCCCTCAGCCGCTGGAGTACCTCGTCACGCAGACCGCCCAGCGACACGGACTCGTGCGCGTGTTCACCGACAAGGAGACCGAGCGCACGCGTGTCGCCAGCGACGATGCCACGCTGCTCGATGCGATGGGCGTCGATCAGTCGCTTCGTCCACTCGCGTTGTCGAGGGATGCTGCGGGGCTCACCTCCCGGGTCGGCCGCGACACGGTCTACTGGGCGCTGACGGATGCACGCTACCCCGCGACGATCGTCGGCGCCGACGGGAAACCGCAGGTCGTGGATCGTCATCCCGCTCCTGCGGCCGACCAGTCGACCGCACCGTCGTACGACGCCCTCATCGCAGGCCTGCGCGCACATCAGGGGCCGGATGCTGATGCCGCGTGGCTCGATCGGGAACTCGAGGCCGCGGTGCGCACCAAGGCCGTACTGCTCGTCGTGGTCGGCATGCCGGACGGGTCGACGCGAGAGCTGTTACTGGAGGCCAGCGGACTCGGTGGCGGCCGTCTGCGTGGCCGCGATCGCGCGGCCGATGTGGAGCGCACTCTCCCGGTCAAGAGCATCCGCTCCGCGCGCGTGTTCGACCCGTCCCTCGCGCCGCCCACGACGTCGAGCCCGTGACACCCGAGCGCGGTAGACTGGTCAGCTATGTCTGATGGCCCACTGATCGTCCAGAGCGACCGCACCGTCCTGCTCGAAGTCGCGCATGCGGATGCCGAGAGCGCCCGCCACGAATTGGCGATCTTCGCCGAGTTGGAGCGCGCGCCGGAGCACATCCACACGTACCGCATCACTCGGTTGGGCCTGTGGAACGCCCGCGCGGCAGGGCACACCGCCGAGGACATGCTGGAGACCCTCGATCGTTGGTCGCGCTTCCCCGTGCCGCCGTCGGTATCGGTCGATCTGCGTGAGACGGTGAACCGCTACGGCCGCCTGGTGATCGAACGCGACGAGGAAGGCGTGCTGATCCTGAGTGCGAGCGACCCGGCGGTGCTCGCCCAGGTCGCGAACAACAAGCGCATCCAGCCCCTCCTGATCGGGCACCCAGCGCCCGACCGCTACGCGGTCGATGCGTGGGCACGCGGCCAGATCAAGCAGGAGCTGCTGAAGATCGGCTGGCCGGCAGAGGATCTCGCCGGTTACACGCCGGGAACGCCGCATGAGATAGATCTCGCCGAGGACGGCTGGCATGTGCGGCCGTACCAGCAGGACGCCGTCAATGCGTTCTCGAAGGACGGCTCCGGCGTGGTGGTGCTGCCGTGTGGGGCAGGCAAGACGATCGTCGGCGCCGGCGCCATGGCGGCGACGAAGACGACGACCCTCATCCTGGTCACCAACACCGTGTCCGCCAGGCAGTGGCGCGATGAACTGCTCAAGCGCACCAGCCTGACGGCGGAGGAGATCGGCGAGTACTCCGGCCAGGTCAAGGAGGTCAAGCCGGTCACGATCGCGACCTACCAGATCCTGACGGCGAAGCGGAAGGGCGAATACGCGCATCTGGCGCTGCTGGATGCACTGGACTGGGGCCTCATCATCTATGACGAGGTGCATCTGCTGCCCGCGCCCGTGTTCAAGTTGACCGCAGATCTCCAGGCACGCCGGCGCATCGGCCTCACTGCGACCCTCGTCCGCGAGGACGGCAGGGAGGGCGACGTGTTCAGCCTGATCGGCCCCAAGCGGTTCGACGCGCCGTGGAAGCAGATCGAGGCCCAGGGCTTCATCTCCCCTGCCGCCTGCTACGAGGTGCGCGTCGACCTGCCCGCGTACGACCGCCTCGAGTACGCAGCGGCGACCGATGACGAGAGGTATCGGCTCGCGGCATCCGCTCCGGCGAAGATCGACGCGGTGCGCGAACTCATCGCGAAGCATCCGGGCGAACGCATCCTCGTGATCGGCCAGTACCTCGACCAGCTAGAGACGCTCTCAGATGCGCTGAACGCTCCGCAGATCACGGGAGCGACGCCCGTGGACGAGCGCGAAGAGCTGTACCGCCAGTTCCGCGAGGGCGAGATCGAGCTGCTCGTCGTGTCGAAGGTCGCGAACTTCTCGATCGACCTGCCGGAGGCATCAGTGGCGATCCAGGTGTCGGGTTCGTTCGGGTCCCGCCAGGAAGAGGCCCAGCGCCTCGGCAGGCTCCTGCGCCCGAAGGAGTCCGGTCACACGGCCAGCTTCTACACGCTGATCGCCCGTGACACCGTCGATCAGGACTACGCGCAGAACCGTCAGCGCTTCCTCGCCGAGCAGGGCTACAGCTACACGATCCTCGACGCGGACGCGCTCACTGCCGCCTGAGCCGTCTCACCCCTCGCGGGCGAACCAGTCCAGCGCGAGCGCGGTGACGGCATCCGGCGCATCGTCGGTGATGAAGTGCGCTGCGTCGTCGACGAAAGCGAGCTCGAAGCGATCTGCGTGCTTCTCGTGATATCGGCAGACACGGCGCACCGTGTCCTCGGTGAACGGCCAATCGCTGCGTCCGAACACGACGAGCGTCGAGGGATGCAGCCGCATTCGCTTGTACACCCCGCCCACCAGACGGAACGAGACAGCCATGACCATGCCGCGGTACAACGCCCGCACGGCCTGCTCGAGCTCGGGCCGCTGGTGCGGCCGCAGGTACGCCTCGATCGCCTGCTCCGACAGCGGCCGGGCCATGTAGCGCGGGCTGAAGAGGTAGCGCAGTGATCGGCCAGGGCGATGCATCAACAGCTTGGGCATGTGCTCGAAGGCGCGCATCACCTTCGGCGAGAACTCCATGAACCCCGGAGGCACCGCGAGTGTGACCATCGTCCGCACCCGCTCCGGGTGCCGATAGGAGAGTTGCATCCCGGAGATCGCACCCATGTCGTGACAGACGAAGTGCGCCCGCTGGACGCCGAGCACGTCGAGCACGACCTCGATGTCGTCGACCTGCGACTCGGGGCCGAATCGCGGATCCGCCGCCTCCGTCCAGCCCGAGCCGCGCAAGTCAGGGCAGATCACACGATACCCGTGCGCGGCGATCGCCGGCGCGATCACTCGCCACTGCCACCAGTGCTCCGGGAAACCATGCAGCATCACCACCGGATCCCCGTGCCCGATGGACGCGACATGCGTACGCAGACCCGGAGTCTCGATCATCGCGTGCTCGAAGCCATCGGCCTCGGGAAGCGGTGGCGACCAGGCCCCTCGAAGCGATTCCTGCGGGGATGCCGGTGTGTCCATGAGGAGACCTCCAAGTCGCTGTTTTTCCGGGTCGACTCGGCCCTGTTCCGACTTTACTACGTTCATAGTATATTTGCCACTAGAAATGTAGTGGCCTACGCTCGGGTCATGAGCAGCACCAGACATCGCGCCCTGGATGCCGCCGTGATCCTCATCGGCACGGAGGGGATCCGCGCGCTCACGCATGGGCGAGTGGATGCCGCGGCGTCTCTCCCGCCCGGCTCCACCTCCAACCATTTCCGCACGCGCGCCGCTCTGCTGGCCGGAGTGATCGATTGGATAGCCGAGAGCGAGCGCGCCGAGGGCGGCTTCCCCGGGCCGATCACCACGGAGCAGGGTCTGACGGACATGCTCACGCAGATGATGGAGATCGAGTCCGGTCCCAGAGCAGCTCGCACCCGCGCCCGGTACGCACTCTTCCTCGAGGCCGTCGACGACGAAACCGTGGCGCCTTTGCGTCGCCAGCGCCGGATCTTCGAGGAGTGGACGCGCTCGCTGCTCTCGGCCATCGGCGGGCAAGAGGCGGGCGAACGCGCACCGCTGCTCATGGCCGCGTGCGACGGCCTCCTGCTGCACAGGATCACCGTCGATCCGGATGCTCCGGTCGAAGCATCCATCACCGTCGCCGTCGCCGCGGCGGTGCACGGGCCAGCCTCGTGAACCGCCGCTCCGGCAAATGATCAGCCACTGCATCAGCGAAGTCACCATAATGGGGACATGACTGATGCGCGCATCCTGGTCGTCGACGACGAGCCGAACATCCGCGACCTGCTTTCCACGGGTCTCAGCTTCGCCGGATTTCAGGTGAAGACGGTCGCCAACGGCGCCGCAACGATCTCCGCAGTGCTCGAGGAGGAACCCGACCTCATCATCCTCGATGTGATGCTGCCCGACATGAACGGGTTCAGTGTGACCAAGCGCCTCCGCGGCGCGGGTTTCACCGCACCGATCCTGTTCCTCACAGCGAAGGACGACACGCAGGACAAGATCGAGGGCCTCAACGCCGGTGGCGACGACTATGTCACCAAGCCGTTCGCGCTCGATGAGATCGTCGCCCGCGCCCAGGCCATCCTCCGCCGCACCATGCAGGCCGACGAGGAGTCGATCATCCGCGCCGGCGAACTGTCGATGGATCAGGACACTCACGATGTGTTCGTCGGCAAGGAGCCGATCGAACTCAGCCCGACCGAGTTCAAGCTGCTGCGCTACCTCATGCTGAACCCGAACCGTGTCCTGTCGAAGGCACAGATCCTCGACCACGTCTGGGAGTACGACTTCAACGGCGATGCGGGCATCGTGGAGAGCTACATCTCGTACCTGCGTCGCAAGATCGACCCGCACACGGAAGAGTCCGTCATCCAGACCAAGCGCGGCTTCGGCTACATGCTGAAGGTGGGGAAATAACCCTCGAAGGGGAGCCGCATGGGGCACCAGCCTGACGCCGTCACCGGCTGGTGGCGGCGGATCAGTCTTCGCGCGAAGGTCACCGGCGTCACCGTCGCCGTGCTCGCACTGGGCCTCGTCGTCGCCGGGATCGGCACCGTCCCGCTTCTGCGCAACTCCCTGATCGACAACATCGACGCGCAGCTTCCGTCTCTCGTGACGAGCGACCTGACCAGTCGCTGGTTCGACATGGATGTGGTCGACGGCAACCTCGAGCTCTCCCCCTCGGAGAACGCCCCCCGCTCATCCGAGTACTTCTTCGCGGTGTACGCCGCCGACGGCACACTGCTCGCCGAGGCCGGTGGCGGGACTGATGCCACGGCTCCGGAGTTCCCGGAGACGATGACGATCGCGCAGGCCCACGCCCTGGAAGAGGTGAAGGCCATCCCGCTGCAGGGCGAGGACGGCAGCGCCTTCCACGGCTCGGTCGTGGTCAGTGACGGTCCCAGCGGCACGCTGTACGTGCAGTACGTCGCCCTCCCCCTCGAAGAGGCCGATCGCATCATCGCCACCTACTTCGGTGTGTACACGACGGTCGCCCTGGTGACGATCCTGATCGCGGCACTGTTGATCCGCGGCCTCGTCACCCTCACGTTCCGTCGCCTCAGCCAGGTGGAATCCACCGCCATGCTGATCGCCTCCGGCGATTTCAGTCAGCGACTCACGGACCTCGAGCCCACCACCGAGGTCGGACGCCTCAATTTCGCGATCAACACCATGCTCGAGCGCATAGACCAGTCCATCGCCCAGCGAGATCGCACCGTCCAGCACATGCGCCGCTTCATCGGCGATGCGAGCCACGAGCTGCGTACCCCCCTCGTGAGCGTCCGCGGCTATGCAGAGCTCTATCGGATGGGCGCCATCCGCGGTGAGGAGGACACGGCAAGGGCCATGGAGCGCATCGAGAAGGAGGCGATCCGGATGGGTGTGCTCGTGGAGGACCTGCTCGCGCTCGCCCGCCTCGACGAGGAACGCGAACCGGAGATCGCGCCGCTCGACCTGCGACCCGTCGCCAGGGACGCCGCACTCGATGTGCGCGCTGCCGCTCCAGGTCGCACCATCACCGTCGTCGACAGGACGGCCGATGCGGTCACCAGCGCCCCCCAGCGCCCGCAGCCTCCGGATCCGGACACGACGAGCACCCCGACGACCGGCAGGAACCGTACCGGGGCTCTCGCACGGCTGCGTCGTCGATCGCGGAACACCGAGACCGGGCGGCCGGAGATCGACTTCACCGAGGCTCAGGACACGCCAGTGCGCACGCCGCCGATCGTCCTCGGCGAAGAGAACAAAGTGCGTCAGGTAGTTGCGAACCTGCTGGGCAACGCCCGCCGGTTCTCCAGCGAGGACAGCCCGATCGAGCTCGTCGTCGACTCCGATCGCTCTGCCGGCACCGGTAGCATCTCGATCGTCGATCATGGCGACGGCATCCCGCCGCAGATCCGCGAGCAGATCTTCGAGCGGTTCTGGCGGGCGGACACCTCGCGCGCGCGGGAGACCGGCGGATCAGGGCTCGGTCTGGCGATCGTCGCATCGATCGTGTCCGCGCTGCACGGCACGGTGCGGGTGGATGAGACCCCCGGCGGCGGCGCGACGTTCACGGTGACGCTCCCCCTCGCGCCGGCGCACGCCACCCCGGAGCATCTGCTGGAGGACACGCAGCCGATCGAGCATCTCGATCTCGACTCGCTCTGACCCCTCCTGCATATTCGGGAGATCGGCGAAGTCATCCACGGATGCCGTTTCGCGGCATCCGTGGACGCAGACGCGCTCGTATCGTCAGAGCTCCGATGAGAGGAGTTCCCATGTCCGTCTACACCGTCGACACCGAAGCGGTCTTCGCCGCCACAGGTGCCACCCGAGCAACCATGGAGAGGCTGCGCAGCGAATCGCTCGCGTTGAAGGCGCAGCTCACTCAACTGCAGTCGTCCTGGACCGGCACCGCATCGGTCGCATTCCAGGGGTGCAGCGACCAATGGAGCGCCGCGCAACTGCACGTCGAGCAGGTGCTGGAATCGATCAGCGCAGCCCTCGGCTCCGCTGCGACGCAGTACTCGGATGCAGATCAGTACTCGGCCAGTCTGTTCCGCTGACGCAGAGCCTGTTCCGTCACCCCCCACGGAACGCAGAAACGCCCCGGCCGAGGCCGGGGCGTTTCTGTCAGCGTCGTGGACTCAGAAGTCCATGCCACCCGTCGGGTCGCCTGCCGGAGCAGCGGCCTTCTCGGGCTTGTCGGCGACGACGACCTCAGTGGTGAGGAAGAGGCCAGCGATCGAGGCTGCGTTCTGCAGAGCCGAGCGCGTGACCTTGGCCGGGTCGATGATGCCGGCCGCGAACATCTCCACGTACTCACCGGTCGCGGCGTTGAGGCCGTGACCGCTGGTCAGCTCGGAGACCTTGTGAGCGACGACACCGGGCTCGAGACCGGCGTTGAGCGCGATCTGCTTGAGCGGAGCCGAGATGGCGACGCGAACGATGTTCGCACCGGTCGCCTCGTCACCCGTGAGCTCAAGAGCGTCGAGAGCCTTCGTGCCGGCCTGGATGAGTGCGACTCCACCACCGGGGACGATGCCCTCTTCGACGGCTGCCTTCGCGTTGCGAACGGCGTCCTCGATGCGGTGCTTGCGCTCCTTGAGCTCGACCTCGGTCGCTGCACCCGCCTTGATGACGGCAACGCCGCCGGCGAGCTTGGCGAGACGCTCCTGGAGCTTCTCGCGGTCGTAGTCGCTGTCGGTGTTCTCGATCTCGCGGCGGATCTGCGTCACGCGACCCTCGATCTGGTCGGTCTCGCCAGCACCCTCGACGATGGTGGTCTCGTCCTTGGTGATGATGACCTTGCGCGCACGGCCCAGGAGGTCGAGCGTGGTGTTCTCGAGCTTGAGGCCGACCTCTTCGGTGATGACCTGACCACCGGTGAGGATCGCGATGTCCTGCAGCTGAGCCTTACGACGGTCGCCGAAGCCGGGAGCCTTGACGGCAGCCGACTTGAAGATGCCGCGGATCTTGTTCAGCACGAGAGTCGCAAGAGCCTCGCCCTCGACGTCCTCGGCGATGATGACGAGCTCCTTGCCGTCCTGGATCACCTTGTCGACGACGGGGAGAAGATCCTTGATGTTCGAGATCTTCGAGTTCGCGATGAGGATGTAGGGCTCCTCGAACACGGCCTCCTGGCGGTCTGCATCCGTCACGAAGTACGGGTTCAGGTAGCCCTTGTCGAAGCGCATGCCCTCGGTGAGCTCGAGCTCGGTGCCGAAGGTCTGCGACTCCTCGACGGTGACGACGCCTTCCTTGCCGACCTTGTCGATCGCCTCGGCGATGAGCTCGCCGATCTCGGTGTCGGCGGCGGAGATGGATGCCGTAGCGGCGATCTGCTCCTTGGAGTCGATCTCCTTGGCGCTGGCGAGCAGCTCCGCGGTGATGGCGGCGACGGCCTTCTCGATGCCGCGCTTGAGCGAGATCGGGTCGGCGCCGGCTGCGACGTTGCGCAGGCCCTCGCGAACGAGCGCCTGGGCGAGGACGGTCGCGGTGGTGGTTCCGTCACCTGCGACGTCGTCGGTCTTCTTGGCGACCTCCTTGACGAGCTCCGCGCCGATCTTCTCGTACGGGTCGTCCAGCTCGATCTCCTTGGCGATCGACACACCGTCGTTCGTGATCGTGGGGGCGCCCCACTTCTTCTCGAGCACGACGTTGCGACCGCGCGGGCCGAGGGTCACCTTGACAGCGTCGGCGAGGATGTTCAAGCCACGCTCGAGGCCGCGGCGGGCCTCCTCATCGAAAGCGATGATCTTTGCCATGAGTTTTGTCGTCCCTCCTGGACGTAGACGTTCTGATTAGCACTCAGGGTATGCGAGTGCTAACGCCCATTCTGGCACTCGACCCCATCGAGTGCAAGCCGCGAGCGACGTCTATTCCGAGGGAGTCTCTGCATCGTCGGGCGCCGCCGTCGAACGATCGGCCCCGATGACGATCACGAGCTGCTTCTGTTCAGGATCGTTCGGGTCTGCGTAGAAATCGTTCTGCGCGACCTCCGCGCCGCCGATGACGTCCGCGAGGCCGATCGCGGCCAGCTCATCCGCTTCGGAGACGTAGTAGACGGTCGTGTCCGCGAAGCCCTGCTCACCGGCCGGTCCATAGCTGACCGAATCAGCGTCCCAGCCGTTGTTGACGATGGTCTCCCGCATCTGCACGTCAAGGCCGTCCTCGCCGGTGGCGTTGAGCACGAGCACGGTGTAGCTCGTGTCGACGACGCCAGTGACCTCGGGGGTCGGCGCGATGCTCGGCTCCGCCGATGGGAACAGGTTGATGCGGCCCATCAGCACGAGGGCGACGAAGATGCCGACGACGATCAGGACGAGCGCCGCGACGAACGACCACAGCAGCACGGCCCAGCCGTTCATCCCCGGAGCTTCAGCGCGATGCGCTCCCACACGTCCGGAGGCATGGGCAACATCATCGAATCGATCTCTCACGGACTTGGACACCCGACGATGCTATCTGCCCGTCGCCGAGAATCCACTCACAGCCGATGCGCGCCGAGGCTTCAGCCGGCGAATCCGCGCATCCTGGACACCCGCTGAGCGGTCCTGCTCTCACGAAGCCGCCGGAGGCGACGCACGAGCAGCGGATCGTGCTCCAGCGCCTGCTCGGTGTCGATGAGGCGGCCGAGCAACTGGTAATAGCGCGCGGGGCTCATGCCGAGGGTGCTGCGGATCGCTTCTTCCTTCGCCCCGCCGTGGCGCGGCCAACGCGCCTCGAGCGTGAGGATCGCGCGGTCGCGATCGGTGAGGTCTCCGAGCATGCGTCCAGGCTAAGCGCGAAGGTCGCCCGCGGCGGTGCGCCACTCCCACCATTGCCCCAATGGGTCGGCAGCCGCACGTACCCCGCCATCGAGCGCGACCACGAACGACGGCCAGGTCTCGGCATCCACCGGTGGACGCCATGCCTCGTGCAGCGACGGGGAGTCGATCGTGATCCACCGGGCAGGCAGTGCCTGCACCTGCGCGATGAGAGCCTGCCGTGCTGCCCACGGGATGTGGGCGAGCACTCCAGGCGTCGTGATCACGAGAGTCGCGTCGCGGGGTGCGGATGCCGCGACCGATGCGAGCCGCGCACCGGCGTCACCGCGCACGAGCAGCGGCGGGTCAGCGGCGGCCACATCGAGAGCGGTCATGATGCGATCCTCCCTCCCCGCTTCCCCGGGCCAGACGAGACCCCGCAGCCAGGCTCGGTCGCCCGGATCCCGCGCGTCGAGCGGATCAAGGTCGATGCCGGCTCGCCAGACGACCTGCGGCATCCTGAGTCGTGGAATCCTGCCTCGCACCTCGCTCGTCAGCACGACCTCCGACGGTCCGTCATCCGGGTCGAGTGCCGCGCGCAGCGCGCCGCCCTCGTCGACGAAACGATACGAATAGCGGTCGGGATACAGACACAGGCCAGCGGATGCTCCGATCTCCAGTAGCGCGATGGGGCCATCGATCTCTGAGAGCACAGGCAGCAGCGGTGCGAGCCGCAGCGGTTCGTTGGTCTGCAAGCGGCGGACAGTGCACTCGGCCACGACCTCGTCGGCGTGCGCGAGAAGGAAACTGCGCCACTGATCGAAGCCCGCAAGTGGAGCACCGAGCATCCGGGTCACAGCGAAGACGAGGGGCGGCTGCCGGTGCGTCGCGGGGATGCGCGCGAGCACCGCCTGCACGGCGGCATCGCGCTCGACACCGATCGCCCATTCCTCGTAGAGCACCGAGCGTCCTGGCGCCTCCTGCCTGGCGAAACGTCCGTAGCGTTCGCGCACAGCATCCGTCATGCCCTCATTCTCGCGCGAGAACTGACCCGCCTGCGACGCCGTGACCTCCTGGGAGGGGCAGAATGGAAGGGACTCAGGAGGCACCATGGACTACAGCGTGAAGAAGACCGAAGACGAGTGGCGCGCCGAACTCGGCGAGGAGCAGTATGCAGTGCTGCGCCAGTCCGCCACCGAGCGCGCGTGGACCGGTGAACTTCTCGACGAGGAGCGCGCCGGTCTCTACACATGCGGCGCGTGCGGTGTCGAGCTGTTCAAGAGCGGGACGAAGTTCGACTCCGGATGCGGGTGGCCGAGCTTCTACGAGTCGATCCGCCCCGACGCGGTGCAGCTCATCGAGGACAACACGCTGGGCATGCAGCGCACCGAGGTGCGCTGCGCGAACTGCGGCTCCCACCTCGGCCACGTGTTCCCGGACGGGTTCGGCACCCCGACGGGAGACCGCTACTGCATGAACTCTCTCGCCCTGAACTTCACCCCCGGCGACGCCGAGGCGTGAGCGCACTCGATGCCGTGAGGGCGCGGCATTCCTGGTCGAAGGTCACCGAGGTCGCCCCGACGCGTGAAGAGCTGCTGCCGCTGGTCGCCGCCGCTGGACGCGTCGCCGACCACTCATCGCTGCGTCCGTGGCGTCTGATCGAGCTGCGCGGTGATGATCGCATCACACTCGGCAAGGCGATGGCCAAGGCCCAGGGCGACAAGGAGCCGTCGTCCAAGCCGTTGCGCGCGCCTCTGCTCATCGCCGTGGTCGCGAGTTTCCGCAAGAGCGACAAGGTGCCGCGCTGGGAGCAGGAGGCCGTCGCCTCCGGTGTCGCGCACACGCTGAGCCTTCTGCTCGACGAGGCCGGCTGGGGTGTGCTCTGGCGCACCGGCGAGTACACGCGTTCCAAGGCGGTCGCGAAGGCACACGGCCTGAAGAAGGACGAGGAACTGCTCGGCTGGCTTTACGTCGGCGGCAAACCGGCCGGCAAGAAGCCGGGGCGTCGCAAGAGCGTCGATGCCAGAGCGATGCTGACGCGGATGCCTGCGAAGACCAAGAAGACGAAGAAGACGAAGTAGTCAGCGTCGCCGTCGGCGCCAGGGCAGCGCCACCACGACAGAGGCCACGGCGACGCTGACCATCAGTGCCAACTGCCAGGGCGCGGGGCCGGATGCCGGCGGCCACAGCAGATCGATGGCCACCGAGGTCGTCAACTGTCCGAGCACGGAACCGAGCCCGAGCAGCAGAACCCCGGTGTGCGCGACGATCGCCGCACCCAGCAGGATGTACGCGAAGCCGAGCAATCCGCCGAGGTACAGCCATGGCTCTGCCGGCAATGACTCGGGCATGCCGCGCACCGCGACGCTGATGGAGGCCGCGACGATCAGCACGGCGGTCCCGGTGAGGAAACTCATCAACGTCGCCGTCATGGGTGAGCTCACTCGCTGGGCGAGGCGTCCGTTCGCGGCCGCCTGCCACGCGATGCCGACGCCTGCCGCGAAAGGCAGCAGCAGGAGCCACAGCGGCGTGCTCGCGATGACGTCACCGCTGAGTGAGATCCCCACAGCGGCGAGAGCGAAGGCGCCGCCGAGCACGCGCCCCGGTGTCACCGCGACGACTCCGGCGGGCCCGAAGCCGATCCGGTCGAGCACCAGTCCGTGCACGGTCTGGCCTGCGACGACGCCGACCGTGAACAGCGAGACCCCGAGTACACCCGCGGTCACGCCCTGCGTCGAGACCGTGAGCGCTCCGCAGGCGCCGCCCAGCAGCATCCACGTCGGAATGGTGCGAGAGCGGACGCCGCGCCAGAGGCGTCCGGCACCAGCACGAGCCGACGGCAGGGCGATCGTGACGACGATCAGGACGACCAGCCCGGCCGCGAAGGAGACGAGTCCGGCGACGATGCCATCATCGATGCGCACGCCGAGCACGCCGTTGATGCGCGCTTGGACCGCCGTCATGGCGCCGATCGCGACAGCGCCGCCGAGCGCCACCGGCGCGGGAAGGGTCGCGGTCACCTGAGCACACTACCCGAGCAGCCACCCGTGCCCGAAGTCACAGGTCGGCGCTACTCTTGCGGCATGTGCGCGAGCTATGGATTGGATCCCCGTTTCACTGACGCCGAGCTGCTTGCCACGGCGGACGCGGATGTCATCGAGGGCCTGCGGAGCTGGGCCGAGAAGAACGCGGGCGAGACGCTGCGTCCTACCGGCAAGAACCTGCGCAACCTGAATCCGCTGCTGGTGCCGGAGGGCGAAGGCACTGTGCTCGAGCCGGCGTGGTGGGGTTACCTCGTGAACGGCGAACCGGCGAAGTTCCCCTCGATCAACACTCGCTCCGAACGCCTGCAGGAGCGTCCGGGTGGTCTGAAGACCCGCGCGATCGTGCCATCGACCGGGTGGTATGAGATGCAGAAGCCCGCCAGGGTCTGGCACGAGTTCGCCCTCGACAACCAGGCGCTCTTCGGCATGGCTGCCGTGACGCAGCGCGGTCGTACGCCGGAGGGAGAGTGGATCACGTGCTATTCGATCGTGATGGCGCCGGCCGCGGAGCACCTCAAAGAATTCCATGACCGGATGCCGGTGCTGATCCCGCCAGGACTGAGCCAGGAGTGGTTGACCGGGCCGCCAAGTCGAGAGCTGATCGACGAGGCGATCCTCGCCTCGGGTCAGCTGGCAGAACGGATCACGGTCTCGCCGCGCCCGTAGTCGGGCATGCCGCATGTCATTCGGAGACGTGGATGAGCTTTTTTCGCAGCCGATCGCGCACGCGTTCGTCGACACCGGCCTTCTGCAGATAGGCCAGGGCGCCGCCGTGCTCACGGTCGAGCCAGTCGAATGCGCCGCTCAACGCCGTGACAGGGGATCCTGCCAGCACCTCCACCAGGTTGTCCGTGATCGGCACGCGGAAGCGTCGCATCTTGCGCAGCATCCGCTCTGTCCACTCCCCCGACAGGTTCGCTGCCGTTGCCGCGTAATCGGTCAGGATGATGTCGCGGTCGATGTCGAGCGCCGTAAGGATGAGCGCCACTACGAGACCGGTGCGATCCTTGCCTGCCGTGCAGTGGACCAGGACGGGCGCATCCGTCGACGCGACTGTCCGGATGATGCGTCCGAGGTCGCCCTGATGACGGGTGAGCACCGTCTCGTACACCGTCTGCAAGGTCAGGGTGCGGGGATCGAACGTGCGCGGAGCACCATCGATGGGCACCGACACCCGCGTCGCACCCGTGCCACGCAGCCGGTCGCGGCCTCCGATTCGCCGGTCGAACGCCGAGCGCAGGTCGATGACCTGTCGGATGCCGAGTTGCCGCAGCTTCCTGCGCCCCTCACGGGTGAGCCGGTGCAGCGCGTCGGAGCGATACAGCGTGCCGGGTGTCAACACGCCAGGAGCGACCTCGCGGAAGTTGTGCGTGCCCGCCAGATCCAGGCGCGTGAGGGCGTCGTCCATGCGGTCATGCTATCCGCGGCGGGGCGGACCTCAGCTATCGTGAGGCTTCACACAAGGAGGAGTTCCCATGGGATCTGAACCGGGCGGCTCCCGCCCTCGTGCCCTGCGCGACGCGACAGCAGAGCCGCGCTTCGCCGCACGCTATGCGACGATCGACGAAGTCGCAGAGCTGCTCGGCGTGACACCGGTGTCGCTGCGCCAGACGATGCGCCGCCGTGACTCCGGTGACGCGTCATCCGCGAGCGACTCGTTCATCGACCCGATCGGGAACGTCTCGGGCTACCTGTGGGATCGTGACGACCTCACCCCGGAGGCGGTCGAGGCGTGGAACAATCGCCCGAGGCGCGGACGGAAGCCGAACAGCGCGCGGTAGCCGATCGCGCTCACTCCCGGAGCTTTCCGCCTCTACCAGGCGTATGCCTCTGGCGCTTGCCCACCGGGGCCCGGGAAGATCTCGTCGAGGCCCTGGAGGTCGTCCACGCTGAGCGTGATCTCCAATGCGGACACCGCCGACTCGAGCTGAGCGACAGTGCGTGGGCCGATGATGGGCCCGGTGACGCCTGGCTGGTGCAGCAACCAGGCAAGGCCCAGTGCAGAAGGCGTCCACCCGCGCTCCTGCGCGAAGAGCTCGTACGCGTCGAGCTGTTCTCGACGCTTCTCGCGTGCGGAGGCCACCCGATCCGCGTTGGAGCGGGCGTTCGCATCCGACGATCCGCCGCTCAGCAGGCCGCCGGCAAGCGGCGACCAGGGCAGGATGCCGAGTCCGTAGCTCTGCGCTGCGGGGATGACCTCGAGCTCGATCGAACGCTGAGTGAGGTTGTAGAGGGACTGCTCACTCACGAGACCCAGGAAATGACGCTGCTGCGCGATCTCGTTGGCCTGAGCGATGTTCCACGCCGCGAAGTTCGAGCTGCCGGTATAGACGACTTCGCCTCGAGCCACCAGCACCTCCATCGCCTGCCACAGCTCTTGCCAGGAGATGTGGCGGTCGATGTGGTGGAACTGGTAGAGGTCGATCCGGTCGGTCTGCAGCCGGCGCAACGAGGCGGCTGCTTCTCGGCGGACCTGCCACGCTGACGCACCACGCGCGTTGACGACGTCGCCATCATCGGTGGGGCTGACCATCGGTGAATGCACCTTCGTGGCGAGCACGATGTCATCGCGCACGCCGGGTCGGGCCGCGAACCATCGCCCGATGATCTCCTCGGTGGCGCCTCGCCCTGCGGAGCCCCCATAGGCGTTCGCCGTGTCGAAGAAGTTCACCCCCAGCTCAAGGGCGCGGTCCATGATCGCGAACGCATCCTCTTCCGAGGTGCGGTCACCGAAGTTCATGGTGCCGAGGACGATCCGTGAAACCGACGTGCCGGTGCGACCGAGATGCGTGTAGTCCATGGCCACGATCCTGGCACAACGCAAGAGTGCTGAGGCGGGAACGGTGTCATTCTTTCGGAGCCGACTACGGGATTCGAACCCGTGACATCCTGTTTACAAGACAGGTGCTCTACCAGCTGAGCTAAGTCGGCGAACGTGTCCAGTTTAGCGAGACCGGAGCACGTCTCTGAACCGGCCTAGGCTGCCGGGGTCTCAGACGCGGTGGGTGTGGGCGTCGGTGACGAGGAATCTTCCGTGTCGCTGGCCACTGTGAGCACGAACTGCGCGAACTCGACAGGGTCCTTCAGCGAGCCGACGTAGGCCTCGCCGTTCACGACGACCATCGGGGCGCTGGTCAGCACGAGGTCCTCTGAACCGACGAGCGGGCCCTCGAGTGCACGAGACGTCGCTTCCTTGGCCCAGGAGGCGTAGTCGCCGTTCTCGATGCAGTTGCGCACGACCTTGGCGTCGTCGACGCCGACCGCGATCGCCAGATCGGCGAGTTCGACGTCCGAGCGGCCGTCGGTGTCCATCTCAGGCTGGTCGACGAGCAGTTCGTGGTTGAACGGGTAGAACTGTGCCGGAGAGTGCGTCGCGACGCAGGCAGCTGCTGCCGCCGAGCGCAGCGAGTACTTCGTCCCGTTGGAACTGGCGGTGAGCATCGACACCGGGTGATAGGTGACCGTGACCGCGTCCTCGTTTATCCATCCGGCGAGCTGACGTGCGTTCGCCCGCTCGAAGTCGCCTGCGCCGGGTGAGAGGTAGTCGACGTAGATGTGCACGTCGACGGCGGCCGGCGATTCCGTGGGTTCCGGTGTCGGTTCGGCGGTCTCTCCTGCGCCACCACCCTCGGTCTCTTCCGGGGTTGGCGTCTCGGGCACGTCGTCGGCGCCGACACTGGGGGCCGTGTTCACGACGATGCCGTCGGCATCCATCCCAGTCGGGCTCAGCGTCGGCTTCGAGACCGAAGACGTGACAGCCATGGCCACGGCGGTGCCGATCGCCGCGACCGCGACGATGGCGACAGCGCCGACGATGATCCGTCGCATGATGCGCGCCCTCGACTGCTTGGCGTGCACCTTCTGTGCCTTCTCCCGTACCGCCTCACGCGAATTGCGAGGGGTGGGGACGTTCGGCGTTTCGTCGCTCGACATCGTTCCTCTTGAAAGTCTTGATGGGGACGGGCTCCCCGGCGTCCTCTTCACAAGCAGGACCGCATTCGATGTTAACCAGTCAGGCTGGGAAATACCCAGGTGCGGCCGCCCCGTGCCATACTTGACTCGGCCCGATGGCGGGCCACGGTGGCTCATACCCACCGCATCCATCACAACGGATCGTCCGGCACGTACCTGCCGGTGAAGGAGAAAACAATGGCATCTGTCACTTTCGATGCGGCGACGCGTCTTTACCCCGGCGGCACCCGCCCGGCAGTCGACAAGCTCGACCTCGAGGTCGCAGATGGCGAGTTCCTCGTCCTCGTCGGCCCTTCCGGCTGCGGTAAGTCCACTTCGCTTCGCATGCTCGCCGGCCTCGAAGAGGTCAACGACGGCCGCATCCTGATCGGTGACCGCGACGTCACCGACGTGCCGCCGAAGGACCGCGACATCGCGATGGTCTTCCAGAACTACGCGCTCTACCCGCACATGACAGTCGCTGAGAACATGGGCTTCGCCCTGAAGATCGCCGGCGTCAACAAGGAAGAGCGCGCAGCGCGCGTTCTCGAGGCCGCCAAGCTCCTCGACCTCGAGGAGTACCTGACCCGCAAGCCGAAGGCGCTCTCCGGTGGTCAGCGTCAGCGCGTCGCGATGGGTCGCGCGATCGTCCGCCAGCCGCAGGTGTTCCTCATGGACGAGCCGCTGTCGAACCTCGACGCGAAGCTCCGCGTGCAGACGCGCACGCAGATCGCATCGCTGCAGCGTCGCCTCGGCGTCACCACGGTCTACGTCACGCACGACCAGACCGAGGCGCTCACCATGGGTGACCGCATCGCCGTCCTCAAGGACGGTCTCCTGCAGCAGGTCGGCACGCCGCGCGACCTGTACGAGAAGCCGGAGAACGTGTTCGTCGCCGGATTCATCGGCTCGCCCGCCATGAACCTCTTCTCGGCAGACCTCGCCGAAGGCGGAGTCCGCTTCGGGTCCGAGGTCGTCCCGCTCGACCGCGACACGGTCGGTCGCGCGAACGGCAGCCAGGTCACGGTGGGCGTCCGCCCCGAGGACATCGTCGTCGGCCCCGCCGACGGCAAGGGCCTCTCGGTCACGGTGGACCTCGTCGAGGAGCTCGGTGCTGACGGTTACCTCTACGGTCACACCGAGATCAACGGTAAGCGCACCGACCTGGTCGCTCGCGTCGACGGCCGCAGCCACCCGAACGCCGGCGAGACGGTCACGCTCGCAGCATCCGCTGGCCACGTCCACGCGTTCGACATCGAGTCCGGTCTGCGTCTGAACGACAAGCCGGTCGTCTCGGCCTCGTAAGTTCCATCGCACACGGCGCGGGCTGACCTTCGGGTCACCCGCGCCGTGTCGTTTCCCCGGGAGCCACATGCAGGACGCACTGCGCATCACCGCCAGCAAGGTCAACCCTGAGCTGCTGTCCCTGCCCTGGTCGACGCCGCTCGCGAAATGGCCCTCCGAGCGCATCGTCTCGCTGCCGAAAGGTCTCTCCAGGCATCTGGTTCGGTTCGCCGATCTGTCTGGCCGGGTCGTCGCCGTCAAGGAGACCACAGCCGAGATGGCGCAGCGCGAATACGACATGCTCGGCAACCTCGCCAGGCTCGATGTACCGTGCGTCGACCGCGTCGCCGTGATCGCGGGGCGCTCCGATGCCGCAGGCACCCCGCTCCCGGCTGTGCTGGTGACATCGCATCTGCGCTTCTCGATGCCGTATCGGGCGCTCTTCACCCGCGTCCTGCGCCCCGATACCGCGACCCGCCTCGTCGACGCGCTGGCGCTGCTGCTCGTCCGTGTGCACAACGTCGGCTTCTACTGGGGCGATGTCTCCCTGTCGAACACGCTCTTCCGCCGCGACGCCGGTGCCTTCGCCGCCTATCTGGTGGATGCCGAGACCGGTGAACTGCACGAAGAGGGGCTCACCGAAGGGCAGCGCCTCTACGACCTGGATCTCGCCCGCACGAACATCGCCGGCGAGATCATGGACCTCGCCGCCGGTGGCCGCCTCGAGCACGGCGTGGATGCCGTCGCCATCGCGGACGGCATCGTGTCCTCGTACCACTCGCTGTGGGCTGCCCTCACCGCCGAGGAGTCGTTTTCGGCGAACGAGACATGGCGCATCACAGAACGCGTCGAACGATTGAACGCGCTCGGCTTCGACATCGATGAGATGTCGATGACGACGACCGGCGACGGCACCGTCGTCGAGATCCAGCCGAAGGTGGTGGATGCCGGTCATCACCAGCGCCGGCTCATCCGGCTCACAGGGCTCGACGTCGAGGAGAACCAGGCTCGAAGGCTGCTGAACGACCTCGACGAGTTCCGCGCACGCTCCAAGAAGGAGTGGGCGGATGAGGAGATGTACGCGCATGAGTGGCTCACCCGGGTGTTCGAGCCCGTGGTGCGTGCGATCCCCTACGAGCTGCGCGCCAAGCTCGAGCCGGCCGAGGTGTTCCACCAGGTGCTCGAGCACCGCTGGTACCTCTCACAGGCGAACGGACGATCCGTCCCGCTCGCCGAGGTGCTGACGTCGTACATCAACGATGTGCTGCGGCATCGCCGTGATGAGGCCACGATCATGGGGCCGCCGACTGAGACCATGTCCCTGCCGGTGGTGACCGGCGCTGTGGTCACCGAAGACACCGGTGAGGTCGACTGGCGAGACCTGGTCTGAGGATCAGTAGCCCACGGCGAAGTTCTCCCGGCGATGCCGGGGATTCTCGATCTCGTCGACGAACGCGACGCCGAGGTCGCGCCCGGAGATGTACGACTCGCCCGCGGCATCCACGACCATCACCTGGCCGCCATCGCGATAGGTGCCGGTCCGCTCGCCGGGCGCCCAGTTGCCGAATCCCGCCGCCGGGTGCACGAAGAACCAGTCCTTGTTCTCCGGAGACTTCCGAAGGTCCTCCAGCACGCCGACGGCTTCCATCGCCTCATCCTTGAACTCCTCGGCGAAGTCGGCATCCACGAGCCGCGGCCCGTCGGGGGCGACCAGACTGCCGCCCGCTCCCCCGACGACGCCGAGACGCACCTCATCCGGCAGTGCCGCGAAGAGTTCGGCGGTCGCCGGGCGAACCTTACCGACCATGTCTCCGCGCGGCGACAGCGCCTGGATGACGACGTCCGCTTCGTCGATCTGCTCGAGCAGACTCGGCACGTCCAGGATGTTGCCCTCGAGGTACACCGCGCCCTCGACGCGCTCAGCGGCGATGGAGCGGGCGATCGAGATCACCGAATGACCGCGCGACACCGCCTCGGCGACGATGTTCGAGCCGGCATAGCCGGTACCTCCGATGACGGCGATGCGAGCCATGACGTCTCCCTGATCTTCGGTTATGACTTCGCGCGCACCGTCGACACCTGGTACAGCGCGACGGATGCCGCGATGCCGGCGTTCAGCGATTCGGTGGCCGCAGAGATCGGGATCGACACGATCTGGTCGCAGTTCTCCGTGACGAGACGCGAGAGCCCCTTGCCTTCGGAGCCGACGACGATGACGACGGGACGATCGGCGAGCGCGAGGTCGGGCAGTGACACGTCGCCGCCGCCGTCGAGGCCGATCACGAACACGCCCTGCTTCTTGAACTCCTTCAGCTGCGTGGTCAGGTTCGTCGCCATCGCCACGGGGATGCGAGCCGCGGCTCCGGCGCTCGTCTTCCAGGCCGCCGAGTTCACTCCCGCCGAGCGACGCTGCGGCAGGATGATGCCGTGTCCGCCGAAAGCGGCTGTCGAGCGGATGATCGCACCGAGGTTGCGCGGGTCTGTGATGCCGTCCAGCGCGACGAAGAGCGGCAGCTCACCGCGGTCGATGACCTGCTCGAGCAGGTCCTGCGGGTGCGCGTACTCGTACGGGGGCACCTTGAGGGCGACGCCCTGGTGCACTCCGTCGAAGCCGGCCATGCGGTCAAGCTCCTGCCGCGTGACCTCCATCACGGGGATGCCACGATGCGTGGCGATCGAGAGCATCTCCTTGACACGGTCGTCCATCTCGACGCGCTGCGCGATGTAGAACGCCGTTGCAGGGATCTTCGCCCGCAACGCCTCCAACACCGAATTGCGTCCGGTGACGTTCTCGGTCTCGTCGCCGGACTTCGCCTTGGACGAGCGGTTCTGGTTGCCCGCGCTGTTCGCGCGTCCGCCGGGGCGACCCTTGCCCGCCGAAGCCGCATAGCGCTCGGCGGCAGCCTTGCGCTTGCCTGCAGGGTGCCAGGCTCGATCCTCCGCCTTCGGGGTCGGCCCGCGGCCTTCGAGCGACTTGCGCCCGAGTCCGCCGGTGCCCTTGAGTGGGCCCTTCTTCTTGCCGTTGCTTGCGCCTGGGCGCTGTGGCTTAGCCATCAATACTCCAATGAGTTCCGTCTGCTGTGTCTTCAAGAGCGATACCGGCCGCTGCGATCGCGTCGCGGATGCGGTCGGCTGCCGCCCAGTCCTTGTCGGCCCGTGCCTGGGCTCGCTGCGCGATCATCGTCTGCACGAGCGCGTCGAGAGCGGATGCTGCAGCTCCGTCCCCCGTAGTCCGTTCGGAATCGAGCGGATGGATGCCCAGCACTCGCGTCATCGCTGCGACCTCGCGCAGTGTGCGCTCGGCTTCGGCGATGTCGCCGGCATCCAGAGCACCATTGCCCCGACGTACGGACTCGTGGACCACGGCGAGCGCCTGCGGTACACCGAGATCGTCGTCCATCGCGAGCTCGAACTCCACAGGCAGTTCGGTGTCGCCGCTCTCGTCGTCGCTGTGGAGGACTGCCCGCTCCGCCCTCGCGAGGAATGTCGTGATCCGTCCGAGTGCGGCCTCGGCCTCGGACCAGGACGACTCGGTGAGGTCGAGGCTCGATCGGTAGTGCGCGGCGGCGAGCGCATAACGGACGACGAGGGTGTCGTGCTCGGCGAGCACGTCGGCGGCGAGCGTGAAGTTGCCGAGCGACTTCGACATCTTCTGCCCGTCGACGGTCACCAGGCCGTTGTGCACCCAGTATTGGGCGAACCCAACACCGGCCGCCGTGGACTGTGCGAGCTCGTTCTCATGGTGCGGGAACCGCAGGTCGAGCCCTCCACCGTGAATGTCGAACTCGGAACCGAGATAGCGCTTCGCCATGGCGGAGCACTCGATGTGCCACCCGGGGCGGCCCTCGCCCCACGGCGACGCCCAGATGGCGTCCGCGGGCTCTTCGGGCTTTGCGCCCTTCCAGAGGGCGAAGTCCTGGGGGTTGCGCTTGCCTCGAGGATCCGCGTCTTCCGCGGCCTCCATCGCGTCGACCGACTGATGTGTGAGCGCGCCGTACTCCGACCAGGACCGCACGTCGAAGTACACGTCACCCGAGCCGTCAGGCGCGGGATACGCGTGTCCGCGCTCGATCAGGGTCTCGATGAGCTCCTGCATCTGCGGGATGGATGCCGTCGCGCGAGGCTCATACGTCGGCGGAAGGATTCCGACACCCGCATATGCCGCCGTGAACTGCTGCTCCATCCGGTAGGCCAACGCCCACCAGGGCTCGGCGGCCGTGGCGTTGACGAGGACCTTGTCATCGATATCGGTGACGTTGCGCACGAAGGTCACACGACCATAGCGCCGGGTGAGCCAACGGCGGAGGATGTCGAAGCTCAGGGCAGCGCGGACATGACCGATGTGGGGGCCGGACTGCACGGTCGGGCCGCATACGTACATCGTGATGTTCCCGGCGTCGAGCGGCACGAAGTCGCGCAGCTGCTGTGCGCGGGTGTCGTAGAGGCGGAGAGTCACTGCACCAGACTACCTGGGGTATATGAGCGCCACCGCTGTGACGGAGATGCCCTCACTGCGGCCGGTGAATCCCAGACCGTCTGTCGTCGTCGCAGTCACGGCGACCGCTGCCCCACCCAGCGCCGCGGACAGCGTGCGCTCGGCTTCCGCACGGCGAGCACTGAAACGGGGCCGGGCCGCCTGGAACTGCACCGAGACATTGCCGATCGTGAAGCCGGCCTCGGTCAGGAGCTGCGCGGTGCGAGCGAGGAACACCTCGGCATGCGCTCCCGCATACTCGGGATGCGACGTGCCGAAGTGCTCGCCGATGTCGCCGAGCCCGGCGGCCCCGAGGAGGGCGTCGACCATTGCGTGGGCGACCGCGTCGCCGTCGGAATGTCCGGACAACGGCTGCTCGCCGGGCCATTCGAGCCCCGCGAGCCAGAGATTTCCCTCGCCACCGAATGCATGCACGTCCGTGCCGATGCCGACACGGGGGGCGAGGATCGCGGGTGCAGGCTCGGCACCCGCGTCCAACAGCTGTCGTGCGCGCGCGAGATCGCCCGGTCTGGTGATCTTGAACGCGAGCTCAGAGCCGGCGATATGACGCACGGGATGCCCCGCGGCGGCGAACAGGGCGGCGTCGTCCGTGTACTCGACCCCTGATTCCGAAGCCGCGGCGTATGCGGCTTCGAGGAGCGCGCGGGGAAAGCCCTGCGGGGTCTGAGCGGCGGCCAGTTCCGAGCGATCGACGGCGGCGACGACCTCGAGGGCATCCACCCTCTTGATCGTGTCGATCACCGGCAGCGCCGGGATCACCCCCGCATCGGCCGTCACGGCCCGCGCGACCTCGTCGATCTGCGTCGCCGGCGTGAGAGCGCGCGCAGCGTCGTGAACGAGCACGGTGGTGATGTCTCCCCACAGCGCAGCAAGGCCGGCCGCGACCGACTGCTGCCTGGTCTCGCCGCCTGTCACGACACGGCCGAGGTCGCGCCGATCCCCTGCCGCGGCGAGCAGCTCGGTCTCGGCATCGCCCTCGTGATCCGCGGGCGCGACGACGATCACCTGCGCAGCCTGCGCGGCGAAGACGCGCTCAAGCGCATGTCGGAGCACCGAGTGTTCGTCGATGCCGACGAACGCCTTCGGTGCCGCAGCACCCAGCCGCGTTCCAGAGCCGCCCGCGACGACGATGATCGCCGTCGTGGGCACAGGAATGAGAGTCACACGCTCACACTAGCGAGGTCCGAAGACCCCGAGCATCAAGAAGCAAGGACCTCGTCGAGCAGCGCCCCGGCCTTATCCTCGTCGCACTTCTCAGCGAGCGCGAGCTCGGAGATGAGGATCTGACGGGCCTTCGCGAGCATGCGCTTCTCACCAGCGGAGAGTCCGCGATCCTGATCGCGACGCCACAGATCGCGCACGACCTCGCTGACCTTGATCACATCGCCGGAGGCGAGCTTCTCAAGGTTCGCCTTGTAACGGCGTGACCAGTTCGTGGGCTCCTCGGTGAACGGAGCACGCAGAACCTCGAACACGTGGTCGAGGCCCTCCTGACCGATGACATCACGGACGCCGACGAGGTCGACGTTCTCTGCGGGAACCTCGATGATGAGGTCGCCCTGCGTGACGTTCAGCTTCAGGTACTTCTTCGTCTCGCCCTTGATGACGCGATCCTTGACCTCGATGATCGTCGCGGCCCCATGGTGCGGATAGACGACCGTCTCGCCAACTTCAAAAAGCATAAAATCGTGTCCTTTCGGCAACCTCCAGAATACCACAGGCAACATGCACTAAGGTTTGCCCCGCATGGCCGCATGCTCACGCCTCGCGTACCCATAGAATGGATGCGGATATCCCAAAACTCCCTGGAGGACTCGTGAAATCGCGCCTTGTAGCGTCTGCCGCCCTCAGCGCCCTTGTTCTGCTCGGCGCCACGGGATGCACGTTCATCACCCCGCAGTCGACTGAGATCAAGTACTCGGCGTCCGACGGAGTGAACATCGCCGACACCGACGGGCCTCTCGAGATCCGAAACGCGATGGTCATCGCCACCGAAGACGGCTCCACCGGGAACCTCGTCGCGGCGATCGTGAACCCCACCGACGAGGCCGCGACGCTCACGATCGAGATCGAGGGCCTCGACCCCCTCACTCTCCGGGTCGGTGCCGGTGATTCGCTGAGCCTCGGCGCGAATGCCGAACCGCTGCGCATCGACGATCTCGACACGATGCCGGGCGCCACGGTCAAGATCTACTTCCAGTCGGGCGACGCCACCGGCGCTGCCGCAGATGTGCCCGTCCTCGACGGCGCACTCTCCTACTACGCAGACCTGGTTCCGCAGGAGGACGACGCCTGATCAGGCGCTCCTGCACGCACTGCACGTCGAGAGGCCGGCACCCCATGGGTGGCCGGCCTCTCGACGTGAGCGGGCGTCAACCCTCGAAGCGGTATCCGAGACCGCGCACGGTGACGAGCATGACCGGCTCGCCGGGGTTCTCCTCGATGCGGGAGCGGATGCGCTTGATGTGCACGTCGAGGGTCTTCGTGTCTCCGAAGTAGTCGCTGCCCCACACCCGGTCGATGAGCTGACCTCTGGTGAGCACACGGCCCGAGTTGCGCATCAGCACCTCGAGCAGCTCGAACTCCTTCAGCGGCATGCTGATCTCCGCGCCTGCGACCGTCACGGTGTGCCGGTCGATGTCGAGCGTGACGCGCCCGCCGTCGAGCACACGCTCGTCGAGATCGCTGTCCGCCTGCACCACGCGGCGGAGTACGGCCCGCATGCGTGCGAGCAGCTCGCGAGACGAGTACGGCTTGGTGATGTAGTCATCGGCGCCGAGCTCGAGCCCCACGACGATGTCCACCTCGGAGTCCTTCGCCGTGAGCATGATGATCGGCACCGCGGAGGTCGAGCGGATCTGTCGGCATACCTCGGTTCCGGGCATCCCCGGCAGCATGAGATCGAGCAGGACAGTGTCTGCCCCCCGCTCTCTGAATGCGGTCAGAGCACCGGGGCCGTCCTCCGCGATCTCCACCTCATAGCCTTCGCGGCGCAGCAGGTAAGCAAGCGGATCGGCAAGGTCTGGCTCGTCCTCGACGAGAAGGATGCGGGTCATACGGTCTCTCCGTTTCGGGCGCGCAGGGCTGCGGCTTTGGCCGTCTTCCTGGCGCGCTTCTTCTTGTTCTTGCGATCAGTCGTCTCAGGCATCGGGGCATCGATGCGAGGAAGAACCATCGTGAAGGTCGATCCGCGGCTCGGTCTGGACCACACCCGCACCTCGCCGCCGTGTCGCTGCGTTGCGTGCTTCACGATCGACAGCCCGAGGCCGGTGCCGCCTGTCCGGCGCGAGCGCGCCTCGTCGGCACGGTAGAAGCGTTCGAAGATGCGCTCACGGTCCGACTCGGAGATGCCGATGCCCTGGTCCGACACCGCGACCTCGAGGGTCTCGCCCTCGATCTTCACTCCGACGCCAACACGTGAGCCTCTCTGCGAGTACACGATCGCGTTCGCGATGAGATTGCCGACCGCCTCGATGAGTATCTGCGCATCACCGCGGACGAATGCGCCTCTGTCCCCGCCGCGGATCAGTTCGACGCCAGCGGAGTCCGCCTGCACAGCGTGCGCTTCTATCGACGCCGTGATGACCTCGTCCATCGCGACCGGATCGAAGTCGGTGATCCCGTCGGCCGCCTGCAGCCGTGACAGGCTCATGATGCGTCCGGTGAGCTGTCCGAGCCTTGCGGCCTCTGCGGAGATGCGCGAGGCGAAGATCCGCACCTGCGCCGGATCGTCTGCGGCAGATTCGATCGCCTCTGCGAGCAGGCTCACCGCACCGACCGGCGTCTTCAGCTCATGGCTGGTGTTGGCGACGAAGTCGCGACGCACCTGGTCCAGACGCTCCTGCTCGGTGACGTCGCGGACGATGAGCAGAGTCAGTCGCGCCCCCAGCGAGCTCGCCCGCGCCGACACCAATCGCGGGTCGAGGCTGACTCCGGGACGGGTGATGCGCATCGTCTCGGTCATGGATGCGCCGCTCGAGCGGACGCTGCGTACGAGTTCGCGCAGCTCCGGGATGTCCAGCGTCGCACCGACCTCGATGCCGAATCGTGCTGCTGCGTGGGAGATCGCAAGCACCAGGCCGGACGGATCGACGACGCAGGCGGCGTCATCCATGCTCTCGAGCACATCCACCGCGCCCTGCGGAACCACCGCGGATGACTCCTCCAAGACCTTGGCGCGTGCACGGTAGGCCCAGAAAACGAGCAGCGCCAGGCCGATGCCGATCACCAGGCCGATGGCCAGGGCGAGCAGCGCGATCTGCGGCGAGTTCATGTCACCAGCGTAGAGTGCGTTCACCTCCCGTCCGGCGGGTTTCCGCGCCATCTCGGATGCGGGCGAACTAGTATTCACGTGCCGGGCACCATTCGTTAACCTTCGACGAACACAATCGCCTAGGGCGTGCGCACACAGCACCGCCCGCCGCCAGCCGGCCAGACCGCCCGAGCTCCGAACGAAAGGTTGCGCCGATCATGCGTGAACTCTTCCATCAGTCCCTCGAGGATGTGCAGTCCCGTCTCGTGGAGATCGCCGACCTCGTCAACGTCTCCATCGACAAGGCCACCCGCGCCTTCGCCACCGGCGATGTCGCGCTCGCGGAGGAGGTCATCGCCGACGACGCGAAGATCGATGCACTCGCCGTCAAGCTCGACGAGCAGGCCATCGAGATCCTCGCTCGCCAGCAGCCGGTCGCGCGCGATCTGCGCATCGTCGTGTTCGCGCTCCGGGTCAGCGCGTCCCTTGAGCGAATGGGCGACATGTCGGAGCACATCGCGCAGCTCGCGCGTCTGCGCTTCCCCGAGCGCGCCATCCCGAAGGGCCTGAAGAGCACGTTCACCCGGATGGGTGAACTCGACGTCGAGATCGCACGCACACTCAGCGAGCTGCTGCGGACGCAGGATCTGCGTTTCGCCGACGTGATCCGCAATTCGGATGACGATGTGGACGAACTGCACGCCAAGGTCTTCGAGAAGGTGCTCAGCGACAACTGGAAGGGCGAAGCGGGCGCCACCGTCGACGCCACCCTCGCCAGCCGCTACCACGAGCGTTTCGCCGACCACGCGGTCGCCATCGCCAAGAAGGTCGTCTACCTCGCGACCGGCGATTGGGCCGTCGAGGAGGAAGACATCGCACTCGCCGCAGCGGAGGCGCACGCGAACGAGAACCAGACGAACGAGGGCCACGGCGTGGTCTGACCCTTCCGCGCTCTCCGAGACCCCGTTCTCACACCGAGACCCCCTGTCGCAGAATCTGCGACAGGGGGTCTCGGTGATGAAGCGGGGTCTCGCTACTTCTTGCCCTGGGAAGCGACCGCGGCGGCGCCTGCGGCCGCGGCCTCGGGGTCGAGGTAGCGACCAGGGCCGGTGGGAACGTTGTTCTCGTCCAGCTCGTACACCAACGGGATGCCCGTGGGGATGTTCAGCTCGGCGATCGCGTCGTCGCTGATGCCGTCGAGGTGCTTGACCAGACCGCGCAGCGAGTTGCCGTGCGCGGTGACCAGAACGGTCTTGCCGGCCTCGAGATCGGGGAGGATCGCGCTCTCCCAGTACGGCAGCAGTCGATCGATGACGATCTTGAGCGATTCGGTCCGCGGAACCTCTCCGTCGATGTCGGCGTAGCGAGCATCGTGCACCTGACTGAACTCGCTCTCATCGTCGAGCAGGGGCGGCGGCACGTCGAACGAGCGGCGCCACAGCTGGAACTGCTCCGGCCCGAACTCCTCCAGCGTCTGCGCCTTGTCCTTGCCCTGCAGCGCACCGTAGTGGCGCTCGTTGAGGCGCCAGGAGCGGGTCACCGGGATCCAGAGACGATCAGCGGCGTCCAGCGCGATGTCCGCAGTCTGGATGGCGCGGCTGAGCAGCGAGGTGTGCAGCACGTCGGGAAGCAGGCCCGACTCGGCGAGCAGTTCACCACCGCGGCGGGCCTCGTTCTTGCCCTGCTCGGTGAGGCGTACATCCACCCAACCGGTGAAGAGATTCAGTTCGTTCCACTCGCTCTGGCCGTGGCGGAGCAGGATGAGTGTGCGCGTCGCAGTCATGCCCCCAGTCTATGAGGTCTGGGAGAATGGACGCATGGCGTCATCTCCCCTCGGCCGCCCCACCAGGGGCACCACCGGGACGAACCGTCTGCGCCGCAATGATCGCTGGATCGCCGCGAGCACCGCGTTGCGAGTGGCTGCCGATCCCCTGGTCATCGACCTCGGATACGGAGCGAGCGGCGTGACCGCGTTCGAGCTTGCGACCAGGCTCATTCGCGTACGCCCCGATGCCGAGGTCATCGGATTCGAACTCGACCCCGAACGTGTGTCCACCGCCCGCGCTCAGTTGGAGGAGGTGCGAGCCGGACGCACCCCGTTCTCCCGCGATCTACGCGTGTCGTTCGCGCGTGGCGGGTTCGAGGTGCCGTTGGGCGGAGGGCGCCGACCCGCCGCGATCAGAGCGATGAATGTGCTGCGTCAGTACGACGAGGCCGATGTCTCCGCCGCGTGGGCGTCGATGGCAGCTCGCCTCGCGCCGAACGGCGTGCTCTTCGAGGGCACCTGCGACGAGATCGGCCGGATCGCCAGCTGGATCGACGTGTCCGGCGCCGGCCGTCCGCTCCAGTTCACGATCTCGCTGCGGCTGACAGGACTCGAACGCCCCGGTATCGTCGCCGAGCGCCTTCCCAAGGCGCTGATCCATCGCAACGTGCCAGGCGAACGCATCCACGATCTGCTCGTGGATCTTGATCGGGAGTGGGAGCGGGCGGCTCCCCTTTCGACCTTCGGTGCCACGCAGCGGTTCCTCGCGGCTGCGGCGAGTCTCAAGGAGCGCGGCTGGCCGGTGCTCGGCGACCGCAAGCGATGGCGCCTCGGGGAACTCACCGTGCCGTGGGATGCCGTCGCACCGGGTCAGGCCTTACGAGGATCCTGACCCGCTGGGCGCCGTGAGAGCCGCGTGAGCCTCGGCACATCGGCGGTCGCACCGGCATCCGCAGGGACGATCACCTGCTGTGCTGCTGCGACGTCGACATCGCCCGCCTTGACGATCAGGTCGCCGATCGGCGCACGGCGAGACAGGATCGCGAGTGCGATCGGCCCATCCTCATGATGCTGAGCCACCGACGTGACGTGGCCGACCTCCACATCGGCCGCGAACACCGCATCGCCCGGCGATGGAAGCACATCGTCGCTGCCGTCGAGGTGCAGCGCTGCGAGCCGGCGCGGGGGATGTCCGAGGTTGTGCACCTTCGCCACGGTCTCCTGACCGCGATAGCATCCCTTGCTCAGGTGCACGGCGCTGCGGATCCAGTCGGACTCGTGCGGCAGCGAGCGCTCATCGACCTCACCGGCCCACCGAGGCCGCCAGGCCGCGATGCGCAGCGCTTCGGTCGCGAGGAGGCCTGCCACGTCGACTCTGGCGCCTTCGATCAGGGTCACGACGGATGCCGCGGCATCCACGTCCAGGATCGCCACCCGCCATGCGTACTCGGCGGACGGATGCTGTTCGACATCAGAGTACTGGTGTCCGCCCCGCTGGACGGCGGTCCACGGATCCGCCCACACGAGGGCAGTGCCGTTCGGCGACAGGGCGAGCTCCCGCACGGCCTGTTCGGCGGCGCCTCCGGAGAAGAACCCGACCAGCTCGAGCTCGGAGCGGACCGTGACGGTCACCCTCGAGCGGAACACCATGCGCTGCAGCCACGTTGCGAGCGACTCGGCGTCCGCAGCATCCGCGATCAGCCATACCGATGAGCCGTCCTCGAAGACGCCGGCCGCGTGCTCGACGCGGCCTTGCGGGTCCAGGACGAGCAACTCGGTGCTCTCGCCTGCGACCAGCCCCGCGACCGATTGAGACGTGATCGAGTCCAACCAGCTCAGACGGTCATCTCCCGAGACCTCGATGACCGTGCGGTCGCCCAGCGGAGCCACTGCCGTGCCCGCGATGAGGCGCCGCTGCTCGCGGATCGGATCTCCGAAATGCAGCACGACTTCGTCTTCGGAGACTGCACCGGCCAGAGCGGCGAAAGCGGTCATCGTCAGACCTTCGCCAGACGGGCTGACGCGTGCGAGGCGAGTTCGGTGCCGAGCGCAGCGATGTCCCACGCCCACAACAGGTGCGCGTCCACCAGGCCGTACATGCGGCTCGCCGCGCGATAGTCCTTGCCGCCTGCGCCACGCACGATCGCATCCGTCGCGATGTCGATTCGGGGGCCGTTGATCTCACCCAGATACAGCTCGAGGGTGCCGTCGGAATGCGCGATCGACACCTCGAGCGGGAAGCCGCCGGATTCGGCCCGCAGCTGCTCGACGTCGTGCACGGTGCGGGCGGGGCTGCTCTCGACGGGAGGCAGCAGCGCCGGTCCAGCGTCCGCGGGCGTCGCGGGGCGTGAGAGTCGCCAGAATCCCGTCTCGGCGACCAGCGGGACAGAGGGCTCGCCTTCGTCGCTCGCCATCCAGCCGGTGGCCGAGTAGTTCAGATAGCCGGTGCCATCGTGACTGAAGCTCACTCGATGTGTGAACTCGCCTTCAAAACGGTGGCCGTCGGCTGTGTACTCGATGACGCCGGTGCCCTCCCAGACGCCGATGAGCCAGCTCAGCGGCGCGAGATCGGCCGGAAGATCAGTAGGGAGCTCGAGCATCGGTACTCAGATCAGCGCTGGCCGCGGAACAGGTTCCACAGCACGGTGCCGGCCACGAAGGCGATCGCGAGACTCGCAAGGCCCAGCAGACCGATGAAGAAGAATTCGAGTGCGACGAGGTCCATGATCCCCACTCTACCCCCGGGCCGCGCGCCCTCGGCGAGCGCGCGTCAGGCGGGAACGAGGGCTGCCAGGGCGAAGCCCGCGGAGACCACTCCGAGCAGCAGCAGTGCGCCGGTCACGCTCGCCGCCGTTCGGAAGATGAACCCCTTCGTCTGGCCGTACCAGAGCTGCAGGGCGAAGGAGAGCAGCACTGCACCGCCGAATCCGACGATCAACCACTGCACACGCCACTGCATCGGCACGAAGATGCCGATGGCCACCGCGGCGATGAGCGCGGCGCCCCACACGATGACGACGCCCCCGAGGGGGCTGCGCGGCGCGAGAGCAGGATCCGACATGTGTCCATTGTTACGCATTCGACGACGGATCCGCCGCTGCGCGTCATGACCGGCCACGCCGCTGGGTATCATGGGGCGCACGGCGTCGTACCCGATCGCCGTTCAGGGCGACGGTTCCCGCAGCCCGGAAGGATAGCGCGTGGCACTGCTCCTGGTTCTGACCTCAGCTCCCGCTTCGGAGCAGGTACTGCCCGCCCTGGAACTGCTGAGCCACCGTGTGCGCCAGATCCCCGCGGAACCCGCTCAACTCGTCAGCGCCCCCGAGAGCGACATCGTCATCGTCGACGGAAGACACGATCTCTCCGGAGCCAAGTCTCTGTGCAAGCTGCTGCGGACGACGGGCCAGGACGCACCGCTCCTGCTGGTCGTCACCGAGGGCGGGATGAGCGCCGTCTCAGGCGACTGGGGTATCGACGACGTGCTGTTGACGAATGCCGGCCCTGCTGAGACCGATGCCAGGATCCGCCTGGCGATCGCACGCGGTGAGGCCACCGCCGAGCCCTCTCGGGTGCAGGCATCAGGGGTCACGATCGACGAGCAGTCGTACTCGGCGAAGCTGCACGGGAGGGCGCTGGATCTCACCTACAAGGAGTTTCAGCTGCTGCACTTCCTCGCCACGCATCCTTCTCGCGTCTTCACTCGCGAACAGTTGCTCAGCGAAGTCTGGGGATACGACTACTTCGGCGGCACGCGAACAGTCGACGTGCATGTGCGGCGCCTGCGCGCCAAGCTCGGCGATCAGGAGCAGATCATCGGCACGGTGCGCAACGTCGGCTACCGCTTCAACGTGTACGACGAGGATCAGCTCGCCGCATCGCGGTGACGGACCGCCGCGCGTTGACGTGGTCGCCGCGTCGTGACACGGATCGTCTCGTTCACGCACGTGTCACCTGGCGGTGCCAAGATGTACTCCATGATCGATTCCGCGCTCGCCGACGCCGGGCTCGGTGATGCCGAAGACGATGACTTCGACGCCATCGAATCTCCGGACTCTCTGCTGCCCGACCATCGCTACCACGATCGTGAGGTCAGCTGGCTCGCCTTCAATCAGCGCGTCCTCGAACTCGCAGAGGACGCGACGCTTCCCGAACTGGAGCGGGCGAACTTCCTGGCGATCTTCGCGAGCAACCTCGACGAGTTCTTCATGGTGCGCGTCGCAGGACTCAAACGCCGCATCGTCACCGGCCTCGCGGTTCCGACCAACGTCGGCCGCTCCCCCTCGGACGTGCTCGCCGACATCTCACGCGAAGCCCACGCCCTGCAGCTGCGCCACGCCGCCGCATGGACCGAACTGGTGCGGCCCGCCCTCGCGGATGCCGGAATCGAGATCACCGAGTGGGACACGCTCACCGAAGCGGAGCACGCCGCGCTCACGGAGTACTTCCAGCTGCATGTCTTCCCTGTGCTGATGCCTCTGGCGGTCGACCCTGCACATCCTTTCCCGTACATCTCCGGACTTTCGCTGAACCTCGCGATCCGCATCCGCAACGCGCGCACCGGGCGACAGGAGTTCGCACGCCTCAAGGTGCCGCCCATGCTCCCCCGCCTGGTCGAAGTGCCGGGCGGCAGCGAGATCACTCGGTATCTCCCCCTCGAAGACCTGATCTCCAACCACCTCGGCGATCTCTTCCCCGGAATGGAGGTGCTCGACCACCACGCGTTCCGCCTCACCCGCAACGAAGATGTGGAGATCGAGGAGGACGAGAGCGAGAACCTCATCCAGGCGCTCGAGGCCGAGCTGCTGCGCCGCAGGTTCGGCCCGCCGATCCGACTTGAGATCGCCGACGATATGGATGACGTGACCCTGGATCTGCTGATCAAGGAGCTCGACATCACCGACCAGGAGGTCTACCGGCTGCCGAGCCCTCTCGATCTGCGCGGACTCTTCTCGCTGTCGCGTGTGAACCGCCCCGATCTGCGTTACCCGCCGCACCTGCCGACGACTGCCGTGCCGTTCCAGCCGACCGGATCGAACAGTCGCGCCGACATCTTCGCCGCCATCCGCAAGGGCGATGTGCTCGTGCACCACCCGTACGAGTCGTTCGCGACCAGTGTGCAGGCCTTCCTCGAACAGGCAGCTCGCGATCCGCACGTGCTCGCCATAAAGCAGACGCTGTACCGCACTTCGGGCGACAGCCCTGTCGTGCAGGCACTGATCGATGCGGCAGAGGCCGGCAAGCAGGTGCTCGCGCTGGTCGAGGTGAAGGCGCGCTTCGACGAGGCGAACAACATCGTCTGGGCGCGAAAGCTCGAGAAGGCCGGCGTGCACGTCGTATACGGCCTGGTCGGACTCAAGACGCACTGCAAGCTCGCGCTCGTCATCCGTGAGGAAGACGGGATGCTGCGGCACTACTCGCATGTCGGCACCGGCAATTACAACCCGAAGACCAGCCGAGTGTACGAGGATTTCGGTCTCTTCACGTCCGACGCGCAGGTCGGAAAAGACCTCACCCGCCTGTTCAACGAGCTCAGCGGGTACGCCATCGAGAAGAAGTTCAAGCGCCTGCTCGTCGCTCCGCTGCACCTGCGCAAGGGCCTGCTGCGGCAGATCGACAACGAGCGCAAGAACGCCGAGGCAGGTAAATCCGCGCATATCCGCATCAAGGTGAACTCGATGGTCGATGAGGAGATCATCGACGCGCTCTACCGGGCGAGCCAGGCAGGGGTGAAGGTCGACATCTGGGTGCGCGGCATCTGCAGCATCAAGGTCGATCTGCCGGGGATCAGCGACAACATCACCGTGCGCAGCATTCTGGGGCGCTACCTGGAGCATTCCCGGATCTTCGCGTTCGACAACGACGGCGACCCGCAGGTGCACATCGGCAGCGCCGACATGATGCACCGCAACCTCGACCGCCGCGTCGAGGCGCTCGTGCGGGTCACGGACCCAGCGCATGTCAAAGAGCTGCTGGCCTTCTTCGACCTCGCCATGGACGACTCCACGAACTCCTGGCATCTGGGAGAGGACGGCGTCTGGACGCGCCACTCCGCGGATGCCGATGGGAATCCCCTCATCGACCTGCAGGATAAGACCATGAATCAGATCCGACGTCGTCGACGTACGCGTACGGTGCGATGACCCTTCGACAGGCTCAGGGAACAGGCGCGGTGACCGAAGTGGTCTCGTCGGACAAGGCCGTGTATGCGGCCGGGGCCGTCGTGTGGCGTCTCGTCGAAGGCAAGCTCTGCATCCTGCTGATCCATCGCACGAAGTACCGCGATGTGACGCTCCCGAAGGGCAAGGTCGACCCGGGCGAGATGCTCGCGCAGACCGCGGTGCGAGAGGTGCACGAGGAGACCGGCATCCGAGTGAACCTCGGCGTCCCGGTGGGCGTGAGCCGTTATTTCATGCGTCCCAAGCGGCAGAAGATCGTGCACTACTGGGCGGCCGAGGCCACGGAGGAGGCCATCCGCGATTCGACTTTCGTGCCCAACAACGAGATCGCGGCTCTCGAGTGGGTGAGCACGAAGAAGGCGCGCAAACACCTGAGCTATCCGATCGATCTGGAGATCCTGGATGAGTTCGAGCGTCTCGTCGATGACGGCGTGCTGCACACGTTCCCCATCATCGCGCTGCGGCACGCGAAGGCCGTCTCGCGCTCGGATTGGGATGGCTCCGATGCGTCGCGCATCCTCACTGACCGCGGCCGTAGGCAGGCCAAGGCGATCGTGGCGCCGCTGCGCGCGTTCGGCGTGCGCAAGATCATCACCAGTGATGCCGTGCGCTGCATGCAGACAGTGGCACCGCTCGCGAAGGCGCTGGACCGCAAGCCGGTGGAGACGGAACTGATCAGTCAGGACGCGTGGGAAGAGGGGCGGTCCGACGTGCGCGCCGTGATCGGAAAGCGCGTGCGCGCCCGCAAGCCGGCTGTCATCTGCAGCCACGGCCCCGTGCTGCCTGACCTCCTCAGCGAACTCGCACTCGCGACCGGAACCATGCACGGCTCGTATCTCGGCAGCGCTTCGGCGCTCGAGGTCGCTGCATTCTCCGTCGCGCATCTGTCAGCGACGAACCCGGGTTCCGGGATCATCTCGATCGAGACGCACGTTCCCCAGGCCTGATCTCATCGCGTGCGAGTGCAGTTCTGCGGCCCGAGCCGCGTTCCTGTTCGCCACCAGTCGTTCACCTGCTGTTTACCGGCGCGGGAGAGTCTCGTTAACCGCCGCGCATAGCGTCACTGTGTGCCCTGCACCGGGCCTCAACCATTCAACGATCGAAGGATCCACAGTGAAGATCTCCCGAATCGCTCGCATCGGCGCCGTCGGCGCCGCAGCAGTTCTCGCCCTCGCCGGCTGTGCCGCGAACGAAGGCGGAACACCTGAGGGCTCTGGTGAGCCGTCCACCTCGACCCTGACAGGCTCCGTCGAGGCCACCGGCGCCTCCTCGCAGGAAGCAGCCCAGCAGGCCTGGGTCGCCGCTTTCCAGACCACGAACCCCGACACGACGGTGAACTACACCGCGACGGGTTCTGGCACCGGCCGTGAGAACTTCCTCGCCGGCTCCTCCAACTTCATCGGCTCGGACCGCGCGTTCAACGCCGAAGAGATCACCGCCGGTGGCTTCGGCTCCTGCACCTCTGACGAGATCGTCGAGATCCCGGTCTACATCTCCCCGGTCGCCGTCGCGTTCAACCTCGAGGGCGTCGACACGCTGAACCTCGACGGCGCGACGATCGCCGGCATCTTCGCGGGCACGATCACCAACTGGAACGACGCGGCCATCGCCGACCAGAACCCGGATGCAGAGCTCCCCGACCAGGCCATCGTGCCGGTGCACCGCGCCGACGCATCCGGCACGCAGGAGACCTTCACCAGCTACCTCGAGGCTGTCGCACCCGACGTCTGGACCAACGAGGCCAGCGACGAGTGGCCGCTGTCGACCGGCGAGGCTGCTGACGGCACCTCGGGCGTCGTCAGCGCGATCACCAACGGTGTCGGCTACATCGGCTTCGCCGACGCTTCGCAGACCGCCGACCTCGGACAGGTCGCTGTCGAGGTCGAGGGCGAGTACGTCCCCTACTCGGCTGAGGCCGCCTCCGCGCTGGTCGCTGCTTCGCCGCTCGAGGAGGGCCGTTCGGCTCACGACCTCGCGTTCGCGGTCGACCCGGCTGCTGCTCCCGCCGGTTCGTACCCGATCGCCCTGGTGTCGTACCTCATCGGTTGCGTCGAGTACGAAGACGCCGAGGTCGCCACTCTGGTCAAGTCGTACTTCGAGTACGTCGCTTCGCCCGAAGGCCAGGACGTCGCCGCAGAGGCTGCCGGCAGCGCCCCGATCTCGGATGACCTGCGCGAGAAGGTCACCGCGGCGATCGACGCGATCGTCACTGAGTAACACGGTCCCTCAGTCCTAAGCTGAGAGCCGTGCTGAGGCCCCCGCGGCGCTGGTCGAATCGATCGATCCAGCACCGCGGGGGCACACGCATGAACACATCCCGTACGTCCCTCCGAACACCCGTGGAGCCACGCAGATGACCACCACCACGACGGATAACGAGAGCACCCGTTCGCCCGTGTCCACGAAGGCCGTGCTTCGCCCCGGAGATCGCATCTTCTCCGGCACCGCTCTCAGTGCCGGCATCATCATCCTCGTCACGCTGGCCGCGGTCGCCGTCTTCCTGATCGTTCAGGCGATCCCCGCCTTCGCACCGGACACGTCCGACAATCACATCCTCGAAGGACAGTCGTTCATCACGTGGGTGTGGCCCTTCGTCTTCGGAACGCTCTGGTCGAGCCTGATCGCCCTGGTCATCGCCGCCCCGATCGCGATCGGCATCGCGCTGTTCATCTCGCACTACGCACCGCGCAGGCTCGCAGGGCTGCTCGGCTACATCATCGACTTGCTCGCAGCCGTTCCCTCTGTCGTGTTCGGCCTCTGGGGCGCCCTGACGTTCGCGCCCATGCTCGTGCCGTTCTACAAATGGCTCAACACGAACCTCGGTTGGATCCCGATCTTCTCGGGGACACCGTCTGGTACGGGAAAGACGATCCTCACGGCGTCCCTCGTCCTCGCGGTGATGATCCTGCCGATCATGACCGCCATCTGCCGTGAGATCTTCCTCCAGACGCCCAAGCTGCACGAGGAGGCCGCGCTCGCCCTCGGAGCGACCCGCTGGGAGATGGTGCGGATGGCCGTTCTGCCCTTCGCCCGCAGCGGCATCGTGTCCGGTGCCATGCTCGGCCTCGGCCGCGCACTCGGCGAGACCATGGCCGTCACACTCGTGCTCTCGCCCCTCGGCATCGTCACCTTCAACCTGCTGAACCCGGAGAACCCCACGACGATCCCTGCGATCATCGCCCTGCGGTTCCCCGAGGCCCACGATTCGGGCGTCAACACGCTCATCGCGGCCGGTCTGATCCTCTTCATCGTGACCTTCGCGGTCAACTTCGTCGCACGCTGGATCGTGTCGCGTCGTGCCGAGTTCTCAGGAGCAAACTGACATGACCGCCATCGCCGTCGCCCCCACCACGCACGCGACCAGTGCGGGCCACCTGCCCAAGTGGGCTCCGTGGGGCCTTCTCGCCGTCTGCTTCATCATCGCGGGCACGATCTTCGCCTTCGCGAATGCCGGTGGCGACCCTGCCGACTTCAACATCGCTCTCACGCTCGTCGTCGGGATGATCCTCTACATGGGGCTCATCTTCGTCGTCTCCACCGTGGCCGAGAGCCGGCGTCACGCAACAGACCGCCTGATGACGGCCCTCGTCTCCGCCGCGTTCGTCGTCGCCCTTCTGCCCCTCATCTCGCTCCTGTACACGGTCGTCGTCAACGGCCTCGCGCGATTCGACGGTGAGTTCTTCAGCTTCTCGATGCGCAACATCGTCGGTGAAGGCGGCGGTGCCATCCACGCCGTCTGGGGCACCCTGCTCATCACGCTCGGAGCGACGATCATCTCGGTGCCGATCGGTCTGATGACATCGATCTACCTCGTCGAGTACGGCCAGGGCAAGAAGCTCGCCCGCGGAATCACGTTCCTGGTCGATGTGATGACCGGCATCCCGTCGATCGTCGCCGGTCTGTTCATCTATTCGGTGTTCGCGCTCATCATGGGACCCGGTACCCGCATCGGCATCATGGGTTCCCTGGCGCTCTCGGTGCTCATGATCCCGGTCGTCGTCCGCGGCTCAGAGGAGTTGCTGCGCATCGTGCCGAACGAGCTGCGAGAGGCTGCGTACGCACTCGGCGTGCCGAAGTGGCTGACGATCATCAAGGTCGTCATGCCCACGGCGATCGCCGGCATCGTGACCAGCATCATGCTCGCCATCGCGCGCGTCATCGGCGAGACGGCGCCGCTGCTGCTCACGGTCGGCATCGTGCAGGGCATGAACCTCAACATGTTCAGCGGACAGATGTCGACTCTGCCGGTGTTCTCCTACATGCAGGCGAAGTATCCGGGTCTCCCGGCCGACGCCTACATCGACCGTGCGTGGGCTTCCGCGCTCACGCTCATCCTGATCGTGATGGTCCTCAACCTGGCCGGTCGTCTGATCGCCAAGGTGTTCGCCCCCAAGATGACCGGCCGCTGAGCCGTCCCCGTTTCCCGACTGAAGAAGAAGGATCTCAGGTGTCCAAGAGCATCGAAGTAAACGACCTCAACGTCTTCTACGGCGACTTCCTCGCCGTCGAGGGTGTCAGCATCGATATCAAGCCCAACACCGTGACGGCGTTCATCGGCCCGTCCGGCTGCGGCAAGTCGACCTTCCTGCGAACCCTCAACCGCATGCACGAGGTCATCCCCCGTGCGCGCGTCGAGGGCGAGGTGCTCATCGACGGCAAGAACCTCTACGGCGCGAACGTCGACCCGGTTCTCGTGCGCCGCCAGGTGGGCATGGTGTTCCAGCGACCGAACCCGTTCCCGACGATGTCGATCAAGGAGAACGTGCTCGCGGGCGTCAAGCTCAACAACACGCGCATGGCGAAGAGCGACCAGGACGCTCTCGTCGAGCAGTCGCTGCGCGGCGCGAACCTCTGGAACGAGGTCAAAGACCGCCTCGACAAGCCCGGTTCCGGGCTCTCGGGTGGTCAGCAGCAGCGTCTGTGCATCGCTCGTGCCATCGCCGTCTCCCCCGATGTGATCCTCATGGACGAGCCGTGCTCCGCGCTCGACCCGATCTCGACCTTCGCGATCGAAGAACTCATCGCCGAGATCAAGACCCAATACACGGTCGTCATCGTGACGCACAACATGCAGCAGGCGTCCCGCGTCTCCGACAAGACCGCGTTCTTCAACATCGCCGGCACCGGCAAACCAGGCAAGCTCATCGAGTACGACGAGACGGCGACGATCTTCACCACCCCGTCCGTGCAGGCGACGGAGGACTACGTCTCGGGCCGCTTCGGGTAACCCCGCCTCGCCTCTCTCGGAAAACCCAGACCATCCGGCGTGCCGTCGGAGTGTTGCGCTACGACACACCGCGCGACACGTAGCCGGTCTGGGTTTTCCCGTTGATGACTCTTTCTGCACAGGATGCCGGTCGTGCGGCTTGTGCTCAGAGCGCGACCGTGCGCGCACGAGCAGCGGCAGCAACCGGCCAGTATCTCGGTCATGTCATTCACGACAGCGGCCGCGGCGCTGCGCACCCTGGGACGCATGGCGCGCACTTCAGAACTCGCGCGGCTCGGGGTGACAGAGGCCGAGCTCACCCGCGCCGTCCGCGCTGGCACGGTCGTTCGCCCGCGCCAGGGCGTGTATGCGCTCCCCGATTGCGCGGAGGAATTACTGCATGCGGCCTCGCACGGCGGAACTGTCGGATGCTGCGCCGCCGCAAAGATGCTCGGGCTGTGGGTCTTGGAGGTCCCGGAGCAGCATCACATCTGGCTCGGCGACGCAGGCACGTCGCGATCAGACTGCACCGATTGCCGCGTGCACTGGGACGACGGCACGGTCGAGGTCGGTACCCTCCCTCCGGTACACAACGTGCTTCTGCAGATCGCTGTCTGCGCCGACGAAGACACGTTCTTCGCGGCGTTCGAGTCGGCGCTTCGGCATCACAAGATCGCGCCCGGCGGCATCGCGTGGTTGTGGAGCCGCCTGCCGCGACGACGACGCTGGCTCGTCGACTTCGCGCGATCCGATGCCGACAGCGGACTCGAATCGCTGTTCCGGCTGCGGATGCACCGACTGGGAGTCACGATGCGCTGCCAGCTAAGCATCCGCACCGTCGGTGAAGTCGATTTCGTCATCGGTGATCGTCTGATCGTCGAAGTCGATGGGCGGCACAATCACGAGCGAGAGAAGGAGCGCGCCAAGGACCTCGCCCGCGACGCCGCTGCGGCGACTCTGGGCTACGAGACTCTGCGATTCACGTACGCGATGATCGTCCACCACTGGGAGATCGTCGAAGCTGCGATCCTCGCCAAGGTCGCCGACCGCGCGCACCTGCGCCCCGTGCACTGATACTCCATGCGACGCCCGGGCCACCCGTCCGCCCGACAGCCTCGCGTGACGCCGGAAAACCCAGACCATCTGGCGTGTCGCCGGCGGGTCGCCCGAGGACACGCGACGACACGCCATCTCGTCCTGGTTTTCCGAGGCACGGGGAGGACCGGGGCGAAGACAGTGGACGGTGCGCAGATCAGTCGCGCGGCGACAGGAGGTACTGGTTCAGTTCCGACGTCAGGGAGTGGTCGACGGGCAACTCGGCACCGTCGATGGCCGTGATGGGAACGGCCAGACGAACGCTGGAGACCAGCCAGGCGGAGTCAGCGAGCGGAAGACCGGATGCCGGGATGCGGTCGTACCCGACGTCGAAGCCACGAGCGGCGAGGTGCTCGTACACGCTGAGCTGAGTCGTGCCGTGCAGGATGCCGCCGGTCGGCGCAGGAGTGGTGAAGCGGTCGCCGGATCGGAGGATGAGCGATGCCGTCGGTGCCTCGAGCACGAATCCGTCGCTCGAAAGGAAGATCGCGTCATCTGCTCCTCTGCGGTGCGCCTCACGCAGCGCAGCCATGTTCACGGCGTACGACAGCGTCTTCGCCCCCAGCAGCAGCCAGGGCGCTCGCTCCGCGACATCGAGACCGTATCCACGATCGAGAGTGATGACTTTGACGCCCGTCTCGCGCACGGCCGAGAAATCGGATGCCGGCGCCGCTGTCACCCAGGCCGTCGGCGTGGGCCCGTGCTCCACGCCGCGACTGAGGATCAGTTTGATCACGGATTCCCCCTCGGGGCATTCTGACGCGGCGACGGCGATGGCCTGCCGCCACTGCTCCTGGTGAGGTACCGGAAGATCGCACAGCCGGGCAGAATTCGCCAGACGCTCGAGGTGCGCGATGACCTCCTGTGCGTGTCCGTCGATCACGCCGATCGATTCGAACACGCCGTCGCCGCGCTGGGTGCTGAGTTCTCCCACGCTGAGTGCGGGGGCCGCGGCATCCACGACCGTGAACGTGTCGGCGTAGTCGGCGCGCTCCTCGGAGGCGCCTATGGGATCGATGATCAGAGCGAAGCGCCGGGTCATGCATCGACTCTACGGCCACTGCGCGGCAGGGAATACCTTCGGCCCCCGGACGTTACAATGGACAGGCCGGGCCGCATAACCCCGGGCTCCAATTATTGCCGCTGCGAGCGGCCTTCCGCCGAGAGGCGTTCTTGCGGCCCGGTCTTTCCATGTCCGGAACCGGACGCAGTCCGCCTTCTCAGGTCAGAGCCCCGCTGCGCCACAGGCCGGCCGCCGCACTCAGATCGCCCGCGTACGTGTGCAGTCGGCGGGCACGAGCGGTGAGCTCCGTGGCCCGTTCGGGTTCGGTCTTCTCGTAGTCGTCTGCGGTGTGCGTCGCGCCCGAGACCTGCACGCGGCAGAACGCCGCCGCGCGATCGAGCGCGACCGAGAAGTCGCCCGTGAACACACCGCGAAGAATCGTGTCGATCAACGCCACGATCTCCTCGGGGTTCGCCGGCACGGGCGCGCCGGCGACGACCGCATCCACGGAGGCCAGTTCGACGCGGCCTCGTTCATAGAGCAGCGCAGAGGTCTGCGGATCGCTGTGGATCGCCAGCTGCAGCAGGTACAGGCGCCAGAGCGCCCCTGGCAGCGAGACCGCAGGGGACCTGGACCACAGCTCGGCGATGTCATCGATGCCGTGCTCCGCCGTGAACGCGACCAACCTCTCCGCACTCTCCCCGCTCTCGTCCTCGCGGGCCCGCATCACCAGTGCGGATGCCGTCGCGTGCGCGACTCTGGTCGCCTCGGCGGAATCGGACGATCCGACGAGGTTGTCGAAGGATGCCGACGGGCGGCGGACAGGACGGTGGAACTGCTCGGGCATCCGTCCAGGGTACTCGCGCTCAGGCGGTCGGGATCGCGATTATCGGATCGCTCGTCGGCTGCCCGGTGGGTGATCCACCGGCCGGCTCCACTGTGACCGCGATCACATCGCCTTCGTGCATCGCCCCGTCGAGCAGTGCGGTGGCGCTGCCGGCATCCGCCTCGAAAACCCCTGCGGGCACCGGCTCGTCGCCGCGCACGAACCAGAGCTCGTACGTCTGATCCTCACTGAGCGGCTCCAGCCCGTCCGTGACGAGAACGGCACTGCCCACCGACGCCGACCAATGGGCTGTGGCCACGGCACCGGAATCCAGCTCGACGGACGCCTCCTGGGCGTCAGCGGCCGATCGGATCTCCTCAAGAGCGACGACGGATGCCGGTGTCGTCAGCTGCGAGGTGAGGGCGGCGATCCCGAAACCGAGGCCGACGAGAAGCGCCAGGCACGCGGCGAGCGCGAAGATGGCACGACCCCATCGGCGAGGCGGCCGCAGGAAGGAATCCTCGACCTCAGGTCGCGTCTCATCGGCGACGGGCGGCTCGACGGCGTCACCGGGTTGCGGCGTCGTGGCGATCTGAGCGAGCAGCGCGGCGCGAACGCTCGCAGGTGGCTCAACCGTCGCCGAGGCATCGGCAAGCAGGTGTGCGGTCTCGACGTCGTCGTCCGCGATCGCCTGCCACTGCGGGTGGCTCGTGAGGGCTTCCGCATAGCGCTGCTCATCAGCATCCGAGAGCGCGTGGAGGGCGTGCCCTGCCGCCAACTCGGCGAACTCCTTCTCGTTCATGCATTCACCCCCATCTCGCTTCGCAGACGTGAGAGTCCATCTCTCATCCTCGTCTTGATCGTTCCCAGTGGCGCACCGATCAGCACGGCGATCTCGCTCTGGCTGTATCCGCCGTAGTACGACAGGACCAATGCCTCCCGTTGCGGTTCGGGGAGCGTCGAAAGGGCTGCGACGACCTTGCCTCCCTCGATGCTCAATTCGACCTGCTCGGCGACGCTGTCATGTGCGACACCGAGATCACGCATTCCCACCCGCACGTCACGGTCGGCGCTGGACTGAGACGCACGCACCCGATCGACCGCCCTGCGGTGAGCGATCGTGAGAACCCACGTCCTGCCCTGTCCCTTGTTCGGAGCGAAACGCGCGGCGGATTGCCACACCTCCAGAAAGACCTCCTGAAGCACTTCCTCACTCTGCGAACGGTTGACCAGCACGCGGAGGATGAGTCCGAAGACGCGTGAGGAGAGCAGATCGTACAGATCGGCGAAGGCTCTCTGGTCTCCTTCGGCGACGCGGACGAGGAGGTCGGCGGCGAGGTCTCCCGCCGAACCGTCCTCCGGCATGTCCACGCCGTCTATGACCATCCCCATAAGCATGCCGCATCCTCCTCGTCTCGTCCTGATCCCTCGCGGATGAGCGCATCATCCGAAGCCGACGAAAAAACTTCTGATCCGCTCCCATCCGATCTCAAAGGCGCTCCGAAGAATCATCGACACCGCGGGAATGCCGTGGTTCCGATTTCCGGAGGTAGACATGTTCAGCACCAAGAAGAAGATCACCGCAGCTCTCTCGCTCGGCTTCGCCAGCGTTCTCGTGCTGTCGGGTTGTTCGATGGGTTCAGACACGGCAGAAGAGCCGACCGAGCCCACCACGCCTGAGACGTCGGAGGAGGCGCCCGACACGATGGATCCGGCGGCGAACCTCGTCGGTCCCGGTTGCGAGGCGTACGCCGCAGAGGTCCCGGACGGCGGCGGATCCATCGAGGGTATGTCGCAGGATCCCGTTGCAGTCGCAGCATCCAACAACCCGCTGCTGACGACTCTCGTCTCTGCGGTGAGCGGAGAACTCAACCCCGATGTGAACCTGGTCGACACGCTCAACGGAGACGAGTTCACGGTCTTCGCGCCGGTCGATGAGGCGTTCGCGATGATCGACCCTGCCACCATCGAGACTCTGAAGACCGACTCGGCCACGCTGTCGTCGATCCTCACCTATCACGTGGTTCCCGGCCAGATCGCACCAGAGGACATTGCCGGAATGCACACCACCGTGCAGGGCGCAGACCTCGAGGTCACCGGCAGCGGTGACGAGTGGATGGTCAATGACGCGAACGTGATCTGCGGTGGAGTTCAGACCGCGAACGCGACCGTCTACCTGATCGACGCGGTGCTCATGCCCCCGGCTGAGTGAGTCTGATCATCCTGGTTCCGCAAGACCGGAACCAGGGGCGACGCGGTCGCCGGCGACCCTGTGTCACCGGCGACCGCGTTGTGTCGTTCTAGAATGTATCTGAGGGCCTCTAGCTCAGTTGGCAGAGCATCGGACTTTTAATCCGCGGGTCATGGGTTCGAGCCCCATGGGGCCCACCACAATTTCCCGGACTACGTGAATCGTCGAACCAGGTGCCACTGGTTCCCTTCTGCTCTGCACCGTTCGGCTTCCTGCGACGGCGGGGTCGGGAGTCGTCACGGTGCTCCGAGACGTCACAGTCGAACGTCAGGAGCTGCACAGAGCGGCGCAGATGCAGATGCAGATGCAGATGCAGATGCAGATGCAGATGCAGATGCAGATGAGTCTGCTGCCCACCGAAGTCCCGCAGCTGCCCGACTACGAACTTGCAGCGCATTTCGTGCCAGCGGGGTCGGTCGGCGGCGATTTCTACGACTGGTACGGCGTCGACGACGGGCTGGTCCTGACTCTCGCAGATGTCATGGGCAAGGGTCCCGGCGCCGCGATTCTGGCGGCGACCACGCGGTCGCTGCTCAGAGCACACGGCGACACCGCGGACGTCGCGTCGCCCATGGCCGCGGCCGAGCAGGGCATGGCACGTGACCTCGACAACACGAATGCGTTCGTGACCATGTGCCGCGCTCACCTGCACGCACCGACCGGCACCCTCACGTATTCGGATGCCGGGCACGGACTGGCTGCCGTCGTCACCGAGGCCGGAGTCGTCCGCCGGCTGCGCGCCAACGGTCTGCCGCTCGGCATCTCCGTGGAAGACCAGCGTTCGAGCGAGACCGAGATGCTCGAGCCCGGCGACGTGCTGCTCGTCCTCAGTGACGGAGTGCTCGATGAGATGGGCGGCGCGCTCGAAGACCTCGCTCCGGTGTGGGAGAGTGCCGCACGCTCGCAGTCCGCCTCCGATGCCGTTTCGGGGGCCGTTGCGCTGGCTTCGCAAGGCGAGATCGACGACGCCCTCACAGTGCTCGCGCTCAAGCGCCTGCATTGATCACCCTGTGCCTGCCCCAGCTCGTCGAGCCGGCCTGCCATTAGCACTACTCGGTCCCATCGACCACCCCCTTCACGACTTCGCTCGTCGGAGAGAGAGTCGAATCGTCCCGCCCGGGACCAGTACTCACCGCGAAAGGACTCAACAATGGCCGAGCTGACAGACAACCGCGTCGCGTTCCTGGCGACGAACGGATTCGAGGACAGCGAGCTCACCAGCCCGTGGGATGCCGTGACCGGTGAGGGCGCGACCGCGACGATGGTCGCACCCGACGGCGCAGAGATCACGGGTAAGAACGGACACGTCCAGCCGGTCGACCTCACGGCTGCGGACGCGTCCGCTGACGACTTCGACGCCCTCGTCCTTCCGGGTGGCGTCGTGAATGCCGACCATCTGCGGCTGGACGCGCCCTCGATCGCGTTCGCCCGTTCCTTCTTCGAGCAGCACAAGCCCGTCGGCGTGATCTGCCACGGTGCGTGGATCCTCATTGAGGCAGATGTCGTCAGCGGCCGTACCCTCACGAGCTATCCGAGTCTCGCCACCGACCTTCGTAACGCCGGAGCCGACTGGGTCGACGAGGAGGTCGTCGTCGACCAGGGCCTGGTCTCCAGCCGGACTCCGGATGACCTCCCTGCCTTCAACGCCAAGGTGATCGAGGAGATCGGCGAGGGAAGGCATTCAGGTCAGACGGCCTGACCCCCGGCCGTGTGGGAGGCGGGGGGGGGGGGGGGGGGGCCCCGGGGGGGCCCCGGGCCACCCCCACCCCCCCCCGGGCGGGGGGGGGGCGCTACGTGTGCCGCCCCCCCCGGGGCCCCCCCCCCCCCCCCCTCACTGCAGCCCTGTTCGCGCAGCGCACGGAGCAATAGCGCTGCCGTCCGTTTCGAGTGACGTCGACCACGACATTCGCACAGGGCTCGGCCTCACACCGGCGGAGCCTGTTCATGCCGCGCGTCACGAGATGCAGCGAGGTCCCCACGCTGATCACAGCGCGCAGCACGAAGGGCAGCGCGTCGTTGCTGTCTCGATAGTGGAGGTGCCATCCTTCGCCGTCGTGGTCGACCAGGCGCGGGTAGGCCGCGACCGACGCCATCTGCAGGTTGAGCATCGCAGCGCGGTCCTCGTCACGATCGTTGTCCACGATGCGCAACCAGTCATCAATGACACGGCGACACGCGGGATGGTCATCCGCTCCGCGCGCGAACTCCATGGTCATTCCCGCCTCACGAGTCCGCTCGACTATGCCGGCGCGATCTGCGGGCCAGTCGTTCGCGAGGGATGCTGCGAGCAGAACCGCGTACTCTCCGTAAGGGTTGAGATGCATAAGACCATTACAGCACGCTGGATTCATGACGAGCCAGAACACCGCCTCCGTGCCCCTGCAGTCACCCCGTGGCGTGGCTCACGAACATGGCTGGAGCGTCGAGTCGCGGCATCCGACCAGCGGGGGAACCGTGCTCTACGTGCGGTGCACCGAGTGCGGCGTTCGGCGCGTCGATGTGCAGCGCTCGCGCCAGCAGCCTCCGGAAGCGCTCAGTCACGAGACGGCGTCGCCTTCGGAGCGCCGCTGAACCGCTCGGTGCCGAACCCGTTCAGGCCGTGAGGGCGGCGAGCTTCCTGGTCGTTCGCAGATTGCGCGCGGTGCCGGCGACGCCGAGCGCCCTGTCCAGCACGGCCTTGGTGAGCTTCGTGGCCTGCACGCCGTGCTCGCTGTACGCGATCCACAGGTCGCGGCCGACGAGTGCGAGCCGCTCCCCGGGCACGAGGCGCTGCTCGAGTGCGCCGACGGCATCCGGCGACGGCCGCCCCTCCAGGAACATCGCATGCACGAGTTTCTCGATGCCATCGTGGAAAGGCTGCGCCTCGAGCGACGCCGTGAGTTCGTCGTGTGTGCGCGCGATCACGGGAGTGTCGACACCGAACTCCGCCGCGATCACTTCGCGGACTCTCGCGCAGGATGCCACGGCATCCGCAGGTTCGTCGCAGACGATGTTGCCGCTGGCGATGTAGGTGGACACGCCGACGAGATCCGTCTCGCTTGAGAGCACCTCACGCAGCCGTGCCATCGGCACGAGATTGCGACCGCTGACGTTCACGGCGCGCAGCAGCAGGACGCTGCGGCTCACGCGCGGGCATCCTCTGCAGCCTGGTCGCTGTCGATCAACTCCGCGCCCGCGTGAGCCATCTCGGCGAGTGCCGTCTCACTGGACTCGACACCGACGCCAGCGATGAGATCGGTCAGCACACGAACGCGCACCCCGTGCGCGATCGCATCGAGCACGGTCGCGCGCACGCAGTGATCGGTCGCGAGCCCTACCACGTCCGCCGAGAGCACGCCGCGCCCGCTGAGCACCGCCGCCACGTTGGCGCCGTCGTCTGCAACTCCCTCGAACATCGAGTAGGCGGGCTTGCCCTGACCTTTTCGCACATGATGGGTCACAGCATCCGTCACGAAGAGCTCGTCGTACTCCGCGCCGGAGGTTCCGGCGACGCAGTGCTGGGGCCACGTGTCCACGAAGTCGGGCTCATCCGCGAAGTGCCCGCCGTTGTCACTGTCGGGGTCGTGCCAGTCACGCGACGCCGCGATCACGTCGTACTCGGCGGAATGGGCGGCGAGATAGGACGAGACCGCGGATGCCACCGCATCCCCGCCGGCAACCGCGAGCGCGCCGCGCTCGGTGAAGTCGTTCTGCACGTCGACGATGAGAAGTGCTCTGGTCATGATTCGAGGTTACGCCGCGCCCGCTCGGATCTGTGCGCGAAATGCTTCGACGTGAACGCGGAAACCCCCGGAGATCTCATTGATCTCCGGGGGCTGTGGAGCCGCCTGTCAGAATCGAACTGACGACCTTTTCATTACGAGTGAAATGCTCTGCCGACTGAGCTAAGGCGGCGTGCGCTGCGAGAGCGGCACGATCAACGATATTACCCTGTCGAAGCCGCCACCGCGAACCGACGTCTCGGCGGAGTCAGTTCGGTCCCTGAGCCTGTCGAACGGTCAGCTGCATTCGAGGTCGGCCTCAGGAACGACGTCGTCGAGGAAGTACGCGTCGACCGCCTCATCCACGCAGGTGTTGCCCTTGTTGTATCCGGTGTGCCCCTCACCGACACGGGTGATGAGAACACCCTCCTCGAGCTGCTCGGCCAGCGCCACCGACCACTCGTAAGGCGTCGCCGGATCGTTCGTCGTGCCGACCACGAGGATGGGCCCCGCGCCTTTGGCGTGGATCTCACCGCGCGTGCCGGTGGGCGGATACGGCCACACCTCGCACGTGTCAGGCCCGCTCCAGTACGGAGCGATCGTCGGCGCCCCGGCTTCGATCTCGGCCATCGTGGCGTCTTCGGCCGCCGGATCATTCTCGACCGGGTAATCCATGCAGTTGTACGCCGTGAAGGCCTCGGTGGAGTTGTCGAGGTAGACACCATCCTCCCGGCCGTTGTAGAAGTCGGCGAGGTAGAACGCGCTGTACGGATCTCCCTGCAGCGCTTCATCGAGCGCCTGGGTGAGGAAGTCCCAGCTCTCCGCGGAGTAGAGCGCAGCGATGATGGCGGTCATCAGCGAGTCTGCGCCGAGCATCCGTCCGTCGTCGTTCTTCAGCGGTGTGCGGTCCACGCTCGCGAGCAGTGCGCCGAGATCTGCCATGGCCTCGTCCACCGTGCCGTTGAACGGACACGATCCCGAATCCAGGCAGTCCTGCATGTAGGCGCGCAGCGCCGCCTCGAACCCGATGGCCTGGGTCGCGCCGACCTCGAGGCCGGGAACAGCGGGGTCGATCGCGCCGTCGAGCACGAGTCGGCCGGCCTTCTCCGGGTACAGCTCGGCGTAGGTCGCGCCGAGGAACGTGCCGTAGGAGTACCCCAGGTAGTTCAGCTGCTTGTCACCGAGCACAGCGCGGATCAGGTCCATGTCGCGCGCCGAGTTCACGGTCGTGATGAACGGCAGGATGCCGCCACTGTTCGCCTCGCAGGCATCAGCAAACGCCTGATCCGCCTTCGTGAGTTCTGCTTCCCACGCGCCTGTGCCCCGCGCGGCGGTGGGGATGTCGTAGAGGTACTTGTCCATGTCGGACGCGTCGAAGCAGCGTACGGCGGTGGAATCGCCGACGCCCCGAGGGTCGAAGCCGATCACGTCGTAGTTCTCGATCAGCTCGGCGCCGACCGCGTAGTCGAGGCTGTCGAGGATGAAGTCGACGCCGCTGCCGCCCGGACCACCGGGATTGGTGAGCAGCGAGCCCATCGGCGTTTCCGTGGCCTGGTGCCGGACGATGGAGAGCTCCATCGTCGCCCCCTCCGAGGGGTTCTCCCAGTCCAGCGGAGCCGTGACGTATGCGCAGTCGAATCCGCCCCCTGCGCCGTCGCATTGCGTCCATTCCAGCGTCTGCTCGTAGAACGGCAGCAGTTCGGCGGCGACGCCCTCGGTGTCTGGAGCGTTCGTCGTGGACGGCCTCGGCCCTTCACCCTCGGGGATGAGCGAATACAGGCACCCGCTCAGCATCAGCGATGCCGCGGCGAGACCCGCTGTAATCGCGACGATGCGTCGCGCGCGAGAAGTCTGTCGAGTGGTCACGGTTTCCTCCCGCTCGCGACAGTCACGAGCAAACTCTCCAGGGCGAGCGTCGGTGCGACGTTGCGCTCCAGTGCTTCCCTGGTCTCGGCAAGGTGGTCAAGAACAATCAGCGTACGTGTGACCGGCCATGCCTGAGCCATCGCGGTCAGATCGTCACGCAATTCCCGGTTTATGAGATCGTCGGCGCGGCCGTACTGCAGCATCACGACGTCTCGGAACATCGACTGCAGATCGGTGAGAACCCGATCGATGCCGTCACGCAGGCTGCGGGTGGCCCGCTTCTTCTGATCGTCTTCCAGTGCCGATATCTGCGAGCGGAGGGCGGGGGGCACCGCCTGCCCCTCGGCGATGCCGACCGTGCGCAGCAGACTCGCGCGCTCGGCGGCGTCGCGCTCGGCGGTCAGCGCCTTGGCGTCGTCAGTCGCCGCCTGGATGATGTGCCCTGCCACTTCGACGGCGCTGCCGACGCCGCGGACTCCGAGCACCGAACGCAGCGTGGTGTCCCGTCTGTGCCGGGCCGCGTCATCGGTGGCGAGGCGCTGCGCCATGCCGATATGCCGCTGCGAATGTCTGGCGGCCTGCTCTGCTGTGACTTCATCGGCGCCGGTGCGCTGCACGATCAGCCGCGTGACATCGTCGACATCGGGTTCACGCAGCCTCAGGGGCCGCACCCGTGAGCGGATGGTGGGCAGCAGGTCGGCCTCGCTCGGCGCGCAGAGGATCCAGACAGTGTTCTCCGGTGGCTCTTCGAGTGCCTTCAGCAGCACGTTCGAGGTGCGCTCGACCATACGGTCGGCGTCTTCGACGACGATGACGCGGTAGCGGCCGGCCGACGGAGCGAAGTACGAGCGCTCGACGAGAGATCTCGCCTCTTTGATGGTGATGATCACCTTGTCGGTGCGCAACGCCGTGACATCGGGGTGCGTACCCGCGAGGACCTGCCGCATGGTGTGCTCGTCTTCAGGGCTGTCCGCGATGAGTGCCGCGGCGAATGCGTAGGCGAGCGTAGACCGACCGGATCCAGGGGGGCCGGTGATCAGCCAGGCGTGCGAGAGCGCGGACGGATCGGATGCCGCGTTGCGCAGCGTTTCGACCGCGTCGTCCTGCCCCCAGACATCCGTCCACGGGAACGGGGCGAGCGCGGCGGCGGATGGCATGGACTCAGCCTAACCGGAGCATCCGACGGACCCCCACGGCGTCGCCGAGCCCTTCGCTCGGGCATGTGAGCGATCTGCTTCCCGTCACGGCGCTCAGATGAGAGTGGCGACTCGGGATCGGATGCCCGCGGCGATGCTCTCAGGATCTTGCGCGGCATCCAGGATCATGAAGCGTTCGGGCTCCGCGGCGGCGAGCGCGAGGAACGAGTCTCGCACGCGGGTGTGGAAGTCGGCCTTCTCGGATTCCAGTCGGTCGAACGGCTTGTCCGCGGAGTCGAGACGGGTCCTCGCCGTCGCGGGGTCGAGGTCGAGCAACAGCGTCAGGTCGGGCAGCGATCCCTCCGTCGCCCACAGCGAAAGCTCGCGCACCTCGGTGGCATCGAGCACGCGTCCTGCCCCCTGGTAGGCGACGGACGAGTCGAGGTAGCGATCCTGCAGCACGATCTCCCCCCGCTCGAGCGCCGGTCGCACGACCGTCGCCACGTGGTGGGCGCGGTCGGCGGCGTACAGCAGCGCCTCAGCGCGCGGAGCGATGTCGCCGCGATGGTGCAGAACGATGTCACGGATGAGGTGGCCGACCTCGCTGCCGCCGGGCTCTCGCGTGCGCACGACAGTGTGCCCGGAATCCGTCAGCCACTTCTCTAGCAGCTCGGCCTGGGTCGTCTTCCCCGAGCCGTCGCCGCCTTCGAGAGTGATCCACACCCCTGAGCGCGAACTCACCAGCGCCTACTTCTTCTTCGCGGCGTTCGCGGCACGCGTCGCCGCGGCCTTCTTCGCCGCTGCAGAACGCGCTGCGGCCTTCTCCTCGTCGGTCTTCGCTGCAGCCTTCTTCGCCGGTGCTTTCTTGGCAGAGGCCTTCTTTGCCGGTGCCTTCTTGGCAGAGGCCTTCTTCGCGGCACCCCGCTTCGTAGCCGGACCCTTGGCGCGCTTGTCCGCGAGCATCTGCACCGCGATCTCGAAGGTGATGTCCTCCGGCTTCTGACCACGCGGGATCGTGACGTTCGTCTCACCATCGGTGACGTAGGCGCCGAAGCGCCCGTCGCGGATGCGGATCGGCTTGCCGCTGACAGGGTCGGCTTCGAACTCGGCGAGCGCGCTGGATGCACGACGAGAGCCGGCACCGTACTTGGGCTGCGCGTAGATGGCGAGTGCCTGATCGAGGGTCACGTCGAAGATCTGCTGCTCGCTCTCGAGCGAGCGCGAGTCGGTGCCCTTCTTCAGGTACGGCCCATAGCGGCCGTTCTGGGCGGTGATCTCGTCACCGGTCTCCGGGTCGTTTCCGACGACGCGCGGCAGGCTCAGCAGCGTCAATGCGGTGTCGAGGTCGATGTCCTCCACGGACATCGACCGGAACAGCGACGCGGTGCGCGGCTTGGGCGCGTCCTTCTTGGCCGTCTTCTTCTTGGGCTTCTCCACGACCTCGCCGGTGGCCTCGTCGACCGCGACGTCCTCCTCCGGCAGGTTCTCCTGCACGTAGGGGCCATAACGGCCGTCCTTCACGACGATGACCCGACCGTTCTCCGGGTTCTCGCCGAGAACGCGGTCGCCGGCGACAGGTGCGTCGATGAGCTCCTGCGCCTTGGCGGCGGTCAGCTCATCGGGCGCGAGATCCTCTGGAACGTTGACGATCCGGCCGCGCTCATCGGGCTTGGCGGGGTCGATGACCTCGAGGTACGGGCCGTACTTGCCGAAGCGCAGCGTGGCGGTGTCGGTGATGGGCGTCGAGTTGAGCGCACGGGCATCGATCTCACCGAGGTTGTCGACGACCTGGCGCAGACCCACCTGCGCCTCGGTGCCGAAGTAGAACGACTTCAGCCATTCGACGCGCTTCTGCTCGCCGCGGGCGATGGCGTCGAGGTCGTCCTCCAGTGCGGCCGTGAAGTCGTAGTCGATCAGATCGGCGAAATGCTCCTCGAGCAGCCGCACGACGCTGAACGCCATCCAGGTCGGCACGAGGGCCTGGCCGCGCTTGGTCGCGTAGCCGCGATCGATCACGGTGCCGATGATGCTGGCGAACGTCGAGGGGCGGCCGATGCCGTGCTCCTCCAGCGCCTTGACCAGCGAGGCTTCGGTGTAGCGCGGCTTCGGCGTGGTCTTGTGGCCCTTCGCCTCAGCATCCGACATGGCGAGCTCGTCGCCCACGGACACTGCCGGCAACGCCTGGTTGGAGTCCGCGTCGGCGTCGCCGCGCTTCTCATCCCGGCCCTCTTCGTATGCCTCGAGGAAGCCCTTGAACGTGTAGACGGTGCCGGATGCCGTGAACTCCGCGACCTGGCCGGCCGCGTCGACCGAGAGCGTGACGGTCGTGGTCTCGTACTTCGCGTCGGCCATCTGGCTGGCCACCGTGCGCTTCCAGATGAGGTCGTACAGGCGCAGCTCTTCGCGGTCGAGTTCCGCGGAGACGGATGCCGGCTTGCGGAAGTTCTCGCCCGACGGGCGGATCGCCTCGTGCGCCTCCTGCGCGTTCTTGCTCTTGGACTTGTACACGCGGGGCTTGAGCGGCACGGCCTTGTCGCCGTACAGCGCGACGGCCTGGCTCCGCGCTGCCTGCACCGCCTGGGTGCTGAGCGCGACCGAGTCCGTACGCATATAGGTGATGAAACCCTTCTCGTACAGGCGCTGCGCGACGCTCATCGCCTGCTTCGCACTCATCGAGAGCTTGCGCCCTGCCTCCTGCTGCAGAGTGGAAGTCGTGAAGGGCGCGTACGGACTGCGTGTGCCCGGTTTCGCCTCGACCTTGGTGACGGTGCCCGCACCGGTGGCCTCGACGGCGTGCGCGAGGGTCAGCGCCTTCTTCTCATCGAGGACGACGACGGCCTTCTTGAGCCTTCCGTTGTCGTCGAAGTCGGTACCGCGGGCGAGCTGCCCACCGTCGACGCGAACGAGGCGAACCTTGAAGGCGGTGCCGGTGGCGGAGGCGGAGGCTTCGACATCCCAGTAATCGGCGGAGACGAACGCCATGCGCTCGCGCTCGCGCTCGACGATCATGCGAGTCGCTGCGGACTGCACGCGCCCGGCCGACAGGCCGGTCTTCACCTTGTACCAGAGCACAGGCGAGACATCCCAGCCGTACAGGCGGTCGAGGATGCGGCGGGTCTCCTGGGCGTCGACCAGTGCGAGGTCGAGCTCGCGGGTGTTGCCGATGGCCGCTTGGATCGCGTCCTTGGTGATCTCGTGGAAGACCATGCGCTTGACGGGCACCTTCGGCTTCAGCGTCTCCAGCAGGTGCCAGGCGATCGCCTCGCCTTCGCGGTCCTCATCAGTGGCCAGCAGGAGTTCGCCGGCGTTCTTCAGCGCGCGCTTGAGCTCGGCGACGGTCTTCGTCTTGCGATCGGAGACGACGTAGTACGGGTCGAACCCGTTGTCGATGTCGATCGAGTACTTCCCGTACGCGGCCTTGTCGGCTGCGGGGATGTCCTTCTTGTCAGCGAGGTCGCGGATATGGCCGACGGAGCTGAGCACCTCGTAGTCGTCACCGAGGTACCCCTGAATCGACCTCATCTTCGTCGGAGACTCGACGATGACGAGCTTCTTGCCTTCAGCCAAGGGTGCGTCCTTTCTTCGAAGCACACCATACACACCACTGTCGTGGTGCATTCACAGCGGAGCCGTGGGTGGAGCCGTCAGAATCCCTCGGGTGGCCCGGCACGGGCTCGGGAGACGGCAGCAAGTCCAGCGTACGCCGCCTGGACCTGCACGGTCGCCACGAAGCCCTCCAACACGCACGACGTGAGCGTCGCTCCGGATGCCGCGGCCACCCTCGCCGCAAGCGCGCAGGGTTCCTCGCCTGTCACGATCGCGCCGGAGGAAGCATCTGCGGCGGCGAGTGCAGCCGCGTCGGCTGCTCCGGCCGCGCGCTGAGCGGTGACCGAGGCACCGCCGACAGCCGCGAGTCCGAGCGAGAGCGATGCCGCTACCGCCAGCACGCCGGCGGCGATGGCGCTGCCTGCCATCACAGGCCGCCGCTGAGCGCGCAGCTCGATGCCGTCAACGGGATGCGGATGACATGTCCGATCACGGCATCCGTCCGCGCGCTGACGCAGCTGAGATCGCCACGGAGCTCGCTCGACACTTGTGCGTCGCGGACGGATGCCGTCACTGCCGCGTAGGCGGTTCCGGCGTCTTCGCCCCGCCCGAGCAGGCGAGCGGCGTCGGCCACGGCATCCTGCAACGACACCTGCCGTGCGGCCGCACCGAGCGCGCCCGCTCCCAGCAGCAGTGCGAGCACCACCGCCGGGAGCGCGATCGCCAACTCTGCCGCGACGGATCCCCGCTCGCCGTCGACCTTCTTCCTCATGATGTGCTCATCGCTCGTTCACGGCATGCGCCTCGACTACGAGACCGTGAGCGCACGACGCACGAGATCGGTCAGGATGCCGCGCACCTCGTCGGAGCGCATGATGACGACCAGGAGCCCTGCGAATGCCACAGCGGCCATCGTCGTGATGGCGTACTCAGCGGTGGCGGCACCTGACTCGTCGGTGAAGAGCGACGCGGCGCGCGCTCTGGTGAGGGTGGGGATGGTGTTCATTCGTTCCTTCTTTCTTATGTGCCGCCGTCAGATCGGCAGCGGGGTGGATGACATCACGGAGAGCATCAACGGTGCGACACCGAGCAGCAGGAAGGCCGGCAGTGTGCACACGCCGAGCGGGATGAGCAGCTGCGAGGAGAGCCTGGCGGCGCGCAGACGGCCGCTGATCCTGGCGTCGTGACGCTCCTGCACTGCAGCCGCCCGCAGCAGTTCGCCGGCGGGGACACCCGCTGCGCGCGACAGGTCGAGTACGCCTCTGGTGCGGGTGCCGCTGATGCGGTCCCGGGCGGGACTGTCATCGACGAGGCGCAGCGACCGCTCGATGGACGCACCGCCGGACAGTGCGACAGCCACGAGTTCGGCGTGCATGCCGGGGGTGCCCGGATCCGGTTGCGCACGTCGGAGCAGACGGCGAGTCCACGCGCGTGCGCCCAGCACGAGCAGCATTCCGACGACCAGGCAGACCGTGCCGATCGGATTGCTGAACAGCACGCTCACCGTGTCGAATCCGAGTGCGAATCCGAGCAGGAGACCGGCGAGGGGCATCCAGAGCAGGAGTCGAGCGGTACCAGCAGGCTCTGCCAGCGCGATGCGCACATCGTCAGCTGCGGCAGCGGCATCCCGCATCGTCTCGGCGAGCGATCTCAGCACCTCCGCGAGTGGAGCTCCGACAGTCGTCGCGACGTCCCATGCCGCGGCGACGTCCGCCCACGAGCCGCCCTCGGCCTCGATCGCGTCGACGAGGGCGGCGCCCTCATCACAGCGCTCGATCACGCTCTCCGCGCGCTTGTCGCCGGAGTCGGCCAGATGACGCCAGGCGTTGAGGGGAACCGCGCCCGCCTGCAGCAGCACGGCGAGCGTGCGCACCGAGACCGCGGCCTCTTCCGCACCGGAGTCCGTCATCTTCGCCGGCCGCCGCCGCGGCGTCGAGACGAGCGTCACCACGGCCGCACCTCTTCGATGTCGAGCCGATCGGCGCGCAGCAGAAGACGCCCCACCTTGGCGATGCGACGCACGCCGTCGCCACCGCGAGCGAGGTGCACGACGACCGTGAACGCGCTCACGGCCTGTCGGGCGAGAGCCGTGGCGTCCATGCCGGCGAGCGCACCGAGCGCCTCCAGACGGGCCGGCACATCGACGAGGCCGCTGGCGTGGAGCGTGCCGGCGCCGCCGTCGTGGCCCGTGTTCAACGCTGAGAGCAGCTCACGCACCTCTTCTCCACGGCACTCGCCGACGACGAGCCGATCGGGTCGCATGCGAAGCGATTCGCGGACGAGGCGGGCCAGCGTGATGGACCCCGCTCCTTCCAGATTCGCCTGCCGCGCCTCGAGGGCGACGTGATGAGGGTGCACAGGGCGCAGCTCTGCGACATCCTCGATCGTGACGATGCGCTCGGCGGCGGAGACGCTGTGCAGGAGAGCGGCCAGCAGCGTCGTCTTGCCCGTGCCTGTACCACCGGTGATGAGGATGTTCGCGCGCTCTGCGACCAGCTGTTCCAGCCACGCCTGTTGCGATGGATCGAACGCCCCGAGCGCCGCGAGTGAATCGAGGTCGGCTGCGCGCACGCGAGGGATGCGCACCGACACTGCAGTGCCGGACGTCGACACCGGCGCGAGCACCGCGTGCACCCGGATTCCGGATGCGAGCCGCACGTCGACGCAGGGCGACTGATCGTCGAGGTGACGACCCCCGGCGCCGATCAGCGCGACGGCGAGGTCGCGCACCTCGCGCTCGGAAGCGGCCCACCCCGCCACCCGCTCCGCGCCGTCGCCTCGATCGACGAAGAGCCCGTCGGCGCCGTTCACGAAGACGTCTGTCACTCGGGGGTCGACGCAGTGCTCGGCAAGCGGCCCGAACGCGGCATCCAGATCGACAGGGAGGGCGCGGTCGCCGTCTGGTGCAGGCGCGGAGTCGCGCGGCTGGATGATGAACGGCTGTGACATACCCCGACGTTATGCGCCGTCGCGCGAGCGTGTGCCGCCGGATCGCACGTGCTGTGCGCAACCCGCCGCGTTCGCAGAATCGTGCAGAAGGACTGCAGGACACAGAGAAGGGCGGCACCTCATGGGGGGAATGGGATGCCGCCCAGAGGCGCACCGGTCCGGACGGGACGGGCACGCCGAGGCCGAATCAAATTGCGGCTGTCGTCGAGTGTACGCACGGCAGCCGTCCTCACAAAACCGGTCTCGCTACCGACTTTCGGCGGTATTGACGAAAACAGGCGCAGACTAGATTCACCGTGTCATGGTCGTGCGCTCTGCACGATCTCGTCCCGCCGCAAAGGAGCGCATGCCGTGAGCAGCCAGATCGATCATCTCCTCGACGAGACCCGCAGATTCCCGCCCTCTGAGGAGTTCGCCGCAGCCGCCGTCGCTCAGCCGGACATATATCAGCGTGCCGGCGCCGACCGTGAGTCGTTCTGGGGCGAGCAGGCCCGCGACCTGGTGCACTGGCACAAACCCTTCACCCGCGTTCTCGACTGGTCCACTCCCCCGTTCGCCAAGTGGTTCGACGACGGCGAGCTCAACGTCGCCTACAACTGCCTCGACCGCCACGTCGAAGCCGGCAACGGCGAACGCGTCGCGATCCTCTGGGAGGGCGAACCGGGCGACTCGCGCCGCATCACGTACGCCGAGCTCACCGAAGAGGTCAAGCGCGTCGCGAACGTGCTGTCCGGCTTCGGAGTCGGCCCCGGAGATCGCGTCGCCATCTACCTGCCGATGATTCCCGAGGCCGTCGCAGCGATGCTCGCCGTCGCGCGACTCGGCGCCGTCCACTCCGTCGTCTTCGGGGGCTTCAGCGCCGACAGCCTGCGTTCACGCATCGACGATGCCGGCGCGAAGGCCGTCATCACCGCGGACGGCGGTTATCGCAAGGGCCGAGTCTCGGCGCTCAAACCCGCCGTCGACCAGGCCCTCAGCGACCGAGGCGACGGCGTGCAGCAGACCGTCGAGCATGTTCTCGTCGTCAAGCGCGGCGAGAACGATGTCGACTGGGTCGAGGGACGCGACGTCTGGTGGCATGAGGCCGTCCCCGCGGCATCCCCCGATCATGAGGCGCAGGCCTTCCCCGCCGAGAACCCGCTGTTCATCCTTTACACATCCGGCACCACGGGAAAGCCGAAGGGCATCCTGCACACGTCGGGCGGCTACCTCACCCAGGCGGCTTACACGCACAGGAACGTGTTCGATCTGAAGCCCGAGACGGACGTGTTCTGGTGCACGGCCGATGTCGGCTGGATCACCGGCCACACCTACGTCGCGTACGGGCCCCTCGCGAACGGCGCCACCCAGGTGCTCTACGAGGGCACCCCGGACTCCCCGCATCCCGGCCGCTGGTGGGAGATCATCGAGAAGTACGGCGTGACGATCTTCTACACCGCGCCGACCGCGATCCGCTCGTTCATGAAGATCGGCCGCAGCGTGCCTCGGAAGTTCGATCTGTCCTCCATCCGCCTGCTCGGCTCGGTGGGCGAGCCCATCAACCCCGAGGCCTGGATGTGGTACCGCGAGGTCATCGGCGGAGGTGACACCCCGATCGTGGACACCTGGTGGCAGACCGAGACCGGAGCGATCATGGTGTCGCCGCTGCCCGGCGTCACCGCGACGAAGCCCGGCTCCGCGCAGGTGCCTCTGCCCGGCATCACGATCGACGTGGTCGATGAAACGGGCGAAGAGGTCGGCAACGGCAACGGCGGTCTGCTCGTGATCACCGAGCCCTGGCCCAGCATGCTGCGCGGCATCTGGGGCGACCCGGAGCGCTACAAGGAGACGTACTGGGACAAGTTCGAGAAGCAGGGCTACTACTTCGCCGGCGACGGAGCGCGGCTCGATGAGGACGGCGACCTGTGGCTGCTGGGACGCGTGGATGACGTGATGAACGTCTCCGGCCACCGGCTGTCCACCGCCGAGATCGAGTCGTCGCTCGTGGCGCACGAGGCGACGGCAGAGGCCGCAGTGGTCGGCGCATCGGATGAGACCACCGGTCAGGCCGTCGTCGCATTCGTGATCATCAAGGAGAGCTACCTCTCCGAGCACGATGCCGCCGGCCTCGCGACGCAGCTGCGCCAATGGGTCGGGGAGCAGATCGGCGCGATCGCGCGCCCTCGCGACGTCTACATCGTCGGCGAGCTGCCCAAGACCCGCTCCGGCAAGATCATGCGACGGCTGCTGCGTGATGTCGCAGAAGGCCGCGAGGTCGGCGACACCACGACGCTCGCCGATACGGCCGTGATGAGCATCATCTCGGCGCAGGTCAAGTAGCCGACCCAATGAGAAGGTCCCCGCATCCATCGGATGCGGGGACCTTCTCATTGCCTCAGGCGAGGGTGAAGGTCACCTCGACCTCGACCGGGCTGTCCAGCGGCAGCACTGCGACGCCGACCGCGGCACGGGCGTGGACGCCCGCTTCGCCGAAGATCTCGCCGAGCACGTCGCTGGCACCGTTGATCACGCCCGGCTGGCCGCTGAAGGCCGGATCGGATGCCACGAAGCCGCCCACGCGCAGCACGCCGCCGATCTTCTCGAGCCCGCCTGCGGCGGCGGCAGCAGCCGCGAGGGCGTTCAACGCGCAGGTGCGGGCGTAGGTCTTGGCGTCTTCCGCTGTGACCTCTGCGCCGACCTTGCCGGTCGCCGGGAGGGCGCCTGCCGCGAACGGCAACTGTCCGGACGTGTAGACGAGCCCTGCGTGCACCACGGCCGGAACGTATGCCGCGACGGGAGCAGCGACGTCCGGCAGCTGGATCTCGAGCTCTGCGAGGCGGGCGGCGACGCTCATGCGGCCCCGCCTTCGAACTGACGTGCGGCCTGCTCTGCGGCTGCCAGGCCGGCCGTGTTCGATCCGTCCTGCGACACAGGCCGCTTGAAGTAGGCCACGAGGCCACCTTCCGGGCCTTGGACGACCTGCACGAGCTCCCAACCCTGCTTTCCCCAGTTGTTGAGGATCGCGGCGGTGTTGTGGATCAGCAGCGGGGTGGTGAGGTACTCCCACGTGGTCATGGCACTCCTGCGGTCAGAGACGATCGGCACGCCCGAGCGTCAAAGGCGGTATTCAGGGAACTCCCCTACGATCTAGCGTATGCCTCAGAAGAATCGCACGGCGAAAGGCGTGCTCGGCGGCCTCCTCGGCCTGATCGGGCTCAGCGCTGTCGCCGGGGTCCTGGTCACCGCGACGGTCACCCCCGCCCTCGCCGTCGCCGGAGCCGCCGGATCCCAAGCTCTCGACCTGTTCGAGAACCTGCCGTCGTACTTGAAGCCCGACGCTCCGATGGAGCCGAGCACGTTCTACGGAACGGACAAGAACGGCAAGACTTTCGCGATGGCGACGTTCTTCGACCAGAACCGGACCCAGGTCGAGTTCGACCAGATCTCACCCGTCATGTACGACGCCATCCTCTCGAGCGAGGACAAGGGCTTCTACGAGCACGGCGGGGTGAACCTCGGCGCGACCGCGAAGGCACTGATCGACAACGTGCAGGGCACTTCATCGCGCGGTGCCTCCACGATCAGCCAGCAGTACGTGAAGAACGTTCTCGTGCAGCAGTGCGAGCAGAAGGTGCTCCCCGGTGACGAGAACTACGCGGACAAGACCGCGCAGTGCTGGCTGGATGCCACGAACGCGGTGGGAACCGACGGTATCGAGCGCAAGCTGCAGGAGATGCGCTACGCCATCCAGATCGAGAAGGACTACTCGAAGAACGAGATCCTGCTCGGCTACCTGAACATCGCCAGCTTCGGTGGCACCGTCTACGGCATCGAGGCCGCGTCGAAGTACTACTTCAGCACCACCTCGGCGAACCTCACCGTCGCGCAGGCCGCGACGCTCGCCGGTATCGTGCAGAACCCGAACCGGTACCGCATCGACAAGGTGGCGGGCTCGGCGACCGATACCGACGGCAATCCGGTGAACAGCGAGGCAGACGGCTGGGCCTTGACGAAGGACCGTCGCGACTACGTGATCCAGCGGATGTACGACGACGGCAAGATCACCGAGGCGCAGTACAACGAGGCGCTCGAATCGCCCATCACGCCGGCCATCAAGTACCCGACGCAGGGCTGCGCGGCCGCAGGGAACAACGCCTACTTCTGCCAGTACGTCAAGACCGTCGTGCTCAGCGACCCCGCCTTCGGTGACACTCCCCAGGAGCGGCAGCAGTCGCTGCAGCGCAAGGGCCTGGACATCTACACCTCACTCGACATGCGCATCCAGGAGCCCGCGATCATCGCGCTTCGCGATCGGGTACCGGCAACGTACGACGAAGACAGGCTCGGCGCGGCCGGTGTCACGGTCGAGCCGTCCACCGGCCGCATCCTTGCGATGACGCAGAACACGAACTTCCGCGAGACCGAGACGGACGATCCGGCCTACACCGGGCTGGTCTACGCCTCCGACAAGTCGCACGGCGGATCGATCGGCGTGCACGTCGGCTCGACCTACAAGCTCTTCACACTGATCGACTGGCTGGAGAAGGGCCATTCGGTCAACGAGGTCATCAACGGGCGCAATCAGACGCTCGAGTTCAACGCGAGCTGCGACAACAGCACGTCCACGCTGGACACCAAGGACGTCGGAAACTTCGGCAACAGCGGCGGGTACTACGGCACACCCATGAAGTTCACGCGCGATTCACTGAACTCCGGATTCTTCTCGATGGCCGCCAAGCTCGACCTCTGCGACATCAACGGCGTGGCCGATCGCATGGGTGTCACCACGTATGACGTCGACGCGCAGAAACAGGTGAAGACGACCTATCAGAACGTTCCGTACGACGTGCTCGGCTCGAAGAACATCGCGCCGCTGGCGATGGCAGGAGCATACGCGACGGTCGCCAACAAGGGCATCTACTGCACGCCGCGAGCGATCGACAAGATCGTCGACCAGTCCGGTGCGGAACTTCCCATCCCTGATTCCTCGTGCTCGCAGGTCATCGAGCCGGAGATCGCCGCCACTGCCGCCTACGCGCTGCAGGGCGTGATGGCGAACGGCGGCACGGGGTCGCAGGCGAACCCGTGGGACGGTACGCCGCTCATCGGCAAGACCGGATCCCACCAGCTGTGGTCGACCATGATGATCGAGTCGAGCACCAAGGCCACCACCGCAGTGTGGGTCGGACGACCTGACTCCACGACCTCGATCTGGAACCGGTACTTCAACGGCACCGCTCTCCAGAACCTGCGATACGGCATCGCCCGCGACATGCAGTCTGCTGCGAATCAGGCGCTCGGCGGCGGGGAGCAGTTCCCCGCCGCGGACTCGAACCTCACCCGAAGGGTGCTCACCGACCTGCCGAGCGTGGTGGGAATGAGCATCGACGAGGCCACCTCCACCTTGCAGAACGCCGGGTTCTCGGTCACTGTCGGCCCAGCGGTCGACAGCGATCTCGCCAAGGATCTCGTCGCCGCGCAGGATCCTGCTGCCGGGAAGGTGGCCGGCGGTACCACTGTCACGATCTCGCCCAGCAACGGCGACGGCGCGACCGTGCCAGATGTCTCCGGGTCTTCGCCCGACGAGGCGGAGGCCGCTCTGAATGCAGCCGGCTTCAGCAAGGTGAGTCAGCACAAATCGTGTTCCGCGCCCGATGCTGAAGTCTCCGGCACGAGCCCTGCGGCCAACTCGGCGACGAAGAAGTCCGCCAAGATCACCATCACCTGCACGTAGTGACTGGATCACGGACGCACCCGGCCCTCATCGCACTCAGCGCGGTGGGGGCTGTCGGCGCGGCCTGTGCGGTGTGGGGCATAGGCATTGAGCGTTACCTGTTCACAGTGCGCCAGGCATCCGCTGAGGCGCTCCCGCCCGGTAGCCGGCCGATCCGTGTGCTGCACGTCTCAGACGCGCACATGGCACCATGGCAGCGGCGCAAACAGGACTGGCTGTCGTCGCTCGCCGAGCTGGAACCCGACCTCATCGTCAACACGGGCGACAATCTCGGGCACCGTGACGGGCTGCAGGGCATCCGACGATCCTTCGACGCGTTCGCCGGCATCCCCGGCGTCTTCGCGCACGGCTCCAACGATGTCTACGGCCCCTCTCCGCGCAATCCTCTGCGCTATTTCTCCGGCCCATCGAAACGCCATCAGGAGCCGGAGCACCTCGACACGGACGCGCTCGACGCGTACTTCACCGATGAACTCGGTTGGACAGCCCTGAACAACACCGCAGCGCGCGTGAGAGTGGCCGGCGCCGACATCGACCTGTTCGGCGTCGACGACGCGCACCGGGCCTGGGATGAGCTCGACGCTCTGCCCGCGGCCATCGCGTCCCTGGGTGCTCGAGATGCCGGCATTCCCCTGCTGGCCGTCACTCACGCGCCCTACCAGCGCGTGCTCAACTCGTTCACGGACCTCGGGGCTCAGGCCATCTTCGGTGGTCACACCCACGGCGGTCAGGTCTGCCTCCCCGGTTTCGGCACGCTCGTGGCGAACTGCGACATCCCACTGAAGCAGGCGAAGGGGCTCAGCACCTGGAGCCATGGCGGTCGCAGCATCCCGTTGAATGTCAGCGCCGGCTGCGGACACTCCATCTACGCTCCAGTGCGCTTCGCGTGTCGCCCTGAGGCGACGCTGCTGACGCTCACGGCACGGAACACGCCCGCGTGACGCGGGAGAGCATCGATTCGGCTCAACGGGCGTTTCCCTGTAGACTCAAACGGTTGCAACGGGGTGTGGCGCAGCTTGGTAGCGCGCTTCGTTCGGGACGAAGAGGCCGCAGGTTCAAATCCTGTCACCCCGACCACTGTTGCAAGAAGGCCGCCCTCCGGGGCGGCCTTCTTCACTTCCGGAGCAGGCGGGCCGCCCCGCATCGCTCGAATAGGCTGGAGACACCATGACCACGCCCCGCCTCGTCGCCTTCGACCTCGACGACACCCTCGCGCCGTCCAAGAGCGCGATCGACCCGAAGATCGCCGCACAACTGCTCGAGCTGCTGCGCCTTGTCGACGTCGCGATCATCTCCGGCGGCAATGAACAGCAGTTCCGCGTCCAGGTGATCGCTCAGCTCGGCGATGCCGACCCCGCCGATCTCGCCCGCCTTCACCTGCTGCCGACGTGCGGTACGCGCTATCTGCGTCATGATGGCGAAGGATTCGACACCGTCTATGCGCACGACCTGTCCGAGGACGAGAAATCCGCCGCTCTGCTGGCGCTCCGAGAGGAAGCGGACAGACTCGGCCTGTGGGAGCAGGACCCCTGGGGCGAGATCCTTGAAGATCGCGGTTCGCAGATCACATTCTCGGCCCTCGGTCAGCAGGCGCCGCACGACGCGAAGCGGGCCTGGGATCCTTCCGGCGCCAAGCGGGCGCGGCTGCGCGACGCGGTCGCCGCACGCCTTCCCGCACTCGAGGTCCGATCCGGCGGGTCGACCTCGATCGACATCACCCTCGCCGGCATCGACAAAGCCCATGGCATGAAGGCTCTCGCCGAGCACACCGGCATCCCCCTCAGCGACATGCTCTTCTACGGCGACAGGCTCGACGAGGGTGGCAACGACTACCCCGTCAAGGCCCTCGGCGTTCGTTCGATCGCGGTGTCGGGATGGGAAGACACCGCAGCCGAGTTGGACGAACTCATCCCGACGCTGTGACCGGGCTTCCGCACGAGGGCCGTAGCATTGCGGCATGGATCCGCTGACGCTCACCGTCCTCGTCGCGACAGCTGCCAGCGCGGTGTGCTGGCTGCTGTCGCTGTTCACCCGTGACACCTCCTGGGTGGACCGCGCCTGGTCGATCGTGCCGGTCGTCTACGTGTGGATCTTCGCGGTGGCCGCACTCACCTCCGACGTGGACGCGACACGTCTCGTCGTGATGGCGCTTCTCGGCACGGCCTGGGGCGCCAGGCTCACCTTCAACTTCGCTCGCAAGGGCGGATACACCGGCACCGAAGACTACCGGTGGGCGATCCTGCGCGGTCGGATGCGACCATGGCAGTTCCAGGCGTTCAATCTGCTGTTCATCATCGGATTCCAGATGACGCTGCTGGTTCTCATCACGCTCCCGGCGTATGTCGCGCTGCAGCATCCGGCCCCGTTCACTGCCTGGGATGCCGCCTTCACCGCGCTCTTCCTCGGGCTGCTGGTCGGCGAGACGATCGCCGACCAGCAGCAGTGGAACTTCCACCGTCGCAAGGCTGCAGGCCAGGCATCCGGATTCCTCACCGACGGGCTGTTCCGCTACAGCCGGCATCCGAACTTCTTCTTCGAGCAGGCCCAGTGGTGGGTGTTCTATGCGATCGGCGCGGCAGCGGCGGTGGCATCCGGTGCGGACTTCCTCGGAGGAGCGCTGAACTGGACGATCATCGGGCCGTTGCTTCTGACCGCGCTCTTCATCGGCTCGACGATCTTCACCGAATCGATCTCGGCGTCCCGATACCCCGAGTACGCCGAGTACCGGCGCACGACCTCGATGCTCGTGCCCCTTCCTCCCCGTGCCGCACGGCAACGGGAACGGCGCTCAGCGGGCTGAGACCGCCGCCTGCGTCGCAGCTCCTCCCACAGGCACGAGACGGGTGAGCTGCGTGACATGCGCGGGCTCGAGCTCGGCGAGTGATGCGACGCCGAGCAGTCTCATGGTGCGCTCGATCTCGGTGCGCAGGATCGCGATCGTGCGGTCGACGCCCTGCCGCCCGCCGGCCATCAGTCCGTACAGATAGGCGCGCCCGATGAGTGTGAGGTCCGCGCCGAGGGCGACAGCCGCGACGATGTCGGCACCGTTCATGATGCCGGTGTCGACCATGACGGTGAAATCGTCGCCGACCTCCTTGCGCACCTTCGGCAGCAGATGGAACGGGATGGGCGCCCTGTCGAGCTGACGGCCGCCGTGGTTCGACAGCACGATGCCGTCGACGCCGGCATCGCGCAGTCTCACCGAGTCCTCGACGTTCTGCACGCCCTTGATGACGAGCTTGCCCGGCCAGATGTCGCGGATCACCGCGAGGTCGTCGTAGCTGATCGTCGGGTCCATCGCGGCATCCAGCAGCTCGCCGACTGTGCCGCCGGTCGTGCTGAGCGAAGCGAACTCGAGCTTCGGGGTGGTGAGGAAGTCCCACCACCACCAGGGGCGGGGAATCGCGTTGACGATGGTGCCGAGGGTGAGCTGCGGCGGGATCGAGAACCCGTTGCGCTTGTCCCGGAGACGGGCGCCGGCGACAGGGGTGTCGACAGTGAAGTGCAGAGTGTCGAAACCTGCGGCGGCGGCACGACGCGTGAGCTCGTAGGAGATCTCCCTATCCCGCATGACGTACAGCTGGAACCAGTTCCGACCGTTCGGGTTCGCGGCCTTCACGCCCTCGATCGAGGTCGTGCCGAGCGTCGAGAGCGTGAACGGGATGCCGGCGGCCGCTGCCGCACCCGCACCCGCTTCTTCGCCCTCGGTCTGCATGAGACGCGTGAAGCCGGTCGGGGCGATACCGAACGGCAGGGCACTGGGGCCGCCGAGGATGTCGACGGAGGTGTCCACGTCGGGCGCCGGTCTGAGGATTCCGGGGTGGAACTCGACGTCCTGGAAGGCCTGACGTGCGCGCGTGAGCGACAACTCACCCTCTGCCGCTCCGTCGGTGTAGTCGAATGCCGCCTTCGGCGTCCGGCGCTTCGCGATCGTGCGCAGATCGTCGATCGTGAGGGCGGCGTCGAGGCGACGCTTGCGTCCGTCGAGCTCTGGCTTCTTGAACTTCATGAGCTCAAGGAGCTCTGAGGGCTTGGGAACCTGGCGGGTGACCATGGTCTTCCTTTCAATGAGGGCGATGCGCGAAGGTCAGACCGGCTGCGGTGTAGTAGCCGGTGATGTGATCGTGAACGAGGTCTCGTGCGGCATCCGCGGCGCCCTCGTCGATCGCGGCGATCAGGGCACGGTGCTCGCTCCGCAAGCGGGTCGCCATGGCATCCCAGTCGTCGATCGCCGCCGACCCGGCGAGCACGTAGGACTCGATGGAAGTGCGCAGGCCGGCCATCATCGCGGCGATCACGGTGTTGCCGCCGGCTTCGGCCAAAGCGAGGTGCAGCTGCGCGTCGAGGGCGAGGAATTCGGCGGTGGTGAGGCCGTCCGCGTCCATCGCGTCGAGCAGCCGGTGCGCGGCGCTCGTGTCGCGCGTGCCGGAGGCGAGATCGGTCACGACGGAGTCTTCGAGCACGAGACGGGTGCGCACGACATCACCCAGCGCGAAGCCCTGTGCGGCCACCTGCAACCGCAGCAGGGCAGCCAGGCCACCGGAGGGCGTGGCGATGACGATCGCGCCCGACTGCGGCCCTGAGCCGGTCGCCGTACGGATCAGCCCCATGACCTCGAGCACGCGCAGCGCCTCGCGGACGCTCGAGCGGCCGACGCCGAGGTCGGCGGCCAGATCGCGTTCCGACGGCAGCCGGTCGCCTGGACCCAGACGTCCGTCGAGCAGATCACGCTCGATGTGCTCGAGCACGACGCGCCAGGCGCGTGTGGTCTGCGCAGCATCCGCCATCATGCATCCTTCGTCACGAACTGTGGTCAGACCACAATGTACTCCGTGTGGTCAGACCACGCAAACGGGTGCTGATGGACGTCCGCGTGACGGCCCGTTCACCGCATGACTCCGGAGAATCGAGCGTTCTGATGCAACAGAGGCACGGCTCGACGCCGCACACGCAGAAATCTCCGGAGTTATGCGGGAGAAGTCGTGGAGTCGGGCGGCTCAGCCCAGGCGTCCGCCGGACTCCTGCAGGTAGCAGTCGCCGCACAGCGACTCGTAGGTGACGACATCGGCCGGCGCTCCGCTCGCCGCTCCCTCGTCGATCGCGACCTGGTCGCCGTCGAACACGAAACGGCCGTGTATCACGCGACCGTTGAAGACGGCCTTGCGTCCGCAGCGGCAGATCGTCTTGAGCTCCTCCAACGAATGCGCGATCGCGAGAAGGCGCGCAGAACCCGGAAAGGCATGGGTCAGGAAGTCGTTGCGGATCCCGTACGCCATCACGGGGATGCCGTCGACCACCGCGATCCGGAACAGGTCGTCGATCTGCTCCGCCGTGAGGAACTGCGCCTCGTCGATGAGCAGGCACGCGACTTCAACGGGTTCGCCTGGAATCAGGCTCTCGTCGTTGTGCTGCTGCATCCGTTCACGCTCGCGTTGGAACAGCGCGCGTGCATCACCGTCCGGCGGGATCAGGAAGTCGACCTCGCGGGTCATGCCGAGACGGCTCTCCACCTGGCTGGCGCCCTTGGTGTCGATGGTCGGCTTCGCGAGCAGCACGTGCTGCCCACGCTCCTCGTAGTTGTACGCGGCCTGAAGCAGAGCCGTCGACTTGCCGGAGTTCATCGCGCCGTAGCGGAAGTACAGCTTCGACACGGTGCGCTGCTACCTCGAGATGCCGAGTGCGGCTGCCGTCGCCGTCATGGACTCGTCTGCTGCGGCCTCGTTCTCGTTGAGCTTCTGACCGTACGTCGGGATGAGTTCGCGCAGCGCGGGCTCCCATCCGGTGTACTGCTCCGGGAAGCACTTCTTCAGCAGGTTGAGCATGATCGGCACGGCGGTCGATGCCCCAGGCGATGCGCCGAGCAGACCGGCGATCGATCCGTCGGCGGCCGAGACGACCTCGGTGCCGAACTGCAGCACGCCACCCTTCTCGGCATCCTTCTTCATCACCTGCGCGCGCTGGCCGGCATCGATGAGGGACCAGTCCTCGTCCTTCGCTGTCGGCATGAACACACGCAGCCCATCGACCTTCTTGCGATGGTTCTTCAGCAGCTCGCCGACCAGGTACGTGATCAGATCGGGGTTCGCGAACGCCACGCGCAGCATCGGCCACAGGTTGTGCGTGCGCACCTGGCTGACGATGTCGAACATCGAGCCGTTCTTGAGGAACTTCGGGCTGAACGTGGCGAACGGGCCGAAGAGCAGCGAGGCCTCTCCGTCGACGACACGGGTGTCCAGGTGCGGCACGGACATCGGCGGTGCGCCGACGGATGCCTGGGAGTAGACCTTCGCCTTGTGCTGCGAGACGACGGCGGGGTTCGTGGTCTTGAGGAACTGCCCGCCGATCGGGAAGACGCCGTAGCCCTTGATCTCGGGAATGCCGGAGCGCTGAAGCATCTTCAACGCCCATCCGCCTGCGCCGACGAAGACGAACTTCGCGTTGAGCTCGCCCGGCGTGTGTCCCAGAGCGTGGCGGTACGAGACCTGCCAGCTGCCGTCCTTCTGCTTCTTGAGATTTCGCACCTCGTGGTTCGTGCGCAGCTCGACGCCATTGCCTGAGAGGTGGTCGAAGAGCTGATGCGTCAGGGCACCGAAGTCGACGTCGGTGCCGGCCGGCACCCTGGTCGCCGCGAACGGCTCGCCCTTGCGGCGCTTCTGCATGAGCAGCGGCGCCCACTGGTTGATGACCCGGGAGTCCTCGCTGTACTCGATGCCCTCGAACAGCGGCTGCTCCTTGAGCACCTCGTAGCGCGCCTTGAGATACGCGACATCCTTCTCGCCGCGCACGAATGTCATGTGCGGGGTCGCATTGATGAAGGTCGAGGGCTCGTCGAGCACGCCCTTGGACACCAGTGATGACCAGAACTGACGGCTCTGCTGGAACTGCTCGTTGATCGAGACGGCCTTGGCGGGATCCAGTGGACCGCCGTTGTTCTGCGGCATGTAGTTCAACTCGCAGAGCGCCGCATGGCCGGTGCCGGCGTTGTTCCACGGGTTGGAGCTCTCCTGGGCCACATCAGACAGTCGCTCGAAGGCGACGATCTTCCAGTCTGGCTGCAGCTCGTGCAGAAGGGTGCCCAGTGTGGCGCTCATGATGCCACCACCGATGAGGACGACGTCGACGGATTCAGTCACCGAACCAGTCTAGTTCGCGCGCCGGAAGACGCGAACCACGGCAGCGGTTCTGCGCAGACTAAGCGGCGACGGCCAGACGCGCGGCGACGAGCTCGGCGATCTGCACGGCGTTGAGTGCCGCACCCTTGCGGAGATTGTCGTTGCTGACGAAGAGCACGAGGCCCTTGTTCTCCGGGGCGGACTGATCGGCACGGATGCGGCCGACGTAGCTCGGGTCGTTGCCCGCGGCCTTCAACGGCGTCGGGACCTCTTCGAGCACGACGCCCGGCGCTGCGGCGAGCACCTCGGCTGCACGCTGCGGGGTGATGTCGCGCGTGAACTCCGCGTGGATCGAGAGCGAGTGGCCGGTGAACACCGGAACGCGTACGCAGGTCCCAGCGACGCGAAGATCGGGCAGCTCGAGGATCTTGCGGCTCTCGTTGCGGAGCTTCTTCTCCTCGTCGGTCTCGTTGAAGCCGTCGTCGACGACGGACCCGGCCAGTGGGATGACATCGAACGCGATGGGCGCGACGTACTTCTCCGGCTCAGGGAAATCGATGGCCGAGCCGTCGTGCACGAGACGCAGCACGTCACCCTGGCCGACTGCAGCCTCGACCTGGTCGAGCAGCTCCTGCGCACCTGCGAGACCGGAGCCCGAAACCGCCTGGTAGGTGCTGACGATGAGTCGTTCCAGGCCGGCATCCTCCGCCAGCGGCTTGAGCACGGGCATGATCGCCATCGTCGTGCAGTTCGGGTTCGCGATGATGCCTCTCGGACGCTCGTCGATGGCGTGCGGATTGACCTCGCTCACCACGAGAGGCACCTCTGGGTCGTTCCGCCAGGCGCTGGAATTGTCGATCACGACAGCACCCGCGGCGGCGAACCGCTCGGCGTACGCACGGCTGGCCGTCGCACCGGCGGAGAACAGTGCGATCTCGACGCCAGCGGGGTCGGCGGTCTCGACATCCTCGACGACGACGTCCACGCCGGCGAACTCGATCGTCTTACCGGCAGAGCGCGCGGACGAGAACAGACGCAGCTCACGGATCGGGAACGCGCGTTCGGCGAGAATCTCGCGCATCACGGTGCCCACCTGGCCGGTGGCGCCGACGATGGCGACGGAGTGTCCTGAGTCGGAGATGTGAGTCATGAGGTTCCTTGGCGTCGTGCAGTACTGCGAACGAGGCACGAGGCACGGCGTCTGGATGCGGATGCCGCGCCTGGCGCCGATGTCAGGGTTCTCGCGAGTCTACCCGCTCAGCGTCCGGTACCGGCGTGCACGACGGCGTCGTCCTCACCGTCGAGGCCGTAGGCGGTGTGCACGATGCGGGCGGCATCCGCGAGATCGGAGCCGCGCAGCACCACCGAGATGCGGATCTCGGAGGTCGAGATCATCTCGATGTTGATGCCGGCGGTGGAGAGCGCTTCGAACAGCGTCGCCGAGACACCGGAGTGCACCCGCATGCCCGCGCCGACGACCGAGAGCTTGCCGATCTGGTCGTCGTGGATCAGGCTGTCGAAGCCGACGTCGGACTGCTCGGCCGCGAGCGCCTTCAGCGCCGGGGAGGCGTCGCCCTTCGGCAGGGTGAATGAGATGTCGGCGCGACCGGTGGCGGCCGCCGACACGTTCTGCACGATCATGTCGACGTTGGCGCCGGACTTCGCGACGATCTTGAAGATCTCGGCCGCCTTGCCCGGGACGTCGGGCACGCCGACGACCGTGACCTTGGCCTGCCCCAACTCGGTGGCGACACCTGCGACGATCGGCTCTTCCATTGCTGCTCCCTCGGCTTCGCGAGGGTTCTTCATGCCCTCGACCAGAACGTACGTGCCTTCGCTCGACGAGAACGTCGAACGAGCGTGGATGAGCACGCCATGTCGGCGCGCGAACTCGACAGCTCGGATGTACAGCACCTTCGCGCCGTTCGCTGCCAACTCGAGCATCTCTTCGCTGGAGACGTGATCGAGCTTCTGCGCACGCGGAATGACGCGTGGGTCTGCCGTGTAGATGCCGTCGACGTCGCTGTAGATCTCGCAGACATCGGCGTCGAGCGCCGCGGCGAGCGCGACCGCCGTGGTGTCCGAACCTCCGCGACCGAGCGTGGTGATGTCACGTGTGTCGCGGTTGAACCCCTGGAAGCCGGCGACGATCACGATCGCGCCCTCGTCCAGCGCTTCGCGCAGCCGCACCGGCGTCACATCGACGATCCGCGCCGAACCGTGGTGGTCGTCCGTGATCATGCCCGCCTGGCTGCCGGTGAACGAACGGGCATCGAACCCCATCGAATGGATCGCCATCGCCAGCAGGGCCATCGAGATGCGTTCCCCGCTGCTCAACAGCATGTCCATCTCACGCGGCGCAGGAATGGGTGCGACCTCGTTCGCCAGCTCGAGCAGCTCGTCCGTCGTGTCGCCCATGGCACTCACCGCGACGACGACATCATGGCCCGCACGTCGCGCGTCGACGATGCGCTTGGCGACGCGTTTGATGCTCTCGGCGTCGGCGACGGATGAGCCGCCGTACTTCTGCACAATGAGGGCCAACGTACACTCCCAGGGATCTCGGGCAGATCCGCCCACGGGCCATTGTACTTTCGTCGCGTATTCCGATCCGCGTATGTGACGGATCCTTGACGCTCAGAGCAGTCCGAGTCGGCGAGCCTCGCTGGCCGCAGCTGTGCGGCTGGCGACGCCGAGCTTCTCCAGCAGGTGCACGATGTGGGTCTTGACCGTGGATTCGGAGATGAACAGTCGAGCGGCGATCTCCTTGTTCGCCGCTCCTTCGTCCACCAGCATCAGCACGTCGCGCTCTCGTTCGGTGAGCGTCACGCGCGGAGCGCGCAGCGCGGCGATCAGCCGTTCATCTCCACCGGGAGTGAGCACCATCGCTCCCGATGCCGCGTCGATGATCGCACGCGCGATGGTGTCGTTGTCGACGTCCTTGAGGAGGTATCCGGCGGCCCCGGCCTCGAGCGCGCGGATGATCTGCGCGTCATGATCGAAGGTGGTGAGGATCAGTACCGCAGGGGCATCCGGCATCCGTCTGAGTGCCGCGGTGGTCTCGACACCGTCGATGCCGTCTCCCAGACGCAGGTCGCACAGCACGACGTCCGGCCGCAGCACGGGTGTCATGGCGAGCGCCTCCTCACCCGTCGATGCCTCCCCGACCACGGCGAACCCACGTGCGTCGACGATCGAGCGGAGCCCCGCGCGGACGACGGGATGATCATCGATCAGCAGCACCCGGATGCTCATTCCGGCTCCTCCCCCGACGCCGAGACCGGCGCCGGCGAGACCGGCACCGAAGAGGCCGGCACCGAAGAGACCGGTACCGAGGCGACCAGCACCACGCCGTCTCCTGGCGTGGAACGCACTTCGAGTTCGCCGGCGAACTCTCGCAGTCGGGAGCGCATCGCCGCAAGGCCGTACGACGAACCGCCCGCTGCGGCCGCCGGTTCTGAGAAGCCGATGCCGTCATCCGAGACGGTCAGCCTTGCAATGCCTCCTGCCATGGTGAGCCGCACATCGACCCTGCCGGCCTCGGAATGCTGGCGCACGTTCGCGAGCGCGGATTGCGCGACGCGCAGGAACACCACCTCGACGGGTGTGGGCAGTGCGGGCAGCGCGGGGTCCACCTCGAGTTCGACCTCGATGCCGGTGTCGACGTGAAGAGCGTCCAGCATCCGTTCGATCGCCGCCGCGAGCGCCGAACCTTCGAGCTCGGCCGGCGCGAGCGCTGCGACGATGCGGCGCAGGTCGGTGAGCGAGTGCTGCGCGAGGGATTCGATCTGCGGCATCCGCTCGGCGTTCCCGCTGCGGGCGAGCAGCACCATCGAGCTCAGCTCCTGAGCGATCGTGTCGTGCAGGTCGCGTGCGAGCCGAGTGCGCTCCTGAGCTGCGCCGGCCTCGCGCTGAGTGCGTGCGAGTTCCTCCTGCAGCGCAGCCATCTCGTCGCGGGCGCGCACGAGTGATGCGATGAGTCGGTCCCGTTCGACGGCGTCGCGCAGCAGGGCGTCGTATCCGAGCGAGATCGCCAGCGCGAAACCGCCGCCCAGCAGCGGGCCGGCGATGTGCGCGAACGAGATGGGCGACTGATGCAGGATCGGCGCGAGGATCGCGGCGGCGAGCACCGGCACCGCGAAGACCACCGACACCCATGCGCGCAGCAGGTGCCCGGCGAGCAGAAGCAGAGGGAAGGACAGCCACACGAACTCGGCGGACACCGCGAGCATGGCGATCCAGATGAGACCGAGACCGAACAGCCACCATCGCGCGAAGCGTCCGCGGGCGAACGCGGCACCGGCTCCGTACCAGGCCAGGAACAGTCCTGGGAGCAGCACCGCGAGCAGCAGCGGCGCATCGACTGCGGCTGCACGCAATGCGGTCACGACAGCCAGCAGTACCGTGATCAGGTGCAGCGCGAAGCGCGCTGAGCGCAGCATCCGCCCCCGAACGGGGTCTGCGACTGCTGATGCGGACATGATCTGATTCTCTCTCTTTCGTACGCGGGATGCCGGGCGGCAAGATCGATCATTCGATGGATCCCGTTCGCGGGCGCGACGATCAGGCTGAAGACATGACTGTTGACACTGAGTCCCGCATCACATCACGCGCGCAGCGCGCCGCCCAGCTTCTGCTCCTGCGAGCCGTCGCCGTCTACACGTTCGTCGGTCTCGCCGCCGGTCTCTTCTACCGCGAGTTCACCAAGGCCAACGGCTACCCGGAGGGCCTGATGGGCCAATTGGGCCTCGCACACACGCACATCCTCACGCTCGGCCTCATCGTCCTGCTGATCGTGCTCGCCCTGGAGAAGGTGTTCTCGCTGTCGGCGAGCCGATTGTTCCGCTGGTTCTTCTGGACCTACAACGCCGGGGTCGCGCTGACCGCCGCGATGCTGGTCTGGCACGGGATGCTGCAGGTGCAGGACCTGGAATCCTCCAAGATGATCGCAGGGATCGCGGGCCTCGGCCACATGCTCGTCGGCGCGGGTCTCGTGTTGTTGCTGCTCAGCCTGCGGACGGCGATCCGTCTGGGGCCGATCGCCGCGGAACCGGCCCGTCAGGGTTCGTGACGGCCTCCTCCGTGACAGACGGATCCGTGACAGACGGATCCGTCACGGACGGGTCCGTGATGGCGGTGACGTCCGCGACGGCCGATGCGGGTGGCACCGCGGACACGATTGCGGGGTCGGCATCGGTGGGGCGCGCACGAAGACATCCACCGGTCGCGGCGAACCAGCAACCAGCCAGGATCACAGGGAACCCGATCAGCAGCCCCGGTGTGATCGGCTCGGCGAGCACGATCGCTCCGAGCACGATCGCGACGACGGGGTTGATGTAGGTGAACAGGGGCGCGCGCACCGGTCCGACTTCACGGATGAGCGCGAAGAACGCGACGAACGCGAGCGCGGTGCAGATGACACCGAGCAGAACCAGCGAGACGGTCGAGCGGATCGTCGGCACCTCATGCTGCGTGAGCAGCGCAGCCGGCAGGTAGCCGAGGCCGATCGCGAACAGAGCGAGCGTGATGGTGCCGATCGAGGGTACGTCTGAGAGCTTGTGGGCGATGATGAACGGCGCGATGGCGTACAACAGCGCCGTGAGCAGGATCTCGCCGATCGCGAAGACGCTCGCCTGACCCTGAGGGAACAGTCCGGGACCGGCGACGACGATCCCGACGCCGACGAAGCCGAGGAGAAGCCCGCCGAGGCGCATCGGAGCGAGGACGGTGCGGTCGCCCCGCAGCAAGGCGATGATGACTGCGAACAGTGGCACGGTCGCGACGAGCAGCCCGGTGAGTCCCGATGGCAGTTGCGTCTCGGCGTGGCTGAGCAGCAGGAATGGTCCTGCCATCTCGACCAGGCCGAATGCGAGGACCCACGGCCAGTGCTTCCACGCCGCCTTCAGCGCGCCGCTGCGGATGGCGAAGGGCAGCAGGATCAGCCCGCCGAGCAGCGTGCGCCCTGCGACGACGGCGGGCGGGGTGAACGAGTGAACCGCCTCTTTGATGAAGAGGTACGTGATGCCCCAGACGAAGGCCATGATCGCGAACAGGACCCAGCCTCTTCGCGTGAAGCGCCCGTGGGCGTTCATCCGCCCACTGCCGCGGTGCTTCCGGGCGCCGAGAGGAGGATCACAACGTCCGTCGACCTTCGAAGGCGCGACCGAGGGTGACCTCGTCCGCGTACTCGAGGTCGCCGCCCACCGGGAGACCCGACGCGAGACGCGACACCGTGATCTGCATCGTGGTCAGCAGTCTGCTGAGGTAGCTGGCCGTCGCCTCACCCTCGAGGTTCGGGTTCGTCGCGAGGATGACCTCCTGCACGGTGCCGTCGGCGAGACGCGACATCAACTGGGTGATGCGCAGGTCATCGGGTCCGACGCCGGCGATGGGGCTGATCGCTCCGCCGAGCACGTGATACAGGCCGCGGAACTCGCGAGTCCGCTCGATGGCGGAGACGTCCTTGGCATCTTCCACGACACAGATCAGCGCCGCATTGCGACGCGGATCGCGGCAGATCGCGCAGCGATCCTGCTCCGAGACGTTTCCGCAGATCTCGCAGAATCGCACCCGCTCGCGGACGTCGGTGAGCAGTTCCGCGAGACGGGCGACGTCGAACGTGGGCGTCTGAAGGATGTGGAACGTGATGCGCTGCGCCGACTTCGGGCCGATGCCCGGCAGCCGACCGAACTCGTCGATGAGCTCTTGAACGATGCCGTCGTACATCAGGCGAACCTCGTCGGTGCTTCATAGGGCTCTTCACGCACGAACGTCGCGCCGAGCACCTGGCGGATGACCGCTTCGCCATAGCGCTGCACGCCGCCACCTGGGGCGCGTTCGGTGGTGACGGGCGCGGAACGTTGCGGCGCAGCAGGAGGTGCCTGCTGCGGTGGCATCGGCGGCTCGTACGGCGGCTCGATGTCCGGAGCATCCGCGTCGTCCGGAGCATCCGCGTCGTCCGGCAGAGGCGGTAGATCATGATCGACCGCGCCGTCCTGCGGCGGCTCGGGCGCCGATGCTGCGGCCTCGACTTCGGCCGGCTCATCATCGACCGGGAACTGCGGCTGCAGAGCGACAGGTTGCTGCTCGGAGCTGGGGATCGATGCGACCGCCCATTCCGTCACCGAAGCGGGCGCGGCGGACTCCTGCGGAGAACTCTGGCTAGATGATGGCCCTCGACCAGCCGACGGCGGCGCCGTGCGTGTCTGTGCGGGTGCGGCCGACTCGGAGAGCGCCGTCGGAGGCAGCGGCTTCGGGAGATACTTCACGCGCACACCGAGCTCCTGCTCGATCGCGGTGCGCAGATGGTCGGAGGGGCCGGGGCCGGGCGTGGAGCCCTTGAACGACTTGACATCCTGCGGACTCGCGAAACCGAGCGTCAGCACCTCGGATTCGGTGACGTAGTCGAGCGGCTGCACGGTCGTGACCGTGAGCCATGCCGCGCGGCTGACGCCTTCGAGGCGCTTGAGGATGGCCGGCCATGACGAGCGGACACGGTCGAAGTCCACCGGCCCGGATCGTGCGGGTTCTGAGGCCTCCACAGGCTCGTCGACCGGCCGCGCGGATGCCACCGGCTCGACGGGCACGGACGCGTCGACGGGCTCAACCACCGGCGGAACCGACGCGACCGGCGGTACCGAGTCGGCCGGGGAAACCGGCGGAACCGAGTCGACCGGGGAAACCGATGCCACTGTCTGGGCGGGTGCGGGCGCGGGCGCGGGCGCGTCGACGGGCTCAGCGACCGGTCGGGGTGACACGACCGGCTGAGCGGGTGCGGGCGCGGCAGCGGCCGCACCCGGTGATGCGGCCGGGGCGACTGCGGCAGGCGCCGCAGCGGGCGCAGAAGCGCCTTCACCTGCTGCGCTCAGCACTCGCGCGATCATGAGCTCGAGGTGCAGTCGGGGCGATGTGGCCCCTGTCATGTCGTCCAGAGCGGCGCTCACGACGTCGGCGGTGCGCGAGAGGCGCGCGGCGCCGAAGGCAGTGGCCTGCGTGCGCATGCGCGCGAGCTCGTCTTCGGCCAGACCTCGCAGCACAGCGCCTGCACCTGCACCCACTGCGGCGATCACGATGAGATCGCGCAGGCGCTCGAGCAGATCGTCGACGAAGCGTCGCGGATCCTGCCCCGTCTGGACGACCCGATCGATCGCCGGGAATGCGGCTGCGGCGTCTCCCGCGGCGAGCGCGTCGACGATCTCATCCAGCAGCGCACCGTGGGTGTAGCCGAGCAGCGACACCGCCCGTTCATAGGCGACCGAGTCGCCGTCGGAGCCGGCGATGAGCTGGTCGAGCAGCGACAACGTGTCTCGAGGCGAACCGCCGCCGGCGCGAACCACCAGCGGCAGCACGCCCTGAGCGACCTGCACGCCCTCTTCAGCGCACAGCTTCTCGACGTACTCGAGCATCGCCGCCGGCGGCACGAGCCGGAACGGGTAATGATGCGTGCGGGATCGGATCGTGCCGAGCACCTTGTCGGGCTCGGTCGTCGCGAAGATGAATTTCACATGCGCCGGAGGCTCTTCCACGAGCTTCAGCAGCGCGTTGAAGCCCTGGGGCGTGACCATGTGCGCCTCGTCGAGGATGAAGATCTTGAACCGATCACGGCTCGGGGCGAACGTCGCCCTCTCACGCAGATCACGCGCATCGTCGACGCCGTTGTGGCTGGCCGCGTCGATCTCGACGACATCGAGGGACCCACCACCGGCGCGCGACAGCTCCACACAGCTGGGACAGGTGCCGCACGGGGTGTCTGTCGGGCCCTCTGCGCAGTTCAGACAGCGCGCCAGGATGCGTGCCGAGGTGGTCTTGCCGCAGCCACGCGGCCCTGAGAACAGATACGCGTGGCCGACCCGATCGCTGCGCAATGCCGTCATCAGCGGTTCGGTCACCTGGGACTGCCCGATCATCTCGCCGAAGTTCTCGGGCCGGTAACGGCGGTACAGGGCTGTGGTCACCCGTCCAGCCTACGGCGTGCCGCCGACACTGCGGTCGCTGTTCAATCCTCGAACACGCTGATCACCGGGATCGCGCTGGTCACCACCGGCACGGATGCCGAGATGCGGGTCCCGTCATCCCTTCGTGCGTCCTCGAACTGACCGAGCGTCGGGCGCCCCTCCAGCACCGGCCCCTGGTCCGCCAGCGCGACGAGGACGTCGTCAGACTCCGACACCGTGTACTCGACGCCGCGCACGGTGAACGTCACCGGTTCACCGCTCTGCACGGTGACCCGAAGCTGGTCACGGGTGACCTTCACCTTCAGCGCCGTGCCCTGCCACTGCAACGAGTAGGACAAGGAAGGCCAGTCGACGGGCAGCCGTGGGTCGAAGCTGAGCTCGCCGGCGTGATCGCGCATGCCGCCGAAACCGCACACCAGCGCGGTCCAGACACCGCCGGCCGACGCCACGTGCACGCCGTCCGAGGCATTCTGGTGCAGATCGCCCAGATCGACGAACAAAGAATGCTCGAAGTACTCCCTGGCGAGATCCTGATATCCGACTTCCGCGGCGAGGATCGACTGGACGACCGCCGACAGGGTCGAATCGCCCGTCGTGAGCGGGTCGTAGTACTGGAAGTCCGCGAGCTTCTCCTCCGGCGTGAAGTGGTTGCCCTGCAGGAAGAGCGCCAGCACGACATCGGCCTGCTTCAGCACCTGGAACCGGTAGATCACGAGCGGATGGAAGTGCAGCAGCAACGGGCGCTGGTCGTCCGGTGTGTGATCGAGATCCCACACCTCGCGTTCGAGGAACATCGCATCCTGCGGGTGGATGCCGAGGCTCTCACTGAACGGGATGAACATCGCCTCAGCGGCGCGATCCCATGCGTCCGGCTCGCCGGCGTCCAACCCCGTGCGCTCGACGAGCGCGTCGTACGCACGCGGAGCATTGGCTGCGATCTCCCGCACCACGCGTGCGGCGTAGCGCAGGTTGTAGCGCGCCATGACGTTGGTGAAGAGGTTGTCGTTCACGACCGTCGTGTACTCGTCCGGTCCGGTGACGCCGTGGATGTGGAAGGTCGCGTCGCCGTTCATGCCACGCCAGAACCCGAGGGTCGCCCACAGCCGTGCGGTGTCCACCGCGATGTCCACGCCCTCGCGGCACAGGAAGTCCACGTCGCCGGTGGCTCGCACGTACTTGCCCAGCGCGAAGCTGACGTCGGCGTTGATGTGGTACTGGGCTGTGCCGGCGGCGTAGTACGCGGACGCCTCTTCACCGTTGATCGTGCGCCAGGGGAACAGAGCTCCCGCCTCGTTCAGCTGGGCGGCTCTGCGGCGTGCGGCCGGCAGCATGAGCACACGCGCGCGCAGGGCGTTGCGCGCCCACTGCGGAGTCGTGTACGTGAGGAAAGGGAGCACGTAGATCTCGGTGTCCCAGAAGTAGTGGCCGCTGTACCCCGATCCGGTGAGCCCTTTCGCCGGCACACCGGATCCGTCGGCGCGCGCCGACGCCTGGGCGAGCTGGAACAGGCACCATCTGCTGGCCTGCTGCAGATCATCGTGTCCCTCGATCACGACATCGGACCGCTCCCAGAACGCGTCGAGCCACTCCTTCTGGCGATGGAACTGCTCGTCGACGCCCTCGATGCGCGCCCTGTCGAGCGAACGTCGGCAGCGATCGACGAGTTCGCGCGCCGGCACGCCGCGCGACGTGTGGTAGCTGACCAGCTTCGTGATGCGGATCGGGACACCGCCCTTGGCCTGCACGCGGAAGACGTTCTTGGCGACGTCCTGCTCCACGAGCATGCGTGCACTGTAGTCGTTGTCCGTCTCGATGACATGGTCCGCGACGACGGCGACGGTCATTCCGGATTCCGTGGTCTGATACGACAGCGCGGAACGAAGTCCGTCCTGCCAGTACTCCACGGGCTGCAGCACCCGCTCGGTGATCTTCTCCGTCTTGCGCGGGTCGAACCCCGCCTTCTTGGCGCCAGGCGGCGTCCCGCCGTAGACGCTGCCACCGTCCTGACGATTCAGCAGCTGGCAGCTGATCGTCACGGGCGCATCCGAGTTCTCGACCGTGATCTCCAGGCGAAGGATCGCGAGGTGGCGTTCCTCGAAGCTGACCAGGCGCTCGTCGCGCATGCGGATGCGCTTTCCCGACGGCGTCTCCCAGATGAAGCTGCGCTCCACGATGCCGGTGCGCATGTCGAGCGAGCGCGAGTAGTCCCTGACCTCCGACTCCTCGAAGGAGATCGGCTCATCGTCGACGTACACGCGCATGATCTTGGCGTCCGGAGCGTTGACGATCGTCTGACCGACCTCGGCGAAGCCGTATGCCTGCTCGGCGTGACGGATGCGCCAGGTCTCGTGCAGACCGTTCAGGAATGTGCCGTGCTCATGTGCGCCACGACCTTCGATGTGGTTGCCGCGCAGACCGAGGTAGCCGTTGCCGACGGCGAACAGCGTCTCGGAGACGCCGTCCTCGGCATAGCGCGTCTCGGTCAGACGCCACGGGTCGACGGGAAAACGGTCGCGATCGATCATTCGGTCTCCGGGTTGTGGGTGCCAGATGCACCGGGAAGCAGAAGGGCGAGGTCATCGACGATACATGTCGCACCGGCCGCGCGCAGAGCGTCTGCGCCCGCCCCGCGATCGACGCCGACGACCGCGGCGAAGCCCGATGCGACGGCCGATGCGACGCCGGACACGGCATCCTCGACAGCCACACTCGATGCGGGCGCGACGCCGAGTCGCTCGGCACCGGCACGGAACATGTCTGCCGCGGGCTTGGAGGTGAGCCCCTCACGCGCAGCGACGTTGCCGTCGACGACGACGGTGAAGAACTCTCGGATGCCGGCGGTCGACAGCACCTCTTCGGCGTTGGAGGAACTCGATACGACTCCCATCGGCGAACCCGCTGCTCTGAGCGCCTCGAGCAGGGCGAGCGAACCGGGGAAAGGCTCGACTCCGCCACTGCGGAGAGCAGCGGCGAAAGCGTCGTTCTTGCGATTGCCGATGCCGCAGACCGTCTGCGCGTCCGCAGCGTCGCCGGGGTCGCCCCATGGGACCTCGACGTTGCGGCTGTGCAGCAGGCTCGCGACGCCGTCATAGCGTCGCTTGCCGTCGACGTACGCGTAATAGTCGGCGTCGCTGTAGGCGGGGGTGATGCCCCACTGGGCGAACACCTCGTCGAACACCGCCTGCCAGGCGCGCATGTGCACCTCGGCGGTCGGTGTCAGCACCCCGTCCAGATCGAACAGGATGCCTTCGGCGAGGCTGAGGTCTGGCAGAGATTCGGGCATGCGGGCCTCCAGAGTTTCGCGCGAAGGGACCGGCACCTCACTGTGCCACCATGCCAGCGTAATGGCGCAGCCTTCGCGGGCATAACCCCTCTTCGGTCGCGTCCCGACTCAGATCCCCGGGCACGTCCCGGCTCAGATCACGCTGAGCGTCTGCCGTGCGATCTCGAGTTCTTCGTCAGTGGGCACGACCAGCACTGAGACCGACGATGCGTCGGTGGAGATGCGGCGGATGCCGTGGCTGCGCGTCTCGTTGCGAGCCTGGTCGATCTCGATTCCGAGGAACCCGAGGCCGTCGAGCGCCTGGGCGCGCACACGGGCGGCGTTCTCACCGACGCCGGCGGTGAACGAGATGACATCGACACCGCCGAGCTGCGCGATATAGGCGCCGGCGTAGGCACGAAGGCGATGGACGTAGACGTCGAAGGCCAGCGTTGCCGACGCCTCCCCTGCATCGAGGCCGGCGAGGATGTCGCGCATGTCGCTGTGCCCGGCAAGGCCCTTCAGCCCGCTCCTGGTGTTCAGCAGCGTGTCGATCTCGTCGGTCGAATAACCGGCCACGCGGGCGATGTGCACCAGCACCGCAGGGTCGAGGTCACCCGAGCGCGTCCCCATCACGAGCCCTTCGAGCGGCGTGAACCCCATCGACGTCTCCACTGAGCGCCCGCCATCGATCGCCGTGACCGAGGCGCCGTTGCCCAGGTGGAAGACGAGCTGGCGCAGTGAGGTGAGATCACGGCCGAGGAACGCCGCAGCCTCCTCGCTGACATACTTGTGACTGGTGCCGTGGAATCCATAGCGGCGGATGCGGTGTTTCTCGGCGAAGGCCGCATCGATCGCGTACGTGTACGCCGCGGGCTTCAGCGTCTGGTGGAACGCTGTGTCGAAGACCGCAACGTGCGGCACGTCCTCGAACACGGCGCGCGCGGCGCGGATGCCGGCGAGATTCGCCGGGTTGTGCAGCGGTGCCAGCACCTCCAGCTCACCGATCGACTGCTCCACGGCATCCGTCACGAGCGTGGGCGCGAAGAATCGCGCGCCGCCGTGCACGACGCGGTGTCCCACGGCCAGCGGCGGATGCTCGGCGAGAGCGGGGCCGTACGTCTCGAACTGCTCGAGCATGACGGCGAACGCCTCATCATGGTCGGCGATCGTCCGCTCGCTCTTCTTCGTGACGTCGAGCACGGTGGGCGCCGCATCACCGTCGCTCAGTCGCCGGATGGTGTGCGAGATCGCGCCGGCGTCCTGGTCGATGCGCTCGATGAGGCCCTCACCGAGCGGCGCTTCGCGGTCCATGTCGATCAGGCTGTACTTCAGCGACGAGGAGCCGCTGTTGACGACGAGTACGACGCTCATCGCGCCGCCTCCGCGCCTTGTGCCTGGATCGCGGTGATGGCGACCGTGTTGACGATGTCGTCGACCAGCGCGCCGCGCGAAAGGTCGTTGATCGGCTTGTTCAGTCCCTGCAGCACGGGACCGATCGCGACGGCGCCGGCGGAGCGCTGCACCGCCTTGTACGTGTTGTTGCCGGTGTTCAGGTCGGGGAAGACGAACACCGTCGCGCGCCCCGCGACAGCAGAATCCGGCATCTTGGCCTTGGCGACGGCGGCGTCCGCCGCCGCGTCGTACTGGATCGGCCCGTCGACCGGCAGTTCAGGCGCGCGCTCGCGCACGAGCGCGGTGGCTTCGCGCACCTTCTCCACATCGGCGCCGGATCCCGACTCCCCCGTCGAATACGACAGCATGGCCACGCGCGGCTCTATACCGAACTGCTGTGCGGTCGCCGCCGATGAGATCGCGATGTCGGCGAGCTGGACGCTGGTCGGATCCGGGATCACTGCGCAGTCGCCGTAGACCAGGACACGGTCGGCGAGCGCCATCAGAAACACGCTGGAGACCACCTCGACACCAGGACGGGTCTTGATGATCTCGAACGACGGGCGGATCGTGTGCGCTGTGGTGTGCGTCGCGCCGGAGACCATGCCGTCGGCGAGACCGAGGTGCACCATGAGCGTGCCGAAGTACGACACGTCGGTGACGGTGTCCGCAGCCTGCGACAGCGTGACTCCCTTGTGCGCGCGCAGACGGGCGTACTCCTGTGCGAACCGCTCGACGTACGAGGGATCAGTGGGACTGATGACCTGCGCCGCGCCGATGTCGATACCGAGTTCGGTCGCGCGGGCGCGGATGTCGTCCTCATCACCCAGGATCGTCAGGTCTGCGACGTCACGCGCGATCAGGCTGGATGCCGCACGCAGGATGCGATCGTCCTCACCTTCGGGAAGCACGATGCGCTTGCGGTCGGCGCTGGCCCGCTCGATGAGCCCGTACTCGAACATCAGGGGCGTCACCACGTGGGCCTCTGCGAGTCCGAGCTGCGTCGCGAGCTCGGTGATGTCGACGTGGGTCTGGAACAGTCCGAGCGCGCGGTCGTAACGGTGACGGGAGTCGGCTGCCAGTCGGCCGCGGGCGCCCATCACACGTACGGCGGTGTCGTAGGTGCCGTGGTCTGTCGCGATGATCGGAACAGTGGATGCCAGCCCGTCGAGCAGTCGCTCGATCGACTCGGGCAACGCGAAAGGTCCGTTCAGGATGATGCCGGCGATCGACGGGAACGTTCCTGCCGCGTCGGCCATCAGCGTCGCCAGCAGAACCTCGGTGCGATCCGCGGGGATGACCACGACGGCATCCTGGGTGAGACGCGGCAGCACGTTGACCATCGACATGCCGGCGACCACGACGCTCAGCGCTTCGCGGGTGAGCAGGTCGGGGTCGCCCTTGATGAGCGTCCCGTCGACGGCGGCGAGGATGCCGCGGATCGACGGCGCGACGAGTGTGCGATCCTCAGGGATCGCCCACACCGGAGTGTGATCGGTCTGCGTGGAACGAATCGCATCGATGCTCTGCTGGAGGGCGTCGGGGTCGGCGCGGTTCACGATGACGGCGAAGAGCTCTGCACGCTCATCATTGAGCTCCGCGAGCGCGAGTGCGGCGATCTGGCCGACCGCGTCGGCGGTGCGCGGGGTCGAGGTGCCGAGCTGTTCCGCGTTGGATTGCTGGTCGCGGCCGCTGAGCACGAGCAGCACCGGGGCACCGAGATTCGCGGCGATACGGGCGTTGTAGCCGAGTTCGGCCGGGCTCGCGACGTCGGTGTAGTCGCTGCCGATGATCACGACAGCGTCGCATTGCGCCTCGACGGCCTTGAACTTCGAGACGATGGTCGCCAGCGCTCTGTCCGGATCCTCACGCACGTCGTCGTACGTGACGCCGATGCTCTCGTCGTAGTCGAGATGAACGCCATCGTGTGCGAGCAGTAGTTCGAGCACGTAGTCGGGTTCGGCGGAAGAACGCGCGATCGGGCGGAATACTCCGACCCTCGGCGTCACGCGCATGAGCGCGTCGAGCACGCCCAGTGCGATGGTGGACTTGCCAGTGTGCCCCTCAGCCGAGGTGATGTAGATGCTCCGCGCCACGCTGCCACCCTACGCCGGGCACGGTCCGGAAAGCGCCTCGACGACGGCTGTGGCGTCATCCTCGAATCGGGCGTAGTGATTCGGGTCGGAGTTGATCTGCACACGATGGATCGCGTAGGACGGATCCATGTCCTGCCATTCGGCGAGTCCGGCGAGTCGTCCGTAGAAGAGAGCAGCAGACGCCGCCGGATCCATCCTGGTCTCGACGCTCCCCCACCATTCCTGCTGTTGGAACAGTCCGATGCTGGTGGTGCGGGTCCCGTCCGGATTGGTGAATCCGGACGTCTCCCAGTCGCCGTAGTCGATGTTGTGCAGTGTGCTCTCGCCCATGGCCGCCATCACACCGAGGATCTGGCCGTCTCTGCTGAAGCCGTTCTCCGAAGCCGTGCGGACGATGACCGCGGCGTTGTGGAGCTGCTCCCCCTGCCATCCGGCCACGCCTTCGGCCGGCAGTGCTTCGGGAGTGTCCATGCACACCGCCACGGGATCCTGTGAGGTCGCCATCGGCACGAGCACGATGAGGAGCGCCGCAAGGGTGAGCGCACCGAGCGTGAGGATGACGGGTCGCACATTGCGCCGACGCCGTTGCCGCGCTCGAGTGGTCCCGGTTCTGCCGACGGTGCGGCGCCTCGTCGCGCGCTGCTTCGCCTTCTTCCTCACGGCCGTACGACGCCTCTTGGCTACGGCGGCGCCCTGCGAACGGGCGTTCACGCGCCGCGCGCTTCCTGACCGCGTGGGCGACGCGCTCCGGCGACCGCGGCCATGCCACCGCCGATCGCCCCGAACAGGTGCGCCTGCCATGACACGCCGGGGCCGACACCCACGATGCCGGCGAGCATCGATCCGCCGTAGAGCACGAGCACGATCAGAGCGATGAGGGCGTACGCGATGCGGTGTGCGATCGGTCGTGGCGAGAAGACCCGCACGATGACGTACGCGAAGTAGCCGAACACGAGCACTGACGCACCGACCGTGAGAGTGCCCGGCGCGTTGAACAGCCAGGTGCCGATACCGCCGACGACGGCGGAGACTGCGGTGACCATCCAGAATCGGCCGGCGCCTTCGATGGCGATGAGGCAGCCGAGTACGAGCAACGGCAACGTGTTGCCGATCAGGTGCGCCCACCCGGAGTGCAGGAGCGGCCCGAGCACGATTCCCTGCAGGCTGCCGAGATCCCAGGACCTCAGTCCGAATCCGGTGAATGAACCGGGGAGTACGGCGTCGAGGATCTGAATCGCCCATATCAGCGCCACGAGTGCGAGCGGCGAGGCGAAGCGCGCGAGGGCGGCGGAACGCGCTGGTCTGGCGGAGGTGCTCACACCACGATCCTCGCAGGCGAAGCTGAACAGAAGGCCGCGATGCGAGAATTTGCTCAGGCAAAAGAAGTGACCCTCCGCGCACCCAGCAGAGCCCGGTTACCCTTGCTACGTTTCCGTCCTGGGGGAATTGGCCTGGATGCTGCCACGCGGAGAGCCTCGAACAGTCTACCCGGCGTTCGGCGGAGACACGAACACACGCCGGATAGGCTCGACACCACGGCATTCGAGCGACTGGGGGCATATGGGTCTGTCCTCAGATGCTGCCCCGTTGGCGTCGTGGCGCTTCACCGGGACCCTGCGCACATATCAGGCGGAGGTGCTCGACCGTCTGGCTCCGGGGGGAAGCGGGCCGTTGCACGTCGTGGCACCGCCGGGCTCCGGCAAGACGCTGCTGGGTCTGCTGCTCGCCGCGCGAGAGGGGCACCGTGCACTCGTGCTCACCCCGACGAACACGATCAGGCGACAGTGGATCCGTGCCGCACGCGACCTGGCGCCGCAGCCGGAATCGGTCTCCGACGACCCCGCTCACCTGGCCGATCTCACGGTGCTCACGTATCAACTGCTCAGTGTGACCGGCGACGGCTCACCGTTCGAGGATCTGGCCCTTTCCGCCTGGATCGATGAGCTGGTCGCGGCCGGACGCAGCGAGGCGGACGCCGCCACCTGGCTCGCAGAGCTCGCGGTGGACAACGCGTCGGCGTATCGCAGCGGCATCCGCCGGCGGGTGCGTCGCCTGCGCGGGCGATTCGCCAGGCAGCGCCCGGATGAGCTGGCGAGCGTCCTGCATCCGAACGCGGTCGCGCTGATGGATTCGATCGTGGATGCCGGAATCCGGACCATCGTGCTGGACGAGTGTCACCATCTGCTCGATCACTGGGCGCTCGTGGTCGCCTACCTCGCCGGGCGCATCCGTGAGAACGGCGGCACAGTGCTGCTGATCGGGCTCACCGCGACACTGCCGTCACCGGATGACGAGTCGGAGTTCGAGAACTACGACCAGCTGCTCGGCGACGTGGACTACGAGGTGCCAACGCCGGCCGTCGTCAAGGAGGGCCACCTCGCGCCGTATCGCGATCACGTGTGGTTCACCGAGCCCACCCCTGCCGAGGCGACGTTCATCCGCCGTCACGAAACCCTGTTGCACGAACTGATGTTCCAGGTGCTGTCGCCACCGGACGGGATCTCCTTCCTCGAGGCTCAGATGCAACCAGGCGGTGTCGGTGGGCAGGACGATGCGAACGAGGATCCTCTGATCCGACTCGACCGCGCACTCGCCGAGGACTTCACCCTCACGCGCTCGTGCGCTGTGGTGCTGCGCGAGATCGCGCCGCAACATCCTCTCGCCCTCCCTCTGCCGACCGCGCTGTTCGACCGCTGCACGACGGATGACCTTCTCACCGTTCTCGCTCGCTTCGCGCACACCCGCCTGCTGGCAGGCCCCGAGGCCAGGGCGCAGTGGGAGTATCTGCGACGTTCTCTCTCCGACTTCGGGTACCACCTCACCGATCGGGGAATCAGACGCGGGCGCAACCCCGTCGAGACGACGCTGGCGTATTCCGCGGCGAAGGATCATGCGGCCGTCGACATCCTTCGGCTGGAGGTGAAGAGCGCCGACGCCGACCGAATCCGCGCGGTGGTCGTGACCGACTTCGTCGTCCATGGAAATCACCGCGGCCAGGCCGGCGATGACGCGGCCGGCGCATTGCGCGTGTTCGACCTGCTCGCGCACGATCCTGTGACAGCCGCGATGCGGCCGGTGCTGATCACCGCGGAACACCTGCGCGTGCGCGAGGCGGACGCATCGGCACTCGCAACCGCGCTGACCGCACTGCTGGGCGCGCAGGTCGAGATATCTGACGGTGTCGGCGCGGTTCGTGCCCTTCGGGTCCCAGGCATCGGCAGCGGTCGGATCGTCGCCGCCGTGTCCGAGCTGATCCGGCGCGGAGATGTCCGGGTGCTGGTGGGAACGCGGGGTCTGCTCGGCGAGGGCTGGGACTGTCCCGCTGTGAACACGCTCATCGACCTGACAGCGGTCGCGACCTCGTCGGCGACGCAGCAGCTGCGCGGCCGCACCCTCCGCCTCGATCCTGCCTGGCCGCAGAAGGTGGCCCATAACTGGTCCGTCTCGTGCCTGATCCCCGCCGATGTGGCGCTCGATGACCTCGCGGAGCCTCGCCGCGTGCGACGCAAGCACAGCCATCTGTGGGGACTCGACGCCGACGACTCCACCCGCATCGTCGCCGGTCTCGAGCACGCGCTGACCACCGACGCGGCGGGTGCGCTGGATCGCGTGCTGCGCAAGGACAGCACCGCGACGATCGAAGAGCTGAACGTGCTCAGCACATCGCCTCTCCCGCCGCGAGCCCAGACGCACGCGCACTGGCGGGTCGGTGACCCCTACGTGCCCCGCGAGCGAGAAGCCGTGTCCCTGGGCAACGGCCTGCGCGCGTCCTCGCTTCTGCGCACTGCACCGACCCTCGTCGCACGCGCACCGATGAGGCTCGTTCTCGGCGCCTTGGGTGTCGGCACCATGACGGCGATACTGAGCGAGACCGGCGTCATCTCCATCGCCCCAGCCGCAGGTCTCGCCGTGGCATCGGCGGGCGGCCTGCTGATCGCCGCGGCGCTGAGCGCGCCGGCGTTCGTCCGATCGTTGCGCACCAGCGCACGGCCTGAGGGCGTCTACCTCGGCGCGGCAGTCGCCGTCGCCCGCAGTCTGCACGAGGCACGAAGGATCGGCGAGATCGATGAGAGCACGATCACCGTGCGCACCGAGGCGCGCGGCTCCGAGCGGGTCCGCATCGAGGTCGGCGGGAGCGAGTCCGATCGACGGATCGTCGCCGATGCGCTGGAAGAGCTGTTCTCGCCTGTCCGCACCCCGCGTTTCCTCCTGCGCATCGACCAGGGCGCCGCGGGGAGGTTCGGCCCGTCGGCCTGGCTCGCCGACCGTCTCTCCCCCGGCCGGACTCTTCTTCCCGTGCCACGCATGCTCGGGCGGCGCCGGGCCGACGCCGAGCGGTTCAGCGAGCACTGGGCGCGCTGCGTCGGCAGCTGCTCACTGCACGAACTGAACGGTCTCGAAGGGGCGGCCCTCCTCCGCATCGCCCGCAGCGCTCCGAGCCGACTCGATCCGACATCGCCGCGCACGCGGATCTGGGGGTGACACCGATGCGGACGGGGAATCCGTCGGCGCGGACGTCGCTCACGAGGGTTACGATCAATTCACGCGCACAGAAGCGCCTGGGCGAGAGGTAACGCATGGACGACACCGGACCCGAGATCACGGCCGAGCAGTTCCGGACGCAGACGTCCGCGATCCTGGAATCCGTCGGCGAGGTGATCGATGGAAAGCCCGACGCGGTCCGTAGCGCGCTGGCCTGCCTGCTCGCCGAGGGGCACCTTCTCATCGAGGACGTTCCCGGCGTCGGCAAGACGATGCTCGCCCGAGCGATCGCAGCGAGCGTCGACGCCACGGTGCGTCGCATCCAGTTCACTCCTGATCTGCTGCCTGGCGACGTCACCGGCGTCTCGGTGTACAACCCCGTCGACCGTGAGTTCGAGTTCAAGCCGGGTGCGGTGTTCGCGCAGATCGTGATCGCCGACGAGATCAACCGCTCGTCCCCGAAGACACAGTCCGCGCTGTTGGAGGCGATGGAAGAGGGGCAGGTCACGGTCGACGGCCGCACGCACCCGCTCCCCGATCCGTTCCTCGTGGTCGCGACCCAGAACCCGCTCGAGATGGAGGGCACTTACGCGCTTCCCGAGGCGCAGCGCGACCGATTCATGATGCGCATCTCGATGGGCTATCCGGATGCCGCGGCAGAAGCCCTCATGCTGCGCCAAAGAGACAGCGTCAATCCGCTCTCCGCGATAACCCCGGTCGCGAACGCACTCGCGATCAGGCGCCTGATCGGTTTCGCTCGCGCCGTGCACGTCTCGCCCGCCGTCGAGGAGTACGCCGTCGCACTCTCGCAGGCCACCCGTACCGACCCGAGTCTGCATCTGGGAGCCAGCCCGCGAGCGACGCTGCAGCTGGTGCGCGCAGCCAAGGTCTGGGCCGCCCTTGACGGGCGCGAGTTCGTGATCCCTGACGATCTCACCGCTCTGATCGTGCCGGTCTTCGCCCACCGCCTGCTCCCTGCCCGCGGGGTGCACCGTGCAGGGGCGCAGCCGGTGGAGGCCGCGCTCGCTCAGATCGTGGACCGCGTGCGCGTGCCGCTGGCAGCCAGATTCTGACGTGAGCCCCGCCGTGCCTCGACGTCGCGTTCTCACTGGCAGGGGCGTTGCCGCGCTCCTGGCCGGTCTGCTGTTCGTGATCGCGGCGAATCTGGTGGCGGCGCCCATCCTGCTCTACGTCGCGATGCTGCTGTTCCTGCTCGTCGTCTTCGCCGTGCTCGTCGTGCACGTCCCTCGGCGCGGCGGTCCGGTGACGCGGCGCATCTCCACCGACCTGCTCACCGTCGGTGAGGAATCCCAGGTGGCGGTGCGCTTCGATCTGCGCTCGCTGCGCATTCCGCACGGCATCTGGCGCGACCGCCTTCCTCCAGCGGTGTCCGGCGACGCCACGGGAGAGTTCCCCACCGACAACGGCACCAGCATCCGCTACGCGATCACGGGTGTGCGCCGCGGCGTGTGGGCTGTCGGCCCGCTGTCGCTGCACACTGTCGACCCGTTCGGATTCGCGCAACGCGTGCAGGAGTTCGGCGAGACCCGTACTGTCACCGTCGTTCCGGAGGTCGTGCCGCTCGCCCCGCTCAGCTCGAACATCGGAGCAGCCGGCGGCACCGCTCACACATCGACGACCAGACTCGGGCAGGGCAGCGACAATCTGTCCCCTCGGCGCTATGTGTCCGGCGATTCGATGCGCCGCATCCACTGGCGGGCCACAGCCCATCGCGGAGACCTCATGGTGCGCCAGGAAGAAGAGGAATCCAGCCCGGATGCGCTCGTGGTGCTCGATCGCACGGCCAGACGGTGGGAGCGTCAGGGGCCGTCCGTCGACCCTGCCTTCGAGGCCGCCGTCTCCGCCTGTGCATCGGTGGCGCTTCACCTCGTGCAGGAAGGCTACAGCGTCGATGTCCTCGACTCGGCAGGAACGGTGCTCGGCCGACTGCGCGGTCACGAGGACGATCGGGACGGACTCCTCGTTGCGCTCGCGATGGTCAGGCCGCAGGGTGAGGCGCGCGACATCGTCACGCTGTTCGACGGCACCCCTCCGGGGCCGTTGGTGCTGATCACGGGACGCATCGATGAAGAGGATGCAGCGCTGCTGCGCCATGTCGGGGCCTCGGCCCCCATCCTGCTCATGACAGACCCGCTCCCCGGCGCGAGCGAAGCGGCTTCTCGATGGGGATGGTCCTCGGCGTCGCTCGCAGAGGACATCGCCGGGGCATGGGAAGACGCCCTCCCTGCACGTATGGCGACGGGAGGCGGTCATGTCACCCGCTGAGGCGCGCCGTGCACCATGGACCGAGGCCCTCGCGGCCGCCGAGCGTCGAGAGCGCTCGCTGGCGATCGCGCTGCTCTCCGCCTGCGCGGGATTCGTCGCACTGTGGCCCTACACGTCGGTCATCGCGGCCGGCACCTGGTCGTTCGTGAGCGTCGCCGTCATCATCGTCGTCGCAGCCACTGGCGCCGTTGTGCGCTATCTGGGCGCTCGCCGTCGCGGACGGGACGCCCTGGCTCTGCTCGCTCAGGTGGTCGTCGCGGTGTGCGCTCTCACCTCGATACTGCTGCCGCAGACGGCGGCGCTCGGGATCATCCCGACCGCATCGACGATTCGCGCGCTGACTCCGCTCACCGCCGACGCGCTCGAGCAGGTGCAGTTCGGTACTGCGCCGCTCGACGACACCCTGCCGCTTCGCACCATGATCGCGATCGGGTTCGCGGTGATCACGATCCTCATCGATCACCTGGTCTCCCAGCGTCTCGCGCTGCTCGCCGTGATCCTGGTCGCCGCGATCGGTGCGACGCCGACGATCATCTCTCTCGGAGATGCCAACATCCCGTGGTTCGTGCTGCTGGCGGTCCTCACCCTGTTCCTGCTGCGCCACAGCACCCGTCACGACCGCCGCCGCGCACGCCGAGCGTCCGCCGGAGTCGCACTCGGTGTAGGAGCAGCGGCTATAGCCTGCGCCCTCGTCGTCACGCCGGTGCTGCCCGTCTCGGCCAACTGGGTCGGCGCCGGTACGGCGGTCGCGCTCAATCCGTCGCTGCGTCTCGGCGACGACTTGCGCCGTCCGACGCCCACCGACGTCATCACGCTGGCGACCACCGCCGCAGCCGCTCCGTATCTGCGCATCGCGACGCTGTCGGGGTTCGACGGACGCGTGTGGCACGCGGATGAGGGTGACACCCAGCCCCTCACCGACGGCTTCGGAGACGGTGAATGGGCGGACGACATCGCCGCGGCGGAACGACGCACCTCGATCCGCGTCGTCGGTGTCTCAAGCTCCTGGCTGCCGGTGCCGTATCCGGCGACGAAGGTCGCCGGCACCTCGACGGGCTGGGAGATCATGCCGGGCAACCGCACCGTGGTGTCCGAGACGAGGGATGCGGCAGGCGAGGACTACACCGTGACGGCGGCGACCGTGCAGCCGACGCTGGAGCAGATCCGCGCCTCGTCCACCGAGCTGGGCCCAGATGACGAGACGCCGTCGGAGGACCTCCCCAGGGTGATCACCGAGACAGCACGCGAAGTGACAGCGGACGCCGAGAACGACTACGACCGTATGATCGCGCTGCAGGCGTGGTTCCGCTCCGGCTTCACCTACTCGCTGGATGCCCCGGTCGACGGCGGCTTCGACGGTACGGGGGTGGACGCTGTCGCAGAGTTCCTCGAGGTCCAATCGGGCTACTGCATTCATTTCGCCGGTGCCTTCGCCTTGATGGCGCAGTCGCTCGATCTGCCTGTACGGATCGTGGTCGGTTACCTTCCCGGTCGGCTCGCGGATGAGAAGCGCGGCGACGAGTTCGTGTACGTGGTCAGCAGCGACCAGCTCCATGCCTGGCCGGAGGTGCGCTTCGAGGGCATCGGCTGGGTGCCGTTCGAGCCGACGGCGTCACTCGGCGTGCCGACCGCGTTCCAACCCGCATCCGTCGAGGGGGATTCGACCACCGGTCCGACGACCCCGGCACCGAGCGCGGCACCCACGACGGCTCCGACGAGCGGGGCGGAGCTGGACGATGAACTGGATGACTCCTCTGCCGCCGGCGGCGGTTCACTGCAGCGGCTCGACCCCCTGCCGGTGATGCTCGTGACCGCCGGGGTGCTGCTGGTGCTGTTGCTGCCGGCGCTGATCCGACTGTTCGTGCGGATGTGGCGCCGCTCACGTGCGCGCGACGGCGATGCCGTCATCGCGTGGCGGGAGCTGCGCGCCACGCTGACCGATCTCGGTCTGCCGGTCTCGGACGCGGACTCGCCGCGTGCACGGGGCCTGGGGCTGATCGAGCGCGGCGCAGACGCTGAGGCGGTGCACGCCCTGGTGGACGCCATGGAGCGCGCGAGCTACGCGCCCCGCCCGGAGCGGGCGGGCGACCTCACTCCGGCGCTGTCACGGGTCAGCGCCGACCTGCATCATCAGGTCGACGCGCGCTCCCGCACCGTGGCGTTCCTGCTGCCGCGCTCCCTGTTCGCACTCGACACGTCGCGTGTCGCTGCCTATTCGTGATCGAGACCACCTCGTGGTCGAGGCCGTCCCGCCGGGAAAAGCGCATCGCGGACTTCAGGCCATCGCGGCCGCATGCTCAGCGCAGTGCACGGCATCGCACGCCTCGCAGACGACGAACTGGCTACGGCAGGCGGCATCCGGGCAGTTCGCCGTGCGCTTGGTCTGAGCACCGCAGCCGACGCACGTGCCGATCACGGCGGTGTGGTCGCTGAAATCCACCGAGCCTCGCTTGTCGAACACGTAGAGCGAACCCTCCCACAGACCGTCGTCCCCGAAGCGCTCCCCGTAGCGGACGATGCCTCCCTCGAGCTGATACACCTCGCCGAACCCGCGCGCGGTCATCAGGCTGGACAGCACTTCGCAGCGGATCCCGCCGGTGCAGTACGTGACGACGGGTTTGCCTTTGAGATCGTCGTAGGCGCCGGAGTCGAGCAGCTCGACGAAGTCGCGGGTCGTCTCGGTGTCGGGCACGATCGCGCCGCGAAAGCGACCGATCTCGGCCTCAAGCGCGTTGCGCCCGTCGAAGAACACGACATCGTCGCGCGACTGCACGAGCTCATGCAGCTCGTCAGGGCTCAGCCGTTCGCCGCCGCCGACGACCCCGTTCTCATCGACCTGCAGCTCGCCCGGTGCACCGAAGGACACGATCTCGTCGCGCACCTTGACGCTGAGCTTGGGGAAGTCCACGCTGAGCCCTGCGTCATCGAGTCCTGTGCCCTCGCTCCATTTGATGTCAGCAGTCTTGAAGGCCGGGTAGGAGCGGAACGAGCGCACCCACTTCTTGAGTGCCGGAAGGTCGCCGCCGAGTGTGCCGTTGACGCCGTCCTTCGAGATGATCACCCGACCGCGCAGTCCCAGAGCCTCACCGATGTCGCGCTGCCACAGGCGGATCGCCTCGGGATCGGCGAGCGGCGCGAACGCGTAGAAGAGGACGATCTTAGGTGTGGCCACCCTGCGATTTTACCGGCGTCTGCCCGCCGAGTCCCGTTTCCCGCTCATGGCGCCGATCCTGGCTGGCACAGGCGGCTCCGGCGATCGGATAGACTGTTCAGGTTGTTCCCTGGTGACGTGTCCGAGCGGCCGAAGGAGCACGCTTGGAAAGCGTGTGTTGTGCAAGCAACCGCGGGTTCGAATCCCGCCGTCACCGCCAAATGCCTGAGGGGTCCCGCGCCAGCGGGGCCCCTCAGGCATTTATCTTGTGCTGGGGATTCGGGGAGGAGGAGTCGCGTAGCGACACCGACGGAGTCCCGCCGTCACCGCCGAACGTCTCAGCCGGTGAAGCGCTCCCCATAGCTTCGCGAACCCTCATCAGAGGGCAGACGCTCCATTCCGAGTCGTTCATAGAAGGCCGCCGCCCCCACGTTCGCAGGGTTCATGCCGAGGTGGAGCCCCTTCACTCCGCGCCTGCGAAGCTCGGCGAACAGCGTCTCGATGAGCCTTCGCCCCAGGCCCTGTCCTTGAGTCTCAGGCAGCAGATCGATGTGAAGATGCGCGGGGTACTGTTCCGTGTGCGGATTCTGCCCCGGACCGCGCCGATACCCGTACTCGATCATCTTCTCCTCCGGACTCTCCGGTGCGTCTCGGCGAGGGAAGCGCTCTGCGAACTGCGGCCACCACTCGTCGCGAAACCATCTCTCGAACGCGTCGGTGTCATCCGTCGCGACGATGTAGCCGATCGCGCGACCGTCGTCGGCTTCGACGATCCACGCGAGATCCGGATGCCGCTCGACGTACGGCACTGCGAACAACAGCCCCCAGAGGTCGTCGTCGCTGAACATGCCGGTGGCGTCGCCGCCGGCATCCGCGGTCTTCAGGCAGATGTCGAACATCGCCGAGCGATCCTCGGGGCGGTACGGACGGATGCTGGTCACAGCCGGCTCCTCATGATGTCAGGGGGTCATCGGTCGTGTGCTTCGACAGCGCGCCGCTCGGCGACCGCACCCACGTCAGCATGATCGCACCCACGATCAGCACAGTGCCGGCGCCGACCAGCATCCCGCCGATCGTGTCGGTCAGCCAGTGCACAGACAGCAGCGTGCGCGAGAACGCCATCGTGAGCACCCAGAGCACACCGAGCAGCAGCACCCACAGGCGCGGGACCAGCAAGATGGCGATCACCGCGATCGTGGCGGCGTTCGCCGTATGCCCTGAGGGGAATGAACCGTAATCGGAGAGCACGAGCATCCCTTCGGGCCTGGAGCGCCCGAACAGGAGCTTGAGCAGTTGCACCACCGCGACGCTGGCCAGCAACGACACAGCCACGAACAAGGCGGCGCGCAAGCGCCGCGTGAGAAGAAGCACTGCCAGGACCGCAAGCGGAACCAGATAGGTCGCGACCCACCCGCCTCCGACGACGTTCATGAACTCCCCGAACCGCACCATGGCCGGGCTCTGGATGCCGGTCATCAGCTGGTTCCAGCCACTGTCGATCGCCGAGGGAATATCGGGGCCTGGCGCGGTCATCGCCGCACCGAGGGCCAGCGCAGCGAGCAGCGCGCCGATGCCCCACCAGAGCAGTACCGGTCGTCGAGTCATCCGCCCATTCTCACTCATGCGGGGGCCGGACGGCTACGGTGTGAGCATCCCGACCGTGCGCGGACGCACGATCAGCCACAGTGCGAGCGTGCCGACGACGGCGCAGCCGACCATGACAGAGGCCATCGTGGTCGCGGTTATGGCGGAACCCGCTGAGATGAGTCCGACGATCGGTGAGATGATCGCTGCGATGCCGTTGTTGCTCGCGCCGAGGATCGACGCAGCCGTGCCGGCGGCCTTGCCGTGCCGGTCGAGTGCGAGCACCTGCACGCAGGGGAACGAGAATCCGCAGGCCGTCATGAACACGAACAGCGGGATGACGGTACCCCAGAACCCCAGTCCGAGTTGGTCGCAGACGATGATCGCTGCGCCGCTGAGCAGCAGTACCGCGGTGGAGAACGCGAGCACCCACTGCGGGCCGAACCGTGCGGCGAGCCGCGATGCGACCTGCACGCCGAGCACGACCCCGACCGAGTTGGTGGCGAAGAGCCAGCCGTACTGCTGGGCGTTGAGTCCGTGCGTCTCCTGGAACAGGAACGGAGAGGCGGAGAGATACGAGAACAGGCCGGAGAAGGTCATACCGCCGATGACGAGGACGCCGAGGAACACACGGTCGCTGAGGACGCTGCGGTATCGCTGCCACATCGTCGTGCTGCCGCGTTCATGCCGTCGCTCCTTCGGGAGCGTCTCAGGGATGAAGAGCAGTGCTGCCAGGAACATGACCGCACCGTAAGCGGCGAGGACGACGAAGATGCCCCGCCACGGCATCACTCCCAGCAGCCACGATCCGATCAGGGGCGCGACGACGGGTGCGACGCCGGAGACCAGGGCGAGTCTGGAGAGCATGACCACGAGTCGGCGACCTCCGAACAGGTCGCGCACCACCGCCATCGCGACCACGCCGCCCGCAGCAGCACCGATGCCCATGACCACACGCGCACCTCCGAGCAGCAGCAGATCGGGGGCGACGGCTGCCGCGATGCTCGCCAGCACGTGCAGCGCTGTCACCGCGACCAGCGGGACACGGCGGCCGACCTTGTCCGACAGCGGACCGACGACGAGCTGACCGACCGCGAACCCGATCATCGTGCCGGTGAGCGTGAGCTGAATCGCCGCCGACGTCGTCTGGAAATCGGATTCCAGCAGCGGGAACGCAGGCAGATACAGGTCGATCGTGAACGGTCCGAGCGCCGTGAGCGCACCGAGAAGGATGATGTACAGCACCCGGCGGCGATGCGAGATCGCATCACCGGGATGCAGCATGATCGGCGCAGTCGCCGGATTCGGGCCGAGCACCCGGATCGCGCCAGTGGGCGTGCTGGTGCGGATCGTGCCGGTGATGGCGCGGATGCTGCCGGTCGGCGTTCGTTCGGGATCGGAAGTGGGCACGTCAGACGGCGATGAATCGTTCAAGATCCCTCAATGCTACTCGCGTCCCTCCCCTGTATCGGAGAGTCGCTCAGATGCTCAGGCGAGCCAGCCCCTGCTCGAGGTCTGCTATCAGGTCAGACACGTCCTCGATGCCGACAGACAACCGCACGACGTTCTCCGGCACGGCGAGAGCGGTGCCGCGCACCGAGGCGTGCGTCATGTCCGGCGGATAGCCGATCAACGACTCGACGCCGCCGAGCGACTCCGCAAGCTGGAACAGCTCGGTCGATTCGGCGAAGGCGCGCGCGGCGTCTGGACCCGCGGCGAGCGCGAGCGACAGCATCCCGCCGAATCCGCTCATCTGCCGCGCGGCGATCTCGTGGCCAGGGTGCGAGGCGAGTCCTGGGTAGAACACGGTCTCGAACTCGGGGCGTGCCTGCGCCCACTCGGCGATGGCCTGGGCGTTCTCGCTGTGCTGGCGCACCCGAACCGCCAGGGTCTTGATACCGCGCGTCGTGAGCCAGGCATCCAGTGGTGCCGAGACGGCGCCGACCGCGAACTGCTGGAACTTCACCTGGTCGTGGAAGCGGTCGTCGGCGAACACGACGGCACCGCCGAGCACGTCGGAGTGACCGCCGAGGTACTTCGTGGTCGAGTGCACGACCAGGTCGGCGCCGAGCGCGAGCGGGCGCTGCAGCGCCGGTGAGGCGAAGGTGTTGTCCACGACCACGACAGCGCCGGCCGCGTGCGCGATCTCGGCGGTCGCGGCGATGTCGACGATCTTGAGCAGCGGATTGCTTGGCGTCTCGAGCCAGACGATCTTGGTCTCTGGTCGCAACGCCTGGCGGATCGAGTCGGCATCGCCGAGTTCGACGGTGGTGGTCTCGATGCCCCAGGGCGCGAGCACCTTGGTGAGCAGCCGGTACGTGCCGCCGTAGACGTCGTTGCCGAGCAGCACATGATCGCCTGGTTTGAGGATGCCGCGCAGCAGTGCGTCCTCCGCCGCGAGCCCTGATGCGAACGACAGTGCGCTCGCCCCGCCCTCGAGCGCGGCGAGCTGCGTCTCCAGCGCGCTGCGGGTCGGGTTGCCCGCCCTGTTGTACTCGTATCCTTCACGGAAGCCGCCGATGCCGTCCTGCACGTGCGTCGAGGCCTGATAGATCGGCGGGATGATCGCGCCGGTCAGCGGGTCGGGCGCTTGGCCTGCGTGGATGGCACGGGTGGCGAAGGAGTGGTCGGACATGCCCTCAGCCTACGTCCGCCCGCCTCGGCGTCCGCTCCTGTTACGCGTTGTGACCCGGGGGGCTCAGCGTGCGAGGTAGGCGAGCAGGTCCTGGCGGGTGAGCAGAGTGTGCGGTCTGCCGTCGATCGTCACCAGCAGCGCGTCGGCATCGGCGAGTGCTGCGCGCGCCTGGTCGACAGAGGCGTGGATGCCGATGAGCGGCATTCGCGCGCCGACATGAGCGCCGATGGCATCAGTCGGCTTCGCCTCGCCACGGAAGAGCAGATCCAGCAGGCCGCGTTCATCGACCGTGCCGACGACCTCGCCCATCATCACCGGCGGCTCCGCGCTGAGCACGACGAGCTGAGACACGTCGAACTCGGTCATCATGCTGATCGCGTCGAGCACGGTGTCGCTGGGGTGCGCGTGCACGAGGTCGGGGACGGCGTGCGGTCCCTTTCGCAGAGCGATGCGCGCCTCGAGCACATCCGCCACCGTCTCGCCCTCTTCGACGTCGCTGAATCCGTACGAGCGCATCCAGGAGTCATTGAATATCTTCGAGAGGTAGCCGCGACCGCCATCGGGCAGGAGCACGACCATCACGGCATCCGCAGGCAGAGTCCTGGCCACGCGCAGCGCGCCGACGACGGCCATTCCACTGGATCCGCCCACGAGGATGCCCTCTTCACGGGCGAGCCGACGCGTCATCGCGAACGATTCGGCATCGTCGACCGCCACGATCTCGTGCGGCACGGCGGGGTCGTATGAGCCCGGCCAGATGTCCTCCCCCACCCCCTCGACGAGATACGGACGACCGGTACCACCCGAGTACACGCTGCCTTCGGGGTCGACGCCGACGATGCGCACGCGATCGTCTGACACCTCGCGCAGGAACCGACCGGTGCCGCTGATCGTGCCGCCCGTGCCGATGCCCGCGACGAAGTGCGTGACCTGGCCGTCCGTGTCGCGCCAGATCTCTGGTCCGGTGGTCTCGTAGTGGCTGCGCGGGCCGTTCGGGTTCTCGTACTGATTCGGCTTGAAGGCCCCATCGATCTCCTGAACGAGCCTGTCGCTGACGCTGTAGTACGACTCGGGGCTGTCCGCCGGCACCGACGTCGGCGTCATCACGATCTCGGCGCCATATGCGCGCAGCACATCGATCTTGTCCTCGCCGACCTTGTCCGGCAGCACGAACACGCACGTGTACCCGCGCTGCTGCGCCACCAGCGCCAGTCCGACGCCGGTGTTGCCGCTGGTGGGTTCGACGATCGTGCCGCCGGGGCGCAGTTCACCCGATGCCTCCGCCGCATCGATGATCCGCTTCGCGATGCGATCCTTCGAGGAACCGCCGGGGTTGAGGTATTCGAGCTTGACCAGAACCGTGCACGACACGCCTTCGGTGACGTTCTGCAGTTTCACGAGGGGCGTGTCGCCGACGAGGTCGGCGATGTGCTCGGCGTAGTCCATGCTCCCAGGGTACGACCACTGCCTTGTTCGCAGGGCTGTGTTACCCCTTCGTCGAACCCGCCAGCAGACCGCGCACGAAGTACCGCTGCAGGGCGAAGAACACGATCAGCGGAACGATGATCGACACGAACGCACCGGCCGTGAGCAGGTGCCAGTCGTTTCCTCGCGTTCCCGTGATCTCCGCCAGGAGCTTCGTGATCGGAGCCGCGCCGCCGTCGGCGAACACCAGAGCCACGAGCAGGTCATTCCACACCCATAGGAACTGGAAGATCGCCACCGACGCGATGGCCGGCATCGTCAACGGAAGAACGATCCGGAAGAAGATCTGCCCGCGAGATGCGCCGTCGACGCGTGCGGCCTCGATGATCTCACCAGGGATCTCCGACATGAAGTTGTGGAGCAGGTAGATCGCCAGCGGCAACGCGAACATGGAGTGCGCGAGCCAGACCTGTGCGTACCCCCCGGATGCGCCGAGCGGCAGTGTCAGCTGCAATCCGAACAGGTTCAGACCTCGCGAGAAGGTGCTCAGCAGGGGGACGAGCGCCATCTGGATGGGAACGATCTGCAGAGCGAAGATGAAGATGAAGAGGAAGTTGCGCCCCTTGAAGTCGATCCATGCGAACGCGTAAGCGGCCATGGAAGCGATCATCAGCGGCACGATCGTGGCGGGGATGGTGATCGCGATGGAGTTGACGAACGACTCGATCATCGTCAACTGGGTCGTGCCTGACTGCAGCACATCGACGTAGTTCTCGCCGGTGACCTGCGGGTTCAGGAAGAACTCCCACCATCCACTGGTGAGGATCTGATCCCGGGGACGGAACGAGGAGATGAACAGCCCCAGAGTCGGGATCGTCCACAGCACCGCGATGATGATGGACGCTGCTGACGCCCACGGCCGCGACAGTTTCTTGCGGGTGCGGCCTGCCGAGGCGTTGAGTTTGCCCCCCGTGGTTATCGCACGCGTGCTGGTAGGTGTGGAGCTCGTCACAGCGTTGGACTTCATCGTGTCGCTCATCGGATCTCCCGCTGCTTCTGAATCTGGCGTGCGTTGTAGATGACGATCGGCAGCACGAGGATGAACAGGATCACGGCCAGCGCGGCGCTGCGGCCCGCCTCGAATTTCGAGAACTGCGTGTACATCTCATTCGCCAGCACCGACGTCTCGTAGTTTCCGGCGGTCATGGTCCGGACGATGTCGAAGACCTTCAAAGACGCGATAGAGATCGTCGTCAGAACGACGATGAGCGCTGGGCGGATTGCGGGGACGGTGACGGAGATGAAGCGCTGCCAGGCGTTCGCTCCGTCGAGCTCAGCCGCCTCCAGCAGCTCCATCGGCACGCCCTTGATCGAGGCCGAGAGGATCACCATCGCGAAACCGGTCTGCACCCAGATCAGCACGACGATGAGGAACAGGGTGTTCCACGGCGGATTGAGCAGGAACTGCTGCGGCTCTCCCCCGAACCAGACAAGAATCTGATTGAGCAGACCGATCTGTTCGTACTGCGGGCCGCGGTACTCGTACATGAACCGCCAGATGATGCCGGCGCCGACGAAGGAGATCGCCATCGGCATGAAGACGAGGACCTTGTAGATCTTCTCCCCGCGGGTGCGGTCGATGAAGACCGCGTAAGCGAGTCCGACGATGGTCGACACCGTCGGCACGATCAGCACCCATACGATCGTGTTGACCACGACGCGTATGCCGTCTGGCTGCCCGAAGATCCACGTGTAGTTCGCCAGTCCCACGAATGTTTTCCCGGACGAGTTCATGAACGATGCCACCATCGTCTGCAACGACGGCAGGACGAGGCCCACCAACAGGAGCAGGAACGCCGGTGCCATGAAGGCGACGAGCTGGATGAGATATCCCTTGCCTGCCTTCGACCGGTAATCGAGGAGGAAGAACACCGCTCCCACCACGACCGCGACACCCATAGCCCAGTAGTAGGAACGGAAGAACCACATCACCGCCAGCGGGATCAGCAGGCACATGGCCAGACGGATGATGGTGTACATCGTCCCCGTGCGGGGTGCGACGTCGACAAGCAGCAGGATGATGGTGACCACCAGCCCGAAGGCGATGACGACGGCCACCGCCTGCAGGACCGGCGGCAGCGAGCCGATCCATCCGAAGAATTCGATCGCGGTCACGGAGTCCCCTTTACAACAGCATGCAGATCATCAACGGTTCATGCCCCGTCGCATGGACCGGGAGCGGGCGGGCCGCCTGAGATGGCGGCCCGCCCGTATCGGGTCAGCCCGCAGGCCAGCCCGTCTCGATCTGCTCGAGGACCTCATCGGTGGAGGTGCCATTGACCCACGCGACCATGCCCTTCCAGAACGTGCCGGCTCCGACAGCACCCGGCATCAGGTCGCTGGCATCGAAGCGGAACGTGGTGTCGGGGTCCTGCAGGATCTTGATGGTCTCCTGGAGGATCGGGTCTTGCGCGGCGTCGGGCTCGAGCCCGTTGTTCGCCGACGTGACGCCGCCGAGGCTGACGCGACTGTTCGCCCACTCAGGGCTGGACAGGTAAGCGAGCACCTTCTGCGTGGCCTCGCTGTCGCTGAATGCGCCGACGATCTCGCCTGCACCAGTCACGGCCTTCTCATCCGCGCTCTCGCCTGGAAGCATGAAGGCCCAGACGTCACCGTCCTCGGCGATCTCCGTGCCCTCGGGGTAGAAACCAGAGAGGAAGGACGCCTGGTGCGTGAGTGCGCACGAGCCGTCCGCGACCTTGGGTGCGACGTCGCCGAACGCCGTCGAGTTGATCGAGCGCACGTCGCCGAAGCCGGCGTTGACGTTCGCCGGGTTCAAGAGGATCTCGCCGACCGAGTCGAACGCCGTCTTGATCTGCGGGTCGGTGAATGGCACCTCGTTGGTGACCCACTGGTCGTAGACGTCAGGGCCGGCCTGTCGCAGCACGTAGTCCTCGATCCAGTCGGTGCCCGGCCAGCCTGTCGCCGTGCCGGATTCGAAACCGGCGCACCAGGCCGGAGTACCGGTGGCTGCTTGGATCGTTTCGGTCAACGCCGTCAGATCTCCCAGCGTCTCAGGGACCTCGACGCCCCATTCGGCGAACTTGGTCGGGGAATACCAGATCCAGCCCTTGACGTTGGCCATCAGCGGCGCACCGTAGAAGGTGTCCTCATAAGTGCCGTAGTTGACCCAATCTTCGGTCCAGTACTCGTTCGCGTTCTTCTCGACCTCCTCCGGCGCAGGCTTGAGGAAGTCGCGCGAAGCGAAGTCGGCGAACAGACCCGGCTGAGGGAAGATCGCGATATCGGGCGGATTGCCGCCCTGTGCGCGAGTACCGAGCTGCGTCTCGAAGTCCTGGCTGCCCTCGTACTTGATCTCGATGCCGTTCTCCTCAGCCCAGTCGGCCCACGACTCCTGCAGGAGTTCGGCCTCGGCGTCGACGATGGTGCCGTAGATCGTGACAGTACTGCTTCCCCCATCGCCGCCGTCGTCGCCCCCCTCGGGCGCGCCGGGAGCCCCACACCCCGCGAGCGCGAAACCCGCCGCGCCGATCAGGGCCAGCGGCGCGAGACGCCGATTACGCTGTGACAGTCCCATGTGACTTCTCCTCTTCGAGTTCACGTCCCCATGCGTGCCGCCTGCCCGAGAGCGAGCGGATCGGGAACCGATTCCAGGCCAAACCTACTGGCCAGACCGGCCCCGGCACAATGGGCCCAGATCACAAGCTGACAACCTTTGAACGCACTCGCCCGATGGACATGGGAGCGCTCCCTCTCCCGTGACCTGGAACCGGTTCCCTTCGCAGGAGAGTCGGACTACGCTGTGCACGGACGCACGGCGGTTCGCGTTCGGACATCGAGGAGGATGCATGAGCACGATCGCGGACGTCGCGGCGCGTGCGGGCGTCTCGAAGGCCACCGCGAGTCGCGCATTGAGCGGACGCGGCTACGTCTCGGACGAGACCAGGGAGTCGGTGTCACGCGCCGCGCACGAACTCGCGTACGTCGCTCATTCCTCTGCGACGAGCCTCGCCACAGGGCGCACCCTGACGATCGGCGCTGTCGTGCCGACGATCGGTCGCTGGTACTTCTCGGAACTGCTCACCGGCGTGCAGGACGCCCTGCTCGCACACGACTACGACCTCGCCCTCTACGGCGTCCCCGACGGCTCAGCCGCTCGAGATCGGATCTTCGACGTGGTGCTTCCGCGGCGAAGATTCGACGGCATCATCGCTGCAGGGATCCAACCGCGAAGCCGTGAGCTGGACAGGCTGTCCGGCCTCGAGCGCCCACTGGTGACCATCGGTCCTTATCACCCGGGTACGAGCTCGGTGTCGATCGATGACGCCGCCGCCGCTCGTATCGCGACGGAGCACCTGATCGACCTCGGCCACACGGCGATCGCCTTCATCGGCGCGGGCGAGGACGACTCTCGTGCGGGATTCGGAGATACTCTCCGCCTGAAGGGCTATCGCGAGGCGATGGATGCCGCCGGGCTCAGCGACCGTATCAGTGTGAGCCCCGCTGCGAGCGACATGCCCAGCGGGTACCAGAGCGCGGTCGATCTCCTGGGCAATCGGCGCACTCGCCCCACCGCTGTGGTTGGGGTATGCGATGAGACAGCGATCAGCGCGATCATCGCCGCACGACGGCTCGGCATCGCCGTACCCACCGAGTTGAGCGTGGTCGGAATCGACGACCATCAGCACGCCGAGATGTTCGCCCTGACGACCATCCGGCAGCAGCCGCGAGAGCAGGGGAGGCAGGCTGTCGACCTGCTGCTGCGCCAGTTGGAGCGACCTGCAGCAGACGTCGAGCACATCGTGGCGGCATCCGCCCTCGTCGTTCGCAACTCTTCCGCTGCCCCGCGCTGACGCAAGAAGACCCCGGGCAGAGCCCGGAGTCTTCTTCACACGCGTTGAGACGCTGTTACTTGAGGGTGACGGTCGCGCCGGCAGCCTCGAGAGTCTCCTTGGCCTTCTCGGCCGTCTCCTTGTTGGCGCCCTCGAGGACGGCCTTGGGAGCGCCGTCGACGACAGCCTTCGCCTCGCCGAGGCCGAGCGAGGTGAGCTCGCGGACGGCCTTGATGACCTGGATCTTCTTGTCGCCGGCAGCCTCGAGGATGACGTCGAAGGAGTCCTTCTCCTCAACCTCTTCAGCAGCGCCTGCGCCACCGGCGCCGGCAACGGCGACGGGAGCAGCAGCGGTGACGTCGAACTTCTCCTCGAACGCCTTGACGAACTCGCTGAGCTCGACGAGGGTCAGGTCGGCGAACTGCTCGAGCAGCTCCTCAGTGGTGAGCTTAGCCATGATGTGTCTCCTAGATTGATGGGGTTTGTGAAACGAGATCGCCGGTCGCTCACGCGGCCTGTGCGGTCTCCAGCTTTTCGCGAAGCGCGTCGATGGTCGCGGCAGCCTTGCCCATCGTCGCCTTCATCATGCCCGCAGCCTTCGCCAGCAGAACCTCACGGCTCTCGAGCGAGGCGTACTTGTTGACCTCGTCAGCGGTGAGGGTGTTGCCCTCGAACACGCCGCCCTTGATCACGAGAAGCGGGTTGGCCTTGGCGAAATCACGAAGAGCCTTCGCGGTGGCGACGAAGTCACCGTGCACGAATGCGACGGCCGACGGACCCTTGAGGTCGTCATCCAGCGCAGAGATCCCAGCCTTGTTGGCGGCGATCTTGGTCAGCGTGTTCTTCACCACGGCGTACTCAGCGTCCTGACGGATGCTGTTGCGCAGCTCCTTGAGCTGGGCAACCGTCAGACCGCGGTACTCGGTCAGCAGGACGGCGTTCGAGTTCTCGAATGACTTCGTGAGCTCGGCAACCGATGCATCCTTCTGCGCCATGGTCACTCCTTGGTGGGTACGAGATGCCGCACGGTGGTGGGGCATCGACCTCGACCACCCCACAAGCCAAACAAAAAAGCTCCGGCGCAAGCGCACGGAGCTTTGAGAACAGTTCGTGACACCTGCGCGGGCCCCTGCTGAGCAGTGCTTCGATCATGTTGTGCTTTCGCACATCACGATGACCGGCGGTCTTCGGTTGCTCCAAGAATACGGCATCCGACCTCGTCCCCCAAATCGAGGGCGGCGTCGGCTGCTCAGTGACGGTCGGCGGCGCGGCCGGCGTGCCCGGCGAGCGCGTCTGCCGCACGGACCAGCGCGAGGTGCGACAGTGCTTGAGGAGTGTTCCCGGCGTGCCTGGCCCCCTCTACGTCGTACTCCTCGGAGAGCAGGCCGATATCGTTCGCAAGTGCCACGAGTCGCGACATCAGCTCCTCGGCGTCGCGCTCCCGACCGCTCGCGGCATACTGTTCGACGAGCCAGAAGCTGCATGCGAGGAACGGATGCTCTCCCCCTTCGAGCCCGTCCACACCGCTCGTCGTGCGATAGCGCATCAGCAGTCCGTCCCGAAGGAGAGTGCGCTCCATCTGCGCCACCGTGCGGGTCATCCTCGAGTCATCCGCTGCGCAGTACCCGACCTGCGGCAGAACGAGCAGCGATGCATCGACCTCGTCGGATCCGTAGTGCTGCACGAAGTAGCCGTCGGCGTGGACGCCGCGCTCATCGATCTCGGTGCGCAGCCGGTCACGCATCTCGGCCCACCGGTCTGCGTCGCCGGACATGGAATGCTCGCGCACAGCGCGGACTCCGCGATCGAGCGCGGCCCACATCATCACACGGGAGTGCGTGAACCACTGCTGCTCGCCTCTGATCTCCCAGATGCCGTTGTCCGGACGATCGATCCCGGCGATGACCCGTTCGAGAAGCGCGCGCTGCAGCGGCCAGGAGAACGCGGATTCCTCGAGTCCGGCGATACGCGCAGCCTCAAGAGCCACGAGCACCTCGCCGATCACGTCGCCCTGATACTGATCGACGGCGCCGTTGCCGACGCGCACGGGCGACGCGCCCTCGTATCCGGGAAGGCAGTCGAGCTCGCGCTCGGCGAGGTCGCGCTCCCCCGCGATGCCGTACATGATCTGCACCTCAGCCGGGTCGCCGGCCACGGCGCGCAGCAACCACAGTCGCCAATGCTGGGCCTCATGCAGGAAGCCGTGAGAGATGAGCACTTCGAGGGTCAACGCGGCATCGCGCAGCCACACGTACCGGTAGTCCCAGTTGCGCGATCCTCCGAAGTCCTCCGGCAATGATGTCGTCGCGGCCGCGACGATGCCTCCGGTGTCCCTGTTCGTGAGCGCACGCAGCACCAGGAGTGAGCGGACCACCGCATCACGGTGTGGTCCGTCGTGCTCGATTCCACTCGCCCACCCCTGCCACCAGGAGCGGGTTCTCGCTGCTGCGGCTTCGATGTCGAGCGGATCGGGTGCGCTCTCGTGTGAGCGGAACCATGTCAGTGTCAGCTCATGTCGCTCACCTTCGGAGACCGCCATCCGTCCGATGTGGACGTGATCGGAGGCGGAGAGTGCGACGCCGCGGACGATGATGGCGTCCGGCCCGGCCGTCGCCCTCAGCGCGGGCGCGGTTTCGGTTCCGACCTGCCTCACCCACGGCAGCGCGCGTGCGTAATCGAAGTGCATCCGCAGCTCGGTGCGCATTGCGACGGTCCCCGAGACGCCGATCACCCGTCGCACCACGTCGGTGCGGTGTCTGCTCATCGGCATGAACTCGTGCACCTCGGCTATGCCGTCGGCGCTCTCCCACCGCGTGACGAGCATGAACGTGTCCGGCAGATAATGGCGGCTCATGGTCGCCTCTTCGTCGATCGGCCGAAGCGTCCAGCATCCGTGGGTCGGATCTCCCAGCAGCGCGCCGAAGATCGACGGCGAGTCGAAACGCGGCAGGCAGAGCCAGTCGATGCTGCCATCGCGGGAGACGAGAGCCGCCGTGCGGCAATCACTGAGCAGTGCGTAGTCTTCGATCGGAGATGGCATCCGTCTGATTGTGGCAGTGACGGCGCCGACGATCCAGGCCTGTTGCGATCTCCTCGCGCCGACTACGGTGGGCCGTATGGCCGCGCACACGACACTCATGATCTTCGGAGCATCCGGCGACCTGACATCCAGGCTCCTGCTGCCGGCGCTGGGCCAGTTGTTGGTCACGGAGCCCACGCGCACGGTCCATCTGATCGGCGCCGGCATGGACGAATGGTCCGACGACAGATGGCGTGACGTCGTGCAGACCGCGTTCGCGTCTGCGGATGCCGAAGGGGCGATGTCTCGCGTGGAGACCGAGTACCACCTCGCCGACATCACTGCCGCAGACGACCTCGAGAAGCTGCTCGCCGGAAGAAAGGCGCCGCTCGCGCTGTACTTCGCAGTGCCGCCCTCCGTCGCCGCCGCCGCGTGCGATGCCATGGCATCCATCGACGTGCCCGAAGGCGTCGTACTGGCGCTGGAGAAGCCGTTCGGTGTCGATGAGGACAGCGCTCGGGCGCTCAACGAACGTCTCGCCCTGCTGGTGCCGGAGAGTCAGGCCTTCCGGATCGATCACTTCCTCGGCCGCTCGACCACGCTGAATCTGCTCGGAGTGCGATTCGCGAACCGGGTGCTCGAGCCGCTGTGGTCGGCGGCGGACATCGAATCGGTTTCGATCACTTATGACGAGTCCTTGGGCCTCGAAGGGCGCGCCGGATATTACGACCATGCCGGGGCGTTCGTCGACATGGTCCAGAGCCACCTCCTTCAGGTGCTGGCGGTGTTCGCGATGGAGGAGCCCGCGACACTGGACGAAGTCGACTTCCGTGCCGCGACGACGGCAGTGCTGCGCGCGACCTCGGTGTGGGATGACGATCCGGTGCACAACTCCCGGCGCGCGAGGTACACCGCCGGCAGTGTGGAGGGGCGGGAGTTCCCGTCGTACGCGGATGAGCCGGGCGTGGACCCGAAGCGGAACACCGAGACGCTGGGCGCGGCGACCTTCGAGGTGCGCAATGCCCGCTGGGCGGGTGTGCCGATCACGTTGCGCTCAGGAAAAGCCATCGGCGACCCCTCGCGCGAGATCGTCGTGCGGTTCCGTCCGGTGCGCCACGTCCCTGTCGGCCTCCGCGGCGACGCGGAGGGTGCTGTTCTGCGGTTCTCGCTCGGCACGGCCGAGATCTCCCTTGAGCTCAATGTCAACGGCGAAGCGGACCCGTTCGAGCTGGAGCGGACGACGATGTCGGCGCAGCTCGGTCCCGGCGCACTCCGGGCCTACGCCGAGGTGCTCTCCTGCATCCTCGATGCCGACCCTGTGCTCGCCGTGCGAGGCGATGCCGCCGAGGAATGCTGGCGCATCGTGCAACCGGTGCTCGATGCCTGGAAGGCCGACAAGGTACCGCTGGACGAGTACGTCGTAGGCTCAAGCGGTCCCGGCGACTGGCCGGCAGTCGACTGACGACCAGTCGCCGAAGACGGATGATCCTGACCGCCTCGGATCGGCGCGGCTGGTCTCGCTCGTCCGTGGTCGCGGGTAGCCTCGAATGGTGACTCCGGAACTTCAGGCTCGTATCGTCGCGGACTCCCGTGACCGGGTCGCCTGGCTCAGAGCACGGACCCGAGGAATCACCGCAACGGACGTCGCAGGACTCTCCGGAGAGAAGTCGATCATCCGCGCGGCCGATGCGAAGCTCGGAGGCGGTGCCCACTTCGGAGGCAACGCGTACACCGATCATGGTCGTCGCCGCGAGCCGGAGATCGCCAGCTGGGTCGCCGGCACGCACGGCATCCGTCCGTCCTCTGCTCTGTTCCGCGCAGAGTCAGAGCATCGCCACCTCGCCACCCCGGACGGCATCGTGCAGGATGCCGACGGCCGCATCCTGCTTGCCGAGATCAAGACCACGAACAAGAACTGGCGGACCATCCCCCGCACGTATCTCCGCCAGGTGTGGTGGCAGCAGCACGTGCTCGGCGCGGAGCGCACCCTGTTCGTCTGGGAGGAGCACGACAGCTTCCGTCCGATCCATGACGAGCCGCGATGCGTGTGGATCGATCGCGACGACCGCGAGATCGGACAGCTGGTCTCACTCGCGACACGCCTGATCGACGAGCTCTACCACCGCACCACCGGGCAGCGTCCGCCCTCCGCAGCGCTGACAGAGGCCGCCAGCCGCCGAGATGCCCTCCGCGAACGCGACGCGTTCCGCGCCCTCGCTCTGGCCGATTGAATCACAGCCGCAGGGCGGCGCTCAGTCAGTCCAGCACCGCAGCTGCCTCCGCGATGACCTCCGCGGCGATCGAATCCAGCAACGACGATCGCAGGTTCCACTGCTGCCAGTACAGCGGCACGTGGATCGGATCGCCGCCCAGCGGGAGCGCAGCTCCGGATGCCGCCGCATCCACTGCCTGCGAACCGGGCAGCATGCCCCACCCGAGTCCGAGCAGAACTGCCTGCGCATAGTCGTGCGACGCAGGGACGTAGTGGCGAGGAACGCCCCGCTCATCCAGCCCACGCGAACGCAGCCAGGTGTGCTGAAGCGTGTCACGCCGGTCGAAGTCGACGAACGGCGCATGCTGCAGTGCAGCCGCCGTGACGCCATCGGGGAACCACCGCTGCATGAACGCCGGTGTCGCCATCGCCTCGTAGCGGAGGACGCCGAGCGGTGCGACCGTGCATCCGGCGACGGGAGTCTGCTCCGACGTCACGGCGGCCATGACCTCACCTGATTCCAGCAGCCTGGCCGTGAAGGTCTGATCATCCCGGTGCAGATCGAAGTCGATTCCATGGGCATCCGCAAGCCGGGCGAGGGGTGCGAGGAACCAGGTCGCCATCGAGTCCGCATTGACTGCGAGAGGGATGCTGACGCGCTCTCCCGCTGCATCGAGGCCGAGCGCCGACAGCGCGTCGTGTTCGAGCAGTGCGATCTGACGAGCCATGCGCACAACAGACTCGCCGGCAGCCGTCGCCTTCGCCGGCCGTGCCCGCACGATGAGAACCTGGCCGAGCTGCTGTTCGAGACTCTTCAGGCGCTGGCTGACAGCCGAGGGCGTGATGTGCAGACTGCGAGCGGCCGCGTCGAGACTTCCGCCGTCCACGATGGCGGCGATCGTCGACGCCAGCTCCGGTGAGATTGCCGCCATGTAAGCCATGCTAATGCTTCGTTAGAACACTTCGCTGGTGCTTATGCCGACGCGCTTCTACTCTCGGAACGTGCTCTCGTTCTTCGCAGGCCTCGGCCTCGGTCTCTCTCTCATCATCGCCATCGGCGCCCAGAATGTGTTCGTCCTGCGCCAGGGCATCCGCCGCGAGCACGTCCTGGTCGTCGTCGTCATCTGCGCTCTGTCAGATGCGGTCCTGATCGCGACGGGCGTCGCCGGACTCGGCTTCCTGCTGGAGACTGTGCCGTGGCTGGTCGACGCCGCGCGAGTCCTCGGTGCGGCTGTGCTGCTCACCTATGGCCTGCTCGCGGCGCGACGGGCATGGCGCGGCGATGAGACCCTGCATCCGTCGGGAGATGAGAAGCGGTCGGGACGACTGGTCACCGCGATCGCGATCGCGTTCGCCTTGACCTGGCTGAACCCCCACGTCTACCTCGACACCGTGTTGATGCTCGGCTCGATCGCCGCGACGCACGGCGACGCACGATGGCTCTTCGCGGCTGGGGCGATCCTCGCCAGCATCGTCTGGTTCACCGCGCTCGGGTTCGGGGCCAGAGGCCTCGCCCGCTGGCTGAACACACCTCGGGCGTGGCGGATCCTGGATGCGGTGATCGCAACGGTGATGATCGCCATCGCCGTCAGCCTCGTGGCGCCTCTCTTCGGCGCCTGATGCGTCGCCTGTACGAGGTTCGTCGTACCCGCACACCGAGGTGAGGGTTCCGCGCGGCTCGGGGAAGTTCTAGACTCCTGCGCGAAGCGAAGGAGATGACATGCACACTCTGACGATCGACTTCATCTGCTCCCTCGACGGCTACGGCGCTGCCGTCGGCTGGCCCGGATGGTGGGGGATGGAGAGCCCCGAGTATCTCGAATGGCTCGAGCAGGAGCCGACCAAGGATGATCCCCTGCTGATGGGAGCGACGACGTATCGCGTGATGTCCGAGCTCACCGCGGGCGGCGAGCCTGGAACCGACGTGCTCAACGACATCAAGAAGTACGTCTTCTCGGCGTCGCTGAAGGCGCCGCTCAAGTGGGCCAACTCGACTCTCGTCGACACGGATGCTGTCGAGTACGTTCGCCGCCTCAAGGAGGAGTCGGACCGGCCGCTAAGAACGATCGGCAGCATCGCGCTGTGCCGTTCGCTCCTGGGCGCGGGGCTCGTCGACCGCTTCCGGGTCGTGATCTTCCCGGTGATCACCGGGGCGAGCGGTCGCGACCGCATCTTCGACGGTTATCCCGATGTGAGTCTCGAGCTCGTCGAGACGCGCACATTCGACCACCGCACTCAATTGCTCGAGTACGTTCCGACGGTGTTGGACGGCCCTCCGGGCAGGTGAGTTAACGCAAAATGGCCACCCTGCGTTGGGTGGCCATTTTGTTTAGAAGAAGTTCGGCGGTGTCCTACTCTCCCACAGGG